>NZ_JBNFUA010000001.1:0-2915285 GCF_049943195.1 Staphylococcus caseorum
GAATGCATTACTACGGCCTAATAAAAAACCAACAGGAACCCCTATGATAACTGCAAATCCAAATCCTACAATAAAGCGAAATAAACTAATACCTAAGTGTGAAAATATTTCCCCGGTAATAATGAACTGCCATATACTTTCTGCTACTAGTAAGGGTCCCGGTAAAAGAATAGGCTGGTAATCTCCAATCCAAATTACGCATTGCCATATAAATAGGAAAATAATAAAAGTAATGATTGGTAATGTCCATTTTTTGACTATATTAGCTGTCATTTCATTTACCCCTCCTTATATAGCGTAGGATCAACAAAATCTTTATAAGCAGGTGCTTTAAAAAGTTTATGATCATTTACTAAATCTGTAATTTTACTGTAACCGTCTTTTTTAATCGTTAAATCGCCGTATGATGTCCATTCGGCTGATTGTTCAAGAACTTTTCTATCTTGCTTAAAGTTTTTTGCCATGACATCTACACTTTTATCTTTATTGTTCATTTTATAACCAGCTTGTTTATAATCTGACATAAACTCTTTGGCAACTGTATGATGTTGATCAATAAGATCGCTTCTAAGTACAAGTGCGCAACAATAAGCATCTGGAACGATATCACTACCATGCTTTATAGTATCGCCTTTACCTAATTTTTCTCCCAGTGCACCGAATGGTTCCGCGACAGAATAACCCGAGATTCGTTCTTCGCTTAACGCTGCAGGCATTTCTGCTGGGGCCATTTCATGATAACTAAAGGTATCAGATTTTAAGTTCATTTGTTTTCGCATTTCTTCTAGTAATAAATAATGTGTTGAATAACGATGTGGGATAGCAAAACTGTATTCTCCGTGATTGTGAAAATCAGAAGCTTCTTTACCTTTTTGTCCCATAATCACATTGCCCTCATGATGACCTAAGGCGACTGCTTTAATATTAGAACCTTTTTGTTTTGATTTCATCGCAAGTTCAATCAGTGTAGATGCGCCATCGATTTTACCGCTGTTCAAGGCATCCATAAGGTCTGGCCAATTATTAAAACGTATGAGTTCGAGTTTGTAACCAGATTTTTTAGATTTTTGTTGAATGTCTTCTGTCATCATCAAATTTGCTGAATGTGTTATTGGAAGATAGCCTATTTTTATAGTTTGCTTTTTATTGTCGCCATTTTGACTATCTTGATTTTTATTCGTGCTACAACCTGAAAGAATAAGAAGGAGTATTAAAGTAAAAGCAATATATTTTTTCAATTTCTAACACTCCTTATAAATAATATTCTGGCTCTGCCATATGGTGATTTAAAGCAAATTTTTCCATAATATCATTTCTTACTTTTAATAAATGACTATCATTGCGGTTACGAGGATGAGATTGTTTGATATTATATTGGCTGATAATTTCACAACCATCACCGAGTAGCACAATATTATCTGAAAGATAAATTGCTTCATCAATATCATGCGTAACTAAAATGATTGTTGCTTTTGTGCGCTCTTTTAAACGTACAAGTTGATCTTGTAATTTATAACGTGTAAAGGCATCTAAAGCACCTAAGGGTTCATCCATGAGTATGACATTCGGTTGATGTACTTGTGCTCTACAAAGCGCAACACGTTGCTTCATACCACCGGATAATTCTTCTGGAAATAATTTCCCTTTATGATTTAAATCTACGGTTTTTAACTGTTTATTGATGTCTTCATTGCTTATGTATTGAGACAAACCAATACGTATGTTGTCGTTAATATTTTTCCAAGGAAGTAAGTTGTGGTGTTGAAATATCATTAAACAATCAGGTGATGGTGTTTGTTTAATTTTTCCATCAATATTTACTGCACCTGAAGTTGGTGTTAAAAAACCACCAATAATATTTAATAACGTCGATTTACCACAACCACTTTTACCTATAAAAGTTACGATGTTACTTTTTTCTATATTTAATTCAAAATCATTAATGACTTGGTTATCGCCAAATTGATGTTGAACGTGGTCAATGTGAATCATTACAACACCTCGATTAATCTTATCGTTTTAGTATGGTTTATCCTGACACTAAAGGGCTATGCATACACATAGCCCGTGAAGTGATTGATTTTAATGTTTTATTTTGAAAAAAGTGCATAAGAACTACTCATCTCAATTTCATTGAGAAGCAGAATTAAGGATTACAATAGCTAAGCTATTGCATTAAGAAAAACTAATGACTAAAAATCACTTTTAGAATTAAGGATTACAATTGCTAAAGCAATTGCATAAGAACTACTAATCTCAATTTCATTGAGAAGCAAAATTAAGGATTACAATAGCTTTAGCTATTGCATTAAGAAAAACTAATGACTTTAGTCATAAGTTTTTCTATATTTTCTCGATATCATCGATAGGTGTATCTACAGCTTTACGTGCACGGCGAACAGCATCTTCGTCTGGTGCATCGTATAAACAGATACATTTTGACATATCTTCACATACGTAAGTACGTTGGAATTGTACTTCAGGTACTTCTTCATAATGTACTGAGTTTTTCTTTTTACGTGCTAAATATTGATCCATAGAAACGCCTTCTGGAATATTCCAAGTTACTAGGTAATCTACATGAGCATCACCTTTTTTAACGTCTTCTAATTCTTTACCAACTAAACGTACTTCTTTAACAAGGTTGATATTAATTGAAGCATCTTCTAAAAATTGTTTCGCTTCAGTATCATCATTAGCTTCAACGATAAAGTATCCGTGTGTAAGGTCTTCTGTCGCCTGTACTTCGATAAGTGTTGGCACTTCGCCCGTTGTTAAATCAGCTGCTTTCTTTTCTAATTCGCTTTTATTTGATGCAAATGCTAAATCATTTGCTTCTAGTAAATATAATGTCATAAATATTAACCTCCAAGATTGATAATAAGTGAATAATACAACAATCCCTATCAGATTACAAGGATATAATAAGATGTAATTTTAATTTTCAGAAAACTGTTAATTAATTTATAGAATATTAGAGTTAAGAAGTATCACTAACTGCGTAGCGATTGAGAAAAAGTTAAAGTGTTAAAATATTGATTTTCTAATTAAATATATTGCTATTGAATTTCAATACATATTATACTTGAGGAAACGCTTACAAACGGAGGGGATAAAGTGACAAAATTGCTATGGCAATCATACGAAAATCGATTAAATTTATTGAAGAGATTAGTGAATCATCAAACGGTGACGAATTCTGAAGGTGAGCTAACATTTCCAAACTTCGTCAAGCAGCAATTGTTACAACTTACATATTTTCAAGAACATAAAAAACATATTCAAATGACACAAACTGAAGATGATAAGGAAGCTGTCGTTGCATTTTATCAAGCGGACACATCAGCAAAAACAATTGTGTTAATAAGTCATTATGACACTGTAGGTGTAGAGGATTATGGAAATTTTCAGTCCAACGCGTTTAATCCAGATGAATTAAAGTCATTATTTTCTCAAAACCATCATTATTTAAATACAGAAGCAATTGAAGACTTAAAGAATGACTCCTATTTATTTGGGCGAGGAACAATGGATATGAAAGCAGGGCTAATGTTGCATCTTTCATTAATTGAATTAGCCAGTGTTGAAGCATGGGACATTAATTTAATTTTAGTTACAGTACCAGATGAAGAGGTCAATTCTTCAGGGATGCGTAAAGCAGTAGAAGCAATTGCTCAGTTAAAGCAACAATATCAATTGGATATACAACTTCATTTAAACAGTGAACCTACTTTTCAACAAGCTGGTGCGGATGAAAAGCATTATATATATTCAGGGTCAATTGGAAAAATTATGCCTGGCGTATTATGTTATGGCAAAGAAACGCATGTAGGTAACCCATTAGATGGTCTGAGTTCTAACTTCATGATGAGTTATATTACTCAAGCGATTGAATACAACAATGTATTTAAAGAAGTTTTTGAAAATGAAGCAACGCCAGTTCCAGTATCACTGCATACAAGAGATAATAAATTGGCATACGATGTCCAAACACCATTCAGAACAATAGGATTATTTAATGTTTTTCTTTTTAAAAATAAGCCTGATGATGTGTTTAGACAATTTATCGATTCAGTGGTACACGCTACAGAACGCTGTGAAAGTGATTGGCTCTCCATATTAGAAGAGCAAGAGAGACAATTTGATACAAAAATTAATGTGCTAACATATGATCAATTAAAGCAATATGCCATTAAACAACATGGAGTCGCGTATATAACTAAGAAAATTGATAAGGCAATTCAAGAAACAGCTGAGTTACATTTACAAAGCGTCAATGTCGTTGATACATTAATGCAAACCTGTAAAGATATTGCACCAGCAGTAGTGACATTTTTTGCAACACCATATTATCCTGCAGTTAATTCGTCTTACGATAAGCGTGTTGAATCAACGGTCGAATTAGTGCATCGAACGTTGCGCGATCAATTTCAACGTCAAAGTGAACGTATTCACTATTTTAATGGTATTAGTGATAGTAGTTATTTGAACTTTGATGGAGATATGGAACAAATTGTTGCTTATGAAAAAAATACGCCTAATTTTAATAAAACATATCAACTACCGTTTGAAGCAATAAAAACTATTAGCGCGCCGATATTATTATGTGGACCCATAGGTAAAGACGCGCATAAAGTCAGTGAACGTTTGCATAAAAAAAGTGCATTTGAAGAATTACCTGTTGTTTTAGAACAAATTATTAATTCTTATATTGAGTCAGCAAAAGAATAAGAATAACTTGTAATATTTTCTTAAATAAATTTTTATATTCTATGGCTTGTTAGTGTATAGGTTAGTGCGATATATTAGTGAATATATTCATTGCACAGGTATTTCCATAAGAAGAAAATGGAGTGGTAACAATATGATAGAGGCGTATAAAAGTTTTTGGAAGAGGTATGCTGACTTTAAAGGGAAATCAGATAGACTAGAGTTCTGGACACCAGTATTGGTTCATATCATTGGCATCTTTATCGTAGCGTTAATCGGCGCAATTAGCTTTTTAGCGGGCGTTTTTATTGTCGCAGCAATTTTATCTGCACTTATTGGTATATTTGCTTTAGCAATCATGGTACCTATGGTTTCAGTAACATTAAGAAGATTTTATGATGCAGGTAGAAAAAGGATTACTGCACTCATTTTAATTATTTTATCGATAGTCGTTAATATCTTATTTGATATTATACAAATCAATAGCGTTGCAATGATCTTAAATGTTGTATCAATAATTTGTACGATTATATTGATTGTTGAGACACTATTGCCTTCACGTGACGTTCCTGAGTCAGAATTGAAATGGTTATAAAATTGTTTTTGATAGTCAATATTAAAGTGAATAACATTTATTTATGAAGTAAAACTTTTTCTAGTTAGCCTTGTAAGGGTGGAAATAAGAAATCACAATTTGATTTCTTGTTCCACTCTTTTTTTGTAGATTTTAGTAAAAGTGAGTTATCAATATAATTTTTCTGAAAATTCATTGTATTTAGGAATAATAAATTTATACTATAGTAAAAAGGAGGGATTTTATGGAATGGTTAAAATTAATTGGTATTTTAATTATCATATTAGGATTTGTCTTTAAAATCGACACGATTGCAGAAATTTTAATTGCCGCAGTGGTTACTGGAATTGTATCAGGATTAGATTTATATGCAATTCTAGATACATTAGGGAAGGCATTTGTTGATAATAGGCTGGTGACGTTGTTCATTTTAACTTTACCGATGGTTGGATTAATTGAAAGATTTGGATTGAAAAAACAAGCATCTAATTTAATAGGAAGGGTAAAGCGTGTAACGAGTGGACGATTGCTGACAATTTATTTAGTGATTAGAGAACTAGCGGGTGTGGCGTCGATTCGTATAGGGGGACATCCACAATTTGTCAGACCACTTATTAATCCTATGGTACAAGGTGCATTAAAAACACGTTATAACTTAAAAGATGAAGAGGTCGATGCAACGGATATCGAGAAGATAAAAGCACAAGCGTCTGCAATGGAAAATTATGGTAATTTCTTTGGACAAAATTTATTTGTTGGTGCGGCAGGTGTGTTACTTATGGTTGGCACGTTTCAGTCATTAGACATTAAAGTAGATGCAGTAGATCTTGTGTTAGCATCATTACCAATTGCAATTATCGTTTTCATTATCGTATGGGTTAATAATATAAGGTTTGATAAGTATTTAGATAAAAAGTATGGCACGAAGCAGGTGAATAAAAATGACTGAAAACACATTGAATAATATTTTAGAGCTTTTTTACATATTGATAGGTTTACAATTACTTTATACAGCGTATCGTGTATTAAAAGCTTCGTCACATCAGAAAAAGTATGGAACAGCACTATTTTGGATTTTGCTAGCAGCGACTTTTATCATAGGGCCTTATATACCAAATGTAATAAACGGTATATTTATTTTAGTAATGGGTGGATTAACATTATTTAAACAAGTAATAATCAAAAATATCATTGATGTCGATGAAGCAACAGGGGATAAAGGTGCAAAAAAATATGGTAATAAATTATTTATTCCAGCTATTATACTAGCTGTGGCTGCCATTGCAGTATCAAATTGGACGCCCTTAGGTGGGGCAATTGGTTTAGGTATATCCTCTGTTTTAGGTTTAATAGCAGCTTATGTTGTAATTAAACCTAATGGCAAATATGTGCTCTATGATAGCGACAGATTAACACAACAGATTGGCACTGTAGGTATATTACCTCAGTTTTTAGCAGCTTTAGGTGTGCTATTTACTGTGAGTGGTGTTGGAGATGTTATTTCTAAAGGGATATCTTCATTCTTACCAGAAGGCAATCATTTATTAGGAGCTACAGCATATATATTAGGCATGGTATTATTTACGATGCTAATGGGCAACGCTTTTGCAGCATTTACTGTTATCACAGCAAGTATTGGTATTCCATTTGTTATAGCGCAAGGTGGAGATCCTGTTATAGCTGGTGCTTTAGCAATGACAGGTGGATTTTGTGGAACGTTGTTAACACCTATGGCAGCAAACTTTAATACATTGCCAGTAGCATTATTAGAAATGAAAGATGAATTTGGTGTTATTAAAGCACAAGCACCTATCGCGTTTATATTAATTTTTGTACACATTGGTTTAATGTATTTTTGGGCTTTTTAAATCATGATTACTGTAGAGTTAATCAATTAAAATAAAGGAGGCTATTAGACGATGAATATATTAGTGACGGGATTTGACCCTTTTGGTGGAGAAACAATTAATCCTGCTCTAGAAGCTGTCAAACTATTGCCAGATGAAATTGAAGGTCATAAGATAGATAAATTAGAAATACCTACTGTTTTTCATAAAAGTAAAGAGGTCGTTGTAGAACAATTAAAACAGAAGGAATATGATATTGTTTTAGCTATTGGACAGGCAGGGGGCAGGTTTGAATTAACTCCAGAACGAGTTGGAATTAATATAGATGATGCGCGTATTCCAGATAATGAAGGGAATCAACCAATTGATGAAGCGATTCAAACAACTGGAGCATCTGCTTATTTTTCTAATTTACCGGTTAAACGTATGACAGAGGCAATAAAATCACAAGGTGTACCTGCACGCTTATCAAATACTGCTGGCACATTTGTATGTAATCATATTTTATATCAACTTGGTTACTTACAGGCAACGCAGTTTCCAAATATTAAATTTGGTTTTATCCATGTGCCATTTATACCTGAACAAGTTACAGATAAGCCAGAAAAGCCATCGATGTCTATTCAAACGATTGCTAAAGGTTTAAAAGCCGCGCTTGAAGCGGTCGTTGAATCAGACAAAGATATCAAAGTGGTATTAGGAGAAACACATTAAAAGATGTACACTATAAAAAATAAGGGAGTGGGACAGAAATCTAATTTTTCTAATAAAATTTCGTCGTATGAACCCAGCCCGGCACAGCTACTGTAAAATGGAATACAAGCGCTTCAGCGCTTGCATAAGAACTACTTGTCTTCATAAATGAAGTAGTAGTTCTTTAAAAGCTTGGTATAAGCGCATTTTCAATTCAGTCAGCCACTGCCAATATAAAAAACTGAGGCTAAGACATGTGATATGTCCCAGCCTCTTATTTTTTATGTTGGTATTAATGATCGTGTTCAGTTCTTGTGAAATTCATTCTTATTTCGTTATACGTTTTTCCAAAATAGGTAGGTTTTTTTTCAGGTGTTCGTTTGAAACCGATCTGTTCATAGAAATGGATGGCATTGTCATTTTCTTCTACGACCCATAGCATTACATTATCTGGATAAGATAATTCTAATGCACGTTGAGTTAATGCAAAGCCAATCATATGACGTTGATATTCTTCTAATAAATATAATGCGAAGATTTCGCTCCAATCATCTGAATACGTAGATGTTTGTGTTTTGCCATAGGAAATAAAACCTACAATTTCATTATTTACAATAGCAACTAATGTGGGTACATCATGCAAGGAGGACTGCTTGATAAATTGTTCTTTATCAAGCTTTTCTAAGTAATCATTCTTAGCTATGTCATTGTATGTTTCTAGCCAGCTTTCATAATGTACCATCGCTTTACCGTGCTTATCTTTTTCGGACAAGGCTCTAATCGTAAACTCCATAGAATGTCCTCCTTTATATACTAAATTGATATTATTATAGCATCATTTATTTTTAAAAAGAAATGTTTACACTTTTAATAGTAATGTAAAATAAATATATTACGGGATGGTGTTGTATTATCGGTTAATATTCATTTTATTAGTTAGCACAACTCAAAAATGTGCGGATTACTTAATGAACTATAAGAGAATATGTAATAATGATAGTGTTATGAAATAGAGGAATGTGATAAAAATGAAAATAGGTATGATTTCAGATTTGCATGTAGATAGACATAAGACACTGACACCCGAAGACTACCAACAAGTATTAATTAAAGTGATAAATCAGCGTGACATAGAATTGTTGCTTATTGCAGGGGACATCTCTAATAATTATAACTTAACGCAACAATTTATTGAGCACATTGAAAGTACGACGCAAATAAAAGTGTTATTTATTCCGGGCAACCATGATTTTTGGGCAACAGATACAGGTGCTACATCATCCGAGATTTTAGATTTTTATATGTCGATGGAGACGTGCTTAATTGGTAAACCTTATGACATCAATGATGAGTGGGCCATTGTCGGTAACACAGGTTGGTATGATTATACGTACGCGGATCCTAAATTTTCAATAGAGCGAATTGCTCGTAGAAAATATTACGGTGCAACATGGCAAGATAAAGTGAAAATTGATTGGCCTATGGAAGATAGAAAACTATCTCGCATTGCAGCCAAACAAACGGCAAAGGATATTGAAAAAGTTAAACACAAAAAAGTGATACTTATGACACATATCGTAACGCACCCGAAATTTGCAGTTCCAATGCCACATCGTATATTTGATTATTTTAATGCGTTTATAGGAACATCAGATTTTGATACTTTATACCAACAATATGATATTCGCTATAGCATCATGGGGCATGTCCATTTTAGAAATGCATTTGAAGAACGCGGTGTCACATACATTTGTCCATGTCTAGGTTATCAAAGAGAATGGCGTTCACCTGATATAGAACAAGAAATCAATCATGCATTATATAGTATTTCAATTTTTTAGTAACCTTGTAGGGGCGAGAACAAGAAATTAAATTATATTTCTACCTCGCCCCATTTTTATTTCGACAACATTATGATGGGTGAATATAAAAACTCATGCGGCCAGGCGCATTATAACTTTGTTCTAATTTAGCTTTTTTAATTTTAATAATTTGAAATTTATTCGGTATGATTGCAGGAACAAGTATTATTTTACCTAAATGTGACCATAGTGGATCAATATAATAATAATGATGTTCGTCATAACCAATAAGTACAGTTACATGAATGTTGGACACTAACTGAGTTGGATGGTTATCTAATTTAAATGTACGTTTCGCAGGACGCTGTCCTAGCACAGTGTGATAAATCACCACTGGTTGGCCTTGATCGATTATGCTACATAGCGCATTTAAAGATTGCCCAGTACTGTCATTGATATGTGCATCGTATTGTTTTAAATACGGAACTAAAGCAGTCGGGAATATTGTTTGATGATGACCCCATTTAATCCATAGATAATTACCCACATAACCTTTATGAGGATTATTTGCATGTCTAGGCCAATGTTTCATAATTTGAGTAGCTGGAATAGCGTGTTCATTAAATTGTAGTATCATGGCAGCGGATACGCCTTCACATCCCATAATCATTGGAATAGGAAAAAGCTGACTAATTGGTTTTACAGATAAAATTTTTCGACTCATGCTACGGCTCCTTACTTAATTTGTAAAAAGGGACTTGTTTTGAAATTTATTTTATTATATAACCATTATTTGAAGATGCATATTAAGATGCCTGAATATCTATATAATAGTTCACGATAGAAATCGCATATGCATTTTGGTTATAATAACAAAAAGGGGTGGATGTGTATGGAATACAGATTAGAGACGCTATCACGGACTTCAGTTTTAGGTGTCAAAAAGGAGTATACGACTGGCCAAAAAGCGCAAGAAGATATATTTAATTTCTGGATGGATTTTGATGATAAAGGGAAGAAACAGGAATTAATGCCACTAGGTAATAATCAATTGCAAGGGCTATTGGCTGTTTATAAACCTCATGCTAATGGTGAAGTCCATTGCCTCATTGGTGTTACCAATGATATGGATGAAGCGCAATGGCAGCGAACAGAATTATCTGAGGGTAGATATATTGTCTTTGATGCTAAAGGGCCAGTACCTGAGTCTATTAAAAAGGGTATGGAAAAGATAAATAGACATATTTTACCTACATTAGATTATGAATTTCGCGATGCTCCATTTTTTGAGTTGTATAAAGAAGGACCCATAAGATCAGAAGAATATATTACAGAAATATGGCTTCCTATCGTTTAGATAAATCATAGTAACACAAAATTAAAGGGAGCCTCCAAAAAATTTGGAAGCTCCCTTTAATAATAGGACTGGTGCCCCACCTGTTTTATATAGACTATTTGTTCAATACGCTTCTTCTGGTAGTGAATTTTAAGCCAAGTTCTAATGAAATAATTAGCACCGTAGTAATAACTAAAATCGTTAAATATGGCATGACACTATATCCGCCTTGTAAACCAACTAAGGGTGATATCACACCACCTAGAATAAATTGGAAAAGACCGAGTAAACTAGAGGCGTTGCCACTACCGCCTGTACGTGATTCCATCGCTAATGTAAAGCTTAGCGGGCCAATCCCTGTTACTGGGCAAACATTTAAGAAGAATG
Organism: Staphylococcus caseorum; assembly: GCF_049943195.1. NCBI lineage: Bacteria > Bacillati > Bacillota > Bacilli > Caryophanales > Staphylococcaceae > Staphylococcus > Staphylococcus caseorum. The sequence goes on from NZ_JBNFUA010000001.1 coordinate 11,350, forward strand.
CGATGACTAAAACCCAGGTCGGTAAGTGTAATATGAGTGTGATACAAATTAATACGACGCCTGCAATTTGTATCATTGTTAGTGCAATCAGTAATACATAGCGATTTATATAGCTAACTAAAATAGCAGTGAGCTGACTCATGATAATTAACCCGATACCATTAATTGCAAATAGCACACTAAATTGTTGGGGGGTCATATCATAAATTTTTTGTGTAATAAAAGGGGCTGCAGATGAAAAACTGAATAACATCACATATGTCAGTCCTTGCAGCAACATAGGAATAACAAAAGCTGGTTTTTTCAACAAATAACCAAAGTCTTTAAAAATGGTGCCGAAGTTAAGTTTTGAAAGATTAGCTGTTCTTGTTTCTTCCATTTTGAAAAGGGCGAAAAAGAATATGATCATACTAACAATTGTTAAAATAAAGAAAATAGCTTGCCAGTTTGAGACACTTAAGGCATAACCACCGATCAGTGGAGCGATAATAGTAATAATCCCATTCACGACAAGAAGTGAAGCTAGACCTTTGGCTAAGGCTTTTCCTTTATGTAAATCCCCTATAGAGGCCTTAGCTATGACGATGGCTCCGCCACCAGTCAAACCTTGTATCAAACGAATTGTTAATAAGGTAGACATAGCGTTTGCGAATACTGCAATAAATGAAGCAATTGCATATAATATGATAATGATTAATGCAATCTTTTTACGTCCATATGCATCTGACAAAGGTCCAAAGATAAATTGTCCTATTGCAAGTCCTATCATAGCGAAAGACAGTGTAAGTTGCGCTTGAGAAGCGGTTGTATTAAAATCACTTTGTACACTTGGTAATGATGGAACGTACATATCTATTGTTAAAGGACCAAAAGTAGTCATAATACCCAACACAATAATAACAATTAGCGGTAGTTGGCGATTTGAAGTTTTGTCCATGTTAAGTGCTCCTTTAAATTTCTCTCTAATGCATTATTACATACAAGTTTAATTATTCTGTAACTAAGTAATTATCCCATATGAATTTAGAAATGCAATGATAATTTACATACTAAAAAACAAACAGAACGTGCGAAATAATTATAAATATGAATCAAAGGAGTAAGTTCATGAATTTAAATAAAACCCACTATGAAATTATAAAGTTCATCATTGTTGGTGGCATTAATACATTAAATTACTACATCGTCTACCTTATCTTATTAAAATTAATAGATTTAAATTACTTAGTCAGTCATGTAAGTGGGTTTATGGTTAGTTTTATAATTTCATATTATTTAAACTGCCATTTTGTATATAAAGTAAAACCCACATGGCGTAAATTTATTCAATTTCCATTAACACAGGTTGTGAATATGGGCATGCAGACATTGTTATTGTATATATTCGTACAGTGGCTTCATATTTCTTCAGTAATAGCACCGTTTGCAGGGCTAATTATAACGATACCTATTACTTTCGTTTTATCAAAATATATACTTAAAGACTGATTTTTTAAGGACTTAAAAATAAAGTTAGAACAGTGATAACTTTACTTTTTGTACAATTTAACAACTTTATTTAGGAAAGGCTAAAAAAATAATTTTACTATTTATATTAAATAATTTTTGAATAAAAATTGTTGTAAATATGCTTGGGATAGGTCATAATAAATGTTCTATATTAATTAAGGTGGACATCAGACATGACACAAAATGAAAATTTGAAAACAGCGCAAAAAGGCGCTTATTTAAGTTTAATTGTATATATCGTTCTTTCAATTGCCAAATTTATTGTTGGCTCTATGTATGATTCAGCAGCAGTTAGAGCAGATAGTTTAAACAATATGACTGATATTGTAGTCTCGTTAGCGGTTATTATAGGACTGAAAATTTCTATTAAACCTGCAGATAAAAACCATCCTTATGGACACTTAAAATCAGAGAATATTTCAACGTTACTCGTTTCGTTTATTATAATGTTTGTAGGTATACAAGTTGTGATAGAAAGTGTTCCTGAGATTTTTTCTAAGGATCACCATGCACCTAATGTAATTACAATATATGTCAGTGTGATAAGTGGCATCATAATGTTGATAGTATTTTACATTAATCAAAAGTTAGCTAAACGTACGAATAGTAGTTCGCTAAATTCAGCGGCAAAGGATAATTTGTCAGATGCGTTAGTTAGTATCGGAACAGCTGTAGGCTTAATTTTTACACAATTTGGTTTGCCAATCCTTGATACAGTACTCGCAACGATTTTAGGTTTACTTATTATATACACTGGTTTTAGAATATTTAAAGAATCAATCTTTACACTAAGTGATGGGTTTAATGAACAAGAATTAGAAGCTTACAAAAATTACGTTTTAGAAATAGAAGATGTGATTGATGTGCAAAATATTAAAGGTCGATACCATGGCAGTAGTATCTTTGTAGATGTAACTATTGTCGTTGAATCGGATTTATCTTTAGAAGATGCACACCATATCTGTGATAAAGTAGAACAACATATGCATGAAAAGGGTATTTCTTCAGTTTATGTACATCCCGAACCAGCATCTATACAATAATTGAAACTAAATCATATTTAGTTGTCTACTTGACTGGGTGCAGTTCAATTGTTGACAGTTTTTTGTTCCAATTTTTTCGTATATATAAATTCCATACACGCTTGCTTAGGGTACAACCTAATATAGTAGTCTTCGGCTTGTGGTATAGTTGCGAGTAAAAAGTTAGTGAACGTTGTAGTTGTTTGATAAATAAATGAGTTAATAACATAAAAAAGGGACCTGAAAGTAATTCCAGGTCCCTTTTTACGTTATTTTACAACAAGCTATTCTTACACGTAGTACTTAAATAGCTAGCATTAATTACCACCAGCCATTAGCTAGACGGAAATCGATTGCTGCTTCTATTGAACCGTAACGGTCCTCAGCATAGTTAATCATACCTTTAGTTTGTTCTTCAACTGTGCCAGTGCCCCAAGCTTCTTTAGTTTGTCCTAAACCTTTATAGCCCAATTCGTTTACTGCTTCAGGGTCCCCACTTGATTCAGGCATTACAATATTATCCCATAGTGCTTTAGTACCGCCTGCTTCTATAAATTCACTGTATACATCATTGTTAGCTTGCGTAGTTTGTTGTGTTGACGTCTCAGCTGCGTCTGCTGTTGATACGCTTGAACTCACTCCTAAACCAGTTGCTGCAATAGTAATCGATGCGAAAGATGCTAATAATAATTTTTTCATTTTTTAAAATCCTCCTAATTGATTTACCTGTATACAATGTTAAATATCACAGGTTATGTTTTTACATTTAAATACTTAAAAATTTAATGAATAATAGTTATTTACTGTTTTCTTAATTCAACGTTTATAACTGTAACATCAAAAAATGGTGAGTAGGTTACAGAAAAATAAAAAGAAAGTATCTTTTATGAATAAATGAATACAATCATTTCAAAATAAAGTGTAAATTGTTATAATTTTAATATAGAAATGCGATAGTTAGTGCAGGAATAGGTGAATGGCCAGCTTTGCAACTATAAACAATCAGTATTATTGCTGTAACATTCCTGTAAATATCGTATAAAATCATATTTTACTTAATGGAAAGAAGGAAATATTATGCCAAAATTAATTTTATGTAGACATGGGCAAAGCTTGTGGAATGCTGAAAACTTATTTACAGGATGGGCAGATGTAGACTTATCTGAACAGGGGAAAAATGAAGCAATCACCTCGGGTAAAAAAATAAAAGATAAAGGTTTAGAAATTGATATTGTTTATACGTCTCTGTTAAAAAGAGCTATTAAAACAACATATCATTTGTTAAATGAATCTGATCAGTTATTTATACCAATTATAAAATCTTGGAGATTAAATGAACGTCATTATGGCGGATTGCAAGGTTTAAATAAAAATGATGCCCGAGAAGAATTTGGTGAAGACCAGGTTCATATTTGGAGACGATCATATGATACGCCACCACCAAAACAAAATGAAGAACAACGAAATAGTTACTTAAATGATAGAAAATATGAACTTATAGATAGAAGAGTTATGCCAGAATCTGAAAGTTTAAAAGATACCTTGGTCAGAGTTATACCATATTGGAATGATCAAATTTCTCAACAGTTATTAGATGATAAAACAGTGTTAGTTTCTGCTCATGGTAATTCATTACGCGCACTAATTAAGTATTTAGAGGATGTACCTGACGAAGCTATTGTTAATTATGAAATAAAAACAGGCGCACCTCTTATTTATGAATTAACAGATGATTTAAAAGTGACGGATAAATATTATTTATAATGAAAGATAAGTAATAAACTGGATAAAATATATAACAGCCCTGAGTTTTATGAATTCAGGGCTGTTATATATTGTCGATAAAGTTTTTGACCTTGTTTGGTAAATTTCTATAAACTTTTAAAAATTATGATTTCAAATATAAGATACATTTTAATTTTATGATTGCTTATTTATCTAGAACACGTCTTATGCATGCGTATCTGATTCTAATAACTTATCTTAGGATTAAAAATTAAACGTTCTTTTTTCTAAAGACTAAAACTACTAATATTAAGAAAACTACGATATATGCAATATTTCCAATAAATAATTCGTGTAATTCTAATTTTGTCATTTTTTTGTATATATCATTATCGAGAATTTGGACACTTAGATTCAACATATTAATAGGGTTCCATTTAAGCCATTCCCATTGCTCAATAGCCATAAATAAAATACCAGCGAGTATCGAAGTAGCAAAATAGAAAACAATACCGACAGCAATTGAGACGCCCGGACTTTTAAGTATACAAGAAAGTAACAACGTTAAACTCAAAATGAGCCACATACCTACATAAGTTGCTAATGATGTTAATAATAAACTTTGTAATGGAGATAATTGTTCTCCTGAGTGTTTTAAAATATCGATGTCAGAGAAAAATATAAGGTTAAGTAGTAAACTAATTAGAATACAAAGTACAAATACAATTAGAGAGTAGATGAACAAGGCAATAAACTTACTTAAAATAATACTTGTTCTTGTGTAATTTCTATAAAGTAAATTTTTAATTGTACCGTAATGGAATTCCATAGTAATAATTGTACTCGCTTGAATTATCATTAAAAAGATAATCCAAGAAAAGCCACTATAACCTTGTTCCAGTAGCAACTTCGACTCAATTACATTCGAATAGTTTTTGCTTAAAATAGCTAAGCCAATCATGATAATAAAAATAATTATTGGTATAATAATTGATGATTTCTTTTTGAAAATTTTATATAATTCTTGGTTTACCAATGTTCCCATTATTTTCTCTCCTCCTTATGATCGATGATATTAAGCAATACATTTTCCAAATCACTTTCATTCGAATTATTGAGTTCTTCCATTGTTGTTTCTTTAACGATAGCCCCATTATCAATAATTAAAATCGAGTCAGTAACTTTAACGAGTTCACTTAACATATGACTTGATATGAGGAATGAAACACCTTGTGCTTTGAGTCTTAAAATAGTTTCTCTCACATTTCTCACTGCTTTTGGATCTAATCCGTTCATAGGCTCATCTAAAATAACGAGTTGAGGTTGGTTTAAAAGCGAAAGTACGATACCTAATTTCTGTTTCATTCCTAAAGAATATGCTTTTGCTTTTTTATTTATAAACGGAGTCATTTCTAAATTTTTTATAATTTGTTCCATATTTTCTTTGTCTTTATCTTCATTAATTAAGTTCATGTTTTCGTAACCGGTAAGGAAAGGGTACACTCCAGGGTTTTCAATTAAAGCGCCGATATGCTTATTATTCATAGATCCATGTAGTTTAAGCGAACCGGATTGATAATTAGAAAGCCCTAAAATAACTTTCATTAACGTTGTTTTCCCAGCTCCATTAGCACCGACTAAACCTACGACTTCTCCCTGCTTAAGAGTGAATGATATGTCTTTTAAAATTTGTTGCTTCTTAATTCTTTTATTAATATTTGCTAAAGTTAAAAGCTGCATAAAATTCTCCTTCCAAATAAAATTATTGGTGTACAACACTATTTTACCAAAAAAAGAAGGGCAATAATATACTTTAATTATATTATTTTTATGAATACAAACTATCTTGAAGAAAAAGTAAAAGGCTGAGACATGTCACATGTCTCAGCCTCAATTTTTATATTAGCAGTGGCTAACTGAATTGAAAATACAGTCATATCTAGATTTTAAAGAATTACTACTTCATTTATAAAGACAAGTAGTTCTTATGTAAGAGCTTCAGCGCTTGTATTCCATTTTCTAGTCAGCTATGTAGAGCCTGGGCTCATACGACGAAATGTCATTAGAAAAATTAGATTTCTGTCCCACTCCTATGCATCTTTATCACTTAGTCATATGGTATTTAAAATATGTAGATAATCTGCATATTTTAATAGAAATTGACAAACCTCATTCTGGAGGGAATTAAGCTGTCATTATAATTTTGAATTATAGTATTTAAGTAGATATATTATTTATTGCGCTTATGTTGCTGAATGATTTTACGCGCACGTTTTCGTGTTTTTATGTTGGGGCTATTTAGGTTACGACGTGCTGTTTGTACATCTAATTTCATAAAATATGACCTCCTTTATCTATGTGTATTATGAAGTATCATAAACACTTTGTAAATAGTAATTGTTACGATTTGAAAAGTGTTTCCATCATAAAAAAATAATTATGATGATTTGACCTCTTTTTAATGCTATGTTAATGAGATATATGTATAATGCTTAAATGTAGCTATTTTAAGGTAGATAAATTAAAGAGAATACAGGAGACAAATATGAATCAAAAAACCAAAATATTAATGATATTAATGATGTTGCTTGGCGGTTTCTTCGGACTTTTAAATGAAACGTTATTAACAACAGCATTACCAAGTATAATGAAAGATTTTCAAATAGATTACACACAAGTGCAATGGCTCACAACAGCCTTTCTATTGACTAATGGGGTAGTTGTCCCATTATCAGCAATGGTGATTCAACGATTTTCAACTAGGAAAGTATTTTTAACAGCAATATTTATATTCTTTATAGGTACAATTATTGCAGGATTTAGCCCTAACTTTTCAATTCTTTTAGGTGGAAGAATTGTTCAAGCATTAGGATCTGGAATTATGTTACCACTTATGATGACTACAATATTAGACATCTTTGAACCTCATGAACGTGGTAAGTATATGGGGACCTTTGGTTTGGTTATTGGTTTAGCACCAGCCATAGGGCCAACGTTATCGGGTGTACTTGTTGAATACTTCGATTGGCGTTCACTTTTCTTTGTTGTTGCACCAATCGCAGCATTAACATTCATCGGGGCACTTAAGTTTGTGAAAAACGTGGGCACGAATAAAAAAGTGCCAGTTGACGTATTCTCCATCATATTATCCATACTAGGATTTGGTGGTTTACTCTATGGTACAAGTTCGATTTCACGTGATGGTTGGAGTGACCCAGTAGTTTTAACAACTGTAATAGGCGGATTGATCTTAGTAATAACTTTCATTGTTCGCCAAACAAAATTAAAAACGCCATTACTAGACTTTTCAGTGTTCAAAAACAGTCAATTTGCTATAGGTATTATAATTATGGCATTTACAATGATATCAATGATTGGATCTGAAACAATATTACCAATGTTCGTTCAAAATATAATGAAAGACTCAGCACTTCAATCTGGGCTTATATTATTACCTGGCGCTATTGTAATGGGGATAATGTCAGTAGCTTCAGGATTTTTATATGAGAAGTATGGTGCTAAAATATTAGCATTAATTGGTATGTCCATTGTGGTAGTAACGACTTCTTACTTTGTAATCATGGATGAACATACTTCATCAGCAATTCTTGCAACGGTATATGCAATTCGTATGATAGGTATTGCACTAGGATTGATGCCATTAATGACACATACAATGAATCAATTATCACATGAGATGAATGCACATGGTTCATCAATGACGAATACAGTACAACAAATTTCAGCTTCTATTGGTACAGCTGGTTTAATTACTGTGATGACTCAAGTTTCTAAAAACTTCACACCTGATATGAGTAATTATAAGGGTATTGGAAAACAAGAGATGGCAGCTCAAATACAACATGAAGCTTTATTAAGTGGCTATCATGGAGCATTTTGGTTTGCTGTTATTATTTCTATTATCAGTTTACTCAGTGTGTTTATGCTGAAAAGTCAGCGTAAAATACGCGCAGAACAAAAAGAATTATAATAGATTAATCATACGAAGCACTATAGACAACACTGTAATTAGATTTGTAATTGTGATATTTTTAAACATAAATAACCTCATAAATACAAGAATGGAGTGTATGTATCATAGAACATTCGATGAAATTAAATAATGAACCATTTCATTTAGTTAAAAATGGGACGAAAACAATTGAAGTAAGATTAAATGATGAAAAAAGGCAAGAAGTACAAAATGGAGATACCATTATTTTCACAAATCTCGAGACGGATGAACAAATCAACGTAGTCGTCACAGAAACAGTGGATTTTCCTTCATTTCAAGCGTTGATTAATCAATATACAAATCAAGAAATTGGTGCTAAAGAGGAAGAACAGCTTTCTCAAAAATTAGCAGCCATATATCAAATATATTCGCAAACTGACGAATTAAATTATGGTGCATTAGCAATTAAAATACGCTTAACAGATTAACAATAAATTCGGCTGACATAAATTGTCGAGCCGAATTTTTATTCGTAAAAAATCAAAAATTTAAAAAGAATGAATTTAAAATCACTCTAGAACATTTAAGTTATTCATTGTATGATAATATTTATGGAAGAAGTATATTTTAAAGGTGATTCATGAGTAGTTAAACTGGATTTAGGAGTGTGCCAAATAATGAAAAAATTATTGATCATGATCGCTATATCGACGATTATTGTAGCAGGCTGTAGTAGTGGAAAGTATGCTGATAAAATAGATAAAGCAGTAAATAAACAACAAACATATCAAGAAAACTTATCTGAAAAACAAAAAGGTGATCTTGAAGAAAAATTCGACAAAAAAAATGCGAATATATACGTTTATGAAAAAGGTAAATATGTCATGCTTGCTTATAAGCCTTTTAAAGAAGACGAAGAGGTACATTATTATACTTATAAATTTGAAGACGACAAAGCAAAACATTTAAAAGATTTTAATTCGAAAGCATATACACACAAACATGAACCTGATTATAAAGAAGAAAATATGGATATTAAAGAATAATTTTATTTACTGATATCTAAAATTGAGGTGTTTTGGAAAGCATATGAAAAAATTATGGCTATGTTTAGGTTTGATAGCTACTATGTTATTAATAACTGCTTGTTCAAGTGATGAGGATGCACATAAAGATGACAAGCAAAGTGCCAATGGGAAAATTAAAATTATAGAATACGGTGATTTTAAATGTTCTTATTGTAAAAAAGTAGAAAGTAATATTATGCCTAAACTTAAAAAAGATTATATAGACAAAGATAAAGTAGATTACCAATTTGTGAATATGGCTTTTCTTGGTGATGATTCAATTATTGGATCGAGAGCCGGTCATGCAGTACAACAAATTGCACCAAAACAATATTTAGATTTTCAAAAATTAATGTTTGAACAGCAAGGCGATGCTGAAAAAGAATGGATAACTGAGTCACTGGTAGATAAACAAATTGATAAATTAAGTATCGACAATAACCAAAAAGAAAAAATTAAAAAAGATTATAAAACTGAAGATAGTAAATCATGGAAAGCAGCTAAGAAAGATCAAAAACAAGCTGAAGACAAAAATATTGATACAGCGCCTACAGTTTATATTGGTGGAGAAAAAGTAGAAGATCCTTATGATTACGATAATTATAAAAAATTAATAGAAAAAATAAGTAAGTAAATGGTCTAAAGTACAAAATTGTAATAACAATGTGCTTTAGGCTTTTCTTTTATCCAAAAATAAATCGTAATCATTATTATTTAGTGTTGCGCTTTATTCGGAGGGAGTTTATAATTTTAAATCGTAAGCGTTACTATTTGAAGGAGGATGTAGAATGAAAAAACACTATACATAATATCTTTGGTCATTACATTTGCAATTGTCATAGCAGGATGTGGCAAAGCTGATACGAATGAAACAGGAAGTGAAGGTGACAAAGATAAAATAAAAATTAATACAACAGTTTTTCCATTAAAATCATTTGCTAAAGAGATTGGAGGAGAACATGTTTCAGTAGAATCAATTTATCCAGCAGGCACAGACTTACATAGCTATGAACCAACTCAAAAAGACATAATTAATGCGAGTAAATCAGATTTGTTTTTATACACAGGGGACAACCTAGACCCTGTTGCTAAAAAAGTGGCTTCAACGATAAAAGAGGACGATAAAAAATTATCGCTAGAAGATAAATTAGACAAGTCCCAGTTACTTACAGATCAACATAGCCACGACGAAGAAGATACACATGAGCACGAACATGAGCACGAGGGACATCATCATGGAGGATATGACCCGCATGTTTGGTTAGATCCTAAATTTAATCAAACTTTCGCCAAAGAAATCAAAGATGAATTAATTAAAAAAGATCCAAAACACAAAAATGATTATGAAGAAAATTATAAAAAACTAGACAAAGAACTAAAAAAAATAGATAACAAAATGAAAGATGTTACGAAAGATAAACAAGGTAATGCTGTGTTTATTTCTCATGAATCAATAGGTTATTTATCTGAAAGATATGGTTTTGTACAAAAAGGTGTTCAAAACATGAATGCAGAAGACCCATCTCAAAAAGCTTTAACAGAAGTAGTTAACGAAATTAATGATTCAGGTGCAAAATATATTTTATATGAAGATAATGTCTCAAATAAAGTTACAGATACAATTCGTAAAGAAACAAAGGCTGAACCATTAAAATTTTATAATATGGAATCACTTAATAAAGAACAACAGCAGGATGAGGATTTAACCTATCAATCCCTTATGAATAAAAATATAGAAAATATTGATAAAGCTTTAAATAACGATATCAAAGTAAACGATGACAAACAGCAAGGCAAACATGAAAAAGCTATTTCAGAGGGTTACTTTAAAGATGATCAAGTTAAAGATAGACCATTAGCTGATTATAAAGGTGATTGGCAATCAGTTTATCCATATTTGAAAGATGGATCATTAGATGATGTGATGAAGCATAAAGCTGAAGAAGATGATGCAATGACAGCAAAAGAATATAAAGCATATTACGAAAAGGGTTATAAAACAGATATAGATAATATCAATATCACAAGCGACTCAATTACGTTTGAAAAGAACGGTAAAAAAGCGACAGGTAAATATAAGTATGATGGCAAAGATATTTTGAAATATGAAAAAGGCAACAGAGGCGTAAGATATACATTTAAATTAGTAGGTAATGAAGATAAAGAGTTACCTAAGTATGTTCAATTTAGTGACCATAATATTGCACCTAAGAAAGCACATCACTATCATATCTTTATAGGTAATGATAAAGAAAAAGTGATGAAAGAATTAGATAATTGGCCGACATATTATCCTAAAGCATTAAATAGTAAAGAAATTAAAGCAGAGATGTTAGCGCATTAACTATTCTAGTTACTGTAAATTAATTTACTTTTTAAATTTAAAATGAATAAAAAAGTGAATTAAGGGAATGAAATTAAAGGAGATGAAAAGTTCAGACTTTTCACTTGATATAATAAATATATCTGGTATACTAAATGTATCAACTAAAACTAATAATACTTTGGAGGTATGTTTTTTATGACAACATTTAATTTTGACCCAGCACATTCAGTAGTAGAATTTTCAATTAAGCACTTAATGATTTCTAACGTTAAAGGTAAATTTAAAGATTTCGATGTAAACTTAGAAGGTGACATCAATGATTTAAGTTCACTTAAAGGTACAGCCGTAATTAAAGCAGAATCGGTTGATACAAACGTAGCAGACCGTGATGGTCACTTACGTACTGGAGATTTCTTTGATACTGAAAACTATCCAGATATTAAATTTGAAATTACTTCAGTAGACGAAAAATCTGTAACTGGTAATTTAACAATTAAAGATGTAACTCAAGAAGAAACATTTGATGCTTCTTATGAAGGTACAAGCAAAAACCCATTAAATGGTGCACAAACTGCAGGATTTATTGTAAATGGTACAATCAATCGTGAAAAATATGGAATGACATTTAACCAAAAACTTGAAACAGGTGGCGTAATGGTTGGTAAAGATGTGAAATTCCAAACAAGTTTAGAATTCGCTTTAGAAGACTAATATAAAAATAAATGTTTAAGATTTAACGCTTATTAAAAGAAATAGCTACTAGATAACCTAATATAGGTATCTAGTAGCTATTTTTATATAGATTAATGACTTTCTTCTTTTTTCTCACGCCAATATTTAAAGAATATATAAATACTAACACTCCAGAGAATAATTATAGTACCGATACTAGCAATTAATACGAAGTTATAGCTTGTATGATCTCCACCAGTAAATATTTTTCCAATAAGGTCTGGGAGACATAAGATTAATATTAAAAAAGCAAAATATTTTTGTTTTATTGCAAAACAAGTAATCATCGTTATTAATAAAAGTATTAGTCCAATTATAAAGTTAGTAGTTTGATTGGGCGACCAAAAAACAAATAATGGATGGTTACGTAACACGAATTCACACAGTAAGTAAATTCCGAAAATCAAAGGTGCAATAACAAAAGCAGCAACATATGTTTTCTTACTATCGCCCCATCGCATAATCACTTTTTTTACTACAAATAATACCAACACAAAAGAACCAATAAAGATGAACAAAATATAGAGTATTAAAGATAAACTTAACTGAAATGAATTATCCAGCATTCTTGGAACAATTGTCATTACAATCATAAATGAAATGATATAGAGTACATATTTATGAATACCTTTAGTTAAACTCAATTCTTTAGAAAAGTTATCAGCATAATTTTTGATAGGCGTGTTTAGTAAATTATCAATATTATCATTGTTTTCTTCAGCGATTGTAATATGATCACGTAATTCTTCCTCAATCGCATTAATTTCATCTTCGTCCTTGCCACGAAATAGCAATTCGATTCTTAATTTTAGTAAAAAATCTTCAGCTTTTTTAGTCAACAACGTCAACACTCCTCATTAAATTATTCATACCATTGTTTAAATAGTTCCACTTACTTTTGAAATTTGCTAATTCTTTTTTACCGTCTTCAGTTAATAAATAATACTTACGTTTTGGTCCGCCAGTATCTGATTTTTTAGTTATCGTAGTGACATATCCATTTTTATTTAGTCGTAATAATACTGGATATATACTGCCATCACTAATTTCAGGGAATTGTTGAGATTTTAATTTATCTAGAATTTCATAACCATATGTTTCACCTTGAGAAATCAGTCCCAATATGGCGCCATCTAACAATCCTTTCATCATTTGATTTGAAATTGACATGTAATCCCTCTTTTCACTATCTTATAATATAAGATAGTTGGAATTGTACGCTTTGTCAACTACCTTAAGATAAAAGATAGTAAGTCATAATTAATATTTGTTGATAAATAATTAAGCGATGAAATGGGTATAGTGATACATAAGATAGGGGGAGATCACATGGCGACAGATTTACCAAAAATAGGACGGCCTGCAACCCAAGCACTTAATGATATAGGTGTCGTAACGTTAGAAGAAGTTGTACAATATGAGCGAACAACATTATTAGGCATACATGGTATTGGTCCTAAAGCGATTGAAATACTTCATGTAGCATTAACAGATATCGACTTAAATTTTAAAAATGAAACGGAGTCAGATTTACCATTTAAATTAACGGGGTATTTAAATTGTGATAATGCACCCAAAAGAAAGATAATGTTAGATTTTTTAATAGGCTCAATATTAGTAGATAAAGTGCAATTATTGGAAGCTGTTACAGCAGATTTTATATGGGAGGTTCCTGGCGCTTTTGAATTGCATGGTTTTGAAGTGTTTTATGATGAATTAAACGCACATAAAGTCGATATTGATTCATTGGAAGTGACCCATAATATTTCTCATGGTAAATTAGGCGCGATACATGGCACTCAAATTGCTCAAAATGGAGATACAATTTATTTTGCGGACTTCTTTGAATTTGAAAGCCATAGTAAAAATGCTAAAGTAAAAAAGATAATATCATATGTAATTATGGATAAAGGAGAATCGTAAATGACAGTTCAAGTTGAGGAAAACAAAATAATTTTTACGAGAGATTTTAATACAACGGCACAAAATATATTTAAAGCGTATACTGACCGTGCTTTATTTGAACAATGGTTTCACCCACAAGGTGCAAAGACTGAAGTATTTAAATTTAATGTTCAGACTGGTGGACATGCATTTTTCGCTATACGTGCGCCTCAAGGTACAAGCTATACTGTGACTAATTATAATGAAGTGAAAGAACCGACGCTAATTGATTATTATGATTACTTTGCAGACAAAGATGGTAATATTGATGAAAAAATGGCAGGTATGCATAACATCATTCATATAGAAGAAAACAGTAAAGGTTTGACTACGATAAAATCTATAGCAGAATTGCCAGATCCTAAAGCAGCTCAACAATTGTTGGATATGGGTGTAGAAGAGGGTATGAATAGTACTTTTGATAATTTAGAGACACTTTTAACAAAATTATAAGAATAGTCAATAAGATGTTGGAAATTACCTGTTTATTCCAACTCTCTTTTCGATATAATAGTATATGAAAAGAGGTGAGTGTATTGAATAAACGTTATGTTAAAGTACTTGGACTATATTCAGTGAGTACGCTAGTACCCGCATTATTTTTAAATGAAAAAAGTTTGAGTCATACTACATTTAAATGGTTTATACGTACATTAACAGGATATGGTATTTTTGCCTATGGTTTACATGTGTTACGTAGGTATAAAAACTAATATTTTATATAAAAAGAGAGTAGTACGGAACTCTAATTTTTCTAATTAGAGTTCCGTACTACTCTTCATGCTGACGACAAAGTCTCAGGCTTTGTCGTCAGTTCTGTTTGCGCATACTTAAGTAAATCAATATCCTTCATAATGCTTAACTTAGGTAGTAGTCAAAAGCATTAGTCTATGACTAGTACTATTACCACAGGTGTCAGTGAAAATTACTGTCGTTATTATTAATTTAATGATTCTCCATTTGTTTCAATAACATTGCGATACCAATCAAAAGAATCTTTCTTTCTGCGTTCTAAAGTACCATTGCCTTCGTTATCTCTATCGACATAAATTAGACCATAACGTTTTTTCATCTCTCCTGTAGTGAAAGAAATAATGTCTATAATACCCCAGGGTGTATAACCCATTAGATCAACACCATCTTCGTCAACTGCTGTGATTGCTGCATTAATATGTGCTTTTAAATAATCGATACGATACGTATCATGAATTTCACCGTTTTCATCAATTTCATCTACAGCACCAAAGCCATTTTCAACGATGAAAAGTGGTATTTGGTAACGGTCATATAATATGTTCAAAGTATAGCGTAGCCCTGTAGGATCAATGGCCCAACCCCAATCACTTTGCTGAATATGAGGATTATCGACAGAATTCGCTAACCCACCATTGGTAACATTTTCTCCAGTATATGATTTTGCATCGTGTTTAACAGCAGTAGACATATAGTAGCTAAAACCAATATAATCAACTTTACCTTCTGATAAAATTTTGTCATCTCCTTCTTGCCAACCAATATCATAATTCTTTTGTTCTAACATTTTATTTGCATAGCTAGGGTAGTAGCCTCGAACTTGGACATCTGGGAAGAAGAAACGTAAACGATTTGCTTTTACAGATTCCATCATATCTTCTGGATTACAAGAATAAGGATATATTGCTACATGAGAAATCATTAATCCTATTTCAAAATCAGGGTTAATTGCTCTACCTATTTTTACAGCTTTTGCACTCGCGATTAATTCATTATGAGCGACTTGATACAGTACTTCTTCTGGGTTTTCATCTTCTTCGATAAGGACGCCTGAGTTTGTCCATAAGAAAATCGGATTATCTATATCCATTTGGTTATTAATTTCA
The DNA here is from genome assembly GCF_049943195.1 of Staphylococcus caseorum. Classification (NCBI taxonomy): domain Bacteria; kingdom Bacillati; phylum Bacillota; class Bacilli; order Caryophanales; family Staphylococcaceae; genus Staphylococcus; species Staphylococcus caseorum. The sequence continues at coordinate 27,489 of NZ_JBNFUA010000001.1, forward strand.
TTAAAAGTCATCCAATATTTAACTTTATCCTTATAACGCTTGAATACAGTTTCTGCAAATTGAGCAAAGAAATCGGCTACTTTTCTATTTCTAAAACCACCATATTCGCGTGCTAAATGTAAAGGCATTTCAAAATGAGACAAAGTAATCACTGGCTCAATACCATATTTTAATAATTCATCAAAAATATTATCGTAAAATTGTAGTCCTGCTTCATTAGGTTCTGTTTCATCTCCATTAGGGAAGATACGAGACCAAGCGATTGACGTACGTAAACAATTTAATCCCATTTCATTAAATAATGCGATGTCTTCTTTATAACGATTATAAAAATCTATACCTACATGATTTGGATAATATTTATTTGGGTCTACATCTTGCGTGATTTCACGAGGCTTGCCATGTTCTCCATTAGTCATTACATCAATAACACTTAAGCCTTTTCCGTCTTTATCGTAACCACCTTCAAATTGATTGGCAGCCAGAGCGCCACCCCATAAAAAGTCTTTTGGTAATTTAGTCATTATTATATACTCCTTTATTCTTATTATTTATTTATAATTGTTAGTAATGCATCATTTTGCGAAACTTGTACTGCATCCGTAGTAATTACTTCACTAAATTCAGCTGAATTAGTGACAATGATTGGAATTACAGTATCGTATCCACTTGATTCAAGCCACTTTTGATTGAAATGCAATAAAGGTTGTCCTAGTTTGACTTCATCATTTTCATTAACTAGTAATTCAAAATCTTCTCCTTTTAACTCCACAGTTTCTAAACCAACATGAATCAATAGTTCTACACCGTCAGGAGATGTAATGCCAATTGCATGTTCACTTACAGCAATCATACTTACAGTGCCTTCAAGTGGTGCGTGAACTGTATTATTTGCAGGTTTTATAGCAATACCTTGACCCATCATACCTTCTGAGAAAATAGGGTCATCGACTTCAGTTAAAGGAAGGATTTGCCCATCTAAAGGACTATGAATAAGTGTTTCAAGATTGCTATTTGTTGAAACTGCTTGTGGAATAGTACTTGAGTTAACTTCTGTGTCTTCTACTTCCTCTGTCGTATCATGACCATAACCTAAGAATTGAATTAATATGATAGGTAAGATGATAGCAATTACTGATCCTAATAAAATGCCCCAAATAGATGAAGGGTTATCAGGACTATATCCATTAATAATTGTTATAGGGCCAGGCAGCCCTGCGTATGCATAATATTTAGGATTAAAGAAACTTGCAACAAATGCACCTAAGGCGCCGCTGATACATGCAATAATAAAGGGTTTTTTAAAGCGTAAATTGATACCATATATTGAAGGTTCAGTAATTCCAAAAATGCCTGTAACACCTGCTGAAGAAGCGACACGTTTAATCTCTGTACGCTTAGATTTAATTAACACACCTATAACAGCACCGATTTGAGAAATAACGGCAATTGTTTGGAAAGCTTGGAATGAATCACTTTGATGTTGCTCAAAGTTTGCTAAAACCATAGGCGTGATGCCCCAATGCACACCGAATATTACAAAGATTTGCCACAAACCACCAATAAGTGCGCCAGCTAACCATGGCGCAACTTCAACGAGAAAGTTGAAACCAGCGGCAATACCATGTGCGCCAAGTGTAGTGATTGGTCCAATAACGAGTAATGTAACAGGAACCATAATGACGATACTTAAAAATGGTGTGAATAAAGGTTTTACTACATCGTGTATCCATTTGTTTAAGTATTTTTCAACATAGGATAATATCCAAACTAAGAAAAGAGGCGGCAATACAGATGAAGTGTAACTTGTCTCTGTAAGCGGCATGCCAAATAATTTAATTGTTTCTCCACTTTGTATTCTTTCTACCATTCCTGTTAAATCAGGACTCACCAATGCTGCAGTACAAGCAATTGCAATATAAGTATTTACATTAAAATGGCGTGAAGCAGTAATTGCGATGAATATTGGTAAGAATGTGAAAGGAGCCCAGGACATGAAATTAAAAACTTCATAAGTGCCTGTGTTTTCAAAGGATGGAATAATCAGTTTTATGATTATTAATAAACCTTGTAATATACCAGCAGCAGCTAAAATGTAAATAAATGGTGCGAACACTGCAGACATCGTCGCGATGACACGGTTAAGTATTGACCCTTTATTTTCAGATTGTTCATTATCATCGGATGGTTGTTCACTTGTTAAAGCTTCAAAAAATTTAAATACTTCACCGACGTTATTTCCTATGACAACTTGAAATTGACCATTATTTTCCACAACAGTCACGACACCATCTATTTCCGATACTTTTTTCTTAGCATTTGGAATAGATCTTTTTAATACTAATCGTAATCTGGTTGCACAGTGCGTGCTATTGACAAGGTTTGCTTCGCCTCCAACTGCCTCTAATATACTTTGTGCGAGTATTTTATTTTTGTCTGCCACATTTCCCAACCCCTTTAATAAGTTAATCCACACGATTTGTGTAATCGTTTATTACATTCTAATTGTACCGGTACAATTTGTAAAGACCCTTACAAATAAAAAGTTCGGTAGTTTAAATTGGCATTCATGTTATAATTGGGTGAATTTTAATATAAAAGGGGTAAGTATATGCTCAAGTATGAACAAATTGCTCAACAAATGAATGAATATATAGAAAGTGGTCAATTTCAAGCAGGGGATAAATTACCAAGTGTTGAGGCATTAAAAATAAAATATGATGTGAGTAAAAGCACGATTATTAAAGCTTTGGAAATATTAGAAAAACAAGGGAATATTTATCAAGCACGCGGTAGTGGCATCTATGTGCGTAATAAAAAAAGAGATGGATATCTTAATCTCTTTTCAACTGGCGGTTTTAGTGATGAATTTACAGGACTAAATGTAACAAATAAGGTATTGCGCGTTGAGGAAGTCATTGCACCAGAAAGCGTTCGGCAAAAATTAAAGTTAGACAAAGATACATTAGTCTATGTTTTAGAGCGTATTGTTTATGTAGATGGTGAAATATTTTGTTTCGAGCAGTCGTATTTTAATAAAGATATCGTGCTATTTTTAAATGAATCTATAGCAGAAAAGTCTATTTTTAAATATTTAGAACAAAACTTAAAAGTGAAGATTGGGTTCTCAGATGTTTATTTTAATGTAGATAAATTGGAAGAAGAAGAAGCTGAATTATTAGAATTGGATGAGGGCGATCCTTGCTTAAATTATGAACAAGTATTTTATACAACAACCGGCATACCATTTGATTGTTCGCATCTGATATACCATTATCAGAACGCTCATTTCTATATTCCTTCACAAAAATAAAACGCTTGGTTATCTTGTTTTACTTAATGAAAATTAAGCATATAGCAAGATAATCAAGCGTTATTTATTTAAAAGCGATCAATGACACTTTTAATCGTATAGGTATTAAGTTTATTTACAATCGTTTCGTCTACATCACTATATATTTCATCAAGTGCGTGGGTAATATTTTTCCCTACAGGACAATCTGTGTTCGTATGACCATGAATTTTTGCGAAATGGGTAGTGTTAGAAAAAATCAGCTTATATAAATCACCTAACCTAATATCATGGGATGCGCTAGATAAACTATAACCCGCGATGCCTTGGCTACTCTGTATAAAATTACCGTCTCTTAAATAACGGCATAATTTTCTCACTAAAGTGGCGTTACTATTAATACTGTCAGCGATATATTGACTTGAAACAGGTTCATTTTTTATAGCTAACAGAGAGAGAATATGGATTGAAACAGAGAATTGTGTATTCAAGTATATGCCTCCTTTAGGTTTACTTGTGTGTATTTCTAGTACAAGTAAAGTTTACGTTATTTTAAACTAACGCGCAATATATTAAATTTTAAAATTGAAAAACTTATTTTTTGACTATTAAATATCAAATGAAACTAATATAATAACATTATTGGTATAGATAAATTATCATTTTTTTAAATCAAAAAGGGGGCATATTTCTTGGTAGATAATAATAAATCCATTAAGGACACTTACATGTCGAGAGAAACGATTGATAATATTAATAATCAAGTACAAATGAAGGAAGTTTTGTTTGATAAGACACCTGGTCGTTATGCGCTTAAATCAATTATGTCAGGATTCTTACTAGCAATTGTAACGGTATTTATGCTAGCTATAAAAACACAATTTGCAGGTACAAATGAAGGTTTAATTAATTTAATGGGAGCTATTTCATTCAGTTTAGCCTTGGTTTTAATTGTACTGTCACATTCAGAATTATTAACGAGTAACTTTATGTTTTTAACAGTTGGTTGGTATTATAAAGTTATTGGCATGAATAAAGCATTGGGTATTATGATGGTATGTTTTCTATTTAATATAATAGGTGGATTTATCCTGTTTGGTTTAATGAAATTCACTCCGATTATGACTTCAGACATGGTTGCAAGCTTAACGAAACTTGTTAATGGTAAGACGATAGATGCCACATGGTATGGCATTTTAGGTAAAGCCATATTTTGTAATTTCTTTATTAATATTGGTATTTATTTATCAATTCAATTTAAAGACGGTCTAACTAAAGCATTTTTCATTGCTAGTGGCGTCATTGTCTTTGTATTTATGGGTTATGAGCACGTTGTATTTAATGCAGGGCTATACGCAGGTATGGTGTTTTATGATTTTGATGTAGTCGCATGGTTACACGTATTGAAAAATATTGTGTTCGCCTTTATAGGTAACTATATTGGTGGAGGTATTTTCGTTGGTCTAGTTTATGCATATTTAAATGGTAAACGAAATAGCTTACATAATTAATAGTATTCATAATAGTAACAAGCACGATCATAATCTATTTTGTGATGGTGCTTTTTTCGTTTTTAAAACATAATAATTGACTCAATAATTAAGAAGCCATATTGTATTGATATGATTGTAAATGGTTTATGATTTTTTTAGGGATGTTATCTATGAATGAATAAGCTATAAATGAGAAGGAGTGACAAAATGTCTGAATATAATATAAGAGTTGCTGTGGAATCAGACGCGGAGGCATTACAAAAATTGATGTATGAATCTTTTACCCCGTTAAGAGAATTAGGTATAGATTGGCCATCAGTTAATGCGAATGTTGAATTAGTTAAAAAGAATATTAAAACAAGTACGATGTTTGTACTAGAAGATGAGCATGAAATAATTTCAACACTTACTGTACGTTATCCTTGGGAAGGAAAACGTCGTATCTCAATATATCCATTTGTTTGGTGGTTCGCTACGAAGCCGTCATATGATGGTAAAGGTATTGGAAGTCAGTTGTTAAAATATGTTGAGGAGACTTATTTAAGAGACACACTTAAAGCACCAGCAGTGACGCTTGGTACATCAGCACGTTTACACCCTTGGCTACTAGATATTTATAAAAAACGTGGCTATGAAATATACGGTGAGCATGAGAGTAACGATGGAGATTTAGGAGTTATTATGAGAAAAGTGCTTATACCAGAAAGTTTTGATGAAGAAGTGTTAGGTACACCACCATTTTAATAAATTGAATAAAATCCATAGGGAATCCCATTAGTAATTGAATAAGGGGATTCCCTATTTTTGATTTATTATGTGATTTTATTCACAAAAGCAACTGGATTTATATTACAATGCAAGTGTAAAGAAAGGGGGCATCACATGACAGAGCATATACTTGTTATTCATGGCATGAATAAAGGGAAACAAAATAAAGCACTTCATGATTTTTTGGAGCAATTGTTAAGTCGTAACGTACATGATTATCATATTGCTTTTTTAGAAAGTAAAAATCAAAGTCTTGAACAAGTACTAGACAAACTTATTCAACAGGGTACTAAAAGTTTTAATATCATTCCACTTTTGCTTTTTCCAGCAAAGCATTATTTAGAAGATATCCCTATGATTTTAAAAACTTTATGAGTATAGATATCCACATATTAAATATAAATTTGCTGAGCCACTTGGCACACATAAATTAATGACAACGCTAGTTAAACAGAAAATTTTAGCTAAAGTTAAAAAGCATCCTAAAATACAGCATATTATTTTAATGGCTCATGGCAGCGAACGTTATCGTCATCCTGATATTGCTTTATGGCAGTTAACTCAAGCGTGTGATGTTTTTGAAACACCTATTTCTATGATGACATTATATGGTGACTACAGTTATCGCTTTAAGTTACAGTACTATTTAAAAAATAATATAGACATATTGATTGTCCCCATATTTTTCTATGACAGCTTTTTGGTGAACAAAGCAAAATACCATATAGCACATATGAATGATGATTGTAATATTCATTATGCATCAGCTATTAATTTCGACCCTTTGCTCTCAATGATAATCACAGAAAGAATTAAACAATTAGAGGTGTTAGAAAGTGTATCCAATTCAACTCAACTTGTCAGATAAACGTGTTGTAGTGGTTGGCGCAGGTAAAGTTGCGTATAGAAAAGTACGACAACTTATTAAGGAAGATATACAGTCGCTAGTTATTATAAGTAAAAAATTTTTACCAGAATTTTTTGAAATGGAATATCCTAAAATGAAGTTGTTTACAAAGTGTTATGACAGCGAAGATATTAAACATGCGGATATTATTTTTGCTGCAACAGATGACGAAGATATTAATAATCTAATTAAGCAAGAGGCAAAGCCTTATCAACTTGTTAACCATATCAGTGATAAAGCGCAATCTGATTTTTATAATATGTCAGAAATAAAATACAAAGACATAAACATTCATTTTAGATCAAATGGCACAAATTGTAGCGGAGTGAAACAACTATCAAAGGCAGTACAAACATTTTTAAATGAAGTGTATGAGGAGGAAGACGATGTCTAAAAAGCAGTTAGTAATGATTGGTAATGGTATGGCGGGCATACGCACGATTGAAGAAATATTAGAACGCGATGCACAACAATATAACATAACGATTATCGGTAAGGAACCCTATCCAAATTATAATCGAATCATGCTATCAAATATATTGCAGAAAAAGATGACAGTGGATGAAACCATTATGAATCCTTTTGAGTGGTATAAAGACAATGATATTCAGCTGATTACGAATGATCCAGTAGTAGAGATTAATCGAGAACTAAAACAAGTGATTACGGCTAATGGCCTAAGATGTCATTACGATATTTGTATATTTGCTACGGGTTCAAGCGCTTTTGTATTACCTATACCAGGGGCGACTTTACCGAGTGTAATAGGTTGGAGAACAATCGAAGACACTGAGCGTATGATTGGAATTGCTAAAACAAAGCAACATGCTATGGTAATTGGCGGTGGTTTGCTGGGATTAGAATGTGCCCGTGGATTAATGGACCAAGGTATGGAAGTCACTGTGGTACATCTTGCTGAATGGCTTATGGAAATGCAATTAGATAGAAAGGCTGCAGATTTGTTGAAAACAGATTTAGAAGCACAGGGAATGAACTTTAAATTGCAGGCAAGTACACAAGAAATACTTGGACAAGAAGATGTTACAGGCGTTTTATTAGCAGATGGAACAACATTAGAAGCAGATTTAGTGGTCATGGCAGTTGGTATTCGACCGTATACACAAGTTGCACAGGAAAGTGGCTTAAAAGTGAATAGAGGTATTGTCGTTAATGATTATATGCAAACGAGTGATGAAACTATTTTTGCAGTAGGTGAATGTGCAGAACACAATGGTAAAGTATATGGATTAGTTGCACCATTATATGAACAAGGTAAAGTGTTAGCAGACCATTTAACCGGTCGAGAAACAGAAGGTTATCGAGGTTCCACAACATTTACTTCTTTAAAAGTTTCGGGCTGTGATTTATATAGCGCAGGTCAAATTACAGAAGGTATAGATATCCAAGGTGTAGAGGTTTTTGACAGTGTTAATAACCACTATAAGAAAGTGTTTTTGAAAGATGACAGCATTGTCGGAGCAGTTTTATACGGAGATATTGATGATGGTCCGAGATTTTTTAATATGATGAAAAAACAAGAACCATTAGAGGATTATACAATGGTTTCACTTATGCATAAAGGCGGAGAAACGCGTGAAATAAGTATTGCTGACATGGCAGATGATGAGACAGTGTGTGGGTGTAATGGAGTAAGCAAAGGTAAAATTGTGAGTGCGATTAATGAACATGGTCTTACAAGTGTAGAAGCAGTCACAAAAGAAACAAAAGCTGGCAATTCTTGTGGTAAGTGTAAAGGGCAAATTGGTCATATTTTAGAGTATACATTAGGTGATGATTTTGTTGATTCTAAACCATCTGGTATATGTGCATGTACTGAGCTCACACGTGATCAAATTGTTACGCAGATAAGAGCAAAAGGATTGAAAACGTCTAAGGAAGTACGCCATGCGCTCAATTTTAATGATAAGGCAGGTTGTCCAAAGTGTAGGCCAGCTATTAATTATTATTTGAATATGGTTTATCCATTTGAGCACAATGACGAGATTGAATCACGCTTTGCAAATGAACGCTATCATGCCAATATTCAAAATGATGGCACATTTTCAGTAATTCCCCAAATGCGGGGCGGTGTTACGAATGCAGATCAATTAATACGTTTAGGAGAAGTTGCTAAAAAATATGATGTGCCATTAGTGAAAGTGACAGGTTCTCAACGTATAGGCTTGTATGGTGTTAAAAAAGAATTACTACCACAAATATGGGCTGATTTAGGTATGCGTTCTGCTTCAGCCTATGCGAAAAAGACGCGCTCAGTTAAAAGTTGTGTCGGTAAGGAATTTTGCAGATTTGGTACGCAATATACTACACAATTAGGTATTCGTTTAGAAAAAACATTCGAATACATCGATACGCCACATAAATTTAAAATGGGTATCTCTGGTTGTCCAAGAAGCTGTGTAGAATCTGGTGTTAAAGACTTTGGTGTCATCAGCGTTGAAAATGGATTTCAAATTTATATTGGGGGCAATGGCGGTACGGATGTAACAGAGGGAATGCATTTAACTACCGTCGAAACAGAAGATGAGGTCATTAAATTATGTGGTGCGATGATGCAATATTATAGAGAAACTGGTATTTATGCAGAACGTACTGCACCGTGGATAAAACGGTTAGGTTTTGAAAATGTTCAAGCAGTTTTATTAAATCAAGAAAGACAAGACGATTTGTTTAATCGTATTATGGAAGCGAAAAAAGCTATAGAAGCTGAACCATGGACACACATTTTAAATAATGAAGCAGCACAAAAAATATTTGAAGTGGAGAAAGTTTAATTATGAAAGCATTAGAAAAAATAAAAGTAGCAATGGTCGATGAGCTTGTTCCTTTAGTTGGCAAAAAGGCAATCATAAATGATATCGAAATTGGCCTATTTTTAACAGAATCAGGTGAAATACACGCAGTTCATAATAGATGCCCTCATAAGCAAGGACCACTTTCAGAAGGTACAGTGAGTAGTGAATTTGTATATTGTCCTTTGCATGATCAAAAAATAGATTTGAAAACGGGTCTCGTACAGTCACCAGATACAGGGTGCGTGGATGTTTACGCTGTAGAAATTCATAATGGAGCTGTGTATATATGCCTCTAAATACTTATGGCAAGGTATATCTCATAGGTGCTGGACCTGGGCATCCGGAATTATTAACAAGAAAGGCCGAACGTCTCATTCGAAGTGCAGATATCATATTGTATGACAGATTAGTCAATCCATTCATTTTACAATTAGTAAGACCAGAAATTGAAATTATAAATGTGGGTAAGGAAGCATACCGTAAGCATATACAACAACAAGTCATAAATGAAAAATTAATTTCAGCTGCAAAGCAACATAGATGTGTTGTTAGATTGAAGGGTGGAGACCCGGCAATTTTTGGTAGAGTCCATGAAGAGGTAGTTACATTATCACAAGCTGGCATTGATTTTGAAGTTGTACCAGGTATTACAACAGCGAGTGCTGCTGTAGCCTCAGTAGGTTTAGGATTAACAATTCGAAATATCGCTCATAGTGTCACTTTTGCTACAGGATATCTGAATAAAAGTAATCAGCAACAAGTTGATGTTACAACACTTATAAACGGAGGTACGTTAGCTATTTATATGGGTGTGAAGCGATTGAGTGAAATTATGAAGGATATATATCAGACTACACAAGTTGATTATCCAGTCTTGCTTATATTCAATGTTTCTACTTATAATGAAAAACACATCATAGGTAGGGTAACTACAATTGCGGAGCAGGTTTCTGATGATTTAGAACATATATTACCTGGCATGGTGATTGTTGGAGATATAGCAGCCTGTGAAAATATTAAAAGTGCTTTAAACCAATGTATGCCTAAGAAATATTTAATTACTGGACCGCGTTTAGAAGCAATTAAACAAGCATTCGATATCTATGAAAAAGATGGATGGTGCATAATTAATCCTGATGAAAAGCATGAACTTCATCACAGCCAACAGTTGTTTATAGAACAACAATTAATGCAGCATTTTGATGAAGAAATTCACACTAAGGATATAAAATAAGGTGATTTCAGAGGATAACTGATAACACCAAAATAAAAAAATGATGAGGCTGGGACATATCACATGTCTCAGCCTCCATTTTTATATTTATGTCTTATTAAATTGCTTTTGCACACGAGTAGATGCTTAAAAACTAAGGGTATTTCCATCTCTTATTAGGTGATTCCCTAATATTTGAAATTTGTGAAAAAATGTACAATTTAGTTAAGCAGTGAATGAAGTGAACCATAGAATCCTACTTTAAAAATTTTACTGGCAATGATCTGAGAGGGTGTTTTCAATGAAAAAATTTGGATTAAGCTTTTTTAAGCCGACTGAAAAATTTAATGGTAACTGGTCAGTCTTAGAAAGCAAGAGTCGGGAATGGGAAAAAATGTATAGAGAAAGATGGAGTCATGACAAAGTAGTTAGAACGACTCATGGCGTGAATTGCACAGGTTCTTGCTCGTGGAAAGTATTTGTGAAAAATGGTGTGATTACATGGGAAAATCAACAAACAGACTATCCAAGTTGTGGACCTGATATGCCTGAATTTGAACCTAGAGGCTGCCCACGTGGTGCTTCATTTTCTTGGTATGAATATAGTCCTTTAAGAATTCGTTATCCATATATCCGTAAAAAGTTGTGGGAACTTTGGGTAGAAGCCCTAGAAACTCATGATAATAATACGATAGAAGCTTGGGCGTCCATCGTAGAAGATGAGGAAAAAGCAAAAATATATAAACAAGCACGAGGCAAAGGTGGATTAGTGAGAACGAATTGGAAAGACGTAGGTAAACTCATATCTGCACAAATTATTTATACCATTAAAAAATTTGGTCCAGATAGAATAGCTGGTTTTACACCGATACCTGCCATGTCTATGTTGAGTTATGCTTCTGGTGCACGATTTGTGAGTTTACTTGGTGGAGAAATGTTGAGTTTTTATGATTGGTATGCAGATTTGCCACCTGCTTCACCTCAAATTTGGGGTGAACAAACAGACGTACCTGAATCCAGTGATTGGTATAACGCTTCTTACATTATGATGTGGGGTTCTAATGTACCGATGACCCGTACCCCAGACGCACATTTTATGACTGAAGTTCGATATAAAGGAACGAAAGTGGTATCAATTGCACCTGATTATGCAGAGAATGTGAAATTTGCAGACAATTGGTTAGCGCCACACCCTGGTTCTGATGCAGCACTTGCGCAAGCGATGACGCATGTCATACTACAAGAACATTACGTTAATCAACCTAATGCGCATTTTATAAATTATTCAAAACAATATACAGATATGCCATTTATTATCATGCTAGATAAAGATGAAAATGGTTTTAAAGCAGGTCGTTTCTTAAGAGCAAATGACTTAGGCGAAACAACAGAGCATAGTGAATGGAAGCCTGTTATTTTTGATAAAATCACTCAGGACTTAACGGTTCCAAATGGCACAATGGGACAACGTTGGGAAAAAGAAAAACAATGGAATTTAAAACTAGAAAATGAAGACGGTAGTAAAATTGATCCAGCACTGAGTCTTGTAGAAGATCATTTTGAATTAGAAAAAATACAATTTCCATATTTCAATAATGAGGGTAATGGCATTTTTGAACGACCAATTGCGGTTAAAAAAATCACCCTAGCAAATGGAGAAGAACGCTATATAACTACAGTTTATGATTTAATGACAAGTCAATATGGTGTGAAAAGATTTAATCATGAATTAGAAGCCAAGGACTACAAAGATGCAAATTCATATTATACACCTGCATGGCAAGAAACGGTGACTGGTGTGAAACAAGATGTAGTTACACAAGTGGCACGTGAATTTGCGCAAAATGCAATTGATACAAAGGGTAAATCGATGATTATTATGGGCGCAGGTATTAACCATTGGTTTAACTCAGATACGATTTACCGTTCTATCTTAAATTTAGTATTACTATGTGGTTGTCAAGGTGTGAATGGCGGCGGATGGGCGCATTATGTTGGCCAAGAAAAATGTAGACCAATTGAAGGATGGAATACACTTGCATTCGCCAAAGATTGGCAAGGACCACCGAGATTACAAAATGGTACAAGTTGGTTCTACTTTGCAACAGATCAGTGGAAATATGAAGAATCTAATGTGGATAGTATAAAATCCCCATTAGCGGAGAATATTAAGCATCAACATCCAGCAGATTATAATGTGCTAGCGGCTAGATTAGGTTGGTTGCCTTCGTACCCACAATTTAATAAAAATAGCTTGTCATTTGGTGAAGCAGCAAGAGATGCGAATGAATTTAATGATGAAGCGATTTTAAAACGCGCAGTAGATTCAGTGAAATCAAAGGAAACACAATTTGCAATTGAAGATCCTGATTTGAAAAAGAATCATCCAAAAACGTTATTCCTTTGGCGTTCTAATTTAATATCTAGTTCTGCGAAAGGGCAAGAATATTTTATGAAACATTTACTCGGTGCGAAGTCGGGATTATTGGCAGAACCGAATGAAGAAGTAAAACCAGAAGAAATTCAATGGAGAGAGGATACTGAAGGTAAGTTAGATTTACTTGTATCACTAGACTTTAGAATGACTTCGACACCGCTCTACTCAGACATTGTCTTGCCTGCTGCGACATGGTATGAGAAGCATGATTTATCATCTACGGACATGCATCCTTTTGTACATCCATTTAATCCAGCGATAGACCCTTTATGGGAATCACGTTCAGATTGGGATATTTTCAAATTGTTAAGTAAAGAAGTATCAGAAACTGCGGAAAAACATCTGACAGGCGTATACAAAGATGTCGTAACTACACCTTTAGCTCATGATACGCAACAAGAAATATCAAATGTGAACGGTATTGTAAAAGACTGGACTAAAGGTGAAGTAGAAGCCATTCCTGGTAAGACAATGCCAAGCTTTACAGTTGTTGATCGAGATTATACAAAAATATTTGATAAATATGTCACACTCGGTCCTTTATTAGAAAAAGCTAAAGTGGGTGCGCATGGTGTGAGTTTTACAGTGTCAGAACAATATGAAGAGCTGAAACATATGGTCGGTACTTGGAATGATGAAAAAGAAGATTCAGTGAGAAATGGTAGACCTAGAATAGATACTGCAAGACGTGCAGCAGATGCTGTATTGAATCTGTCTTCAGCTACAAATGGCGAATTATCACAAAAATCTTATGAAGATCTAGAACAACAAACAGGCATGCCATTAAAAGATATTTCTAGTGAACGTGCATCAGAAAAAATAACGTTTTTAAATATGACGGCCCAACCAAGAGAAGTTATTCCAACTGCAGTGTTTCCTGGTTCAAATAAAAATGGACAGCGTTATTCACCTTTTACAACGAATATCGAACGTTTAGTTCCATTTAGAACATTAACAGGACGTCAAAGTTATTATATTGATCATGAAATATTCCAACAATTTGGAGAAAACTTACCTGTCTATAAACCAACTTTGCCACCAATGGTATTTGGGACAAGGGATAAGCATGTCACGATGGATGATCAAACGCTCGTATTACGTTACTTGACGCCACATGGTAAATGGAATATTCATTCTACTTATCAAGACAATCAACATATGTTGACACTATTTAGAGGTGGCCCAACGGTTTGGATTTCAAAAGAGGATGCAAAAGCACATGACATTGCAGATAATCAATGGCTAGAAGTCTACAACAGAAACGGAGTAGTAACGGCTCGAGCAGTTGTGTCACACCGTATGCCAAGAGGTACGATGTTTATGTATCACGCTCAAGATAAGCATATTGAGACGCCAGGATCTGAAATTACTGAAACAAGAGGTGGCTCTCATAATGCACCAACACGAATACATTTAAAACCAACACAACTTGTAGGTGGTTATGCGCAAATCAGTTATCACTTTAATTATTATGGTCCTATTGGAAACCAAAGAGATGTTTATGTAGCTGTTAGAAAACTGAAGGAGGTTGACTGGCTTGAAGATTAAAGCACAGATCGCAATGGTATTAAACTTAGATAAATGTATAGGTTGTCATACTTGTAGTGTAACTTGTAAGAGTACATGGACAAACCGCCCCGGAGCAGAATATATGTGGTTTAACAACGTAGAAACTAAGCCAGGTATTGGTTACCCAAAACGATGGGAAGACCAAGAACAGTATAAAGGTGGATGGTATTTAAATAAAAAAGGAAAACTAGAACTTAAATCTGGTAGTAAATGGTCAAAAATAGCATTAGGTAAAATATTTTATAATCCAGATATGCCAGTGATTAAAGACTATTATGAGCCGTGGACGTATAATTATGAACACCTTACGACAGCTAAAGCAGGTAATCATTCACCAGTCGCTAAAGCACATTCTCTAATATCAGGTGAGAAATTAGATTTGAATTGGGGGCCTAACTGGGAGGATGATTTAGCAGGTGGACACATTACTGGACCAGAAGATCCTAATATTCAACGTATTGAAGAAGATATCAAATTTAAATTCGATGAAACCTTTATGATGTACTTACCAAGATTATGCGAGCATTGTTTGAACCCGAGTTGTGTTGCCTCATGTCCTTCCGGTGCAATGTATAAACGGGACGAAGATGGGATTGTGCTAGTCGATCAAGAGGCTTGTCGTGGTTGGAGATATTGTATGACAGGTTGCCCATATAAAAAAGTTTATTTTAACTGGAAAACAAATAAAGCAGAGAAGTGTACATTTTGTTTCCCACGTATTGAAGCAGGCACGCCTACAGTATGTTCTGAAACTTGTACTGGACGTATGAGATATTTAGGTGTTTTATTATATGATGCCGATAGAGTTGAAGAAGCGGCTAGTACAGAAAATGAGCAAGATTTATATGAAAAACAACTCGATTTATTCTTAAATCCATATGATGAATCAGTGATTGAACAAGCGCAAAAAGATGGCGTTTCAATGGAATGGATTGAAGCAGCTCAAAATTCACCAGTTTACAAACTCGCTATTGAATATAAACTTGCGTTTCCATTGCATCCTGAATATCGCACTATGCCAATGGTTTGGTATTGTCCACCATTGAGTCCAATCATGAGTTATTTTGAAGGGCAAACGGCAACAGATGCAAATAGAAATCCTGATATGATATTCCCGGCAATTGAAGAAATGAGATTACCAATTCAATATTTAGCGAATTTATTTACTGCTGGAGATACAGAATCAATTAAAATAGCGTTGCAACGTATGGCAATTATGAGAAGTTATATGCGTGCAGAAGTGACAAACAAACCATTTGATACAGATAAATTATCAAGACTTGGATTAACTGAACGCCAAACAAAAGATATGTATCGCTTGTTAGCTATAGCGAAATATGAGGACCGCTTTGTAATTCCAACATCTCATAAAGAAGACTATATAGATACGTATCGTGCTCAAGGTAGCCAAGGTTATGGCGGAGAATACTTCGGTTCTAATTGTGAAGGATGTGGCGTACCTGTGGGTACAGCATCTGAAAAATCAGGACAAGAGATATACAATGAAAATTTCTATGGAGGGATTTTCCGTGATTAATTTAACGCAGTATTATTATTATCAAGAAACTTTTGGCTACTTAGCTCAACAGTTGGAATTTCCTGAAAAATTGACATTTCATCCGAAAACATTTGAAGAAGTGATTGATTTGAGCCATCCAGCGTATGATGATTTATTAATGTATCGTGAAAAAATACATGAACGCAGTCTGTTGGAAATTAAACAATTGTATTCAGACACATTTGATTTTAATAAAAAGGCACCACTTTATATGACTTACAATAAATTTGATACACAAAAGGAACGTGGGCAATTACTCGCTAAATTAAAAGTACTATACGAGATGTTTGGATTGGAAATGGCAGCCAACGAATTACCGGATTTTTTACCCTTAATGCTAGAATTTTTATATATTGCACAATGGCAAAATGATCCACGCGCACAAGGAAATATTGAATTTATCATCATGATTATTGAAGATGGTACCTATGCGATGGCACAGCAATTAAAAGAAAAAGATAGCCCATATTATTACTTGATAAAAGGCTTAAGAGCTACTTTAAAAGCGTGCATCGAGCCTGTATCAGAGGTGAAGACAAATGTTTAATCAATTTTTATGGGTGATTGTACCTTATCTTTGCGTAGCTATTTTTTTAATTGGGCACATTGCACGATTTAAATTTGATCAATTTTCATGGACTGCTAAATCTAGTGAATTTATTGAAAAGAAACAATTGAAATGGGGCAGTCTCATGTTCCATTTAGGCATAATTCCCGTAGCTATGGGGCATTTTGTAGGCTTAGTTATACCTGCATCTTGGTTATCAGCAGTCGGTGTTAATGATCATTTGTATCATATAGGAGCAGTGTATATTGGGAGTATATTTGGTATAATAACTATGATAGGTATGTTGTTGCTAACCGCACGCCGTGTAACTAAAAAGAACATTAGAAAATTGAGTTCTGCCTCAGATATTATTGTGAATTTTTTACTTTTATTCATTGTTTTTATGGGCTGTTATGCTACTTTAGTGACAAATGCAACGATACCAACATTTGATTATAGAGAGACAATATCAATATGGTTTAGACAACTATTTATGTTTTCTCCTGATGCTACTTTAATGACGCAAGTACCACTCGCGTTTAAGATGCATATACTTCTAGGATTTGTGATTATGGCTTTTTGGCCGTTTACTAGATTAGTCCATGTATGGAGCGTGCCACTAACCTATGCGAGTCGTAGTTACATTATTTATCGAAAGCATAAAGTGTGAACGGAGGTGAAAGATTGAGCCTATTATCTTTTAATGAACAAGTGAATTATCAAGCCGTTTTAGACACGCTACGTATTGAAGAAGGTTTTGATTTTGCAGGATTGGCATTTTACAAAGATGAAAACCAATTTTCACCTATAAAATGGAATTATGTATCTGGAAGTACCAATGCTCGCTATAAACTCATTGTGCTTAGAATAGGTAAAGGGATTGCAGGAAATGTGATGAAAACAGGTAAGCGAATGGTGATAGAAGATATCAATCAATTTCTCTTACCGAGCGAAAAACATAAATATCCAATCGTATTATGTGAACGGCTAACAGCAGTGATAGCAATACCATTATGGTATGAAAATCACGTTTATGGTGTGCTATTATTAGGTCAAAGAAATAATAGACCACTACCTCAAACATGTCACTCTATTTCAATCGCAAATAAATTGGGTGTTTTTAATGAAGAAGACTAGGTGATTTTTATGAAAATGAATCAAATGGAAAATATAGACCAATTGTTAGTTCAATATTTTAATAATACGAGTGAAAAAATAGTATTTGTTGATAAACATGGTCAAGTGATAGCGATGAATAAAGCTGCTCATGATATTATTTCACCGGATAATGACTACCAAGAAATGACTAATACGATATGTAGTCGCTGTGATGGGTATACAAATGAGTATGATTTACAATCATGTACAAATTGCTTTTTAGAAGCTGAGTCAGTAGGAAATACAAGTTTTCAAGTATTTATGAAAACGACGCGTGGTACAGTTGAGCCTTTTACAGCGACATATCAAACTATTGATGAAACAAAAGATATTAAAGCATTTACATTACAAAATGTTTCACCTCAAATAGAGCGTCATGATAAGATGTATCAGCGAAAAATGATGCAAAAAACGATATCTGCACAAGAAAATGAAAGAAAAAGAATCTCACGTGAATTACATGACAGTCTCGTACAAGAAATGTTAAATATCGATGTGGAATTACGATTGCTAAAATACCATAGAGAAATGCAAACTTTGGTAGATAATTCTAAGCGTATAGAAGGATTAATGTCCAAATTGATAGATGATATTCGTAATTTATCTGTTGAATTGCGACCGTCATCTTTGGATGATTTAGGTTTAGACGCAGCATTTAAAACCTATTTCAAACAAGTTGAAGCCAATTATGGCATACGCATAGAATATCATTCCAACCTAGCTTCACATCGCTTTGATAGTGAGATTGAAACAGTCGTATATCGTGTTGTTCAAGAGGCGCTGTTTAACGCAATAAAATATGCCGGTGTAGATACTGTCGATATTGATTTGCATGTAAACGATCATAAATTAATTGCAGAAATTATAGATAGAGGTAAAGGCTTTATAAAAACAGATCAACCACAAGGTACCGGACTAGGACTTTATGGTATGAATGAACGCGCAGAACTCGTCAATGCAGAAGTAAGTGTTGATACACAAATTGATAGAGGTACAATCGTTACATTAGAAGTTCCAATATAAGGGAATAAGGAGAAATTAATGTTGAGAATAGTGATAGCAGATGATCATGCTGTTGTGCGCACAGGATTTTCTATGATTTTAAACTATCAAGAAGATATGGAAGTCGTTGGGACAGCAGCTGATGGTGTAGAAGCGTACCAGAAAGTAATGGAATACAAGCCAGATGTTTTAATTATGGACTTAAGCATGCCACCGGGTGAATCAGGGCTTATTGCAACAAGTAAAATTTCTGAGAGTTTTCCAGAAACTAAGATATTAATATTAACGATGTTTGACGATGAAGAATATTTATTTCATGTATTAAGAAATGGTGCAAAAGGTTACATTTTAAAAAATGCGCCAGATGAACAGCTTTTATTGGCTATAAGAACCGTTTATCAAGGTGAAACATACGTAGATATGAAACTCACAACATCGCTAGTGAACGAATTTGTTAACAATTCGTCTCAAGATACTCAAGCGAGTAATGATCCCTTTAAAATTTTATCTAAAAGAGAAATCGAGATTTTGCCTTTAATTGCAAAAGGCTATGGCAATAAAGATATCGCTCAAAAGTTATTTGTATCTGTTAAAACGGTGGAAGCACATAAAACACATATCATGCAAAAACTAGACTTAAAAACGAAACCTGAATTAGTTGAATATGCAATGAAGAAAAAACTAGTCGACTTTTAAATCACATAGATTCATCAATATAGTGTTAGCGCGAAAAATGATTATCCTATTCAGTCATTTTTTCGCGCTAACTTTTTTTTATAAAAGATTTGTTTACTGTGCTGTGAAACTGAAATATAAAGTAATAATAATGGCTAATGAATATAGGGGAAACCACTCATTAACTTAAGGGATAATCCTTATGTTAATTTTTTCACAATAATCATAAAATAAAAGTGTAGCCAGTATTTTGTAAACAAAAAGCATTTTTTAATTCGCTTATATTACACCAGTTTTAACTTTCATAAATATTAAATAATGCCCACATTTTTTGAATTATAGAGTAATTGCGAAATACTGGCTATTTAATCATTGAAATTAAATAGATGAAAATGAAGGTGAAATGAATGAACAAAGCAAGTGGTGGTTTCCAACTTAGCTTACAAACGCTAAGTCTTGTAGTTGGATTTATGGCTTGGAGTATTATATCTCCATTAATGCCTTTTATCTCCCAAGATGTTAATATCACGGGGAATCAACTTTCAATTATTTTAGCAATACCTGTTATATTGGGTTCTATTTTAAGAGTGCCATTTGGATATTTAACTAATATTATTGGTGCTAAATGGGTGTTTTTCTGTAGCTTTATTATTTTATTATTTCCTATTTACTTTTTAAGCCAAGCTCAAACGCCGGGCATGTTAATGGCTTCTGGTTTCTTCTTAGGTGTAGGGGGCGCAATTTTCTCAGTCGGTGTCACTTCAATACCTAAATATTTCCCTAAAGAAAGAGTAGGACTTGCTAATGGCATATATGGTATGGGGAACATTGGTACTGCAATTTCTTCATTTTTAGCTCCACCTATTGCAGGTATGATTGGATGGCAAACGACAGTTAGAAGCTATTTGATTGTTATTGTATTATTTGCAATTTTAATGTTTCTACTAGGTGATGCGAATGAGAAAAAAATAAAGGTGCCACTAGTTAAGCAGTCTAAAAAATTAATGAAAGATCTTAAGCTTTATTATTTATCATTATGGTATTTTATTACATTTGGTGCTTTTGTAGCGTTTGGATTATTTTTACCGAATTTTTTAGTTCAAAACTTTAACATTAGTGAAGTAGATGCTGGTATTAGATCTGGTATCTTTATCGCGTTAGCCACTTTTTTAAGACCAATGGGTGGGATTTTGGGCGACAAATTTAACGCAGTTATTTTATTAATGATAGATTTTGTATTTATGATTATAGGCGCAATTATTTTAGGATTTTCAAGTCATATATTATTGTTTACAATCGGTTGCTTACTTATTAGTATCTGTGCAGGTACTGGTAATGGTCTTGTATTCAAACTCGTTCCATTCTATTTTGCAAAAGAATCAGGAGCGGCGAATGGTATTGTTTCAATGATGGGCGGGCTTGGTGGTTTCTTCCCTCCAATTGTCATATCATATGTTACGATGATGACCGGTACGAGCCATTTAGCATTTATATTTTTAGCATTCTTTGGTGTTATTGGCATCATTACCATGCTACATATCGTAAAAAAAGAAAATTTGAGACTGATTTCTTAAAATAGGTAGAAATTAAAATTAAGATAACAAATAGCGCTACATTACCAACTTATGGAAATGTAGCGCTATTTGTTATCTATGAATGTTTAGTCTATTTCGATGTTTGATTTCGGTTGTTCTTTTTGCTCTTTTTTAGGCAATGTTACAGTGAGTAAACCATTTTCATAAGAAGCTTTGATACTACTATCATCAACATTTTCAAATGGGAATTGACGGCTCAAATCACTGTGGTTACGTTCTTGGTGTAATGCACGTTTAGTGTCGTTTTCATCTTGAACTTCGACAGTTTGTTTACCTTCAATCGTTAGTAAATTATTTTCAAATTCTAAACTAATATTTTCTTTTTTAATACCTGGAAGTTCAGCTTCAACGATATAGGCGTTGTCTAATTCTTTAATATCTGATTTAATACTCTCAGTGCCAGGAAATTGTTCGAAAATTTGTTTCCCAAAATCTCTGAATAAATCACCTGGATTTACATCGATAAACGGATTGTTAAAATTTTTATTTTCAAAAGTCATGCTACATCTCTCCTCAGCGTAGTTTAATTGTTATATTTAATCGAATGGAATTGAAGTTTAAGTTATAAAAATTATAAAATTAAGGTGAACACCTAGTTTACCTTACAAATACATTATAATAAAATGGTCAAAGAAAATCAAAGTCAAACTATTAATCATTGTATTCATATTATTTTAGCATGAAAGTTGAAACATTTTAAAATGAAACGTTAGGATTTAGAGCCTGTTTTATAAGTAAGTATTTAGATAGTGTCGTTTTAGAAGTAAAGTAAAATAAGTGGGTATTGTAGTAAGTAGGATTAAAAAGAGGAGAGCCGAAGATAAAAATGTTATGTATGTATTACATTGTCCCATTTAACCTCAACAAACCCCATATGAATTAAATATCTTTTGCGAAATGTTTATTAACAAATTTTTGCAATGTATCTTTTAAATCTATAGCTTCATCTATGTCCATGTCGAATTCACTAAAAACTTTTTTTGAAACTTTTGAAAGTGGTTCTTGCACGTTTGTCCCTTTATCAGTAAGTGCAATTTGTAAATTACGTTCGTCATCAATCTCACGAGTTCTTGTTACGTAACCTTTTTTCTCAAGTTTTTTTAACAAAGGTGTAAGTGTTCCAGAATCTAAAAAGACACGCTCACCAAGCGTCTTAATATTAATTTTTTCGTCCACCTTAATTGCGAGTAAAACGATATAACCTGTATATGTTAAATCATACTCTTTTAAATGAGAAGTATACTTCTTAATTATTTCTTTAGAAGAAACATAAAATAGAAAGCATAGTTGCTGTTCCAGGTAGCTGTCCTTTTCCTCCATTTAATCACCCCTTTTGAAATTTAACCATATTATGAACACCATTCATTGTCAAGGAACGGTTGCGCACCTCTATATATAGCTTTTTATACTATTTTTTAACTATTATCTTATTAAATAAGTAAAAATTTAATGCTATAACATGCCGCACGTCTTAATTACCTTGAATTCATATAAAGATTATAGGCTTTAAATCAATACGACTAACTTTGAAATGAGATTGATGTATTAAATGATATTAAGAAATGTTAACTTGATGTTTGTATTAATCTGAAATATAAGGAGATTTTGTTACAAAACAGTTATAACGCTTTATAATTGTATTATAATCAGTCATACTATTAATATTATGAATTTAAATGAGCGAGTATTAATGATTTGAGTAAGATATAACTTACATATTAGGTTAATGACTTACTTTACTATAGAAAGATATCGCGTTAACTAGAGGAGATTATAAATGAAGACATTTTTTAAAGTTATGGGTGTATTAATTGTAGCGCTTATAATTTCAATTGTATTTTTCTTTGCCATGAGAACATACCAAGGGCATAAACATTTAGAATTAGTTGATCATTATATGAAAGATCAAAATTTGACAGAGAAAATTAAATCTGAAGAAACGCTGTACAGTGCTAAAAAAGGTTTGTTTTATAAAGAAGTCAAATTTAAAGATGATCCAAAACATACTTATGTAGTTCAACCCATCAGTATGACTACAGGAATTGTAGTTCAAGGTTTTGATCCAGAGACAAATAAAGATATCAAAGGCGCTAAGCATAATGCATTTAAAAAAGATTATAAAATTAAAGACTAACTAAGAAAATAAAAACGTGGATAAACCAAGTGCTATAAAAGCATTTGGTTTTTCTTTTTAAGTGTTTTTTTTGACATAATATTTGTTCGTTAATTTTATTATTACTTGGTCTTTACGTAGATTATATCGATTTAAAAAAAGCAGTTAAATTTCCACTTAAGAAAATTTAACTGCTTTTATTTTTATGACGTAAAGTACTTTAGCATTTGCATAATCGCTTGGATTACATGCCTTTCATGTCACCCATGTCATGAATTTTCATCATTAAGCCATGTGGCATATCGTCATGATCGATAACTTCCATTTCGCTATAAGTATCGTCACCTTCAGCTTTTACTAATTTAACAAAATCTCCGCTCTTAGGTGAAAATCCAGATTCAGAAGGTAACTTCACATCTTCTTCTATCTTTTTATCTTTTTCGCTGATTACTTTTTCAGCTGTTGTACTGTTTTCCATATAACCATAATAAGTCTCTTTTGGACCACTAGACATCATCATAACGATTAAAACAATAGCAACAATTAACATCACTGAACTAATAAAAATTGCAAACATTTTTTTGTTTTTCAAAGTTGAAATCTCCTTTATATCCGTTTCTTCTTTTATATCTGAAATGCTAAAATAATGCAATTATAAAGTGGATAATTATATTCGTTTTATAATAAATAGTACGATTTTAGACTTATTTATAAGATAAGCTAATTTAAGTATAACATTGATTGCTATTTAGGATGGTGAGATACGTATATACTTTAGCTCGTCATAATGAAGTTCAAACTCTAGAGGATTCGCTGTTCGTATAAATTGTTTTATCTCAGCTTTTGGCGTATTTGCTTGTTCTATATAATGCAAGAGTGTGCGTTCGATATAGGTTTCATTTAATAAAGGTGGTAAGGCGTAATCAATAAAACCATGTTCTCTGTTAAGTGTTTGTATAAATAGCATTGCCTTAGTAGGTAATACATGAGGTCTTAGGACAAATTTATGTACTTCTTGTGGTGAAAAGCGATGTTTCAATGAATTAAATAATAATATGTGTATATTTTGAAAATCTTTAAAAACGATATAATTTTCATGAATTGATAAAGGTTTGCCAATAAAAGGTTTTACAATTTGATATAGATACATTAAGGGCTCATATATTCCGTGACGATTCATTAATGCAATATCCATGCTATCTTTAGTCATTAATTCGTAACCTACGCCACACCCGCGATTGAGCATAATTAATATATGACACATTAAGTCAGCAGTTTCTAAAGGTGTATTTTCTTTATATAATTTAAAACACTTTTTGGTGAGTTTGGTATATACAAATTTAGAAGTGTGAATGTGTGATGCGTCAATGAGTTGGTTATAGTAATCAAAATAGCTCATTGAATGATTAAACATATTACTTTTTTTATTAAGCAATGATTGGACATCTTTTTGTTCAATATCAATAAAGTAAAAATCAAAGTTAAATCTGCGTAATATATCAAATGCACTTTTTAAGGCATGCGTTTGTTTGATTACGCCTTCAACTGTTATAGCTAATTTTACATGTATATTTAAATCTTGTACTTTAATATATAAACGGTTAATTTCTTTTAATGACAAATGTTCAGCATCGAAAAGCATTATAAAATTATAGTTAGATTGTTGTTGAGGATAATCATTTTTATATTTTAAAAATTGTAAGATGATATCTTGAATAAATTTAAATTGATGACTAGATTTAATCTTAATTGCGATACCTACATTATTTGAAAACAATGAATCAATGAAATCAATCAAACCAGTGAAATTCAACTTTTCTAAAGCAAGCTTACTAATATTGTTAATCATTAAATAGGATTTGGATAAATCAGTAAAATTGAGATTGGTGTTTAAAGTTGATTGAACTATGTCCATTAAGTCATCGATGTGAATAAAAAGCGTCGGTGTTTTTGCAATATCTTTGTAGGTTAATTGATCCAATTCGATATTCATTTGATTAGATGGCAATGGCTTTTCTACTGAAATAGATTCGAAATAGGGGATATAATTACTAACGTCTTCGTTAATTAGCTTAACGGGGATACGTTGTAATACCATGAACTTTTTCCTGTATTCATTAGGTGTCATATTCAAGTGGTTTTTAAATTGATGTGTATAATTTGGATAATGATTAAATCCCATATTTTCTGAGATGACATGGATTGTCTCCTTACTATGTACTAATTCTGCTAAGGAGGTGGCTACCTTTAAGCTAGCAATATAATGTTTGAAACTTATGCCTAAGTATTTCTTGAATAAAATAGAGATATAGGGTGCTGATATATAAAAAGAATTAGAAATATCTTTTGAAAAAATAGGCTGAGTGATATGAGCTTTAATAAATACAGTGATTTTATTTAATAAATTACTTTCAGATTGAATAGAAGGTACATAAATAAAATCTTGTTTAATTTTAGCTTCTTTATTTAAAATGGTAATAAGTTCAATGATATTTGAAGATTTCGTATCGTTTAAGCGACTTAATTGCTCAATCATAGTTAATGTTAAATATTTGATATATTCACTAGAATTTATCAATTTGAAATTATAATAACAATGAAAGAATGATTGATCTATTTCCGCAAATTGCTGTACAGGTATTGTTAATTCAACAAGTTGTTCAGCGTTCGTTATTTGATATAAATCGCTATGATTGATAACGATAAGATTGCTGCCAACAGACTCATGTTTCCCATTGATTACGACGTCAAGTTGGTTATTTAAAGAAAATAACAAGATTACTCGGTCGATACAACGTCGTGTGTATGTACTTAAATATTCATGAATACATAGTGTTGTACTTTCCATCATAAAAGCAACTCCTAATAGAAAAATGATTTGTTGAACAAATTCCATTATATAATAAAATGTTGTGAACAGTAATACTTTAAATATAAATGTTTTTGAATATAATGTTGTTATAACGATGTAAAAATTAAATATAGAACAACTTAAAATGAAGCACGTATAAATTTTCACTATACAATAACGCATTTTTAATTCATATACGTATTATTTAGAGGAGGTTATTCATTTATGAATCATATTTATTCCAACTTTTATACCACATACAATAAAATAACTGATTTAAAATCTTATATATTAGGCATTGTACTTCATGATGATGCTGAGAATTATACTGCCAAAGATTATATAGATTGGCTAAATAATAGAATCGAAAAAAATGAACTTGAAAAAGGATGGGCAAGTGTTTATGTGGATACGGATACTTGCTATTGGTTTCACCCAACTGAATATGTTGAATGGCATTGTGGTAGCGCCTATGCCAATACACATTTTATAGGTATAGAACGATGCCAATCTAAAAGAAATGGTGTGCTTACAGATCAAGAATTTATGAAAAATGAAGAAGTTAGTTTTTGGGTTGCTGCGCTATTATTAAAAAAATACAATTTACCAGTTAACAGAAATACCGTTAGAATACACAAAGAATTTTTTGAAACTGAATGTCCAGACAGGGCATGGAAGATTCATCTTGAAGATGCACAGACAAATCCAGAATCTATAATAAAACTAAAAGATTATTTTATAAGTAAAATTAAAGGATATTATAATAAAGTTGTTGATTCTGAACTCGAAAATATAGGCTGATCATCATTTAGTAAGTGGCACATATCTCGTGGAATAAGTAGTGTAAAAGTTCATTCAGCTATTGCGTAATTCATTGGAACCGGTTACAATAAAAATATTCATATTTATGGAACCGGTTCTATTTAAATGGGAGGTATAGAGATGAACTATAAAAAATCTGCTGCAGAAATACTACAAGCAATCGGTGGAGAAGAAAATATAGATGCGATGGCACATTGTGCTACACGATTACGTCTTGTTCTTAAGGAGGAAAGCTTAGTAGATGAAAAAGAATTATCCGAAATGGATGTTGTGAAGGGAACATTTTCTACCGGGGGCCAATATCAAATTATTATAGGTTCGGGTACTGTGAATAAGGTGTTTGCAGAGTTAGAAAGCATAACAGGTAAAGAAGCTGCTACGACATCAGAAGTAAAAGCAGAAGGTAATAAAAACATGAATCCATTCCAGAGGTTTGTGAAAATGTTATCTGATATATTTGTGCCAATTATTCCTGCAATCGTAGCAGGTGGTTTATTAATGGGGATTAATAATATTCTAACAGCACCAGGTATTTTCTATGATAAACAGTCGTTAATAGAAGTACATAATCAATTCAAAGGTCTGGCAGAAATGATTAACATTTTTGCGAATGCGCCGTTTACGCTACTGCCAATTTTAATTGGATTTAGCGCTGCTAAACGCTTTGGAGGAAACGCCTTTCTTGGTGCAGCCTTAGGGATGATTCTTGTACATCCAGAGTTAATGAGTGCCTATGATTATCCCAAAGCTTTAGAAGAGGGGAAAGAAATACCTTCTTGGAATGTACTTGGTTTAGAAATAAATCAGGTAGGTTATCAAGGGCAAGTATTACCAATGTTAGTAGCTGCTTACATTTTAGCTAATTTAGAAAAAGGTTTACGTAAAGTAGTACCAGCTGTATTAGATAATTTATTAACACCGTTACTTTCAATTTTAGTAACTGCATTTTTAACATTTTTATTTGTTGGACCCATTACACGCACATTAGGTTATTGGTTGTCTGATGGACTAACATGGTTATATGAATTTGGTGGCGCAATTGGAGGACTTATTTTTGGATTGTTATATGCGCCAATTGTAATTACAGGTATGCATCACAGTTTTATTGCAATTGAAACACAACTCATTGCAGATAGTGCTTCCACAGGTGGTTCATTTATTTTCCCAATAGCAACGATGTCCAACATAGCTCAAGGTGCAGCAGCTTTAGCCGCGTTCTTTATTATAAAAGAGAACAAGAAATTAAAAGGTGTAGCATCTGCTGCGGGCATCTCAGCACTTTTAGGTATTACGGAACCTGCAATGTTTGGGGTGAATCTAAAATTAAGGTATCCATTCATTGGAGCGATTGTAGGTTCAGGTATTGGTTCAGCTTACATCTCATTCTTTAAAGTTAAAGCAATTGCTTTAGGTACTGCAGGACTTCCAGGTTTTATATCTATTAGCGGCCAGAATAACGGTTGGTTACATTATGGTATCGCCATGCTCATTACCTTTATCGTAGCCTTTGCGGTTACATATGGTCTATCTTTTAGAAAAAACTATAAAAATGAAGTAGGATAATTATATAAATTCTAGTGAGATTTAGACTTTTGCTATAACGCATAAAAATAAACCCAACGTTAATTAGGCACTGAACCCTTAAAATGGGAACTTAATAAAAACACTATTTTCTAGGATGCTAATTTCCTGAACTCTATAGGAGATAAGTAGCCTAGTTTTTGTTGAATTCTAACTTTATTATAGTTTTCAATGTAATTTTCGACAATATCTATTACAATGTTATTAGAGCTCTTGAGCTCTTTGTTTAAGTAGAATGTTTCACACTTTAGCGAGGAATGGAAACATTCAATTGGGGCATTATCAGCTGGCGTTCCCTTACGGGACATGCTTCTGGTAATGCTTTTTTCTTCGCATAATTTATAATATTCATACGATGTGTAAACACTTCCTTGATCGCTATGAAGTATACAACTATCTGGAATTTCTAATTGGTTCAAAGTCTCGTTTACTAAATTTTGATTCTGATGATTATCTATAGTATAAGCAACTATTTCCCCGTTATAGACATCCATAATTGACGATAGATACAACATTGTATTACCGAAAGGTAAATAAGTAATATCTGTTACAAGTACTTCTAATGGACGATTTGCATTAAAATTCCTCTGTAACAAATTGCCTGTTTTATAAAATGGATTACCTGGTTTTTTAGATTTTTTAGGTTTAACCCTACAATTCAATTCGTTTTCTTGCATAAGCCTTTGCACTTTCTTGTGATTAATTTTTTCCTTACTAAATTTATTTAATTCAGCAGTCACTTTCCTATAACCATAGGTATATTTGTGCTTATGACAAATCGATTTAATTGCTTCTAATTCCGAATTTGTTTCATGTTTTTTACATTTCCAGCGATAATAGGTAGATTTGGGTATGTTAAATACCTCTAATATCATTTTAACTGTATATTTTGATTCTAATGCTTCAACCACTTGTATTATTATTTTGGGCGACATTCCCTTTCCAATTCCTTGTACTTTTTTAAAATTTCTAATTCTGCGTTTTTTCTTTTATTTTCTATTTTTAATTGTTCAATTTCTGAAAGTTCTTCTAATCCCTTTCCGTAGGAATATTGTTTTCCAACTTGTTGATGAAATCTATAATGTTCACCATTTTGGTACCATTTCCACCAAGTTTTCACTTGTGATCTATTTCTAATATTTAATGTATTCATAATTTCTTTTGCACTATATCCCTCAATTTTCATTTCAATAGCTTTATTTTTGGTTTCTAGTGAATAAGTAACTCTTTTCATAGAAAAACACCTCCGTATAAATTCATTTTAGTATGAATTCAACGAAAGTGTTTTTATTTTATTCCCACAATTTGGGGTCAGTTCAATTACAATGTGGGTTTATTTTTATGTTAAATATCAATTTTTAGGATGCCTTCAAAGCTTTTGTTTACGCCACAAAAATGCGCTGACAATCGTCACGATGACTAATGAAATGGCAATGACAATCAGCCATGATACATAGCTGTGATCATCTATAGGTAAGGGTACATTCATACCAAAAAAACTAAAGACCAATGTAGGCAAGGTTAAGAAAACAGTAAACAACGTTAATGTCTTCATCGTATTGTTCATTTCATTAGAAAGCAACGAAGCGTAAGAAGTTGTAATACTCTCTAAAATGTCCGTATATAATTTTGTGGTTTCTAAGGCTTGGTTATTCTCGATAACCAAGTCTTCCAACAAATCTTCATCTTCATTAAAACGCTTAATCGCAGGTAGTCGGAATAATTTTTTGATAATAGCTTCATTGCCTTTAAGTGCAGCAAGAAAATATACTAAACTTTTCTCGACTTCCATTAAATTATAAAGTTGTTTATTCGTGACATTATTTTTTAAATCACGTTCGATGCG
Organism: Staphylococcus caseorum; assembly: GCF_049943195.1. Lineage (NCBI taxonomy): Bacteria > Bacillati > Bacillota > Bacilli > Caryophanales > Staphylococcaceae > Staphylococcus > Staphylococcus caseorum. Next base: position 57,729 of record NZ_JBNFUA010000001.1, read on the forward strand.
TAATCTTGTTTTATTGAGTAATCTAAGATTTCTATTATAGTGGTTGGAAATTGTCAGTAATATATTAAGCGCAAAGCGACTATGAAAATGTAGATTAATATTTTGGCGATTAAACTCTTCAAGAAACTCATTTTCAGTATTACATACGGTTATTATTTTTTTGTTACCAATGATGATACCTAAAGGAATAGTAATAAATGAAAGTACTTTTAAGTTTGTATCATTAACAACTGGGATATCGAGAATGATTAGTGAATAACGTGTCTCTTCATCATACTCTACACGAGCGCTTTCTTCTGTATCTAATGGGTCCCGAACAAAGTCGTCTGGAATACCGTATAAATTTATTAAAGATTCAATTTCTTCCCAATTTGGATCAACTACATTTATCCAAGAAGCGGATTGATCTAATGGAGATTCAACAATCTCATGTGTTTGTGTGTGTTTATATGCAGTAATCATAATACAAATAGTTCCTTTCTCTAAAATTCTTTTTAATACTAGCGAAGAAATACAAAGATGACAAGTTTAATTTGTAAAATCAGTAGGTTGGTGCTCATTTGCCATAAGACGCAAAGGACCATTAAAGATAATCTTAAACAAATAATCAACTACCGTCTCTGGATCCATTCTATCTTCATCTTGTACCCAATGCTTAATAAATGAAATCATGGCCCCTGCAGTATAACTATGAAAATAGTCTAAAGGAATATCTGCAATTGTATTGTTATTTGAAACATTTTTTTTCATATTATTCAGCATGATATCGGAAATTTTATTTTCAATTTGACTTTTACGTTCCAAGCTAAAAATAACTTTGTAGAAATCTATATGATCATATAAATAAGTCACTACTTTTTTTAAAATGTCTTCTGTAAAATGCTTAGCAAAGGCCTCTAAATCATCATTCTGCATAATGACTTTGTCGAAATCAACCGCAGACGATAAAGCTAAGGTATATTCATCTTCCATATCAGAAAGTAAAATGTATTTATCTTCATAGTGTAAATAAAAAGTACCACGGTTCACATCGGCTAATTGTGTAATATTTTGTATCGTAATTTTTTCTAAATCTTTTTCTTCAAGCAATTGTATAAAAGCATTTTTAATTGCTGTTTTCGTTTTACGGACACGTCGATCTTCTGGCATAGTCGTCACCTCATTAGAGTTAATTAACAATATATATCTATATGTTGATAAACAAACAATATGATTGTTATTGCATATTGAATATTCGATTAACCTCATTATAATAAACAAAGTAATCAATAATCAACACGATGTTTAATAAGGAGGTAAATAATATGAATATATTTAAAAGCAAATTACTTTGGGTTGCACCAATAGCGATATTAATTATACTTGCTATTTTTTCAATTGGATTTTATCCTGCATATAATCCCCAACCGAAAGAGATGCCGATTGCAATCGTGAATCACGATGAAGGGACATCTATTCAAAATAAAGATATAAACATAGGTAAAAATTTAGAAGATAAATTAAAGAATAGTGACTCAAATGAAATAAAATGGGTCAATGTAGATAGTGAAAAGGAAGCACGCAAAGGATTAGATGAACAAAAATATTTTGGTGCTGCAATTTTCGAAAAAGACTTTTCAAAAAATGCGATGAGTAAAACTCAAAAGGTAGTAATGGATAGTAAGAAACAAGAAATGGAAGATAAAGTGAAATCAGGTGAAATGCCTGCTGCTCAAGCTTCACAAATGCAACAAAAAATGAGTGAATCGAGTAGTAGTCAAGGTATAACAGTTAAGCAAGCTGAATTTAAAACACTTACGAACAGTGGGGCAAATATGCAAGCTTCACAAATGTCAACCAATGTACTCACAGGCATAGGAGATAATCTGAATAAGCAAATTTCTGAGCAGGCGCTAGATACATTAGATAAACAAAATGTGAAAGTGAATGCGAGCGACATCAAAGATATTACAACGCCAGTGAATGTAGTAGATAAAAAAGTGAATGAAGTGAAGGACCACCAAGCTAGCGGTAACGCGCCATTCTTAATGTTTATGCCAGTCTGGATAAGTTCAATTGTAGTTTCAATATTGCTATTCTTTGCATTTAGAACCAGTAATATTGTTAAAATTTCGCAACGTATCATTGCTTCATTAGGTCAAATGATTCTAAGTGTGATCACAGCATTTATTGGTGGATTTGGGTATGTTTATTTCATGTCAGGCGTGTTAGGTTTTGACTTCTCTGATATAAATAAAATAGCAATTTATATATCTATTTCCATTCTAGGATTTATAGGATTAATCTTGGGTGTAATGACGTGGCTAGGTATGAAAGCAATACCTATTTTCTTTATTGCAATGTTCTTTAGCATGCAACTCGTAACCTCGCCAAAACAAATGTTACCTAAATTCTATCAAGACTATATAGTGAATTGGAATCCATTTACGCACTATGCTGAATATTTACGAGAATTACTCTATATGCATCAGTCATTAGAAATGAATTCAACAATGTGGATGTTTGTAGGATTTATCATTTTCGGTATCATTTCATCGCTCTTAGCAGCAATTATTAGAAAGCATAGTGGAAAACGTTCAGAATTACCATCTTAAACAAAGTAATTAACTGTATATTACAACCAATTAGAGAAAAAATTAGGATGAAAATTAAGCTCAAATAAAAAAAGTCTCCCCAAAATTTGGGGAGTTTTTTTAATACTTACAACTCAATAAAAACATAAAAAAGAGAATTAATAAATTTGAATATATTTATATGATTAAATTCATTAAAAAGACATAATTATTTTACACGCAAAATCAATAAAATAACTAGGGAAATATTGATAACAAAGCGTTTGAGAAGGGGTCTGATATGTCGTTGAAATATGATTGCAAAAACATTTAGAAATATCTCTATAATTTTAATAAGAAATTAACACTAAATTTACAAATATGCGTTATAATTCACATAGTTTACAAATAATTTAAAGAGGTGTGACAATGGATTCATCTGTTATGGAGACAATTTTCACTTTTATCGGTGGATTAGGTATATTTTTATACGGTATTAAACAAATGGGTGATGGCTTACAAGCATCAGCTGGGGACCGTCTGAGAAGTATATTAAATAAATTTACGAGCAACCCGCTTATGGGCGTACTTGCAGGTATGATAGTTACGATTTTGATCCAAAGTAGTTCAGGTACAACGGTAATTACGATTGGACTTGTAAGTGCTGGATTTATGACAATGCGTCAAGCCATTGGTGTTGTAATGGGAGCGAATATAGGTACCACGGTTACAGCATTTATTATAGGTATTGATCTCGGTGCATATTCGTTACCAATATTAGCTATTGGTGCATTTTTAATATTCTTTGTTCAAAAACGTAAAGTTAAAAATATTGGTATGATTTTATTTGGTTTTGGTTCGTTATTCTACGGTTTAGAATTAATGAGCAGCGCCGTAAAACCACTTGCTAATTTAGATGGTTTCCATCAATTCATGCTAGACATGTCAACGAACCCAATTTTCGGAGTTGCAGCAGGTACGATTATAACAGTTGTCGTTCAAAGCTCAAGTGCCACAATTGGTATACTACAAGGTTTCTTTGCGAACGATTTAGTTAGTCTAAATGGTGCGTTACCTATATTATTAGGTGACAACATTGGTACGACAATCACGGCAATACTCGCAAGTTTAGCCGGCTCACTTGCAGCAAAACGTGTAGCAGCAGTACATGTTATATTTAATGTAATAGGTGCGGCAATATTCTTAGCGATTTTACCGATATATCAATGGGTTATCGAATGGATGCAAGGTTTAATGAACTTAAATCCAGAAATGACGATCGCATTTGCACACGGTACGTTTAATATTACGAATACGTTAATTCAACTACCATTCATATTTGTCCTAGCTTGGATCGTAACAAAACTTATTCCTGGTGAAGATATAACAGAAAAATATAAACCTAGACATCTAGATAAAAATTTAATTAATAGAGCTCCAAGTATCGCTTTACAAGAAGCACAAGATGAAATCCAAAACATTGGACGTATGACATACTCATTATTAGAGAATGTTAGTGAATACAATGAAAAAAATGAGAAAAAAGTACTTCAAAAACATGCCGCTGTTCAAAACATGCATGACAATGTAAAAGAATATTTAACGAAAATATCTGAGAAGAAAATATCCAAAAAAGATGCAGAAAGAATGTCTGTGTTATTTGATGTAAATCGTACGATGTTAAAAGTAGCAGGATTATCTGAAGCATATATATTAGATTTGAAACAGTTGCATAACGAACCAGTACAAATCTCTGATAAAGCTGCACAAAGCATTGATAAACTTTATTCACACGTGAATATGTCATTCGATAAATCAGTTGAAATGTTTAGCGTATATGACAAAGTTAAAAAAGATGAAATTGTTAATTTAAGTAACGATTCATATACACTTGAACATGATTTAAGAAAAAAACATATTAAGCGTTTAAGTTCAGGTGAATGTTCGCCAGAAGGTGGCCTGTTATATCTAGATATGATTGCTATACTAGAACGTATTGGCTATCATTCGAGAAATGTATCAGAAGCAATGATTGATATTGACGAACTTTCAAGTGAAGAAGAAACAGAACATACTGTAGGTTGGACTTACTAAAATTTAATTAAATATAAAGTTAAAAGCTGAGAAATTTTGTTGTAAAACAGACTTTCTCAGCTTTTTTACTGTTGAAAAATAACTGATATTGCTATAGCTGACACATTAAAACACATGTATCAAACTATTTTATTTTTAATTCTTAGTAAAGAGATAGGGATACTTGACAAAAAGTCATGGAAGGCATAATATTACATATAATAAAATTTTCAGAAAACTGATATGGGGGGGACAGCGTGTGACAGCCATTAGCATTCTTGATCAAAGTCCGATAGATAAAAATGAAACAGTAAACGACGGTATAGCTCGTACCGTTGAATTGGCACAACTAGCAGATAAATTAAATTATACAAGGTACTTTGTTGCTGAACATCACAATATAGAAGAAGTAGCTGGTACGAGTCCGGAGATACTTGTAACACATATATTGAATCACACAAAAAATATACGTGTAGGTTCTGGTGGCGTAATGTTGCAACATTATAGTCCATTCAAAGTTATAGAACAATTTCATTTCATTAGTCATTTAGCACCTGGAAGAGTCGATTTAGGTATAGGTAAAGCACCTGGAGGCTTTCCTTTAGCGACACAAGCGTTGCAAACAGAATTCAAGTCACCACAAACAAGCTTCAATGATAAATTTCATTTATTAAATCAATTTAATAATGGCAGTTTTTCTGAAGACGAAGATTATCGACAATTACAAACAACGATTCGCAATAATGAAATACCTACACCACAAATTTATCTACTAGGTGGTAGTGAACGTTCTGCGCAATTTGCTGCTACAGAAAAAGTAGGGTTTATATATGCATTTTTCATAAATTCAAATATTGAAACATTACAACAAGCCCTTAAAGATTATAAGCAACAATTTCCTGAAGGCAGAGTCATTGTAGGGGTAGCTGCCGTTGTATCAGAGAATAAAGAAGAACAGGCATTAGTTAAAGAAGGTAGTACAAATTACGCTTTACATTTCGATGACGGTAGAAAAATCACTGTCAATACAAAGGAACAAGTAGAAACATTTAAAAAACAAAGTGACGAAGACTTTGAAGTTGAAGAAAAACAAATAGATGTTTTTAATGGTTCCGCAGATGAAATTAAGCAACAGCTCAATCAATTAAATCGTGACGGCAATATAGATGAATTTATGCTACATATGCCAGTTCAAAATCATAAATTAAGAATTAAAACAGTAGAACAACTAGCTATAACGAATAACAAAGAAAAGCAGAAAGAAGGGGTATTATGAGTCAAAATAAAATCGATTTTGGGATCATGTTAAACGGTCCTGGTGGTCATATGCATGCTTGGAAATCTAAAGACGTACCGAGTGATGCAAGTACAAATTTTGAGTTCCAACTTGATGTCGCTAAAAAAGCTGAACAAGCAGGATTCAGTTTTGTATTTGTAGCAGATGGATTATTTATTCATGAGAAATCTATTCCACACTTTTTAGATAGACATGAGCCGTTAACATTTTTAGCTGCGCTTGCGCCGGTAACTCAACGTATTGGTTTAGTTGGTACCATTTCAACGTCATATAGTGAACCCTTCACTGTTGCTCGACAACTCGCAACAATCGATAAAATTAGTCATGGGCGTGCAGGTTGGAACATAGTAACTTCGCCGCTTGCTGGTAGTGCGGATAATTATAGTAAAGGAGACCATCCTGAACATGATGTCAGATATGATATTGCTGAGGAACATCTTCAAGTCGTTCAAGGATTATGGGATTCTTACGAAGATGATGCCTTTACATTTGATGTTGAGACTGGTGCATATTTAGATAAGGAAAAAATGCACACGTTAGATTATAAGGGACAATATTTTCAAGTTAAGGGTCCATTAAATGCCAGTCGTTCAGAGCAAGGTCAACCTGTCATATTTCAAGCAGGTGCATCTCCTAAAGGACAAGCATATGCAGCTCAATATGCTGATGCAGTATTTACTTTAGGTGAATCACTGGATATTGCTAAAAGTAATTACGACAGTATTAAATCACAAGCCAAAACGTTTGGGCGTGATCCACAAAATATTAAAGTATATCCTATATTATCCCCAGTTATTGGTAAGTCGAGCGATGAGGTAGAAGCACGCTTTGATGAAATAAAATCATTGGCGACAATTGACGAAGCTTTAGATTACTTAGGCAGATATTATGATCATCATGATTTCAGTCAATATGATCTCGATGCACCGTTTCCAGATTTAGGTGAAGTGGGGCAAAATAGCTTCCGTGCAACTGCAGATTCTATCGCGGCACGTGCAAAACAAAATAATTTAACATTGAGAGATGTTGCTTTAGAAGAAACAGCTCGTCGCTCTCCTTTCACTGGAACTTATGAAGAAGTAGCAAACTTACTCATTGAATGGTTTGAACATGGCGCAGCAGATGGATTTATCTTCGGACCTCATATTAACGGACCTGTATATGATGAATTTTTAAATAATGTATTACCTATTTTAGAAGAACAAGGTTATTACGATAAAGCATATCAAGGAGATACATTACGTGATCACATTGGTATTCCTTTTAAAGAAAATAGATATAGTAAGTCAGAAGTAACACATTAATACTCAGTAAACAATAAAGTGGATAGACGCATCTGGTTTTATAACGTTGTGTCTGTTTTTTAAATATAAGGAGAGAAGTTCATGTCAGAATCAAGTACAACATCATATGAACATGTAAATCATAGTAACGTCAACAACACCCCAGAGCAAACTGAAACAAAAGTGAAAAGAAAATTCCAATTACCTCATGTGCTATTAATGATGCTTATTATGATGATGTTTGCTTGTTTATTGACGTATGTCATTCCTGCTGGGCAATTTGATACGAGTAAAGATGGATCAATGATACAGGGGACTTATCATGCGATTTCACAAAGTCCAGTGAATCCATTTTATGCTATTACACTCATACTTAATGGGGGAATACAATCGGCCCAAACGATTACACTATTATTATTTATAGGTGGCGCAATGGGCGGTATATTACAATTAGACTCTGTGACAAAATTAACAAATTATATGATTTTTCGTTTCGAACATGCAGGTGCATTACCATTAATTGTCGGGTTGTTTTCCCTGATGGCGTTTATCGGTTTCTTCGTTGGTGGAGATCAAATGATCGTGTTCGTAACGCTTGGTGTCATACTCGTAAACCGTTTGAAATTAGACCCTATTATGGCACTAGCGATTACATTTTTACCTTTGTATATGGCTTTTTCAATTTCTCCCTCAGGTATGGCTAAAATTGGCCAAATTGTTTATCCTGAAGTAGCGCTATATTCTGGTTATGGTGGAAGAGCTATCATGTATGCAGTGTTTTTAATTATCACTCTATTATATGTAATTTGGTACGCAAGAAGAGTCATTAAAGATCCCAATAAGAGTATGATGCCGACACAAACGTGGCTGTTTAATCATAAAGAAAAAAGTAATGATGATATGGCAATTGAAGATAGACAAGTAAATTGGAGAGATATCATCGTAGCTGCATTAGTCATTGTGACGCCGATTATATTAGCATTAGGTAATGGTATGCTAAACTGGACAGAAAAATACGGCAATGGTGTTTTTATTACTGTTTTTGGCATTAGTTTTGTTTTAGCCTATTTAATAAAACAAAAAGGGACAACTGCAATGGTTGATGGATTTTTGGAAGGTGCTAAACCGATGTTGGTCGTAGCATTTGCGATTATCATGGCAAATACAATTAGTGTAATTTTAGAAAAAGGGAAGATATTAAGTACAATTGTAAACAGTCTTACTACACAACTTGATGGTTCATCATCTGGCATGGTAGCTGTTATCGTCTTTATTGTCGCAGGTGTATTTAATTTCCTAGTACCGTCTGGTTCAGGATTAATGAGTGTGATGATTCCTATTTTACAACCTGTAACTAATGCATTAGGCGTTAATGATCAAATGTTATTAACCTCTTTATCGTTTGGTGGAGGGTTAGGTAACTTAATTACACCAACTTTAGGTGCAACAATAGGCGCTATCGCGATTGCCAAAGCAAACTTTGGTTCTTGGTTTAAATTTATGATACCACTGTTTCTGATTTGGATTGTCGTCGGCTCAGTTATACTTTACATCTTTACTGCTGTAGGTTGGAGCGGCGGTGTTTAAAAACAACAAAAATATAAGGAACAATGATGTACTGTAATATTTTAGAAGTTATATTTAACTTTTAAAATAACAGTTTTCATCATTGTTCCTTTTTATTTATTTGCAATTGTAAGCGTGAAAGGGACGTCATGTGTCCATTTTTGAGTTGGTGGTTCATCCGTTATAACTTCGGTGATATCACTGATTTTGGCAAAGGAAAGTGTAGAAGAAATATCGAATTTACTTTTATCAATAAGTGCAATTACATTTTCACTTTCTCGTACCATTTGTTTTTTTAATTGAACTTCAGGTAGTGAGAAGTCTGTTAATCCATTATCAAGTGTAAAGCCATTTGCGGATAAAAAGAAATAATCAATATGATACATTTCTAATATTTGTGAATCTATATTACCAGTAATAGCATTTGAGTCCTGTGAAACAAATCCTCCAACTACTAGAACAGTTAAATGGGGATTCTCTTTTAAAAGTACCGCATTTTCTAAACCATTTGTAATAATTGTAAGTTCCATCGTAGTTTCTGCTAATAATTTTGCTAATTCATATGTTGTAGAGCTTGCATCAATCATAATGCATTGTTGGGGTTCAATCTTTTTTAATGCATATTTACTAATTTTATACTTTTCACTATGTTTTTGTGTCAGACGATAAGAAAAGTTTAATTTAGAAGTCATATTTTCAGTTACTTTTGCACCACCGTGTGTTCGAGTGACTTTGTTTTCACTTTCTAAACGTCTAAGATCACTCCTAACGGTTGCTTCTGTCACACTTAAATAATCTGAAAGCTGTTTAACAGTCGCACGTTTGTGTGATTTTATATAAGTATATATATGCTCTCTTCGTTCATCCGCGTACATTTTCATATGAATCATATCCTCCTTCGTATCATAAACTATTTTAACATAAATCGTACACAAGAAAATAAAAACAAGTCGAAATGAAAATAAACGAAAAAATATTTGAAAGAAACGAAAATATATATTAGAATTGTAGTTGTAAATGAAAACGCTTTCTAAAAAGTGGAGGAGCTGTTAATAATGACAAAGAAAAATTATCCGGAAAAAATGAATGCTGTTGTAGCTTATGCACCTGGAGAATATAAATATGAAACTGTAGATACGCCAACAATTGATAATCCTAAAGAGATTGTCGTTAAAGTAGAAGCTTGTGGAATTTGCGCAGGTGATATTAAAGCGTATGATGGGGCACCTAGTTTTTGGGGTGATGAAACACAGCCATCATATATCAAAGCACCTATGATACCCGGACATGAATTTATTGCACGAATTGTTGAAAAAGGGAATGAAGTCACAGATTTTGAAATTGGTGATCGTGTCATTTCTGAACAAATTGTACCTTGTTGGGATTGCAGATTTTGTAACCATGGACAGTATTGGATGTGTGAAAAACATGATCTATATGGCTTCCAAAACAACGTAAACGGTGGTATGGCAGAATATATGAAATTCACGAAAGAAGCAATTAATTATAAAGTGCCGGAAGGTATGCCAATTGAAAAAGCGATTTTAATAGAACCTTATGCATGTAGTTTACACGCTGTACAACGTGCAAATGTTAAACTCGGTGATTTTGTTGTGTTATCTGGTGCAGGAACTTTAGGTTTAGGTATGGTGGGTGCTGCTAAAAAATCAGGCGCTGAAACGTTAGTAGTGCTAGATATGAAAGATGACCGTTTAGAATTAGCGAAAAAATTCGGTGCTGATATTGTTATGAATCCATCTAAGGTAGATGTCGTCAAAGAAATTAAAGCGTTGACTGAAGGGTATGGTTGTGATACTTACATCGAAGCAACCGGTCATCCTAAATCAGTAGAGCAAGGTTTGAGTGCAATTAGAAAATTAGGCCGTTTTGTAGAATTTTCGGTATTTGCAGATCCCGTTACAGTGGATTGGAGTATTATATCAGACCGTAAAGAATTAGATCTAATGGGTAGCCATTTAGGGCCTTATTGTTACCCACTTGTTATCGATGGTATAGCAAAAGGAGATTTCCCAACAGATGGGGTTGTGACGCATCAATTAGCACTTAAAGATTTTGAGGAAGGTTTTGAACTAATGAAAAAAGGTGATCAATCATTAAAAATCGTTCTGGTACCTTAAACAGCTAAGTACAAATACAGAGCATCGTAAAAAGGAGAGAATTGAAATGAAAAAAATGATTAATAACCCCGATAATGTCATTGAAGAGTTAATGACAGGTTATGTGATTGCCTACCCTGACTATATTAGACGTTCAAAACTTCATCAAAGGGCGTTAATTGGAAAGAAACGTGATACGAATCGAAAAGTAAGTGTATTAATAGGTGGTGGTTCAGGACACGAACCAGCGTTTCTGGGTTATGTCGGTCAAGGTATGGCAGATGGTGTTGCTGTAGGTAATATATTTGCTTCTCCATCTCCTATTCCAATACAAGCTGTAACTAAAGAAATAAGTGAAGGCCACGGTGTGCTATATATTTATGGTAATTACGCGGGCGATTTGATGAACTTTGAAATGGCTAGTGAAATGACTGAAATTGAAGATGACATCAAAACCGCAGTGGTCATAGGTAATGATGATGTCGCCTCTTCAAAAGATATTGATGATCGTAGAGGGATAGCTGGAGAGTTGCTAGTGTATAAGGCGGCAGGCGCAGCAGCTGATTTTGGTTATGACTTAGAAGAGGTAAGACGTATTGCCCAATTAGCTAATGATCATACACGTTCAATGGGTATTGGTTTAAGTCCATGCTATTTACCTCAAACTGGAAAACCAAGTTTTGATTTAGAAGAAAATGAGATGGAAATTGGCTTAGGACATCATGGTGAACCTGGTATTGAAAAAACAACAATTCGCACAGCAAAAGAAACAGTCCATGTGATGATGCAAAATATTTTAAAAGAAGGATTATATAACGCTGACGATGAAGTGGTTGTATTGGTTAATGGCTTAGGTGCAACCTCTCAAATGGAACTGTACATCATAAATAAAGAAGTAGATGAAATTTTAAAAGAACAAAACATTAAAACATATAAATCTTATATAGGTAATTTTATAACTTCAATGGAAATGGGCGGCTTTTCGGTGACTTTAATGAAATTAGATGACACTTTGAAATCTTGTATGGATCATCCTGTAGATTGCCCAAACTTTAAAGAAGTGTAGGAGGAAGTAGTTATGGCGTTGACGAGTCAATCATTTAAAGCATATATCTTAGCGTTAACAACCTTATTTGAAGAACAACAAGATGTACTTTGTGAATTGGATAGGAAAATCGGTGACGGTGACCATGGTGTAACGATGAATATTGGTTATCAAGCCGTACAAAAAACGATAAATAATGAATTACAAACACAAGACGATATCGCAAAGATTAGTGTTGCAGTGGGGAAAAGTTTTTTAGATGCAGTCGGTTCTTCAGTTGGTCCACTCTATGCTTCTGGTTATCTTAAAGCGGCCGTTGCAATAAAAAATAAAACTGAACTAGATGATGAAGCATTATATCAATTTTGGATTGCTTTTAGTAAAGGTATTAAAGATAGAGGTAAAGCTGAAATTGGAGATAAGACAATGATAGATACGCTTGAACCATTCTATAAATCTTTAGAAAGCGCACTAGGTGAGGGTGAACCGTTTGGGCCTGCTTTTAATAAAGCACTGGTTAAAGCGAAGTCAGGAATGGAGAGCACGAAAGAGATTATTTCGAATAAAGGCCGTTCTAAAAGACTCGGTTATCGTGCCCAAGGACATGTTGACCCAGGTGCGACATCTTCTTATCTCATGTTAGAAACTTTTAAATCATTTATTTAATTACTGTAGCTAAATCTATAAGGAGGAATTAGAATGAAAATAGCAATTGGTGCAGACCATAATGGTTATGAATTAAAAGAAGCGGTTAAAGCTCATGTTGAACAATTAGGACATGAGGTAGAAGATTTTGGTTGTCATCAATGTGCAGAAACTGACTATCCAGATGTAGCTGCCGAAGTAGGTAAAAGCATCCAACAAGGACAAAATGAAAGAGGTATCTTAATTTGTGGTACAGGTATTGGCGTAGCAATCACTGCTAATAAACTCAAAGGCATTCGTGCAGCACTTGCACATGATTATTACTCTGCAGAACGTGCACAATTAAGTAATAACGCACAAATTTTGACAATGGGTGCTCAAATTGTTGGTATAGAAGTCGCTAAAAAGAACGTTGAAGCTTATCTCAACGTAGCTTGGGAAGGCGGTTCACAGCGTAAAGTGGATAAAATAGACCAAGTTGAGCATAATGAAAACAACTAAAAGATAATTTGAAATCAATTCATATATTAAAAACGCTCATTCCTAATCACAACAATTTGGAATGAGCGTTTTATTGTTTAGAGAGCGCATAAGTGATATTTATTTTTGAAAAGTAAAACATCATATTTTTAAAAGATAGCATTGTATAAATGAATAATGTGTAATAAATTGATTGCAAGTATATAACATAAATTAAAATAATTATTGTAAATGATATGTCTGAAAAATGACAATTAATAATTAATATTGTGAATATACTTTGAATTTAATATGATGAGAGGTACAAGACATAATTAGGGGGATTTGTTGTGCAACTGTCTATAAGATTTCCTAAAGCGACGATGTCTATATTTTTCATCACTATAATCATAGTGTTTATGGCATTAACGCAACAAGTGTCAGCACATGCCACACTTGAAAAAGCAACGCCAAACGCAAACAGCGTTGTAGATGAACAACCAGGAGAAATTGAGCTACAATTTAATGAACCAGTACACGCACAATATTCGAGTGTGCAAATTTTTGATGATACTGGAAGTGAAATTGCTGAAGTGAAACCAAGTACAACGGGTTCTTCGCAGACATTATCATTTCCTGTGGATGAGTTAGAAAAAGGAACGCATAATATAAAATGGCAAACAATGTCAGCAGACGGTCACGAGATAAGCGATACGTTTGAATTTTCAATTGGAAAAGAAACTGCTAATGGAATTGACACAACACCGCCATTTTATGAAAAAGCAGATTTTTGGTTTGGCGTATTACGCTTTATAACTGAAGGGCTTATTATTACATTATCTGGCCTATTTCTAGTAAATCAATTGGCAAGTAGGAAGGGATTATTAACATTTAAGTCAGATCGATATTTTAAACCCATTGTATGGATGCTTATGATGCTTTCAGTAATGACTGCTTTAGTTTATATGATGACACTTTCTTCAGATGTTGTATCTGATGTATTATCATTGCAAACAGCAGCACTCACACAAGTGCCATTTGTCTTATCGATGGTGGCCATCATAGTATTGTTAGGGTTATTTACATTGAAACACATGGCACAGAGTTGGTATGTATTCATCACAATAATAATGCTAATCACATTGAGTATGTCTGGACACGCATGGTCTCAAAGCGTGCCTATTTGGTCGATTTTAATTAGAACAGTACATATAGGCGGGATGTCACTTTGGTTAGGTGCATTGATTTATTTATTATTTGTCATACGTGCGAAATCAAATCAGAATAGCCAGGCTATCAGAGCATTTTTATTGAAATTAAATACAATTGCAGTAGCACTTATTATTATTTCGGGTGTATTGATGTCTATAGATCAAACAAATATATTAGCTATTTGGACTGATATACAAACATGGAGTGCATTGCTCATCGTTAAAGTGGTATTAACGCTCATCATGATGACGCTAGGTTTTTATCAAACGACACGTGCGTTAGGAAAACAACACCGTGCAAATAAAGTAACATTGTATATTGAATTAAGTATAGGACTCATATTGATATTAGTTGGTGTAATTATGAGTCAAATTAATATTCCAGGATAAAAGGAGATAAAAATAATGTTTAAACAAATTATGGCAGCAATAGTCGCATGTATCATTGCAGTGGGCTTTTCTAAAAGTGCAGATGCACATGTAACGTTAAATCCGGATACAAGTGAACCGGGCTCATATGAAAAGTATGATGTTAGAATTCCAGTAGAAAAAGATGCAAATACGACTAAAATTGAATTAAAAGTACCGGAAGAACTTACAGTAGTTGGTGTAGAGCCTAATGATCAATTTGATCATAAATTAACTAAAGATGATGAAGGTAATATTACAAAAATTACTTGGACGGCAACAGATAAAGGCATTGGTCCAAATGAATTCATCGATTTACCAATTCAAGTCGCTAACCCTGAAAAAGAAGGAGAATTCAAATGGGAGGCTTACCAAACCTACGATGATGGTGATACTGTTAAATGGACAGGCGATGAAGATTCAGAAAAACCTGCACCTATTACTAAAGTAGCTAAGGGCAACGAAGATACTGCTGGAAGTAGTCAATCTAGTAATGGTCCAATAGCACTATGGATTGTATCAATTGTTGCAATTATTTTATCGTTAATAGCAATTTTTAAAAAGACAGCTAAATAAAATAGTATGTAATTTTAATTAATAAAATAAATAAAAAGACAAGTCATCATAAAAATATGACTTGTCTTTTTAATGTGTAAGTTTGTTGAATTGTCACTGTAATTTTCAAAAAAATATCCTATAATAGCTATAAGGAGGAGTCTCGATGCGCAGAATTTTGTATGCTTTTTTAGTCTATACAATCTTAGGTTTACTAAGTGGTTTTTATTATCGTGAATTAACGTTAGCGTATGATTTTACTGGTGAAACACAACTTGTAGTTGTACACACACATACGTTGATATTAGGTATGTTTATGCATCTTATTTTATTACCTGTAACAAAAGTCTTTAATTTAAGTAGTTATTATCTATTTAATTGGTTCTACATTATATTTAACCTAGGTGTATTAACAACAATAGGAATGATGTTTACTAAAGGGACATATCAAGTCATAGGTAAAACAGTACCAGAATCATTTGCAGGATTTGCTGGTATCGGACATACAATTTTAACAGCAGGATTTATTTTATTATTCTTCTTGTTAAAAAGTGCAATTATTAAAGATCCTAAAGATGAAAAATAAAATTGAGGATGAGACATGTAATGATGTCTCATCCTTTTTTATTATCTTGATGAGCTGCTTCGTTAATAAGTTATGGGTTAAAAAAATGACCGTATAGTTATATTAATTTTAAGAACACAAAAAAATGTAAAATTGATTAAAAATAACAGCGTTTCCATTGATAACCGTTATCATTTCAAGCATAATAGAATCAACAGAAAAGATAGATTTTGGGAGGATTCATTATGGATGACGTTATAATTATTGGCGGTGGGCCAGCAGGATTGTACGCGAGTTTCTATGCGGGTTTACGAGGTATGAGTGTTAGAATTATTGATATACAAGATAAACTTGGTGGAAAAATGCATGTTTATCCTGAAAAAATTATATGGGACATTGGTGGTTTAGCACCTAAACCGTGTGCCGAAGTAATTAAAGATACGGTTGCACAAGGTTTACATTTTAATCCTGAAGTGAATTTGGAAGAACGTGTCATAGATATTAGAAAAATAGCAGAACAACATTTTGAAATTGAAACAGCTAAACATCATATTTATAATGCTAAATCTGTCATCATTGCAATTGGTGGTGGGATTATTAATCCTAAGCAATTAGATATCAAAGATGCAGAGCGCTATAAACTAACGAATTTGCACTATGTAGTCCAATCATTGAAAAAATTTAAAGATAAAAATGTATTGATTTCAGGTGCTGGAAATTCTGCGTTAGATTGGGCAAATGATTTAAGTGGTTATGCCAAAAGTGTCACGCTTATTTATCGTAAGGCAGATATTAGAGGCTATGAGGCAATGAAAGATGTGTTGGAAAAATTAGAAGTTGAAAAGTTATCTAATACACATATTCATCAACTTATTGGTGATTCTACGCAAACCAAAATTGAGCAAGTTATTTTAGAAAATACAGAAACAAAAGAACAAATTGTAAAAACATTTGATGAAGTAATTATAAGTCATGGCTTTGACCATGAAAGTACATTACTAGAAGAATCTTCAACTCAAGTTGATATGTTTAACGAATATAGTATTAAAGGTTTTGGCAATACATCTACAAGTATAGAAGGACTGTATGCATGTGGTGATATTATTTATCATGAAGCAAAAGCACATCTGATTGCTAGTGCATTTAGTGATGCTGCGAATGCCGCAAACTTAGCTAAATTATATGTCGAGCCTAAAGCCACGCCTGAGGGTTATGTATCTAGTCACAATGATGTGTTTAAAGAATCCAATAAAGTAGTTATGAAAAAATATCTATAAAATAAAAGTAAGCTAAAAGGCTATGTGATATGGTAAATGTTACATAGTCTTTTTTAGGAGTTGTTCGTAAATGATAGAAATAAAGCATGAAGCACCAGCAATTTCAGAGTATCGAAATTTACGTAAAATAGCAGGATTGAGTGAGAAATCACAAAAAGCAGCAGAGAAAGGTTTAGCTCATGCTTGTTTTGATGTAACCATTTATGATAATCAATTGCTTATTGGCATGGGGAGAGTGATTGGTGATGGTGGGACAGCGTTTCAAATTATTGATATAGCTGTTAATCCTAATTACCAAGGGCAAGGTTATGGCAAGTTGATTATGACAGATATTATGGCTTACATTTCTGCTGAAGCGGAACAAGGTACTTATGTCAGTTTAATTGCTGATTATCCAGCAGATCAATTATATGCACAATATGGTTTTATCATGACAGAACCGCATTCGGCAGGAATGTATAGGAAATATTAAAATATAACAAAACTGGCTTATCTAATAACATAAACAAATCAAACTTTGTACTGAACAACAAAAGTTGTACTGTGGTTTAGTATATAATTTCAAAGGTTTGTTTTAGATTGTCGACTATTTGTTGGTTGAACTTATATAGAAGAAAATGCACACAAAAATTTAATGAAGGAAAATACCTATAAAAACCAAATGTTTAATGTGCACAAAAAGAGAGGGTATGAAGTCATATGACTTCATACCCTCTTTGAGGTAAAACTGATGTGTTTCAGTGTACCTTTTATATAATGAGATTATTTTGTTTCATTAATATTTGCTTCGTCTGCATTTGTTCTAGAACGTAATTCGGCTTCGATTTCTTCTAAGCTACGTCCGCGCGTTTCTGGTAGGTATTTAATAACAAAGATTAAAGCTACAATACCAATAGCTGCAAAGATTAAGAATACTTGTTCTACTGGTAATACGTCAGTCAAGAGTGGGAAGAATTGTGCAACTAATAAACTACCAATTGACAATACTAATGCTGCCATACCCGTTGCTGCGCCACGTGCACGCATTGGGAATAATTCTGGTAACATAACCCATAGTACAGGACCCCAAGTGAAACCAAAGAATATAATGAAAAGAGTTAAACAAGCAACAATAATCCAAGCTGATGATTGAATTCCCATTGACCATATTAAAATAGCCATGATTAATAATGAAGCTACCATACCGATATTACCAATAATTAATAGGCGTTTACGGTCAATCTTATCAATAATATTAATAGCAACAATTGTAACTATCACGTTCACTGCGCCGATACCCACTGTACCTAAAATAGAAGTGGCATCTCCTAATCCAGCTTTACTGAAAATAGTAGGCGCATAATAAATGATTGCGTTAATCCCTATAATTTGTTGTAGCAAGGCAAACACACAACCAATTAATAGTGTAGGTCGTAACCAAGCTGATTTTAGAACGTTCCAAGTGCTGTCAGAAATCTTGTTGATTTCTTTCATATCAGCAATTTCTTTGTCTATTTCATTTTGTTTAAATGTTAATTTCATAACATCTCGAGCAGCTTTTTCGCTTCGATGTTCAAGTAACCATCTTGGACTTTCAGGCATAAATGCTACACCGATAAGTAAGATGAGAGAAGGTACAATTGCAAGACCTAACATCCATCTCCAACCTTCAATTGGTGTGAAAGCATAGTTGATTAAATATGCTGCTAAAATACCAATTGTAATCATTAATTGGTTTAATGAACTTAATGAACCACGTTGTTCTGTTGGTGCCATTTCAGATAAGTATACTGGAACGATTGCGGTAGAACCACCAACGGCTAACCCGATAACTAAACGACCGAGTACTAAGATTGGCATTGATGGAGCTAATGCTAGAATTAATGCCCCGACAATATAAATGATCGCTATGATAAACACAACGCGTCTACGTCCAAGTCTATCGGACATTGGGCCACTAGCTCCCGAACCAACAATTGCCCCAATAAGCATAGATGAAACAACTAAACCTTCTGTAAAACTATTTAAAGGAATATCCTCGTTTATAAATAATAAGGCACCAGATATGACTCCCGTGTCATAACCGTAGAGTAAACCACCTAAGGCACCAAGGAAAAAGATGAGTTTCTTATTTATTTTCATTCCCAAACCCTCCTGATTTAATTCGATAGGTATAAGTATACGCTTTCACATATTGGTTGTAAATATTAAAGTATAAGATTTTTATTAATTTATATGTATTTATATCAAACGGAATATTTTCTATGTACGAATATAAATTCATTTGTATTTAAAATGCAAAAAATCCTACTTCAAAATAAAAATTGAAGTAGGATAGCAAGAACTCACTATTTTACTAGGCTTCGAAATCGATAACGATACGGCCAGAATTATTGTGTTCAAGCACCTTTTTAATACTATCTTTTATATCGCTAAATTTGATTACTTGTTTAATTTCATGTAATTGATCTGGTTTTAAGTCTTTAGCTAATCGACGCCAAATATGTTTACGTTGTTTCATTTCAGTATAAACTGAATCAATGCCTATAATACTTGTACCTCTTAATATGAAAGGAAATACTGAACTGTCAAATGTATGACCACCAGTCATACCGATTACTGCGATACTTCCATTGTAATCTATTTGTTTGATAATCTGAGATAAACTTTCGCCACCTACAGGATCAATTGCTCCTTGCCAAGTACGTTTGCCAAGCAGTTTATTATCAGTTTCGTTAATACGAGGTATAACTTCTTTTGCACCGAGTGATTTAAGCTTTTCTTCAACACCTGATTTACCTGTGCTCGCTACAACATCAAAGCCAATAGAATCTAACATCATAACAGCTAGTGTTCCAACACCACCTGTAGCACCACGTACAAGTACGTCATCTTTTTCAACTGAAAGTCCGTTACGTTCTAATTTCTCTATTGCTAATCCTGCTGTATAACCAGCTGTTCCGTAGATCATAGCCTCTTCCAGTGTTAAATCTTTAGGTAATGGCACGATCCATTCTTCTTTGACACGAGCATATTCACTAAATCCACCAAAATGACTACTACCTAAATCGTAACCAGTTACGATTACTTCTTCGCCAGGATTGAATGCGTGCGTATCAGAATGTTCTATTACACCTGCTAAATCAATGCCTGGAACCATTGGATAAGCATTGACAACTTTTGAATTTTCAACTGTTGCTAATGCATCTTTATAATTGATACCTGAGTACTTAACCTTAATCAGCACTTCACCTGCTGGAAGGTCATCTATAGTTATATCTTTAAATTGATTTGTTACTTTGCCGTCCTGTTCATCGACTACAAAAGCTTTAAATGATTGAGTCATTGCCTTAGGGCACTCCCTTATGTATATATTTATGCACAATTAAAAAACTAGAATCAACTTTATCACGTAATTGCAAATTACACAATAAGCCTAGACACAAGGTTTTAGAAGTAAGCGTTTTAAAGTAAAAAACTTTTTTGATTATATGAAAGTAAAACGATGTTGTAAATATACCTTTTAAAAGTAATGGAATTATAATCAAATTATAGTAAAATTATCCTCGGATTAGTATAATAAATTACAAATATGAATTGAGATAGAGGTGGAAATTATGACCCAATGTATTGAACGTGTTAAACAATCTGAGGTTAAAATATTGAGAGCGTTGTGCATGACAACTTTTAGAACAACTTTTGAGGCAGGCGAATATTCTGATGAAGATTTTAACCATTATTTTAATGAAGCTTATGCTATGGAGCAACTAGAAAAAGAATTACTAAATAAAATTTCATTCACTTACTTTTATAAGGAAAAAAATGAAATAATTGGTTATTTTAAATTGAATGTTAATGATGCTCAAACGGAAGTTATGGGTGATGAGTATCTTGAACTGCAACGTATTTATTTTCTACCCCAAGCACAAGGAAGTGGTAAAGGTAGCGATGTCTTTGATTTTGCAGTAACAAAGGCTAAAGAACTCAACAAATCAAAGCTTTGGTTAGGTGTATGGGAGCATAATGCGCAAGCTCATCGGTTTTATCTAAAACAAGGACTTACAGTGACTGGAGAACACCAATTTTATACAGGTTCTATTATAGATACGGATTTAATTATGGAGAAAGATTTATAGATATGAATAGTATTTAATAAATTGTTTAGTTTTCATTAAATTTATATTTTCTTTCGAAAAAATTTTGATAAAAGATGTTTATTTTTAAATTTATAGTGAATAACATACTAATTCTCATCTAACTTATTGGGCAAATTAATACATATGGCTAAATCATTAAGTTATGAGTATTAAAACATAAGGAGGTTTTCTATATGAAAAAATTATTAGCAGGGGCTCTGACACTATCTTTAGCTTTAGCTGCTTGTTCAAATGGTGGCGATGACGAAAGTAATAAAAAAGACGATAGTTCAGACGACAAAAAATCTAGCGAAGACCAATCAAAAGATTCTAAGAATGATGACAAGAAGAGCAATGATAGCTCAGACAAAGATTCAGACAGTAAATCTGGTGACAGCAATTCAAGCGATGATGATAGTTCTGATAGCAACAGTAATAGCGATTCAGATAGCAATAGTTCATCAAGCGACAGTGGAAATGCTTCAGACAGCAATGGTTCAAATTCAAGCGGTAGTAATGACGCTAACAGCTCTAATAGTGGCGATAGTGCTAATAGTTCTAGTGGTGCAAATGCTAATGGCGATGCAGCTAACAGTGGTAATAACGCTAATGGTTCTGCAGATAGCGCAAATACAAATGGTGCAAATGATAATGCGAATTCTAACAGTGATGCATCAAACAATGCGAATGCAAACAATGCAAACAATGGTACAGCAAATTCAGGAGCATCAGAATATGTACCACCGTACCAAGGACAAAATGCGGTTCCAGTTTCACAAAATATTTCGTCAGGAACTGTTGATAATCAGGCCGCATTACAGAATTTACCTAACTTCCAAAACTCATTAGATAATGCAACGGCAGAAGTTAACTCAATTAATGGCCAATCTAATCCTTACAATGATTATGCCATTGAAGGAAGCGAAGGTAATTATAGTTATATCTTTAGTTTCCAAAATCAAGCTGAACCAGGAACATATGCAATTGCTACAGTAGATCAACAAGGGACTGTAAGAGTTGTAGATCCAGCTTATCATCAATAATCAATTGAAGTGAAAATGATACACACAATAAAAAAGGCTGGGAGAACTCATTACTATAATGAGTTTTCCTAGCCTTTTTAATGTAAGTTTAACGATATTTTATGTTAATTATATGTTCTATTACACTTTTTAATAATATGAGACAGGGTTTCAAAAGCATGATTATCTCTATTGATAAAAGAATTGGAATGAATCTCTGTCATTTGATGACTAATTAAATCATTTAGCAATGCTTTAGCATCACTATATCTAACAGTAGCTAATGAATGCATAACTTCATCGTAGACGCCACGTTCAGAAATGTATTTAGCGTGATTTGGTGTGTACTGACAAACAGTTTTATTAATTGTTAATGCATCAAAAATAATAGAAGAATAGTCTGTGAGTACAATGTCTGAAACTAATAATAAATCTTGAACTTCTATATGTGACGGTGCAAGAATTGCATTTTCAGGAATATAAGAAGATTGATCTTCAATATGTCCTTTAAATACAACATTATATTTATTGAGTAATCCATCACTAATAGGTAATAAATCTGAATCATCGTGGTGAGATTTCCATGTTGGTGCATAAAGTAAAGTTTCTTTTTCAGGGTCTAACTTCAATTCTCGTTTAATAAAAGAAATATAATGGTGATCCGTTTGTTTATCTAGCAAATATCTATTTCTAGGATAACCGCAGTTTAAAATATGTGTTTGTTGTTGCGGAAAAGCAGATTTGAAATATTCTATAATAGATTCACTATCACACACAAAATAATCTTGTTGTAACCATTTATTGTATTTACGTGCGCGGTAATTGTAAATATTTAGATTTTGTGACGGTTCATTACTATCTAAAAACAGTTTTTTTATGGGCGTGCCGTGCCAAAGTTGAATAACAGTTCCATTGGGTTTTAGTGTGTCTGGAATATTACTTTCTAATATCACTACACATGCGCTTTCTATAAGCTCTTTTGCTTTTGGATCATTTGGTTTAATGAAGTTTGGACCATTGACATCATCGGTTATAAAATATATTGGTAATTTTGAAAAATGTTTTGCAAAGTGATTGAACAAGTAACGAGAATTACCTCTAAAACCATAATCGAAGCCTAAGAATACAATATGATTTTTAACTTTTGACGGATTTTTTTCATATATGTAGCTTTGTTCTCGATGTTTTTTAACTGACTGACGTTGCATCATATTGAATAACCAGTGAGGCATTTTGAAACCTGTAGAATTTAACCATTTATCAGTAAAACGCATTTGTTCTGGCGCTAATGTTTCATTTGTTTTAAATGGAAGCCCATGTTTATGTTCATATGCTAATTTATTTAAATTGAACTTTGTCGTGTTCAATGGTGTCAGTTTATGTATATCCTTCCATATCTTATTACTTGTAGTGAATGACTGACTGAAATCAAAAGTGACATGACTGTCAGTAGCAACGTCATCTTGCAATAGTGATATTAAAGCTAAGTCAAATACATTTTGTATATTAAAGTCATCTATAATACGCTGAGTTGTTTCTATATGGAAAATGATGTTTGGATAGTGATTAATATTTTCTATCCAGTCATTAAATGTAATCTCTAATTTACCAAAATAACGACAATCATTTATATATTGTTGGTTAACAGTATAGTCAGATACAATCATGCAAGGTTTCAAATTAACTGCATCAATCATATTTCGGTGTATTTTTACATCCTTGTTAATTACAACAAAATGTGTATAATTTTCTAGTGTTGCTTTTTTTAGTTGAGTTTCTAAATGTTGCCACTCAGCTAATTCAATTTGTTTTATCATTAATATCCCTCTACTTAATCATTATTGTTACTATTTTACCACGGAGTGCACTTGAGATAAATGAATCCCTTGTAGAGCAGGTTTTAAAATTTTAAACTTCGTGTTACGCTAAAAAAATAACGAAAGTTTTAAAAAGTATATTGTATTTAAGACAGAAAATGTTATAATTTCATTGTGAAAAAAATCACAATAATAATCTACCCCAAAAATTAAAATAGAAAGAAGTGGTGAAACGAATGTTTGTAGAAACTTTTAACCCCTTTAACAATGTATTAGTCTCATCTATCATTGCAGCGATTCCTATTATTTTATTCTTGTTATGCTTAACTGTGTTTAGAATGAAAGGGATATATGCTGCAATTACTACTGTAGTCGTTACATTAATCATTGCAATATTGTGCTTTAAACTACCAGTAAGTATTGCTTCTGGTGCAGTTGTCGAAGGATTTTTCCAAGGTATCATACCTATTGGTTATATTGTTATCATGGCAGTATTATTATATAAAGTTACAACTGAAACAGGGCAGTTCCAAACTATCCAAGATAGTATATCTAGTATCTCACAAGACCAACGTATCCAATTATTACTTATTGGGTTTGCGTTTAATGGATTCTTAGAAGGTGCTGCAGGTTTTGGCGTGCCAATTGCAATCTGTGCACTTTTACTTACTCAACTAGGTTTCGCTCCATTACAAGCAGCGATGTTATGTTTAATTGCAAATGCTACGGCAGGAGCGTTTGGTGCGATTGGTTTACCGATTACTGTAATTAATACTTTAGGTTTACCAGAAGATATTACAGGTATGGCAGTCTCACAAATGTCTACGCTAACTTTATTCATTATGAATATGGCGGTACCATTTCTATTGATATGGATTATTGATGGTTTCAAAGGTATTAAAGAAACATTGCCAGCCATCTTAATTGTAAGTATTACTTATACAGTGTTACAAGCTGTAATTACATTATTTGTTGGACCTGAATTAGCAGATATTATTCCGCCATTAGGTGCAATGTTAGCATTAGCTTTATTTTCTAAAAAATTCCAACCAAAACATATCTTTAGAATTAATAAAGAAGAGAAACCACAACAAATTGAGCAACATAAAGCGAAAGAAATTGTTTATGCATGGAGCCCGTTCTTTATTTTAACTGTATTTGTAATGATATGGAGTGCACCAAATTTCAAAGCACTGTTTGAGCCAGGTGGCGCATTAGAAGCGTTCGTCTTTAACATCACATTACCGGGCACATACAGTGAGATTGCAAATAAAGCAATTAGTCTTCCATTAAACCTAATTGGTCAAACAGGTACAGCCATTCTTTTAGTAATAATTATTACTATTTTAATGTCTAAACGTGTTGGTTTTGCTGATGGTGGTCGACTATTTAAACTTTCATTTAAAGAACTTTGGTTACCAATCATCACAATATGCTTTATCTTAGTAATTTCAAAACTTATGACGTATGCAGGGTTAAGTAATGTAATTGGTGAAGGTATTGCAAAAACAGGCGCTATATTCCCATTATTATCTCCAATTTTAGGTTGGATTGGCGTCTTCTTAACTGGATCAGTGACAAATAATAATACGTTATTTGCGCCGATTCAAGCAGCTGTTGCAAATAATATAGGAGCAAGTGGTGCGTTACTCGTTTCTGCCAATACTGTTGGTGGTGTAGCAGCGAAACTTATATCTCCACAATCTATTGCAATCGCTACTGCATCTGTTCAACAAGTTGGTAAAGAATCTCAACTGTTGAAAATGACATTACGCTATAGTATTGCGATGCTCGTATTCATATGTATTTGGACATTTATCTTGAATTTCTTTATATAGAAATAAATAATTAAAAACGACTACACATTATTTGGCTGTCGACAAAGCCCGTGACTTTGTTGGCAGTTTTTTTGTACGCTTTCCACAAGTATAAATTTGACTTCACTATATAAGTTTCATACTCACTTGCCTAAAGCACGGCCTCAGCCTGTATTCTTCAGCTCGAGCTATTCTACTGGACGGAGCCAAATCATTGTCGATACTTAGGTTTAAAAAAACAAATCAAACGTCATAATTAACGTTTGATTTGTTTACGTTTTGGATAAAGCACTATGGTGTGTGTGAATTAAGCATATTTGAAAACTGTTGATAAATAGCTTCAGGCGCATAAGCAGCGACGGTCTTGAAACCATTTTCTATAAGGACGTGTTCTTTGAATTCTTGATTGATTAGTCTACGCAGTTTATTCGATAATTCAGTCACGTTCGTGTGATCTATTAAATAACCATTCACATTATTTTTAATAATAGAATCAGGGCCAGCGTTTCCACTAAAGCTTACTACAATATTACTTTGGTTCATGGCTTCTAAGATAACCATGCCGAAACCTTCGTTACGCGAAGGAACGACTGTAATTTCACTAATTGCTAATTTTTCGTTTAATTGTTGCGTTGAACCTTGTAGTAAAACAATATCTGATAAATTATAACGATCAATAAGTTGTTGTAGCGCTTCTCTTTCCTGACCTTCTCCGAAAATGTGTACTTTATAGCCAAATTTTCTGACGATATGTTGAATAGGATTAATACTATCGATGAGTAAGTCGAACCCTTTTTCATATTCTAAACGGCCAGCTGCAGTAATTATTTTTTCTTTTGTGATAGTAAGTCTAGGTTCATCTAAAATATTTGGAACAAGGTAAACAGGTGTTTGAATAAATGATTGATATTTAATTTTATCTACAGTAGTAAGTGTAGTCACTTTATCTAAAGCGGTATATGCATCAATGATTTCTTGTTGAAATGCTTCGGGATGGGCTTCAAAATTCATGTGCTCCATGCCAATGGTTTCAATGTTGTTTTGTGCGTATTTTGCAATCAATATATTAAAACTGGCTCTAGTTCCGATTAGAATGTCTGTATCAATTTTACGGATGGATCTAATCATCTTTTTCTCTATATAACGTGAAAATTGATTTAAACCCGGTTCGTTTTTTGAAAGTACTTTAGGTTTAGAAATTGAAGTGTATTTATTGATGCGGTTAAAAAATAAATCTTTAAAATTTTTAGGGTGTAACTGATAATTGATCAAAGGTTTTATAACTATAGAATCATGGAGTTCGAAATAAGGTTTTATATCACCTTTAAATACAGAAATAATTTCGATTTTATGACCTTTTTTAGCTAGCGTATTAGCTAATTGTGAAATAGACTTTACAGTGCCGCCCATAGCATAAATATTATGCATGAAAAAAGTGATTGATTTCATCCGAGAACCTCCAAATGTTTCTTAACTTAAATTAGAATTCATTATATCATGAATTGTATGATGTTTTTTTATGAGTAGTATCAAACTTATTTAAGTATTTAAAAAGCGTATTAACGTCTTTTTAGAAGATATAATAGAACTTTTATTTAATAGTTTGGTTAACACATATTAACAAAATTTGTGTAGAATTACTGAAAGCCCTTTTTTCATAGGCCAATTACGTATATAATTAGAGAAGTATAAAGATATATTTCGTTATTTTTATATTTTAATCAATTATAACGGCAAGGTTTTTTATTTTTTAGTTATAGAAAACGCTTCATCCCATTTTCTAAAAGGATAAAGATAACGTTTCTATAAACATATATAAAAGGGGGACTGTGTTTGTTATGAGCACAAAACATAGCAAAACAGATGTCATCTTAATCGGTGGCGGTATCATGAGCGCAACATTAGGAACTATATTAAAAGAACTCGCACCAGAGAAAGAGATTAAGATGTATGAAAGGTTATCTACACCAGCAGAAGAAAGTTCTAATGGTTGGAATAATGCAGGAACCGGTCACTCTGCATTATGTGAGTTGAATTATACAAAAGAAAATAAAGATGGTTCAATAGATATAAATAAGGCCGTAAAAATTAATGAACAATTCCAAGTTACTAAACAATTTTGGAATTACTTAGTTAAACAAGGTCAACTTACGCAGCCCGAGGCGTTTATTAAGCCTGTACCTCACATGAGCTTTGTACAAGGCGTCCGAAATGTAGATTTCTTAAAAAGACGTGTGGAGAGATTAAATAAAAACATTCTATTCAGTAATATGGAAATTACTGATAATAAAGATAAAATAGCTGATTGGGTGCCACTGATGATGGAAGGTCGTACATCTCATGTACCAGTGGCAATGAGTTATGATAAAACTGGCACAGATGTTAACTTCGGTGCACTAACTAAAAAGTTATTTGAAAACTTAGAAGAAAAGCAAGTTGAATTGAATTATGAACATGAAGTACAAGATCTTAAACAACGTGAAGACGGTGTTTGGGAGATGAAAGTTAAAGATTTACAAACAGATATCGTGACATTTGTTGAAAGTGATTTCGTGTTCATCGGTGCTGGTGGGGCAAGTTTACAATTGCTACAAAAAACAGGTATTAAAGAATCTAAACATGTTGGTGGATTCCCTGTAAGTGGCTTGTTCTTAGTATGTAAAGATGAATCTATTACAACACAACATCTTGCTAAAGTATATGGAAAAGCTTCAGTAGGAGCGCCACCAATGTCAGTACCACATTTAGACACACGTTACATAGATGGCAAACGTACAATATTATTTGGTCCATTTGCAGGATTTTCACCTAAATTCATGAAAACTGGTTCAAATATGGATTTAATTAAGTCTGTAAAACCAAATAACTTAATTACAATGCTGTCTGCAGGAATTAAAGAAATGAGTTTAACAAAATATTTAATTTCACAACTTACCCTTTCAAATGAAGAGCGTATGGAAGACTTACGTCAATTTGTTCCTAATGCTAAGAGTGAAGATTGGGAAATTGTTGTAGCTGGTCAACGTGTGCAAGTTATAAAAGATACAGAAAATGGTAAAGGAACATTGCAATTTGGTACAGAAGTTATAACTTCTGAAGACGGTTCATTGTCTGCATTGTTAGGTGCGTCGCCTGGTGCTTCTACAGCAGTAGATATTATGCTTGATATGCTTAAACGCTGCTATGGTGAAGAATTTAAACAATGGGAAGATAAAGTAAAAACAATGGTACCTTCATATGGCATGAAATTATCAGATAATGAAGCACTTTATACGAAATTGAATAAAGAGATCACGAAAAATCTAAAAATAAATTAATATTGCTTTAGCATTGATATGATAATAAGCAATGAAAATAAGCGCACGGTTAATCTAGTATCATACTAGGCTAACCGTGCGCTTTTAGTTTAACTTTTACGGATTTCGATAGAGAATGTAGTGCCCTTATTTTTTTCGCTTACTATGGATATCGTACCTCCATGTAGTTCAAAAATGGCCTTAGCAATAGCAAGGCCTAAGCCATTACTGTTGTCATGGTTACTTGCTTTATAAAAACGTTCGAACAAACGAGATTGGGTTTCTTCAGTCATACCCTGACCATCGTCTGTAATCGTACAATTGATAGAATCTAAATCTTGTTTGAGCATAATATCTATCGTGCCACCTTGAATTGAATATTTAATGGCATTTGTAATGAGGTTTTGGAATGCTTGATGTAATAAGCGTTCGTTACCAATCATTTCAATATTCTCTAAATCTGACATAATGATTAAATCTTTTTCATTGGCAGGAAATTGTTCATGGCGAATAATTTGTTTTAAAAGTTGGTTAAGTTCAATGTGATCTTTAAATTCAAGATGTGCACCATTATCAATTTCCGATAACAGTAAAAGTTCTTTTGTTAATTCGCTAAGTTGTGTAGTGATTTGGTAAATATCATCAATATAGCGCTCACGTTCTTGATCACTCTTAGCGAATTTGAGCTGATCAAGTAGATGATGAATATGGGTTAATGGTGTTTTTATTTCATGAGAAACGTTCTGAACGAAATGTTGTCTCATATCATCTAATTGTTTTAATGAAAGTCTCATTTTATCAAATCGATATTGTAACGTGCCTAATTCATCTTTACGGGTGATCTTAATGGCCGTATCAAAATTACCTTGCATAAGACGTTCTGTCGCATTTTTCAATTGTTGAATGGGTTTGATTAATGTATAAGTTGAAGAAATAACTAGAATGATAGAGATAATGAGTAATAACGATATTAATATCGCTAAGAATATTCTAAATTCACTAAATGTTTTACCAATATCTGGTCTCATGAAGACAGCATAGTTTTGACCTTTGGATTCAAAAGCAATACCTACTGTGTTTTGAGTAGTGTTTTCAAAAAAACCAGTAATAATAGGCGCGTAAGGTAAATTTTTAATACCATGATAATCTTTACCGTTTAGTACGCTTTGAACTTCTTGTTGTGCTATATTATCTTTTCTGAATGGTTCACCATAGTATGTTCTTTTTCCGTTTTCTGAAATAGTCATAATTTGGTAGTTCATTTCACCTAAATGTTTGAAAAATGGTGGATAGCTATCTATTTTTGATTCATTTTGGTATTCCATCGAATCTTTTAAAGTACGCATAATTTTTGCATCATTATTTTCTTTCAAAAAATTATGATAAATAATATTTGTACATAAAAAACTGACTGCTGCACTGAAGAGCATAACAACAATGGTATACACTGCAATGCGTGTATAGAGTGATTTAAACATGATCATCCACCTTATAACCCAATCCACGCACTGTATGAATTGTTACTGATGCTTCCAATTTTTCAAGCCTCTTTCTAAGACGTTTAATGTGAACATCGACAGTGCGTTCATCACCTTCATAATCAAATCCCCATATTTTTTCTATTAAATCATCACGGTTAAAAACTTGTCTTGGATGAGAAGCAAGGATAAATAGTAATTGGAATTCTTTATTAGGCAAATTCATCGTTTTAGATGCTGTTTGTAATTCTAAATACGCTTGATTAATCGTCAGGTTGCCAATAGTAATTTCATTATTAGCATTAATATTATAGCGTTTAAGCACAGCTTTAATTCTGAAAATAAGTTCTTTCACTTCAAAAGGTTTCGTGACATAGTCATCCGTGCCTGTTAAATAAGCTTGCTCTTTATCGCTTAAAGCATCACGTGCAGTTAACATGATGACCGGCATATTGTAATCTTCTTTTAAAATCTTACAAAGCTCAAAACCGCTCATGCCACCCATCATAATATCTACAATGGCAATGTCTACTTGATTGGATTCAAGGTAGGACAATGCATCTTCAGCACTTGATTGCGTAATTGTTTCTAATCCTTCACGACTAATATAATTAGAAACATACTCTAAGATTTTTTTGTCATCATCGACAATTAGACAAGTTGTCATGGGCAATGTCTCCTTCTTCATTTTAATGTCATTATAAACGTTACTAAATGACTTAACAAATAACAAAAGTTTTAAAAATGAACATGAGTTCATATTGAGTTCACATAAGGAGGATAAACTCTAGATATAAGTTTTAGAGAAGGAGTGGGAAATAATGAAATTAGCATGGCAGGAGATTAAATATTATAAATTCCGTTATATTTTAATTATGTTAATCATTTTATTACTAGGTGTTATGGTCTTATTTATTAGTGGACTAGCACAGGGGTTAGCGAGAGAAAATATATCGATGTTAGACAACATGAAAACTGAAAAATATGTTTTACAAGACAATAAGCAACCACAAATTGAGAAATCAATTATCAAACCAGAACAACAAAAGAAAATAGAAGATATTACAAATCAAGAACCATTAAAATTAGCGTCACAAACATTAAAAATTAATAAAGCCGAAGAAGATGTTGTGATGATTAATACGGTAGATAATGACAAGCCTGAATTGGCAGAAGGTAGTTATCCAACAAAAGATAATGAATTTGCAATCAACAGCAAGCTTACTGCCGAAGGTATAAACGTCGGTGACATGGTTGAAGTTAAAGATGGTAAAGAATTAAGAGTATCAGGTGTTATCAACGATACGATGCATTCACATAGCTCAGTCGTGATGATGAATGACAGTGGTTTCGACAACTTGAACAAACAAGTGAGTACAGTTTATCCTGTTAAAGACTTAACAAGTAAACAACAAGATGAAGTAAATAAAATCTCAGATGTCAAAGTATTTACACAAGATGATATTACAAGTGAAATACCAAGTTATCAAGCAGAGCAAGCGCCATTAAATATGATGATTGTAAGTTTATTCGTGATTTCAGCGATCGTACTTAGCGCATTCTTCTATGTTATGACGATTCAAAAAATACCAGAAATCGGTATCTTAAAAGCAATTGGAATCAAAACAAAACATTTATTAAGTGCATTATTAATTCAAATATTAATTACTACTATGATCGGTGTATTGATTTCTGTCGGCTTCGTGAGTGGTTTATCATTAATTATGCCAGTATCGATGCCATTCCACGTAACAGCATCTAATCTTTTATTAGTTGTAGGCGTATTTATTGTAGTGGCAATTATAGGTGCGGTATTATCATTCATTAAACTATTTAAAGTAGACCCTATTGAAGCAATTGGAGGTGGAGAATAATGAGTTTACAAGTAAAAAATATTAAAAAAACATTTGGTAAAGGTCCATCAGAAACGCCAGTATTAAAAGGAATAAACTTTGAAGTGAATGATGGAGAATTCGTAATATTAAATGGTGCGTCAGGTTCAGGTAAGACAACATTGCTTACTATTTTAGGTGGTTTACTCTCACAAAATAGTGGTGACATTTTGTATAATGGTTCTCCGTTATATGCAGGAGATAAAAAAGCATCAGAATTAAGATTGAATGAAATTGGATTTATATTTCAATCTTCACATTTAGTACCTTATTTAAAAGTGAAAGCACAGTTAACGACAATAGGTAAAGAAGCTGGAATGTCTAAAAATGATGCTAATCAAAGAGCGGAAATGTTATTAAAACAAATAGGATTAGAACACCGTTTAAATGTATTTCCACATATGTTATCTGGTGGGGAGAAACAACGTGTAGCGATTATGAGAGCATTGATGAACAATCCTAAAATTATACTTGCGGATGAACCTACAGCAAGTTTAGATGCAGAACGTGCAACTGAAGTTATTCACATGATTAAAAATCAAATACAAAGTAAAAAAATGATAGGTATAATGATTACCCATGATAAACGATTATTTCAATATGCAGACAGAGTAATTGAATTAGATAATGGTGTAATAGTGAATTCATAGACCATAAAAGTTCAATTCAGTCAGGCACTGCCAATATAAAACAAGAGGCTGAGACATGTGATATGTCCCAGCCTCTTGTTTTTTTACGTTCTCATTCATCTTATGTTTATTGCCATTAATTAATGCTTAGTACTATGTCATGTTGACCTATTTGCTAAATTGCTAATTTTAGTTGATTTAAGCTGGTTGTTTTTAAAATTATATGTCTACAGAGTAGGGATGTGCCACAATGCAAAAATACAAGCAAAAAACAATGTAGCGAAGTAGACTGTTAGCAATAACTTGTATTGATACATTAATGCTAAAAAATCTCTAATTAAAGCAACTTCAAAAAAGTGATAGGGCGTATGACTTCCTACACCTGTTAATTTAAGGTCTAACTTTTGGCCGAAGCGGACTGCACGCATAATATGAAATTGACTTGTAACACAGACAATCTTAGGTTTTATTTTAAATGACTGTTGTATCAGTGCTTTTGTAAATTTAATATTTTCATATGTACTCGTAGATGCATCTTCCATTAAGATTTGATCTGGATTCACGCCACGGTCAACTAAGTAACGAAACATTGCCAAAGCTTCAGATATAGGTTCATCCGTACCTTGCCCGCCACTTACGATTAATTGCGCATTTGGTTGTCGATTAAACAAGGCTAATGCTCGGTCTAATCTACTAGCTAGCATAGGCGTGACATGTTCATTAAAAATACCTGCACCTAAGACGAGTATCGTATCAAATTTTGCGATGTGTTGTTGATTTAAATAACAAGAAGCGCAAGATACATAACAAATAAAAGTGAAAATTGCGCTAAAGGCAATCGCTGCTAACCATAGAAATACAACATTAAATGCAAACGGTAGCAAGCTAATGTAGGCACAAGCAAGTGTGAAAACGATGACTTTAAAAGATAAGCGATAGAGTCGTTTTAAAAATAGCGCGCTCATACGATACTGCAGTATATGTTTGTGTTTTATATGTACTAATAAGAAACCAATAATCATCACAACAATGATATCTATAGGGATATGATGAGAAGCAATACGTAATATAATTACAATATAACCTAATATTACCTGGGAAATAAAAATATTGATATTTGCAAAATATTTTAAATTTAAATACATACTTACGAAAATAAGTACTGTCAGTAAACTACAGAGTAGTGCCAGAATATTCATGTTTCACCCCAGTATTTTATAGTATATTAAATGTAGTTGAATCCATTAAAATAAGCAAATGTATAAAACGTTACTATTAATATTAAGCAATACACAACATCCATAAATGGATGCATTATATATTTTAACTTTTATAGAAGTTAAAATATTGATACTATTAATATAACAAATGACAAAATGATATTACATATAGTAGAGATTGAAGAGGTGCAACCAATGGTGAAAAATTTAAGTAGTCATATAGAATTCATAGATGATGTAAATACATTATTAGCTAAATTATTAAAGGCGTTAAGAGAAGAGTACAATGTATCAAAAGAACAGGCGAACGTTATTTTAATGCTTGAAAATGGAAAAGCGATGACTTTAACAGAAATAACAGAACGTCAAGGCGTAAATAAAGCTGCCGTCAGTAGAAGAATAAAAAAGCTAATTCAAGCTGAGGTTGTACAATGGGATAAATCTGAAGATACAGGCGATCAACGATTAAAATATATTAAATTAACTGAGAAGGGCAAACAGTTTAATAGAAAAAGTAAGTCTATTATAAATGACATAGTGAGTGATATGCTGCATGATTTATCAGATGATGAAATTGAACAAGCGCGGTATGTATTGGAAATCATTGACCAAAGACTGAAGAACTTTAATGTCAAACATCATTCGTAACATTAATCAATATTAGTATGGTAGGACG
This sequence comes from Staphylococcus caseorum, assembly GCF_049943195.1. Classification (NCBI taxonomy): domain Bacteria; kingdom Bacillati; phylum Bacillota; class Bacilli; order Caryophanales; family Staphylococcaceae; genus Staphylococcus; species Staphylococcus caseorum. The sequence goes on from NZ_JBNFUA010000001.1 coordinate 92,744, forward strand.
AATCTAAAAACACAGCAAGTTATAATTAGATAAATATGAATCTTATTAAGTGGCTGTTAGCATCCAAGCTAGGGTGACTAGTAGCTGCTTTTATTTTATGAATTATTTAGTTATAAAGTTTGTAGATATATTGTTTTGAACAACGGATGATCCAATGACAGAACTGAAGCATTAGACTAAATGCGTATATCAATTTTTAAGCAAGGCACATATAATAAATATTATAGCTTTTAAAATATACATTATAATACTTCAATACTGCATAGGTATAGTAATTTATGCAGTATTAATCTGACATATAGTTTCAACCTATAATGTGTTAAAATAACGGGATAGTGTAAAAATCGAGGGTAAAGAGGTGATAAAATGCAAAAATGTCCAAAGTGCGGAGAAAACATAAGAAATGGGCAGAGAAGGTGTAGTCATTGCGGTTATCGAGCAAAACAAGGCGATTCAGAAAAAATGACGCGCTCTACAAAAACAAATAAAAATACAGCAAACTTTAACGCACGTAAAGTTATTCCTTTGGGGATTGCATTCTTTATCCTTATCTTACTGATCATTGTTTTTTTCTTAGTAAGAAATTTTAATTCACCTGAAGCACAATCAGAGATTATAATAAATGCAGTAGATAATAACGATACGCAAAAACTTTCAACGCTTTTGAGTACCCAAAATAACAGTGTTGATGAAAATGAAGCTGAAGCTTATATTAAATACATAAAAAATGAAGTTGGAATGGATAACTTTGTGAAAGATGTAAATAGTAAAATTGCGAAATTGAACCAAAATGATACAAAGAATTCAGATTTTGTCACAGCCAAAAATGGAGAAAAAGTTCTGAGAATCAGTAAAAATGGAACACGTTATTTAATATTTGATAATATGAGCTTTACTGCACCAACTAAAGAAGCAATTGTGAAACCTAAACAAAAAACAACTTATAAATTTAAGGCAGACGATAAACAAAAAACGGTAGTTGCTGAGAAAAATAAGCCAACTTCTTTAGGTAAATTTATTCCAGGTGATTACACACTTGAAGCTAAGAAAGAAATGGAAAATGGTCAATTCAATGGTCACCTTAAATTCAACTTTAATAACAGCAACAATGAGTCAGTTGATGTTATTGAAGATTTTAACGAGTCATATGTACAAGTTGAATTAAATGGTGCATCCGAAATAGATACAGATTCAGTTAAAGTGAAAATCAATGACAAAGCTTATGATTACGCAAAAGCCAAGGAATTTGGTCCATATCCCAAAACAAAAGATATAACAGTATCTGCTGAAGGACAAGCGAAGAAGAAAACATTTAAGTCAGCAGAAACAACAGTGAAAACAGATAACCTCAAAGATAAAACACAGGTTACTTTAAACTTTGATGATGATGAAATTGAGAAGTATGTTGAGGAAAAAGAAAAAGAAGAAAATAGTTTTAGAAATAAGGTGTCTCGTTTTTTCGGTGAATACATTGCGGCAATGATTAGCGCACGCAGTCAAAGTAATTTTAATTTAGTATCATCTTATATAAAGAAAGATAGTGAAAAATATAAGGATACTAAAAAGGACGTTAAATCTAATGAACTATTCTATCTTCAACAACCAGAAATCACTGATATTGTAAAAGAAGGTAAAACATTCTATGTTACGGGCCAAGCGTTAAAAGAAGATGGCCAATATGGTGAGGTAGAATATCAACTTGAAGGTAATGACAAAGCGAATGATTTAAAAGTAGTGAAATACTCAGAGGAAAGTTAAATATTTGAAAATTTAATGCAAAACGTACTTTTTATAGTTACCTTGTGGGAGCGGGAATACGATATCAAATTTTGATTATGTATTCTCGCTCCCTTTGTCTTTTACATATCAATTTAACTTCATCTATTTAAAATTGCGTTCGCAAAGGCTATAATAATAGCAATAAACTTTATCTTATAATGATATGATATAAAGTGTTAACTAAGTAGCTAAAATTGCTAGGGCTTCAACATTGGGGAGAAAAGAAATGTCTAATTATCAAGAGCAAAATAAGAATTCCTTACTGTTTGTTATTATCTTAGGCGCGTTGACTGCGATAGGGGCATTATCTATTGATATGTTCTTGCCAGGTTTGCCACAGATACAATCAGATTTCAATACAACAACATCTAATTCACAACTAACATTATCTTTATTTATGATTGGTTTAGCATTAGGTAATTTATTTGTAGGTCCGATATCAGATGCTATAGGACGAAAGACACCACTAATCGTAGCTATGGCGTTATTTACTATGGCAAGTATAGGTATTATTTTTGTGGATAATATTTGGTGGATGATTGCCTTACGATTTGTACAAGGATTTTGTGGTGGAGCAGGAGCGGTGATTTCTAGAGCGATATCAAGTGATCTGTATACCGGAAAACAATTAACTAAATTTTTAGCGTTACTTATGCTAGTAAACGGTGTTGCACCAGTATTAGCACCAGCATTAGGGGGCGTCATTTTATCATTTTCTACGTGGCGGATGGTCTTTGTCATATTAACTTTATTTGGTCTGCTTATGTTATTTGGAACGATATTTAATATCAAAGAGTCATTGTCAACTGAACAACGAGATAGTCCACATCTCGTAAGTATCTTCAAAAGTTTCAAACAGTTATTAGCGACGCCTCGATTTGTATTACCTATGCTTATACAAGGTGTGACATTCGTTATTTTGTTTAGTTATATTTCTGCATCTCCTTTTATTGCACAACGCATTTATGACATGTCTGCTCAGCAATTTAGCATTATGTTTGCATCCGTAGGTATAAGTCTCATTATTTCTAGTCAATTAACAGGTAAGTTAGTGGATTATATTGATAGACAAGTTCTTTTACGTGTATTAACAATCATCCAATTAGTGGGTATTGTGTGGATAAGCATTATTTTGTACATGCATCTATCTATCTGGCTATTGTTTATAGGTTTTATTATTCTTGTGGCTCCTGTTACAGGAGTAGCGACACTAGGATTCTCAATTGCAATGGATGAGAACACAGGCGGCAATGGAAGTGCGTCTAGCTTATTAGGATTAGTTCAATTCTTAATAGGTGGGCTTGTATCACCACTAGTAGGCGTAATGGGGGAAGATAGTTATATACCTTACGTCACAATTATATTGATAGTAGGGTTATTATTGATGATACTTCAAATAATAAATTATTTTGTATTTAAACGTGTAGCGCCTAAATAGTAAATTGGATAAAGAGAAAATGAAAAATGGCTGTTAGATTCCTTAGTGGATACCTAGCAGCCGTTTTTCATTTATGTACTTTAGAAATATCGTAATACGAAAGTGATTACAGTATTAACGCCCTAATTTAATTGCATTTGCAAGTAAAATTTGTGCCATTTCATTTGGTGATTCAATACAACCTTCTCGTATCCAATAATAGATAATACCAAGCTGTCCCCCGATAGCATACGTAACAAACTGTTTTTTATTTGCCACGGTCGTATAATCATCTAACAATTTTGTATAATTGAGTTTGGTTTCTTTAACATAATCGCTAAATAAGTCACGATTTGGATTTGTGACAAATATTGCGTGAAAGAAGCCATAATGACGATGGATATAGCACAAAATGATTTTGAAAAATTTATATAATTTCTCGTAGTTGATTTCTGTGTGTTCAAAGCTATTGTGTAAGACATCTAATAATTGAATATACTTCTTTAGGTGATAAGTTTGAATTGTAGATAAAAGCTCATATTTATCCACAAAATAATCATAGAATGTCGTTCTGTTAACACCACTATATGCGCAAATCATTTTAATAGTAATATGTTCAAATGGATGTTCTTCTAATAGGATAATCATATTTCGAATGATTTTATTTTTAGCTGTCTGTCTCATTTTATCTCCTTCAAAATAACATATGATTACTTACCCGACACATTTAGTAGAAGTGTCGGTGTTTTTTTCTTTAGCATGACTCTATAATATATAAGGTGAATTTTAAAAGCAAATAGGAGGAAAGTGTAATGAAGAAAATGGTGTTAATTAATGTCATTACCATTGTAGTTCTTGTAATAATAGGAGTAGTTGGTTTCCACTTTTATAATCAAGCTACAGGATTTGTCAGTACAGATAATGCCAAAGTTGATGGAGAGCAAATTAAAGTTTCAGCTCCATCAGCAGGCGAAATTAAATCTTTTGACGTTAAGAATAATGAGAAGTTAAGTAAAGGTGACAAAGTTGCAGAAATCGCAGCAAAAGGTGAAGATGGCCAATCACAAAATATGGATATTAAAATGCCTCAAGATGGAACGATTGTAAAAACAGATGGTATGGAAGGTTCAATGGCGCAAGCTGGAACGCCAATAGCCTATGCTTATAATTTAGATGATTCATACATTACTGCAAATGTTGATGAAAAAGATATTGCGGATGTTGAAAAAGGTAAAGATGTAAATATAACACTAGACGGTGAAGATGCTGAGCTTAAAGGTAAAGTAGAAGAAGTTGGTAAAGCAACAGCTTCAAGTTTTTCAATGATGCCTTCAACAAACAGTGATGGTAACTATACTAAAGTTTCTCAAGTAGTACCTGTAAAAATCTCACTAGATTCAAAACCATCTAATAATGTTGTTCCAGGAATGAACGCTGAAGTCAAAATTCATAAAAACTAAGGAGGGCTTGAAATGACAATAGCCTTCATTATAATTTACGTAGTCATAGCGCTCATTCTTGTCGGATTATTGAATCTATTTATCACTAAAAAAAATAAGAAGAAATCAATGCGACAAATGGAACATGCTAAGCATGAAAACAACACATCGAATGAAACTTATCAATCTAAATTTAAAGTAAGAGACAATGAAAAATCTAGCGAAACAACATCACAATCTGAAGAAATACATCATACAAGTGAAAACGTTACATCGGATTCTGAAGTGCTTGATGATGAAAGCGAAACCGTCAATACAGAAACAGAAGAAGTACAACAACAAACTGATTCTGATCACGAAAAGATAAATCCAAATTCAGAAGAAGCCCAAGTCAATGAACAACTAAAAGCCAAACATAATTCATTTATGTTTGGTAAAGGCGCTACACAAGCCAAAGTTTTAGTAGCCATGATTTTTGGTATGTTTATTGCGATTTTAAATCAAACGTTATTGAACGTGGCTTTACCAGAAATCAATATTGATTTTAATATTTCTGCGAATACGGGTCAGTGGCTAATGACAGGATTTATGTTGGTCAACGGTATTTTAATTCCTATCAGTGCGTTTTTATTTAATAAATATTCTTATCGTAAACTCTTTTTAGTTGCGATGGCATTATTTACATTAGGCTCTTTAGTCTGTGGTATATCAGGTTCATTTGGAATGATGATGGCAGGACGTGTATTACAAGCCATTGGAGCTGGTGTATTAATGCCGTTGGGTACAAATGTATTTATGACGATTTTCCCACCAGAAAAACGTGGAGCAGCAATGGGAACATTAGGTATAGCAATGATCTTAGCACCAGCGATTGGTCCAACATTATCTGGATATATCGTTGAAAATTATCAATGGAATGTTATGTTCTATGGTATGTTTATCATCGGACTTGTAGCTTTAGTTACTGGTTATATATGGTTTAGAGTATATCAAGTTACGACAAACCCTAAAGCAGATGTTCCAGGTATTATCTTTAGTACCATTGGTTTTGGCGCGCTATTATATGGCTTCAGTGAAGCGGGGAATAATACATGGACTTCACCTATCGTGTTAATTTCATTAGTGCTAGGTGTTATCTTTATTATTGCCTTTGTTATTAGAGAACTTACAATGCGTGTACCGATGTTGAATATGGAAGTATTAAAATATTCAGGTTTCACTTTAACAACTATAATCAATATGATTGTTACAATGAGTTTATACGGTGGTATGATTCTATTGCCTCTGTATTTACAAAACTTAAAAGGATTTAGTCCAATGGATTCTGGGTTATTATTATTACCTGGTGCATTAATTATGGGTCTAATGGGTCCTATTGCAGGTAAATTATTAGATACAATTGGTATTAAACCGTTAGCCCTTATAGGTACAGCAATCATGACTTATGCAACATGGGAATTGTCGAAACTGAATGGGAATACAACGTATAATCACATAATGGTAGTTTATATGATTCGTTCATTTGGTATGAGTTTTATCATGATGCCGATTATGACTGCAGGCATGAACTCCTTGCCACAACGTTTGATTTCGCATGGTAATGCCTTATCCAATACATTAAGACAACTTTCAGGTTCTATAGGCACAGCGTTATTAGTGACTGTAATGTCAACACAAACAACTGAACATATCGCTGCTTATTCACAAGATTTGGATAAAACGAATCCATTTATTAAAGATCGTTTACAAGAAATGGCACAAACAATGGGTGGCGAACAATTAGCGACATCACAATTATTAGAATTTGTTCAGAAAATTGCCTCCATCAATGGTGTGAATAGTGCGTTCTTAGTTGCGACAGGTTTAAGTGCACTTGCATTTATATTGAGTCTTTTCTTAAAAGGGAAAGAACATTATTTATCAAAAGAAAATTAAAGTAACAATAAGATAGAAACATGAGATATAAATAATCATTCTCAAAACAAAAATAACCAATCCGTTAGTTGTCTAATGGATTGGTTATTTCTATTTTAAATTTAGTTGTATTAGCTTAATGAATCAACGCTTATGCTTTCGATATTAAGCACGTATACGAGGTTTACGATTTCTAAAAAGCATACTAATGATAATCAATGCAATACTACAACCTAAAAGAATGAGCGCATTATGAATTGCGTCGGCTTCTGTCAAAATATCAATAGGCCTAACGGAAACGTAATATTGATTCATTGAATCGGCAATACGTTTAGCAATATTTTTAATTAAGTAAGAAAAACCAAATGTAATAACTAACATAATAGCAATAATAAACATATTGACAACTTTTAATGCAGTTCTATTAAAAATAATCGTAAAAATAGTTAAAACTAAACTAAAGATACAAGCAATAAAAAATACATAAAACACTAATATTAAACGATCGATACTTGTTTGTAAGTTGTCAATGTTTTCAACATTGATATTTAAGTTAGAGAAGCTATTGATCGTTTCCTGAAAGTTTGTAAGTTGATGGAAATCAACTGTTTCTTTGACAAATACTAGGTTGAAAATAGGTTCCTTAAACATACTATAGCCTGTAATAGCTACTAATATTAATACGATAAGTTGGATAAGTATGTTCACCCAAGAAAGTTTCTTTTTACCGTAGCGAGATCCTCTTTGCATAGGCTCGCTCGTTAATGTGTGCTCAAAATCGGCAAACTGTTTGTTTTTTTCGGCCATAAGGTGCTCCTTTCGCTAAACTATTATTAGCATCTGCTTATTTTATGACTTTTGTTTTGTTATAATGCTTAATAACTGATACATTTTAATTATCGATAGAATGTATTTAATATTCAATAGCATTTAAAATAGGGGTTTTTTATGTTACTTACATTATATTATATCTTCTTTTTTATGTCATTGTATTAATTTTACCATAACATTAATTTTTAAATACTAAATTATATTAAAAAATTCTGATAAAATGCACATTAAATATAGAGATTGGGTTGATTATGAATGAAATCAAGACTGACAACAAAATTTATCAACAAGTATTTATTACCACATAGATCAATTTTATTTGAAGGTGAGCAAGATTTTGAACGATTTTTAGATACAAGGTTAAAAATGAATGAAAAAAAGCATAAACAACCAGAAACATTAAATGTAAAATCTGATTTGGATAAGCAAACTATAGGGAACATGCAACTTTTCAGATTTTGTTTTAGGCATAGTCGCAAGAAAAAAATACTATATATACATGGTGGCTACAATGTATTGCAACCGTCAGCATTTCATTGGAGATTAATGGATAAGCTCGCATTAAGTACATTACATGAAATTGTTATGCCAATTTATCCTAAAGCACCTGAGTACTATATTGATGACACATATAGTGCTATTTTTGAAGTGTATAATCAATTATTATCCGAAGTGAGTAGTGATGAAATTGTCATTATGGGTGATGGGACTGGTGGTGCATTAGCATTAGGCTTTATGCAACAATTACAAGATAAGCAACAACCCTTACCAAATAAACTTTATTTACTGTCTCCACTTCTAGATGCGGATCTACAAAACGAAGCGATTACAGAAGAGTTAGAAAAGAAAGATGTCATTCTAAATAAATATGGTATTCAAAAAATTATGCGTCATTGGTCAAAAGGTTTTTCACTAGATGAACCTAAAGTTTCACCTATTAATGGGAATTTAAGTCATTTACCACCGATATTTATGTTTGGTGGTACGCGTGAAATTTATCAACCAGATATGAAAAAATTGGTTGATATTTTAGAAGAGCGTCAACAACCCATACATTATTATGAATATAAAAATATGGTTCATGCATTCGAACTTTTGCCTATTAGAGAGTCTCATAAAGTGGTTAAACAAATCGTTAATACAATTGATGTATAATGTACGATAAAGTTAGTTATTTTAAATGAAAATCCAACTTACAAAGGCAAAAGATATAGAATAAAATAAAATGAGGCTGGGACATAAATACTTGTCTCAGCCTCAATCATTTTCTGGTCAACTTTGACGAGATGATTCATACAACGAAATCTTTTTAGAAACATTAGATTTCTGTCCCACTACCGTTTCATTACGTTTAAGTATTTATAAGTGTGTTAATTGTATCAATAACTAATTTTTGACCCATTAGATTATAGTGAGTGGCTAAAAATAATTCAAATTCATCTTGAGGTTCAATCATTGAACTAAAGTTAGAAGCAGATGTTTCAAATTCTTCAGAAGTAATAAGCGTGTAATTATTATAATGTTCAATGAATGTACGGTCGTCTGTATATGTTTTTAAAAGCGTATGAATGGCATCGATTGCCTTCTTTTGACCTTGGAGATAACTTATATCTAAACCTCGCTTAATGAGTTTACTATCAGGGCCATTAATAACGAGACTTTTATTTTGGTTAAGTTCACTAAGTTCAAATTTAGTATTATCGAATAAATCATAAAGTTGTAATTGTATGATTTCTCTTATATTTTGTGTCATAAATATACAGCTCCTTATTGTGGAATGTTGATACGATGACCTAATTGTTTAGGCCAATCGATGCGTCCTTGATTATCATAATAACTTACAATTTGATCTAAATAATGTTGAGGGAATGGGGCTGGTTTTTTAGTCTCTCTGCTAATACCTAACATCATAGCTTCATTTGTAGCTACAGTTGTCCCGTCTTGTTGTTTCATTATAGAGAAGAAATGTACTCTTTTAACATCATAATTATATATATATACACTGATGTAGAATTGGTCATTTTCAATTAATTCCGATAAATAAGCAGTCTGTTCCTCGACAGTGAACATTGTATAATTTAATGCTTTACGTTCTTGAAGTGATAAACCATGCTGATAATTAAATTGGTTAATTGCATCACTAAAAACCATATTATAGTTCGCATCATGTACGTGTCCGTTATGGTCAATCATTTCTTTAGCAACAGTTTGAACTACTGTAAAAGGCTTTTTCATGTAAACAGCTCCTTGGTTGTTAAAAACAAAAGTAATAGTTAAATTTTAACATGTAAATGTATTTTCTAAAGAGAAATAACTAAAACTTACCAAACCATACATACGGTCTATTTCATGGTAAAATAGAAGAAATGATTTTAGGAGGGAAATTATGAGTGTGACAATAAAATATCAGACTTCCAAAGAAACTTTAACCCAAGTTAATCACTTTAAAGAAATTCCTGAATCAGCTACTTTTATCTGGTGTGATTTTAATGATCCATCTGATGAAGAAAACGAGATGTTACAATCCTACTTTAATTTTAATCAGCTTGAAATTGATGATACGGTAAATGGGACTCCAAGAGCTAAATATAAAACCTATGATACTTATCAATACATAGTGTTTCATAGTGTGGACTCGCAATATAAAGGAGATAAAGTACTGAATTTGTTCATTAAAGACAACATGTTAATTACATATCATCATAAGCCTTTTGATGTGTTACAAGAGGTGGAACAGTATATCTCAAGTCATTATGAATCGGATTTAGACGCTTCAGATGCGATACTTTATATTTTAGACGAAGTTGTAGATACTTATTTTGAATTAATTTATGATATCGAAAATAAAGTCTATGAGTTAGAAGATAGAGAAACACATGGTAGCTCAACTAAAGAAATAATGGATGATGTATTTAAAATACGTTCAAAAATCATAAAATTAAAGCGTATTATATATCCAATGAGAGAATTAGTAGAGAATATGAAAGAAAGCAGTCAATTACTTGTAGATGACAAAAATCATATGTATATTCAACATATAGACGATCATATGATTAAACAAGAAAATATAATGAACTTATCACAAGAAATGACAGAAGAAATCAGGGATAATTATTCGTCATATTCATACTATAAGATGAATAGCATTATGCAAATACTTACTTTAGTATCTGTTGTATTCCTCCCTCTAACATTAATTACAGGTATATATGGAATGAATTTTTCAAATATGCCAGAGCTTAAATGGGATTACGGTTATTACATTGTGCTTGCAATCATGTTAGCGATTAGTATAGGGAGTATTTTTTATTTTAAAAAAGAAAAATGGTTTTAATTTTATAATTGAAAATATAGGTAATGTTTTAAATAATAGAGTGAACATAATAAGGATTGAAAGTAGGGCAAAAGATGAGTGATAATAAAAGAGAACAAAGAAAGAATGAGCACGTAGAAATTGCAATGGCACAACAAGATGCTACAATTTCAGATTTTGATGAAATAAGGTTTGTCCATCATTCAATTCCGAATATTGATGTGGATGATGTTAATATACAAAGTGAATTAAAGGACTTTACACTTAAGAAACCATTATATATTAATGCAATGACAGGCGGCAGTGAATGGACGAAAGAGATCAATGAGAAGCTGGCAATCATTGCACGTGAAACTGGGATGGCAATGGCTGTGGGATCTACACATGCTGCTTTGCGTAATAGTAAAATGATTTCATCATTTAGTGTAGTAAGAGAAACAAATCCTGATGGTATTATATTCAGTAATGTTGGTGCAGATGTGCCTGTAGATAAAGCAGTTGAATCAGTGAAATTACTTGATGCACAAGCGCTACAAGTTCACGTGAATGCGCCCCAAGAACTTGTCATGCCAGAAGGGAATAGAACCTTCTCTACATGGATGGAAAACCTTGCGCAAATTGTAGCACATGTGGATGTACCAGTAATTGTTAAAGAAGTTGGCTTTGGTATGAGCAAAGAAACCATTAAACAATTGCATGAGATTGGAATCCGATACGTTGATGTAAGTGGACGCGGCGGTACAAACTTTGTAGATATTGAAAATGAAAGACGTACGTATAAAGATATGGATTATCTTGGTTTATGGGGTCAAACGACTGTTGAATCATTATTAGAAAGTACTGCACACCAGCAAGATATGGATATATTAGCAAGTGGCGGTGTGAGAACACCACTAGATGCAGTGAAATGCCTTGCATTAGGTGCGAGTGCTGTTGGTATGTCACGACCATTTTTAAACCAAGTCGAGAACCATGGCATTACAGAGACAATTAATTATACTGAACAATTCACAGAGCATATGAAGAAAATTATGACCATGCTTGATACGCCAACAATTAAAGATTTAAAACAATCACAAATGATCTTTAGTCCTAAGCTAGAATCATGGATAGAGCAAAGAGGATTAGATATTAGGTAATAAAAAAGGATGGCTGAGACATAAATACTTGTCTCGGCCATCCTTTTATTCAACTGAGCATGTTTATATCTCAGTTTGATTCAAATGTCATTTTTACCTTAACCAAAAATGTTAATGAATGCTGTAACGATTGGTACACCAAGTAAATCTATTAAGAACGCACCGACAATCGGAACGACAAGATAAGCTTTAGGTGATGCACCGTATTTTTTAGTAATAACATCTAAGTTAGCCATTGCGTTAGGAGTAGCACCTAGACCGTGTCCGATGAAACCACCAATCATAACTGCGGCATCATAATTTTTACCAAGTCCTCGGAAAACGACGAAGACTGAGAATAATACGATGAATACAACTTGTACTAATACAATAACAATCAGTGGAATCGCTAATTGATAAATTTCAGTAAGTTGAATACTCATTAAGGCAATAGATAAGAATAAGCTAAGAGAAACATCACTGATACTATCGATAATCTTCATATCAATCAGATTTAAATTATTATATTCTGATATATTACGTATAATAACTGCGATAAACATAGCACCTACATAAACAGGAATATTAATACCTGTTAAGTCTGAGAACGTATTACCTAAATAAGAACCAATGGCCATACAGATGGCTACAATTGAAAATTGTAATAGGAAAATTGTTGTCGGTGTCATGCGGTTTCTTAAATATGAGTTTGATTTTACATTACTATAATCTTTTGTTGTTTCTTCTGCATGTTCTGGTTTTAAATTATATTTATTTATTAAATATTTAACGACTGGTCCACCAATTAAACCACCAGCAACAAGTCCTAATGTTGCGGCTGCTAAAGCGGCTGTTAATGCGGAATCAATACCCATGTTTTGCACGGTTTGACCATATGCTGCAGCATTACCATGTCCACCTTCCATTGACATTGAACCAGCTGTTAGTCCAAGCAATGGCGGAATATTTAAAACTTTTGCGATAGATACACCGATGATATTTTGGAATACGGCAAGAAAGCCACAAAAGATAAAATATAATATTAATACTTTTCCGCCTAAGCGTAGTAGTTTTAATGATGCTCCTAGTCCAATTGTTGTAAAGAAAGCAAGCATAAAGAAATTCTGAATAAAATCAGAATCTAATTTTATTGTTATAATGTTCGTTGATTGTAAGACAGCAACAAGTATCGCGAATAACAAACCACCAATTACTGGTGCTGGGATACATAATCGCCTTAAAATTGATATGTGATTCACAACATATATACCTAAAAGGTATAAAACACTCGCAAGTGCTAAAGTAGTAATAGCATCTAGCTCTAGCATTTTCATTCCCCCTCATTTTACAAATAAATCTCTCCTATAATGTGATATGTAAACAATTTTTGCACTTAAACAAGAAAGTGCTTACAAAAGCCCATTATATTTATTATACATTCTCGAATATGATAATGCTAGAAAAAAATTAAATGCTTAGAAATATATAGTTTTTTGTGTAATTTAACACCTTGTTTTATAATAGAAGTTAATTTATATAGTATTAAAGGTAATAGCAATGCTTCAAAATTGATTCATAATATAATAGAGGTAGTATTAAAATGAGCTATATCAATGTGATGGAACGAAAATAAATAACTGAATAAAAGAAATGAAGTTTTATGCAATGACATTCAATAGGTTTTGATATACTATATATCATATGTAAATACTAGGTTATAAGGAGTAAGTATATGGATGAATCATTAAGAAGTGAAAAACAATATGGTGCGTTAGCGTTATTGCCGTTATTAATATTTTTAATTTTATATATCGGTGTGGGGATTACATTTACGATTATGGGCAAAGAGGATGCTTTTGATCAACTGCCACGACATGTCGCTATTTTTATAGGTATTGTCATAGCATGGACTTGTTATGATAGAAAAACGAAATTTACGAAAAAAGTTCAGATTTTCACTGAACACGCAGGGAACTCAGGCATTGTAAATCTTGGATTAATCTTGTTACTTGCAGGTGCTTTTTCAACGGTTACGTCTGAAATGGGTGGTAAAGAAGCTATGGTCAACATGGGTCTATCCGTGATTCCGCCAAGTTTACTTATCCCAGGAATATTTATAATGAGTGGGTTTGCTGCCTTAACGTTAGGGACTTCAACAGGAGCACAAGCAGCATTTATTCCTGTAGGTGTAGCCGTGGCACAAGCAGCGGACTTAAGCGTAGCAGCAGCGGGTGCAGCTGTTATTGCAGGTGCTTACTTTGGTGATAATTTATCTATTATTTCTGATACAACGATTGCTGCAACGAACGGCGTAGGCGCAAAGATGAAAGATAAATTTAAAATGAATGTGCTCATCGCTTTGCCGGCAGCATTAATTACGGCGATTATATACGCCATTGTAGGTGGTACAGGTAAAGTAGAAGGCGACTTAAGCTTTAATTTTATAAATATTTTATCTTATATATTTGTATTAATTGCAGCTATTGCAGGTTTAGACGTCATTCTTGTGCTTATTCTTGGTATTGGGATGGCTGGATTACTAGGTTTGGTTCAAGGTCAAATGGGTATCTTCCAATTTACGAAATCGATTGGTGATGGTATGGAAAGTATGTTCAACATTTTCCTTGTAGCATTCTTAGTATCTGGCCTTGTAGCATTGATTCGATACTATGGTGGTGTAGATTGGATCATTCAAGCTATGAAGCGAAAAGCTACAGGGCGTAAAAGTGCTGAATATGTCATCAGTATGATGTCAGGTGTCCTATCTGCTGCACTTTCACATAATACGTTAGCGATTATTATTTCGGCACCAATTGCAAAAGAGATTGGTGATGAATATAAAGTGCCACCTAAACGGATGGCCAGCTTACTAGATATATTTGCTTGTAGTGCTTTAATGGTCCTCCCTCATGACAGCGGGATGTTAATGGTAGAGCAATATGGCGATGTCTCTTATTTAGAAGTATTAAAATATTCTTTCTATCCAGTTATATTGGTTATTTGTACAATTATTACAATTCAATTTGGTTTATTAGATGGAAATAAAAAGTTAAAAAATAAATAGTTGATGAAAAACTTATGCTTGATATAGAAAAAAGAGCTTCCATTTTTGGAAGCTCTCAGAGTGTCGACAAAGTCTCTGACTTTGTTGGCACTTTTTTGTGCACGCTTTCCGCGGGCACAGCCTCAGCCTGTAGTCTTCGGCTAGTGCTTTTCCCGCAGGAGTCGGCCCAAGTTACTGCCATTTTTCAAACAAAAATAATATAATATGTTTAAATTAAACAGTGGCGGGGTCTGTAATGTTGAATAAATCAATCGATAAAAGAAATAGAAACGAACGTAGCGGAGCTTCCATTTTTGGAAGCTCCTTTTCTATATGATTATAATTAGTTATTTGCGCCAAGTATGTTCTGAATCAATCATATCTGATTTGCGCATCTTAGAGACATAGGGATTGCCTTTTACAGTAAAGCGTAGTGGTTTAAATGTCCAGTCGCCTTTATTTGGAATTCCAATACGTCCGCTTTCTTCAATAGCACATGGATATTTACGATTTTTAGTGTCGATTAATAGACGACTTTCATTTAAACGAGAACCATCTAAATGTCGAGGAATATTAAAAGCTTTGGTCCACTTTCCAGGTCCATTGGTTAATTCAAATCCACTTTTCCCTCTATTTAATTTCATGGTTTCGATACCTTCTTCAGGTTCGACAGCTCTAATTAATACACCTTCAGGGACGCCTTCATCTTTTGTGACAAAATTTATTAAAAGGTGATTGTGCATCACGTGTGCATATATCGTCCCGCCTCGTTTATATAAAGATTCTACTTTGGGCGTTCTTTTTCCATTAAAACCATGAGCGGCACGGTCTTCTTTGCCAACATAGGCCTCTGTTTCTACAATATATCCAGTGAATGTTTCTAGTTCATCTTGAAAAATCACTTTGATACCTAATAAATCTTTAGCAATAGTTATTGTATCTCGACGTAAAAAATCCATGAGTTGTTCCTCCGGTTTCTAGTTTTTTAAAAAATAAATATTTTTAAATGTTTTTTAGAATCAGTAAAATTGTATTACTACTTACAAAATAGTTTGTTACACTAAACTAAATAAGATATTTAAAGAATTTACATATAATGTACCAAAATTTAATGTGAATTAAAAATTATCTTTAACAAATGAATATGAAAGGGGGAGTATGATGGAGCGAAAAGTTAGTTTTCTTCAAGCGCTCAAATTGTTCTGGACAAACTATGTTAATTTTAAAGGGCGCTCACGTCGAAGCGAATATTGGTATATGACATTATGGCATATGATTTTTATGATACCAGGGCTAATATTACTTATTATAGGTTTTATCATGCTTGTTTCAGGTCTTTCATCTTATTCTGGTGAAATCACTGTAATTGGAGGCATTTTAATATTCATATCTTTTATATATCTAGTTATATATGGATTAGCTACACTGATTCCTTGCTGGGCATTATTGGTTAGAAGATTTCATGATACTGGTAGGCAAATGTTGATTCCAGTGATTTATTTTGCCGTATTAATTGTTACTAATATTATGATTACATTAATAAATGCGATGGATCCTGAATATGCTAATATTGCTAGTATCATTACGCTGATGTTGATATATATCATTTATGGGATATTAGGAATATATTGTTTAGTGATTTGTTGTTTGGATAGTGAGAGAAAAACAAATAAATATGGGACGAGCCATAAATATGGTAATCACATTCGCTCGAATGCTCATATGTATGAGGATACTTTTAACCCAAAAGAAAATGAGCAACTTGGACAAACTCATAATCAAAAACAAGAGGAATTAAAATACTGAAATTAAAACGCTGTTACCAACTTAGTTTAAGTGGAAACAGCGTTAATTTTTTCTTGTGCGATATCACTTGCACAAGAAGTAAAAAAGTAGAATCATGTCAAGCAAAGTTGAATTTAAAATGTAACTTTGCTTGATCTAATGGTATTATCAAAGTATATTATTTTTAAAAAGAGAGGGGTCGGGGCACAATGTCACTAAACATTGAACATGTAACCAAGAAATATAAAGATTTTACAGCGGTTAATGATATTTCATTATCTTTAGAACAAGGTAAAATGTTAGGTTTTCTAGGCAGAAATGGTGCAGGAAAAACGACAACCTTCAGAATGATTTTAGGACTAACGCCAATCACTGAAGGTAAAATTGCATATAATGACAAACCCATAGACAAGACTTCATACAACCACATTGGCTATTTACCAGAAGAGAGAGGATTACATCCTAAAATGAAAGTAGAAGATGAATTACGTTATTTAGCTACTTTAAAAGGAATGAAGTCCAAAGAAATTACGGAAGCTATAGATTATTGGTTAGATAGGTTTGGTATTAACGAAAATAGAGAAAAGAAAATTGAAGCATTATCCAAAGGGAATCAACAAAAAATCCAACTTTTAGCAAGTATGTTACATAAACCAGAATTATTAATTTTGGATGAACCATTCAGTGGCTTAGATCCAGTCAATGTAGAGTTATTAAAATCAGCTGTTAAAGATTTAAATGATGCTGGTACTACTATTATATATAGCTCTCATAGAATGGAACATGTAGAAGAATTATGTGACAATGTCTGTATTCTAAATCGTGGAGAGCTTGTTGTTTCAGGTCCAATTGATGAAGTGAAAGCAAATCATGGTAAGAAAAGCGTCGTCATAGAAACAGAACATGAAATGCCAGAAATAGATAGCATTGACGGTGTATTACAAGTAGATAGAAGTAAAAGAGAAATCAAAGCAATGATTGAGACAGAAGCGGTTGCTGAAAAAATTTATGAAGTTGTAACACAGTATGGTTTCGTCAAACGGTTCCAAGTTGTAGAACCATCACTAAATGAAATCTTTATAGCAAAAGTAGGTGACGTCAATGGATAAATTCTTTGCGACTTTTTCCTTAACTTATAAAAGTAAAGTCAAAACAAAGTCATTTGTTATTTTTACAGCTATTGTGATTCTTTTAATGGTTGGAGCGGCGAATATTAATAAAATTATTGATTTATTTGATGATGGACCTGATAAAGTAGGGGTTGTCTCATCGAATAATGAAATTTATAAAGTCATTAAATCACAAGGTGATCAACTTGATGAAGGCGCAGACTTTAAGCAATTATCAGAAAAACAAGCAAAGTCACAGGTTAAAAACGAAAAATTAGATAAAGCTTACGTTATTAAACTGAGTGAAAATAAAAAACTTTCAGGTAAAATATTGAGTAAAGATACTGTTTCAGAACAAGATAAGCAAAAATTAAAAGCGACATTATCAACTATACAAACACAATTTGTTGCAGCGAATTTAAACTTATCACAAGATGAATTAAAGCAGTTACAGTCTCAAAGTGAAGTAACTTCAGAAGTGCTTGCAGATAATGCTAACAATTCAAATTTAAGTGAAGCTCAAAAAGGCTTTAATACAATGATTGTATATGCAGGCGTGATGCTTATATTCTTTATCGTTTTCAATTATGCGAGCCAAGTTGCTATGGAAATCGCAACTGAGAAAACATCACGAGTTATCGAAATGATTATTACGAGTGTGTCACCAGTGACGCATATTCTTGCGAAGATGGCAGGTGTGGTTTCAGTAGCATTAACCCAAATCAGTATATTTATTGTGGCTGGCATTATATGTTTCTTATTGTTTGATATTGGAGATATGTTAAAAGGGTTTAATATTGAACCAAACGAATTAACCGTGCAATTAATCGTCGTAGGTATCATATCAATGATTATTGGTATACTTTCATATATTATTTTAGCATCGATTTTAGGATCTATTACTGCTCGTATAGAAGATATTAATCAATCATTAATGCCAATGACATTAATTAGTATGATTGCATTTTATATTTCCTTATTTAGTATCATGAACACAGATACATTATTGGTGAAAATTACCAGCTTCATACCATTACTTTCACCATTTGTGATGTTTGTTCGTGCATCCACGCCAGATGTTGCTATATGGGAAATTGTATTAAGTATGATTATCTCTATTATCACTATTTTTATACTATTATGGGTTGCAGTGCGTAGTTATAAAGATACGATTTTGAGTTTTGATAAAGGCTTTATGAGTTCGGTAAAACGTATATTTAACAAAAAATAATAATTTAAAATGAGCGATTAAAATAAACTGCCATCAACATGTAATATGTGGAGGTAGTTTATTTTTTATGATTGATACGTTTATTGTGTATAAAAAACGTATCTTTTTAGAGTGAATAGAAAGTTGTTTATATAAAATTACTATGTACTTATATAAATTAAGTAGTAGAATAAAGAGGAATTCAACAAAGTTATAATATTGTAAAATGAAAATTTGGCTATTATTTGTATAATAATAGAAAAAGTATAACAATTTTTATGATTGTTTGTTAAAATTGACGATTAGTATAGATAAACATTTGACTAAATTGTTACAATATAAGAGAGTAATAGAAGAATTAGGGAGTATTAAATATTACACAAGATTTGTGTTATTCCATCACAGTGACTTTGCAAGTTAACTTATGCTAGAGGGAAGCATAGTTAATCACATTGATGTTGTTACATTTAATCGTATTATGTGTGATAGGGATTGTTCACTACAATTGAATTATTATTTTCAAAATAAATATTCAAATAAATTGGACTTGTAGTGAGACAGTTTACATTGCCTAAACACAATGAAGATCCCCTTCTGAGTTGTGATTTACAGGCCACGTTTGTAAGTGATGTTTTTATTCATGATAAAACCTGATATTAACTTTTGAAAAAGTATTGGGTTTGAAAGGGAGTAATTGATGATGTTTGCAAAAGTAGAAAGCCAAAGTAATGGTATTGATTTAATTAAAATTGATAATGAAGAAACGAAAATTGTTTTTACAAATTATGGTGCACGTATTGTCTCATGGAAGTACGATGATAATAACATTGTACTTGGAAATGTTGTAGAAGCAGATGAATTCTATGAGGAAAACCCATTTCATTTCGGGGCAACAATTGGCCGTTATGGTGGCAGAATTGCAAATGCGACTTTCGAATTAGATGGAAAGACTTATCAGCTTGACGCAAATAACGGTGAACATAACATACATGGTGGGCCAGAAGGTATTGGTACACGCTTCTTTGATTATGAAATTGAAGAGCAAGTGGGCCAAGTAAAAGTTATTTTCACAACAACTATAAAAAGTTTGGACGACCATTTTCCTGGTGATATTGAGCTAGAAGTAATTCATTCTTATGATGTTGATCATAAATGGACAATTGAATACAAAGCAACCGCTACAGAGAAAACGTTATTTAATCCGATGAATCATGTTTATTTTAATTTGAATAGAGATAATAATGTGATTGATAACCATAGTATTTCAAGTTCAAAATTAGATATGTATTTATTAGGCGACGATAATATCGTTGAAAGCATGGAACCAATTGATTTAGTGGACACGTTTAACGAAAGAAACATACAATTTAAAGACATCTTTACGAGTGAGCATCCAGTTGTGAAAGCACAAATGGAACGTTTTGGCGGCATCGATCATCCATTTGATATAGGTGGCAATGAAATGACCGTTGAAAATAAACGCTTTTTATTAACAGTGAACACTGACATGCCAAATGTTGTCATTTTCACATTTAATGATACTACAAGTTGGCAAAGTGACTTTAATATTTATAAGGCACATTCTGGTTTTACGCTTGAAACGCAATGTATACCAAATGACATTAACTTAATGGGAGAAAAAGCACCATCTATATTGGAAGCGAATCAACCATACTATTCAAAAACGTCATATAAAATTTTTGAAAAAGAGTTATAGAAACTAAATTGATATTATGCAAATGAGTCTGGGACATTAATATATGTCTCAGACTTATTTTTATATTGGCAGTAGTTAACTGCATTGGAAATGCGCTTATATTAAACTTTTAAAGACTTACAATTCTTGTAGTCCATTTTCTAGTCATCTTTGCCGAAGTCGAATCATACAACAAACCTTATTAGAAAAATTTAGTTTTCTATCTAGTCCCCATTTATATAGTTATTTCTCTGCGATGTTTTGTGCGCGTTTTAAAAATTTTTGCAATTTTGAATGTCTCTCGTCAGTTAGATAGGGATTTTTCAAAGCATCTGTTAAACGCGTTATATTTTTATTATCGTTATAATAGATGTCATTCAGTTCGAACACTGAAAGCGGCATATGCGTGTTTGAAGAATGTATGAATTCTAAATTTGCACCATCATCTACAAATCCTTCTTTGATAACTCTAAGATAAAACCCAGTCTTGCAAGAACGCGACATGCGCTTAACTAAATCTGGAATTTTATACTTTTCTTGAATTTTCCAACATGGTTCTCTTATTTCAGATACTTCTACAATTGCTTCATCTAATTGAAATTGATCACCCAAATAAATGTCATTTTCATCTAAATCGACAGCAGTTAAATTCTCACCAAACATAGCATAGTCAGGTAATGTAGAAACATCATTTTTCCATAATTCATAGTTCTTCTTACTATAAAGGCATAGCGCTTTATCTGGTCCACCGTGTCCTTTATATTCTTGCTCATCTTCAATAAACCCAGTCTTCGATAACCACATTTGACTTGTAATTCTCTTTTTGTTTAAGGCTGAGCGCATCGGTCTTTTCGTACTGTATGATAAATCTTGAATTTTACCTGTAGAAATTGCATCTAGCGCATAAATCATAATTCAGTACCTCCTGCAGTTTAGTGATTATCATTTTAAAACAATTTTCAGAATATGCAAGTGAACATATATTAGCGTCTTATATTTACGTTTTTTAGCTATGTATTTTTATGAATCTCATGTACAATAAAGATAAAAGTACTGTGTGTAAAGGGGAAGCATTATGAATAAAAAACAGTTGAAGTTAAGTACATTTGATGATGCATTAGACCAAATTAAAGATGGTATGGTTGTGGGTATTGGTTCAGGTTCAACAATTGAACTACTCGTGCCAAAAATCGCAGAGAAATTAGAACAAGCACATATTGATATAACTGGCGTCTGTACTTCAAACAAAACAGCTTATATCGCAAAGGAATTAGGTATGCGTGTAGTCGATGTAAACGATGTGGATAAAATTGATATCGCAATTGATGGCGCTGATGAAGTAGACAATCAATTAAACCTTATAAAAGGTGGCGGTGGAGCACTATTCAGAGAAAAAGTAATTGATGCTATGGCAGACAGATTTATTGTTTTAATAGATGATAGTAAATGCGTAGATTATTTAGGCCAAACGTTTAAGCTTCCTGTGGAAGTAGATAAATTTAATTGGCTACTCGTTTCTAAAAAGATTGAGTCATATGGTAAGGGTAATATTAAAGCAATACGCCGTGTTGTTGATGATGTGCCATTTATTACAGATAATGGTAACTATATATTGGACTTAGAATTAAACGGAAGTATAGATGCTTATGAAATGCATGAATATTTAATCCATCTTGTGGGCGTATTGGAAACCGGTTATTTCTTAGATGTTGCTGACCAAATTATTATTGGTTCACCAGACGGTGTGAAAGTACTTGAAAAATAAATAATAAAAATGGCGGATGAGACATGTAATTATGTCTCATCCGCTTTTTTGTACTTTTATTTAAAGATGATAATGCTTTGGAGAGGCCTGACTAGTTAATAAAGCAATATCGGACGCGCAGACAGCATAAACAAAAAATGTCGACAAAGCCAGAGGCTCTGTCGACACTTTTTGAGGCATACCATACTCCTCAAGTTTTAATAATATTACGCATTGGTGTGACTAACGACGGTGACCACGTTTACTTTTAAGATTAAAAGGTGAACGCGTTTGTTTATCATTTGAATCATTGTCTACTTCTTGATCATTATGTGTTGCGGTTGTAGAGTTTGATTTAGTTGATGATGTGTCTTCAACATGATCATCATCTGTAATGGATGCTTTCGCATCACTCACAGCCGAAGATTTACGAGAAGATGAATAACGTGCACTTGTTTTTAATGACTCATTATCGTTGTCAGTTGTATCATGCTTTACTTTTTCAGTAGATGCTTCAACGGAACTATTAGTCAAATTGTTTGAGTCGTTATTATCATTAGATTTTGTTTTGTCATCTTCTTCATTTATTTCAACATGATCATCATACGTCGTGTTGCTTTCAGTGTTTGTCTTTTTTTGATTATCATCAGTAGTTAAATCTGCGTTGTTTTGTTCAGTTGCTTCATTAACAGTAGATGCTGTAGACGATGCTGTATTTTTATCATCGACTGTTGAAGTTGTCGTCTTTGTTGTCTCATCAGTGTGTTGTTGATCTGAGTCATGCGCTGTATGATGAGCCGCAGCAACACCACTTGCAGCAGTCGTTGACTTTAAGCTGTCCGAAGACGACGTGCTTGTCTTATTTTCATCTTTAACACTATCTACATCAACATCATCATCAGTTTGTGCATCGTTTTCAGATGTTTCATTAACGTGATCAAGGTAGTTGTTATCATCCACTTCATCTAAATTACGTTTTGTGAAGAAATAAAGAATCGAACGAACGATAATACTTAATAGAATGTAAACAGCAGCAACAGCGGCTGTAGTTAAAGCAATTACTTTCATTGGGAACACATCGCCCAATTCTTCGTTAAATAAGAAAACGAATCCAAATGACATTGTCGCATGGAATATTGTCGCAATGTATATTGTACGTCCTTTTGTAGCACGAATAAGTTCTCCAATAATCATTGAAAAAGCGAAAGAATAAAGGAAACTATATATCGCATAATCAAAGCTAAATGAAATATTAACATTCCATATTGAATACATAATGCCCACAATAATAGATGCGATAAATGTATTCATCTTAGTTTCAACAATATGTTGTAAATAAGAACGGAAACCAAACTCTACTAAGAAAGCCATGATAATTTGACCAATAATAATTGATATAATTGAAACAGATAAATCGTCTGTTTGTAGTAGTACAAAACTATCAGCATAAACATTGAAGCAAATCATAGCAATAATAAAAATAATTAATGGTATGACAAGTGCTAAAATGATACGTTCTATAACTTTTAAACTAATTGAAAACTTTAAACTACCAAGTTGCGTACCTCTGTGTTTAAAGACGAGTAAACATATAACGGCAGCAATAAATGGTGCTAAGCTGCTCATGTCAAAGACAAAAGTTTTAAGAGAAATTGTACCTTGAAAATCTTTAAGTATAATAGGTGCTGCATAAGCAATAATGAAGAAAATAAATATCATCATTGCCCATTGAAAACCTGGTATACGTTTTGTATTCATTATGTAACCTCCAATAGGGTTCAGAAAAATCATTTATTCCTAATTATACATACTTCTTAGTGATAAATAAATTAAATTCAAATATTTATCATTGAAATGTAATACTTTTACAAAATCAAACGTCTAAATGCAACAATTTTAATATGAATTTCAAAATTAACTTTTAAACAAGTGGGTAAAGATAATTATAAATATAATTGAATTGGTAAAAATGTAAGCGTATACTTTAAGTGTCGATATAGTTTCAAAAGGAGGAGAACTATGTATAAATTAGCACAACGTGATTTATGGACAGGAAGAGTAGATAGTGAAACAGAGGAAACAGAATTCAGGCATTTTCAAACAATACAATTTCGTAATATTGAAGATGAGTACGATGAGCCACGTCACGGTGTAGGTATGTTAGGTTATGCGGTTGATAAGGGTGTTGAACTTAATAAAGGAAGAATTGGAGCTAAGTTAGGCCCAGACGCAATCAAGAAGACTTTTGCTAATTTACCAGTCTTGAGAACATGTTCAATTTATGATTATGGTAATGTTGAACATAATCATGAGACTTTAGAAGAAACACAACAAGAATTTGCGCATTATGTTGCTTCATCGATACAAAGACATAACCAAACCTTTTTGTTAGGGGGCGGACATGATATCGCTTATGCACAGTATTTGGGCACACGTGAGGCGTTTCCTGATGCTTCTATTGGTGTTATCAATATTGATGCACACTTTGACACTAGAAAAGAATCTGGTTCTACTTCTGGTACGAGCTTTAGACAAATTTTAGAACAGGATGAAAATACTGATTATTTAGTATTAGGTATTCAACAAGGTGGTAACACGCAAGCACTATTTGATTACGCGAAAGAAAGAGACATCGGTTTTGTTTATTCTGATGAATTGTTACATCAAATTTCTCCTCCAATTAAGGATAAGATAGAACGTTTTATACATGATCATGATGTGATTATGTTTACGATATGTATGGATGTTATTGATAGTGCATTCGCACCGGGGGTAAGTGCAAATGCTGTATTAGGCCTATCACCACATGTTGTCCTTGAATTGGCGAAACGTATTATTCCAAGTGAGAAAGTTTCGACTGTTAGTATTGCCGAAACGAATCCAAAATATGATATGGATAATCGAACTGCTAAATTATCTGCTAATTTTTTACATCATTTTATTCTTTAATATTCCAATAATCAATGCATTGATTTATAAAAGAAAGTACTCGGTCTGAGTGCTTTCTTTTTTTTAGGTAATTGATATAAATAGAACGACCTAATTTGGGACGCATTTCCAAAGCATCCAAATCCCGAGCGTTAAATGATTGATAATATACACGTGGAATAACTGCATATCCCAATCCTCTATGGACAAAATTAGTAGCCGCTTCAAAACGATCAACTTCCATAATGATATTCGGATGTATATTCATACGTGTAAAGTAATCATCAAGATGTTTACGCACTTGAGAACCTTTGGTAGGTAAGATTAATGGCAATGATTTAATAGACGTTATTTTAGTATCTGGAAAAGCATTTTTAGGTGTAATAACGACATAGGATTCTTCATATAAAGGAATAGATTTAATATCTTCATGACTAATTTGTTCATTGGTCAATGCAAGGTGATTTTCAAAATTGATGAGCTGTTCCAGTATTTTATTTTGGTCATGCACTTCAGATACAAGATAAGTCTGGTTGGGGTTATATTTTAAATGGATAGAAAGCACTTGAGAAATCCATTGATTTGCTGATTCTAAAATAGATAATTTGATTTTAGGCGCATGTCCCATACTAAGGTCATACATTTTTTCGATTGTTTGATGATAATTCTGTATCAATTGTTGGGCGTAATTATAAAAATGAATTCCTTTTTCAGTGATTTTAATATCCTTAGTAGTTCTCATAAAAAGGTCATAACCTAAATTGGCTTCCATTTTTTTTATTGTAGTCGTTAAAGACGGTTGACTAATATGTAAAAAGTTAGCAGCTTTAGTGAAACTATTATATTTCACAACAGCGACAAAATACTCTAATTGAATGATTTTCAACACAATGCCTCCTTGAATCTGTATTTCATTTATAGTTTTAAACTATTAATAATTAATTTATTTATATTGGTAGGATATATCATATCATATTATACTTAGTAATATAGCGGGAGGCGTACTTTCATGTTAGGGGCGTGAAGTACATGTGGAAATTTTTCATTTATAGCTTGATTGGCATTATATGTTTCTTTGTACCTATAACGATTAACGGTAAATCAACAATTCTGATTGATCATATTGTTCAGTGGATTACATATTTGGTGAATCCAATTTTGCCATATTATGTATTACTTTTAATCATTATAGGTGCATTACATCCATTTATTAATAAAAAGTGGAACAAATCAAAAACTGATATTATATTTAGCTTATTTAAAGTACTAGGCGTCTTCATTGCTTTCATGATTGTCTTTGATTTTGGACCAGGATTTGTATTGAAAGAAAGTATTGGACCGTTTTTATACGATAAATTAGCGATACCACTAAGTGTGTTAATCCCAGTAGGAGCTATTTTATTAACATTTTTAGTGGGTTACGGTTTATTAGAATTTATTGGCGTAATTATGAGACCAGTAATGAGACCTATTTTTAAAACGCCAGGTAAATCAGCAGTTGATGCGGTTGCTTCGTTTGTAGGGAGTTATTCAATTGGCTTATTAATTACAAATAAAGTCTATAAGAAAGGCGGCTATACGCATAAAGAAGCAGTTATCGTTGCGACAGGTTTTTCAACTGTATCTGCTACTTTCATGATTATAGTAGCTAATACACTAGGTATTATCGAACATTGGAACCTTTACTTTTGGTTCACACTTGCAGTGACTTTTATAGTTACTGCCATTACCGTACAACTCCCACCTATAAGATTTGAGAAAAACACGACATATCAGAACCAACCATATAAAGAAGAAAAACGCAGAAATATGCCTTTATTAAAAGAGTCTTGGTTAGAAGCTAAATTAGCTGTTAAAAATGCTGACTCACTAATAGGAAATGTACGTGAAAATTTACGTGACGGCGTCGTAATGACAATTGCGATATTGCCTTCTATTATGTCTATTGGCTTCTTAGGTCTAATTATTGCTGAATACACACCGATAATCGAATATGTATCTTATATTTTTTATCCATTTATAAGTATATTCCCAGTCCAAGATGTAGCAATATTAGCACAAGCCTCAACCATTTCGATTGTTGAAATGCTGTTGCCTGCAGCGATTGCACAAACTGCTGATTTAGCTACGAGATTTATAGTAGGCGTAATGAGTGTTTCGGCAATTATCTTTTTCTCGAGTGTTGTACCTGTGATTCTTTCAACTGAGATAAAAATATCAGTTGGTAAATTGGTCTTGATATGGTTTGAAAGAGTAGTACTTACTTTACTCATCACGATACCATTCGCATTATGGTTATTTTAAGATTTAATAAACAAAGGTTAATTAATTAAAATGAGGAGTGATTTTTCATGAGAAAAATAGTAGCAAAAAAAGGTTTAGATATTGAATGTAAAGGCTGGGAACAAGAAGCAGTGCTTAGAATGTTGTATAACAACTTAGATCCAGAAGTAGCTGAACGTCCTGAAGATTTAGTTGTATATGGCGGTATTGGTAAAGCAGCTAGAAATTGGGAAGCATTTGAAGCGATAGAAGAGACGTTACGTTCATTAGAAGCGGATGAAACAATGTTAGTGCAATCCGGAAAACCAGTTGCTGTATTTAAAACACATGAAGAAGCACCGCGTGTATTAATTTCAAATTCAGTGCTTGTACCAGAGTGGGCAAATTGGGATCACTTTAACGAATTAGATAAAAAAGGATTAATGATGTATGGACAAATGACAGCAGGTAGCTGGATATATATTGGTTCCCAAGGTATTGTTCAAGGCACTTATGAAACGTTTGGTGAGCTTGCTAATCAACATTACGATGGCACGTTAAATGGGACAGTGACTTTAACAGCCGGTCTAGGCGGCATGGGTGGTGCGCAACCACTGGCCGTTACAATGAATGGCGGTGTTGTAATCGGTGTAGATGTTGATGAGACACGTATTGATAAACGTATAGAAACGCGTTATTGCGATGTGAAGACACATGACTTAGATGAAGCTTTACGTTTAGCCGAAGAAGCACGACAAGAAGGCAAACCATTATCTATCGGACTTGTTGGTAATGCTGTAGATACACACAAAGCCATTTTAGATAAAGGCTTTAAAATTGATATTGTTACTGACCAGACAAGTGCACATGATCCATTGAACGGTTACATTCCACAAGCTTATTCTTTAGAGGAAGCAAAAGCACTACGTGATAAAGATCCTAAAGCATACGTTGCGTTATCGCAAGATTCAATGAGAAAACACGTTGAGTTAATGATCGAATTCCAAAAAAATGGTGCAGTTGCTTTTGATTACGGGAATAACATTAGACAAGTTGCCTATAATAATGGCTTAGAAAACGCTTTTGATTTTCCAGGATTTGTACCAGCTTATATCCGACCTTTATTCTGTGAAGGCAAAGGACCATTTCGCTTTGCAGCTTTAAGTGGAAATCCTAAAGATATTGAACGTGCAGATGAAGAAATGAGAAAACTATTCCCAGATAATGAAAAGCTCATTCGCTGGTTAGATTTAGCACAAGAAAAAATTGCATTCCAAGGATTACCTTCTCGTATAGCTTGGTTAGGTTATGAAGAACGTGCCAAAATGGGCTTAGCTTTAAATCGTTTAGTTCGTGACGGGGAAATTTCTGCACCAGTTGTTATTGGTCGTGACCATCTTGATTCAGGATCTGTTGCGAGTCCAAACCGTGAGACAGAAGGCATGAAAGATGGTTCAGATGCTGTGGGAGATTGGGCAGTATTAAATGCTTTAATTAACACAGCAGCTGGTGGCTCATGGATTTCGTTCCATCATGGCGGTGGTGTAGGTATGGGTTATTCATTACATGCTGGTATGGTCATTGTCGCTGATGGTTCAGAACGCGCAGATCGTCGTTTAGGACGTGTATTAACGACAGATCCGGGTATGGGTGTTGTAAGACATGCAGATGCAGGTTATGAATCAGCAATTAATGTTGCTAAAGAAAAAGGTATCAAAATTCCAATGATTACGGGTAAAGGAGATAAAAAATGAATGATTTAATTATACAAAATATTAAACAATTAATTTTACCAAAATCTACAGAGCGTCCTTTAAAAGGAAAAGATTTAGACGAATTAGAAATCGTTGAAAATGGAACGGTAGTTGTTAAAGATGGCAAAGTGGTTTACTCAGGTGCCCATACAGATGAATATGAGGCGAAGGAAACAATCGACGCTACAGGAAAAGTTGTATCACCATCACTTGTTGAAGCACATACACATTTAGTTCATGGTGGTTCAAGAGAACATGAAATGTCGCTTAAAAGACAAGGCGTTTCATATTTAGAAATACTTGAACAAGGTGGAGGTATTTTATCCACAGTGGAAGCTACACGAAATGCCACTGAAGAAGAGCTGTTTAAAAAAGCTGAAAAGAATTTGTTAACGATGATACAACACGGGGTTTTAGCTGTTGAAAGTAAGAGTGGTTATGGTTTAGATAAAGAAAGTGAACTCAAGCAACTACGTGTATCTAAGCGTTTAGCAGATAAATATAACTTAGATATGAAACATACTTTCCTAGGTCCACATGCAGTACCAAAAGATGCGAAATCTAATCAAGCCTTTTTACAAGAAATGATTGATTTATTACCTGAAGTTAAACAGTATGCTGATTTTGCAGATATCTTTTGCGAAACAGGCGTATTTACAGTAGAAGAATCCAGAAGATATATGCAAGCAGCAAAGGATCTAGGCTTTGATGTTAAAATTCATGCGGATGAAATTGATCCATTAGGTGGTCTTGAATTAGCAATTGATGAAGGCGCAATTTCTGCAGACCATTTAGTAGCATCCAGTACAGAGG
Source organism: Staphylococcus caseorum (assembly GCF_049943195.1). Taxonomy (NCBI): domain Bacteria; kingdom Bacillati; phylum Bacillota; class Bacilli; order Caryophanales; family Staphylococcaceae; genus Staphylococcus; species Staphylococcus caseorum. The sequence goes on from NZ_JBNFUA010000001.1 coordinate 122,899, forward strand.
GCAAAGCGAAACTTAAAGATAGCGATACAGTAGCTGTATTATTACCAGGTACAACGTTTTATTTAGGAAAAGAGCAATACGCAGATGCTAGAGGGATGTTAGATAATGATGGCGCTATCGCAATTGCAACAGACTTTAATCCAGGAAGTTGTGTAACGAATAATTTACAACTTGTAATGTCGATTGCTGCATTGAAATTAAAATTATCACCGAATGAAATATGGAATGCCGTTACGGTAAATGCAGCGAAAGCAATTGACGTTGACGCTGGTACAATTAATAAAGGTGACAAAGCCAATATTGTCATTTGGGATGCACCAAACCATGAGTATATTCCGTATCATTATGGTATAAACCATGCTGAAAAAGTAATTAAAGATGGCAAATTACTGGTTGATAACCAAGTTAAGTTAAATAACTAATAACAATGAGTCTGGGACACGTATTTATGTCTCAGACTCATTTTTTCTAATCAATCTTATGGGGCGGGAATACGAAATCAAATTTGATATCTATTCCGCTTCATTTTAAGGATAAAACAAATTAAGTTTGAGTTGATTAAATATTTCGACAATTATGGTACCATGTTATTTAAAGCATACATGGGAGGTGACATCGAATGTGGGGCAAACTACTTATGTTAAACAATGGAGTGGGGATTTAAGTCAAAATATGCTCACAGGTATATTACTTGCCCTTGCATTACTTCCAGGCGCAATTGCATTCTCTTTCATCGCTGGTGTAAGTCCAACGATAGGCATGTTAAGTACTGGTTTGATGATGCTCGTGTTGAGCTTTACTGGGAATAGAACGTTGATGGTCTCAGCGCCAAGTAGTGGTGTGTCGCTAGTAGTCGCACCATTAATGGCAAGTCATGGTCTAAACGCGCTTATATTAGCTACATTGTTTATGGGTGTCATACAAATTATATTGGGATATTGTCACATAAATAAATTGTTAGACTTCATACCTACGGGTGTAGTCATTGGTTTTATGAATGCATTAGGTTTATTATTGTTTACCTCCCAATTAAAGCATATATTTAACATTTCAGCCTCGACATATGTGTTTGCAATTGCTTCATTCTTTATTATTTGGCTGGCAGGACAATATATCAAACTTATACCAGCACCTTTAATAGCTATTATTATATTGACGTTACTTGCAGGAGTGATGAAACCAAACATTCAATATGTTTCTGATATGGCTTCAATACATATAAAAATGCCAATACCTTCCATACCAAATGAAATAAGTGATTTGAATATAGTGATGATTGCATTACTTTATGGTATAGCAATGGCTATTGTAGCCGTGATACAAACGACTTTAACTGCGCAAATGGTTGATGTTGTAACTTCGACAACCAGTGATAAGAATAAGGAATCTATTGGTCAAGGCATCGCGAACTTTATCGTTGGCTTGTTTGGAGGGTTTGGCGGTAGTGCACTTGTTGGACAATCACGCTTTAATGTAGCAATGGGTGCGAATTCAAGGTTGTCGACTTTCATCACAGGCAGCTTTTTATTGATATGTTTATTTATTTTTGGAGAGATTATCGGACGCATACCTATGGCAGTGTTAGCCACTGTGTTGATCACGATTTCACTTGGTACGTTTGATAGACGAACGTTGCCATTCATTCGCAAAGCACCTTTGTTAAATAGCATTTTAATTATTTCTACCGTAGTGATTATTTTAATTACGAATAACCTTGCCTTAGGCGTCGTTGTTGTAACAATAAGTTATTACATGATTTACCGTTTTATTAATAAGAAAGGACGTGACATATAATGCCACAATATGAAGATTACGTGAATTGGAGAAGAACCTTACATCAATACCCTGAACTTTCAGATGCTGAATATGAGACGACAAAAAGATTGAAACGAATATTAGAAGCATATGATATTAAAATAATTGATTTACCACTAGAGACTGGTTTAGTTGCTGAAGTAGGACAAGGTGAAACATTCGTAGCTGTAAGAACAGACATTGATGCTTTGCCTATCCATGAGCAAGTGGTACATGAATTCACTTCAACGAATGAAGGTGTGATGCATGCATGTGGACATGATATACACATGGCCAGTATTTTAGCGGTAGCAACAAGACTTAAAGACATTGAAAGCCAATTAAAAGGGCGTGTCCGTATTATTTTTCAACCTGCAGAAGAACTGGGTTATGGGGCGCTACATATCACTGAATCAGGAGCGATTGATGGCGCAAAAGCTGTATTAGGCTATCACAACTATCCGTCGTTAGATGTGGGTGAATTTGCAGTGAAGTCGGGTGTAATTACATCGTCTGTAGACCGTTTTGAATTTAAAATAAAAGGTACAGGTGCGCATGCTGCTAAACCAGAACAGGGTAACGACCCTGTCATCGTTCTAGGACAATTAATTAATAGTGTTCAATCGATAGTAAGTAGAAATTTATCTGCTTTTGATAGCGCAGTTGTAACTATAGGTGAAGTATCTAGTGGCAATACATGGAATGTTATTGCTGATCAAGCGTACGTCCAAGGTACTGTGAGAAGCTTTGATGAAGATAAACGTGTTTATATTGAAGAACGACTTAGAGCAATTGGAAGTGGACTTGCAGAAGCCTTTGATGTCGAAATAGAAACACTATATCATCGTTTACCAGGTGCCGTTAAAAATGATGAAAAATTAACGAATGACGCTATCGAAGTAGCCAAACAAGTTGGATATAATGTAGAAGTTATGGATAAACCTTTAACAATTGGCGAAGACTTTTCTGGTTTTTCAAATAAATATCCAAGCGTTTTTGCATTTATTGGGTCGAATAGTGAATATGATTTACATCACCCTAAGTATGACCCAGATGAACGTATTCTAGAAAAAGTACCTGAGTATTTTGTTACATTTGTTCAAAAATTATTGAACGAGGTATAAGTTGTTAAACACTTTGTATATGTATTAACTCCTATAAAATTTGGGTAATGTATAGATATAATAATTATTTAAGGAGTGTTGTATTATGGCAGCCCAAGATCCAAGAACAAAATTTTCAAATGAAGATTTTCCAAAACAAGAACAAACAGTTCCTGGTTTACAAAAAGAATTAGAACCTAAACCAGATTGTGGGGAAACCTCATATATTGGTTATGGGAGATTAACAGATTATAAAATGTTGGTGACGGGTGGAGATTCTGCCATTGGAAGAGCTGCTGCTATAGCGTATGCGAAAGAAGGCGCTGATGTAGCGATAAATTATCTTCCTGAAGAACAAGCAGACGCCGAAGAAGTACAAGAAGTGATTGAATCAGCAGGTAGAAAAGCTGTTTTAATACCAGGAGATCTCCGAAATGAACAATTTAACTATGATTTAGTTGAGCAAGCTTATAATGAATTAGGTGGTTTAGACAATGTAACCCTTGTAGCAGGACACCAACAATACAGAGATGATTTAAAAAGTTTCGATACAGCTTCATTTACTGAAACATTTGAAACAAACGTTTATCCTATATTTTGGACAGTTCAAAAAGCACTAGATTATTTACAACCGGGTGCTACAATTACGACAACATCATCCGTGCAAGGGTATAATCCAAGTCCTATCCTACACGATTATGCAGCCTCAAAAGCAGCAATCATTTCATTAACTAAAAGTTTATCAGAAGAATTAGGTGCCAAAGGTATTCGTGTGAATTGTGTAGCACCTGGGCCATTTTGGTCACCCCTACAAATATCTGGCGGACAACCACAATCGAAGATACCTACATTTGGTCAAAAAGAAGTGTTAGGTAGAGCAGGACAACCTGTTGAACTTTCAGGAGTATATGTACATTTAGCTGCTGAAGAGTCGAGTTATACGGCTGGGCAAGTTTATGGTGTAACAGGCGGAACTCAGTTAGACTAATGATATCAAAAGTTAGTAATCTCTTATAGATTATCTAGCTTTTATTTTTTGAAGGGTATGGTAATAAAATATGAAACAATTTAAAGCAGATAGACTCTCTAAAAAACAAAATTATAAATTATTGAGTGGGAGTATAATTCCAAGACCGATAGCATTTGTTACTTCTCAAGATAAATCAGGTCATTTAAATGCAGCGCCATTCAGTTTCTTTAATATAGTGAATAGCGCACCACCAATGATTATGATTTCTACGGTCCGTTCAGAAGGTGAACGAAAAGATACCTCAGTAAATATCGAAGAAACCGAAGAATTTGTCGTTCATATTACTGATGAAACAATTGTTGAAGAAGTTAATAAAACGGCAGCACCAATAGAGCGTAAGCGTAATGAGCTAGAAAGAACAAATTTAACATGTATTGATTCAGAACTTGTTTCTGTCCCAGGGATACAACAAGCAAAAGTCCGCATAGAATGTAAATTAAACAGAATTATTCCATTAGGCGATCCACAAGAAGGCTCTGATTTAATTATTGGTGAAGTCGTTATGTTTCATATCGATGATGATGTATACTTTGAAGACAGTAAAATTGATGCTCAGGCATTAGCAGCTGTTTCGCGCTTAGCCGGTAATGACTATGCATCATTAGGAGAAACATTTACGATTGTGCGACCTACTGAATAAGGGGGTCGCACTTTTTGTATATAGCGTATGATTGCAAAGTAATGTTGACAAACGTGCTTTAACGTATTAAGCTAAATCAGTATTTGACGAATTACAGTTCAAAATGTACTGTAATAGAACAATTTAATAACTTATCTAGAGAAGTGGAGGGACTGGCCCGTTGATACTTCGGCAACATGATGATGCGTGTGCCAATTCCAGTAGCATAAATGTATGCTAGAAGATAAGAATGAAAACACAACGTTTACTCTTTTCTTCAATAGAAAAGAGTTTTTTTATTTTCAAAAAAGGAAACACAAAGAAATAGCGATGAGTAAATTTCACGCTTTTACCCTTATAGAAAGTTGGTTTTGTATGGAGAAGACAAAGAAAGGTAACGCTTGGGCATTGATTCCATTGCTCGTATTTGTAGGCTTATTTTTAGGTGTAGGTATTGGTACAGGAGATTTTTCAACAATGCCATTAAATGTAGCTATTCTAGTAGCATCTATTGTAGCTTTGATTTTAAATAGAAAAGAAACGTTTCATAAAAAAGTGGAAGTTTTCACAAAAGGCGCGGGTCATTCAAACATTATTTTAATGATGCTCATCTTTATACTGGCTGGAGCCTTCTCTCAGACTACTGAAGACATGGGTGGCGTGCAATCTACAGTTAATTTAGGATTGTCACTTATTCCAGAAAATTTAATTATCGTAGGCTTATTTATTATTTGTATGTTTGTTTCGCTTTCAATGGGCACTTCTGTAGGTACAGTAGCAGCAATAGCGCCTGTTGGATTTGGATTGAGTCAAGCAACTGATGTCTCAGCAGCTATTACGATGGCTACGGTTGTAGGTGGTGCAATGTTTGGTGATAATTTATCAATGATTTCAGATACAACAATCGCAGCCGTACGTACTCAAAAGACAAAAATGAGTGATAAATTTAAAGTGAATATTAAAATTGTGTTGCCAGGTGCTATATTTACGATTATAGCTTTGTGGTTTTTAACAAATGGAGCACAAATTGATGCAACTAAAAGTTATGACTATAACATTATCAAAGTCTTACCTTATTTAATGGTACTGATATTAGCATTAATTGGTATTAATGTGATTATTGTACTTATAGGTGGTATCGCACTATCAGCAATAATTGGACTTATAGATGGATCATTTGGTTGGACGGGATTATTAGGATCTATTTCAAAAGGTATTATTGGTATGGAAGATATAGCGATGATTGCCTTACTTATCGGAGGTCTTGTAGCACTTATTCAACATAACGGCGGTATTACATGGTTACTTCACTTTGTTCGTAATAGAGTGAAATCAAAACGTGGCGCAGAATTAGGTATAGCTGGGTTAGTCAGTGCAGCGGATATTTCAACAGCGAATAATACGATATCGATATTGATGGCTGGTCCACTAGCAAAAGAAATTTCGGAAGAATACGATGTAGACCCAAGAAAATCTGCAAGTATTTTGGATATGTTTGCGAGTTGTTTCCAAGGACTCTTACCTTATAGTCCACAGTTAATTGCAGCAGCAGGTGTGGCATCTATATCTCCATTTGAGTTATTACCTTACTCTATTTATCCTATGATTTTAGGAGTTTGTGGTTTGATTGCAATCTTCTTTAACTTACCAAGATTAAATAAAAAATAAGGGGTTAAAAGGGAAGGAGAATCAGTGCATTGTTTGTATCTGATGAACCTCCCTTTTTATTATGCTGGAATATACTGTGATTTTATAAAAAGTCTTAAATACATGTTTTTACGGAAGTGACGTTTAAAATTTTGACGTTTACTGACTATTGACGATAAAATATAGAAGTTGATCGTTTTAAAGTAAAGACTAGAACATTTTATGATTCATATGATTATTGTTTAGAAGTCTTGTAGAATAGGTTAGAATAGAATTAAGAGTGAAAGTAGGTGAACAATCGTGGGTAAATATAATGTTGAAAATGAATACGTTGAGATTCGACTTGAACGACTATTTAAAGTTGAACCAGAATTATTATATCAAGCATGGACAGATCAACGTTTTCTTAAACAATGGTTTATGACAACAGATAGAACAAATAAATCAATTCATATTAACGCTGAACAAAATGGAAGTTATGAAATAGTTGACGTTCGTAAGGGGAAAGAAAATGTAGTAAAAGGTTCTTTTATTACGTTAACACCGTATGAATATATCGTCATGACAATTGGTATGCCAGAGTTAAGTGATTCTGAAGATACAATTGAAATTGAAATATTCGAAAGAGAAGCGGGCATCACACAAATGATTTTTAATTATAAAGCTTTTGTGCCAAAAGAACGTAGATATACAACACTGGAATATAAGCAGAAGAAAAAAGAATATCATGATTCTACTGCGCATGGTTTTGAAATATTATTTGATAAATTACAAGTGGTATTGGAAGAATTTGAATCAGACCTTTAACATGTAATGAGATGTTGTGAATATAAACTGTTAGCAAAGTTGTCGCTTTGTTGGCAGTTTTTTTGTGCGTTTTCGGCCAAGTATAACTTCTACTGTACAATATATACTTCATACTCGCTTACCTAGGGCATGGTCTCAGCTTGTATATAGTCTTCGGCTCGTGCTGTTCCTCTCAGGCGTCTCGTATGTAATCAGGTTGAAAATACCGTAGAACAAATTAAAATAACACCACGCCATAAGTAGATGTTAATGGTGTGGCGTACTGATATTTGAACTTAGAGAAGTTTAGTTGTATTGCAATAGTAAGCTCAGCATAAAGTTTGTGAATTATTAAGAAATAATTTCACCTTTTTCTATGCGCTCGTTAAACTTACGCAATAATGTTTCGAAAAATATGTGATAACTTATAAAGCTTGAATAATCTATACCGTCAGCAAGATAAAAAGTATTGCTAGAGACATAAATATTATAATCAGCTTTTTGAGCAAGTGTATTATCATTTAAAGTAGTTATGGAGAAAAAATATTTTTGACGTAACTGTAATAAGTTGGTGATATCTGTTAATTGATGAGATTCACCAGAAAGAGAAATAATGAAGAAAATATCTGTAGGTGTTGTTCTATTAAGGACCATTTTAAATTCGTGTACATCATGTAATACAATAATATTTTTATGAATTGTTAACAAAATGCGTTGCGCTTCTTGGGCGACATTCATTTGCGCGACGCCTGTCCCATACAAATAGACGGTCTCTGCTTCATTGATTTTATCAGTGACAAGGTTATAATCAATGCGTTCTAAATATGTAAAAGTATTTTCGACGTCTTGTTTAAAACCTTCGATAGAGTCGGAAGGGAGATTATGAGATTTTTCAGTTTCAAACTTTAAATAAGATTTAAAGTCACTATAACCATCAAAACCTAATTTACGTGTAAAACGATGAATAGTTGCATTTGAAGCATGTGTATATTCTGCTAAGTCTTGAATTTTCATTGTTTTACATTTTGTCGTATGTGTATTGATAAAATGAGCAATATGTAAGTCATTCTCATTTAATTTATTAAAGTTATTATTAACGCGTTCATCTAAAAACAATATGATAACCTCGCACTTCATGAAAATATTTTCAACTTTTGGAAATATAATCTGATTATACAAAACTATTCGTAATATAGTCAAACCATTGCTTATATGTAAGCGTTTCCTTTAGTATTGAGATAAGATTTGAAACAGACGTATCTAAAAAATGATAAGTTTACATATAAGTATTTGAATGTAAGTTATCTAAATTTAATAGAATTTGGGGGTATATTTCTATGAACGCAATTAAACGATTTGGGAGTGCGATGATAGTTCCAGTACTGATGTTTGCTTTCTTCGGTATTGTTTTAGGGTTTGCTACATTATTTAAAAATCCGGCAATAATGGGAAGTATTGCAGAAGATGGGACGACTTGGTTTAGAATATGGTCCGTAATAGAATCTGGTGGTTGGGTAATATTCGATCATATGGAAATTGTATTTGCTGTCGGATTGCCACTTTCTTTAGCTAAAAAAGCACCTGGTCATGCTGCACTAGCAGCGTTAATGGGCTATCTCATGTTTAATACATTTATTAACGCTATTCTTACACAATGGCCACATACTTTTGGGGCTAATTTTGAAAAAGGAGTCGAGAATGTTACTGGACTCAAAGCAATTGCTGGGATTGAAACATTAGATACCAATATTTTAGGTGGTATCATAATTTCTAGTATTGTGACATGGATACATAATAGGTTCTACAGTAAGAAACTGCCTGAAATGCTAGGTGTGTTCCAAGGATTAACATTTGTAGTAACGATTTCGTTTATTGTTATGTTGCCGATTGCATTGATAACATGTATTGTTTGGCCGACGATTCAAGGTGGTATTTCTTCATTACAAGGATTTATCATAGGATCAGGTTACATTGGGGTATGGCTATATCACTTCTTAGAAAGAGTACTTATTCCAACAGGTTTACATCACTTTATATATGCACCAATTGAAGTAGGTCCAGTAGTGGTAAACCACGGGTTAAAAGCAGAGTGGTTTGCGCATGTAAATGAATTTGCGACGAGTACGAAGTCATTGAAAGAACAATTCCCTTATGGATTTATGTTACAAGGTAATGGTAAAGTATTTGGTTCGATAGGTATTGCATTAGCAATGTATTCAACTACACCTAAAGAGAATAAGAAAAAAATTGCAGCGTTACTTATTCCAGCTACATTAACTGCTGTAGTTGTAGGTATTACAGAGCCATTAGAATTTACATTCTTGTTTATTGCACCTTATTTATTTGTATTGCACGCACTATTAGCTGCAACAATGGATACACTGATGTATGGATTTGGCCTCGTAGGTAACTTTGGTGGCGGTCTATTAGACTTCTTTGCTACCAATTGGATACCTTTAGCACAAAATCATTGGTTAACATATGTAATTCAAATCATTATTGGTCTTGTATTTACAGCTATTTATTATTTCTTATTCAGATTCTTAATTTTAAAATTCAATATTCCACTTCCTGGTCGTAAGAAAGACGAAGAAGACGTGAAGTTGTATAGTAAAAATGATTATAAGAGTAAAAAAGGCAGTGATGACAAAGGAAACGCAACATCTACTGGTAATGAATACGAAGATAAAGCAAATTATTATTTAGAAGGCCTTGGCGGTAAAGAAAATATCAAGGACGTAACAAATTGTACGACACGCTTAAGATTAACAGTGAATGATATAGATAAAGTAGAAGATAGTGGTTATTTCACACATAATCAAATGGCACATGGATTAGTTAAAAGTGGTAAAAATGTCCAAGTCGTTGTTGGTATGTCAGTACCACAAGTAAGAGAAGCCTTTGAAAACATCGTTAACGAGGGAGAGCAAGATTAAATAGATAATAAAAAATAAGCACAGCCCGTATGGAATCGTTCCATGGCTGTGCTTTATTATATAAACGAATTACGAAATTCTAGCTTTATTCATTAATCGTGGTTGATATATTGCACCAAGTACATCAATGTTATGAGTAGCAATCATTTGGATGAGTTTTGCGAAAACTTTAGGAGAACAAGAAACATTTATTTTATCTCTATTGAAGGTATATGTAATATGCTCCGTTTGATTGATTAAGTTCAAAATATCAATGACTTTGTCTTTAACAAAAGCGTCGTAAAGTCCATCGATAGTTAGTTCAAAACGTTTAGAAGATAACAATAAATGATCAAGATCTAATAGTTTTTCAGAATGATTACTTTCTATAATTTGATAAATTAAATAATTATGGAAGCTCAGAAAACTAATAATATATGGTAACTGGTATTTTGGTAAGTTGACCTTTAATGCATACAAGTTATTTTCTTTGAAAATTGAAAACTTGAATGAGTTGCAAAAATTAATTTGCTTACATAATTTAGTTAAATTTTTACGTGTGGCACGTTTGTTAAGTCCACCTATATTTAACACAAAAGTTTCTGTTCTATCTAAAAACATATTATACCTCCATATCTATATAAAGTGTCATATGGATATTAATCATAATATTCTTTACACTTAAAATTATACAAGTTTTTATTTCTATTAAATTGTACCACTCTTTTAAAATGTTGGCACTAGGTCTTTAGAACGAAGTTGAAAATTATTTTTGAAGTTAAATTTTTGGCTTTTAAAAAGTTGGAATATTTTGAAAATTCAGTTGTATAGCTGTTTAAAGTATGATACATTTTTCATTATTAATACATAGAGGAAGTGTTTAGAGATGTTATCAAAAGTGAGTAAGTTTGCAACAAACACATTCTTGATCTGGATGTTAATCGCTGCAATAATTGGCTTTATTTTTCCAACTCAGTTAGCTACGTTAAGTGGTTGGGTGCCATATTTACTTGGTATCGTAATGTTGGGGATGGGGTTAACCATTGACCCTAAAGATTTTAAGATTGTATTTCAATCGCCTAAGTGCGTAATAATTGGGGTAGTTTTACAATATACAATCATGCCTTTAGCGGCTTTTTTAATTGCTAAATTATTTCAATTACCACCAGAAATTGCAATTGGTGTGATATTAGTTGGGTGTTGTCCAGGGGGAACATCAAGTAACGTTATGAGTTATTTAGCAAATGCGAATGTTGCGTTGTCTGTAGCTATTACAAGCGTCTCTACGTTACTTGCTCCGTTCTTAACGCCAGCATTAATTTATTTATTCGCACATGAATGGTTACAAGTTTCATTTATGAGTATGTTTTGGTCAGTAGTGCAAGTGATACTTATTCCTATTGCGATTGGTTTTATATTACAAAAAGTATTTAAAAAATTCGCTGATAAGACTGCAACTGCATTGCCGATCGTTTCTGTAATTGCTATTTCACTGATACTCGCTTCTGTAGTAGGTGGGAGTAAATCACAAATACTAGAAACAGGATTGCTCATTTTTGCAGTAGTCATACTACATAACATTGTTGGTTATGTATTAGGATATACATTAGCAAATATATTTAAACTGGAACGCGCTGATAAAAAAGCTGTTTCGATTGAAGTTGGTATGCAGAATTCAGGGTTAGCAGTAACATTAGCTACTGTACACTTTAGTCCTTTATCGGCAGTGCCTGGGGCAGTATTTAGTTTGGTACACAATATTACCGGACCAATTTTAGCAAAATATTGGAATAAACGGTAATAACACTAGAAGCATAAATAATGAGGCTGGGACATATCACATGTCTCAGCCTCAATTGCTATATTACGATTTTAAAATCTAAACTACATATTTCGATTTTAAAATATGATAAGCTAGCATTAATATAATTTAACGAAACAACAAGTGGACAGAGGAGGATATATTATGTATAGAGCAGTCATATTTGATTTTGATGGCACGATTATTGATACAGAAAGACATCTATTTGAAATCATTAATAAGCACTTGAAAAAACATAATTTAACTGAAATAACATTGGATTTTTATCGTCAATCTATTGGCGGAGCTGCGACGGATTTACATCATTATTTAGAAAGTCAATTAGGCAAAGAAAATAAGTATGAAATTTATGTCGAACATAGTAGCACAAGCGTTGATTTGCCAATCATTGATGCAATGAAACAGTTAATGGACTATTGCAAAAAATGTCATATACCCATGGCGATTGCGACGAGTAGCTATAGAGCTGACATCAAACCAGCTTTTGAAAGTCTAGGATTAAGCAATTATATCGATATCGTTGTAGGTCGAGAAGATGTTGAAGCAGTTAAACCAAGCCCTGAGCCATACCTCACTGCTGTTCAAAAACTGAATTACAATCCTGGAAATTGTTTAGCAATCGAAGACTCAGTTAATGGTGCAACTGCCGCAGTTTTAGCCGGTTTAGATGTTATCGTCAATACAAATACAATGACAGAAAAACAAGATTTTAGCGAAGTGGCATTTACTGGAAAAGATTTAACCGGTGAAGAAATCATTACGACGTACTTTGAGAAAAATAGAGGCTAATTAAATGAGTGGATATTTAATTTTATTTTTCTTGGGTGGGCCCATTGTATTGGCGATAAGTAATTTGGTATTAGGTCCGATTTTTAATAAAAAAATACCTTTTAAAATACAATTTAGATCATTTATGGTAGGAACAGTGGTTTATTTGTTAGGCGCTAGTTTAATATATTATTTTGTGCTTCAAGATAAATTGTAAATTTGTACCTGATTTTAAATATAAAAAGGGAGCTTCCATATGGAGGCTCCCTTTAGCACGCAAACAAAGCACTGTTGCGAAGTCAACTGAATTATATATGTTAGCTTATATTTAATATAAACATTGTTAATTATAAAAGTTGGAAAATCAATGTTGCTACAACGAGGACAAGTAGTATTGAATCTATACCTACCATGATTGCAAAACGCGTATTTTTTTCACCAGTTTCTTTAGAGGCTTTTACTGCTTTTAAATTAGGAATCAAACTTACAATCAGTAAAATAATTACAATAACGCCTATAATCATACTCATGATTTGTCACCACCATTTTTATTTTTTTCTATATATTCCCAAACATAACCAGCGATGATACCAACAATTAAACCGACAATAATACCAACTTTTATAGTAGATATTAAAGCACATATGATAATAGCTAATAACAATGCGATTGGAATCGTGATACCAAATTTATATTTTCGTTCTGGTGAATCAACAATAGAAAATAAGACATAATATAATATAGCAAATACTACAATTACAAGTAGACTTTTTAAAATTAATTGTCCAATTGAACTATCTGAACCAGTAACATAATTTAATAAGAAAAATAACACACCAAAGATAAGAGAAACTGTAATTGTTTTTTTAAGTAAAATTTTATTCATGTTGAACTCCTTTGTAATAAAATCTAATAAAAATTATACCATAGAAAGTTTGAAATATAGAACGTCACAAAATTAATGCAACCTTTGGCCGTCATATTGATGATGATCATTTAAATAGGCGTAAAACAATCCGATGATCAAACCCCCGCCAATATAGTTTCCAATTGCAGCACCAAGTAAATTGATTAATGTAGGAATAACTGCCAATAAATCACTTTGATAAACGAGTCCACCAGCAAATAATACAGAATTATAAACGACATGTTCATAACCCATAAAAGCGAATATGGATACGCCAAACATCATGCCAAACATTTTAGCTAGAATGTCATCAATTTGCATGGCGATGACTAATGAAATATTAATAAAAAAATTAGCGAATATCCCTTTGATTAAAATTGCCAAAAATCCTGCGGCAAATAGTTTATGCTCTATTGTAATTTCAAGCTGTATGAACATCTCCGGAGACATAATATCTGAATGTCGTGTGAGTGTGAAAAATATTAATCCTCCTGCCACGTTTCCTATAAAGCATAAGGTGAAAATTTTTAAGACACGCATAGGGCTAATAACACGATAATACAATCCAACAGTGAAATACATAAAATTACTTGTTAATAATTCTGAATTGGTGAATAGTATTAGCACTAATGCAAAACTAAAGGCAACGGATGAAACTAAATTTGTAACACCAGAGGGCACATCGCTTCCAAGAGAAGCTTTAATCAACAATATGAATACAGTAATAATACCTAATATAAAGCCAGCCATGGTTGCACGTAATAAATAACGTTTAAAGTAAAAACTTTGAAGTACATCCTTGGTTCTAATCGTATCAACTACATGATCAATCCACGCCTTACCATAGAAGACTTTATCCCATTTAATGTTTTTCTCATTCAATTACTTATCCTCACTTTCGATAGATTAGGACAAGTATACTATGACAATCAGTATTTGTGAATGAATTCACAATATCTCCATAATAAATTTTATGAATTATATTTGAAGTAGGTGTGTTCCACTGTGAATCACTTTAAATAAATCATGATGACATTTGAAAAATCAAAAACAGTGAAATTCACAAAATTACTTTGCTTTTTTTGACGAAATAAAATACAATTAATAACGGAAATGTAAGCCCTTACATAAATCAAAAAATAATTGTTCCAATTTTTAGATTTTATAGTATAATGGCGACATGATAAGTGTTTCATCTTTATTTATAATCGAAAGAGATGGGGTTTGAATTATGAATGAGAACAATGAGTTACAGAGGGGACTAGGTGCGCGTCAGATGAGAATGATTGCACTTGGTGGAACAATTGGAGTCGGACTGTTTTTAGGAGCTACAAGCACTATAAAATGGACAGGTCCTTCAGTTATATTTGCATATTTAATTGCAGGTATATTTATATTTTTAGTAATGAGAGCAATGGGAGAGATGGTTTATTTACACCCAACTTCTGGTTCCTTTGCTAACTTTGCAAGTGATTACATACATCCAGTAGCTGGTTATTTAACAGCCTGGAGCAATATTTTCCAATGGGTAGTTGTTGGTATGAGTGAGGTAATAGCTGTTGGAGAATATATGAATTATTGGTTTCCTGATTTACCGCAATGGATACCAGGCGTTATTGTAGTAGTATTATTGGCTTGTGCAAATCTTGTGTCAGTTAAAGCTTTTGGTGAATTTGAATTCTGGTTTGCAATGATCAAAATAGTAACGATTATCTTAATGATAATTGCTGGTTTTGGAATTATCTTCTTCGGGTTAGGTAATGGAGGAGAGGCAATTGGACTTTCTAATTTATGGTCTCACGGTGGTTTTATGCCTAATGGTTGGTTAGGATTCTTCTTTGCACTATCTATTGTAATTGGTTCATATCAAGGTGTAGAGTTAATTGGAATCACTGCCGGAGAAACAAAAGACCCACAAAAAAATATAAAAAGTGCAGTTAATGGCGTCATTTGGCGTATATTAATTTTCTATATTGGAGCTATTTTTGTAATTGTTACAGTTTATCCTTGGGATCAATTAGGTAACATTGGTAGTCCATTTGTTGCTACATTTGCAAAAGTTGGTATTACATTTGCTGCTGGACTAATAAACTTTGTTGTACTTACTGCAGCAATGTCTGGCTGTAACTCAGGTATATTTAGTGCAAGTCGTATGACATTGAATTTATCTCAAAAAGGTATGCTACCTAAATTCTTTGGTAAAGTTATGAAAAATGGTGTGCCAGTCTGGACTGTAATTGCAATTGCATTAGGTATTTTAATCGGTGCATTATTGAACGTTATTTTACCACTATTTATTAAAGGTGCAGATAGTATATTTGTATATGTTTATAGTGCATCTATATTACCAGGCATGGTGCCTTGGTTTATGATTTTAATTAGTCACTTAAGGTTTAGAAAAAATCATCCTGAAGAAATAAAAGGGCATCCATTTAAAATGCCAGGTGGGGCTTTTACTAACTATATTACAATGGCATTCTTTATTGTCGTATTGATAGGCATGCTATTTAATAAAGAAACAGTAGTCTCAGTAGTAATAGGTATAGTATTCTTATTATTCATGACGATGTTCTTTTTCTTAAAAGGCTATCATAAGTTAGGTAAAGATAAACAAATTTAACATAGGTTGATAATTCAAATGAAATATAGGTTAGCTATTTTATGACTGAAACTACTAAGTTATAAAATAGCTAACCTTTTTATTATAAAAAATAGCTCTAAAACTGTGGATATAAGTGCTTGTACAACTACTATTTTAAAGAAAATTTACATTATTAAAATGTTGACGCAAAATTAATGGATTACACTTAACATGTAAGCACAATAATACATATCAAAGGAGTTATTAATTTATGAAACTATTTAATAAGTTAGCAACTGTAACTGTAGCTAGTGCAATTGTTGTTGGCTCGGCATTAGGCAATGTACAACCAACATATGCTTCTGGTAATGGAAAAGCATCAAATGATACACCTGATGTATCGTATATGGGAAATACTGAAAACCCTAAAAATGTAATATTCTTAGTAGGCGATGGTATGGGACCATCTTATAATTCAGCGTATCGTTATTTCGCAGATAATCCTGAAACAAAAGAAATGGAAAAAACTGCGTTCGATAAACATCTTGTCGGTAATCAACGTACAAATCCAGCTGATCCAAAAGAGAATGTAACGGATTCAGCAGCATCTGCTACTGCATTTAGCTCTGGTCATAAGACATATAATGGCGCAATAGGTGTAGATGAAAATAAAGAAAATGTTAAAACAGTATTAGAACAAGCGAAAGAAAATGGTAAATCTACCGGTTTAGTTTCAACTGCTGAGATTACAGATGCAACACCTGCAGCTTATGCATCACACGTAGATTCACGCGATAAAAAAGATGAAATCGCACAACAATTTTATAATGATAAAATTAATGGCGAACATAAAGTAGATGTCTTACTCGGTGGTGGTGCAAAATATTTCGGTGAAGAAAATGGTAATTTAACAGATAAATTTAAAAAAGATGGCTATGATGTTGTAGATAATAAAACCGATTTACAAAAATCAACAAGTAAACAAATATTAGGTTTGTTCGCTGATGGAAATATGCCATTACAAATAGACGCACCTGATAAAAATCCTAAACTATTAGATATGACAGAAACTGCAGTTAATAAATTACAGCAAAATGATAAAGGTTTCTTTTTAATGGTGGAAGGCGCTTCGATTGATAAAGCAGGGCATCCAAATGATGTTACTGGTGTAATGTCAGAAATGGAAGGTTTTGAAAAATCATTTGATTATGCCATGAACTATGCTAAAGAACATAAAGATACACTTGTAGTAGCAACTGCAGATCACTCGACAGGTGGTTTATCAATTGCCAAAGGTGAAGATTACCTTTGGAATCCTCAAGTAATTCACGATATGAAACATTCAGGCACATACATGACTGAACAAATTGCCAAAGGTGAAGATGCTGAACAAGTAATTAATGAAGGTTATGGTTTTGATGTAGAAGCAGCTCAAATTGATAAAATTAAAGATGAAGCTGAGAAACTGAAAAAATTAAATGAAGATGATGAGGCATATGAAGGGCAATTACAAGAATTACAAAATGCAATTCAAAAACCAATCAATGATAAATCGAATACGGGGTGGACTACAACTGGACATACAGGTGAAGACGTGAACACATATGCGTTTGGTCCTGGTAGTGATAAATTCCAAGGAAATATAGATAATACAGATAATGCTAAAAACATTTTTGAACTCTTAAAAAGTGATGCTAAATAAACAGAATATCAATATTTAGGGTAACTTGTAATAAGGGACTAAAAATCGCTATACGTTTTACTAGTCCCTTATTCAAATTCATAAAAAAGCACCTATCAAAACAGCGTATTATGCTGACGATAGGTGCTTTTCTTTAATATAGTTCAACTTAACATATCGATTAATGTTTAAATTGAACTTTAGATAAATGCTTACGGTAATTATCTAAAGCCATTTTAGACTGCGTAATAGAGTCTAGTGCACTTTGATAATTCAATGCAATATAACGATAGTAAAGTATATCTACTGTAAAAAGTTGAGCAAATAATGATGTTGTCGCGGCCATACGCAGTTCGTTTTCATCCGTTTGACCATATATTAAAGTATGGTCTGAAACTTTTGCGACTGGATTATCATTAGAACTAGAAATTGTAATAATTGGAATATTATAGTCCATTGCAACTTTAGCCATAGATTGCATTTCACTGTGATTACCTTGATTTGTTACAAAGATAATACAGTCATTTTCATCGTGTGTCGCTAACGTTGACATAAATAAATGCGTTTCTTGTAACAAACGGACATTGAGTCCAATGCGTGATAATTTTTGAAATAAATCAGTAACGATGACGAGTGAAGCACCATAACCAAATAGGAATATTGTATTTGAACGCTTCATTGTTTCGCAAACACTGTCAATACTATATTCATCTATGTACGTTGATACATAGTTCATCGTGTCTGTTGCACGAGATAGCATTTTTGTTTTTAGCGTATCGACTGACTCATTATCCGCCAATTCAAGGTGATTATTATGGATTGCATCATCAGGTAAATAACGAGAGATGGCAATTTTTAATTCTTGGAAACCTTTATCTGTAATCTTTTTACTAAATCTAACGATGGATGCAGTACTAGTATGAATCTCGTTAGATAAGTCTTGAACTGACATATTGATGATTTTATGTGGTGAATTCAAAATAAAATCTGCAATCTTTTTCTCACTTTTAGTTAACTGAGCATAATTGCTGTCAATTTTGTAAAGTACGTTGGTCATAGTTAATCACCTAAGCTATCAGATTCTCTCATAGTCTTCGTCGTACCTAAGAAATAGGTGAAGACGAAACCACCTGCATACGCAGCGAGTAGTCCAGCAATATATCCTAAATACATATGATCTGAAATCAAAGGTAACAATGAGATCCCACTAGGTCCGATTGCAGTTGCCCCAATGTGACCAATACCTCCAACAACAGCGCCACCAATACCTCCACCAATACATGCAGTGAAGAATGGTTTGCCTAATGGTAAAGTGACACCATAAATTAAAGGTTCTCCGATTCCTAAAAATCCTACAGGTAGTGCACCTTTGAGTGTATTTCTTAAAGTCGTATTTTTTCTACATCTTACCCATAAAGCTAAAGCAGCACCAACTTGACCAGCACCTGCCATTGCAGCAATAGGAAGTAAATAAGTTGCACCCGTTTGATTGATCATTTCAATATGAATAGGCGTAAATATATGATGTAATCCTAACATAACTAGTGGTAGGAAAAAAGCACCGATGATAAAGCCGCTAAAAACGCCACCGATACTGATTGTAGCATTGATGACAGATACTAAACCGTCAGAAACAAAACCAGCTAATGGCATAAAGATAAATATAGTTAATAAACCGATGATAAATAACGTAATAGTTGGTGTGACAATAATATCTACTGCATTAGGGACAATTTTATGTAATCGTTTTTCAACGATACTAAGAAGCCAAACTGCAAAAATAACGCCAATAATACCACCTTGACCAGGTTGTAGTGGTTCGCCTGTAAATATGTTAATAATCGCATTTTCATCAGTTAATCCTGTGAGTAATGTAGTACCACCAATAACACCACCTAATCCTGGTGTTGCGCCGAATTCTTTGGCTGCATTAATACCTGTAAAGATAGCTAGATAAGCTAACATACCATCTTTAATTACATTGAACACTGTGACAAGTTGTGTAACCCAGTCACCTGAAATTTGACCAGCAGCTAAAAGGTTACTTAATACTGCTGCAATACCACCAATTAATCCGGCACCAATAAAGGCTGGAATTAACGGAATAAAGATATTGGCAATTGTTTTTAATAATTTATTAAAGGCGCCGCGCTTTTGTTTGCTTTGAATTGCTGTTTTATTTTCTTGTGCTTTTGCTTCAGCATCAGCTTTATAATTCGTTGAATTATGAGGGATTGTTTCCCCTAGACGTACACCGCTTAATTGAGATATATGATCCGCTACTTTATTAACAGTACCTGGACCAACTACTACTTGCACGCGTTCGTCTTTTACGACGCCCATAACACCTTGAGTTGCTTTTAATTTATCATAATCTACTTTGTTTTCATCAATCACTTTAATTCTGACACGTGTCATACAATTAATAACATTATCCATATTATCAAGACCACCAACAGCGTCTATAATATGTTCTGCGAGTTTTTGTTCTTTTGTCATCCTATATACCTCCTTATTGCATCATAGTTATATGGTTCATGTGGCAACGTGACATTGCTATTTAAATCAGTGTAAATTAATTTTTTATTGCTTGTTTAATAATATTGTCATTTTGACGTAATTTAGTTTCTGCTTCAGCTTTTGAAACATCACATAGATACATAACGACTGCTTGTTTAAGGTTTTGGTCTGCGTCATTATAAAGCTTTTGAGCTTGTTCATATGGAATATCACAAATATCTTGAATAATGCGCACTGAACGATCAACTAATTTATGGTTTGTGGCTTTTACATCTACCATGAGGTTGCCATAAACTTTTCCCACGCCAACCATCGTGATTGTGGAGATCATATTAAGAATGAGTTTCTGTGCTGTTCCTGATTTTAATCTCGTAGATCCAGTTAATACTTCGGGACCGACATTAACTTCCACAGGGAATTCAGCTAGTTTGCTAATTTCTGTATCGACATTGCAAGAAATGGCAACTGTATGTGCACCTACCTCTGTAGCGTATTTTAAACCGCCTTTGACGTAGGGCGTAGTTCCACTGGCCGCAATGCCAATAACTACATCGTTGTCTGTTAAGTCAATGTGTTTTAAATCATCATGTGCTAGTGATTCACTATCTTCAGCACCTTCGACTGCGACTGTCATAGCAGGTTGTCCACCGGCTATTAATCCGATGAATTCATCAGGTGTTGTATTAAATGTAGGCACACATTCTGCTGCATCGAGTACGCCGAGTCTTCCACTCGTGCCTGCACCCATATAGATAATACGGCCACCTTTTTTAAATTGCTTCGTTGTAACTTCAATGACTTTAGCTAAGTCAGGCAATATTTGTTTTATCTGTTGAGGTACTTTTTGATCTTCTTCATTCATAGTCTCTAAAGCTTGTTGAATAGTCATTTCGTCTAAGTGCATTGTAGCTTCATTTCTTGATTCAGTTATTAAATTACTCATCTTTACAGCTCCTTATTCTTGTACGTAAATTCAAATGTGTCATTAGGCCGCATACATTGAATTAATGGTAAATCGTTCTTTTTCACTTCACCTACAACATTGATATGATCATGTGGTGGTAAATCATTTTTAATAATCTGTAATTCACCTTGATAACGTCCGTTCAGTTTATTATCCACGGTTATAGCACCGAAATTACGACCATTTGTTGAAAAGGGTTGAATCTCTGTATCACAATAAAGACGAGCTTCTTGTGATCTAATAACGTGAGCTGGATTATCAGCACGTACCGTATGAGGTTTAAATAATATTGATGATACTTGGTCATCTAAAAGCTCAATATTTAAGTTGAAATGTCTGTGGTGTAAAAAAGTAATGAGTTGTTGTGCAGTATGTGAATCAATGAGTGGATCTCCAATCATTACATGTTCGACTAAGTTATCTTTAAGTAACTGTGCACTTTGAATAGGATGCTGATATCTTGTGGATTCAATTGTTGGCAAACCTTTATATAGAGGGCCACGCAACGTTGAACCAGTGATGAAGCCAAATATATCTGCTTGTGCGTTATATTTTAAAATCAAATTATTTTGTGACGCTACGAATTGCGGCTCCAAACCGGTATCAGGTCTCGGATAATAATTATGGCAATAACAGAGATAAGTAAAATCTTTAAGCTCATGGTAAAGCTGTTGCAATAATTGCTCTGAGATGATGCTAGCATTGATACAACATTTGAATCCGTTACTGATAATATCGTTGACGACATTTAAAGAAGTACTATGATCGATACGGATCATAAATTCGGCTGTCTCATATTGATGTAAAAATTGGTAGAAATTGTGATCCAGCAACAAAGGATTGATATCAATCATATATGTAAGCTGCTCATTAGATAAATAATCTAAAAGTTCTCCCAAATAGCGATATTTAGTACTTTCGTTTTCTTCAGGGATTTGTACAGATGTAAAAATGGTGCTGTAACCTGAAGCAATCATCCGTTTGATATATGGTTTGTCGATGGGCTGTCCAAGATATATAGAAAATCCATGCATTGCTATCACTCCTTATATTGCTGTAATCGTTTTCATTGTACAACACATGAAAAACTATTACAATTTTAATTTATAAAAATCTTTTAAGTGTAATATTGTTACAAAAGAGGAGTTGATAATTGGTGGATACGAAATAAACGTTGCTGAATATCACTTATATATTTCGTTGTATTACCTATAGTTAGTTCATCTATAGGTTGCTCAATTTGATCAGAAAGAAATTTAAAGTAATTGTAGTGAATAAGAGAAGTGTGATGCTTTGAGACGCTTTTTAAAGCTGCGTATTCTTTATCGATATAATCATGAATATTTTGTTTAAAGTCGTTTTTCTTTTTATGATTGGTGACGATTGCGAATTTATATATTTCTAGTAAGTTTAATAATTTACTGATGTGTTGTTCTAAATGATGAAATTCTAAGTTATACATAAAGACTTCCTTTCATATGCTTATCGAAAAAATATAATTAATAAAAAATCCAACTGAGACAATTAGGACTCAGTTGGATTTAAAAATTGCTGATAATTATTTATTGTAATGTCTTGAGTCTTGATTGTCTTTTCAAATGAATATGAGATATCGTGTATATCAATAATAGGAATCTCATTTGTTTTACCCAAACCAATTTCAAAGACGACTGCTTTCCATAAACCTTTTTCACATAATAATCCGATAAAAATAACATTTTCAGTGCCTATATTTGTACCGTTATTGTATTCCATTGCCATAACATTTCTTTCAGTACAATAAATGAGGACTTCAGAAAATATAGGTGGTAAATTTGTATGTTGTCGGTGATCAAATTTAATATAACGATCTAGCTTTTTCAAAGCGCGTCGCATTTTTGTATAAGGTAAATTCAAACACTTTTTAATAATTGCATTAACTTCTTCTTTATAAGGTAACGTAGTGTAAGACTGACTTTCATTAAGCACTAAGAACAAAGCGGATAGTTGATTCTCAGTCAGCTCAATCTCATAACTATTTGGTGTTTCTTGAAGTTGGTAGCCACCTAGTTTACCGTGCTTTGCTAAAATTTTCACACCTTGATCTTCTAAATCTTGAATATCTCTTAAAATCGTTCGTTTTGATACTTCTAAATTTTTTGCTAACTCTGAAGCGGTAATTTGTCTATTCTCTTGAATAGCTAGAACAAGTTTATTTTGTCTCTCGCGTTTATTCATTAGAAAGTCACCTCCCAAATAATTACATATTACATTTATTATATCATAAAAGTGACAATGACGACATTTAGAAAAACTTTTTTTAAAAAAATAAAGAAAACGCTTACATTCATTAAAAACTTATGTTAATATGTAGTTAGTAACAAGGGGGTAGCGAGTAGATGACAAAGGGGTAGGCTATTACATATAGTTTTGTTAACATCTAATTCGTTCACGTTACTAATCAAACATCTTCAATATTTATTACTTACTTTCCTTTCTATTTAACCGACTAGCTACGCTGGTCGGTTTTATTTTTATGTCATAACGTCAATATGTGTGCCAAAATGTTTTGATGGTTATGATATATCATATATTTCATTAATATTTCTATGATAAAATATAATAAATTAAAGATAGTTGATCCTTAATAAGGAACATAATAATTTATAAATATAAAGAGGTGCCTATACATGGAAAAAGAACAATTAATTTATATCGATGATGCTGTGAGAGCTTGGCTTGAAACATTGGATGAGATCATCCCGAAGTTAATTGAAGATATGGTTACAAGTACGAAACAAAATAGATTTGATTTAGTGACAAATGTTGATAAATCAATACAAAACAACTTTGAACAATTTTTAAACCAAAACTTCCCGGAACATCAGTTGTTTGCTGAAGAAAAGTCAAATGAGGAAGTGCGTCCTAAAGAAGGGCATGTATGGGTTATGGACCCTATTGATGGAACGACGAATTTAGTTAAACAACAAGAAGACTACTGTATTATTCTAGGTTATTTTGTTGATGGTGAACCAGTGCTGTCATATATATATGACTACCCACATGGTCAACTGTACAAAGCAGCTAAAGGATACGGTGCATATGTGAATGGTAAACCACTAGAAAAACCTGAAAGTATTGATTTACAAGACGCGATTATTTCATTTAATACATTAGTTATGAATGATGAAACGATTCATGGTTTAAATGATGCTTCATTTAGTCATCGTTTTATCGGATCTTGTGGTTTAGATTCAATCCGTGTAATCAAAGGACAATTTGGTGCCCATGTTAATACAAATCCCAAACCGTGGGATATCGCAGCACAATTCTTGTTTGCAAGTGAACTTGGACTTAAAATGACAACTTTAGATAATGCGCCACTAGACTTTTCTAAAGCAGGGCCATTTATTATTAGTAACAATGCTTGTCATGAAAAAGTATTAGGTATACTAAATTCAGGAGATGGATACAAAATACAATAAGCAATCACTGTATTAAATATTTATTATATAAATAATAGGTCTAAAGCACTATGCCAAACCCAGCTTATTAATATATAATGTATTACTAAATGAGAGAAAATTGAATACAGAAACGGAGAATGATAAGAGTGAATCGTTCTAAAAAAAATAAAAAAATGGGATTACCAACAAAATTAATATTGTGGTTCTTTGGTATATTAGTTTTATTAGCTTTATTAGCAGTTATTTATCTAGGATTTAAAATATTTTCTGTTGGAGGATCAATTCATAATCCTTTAGACAGAGATAAATCTTCATTAAGAGATAAAGACGTAAACTTAGATGATGGTGATCCTTTTACGATTGCGCTGTTTGGTGTAGATTCTGACGCTAAAAGGGATGCAGATGGTGGTGGCCAACGTAGTGATACAGTAATGGTATTATCAATTAATCCGCAGAAAAAAACGACAGAAATTGTCAGCATTCCACGAGATACACAAGCAGAAATTGTCGGTAAAGGTACTACTGAAAAAATCAATCATGCATATGCGTATGGCGGACCTGACATGGCAGTGAAATCAGTAGAGAATTTATTGAATGTACCTATTGACCACTACGCAACGATAGATATGGATGGTATGCAAGATATGATAGATACTGTCGGTGGTATCAATGTAACGAGTAACGCATCATTCTCATATGATGGGTATCAGTTTAGTGAGGGCGTTCAATCCCATATGGATGGAAAAGAAGCGATGGCATTTATTAGAAGTCGTAAAGAAGATGGCGCTGGCGGAGATTTTGGTCGTCAAGAACGTCAACAACTTGTTATCCAAGGCTTAGCTAATAAACTTACAAGTATCAGTTCAGTTACACATTTTAATTCATTAATGAATCATGTTGAAGATAATGTGAAAACGGACCTTACAGTTGGAGAATTAAACAAAATAAGAAGTAATTATAATGACGCGAACGAACAAGTCAATAGACATCAATTAGATGGACAAGGTGGCATACAAGATGATGGCTTGTACTACTTTATACCAAGTGAGAGTTCACTTAGTGAAATAGAAGCAAACATTAAAGATAATTTAGGAATGTAATTTGAATGAACTATAGATTTTGGCGAATGCTAAAATCTATAGTTTTTTTATTATGCCAATATATATGAAATAATATAAAGCTTATTAATCAAGAAGAATTAGAAAAAAATTCTATAAATATTAAGTTTTGGACTATGAAGTACATCTAATATAATAAAATGTGAAATAAGGTGGAAATCCTTAACATTTATACGAAATAGATATACAATATAGATAACATTATCTTAAAAAAGTGTGGGCTTTTTAGATGGAATGTTATTCAGCACCTAATAGATATATATAACGCGGGCATCATAAATAATAATAGGGGTGAAGAGAATGCAAGAACATTTAATTGTCTCATTGGATGGCAAAGATTATCTTGTAGAACCTGGGACGAATTTACTTGAGTTCATCAAATCTCAAGATACATTTATTCCATCAATATGCTATAACGAATCGCTAGGTCCAATACAAACTTGTGACACGTGTACTGTTGAAATAGACGGTAAAATGGCACGCGCGTGTGGCACAACAATTGATAGACCGATGATTGTTAATACGCAAAATGATAACGTACAAACAAGTCAAAAAGAAGCTTTAGACAGAATCTTAGAAAATCATATGTTGTATTGCACAGTTTGTGATTATAACAATGGCGACTGTGAAATACATAATACAATGGACCAATGGGGTTTAGAGCATCAAACTTATGAATATAAAGAAAAGCCATACGAAAAAGATTACGGTCCTTTCTATCGTTATGATCCAAATCAATGTATCTTATGTGGACGTTGTGTAGAAGTATGTCAAGACGTTCAAGTAAACGAAACACTTACAATTGATTGGGAACGTCAACAACCACGAGTGATTTGGGATAACGATACATCAATCAACGAATCATCGTGTGTAGGTTGTGGTCAATGTGCAACAGTTTGTCCATGTAATGCAATGATGGAAGTCAACATGGAAGGCAGTGCCGGATATATGACTGATTTAGAGCCAGGTTCATTAGCTGCTATGATTGATTTAACGAAAAAAGCAGAACCGGGTTATGGTCCATTGTTCGCAGTTTCTGACTCAGAAGCAGCAATGCGTGAAGAACGCATCGAAAAAACTAAGACAGTATGTACATATTGTGGTGTTGGTTGTTCTTTCGATGTATGGACAAAAGACAGAGAAGTTATAAAAGTTCAACCTCAACAAGAATCACCAGCTAATAAAATTGCAACGTGTGTTAAAGGTAAATTCGGTTGGGATTATATTGATTCAGAAGAACGTCTTACAAAACCATTAGTACGTAAAGATGGTCAATTTGAAGAAGTTGAATGGGATGAAGCACTGAAAGTTGTCTCTGATAACTTTAATAAAGTTAAAGCATCACATGGTTCAGATGGTTTAGCATTTATATCATCTTCAAAAGCAACAAATGAAGAGTCTTACCTTATGCAAAAGCTTGCAAGACAAGTCATTGGCACAAACAACGTAGATAATTGTTCACGTTATTGCCAAGCACCAGCAACAAAAGGACTATTTAGAACGGTAGGTCATGGTGGTGACTCTGGTTCAATAGACGATCTTGAAATTGCAGATATGGTCGTGTTAATTGGTACGAATACAGCAGAAGCTCATCCAGTTATTGCTTCACGTATTAAACGTGGTCATAAGCTATATAACAATACTTTAAATGTGTTTGATATACGTAAGCATGAAATGGCTGAACGCGCAGATAATTTCTATCAGCCTAAACCAGGCACTGATTTAGTTTGGTTGTCAGCAGTGACTAAATATATTATCGATAACGATCTTCATGATAAAGCGTTTATCGACAAATGGGTGAACAGTTTTGAAGCGTATCATAAATCATTAGCGCCATTTACAATGGAGTTTGCTGAAGAAACAACGGGTATCTCTAAGGAGTCCTTAATAGACTTTGCACATCAAGTTGTTGATGCAGAATCAGTATCAATCGCATGGGCAATGGGCGTAACACAACAAGACATTGGTAGTGACACTTCGACAGCGATATCTAATTTATTGTTAGCAACAGGTAACTATAGAAGACCAGGCACAGGCGCTTATCCTTTACGTGGTCATAATAACGTACAAGGTTGTAGTGATATGGGAAGTATGCCTGATAAATTCCCAGGATACCAAAGTGTTACTGATGAGGAAATAAGAGCGAAATTCGAACGAGAATATGGCGAAACATTACCAAACGAAGTAGGTAAAGATAACCATCAAATGATGGAAGGTATTCATGAAGGTGAAATTGATGCTCTTTATTTATACGGTGAAGATACAGGTATCGTCGACTCAAACATCAACTATGTACAAGCTGCATTAGAGAAAGTTGGTTTCTTAGTCGTACAAGATGAATTCTTTACATTTACAGCTTCATACGCAGATGTAGTGTTACCAGCTAGTCCATCATTAGAAAAAACAGGTACATTTACAAATACAGAGCGCCGTATTCAGCGTCTATATCAAGCTTTAGAACCAAAAGGCGATTCTAAGCCAGACTGGGAAATTATTCAAGCTGTAGCGAAAACGTTAGGTTATGATTGGAACTATACGCATCCAAGTCAAATTATGGACGAGATTGCAAGACTTACTCCGTCATATTCAGGTGTAAACTATGATCGTCTAGAAGGATATAATAGTTTACAATGGCCAGTAGCAGAAGATGGTACAGATCAACCAACACTTTTCTTAGAAGGCTTTAACTTTGATGATGGAAAAGCGAATTTCTATCCATTAACATTTGATAATTTCTTTAAAGTAAATGAAAAATATGATTTACACGTAAATAATGGCCGTGTATTAGAGCATTTCCATGAAGGTAATATGACTTATAAAGTGCCAGGACTTCAATACAAAATGCCAAATCCATTTGTCGAAGTGTCTCCTGAATTAGCAGAAGATAGAGGTATTCACGAAGGTGCAGAGATTAAATTGATTTCTGATACTGGTGAAGTAGAACTTGTGGCCCATGTCACAGATAGAGTTAAAGGTAAAGAAATCTATATTCCATTAAATAACAATGCGATGGAAAATGGTGACCAAGGTGCCATTAACTTATTGACAAATAGTGATGTAGATAAAGACACAGATACGCCATCTTATAAACGTACAAGTTGTCGTATGGAAGTGAAGACACGAAGAGGTAAATCACCACTCAATCCTACGAACTTCCGTGTAAACAAACAACGTCAACCACAATATAGCGTTCGAGTTGAAGACAAATGGAATCGTAAAGATTATACTTTCCCAGGAAGTCAGGTGGATAAATAATGGCTGAAAGAATAACAAATATTAAACGCATGCAAAAAACTGAAGCAGAGGTTAAAGAAGAAAATTTAGCTGAAGTGACCGATGCGATTGTAGCAAATAAAGACAGCATTTTAAAAGCGATTAATATCATTAGTACTTTAGATGATGCTAAATTGCTAGATGCTATGTCAGGTGCAGTGAAGAGTAGAGGTGTTATAGCCAATAAATTCTCTGTTGAATTAAATAAAGAACAATATTCAGGGTTAATTTCAAATATGGCTTCACTTGTATTTTTATTAGGCGATTTAGATGTAGATGATTTATCTGGGATGTTAAATAAAGTAAATAAAGGCTTACGCGTCGCAAATCAAGCCAATCCAAATCAAAAAACATCTATCACTGGTTTGATGGGTATGTTGAAAGATGATGAAATGAATCGTAGTTTAACATATATGATGAATATGCTTAGAGGAATGTCAAGATAAGCACTTTTAAATAAATATATAGTTAGAGGCTGGGACATAGCACATGTCTCAGTCTCATTTTTTATATTAGCAGTGGTTGACTGAATTGAAAATGCGTTTATATCAAGTTTGTATTCAACTTTACAGTCAGCTGTGCCGGGGTGGACGACGAAATTTTATTAGAAAAATTATATTTCTGTCCACTTCCTAACTTTTTATTGTTTTAAAAATGACATATTGAAACAATGGGAACTATGATACAATTTCTATTATTAGAATTAAATTTTATATATTTTTAAGGGCGAGGAGTGGAGGACTTATTAACGCGAAAATGATTAAAATCATGGCGATTATCTCAAATGTATTTCTAGTTTTGGGAATTATATTTTTAATAATGATGAATATGGTTATGGCAATTACAATGTTTGCTGTTTCATTAGTAATCAGTTTAATGATATTCAATATGTTGTTTAGAGATAAGAAAGCTATGAGGATAGCACTTAACATTTCTTTTGTAGTTGTCTTAATTGCTATTATTATTGCTTATGTTACATTAACTAAATAACTGTAAGCTAGGGAGTTATTATATAATGAATGGAATTTTAAAGAAAAGATTAACATTATTTATTATGCTCATTATCATTGTCATATTTGCGATTTTATTAATTATAAATGAAACACATCTATTTGATAATCAAAAGACACATTCTTTTAATGAAGCGGTAGATAAGCAACTTGGTGAAGGCACTTTAAATATGACAGAAAAAAATGGTCGATTTGTCGAGGCTTCAAAAACTGATGTTAAAAAAGCTATGGATGTAAATAATGACAAAGATAACTTAAATCATATGGATATATCTGAAAAAATATCAATGTCAGAAAAAGAAGTAAATGATATTTTAAAAGATAAAGGTATATTGAAAAATAAAGGTGAAGCATTTTTAAAAGCACAAGATAAATATGAAGTTAATGTGTTATACCTTGTGAGTCATGCGCTTGTTGAAACTGGCAATGGTAAATCTGAATTGGCCAACGGTATAGAAGATGATGGTAAGCATTACTATAATTTTTATGGTATTGGTGCATTTGATGAAAATGCAGTACACACAGGTAGTAGCTTTGCTAAAAAGCAATCTTGGACTTCACCAGAACGCGCAATTATGGGCGGTGCTAAATTTATAAGAGGTAATTACTTTGAAAATGAGCAATTATCGTTATATCAAATGCGCTGGAATCCAAAATCACCTGGAGAACACCAATATGCTAGTGATGTAGAATGGGATGAAAACATCGCCACATTTATGAAGGTTTATTATGATAAACTAGGTATAAAGAAAGATCATATTAATAAAGATTATTATTTATAAAAGTTGAGTTATCATATATTTATGAGGAAAGATAACAGGGTGTTTTCATGATACGTTTGTTATCTTTTTTGTGTGATGGCTTATTGACAATACTTAAGTTAATATCAAAGAACTTATTAATATATAGTTTTGCAAAAGTGTTAATATTGAATAGACTAGGAAAATTTGGAGTGAATTAAAAATGAAAATAGCTATAGTTGGCGCGGGCATTGGTGGATTAACAACTGCAGCATTATTAATTGAACAAGGACATGATGTCAAAGTATTTGAAAAAAATAATGAAGTAGCTGAAATAGGCGCAGGCATCGGCATTGGTGGTAACGTTATTGAAAAATTAGGAAAGCATGATTTAGCAAAAGGCATTAAAAATGTCGGGCAAATTACTGATACGATGGAAGTGCGAGATGATAAAAATAACTTGCTATCCAAAGTGAAGTTAAAAAAGAATACGGTGAACTTAACAATGTCTCGTCAAGATTTAATAGATGTTATTCAATCTTATGTACCAGACACAG
Source organism: Staphylococcus caseorum (assembly GCF_049943195.1). NCBI lineage: Bacteria > Bacillati > Bacillota > Bacilli > Caryophanales > Staphylococcaceae > Staphylococcus > Staphylococcus caseorum. The sequence goes on from NZ_JBNFUA010000001.1 coordinate 154,180, forward strand.
CAATCTATACAAATCATTTTGTGACTCATATTGATAATGGCGATTTAAAAGTGACTATACATTTTGATACACAACAAGAAGAAGCATTTGACTTATGTATTGGTGCAGATGGTGTACATTCTAAGATAAGAAATACGGTTGAACCTAATAGTAAGCCTGAATATCAAGGATATACGGTATTTAGAGGATTAGTAGAAGATGTGGATATTAAAGATGCTCAAATTGCTAAAGAGTATTGGTCGCCAAAGGGTAGAGTAGGTATAGTTCCCTTATTAAACAACCAAGCCTATTGGTTTATTTCTATTAATGCGAAAGAAAAAGATAGTAAAATGAAAACCTATGGTAAACCTCATTTACAAGCCAGATTTAACCGTTTTCCAAATGAAGTAAGAACCGTATTAGATAAACAAAGCGAAACAGATATTTTACTAAATGATATTTATGATCTAAAACCACTGAAAACCTTTGTTTATCAACGTGCTATTTTACTTGGTGATGCAGCGCATGCAACGACACCAAACATGGGACAAGGGGCAGGACAAGCAATGGAAGACGCCATTGTCTTAGCAAATTGTCTTGAGTCATATTCGTTTGATGAGGCGTTACAACGCTATGATAAATTACGTGTAAAACATACTAAAAAAGTAATTAAACGTTCTAGAAAAATAGGTAAGCTCGCACAACGTAGTAATAAACTGGTTGTAACTGTAAGAAATGGCGTTGCAAAAGCTTTGCCTAATAATTTAGTTACGAACCAAACTAAATTTTTATATAAATCCAAAAGTAAATAAACTTGGAATATTTCAATAGAAAGCACCCATCCATATTTTTAATGGATGGGTGCTTTAATTTGTACTAAGTATTTAGAATTAAACTTTTAGCAACTCATTTGTTAATTTACTAAAAACTTAGGTTTTTTATCATTTAGCTTACTAATTGTGTCATTCGCAACAATTTTAGACATCATATCACGAGATTCAAATGTCGCATTACCAATATGTGGTGTGAGCACTACATTGTCTAGTGATTTCAACTCGTCATTTATTTCTGGTTCAAATTCGAAAACATCTAAAGCTGCGCCCTCAATTTCTTTATCTTTTAAAGCTTGTACTAAAGCATGTTCATGGACGATAGGGCCTCTCGAAGCATTAATTAAATAACTCGTTGACTTCATCATTTTAAATTGTTCAGTGTCAATTTGATGATGTAAATCTGGATTATATGCAGCGTTAATTGTTACAAAATCTGCATTTTTTAATAAAGTTTCTAAGTCTACATACTTGGCGCCGATTTCACGTTCTTTATCGACTTTTTGGTTAGGACCAGTATAAAGCACATTCATATCAAATGCTTTGGCACGTCTTGCTACAGCAGCACCAATTTCACCTAAACCAATAATACCAATCGTTTTACCAGAAACTTCTCTGCCACGGAAGAACAGTGGCGCCCAGCCATCGAAGCCAGTTGTACGGCATAATTTATCACCTTCAGCGATACGTCTTGCAACTGCAAGTACGAGCGCAAAAGTTAATTCAGCTGTAGAATTTGTTGAAGCTTTTGGTGTGTTTGTAACGTCAATGTCTTTTTGACGAGCATAGGCTACATCTACGTTATTAAAACCTGCACCATAGTTTGCGACGATTTTTAAATTGCTACCGGCATCAATTACTTCTTTATCTACGTTGGTAGACAAAAGACTAATTAATGCATCAGCATCTTTAACCCCTTGCTTTAAAGTATCTTTATCAATGATACCTTCGCCTTCATACATTTCAACTTCATAACCTTGATCTTTTAACAAGTCAAAACCTACTTCGGGTACTGGACCTGCGATATAAACTTTTACCATGTATAATCCCTCCATTATATATTTAGTATAGTAAATTTCAAAGCACTAAACAAATTATTATATTTATTAAAGAAATAGTTGGGTGTTCTTTTTATATAATGCCTAAAAGCTATAGAAAGCGATTTCTATGTTACTTATTTATATATTTTAATGTATATAAGTCAAACATAGCCATTCTCAAAAAAAGCAATAATCCATTGTTAAACAGTGGATTATTGCTTTAGAGTGTCGAAAAAGTCTCCGACTTTGTTGGCACTCTTTTGTGCACGCTTTCCGCTGGCACAGCCTCAGCCTGTAGTCTTCGGCTAGTGCTTTTCCCGCAGGAGTCGGCACAAATTACTGCTATTTTTTAAACAAAAATAATATAATATATTTAAATTAAACAGTGGATTATTGCTTTTATTTTAATATCATGATTTAGAAAGTATCTTTTTATTATTTGTTTTTCTAACTTATAAGCTTTAAGCCTACAATTGAAAGAATAATCAAGCCAATAAAGAATATACGTTTTGCATTTTTAGATTCATTGTATATCAACATACCCACAAGTGTGCCACCGCCAGTACCGATGCCACTCCAAATTGCATAAGCAGTTCCCATAGGAATGTCATTCATTGCTACTTTGAGCGTGCTAAAACTACAGATAAAAGCAATTGCTAATAAGCCTACTAAAGATTTCTTTTTAGTGCGTGTAATTTCATTTAATATGACTACACCGACTACTTCTAATAGCCCTGCAATAAGTAAAATAAACCAAGCCATTAGTTTTCAGCCTCCTCTGTAGTTAATTTTAGACCGATAATACCTATTACCAATAGTATAATTAAGATGATTTTCATAAAGTTAAAAGGATCACCGAAAAATAACATGTCCACTAAAACAGTACCAACTGCGCCAATACCTACGAATACGGCGTAAACCGTGCCAACGGGTAATGATTTACACGCAGAAATAACAAGAAAGAAACTTATAATAATAATGATAATCGTACCAATCCAACTAAGTAATGAATCAGCAGTATTTAAGCCAGTGACCCATAATATTTCTATAAGCCCAGCAAGTATAACTTTAAACCATTGCATCGTTGTGCCTCCTTTTTCACCAAACGCTCTTATTTTCTCAAATATTCTATTATACTGCAATATTAAAAAAATCTAAAAATATTGAGCGCTTAATACTGAATTTTTAGATTCGTTTTAATTATAGCGCGTGTTGTCTTGCTTAATTACTTTGATGTGGTGAACATTTATAAGTGTGCAATCAATCGATATGTCTGAATGATTGAGTATATTTTTTTAAAAAGGCAGTGGTTTGCTTGGACGCTTGACTAGTTAATAAAGCACGAATTGAAGACTATAGGTTGAGGTGGCGTCCGCGGAAAGTGTGCATAAAAAAAGTGTCAACAAAGTTTTAGACTTTGTTGACACTCTATAATGTTCTAAATCCTGTTATTCTAATTTATATTGTAGTAGCGAATATTAGTTAACGTGGATATAGTTATATGAACCTGCTTCACCAGCAGAGATAGTACGTTCACTTACAGAGTAAGGTCCGCCGCTATAATTCATTTCTGAAACATTTACTGAACCGTCACTGTTTACATTTTCAACGTATGCAACGTGGCCCATTGGTCCTTCAGATGATTGTAAGATTGATCCAGCTTCTGGAGAGTTGTTAACTGTGTAGCCTGCAGATGAAGCTGCTGACGCCCAGTTATTTGCATTGCCCCAAGTAGAACCGATACCTCCGCCTACTTTATCAAATACATACCAAGTACATTGACCTGAAGTGTATAAGTTAGCACTTGAGCTTGCAGTTTCTTGTGTAGTAGTTTGGTTTGTTTGTTGAGTTTGTTCTGCTGCACTTGCTTCATTTCCTTGATCTAATCCTACGATTGCTGCGCCAATACCTGCTGTGATAGTTGTTGCTGTTACTAATTTATTCATAATTAAAAAATCCTCCCAAATTTGTTCGTTCTTTATATTTATTATTTATGTTATTCGTTCGATAGTCTTTAAAGTTAATGTTTTTATTTTTCGCTTTGCTTTCAACGACAAGTAATACTCTAACAGATGAATTTAGGTTTGTGTGGTTTGTTACGCTTTTGTAAAACAATTAAAAAAACCTCACATATCGTTGTAATAAACGACATGTGAGGTTACAGAAAGGTAGCGGCTCGTAATAGTTTGTAAAGAGCTGTGGTATAAGGTTTTACAATAAATTAACATTCAAAATAACTAATTTGTATTACAAGAGTTGTAATAAGTCACAAAATTTAGATTCGTTTTATTTGAAAAATCTAATTGAAAGTGGTGGCAGATAGTCTTCTCCATTATATGCTTTTACAGCAGCTACGATCGTAAATATGAAATTCAAAATAGCTATAATAGGGAATAAGATAAAGCCTATTATGATAAACATCGCTATTGAAGCAACGATTAACCAAATCATATAAGAAAGTAAAAAGTTGAAATAATTTTTACCAGCCTTGTCAATGAATGGTGAATCTTCACGTTTAATAAGCCAAATAATAAGTGGTGCTATTAACGAAGTGAAAAAACTTAGCACATAGATTAAAGTTCCCATTAATCTATCGTCGCTACTTGGTTCTTGATTTATAACTGTAGAAGATTGGTTTGCATTATATTGTTCATCCATAGAATCACGCCTCCCTTATTAGCATAACTATAACAAATATTATTGTTGATTGATATTTAATTTTAAAGGCTACAATTAAAAAATTGATCATTTTAAAACGTCGTACATTTAATTGAATGAAACAAATGAATATAATGCAACTAGTAAAGGTTGAATACCAGTGTTTATAAGAAATCTAAATTGGATATACATTATAGTAATGTTTAAAACACTCATACATACAAATCATTAGAGAAAGAAGGGTATTTATGAAGATAGCAATCGTAGGATCAGGAAATGGTGCTGTTACAGCAGCATTAGATATGAAGCATAAAGGACATGAGGTGAAGTTATATTGTCGAAATCAATCTATTGATAAGTTTGACAAGGCAATAGCACAAGGCGGATTTACGTTTAATAATGAAGGAGAAGAAACGTTTATCGAATTTACTGATATCAGTGATGATATGGAATATGTTGTTAGTGATGCAGAAATCATTCAAGTCATTATACCATCTACATTTATTGAACACTATGCGCGTACGATGGCGCCATTTATTAATGATAAGCAATTAATATTCTTTAATATGGCAGCGGCAATGGCTTCGATTCGATTTATGAACGTCTTAGAAGATATGCGTATAGAAGTTATGCCGATATTTGCTGAAGTGAACACATTAACTTATGGGACGAGAGTGAATTTTGATGAAGCTCACGTGGACTTATCATTAAATGTAAGAAAAGTACATTTTTCAACTTATGATAAAGAACATTTAAGTGACAGCTTTGACAAGATTGAATCGCTATACCCATATGTTGTCAAAGAGGAAAGTCTTTGGAAAACAAATCTTGAGAACGGGAATCCAGAAGTGCATCCAGGTCCAACATTACTCAATGTAGGACGTATCGATTATGCCGATGACTTTGCATTATATGAAGAAGGCATAACGAAACACACCGTTCGTTTACTGCACGCCGTAGAGTTGGAACGATTAACTTTAGGACGTAAGTTAGGCTTTGAATTATCTCCAGCTAAAGAAGCGCGTATTGAACGTGGCTATTTAGAAAGAAAAGATGAAGATGAACCTCTGAATAGATTGTTTAACACGAGTCCAGTATTTTCACAAATCAAAGGACCAAATCATGTGAAAAACCGTTATTTAACAGAAGATATTGCATACGGACTCGTATTATGGTCTAGTCTTGGTCGTGAAATTGAGGTTGAAACGCCAAATATTGATGCCATTATCGTATTAGCATCTACTATTTTAGAACGTGACTTTTTTGAAGAAGGACTCACGATTAATGAATTAGGCAAAGAAAAGCTGGGGCTTAATTAATTTGAACTAACAATAGGGGGACTGTGTATGACAAGACAACCAACATTTTTAGAATCAATTTCTACTATAATAGTAATGATTATAATTGTAATCACAGGATTTGTTGTTTTTGAAATTCCAATACAAGCTTTATTAATTTTAGCGTCAGCATATGCTGCATTTATAGCAAGACGTGTTGGGTTGAAATGGCAAGATTTGGAAGAAGGTATCACACATCGGTTAGCAACAGCAATGCCAGCTATCTTTATCATTTTAGCAGTCGGAATTATCGTAGGTACTTGGATGTACTCTGGGACTGTTCCGGCTTTAATCTATTATGGCTTAGAATTTTTAAATCCTAATTTATTTTTAGTATCTGCATTTATTATATGTGCAATTACTTCAGTTGCCACAGGGACAGCATGGGGCTCTGCGTCTACTGCGGGCATGGCGTTAATGGCTATAGCGACAGAATTACATATTACGCCAGGTATGGCAGCAGGTGCCATAATTGCAGGTGCGGTGTTTGGTGATAAAATGTCACCACTTTCAGATACGACAAATTTAGCAGCTTTAGTAACAAAAGTGAATATCTTTGCGCATATAAGAGCAATGATATGGACGACTGTACCAGCATCAATCATAGGCCTAATCGTTTGGTATTTTGCAGGTAGGCAGTTTGGTGGAAATACTAATACATCACAAGTGAATCAAATGCTTAGCGAATTATCTCAAATTTATAATATAAATATTTTTGTATGGATTCCCTTATTAATCATTATTACGTGTTTATTATTAAAAATATCGACTGTACCTGCAATGCTTATTTCAAGCTTGAGTGCAATCATTGTTGGCGCATTTAATCATGGATTTAATATTGTAGATGGATTTAAGTCCACTTTCGATGGTTTTAATAAAGGCATGGTACCCGCAAGTGGTGGAGAATTATCGGATAAAGCCATTAATTTGGTCGAGCAAGGCGGCATGATGAGCATGACAGAAATCATTGTTACTATTTTTTGTGGGTATGCTTTCGCAGGTATTGTTGAAAAAGCTGGTTGCTTAGATGTTATTTTGAAAACAATATCTAAAAATATTAATTCCGTTGGACAATTGATACTAGCGACTGTAATCGGTAGTCTAATAATGGTACTCGCAGCTGGTGTGGCATCTGTAGTCATTATCATGGTCGGCGTGTTAATGATGGAAATGTATAATGATATGGATTTAGATCGTTCTAATTTATCAAGAACGCTAGAAGATTCAGGTACAATGATTATTCCACTTATTCCATGGGGAACATCAGGCATTTATTATACACAACAATTAGGTGTTTCGGTGGATCAATTCTTTATTTGGGCAGTTCCTTGTTATCTATGTATCATATTCGCAATTTTTTATGGATTTTCAGGTATTGGCATTAAAAAAGCAAAAAGCTAATAAACTAAATGATTTAAAGGTATACAATTAACAGAGAAAAAACAATAACTCTTAATATAAAATATGAATTATAAGTTTAAAAATATATAATTCGGTTATATATAACTATGGATGAGGTGATTCTATGTTATACCTAGTGATAATTGTAGCGATATTACTTTATAAGACCGAATTGTTAGATAGTTCAACGATAATACATGAAATTTTACTAACTACGATATTTGGACTTATTATATTTTGGATTAATTCTCATCGAAATAAGAGTAGCGATACAATTTACTATACGGTTATTATTGTTATATTAACAATCGTATTAGCGATTTTACCGTTGGCACCGACGTCAATAATTTCATTGCAAACGATGTTTATTGTAAGACTTATTTTCTCAGTTGTTTTACTCATAGTAGGTGGATTTGTATTATATAAACGGATAAAAGGTAAGGCTTCAGAAAGTTTTCCGTTACTTTATTTGATGGCCTTTATATATTGGATAGCGATAGCGTATTGGTTTTAAAAAATATAAGACTTTAGAAGTCTGAAACCTAAATAGGGACTGGCCCTATTTAGTAGGAGTGGGATGGAAATCAAATTTTGATTTCTGTCTCACTCCTTTTCCTATTCTATAACATAGTGGAATAATCACTAAAATGCATGATTTTATATTATAAGTAGAATGTCATAAGAAAAAACGGCAAAAAAAAGACAACCCATAAGGATTGTCTTTTTTATTTAAATCATTTATTAGTGAATATAGTTGTAAGATGAAGCTTGGCTAGCTGAGATTGTACGTGAAGTAACAACGCCAGCACCTTGGCCGTAGTTCATTTCAGAAACGTTAACTGAACCGTCGCTGTTTACATTTTCAACATAAGCAACGTGACCCATTGCGCCAGTTGATGATTGTAAGATTGAACCTTGAGAAGGTGAGTTGTTTACAGTGTAACCTGATGAAGCTGCAGCGCTTGCCCAGTTGTTTGCGTTACCCCAAGTAGAACCAATTTTACCGCCAACTTTATCAAATACATAATATGTACATTGACCTGAAGTGTAAAGGTTGCTTGATGAACCTGAAGTGTTAGCCATTGAGTTTGATGAACTTGATGGTGCGCTAGTAGTTGTTACTTGAACATTACTACTTGAAGTAGAAGTTGAAACAGCTCCGCCTCCACCAGTACCTTGGTTATTTGTTGTATATGATTGGTTTGAGTTATTGTTAGTAGCTGTAGAACCGTTTTGATTGTAGCTATAACCACTGTTATTGCTTTGAGCAGCAGTGTTATTGCTTTGAGCAGCAGTGTTATTGCTTTGAGCAGCAGTGTTATTGCTTTGAGCATTGTTGTTGTGACCTTGGTCAGCATTGCTTGGGTTCCAGTTACCTTGCCAAGTGTAATCATAGTTACCTTGTTGGTCTATTGTATATGAATAGCTGTATGATGTTGGATCATTTGGGTTATACCCACCATTGTTATTTTCTGAAGCGTCTGCATCATTTTGTGCAAAAGCAAAAGTAGCGATTCCTGCAGTAGCGATAGTAGCTGTAGCGATTTTTTTCATTGTTAAATTTCCTCCTAATAATTGTAAATCATTTATCCCAGTCTCTTAAAGACATTATTTATAATTTTTTTCGCTGTTTTAACGACAAGAATTACTTTATCAGAAAAATGTCTGTTTGTGGGGTTTGTTATCGTTTTGTAATTTAGTTCTAATAATAAAGTGCTTAATGTAACAAAAAGAAGATGGGCGTTTAAGGCTTAAAAGCCCGTTAATATAATATTTACAAAATTTACAGTGTATAATTGCACTTCAGTTTGTTACAAAGCTGTAAAATAACAGAAAATTACAAACAATAAAATATGAGAGAATTTAGTTATTTAAATATATGAAAAAACACTATAAATAAAGACTATATAAAAAGTATTGAATTAAGGTTAATGTGAATTAAAAGCCTTCTTAATAGGAAAGAAAAGAATTAGAGCATTGAAATTGACATGTTCTAAGGAAGTATTTAATATAGAGGTATAAAAAATATACTTAGTTTGTGAGGTGATTATTTGAAAATAGAACTTGGTTTGACATCATTTGCAGATAATATTGATATTCAGATGGAAAGTGGACGACAAGCAGCTATAAGTAATGGACAAAGAATTAGAAATATAATAGAAGAAATAGAGACAGCTGACCAATATGGTCTAGATGTATATGGTTTGGGAGAACATCATCGAGCAGATTATGCAGTATCTGATCCCGTTACAGTGTTAGCAGCAGCAGCTCGTAATACAACGCATATAAAGTTGAGTAGTGCAGTAACAGTATTATCTTCAGATGATCCTGTTCGAGTTTACGAACGTTTCTCTACATTAAATGCAGTTTCTAATGGACGTGCAGAAATAATGGTGGGCAGAGGTTCATTTATTGAATCATTTCCATTATTTGGTTATGAGTTAAAAGACTATGAACAACTCTTTAATGAGAAAATAGATTTATTAATGACCATTAATAAACATGAAATTGTAAATTGGGAAGGGGAGTTACGACCTTCTATTGAAAACTTAAGTGTTTATCCTAAGGCGGAGCATGGGCCTTTACCAATTACGATTGCAACTGGAGGAACACCAGAATCTTCATTAAAAGCAGGAGCATTAGGATTACCTATAACTTATGCTATAATTGGCGGTGACCCAAAAAGATTTAGAAGAAACATAGATATGTACAAATCTATTGCTAGATCTTACGGACATAATATAAATGAATTGCCTATTGCTACGCATTCATGGGGCTATATTGCTGAAACAGATGAGTTGGCTAAACGTGAGTTTTTCCCATCGGTAAAAGCGAGTCATGATATATTAGCCAAAGAACGGGGTTGGCCACCATATGATGAAAACAGCTTCGATCGTGAAGCAGCTCCACATGGTGCTTTGTATGTTGGAAGTCCGGAAACCGTTGCACAAAAGATAATTGAAACAATTGAAACACTAGGTCTTACTCGTTTTATGCTTCATACACCTGTAGGTTCTATGCCACATGATAAAACAATCAATACAATTAAATTATTAGCAGAGCGAGTAAAGCCTATTGTAGATAAATATTTTGAAAACAAATAAAAGGAGCGTTTATAATGATATTACGTTATTTAACAAATTTAAAATTAGCTAAGGAATTATATGGTGCATCAAAACCTAAACTTAAAGGTGACCAGTCAATGAAAGAATCTTTTGTTGAAGTGTTTAATTTGCCATCAAATGCAGTGCCATTGGCAGGAGCACTTGAAGCATTAAGTGCTGTATTTTTCGTTTTAAGCTTTGCAAGTAAAAGATTATCACGTATTGCATCACTTTTAACAATTTCAGTTTTAGGTGTAGCAGCAATTAAACACTTTGAAGCAGGACATGGTAAAGCAGGTGCTAAACATGCATTAGATTTATCAGGTTTAGCAGCATTAAGCTTCTTAGATACAATTGATATTAAGAAAAAATAATAATGGTTGAACTCAATCATTTAAAATAGCAATCGCTTAAATGCACAGCAAATGTTGGATAATAGTCTAACACGTGCTGTGCATTTTTGTATGAATTTTTATGACATATTTAAGATATCAAAATGCATTATTTTAAATAGAGATATTTGATAATTGAAATTTTTATACCTATGTCTTTTTTTAGTAATAAAAAGGGTGAATGAACCACTAAAATTTAAAAATAAAAATAAAAGATTAAAAAAAGAGTAGGAATTGTTCATATTTTTCATAGTTAAGCATATTGAATTAAAGGCGTTAAATAGGATAAAATTAAGTTATTAACATCAAGATATAACAAAAGGAGTGGTTTTGTGAATGAACAAAATTTCAAGTCACTAAATGAACTTATTGCAACTTATCAACAAGGTAGGAAGTTTTTTAAAACAACGAAAAAGAACTATAAACTAAATTATGAAGAAGTACTGATATTAAATTATCTGTATAATTGTAAAGAAAATGACGTCACTGCAAAAGAAATTGCTCAATACTCAGAATTGAAACCCTACTATTTAACGAAGGCTTTGCAAAAGCTTATCAAAATGGATTTTTTAAATAAAAAAAGAAGCAATATAGATGAAAGAACTGTGGTAGTATATATAAATCAAGCACAACGTGATAAAATTAATGAACTTATAGAGAACTTACAGGAACAGTTTTAAAGTGTGAAAGCTTGATGATAATAAGGTTGTGCGTAAGTCTAAAAGATTTGAATATTCTGAATAATGTAATTTTATAATTATAGTTATATATTGTACAAAAATATGATTTGAGAACCAAATTAAATGTGCTATACTAATATTTGTCGAATGAAAGCGCATACAAAATGGTTTGGAAAGGTGTTTTTATGAATTTATTAATCGGGATCATATTTTTAGGGATTGTTTTAGCTTTGTTTACATTGTTCACGAGTAAAGCACCAAATGGAGGCAAGGCTATGGGGGCTCTTGCTAACGCAGCTATTGCTTCATTTCTAGTAGAGGCTTTTCACAAATATGTAGGCGGTGACTTGTTTGGTATTCCATTCTTAGGTGAGTTGGGTGATGCAGCTGGAGGACTTGGCGGTGTTGCAGCTGCAGGACTTGTAGCTTTAGCTATGGGGGTATCTCCAGTTTATGCATTTGTCATTGCTGTCTCATGTGGAAGTATGGATCTTTTACCTGGCTTTGTTGCAGCTTATATTGCGAGTTTCGGTATGAAATGGATGGAACAAAAATTACCAGATGGGCTTGATTTAATTGCTGCGATTATTGTCATCGCGCCTATTACACGTTTAATTGCTATTGGTACAACGCCTTTAGTAGATGCGACGTTATTACAAATTGGAAATATCATTAAAGAATCTACGACTTCAAGTCCTATTCTTATGGGCATTGTACTTGGTGGTATTATTACTGTTGTTGCTACTGCACCTTTAAGTTCAATGGCATTAACAGCATTATTAGGATTAACTGGTACGCCAATGGCTATCGGTGCTTTAGCAGTATTTGGTTCATCATTTATGAACTTTGTATTATTTAAGCGTATGAAATTTGGAGATCGTAAAACAACGATTTCAGTTGCAATAGAGCCTTTATCTCAAGCAGATATTGTGACAGCAAATCCAGTACCAGTATATTTAACCAATTTTGTAGGTGGTGCGCTCTCAGGTGTAATTATCTCTATGTTTGGTTTAGTAAATGAGGCGACAGGTACAGCTACACCAATTGCAGGGCTTATGGTTATGTTTGGATTTAATAATGCATTAACTGTAATAATTGTGGCACTCATGTGTGCATCAGGTAGTGCACTTTGTGGTTATATAGGCTCAGTTGTTTTTAAAAACTATCCTATAGTTACTAAAGATGAATTACAACATGGCACAATGCCGAAAAAGGTAAAACAATATTATAAACTTAAAGCGCAATGCATGGAAAGTTTAGCTTAAATATAATAAAGTATAAAAAACTGTTTCTGAAATAACATTTCAGAAACAGTTTTTTTGTTTGATATCGTTACCTAAGAAGCATTTGCGCTTAAGTAACGCGTCATATTACGTTCCATTTTTGCAAAGATGAACTCTAATATTATTGCTAACAACCAATAAAATATAGCTGCTACTGTATATACAGGAATAAAACGATAACCTTCATTTGCAATAACACGACTGACTGCCATAATTTCAGTTACTTGAACAGCGAATGCTAGGGAAGTACCTTTGATTAACATAATGAATTGATTTTCTATGTTAGGCAATGCATAAGCAAAAGCTTGTGGTAATACAATTTCTTTATAAATGTTGAATTTTGATAGTCCGACTGTTTGGGCAGCTTCAATTTGATTTTGGTCTACGGATTGAAGACCGCCTTTAATTGATTCAGAAAGATACGCTACGGCATGAAAAGAAAAGACGATAAAGGCAATCGTTAAAGGTGAGAATATGTCAGGAATGATTGTCCAAGAGAACTGATCATTTAAAAAAAGTATAAATGAAGGTATTCCATAATATAGTATGAACAATTGAACGATTAATGGTGTACTTCTAAAAAATGAATTATACACGATTATAAGTTGAGATAAGACAGTCACACGTTTGATACGAATAATCGCAAATAACGTTCCGATAATAAGACCTACGAACATAGCTACAATGGAAATAATAATTGTATTCGGTACGCCTTTAAGTACTTCACTTATAGTATATAGAATGAATGACAAAATGATTTTCCTCCTTAAACGCTATATGGTTTTTGTGTTCGTTTATCAATTAAAGTAAAGGTACCTTGAATAATTAGAGCAATAATCCAATATATGATGGAAATTACGATATAAACCTCTAGCATGCCGAGTCCGTAATTATTTCCAATGATGAGTTTGACTTGTCCCATCATATCGATGATACCAATGGTGAAAGCCAACGAAGTATCTTTTACAAGTTCTATGATTTGAGTCGTTAAATTCGGTATGCTATTTCGTAAAGCTTGAGGTATAATAATATCTTTTAAAATTCTAGGATAAGATAAACCAATTGTTAATCCAGCTTCAATTTGACTATAATCTACGGATTGATAACCTGCTCTGATAATTTCAGAAAGGTATGCACCTGTATGTAAAGTAAAGGCTAAGATAACAAAAAACAATCTACTGAAATGGTTAATATCTATATGAATAAGTAACAATAATTGTGGTAATGCAAAATATACTAAAAAGAGTTGTAATAATAACGGTGTACTCCGTATAAATGAAAGATAAACTCTTACAATAGGAGCAAGTACTTTTGTCTTTTTAATACGAATCATTGCTAAAATAAAACCAAGTATGATTGCGAAAAAGAGTGCAACAATTATCATCAATAAAGTTAAAGGTAATTGTTGCAACACTTGTCCAAACAAATCTAACCAATTGACTGACCCCATTAGTTTGTCACCTCCAATTTATCTTTTTGCTCATTGATTTCACTTAAGTCATCAAAGACATTAATATCAAAATATTTTTTTGAAAGTGATTGTAATTTGCCTTCATCTTTAAGTTCTTGGGTCGCGCGATCCACGTCATCGTGAAGTTTTTGGTGTTTTTTATTATAAACGATATGCAATGGTTCTTTCTTCACAATACCTCCTATTTTAACGTCGGCATTTATTTGTTCTTGTATTGTATTGATGTCGATTTTGGAACTATGGTCTTTATTAAACTGTGTGAGTATAGAATATAAACCACCACTTGGCGCCATAGGAGTAATTTTTTTACCAGGTAAATCTTGTAAACTATGTATGTCACTGTTGTCTTTGTTTACAACTAATAAAGGTAGCGCATAACTGTAAGGCTCATCTTGATAGAGAAACTGTTTTTCACGTTCTGGTGTTTTGAAAAACCAATTTATCCCCATGTCAAACTTGCCTGAACCAATCCCAACTAAATTCGATTCCTCTTCACCGACTTCATATTTAAAATCATATTGAGGTAATTTCTTTTCAATTAATTTCATATAATCCATATCTAAGCCGACAAACTCATTATCTTTATTAGTATATAAATAAGGTGGATTAACTTCAGCAGAAAGTGCTACTTTAACTTCTTTTTTCTGAGATTTACTATCGGAAGCATCATTATTACCACATGCTGTTAGTACGGAAACCATCATTAACATTAATAAAAATGTGAAACTTCTTTTTAATGTCATTAAATGTCACGCTCCGTTTCAACTCTGTTTAAAAAGCGATGGATTCTTTCAGATTTTGAATCTTCCAATACTTCTTGTGGCGTTCCACGATGGATGATTTGCCCATCATCAATAAATATAACTTGATCAGCAATTGCTTTTGCAAATTGTATTTCATGTGTAACGAGTACCATCGTCATACCTTCTTGAGCAATCGATCTAATCAGAGATAAGACGCTTTGAATTGATTCAGGGTCTAAAGCAGAAGTAGGTTCATCTAGTAAAAGAACTTTTGGATTGAGCGCAAGTGCACGAATAATACCTCCACGTTGGCTTTGACCTCCAGATAGCTGAATAGGGTATTTATCTTTTTGATTTAATAAATTCACGCGCTCTAAATAAGATGTGGCAATATCATTAGCTTGTTTGGTATTGTAATTTTGACCATGTATTAAACCTAACGTGATATTTTCAAGTATTGTTTTGTTTTTAAATAAATTGTAATTTTGAAACACCATAGCTGATTTTTTACGTAATTTAGCAATATCTTTATTTGTATGATGTGCAGCATCAAAAATTTCATCCCCGATTTCAATGGTGCCAGATTTAGGAAGTGCGAGTGCATTTAACGTTCTAAGTAAGGTTGTTTTCCCAGAACCACTTGGTCCTATAATTGCAGTAACGGTGCCTTGTTCTTGTGCAAAGCCGACATCGTTAAGTATCGTGTTTTCGTTGTATTTATGTATAAGATTTTTAACTGTAATCATTCAATTTCCCCCAGTATGTCAATAAATACAAAGTATCATATTAAATCTTATCGGTAAAGTAGGATTTATTGCTGAAAAGCTTTCTTTCAATAATGGCGAGTGTTAAACTAAGTTTAAATAGGAGTAAAGTTAATGATGAGGTGATGAAAGTGAATTATTCCGCATTAATACATACGGATATTCAAGAAAAATGGATTGCAAAACTAGATACAGTTAAAACGCAATTTAAAGAGAAAGCGGAATATAATGATATCCATTCGCGTTTTCCTTATGAAAATATTGAATGGTTAGTAAAAGAAGGGTACACACTGCTTACTTTACCTAAAGCGTACGGTGGTGAAGGAGCAACTGTTGAAGATATGGTTATAATACAAAGCTATTTAGGATCTATTGATGGCGCGACTGCACTTTCTATAGGATGGCATTTAAGTGTAGTAGGCCAGTTATATGAACAACAAATGTGGGAACCCAATATGCTAGATCGCTTTGCTGAAGCAGTGAAAAATGGGGCATTAGTAAATCGAGCAGTTAGTGAAGCTGATACTGGTAGCCCAACACGTGGGGGAAGACCTGCGACAAACGCTGTTAAAGTAGATGATGGATTTGTTGTTAATGGAGTAAAAACGTTTACTTCAATGAGTAAAGGGCTGACCCATTTTGTTGTGAGTGCTTATTATGAAGATATCGATCAAGTTGGCTTTTTCTTAATCGAAAAAGATACACCTGGTGTAGAAATTGCAGATAACTGGAATATGGTAGGTATGCGTGCAACTGAAAGTCATGATTTATTATTAAATGATGTACATATCCCACAAGAAAACTTTGTTGAAATAAGAGGCGCGGGTGGTAAAAAACCGAATGGCTGGATTTTACATATACCAAGTGTGTATCTTGGTATTGCACAAGCAGCAAGAGATTATGCTGTTGATTTTGCGAAAAATTATAGCCCAAATAGTATTGAAGGCACAATCGGTGATATACCAACTGTGCAACAAAATATTGGAAAGATGGAAGCGCAATTATTATCTGCGCGCCATTTCTTGTGGAGCACAGCGGCTTTATATAATCAGGAGGTTTCAGGTAGCCAAATATGGAATGAAACCTCAGCAAGTAAAGTGTTAGTAATGAATCAAGGCTTAGAAGTTATAGATATTGCTATGCGTATTGTTGGTGCTAAAAGCCTTCAAATGGAAAGACCATTACAACGCTATTATAGAGATATGCGCGCAGGTTTACACAATCCGCCGATGGAAGATATGGCATATACGAATATTGCACATAGTGTATTAGATCATTTTTAAAAATATATAAATAAACAGTTAAAATACATTTAGACAAATTGTCTAAATGTATTTTTTTGTAATTTAAAAAATGTGAAGATACTTATGATTACTATTGTAAATTTACTTTAGTCATTATATAATCAATTGGTAGTGATAATCATTTTCAATGGAGGAAAATTTATGAAAAAATTATTGTTTCCGTTAATTGCTTTAGTGCTTATTTTAGCAGCATGTGGTAATAATTCGGACAGTGACTCAAAAGCTGAAACAAAGTCTTATAAATTAGATAGCGGGAAAAAGATAGATATACCAAAAAATCCAAAACGTATAGCAGTAGTTGCTCCTACATATGCTGGTGGAATTAAATATCTTGGTGGGAATATTGTTGCAGTAAATGAACAAGTCGATAGTAGTAGCCTCCTTAAAGATAAATTTAAAGATGTTGAAAAAGTTGGCGAGAATGATGTTGAGAAAGTAGCAAAAACGAAACCAGATCTAATCGTTGTATATTCTACTGACAAAAATATTAAAAAATATAAAAAAATTGCGCCGACAGTCGTATTTGATTATGGCAAACATAAATATTTAGACCAACAAAGAGAATTAGGTAAGTTACTTGGTAAAGAAGATGAAGTAAAAGAATGGGAAGACAAATGGAAAGCGCAAACTAAAAAAGACGGTAAAGAAATTAAAGATAAAATTGGTGAAGACGCAACAGTTTCAATTTTTGATGAATTCGAGAAAAAACTATATAGTTATGGACCAAACTGGGGTCGTGGCGGAGAAGTATTGTATCAAGCATTTGGACTTAAAATGCCTGAAAAATTAAATGATTTAGTTGAAAAAGAAGGCTGGGCTGAAGTGAAACAAGAAAAAATAGCAGATTATGCTGGCGATTATATTGTTTCGACAAGTAAAGGGAAATCAACACCTGCTTATGCCAAAACTAATCTATGGAATAACTTACCAGCAGTTCAAAATGACAATGTGCTTGAAGTGCAAGCTGAAACTTATTGGTATAATGACCCATATACTTTAGAATTTATGAGAAAAGATTTAAAAGATAAACTTTTAAATAACTAATATACACGAGTTAAATTAATAAGCATTATAATCAGCTTTAAAAAAGCGCAATTCAACGAATTAACACCGTTGAGTTGTGCTTTTTTTATTATATATAAGATATTGTAAACTTTTTATTTTTAACAGTTAACATTTATGGTATAATTTTTTTCATTAGGAGGATTGACTATGACGACAAAATATTTAGTATACACTGCTTTAATGACAGCAATTATTGGTGTATTAGGATTTGTGCCAGCGATTCCATTACCAATTATGCCAGTACCTATCGTTTTACAAAATATAGGTATTTTCTTAGCGGGAATTTTACTTGGACGTAAATACGGTGCGCTTAGTGTAATCGTATTATTATTACTTGTAGCAACTGGATTACCATTATTATCTGGCGGACGTGGCGGTATAGGTGTATTTGCAGGCCCCTCTACTGGCTTTTTAATCATGTATCCAGTAATTGCATATCTAATTGGTTTAGTAAGAGATTTGTATTTCAAAAAAATAAACTTTACTGTATTATTAGGTACAACAATTATCTTTGGTGTTATTTTATTAGATATTGTAGGTACAATTGTTATGGGGCTTATGACTAATTTACCGATTTCAAAATCAGTGACTTTATCCCTTGTCTTCATGCCTGCGGATTTAGTCAAAGCAGTTATTGCAAGCTTGATTGGTAATATTATGCTGAATCATAGTCGGTTTAAACAATTAATAAAATAAATATATAAGGGTAGGTGATTGAATCGTGGTGATTTCGATGAATGATATATTTCAACAAGGTGATGTTTATGTCGATGATACACTAAAGACAATCTATCTAACACCTGAAGAACCCTTAGTATATGACGTGAATAAATGGGATTATAAACAGATGCCTTCTATTATATCTTGGGAACAAGATATGAAAACTCAATTAGATATGCATAAAAAGCAAGCATCTCATCATTTAGCATTTACGTTTCCTGAGAATACACTTTTAGATCAACAATGGTTAGATAAACTTCAAACATATGAATTTGAACTAGGACTAATGGAACTTTATGCAATTGAGTCACAGAATATAAAAAAACATGAAAATGATCAAATTAAAGTCATGTTTGTTACTGAACAAACATTAGAAGATTATATTACAATTTATCGTCAATTTGCTGAACCCTTTGGCAAGGCGTACGCAGATGAAAGTATTGAAGTAATTCGCAATCAATTCAATAAAGATAGTAAATCTCGTGTAATCGCATATAAAGCAGATGTGCCTGTAGGGATTTTGGATTTAATCATTTCACAATGTACTGTGGAAATTGATGGCTTCGGTGTAGATGAAAGTTATCAGAAACAAGGTATTGGCAGTATGATGCAAACTTTTGTTGCGGAAATAGCTGATACGAAACCGATTATATTAATAGCTGACGGTGAAGACAGTGCTAAGGAAATGTATATCCGACAAGGTTACATATATATAAGTTACTGCTATCAGATTTTAAAAGAAAATGCTAAATACAGTTAATTCATATAATTATAGAAACTGAGACATGAATACTCACGCTCAAAATAAAAAGGGCTCATCCGTATCAAATGGATGAGTTCTTTTTATTTTTAAAAACTTATTTTTGCAAAGGTCTAGATTATAAATTAATCCTCGGACGATTCAACAGGCGTTATGCGTTCCGGATGACTGTAAATGTTGAAATTACCATCTCTAATAAATCCTATGGCAGTAATGTTTAAATCTTGAGCAAGTGTTACTGCCAATGTCGTCGGTGCAGATTTCGATAAGATGACACCAACACCGATTTTTGCAGCTTTGATTAATATTTCTGATGAAATACGACCGCTAAATATCAACACTTTATTACGTACAGGTATATGTCTTTGTATACAATAACCATACAATTTGTCTAATGCATTATGACGACCAATATCTTGACGATGCTCAAAGAAGGTATCTCCATCACTAATTGCAGCATTATGAAGACCACCAGTTTGTTTAAAAATTTTACTGGCGCTTTGCAAACGGGTCATCATATTGAGTACTTGAGTTGGATTTAACACAATTTTAGACATCGAAGTCTTTGCGACTGCCGCGTCATTTTGAAAATAAAACTCTCGACTTTTACCACAACAGGACGCAATCATGCGCTTTGTTGAATATTCGAAACGTTCACCGAGAGATTTGGTCAATTCAACATGAGCAAACCCTTTACTATCGTCTATTTGGATAGATTTTAGGTCACCATTTTTTAAAATAGCTCCTTCAGATGCTAGGAAACCTAAGACAAGCTCTTCTAAGTGGTTCGGGCTACAAATTATAGTCGCAAACTCTTCACCATTTACCATAATTGTTAATGGGAACTCAGTAACGTAATGATCTTTTGTTTCTACTAACTTACCGTTCTCAAACCGTACAATGGGTTGATTGGTCAATATATCTTCATGCATGAGTACACCCCGTTTCATATTCACTTCTCCATTCTAGCGCATTTTTCAATGTAAAAAAAAGATTCAGTTTATGAATAAAGTAAAGGATTTTTAATTTACCATTGTAATATTTATAACAATTTTTAAAATGGTCCAGATTGATTAAAAGGATATATACAAGTAAACTTATAGTAAACAATTAAAGAGGTGAATTTCGATATGGCAAGTATACGAGATATTGCACGCGAAGCAAAGGTAAGTCCTGGCACTGTTTCACGCGTATTAAATAATGATCCAACATTGTCAGTTTCAAAAGATACGAGAGAAAGGATTCATCGTGTTGCAAATGAACTACAATATCAAAAATCGGCTAGAAAAAACAAAAGCATTCAAATCATTACCTATGCATCTCGAGCTAAAGAAATGTCAGACCCTTATTATAGAGAGATACGCTTAGCAATAGAGGCTGAAGTTAAACGTTTGAATTTGTCTTTGAAGCGTACAATTAGAATCGATGGTAACGATAAAAATCTAGATTTATATAAAGTTGACAAGGCAGGGGCAATTATCGTAGTAGGTAATTTTTCTACGGAAGCATTGAACACACTACGTGATTATAATGAAAATATAGTTGTCATTAACAATCCTAATACACCAAAATCAATAGATGCTGTCTATTCAGATTTACACTATTCTATGACCAACTTATTGAACGAAATCAAGGCATTAGGCATGAAGCAAATTGCGTATATCGGTGGTAGTCATATGATTAGAGATTTAGCCGGTACGCCGTTTTCAAATCATACAGATGTTAGATATGAAGCGTATAGAGAATGGTGCTCTGAACATCAAATTAACGAAATAACTATGATTGACGGTTGGAAAAAAGAAAATGGTGAAGAAGCTGTAAAAACATTGTTAAATGCGCATCAGTTACCTGAAGTTTTTATAGCAGGAAACGACATGATTGCTATAGGTATATTACAACAAATTCAATATGAAAAAATAGCAATTCCAAAAGATGTTAAATTGATAAGTTTTAATGATTTAGAAGTCATACAATATGCTGTGCCTTCTATAAGTAGTGTGCACATACCAGTAGATGAATTTGGTAGAACTGCAGTGAGAATGGCAGAAGAGCGCATTAATAAAACGAGACATGTTGCCATCCATGTCGTGGTAGAAGCACAGCTTAAAGAGCGGAATACTTTTAAAACAAAAAGACAAACTTAATTGACAAAACATTTAGTAAACAAGTAAACTTTAATTATGTTTACTAAAGAGAATATCATTATAGATAAAGTGATTTATATAGAAGGAGTGGGTTATTATGTTACAAGCCATGTATGATAAGTTTGAAACTTTGTTTGGCGTTAAGGCTGAAGTCAGTGCTTTTGCTCCGGGACGCATTAATTTAATAGGAGAACATACGGATTACAACGGTGGGTATGTTTTTCCAGCTGCGATTGAGTTGGGTACATATGGACTAGCTACAAAGCGAGATGATAAACTTATTCAACTTTATTCAAATAATTTTGAAGATGTTGGTATGATTACATTTACATTAGATGAATTAGAATTCGAAGCGGCACATGATTGGGCAAATTATCCTAAAGGTGTAGTTAAATATTTAACAGAACAATTCTCTGACATAGACCATGGTTTCAACATTTTAGTAGAAGGAAATATTCCAAATGGAGCAAGTTTATCATCGTCAGCGTCTATTGAATTATTAACTGGTTGGCTCATTAAGCAGTTGTTTACTTTAGATTTAGAACGATTAGCACTTATAAAAATAGGACAGCGTGTTGAAAATAAATTTATTGGTGTCAATTCAGGTATTATGGATCAATTTATTATTGGTATGGGTAAAGCTGAACAAGCAATATTACTAGATACCGCAACTTTAGAATTTGATTATGTGCCTGCCAAATTTGGAGATTATTTCATATCAATTATGAATACAAACAAGCGACGTTCCCTTACAGAAAGTAAATATAATGAACGTAGAGCACAATGTGAATCGGCATTAGCTTCGTTGCAACAAGCACTTGATATTGCATCACTAGGGGAGTTGTCATTAGAACAATTTGAACAGCATCAAGATCTTATTGAGGATGAAGTGAAGCGTCGTCGTGCAAGACACGCAGTTTCGGAGAACGAACGCACGAAAAAAGCACATAGAGCTTTAGCAGAAAATAACTTTAATCAATTTGGAAAGTTATTAAATGAATCTCACGCATCATTAAAAGAAGATTATGAAGTTACAGGGATAGAATTAGATACTTTAGCAGAAACAGCTCAGCAAGTTGATGGTGTATTGGGAGCTAGAATGACAGGTGCTGGTTTCGCAGGTTGCGCAATTGCTTTAGTGCATAAAGATAGTGTAAAACAATTGGAAAATGAAGTTTCTAAGCAATATATAGAGCACATAGGTTACGCTCCATCGTTTTATCATGTGGGTATAAGTGATGGCGTTAAATCGTTATAAGTTATTAATCAATGAGTAGAGAAAGGATTTTGTATATGTCTGTTTTAGTTTTAGGTGGCGCTGGTTATATAGGAAGTCATGCGGTAGATCAATTAATTGCAAGAGGATACAACGTTATTGTAGTAGATAATCTAGGTACAGGACATAGAGCAGCTGTGCATAGCGAAGCTACATTTTATGAAGGAGATATTCGAGACAAAGCCTTTTTAGATGATGTCATTAATAAAGAAAGCATCGAAGGTGTGTTCCATTTTTGCGCCTATTCTTTAGTTGGTGAATCTGTAGAAAAACCGTTAGCCTATTTCAATAATAATGTGCATGGATTACAAGTGTTATTAGAAGTTATGTATGGCCATCAAGTAGAACATATTATTTTTTCTTCGACAGCTGCAGTTTATGGTGAGCCAGATTCAGTACCTATTACTGAGGAAGATTCTAAAACGCCTACAAGTCCATATGGTGAAAGTAAGTTAATGATGGAGAAAATGATGCACTGGAGTCATGAAGCATATGGCGTTAATTATGCAGCGCTACGTTATTTTAATGTTGCAGGTGCTAAAGAAAATGGTGCTATTGGTGAAGACCACCGTCCAGAGACACACCTTATACCAATTGTATTAGAAGTCGCACTTGGACAAAGAGAACACTTAACAATATTCGGTGATAATTATGATACAGAAGATGGGTCATGTATTCGCGATTATCTTCATGTCGTTGATTTAATAGATGCGCATATTTTAGCGTATCAACATTTACAAAACGGCGGAGCATCTGGTGCATTTAATTTAGGAAGTAGTCAAGGTTATTCGGTATTTGAAATTCTAGAAGCTGCAAGAACAGTAACAAATAAACCTATTAAAGCAGTGGTAGGTGAAAGAAGAGCAGGCGATCCAAGTAAATTAATCGCATCAAGTGATAAGGCGCAACAAGTGCTTGGCTGGAAACCGCAACACGATAACATTAACGATATTATTAATTCAGCGTGGCAATGGCATCATCAACATCCAAATGGATATCAAGAAAATGTGGAGGGTTAATGCATGTTATTAAATCAACAATTAGTACAACAATTTGTATCACAAGCAATTTCGTATGGTGATTATGAAGAAGAAGATAGCATTTATATTCAAAACCAACTATTGCGTAATTTAAATGCAAAAGGTATTGATGATTCAGCAGTCTCTGAATTAAATAAAGATGCAACAGCAAATGAAATTACACAATATTGGATTCGCCAAGCTGTTAGTGAAAATTGTATTGAAGATGCATTATATAGTAAAGAAATTGTTGAAGCTCAAATTCTAGACTTAATTACACCACGCCCATCGGTAATTAACAGCAAGTTTAACGAGGCATATAAACAGTCACCAGAAGCGGCTACAGATTATTTTTATGACATAGCTAAACGTAATCACTATGTTAAAGAAGATGCAATTGCGAATAATATTAATTATGATGTTGCTACTGAATACGGAGATATTGAAGTCACGATCAATCTATCAAAACCTGAAAAAGATGCACAGCAAATTGCAAAAGCTAAAGAAGCACCAGCTACCGCTTATCCGAAATGTGCATTATGCATAGAAAATGAAGGTTTTAAAGGATCAGTGCTACAAGCTGCAAGAACAAATCACCGTGTGATTCGCTTGAATTTAAATGGTGCGCAGTGGGGCTTCCAATTTTCGCCATATGCCTATTTTGCTGAACATAGTATTGTTTTATCTGAACAACATGTCCCTATGGAAATCAATAAAAATACTTTCATTAACTTGTTAGATTTTATAGATCAATTTCCTCATTATTTCATTGGGTCTAACGCAGATATACCACTTGTGGGGGGATCAATTTTATCGCATAATCATTATCAAACTGGAAGACATGTATTTCCGATGGATAATGCTGCTGAAATAAATCAATTTACTATTGCTAATTATCCATCAGTTCAAGCTAGCACTTTAAATTGGCCAATGAGTGTGATTCGTTTGAAAGGTGACGATAGAGCGCAACTGATTGAAGCGGCTACTTATGTCATGACACAATGGAATCAATATTCGGATGATAGTGTGGATATTAAAGCATTTAGTAGTGATGGTGAACGTCATCATACGATTACGCCAATCGCAAGATATAGACAACAACAATATGAATTAGACATTGTCTTACGAGACAATCAAACTTCAGAACAATTCCCTGACGGCATCTTCCATCCACATAAAGACGTGCAACATATCAAGAAAGAAAATATAGGCCTAATTGAAGTGATGGGGACTGCTATATTACCAGGACGACTAAAACAAGAATTACAACAAGTTAAAGATTATTTACTAGATAAAACTCAAATAGATTTAGGAATACATCAACAATGGGCTGAAGAAATGAAACAATCATATGATATTAATGTAAATAATGTCGATGAAGTTGTAGATAAAGAAGTAGGATTTAAATTTAAACGTGTATTAGAAGATGCTGGCGTATTTAAAAATACAGAACAAGGTCATCACGCGTTTAAACGCTTTATTGAACAACTATAAAACAACACATCATAATTATAAAAAACATACGCTTACAAAAGGCCAAAGTACTATCATTTAGGTCTTTTGTTTTTTTATGAATAAGAATATAATTATAAGTGATAGGAGTTGTTTTAGATGAAAATAAAATATTTAATCGTAATGTTTATGACGCTATGTCTAGTATTAGCAGGGTGTTCAAATGGAAATAGTGAGCGCAAAAATGATAGCAATTCTGAGAAGAATGATAAAAAACAAGAATTACATATCTCAGCAGCAGCGAGTCTGACTGATACAACTAAAGAATTGAAGCGAGCATTTGAAGCAAATCATAAAGATGCAAATGTTACATTTAACTATGGTGGGTCTGGTTCATTAAGACAACAGATTGAAAAAGGTGCACCTGTAGATGTGTTTATGTCAGCAAACAAGAAAGACGTTGATGCATTACAAGATAAAGATAAAGCACAAAATACATATGAATATGCTAAAAATAAACTCGTACTTATTGGCGCGAAGGATAGTAATTATAAATCAGTAGAAACGCTACAAGAAGGCGAAAAATTAGCCATTGGCGAGGTGAATTCGGTGCCAGCCGGTAAATATGCTCAGCAATATTTAAAAGATAATAATTTATATGAACAAGTAAAACCTAATTTAGTATTTGCTAAAGACGTGCGACAAGTACTAAACTATGTTGAAAAAGGTAATGCACAATTAGGGTATGTGTATAAAACTGATTTATATCAAAGTCAGCAAAATGGCGAGAGTCATGTTAAAGAAATCAATACAGTTGATTTGAAGCAACCCATTGTTTATAAAGCAGCGACAACATCTGATAAGCAATTAGCTAAAGCATGGATCGACTTTCTTAAGACAGACGAAGCTAAAGAAATATTAGAAAAATATCAATTTGAAGCATAGGAGGTTTTAGCAATGGTAGATGTTACACCATTTTGGATATCACTCAAAGTAGCTGTTATTAGTACAATCATCGTTACTTTTATTGGTATCGTTATTTCAAGATGGCTGTATAAACGACATGGTTTTATTGCTAGAATCTTAGAAAGTATAATTATTTTACCTATTGTGTTACCACCAACAGTTATGGGATTTATTTTATTAATTGTGTTTTCACCTAGAAGTTTTATTGGCGCATTTTTTACGGATGTATTGCATTTACCAGTAGTTTTTACACTGACTGGAGCAGTTATTGCATCTGTGATCGTGAGTTTTCCATTGATGTATCAGCATACTGTCCAAGGCTTTCGAAGTATAGATAATAAAATGCTCAATACTGCACGAACGATGGGTGCAAGTGAAAACAAGATATTTTTTAAATTAATTTTACCGTTGTCAAAGCGTCCGATATTATCAGGCATTATGATGAGCTTTGCCCGAGCGATAGGAGAATTTGGTGCGACACTGATGGTTGCTGGTTACATACCTAATAAAACCAATACGTTACCTTTAGAAATATACTTTTTGGTAGAACAAGGTAAAGAAAATCAAGCATGGTTGTGGGTGATTGTCCTTGTTGCATTTGCTATTACAGTAATTGGCACAATCAATGTGTTGAATAAAGACCGTTATCGGGAGGTAGATTAGTTGTTGGCATTACATTTAGAGCATGCGCTCAAAAACACACAATTACATATGAGTCTCCAAGATACTAAACCTAAAATTTATGCAGTTAAAGGCCCATCAGGCATTGGTAAAACAACAATTTTAAATATTATAGCAGGATTGAAAAGTGCAGATAAGGCACATATAGAAGTAAATAAACGTATTTTAACTGATACGCATAACAATATAGATGTGAAAATTCAACAGCGTAATATTGGCTACTTATTCCAAGATTATCAATTGTTTCCTAATATGGATGTGTATCAGAATATAACTTTTATGGCACAACCTTCCGAACATATAGAGACCTTAATGCATCAATTAAACATTACGCATTTAAAATCACAGTTTCCAATAAGACTATCTGGAGGAGAATCCCAACGTGTGGCATTAGCAAGAACGTTAAGCACTAGACCAGACCTCATATTATTGGATGAACCATTTTCAAGCTTAGATGATACAACTAAAGATGAAAGTATTCAATTAGTAAAGCGCATATTTGAAGAGTGGCAAATACCAATTATTTTTGTAACACATTCTAAATACGAAGCAGAGGCACTGGCTCATGAAGTGATTAATATTGATTGAGATTATACACAAAAATAAATATAAATGACAAATTGAATAAGTGGCTGTTATTTTCTATATCGGAATCTAACGGTCATTTTTT
This sequence comes from Staphylococcus caseorum, assembly GCF_049943195.1. Lineage (NCBI taxonomy): Bacteria > Bacillati > Bacillota > Bacilli > Caryophanales > Staphylococcaceae > Staphylococcus > Staphylococcus caseorum. The sequence goes on from NZ_JBNFUA010000001.1 coordinate 181,919, forward strand.
AAATAAGGGGGTAAGATAATGAATATCGAGTTTTTAGGAACAGCAGGGGGTATTCCTACGCTTTATAATTCAGTATCTCAACATAAAGAATCGAGTTTGCGAACCGGCCCTGGAATATATATTCATGATATCCAATTACTAATAGATACTTCTGAGGATATATTCACTCAATTACGACGCGCTCAAATTTCTGAAATAAAACATGCTTTATACTCACATTGGCATCCTGATCATACGATGGGATTGAGGATTTGGGAGACATTAAATTATGATTTTAAAAATAAAAAACCAAATTCTAGAAAGACAAAGATATATATAACTCAGCAAGAAGTAGCAGATTTCAAAACTTATTTAGGTCATTGGAATCATTTGAATTATTTAACTCAAATTGACGTGATAGAGTTAGAAGTGGTAGAGAATGATGCTCTATTAACAATAGATGATATTCAAATAGAATGGATTCAACTTCCTGAAAGTATTGCTTTTGGTTTTTATATCAATGCCATAGAACAGAGCATATTGATTATACCTGATGAAATGAAAGGTTTCGTACCTTCACAAAAATTCAAAAACATAGATGTTGCTATATTACCTTTTGGAAGTAATGAAGTTAATCCAATTACTGGTGAACGTTTACTAGAAAACGGGGTACTAAAGGAATCAAATGAATTAAGTTTTGATGAAAGTGTTGAAATTGCTAGAGAAATAAATGCGACACACACTTATTTTACACATATAGAATCCACGGAAGGCCTCACTATGGATGATACTAAAGTGCTAGAACAACGATTATTACATAGTGGATTATCATGCACCATTGCTTACGATGGATTAAAAATCCAAACATAAAAAATTCAGCTTGAAACATTTAGGCTTATCATGCATTCTATAGACACAAAAACGCCTCCTGTCATGAAATAGGGAGGCGTTTTTGTGTTGCTATAGATTATGATTTATTTTCCGGAATTGGAAAATAATCAAATATTTCTCCTGAATTGAGCGCATCAGTTAGAGTAGATAACCAAGCATAATAGAGTTTAGAATGTTCTATTTGCTCAAAAATTTCTTGTGCTTCTTCAATGATTTCAGGTGTAGCAGTTTCTGAATGAATAATGGGATTCAATAAAGATTCAGCTTTATATATTGCTTCTGAATTCAATTTGATTTCACGTTTCCATTTTTGTGAAAAGAAGTTTCCAAAAAACGTAAAAAAGTCTTTTTCAGCAGTAAAGTGTTGTTTTCTACTTCCTCGAACAAACTCTTGTTTTACGCCATCAAATTCTTGCAGTCTTTTAACACCTGCACTCATACTGGGCTTACTCATTTGTAATTCATAACGCATTTCATCTAGTGTCATACTACTTTGTTCAAAAACCATAGTGCCATATAAATTACCTACACTACGATTGACACCATAAAGATCCATCGTTTCTCCAATTGAATTGATGACGATATCTTTTGCTTGTTCCAATAGTTGTTCATAGTCTTTTGAACGTGCCATTGATTCACCTCCATGTAATAGTTAACTTATTGTAACACGAACATATATTTAAAGGATATGCTTTATAAGTAACGTGCGCCATGATTTAGAGCGTATTAAGCGTATTAATAAAATCTTTAACCATTTCTAGTTATATCGAGCATTGTGAGTGCTTAAAATCAAAAAACTACATAGGGAATTCACTACTTTTTGTAATATTGATGGCAAACCGTTGTTACTATCGCATGCAAGATTTATAATGGATACAATGATGTATAGAGAGGGTTATTGTAGTGACAAAAGACCGCTATTCAAGACAAACGTTATTTAAACATATAGGTCCTGAAGGACAAGATAAAATCATGAATTCACACGTGCTCATTGTAGGCATGGGGGCACTTGGCACACACCTTGCTGAAAGTTTAGTTAGAGCAGGGGTTGGTACACTAACTATTGTAGACAGAGATTATATTGAATATAGTAATCTTCAAAGACAAACGTTGTTTAATGAAGCCGATGCGCTAGAAGGATTGCCCAAAGTTGTTGCTGCTAAAGAAAAATTATTAGATATTCGACAAGATTTGAAGATTCATAGTTATATTGCACATGTAAATCGTCAGTTTTTAGAGGATAATGCTGGTTCAGCTCAACTGATATTAGATGCAACAGATAACTTTGAAACGAGACAGTTGATTAATGATTTTGCTTTTCAAAAAGGCATACCGTGGATTTATGGCGGTGTAGTCCAAAGTACTTATGTAGAAACTGCTTTTATTCCAGGACACACACCATGTTTTAATTGCTTAGTGCCACAGTTACCAGCTATAAATATGACATGTGATACGGTAGGTGTAATTCAACCTGCAGTGACGATGACAACAAGTTTACAGATGAGGGATGCGCTGAAAATTTTAACAGAACAACACGTGCCGACTAAAGTAACGTATGGAGACTTATGGGAAGGGACGCACTTTACATTTGGGTTTAGTAAACTACAACGGAGCGATTGCAAAACTTGTGGCTGCAACCCTACATATCCACATTTAAATGAAACGAAACGACAGTTTGCTAGTTTGTGTGGTAGGGACACAGTGCAATACGAAAACCCTAATATTTCCCAGGAAATGCTAGAATCATTTTTAACTCAGCAAAATATTGCATACCGACGTAATCCTTATATGATTCACTTTGAATATAATGGTTATCGCATTGTTAGCTTTAAAGGCGGGAGATTACTGATTCATGGTATGACAAACCCTCAACAAGCGATTACTTTAATAAACCGATTATTCGGCTAAAGGGGTGTAAAAATGCATACAAATGTTAAGTTAGATCAAGATATAAGATGTGCAGTATTGACAGTTTCTGATACAAGAGATTATAAGACTGACAAGGGCGGTAAATTAGTAATAGAACTGTTATCGGAATTGAATGTTTCAATTGATAAGGCGCATTATAAAATAGTGAAAGATGAACAAGAAGCGATTCAAATGCAAGTTGAGCAATGGTTAAGTGAAGACATCGATGTGATTGTTACTACAGGAGGCACTGGTATTGCACAAAGAGATGTAACTATAGAAGCAGTATCCTCATTTTTCACTAAAGAAATTGAAGGATTTGGAGAGTTGTTTAGATATCTCAGTTATGCTGAGGATGTAGGTACGAGAGCATTATTGTCTCGAGCAATCGCGGGGACAGTAGGTGACAAGTTAATTTTTAGTATCCCAGGATCTACTGGAGCTGTTAAATTAGCATTGGAGAAGTTAATAAAACCAGAATTAAATCATTTGGTTAAAGAAATAACTAAATAAAAGAGGGTGACAAGAATCAAAATATGAAATTTGAAGTCTGTCCCCCTCACAAGGTTTACTAGAAAAAGGAATACAAGAGCTTGAAACAAGTACATTTAAATGTCAGACAGCTACTACAAATATAATAGTTGATGCTGAGACATGTAGTTATGCCCTAGAGACTTTATTCGAGTTGAACGCAAATATTAAATTATGCTTTACGTTGAAAATCACCAGATTTACCACCAGATTTAGAGAGTAAATAAGTTTCGCCAATGACCATACCTTTGTCTAAAGCTTTTGTCATGTCATATACAGTAAGTGCTACAGCAGTTGCAGCAGTTAATGCTTCCATTTCGACACCTGTTTTTCCAGTAGTAGACACGGTTGCTTGGATATTCAAAGTGAAAGATTGCGCATGCTTCTGCCACTGAAATTCAACATCAATACCTGTTAATGGTAAAGGATGACACATTGGAATAATATCAGCAGTGTTTTTAGCAGCCATAATACCTGCAATTTGTGCAGTGTTAAGCACATTTCCTTTTTTATTTGTATGATCAACAATTTGTTGATAGATTTCTGGGTTTACGGTAATGCTTGAATGTGCAATTGCAGTACGTTTCGTAATGTTTTTTTCAGAAACATCTACCATTTTAGCATTGCCCTGTTCATTAATATGTGTAAATTCAGACAAACATATCCCTCCTAATCGTTTTCTAGTATATCACGAAATTAATTAATATAAGGAGTAGATTTAGATGCCAGTTGAGAAAAGAAATCCAATTCCAGTCGGTGAAGCCATTGAACGTGTTGTGAGTCAAAATATTTATATGGATGAGACTACAGTGCCCCTAGATGCCAGCTTAAACCATATATTGGCTGAAGATATTGTTGCTACATACGAAATTCCACGTTTCAACAAATCACCTTATGATGGTTTTGCCATTAGAAGTAAAGATACAACGAATGCAAGTGGTGCGCACCGTCTTACTTTCAATGTGATTGACCATATTGGCGCCGGTACTGTTTCAGATAAAAAAGTTGGTGCGTTTGAAGCAGTTCGAATTATGACAGGTGCAGCGATGCCTGAAGGTGCAGACTCAGTTGTCATGTTAGAACAAACTGTAGAACAAGGACGAAGTTTCACATTACGTAAAGCATTTAAACCTAATGAGAACGTCTCTTTAAAAGGTGAAGAAACTCAAATAGGTGATGTTATTTTACAAAAAGGACAACAAATTAATCCTGGTGCCATTGCAGTATTAGCTACATATGGCTATGCACAAGTTCCTGTTTTTAAAAAACCAAGCGTAGCCGTAATTGCTACCGGCAGTGAGCTATTAGATGTAAGTGATGATTTAGAACCTGGAAAAATAAGGAATTCTAATGGACCAATGATTACTGCATTGGCTAATAAATTAGACTTACAAGTAAAACGTTATCAAATACAACAAGATGATTTAGAAAGTAGTATCCAAGTGGTTACGGAAGCAATGCAACAACATGATATTGTCATTACTACGGGTGGTGTATCAGTTGGGGATTTTGATTATTTACCACAAATATACGAAGCATTAAATGCTGAAGTCCTTTTTAATAAAATTGCTATGCGTCCGGGAAGTGTGACGACAGTAGCAGTAGCAGAAGGTAAGTATCTATTTGGTTTATCTGGAAACCCATCAGCATGCTTTACAGGCTTTGAATTATACGTTAAGCCAGCAGTTCAACATATGATGCATGCAAATGCACTCTATCCTCAAGTCGTGCAAGCTACATTGATGGAAGATTTTACAAAAGCAAACCCATTTACGAGATTTATTCGCGCGACGGTCACTTTTAACGGCAAAGAAATGACAGCAGTTCCTTCAGGATTTAACAAATCAGGTGCAGTTGTTGCAATTGCACATAGTAATGCAATGATTATGTTACCAGGTGGAACAAGAGGATATAAAAAAGGTTATACGGTAAATGTAATATTAACTGAATCACAAGCTTATGAAATGGAATGCTTTATATGATTTTACAAATTGTTGGATTGAAAAATTCTGGGAAAACGACATTAATGGCACATACAATTCAGCTGCTAAAAGAACATCATCTCACAGTAGCAACGGTGAAACATCATGGACATCATAACTCTGAGGACCATCATGATATCACATTACAAAATAATCATGTTGACCATATGAAACACTTTTATGCAGGTGCAGATCAAAGTATTGTTCAAGGTAATGCTTACCAACAAAGTGTCACCAGAACACAAAACAAAACGCTTGATGAAATCATAGATGAATCTGTTACAATAGACAGTAACGTAATATTAGTAGAGGGTTTTAAAGAAGCAAGTTACGATAAAGTGTTAGTCTACCGTGATGAAAATGACCGTAACGCACTAAATCATTTAACACATATTAAGTATGCCATTAATATATCAAAACCAGAGGCTTTACGTCAGTATGACCAATGGTTATTATCTTTTTTAATATCAAAGGAATGAATTAAATGAAGCAATTTGAAGTGACAAGCGAGCCGATACAGACAGAGCAATATAGATCTTATGTACTGAACGAACATCAAGGTGCAGTTGTTGTTTTTACAGGTCATGTAAGGGAATGGACAAAAGGAATTAAAACAGAGCATTTAGAGTATGAAGCCTATACACCTATGGCAGAAAAAAAGTTAGCTCAAATTGGCGATGAAATTTCACAACAATGGCCAGGGACACAAACAGCAATCGTGCATAGAATAGGCCCGTTAGCTATTTCAGATATTGCAGTACTCATCAGTGTTTCTTCACCACATCGAAAAGATGCTTATAGAGCAAATGAATATGCAATTGAGCGTATCAAAGAAATCGTACCTATTTGGAAAAAGGAAATATGGGAAGATGGTGCACAATGGCAAGGACATCAACATGGAAGTTATGAGGATGCGATTGAAGGAGGACAATCATGAGAGTGCTTTATTTTGCAGAAATAAAAGAAATATTAGCAAAACAATCAGAAGACATCGATTTAAGTTATGATATTACTGTAGATGAATTTATTACAGATTTATTTAAACGTTATCCTAGTATTAGCGATAAAAAATTTCAAATAGCGGTAAATGAAGAATTTGTGAAAAATGATGACATTGTCCAACCTAATGACACTGTCGCATTGATTCCACCAGTTAGCGGAGGGTAAAGAAGAGATGAAAGCAATTATACTTGCCGGAGGACAGTCAGAGAGATTCGGTGAACCTAAGGCTTTTGCACAAATTGAATCGCAAGCATTTTATGAGCGAATTATAGATGTGTTAGAAGCAACGAACATGTTTAATCAAATTATTATAAGCACCAATGAGAATCTTGCGACACAATTTGATTACCCTAATATAATTATAGATGAACACCAGAATAAAGATAAAGGGCCTTTGGCAGGTATTAGATCGGTCATGAGCCAATACCTAGAGGAAGAACTATTCTTTGTTATTTCCGTTGACACACCTATGATTACTCAAAAAGCGATAAGTAAATTATATCAATTTATGGTGGAACACCTTATTGAAGACCAATTAGATATTGCAGGTTTTCAAGAAGCGGGTAGACCGATACCTACACTTGCTTTTTACAGTCCACATACTTTAACTTACATTGATAAGGCACTGGATTCAGATGATTATAGTTTAAAGAATGTTTATACTAAAGTTGCGAGCGACTGGTTAGATGTTAACACAATTGAATCACCTGAATATTGGTATAAAAATATTAATTTCCAGCATGATTTGGACGCTTTACAACATGAAATTATAAATAGATAAAGGGGGGCTAACGATATGGTAGAACAAATCACTGATAAACTCGGGCGTCCGATACGTGACTTAAGATTGTCAGTTACAGATCGATGCAACTTCCGTTGTGATTATTGCATGCCTAAAGAAATATTTGGCGATGATTTTGTTTTCTTACCTAAAGACGAGCTTCTTACATTTGATGAAATGGTACGTATTTCGAAAGTATACACACAATTAGGCGTGAAAAAAATACGTATTACAGGCGGTGAACCATTACTCAGACGTGATTTATATAAATTAATTTATGAATTAAATCAGATTGATGGTGTAGAAGATATTGGTCTAACGACAAATGGCTTATTATTAAAAAAACACGGTCAAAAATTATACGATGCAGGTTTAAGACGTATTAATGTGAGTTTAGATGCAATCGAAGACAAAGTGTTTCAAGCGATTAATAATAGAAATATAAAAGCTTCTACAATATTGCAACAGATTGATTATGCAATTTCCATAGGATTCCACGTGAAAGTAAATGTGGTTATACAAAAAGGTGTAAATGACAATCAAATTTTACCTATGATTCAATATTTCAAAGAGAAAGATATTGAGATTAGATTTATAGAATTTATGGATGTTGGAAACGATAATGGATGGGATTTTAGTAAAGTGGTAACAAAAGATGAAATGTTAAATATGATAGAAAATGAATTTGATATTGAATCTGTTGAGCCAAAATATTTTGGTGAAGTTGCTAAATATTATCGACATAAAGATAATGGCGCACAGTTTGGCCTTATCACTAGTGTATCTCAATCTTTCTGCTCTACATGTACACGTGGGAGATTGTCATCAGACGGTAAGTTTTATAGTTGTTTATTTAGTACAGTAGATGGTTTTAATGTGAAATCATTTATGCGTGCTGGAGCAACGGATGAGGAGCTATTTGAACAGTTTAAAGTACTATGGAATGTTAGAGATGATAGATATTCAGATGAACGTACAGAACAAACCGTAGCAAATAGAAAACGCAAAAAAATTAATATGAACTATATTGGCGGTTAGAATCATTAAGTAATTGTAAAACTTACAATTAGGTTTAATATAGTTTTGACACTGATATAACATTTAATACCACAAAACGCTGAGGCAGCATAATTAAATATGCTTTCAGCGTTTTTTGTATTAAATCACAAAGTAAACAAAAATCACTCTGTTTATTTAACAAAAAGCAGTTAATATTAACCATTTTCGAATTTTAAAATAAAGCATTTTTTAATATAATCTATTAATAAAAAGTGTTTATATTTACTTTAGGGATTTAAGTAAAACAAAAAAATGCTTGGTATGTATAAGAAACGATATAAATGAAAGACAATAGTAAAAAATATTTATCTATTACTTTTAAAATAATAGATTTAATGAAGAAAATGTTATATAATATTTTCGAAGCTTATTCATTATAAAGCCATAAAAACAACAAGAAAAGACGATGAGGAGGCCATTATTATGGAAACTAAAGTATCTTATTTTATAACTTCTGAAAAAGCATTGAGTCAATTAAAGCATTGGTTGAAAACAGTTCATCATTTATCAATTGAAGAATTTGTTGTGTTGTATAAGGTTTATGAATCTAAAAAAATCAGCGGAAAGGAATTGAGAGATACACTTCATTTCGAAATGTTATGGGATACGAGCAAGATTGATGTGATTATACGAAAAATTTATAAAAAAGAACTTATGTCTAAAGTTCGTTCTGAAACAGACGAGAGACAAGTTTATTATTATTTCAATGATATTCAAACTAAAATTTTTGATGACATTATTCAAGAAATAGAAAATATTAAAGTAGCACAATAATAAAACATACGTAAAAAAGAGAACGAGAAGAAATCAACATTTGATTTCTTCCCGTTCTCTTTTTATTGTAATGAGTTAAGTTGTTTTAACTTTTCTGCCATGTAAAAAGAAATAAATCATAGCTGCTATGAGTACGATGACGGCCATAATAGCATATAATTGTGCATAAGATACGGAGGATGTCATGAATCCTAAAACATATGGTCCAAATCCAACGCCTAAATCTAGTCCGATAAAATAGGTTGAAGTTGCTATACCGTATTTAGCAGGTGGTGATACTTTAATGGCAATAGCTTGCATACAGGATGAAATATTTCCATAACCTGCGCCTAAGAACAAGCCGGCAAGAATGAGTAACCAACCATTATTTGTAATACTTAAAGTAACGAATGTAAGGATTAAGAATACAAAGGCAGGATATGCAATGACATTCTCATTTTTTTGATCCATAAGACGACCTGCAATTGGTCGAGTAATCAGTGATGCAATGGCATAGAATATAAAGAAGTAACTAGAAATCGTTACTAAATTTATCTCTTGAGCAAAGAATTGCAAGAATGTAAGTATTGAAGAATAAGTTAAACCTGAAATCAACATAATTATTGCAACCGGAATAGCTTCTTTTGCAATGTAATTATTGATATTGAATTTTTTACTCGTTGTTTTTTGAGTAGTTGTATCAGTCGTATCGAGTTTAAATTGTAAGTTTACAAAGAAAGAAATTAATAAGCTTACTACACCACAAATGAGACAAATTAAGAATAATATCTTAATTGGAAAAGCATTAATTAAAAGTAATCCAAGGAAAGGACCAATAGCTGCACCCATGACAAGACTTAAAGAAAATAAACTAATGCCTTCACTTTTTCTATCATTAGGTGTGACATAAGCGGCGATGGTACCTGTTGCCGTTGTAGTAATCCCTGTAGCGATACCGTTGATTAATCTAGTAAACATGAGTAATGCTAAAGAACCTTCTATAAAATATAATAATTGGGTAATGAGTAAAAATACTAATCCAATTAATAATATACGTTTAGGACCAACTTTATTTACATATTTACCAGTTACAAAACGTCCGATTAAAGAACCTATGATAAAGAGCCCTGTTACTAAGCCAGCGGTGCTATCTGAAACATTATATTCAGATTTAGTATAGCTGGCGATAATTACTATAAGTAAGTACATACATAAGTATATTAAAAAATTGGTTATAAAGTTTATATTAAAACTTTTTGTCCATATGGGTGATTTTGTTGTTATTGCTTGGTTCATATTACGCTTCCTCCATTTTTGTTATAGCTTCATGTATTGATTGAATGGTCTTAATTGCCTGTTTAAGATCGTCTTCAGATAATCCTGTTTCATTAATAAGCTGATCTTGTACCTTATCAACTCGAGCACTCATATTGTCATATAATAGCTGCCCTTCTTTTGAGAGCGTTAATAACTTCTCCCTTTTATCAATACCAGGTTCAATTGAAAGCAATGATTTTTCAGAAAGTACTTTTAAAATCTTACGTGTTGTCGGTTTCTCAATGGCACGGCGCTTTGATATTTGTACCAAAGTAGTAGGCGCATTATAAGTTATATCTTTAAATACCAACCATTGAGCGGGATATAGGTCAAACGCTTCAAATATAGGTTGAAACAATTTGGTGTATGGTCTATAAATTGCAATAAGGTTATTAAATATAAGATTGTTTTCCATAATGACCTCCTAATATAGTTAGCTTTGCTAACTTAATTTATAGCATACTTATTCTATTCTTTTTTAATAAAAAAATCAATAGTAGGCGATGTAAAAACATTAAAAATTAAAGAAAAAGTTTATGGAGATAAGAAATTTATTCCGTAGCGTTAGTTAAGACAAGTAAAGTGGTATACAATTTGTTAAGATATAGTCAAAGCTAAAATAAGGGAGATACCTAATGCAGTATTTAAAATTAGACCATATGATTCATTATATTCATCAATTAGATAACTTTAAATATCCGGGACATTTGTTTAAATTACATCAAGGTGGCAACCATGAAAGATTGGGAACTTATAACAGATTAGCCTATTTAAATAATGCATATATAGAGTTGTTAGATGTGTATAAACCTGACGTATTATTAAAAATGATAAAAACAGATGAAGGACGAGTATCGTTTCCTTCAAAAATAGTGCAAGATAATTATAGTCAAGGTATAAAGACGCTGGCATTTCGTACGCAAGATATTCATCAATTGAAAAAAGATTTGGAAACGAGAAATATAGAAGTCATTGGCCCTATAGATATGCATAGGGAAAATGTGAAAGGTGATAAAACATCTTGGAAATTGCTTTATATTGCAGATCCAGATTATAGAGTAAAACCACCATTTTTTATCCAGTGGAATGAAGCTGAAGAAGTGAGAAATGCAAAATTAGAACCGTTGCAACAAAAAGAATTTACGATTAAAACAATTAATTTACACAGCACAGAACGAGAGCATACTGTAAAAAAATGGGAATATTGGTTTGATATGGAAAAAATAAGTGAAACTAAAACGTATACTGCATTAAAATTAAAAAATGATGATGTCGTTTACCACATTTATGATGGTGAACATTCAGGGTATAAATCAGTCACATTACGAGACGATAAAACTTCATCATCTTATACTTTAATTATTCGAGGAACAAGTTACCAATTTGAGGCAGATTAATAAATATAAATATACGCGCTATGTGCAATAATGAAAATGTGTATCAATGAAATAATAAGTGTTAAAATAGTTAAATACGTGGCGACTTTATGTGTGCGCAATAATAATAAGTATACGCATATAACAAAAGACAACGCCGCTAAAATAACTCTTAAGCTTAAGTATGATATTGACAGTGGTTCGATAAAAGCTTGAACTACAAAGATTAAATTAATAATCAGTAATAATCCAATAATAAAAATACGCATGAAAACACCTCGCTTTTTCTTTTAATGTAGTATAGCAAATGAACTGTTTATATGTGAAATTATGAGCGAAGCAATGTATAATATCAAAGTATTGAATTGGTAAAGGAGACATCAGTTGTATGGAAAAGATGAATATCACAAATCAAGCACATGATGCATTTGTTAAATCGCACCCACAAGGTGATTTATTACAATTAACAAAATGGGCAGAAACAAAAACACTAACTGGATGGTATTCAAAACGTATCGCAGTTGGAGAAGAGGGCGAAGTAAAAGGCGTTGCTCAACTGTTATTCAAAAAGGTACCTAAGTTACCATATACGTTATGCTATATCTCTAGAGGTTTTGTTACAGATTACAGTAATAAACTCGCATTAGAAACGCTTTTAGAGTACGCAATGCAAATTGCAAAAGAAGAAAAAGCCTATGCTATTAAAATTGATCCAGATGTTGAAGTAGATAAAGGTGCTGACGCATTAACAAACCTAAGATCACTAGGATTTAAGCACAAAGGATTTAAAGAAGGTTTATCTAAAGATTATATACAACCAAGAATGACAATGATTACACCAATTGAAAAGTCAGATGAAGAACTTATACAAAGTTTTGAAAGACGTAATCGTTCAAAAGTCAGATTAGCTTTAAAACGTGGTACGACTGTTGAGCGTTCTAATAGAGAAGGTTTAAAAACATTTGCCAACTTAATGCAAATTACAGGTGAACGTGATGGCTTTTTAACGCGTGATATTAGTTATTTCCAAAATATCTACGATGCTATGAATCCAGATGGCGATGCAGAATTATTCTTAGTTAAATTAGAGCCTAAGCCAGTACTCAAAGATTTAAGAGAAGACTTATTACAACTTGAGCAAGAAAAAGTTAAATTAGCTGAAAAAAAACAAGATAAAAAAACACTAAATAAAATCAACGATGTAAATAATAAAATCGTTAAAACCCAAGAATTAATTGAAGATATGGAAAAATTAGAACTATCTCACCCTGAAGGTATGTATCTGTCAGGCGCGTTGTTAATGTTCGCAGGCAACAAATCATACTACCTATATGGTGCTTCTTCAAATGAATATCGTGATTTTTTACCAAACCACCATATGCAGTTTGCTATGATGCAATATGCTAGGGAACATGGTGCGACAACTTATGATTTTGGTGGTACTGATAATGATCCTGATAAAGACTCTGATCACTATGGCTTGTGGACATTCAAAAAAGTTTGGGGCACATATTTAAGTGAAAAAATAGGTGAGTTTGACTATGTATTAAACAAACCACTTTATCAAATAATTGAAAATGTAAAACCAAAGCTTACTAAAGCGAAAATTAAAATATCTCGTAAATTAAAACGTAAGTAAAAGCTAGTAAATTAATTAAACGTAAAAATACACAATATAAAGTTTTGAATTAAAATTTATAAAACTTTATGCTGTGTATTTTTTTATTGTTGAATAGATTTAAAAATTCAAAATATTTTATAAAATTATTAGCATGTATGATATTGTAAATTAGAGACTTATGGTAAATTGGATATAGCGAAATGAAAGTACGAGAGGAGATTAAGTGCATGATAAAAAAATTACTACAGTTTTCATTAGGAAATAAATTTGCAATATTCTTAATGGTCTTGTTAGTTATATTAGCTGGCATATACTCGAGTTCCAAAATGAAACTCGAACTATTACCCGATGTTGAACCACCAATGATTACAATACAAACAGCATTACCGGGTGCGACTCCAGAAACAGTAAAGGAAGACATTAGTGATAAAATAGATAGTCAAGTTAGGTCTATGTCTGATGTTAAGAGCGTGAGCGCTCAATCTATACAAAATGCTTCAATGGTAACTGTAGAATATGAAGAAACTGCAGATATGGATAAAGCAGAAAATGATTTACAGAAAGAAATCGATAAGATTAAATTTGATGAAGAGGTTGAGGAACCAGAACTAACAAGAAGTTCAATGGATGCATTTCCTATCGTAGCTTATTCATTTAGTAATAAGGAAGATAACCTCAAAGATACGACAAGTAAAATTAACAACGAACTGATTCCACGTTTAGAAACAATTGAAGGTATACAAACTGCACAACTTAACGGTCAAACGTCACGAGAAGTGTCTGTGAAATTTGATCAAGAAAAATTACAGGAAAGTGGTTTGAGTGCAGAAAGTGTTCAACAATTTCTAAAGAGTGCTACAAGTGAAACACCTCTCGGGTTATTCCAATTTGATAAGACAGAAAAGTCTGTTGTCATTGATGGTCAATTTACATCCGTAGATGCATTGAAAGATTTAGAAATCCCACTAACTGCAGGTGCTGGATCTAGCGCTCAAGGGCAAAGTGCAAGTGATTCAGGTCAACAAGGTGCAGCACAAAGTCAAGGTGGTGCGGGAGCTTCTTCACAAGGTTCTGCAATGCAAGGTGCCGGAGCAAGTAGTGGCTCAGGTGGTGAAAGCGTACCATCAGTGAAGCTAGATGATATTGCTGACGTCTCTGTAGGGGATGTACGTGAATCTATTTCAAAAACAAATGGTAAAGACGCGGTGAATGTACAGGTTACTAAATCACAAGATGCCAATACTGTAAAAGTAGCTGAAGATACCAAAAATGAAATCGATAAATTTGTTGAAGAAAATCCTGATGTCAATTCAACTAAAGTCATGGATACAGCGAAACCTATCCAAGATTCTCTTTACACTATGATTGAAAAAGCAGCTTTAGGTACAATGGTTGCGATTATCGTCATCTTACTATTCTTAAGAAATATTAGAACGACTGCAATTTCAATTGTATCCATACCAATGTCTATCTTAATAGCGATGGTGGCATTGAAATTATCAGATGTTTCATTAAACATTCTTACTTTAGGCGCATTAACTGTTGCCATAGGGCGTGTGATTGATGATTCAATCGTAGTAGTAGAAAATATATACAGACGCTTGTCAGATAAAGATGAGAAATTAAGCGGAGATAAATTAGTTATAAGTGCTACAAGTGAAGTATTTAAACCAATTTTATCATCTACTATAGTGACAATTATTGTATTCTTGCCACTTGTCTTTGTAACAGGTTCAGTAGGTCAAATGTTTAGACCATTTGCCCTAGCAATTGCTTTTAGTTTATTAGCATCGCTTCTTGTTTCTGTAACAATTGTTCCAGCATTAAGTGCAACATTCTTTAAAAAGGGTATTAAACAACGTAGAGAAAAGAAATTAGGTTTGATAGGTAGTAATTACAAAAAAGTATTAAACTGGTCATTAAATCATAAATGGATTGTAATTATAATTAGTACACTCATTTTGATAGCCAGTATTGGACTGGGTGCTGCTAAACTTGGAACAAGCTTTATTTCCACAGGGGAAGATAAGTATATGGCACTTACATATACGCCTGAACCCGGTGAAACTGAAGAAGGCGTTCTAAATAACGCAGAAGAAGTACAGAAATATTTAAATAAAAAAGATAAAGTGAATACAGTTCAATATTCAGTGGGTGGTGCAACGCCGACAGATCCTACTGGAAGTTCAAATAGTATGGCAATAATGGTGGAATATGATTCCAACACACCAAATTTTGATGAAGAACCTGATAAAGTGCTTAGTCATATTGAAGAATATAAACACCCTGGTACTTGGGGTAACCAAGATATGGGCACCGGCACAGACAACAAAGCATTAGAAATTGCAATAACTGGTCCATCATTAGATTCAATTGAAGGAACTGTAAAAAAAGTTGAAGACGAAATGAAAGATGTTAAAGGACTAGCTAATGTTAAGTCAGACTTATCACAAACTTATGATCAATATAATATCAAAGTCGATCAAAATAAAGCTTCAAGCTATGGCTTGTCAGCTTCGCAATTAGCAATGACATTAAATCAAAATACACCTGAACAAACGGTTACGACTGTTAAAGAAAAAGGTAAATCCATAGATGTAAAAGTTAAAGAAGATAAAGATAAAAACTGGACAGAAGAAAAATTAGAAAGCACAGAAGTACAAACACCAACAGGTCAATCTATTGAGTTAAGTGAGATTGCCGATTTAGAAAAATCATCTACACCTAATAAAATTGAAACAGAAGCCGGTGATTACACTGCAACAGTTTCTACAAAAGTAACAAACGATGATGTCGGTGGCATGGCTCAAAAAGTAATATCTAAAGTAAACGATATAGATAAGCCTAATAACGTAGAAACAAAAGTAGGCGGGGCTAATGAAGATATAAGCAAAGCTATATCACAATTAGTATTAGCAATGATAGCAGCAATAATAATTGTTTATTTAGTGCTTGTTCTGACGTTCAAAGGCGCACTCGCACCATTTACAATTCTATTCTCTCTTCCATATACTGTTATAGGTGTAGTAATCGCTCTTGTCTTAACGGGTGAAACGATATCCGTACCAAGTATGATTGGTATGCTCATGCTGATTGGTATCGTAGTAACAAATGCGATTGTGTTGGTAGATAGAGTTATTAATAAAGAAAAACAAGGTCTGGAAATGAAAGAAGCGTTATTAGAAGCTGGTGGTACGCGTATTAGACCGATTCTTATGACAGCTATAGCTACAATTGGCGCATTATTACCAATGTTGTTTGGTGAAGATAGCTCAATTATTATTTCAAAAGGTATGGCAGCGACAGTTATAGGTGGATTAATTTCATCTACGCTATTAACGTTAATTGTAGTACCTGTTATATACGAAATACTATTTAGCTTGAAAGATAAAATTATTAATAAACGTAATAAGAAAAACAAATCATAGATAAATCATATTAGGATGTATGAATGAATTCCTACAGAAAAACTGCTTACACAGTCTTATAACATGTGTAAGCAGTTTTATTTGTTTTTATATAAAAGGGACGGTATAAATCATTTTTTCTTAGTACTTATCCTGTTAGTTAACTGAAAATAATGCACTATGCAAAAAGAGTATTGAAATAGATAACTACTTCAATACTCAATATTTAAATAATTAATATAATACTAATGCTAAAATAGCGTATACCACAAATAGTATAACGGTAATAATATTTAAGATCTGAACGCCTTTAGAATCTTTTTTACCGTTTTTGAAAGCTGTGATTTCTACATTGCCAACGATAAGTAATAGTACGATGAATACCCACCAGTTTATTGCAGGGAAAGATAATGTTGTAATTGCTACAACAAATAATAAGAGCAAGGCCATAATAATACGTAAAATGCGTGTAATGATTGTCGGCATTTTAAATATACTGATGTAGCTTACTATAAGATATAATATTGGTAAAAAGATAAGGTACAGTTGCATTGAATTACATCCTTTCTATGTATGCACTTAATCTTAGCATGTAAAAAATTGATTTACTAGGATGTTATTTACGTTCTTTTTGACTAATTTCTGAACGTACAGATGCAATTTCTTTTTCTATGTCTTCAAGTTGTCGTAATAATGGGTCAACTTGTTGATTAACGGATTCTCTTTTTTCAAGGTCACCTTGTAGTCTCACGTAATCATATTTTAGTTCAGCTAATTTTTCTTTTAAATCCATTTTTACACACTCCTTTTGTATGTGGCATTGGCCACACTGTTTTAGTTTAAATTATAACATGAAATTGAAAGCTTCTAAAATAACCGAGTTATATGTTAAAGTATGAAAATGGAATGAAAACGAAACGATGTAATGAAAGAAGGTTTATTGTGACTCAACAATTTATCATAATTATTTTACTTATTGCATTAGGTTATGCACTTAAAAGAATTAATTACTTTAAGGCAAACGACAGCCAAGTTTTTGCAACATTAGTTCTAAATGTCACATTACCTTCACTCGTGATAGTTAATTTAAACGAAGCAGATTTAGATTTATCACTATCTATCTTACCTATAATGATGATTTTGTATGGTGCTATAACAAAAATAATCATGGTATGGTTCTTTATGAAATATGATAATCAAATACGAGGGACAACGGGTATGATGATGGCTTCACTAAATATAGGCTTATTTGCATATCCATTGGTAGAAGCAATATGGCCCAATACTGGTATGATTTATTTTGGTATGGTAGATATTGGTGGCGCGATTATTATGTTTGGAGTTACTTA
Organism: Staphylococcus caseorum; assembly: GCF_049943195.1. Classification (NCBI taxonomy): domain Bacteria; kingdom Bacillati; phylum Bacillota; class Bacilli; order Caryophanales; family Staphylococcaceae; genus Staphylococcus; species Staphylococcus caseorum. Next base: position 199,875 of record NZ_JBNFUA010000001.1, read on the forward strand.
CTTTGTAGGAAGCTATTTTAGTAGTTCAGGTGATAGCTTTGATTTTAAATATCTAGCGAAAAATCTTCTTAAATCAGTGCCGTTAATGACATATATCATCATGTTTATTTTAAATATGCTCAATATTCATTTTCCGGATCCAGTAATTGATTTCTTCTCTGTATTATCAGGCGCAAATATGCCATTATCAATGATTTTGATAGGGTTAATGTTGAATTTTAGTATAGATAAACGATTTTTACCAATCGCAATGAAGTACATTTTATTACATTATGGTTTAGGTATTATCGCTGGGTTACTCGTATATTTCTTTTTACCAGTCGATGATCAAATGGTAAAAACAACACTACAAGTTGCATGGTTATTACCAGTAGGTGTAGCAATAATACCTTATGCGATTCAATTTAAATATAAGACATTACCACTGGTCGGTATGGTCACCAATTTAACGATTGTTATCAGTATAATTATATTATACATTTACCAAGCTTTATTTGTATAAATAAAAGCACTCCTGTTATTTTACAGGAGTGCTTTTTGCTGTCTCTAATGACTGATAACTAGATTAGTATGTTAGTTTACCCTTTACCACCCATAAATGCAGGATAATTAGTCATGCCACCATCGACATATATTGTTGTGCCATGAATATAATCCGCTAAGTCAGAAGCTAAAAATCTTGCGACGTTAGCAACTTGACTAGCTTCTCCAATGATCTTAGATGGGATCATTTCTAATGTTTCTTCACGTGTTGTTGGATCAGAGAATTTTTCTTTCGTGTGTTCAGTAACGATAGCTCCCGGTGAAATATTATTAATACGAATACCATATTGTGCATATTCCATCGACATTGTTTCCATCATTAATTTTAATCCGCCTTTACTTGCTGCGTAGTTTACATAGTTTGGCCATGGAATTTTATCATGAACACTAGATGTGTTGATAATTATACCTTTTTTATCTTCTTTTAAAAATTGGTTTATAGCTGTTTTTGAACCTATAAATGCACCAGTCAAATTGACGTCAATTACTTTTTGCCATTCTTTTAAAGGCATTTCGTGTGTAGGAATCGGTTTTTCAAATCCAGCGTTATTAATTAAGATATCGAGTGTACCAAATTGATCTACAGCAGATTGAATTAAACGTTCTACATCATCTTCTTTTGATATATCAGCTAGTACCTTGATTGCCTTGCCGCCTGCATCTTCAATTAATTGGATAGTTTGAGACACTACTTCTAAATGGTGTTCCGAGCGATAATTTATAACGACATTAGCTTTTTCATCACCAAACTGTTCTGCCATAGCTTTTCCAATACCGCTACCAGCACCTGTAATCACTACAACTTTACCTTCTAAGTCCTTAAACATAATGTATGACGCCTCCTTGATAGTAATAGTATAAAACAAAAAGTTTAAGACAAATATTAAATGATTAGAGATGAAAGTCACTAATCATTCAATATGCAATGAAAAATTGTCGTTGCCTTAAACTTAATGTTGTTTATCTATTTGTAAAATGATGTTTGATTGTTAATGTTAACCTTTAATATTTCCGAGTACAAAGGCAGCAATGACAATGAGAACAATACCAGCCCATATGCCAGTCATTTGACGTTTGTCTTTACGCTCACCTAATAGGAAAATACCGCCAAGTGTAGATACGATGACTAATAATTGGGATAATGAAAAACTCGTTGCTACACCGACTTTGGGTTGTGAATAGAACATAAATAAATTACCTATCCCCCAAATTACACCTGGAATTAAATTCCATGCAGTACTTTTTATTGATGTTTCGTGTTTAGCTGATAGTATTAAGCCACCAATCGCCATACCTATAGATTGGAAGAAAAGGGCATTCATTCCATCTACACCGAAGATTTGAGCTATAACTACATACACGACGTAACCAACAGTAGAAATTAGTAATATAGGCATTGCTTTACCAAAGTTTTTCGTGTTTTCTGATGCTTCATTTTTGCCTTTAATAGACGTCATAGCAATACCAATAACGAGTAATACCATAGCGATTAGACCTAATGTTACTTGAGTACCAGTACTCCATTCACCTAAAAATACAGCACTAAATAATGTTGTACCTACTAATTGTAAACCAGTAGAGATAGGCATTGTTTTAGACACACCAATTAAACTAATTGATTTCAATTGGTAGCCCTGACCAAGCGCCCAAAAAGCACCTGAAATTAAACCGACAATAATAATAGTGGGGTCAACAAATTCAGCATTGCCAGTTAATAATAAAATAATACCAATAATTAATGCACCAAATGTAGTACCTCTGATTTGGTTATAAGGGCCACCACCAACAAGCACATTAATTAAAACAACACTTCCCCAAAATAACGCGGGTAAAAGGGCAATTAATATATCCATATGTTATATTCACTCACTCTCTATTTAAATAATACTTTCCTTTCAAAACAACTATCTTAGATTGCCCTTGTATGATATTTTAAAGCAAAATATTAATATAGTAAAAAATATTAGATTATATGCAAAATTATTTTGTATCATTGTGAAATGTAATCATTATCTGTATTGGGCATTAAAAACAGAATAATTAAAATAAGCTTAAAATTTGGAGAGATTCCAAATTTTAAGCTTATAAAGGTATAGCGAATTAAATATGAGCAGCGACGTATTTAAATTTTTTATATTCATAATTGATATTAAAGCCTAGCTCGTTAAAACGTTCAACGAGTGTCGTGTTTTTACTACGTATTTTGAAAAAAACTTTTTCTATATCGTGATTAGTAAACGCGATGTGTATGGCGTGTGATAGTAAATCAAATGCTATGCCTTTAAGTCTATAATCAGAGTGCGAAGAAAAATATTTAATTTCTGCCTTATGACTATTTTCAAATATTTGAAGGTAGAGATAACCTTTCAGTAGCCCCTCAGACATAAACATAAATAGGCGATGATGCTCATCTAGTGATTCAACAATTTCATCAGCAGTCATTACATCATGTTTAAATGTGTGTTCATGCAATTTGCTAAATAAACGATAGTAAGCTGGCTGATATTCTGTAATGTTTTGTGCGTGCTCAATTTCACCAATATCTTGTGATGCTACTAAATAATAATCTGTAAAGCTATAAGAAGATTGTATAGTTTTCATAAAATCTAAATAATTTTGTTCTGTTTCTTCAAAAGAAAAGTTGAAACTCGTAGATTCAGATTTGCTCTGTGCTAATGTTTCAAATAAGTTTTAAAATGCTGAAACTGATGGTGTAACTGATTTATTTACGAAAGGACCAAGAACTTTATATTTATTTTGCTCATATTGAAACGCTGATATTAACATGATGATTTGATCTTGATCATCCATCTGTGCATAGACGCCTGGGTCTTCGATGAGTTGCTTTATATTAGTTGTAATATCTTTATGTGCTGGTGGTAATTTGTATAAATAAGAAGCTGAACGATAATCTGCGTTAATTATAAACTGTTCTATCTGGTCATAGTCGTTTAATTTGATAGTTTTCATAAAATACCTCCGTCTGTAAACTATTAAGTTAATTATAGGAACATTTTGATATAAATGGAAGTTTCGATGTGCTATATACATGTTACAATAAATATTATATTGAAATTGAAAGGGCGAAATTATGAAATCACTAATTATAGCTGAAAAACCTTCAGTAGGTAGAGACATTGCAAATACTTTGAACGTTAATGAAAAGCGCAATGGCTATTTTGAAAATAATAAATATATAGTTACTTGGGCGTTGGGTCATTTGGTAACGAATGCAACGCCAGAACAGTATGATAATAATTATAAAGAATGGAAACTTGATGTTTTACCCATTATACCAAATAAAATGAAAACTGTTGTTATAAGTAAGACAAGAAAACAATTTTCAACAGTGCAATCTTTAATTAAGAACAATAATGTTAAAGACATCATCATCGCAACTGATGCTGGTAGAGAGGGTGAACTTGTAGCGCGATTAATATTAGATAAAGCACATAATCAAAAACCAATTAAACGTTTATGGATTAGTTCTGTAACAAATAAAGCAATTAAAGATGGTTTTAATAAATTGCAAGATGGTCGTAAATATGACAATTTATATCACGCTGCATTAGCACGCAGTGAAGCAGATTGGATCGTTGGTATCAATGCAACAAGAGCATTGACAACCAAATATGACGCGCAATTGTCACTTGGTCGTGTGCAAACACCAACAATACAATTAGTACAAATGAGACAAAATGAGATTAATCAATTCAAACCACAAACTTATTTCACAATGAAATTGAATGCAGGTGGCCTTAACTTCCAATGTACTAAACCTCAATCACATCCTGATAAAACTGTTTTTGAAGGTATCAAGAAGGAAATTGAAGGACAAGTAGCAACGATTGAAACAATAACTAAAAGTCATAAAAAATCATATCCACAGCAATTGTTTAGTTTAACTGATTTGCAACAAGAAGCTTATAAACGCTATCACTTAGGGCCTAAAGAGACTTTAAATACATTACAGGCGTTGTATGAAAGACATAAACTTGTGACGTATCCTCGTACAGATTCAAACTATTTAACTGATGATATGGTAGATACGCTCAAAGATCGTTTACAAGCAATTATGGCTACAACTTTAAAAGACATTGCAAAAGGGCAGATGTCACAATCGTTTTCTGCTAAACAAAGATTTGTAAATAACAGTAAGGTATCAGACCATCACGCTATCATACCAACAGAAGTACGTCCTGATATGAATCAATTAAGCCAACGAGAATCCAAAATATACATGATGATTGCGCAAAGATACTTAGAAAATCTAATGCCACCTCATGAATACGAAGCAGTTTCTATAGAATTAAGTGTGGGTGGATATAACTTTACTTTTAAAGATAAAATCACTACAAAATTAGGTTTTAAAGCAGTCTATGATACACAAGAAAAAGCAAATGAACAAATTGCTCAAATGCAAAAAGGTGCAACACTTAAAATCACTCGTGTGAACATAGAGCAACATGAGACCACACCTCCAGCATATTTTAATGAAGGAACTTTACTCAAAGCGATGGAAAGCCCTCAGAAATTCTTTGCATTAGATGATAAAAAACATAATGATACATTAAAAGAAACAGGCGGTATTGGTACTGTAGCAACCAGAGCGGATATCATAGAAAAATTATTTAATATGAATGCGATTGAAGCACGTGATGGCAAAATAAAAGTAACTTCTAAAGGAAAACAAATTTTAGAATTAGCACCAAAAAAACTTACTTCTCCGTTATTGACAGCAGAATGGGAAGAAAAACTTTCACTCATTGAACAAGGTAAATATGATGTGAAACAGTTTATATCAGAGATGAAGCAATTTACGAACGACGTTGTATCTGAAATTAAGGAAAGTGAACAAAGCTATAAACATGACAATTTAACTACAACTGAATGTCCAACTTGCAGTAAATTTATGATTAAAGTTAAAACGAAAAATGGACAAATGCTAGTTTGTCAGGATCCTACGTGTAAAACGAAAAAGAATGTTCAAAGAAAAACTAACGCACGTTGTCCTAATTGTCATAAAAAAATGACGTTATTCGGAAGAGGGAAGGACGCTGTTTATCGCTGTGTTTGTGGTCATACTGAAAGTCAGACTCAAATGGATAAACGACATAAAAATAAAAAGTCAGATAAAATAAATAAAAAAGATATGAAAAAATATATGAATAAAGATGAAGGTATAGAGAATAACCCATTCCAAGATGCACTAAAAGGCCTTAAATTCTAAAATAATCGAACAAACGAAATATATATTTTAACAAAGTTCGTGTTTGCTATTGTAAAATAGTTAAATTGATATTAAAATATGTAGGTATTTTAAAAAAAGGAGAACTAACTGTGAAAAAGTATTTCAAGTTTGATAAACATGGAACAAGCTATAAGAAAGAGATACTTGGTGGGCTAACGACTTTCTTATCTATGGCATACATTTTAGCTGTTAACCCTCAAGTACTTAGTTTAGCAGGCGTTGAAGGCGTGTCTGACGATATGAAAATGGATCAAGGTGCTATTTTCGTTGCCACAGCACTTGCAGCTTTTGTTGGCTCACTATTTATGGGGCTAATTGCACGATATCCGATTGCTTTAGCACCTGGTATGGGCTTAAATGCATTCTTTGCATTTACTGTTGTATTAACTATGGGCATTCCTTGGGAAGTCGGTTTAACTGGAGTACTATTTTCTGGTTTAGTATTTGCAGTCCTCACAATGACGGGGCTACGGGAAATAATCATAAACGCAATTCCTTTTCAGATGAAAATGGCAGTGTCTGCAGGAATCGGGTTATTTATCACCTTTGTAGGGTTACAAAGTTCAGGTATTATTGTTGCCAATGATTCTACGTTAGTTACATTGGGGCAAATTACTGACGGACCTGTACTCTTAACTATATTTGGTATCATTATCACTGTTATACTCTATGCAGTTAGAGTGCCAGGAGCAATATTTATTGGTATGATGCTTACATCTATTCTTGGTATGATTACTGGTCTTATACATACGCCAAGTGGCATTGTAGGTCAAGTGCCAAGTATTGAACCAACTTTCGGTGCAGCTTTTGAAGCCTTTAAAGATCCATCGCAATTATTTACTGTTCAATTTCTAATTGTTATCCTAACATTCTTATTCATAGATTTCTTTGATACAGCAGGAACTTTAGTAGCAGTAGCTAGTCAAGCTGGTATGATGAAAGATAACAAACTTCCAAGAGCTGGACGTGCACTTTTTTCAGACTCATTAGCGACAATCGTAGGTTCGATTTTTGGTACCACAACAACGACTACATATATTGAATCAACATCAGGTGTTGCTGTCGGAGCAAGGACAGGATTTGCAAGTGTAGTAACAGGTTTTTGTTTCTTATTAGCGATATTCTTTAGTCCGCTTATGGAAGTAGTGACGAGTGCAGTTACCACACCTGCATTAGTTGTAGTTGGTGTCTTAATGGCTTCAAACTTTGCAGAAATAGATTGGAAGAAATTTGAAGTTGCAGTACCAGCTTTTGTCACAATCATCATGATGCCTTTATCATATTCAATTGCGACAGGTATTGCTTGCGGATTTATATTCTATCCAATTACAATGTTAATCTCTAAAAGACATAAAGAAGTACATCCTATCATGTATGGTTTAATGGTATTATTTATTCTCTATTTCGTGTTTGTTCACGGATAAATCAAAAGCACATTGTTGAACGTCAAAGCGACGCAACAATGTGCTTTTATATTTAAAAAATAATTAACTTGGATCTATTTAGAAATCGTATAAGGTATTATACATCAAATACATATTATACAAGAAGTAAAAACAAGTTTCTTCATTATAATAGCAATTTAAGAAAAGGTAATAAAAGTTATGCTGTTAATAAAGAATCGATTTACCAAATTGGTATGATTTAACCAAACAAAGACTCATATAATATACGCTCGATGAAAAATAGTTAATCCTAACTAACAGAACTTATAAAACAAATTTAAAAAGAAAGACTAATTACTTTCGAGTTTCTCTATATTCTGTATATACTACTTTTGCATTTTTGTTAGCTACATAGAGAGGAGTTGAAAAGAGTACGAATATAAAGAAAAGCATTAAAAAGAATAAAATCCAATGCACAACCATACCGATGAAAGGTAAAAATGCAATGAATGAACCGATAACACCTAATAATGGAATAACCATCATTGGTTTAATTGAGTTTTGTTTATCTACTATAAGTATTATCATAGTTACAAGGTATAATAGGGCGTTAATGAGCAATGGTTGCCAACCAAAACTAAGAATAATGCTACCACCAAGAAATGGAATACCATAAACAAACTCTCCTATAAGGAGTATAAAGCTCAAAATTATAAGCGTAGTACGAATACCGCTTTTCATATCATATCACCACCTAATATCTACTATTATAAAACAAACCAATGGATTTCAATAACAATAAGTAATAATGAATTCTAGAGATTCAAAAAGATTTTTAAAAAGATTTCAAAAAAGGTTGAAGTGATTAGCGTATTCAAGTACAATAACAAAGTATGTGTTAGACAAAAAGTATAAAAACTTTTGCAGAAAAGCTTGATTAATCACTGCTTTTCATGTAACATATCTAATGTTGGACTTTAAGAACACGCGATGAAGCGAAAGGTTACTGACACACCCGGCCGCTTTGCCATGGCGCTGTGTGAGATAGTTTTCGTGGAGAAGTCTATCACTTAAATGTAGACGAATAAGGAGGGAAAATTATGGCAAAACAAAAAATCAGAATCAGATTAAAAGCTTATGATCACCGCGTAATCGATCAATCAGCAGAAAAAATTGTTGAAACAGCAAAACGTTCTGGTGCAGATGTATCTGGACCAATTCCGTTACCGACTGAAAGATCAGTTTATACTGTAATTCGTGCCGTGCATAAGTACAAAGATTCACGTGAACAGTTCGAACAACGTACACATAAACGTTTGATCGATATTGTTAACCCTACACCAAAAACAGTTGATGCTCTTATGGGCTTAAACTTACCATCTGGCGTAGACATCGAAATCAAATTATAATAGAAAAATTTAGGAGGTGGACTTTCGATGACCAAAGGAATCTTAGGAAGAAAAATCGGGATGACACAAGTTTTCGGAGAAAACGGTGATTTAATCCCAGTAACAGTAGTAGAAGCAAGCCAAAACGTTGTATTACAAAAGAAATCTGAAGAGATTGATGGTTACAACGCAATACAAGTAGGCTACGAAGATAAACGAGCTTATAAAAAAGGTAGTAAAACAAGCAAATATGCTAACAAACCAGCTGAAGGCCATGCTAAAAAAGCAGGCACAGCACCTAAGCGCTTCATTCGTGAATTCAAAAACGTTAATGTTGATGAATACGAAGTAGGTCAAGAAGTCTCAGTTAATACATTTGAAGCTGGAGACGTAATTGATGTAACAGGCGTATCTAAAGGTAAAGGTTTCCAAGGTGCCATTAAACGTCATAATCAAGCACGTGGTCCAATGTCACATGGTTCTCATTTCCATAGATCACCTGGTTCAATAGGTATGGCATCAGATGCTTCAAAAGTCTTTAAAGGACAAAAAATGCCTGGACGTATGGGTGGAGACACAGTAACAGTTCAAAACTTAGAAGTAGTTCAAGTTGACACTGAAAACAATGTAATTTTAGTTAAAGGTAATGTACCTGGACCTAAAAAAGGTTTCTTAGAAATCACTTCATCAATTAAAGGTAATAAATAATATAGAATGAAAGGAGGATATGCATAATGGCAAATTATGATGTATTAAAAGTAGATGGAACTAAATCAGGTTCAGTTGAATTAAACGATGCAGTATTTGCAATCGAACCAAACAACAGTGTTCTTTTTGAAGCAATTAATTTACAACGTGCTTCATTACGCCAAGGTACACACGCTGTTAAGAACCGTTCAGCAGTACGAGGCGGCGGAGCTAAACCATGGAGACAAAAAGGTACAGGACGTGCGCGTCAAGGTACAATTCGTGCTCCACAATGGCGTGGTGGTGGTATCGTATTCGGACCAACACCAAGAAGCTACTCATACAAAATGCCTAAGAAAATGCGTCGTTTAGCATTGCGCTCAGCATTATCTTATAAAGTACAAGAAAAAGGTTTAACTGTTGTTGATACATTAAACTTAGAAGCTCCAAAAACTAAAGAGTTCAAAACTGTACTTTCAAATTTAGAACAACCTAAAAAAGTATTAGTAGTTACTGAATCAGAAGATGTAAACGTAGCATTATCTGCTCGTAACATTCCTGGTGTACAAGTTACTACAGCTCAAGGTTTAAATGTTCTAGATATCACAAGCGCTGACAGTGTAGTAATTACAGAATCAGCTGCTAAAAAAGTTGAGGAGGTGCTAGGATAATGGAAGCAAGAGACGTTCTTAAGCGCCCCGTAATCACTGAAAAATCATCTGTCGCTATGGCAGAAGACAAATACACATTCGACGTTGATACTCGTGCTAATAAAACACAAGTTAAAATCGCTGTTGAAGAAATCTTTGACGTAAAAGTTGCTAATGTAAATATCATCAACTACAAACCAAAGAAAAAACGTATGGGCCGTTACCAAGGCTATACAAATAAAAGACGCGTAGCAATTGTAAAATTAAAAGAAGGATCAATCGATCTATTCAACTAAAACATTACCAATAAGGAGGTAAACGACAATGGCTCTAAAAAAATACAAGCCAATTACTAATGGTCGTCGTAATATGACTGGTTATGATTTCTCAGAAATCACTGAAACAACTCCAGAAAAATCATTATTACAACCGCTACCGAAAAGAGCGGGACGAAATAACCAAGGTAAATTGACAGTTCGCCATCGCGGTGGAGGACATAAACGTCAATACCGTGTTATTGATTTCAAACGTAATAAAGACGGCATCAACGCTAAAGTTGATTCAATACAATATGATCCAAACCGTTCAGCAAACATTGCATTATTAGCTTATGCTGATGGAGAAAAACGCTATATCATCGCTCCAAAAAACCTTAAAGTAGGTCAAGTATTGGAAAACGGTGAAAATGCAGATATCAAATTAGGTAATGCATTACCATTAATTAACATCCCAGTAGGTACAGTAGTACACAACATCGAGTTGAAACCTGGTAAAGGTGGACAAATCGCTCGTTCAGCTGGTGCTAGTGCACAAGTACTTGGTAAAGAAGGTAAATATGTTTTAATCAGATTAAGATCTGGTGAAGTACGTATGATTCTTTCAACTTGCCGTGCTACTATTGGTCAAGTTGGTAACATCCAACATGAACTTGTTAACGTTGGTAAAGCAGGACGTTCTAGATGGAAAGGCAAACGCCCAACAGTTCGTGGTTCTGTAATGAACCCTAACGATCACCCACACGGTGGTGGTGAAGGACGTGCACCTATCGGTATGCCATCTCCAATGTCACCTTGGGGTAAACCTACGCTTGGTAAGAAAACTCGTCGTGGTAAAAAATCTTCAGACAAACTTATCGTTCGTGGACGTAAGAAGAAAAAATAAAAATGACTTATTTGCGTGTGCGGCATGATTGCTGCACGCTCACAATAAGAAGGGAGGCGCCACTATGGCTCGTAGTATTAAAAAAGGACCTTTTGCTGACGATCATCTAAAGAAAAAAGTTGAGGCTCAAAGCGGAAGCGAGAAAAAACAAGTAATCAAAACTTGGTCACGTCGTTCAACTATTTTCCCTGATTTTATCGGACATACATTCGCAGTATATGATGGACGTAAACACGTACCTGTATTCGTAACTGAAGATATGGTTGGTCATAAATTAGGAGAATTCGCACCAACACGTACTTTTAAAGGTCATGCAGCAGATGACAAAAAAACTAGAAGATAACTTCTAACAAGTAGAGGAGGAAATTCGAATGGAAGCAAAAGCGGTTGCTAAAACAATAAGAATCGCACCTCGTAAAGTTAGATTAGTATTAGATCTAATTAGAGGCAAGAGCGCCGATGAAGCTATAGCGATTTTAAAATTAAAAAACAAAGCTTCATCACCAGTAGTTGAAAAATTATTAATGTCCGCTTTAGCAAATGCTGAACATAACTATGACATGAACACTGATGAATTAATAGTTAAAGAAGCTTATGCTAATGAAGGACCAACATTAAAACGTTTCCGTCCACGTGCACAAGGCCGTGCAAGTGCGATCAACAAACGTACAAGCCACATTACAATCGTCGTAAGTGACGGTAAAGAAGAAGCTAAAGAAGCTTAATAATCTTTTAAGGAGGGAACACTGTGGGTCAAAAAATTAATCCAATCGGACTTCGTGTTGGTATCATCCGTGATTGGGAAGCTAAATGGTATGCAGAAAAAGACTTCGCATCATTATTACACGAAGATTTAAAAATCCGTAAGTTTATTGATAACGCATTAAAAGAAGCATCAGTTTCTCAAGTTGAAATTGAGCGTGCTGCTAACCGTATCAACATCGCTATTCATACTGGTAAACCAGGTATGGTAATCGGTAAAGGCGGTTCAGAAATTGAAAAATTACGTAATAAATTGAACTCATTAACAAGCAAAAAAGTACACATCAACGTTATTGAAATCAAGAAAATTGATTTAGATGCTAAACTTGTTGCTGAAAATATTGCAGTACAATTAGAAAACCGTGCATCGTTCCGTCGTGTACAAAAACAAGCTATTACTAGAGCTATGAAAAATGGCGCTAAAGGTATCAAAACACAAGTTTCAGGTCGTTTAGGCGGAGCTGACATCGCTCGTATTGAGCAATATTCAGAAGGAACTGTTCCACTTCATACACTACGTGCCGACATTAGTTATGCACATGCAGAAGCTGACACTACTTACGGTAAATTAGGTGTCAAAGTATGGATTTATCGTGGAGAAGTTCTTCCTACTACTAAGAACACTAGTGAAGGAGGAAAATAATAATGTTACTACCAAAACGTGTAAAATATCGTCGCCAACATCGTCCTAAAACAACTGGTCGTTCTAAAGGCGGTAACTATGTAACATTTGGTGAGTATGGTTTACAAGCAACTACAACTTCTTGGATCACATCTCGTCAAATCGAATCAGCTCGTATTGCAATGACACGTTTCATGAAGCGTGGCGGGAAAGTTTGGATTAAAATCTTCCCACATACACCTTACACTAAAAAACCTTTAGAAGTACGTATGGGTGCTGGTAAAGGTGCGGTTGAAGGCTGGATTGCAGTAGCAAAACCAGGTAGAATTTTATTTGAAATCGCAGGCGTTGACGAAGAAGTTGCGCGCGAAGCATTACGTTTAGCTAGTCACAAACTTCCAGTGAAAACTAAGTTTGTAAAACGTGAAGAATTGGGTGGTGAAACAAATGAAAGCTAAGGAAATTAGAGACTTAACCACTTCAGAAATCGAAGAACAAATTAAATCTTCAAAAGAAGAGCTTTTTAACCTACGCTTTCAGTTAGCAACAGGTCAATTAGAAGAAACTGCACGTATTCGCACGGTAAGAAAAACGATTGCACGTCTAAAAACTGTTGTTCGTGAAAGAGAAATTGAACAAGGTAAAGCTAATCAATAATTTAATTTAAAGAGGAGGTTACTATAGTGAGCGAAAGAAATGATCGTAAAGTTTATGTAGGTAGAGTCGTTTCCGATAAAATGGATAAAACTGTAACTGTACTTGTTGAAACATACAAAATGCACAAATTATATGGTAAACGAGTAAAATACTCTAAAAAATACAAAACTCATGATGAAAACAACTCAGCTAAATTAGGGGACACAGTAAAAATACAAGAAACACGTCCTTTATCAGCAACTAAACGTTTCCGTTTGGTAGAAATTGTTGAAGAATCAGTTATTATTTAATAAATAGTGAAGATAAAGGAGGTTTAACTCATGATCCAACAAGAAACACGATTAAAAGTAGCAGATAACTCTGGTGCACGTGAAGTTCTTACAATTAAAGTATTAGGTGGATCTGGTCGTAAAACAGCGAATATTGGTGACGTTATCGTAGTAAGTGTTAAAAATGCTACACCAGGTGGCGTTGTCAAAAAAGGTGAAGTAGTTAAAGCTGTTATCGTACGTACTAAATCAGGCGTACGTCGTAACGATGGTTCATACATCAAATTTGATGAAAATGCATGTGTCATTATTCGCGACGATAAAGGCCCACGCGGTACTCGTATCTTTGGACCTGTTGCACGTGAATTACGTGAAGGCAACTTCATGAAAATTGTATCATTAGCTCCAGAAGTACTTTAATAATACATTTATAAATATATAAATTTAAGGAGGTGCCACACATGCATATCAAAAAAGGTGACAACGTAAAAGTTATCGCAGGTAAAGACAAAGGTAAAGAAGGTAAAGTTGTTGCAACTGAACCTAAAAAAGACCGTGTCGTTGTGGAAGGTGTCAATACAATCAAAAAGCACCAAAAACCAACTCAATTTAATCCTGAAGGTGGAATCTTAGAAACAGAGGCAGCAATCCATGTTTCTAACGTACAATTATTAGATCCTAAAACGAATGAACCAACACGCGTAGGTTATAAATTCGAAGATGGCAAAAAAGTTCGTATCGCTAAAAAATCAGGCGAAGAAATCAAAACTAATAATTAATAACTAATTGAAAGGAGGATCCACTGTGAACCGTTTAAAAGAAAAATTCAACTCTGAAGTTACTCAAAACTTAGTGAAACATTTCAACTATAGTTCAGTAATGGAAGTGCCGCAAATTGATAAAATCGTAGTAAATATGGGTGTCGGTGACGCTGTACAAAATACTAAAGTATTAGATGATGCTGTAGAGGAATTACAAGCTATCACTGGTCAAAAACCATTAATCACAAAAGCTAAAAAATCTGTTGCAACATTCCGTTTACGTGAAGGTATGCCAATTGGTGCTAAAACAACTTTACGTGGCGAAAGAATGTATGACTTTTTAGATAAATTAATTTCTGTATCACTACCTCGTGTACGTGACTTCCGTGGTGTGTCTAAATCTGCATTTGATGGCAGAGGTAACTACACTTTAGGTGTTAAGGAACAATTAATTTTCCCTGAAATCGACTATGACCGAGTAAGTAAAATACGAGGAATGGATATCGTTATCGTAACAACTGCTAACACTGACGAGGAAGCTCGTGAATTGTTAACACAATTCGGTATGCCATTTCAAAAATAATCTCTAAAGGAGGCTAATTAAGTGGCTAAAACTTCAATGGTTGCTAAGCAACAAAAAAAACAAAAGTTCCAAGTACGTGAATATACTCGTTGTGAACGCTGTGGTCGTCCACATTCCGTATATCGTAAATTCAAATTATGCCGTATTTGTTTCCGTGAATTAGCTTATAAAGGCCAAATCCCTGGCGTTCGTAAAGCTAGCTGGTAATATAAAAAGTCTGAAAGGAGGCAACAATCAATGACAATCAACGATCCAATTGCAGATATGCTAACTCGTGTAAGAAACGCCAACATGGTGCGTCACGATAAATTAGAATTACCTGCTTCAAACATTAAAAAAGAAATTGCTGAAATTTTAAAAAGTGAAGGTTTCATTAAAAACGTAGAATTTGTTGAAGACGATAAACAAGGGGTTATCCGTTTATTCCTTAAATATGGTCAAAACAATGAACGTGTTATCACTGGATTAAAACGTATTTCTAAACCAGGTTTACGTGTTTATGCTAAAGCTAACGAAGTACCTAAAGTACTTAACGGTCTTGGCATTGCATTAGTTTCTACTTCAGAAGGTGTTATCACTGATAAAGAAGCAAGAAAACGTAATATCGGCGGAGAAATCCTAGGTTACGTTTGGTAATAATAAATAACAAGGAGGTGCGATAACATGAGTCGTGTTGGTAAAAAAATTATTGACATCCCTAGTGACGTAACAGTAACTATTGAAGGCAATACAGTAACTGTTAAAGGTCCTAAAGGTGAATTGTTTAAAACTATGGATGAAAGAATGACATATAAACAAGATGAAAGTACTTTAGAAGTTGTGAGACCATCTGATTCTAAAGATGATAAAACAGTACATGGTACAACTCGTACTTTAATTAATAATATGATCATCGGTGTTAAAGAAGGATACCAAAAAACATTAGAACTAGTAGGTGTAGGTTACCGTGCTCAAATGCAAGGTGAAAACTTAATCCTTAATGTTGGCTATTCACACCCAGTTGAAATTAAAGCTGATAATGGTGTTAGTTTCGCTGTTGAAAAAAATACTAAAGTTACAGTAACTGGTATTTCTAAAGAAGCAGTTGGCGCTATCGCTTCAAACATTCGTGCAACAAGACCACCAGAACCGTATAAAGGTAAAGGAATTCGCTATCAAGGAGAATTCGTTCGCCGTAAAGAAGGTAAAACTGGTAAATAATAAATAACTTTCAGAAGAAAGGAGTAATAAAATGATCAGCAAAATAGATAAAAACCAAGTGCGTTTGAAAAGACATGCTCGTGTCCGTAATAAATTGTCAGGCACAGCTGAAAAACCACGTTTAAACATCTATCGTTCAAACAAACATATTTACGCACAAGTTATCGATGATGTTAATGGCAAAACATTAGCACAAGCATCAACACAAGAAAAAGACTTAGCAAATGAAACAGGTTCAAAAGTTGAACTTTCAGCTAAAGTCGGCGAAACTGTAGCTAAAAGAGCTAGCGATAAAGGTATTAAAACAATTGTTTTTGACCGTGGAGGATATTTATACCATGGCCGTGTTAAAGCCTTAGCAGATGCAGCTCGTGAAAATGGATTAGAATTTTAATTTGAAGGAGGGACATTTACATGGCTCGTAGAGAAGAAGTGAAAGAATTTGAAGAACGCGTTGTTACAATTAACCGTGTTGCTAAAGTTGTAAAAGGTGGTCGTCGTTTCCGTTTCACTGCTTTAGTAGTGGTTGGAGATAAAAACGGTCGCGTTGGATTCGGTACTGGTAAAGCACAAGAAGTGCCAGAAGCAATCAAAAAAGCAGTAGAAGCAGCTAAGAAAGATTTAGTAGTTGTTCCACGTGTTGAAGGTACAACACCTCACATTATTAATGGTCGTTTCAGTTCAGGTAATGTTTTAATGAAACCAGCAGCACCAGGTACTGGTGTTATTGCAGGTGGCCCTGTTCGTGCGGTATTAGAATTAGCTGGTATCACTGATATCTTAAGTAAATCTTT
Source organism: Staphylococcus caseorum (assembly GCF_049943195.1). Lineage (NCBI taxonomy): Bacteria > Bacillati > Bacillota > Bacilli > Caryophanales > Staphylococcaceae > Staphylococcus > Staphylococcus caseorum. Next base: position 216,588 of record NZ_JBNFUA010000001.1, read on the forward strand.
AGGATCAAATACACCAATCAACATGGTTCGTGCAACAATTAATGGATTAAAAAACCTTAAAAATGCTGAAGAAGTTGCGAAATTACGCGGCAAATCAGTAGAAGAATTATACAATTAAGGAGGGAAAATAAGTTATGGCTAAAGTACAAATTACCCTCACTCGTAGTGTTATAGGTCGTCCAGAAACACAACGTAAAACTGTTGAAGCTCTAGGTTTGAAAAAAACGAACTCTTCAGTAGTTGTTGAAGATAACCCTGCTATTCGTGGGCAAATCAACAAAATAAGTCACTTAGTGACAGTAGAAGAAAAATAATTAAGGAGGTGCCGAAATGAAATTACATGAGCTAAAACCGTCAGAAGGTTCTCGTAAAGTACGTAACCGTGTTGGACGTGGTGCAGCAACTGGTAACGGTAAAACTAGTGGCCGTGGACAAAAAGGTCAAAAATCACGTTCAGGTGGTAGTGTAAGACCAGGTTTCGAAGGTGGTCAATTACCATTATTCCGTCGTTTACCAAAACGAGGTTTTACTAACATTAACCGTAAGGAATATGCTATTGTTAACTTAGACCAACTTAATAAATTTGAGGATGGTACTGAAGTAACTCCTGCTTTATTAGTAGAATCTGGTGTAGTTAAGAACGAAAAATCTGGTATTAAAGTACTAGGTAAAGGTTCACTAGACAAAAAGTTAACTGTGAAAGCTAACAAATTCTCTGCGTCTGCAGTAGATGCTATTGATGCAAAAGGCGGAGCACACGAGGTGATCTAATGTTTCAAACGCTTGTGAGCTTCTTTAAAACTAAAGAAGTTCGTAACAAGATCTTTTTTACTCTCGCAATGTTAGTTATTTTTAAGATAGGTACTTATATTCCAGCACCTGGTGTAAATCCAGCTGCTTTTGACAGTAGACAAGGATCTCAAGGTGTCACTGATTTATTAAATACATTTGGTGGCGGAGCCTTGCAGAATTTCTCAATCTTTGCCATGGGTATAATGCCTTACATTACTGCATCAATTGTGATGCAACTATTACAAATGGATATTGTTCCGAAGTTTTCTGAGTGGGCAAAACAAGGTGATGCAGGTAGAAAGAAACTTACAAACATCACACGTTATTTTGCTATTGTACTTGCCTTTATCCAATCAATTGGTATGGCGTTCCAATTTAATAATTATCTAAAGGGTCAATTGATTATTGATCAATCAATCCTTAGTTATTTATTAATCGCTGTTGTATTAACAGCTGGTACAGCATTCTTAATTTGGATGGGTGACCAAATCACTCAATTCGGTGTCGGTAATGGTATTTCAATTATCATCTTTGGTGGTATTTTGTCATCACTACCTTCATCATTAATTCAGTTCTATCAACAGTCATTCGTAGGTCAAGATGATACTACAATGGCATGGTTAAAAGTTCTAGGATTAGTTATTGGAATGGTATTATTAACAGTCGGTGCAATATTTGTATTACAAGCTATTCGTAAAATTCCAATTCAATATGCGAAAAAGCAATCAACACAACGATTAGGTTCACAAGCAACATATTTACCTTTGAAAGTTAACGCTGCTGGGGTTATCCCGGTTATCTTTGCAATGGCATTCTTCTTGTTACCTAGAACATTAACATTGTTCTTCCCTGACGCTAGTTGGGCGCAGAAGATTTCAGACGTGGCAAATCCATCGAGTAATATCGGTATGATTGTTTATGTGGTGCTTATTATTGCGTTCACATACTTCTATGCATTTGTTCAAGTCAATCCTGGAAAGATGTCAGATAATCTCAAGAAACAAGGAAGTTATGTTCCAGGTATTAGACCTGGTGAACAAACAAAAAAATATATTACTGGAGTTCTCTATCGTTTAACATTTGTAGGGTCAATATTCTTAGCTGTAATTGCGATTCTGCCAATCATTGCTACTAAAGTAATGAGCTTACCTCAATCTATTCAGCTTGGTGGTACTAGCTTACTTATTGTAATTGGTGTAGCAATTGAAACAATGAAGAGTCTTGAAGCTCAAGTGACTCAGAAAGATTATAGAGGCTTTGGTGGTAGATAAATTGTAGGAGGGCACTTATGAATATCATTTTAATGGGTTTACCTGGTGCAGGTAAAGGAACTCAAGCGAGTGAAATTGTAAAGAAATTCCCAATTCCACACATATCTACTGGAGACATGTTCAGAAAAGCGATTAAAGATGGAACAGATTTAGGCAAAGAAGCTAAATCATTCATGGATCGTGGAGAATTAGTCCCTGATGAAGTAACTGTGGGCATCGTTAAAGATAGAATTTCTGAAGACGATGCAAAAAAAGGATTCTTACTTGATGGCTTTCCTCGTACTATTGAACAAGCTGAAGCATTAAATGAAATTATGCAAGAATTAGATAGAAAAATTGATGCTGTTATCAATATAGAGGTAGCTGAAGAAGAATTAATGAACCGCCTAACTGGTCGTAGAATTTGCGAAAAATGCGGAACAACTTATCATCTTGTATTCAATCCTCCTAAAGTTGAAGGTATTTGTGATCTTGATGGTGGTAAATTATACCAACGTGAAGATGACAACCCAGAAACAGTTGCAAATCGTTTAAATGTCAATGTTAAACAGTCTAAACCTATCTTAGAATTCTATGATAATAAAAAAGTATTAAAAAACATTGATGGTTCAAGAGATATTAAAGTCGTTACTGAAGACGTTATCGATATCTTAGAAAACTTAAAATAATATCAACTTGTACGGTCTATGGAATGTCGAAAGTATAATTGAATAAGAGTGACAATGCGATATAGTAATTCATTTTAATTTTGTTAAACTTATTAACAACACTTATAGACTCGTATGGTTAGAGTTGATTGTTGACGATAACCAACTATTGCAAAAAGGGGGAAGTTAATAAATGGCTAAACAAGATGTTATTGAATTAGAAGGTACTGTGTTAGATACTTTACCAAATGCAATGTTTAAAGTAGAATTAGAAAATGGTCATGAGATTTTAGCTCACGTAAGTGGTAAAATCAGAATGAATTATATTCGTATTCTGCCTGGCGACAAAGTAACTGTAGAAATGTCTCCGTACGATTTAACGCGCGGAAGAATTACGTATCGTTATAAATAATCGTCACTCCATAATATAGGGAGGTATTAAAATGAAAGTAAGACCATCAGTAAAACCAATTTGCGAAAAATGTAAAGTCATTAAACGTAAAGGTAAAGTAATGGTAATTTGTAGCAACCCAAAACATAAACAAAGACAAGGCTAATAAAGAGAGGTGTAAATAATTATGGCACGTATTGCAGGAGTAGATATTCCACGTGAAAAACGTATTGTTATTTCATTAACTTATGTATATGGTATCGGTACTACTACAGCGAATAAAATTGCTGAAGAAGCTAACGTTTCACCAGATACACGCGTTAACGAATTAACTGATGATGAATTAGGTCGTATCCGTGAAGTAGTAGATAGCTATAAAGTAGAAGGTGACTTACGTCGTGAGCAAAACTTAAACATTAAACGTTTAATGGAAATCTCATCATACCGTGGTATCCGTCACCGTCGTGGCTTACCAGTACGCGGACAAAAGACTAAGAACAATGCTCGTACTCGTAAAGGCCCAGTTAAAACTGTAGCTAACAAGAAAAAATAATAGGTAAAGGAGGCAAAATTTAAATGGCACGTAAACAAGTATCTCGTAAACGCAGAGTGAAAAAGAATATTGAAAATGGTGTGGCTCACATCCGTTCAACATTCAATAATACAATCGTAACAATTACTGATGAATTTGGTAATGCGTTATCATGGTCATCAGCAGGTGCACTTGGATTCAAAGGATCAAAAAAATCAACTCCATTCGCAGCTCAAATGGCATCAGAAACTGCTGCTAAATCAGCTATGGAACATGGTTTGAAATCTGTTGAAGTCACTGTAAAAGGCCCAGGTCCTGGTCGTGAATCAGCTATCCGTGCGTTACAATCAGCTGGATTAGATGTAACTGCAATCCGTGACGTTACTCCAGTTCCACATAATGGTTGTCGTCCACCAAAACGTCGTCGCGTATAATTTTATTGTTATTGTCGCAGGTCACTGAGAAATTACAGTACAAATCAAGTCGACGTAATCAAGGAGGATATTTGTAAATGATTGAAATCGAAAAACCTAGAATTGAAACAATTGAAATTAGTGATGATGCTAAATTCGGTAAGTTCGTTGTTGAACCACTAGAACGTGGCTACGGTACTACACTAGGAAACTCCTTACGTCGTATCCTACTATCTTCATTACCAGGTGCAGCCGTTAAATACATTGAAATCGAAGGCGTATTACATGAATTCTCAGCTATAGATAATGTTGTTGAAGATGTTTCTGCAATTATTATGAACATCAAAAAATTAGCATTAAAAATCTATTCTGAAGAAGAAAAAACTTTGGAAATCGATGTTAAAGATGAAGGCGAAGTAACTGCAAGTGACATTACTCATGATAGTGATGTAGAGATACTGAATCCTGAGATTAAAATTGCAACTGTTTCTAAAGGTGGACATTTAAAAATCCGTCTCGTTGCGAATAAAGGTAGAGGCTACGCATTAGCAGAACAAAATAACACTAGTGATTTACCAATTGGTGTAATTCCAGTTGATTCATTATATTCACCTGTAGAACGTGTTAACTATACTGTAGAAAACACGCGCGTAGGTCAAAGTAGTGATTTTGATAAATTAACGTTAGATGTTTGGACTAATGGTTCTATAACGCCACAAGAGTCTGTTTCATTAGCTGCAAAAATCTTAACTGAACATTTGAATATCTTTGTTGGATTAACTGATGAAGCACAAAATGCTGAAATCATGATTGAAAAAGAAGAAGATCAAAAAGAAAAAGTTCTTGAAATGTCAATTGAGGAATTAGATTTATCTGTACGTTCTTACAACTGTTTAAAACGCGCAGGTATCAACTCTGTACAAGAGTTAGCTGATAAATCAGAAGCTGATATGATGAAAGTCCGTAATTTAGGTCGTAAATCTTTAGAAGAAGTTAAATATAAACTTGAAGATTTAGGTTTAGGCTTAAGAAAAGAAGATTAATATAAAGGAGGTTAACTCATGGGTTACAGAAAATTAGGTCGTACTTCTGATCAACGTAAAGCTATGTTACGCGATTTAGCTACTTCACTTATCGTTAGTGAACGTGTTGAAACTACAGAAGCACGTGCAAAAGAACTACGTAGTGTTGTTGAAAAATTAATCACTTTAGGTAAAAAAGGAGATTTAGCTTCTCGTCGTCAAGCTGCTAAAACTTTACGTAATGTTGAAATCTTAAATGATGATGAATCAATTCAAACTGCACTACAAAAATTATTCGGTGAAGTTGCTGAACGTTATACAGAACGTCAAGGCGGTTACACTCGTATTCTTAAAGTAGGCCCTCGTCGCGGTGACGGAGCTGAATCAGTAATTATCGAATTAGTTTAATTTAAATATACGTACTACTATGTATAAAGCAAATGAGTGCAACGATAATGTTTGCCACATACAAATATTGTCTAGCTCAGAGTACCCCATCAAACTTAATAAACTTTAAAGCGTGAACTCAAAAATATGATGGGGTGCGCGCTTTTTTTATTTATAAGGCCCCCTCAATTCTGTAGGAATTGAGGGGGCCTTATGCAATTGCAAATCAACTATGAACCTCTGAAGTTAACACATTAGTAAAGGATGAACACTTACACTAATGCGCAAATGTCAAAAGAGCTATATTATAAAAGTTTTAAAGTACTTCTTTATAGCAGTGTTTCTTTAGACTTTACTAGTGCTTCTTTAGAAAGTTTCATGTAAAATAGGATAAGTATACAACAATGATGAATATAAATTTTGGGAGGCAATTGATATGGAAACGCGAGATAATATTATTACATTTAACCATGTTTCATTTAAATATAATAGTGATGAACGATTTGCGTTAAATGATGTATCTTTTGAGATTCCAAAAGGACAATGGACATCAATTGTAGGACATAATGGCTCAGGTAAATCTACTATCGCCAAACTCATGATAGGCATAGAATCACCATTTGATGGTGATATTTATTTGCGTAATAGATTAGTTCACGAAGATAATTTGAATTACCTAAGACAGCACATTGGCATTGTGTTCCAAAATCCTGAAAATCAATTTGTAGGGTCTACAGTGGAGTATGACGTTGCATTTGGTTTAGAAAATAATGGCGTAACATATGAAAGCATGCAGACTATTGTGCCTGAAGCATTAGCTGACGTAGAAATGTTAGATCGGGCTACATATGAACCCCAGTCTCTCTCAGGAGGCCAAAAGCAACGTGTTGCAATTGCAGGGGTTCTCGCTTTGAATACAGATATCATTATATTAGACGAAGCTACATCTATGTTAGACCCTGCTGGTAGAAATGAATTACTTTCATTGATTCATCGTTTAAAAGACGATAAAGATGTTACGATTATTTCTATTACACATGATTTGTCAGAAGCAGTAGAGGCCGACCATGTAGTGGTGTTAAATGAAGGTGCTGTATATCAATCGGGCTTACCACAAGAAATTTTTAGTGATGGTAATGAACTCACAAAGATTGGTTTAGACCTTCCATTTTCAATGCGGATGAATCAGCAGTTATTAGGCGTTACTGATTACATAACTTATGAAGGGTTGGTAAGAAAATTATGACGGTTCATTTTAACCAAGTTAGTTATGTATATCAAAATGGCACACCGTTTGAGTATCTCGCGTTGGAAGACATTGTCACGTCATTTGAAAAAGGGAAATACTATGCTGTGATAGGACAAACTGGTTCTGGTAAATCGACATTGATTCAGCATTTCAATGGCCTTTTAAAGCCAACTAATGGTGCGTTAGAAGTAGATGATATAACAATCACCCATAAGACTAAAGATAAGTTTTTAAAGCAAGTACGTAAACGAGTAGGGGTTGTATTTCAATTTCCAGAGTCACAGCTATTCGAAGATTCAGTTGAAAGAGAGATTCTTTTTGGTCCTCAAAACTTTAATATGCCTCTTAACGAAGTAAAAGAACGTGCGTTTCGTTTACTATTAGAATTTGGTTTTAATAGGGATGTATTGCAGCAGTCTCCTTTTCAAATGTCAGGTGGTCAAATGAGAAAGATTGCAATTACATCAATATTGGCAATGGATCCAGACATTGTTATTTTAGATGAACCTACTGCAGGCCTTGATCCAAAGAGTAGAAAACAAATCATGGAATTAATAAAAAAACTTCAAGTAGAACAACAAAAAACAATCATCCTTGTAACGCATGAAATGAATGATGTAGCCAAATATGTAGATGAAGTTAAAATTATGAGCAATGGCAAACTTATTGATTCATGTACACCACGTAAACTATTTAGTGATACGAATTACGTGAATCAAATGCACTTAGATGTACCAAACATTGTGAAACTGCAAAGAGATATTGAAGATAAACATCAATATTATTTTAATAAAATCGCATTAACTGAAGCAGAATTTATTGAAATGTATAAGGAGTGGCAACAACATGAGAGATAAATTTATCATAGGTCGCTATCTTCCGTTAGATACAACAATCCATCGTTTGGACCCCCGTTCAAAATTGATATTTGTCTTCTTATTTATTGTATTAATCTTTTTTGCACATTCTTTTGCTACTTATTTTTGGTTGTTTCTATTAATATTAAGTTTTATGAAGTTAGCTCATATTAAATTATGGTTTTTAGTAAAAGGATTGACACCAATTTGGATATTTCTCATCTTTACCTTTCTAATGCATTTGTTTCTAACCAAAGGTGGCACAAGAATATTTGAGCTTTCATTTATCTCCATCGATACAAATGGTATTTTAGAGGGTATTTATATTGTCTTGAGACTTATGTTCATCATTATGATTTCAACGATATTAACGCTAACGACAAGTCCTATTGACTTAACAGACGCATTTGAAAGGCTATTATCACCATTGAAACTTGTTAAAATACCTGTACATCTGTTGAGCATGATGATGTCGATAGCATTGCGATTTATACCGACACTGATGAATGAGTTAGATAAAATTATTTTAGCTCAAAAATCTCGTGGCTCAGAAATAAGCGCTGGAGGATTGGTTAATCGAGTAAAAGCATTTATACCATTATTAATACCATTGTTTATTTCTGCGTTTCAAAGAGCAGAAGATTTAGCTATCGCCATGGAAGTAAGAGGCTACGATACTAAAAAACAACGTACGAGTTATCGTAAGTTGCAATGGCGATGGACAGATGTATTAGTACTCACATTACTAATACCAATAGCAGTGATATTGTTTGTTTTAAAATATATAGGAGTGTAATGCATGATGCGTGTTTTAGTAAATATTTCATACCAAGGAAGTCAGTTTCTTGGTTTTCAAATACAACAAAATGGTAGAACGGTACAACAACAATTTGAGAAAATACTTAAAAGAATGCATAAACGTCATGTGCGAATTCACCCAAGTAGTAGAACAGATAAAGGTGTTCATGCACTAGAGCAATATTTTCATTTTGATACAGAATTAAACATCGCTGCACCGCAATGGAAGTACGTAATGAATCGCGCTTTGCCTGATGATGTATATGTGAATGATGTAACCTTCGTGGACGATGATTTTCATTGTAGATATGATTGTGTCGGCAAGTCTTATCGTTATAAAATTTATCAATCTGAGCATAAGGATCCTTTTCAATGTGGTTTAAAAACATATATTACTGATTCATTAGATATTGAAAAAATGAATAGGGCAGCCCAATTATTTGTGGGAACGCATGATTTTACGGGTTTTTGTTCACAAAAAACAGAAGTAGAGAGTAAAGTTCGCACATTGTATGAAAGTCGAATTAAAATTACAGAAAATGGTCTAGATTATATTGTCACAGGCTCAGGATTCCTATATAATATGGTACGTGTGCTTATGGCGTTTCTATTAGAAGTTGGCAAAGGAAAGCGTAATCCTGAAGAGGTACCTGAGCTATTAATGATGAAAGATCGTAATCAGGTACCGTATACTGCACCATCAGAAGGATTATATTTAGAGCGGATTTATTTGACACCTTCAGCGTTAATCAATGACTTTGGTAGTAATATAAAAATACATCAAAAAAAATCATCACAAAATGATTAAATAAGATTGACAAAACGGCTTAAAAATTATACGATTACTAACGGTATTGTTTTATATCACCCACGATAAGCCCCGGAATCTTATTGTGTAACAAGATATAGAAGCACGTAGAACAAGAACAAAAAATTAACAAAATAAATGACATCTAAACTTAAAAGTAATAACTATTAAACAAGAAACATTTATTTATTCTAGGAGGACAATTATATGCGTCAAACATTTATGGCTAATGAATCAAACATTGAGCGCAAATGGTATGTTATTGATGCTGAAGATAAAACACTTGGTCGTTTATCTTCAGAGGTAGCAACTATTTTACGCGGTAAAAATAAAGCAACTTATACACCACACGTTGATACAGGTGATTATGTAATTATCATCAACGCTTCAAAAATACATTTTACAGGTAACAAAGAACAAGATAAAATGTATTATCGTCACTCAAACCACCCAGGCGGAATTAAATCAATTTCTGCTGGTGAGTTAAAAGCTAAGAACCCAGAACGTTTACTTGAAAATTCAATTAAAGGTATGCTACCAAGCACGCGTTTAGGTGAAAAACAAGGTAAAAAATTATTTGTATATGGTGGCGCTGAACATCCACACGCTGCACAACAACCAGAAAACTACGAGTTACGTGGTTAATTAAAAGGAGGAAATTACATTGGCACAAGTTGAATATAAAGGCACAGGCCGTCGTAAAAACTCAGTAGCACGTGTACGTTTAGTACCAGGTGAAGGTAATATTACTGTTAACGGCAGCGATGTACGTAGCTACTTACCATTTGAATCATTAATTTTAGATATAAACCAACCGTTTGATGTTACAGAAACTAAAGGTAACTATGATGTTTTAGTTAACGTTCACGGCGGTGGATTTACTGGACAAGCTCAAGCAATCCGTCACGGTATTGCTCGTGCATTATTAGAAGCAGATCCTGAATACAGAGGTTCTTTAAAACGCGCTGGATTACTTACTCGTGATCCTCGTATGAAAGAACGTAAAAAACCAGGTCTTAAAAAAGCTCGTCGTTCACCACAGTTCTCAAAACGTTAATATTACTACTGCAACTGTTGCGAACTTATTCGCTTCCAGATACAGTACGCAAATTAGTGTAGACAGTTTGTGTTCGATATTAAAAAGCACTTTCCAATTATATTGGAAAGTGCTTTTTTTGTATTACAAAATAAAAATTTATTTTAAAACGTTAAGTATGATAAGATGTTGGGTAATTAAAGAAAATAACTCTATAATATAAGGCGTGATTACATGGAAGATAAAAAGAACTCTCGTAATTTCTACACAGTACTACTTATCATTTTGCTCGTTGCCTTATTAAGTGTAGCTATTTTAGTAATTAAATATTATGGAAATAACGAATATCCTGTCAGAAGTGATTCCGAGGAAGCGATACCTACATTTTACCTTCATGGATATAAAGGCTCAGCTGATTCAGGAAATTTTCTAGTAAATTCAGCTATTAAGTCAGGTGCATCAAAAGAGGTTATTCAAGCATATGTTTCATCTGATGGAAAGGTGACATTCGATGGAAACTTAACAAGTAAATCTAAATATCCAATTATTAAAATTAAGTTAGAAGATAATAATAATGAAAATGTAGAAAAAAATGCAAAATGGATAAGAAATGTCATCATTGCCACGAACTATCAATATAACTTTGAAAAATTTAATTTTGTCGCACATTCTATGAGCAATAAATCATTTAGTTACTATATGTTGAATTATGGAGACGATGAACAACTATCTACTTTAAATAAAGTAGTAAATTTAGCTGGAAACTTTAATGGTGAGGTAGATGTAGATGGCAAAAAATTAAATGTTGAATTAGATAAAAATGGTAAGCCTAATAAAATGATGGATGATTATAAAGAATTACGAGCAATGAAACATAAATATCCTGATAACGTAAATGTGCTAAATATATATGGAGACGTAGAAGATGGCACAGATTCAGATGGTAGGGTGACTAATGTATCTTCAAGGTCATTAAAGTATTTATTAGGTGATAGCGTACAATCATATGATGAATTTAAAGTGCATGGCCCTAATGCAGAGCATGGAAAACTAGCAAATAATAAAAAAGTGCAAGATAAAATAAATGAATTCTTATGGGATAAAGATCTTTAAATTAAAATATCATGCAAAAAAGCAACATATCAGCCGACAGTTAAATGTGTGCGATATGTTGCTTTTATTATTTTGTCATATTTTCCTTGGCAATTAACTCTAGCAGTGTTTTCCGCTGTGTTTCACCAAAAACGTGTGGTTGAATCATAATTTCATCAGCATTAAATCTTAGAGCAACATCATTCAGTGCTTTCATAACATCATTAGGTAAACCTGAAATCACTCTATTTTGGTTAAAATTCTTTTTATCTTGTTCACGTGTTGAGAGTTGTCGATGCATTGCAAATTCAATTGAAGGATAAAACTCAGGCTGATCCAAATAGCCAATGCGCACTAACCATAAATGAAATGCATGCTCTAATTGCGTTATTTGTGATTGCTGTTCTGCAGTAATTACAAACGTAGAAATAATGACATAAGATTGGCTTTCAGGATGAAATTGTTTAAATAAGTCACGATAATGATTAATAACACTTTCAATATTGTGGTTAGCTTGACCCATAAGCGCAACTACGAAAGGTAATCCTTTTTCCGCAGCAATGGCAGCACTTTGTTTACTCATACCTAATATATATATACTTGGCTTCGTATCGATTAATGGCGTCGCTTGTAAGCCTTTAAAACGATGATTATGAGTATTGTCATCATTAAAATAATACATTAAATCATTAATTTGTGTTTTGTAACTTATATCTTTTGTTTTAGACTCATTTAAAGCCTGATTTACATTTTTGAAGCTAGGCGAGTGTCCTGTGCCTAAATCGACGCGTCCAGGGTGACGTGCTTCCATTAATTTAAATTGTTCTGCAATTTTATATGCACTATAATGAGGCAGCATAATACCGCCACTTCCAATATGAATGGAAGATGTTTGTTCTAAGAGTGACATCATAACCATTTCAGGCGCACTAGAGGCTACAGAGAACACTTGATGATGCTCTGCAACCCAATAGCGATAAAAGCCTAATGACTCAGCTAATTGAGCTAATTCAACAGTATGATTTAAAGCTTGTGTCGCGTTGCGGCCTTCAAAAATTGGAACATAATCTAAAATACTTAGTTTCACTTAAATATCTCCTTATTACTTTATATCGGTCAGTATATGAATTTAAAGTAAGCATAACATGACCGTATAGAGCTGAATAAGCGATTTGATTGATTGCACCGTTGTATCACTATAAAATGAAAGAAAATAGTGAATGGAGGCAATATAATGAATACAGAACAAATCGTATTAGCTAAGAGACCTGAAGGCATTCCTTCAGATGAGGTATTTAAATATGAAACTGTTGAAATAGATGTGCCGAAAAAAGATGAAATTCAAGTAGAAGCGTTATATATATCAGTGGATCCATATATGCGCGGACGTATGGATGATAGTGATTCTTATATCAAACCATTCCAAATTGATGAACCTTTATCAGGCCATGTTGTTGGTAAAGTCATTGAATCAGAAGCAGATGGTTTTGAAAAAGGTGACATTGTTACTGGACAATTCCCTTGGCAAAAACTAAGCAATGTCCCAGCAAAGCATGTTATCAAGGTATCTAATACAGATGTTCCACTACATTTATATTTAAGTGTGTTAGGCATGCCGGGTCAAACAGCATACCATGGGCTATTAAAAATTGGACAACCGAAAGAAGGCGAAACAGTTGTTGTATCTGCAGCATCTGGCGCAGTTGGGTCTGTGGTAGGACAAATTGCTAAATTAAAAGGTGCTTATGTTGTAGGTATTGCAGGTGGCCCTGAAAAAACAACATACTTAACAGAAACATTAGGTTTTGATGCGAGTGTGGATTATAAATCAGATGATTTTTCAGAACAATTTGCTAAAGCAGTACCGAATGGTGTAGATGTCTATTACGAAAACGTAGGTGGATCAATCGCTGATGAAGTAATGAAACACTTAAATCAATTTGCTCGAATTCCTGTTTGTGGCGCAATTTCTGGTTACAATGATGCAACGATTGAACATGGTCCACGTATTCAACCCATCCTGATAAAATCACAAGCATTAATGAAAGGCTTTATTGTGGCAAATTATGCAGATGATTTTGCAAATGCGAGTAAACAACTTGCACAGTGGGTTCAAGAAGATAAGATAAAAACAAAAACGTCAGTCATGAACGGATTTGAAAATATACCAGAAGCATTTAGAAATTTATTTACAGGAGATAACTTTGGGAAACAAGTAGTACAGGTGTCAGACAATATCTAAACATTAAAGGAGATATGTAATATGAAAGCAATAGGTGCAGATACTCGTTTTGATCTAGATGAAGGAAATCAATTCTATGAATTTGAAGTTGAACGACCGGAACCAACGCAATACGAGCTCTTAGTACGTGTACAAGCTATTAGCATTAATCCTGTAGATACGAAAATAAGACAGTCTCCTGTTGACCAGCCGCCAAGAGTTCTAGGCTTTGATGCTGTTGGTGTGGTAGAAGCAGTAGGTGAAGAGATTAATCATTTTAAAGTTGGCGACGAAGTATTTTATTCTGGATCTCCTGCATATCAAGGTTCTAATCAAGAATACCAACTTGTTGACGAGCGTCTTGTTGCTAAAAAACCTAAGAATATAACTGCGACTCAAGCTGCAAGTTTACCTTTAACAGGGCTAACTGCATCAGAGACATTATTTGATGTATTTAAAATTTCGCATAATCCAGAAGATAATAAAGGTAAGTCCATTTTAATTATTAATGGTGCAGGTGGCGTAGGAAGTATTGCAACACAAATAGCCAAACACCATGGACTCCATGTCATCACAACCGCTTCACGAGAAGAAACGTATAATTGGTCTAAGGATATGGGCGCGGATATTGTGTTAAATCATAAAAATGATTTAATTAAAGAGTTTGAAAAATATGAAATAAGTGAAGTTGATTATATTTTCTGTACGTTTGATACAGATCAATACTATGAAAAAATGATAGAACTCGTAAAACCAAGAGGAATCATTGCAACTATTGTCGCTTTTAAAAATAAACAAGATTTAAATTTATTAAAAGACAAAAGTAATACATTTACACATGAATATATGTATTCAAGACCACTACATGAAACTGAAGATATGACTTTACATCGTGAATATTTAACGGATATTTCTGAAAAAATAGAAGCGGGCGTATATCAACCTACATTAAATAAAGTGATAGATGGTTTAACAGCAAATAGTCTGTTCGATGCACATAAGCAACTTGAAAATCAAAACATGATTGGTAAATTAGTAATTCAACTCAATCAAGGATCATAAGTTATAAATATTAAAATCTGTCATGTTACTGTGTTATGAAGTTAATACGCTAGATAAGCCTTCCAAACAATTACCTTATTGGTGAATAATTGTTTGGAAGGCTTTTAAATATGTTATTTTATTATAATTTAATTTTTAGTAAATCGAATTACAGTGTTTAAATAAGTTTTTATAATCCTTAAAAGTGGTTACAATTATGGATTATATTAAGTATGATAGGGTATGTATGTTACATAAAATAAAGGGAGTGTGTATTTTTGTTATGCATTTAAAAAAAATGACGGTAGTATTTTGGGTGGCATTAGCTATTTGTACGTTATTTGTGCTCTATGGCGCAATATTGCCGAAACAATTAGAATCAGTTACTCAAACTATTACAAATTTTATAGCAGTTAATTTTGGGTGGTATTATTTATTACTAGTATTAGTCATATTAATTGTATGTATTTATCTATTATTTTCAAGATATTCATCTATTACATTAGGTGAAGAAGGCGAAGACCCTGAATTTTCATTAAAATCATGGTTCGCAATGTTATTTAGTGCAGGTATGGGTATTGGTTTAGTCTTTTGGACAACTGCTGAACCTATCAGTCATGCATTTACTTTAACGCCATTACATAAAGCAGGAACACAAACTGCAATTAATGATGCGATGCAATTTTCATTCTTTCATTGGGGTGTGCACGCATGGGCTGTATACGGTATCGTGGGACTCGTTTTTGCGTACTTTAATTTCCACAAAGGTTATCCGGGATTAGTCAGCGCTACGTTAATACCTGTTTTAGGTAGTAAAATGATGAAAGGTCCTATCGGTGGGGCGATAGATGTTCTTGCAATTATCGCTACTGTAACTGGTGTTGCTGCAACACTTGGTTTTGGTGCGTTACAAATCAATGAAGGATTGAACTTCTTATTTGAAATTCCTTCTAATTTTGGAACTCAAGTGATTATCATTATCGTAGCAACTTTATTATTTACTTGGTCAGCTTGGTCAGGTATTGATAAAGGTATTAAGAACTTAAGTAATATTAATATGGCATTAGCATTCATTGTATTACTCTTATTGTTCTGTGTAGGACCTACACTAACGATATTAAATACATTTACCAATTCATTAGGTGATTATATTGCTAATTTCTTTAATATGAGTTTACGTATACCGCAATCAGGTGGCGAAAAATTCCAGTGGCTACAACAATGGACGATCTTCTATTGGGCTTGGTGGATTTCATGGGCGCCATTTGTTGGGATCTTTATCGCTCGTGTGTCTCGTGGTAGAACAATTAAAGAATTTATATTAGGGGTGCTATTTGTACCGGCACTTGTATGTTTCCTATTTTTCGCAGTGTTTGGTGCATCAGCAATTTATTTACAACAAAATGGTATTGCGAATATCGCGAAAGAGGCAACTGAAACGGCGACCTTTGCCACGTTGGAACATTTCCCATTAGGATTTGTATTAAGTATTGTTACGCTAATAGTTATTATGATTTTCTTTGTAACATCAGCTGACTCAGCAACATATGTATTAGGTATGTTGAGTTCTAAAGGTAGTATTAATCCTTCTGGTTTAGTCAAAGTCAGTTGGGGCATTATATTAGCACTATTTGCAATGATCATGATTTACACAGGTGGAACACAATCGATTCAAAACCTGTTAATTATTGCAGCCTTACCATTCTCCATCGTCATTATAATAATGATATGGTCACTCTTTAAATCCTTAGCCATAGAAAAGCCGAGACCTAGTAATAAACTACTTGTCACGGATAATCAGCTTTTACAATATCGTAAAGCAAATCAAGAGGATTCAGAAAAGCAAGACAATAAAGAAAAACAAGACGATAAAGAAATAGAAACAACTGAAGATCATAAGAGAAATAGCTAGAGCAAACTTATTTTGCCATAGAAATTATTTAAAATATACAATAAAAATGTTTCTAAGATTTTTTAAAAGGGTATTAGTCTTATATGACAAGTACATAATCTAGAAACATAGGAGGTGTCATACGAGGTGAAGCGACTTAAAAATTTCATATTAGGACTTTTAATTGTAGTAATCGTTGGTGTTTTACTGTTTATGTATATCAAAGATTCTAGAATTACTCAGTATCAAGATTACTTAACACAATTTAATTGGTTTCAACCGACCTTAATAACTTTAGCAGCGTTACTTATTTTAATTGGTCTGATACTACTATTCAGCTTGTTTAAACCTACGTATAGAAAACCCGGACTTTACAAAGATTTCAATGATGGTCATATTTATGTATCGAGAAAAGCAGTTGAAAAATCAGCATACGATACACTTGTACAATATGAACAAATTCGTCAACCGAATGTGATTGCAAAATTGTATAACAAGAAGAAGAAATCACATATTGCTTTGAAAGCAGATTTCTTTGTGCCAGGTGATGTTCAAGTTAAATCATTAACGGAAGAAATTAGAAATGACATTAAGCAGAACGTAGAACACTTTACTGAATTACCAGTATCAAAACTAGAGGTCAACGTTAGAGATCAAAAAACCTCAGGCAAACGTGTGTTGTAAGGGAGGGTTATCATGACTAATAATAATCACCAAAATGGACAAGATTCTACACAAGAAGTTGTTGATTTCTTAAAAGTATTTAAATGGAGAATCATTGGATTCTTAGCATTCTTGATTATCGCAATATTATTCTTAACTCTTGGTTTCTGGAGTACAATATTAATCTTAGTGTTATGTTTGATTGGAATTGCAATCGGGTATACTAAAGACCGTAAGCAAGACTTTTTAAATTTCTTAAATCGATGGAGTTAGTATTTTCAAAGATTGAAAAAGCTTAAAACTAAATTTTTAAAAATTGAAAAGACAAAGGAGATTTTAATATGGCAGTAGATAATAACAAAGCAAAACAAGCATATAATAATCAAACTGGAGTTAATGAACAAGAAGTAGAAAAGCAACAACAACAAGAACCGGAATTTTCAAATAAGTTATCATTTTCTGATGAAGTAATTGAAAAAATTGCAGGCATCGCAGCGCGTGAAGTAAGTGGTATTTTAGAAATGAAAGGCGGATTCGTCGATAGTATTTCTAACTCATTCGGAAGCAACGAGAACGTTTCAAGAGGCGTAAGCGTTGAGGTTGGAGAAAAACAAGCAGCTGTTGATTTGAAAGTAATATTAGAATATGGTGAGTCAGCACCTAAAATCTTCCGTAAAGTAACAGACTTAGTTAAAGAACAAGTTAAATATATTACTGGTCTTGACGTAGTTGAAGTTAACATGCGCGTTGAAGATGTAATGACTAAAAAAGAATGGTCTCAAAAAAATGAAAAAAGCCAAAGTTCAAATAACGAGGAAAAAGGCTTACAATAATTAATTGAGTACCAAACTAAATAAAAACCGCTAAAGTAATTTGCTTTAGCGGTTTTAAAATGTCGAAAAACCAATTACTATAAAAGTAATTATTTTGTGTTTATAGATATTATTCCCTTGAGACAATCTTTGTTCATTCATTTCATTGTTTATGCTAATATGAAATGAATATTTTTTGCTAATTCAATTATACTCATTTCTAAGTGTGTTGGCTTTTATAAGAATACAATCAATGAATCATTATATTATTTAAAAAATGGCAGTAATTTGGTCCGACTCCTATGGGAAAAGCACTGGCCGAAGACTACAGGCTGAGACAGATATTTTGTCTCAGCCTGTTTTAATTATTAATAAAGACTTAATATACTGTTTTAATGAGATGCATGACTCCGATGTAAGGGGTTATTCACTTGTATATAAGTGTAAATATCTGCTTCATCTTCTAGTCTCATCGTTGTTACACATTTATAGTCAATTTTAGGCGCAAATAATAATGCTCGAATTGCATCGATTCTTTTTGGATCATCCATAGTATCAGCAATGACATTTAACTTGTTAGCCAATAAATCACTTACAGTTGACCAGATACTTTGTTCTAAATCATTAATAGCACTCGATTTTGCTAAACTACAGATCAATTCTCCAAGATGGTTTTGAATACTAGAATAAAATACTTTATTAAAAACAGTTTGTGATTGATTCGTTAAAATTAAGGATTTCTCATGAAAATTTTGAGTGTTATATCCCTGGTGATTCAAATAAGCTTCATCAATACGTAAGCCTTCAAAATCACGAACATATAATTTGTTTAACGAGCCATCACTATTAAATGTAGCGATAGTATTTTGTAAATGTGCCTCGAGAGCGATGCCGTATTTAATGTATAAAGGTAGCGTAATATCAACTAGTGCTTGGCTATAATGTTCCATCCAAGCGATACATGCTTCTTTATAAGAATCACAAGCATGTGTTTGTGCATACTTTTTGATAAGTGTATTGATCGGTGTTTCATAATTATAAGCATAGTTGGCGACTAAACTTGATGGAATCATAGGCGTTGTTTTATTATCAATAAGATCATAAATATTAGTTCTAAATAACGAACCTAATTGTTCACTTCTAATAGTTTGGATATCACGTGAATCGTCTGTTTTAAAAAAGTGGATGCCAGCAATTTCATCAATCGTATCGCCAGCAATATTATGAAATAAGGTATCGCTATGTTTAATATCATTTAAAATTTGTGTTACTTGAGGGCCATTAATTGTTGTTTGTTCTGATAAAGTTCTAATTTCACCTGTGATGTGCACATTAGTGGATAGTTTAATGTGGGGTGAAGTTATAGGTAGTTTTGGCATGAGTGTTCTAAACGATAGACCAGCGTGATAATCAAGTTGGTAGCGTATTGGAATGATTCGTTTTTCTTTAAGCTCATTGGCATATTGATTGGTTAATATTTTATTATACTGCCATGGATGTACGACCATGACATAGTATGTATCAATAAGCTCAGAACCAACCTCTTTTAAAACTTCAGAATATAAGTCTTCGAATAAACCATATAAAGTTTCATTGTAATTTTTGGATAATGATTCAACTTTTGCAATATCTTTATGTATTAAGATAAATTTTAAGCCTATAGCATTGTTGAACTCAGAAGAATAATTAATTGTAGTTTCGGGTGTCATGCCTTTACGCAATTTTGCACCAGGATGTAAGGGATGTCCTTCAACGACTGCTTGTTCGGATCTTAAATAACTATCTTCTGCTTCCATAATTAATTGACCAAGAGGTAAAGTTTCATCGGCTAAGGTAATTGTTTGAAAGCTAAGAGAAATAGCCATATTAGCTACGCTATTATTTATATCTTCTCTAAATTGATGACTTGCATCATTATCAAGTGTTGGTGCTTCGGTTAAAATACAAGTTAATATCTCTTCAGGATGTAAAATCCTTTCAAAATTATCCTTATTTTCAAAATAAAATGGTCCTTCAACATCAATTCTATCGAATGCATGTAATCCAGTAATAGGTGCATATAAAGTCTTTTGAGTGTGTGGGAAAGCTATTTTTAATGTTTGTACCTGATTAGTTGCTAAGTTTACTGGTGCATCTTTTGTTGCAATAATGTGACTATAATCGCGACTATTAATTAAGTTTTCTCGATGTAAAGAAGTGATGAGTCGTTGGGATATTTTATCTCTACTGACTAATAACGTTTTAACAAAAGCATCACGCCATTCATCGTTGATAGATTCTAAATAGGTTAAGGCATATTGTTCATCATTAGTAAGTTTGTTAATTGAATTGTTAAAGTCTATGTTTGAATTCATAAGGCACCTCTTAAAATTATTTTACAAAAGCATAAGGTATTTATAGAATCTATATTAGCTGCATTGATAATTGTTATCAATTATAAAATTAAGTGCGGGTTTTAGTATAGTATTATTTAGCTAAATTGTATGAAATATGAAAGATAACAGTTTCATCATTTATATTTACCACTCTTCTATGTATTTTAACATCTCAAAGTGAATGAACACCGTATCATTTATTTTTCAGTACCGTGTTGATTTTGGAAAATAGAGGGAAAATAGGGAATATTAAAATGAAAATTAGAAGTACATTACTTTAAGTACAATAATCATGCGCTTTACAATAGAATTTTTAGATATGATTAGCATAATAGAATTGAATACATTTGTGAATACAATATGATTCAGTATTATAAATAGACCGAGAAAAAATGGGGGCAATCTTGTATGACGGATCAAACACGGCAAACTGCAGATAAAAACGTACAGTACCGTATTTATAACGCGATTATTAAGGAACATATTTTTCCTGATAAAATGATAGTTAATGAGTTTGAAGATTGTATTGAATTACAATATCACGGACAACTTTTACAAGTGGATAAAGTACGTAAAAGTGATATGGAAAGATATGTATTTAAAGGAAAGATACGTTATATCAAAGGTAACACTAGAATGACAATCGAAACTGTAGAACAATTACTCGACGTATTGGACAACCAATTTGATATACCAATCAGTAACAGATTGAGAGAAGAACTGATTTCTAGTAGAGATGGCTTTGTATGGACGTATGATCATTTTTCTCATAGACAAGCATTGATTCATGCAACATTGAAATTTTCGAGAATGCCTGAAACTATTAATTTCTTTACCTGGTTAAAACATTTTGAGGATTCAGAAGAAATTAATGATTTAACTTATTCGGAGAGTATAGTTGTAGAAGGACATCCGACGCATCCCTTGTCTAAAACGAAATTGCCTTTAACCAAAGAAGAAGTGAGATTATATGCGCCAGAGTTTGAAAAGATTATTGGATTAAAAGTAATGCTTATTCATAAAGCAGATTGTATTACAACGTCAATGGAAGATGATGAACAATATATTTTGAATCATATTATTCCTGAATATCGTTATAAACTTAAAGCATTTTTAGAACCATACCAGTTTGAGCTGGAGGATTATAGAGTAGTACTCGTACACCCATGGCAATATGACAATGTGATTGTGCGTCAATTTGCGAAGTGGATAAAAGAAGGAAGATTATTACCCACACCATTTGAAGTAGAATCCAAAGCAACTTTATCATTTAGAACAATGGCATTAATCAATAAACCATTCCATATTAAATTACCAGTAAATATTCAAGCTACAAGTGCCATTAGAACCGTTTCTGCTGTGACGACAGTAGATGGGCCTAAACTCAGTTATGAATTACAAGATATGTTAGATCTATACCCACAATTACAAGTCGCCTTGGAGCCTTATGGTACTCATGTAAATATAGATGACGAAGCTGCACGTCAATTGGCTTGCATAGTGAGACACAAACCTTATATTGCAGATAATGGGACAACATTGGTGACAGCTAGTTTAGTTAATAAAAATCCAGTTGATAACCAAGTCATTGTAGACAGTTACTTGGAGTGGATGGGAGTAGGACCTACATCAATCGCCATCAAACAATTTATGTGTAGTTATGCGAAAACTTTAATCAAACCATTAATTGCATATATACAAGATTATGGTATTGCCTTGGAAGCACATATGCAAAATACGATTGTTAATCTTGGACCGAATAATCAAATGAAATTTATCATCAGAGATTTAGGTGGTTCAAGAATAGATTTAGAAACTTTAAAGTATAAATTACCTCATATTGATATAACGAATACAAGTCTCATTGCTGAAAATATTGAAGCGGTTATCGAAAAATTTCAACATTCAGTAATTCAAAATCAAATCGCAGAACTGATTCATCATTTTTCAAAATATGATGAAGTAGACGAGAGGGCGTTATTCGAAGCAGTAGGTGACATAGTATACGAAGCAATAGATCCACAAAAAGCACATGCTCAAGCGTTGAAAGCAGTTTTGTTTGGACCTACGATTTCAGTCAAAGCATTGTTGCGTATGAGAATGGAAAATAAAGTGAAACAGTACGTAACGATAAAATTAAAGAATCCATTATATAAAGAGGTGTAAACATGGCACAATTACAGATTAATTTATCTAAAATTCAATATAACGCCCATGTATTAAATGCCTTGTGCAGTCAAAATAATATTTGTTTTACACCTGTAACCAAGTGTGTGGCTGGCGATAGCAAAATTATAGAAGTGTTAAAAGACATCGGTATTACACACTTTGCAGACGCCAGAATTGGTAATATTACGAAGAGTAAAGATCCAAGTATATCTTTTGCAATGATAGGCACTACAAATCAATATGGACTTGAAGATGTAGTACGTTATACGAATATAAGTATTCAAACAGAGATAACGACGATTCGACAATTAAATGATCTTGCAGGTAAACAAGAAGTGAAGCACCAAATTTTACTCATGGTGGATTGGAAAGATGCAAGAGAAGGCATCTTAACTTATGATGTAATTGATTATATTAAAGAAATAATTCAGATGCATCATCTTAATCTTGCAGGGTTAGCATTCAACTTT
This sequence comes from Staphylococcus caseorum, assembly GCF_049943195.1. NCBI lineage: Bacteria > Bacillati > Bacillota > Bacilli > Caryophanales > Staphylococcaceae > Staphylococcus > Staphylococcus caseorum. Next base: position 239,525 of record NZ_JBNFUA010000001.1, read on the forward strand.
ATGTGTTTTCAGTCGAATGCACCTACTGATGAAGATGTGAAAATGATTAATCAATTTGTAAACTCTATTGAAGAAGTGACCAGTATCAGATTTAAAATCATATCAGGCGGGAATTCAAGTTTGTTAACGCAAATGGCTTATAGTGATTTAGGTAAAATTAACGAACTGAGAATAGGCGAAACGCTCTTCAGAGGAATTGAGACCACAACAAATCATCCAATTGCAATGTTATATCAAGATACAATTATTTTAGAAGCAGAAATAGTAGAGATTAAGCCACGTATAAACTATGATACAGGCAAACAATATTTACAAGCTATCATTGATATTGGTAGTTTAGATACGTATGTCGAAGCAATTACACCTATGCATCATCAAGTGAAAATATTAGGCGCTACAAGTGATCATGTCATGATTGATTTATTAAATCAGGATTTTTATCAATTAGGAGACAAAATACAATTTAGTCTAGGTTATAAAGCTTTAGCACAAAGTATGTATGTGCCTAATTTAGCAAAAGCATATATACATGATGAAGGTGTTGAGCAAGCAATTACAAACATTAAGAATCAAGTGTTTAATTCATTGTAAAAAGCATTAAACATTAAAAAGATTTTATTATTTTCATCAGCTGCTTCAATTTCAGTCGTAGGAGGAATGCGTTTTTTTAGCTGATTGCGTAGCATGGGGCACAAAAAATAGTCGACCATAAACACATCCATATCCATATCCTCCTTATATCAGGTTTGATTAGTGTACACCTATTGTCCATGAGTGATGTGTTAGCAAAAATTATAATATTACTGTCGATGTAATTGTTGCTGCTGTCGGCATTCGATACGCTTTAATTTATTAAGAAAAATATAATTCAAAAATAAATTGCAAAAGTAAGCGTTTTCATATAAAGTGTAATTGACCCTAAATAAGATTAGGGTCAATTATTTTATTTATACATATACAAGAAGACAATAAAAACCTAAATTTATTGATTTACATATTTATACATAATAGGTTATAATTATTGCTGTTGCTTTTTTAAGTGTATATAAAAATATAAACACCTAAGGGGTGAATGAAATGAATAAATATAGTAAATCACAATTAGTGCGAGGTAGGTTAAAGTTCATAGTCATGTCATTGATTGGTATTATCTTGTTTTTGGTACCTATTACTGTGACTGAAGATGGTGTTAAACAAACCACATTACCCGTCGCGTTTTTAGCAGGACTATTGCAAGATGTACTCGGGGACGCCATGCCATTAATTATTGTTTTGATTATCACAATATCAGGCATATTATCAATTTTATGTTCCACAATATTGAAAAATAAATTAGAACCAGAAGGACTTTTATATAATGCATTTAATGTGAAAATCGTCTGGTTGTTATTAAGAATATTAGCAGTTGTTTTTGTATGGATGACTTATTTGAAAGTCGGTACTGAAGTAATTTATTCTGCAGATACTGGCGGGCTTGTATTTGAAAGTCTATTGCCAACATTAGTTGCTGTGTTCTTATTTGCAGCATTATTTTTACCATTACTTATGGAATATGGATTGTTAGAATTTTTAGGGCCAATCTTTAGACCTATTATGAGACCTTTATTCACATTACCAGGACGTTCTACAGTAGATAACCTAGCATCGTTTATCGGAGATGGCACAGTAGGGGTATTAATAACAAGTAAGCAATATGAAAGTGGTTTTTATTCTAGACGTGAAGCGACAGTTATTGCTACTACTTTCAGTGTAGTATCTATAACATTTGCAATCGTCATTGCAGAAACAGTACATATGCAAAACCATTTCTTCTATTTCTACTTCTCAGTTATTGTTTCGTGTATTGTTTGTGCATTGATTTTGCCAAGAATTTGGCCATTAAAATCTATCAAAGATGAATATTCAAAAGAAGTATCTGAAGAAATGAGAACTGAAAAATTACCAGAAAATAAAACTGCATTAGGTCACGGTTTTGACATGGCGACTGAAACAGGTATCAAAGCGCCAGGATTCAAATCATTTTTCAAATCTGGACTTAAAACAGTTGTAGATATGTGGTTTGTTATTTTACCAGTTGTTATGAGTATTGGTACACTAGCGACAATCGTTGCGACTTACACACCGATATTCGCAATTATTGGTAAACCGTTTGTACCATATTTAGAATTACTGCAAATTCCTGAAGCTGCACAAGCATCAGAAACAATATTAATAGGCTTTGCCGATATGTTTTTACCATCTATATTAATTGAAGGTGTAGGCAATGATATTACATTATTCGTCATCGGTGCATTAAGTATTAGTCAGTTAATCTACTTATCAGAAGTAGGTGGGGTGATACTAGGCTCAAAAATTCCAGTCAGTATCTTTAAACTGTTTGTTATTTTCTTAATCAGAACAATTATTGCATTACCAATTATAGCGTTGATGGCGCATCTATATTTTAATTAGTTAAAAAACAATATGAAATATGAATAAGCAATAATAGAATATGAATACAATAAAAACACCCCAAAAGTTAGATAGAATCTGACTTTTGGGGTGTTTTGCAATATTGATTGTTTTGTTGTATTTAAACTTACAAACATATTTGGTTAATTAAGTGTTGATAAAACATTAGCTTTAACAACTTTATTTCCTATGACTGGTGAATCTTCACTTTTAGATTTTGACTTACCTGCGTGTGCTTCTTTAAAAGCATCACTCTCTAGCCATGCTTTGAAATTATCTTCAGAATCCCACCAAGTATTCACATACATCTGATCGTGGTCTGTTTCATCTTCAATGAGCCAAACTTCAACTTTACGAAAGCCTTCTAATTCATTAATTTTGCCCTTTTTAGTAAAATTAGGCGCCATTTTCTCTGCAAACCCTTTTTTTACATCAATTCTATTCGTAACAACGTACATGATATGCACCCGCTTTCTAAGATTTAGCTATAGTATATCATCATTGTGAATTAGAGGTTAATTGATAGCCCTTATTCATGTTAAATAGGTTTAAGAAGTAATTAATATAAAAAAGACGAAATTCTAACGTGGGATTAGAATTTCGTCTTTTTGTTGTTAATTGTTTAATACTATTTTGTTACTTCATTATATACTTTTTGATCATTTTGCGTATAAATAATGTATTCATGGTCATTAGTGTCGATTATAACACGGTTCGTTTTTCCGAAAGTAGAACCAATTCTCGAAACTTTATTTCTATCTAATTTTGGAATTTCATGGATATTTTGATCTTGTGAAATGTTCTTAATATCACTTGTTGGAATCTTAATATCTGCAACTCTCCATTGAATTCTTACTTCATTGTTATCTTTTTTAACTGTCATTGCCATATCTAGAACACATCCTTTAATTAATTTATAGCTACATCATACAACAACATGCAACCGTTTTCAAGTAATTGTGTGATACTTTTTTTAAATATGTTATACTCAATGCTTTTTTACGAAAGTATGTTCGCATTGATATAAAAGATATGATAAAATATATTGCGATAAGGAGAAGTGAAAATGACAGGTAAAACCCACGCATCATGCGGTTTATTAGTAGGCGCATTAACTATAGAATATTTCCATACAGATTTGTTTACATCAATTACGGTTATAACGCTTGCAGTTATATCAAGTTTATTACCTGATATTTGTCATGCACAGAGTAAAATTGGTAGACGATTAAAAGTTTTGAGCTTTTTTATTAGAATGTTATTTGGTCACAGGACATTTACACACTCACTATTATTTATTTCAATTATAATTTGTCTATTATATGCTATTCAAACACCAATTTATTATTTAATTACCATTATATTCGGATTGCTATCTCATGTTATACTAGATATGTTAACACCTAGGGGAGTTAAATTTTTATATCCTATCCCAATCAGTGTGAAATTCCCTTTGGTTTTTAAAACAGGTGGGCTCGTTGATTTATCACTTGCGAGTGCGCTAACTATAGGCGCAACTTATGTGTTTTTCCAACCGTTTATTAATCAACTGTTTTTTAAATGGTTATGATTAAGGTTGTGCATATAATCATAATAATATAAAGTACAAATAGTGAAATTATATATTCAAGTCAGTAATAAGATATTATTTTTATCTAATATTTGAATATTAAGGAGAGAGAACATGCTAGATAAGAAAGGTTTAGAAAAGTTTAATCAAGACCATTTAATTGAATTTGAAAAACTAATGAGTACAAATGAAAAAGAACAATTAGCTAATAAAGTAGACTCTTTAAACTTATCTGATATTCAAGATTTATATGAAGATTTGTATGTAAATAAAAAAGTAATCGATGATGTTTCTTCTATTAATGAAGTGAAATATGAAGTTAAAAATGATTTTACAGAAGAAGAAATCAAAAAATATGAAGAAGTTGGTTTAGACGCAATTCAAAAAGGCAAATTTGCAGTGTTATTAATGGCAGGTGGGCAAGGGACGCGTTTAGGTTATAAAGGACCTAAAGGTTCGTTTGAAATTGAAGGCGTTAGCTTATTTGAAATTCAAGCACAGCAATTAATAGCATTAAAAGAGCAAACAGGTGTAGCTGTCGATTGGTATATCATGACTAGCAAAGTAAATGACAAAGAAACACAACTATTTTTCGAAGCTAAAGATTATTTTGGATATGATAAATCACATGTGCACTTTTTCAAGCAAGAAAACATTGTTGCCTTATCTGAAGAAGGCAAGTTAGTTTTAGACGTAGATGGTAACATCCTAGAAACGCCTAACGGTAATGGTGGCGTGTTTAAATCACTCAAAAATTCAGGCTATTTAGATGAAATGACAGACAATGGTGTGGAATATATTTTCTTGAATAATATTGATAACGTTCTTGTGAAAGTATTGGACCCATTATTTGCAGGTTATACATTCCAAAAAAGTATGGATATCACTACAAAGTCAATTCAACCTAAAGAGGGTGAAAGTGTAGGCAGATTAGTTACAGCTAATCAAAAAGATACTGTACTTGAATATTCAGAATTAGACTCTGAAGTTGCTAATGAATTTAATAACGCTAATATAGGAATACATACATTTAAACTTTTATTTATTAACAATGTGGTTGATCATGCATTGCCATATCATTTAGCGATTAAAAAATTAAAACAGCTAGATGATGATTTTGGCGTAATTGAGCAACCAACACTTAAGTTTGAATTATTCTATTTTGATATTTTCCAATATGCTAATAGCTTTATTACATTACAAGTACCGAGAGAAGAAGAATTTTCTCCTTTAAAAAATAAAGAAGGTAAAGATAGTGTTGAAACAGCTACAGCTGATTTGAAACGTATGAATTTGATTTAATAAAAGGGTGGTTACACTTATGTCTCATACAGTAGATGTAGATAATAGCAAAGTGGCTAAAACATTTAAAAATATTGTACCTTTAACATTTGGTGAGGAAATTGGAAATGCAGTTTCACATGGGGTAGCTGCATTCATTGCTTTATGCGTATTACCGTATGCAGCAATACAAAGTTTTATGGATCATGGCATATTAGGTTCGTTTAGTGTTTCACTATACGTGATCAGTATTTTTCTAATGTTTATATCTTCAACGGTTTATCATGCGATGCCTAATAATTCTTCACATAAATATATACTCAGAATTATCGATCACAGTATGATATATATCGCAATTGCCGGAACATATACGCCAATATGTTTAGTGTTAATCGGTGGCTGGTTAGGATGGACTGCAATGGCAGTACTTTGGGGCATTACACTCTGGGGCATTCTATACAAATCATTAGCTAAAAATGTTAGTCATAAATTAAGCTTAACAATGTATTTAGTTATGGGATGGATTGGCGTTTTATTTTTACCGACAATTATCTTCGATTCATCGGTAACATTTATGCTATTTATTCTATTCGGTGGGATTGCTTATACGGTCGGATCATGGTTCTATGCACAAAAAAATCGTCCATACTTTCATATGATTTGGCACTTCTTTATAGTGATTGCATCCGTATTTCATTTTATAGCTATTTTATATTTTATGTAATTTTTAAGAAAAATGCATTGCGATTTAATAGTATCTAGAACATCAAGACAGGTTTTAGACGCAGTTGTTATATTGGCGCTAGCTGTCTGATATCTAAATGAACTTATAACTAGTTTTTAAAGAACTACTGCTTCATTTGTGAAGATGAGTAGTCCTTATGCAAGAACTTCAGTGCTTGTATTATTTTTTAGTAGGCTTTGTGGGGGCGGGAATATGAAATCAAATTTTAAATTTTGATTTCTATCCCGCTCTTTTTTTAAACAAATTATCATAAAGCAATAGTTTTAATTTAACGAAGTAGATTTGAAACTGATTACAACATATTGATTTGATTATACTTGAAAGCATTTTAATTTGTTATGCAAGGAGGTAAATTATGAATGTTAAGTCTTTAGGTATCGTAGTTGCATTAATATTAATTATGTTTATGTCGGCCATAGAAACATCCATAGTTTCTTTAGCAATACCTACTATAAGAGATGACTTAAACGTTACTTCATCCATTTCATTGATTTTTGCAGTTTATTTTATTGCAATTGTCATAGCTAATCCGATTGTGGGAGAACTACTAGATAGAACGAAAATTATTTATATCACGCTTTTAGGATTATTGCTTTTTACTATAGGTAGTTTCTTATCCGGGATAAGTGGTACTTTCAGCATACTTATCATGTCCCGTTTCATACAAGGTTTAGGCGCCGGTGTAATGATGGCATTGAGTCAAATCGTACCTAAACTTGCCTTTGAAATCCCATTACGTTATAAAATTATGGGAATTGTTGGTAGTGTATGGGGGATTTCTAGCATTATTGGTCCAGTTTTAGGAGGAACTATTTTAGAATTTGCAACGTGGCACTGGTTGTTCTTCGTGAATATTCCGATTGCAATCGCTGCTATGGTATTGGTGATAATCACATTCCATTTTGAAAATGAAAATACAACTGCAACGAACAAATTAGACGTGAAGGGCTTAATGTACTTCTATGTATTAATCTTCTTTTTAATGTTTACAGTTATGAATAAAGCAAATTTATATTTAAACATAATTTCACTTATCTTAGCTTGTATAATGGCAGTAGTTCTTTACAAAAATGAAAAAAACGTAAAAACACCATTTGTACCAGTTGCAGAATTTAATAAGACGATTATTTTAATATTCTTCACCGATTTTGCTTATGCAATTATTCTGATGGGTTACAACTTATATATGCCTATTTATTTACAAGAGGAAATGGGCCTCTCACCATTACAAAGTGGCTTTGTAATATTTCCAATTTCATTCGCTTGGTTAGCGCTTAATTTTTCATTAGATAAATTAGAGGTTAAAATGAGTAGAAAAGGATTATATATTTTTGCATTCACATTATTAATGCTATGTGGCATTTTAGTATTTATAGGCACCGAATCGCCATTATTTATAGCATTTAGTTTATTACTTGCAGGAGTTAGCTTTGGCACAGTTTATACAAAAGATAGTGTTATAACTCAAGAAGAGACTTCATTAGATAATATGAAGCGGATGATGTCACTCTATACATTAACCAAGAGTTTAGGTAACTCAATAGGTTCTACTGTGATGGGTTACGTTTATGCTCTATCATTTACTTTTATCAGTCTACAAATACACAATGTTATCTTACTTAGTTTAGTTATATTGATTATACTAACGGTTTTATGGGCTGTAATTTATAGAGAACAGAAATAAGAATAGCATTAGTATGCTATATCTATATAATTAAAACATGATGTACTTCATTAATAAACGTTATAATTTGAATAGTAGAGCTTCGTGTTAATTTGTATTTGGTAGTGAGTTGTTATAATGGTAATATAGTTTATGCGATTATAGTTTTAATAATAAAAAACCAGCGAGATTGCAATAAAAGTTAGGTGATTATTAAGCGGAATATCGAAATAGAGTAAAAAGGGAGGACAGTAAGCAATGAAATATATAAAATATTTATTTACAACGCTTATTGTACTTTCGGTATTTATTATTTCTGGGGCTATATTTTTAACATTTTTAGGATTTGGATTATATGGCTTGAGTAGAATCCTTATTTATTTCCACCTTGCGTATTTTGGATATAATAAAAACTTTTACGATAACTTAATTTATTATGGCAGTTATATTGTATTAGGTTATTTTAATTTGTTTATAATAGAGAATTTAATGGATTACTTTAGAAAAAAAATACCAGACAACCCATATTTTAAAGGCATAACTTATCACTTAATTACTTTCACAGTAACAACTTTGTTATTTTACTTCATAGTGCATATCCATTATGCCTATATAAATATTGATTTTTGGGTGATTGTATTTATCATTGGACTCTTATTTATATGTAAGGAAATATTTTATCCAGATAGTGAAAACTTAAATGGAAAATAAGCAAGGTACTTTAGAAATCAATTCGGTTAATTGAAGTACTTAGACTGTAGTGATCATAAAGATTGAACATAGTGTTAATATATATAGTAGAAACTGTAATATTGTAACCTTATCACTGATAATTAAAGTAACCATTTAAGAAGGCAAGAATAATATCAATGAAATAGCAATTACTATAAGAAGTTAGTTTATTTATTCTTTAATAGAGAGTGAAGTGAGCTAACTTCTTTTTTAATAAGCTGATTATATTTATACTGAATATAAACTATTTAAAGCAAACTTAAGTTTTGTTTGTTAGAATATAAATAATGATTATTTTATAAAGAGGGGGACGCATTGTGTTAACGACTGAGCAAGTTAAAAAACTTGTTGGAGAATTAAAAGATCCAATAATAAATGTACCTTTAAAAGAAACCGATGGAATAGTAGAGGTTACTATTAAAGAAGAAATAGAGCATGTAAGTGTCAAAATAGCTATGGCTCAATTAGGGGGACAACCTCAATTAGATTTACAGATGGCCGTAGTTGAAGTGTTAAAAGAAAATGGGGCTAATACAGTTGGCATTAGATTTGAAGAATTACCTTCTGATATAGTAGAACAATATAGAGGTACGAGCGATGACGAGCAACAAACAATAGAAGGCTTATTATCTAAAGACAATCCTGTAGAGTTTATAGCCATCGCTTCTGGTAAAGGTGGCGTTGGAAAATCCACAGTAGCAGTCAATTTAGCAGTATCATTAGCTAGAGAAGGTAAAAAAGTTGGTCTAGTTGATGCTGATATTTATGGCTTTAGCGTTCCGGACATGATGGGAATTGATGAAAAACCAGGTGTACAAGGTAAAGAAATCATACCAGTTGAACGTCATGGTGTGAAAGTCATTTCAATGGCTTTCTTTGTTGAAGAGAATGCACCAGTTATATGGAGAGGCCCAATGTTAGGTAAAATGCTTACGAATTTCTTTGTTGAAGTACGATGGGGAGATTTAGACTACTTGATTTTAGATTTACCACCAGGTACTGGGGACATTGCTTTAGATGTACATACGATGTTGCCATCAAGTAAGGAAATTATCGTAACAACGCCTCATCCTACTGCAGCATTTGTTGCAGCAAGAGCTGGAGCAATGGCAAAACACACTGAACACACGATTTTAGGTGTAATAGAAAACATGTCTTACTTCCAAAGTAAAGAAACTGGAAATAAAGAATATGTATTTGGAACAGGTGGCGGTGAAAAGCTTGCTGAAGAATTACAAACAGACTTATTAGGTCACCTACCATTAGAGCAACCATCATGGAATCCAAAAGATTTCGCTCCTTCTATTTATCAACCAGAGGATAGATTAGGAGAAATATACCAATCAATGGCACAACAAATCATTGAAAAGACTAGAAAATAGTAGCATTTAAGGAGTGGGTAGAAATTAATTTAATTTTTATCCACTTTTCTCTTGCAATTTTTTTGAATGGTGGTAGAATTATTTCTTGTGACCAACGAACGCACGATACAGTGTAAACGTAACAAATCACAATAAACAAAATAAAGTATTGACTTTCTCTTGTGGAATTGATATTATATAAAAGTCGTCAAAAACGACAAAAACATTATTTAATTCAATTTCGAAAAAGTGTAAAAAATATACTTGAAACTTTATAAGAAATACTTTAATATTATTAAAGTAATGTTAAATGATTGTTAAAGAATATTAATTTTTTATTGACACAACGTCAATTGAAATGGTATAGTAATAAAGCAATTATCCAAATGAACATTGAAAACTGAATTGCAATATGTCAACGTTAATTCCGAACGCAACATTAAATTGTTGGTTCAAACGTGTTAGAGATAACACACAAATTAGTATTTTATGAGCTAATCAAACATCATAATTCATTTATGGAGAGTTTGATCCTGGCTCAGGATGAACGCTGGCGGCGTGCCTAATACATGCAAGTCGAGCGAACGGATAAGGAGCTTGCTCCTTTGAAGTTAGCGGCGGACGGGTGAGTAACACGTGGGTAACCTACCTATAAGACTGGAATAACTTCGGGAAACCGGAGCTAATGCCGGATAACATTTGGAACCGCATGGTTCTAAAGTAAAAGATGGTTTTGCTATCACTTATAGATGGACCCGCGCCGTATTAGCTAGTTGGTAAGGTAACGGCTTACCAAGGCAACGATACGTAGCCGACCTGAGAGGGTGATCGGCCACACTGGAACTGAGACACGGTCCAGACTCCTACGGGAGGCAGCAGTAGGGAATCTTCCGCAATGGACGAAAGTCTGACGGAGCAACGCCGCGTGAGTGATGAAGGTTTTCGGATCGTAAAACTCTGTTATTAGGGAAGAACAAATGCGTAAGTAACTGTGCGCATCTTGACGGTACCTAATCAGAAAGCCACGGCTAACTACGTGCCAGCAGCCGCGGTAATACGTAGGTGGCAAGCGTTATCCGGAATTATTGGGCGTAAAGCGCGCGTAGGCGGTTTCTTAAGTCTGATGTGAAAGCCCACGGCTCAACCGTGGAGGGTCATTGGAAACTGGGAAACTTGAGTACAGAAGAGGAAAGTGGAATTCCATGTGTAGCGGTGAAATGCGCAGAGATATGGAGGAACACCAGTGGCGAAGGCGACTTTCTGGTCTGTAACTGACGCTGATGTGCGAAAGCGTGGGGATCAAACAGGATTAGATACCCTGGTAGTCCACGCCGTAAACGATGAGTGCTAAGTGTTAGGGGGTTTCCGCCCCTTAGTGCTGCAGCTAACGCATTAAGCACTCCGCCTGGGGAGTACGACCGCAAGGTTGAAACTCAAAGGAATTGACGGGGACCCGCACAAGCGGTGGAGCATGTGGTTTAATTCGAAGCAACGCGAAGAACCTTACCAAATCTTGACATCCTTTGAAAACTCTAGAGATAGAGCCTTCCCCTTCGGGGGACAAAGTGACAGGTGGTGCATGGTTGTCGTCAGCTCGTGTCGTGAGATGTTGGGTTAAGTCCCGCAACGAGCGCAACCCTTAAACTTAGTTGCCAGCATTTAGTTGGGCACTCTAGGTTGACTGCCGGTGACAAACCGGAGGAAGGTGGGGATGACGTCAAATCATCATGCCCCTTATGATTTGGGCTACACACGTGCTACAATGGACAATACAAAGGGCAGCTAAACCGCGAGGTCATGCAAATCCCATAAAGTTGTTCTCAGTTCGGATTGTAGTCTGCAACTCGACTACATGAAGCTGGAATCGCTAGTAATCGTAGATCAGCATGCTACGGTGAATACGTTCCCGGGTCTTGTACACACCGCCCGTCACACCACGAGAGTTTGTAACACCCGAAGCCGGTGGAGTAACCATTTATGGAGCTAGCCGTCGAAGGTGGGACAAATGATTGGGGTGAAGTCGTAACAAGGTAGCCGTATCGGAAGGTGCGGCTGGATCACCTCCTTTCTAAGGATATATTCGGAACATCTTCCTTGAGAAGATGAAGAGGAATGACATTGACATATTGCATTCAGTTTTGAATGCTCATTACGAGTATTCATTGCGTTATTTTGTACATTGAAAACTAGATATGTAAGTAAAATTTATGATTTTACCAAGCAAAACCGAGTGAATTAGAGTTTTAAAAAGCTTGAATTCAAAAAAATAGAAATAATCGCTAGTGTTCGAAAGAACACTCACAGATTAATAACATTTTAGGTTTTCAACCGATTTTTTCGTGTTGAAGGTCGAAAAGATTAAGTTATTAAGGGCGCACGGTGGATGCCTTGGCACTAGAAGCCTACGAAGGACGTTACTAACGACGATATGCTTTGGGGAGCTGTAAGTAAGCTTTGATCCAGAGATTTCCGAATGGGGAAACCCAACACGAGTTATGTCGTGTTATCGATATGTGAATACATAGCATATCTGAAGGCAGACGCGGGGAACTGAAACATCTTAGTACCCGCAGGAAGAGAAAGAAAAATCGATTCCCTGAGTAGCGGCGAGCGAAACGGGAAGAGCCCAAACCAACGAGCTTGCTTGTTGGGGTTGTAGGACACTCTATACGGAGTTACAAAAGAACAAATTAGACGAATCATCTGGAAAGATGAATCAAAGAAGGTAATAATCCTGTAGTCGAAAGTTTGTTCACTCTTGAGTGGATCCTGAGTACGACGGAACACGAGAAATTCCGTCGGAATCCGGGAGGACCATCTCCCAAGGCTAAATACTCTCTAGTGACCGATAGTGAACCAGTACCGTGAGGGAAAGGTGAAAAGTACCCCGGAAGGGGAGTGAAATAGAACTTGAAACCGTGTGCTTACAAGTAGTCAGAGCCCGTTAATGGGTGATGGCGTGCCTTTTGTAGAATGAACCGGCGAGTTACGATTTGATGCAAGGTTAAGCAGTTAATGTGGAGCCGTAGCGAAAGCGAGTCTGAATAGGGCGTTGAGTATTTGGTCGTAGACCCGAAACCAGGTGATCTACCCATGACCAGGCTGAAGTTCAGGTAACACTGAATGGAGGGCCGAACCGACTTACGTTGAAAAGTGAGCGGATGAGTTGTGGGTAGCGGAGAAATTCCAATCGAACCTGGAGATAGCTGGTTCTCTCCGAAATAGCTTTAGGGCTAGCCTTAAGTAATGATTATTGGAGGTAGAGCACTGTTTGGACGAGGGGCCCTTATCGGGTTACCGAATTCAGACAAACTCCGAATGCCAATCAATTTTATCTTAGGAGTTAGAACGCGGGTGATAAGGTCCGTGTTCGAAAGGGAAACAGCCCAGACCACCAGCTAAGGTCCCAAAATATATGTTAAGTGGAAAAGGATGTGGCGTTGCCCAGACAACTAGTATGTTGGCTTAGAAGCAGCCATCATTTAAAGAGTGCGTAATAGCTCACTAGTCGAGTGACACTGCGCCGAAAATGTACCGGGGCTAAACATATTACCGAAGCTGTGGATTGTCCGTAAGGACAGTGGTAGGAGAGCGTTCTAAGGGCGTTGAAGCATGATCGCAAGGACATGTGGAGCGCTTAGAAGTGAGAATGCCGGTGTGAGTAGCGAAAGACGGGTGAGAATCCCGTCCACCGATTGACTAAGGTTTCCAGAGGAAGGCTCGTCCGCTCTGGGTTAGTCGGGTCCTAAGCTGAGGCCGATAGGCGTAGGCGATGGATAACAGGTTGATATTCCTGTACCACCAAATTTCGTTTTAAGCGATGGGGGGACGCAGTAGGATAGGCGAAGCGTACTATTGGATTGTACGTCCAAGCAATGAGACTGAGTGTTAGGCAAATCCGGCACTCTTAAGGTCAAGTTGTGATGGGGAGAGGAAATTGTTTCCTCGAGTCGTTGATTTCACACTGCCAAGAAAAGCCTCTAGCTAGAATTTTGGTGCCCGTACCGCAAACCGACACAGGTAGTCAAGATGAGAATTCTAAGGTGAGCGAGCGAACTCTCGTTAAGGAACTCGGCAAAATGACCCCGTAACTTCGGGAGAAGGGGTGCTCTTTAGGGTTAACGCCCAGGAGAGCCGCAGTGAATAGGCCCAAGCGACTGTTTATCAAAAACACAGGTCTCTGCTAAACCGTAAGGTGATGTATAGGGGCTGACGCCTGCCCGGTGCTGGAAGGTTAAGAGGAGTGGTTAGCTTCGGCGAAGCTACGAATCGAAGCCCCAGTAAACGGCGGCCGTAACTATAACGGTCCTAAGGTAGCGAAATTCCTTGTCGGGTAAGTTCCGACCCGCACGAAAGGCGTAACGATTTGGGCACTGTCTCAACGAGAGACTCGGTGAAATCATAGTACCTGTGAAGATGCAGGTTACCCGCGACAGGACGGAAAGACCCCGTGGAGCTTTACTGTAGTCTGATATTGAAATTCGGTACAACTTGTACAGGATAGGTAGGAGCCTTTGAAACGTGAGCGCCAGCTTACGTCGAGGCGTTGGTGGGATACTACCCTTGCTGTGTTGGATTTCTAACCCGCACCATTTATCATGGTGGGAGACAGTGTCAGATGGACAGTTTGACTGGGGCGGTCGCCTCCTAAAGAGTAACGGAGGCGCTCAAAGGTTTCCTCAGAATGGTTGGAAATCATTCATAGAGTGTAAAGGCATAAGGAAGCTTGACTGCGAGACTTACAAGTCGAGCAGGGTCGAAAGACGGACTTAGTGATCCGGTGGTTCCGCATGGAAGGGCCATCGCTCAACGGATAAAAGCTACCCCGGGGATAACAGGCTTATCTCCCCCAAGAGTTCACATCGACGGGGAGGTTTGGCACCTCGATGTCGGCTCATCGCATCCTGGGGCTGTAGTCGGTCCCAAGGGTTGGGCTGTTCGCCCATTAAAGCGGTACGCGAGCTGGGTTCAGAACGTCGTGAGACAGTTCGGTCCCTATCCGTCGTGGGCGCAGGAAATTTGAGAGGAGCTGTCCTTAGTACGAGAGGACCGGGATGGACATACCTCTGGTGTACCAGTTGTCGTGCCAACGGCATCGCTGGGTAGCTATGTATGGACGGGATAAGTGCTGAAAGCATCTAAGCATGAAGCCCCCCTCAAGATGAGATTTCCCAACTTCGGTTATAAGATCCCTCAAAGATGATGAGGTTAATAGGTTCGAGGTGGAAGCATAGCGATATGTGGAGCTGACGAATACTAATCGATCGAAGACTTAATCAAATTTAAAAAGTGTTTTGTTTGGCATTATCAAATTTTACTTACTATCTAGTTTTGAATGTATAATTTATATACAGTTCATTGTCTGGTGACAATGGCAAGGAGGTCACACCTGTTCCCATGCCGAACACAGTAGTTAAGCTCCTTAGCGCCGATGGTAGTCGGACTTACGTTCCGCAAGAGTAGGACGTTGCCAGGCAATTTAATTATTCCACAGTAGCTCAGTGGTAGAGCTATCGGCTGTTAACCGATCGGTCGTAGGTTCGAGTCCTACCTGTGGAGCCATATGGCCCCGTGGTCAAGCGGTTAAGACACCGCCCTTTCACGGCGGTAACACGGGTTCGAGTCCCGTCGGGGTCATACATATTGGAGGATTAGCTCAGCTGGGAGAGCATCTGCCTTACAAGCAGAGGGTCGGCGGTTCGAACCCGTCATCCTCCACCATTTTTAATTTAATAGCGGAGGGGTAGCGAAGTGGCTAAACGCGGCGGACTGTAAATCCGCTCCTTCGGGTTCGGCAGTTCGAATCTGCCCCCCTCCACCATTAATGGGCTATAGCCAAGCGGTAAGGCAACGGACTTTGACTCCGTCACTCGTTGGTTCGAATCCAGCTAGCCCAGCCATTTAGAGCCATTAGCTCAGTTGGTAGAGCATCTGACTTTTAATCAGAGGGTCAGTGGTTCGAGCCCACTATGGCTCACTATATAGCATTTCTCTTATGAGAAATGCTTTTTTTGTGTTGAAAATTAAAACTTCTGAAAATCTTTAAATGGTAATATAATAAAGAAAAGTCAAAAAAATTCCTATACATTTTTATGATTAGAATAGTATGTAAAAGGCAATATAAGACCTTTTTATGAATTATAAATCATTATACTGGTTTTATATGTAAAATGACGATTTTATAAAAAAATTATGATATTACATTAACTTGAAACATAAAGCGCTTTCGATTATTCTAGTAACAGATGAAAACAAAGGGGTTTTTAACATGAATAAAAAAATAGAAATAATTGGAGCACCATCAACATATGGTCAAAGGAAATTAGGGGTTAACTTTGGTCCAGATGCTATACGATATGCAGGCATTGTTGATCGTATTAGAGCGATAGGTTTATCCGTTGTAGATTCTGGTAATATTGAAGTACCAGCAATTGATTTAGATAAGTTTAATTCAGAGCA
Organism: Staphylococcus caseorum; assembly: GCF_049943195.1. NCBI lineage: Bacteria > Bacillati > Bacillota > Bacilli > Caryophanales > Staphylococcaceae > Staphylococcus > Staphylococcus caseorum. The sequence continues at coordinate 255,787 of NZ_JBNFUA010000001.1, forward strand.
AGAAGGCTTACGAAATTTAGACGAAATTATTACTGTTTCTAACAACTTAAGTGAAGCAGTATCAAATAGTATTGAAAAAAATAATTTTCCATTGATTCTTGGAGGAGATCATTCAATTGCTATAGGTTCAATATCTGGCGTAAGTAAACACTATGATAACTTAGGCGTTATTTGGTACGACGCACATGGAGATTTAAATGTACCCGAAGAATCACCATCAGGTAATATACATGGTATGCCATTACGTGTACTTGCTGGAGATGGGGATGAGCGCTTAGTTAATATTTCAAATTATACACCTAAAGTGAAACCAGAAAACATCGTTCTTATAGGAATGAGAGATTTAGACGATGGCGAACGCCGTTACATAAAAGAAAATAATATTAAAACTTATACTATGGCGGAAGTTGATAGATATGGTATTAACCAAGTTATAGATGAAACGATAGAATATCTAGAACCTAAAACAGACGGTATACATTTATCATTAGATGTCGACGCGTTGGATCCTGTTGAAACGCCAGGAACAGGCACTAGAGTCTTAGGTGGCTTGACATATAGAGAAAGTCATTTTGCATTAGAGTTATTACATAACTCGAAGTGTGTGACTTCTATGGATATAGTTGAAGTTAACCCATTAATAGATCACACCAATGATACAGCTAAACAAGCGGTTGGTTTAGTAGGTAGTTTCTTTGGAGAAACGCTTCTATAATTAGTAATGAAACTGATATGGATTATATCCATATCAGTTTTTTTAATTTTTATTATAAAATTAAATACTAAATATGACAGTTGGCTTTATGATTGGTATAATATATAACATGGGAACAGATAACCGGAGGAGATGTTATGGATTTATCCAACTTTTTTGATGACTGGAGTACAGTAAAAATAATTGCAAGTGTACTCGATTTGCTCATAGTATGGTATGTACTTTATCTTCTCATTACAGTTTTTAAAGGTACCAAAGCCATTCAACTATTAAAAGGAATTGTCGTAATAGTTATTGGTCAACAAGTGAGTAAAATGTTAAATTTAACAGCCACAGCCAAATTGTTTGATGTAGTTATTCAATGGGGTGTGTTAGCTTTAATCGTAATATTCCAACCAGAAATTAGACGTGCATTAGAACAACTTGGTCGTGGAAGTCTATTTAAACGCTATTCAACTAATTTAAATAGTGATGAAGGAAAACTTATATCTTCTGTATCCAAAGCAGTGCAGTATATGGCAAAACGACGTATTGGTGCATTGATTGTTTTTGAAAATGAAACAGGATTACAAGATTATATCGAAACTGGTATTGCCATGAACTCGGAAATATCACAAGAACTTTTAACAAACGTGTTCGTGCCTAATACACCTTTACATGATGGCGCGATGATTATACAAGAAAATAAAATTGCAAGTGCTGCAAGTTATTTACCATTATCAGATAGTGCCAAGATTGCTAAAAGCTTAGGTACAAGACATAGAGCGGCAGTTGGTATTTCTGAAGTATCCGATGCTTTTACAGTTATTGTGTCTGAAGAAACAGGATCAATTTCTGTTACATTTGATGGTAAATTAAGAAAAGATATTTCTAACGAAGCTTTTGAAGAATTATTGGCTGAACATTGGTTTGGCACACACTTTAACAAGAAAGGTGTGAAATAATATGTTAGAAAGTAAGTGGGGATTAAGGTTAATCGCACTTGTATTAGCGTTAGTATTTTTCTTATCAGTTAATAATATGTTTGGTAATATTTTTAATGCTGATAACTTAGGACAGAAATCTTCAGAAACAATTGAAGATGTGCCTGTTCAAGTGAAGTATGACAACACATCATTGTATGCTAGTGAAGTTCCAAATAAAGTAGATGTAGAAATATCTGGACCACAATCACAAGTACTGAAGGCTGAAAATGGTGAAAGTATCAAAGCCGTATTAGACTTGAGTGAAGAAAAAGCAGGTAAGCATACTACACAATTCCAAGTGAATGGGTTAAATAAAGATATTGATTATAATGTGAAACCGAAAGAAACAACAATAAATCTGGAAGAGAAAGTAAGTAAAACATTAAAAGTAGAACCAGATGTAAGTAATAATGATTTGGATTCGGAATATAAAGTGAATGAACAGAGCGTATCACCAGAAACTGTTAAAGTGACTGGCGGTAAAAATCAAATTGATAAAATTGCTTATTTAAAAGCAACATATAAAAATAAAAGTAAAATTTCTAAAGACACAACAGATGTCGCACAAATTACAGCATTTGATAGAAACTTAAATAAAATTGATGTGATGGTTCAACCAAATGAAGTCAATCTAAGTGTGAAAGTAGAAGACTATAGTAAAAAAGTGAAAGTAAAAACTAAAGCAGTAGGCTCATTATCAAACGGTCGTGAAGTAGATAATATCGAAGTAGATAATGAGGAAGTTGAAATTTATGGTAATAAAGAATATCTAGAAGATATTGATGAAATTACAGCCAATATTGATTTGGATAATGTGGCAGGTTCTACTGAAAAAGATATTACATTTGAAGTGCCTGATAAGGTTACTAAAGTAAGTCCTAAAGATACAACTGCAACAATTACAGTCAAATAGATTTTTTTAAAATAAAGGAGATATATATAATGGCAAAATATTTTGGAACAGACGGCGTAAGGGGCGTAGCTAATAAAGAACTTACCCCTGAACTTGCATTTAAATTAGGACGCTACGGTGGTTACGTATTAGCACATAATGAAGGGGAAAAGCACCCTAAAGTACTCGTTGGTAGAGATACGCGTGTTTCTGGAGAAATGTTAGAATCTGCTTTAATTGCAGGACTTATTTCAATTGGTGCAGAGGTAATGCGTTTAGGTGTTATATCAACGCCAGGAGTTGCTTATTTAACTCGTGCAATGGAAGCTGATTTAGGTATTATGATTTCTGCTTCTCATAATCCAGTTCCAGATAATGGTATTAAATTCTTCGGCTCAGATGGTTTTAAATTGTCAGACGACCAAGAACAAGAAATAGAAACACTTTTAGATCAAGAAAATCCTGACTTACCTCGACCAATTGGAGAAGATATCGTTCATTACTCTGACTATTTTGAAGGTAGTCAAAAATATATCAGTTATTTAAAATCAACAGTAGATGTAAATCTAGATGGTATGAAAATTGGCTTAGATGGAGCGAATGGCTCTACTTCATCATTAGCACCATTTTTATTCGGAGATTTAGAAGCAGATACTGTGACAGTTGGATGTAATCCAGATGGTTATAATATAAATAAAGAGGTTGGTTCAACACATCCTGAAACTTTAGCTAAGGAAGTTGTAGAATCTGAATGTGACTTTGGACTTGCTTTTGATGGTGATGGAGATAGACTTATCGCTATTGATGAAAATGGAGAAATCGTTGATGGTGATCAGATTATGTTTATTATTGGACAAGCGATGTCTAAAAATCGTGAACTTAACAACAACATGATTGTTTCAACAGTGATGAGTAATTTAGGTTTTTATAAAGCTTTAGAAAATGAAGGTATTCAATCAAACAAAACTAAAGTTGGAGACCGCTATGTTGTTGAAGAAATGAGAAGAGGCAATTATAATTTAGGTGGCGAACAGTCTGGTCATATCGTGCTTATGGATTATAATACGACAGGTGACGGCTTATTAACAGGTGTACAGTTGGCAAGTGTTATTAAAATGACTGGTAAGAGTTTAAGTCAACTTGCAGGCCAAATGAAAAAATATCCTCAATCATTAGTCAATGTGCGTGTTACAGATAAATATCGTGTAGAAGAAAATATTGATGTTCAAGAAGTAATGACAAGAGTAGAAGTAGAAATGAATGGAGAAGGCCGTATATTAGTAAGACCTTCAGGTACAGAACCACTTGTTCGTGTAATGGTTGAAGCTTCAACTGATGAAGATGCACAACGTTTCGCGCAAACAATTGCAGATGTTGTACAAGATAAAATGGGATTAGACGAATAAACAAATTCCAATTTTGATAAAAATAAAAAAGCTTGGAACAAGGGTTAAAACCTTGTTCCAAGCTTTTTTTGTTACTATTTTACAGCAATTTCAAAATATTACAGTACGTTGTATGCTTGAACAATTTCTGTAGTTAATTGATTATCGATTTTAGCATAATCTTTTAAGAATGATTCAACACCGTGTGCTTTAATATAATCATTTTTCTCTACTGTTTCTGGATCGTTTGTGTCATCATATTTTAACAACAACGCAGCTGCTTTAACTAAACCGTCATGGGCTAAATTATTTTGATATAAATAATTTAATGGCTTAATGATACGATCTTGAGGCCCTATTTTACGAATTGTGCCACGACCGACACGTGTAACTTCGTCCGATAAGTTAGGATTTTTAAAACGACCAATAATTTTTTCAACGTACTGTGCTTGTTCATTTTCTGTGAAATCAAATTGACTTGTAATATACTGGCTTGTTTCTTTAAGAACTTTATCTAAATCATGTTTAATATGCTCATCGTTAATAGCATCTAATACTGTAGGTTGATTAAAGTATCGACCTGCGTAAGCTAAGTAAGCATGACCAGTATTTACAGTTAGCAGTTTTCTTTCAATATATGGTGTTAAGTTATCTACATATTTAATGTGATTTAATTCTGGACCGAACCATGCATCTTTTTCGATAACCCACTCATAAAATGGTTCAACTACGACATCTAAAATATTTTCATTCTTTTGCATTGGTACGATTCTATCAACTGCTGAATTAGCAAAATGGATATGGTCGTCTAAAGGACCAGTTATATCTAGAATCGCTTTTTTCAAAGTGTTCGTAGCCATAATAGCATTTTCACAGGCCACAATATTTACAGGCGTTTCTTTTTCTTTTAAATAGGGCGCAAATGATTTAGCAATAATTGGTAAGATATTAACGCCAACAGCAGTTGTAATTAAGTCTGCTTCTAATACTGCTTCTTTCAAACTTTCGGAAAGGGAACCTGAATCAATTGCATCAACGTTATGCACGCGTGTTGTTGTTTGAGCTTCATCAGCTAAAATGACATCATACTCCTGTTTTTCATCTAAAGCATTGATAATATCAGCGTTCACATCTGCAAATGTTACTTTAACGTCATTATCTGCTAAGATGTAACCGATAAAACCTCTGCCTATGTTACCTGCACCAAAGTGTAATGCTTTCATTATGCATCAGCCTCCTCAAAGACTTGTTTAATTTCTTCTGCAGATGAAGCTTTAACAATACGCTCCACATTTTCTTCTTCACTAAACGTAATGGCAATTTTAGAAAGTAAGTCTAAATGTTCACCATCTTTACCTGCAATTCCGACCACGACTTTAACTTCTTCGCCATCCCAATCGACACCTTCAGGAATTTGAATTAATGTCAAACCTGATTTTAAGACGCTTGCTTTAGCTTCGTCAGTACCATGTGGAATTGCTAAGCCATTACCCATGAAAGTCGTAACGACTTGTTCACGGTCTTTCATTGCTTGAATATAGGCTTCTGTCACGGCACCACTTGAAACTAAGGCTTGTCCCGCTTTTTCGATTGCTTCGTTTTGGTCTTTCATTGATTGGTTAATAAAAATGTTTTCGTTACTGAATAATTCGCTCATTTTCTTCACTCCAAGTTTAATAGATTTTGTAATTGTATAAGATAACTCTGCTTTAAAATATCTAACAATTGTTCTGGATGTTGCATAAATTCATCAATATTGTCTAAATGTTCAACCATTTTTCCTGATATGTCACTGACAAGTTGTGACATCGTATCATCATGCGGTACAAACATATTTAATAAATAATTTACTGATAGATCGTCATTTTGATTACTCTTTAGCATGATAGGCTCATTTAAAATCGTAATTAAGATAAAAGGTTGTTGTATTATTTCATTCTTTAAATGAGGTATGGCTATCGGATATGGTTCCAAGACAAATCCTTGAGTATCCATATGATGCTTAATGAGTTCAGCGAATGACTGACCATCTGTAATAATTTGATGAGATAATAAAGTTTCGGTTAAATAGGTGGTCCAATTAGAAACGCTTATATAGTCAATATATACTGAATCAATAAGTTCTAAACCTTTTCTGATATAAGATAGTTTAGCTTCAGGGTCTGGTATATTTTGATGTGTATAATCTAATGTGTCGCTTGGTTGTACGTCTTTTTGCATGTTTAGAAATGCAGCAACATGATTAATATCTGAATCAGGCAGTAGTGGATTTACAGTGATATAAGGTGTTGTAATGTCCAAATCTACCGTCGTGATAATCGCATCAAATTGTGTTGGATCTAATTCATTTAAATCTCCAACAGAAGCTTGTGTCGTTTTTTGAATCTCACTGAATGTTTGCTGTAATCGTGTAGCGAGTAAGCGACTTGTGCCAATACCACTACTACAAACAACTAAGACGCTATAAAATGGACTTCCTTGGTTTTGAATAGCGCCACCAAAGTGCAACACAATAAATGCAATTTCACTATCTGGAAAATTAAAATCTGGCCAAATATGTGATAAACCTCGATGTACACTTTCAAAAAGTCTAGGGTATTTATGTTTAATCATTTCTGTTAATGGATTATATGTCTCAATGTTTGCGTTCAATCGATTAATTGCAGGGATAAGATGCAATTTCAAACCTTCACTCAGTGTATCCCAATCTTTAAAGTCTTGTTGTGAATATTTAGCAACAGAGTGAATAAGTTGATCTATACGAGCTTCATCCTTATTATCTTTAAACACTTCTACAGATTCCTTACGTTTCGCACCACGTAAATGGATCGTAATAAAGGTTACTTCTGCTTGATTGAACTGCACGCCATAAATATGTTCTAAATGTAAGGCGAGTGCAGCAGCTACTTTATGTTCAAATGAATCTTTAACATTATTATAGATATCATTATTTAGCGCAACGTATTCACCATTGAGCATACGATCGATACTTAATACGATATGCACAGTCAATGTGAGATAACTAGATTCAGTCAATGAATAGGGGAGTTGATCTAAATGATCCATAAGTATACGTTCTACTTGGAAAATCTTATCCATATCTACCATTGCCAGTTGAGATTGGTTAATGGATTGGTAGACAAAATGATTTTCAATCACTGAATAGACACTCGTACTATTTAAATTATTGACCATAAGTTGACTTAATAATTCACGTTTTTTTGATTCAGCACCATTTAAATGAATACCTTCACCGCGTTTTTTCTGTAATTTTAATTGATATTGATCAAGCTCGATGTCTAATTCATCCAAAAGTTTGGTTAACGTCTGTGTAGATACACCAATTTCATGTGCTAAGCCATATTGCTTGATAGGTTCTTTAGCTTGAATCAAAGCATATAAAATAATAACTTTTTGTTCTTCTTGAGATAAATCAATTGTATTTTGTTGTGACAGTACATTTTTCAGCGAGGTCACTGCATGCTCATCTGCATCCAGTTGTATACCTTTTTTAGTTACACGTTCTAATTTAATATTAAAAGTATTTATAAATGACTCAATTGATTTTAACTCTCTATGAATAGTACGAGAGGATACAGCTAGATGTTGAGCAATGTCATAAATGGTGACATATTGACCGTGATACTTAATTAACATTTCGATAATTTCTTTTTCACGTGTACTCAAAAACATAGTCATACCCTCCAGTATTATTCTATATAATTTTAATTAATTTTCGTCTTGCTTAAGATTTTCAAGTAATTCATCATATCTAGGTGAATTTAAGAAATTGTCTACTGAAATATGAATTGCATTAGGTGCTTGTTTAATTGCTCTATCAGTAAGTTTTTTCTGTGTAATAACAAGTTGTGCATCCTCAGGTAATTGATTGATTGCGGTATTTGAAACATCCACATCTTGGATACCTGCTTTTTTAAATTTATTACGTAACATACTTGCACCCATAGCACTTGAACCCATACCAGCATCACAAGCGAATATAGCATGGTTTACTTTACTATAATCATGCGCATGTACATTTTCTGTATCATAATTATCTAATAAGTCTTCTTCAGATTGTGCTTCACTACTTTCAGTATCTGCAGATGTAGCTGCAGCACCAGAGCCAGTCGTTCCAACAGTATTATTATCTTTATTCCCTGTTAGTTTAGAAGATACACTTGATTTTTTACCTTTAGTAGATTCCATTTTTTCTGTCGCAGCTTCTAAATCTTCATCAGGTTCTTTTGTGAATTTCAAGATGATGGCAGCAACGATGAATGAAACTAAGGCTGCGAGTACTACACCGATAAGCATGTGTAAAAATTCGCCTTTAGGTGCATTCAGAACATAGACAATAAAGGAGCCGGGTGAAGCTGGGCTCTTGAATCCAAAGTCAAATAGTGAATAAGTAGCAACGCCTGTCATACCACCTAAAATTACAGCTACGAATAGTAACGGACGCATTAATACGTAAGGGAAGTAAATTTCATGAATACCACCTAAGAAGTGGATAATACCAGCACCGTAAGATGTTGCTCTTGCAGTTCCAGTACCAAAAATCATATAAGCAACTAAAATACCTAAACCAGGTCCAGGGTTAGATTCAATTGTATATAAAATGGATTGACCAGCAGAAGCTGCCTGATCGGCACCAAGTGGCGTAAACACGCCATGGTTGATTGCATTATTTAAGAATACGATTTTTGCAGGTTCTACTATAATACTCACTAATGGAAGTAAATGTGCATGTACTAACGTTTCAACTGCTAATGAAAGGATGTACATAATGAACTCCATAATTGGTGCTAAAAGTTTGAAACCTAGGATAGTCATTATAAAACCTAAAATACCAGCAGAGAAGTTATTGAATAACATTTCAAAGCCTTGTGGTGTTCTCGGTTGAATAAATTCGTCAGTTTTTTTCATTAACCAACCAACGAGAGGCCCCATAATCATTGCACCAAGTAACATTGGTGTATCCGGTAAAGCAACGATAACCCCCATTGTTGCTACAGCAGCAATAATACCGCCACGCATTTCATGAATTAAACGTCCACCACTATAAGCAATAAGTAATGGAATCAAGTATGAAATCATTGGTCCAGATAATTCACTTAAATCTTTATTTGGCCACCAACCACCATCAATGAAAATAGCAGCGATAAAACCCCATGCGATAAATGCGCCAATGTTTGGCATGATCATACTACTAAGAAACGACCCAAATGCCTGGACTTTGCGCCCAATACCTTTGTTTTCTTTAGTCTCTGTTTGTGACATAAATTGCACCTCTTTTTCTCTTTTTATTTATAAGTTCATTGTATGGCTGTTCACATTAATAAACAACTTAAAGTAATTTCAATTTTGTCATAGAGTTTTTGACAACTTTACGACAGTTATCTAATATGAAAAACAAAGTGAAATACGTAGTGTAACAACATATAAATAATTTTTTAAGTGGTTGTAAAAATAATGTTAATAAATGATTTGCAATCAGTATTGTTTACATTGTACAATAAGAATTATTGAGGGAAAGGAGGACAGTTAAATCGTTTAGTTCAATTATAGCGCCTGTGCAAGTGAAGTGATGAAATGTTAATTATTTAAGGTTTATAACAGAAATCTTAATAGACATGATATCAGTACTTGTAGACGAGGAGGATAGTTATCGAACCATCGGCGGATGCTATCCCGGATGTGGCTCATTCGTGAACTTATTAAGGAAAACATTAGGGCAACCTAGTGCACAAAGTTAATAAGATAGCCAAAAATAAAATAAAAATAATATTATAAGGTGTATGGGACTAATATGCCTATCTTAGACATGGATTCGCTTTTAAATAAACAAAGGCATCAGTCCGTCTATGATGGCATATACGCAATTGAACAGGTTCGTACACGCTGAACGTTCGTTGCCCATCACCATTACATTGGAGGAAAATTAAATGTGTGGAATTGTTGGATATATTGGGCATGATAATGCCAAAGAATTGTTATTAAAAGGTTTAGAAAAATTAGAATACAGAGGTTATGACTCTGCCGGTGTTGCAGTAGTGAATGACAAAGGTAATTCAGTATTTAAATCTAAAGGACGTATTGCTGAGCTTAGAAAAGTTGCAGATAGTGATGATACAGACGGTAATGTAGGTATCGGACATACACGTTGGGCGACACATGGTGTGCCGAATCATGAAAACTCACATCCGCATCAATCAACATCAGAACGATTTACACTTGTGCATAACGGTGTAATTGAAAATTATGAAGAACTTAAAAACGCATACTTAAAAGATGTTTCGTTTATCTCAGAAACAGATACAGAAGTGATTGTGCAATTAGTAGAATATTTCTCAAATACAGGACTTGCTACTGAAGCCGCATTTACAAAAGTAGTTTCTTTATTAGAAGGTTCTTATGCACTTGGCTTAATCGATAGTGAAGATAAAGATAAAATTTATGTAGCTAAAAACAAATCACCATTATTAATTGGCGTAGGCGATGACTTCAATGTGATTGCATCTGATGCAATGGCTATGTTACAAGTTACGAACCAATATAAAGAAATTCACGATCATGAAATTGTAATCGTTAAACGTGATGAAGTTATTATTAAAAATCAAGATGGCACTATTCAAGAAAGAGAAGCTTATACAGCACAAATTGATGCAGCTGATACTGAAAAAGGTGTTTATGACCACTACATGCTAAAAGAAATTCATGAACAACCAGCAGTAATGCGTCGTATTATTCAAGAATACCAAGATGAAGAAGGTAACTTGAAAATGGATGAAGACATCATCAAAGATGTTGCAGCAGCGGATCGTATTTATATTATTGCTGCAGGTACAAGTTATCATGCAGGTTTAGTAGGTAAAGAATTTATTGAAAAATGGGCTGGCGTTCCTACTGAAGTTCATGTTTCTTCAGAATTTGTGTATAACACGCCGTTACTTTCTGAAAAACCATTATTTATTTATATTTCACAATCGGGTGAAACAGCAGACAGTCGTGCGGTATTAGTTGAAATGAACAGATTAGGTCACAAATCGTTAACAGTTACGAATGTTGCAGGATCAACGTTATCACGTGAATCTAACCATACATTACTATTACATGCAGGTCCGGAAATAGCTGTTGCTTCAACAAAAGCATACACAGCGCAAATTGCAGTACTTTCTATTTTTGCAAAAATCGTAGCAAGAGAACGTGGTAAAGAAGTAGATGTAAGTTTATTACGTGAATTAGCTAAAGTAACAACTGCAATCGAAGCGATTGTAGATGACGCAGATGTTATGGAACAAATTGCAACAGATTTCTTAAGAACTACGCGTAATGCATTCTTTATCGGTCGTACAGTAGACTATAATGTGAGTCTAGAAGGTGCTTTAAAACTTAAAGAAATTTCATATATCCAAGCAGAAGGATTTGCTGGTGGAGAATTAAAACATGGTACGATTGCGTTAATTGAAGAAGGCACACCTGTGATTGCATTAGCAACACAAGAAAAAGTTAACTTATCTATCCGCGGTAATGTGAAAGAAGTTGCAGCACGTGGCGCAAACCCATGTATTATTTCAATGGATGGTTTAAACAAAGACGGCGATACTTACGTTATTCCAAAAGTATATGAACTGTTAACACCATTAGTTTCTGTAGTAACAATGCAACTCATTTCTTATTACGCATCATTACACAGAGATTTAGACGTAGACAAACCACGTAACTTAGCAAAATCAGTTACAGTAGAATAAATAAAAATCAAATTATAAATCTTTGTTTATATAACAAAAGGCTGAATCTATTAGTGATTCAGCCTTTTTATTATGTAGTAAATTTAGTGAAATATATTGATCTTTTTCAAAAGAATTAGGCATAAAATAATTATAAACAATTGTAGCATAACTAAAACAAAAGTAATGTTATTCCTGTATAATAGGAAATAAATAATATCATACAAAAATACATAAAAAGTTGTAAGTACTACAATGTTCGAGATTATAATTTTGAGGGTTTTGAATGATTAACAAGTAACATAATAGGAGCGAACTAAAATGAAAAAAATAAAATATTTAGTCTTACTTTTAATGTCTGTTTTTATTGTTGGTTGTGCCAATGGAGAAAATACATCTTCTGCCGATAAAGAGACAGATGCTAAGGTAGTCACAGATTTAAAAAGTGAAAAAGAAGAAACAACTACCAAGGTAAATAATGAAAACAAATCAGAAGAACCTCAAGTAGAAGGTGAAACGACAACTGAAGCTAGTGATGATACGTTTCCAGGCTACAAAAAAATTGAAGTCGATGGTGGTGATTTGTCTGGGAATCGTGACGCGAATGTCGTTGTAGATATCGGTTATGGCGATCGAAAATATTGGGCGTTCACTAACGAACACGGGCAATTGACACGAGTTATCGCAGATGAAATTAAAATACAAGATGATGAGACAGAGGATGTGTTATCCTCTGGTAGATATTATGCTGATGAGGCGAAGGTACCTGGTGTTGAAAGTGATGACTTAGACGAAGGACACATTATTGCTGACTCACTTGGTGGCGTGTCGAATGCTTATAATATTACTCCACAAGATAGTACGCTAAACCGACATGGTGATCAAGCCTATCTCGAAAAGACTATCCGAGAAGCGGGTGGAGCTACTAATTTTGAAGCTAATATAACTTATCCCGATACCGAAACCCAAATCCCTTCTAGTTATCAATATACTTATACTATAAATGGAAACGAAGTAACAGATTCATTTGATAATGTGAACCCTGATGAATTAAATGAGTCACTTGGGTTAACTGGTAATAAGGAACCTGAGTCCGAGCCAGCAACTTCAACGGGGGATGAAGGAGCAGTTGCGGACGTTGATTCTGATGGTAATGGACAAGTGACAATTGCAGAGGCAGAAGCTGCAGGGTTCAGTATGCCAATAAATAGTGATCATTGGTTATATGCACATATGGACGATCGAGATAATGATGGGGTCGTAGGTGAATAGTATTTCATTGTTTTAGTGAAATATTAAATAAATGATATAAGTTTAATTCTATACTGATATTATAGTGACGATTAAAGAAAAGTTTGTTGCTGTAAACGCATTACTTTTATAGAGAGGCGGGTTGCTTTTGCAAACCCGCCTTTTATTTTTGATTTTGAAAGGTATATAGTATTCATATTATTTTCAAATTATAAGTCGTTCTATTATGCTAAGATTACTATAAAATTTATTAAGAGAGATTCAGAGAGGTTGTTTAATATGACGAAACCGAAAATATATACGATGGCTTTCGGCTCTGTATATCCGCATCTGATTAAAAAAGTTGAAAAGAAAGCAAGAACTAAAGCTGAAGCAGATGAAGTTATTCGTTGGATGACAGGATATACGCAAGCACAAATAGATAAACTTGTTGTTGATGATACGGATTATGAAACATTTATTTTACAAGCACCAGAGTTAAATCCTAATAGAACTAAAATTACAGGTGTCATATGTGGTACTAGAATTGAAAATATGGAGCCGTCAGTTATGAAAGAAATTAGATACTTAGATAAAATGATTGATGAACTTGCTAAAGGCAAAACTATTGAAAGAATATCTAGAGACTCTCAATCATAAAGTGATTTAAATAAGTGTTTTAAAAATCAGTTGGAGTAATTAGAATAGGGGTGATTTCATGCTTGTTGAGTTGAAAAACGTTGCAAGAAGAAAACAAGGGAAAGAAATAATTGAAAATGTGAGTTGGCAAATAAACGAAGGTGAAAAATGGATGTTATACGGTTTAAATGGCGCAGGTAAAACAACATTACTAAACATCTTAAATGCTTATGAACCACATACATCAGGGACGCTATCATTGTTTGGTATGCAACCAGGGAACAAAGGTTATTCTGCAGATAATGTACGTGATCAAATAGGGTTTGTTTCAAGCAGTTTAATGAATCGATTTCAAGATGGTGAAATTGTATTAGATGTAGTCATCAACGGTATTTTTAAATCAATAGGCGTTTATAAAGAAGTGAAACCGACTCATATTGAAATGGCTAAGCGATATTTAGAGCAAATGGGTATGCGTCAATTTGAAAATCAATATTATGGTTATTTATCAACGGGTGAAAGACAAAAAGTATTGATTGCTAGAGCATTAATGGGTGATCCTAAATTACTGATTTTAGATGAACCTGCTTCAGGATTAGACTTTATAGCACGCGAAGATTTGCTCAGTTCACTTGATAAATTATATAAACAAAATCCAAAACTTGCGGTGATTTATGTTACGCATTTTGTTGAAGAAATCACACAAGATATTCAACGCGGTTTTTTATTAAAGGATGGTACATGTTATAAGCAAGGAGAACTACAGTCTGTATTAAATAGTGACACTTTAAGTGATTTTTTCAATAGAGATGTGAGTGTGGTGTATCAAAATAACCGCTACTCACTATTTTTAAAACGATAACGCGTTGCGGAAAAGGAAATATAATGCCATAATTTAATACGATAACATGTGATGGAGGATTATTTTAATGGATAATGTGAGAGCAATATTTTTAGATATGGATGGTACGATTTTACATAAAGATAACCGAGTAGATACGGAAACAACTGAAGTGATTCAACAATTACGAAACCTTGGTTATAAAGTATTCTTAGCAACTGGTAGAGCACATGACGAAATTCATTATTTGGTGCCCGAAACTTTTGAAGTAGATGGCATTATAAGTTCGAATGGAACGTTAGGTGTAGTGGAAAAAGAGACTATTTTTAAACATAGTCTTTCATATAATACAGTAAGTGAAGTTATTAAACGTGCAAAACAAGAAGCAATATATTATGAAATTTTCCCATTTGGTAGTGACCGTGTCGTGCTTAAAGAAGACGAAGCATGGGCGAAGACATTATTTAAATCAGCAACACCACCAGGCAAAGTAGGAGAAAGTGAATGGACTTCTAGAAGAGAGTCTCTAAAAGGCAAAGTAGATTGGGAAGATGCTATTCCTGATACGTCATTTTCAAAAATTTATTTATTCTCACCTGATTATGAGAAAATTACTAATTTCCGTAACCAATTAATCGAGGATAAAACAGCATTACAAATCAGTGTATCAAATTCATCACGCTTTAATGCAGAGACTATGGCGTTTAATACAGACAAAGGTACAGGCATTAAAGAAATGATCGAACACTTTGGTATTAATCAGGAAGAAACTTTAGTTATTGGTGATAGTGATAATGATAGAGCGATGTTTGAATTTGGACATTATACTGTTGCTATGAGAAATGCGAGACCTGAAATTCAGGCTTTAGCAAAAGATGTAACATCTTTAACAAATGAAGAAAATGGTGCGGCAGCATATTTAAAAGAACATTTCATAAAATAATTAACATAAAACTGATAGGTTTTCCTGAAAAAGGTTATCTATCAGTTTTTTAATATGTTCAAGAACTTTATAATACATGATATAGATAGAGCACACATAATAGGGGTTTAAAACTCTGCGGATAAATAAGCGGTATGAATGTATCGAAATATAAAAATTGCCAATGTAGGCATTTAAAATGCTACATTGGCAATTCGTGTTTGTGAAATATATTATTTATCTGTTTTGTTAATTTGATCTTTTAAATCTGAAGTTTTATCTTTTGTAGTATCTTGAATATTATTACTTTTATCGTTTAAGTTATCTTTTGCATTTTCTTGGATATTATCACTTTTATCACTTAGATTAGACTTCGTTTTTTCAGTAGTATTATTTACACTGTTTTCTATTTTTGAATCGTTGTTTGATTGTTTTTTAGAGTTCTTTTTATCTTTTTTAATTTCAGCTTTATCTATACCTTCACCATTGCGGTTATAATATTGAATAATCGCTAAAATATTCATATAGTAAACGGCTAATCTTACGATAATTACGATAATAGATACAATGTAAATTAAAATCATTGCGATAGTTTGGGAAATACCACCTGTTGAAATTGAAATTAATTGACTCACAGGGTTAGCAAGGATAATTACGATTAAGTTTAATAGTAATATACCAAGGTAGAATTTAAACCATGTTTTCTTACCATTTTTAACGCCCTTGAATCCACGTTTAACAGCTGCCCAAGCACCAACACTAGGATCTTTAACAAATGCTACAGTAAAGTTAATAATTACAATAGCAAAGAACCAGTAAATAAATGATTGAATAAAGACAGTGATTGTTGCTGCAATAATTTGGAATGTTAGTGAAAGACCAAGTGCATGATCAGAACTACTTAATGGACCTTGTAGTGCTTGGAATAATTGCATAATTCCTAAATTAAGCACTTGAGATATGAGTAAATTGAGCGCGAATAAAATTAGAATAAATAATAAAGTGAATAAAGCTAATTTTAAACTTTTAAGATATTTACCTTTTTTAAAGACAGAGAATAAATCTTTTAATTTAACCTTGTCTTTATTTAATGCTTTGTCTATAGTGTATATAGTTCCAGCTATTAAAGGGTAACCAATGAATACAAAAATCAACAGTGGAATCAGAATTGTTAGTATCAACATAAATATTGAACCACCAATTGGTTGTTGCATTGCCATCGACATTGCGAATTTATAAATTGCGGGTTGAACGGGTATAAACGATAAAATTGTTAAAGCAAATAATATGATAAAACTTACAATTGAAAACAGTATTGTTTTAGCATTTTGGGGTTTTACATTTTGCAAAGCTAGTTTATGATATTTAAACAAATTTTAAGCACTCCTTTTTAGTGATAACAATACGATATCAAAAAAATGAAGATTTTAAAATTAATAGGTAACAAATTGGCTATAAAATGTTAGAATATCCTAATGAGAAAAAGTTGAAAGGAGATATCATCATGAAATTTGCAATTATTACTGATGTACATGGAAATTTTGATGCATTAGAAACCGTTTTGGATGATATTGATAGAAGAGAAGGAATCAATAAAATATTTAATCTAGGCGATAATATCGGAGTTGGGCATGAAACAAATAAAGTGCTTGATGAAATTTTCGATAGAGATGATATGGAAGTCATTGCAGGTAATCATGATGAAGCGGTTATGTCGATCGTAAATGATACTCCTTATCCAGAAGACTTAAAGGATAAATTCTATGAGCATCATCAATGGATTGAAAGTCATTTAGATGAAGACTATTATGAGAAATTGGATGAATTACCACGCGTAATTGAGAAGACTTTTAATAATAAAAAAGTGTTGTTTATTCATTACGAAATCGCCAATGAGAAATTAAATACACCTATTGATGGGCAACCTTATAGTCCAATTGTTGAGCCGAGTGAAGAAAACGTTAAAGCATTATTTGAAGACAAGGATGCTGATTTAATTGTTTTTGGACATAATCATACAGTACATTTTTATGACGACAAATCTACTGTGTACTTTAACCCTGGTTCTGTAGGACTTAATAATGGCCCTTATGCAGTTTATGGTATTATAACGATTGATGAAAATGAATGCTCATGTGAACGTGTTAAAGTTCCATATGATAATGAAGAATTTATAAGAGGATTTAGTGAAAAGCAAGTACCAGCAAAAGATTTAATTTTTGATAAGTTCATTTAAATTATCAACGGTCTATTAAAAAATATAAGGTTTCATAAATAAAAAAGTGATTTTCCAATCGTATTTGGAAAATCACTTTTTTTAAATATTATTTAATATGAAAATTTAATGTGAGTGTGAATGATCAGTTGTTTATTTTGAATAAATTGCAGAACATAAAATATTATTATCATGCAGATGATCAGTTGTTTCTAGTTGTATGGTCATATGTTGAATATTTAAGTGTTCTAATTTATGTTCTAATCTGTTTAAGAGCACTTCGCCTTCTTCAATAGTCATCGTATTTGGCACTACAGCATGACAACTTAAAGCATTCATTTCGTTTGAAATTGCCCAAATATGACAATCGTGGATATTTTTAATTTGTTCTTCTTCCGTAATCATAGAAAAGACTTGATTCAGATTAACATCACTTGGCGTACCTTCCATCAAGATATTGAGAGAAGACTTTGTGATGCCCCAGCTACTTCTAATAATCAGTACAGATACAATGATACTTGCAATAGGATCTGCGATTGTTAGGTTGAAACTCCATATAAGTACAGCAGCTATAATTGCACCAACTGACCCTAATAAATCTCCGAGTACATGGAGAAATGCGCCACGCATATTAATATTATGCGATGTGTCTCCGCCCTTAAACATTAAATAAGCGACTATAAGATTCACTATTAGTCCAGTAACACTAATTATAAACATTTCTGTGGATTGAACTTCTTGTGGATTAAAGAAACGACCAATAGCTTCAACAATAATAATAATTCCTATAACGAATAATGTGACTCCATTAAATAACGCAGCCAATATTTCAAATCTTTTATAACCAAATGTTTTATGACGATTAGCGTGTCTTTCAGCATAAATAAATGCAAGAAGCGCTACACCTAAAGAAATCGTATCACTAAACATGTGTAGACCATCGGAGAGTAATGCCAAACTATTAGAAACAAAGCCGCCAATAATCTCAACAATCATAAAGATTCCAATAATTAGAAAACTAATAAGTAATATTTTTTTGTTATTTGTGTGTACATGACCATGTGCATGATTGTGTCCATGGTGTTCAGATTCAGACATGTCAAACGCCACCTTTCCTTACTATTGATGTGTTGCGTGATGTATCGCTTGTTTTAATAGGGTAGTAACATGCGTATCATCTATGGCGTATATCATAGATTGACCATCACGATTTGCTTTCACTAAATGCGCTTGCTTCAGTACACGCAATTGATGAGAAACATTAGATTGGCTCATTTCTAATTTGTGAGCAATATGACCGACACTATTTTCGCCATGGGATAATAAGTGCATAATACGTAAACGATTGCCTTCACTTAATGCTTTGAAAATTTCAGTTACGTTATCAATTGTTTGAGAATCTAAGGATTCATTCATTATGTAACGCCTCCTTATATTAATATATGAACATTTATTCATATATTAATATAAGGAGGCGTTATTGTCAAAGTATAAATCGCTTTAGTTTTAAAATCCTACAGAAGTGGTAAACTTTTAAGTAGTAACTACCTTTAAGGAGGCAATAATTTATGAGTATATTAGTAATTGGAGCAAATGGTGGCGTTGGCCAACATCTAGTAAATCAATTAAAAGAACGTGGTGAAAGCTTTACAGCTGCTGTGAGAAAGCAAGAACAAGCAGACGCGTTAAAAGATAAAGGCATAGATGCAACTTTAATAGATGTAGAAACGGATGATATCAAAACATTGACTGAAAAGGTTAAAGGATTTGACAAAGTTGTCTTTTCTGTTGGATCCGGTGGTAACACAGGTGCAGATAAAACAATCAGTGTGGATTTAGATGGTGCAATTAAATCAATTAAAGCAAGTGAAGCCAACAACGTAAAACAATATGTGATGGTTTCAACTTATGATTCTAGAAGAGAGTCGTTCGAAGCAAGTGGAGGTTTAAAACCATATACAATTGCGAAGCACTATGCGGACGAATATCTTAAACAAGCAGATGTAGGTTATACAATTGTGCATCCAGGCGGTTTATTAGATGATGCAGCTACGAGTAAAATTGAAGTAGGTGCATTCTTTGAAGGTAGAGGATCAATTCCTCGTGAAGATGTAGCGTCAGTATTAACAGAAGTTTTGACTTCAGATGACTACTTAAATACTGAGTTCCAAATAGTTAGTGGCGATGAAGAAATTTCAAAAGCTTTATCAAATTTTAATAAATAATTATCAAAAATAGTACGGGTTTTAGAAGACCAATTTACATAAAAGTGTAAATTGGTTCTTTTTTTATTTGAAATATATAGCTTATAATATAAATATATAGCAAAAATTTGATACAATAATAGATATCGTTTGGAGGTAATTATGAAAATTTCAAACACGAAAATCTATGAACAAATCGCTGACATTATTTTAGAGAGTATAAAATCAGGGGAGTATCAAGTGGGTGATAAGCTACCTTCTATACAAAAACTTGGTCAACAGTATGGTGTAAGTGTTGCATCAGTGAGAGAGGCGTTAAATGCTTTAAGAACGATTGGCATTATAGAAATGAAACAAGGATATGGCACATTTATTAAGCAAATAGAACCTACCTTTTTTGAATTAGGTGATAAGTTCACGTCGTTAGATCAAATTACAGAACTTTTAGAGTTAAGAGAAATCGTAGAAAGCGCTACGGTAGAAAAAGCTGCCATACATCGCAATGAAGCAGATTTAGTAAGTTTAAAAAAAGCATTGGATGAAATGGGTGAAGCGGTAACGGATGGCACATCTGGTGAAAAAGCAGATTTACAATTTCATCTTTCGATTGCAAAGGCAGCAAAAAATTCATTGCTAGTTGAGCTACTAAATAACATTTCTGAATTAATGCAAGATTCAATGGAAGAAACAAGGAAGATATTTATTTATAGCAAACAAAAAACAATGAATAAATTACATGAAGAACATGTAATTATTTATAATGCAATCGTAGAACAAAATGCTACCAACGCAGTCAAAGCTATGGAATCTCACTTATTTGAAGTTAAAGAAACAATTTTAGCTAATTTTAAAGAGCAATAATATTTGATAAGTATCTGAGAGTGGGACAGAAATTTAATTTTTTAACCAGCTTTTGTTGTGTCAGTTTAGGTCGGCAAAGATGACTATAGATAAGAATACAAGAATTGAAATTTTTTAAATGCTTTAATATATGCATATTTTCAATTTAGTCAGCTATTGCCAATATAACAATGTGGCTGAGACATGTATTTATGTTTCAGTCTTATTGAAAAAGCGCCAATTTCAATTTAAAAAATGAAATGGTGCTTTTATTATTAATTAAGTTTATAGCACATGTTTTTCACTCTAGGTTGTTGAGCAATAATAAAAGCCCAAACTTCCGTAGTTTGGACTTTATCGCAAATTTTATATTTTTGAAAAAGTAATCAGCTTTTTCAAGTACATCATAACAATCTTTTAATAACCTTATATGTAAAACAGATAGAGTCCGTTTCCGTAACTCTATAGTAATTATAATATTTTTAGGTATATCATGGCAAGTATTTTTGTAAAAAATTTACAACAATACTATAAGTCTTCATTAATATGACTGAAAATGTAATTGAGTCAAACAAAATAATCTATTATGCTTTATAAAAAGTTGATATAATAACAAGTGATTTTAGTATCGTTGAACGCTGAATTAGTCGTTTATAACGCGCATCGTTATATGATACAATCTTTATAGTTCAAAAAAAAATACAAAACTATACATAAAAATTTCCGTTGAAAGTATTTTATATAGAAAGACTTAAAATTTAAATGAAGCAACTTAAGAATTTGGAGGTGTGATTCATGCCATTATTTTTAAAACCAATTTTCCATGAAAAAATATGGGGTGGCAATAGATTAAAAGAATTAGGATATGATCTACCAAGCGATTGTATTGGAGAAGCATGGGGGATATCAGCGCACCCAAATGGCAAATGTGAGATATTAAATGGACCCTACCAAGGTCAGACTTTAGACCAAGTATGGAATAACCATAGAGAATTGTTTGGTGATTTTCCAAGTAAGGAATTCCCGTTAATGACTAAAATTGTCGATGCTAAAGAAGCATTGTCAGTACATGTTCATCCAGATGATGCATATGCTTATGAAAAAGAGAATGGTCAATATGGAAAGTCTGAGTGTTGGTACATCATCGACGCTAAAGAAGATTCAGAAATTATCTATGGACTTTCTGCAGAGACGAAAGAGCTGGCCATAGATAAATTAAATGACGAAGCGTATAATGGATTATTTAATAAAGTTAAAGTTAAACCAGGAGAATTTTATTTTATTCCTGCAGGCACAATCCATTCCATAGGTGCAGGTATTCTTGTGTATGAAACGATGCAATCATCAGATGTAACGTATCGCGTGTATGATTTTGATCGTGAACATGACTCAGGTAATAAACGCGAACTTGACCAAGGAAAAGCTAAAGACGTCATTGAAATAGCCAATGAAAATATAAACATTTCTACAGATACTGAAATCATAGAAAATCACAAACGTACACAACTCGTATCTAACGATTTTTTCACAATTGTGAAATGGCAAATTTCAGGCACACTAAATTATATGAAACCAAGAGAGTTTGTTCTCGTATCAGTACTCAAAGGTGAAGGACAAGTGATTATTGATGGTGAAGTCTATGATTTAAATCACGGACAAAACTTTATTCTAACTTCAGACGACTTAGATACGATATTTGAAGGAGACTACGAACTAATAGTAAGCTACTTATAGAAAAAATGGAGTGTTTTGAAATGTATAAATTTTTGTATATCTCATTAGTTTGTGGAATGTTAGCAGGTGCAGGCATATTTTTAAAATTACCAATTTTTCCTTCTATGACATTTCCAGTAATTATAGGGGTAATTGGGATAATTTCAGCATTGATTACGATTCCTAATAAAGAGATAAGCGGATTATTAAAGCTTGGCGGGGTTATGATTAATATCATGCCGATTATGGCTGCGTTTGCAGTAGCGCAATAACCAGTAAGTTCAGTATCTTTACATTATTGTAGAAGATACTTTTTTTGTGTAGTTTTATGAAAAGTATAAACATTTTAAAATTATTTTGAAATATACTTTAAGAAGCATCTTATGATTAGTTGTTTTTGTGGCTGTGAAAATTTAGCTAAAAATATTTAAATAAACATTATAAAATATAATATTTGTTTTTCCAGTTTTATGTCAAAAGAAATATGCTAAAATGGAACTAAATTAGGAGGTGGCAAGTGTGCACAATGTGCGAGGTATCATGATGACCTTGGTAATTGCAATGGTTGCAACAATATTAGGAAGTGAATTTCCAGTCATTGGCGGTGCAATTTTTGCTATTATTATAGGAATTATTATCAATAATATAATTTTAATTCCCAAAAAATATGAAGCTGGTATTAAGTATAGTAGCAAAAAGATTTTGCATTACAGTATTATCGTGCTTGGTTTTACATTGAGCTTTCAATCTATTGGAGCAATTGGATGGAAATCTTTACCAATCATTATCATTACTTTACTTGCTGCTTTTATAACTGTGTTCTTGTTAATGAAGTTATTTAAAATTAATGAACATCTAAGTATTTTAATAGGGGTTGGAACAGCTATATGTGGTGGGTCAGCAATTGCTGCAACAAGTCCAGTAATTAAAGCGAAAGAAAGTGAAGTAGCATTCGCTATTTCAACGATATTTTTGTTCAATTTAATAGCAGTATTTATATTTCCACCATTAGGTCACGTATTAAATATGGGGCAAACTGCATTTGGATATTTTGGAGGTACAGCTATTAATGATACTTCAAGTGTGATTGCTGCAACTTCAAACTATGGCAATACGGCCTTAGAAACAGGCGCAGTTGTAAAGTTAACGCGTACGTTGATGATTATACCAGTGGTACTCTTTTTTACATATAGAACGATACGCAAAGAAAAAGCGAAACAAACTGATACATCTATCGCTAAAATATTTCCATGGTTTATTGTATGGTTTATCGTAGCATCTTTAATCAGTACTATTTTTAATTTTTCACCTACAGTGATACATGTATTCCAACAAATTTCATTGTTTTTAATTACAATGGCAATGGCTGGCATTGGATTAAGTGTTGATTTTAAACAATTTAAACAAGCAGGTATGAAACCAGTAATGCTTGGGCTAGTAACATGGATTGTCGTCATTATTTCAAGTTTAATTACGATGAAGTTGATAAACTTATTGTAATGTTTGTTCAGAAAGAATTTTTTGCATATAATAGGTAAGGTAGAATTTTTATATGAGATAAGGAGTATCTAAATGGCAGAGGAAACAAGTTATTTTTGGTTAAACTGCGGATATAATCGCTGGAACCATAATGAACTATTAGTAGGTCAAACGACATTATTTGAATCAGGTGCACAATTTAATCCTTCACAAGGTTTCCGATCATTTAAACAAGCTAAAGTAGGAGACCGTGTTATCTTTTATCAAGTACAGATGGATACTGGTTTATTAGGTTTTGGTGAAATTACAAGTGTACAAACAGGTGCTCAAAATAAAATTCGTGTTCATTTTCAATTACAAGAACAGCTTAAACCATTAACTGCGGATTATTTGAAAAGAAGCGAACAATTAGAATTTAGAATGAGAAATATGAAAGAAACTTTATTTAATCAAATGACACAAGATGAATTTGAGTTAATTGTTAGTTTAGGTAAAGGAGAAACCAAAATTCCTCGATACTTTTTTATATCTGAAGAACAAGAGTTTGAACCTGAATCATACAATACAATATATACGCACACATATAACGGGATTAAACGAAATGGTTATCATTTTTACACGCAACTTGAAATAGGTGATCAACTTATTTTTTATAATAAAAATAGAGATCAGTCCGTCATTGGTGTAGGAGAAGTCAGCAAGCATATACATGAAAAAGCACCTATACCTGGAAGAACAAACAGTACTGCAATTGAGGTCTATTTTGAAAAAGAAATTGACCCTGTCTCATTGGGTACGTTAAACAAACATCCTAAATTAAAAAATTTATATTATCTTCAAGAAAACGCAAAACAAGCTATTGCTAGCATGTCAAAAACACAATTCGATGCGTTTCGTGAAATAAGTGAAAATGATGGTATGAAATCACAATTTGAAACTGTTAAAAGTGGACAGATGATTGATGAACATACTGAAGATTTAAAGCCGTTTATCTTACTCGTAGTTGATAAAGGAGAAGGCTTAAAGGCAGCTGAAGATTTATTACAAAAAACGAACGCGAAACCAGTTATAACTTCTGGTCATCCTGACTTTTCCGAAGATATGTTGTATGGTAAATATTTGCCAAATGAAACAGGTGCACTGTACTATAGAGAAGGATTCATAACGAATCTTATGCCACGTACAGATAAAAGCTATCTTGTTATAGATAACTTTAATCGCATTGATCCAGATATCTTCCAAACATATATCAATGTGCTAGAAGGTTATGAAATAACATTACCACGCTATAATAGAGACGGTAGTATGGTTAAATGGTCTAGAAAAAAAGATTCATTTTATCATTTTAATCCAAATTGGCATATTGTGGGTATCACATATGATGACTTAAATGAAATTAAGCAAAAATATACTGAGCAATTTTTGAAATACACAAGAATCGTGAAAGTAAATCAAGATTAATCTATCTTTAACTCATAGTGTATTTAAAGTAAATAATATAACAAAAGCGATGGGCGTGCCCATAGCTTAAAATAGAAGCATCAATTCATTACGTTTGATTAATGGATTGGTGCTCTTTTAAAATTCTTGGAGTTTTTAAGTGTTAGTCCAATTTAGTTTAAAATGTCCACATCGGTTATAATTAGAGTATAAATGACAATCAAATTGGAGAACGAGTGATATAATGATTTAATTTTATAATTTTAGGATATAATAATAGTGTGGAGAAATCATATTCACTTATGAAGTGACAATAAAATATTTTACTGTTAGGGGTGAAGTATATGCCAATAATATATTATGATGCCAATTGTGTATATTGCTATAATTATGCAATTTGGTTAATACAAAATGGTTTATCAAGACGTTATCAATTTGCTGAATTACAAGGTGAAACAGCACAAAATTTATTTGAAAATTATCCTGAAACGAAACAATATGACAGTGTTATATTGCAAGAAGGGAATCATTTCGAATATAAATCTGATGCAATCACAACACTAATCACAACACTGACAAATTATAAATGGATCGGTATATTGCTACATTTGACGCCTAAACCACTTAGAGATTTAGGATATCAATTGTTTGCTGATAATAGAGATAAAATGTGGAAAACGCATTGGCATCAGCCTAATGCTTATGAGCAATCATTTTTTATTGATTGAATAGACGGAGGAAGCAAATATGGAGAACATTGTTGTAATAGGTAGTTCATCAATTGATTTAGTAGTGAAAACAGACGTGTTACCGCAAGCAGGTGAGACAGTTATGGGTAATTCATTTTTTACAACTACAGGTGGCAAAGGTGCTAATCAGGCTGTTGCAGCAGCACGTTTGAGTAATAAGGTCTACATGATAGGCGCTGTAGGTGATGATGATAATGGTAAACAGATTATTCAAAACTTAGAACAAAACAATGTAGATACAAGTTTTATGGACAAAATTGAAAATGAAACTTCTGGAACAGCGCATATTACACTGTTTGAAGATGATAATCGAATCATCGTTGTGCCTGCTGCTAATAATCATGTAACGCCTGAAAAAGTGTTGCCAAAACTCGAACACTTTGGTGCAGGAGATATTATTTTGATGCAACATGAAATACCAGAACAAACGATTAAAGAAGTGACAGACTATGCTGTGAAGCATGATATGAAAATAATATTAAACCCAGCACCATATCGTAATATTGATAAAGACATCATAGATAAAGTGACTTGGATTACGCCAAATGAATCAGAAAGTGAACTACTATTTGAAAACGGAGTAGATGAAGCACTGAAAGCATACCCGCGTAAGCTTATTGTAACTAAAGGCGCAGCAGGTGCTATGTTTTACAATGATTCTCAACAGCTTGTCAAAGGTTATAAAAAGAAAGTTGTTGATACTACAGGTGCTGGTGACACATTCAATGGTGCTTTAGCTGTTGCACTAATTGAAAATAAACCTTTAGAAGAAGCTGTTGATTTTGCTAATTTAGCAGGTAGTTTTTCTGTAACTGGATTAGGTGCTCAAGGTGCAATGCCATACAGAAAAGAACTAGATTAACCCCCATTAATTTGGGTATAATATAGTAAGGTTATGAAATGATGACCTAGATTAAAATAATTCTAATTTAGGTAGCGAAATCACTTT
The DNA here is from genome assembly GCF_049943195.1 of Staphylococcus caseorum. Lineage (NCBI taxonomy): Bacteria > Bacillati > Bacillota > Bacilli > Caryophanales > Staphylococcaceae > Staphylococcus > Staphylococcus caseorum. Next base: position 282,698 of record NZ_JBNFUA010000001.1, read on the forward strand.
ACAGATTGTAATTATTATTATATAATAATAAATGTAATCAAGAACTCGAGTAATCATTTTGTAATGATAATTAAACTTAAAGGAGAGGTTTTAGCATGACAAACAGTAATAAAGACGTAGTAAAAGTATTAAATGAACAAGTAGCAAACTGGACAGTAGCATTTACTAAATTACACAATTTTCATTGGTATGTAAAAGGACCTAATTTCTTCTCACTACACACTAAATTTGAAGAATTGTATGATGAAGCAAGTCAATATATCGATGACTTAGCTGAACGTATTTTAGCAGCAGGTGGAAATCCAGTTGCAACATTAAAAGAAAGTTTAGACCTTGCAATCATTGATGAAGCTGGTAAAGGCTATAAAGCTGAAGAAATGGTAGAAGAACTATCTAAAGACTTTGAAAATATTACAAAACAATTAGAAGAAGCAATTGAAGTGGCTTCAGCTGCTGAAGATGATGTAACAGAAGATATGTTCATCGGTATGAAAACAAATATAGACAAACATAACTGGATGTTAAAATCTTATTTAGGTAAATAAGAGAATTCAGTCACATATATGAATATTATATTTTGATTGAGCAATAGGCTAGTGTATAACTGGCCTATACTCAGATTAAAAGCAGTAATCTGTTGTCTTTAGTGGATTGCATAGTAGCTGTCTGTATTTGTATCCAGTCAGTATAATGAGAGCGGAAATAAGAAATCAAATTTTGATTTTTTTCGCTCTTTTTCTATTTAAAAAATCTGTACATTTATATAAAGGCTATGCATATAATTACTATCACAGTGAATCTATTTATTATCTATTCGAACTTTTTATGTCCCATAAATTTTTTCATTAAAAAACAGGTCCTCCAAAACAACGTATGTTTTGGAGGACCTGTTTTATTTAAATAATGATTTGAAATATCAATTACTCAGCCATTTCGAGTGCGACTTCCATCATTTGTGTGAAAGAATTTTGACGTTCTTCAGCTGTAGTTGCTTCATCGCGTAATATATGATCACTCACTGTAAATATACCTAACGCTTTTTTACCAGCGTAAGTTGCATTTAAATATAATGCAGCAGATTCCATTTCTATACCTAAGATGCCCATACGTTGCCATCTTTCATTAAACGTTGGATCAGCATTATAGAATGTATCAGATGATAATATGTTCCCTACATGTGTAGTTGCCCCAATTTCATCTGCTTTTTGTTTTGCTTTTAAAACTAAATCGAAATCAGCTAATGGTGCGTAATGACCTGGAATATTATATTGCTCTACATAACTAGAGTTTGTAGAAGCGCCTTGAGCAATAATTATATCGTAAAGGTTAACGTTTTCTTGTAATGCACCACAAGATCCAATACGGATAATTGTTTCAACATCAAAGAAATTATAAAGCTCATAAGAATAAATTCCAATACTAGGTACGCCCATGCCTGATCCCATTACTGATACTTCTTTCCCGTTATAAGTACCAGTATATCCAAACATATTTCTAACTTCGTTGAATTGTTCAACGTTTTCTAAATAGTTGTCAGCTATGTATTTTGCTCGAAGCGGATCTCCCGGCATTAATACTGTTTTTGCAATTTTAGTTCCATTGGGTTGAATATGAGGTGTAGATTTTGTCATAATCATCTTCTCCTTTATGTTCTTTTATCAATTTAAAGATAACATTTGTTTATTATTTTTGCGAATTTTTGTAATATAGCTAATAAGAGAGTGTTTATAAAGATATATATTCAATTTTGCTTTATAATAATAAGTGAAATGAATGTTTATTGTAAACAAAAATTAGGAGGATTTAATATGAATTATGCAAAATATATAGATCATACATTACTTAAACCGGAGTCGACTAGAACTCAAATCGACAAAATTATCGAGGAAGCTAGAGAATTCAATTTTAAATCAGTGTGTCTTAATCCTACACATGTAAAATATGCAGCTGAAAAACTTAAAGATACAGAAGTATTAGTTTGTACTGTAATAGGATTCCCTTTAGGGGCGTCTACTACAGAAACGAAAATGTTTGAAGTTGAAGACGCTGTGAAAAATGGTGCTTCAGAACTTGATATGGTTATCAATGTTGGTGCCCTAAAAGATGGACGTTATGAAGACGTACAAAAAGACATTGAAGGCGTTGTAGGTGCTGCGAATGGTAAAACAGTTAAAGTAATTATTGAAACATGTCTATTAACAGACGAAGAAAAAGTTAAAGCAAGTGAACTAAGTAAAGCAGCAGGCGCTAACTTCGTTAAAACGTCAACAGGCTTTGCTGGTGGCGGTGCAACGCCAGAAGACGTGAAATTAATGAAAGATACTGTTGGAGATGACTTAGAAGTGAAAGCTTCTGGTGGCGTGAGAAATCTTGAAGATTTCAACAAGATGCTTGAAGCTGGTGCAACACGTATTGGTGCGAGTGCAGGCGTTCAAATTATTCAAGGTTTAGAAAGCGATTCTGACTACTAGAATAGTTAGTATGCAAAAAAGGGATAAACTATTAAGTTTGTATGATAGACAAACAGGGGAGGCCAACTCATATGAGAATGGTAGATATTATTGAAAAAAAGCGTGACGGACAAGCACTTACAAAAGAGGAAATTGAATTTTTTATAACTGGTTATACAAATGGTGATATACCGGATTATCAAGCTTCTAGTTTAGCGATGGCTGTATTCTTTCAAGATATGAATGATGAAGAGAGAGCTGCGTTAACTATGGCAATGGTTAATTCAGGTGATGTTATTGATTTATCAGATATTCACGGTACTAAAGTCGATAAGCATTCTACTGGTGGCGTTGGAGATACAACTACATTAGTACTTGCCCCTTTAGTTGCAGCTGTAGGTGTACCTGTAGCTAAAATGAGCGGAAGAGGACTAGGCCATACAGGCGGAACGATTGATAAATTAGAATCAGTTGAAGGTTTCCATGTTGAAATCAGTGAAGAAAAATTCGTTAAGTTAGTTAATGAAGCTAAAGTTGCTGTCATTGGACAAACTGGTAACTTAACACCAGCAGATAAAAAATTATATGGTCTTCGTGATGTTACTGGTACCGTCAATTCTATTCCACTTATCGCTTCATCAATTATGAGTAAAAAAATTGCAGCAGGTGCTGATGCAATTGTACTTGATGTTAAGACAGGTAATGGTGCATTTATGAAGACGCTTGAAGATGCTGAAGCTTTAGCACATGCTATGGTAAGCATCGGTAATAATGTAGGTAGAAATACAATGGCTATTATTTCAGATATGGGTCAACCTTTAGGCCACGCTATAGGTAATGCCTTAGAAGTAAAAGAAGCAATTGAAACACTCCAAGGTAAAGGTCCTGAAGACTTAACTGAACTTGTAATGACTTTAGGTTCACAAATGGTTGTAGTGGGCGGCAAGGCAAAAGATTTAGAAGAAGCACGTGCATTGTTAGAAACAGCAATACAAGATGGTTCTGCTTTAGAAAGTTTCAGAACATTTTTAGAGAATCAAGATGGAGATGGCTCAGTAGTAGACGACGTATCAAAATTACCACAAGCTAAATACCAAATAGAATTGCCAGCAAAATCATCAGGTTTCGTGACTGAAATTGTTGCGAATGAAATGGGTGTTGCCTCGATGATGTTAGGCGCAGGTAGACAAACAAAAGATGATGATATTGATTTAAGTGTTGGTCTTGTACTGCATAAAAAAGTAGGAGACAGAGTCGATGAAGGCGAACCACTATTAACAATACACAGTAATCGCGAAAACGTTGATGATGTAATAGAGAAATTGAACGAAAGTATCACAGTAAGTGAACAAGGTGCAGAACCAACATTGATCCATAAAATTATTACTGAATAGGAGTTGAGACAATGACTACACCATTTAAACGAGTACACTTAATTGTGATGGACTCAGTAGGCATAGGGGAAGGTCCTGATGCAAAAGCTTTTAACGATGAAGGCAGTCATACATTAAAACACACATTAGAAGATTTTAATCAGTCATTACCTAATCTTCAAAAGTTAGGTTTAGGTAATATTGAACCGTTACCTGTAATTGAAAAAGAAGCAAAACCACAAGCATTTTACACTAAAATGAGTGAAGCTTCAGTAGGTAAAGATACCATGACAGGACATTGGGAGATTATGGGCTTAAATATCATGCAACCTTTTAAAGTGTATACTGAAGGTTTTCCTAAAGAATTGATAGATGAAATTGAGTCTATAACAGGTCGCAAAGTAGTGGCTAATCGTCCTGCTTCTGGAACGCAAATTATAGATGAATGGGGAGAACATCAAATGAAGACTGGAGACTTAATTGTCTACACTTCAGCTGATCCAGTACTCCAAATTGCAGCACATGAGGATATTATTCCGTTAGAAGAACTTTATGATATCTGTGAAAAAGTAAGAGAATTGACTAAAGATCCAAAATATTTAATTGGTAGAATTATTGCCAGACCTTATCTTGGTGAACCAGGTTCCTTTACAAGAACGTCTAATAGACACGACTATGCTTTAAAACCTTTTGGTAGAACAGTTATGAATGAATTACAAGATGGCGGCTATGATGTTATTGCTTTAGGAAAAATAAATGACATTTTCGATGGTGAAGGTGTGACTGAAGCGGTTCGTACAAAAGATAATATGGACGGTATGGACAAATTAATAGAAACAGTACAACGTGATTTTAATGGACTAAGCTTTTTAAATCTTGTAGATTTTGATGCCTTATACGGACATCGTCGCGATAAAGCAGGTTATGCACAAGCAATTAAAGATTTTGATGAGCGTTTACCGGAACTTATGGAGCATTTACAAGAAGATGATTTAGTCATTATCACTGCTGATCATGGTAATGATCCAACTGCTGAAGGTACAGATCATACAAGAGAGTATATCCCAGTTTTAATGTTTAGTCCGAAAATTGGTGAATATCATGAATTATCGGTAGATACTACATTTAGTTCGCTAGGTGCAACGATTGCTGATAATTTTAATGTGAAATTACCAGAGTACGGAAGAAGCTATTTAAAAGAAATGGGCATTGAGTAATGAAGAAAATAATTAGAATTTTATTTGGCATTGCTTTTAGCGTAGCTGGCGTGCTTCATTTTAAAGATGAAGAAAATTTTAGAAATATTGTACCTGAATATTTACCATTTAGAAAAGCTGCAGTTTTAATCACAGGTGTGTTTGAAATCGTGTTTGGTTTATTATTATTAATCAAGCAGCCTTCAACATGTTTGAAAAAAACGATAAATGCTTTTTTATGGGCTGTATTCCCAGCTAATATTTATATGGCACGTAAAAATTTACCGCTAGCTGGTAAACAATTACCTAAATGGGCTTTGTATGGCCGTTTACCATTACAATTTATCATGATAAAAATGATTAGTAAGCTATAATAGGTTAAATAAAGAAAGTGGCTGTTAGTATCCTTATTGGAAATCTAACAGCCACTTTTTTATACAACATAATTAAGTTTGGAATAAATGAACTCGCAGTTATCTTAAGTTAATTATAGGATAGTATGATTATTTGTTTTCTCCGTATACATCTTGCCATACTGATTTTTGATCTAAGAAAGTTTGTGCAATTTCTTTAGCGCCTTCAAGAGAGTGACTTGCTGCCCAGCCACATTGTACTTCGTTACAAGCAGGTACTTCTGTAGCGTTTAATACATCATTGATTGTCTGTTCGATGATGTTTAAGACATCTTCATAATCATCATGGTTAATGAATGAAACATAGAAGCCAGTTTGACAACCCATTGGGCTAATATCAACTACTTTATCTGAATGGTTTCTGATATTCTCGGCCATCAAATGTTCTAGGGAGTGTAAACCAGGCATCTCCATATGCTCTTTGTTCGGTTGTTTGAAACGGATATCATATTTATGAATAACATCACCGTTAGCGCCTTCCATTTTACCAGCTAGTCTGACAAATGGTGCAGATACTATCGTATGATCTAAATTGAAGCTTTCAACGTTCATTTTTGGCATGTCATATCCTCCTAATATTATAAGTAAGTTAATTGTAACAAGACCGCAATGTATTTACAATTTCTGAAACGGGTATAAATATAAAGTGGTAAATACTAATTTATTTTAAAATTCAGAAAAGGAATGACAGAAGACGACAAACCCGATAGAATAAATAATAATTAAACACGATATAAATATTTAGCATGATATGTGGTGTTATCTATAAAATTACTTAATGCATAGCGTTTGGAAGTTGATAGTGTTTTGGTAATTCAGGAGGTAGAGTGCAAACGATGGAGAAAAAACAAATTATTTTAGATTATATAGAAAATGAAAATCATAAATACTTAGAAATGAGTCATCAGATACATCAAAGACCAGAATTAGGAAATGAAGAGATTTTTGCTTCGAGAACTTTGATTGAAGATTTAATAGCGCATGATTTTGAAGTAGAAACCGATATAGCAGGTCATGCAACAGGATTTATTGCACGATACGACTCAGGTATAGAAGGGCCGACAATTGGATTTTTAGCAGAATATGATGCTTTGCCAGGCTTAGGACATGCTTGTGGTCACAATATTATTGGCACTGCCAGTGTACTAGCGGGTGCTGCTTTGAAACAAGTGATTGATAAGATTGGTGGCAAAATTATCGTCTTAGGTTGTCCAGCAGAAGAAGGCGGTGAAAACGGCAGTGCTAAAGCGACTTATGTTAAAGCAGGTGTTATAGATGAGTTGGACATTGTGCTCATGGTCCATCCAGGGAATGAGACATATCGAACGATAGATACATTAGCTGTCGATGTTTTAGATATAAAATTTTATGGTAAAAGTACACATGCGTCTGAAAATGCAGATGAAGCAAGAAATGCTTTAGATGCGATGATTTCTTATTTCAATGGGGTAGCGCAATTAAGACAACACATCAAAAGCCGCCAACGTGTGCATGGTGTGATACTGGATGGTGGTAAAGCAGCGAATATTATACCTGATTTTACACATGCACGTTTTTATACGAGGGCTACGTCTCGAAAAGAGCTAGATGTTTTGACTGAACGTGTTGGACAGATAGCAAAAGGCGCAGCGCTACAAACAGATTGTGACTTTGAATTTGGGCCAATACAAAATGGAGTCAATGAATTTATTAAAACTTCTAAATTAGATGACTTATTTGCGAAATATGCCACTGAAATGGGTGAAGCAGTTATAGATGATGATTTTGGATATGGTTCCACGGATACTGGTAATGTCAGTCATTGTATACCAACGATTCATCCTCATATCAAAATTGGTTCACGAAATTTAGTTGGTCATACACATCGTTTCCGTGAAGCAGCAGGTAGTACCCATGGTGATCAAGCATTAATTAGAGGTGCCAAAATCCTCGCTTTAATGGGGCAAGAACTCATAGAAAACAAGCCATTGTTTGAAGAAATCATCGAACAATATCAATATACAAAGGGGCACAAAAAATGACAAATCAAAGCTCTCTAAGACCTACATTAACACTTAGTGATCTTTACGATTCACATATTGTTTATACTTCTAGACCATCTTATATATCAAATCCTTGGTTGGAACCCGAAGTACATCAATCTAATTTTTTGACTGGTAGAGAGCTGATTATTGCTAATGAGATGCCTGTAATCGTACATGAAGCAAGCGTAACGGATAAATTAAAAATGCTATTTGAAGCAATTGGTAAAGGTATGCCAACAAATATTCTTAAGTTTGAAGATCAAAGTAGCTATGAACAATTGATACAAGATTTGGCGCATGATTATAAAAAAGTTTATTTTCAATACATTCATGGTGAAGATATTTTGAATAAAAAGTATTATGCCTTAGATAAAGATATTTTTGTAGCTTTAAATAATAAAGCACGTATACCAGAATGGACAAACCATAAATATCTACCTACAAGAGAAGTTGTTGATATAGATAATTTTGTAGAAGCTGTAGCAAAATGGGAGTATCCATTTGTATTGAAACCTGGAGACGACCTACCAACAGCGGGTGGATATGGTGTGATGATTTGTTATAATGACGCTGATTTAGAACAAGCAAAGTTGCGCATTGAAAATGCTAAAAAAGAAACTGATACGATGATTATCGAACAAAAAGTAGAAGCAGTTGCAAATTATTGTGTTCAATATGCATATTCAAAGTATACTGGTGTGCGTTATATTGGTACTTCTGAACAGTTAACCAATGAATATGGACATTATAATGGAAACGAAAATGTACAAGATGTGCCTGACGCTGTAATTCAAGCGGGGAAAGAGATTATGGAAGTCGGTGTGTCGAAAGGATATTTTGGAATAGCTGGTTTTGACCTTTTGGTAGATAGCAATGGTGATATTTTTGCGATAGATTTGAATTTTAGACAAAATGGCTCAACAAGTATGTTGTTGCTAGAACCGTTTCTTCAAGAAGGGTATCATAAATTTTATAGTTATTTGTCACATGTAGATAATTCAAAATTTTTCAATACAATTATGAAGTATGTTAATAAAGGTGTATTATTCCCGTTATCTTATTATGATGGAGATTGGTTTGATAATGAAGTTGTTAAATCAAGGTTTGGTTGCATATGGCATGGGGAAAATAAAGCAAGTGTAGAAAAAATGGAGCAGCAATTTTTAAAAGATTTAGAATCAAATTAGAACAACTACTCACAAATATAATGAATATCTCTAGTGAATTGCATTAGACGTTAATTGACTAGAGTATAAGAGTCATTTATATTTTAAGTATAGGTAAATATTATAAATGAATTGAAGGTGCTATGATGTCTTATAAACAAAATTCATTTTTCCAAGAAATTTTAGTCAATGAAGTCTTTTACGTAGCTACAAAATCAAAAGAATTAATTAGACATGAAGTATTGGGAAAAAACGTAGTATGTGCGTGGTCAGAAAAATCTAAAGCAGAAACTTTTTTGAAGAAGCTTAATATTGACTACAGCCATATAAAGAAAATTGATATAGACCGTTTTGTAACATACGAAATGGATAACTTATTTGAAGAAGGCGAAGAAGTACTCATTGATGCTACTGGTACTACTGATGGGGAATTGATTAATATTGTAGAAATTACAAATGAGTTAATGTCTGATTTAGACAATATTCGTTTGAAAGAATTTGTAAAAGATGTCTCTAAAGAGGATGCAGTATTTGGTTTATCTAATCAAAAGGAAAAACATTTTATATTGATTAGTGATGATGAACATCAAAGACCACAAATTATGCCTGTTTGGAGCATTAAAAGTAGAGCTGAAAAGGTAAGGGACGAAGACTTTGAAGAATGTGAAATTATCGAAATCGAAGGGGAAGTATTCGCTGAATGGTTGGATAATTTACGAGATGATGATAAAGCTGTAGCGATAGACTTAAAATCTGGGGTCGTAGGCACAGTTGTATCTGCTCAAAAAGTGATTGATCAACTTACATTTTAATTATTTCTAAATGCGTTTGAATACGCTAATATTTTGTTTTTATATTATTTGAATAATGGTAATTATGATGGTTTGTTTTGAAAGTATAAATAGGAATTTGAGCCTAAATATTTTGAATTACTAATAAAAGCAGTTTCTACTGAAAAAGTAGGAAACTGCTTTTTTATGTTTAAATTTATAAATGAATTGCACCTAATGCACCAGAGAATGCACCATGTTCAATATAATAAGGTTTAAATCCACGAAGTATTGTATAATCTGTAACAACTTTTTTTAATAAATCGTTATTATGAAAAGATGAGCCAATATAAGCTACATTTTCAGTATTGTTTTCTCTAGCAACAGTAATAGACATTGTAGTAATAACTTCCCCGACAACACCTATAACAGAGGCTAATTTATCAGCATCTGTAAAATCAGCGTCCAAATTATGTAGGACATGGCCAAAGTTTGCCGCTGTAAGATCACCTGAGATTGGCGGTTCGCTGTCTTTATAAATATGTTTAACTTTCAAATCAATAATCTCTCTATTGCCGTTTTGAGCTGTATCAGTTAATTGCTTATAATCTTTAATACCAGTTAATAAATAACCAAGCCCTTGAATCATTCCGCCACCAGCGCCAACACCACCTACACGTTGTTGATGCTTACCGTCTGAAAAGTGTAATGAAGTGCCAGTACCGACGTTAGTGAAGATGTAATCATCTAATAAGTGCTCTTGTTCTACTAAAAGTATTTCTAAACCCTTTGCAGCCGCATCAAATTCGACAAAAATACGCGAAGGACAAGTCAAGTGTTCTTGTATTACTGCAGCTTGTCCACCGGTTAAACTAATGCTTTCACAATCTTGTTGATTTAACCATGAGATAACATCATCAATTTCAGTTGTTGATTTTGTTGTGTATACACGTTTCCCGTTATTGTCTTGAACTATTTTAATTAGAGTTCCACCAGCATCAATGCCAATCTTCATCTCTATTTCCCCCCAAATAAATTTACATTATAACTAATATTATAATAAAATGGGGGAAAATCAAATATGAAATTAAAAGGAGCATTATTTTATGATGCAATTAAGCCCATTTATTAAAGTAGACGACGTTGATGAAGCTGTAAAATTTTATAAAAATGCGTTTGGTGGAGAAGAAAAAATATTAAACGAAACGAATGGACGACGACTACATGTAGAATTGCATGTGAATACAACAGTGATATTACACATATCAAGTACATACGGAAAAGAATGCCGTAATGATAATACTAATATTATTTTGACCTTTGACGATTTAGAAGCGCAACAACAAGTGTATGAAGCTTTGAGTCAATCAGGTGACCCTCATATGCCACTTGAAAAAACATTCTTCAATGCCATGCATGGTCAAGTTAAAGATCAATTTGGCGTGAATTGGCTCATGAATTGCTTTTTAAACTAAACTGTTTAATATAGGTTATAATTAGTTAGAAAGTGGTATTAATAAATAATTACTAAGTTTTAAATAGGGGATTAGATATGTTTATTAAAAAACAATTTGAAGGAATTACAGTTCAAGTGTATGAAGATAAATATAAAGATGCACTTTATAATTTTAAATTGAACGAGCGCCAACAAATTTATTCATCTTTACCGAGTGAAGTATTGGAAGATGCATTGCAAGATAAAGATAGAATTGCAAACATTGCATTGAATAAAAAAGGGGAAGTTGTAGGATTTTTCGTTTTACATCAGTATTATCAACATGAAGGTTACGATACACCAAAGCAAGTGATTTATGTTAGATCATTATCTGTTAACCAAAATTTTCAAGGTTATGGTTATGGCACTAAAATGATGATGTATCTGCCACAATATGTACAATCTTTATTTCCGGATTTCAATCACTTATATTTAGTCGTTGACGCAGAAAATGAAAGTGCGTGGAATGTTTATGAACGTGCTGGGTTTATGCATACTGCAACTAAAGAAGAAGGGCCACTTGGGAAAGAAAGATTATATTATTTAGACTTAGATTCAAACCATGTATCGTCATTGAAGTTAAAGCCAAATACGGAAGATGTGCCTTTCAATATTCATATTATTGATTTATATAAAGATGGAAACAAAGTAGGATTTATCGCAGTAGAAAAACATGAACAACGTATGAATATTTCTTCTGTAGAGGTTAATAAAGCGGAAAGACATCATGGTATTGCGGAAAGTGCTTTGAGACAACTTTCAACATATATTAGAAAACATTTTGACGATGTCAGTCTATTGACAATTACGCTATATGGTGAGAATAATGAATTAAAACCGTTATGTATCAATAGTAATTTTGTTGAAATTGAGTCTGCGGATGATTTTAAGGTATTTGAAAAACATATAAATTATTAATAGAGATTGCGAAATCACGAATTGTCATTTATAATTTACATTTGTTATTATTACTTAAGATGAACTTAGTACGGATTTGGATAAATGCCTTTGAAAGGAAGAATAAATAATGAGAATTCAAGATTATACAAAAGAAATGGTTGATGAGAAATCATTTATCGATATGGCCTATACGCTATTAAATGAAAAAAACAGTACTATGAATTTATACGATATCATCGATGAATTTAAAGCACTTGGACATTATGAAGACCATGAAGTAGAACAGAGAATTGTACAATTCTATACAGACTTAAATACTGACGGTCGTTTTTTAAACGTTGGAGAAAATATTTGGGGATTACGCGATTGGTATTCAGTAGATGATATTGAAGAAAAAATTGCGCCAACAATTCAAAAATTCGATATTTTGGATGATGATGCAGAAGAAGATAAAAATTTAAAATTACTTGGTGAAGATGAAGCTGATGACGATGATGACATCCCTGCTGTAACTGATGATCAAGAAACTTTAAATGATCCCGAAGAGCCAAAAGAGGACGAAGTTGAAGAAGAAGGCATTGTTATTGATGAAGAAGATGAGGACTTCGATGATGATGACGAAGAAGATGAAGAAGACGAAGAGGCCGAAGAAGAAACTAAAAAATAATTATTAGAGATTTAATTGACTTTTCTCGTGAAAATGATAAAATTTTATTCGGGCTCCTTTAATTAGGACGACGTGTATAAATATTATACGCTCCCCCTTACAACGATGTGAGAGGGAGCGATTTTTTTATTTAAATGACTATAAAAAATTTATAAATTCTTTGAAATTTGGTAGTTGCATAGAGCAACAATTTATACATATGAAAATAATAAATGATAATTATAATATGTAAAACACGCTATTACACAAAAAAATTAAGCAATTGAGTTTAAAAATTCGATGTCAATATCGGTATTGATTGAAAAAAACTGTTTTAATAACTAGGAGGCAGAACATGACAAAATTTATTTTTGTAACTGGTGGAGTTGTTTCTTCATTAGGAAAAGGTATCACAGCAGCATCTTTAGGAAGACTATTAAAAGATAGAGGGTTAAAAGTAACAATTCAAAAATTCGACCCATATTTAAACGTAGATCCTGGAACGATGAGTCCATATCAACATGGCGAAGTTTTTGTTACTGATGATGGTGCAGAGACAGACTTAGACTTAGGACACTATGAACGATTTATCGATATTAACTTAAATAAATATTCTAATGTTACAGCTGGTAAAGTGTATTCTCACGTATTGAAGAAAGAACGTCGTGGTGATTATTTAGGAGGAACAGTACAAGTTATCCCTCATATCACAAATGAAATTAAAGAACGTTTACTTTTAGCAGGAGAAAGCACAAATGCTGATGTTGTTATCACTGAAATCGGTGGAACAACAGGGGATATAGAATCATTACCATTTATTGAAGCTATTAGACAAATTCGCAGTGACTTAGGTCGCGAAAATGTAATGTATGTACACTGTACATTATTACCGTATATTAAAGCTGCTGGAGAAATGAAAACGAAACCAACACAACATAGTGTAAAAGAATTACGCGGTTTAGGCATTCAGCCTGATTTGATTGTGGTTCGTACAGAATATGAATTAACACAAGATTTAAAAGATAAGATCGCTTTATTCTGTGATATCGACAAAGCAAGTGTAATAGAGTGTCGCGATGCTGAATCACTATATGAAATTCCTTTACAGTTAAGCAAACAAGATATGGAAAACATCGTGATTGATCGTTTAGAGTTAAATCCAAAATACGAAACACAGTTAGATGAATGGCAATATTTACTAGATACAGTGAATAATTTAGATGGAAAAGTGACAATTGGCTTAGTAGGTAAATATGTTAGTCTTCAAGATGCTTATTTATCAGTTGTTGAATCATTAAAACATGCAGGTTATCCATTTAAAAAAGATATTGAAGTAAGATGGATTGATTCTAGTGAAGTGACAGACGAAAATGTCTCAGAAATATTATCAGATGTAGATGGTATTTTAGTGCCCGGCGGATTTGGCTTCCGTGCAAGTGAAGGAAAAATTTCTGCGATTAAATATGCACGTGAAAATAACGTACCATACTTTGGTATCTGTCTAGGTATGCAATTAGCAACAGTTGAATTTGCTAGAAATGTACTTAACCTTGAAGGTGCACACTCAGCAGAGTTAGATCCAAACACGCCTTATCCAATTATTGATTTACTACCTGAACAAAAAGATATTGAAGATCTAGGCGGTACATTACGTTTAGGACTTTATCCTTGTCATATTAAAGAGGGTACATTAGCACACTCAATTTACAATGAAACTAATATTGAAGAAAGACATCGTCATCGTTATGAGTTTAACAATGAATACAGAGAACAGTTAGAAGCAAACGGTATGGTATTCTCAGGTACAAGCCCTGATGGTCGCTTAATTGAAATGGTAGAAATTCCTGAAAATGACTTCTTTGTAGCTTGCCAATTCCATCCTGAATTTTTATCAAGACCTAACCGTCCACAACCAATTTTCAAAGCATTTATTGAAGCTTCTTTAAAAAATAAACAATCTAAATAAAAACTTAAAATAAAAATGACGCATGTTAGCTAAGTAATTAAAGGTTACAGTTAGCAATGCGTCTTTTTTATATTACTTAATTGTTGAATAGCATTATGCATTAATAATTGAAGTTTTTATAAATGGTTCAAAATTCATGTTATTTATTTTAAATGATTTCATAATTATATTTTTATAATTACTGTAAAATAAGATGTATACTATAACAAATTCACAAAAGTCAGCAGAAAAACGTCTATTTTTATGGTTTTAAAAAGAAAAAATAATTAAAAGCGCCTACAATTGTTTAGAATAATGCAAAAGCTTTCTAATTTTGATATAATTAGATTGTAAAAATATGTGCTTAAAGCACCAAGGAGGAACTTTCATGCCTTTAGTTTCAATGAAAGAAATGTTAATAGACGCAAAAGAAAATGGTTATGCAGTTGGTCAATACAACTTAAATAACTTAGAATTTACACAAGCTATCTTAGAAGCTTCACAAGAAGAGAATGCTCCAGTTATTTTAGGTGTATCTGAAGGTGCTGCTCGCTATATGGGTGGTTTCTACACTGTAGTTAAAATGGTTGAAGGGTTAATGCACGACAAAGAAATCACTGTTCCTGTAGCAATCCACTTAGACCATGGTTCAAGCTTTGAAAAATGTAAAGAAGCGATTGATGCTGGATTTACATCAGTAATGATCGATGCTTCTCATGGTTCATTTGAAGACAACGTTGAAATCACTTCAAAAGTGGTTGAATATGCGCATGAACATGGCGTATCAGTTGAAGCTGAATTAGGTACTGTAGGCGGACAAGAAGACGATATTATCGCTGAAGGTGTTATCTATGCAGATCCTAAAGAGTGTCAAGAACTTGTTGAAAGAACAGGCATTGATACATTAGCACCAGCATTAGGTTCAGTACACGGGCCATATAAAGGTGAACCTAAATTAGGATTTAAAGAAATGGAAGAAATTGGTGCTTCTACAGGATTACCGTTAGTATTACACGGCGGTACTGGTATCCCAACTAAAGATATCCAAAAAGCTATTCCTTTCGGCACAGCAAAAATTAACGTTAACACAGAAAATCAAATCACTTCTGCTAAAGCAGTACGTGAAGCATTAGATAAAGATAAAGAAGTGTATGATCCTCGTAAATATTTAGGACCAGCACGTGAAGCAATCAAAGCAACGGTTATTGGTAAAATTAAAGAGTTTGGTACATCTAACCGAGCAAAATAATTTAATCTATATTACAAATGAGGCTGAGACATGTAATTATGTCCCAGTCTCATTTTTTTATGTTATAATTGCTATCGTTTGGTAAAGAGGTTATTATTAAAGCCAAACTATTTACATAAATCTCAAACAAAATATATATAATTATGATTTAAAACATAAAATAATGGGAAATAAAAACTATAGTAAATAATTTATATGTAACTTGCATCACTTAATTTTAATTTTAAAAAGTTTTAGTAAACTGATGTACTTTGCAAACTGGAAAAAAGTAATTTATAATGCAAATAATGATTGCAAGTCAAAGGAGAACAAGCGAATGGCTCAAGAAGTGATAAAAATTAGAGGTGGACAAACACTTAAAGGTGAAATGGACATCCACGGTGCTAAAAACAGTGCAGTAGCAATTATACCTGCAGCAATCCTGGCTGAAGAAAAAGTAACAATTGAAGGTCTTCCAGAAATTTCTGATGTAGAAACATTGGTTAGTCTATTAGGGGATTTAAATATTAAAACAGAATTAGATGGTATGACATTAAAGGTCGATCCTACTGACATTGAAAATGCACCATTACCTAATAATAAAGTCGAGTCTTTACGTGCCTCTTATTATATGATGGGTGCAATGTTAGGTAGATTTAAAAAATGTGTCATTGGTTTACCTGGAGGTTGTCCATTAGGACCAAGACCGATTGATCAACATATCAAAGGTTTTAAAGCTTTAGGAGCGAAGATTGATGAATCTAGTGAGACTTCTATGAAAATTGAAGCTGACAAATTAACTGGTGCAAATATCTTTTTAGATATTGTGAGTGTTGGTGCCACAATTAATATTATGCTTGCAGCTGTACGAGCTGAAGGCCATACTGTCATTGAAAACGCAGCTAAAGAACCAGAAGTTGTTGACGTAGCAACATATTTAATTGGTCTAGGTGCTGATATTAAGGGCGCAGGTACAAGTACGATTAAGATTAATGGTGTGGATCATCTTCACGGTTCTCATCATCAGGTTATCCCAGATAGAATAGAAGCTGGAACGTATATGTGTATCGCTGCAGCTTGTGGTGAGGATATTCAAATTAATAATATTATTCCAACACATGTTGAACCATTAACTGTAAAGTTAAAAGAATTAGGCGTTGATATTCAAGTTGGCGACGATAGTGCTAAAATTAAACGTAGTACGCCTTATTCAAGCGTTGACATTAAAACTTTAGTCTATCCTGGATTTGCTACAGACTTACAACAACCTATTACGCCGCTATTATTTATGGCAGATGGTGTATCATTTGTGACTGAGACTATATACCCAGCGCGTTTTAGACACGTTGATGAATTAAAAAATATGGGTGGCAATATCAATGCAGATGATGGTACAGCAACTATTAAGCCATCTAAATTAACAGGAGCAGAAGTATATGCAAGTGACTTACGTGCAGGCGCATCTCTTATTGTTGCTGGTTTATTAGCAGAAGGTGTTACCACAATTTACAACGTAAAACATATTTATCGTGGCTACACTAATATTGTGAGTACTTTAGAATCATTAGGTGCAGATATTTGGACTGAAGAAATTTAGAAAATGTGGTATACTTAATATACTAAGTACTTGAAATATATTATAGTAACTCAGATTATAGAATAAAAACGATATGAGGTGATGACCATGGAGGTTTGCCCTTATCTTGAAGAGACCTTTAAAATAGTAGGTAGAAGTTGGAATGGTCTTATTATTAATTATTTGTCTAGGTGTCCAGAAAAATCTGCTCATTTTTCGGATATGAAACGTGATTTGAAAACAATTACACCACGTGCACTTAGCATAAAATTAACAGACCTAAGTGAATGGGGTCTTGTAGAGAAAAAAATAGTTTCTACAAGCCCGATGAACATATTATACCAACTTACGGATAAAGGTGATGCACTAGCGGCAGCATTAGTACCAATGGAAAAGTGGGCGCAAGATTTTATTGAACTTGAAAATCAATAATATCAAAGTCTATGAATGAAGATTTAAAGCGTTATAAGAGAAGTCTATGACATGTCATAGACTTCTTTTTTTGTTTCCAAAAAAGAAAAAATATTTTGTAACTTATAAATTGTGAGGTTCAAGGTTATTGTTGAGACTAATCATTAATGAAAAATGATTAGAAAACGCTTAATAACAACGTTTGTAGTCATATAGCGTGAGCATTAATGTTTAAAAATATAGAATCTCGGTTAGAATATAATTATCAACACAAATTAGGGAGTGAATTATTGATGAGAAATTTCACTAAACAATATATTAACGGAGAATGGGTTGAAAGCACTAGTGGAGAAACACTAGAAGTGATTAATCCAGCAACAGAAGAAGTAGCAGGTACAATTGCGAAAGGTAATAAAGAAGATGTTGATAAAGCAGTAGACGCTGCAGAAAATGTGTATCTAGAATTTAGACACAGCTCAATAGAAGAAAGAAGAACATTGTTAGATAAAATAGTACAAGAATATAAAAATAGAAAAGATGATCTTATAGAGGCAATTACTGACGAATTAGGTGCACCTCTATCAGTATCAGAAAAAGTACATTATCAAATGGGACTAGATCACTTTGAAGCAGCACGTGATGCATTAGATAATTTTGAATTTGAAGAACGTCGTGGCGATGATTTAGTTGTGAAGGAAGCAATTGGCGTTTCTGGCTTAATTACACCTTGGAATTTCCCGACAAACCAAACTTCATTGAAATTGTCTGCCGCTTTTGCAGCAGGTAGTCCAGTCGTATTAAAACCATCTGAAGAGACGCCGTTTGCCGCAATTATTTTGGCTGAGATTTTTGATAAAGTAGGCGTGCCAAAAGGTGTGTTTAACTTAGTGAATGGTGATGGACAAGGCGTAGGTAATCCATTAAGCGAACATCCGAAAGTAAGAATGATGTCATTCACTGGCTCTGGCCCAACTGGTTCAAGCATTATGAAAAAAGCAGCTGAAGACTTCAAAAAAGTATCACTTGAATTAGGTGGTAAATCACCATATATTATTTTAGATGATTCAGATATTGAGGGCGCAGCAAGTGCAGCAACTGGTAAAGTTGTTAGCAACACTGGTCAAGTTTGTACTGCAGGTACAAGAACATTAGTACCAGCAAGTCTAAAAGAAGAATTCTTAACAGCTGTAAAAGAAAAATTCAGCCAAGTTAAAGTCGGTGATCCACGCGAAGAGGGCACTCAAGTTGGTCCCATCATAAGTAAAAAACAATTTGACCAAGTACAATCATATATCGATAAAGGCATTGAAGAAGGTGCAGAATTATTCTATGGTGGACCTGGTAAACCTGAAGGCTTAGAAAAAGGTTACTTTGCACGCCCAACAATATTTAATAACGTTGATAATAGTATGACAATCGCACAAGAAGAAATTTTTGGCCCAGTAATGTCAATTATCACTTACAATGATTTAGATGAAGCAATTAAAATTGCAAATGATACTAAATATGGCTTAGCTGGATATGTTTACGGTAATGACAAAGACACATTACACAAAGTAGCACGTTCAATTGAAGCTGGTACAGTAGAAATTAATGAAGCTGGTCGCAAATCAGACTTACCATTTGGCGGTTATAAACAATCTGGTATTGGACGCGAATGGGGCGACTACGGCATCGAAGAATTCCTAGAAGTTAAGTCTATTGCTGGCTATTACAAATAATAAATTTTAGCAGTAATTAAATAATTTAAATGAAGCAAGGCAGTTTAACTGTCTTGCTTTTATAATTTATAAAAACTGAAATACATTTTGTAATTAAATAAGAAATTTGCTATAGTTATAAAAGTAAGTAGCGTAGCACGCTGCGTTATTTAAAAACTTATTTATGAAATGGGTGCAAGATAATGCCTGATAAAGTACGAACATCACCTCAGTATGAATCGTTCCACGAATTATACAAAAATTACACTACTAAAGATCTCACTCAAAAAGCAAAATCTCTAAAACTAACAAATTATAGTAAACTTAATAAAAAAGAACTTGTTCTTGCCATTATGGAAGCGCAAATGGAAAAAGACGGTAATTATTATATGGAGGGTGTATTAGATGACATCCAACAAGATGGTTATGGTTTCCTTAGAACAGTTAATTATTCAAAAGGTGAAAAAGATATTTATATCTCTGCCAGCCAAATACGTCGTTTTGAAATCAAACGCGGCGATAAAGTTACTGGTAAAGTAAGAAAACCAAAGGATAATGAAAAGTATTATGGTTTACTACAAGTTGATTTTGTAAACGACGAGAATGCAGAAGAAGTTAAAAAAAGATCTCACTTTCAAGCGTTAACACCATTATATCCTGAAGAGCGAATTGTATTAGAAACAACGAAACAAAATTTTTCGACTCGTATTATGGATTTAATTACGCCAATTGGTTTGGGCCAACGTGGACTTATTGTTGCACCGCCAAAAGCTGGTAAAACGTCTCTATTAAAAGAGATTGCTAACGCTATTGCTATCAACAAACCAGATGCAGAATTATTTGTATTATTAGTCGGAGAACGTCCAGAAGAAGTAACAGATATTGAACGCTCTGTTGAATCTGCTGAAGTTGTGCACTCTACATTTGATGAGCCACCACAACACCATGTTAAAGTTGCAGAGCTTTTATTGGAACGTGCAAAAAGACTTGTTGAAGTAGGGAAAGATGTCATTATATTAATGGATTCAATTACAAGGTTAGCTCGTGCATACAACCTTGTCATACCACCAAGCGGACGTACATTATCCGGTGGTTTAGATCCTGCGTCATTACACAAGCCAAAAGCATTTTTCGGTGCTGCTAGAAATATTGAAGCTGGTGGCAGTATGACGATATTAGCTACAGCGTTAGTTGATACAGGGTCACGTATGGACGATATGATTTACGAAGAATTTAAAGGTACTGGTAACATGGAATTACATCTAGACCGTAAATTGGCAGAACGTCGTGTATTTCCAGCTATTGATATCGGTCGTAGTTCAACGCGTAAAGAAGAATTACTTATTTCTCCAAAAGATTTAGAGTCATTATGGCAATTACGTAATATGTTTACTGATTCAATTGATTTTACAGAAAGATTTGTACGTAAATTAAAACGTACAGAAAATAATGCAGAATTTTTTGAGCAATTACAAAAGGCTGCTAAAGAAAGCACTAAAACAGGCAAACCAATTATTTAAGTTGAAATTAGCGAAGTGTTATCAAGCTAATATATGATTTAGGGTTGCGTTTTGGTTTTAAAGCAATTATAATTATCAAGTATTGGGTAAAAACTCACAAACAACTCTGTTCCAGATGGTTCAGGGCAAAGGAGCTGAAAATAATGAGAAAAAATATTCATCCTGAATACCACAATGTAATCTTTTTAGATACAACTACGAATTTTAAATTCCTAAGTGGTTCAACAAAATCTTCAAAAGAGACTATGGAATGGGAAGATGGCAACGAATACCCAGTTATTCGTTTAGATGTTTCATCTGATTCACATCCATTCTACACAGGACGCCAAAAATTCGCTGCTGCGGATGGCCGTGTGGAACGTTTCAACAAAAAATTCGGAATCAAATCAAGCGACGAGTAATCGTTGTTATAAGGCATTCTCATTATATGAGAATGCTTTTTTGTTTTAGTTAGCGTTTTATAAATATAAGTCCCTAATTGAGAACATTACAATTTTAATAATTTTTATACATAAAATAACTCAATATCTTGAAGAAATAGCATATTTCAAATTAAAAAATATGCTATAATGAATCGATTATGTTTTGAAAAAGGTGGAACGCATAATGTATGAAACTTATCATTCCGGGTGGATTGAATGTATTACTGGAAGCATGTTTAGTGGTAAATCTGAAGAGTTAATTCGTCGATTAAGACGAGGCCTTTATGCTAAGCAAAAAGTAGTTGTATTTAAACCAGCTATAGATGACCGCTATCATAAAGATAAGATTGTTTCTCATAATGGCAACGCTATTGAAGCAATTAATATTTCGACAGCGGCTGAGATACTTAAGCACGATTTGTCAGATACAGATGTTATAGGCATCGATGAAGTGCAGTTTTTTGAAGAAGGTGTAGTTAATATTGTTGAACAATTAGCTAAAAAAGGCCATAGAGTCATTACGGCGGGATTAGATATGGATTTCCGAGGGGAACCGTTTGAACCTATTCCACACCTACTAGCAGTAAGTGAAGAAGTGACTAAACTACAAGCTGTTTGTGCTGTTTGTGGTGCATCTTCAAGCCGCACGCAAAGGTTGATTGATGGTAACCCAGCAAAAATAGATGATCCAGTTATATTAGTTGGTGCAAATGAAAGTTATGAACCAAGATGCAGAGCGCATCATATTGTCGCACCAAGTAATAATATGAAGGAGGAAATGTAGTGTTTGATCAATTAGATATCGTAGAAGAAAGATACGAACAATTAAATGAATTGTTAAGTGATCCAGATGTAGTAAGCGATCCAGATAATTTAAGAAAATATTCAAAAGAACAATCAGATCTACAAAAAACTGTAGAAGTATATCGCAATTATAAACAAGTTAAAGAAGACATTGTTGAAATAGAAGAAATGTTGAAAGAAACAAAAGATAGTGATGAAATTGAGATGTTAAAAGAAGAACACCAATCACTTAACACTCAAGTTCCTGAACTAGAAGAGAACCTTAAATTTTTACTTATTCCTAAAGATCCTAACGATGAGAAAGACGTTATTGTTGAAATACGTGCTGCTGCTGGTGGAGATGAAGCCGCAATTTTTGCAGGGAATTTATTTAGAATGTATTCTAAATACGCTGAAGCACAACGCTATAAAACAGAAATTATAGAAGCTGCTGAAAGTGACCATGGTGGTTATAAAGAAATCAGTTTCTCAATTTCAGGATCAGGCGCATATAGTAAGTTGAAATATGAAAATGGCGCCCACCGTGTACAACGCGTACCTGAAACCGAATCTGGCGGACGTATCCATACATCAACTGCTACAGTCGCAGTATTACCAGAGGTCGAAGATGTAGAAATTGAAGTGCGTAACGAAGATATTAAGGTAGATACTTATCGTTCAAGTGGCGCGGGTGGACAACATGTTAATACTACGGATTCAGCTGTACGTATTACACATATTCCGACTGGAATCATTGCAACATCTTCAGAAAAATCACAAATTCAAAACCGTGAAAAAGCTATGAAGGTTTTGAAAGCACGTTTATTTGATATGAAATTACAAGAAGAACAACAAAAATATGCAGCGCAACGTAAATCGGCAGTAGGTTCTGGTGATCGTTCAGAGCGTATTAGAACGTATAATTATCCTCAAAGTCGAGTGACTGACCACCGTATTGGTTTAACGATTCAGAAGTTAGATCAAGTAATGGAAGGGAAATTGGACGAAGTGATAGATGCATTAACATTAGCTGAACAAACTGATAAATTGAAAGAACTTAACAATGGTGAATTATAAAACACGACTGACTAATGCAAAAAAGAAATGCATTGAACTAGACATTGAAACTACTCGAGCAGAATGGTTAATGTTAGATCTATTGCAATGGAGTAAAGCAGATTATTTGATGTATAAGGATGAGGTAATGTCGGATATACATTTAAAATTATATGACGACGCTGAAGTTCGAATGTTAAAAGGTGAACCGATTCAGTATATTGTTGGAAGCCAATCATTTTATGGTGAAACATTCAAGGTGACTGAAGATTGTTTAATACCTAGACCTGAAACTGAGGAAGTCATGTTACACTTTTATCACGAAATTCATTCGAATGATACAATTGTTGATATTGGTACAGGTAGTGGCAATATTCCAATTATACTCAAGAAGATGAATCGTTCATTAACTGTCTATGCTACAGATTTATATGATACGGCATTAGCTGTAGCGCAAGAAAATGCGCTTAATCATCAAGTAGATATTCACTTTTTGCAGGGTGATGCATTAGAACCTTTAATAGAACAAGGTATAAAAGTGAATGGTTTAATTTCTAATCCGCCTTATATTGATGATAGTGAAGCTGCACTGATGGATGACACAGTATTGAAGTATGAACCACATTCTGCATTATTTGCAGAAGATAATGGATATAAGGTCTATGATGCAATATTAAATCAATTACCGGAAGTACTTCTGCCGAATGCAAAGGTCGTTTTTGAAATTGGTTATAAACAAGGTCAAACATTGAAACAAAAAATACAATCTAAATATCCTTCATTAGATGTTCAAATTATAAAAGATATTAATAATAACGATAGAATTATTTCTTTCGAGTGGTAATAAGAAGTTATGTACTGAACATGATAAATCATGAGAGTGCATAACTTTTTATTTTATTCTAAAATGAATCATGAGAAGAAAGGGCGGGGCTAAATGGAAACGAAGATTTGGGATTTACGACAGTATAAAAATGAAATCAATCAATTTCCAGATATAAATGAAATCAAGCACATCTTCGAACAAGGAGGCTTGATTGCAATACCAACAGAAACAGTATATGGTCTTGGTGCAGACGCGAGAAATGCTGAAGCAATCAAAAAGATATATGAAGCGAAAGGTAGACCTTCAGATAACCCGTTGATTGTACATATACATGACTTGAAACAAATAGAGCATTTTACACAAGATATAACAGACGAAATTAAATTATTGATGAAACATTTTTGGCCTGGGCCAATTTCTTTTATATTACCGCTTAAAAAAGGATACTTATGTGAAAGTGTAAGTGGTGGTTTATCATCAATTGCTGTTAGAATGCCATGCCATTCAATCGGCAGACAAATTTTACAATTTGTAGACATACCAATAGCAGCACCGAGCGCAAATTTAAGTGGTAGACCTTCTCCTACAACATTTGAGCACGTTTATTCAGACTTAAATGGTCGTATCGATGGCATGATAAACGGTGATCAAAGTGAAGAAGGTTTGGAAAGTACTGTGTTAGATTGCACACAGTTTCCATTTAGAATTGCTAGACCGGGTTCAATAACAAAACCGATGATTGAAGCGGTGTTACCTCATAGCGTATCTACAGCAAACACTTTTGATAACGATAAACCAATCGCACCAGGAATGAAATATAAACATTATGCGCCAGATACACCGTTACAAATTGTTCAAGCATTCAATGTAAAACCTTCAGAAGAAAAAGATTGGAGTCAAACAGCATTTATCGTTCCAAGTGATAAGCGAGCCCTTGTGCCTGAGGGGTCCATTTTTATAGAATTGTGTAAAAATGAAAATGATATTAGAGGTGCGAATCATAACCTTTATAAAATATTGCATCATATCGACCAAAATGAACAAATTAAAACAGCATTTATTTATGGCTTTGATATCACTGATCATACCGTAGCGATTATGAATAGAATGATGAAAGCTGCAAGTCAAACCATTGTTAAAGGAGATCAACTATGAGAATAATTTTTGTTTGTACTGGTAATACGTGTAGAAGTCCAATGGCTGAAAGTATTGCCAAAGCAAAAATGCCTGAATATATCATAGAATCACGAGGTGTTTTTGCTCAAGATGGTCAGCCCACGTCTCAGAACACACTGAGCATTATAAATGAACATCATTTACCATTACCGAATAATGCTAAACGTTTTACTGTAGAGGATTTAAATGCTGATTTAATATTAACAATGTCACAATCGCACAAAGAAGCGATACAACAAATATATGGAGAAACAGGAAATGTGTATACAATCACGGAATATGTTCAGCAAGAAGGAGAAATCACTGATCCATATGGTGGAACGTTATATGATTATAATAAAATATATAATGAATTAAATTTGTTGATAGATACTTTAAAAAATAAAATATTAAAGTAATAATTTTGTTAAAGTAGTATGAGTGAGTAGTTAAATACGTTATAATAATATACGTATAGCGAAATTGCTATCGTCTAATCTTGTATGTCTCATAGCATCAAGGTGTTTAAATACTTTTTTTAAATCATTATTTTAAAAGGGGTGGGAGAATGGAAGATCTAAAGTTATTGTTAAATGAGTTAAAGACTAAATCTTTCTTTAAAGCAGATGAATTATGTGTGATTGGTTGTTCTACATCCGAAGTAATTGGTGAGCGTATAGGTAGTGTAGGTTCTATGGATGTAGCACAAGAAATATTTGAAGCATTAAAGGAAATTGAGAATGATACAAATGTTTCTTTTGTATTTCAAGGCTGTGAACATATTAACAGGGCAATAACGGTAGAAAGGTCTAAGTTCAATCCCCTTACAATGGAAGAAGTGTCTGTTATACCAGATGTTCATGCAGGTGGTAGCTTAGCAACTTATGCTTACCAACATATGCAAGATCCAATGGTTGTTGAACAAATAACAGTGCCAAAAGGTATTGATATAGGTCAAACATTAATTGGCATGCATATTGCGCATGTAGCCATTCCAGAACGTACAAGTATTAAACAGATTGGTGAGGCAGTTGTTACAATCGCTTCTTCAAGACCTAAGAAAATTGGTGGCGAAAGAGCAAAATATAACTAATACAGAACGAGGGGGATTTACCTATGTCATTTATTCAAGAGCAAGATAAAGAAATATATGAAGTGATTCAAAATGAATTTAACCGTCAAAATAACAATATCGAGCTGATTGCTTCAGAGAACTTTGTTTCTGAAGCAGTTATGGAAGCGCAAGGTTCAGTATTAACGAACAAATATGCTGAAGGCTATCCAAACAGAAGATACTATGGTGGATGTGAATACGTGGATGTGTCTGAAACATTAGCTATCGAACGTGCCAAACAACTTTTTGGTGCTGAACACGTTAACGTACAGCCACACTCTGGGTCACAAGCAAATATGGCTGTTTATCTAGTAGCATTAGAACACGGTGATACTGTATTAGGTATGAATTTAAGTCATGGTGGTCACTTAACACATGGTTCGCCTGTTAACTTTAGTGGACAATTTTATAACTTTGTTGAGTATGGCGTAGACAAAGAAAATGAACAAATTGATTATGATGAAGTGTTAAGAGTAGCTAAAGAAAATAAACCTAAATTAATTGTCGCAGGCGCATCTGCTTATTCTCGAACTATTGATTTCAAACGATTCAAAGAGATTGCAGATGAAGTAGGGGCAAAATTAATGGTAGATATGGCGCATATTGCAGGTTTAGTTGCGGTTGGTTTACATCAAAACCCTGTTGAATATGCAGATTTTGTAACTACTACAACACATAAAACATTACGCGGCCCTCGTGGTGGAATGATTTTATGTAAAGAAGAGTACAAAAAGCAAATTGATAAAAAAATCTTCCCTGGTATTCAAGGTGGACCGTTAGAACACGTTATTGCTGGGAAAGCAGTTGCTTTTGGTGAAGCACTACAAGACGACTTCAAAACATATCAGCAACAAGTAGTTAATAATGCTAAAACGTTAGCAGATACATTAACTAAAGAAGGCTATAGAGTCGTTTCAGGCGGCACAGATAATCATTTAGTATCTGTAGATGTTAAAGGTTCAGTAGGTATCACTGGTAAAGTAGCTGAAGAAACATTAGATGCTGTAGGTATTACATGTAATAAAAATACAATTCCGTTTGATCAAGAAAAACCATTTGTAACAAGTGGTGTTCGTTTAGGTACGCCTGCTGCAACAACACGCGGATTTGACGAAGCTGCTTTTGAAGAAGTTGCAAAAATCATCAGTTTAGTTTTAAGAAATCCAGAAGATAAAAAAGCATTAGAAGAAGGAAAAGAAAGAGTTAAAGCATTAACTACAAAATATCCTTTATACAATTAAAATTGGAGGAAGTAAATTATGGGCAAAGTACATGTTTTTGATCACCCACTTATTCAACACAAATTAAGTTACATTCGAGACGTACATACAGGGACTAAAGAATTCAGAGAATTAGTAGATGAAGTAGGTATGTTAATGGCATACGAAGTAACAAGAGATTTAGAATTACAAGATGTAGAAATAGATACACCGGTAACTAAAATGGTAGCTAAAAGATTAACGGGTAAAAAATTAGCATTTGTACCAATTTTAAGAGCTGGGTTAGGTATGACACAAGGTATTTTAAACTTAGTACCAGCAGCGAGAATAGGTCACGTGGGTCTATATAGAGATCCTGAAACACTTGATGCAGTTGAATATTTTGTGAAATTACCCCAAGATATCGAAGAAAGAGAAATTGTAGTCGTAGACCCAATGTTAGCGACAGGTGCTTCAGCAATTGAAGCAATCAATTCTCTTAAAAAACGTGGTGCGAAAAACATTCGTTTTATGTGTTTAGTTGCTGCGCCTGAAGGTGTAGAAAAATTACAAGAAGCACATGAAGATGTAGATATTTTTATAGCTGCATTAGATGAGAAATTAGATGATCATGCATATATTACACCTGGTTTAGGTGATGCTGGAGACCGTTTATTCGGAACAAAATAGTTTTACCCAGGAGTGGAGTAGAATGAAGAAAATAATGACTGTGTTCGGGACACGTCCTGAGGCAGTGAAAATGGCGCCGCTTGTATTAGCATTGCGAGATGATGCTGAGTTGGAACCGATAGTAGTAGTTACTGCACAGCATAGAGAAATGTTAGATTCTGTATTGGAAAGCTTTCATATTACGCCAGATTACGATTTGGATATTATGAAACAAGGCCAATCATTATCTGAAATTACTTCTCGTATTTTGACTAAATTAGAGGACGTTATTAAGGAAGAGCAACCAGATATGATACTTGTGCATGGTGACACCATGTCAACTTTCGCTGGAAGTTTGGCAGCATTATATAATCAAATTCCTATTGGCCATGTGGAAGCAGGGTTAAGAACTTGGGATAAATATGCTCCATTTCCTGAAGAAATGAATAGACAAATGGTAGGGGTAATGGCAGATTTGAACTTTGCCCCTACTAATAATGCTGCAGAAAATCTTATTGCGGAAAATAAACCGTCAGATACTGTAGTAGTTACTGGAAATACTGCAATTGACGCCATGAAGACTACTATACATGAACATTATCAATCTGATATTATCGACAGACATAAAGATAAACGTATTATTTTACTAACTGCGCACAGACGTGAAAATATTGGAGCGCCAATGGAACACATTTTTAAAGCAGTAAGAGATATTGTCGATAAATATGAAGATGTAGTAGTCGTTTACCCTGTACATAAAAATCCAAAAGTAAGAAGCATTGCAGATTTATACTTATCTAACCATGATCGAATTGAATTGATCGAACCATTAGAAGTAGTTGATTTTCATAATTTTGCGCATCATTCTTATTTGATATTAACGGATTCAGGTGGAGTTCAAGAAGAAGCGCCATCTCTAGGTAAACCGGTACTAGTTTTAAGAGAAGCAACTGAAAGACCAGAAGGTGTAGAAGCAGGCACACTAAAAATTGTTGGTACAAATGCGCAAATGATTTTTGATGCTACGCAAGCATTATTGGAAGACAAGCAATTGTACAAATCAATGAGTGAAGCACGCAACCCTTATGGTGATGGAAATGCATCAAATAGAATTTGTGAAAATATAAAGTATTATTTTCATCTAATTCCTCAAAAACCTAGTTTTTTTAAATATTAATAGTGGTAAATGTGTCGTTTTTGTGACAAGTGTATAAAAAATTAAACTACATTTTGAATATAATTGACACCTTTACCGCCCTATATTATTATTAAAACTGTATGATTGAAATGGTTTTCATCATTGAATGAAAAAATGAAGTGAGGCACAGTAATGAAACGTTTCAACATCATTTTTCAACAGTATATACAATTTTATTTATATGGTATAGTTGTACTGTTATTTGTGTTTATTTTCACAAGTTCGCCATTTATTTTAGGACTTATCATAGGCATGATTGGATCACTTATTAATACTTTTACTTTCGAGTTTTACTTAGCGAAAGCTAAACAAAAAGATAATATACATATTTCAACGGGCAACGTTTGGAGATATTTGATTGTGATTCTTGCATGTTGTATTTGGTATTTTTATAAGGACTATATAAATATAATTGGTGTGGTTATTGGTTTAATGATTTCTTATGTGTTAATGGTTTTGAAACCGTTTTTACACAAGGAATAAAATCTTAATATGAAAGAGGTGAGAAAGCATGGATCATAAAGACCCTCTAGTCAGTTGGAATGTATTCGGTCTAGACATCGTGTTTAACCTATCATCAATTATGATGTTGGTTATTACAGCGCTTATTGTTTTTGTCATAGCTATTATTTGTACACGCAACCTCAAGAAACGTCCATCTGGTAAGCAAAACTTTATAGAGTGGGTTTTTGACTTTGTAAGAGGAGTTATCGAAAGTAACATGGCATGGTCTAAAGGTGGTCAATTCCATTTCCTTGCTGTTACATTAATATTCTTCATATTTGTCAGTAATATGATTGGATTACCTTTTCAATTAATTTCAGGTCATACACTGTGGTGGAAATCACCAACAGCTGATGCAACTGTTACTTTGACATTGTCAACTTTAGTTATCCTTTTAACACACTATTACGGTGTTAAAATGAAGGGTCCAAAAGGATACTTCCAGAACTATACTAAGCCTATATTCTTATTACCTATTAATATCTTTGAAGAATTCACTTCAACATTGACATTAGGTTTACGACTATACGGTAATATCTTTGCAGGTGAGTTACTGCTTGGTTTATTAGCAGGTTTAGTTATCGGTTTCCCAGCATGGGGATGGTTGATTGGTATCCCAGGTTTAATTGTTTGGCAAGGGTTCTCAATATTTATTGGTACAATTCAGGCTTATATTTTTGTAATGCTTTCAATGGTATACATGTCCCATAAAGTTCAGGACAGTCATTAATTAAAAAAAATTAAAAAGAAAAATTAGGAGGATTTATAAATGAATTTAATCGCAGCAGCAATCGCAATCGGCTTATCAGCACTAGGTGCAGGTATTGGTAATGGTCTTATCGTTTCAAGAACAGTAGAAGGTGTAGCACGTCAACCAGAAGCACGTGGTCAATTAATGGGTATTATGTTCATTGGTGTTGGCTTAGTTGAAGCACTACCAATCATCGGTGTAGTTATCGCTTTCATGTCACTATAATTAAACCAGTTTTATGGCGAAGTCTTGTTGACTTTCGCCGTTCGTTTTTATCCATATGTCTTATAATTATAATGAATGAAAGGAGTGTC
This sequence comes from Staphylococcus caseorum, assembly GCF_049943195.1. Lineage (NCBI taxonomy): Bacteria > Bacillati > Bacillota > Bacilli > Caryophanales > Staphylococcaceae > Staphylococcus > Staphylococcus caseorum. The sequence goes on from NZ_JBNFUA010000001.1 coordinate 313,502, forward strand.
TATGTAAGTGACTGCTACGACAAATATGTTCGTACTTGGTGCGGCTGACACTAGTGGTGTTCAGTGGGGAACAATTCTTGTTACCCTTGTAACTTTTCTTATATTAGTAGCTTTATTGAAAAAATTCGCTTGGGGTCCGTTAAAAGGTGTAATGGATCAACGTGAACATGATATTAATAAAGATATAGATGATGCTGAACAAGCTAAATTAAATGCACAGAAGTTAGAAGAACAAAACAAACAAACGCTAAAAGAAACACAAGATGAGGTTCAAAAGATTTTAGAAGATTCTAAAGTCCAAGCCCGCAAACAGCATGAAGAAATTATTCATGAAGCAAACATTAGAGCAAATGGCATGATTGAAACAGCACAGAATGAAATCAACAGTGAAAAAGAACGTGCAATTGCTGATATTAATAATCAAGTTTCTGAACTTTCAGTACTGATTGCATCAAAAGTACTTCAAAAAGAAATTTCAGGCAAAGATCAAAAAGAATTAGTTGAAAAGTACATTAAAGAGGCAGGCGATAAATAATGGCTATCATAGCAAAAAAATATGCCAAGGCTTTATTTGATACTGCTAAAGACACAAACAATCTTGAAATGATGTACGAAGAATTTTCAACAATCAACGAAGCAGTACAACCTGAAACAAAAAAATTACAAGCATTGGATGCAGATCCACAAAAAGATGTACAACAGCGTCGTAGTTTTGCAAAAGTAGTGTTTGGTCATGCCAATCAATACTTACAAAACATGTTAACGATTCTTGCAAGTAACCGTCATCTTTCTTACATTCATGAAATATATATAGAATTTGAAGCTTTATTTAATCAACATCACAATCAAGAATATGCTGTAGTTGAATCAGTATATGAATTGTCAGATGAAGATTTAGAACGTATTGATACGATAATTAAATCACGTACAAATTACTCTAAAATCATGATTACAAATAAAATCAATCCAGACCTTATCGGTGGTGTCCGAGTTAAAGTTGGAACGAAAGTCATGGACGCAAGTATTAAAAATGACCTTGCACAATTAGAGAAACAATTTATTAGAGTGAAATAAAAATTTAAGGAGTGACATAGATGGCCATTAAAGCTGAAGAAATCAGTGCATTACTTCGCTCACAAATAGAAAATTATGAGTCAGAAATGGCTGTTACTGATGTAGGTACAGTACTACAAATAGGTGATGGTATAGCATTAATCCACGGATTAAATGATGTTATGGCTGGTGAGCTAGTAGAATTTAATAGCGGCGTTCTAGGTTTAGCACAAAACTTAGAAGAGTCAAATGTAGGTGTCGTAATTTTAGGCCCATACGACGACATTAAAGAAGGGGACGAAGTAAAACGTACTGGACGTATTATGGAAGTTCCTGTTGGTGAAGAATTACTTGGCCGTGTTGTTAATCCATTAGGACAACCAATAGATGGACAAGGACCTGCTAACACAACAAAGACACGCCCAGTTGAGAAAAAAGCAACTGGTGTAATGGATCGTAAATCAGTTGATGAGCCATTACAAACAGGTATTAAAGCGATTGACGCATTAGTACCAATTGGCCGTGGTCAACGTGAATTAATTATAGGTGACCGTCAAACTGGTAAAACGACAGTAGCAATTGATACGATTTTAAACCAAAAAAATCAAAATACGATTTGTATTTATGTTGCAATCGGTCAAAAAGATTCAACTGTACGTACAAACGTTGAAAAATTACGTCAAGAAGGCGCGTTGGATTATACAATTATTGTTTCTGCTTCTGCAGCTGATCCAGCACCAATGCTTTATATTGCACCGTATTCTGGTGTAGCTATGGCTGAAGAGTTCATGTTCGATGGTAAGGATGTATTAATTGTTTATGATGATTTAACAAAACAAGCTGCGGCTTATCGTGAATTATCATTACTATTACGTAGACCTCCAGGCCGTGAAGCTTACCCTGGTGACGTGTTCTACTTACATAGTAGATTATTAGAAAGAGCAGCAAAATTAAACGATGAATTAGGTGGCGGTTCAATTACTGCATTACCAATTATCGAAACACAAGCTGGCGACATCGCAGCATATGTACCAACAAACGTTATTTCAATCACTGATGGACAAATATTCTTACAATCAGACTTATTCTTCTCTGGTGTAAGACCTGCAATCAATGCTGGTCAGTCAGTATCACGTGTTGGTGGTTCTGCACAGATTAAAGCAATGAAAAAAGTTGCGGGTACTTTACGTTTAGACTTAGCGTCTTTCCGTGAATTAGAATCATTTGCTCAATTTGGTTCTGATTTAGATGAATTTACTGCACAAAAATTAGAACGTGGTAAACGTACTGTTGAAATTTTAAAACAAGATAAAAACCAACCACTACCTGTAGAGAACCAAGTATTAATTATTTATGCTCTAACTAAAGGTTATTTAGATGATATTCCAGTTGAAGATATCACTCGTTTTGAAGCAGAATTAAATCAATGGGCGAAATCAAATGCCTCTGAATTATTAGACGAAATCAAAACTTCTGGTGCTTTACCTAACGAAGATGCATTTGAATCAGCTATTACTGAATTCAAAAAAAGTTTCAGTAAAACAGAAGCATAATAGTTATAGTAAATAAAAGGTGGTGAGATAATGGGATCTCTTAAAGAGATTGATACACGTATAAAATCAACTAAAAAGATGAAACAAATTACGAAAGCAATGAACATGGTTTCAAGTTCGAAATTGCGTCGTGCTGAAAGAAATACAAATCAATTCAGACCTTATATGGAAAAAATGCAAGATGCAATTACTGCGGTTGCTGGTGCAGATAAAAATTCAAATCACCCAATGTTACAACAACGTGAAGTGAAGAAAAGTGGCTATATTGTCATTACAAGTGATCAAGGCTTGGCCGGCGCGTATAATGCAAATGTATTAAAGCATTTAGTTAACGATATTGAGAATAAACATGCTAGCAAAGATGAATATTCAATTTTAGTCTTAGGGCAAACTGGTGTGGACTTCCTTAAAAATAAAGGTTATGAAATTCATGATTCACTTGTTGAAGTACCTGATCAACCTTCATTTAAAGAAATACAAGCGATCGCTAAAAAAGCGGTAGATTTATATAGCGATGAAGCAGTAGATGAGGTTAAAATCTACTATAGTCATTTCGTCAGTGTATTAGAAAATACACCTTCCATGAAAACCGTACTTCCATTGTCTCCAGAAGATTCAAGTTTAGGACATGGTCAAATGTCTTCTTATGAATTTGAGCCAGACAAAGAAGCAATCTTAAGCGTTATTCTACCTCAGTATGTAGAGAGTTTAATATATGGAACGATTTTAGATGCAAAAGCAAGTGAACATGCGACGCGTATGACTGCTATGAAAAATGCATCTGATAATGCGACAGAGATTATTGATGATTTATCAATTGAATATAACAGAGCTAGACAAGCAGAAATCACTCAACAAATTACTGAAATTGTTGGTGGATCAGTTGCGCTTGAATAATTATTAAAGGAGGCAAAAAAGCATGGGATTAGGCCGTGTAACACAAATTATGGGTCCAGTAATTGATGTTCGCTTTGAGCACAATGAAGTTCCAGAAATTAACAATGCTTTAACAGTCGACGTTGAAAGAGATGAAGGTACTGTCACGCTTACATTAGAAGTTGCATTACAACTTGGCGATAATGTAGTACGTACGATTGCAATGGATTCGACTGATGGTGTTAAACGTGGTACAGAAGTTCGAGATAGTGGTGAAAGTATCAGCGTACCAGTTGGAGATATTACACTAGGTCGAGTATTTAATGTACTTGGCGACACAATTGATTTAGATGAAAAAATCGAAGATTCAGTTCGACGTGATCCAATTCATAGAGAAGCACCTGCATTCGATGAATTATCTACTAAAGTTGAAATTTTAGAAACAGGAATTAAAGTCATCGATTTATTAGCACCATATATCAAAGGTGGTAAAATCGGTTTATTCGGTGGAGCCGGTGTTGGTAAAACTGTATTAATTCAAGAATTAATTAATAACATTGCTCAAGAACATGGTGGTATTTCTGTATTTGCGGGTGTTGGTGAACGTACACGTGAAGGTAATGACTTATACTTCGAGATGAGCGAAAGTGGTGTTATTAAGAAAACTGCAATGGTATTCGGTCAAATGAATGAACCGCCTGGTGCACGTATGCGTGTAGCATTATCTGGTTTAACAATGGCAGAATATTTCCGTGACGAACAAGGACAAGATGTATTACTATTCGTTGATAACATTTTCAGATTTACACAAGCTGGTTCAGAAGTATCAGCATTGTTAGGTCGTATGCCTTCAGCTGTTGGGTACCAACCAACATTAGGTACAGAAATGGGACAATTACAAGAACGTATTACATCAACAAACAAAGGTTCGGTTACTTCAATCCAAGCGGTATTCGTACCTGCCGATGACTATACTGACCCTGCGCCAGCAGCAGTATTTGCTCACTTAGATGCAACTACAAACTTAGAACGTAAATTAACTGAAATGGGTATCTATCCAGCGGTTGATCCGTTAGCATCTACTTCAAGAGCACTTGACCCAACAATTGTTGGACAAGATCATTATGAAATAGCACGTGATGTACAATCTACTCTACAGAAATATAGAGAGTTACAAGATATCATTGCTATTTTAGGTATGGATGAATTATCGGAAGAAGATAAACAAACTGTAGAACGCGCACGTCGTATTCAGTTCTTCTTATCACAAAACTTCCACGTAGCAGAACAATTCACTGGTCAAAAAGGTTCTTACGTTCCAGTTCAAAAAACTGTAGAAGGTTTCAAAGCAATTTTAGATGGCGACTATGACCATATCCCAGAAGATGCATTCCGTCTTGTTGGTAGTATGGAAGAAGTAATTGCTAAAGCTAAAGACATGGGTGTTGAAGTTTAAAAATTAGGAGGTATGGATAATGAACACATTAAGCCTAAATATTGTCACTCCTAATGGTTCTGTTAACAACCGAGAAGATGTTAATCTTGCAGTGTTCCAAACAACTGCAGGTGAGATCGGTGTCATGTATGGACATATTCCAACAGTTGCAGCACTTGAAATTGGCTATGTCAAAATTAACTTTGATAATGGTTCAGAATATATTGCAGTGAGTGAAGGTTTTGTTGAGGTTAGACAAGATAAATTATCGGTTATTGTACAAACTGCAGAACCTGCTAACGAAATAGATGTAGCTAGAGCAGAATTAGCTAAATCTAGAGCAGAATCTCATATAAATAATGAAGAAGATAATAGTGACATTAGTAGAGCTAAGCGTGCGTTAGAACGCGCTAACAACCGTATTCGTGTCGCTAACTTACAATAAATATTATTTGAAATTTGAAGTTCCTAACAACAGGGACTTCATTTTTTTGTTATAAAAAATTTCAACATTCTCACAGTTCGTAAATTTTATTGAAGGATGTCCTATAAATAAATTGGCTTAATTACTATATAGAAAATTTTATCACGCGATATACATAAAATATTTTTATCTTTATATTTAATATGAATATCTTTTATGCTATTAGGGAATAGCAAAATATAACATTTAGTTATATTAGGGGTTTGATCGCTGTTCTTAAGTATCTTTTAGAGCCAATTTCGTGTAAAATAGTTGAATAGTATCAAGTGAGGAGTATGGCTTATGGAGTATTTAGGACAATTTTCAGTTGTACATCTTATCTTACATGTGCTTTGTATTTGTCTTGCTTATTGGGCACTTAACTCAATAAGGTTAGAGCAATTTTTTAAAAAAGGGTATCCAGCTCAAGTACAAATATGTATGATATTTTTAGCAATATTGTTAGGTACAGCAGTAAGTAATTTTATTGTAGATTTACTACAATTTTCAACTCAAATAAAATATTTAGCACAATAATTCAAATATCTGTATCTTTGTTTGGTTTACAGATATAATAATTTAAGAGTACATAAAAAAAGATGAATTTTAATGAAATATAAAAGTAGTTAAGTGGAGGATTTAAGATGGATATGATAGAGATTAATGGTGGAAATAGATTAACTGGTGAAGTGAAAGTATCAGGTGCAAAAAATGCTGTATTACCAGTATTAACTGCTTCACTATTAGCATCAAAAGGTGTTAGTAAACTTATGAATGTACCAGCACTTATTGATGTGGAGACGATTAATAATGTGATTTCAACATTAAACGCAGATGTTTCATACAATAAAGAAGAAGAATCTGTCACTGTTGATGCTACAAAGGAATTAAATGAAGAGGCACCATATGAGTATGTGAGTAAAATGAGAGCAAGTATACTTGTAATGGGTCCATTATTAGCTCGTCTAGGTCATGCAAAAGTTGCATTGCCAGGTGGTTGTGCAATTGGTTCAAGACCTATCGAACAACATATCAAAGGCTTTGAAGAGTTGGGTGCCGATATCCATATGGACGGTGGTTTTATTTATGCCAGCACTGAAAATGGATTGAAAGGTACTTCAATTCACTTAGATTTTCCAAGTGTAGGAGCGACTCAGAATATCATTATGGCTGCATCATTAGCTGAAGGTAAAACAGTATTAGAAAACGTAGCACGTGAACCAGAGATTGTTGATTTAGCAAACTATATCAATGAAATGGGCGGTAATGTAGTAGGCGCCGGTACGGATACGATAACTATTCATGGTGTTGAAGCATTACATGGTGTGGAACATTCGATTATTCCTGACAGAATTGAAGCAGGAACGTTACTTATTGCAGGTGCAATTACACGTGGTGATATAATTGTAAACGGAGCTATTAAAGAACACATGACAAGTTTAGTTTATAAATTAGAAGAAATGGGCGTAAATTTAGATTATCAAGGTGATACGATACGTGTTACAGCAGATGGTCCATTAAATCCTGTAGATATTAAAACACTTCCTCATCCAGGTTTTCCAACAGATATGCAATCACAAATGATGGCATTGTTACTTACAGCAGACGGCCATAAAGTAGTGACTGAAACAGTATTTGAAAATAGATTTATGCATGTTGGAGAATTCAAACGCATGAACGCTAAGATACAGGTTGAAGGTAGAAGCGCAAAAATTGAAGGTAAAAGTGAGCTTCAAGGCGCTCAAGTAAAAGCAACAGATTTACGTGCAGCTGCGGCACTTATTTTAGCAGGACTCGTAGCTGATGGCACAACCCAAGTTACTGAGTTAATACACTTAGATAGAGGTTATGTAGATTTACATGGTAAATTAAAATCTTTAGGTGCCGATATCAAACGTACACAAAAATAATACTTCAATGTATTAATATAGAACTCGCAACGAGAGAAGATTTGGAGGAAGCAAACGATGGAGACAATTTTCGATTATAATCAAATTAAAGATATTATTCCACACAGACAACCTTTTTTATTAATTGATCGCGTGATTGAATATGAAGAGGGCAAACGTTGTGTTGCTATTAAACAAGTTTCTGGGAATGAGCCATTTTTCCAAGGACATTTTCCTGAATTTGCAGTTATGCCAGGCGTATTAATTACAGAAGCCCTAGCACAAACAGGTGCGGTAGCTATTTTAAATAGTGATGCAAATAAGGGCAAGCTTGCATTATTTGCGGGTATCGATAAATGTCGATTTAAAAAACAAGTCACACCAGGTGACACTTTGCAGTTAGAAGTTGAAATAACGAAGATGCGTGGACCAATTGGAAAAGGGACTGCGAAAGCAACTGTTGATGGTCAACTTGCATGTAGTTGTGAATTAACATTTGCAATACAAGATAAAGCATAAATAAAATGCCTTAAGGATTTGTGAATTCTACTAAATCCTTAAGGCATTTTTGTGTTTAGTATTTACTTTTCGAATCTTTCATCTTTAAGTCTTGGTTTAGATTGCATCATACGATTAAATGATTTTTTCAATTCTTCACCAGTTAGGCCTTCGTCAATCAACTGTTCTAATAAACTTTCTGCATAAACTTGTCTCAAAGTATAGATGTGACACTCAAAAACTACAGAAATAGTGCCATCTAATTGACTGATGTTTTTAATCGTTGCGTCAAATAGCGCAGGATCATTAGCTGGACGTGTAATGACAACGCGAATATCCAAGAGATCTTCATTGTTCATATGCTGTTTCATAGTTTCATAATGGAAGTCTGAAATGACGATTTCAAGCAACCAGCCAGTACCACTATTTTCTTTATTTATAATGACTCCATCTTCTAATTCATATTCAGTAACTCCGCCATTTTCTGATACGATTTGAAATCGAACGGCTTTAAATGTTTTCATCGTCTTCACATCCAATTGATTAATTTAAAATCTACTATAATTGCATTTATATAATCATTATAACGTAATTTCAAAAGAGAAAGGTGAAATTTGTAGAAATTAGTAGTAATTTACTTTTTGGTTTATGAAAAAGTGATTTTTGACTCAATTTATAAATTTAATTATGATTAAAACATAAAGGAGGTGACCTATGATAAATAACATCGTCATTGTAGGACGATTAACAAAAGATCCCAAAATTTATGAAAAGGAGGGAAAGAAATTAGCTACCTTTTGTGTAGCGGTAAATAGAAACTATAAAGATAAAGATCAAAATACAGTCTGTGATTATTTGTATTGTAAAGCATTTGGTAAAATTGCTGACAATATTGAAAAGTATATCAATCAAGGATCACTTGTAGGTATTACAGGACAAATGCAATCACGTAAATTTGAAAAAGAAGGACAGATACATTTTGTATCAGAACTTTATATTGAAACAATTAAATTCATGTCTCCACGAATTAAAAATGAAACTGATGAACTTTTTGAACCATTCCCATTAGAGCAAGAACATGAATCATTCAACGAAATTAATATTCAAGAAAATGATATATACGAAATTGTATAAACTCCCACTTAAAATTTATCCCACATTAAACTATTCCAATTAATATACATTAAATCCTACTATCAATTATACTTCTTTCAGGCTATTCCTCTTAATAATGCCCAATCTAGGGGAATAGCTTTACATATTATATCCATAAATATATGCGACAAAAAATAAAGGAATGTAAAAGCACTGTAAATTTCAATTCACAAAACATCTTAAAAATGCGAGTTATAGCATTTTCATAATACAGAATAATCAGTTTAATTACGACAATATTACAAGGATATAGAGCCAATAATAGTACAAAAGGTTATCATGATAGTGCTTATATGCTTAAATATACATAAAAATGAGTATTGTTGATGTAATTAGGTTGTAAAAAAAAGCTTATTTTTTTTATTTCACTGTAACCTACAAAGATTTTTTGAATGGTATAGTTGTACTTGCAAATTAATCATAAAATAAATTAATCACCTTATAGGAGGACTTTTTAACAATGAAAAAAACAGTAATCGCATCAACTTTAGCACTAGGATTAGGCGTAACAGGAGCAGTAAATTCAGCTGACGCTTCAGAACAAGGCGTAGACAAAGCAGAATTAGCTCAATTAGCGCAATCAAATTCAGAACAATTAAATGAAGCACCTGTACAAGAAGGCGCTTATGACATAGATTTTAATTATAATGGTACAGACTATAGCTTTGAATCAGATGGTACAAACTTTAGCTGGAGCTTTGGTGGAGGATCAACTGAAGCACCTGCACAACAAGAAGCACCAGCAGAGCAAGAAGCACCAGCAGAACAAGCAGCTGAGCCAGCTCAACAAGAAGCACCACAAGAAGCACCAGCTGAACAAGCTGCAGAGCCAGCTCAACAAGAAGCACCACAAGAAGCACCAGCTGAACAAGCTGCAGAGCCAGCTCAACAAGAAGCACCAAAAACTGAAACAACTCAACAACCACAACAAGAATCTGCTTCAAAAGAATCAAGTGAAGCTTCAAGTGGTTCATCAGTAAATGTAAACTCTCATTTACAAGCAATTGCTCAACGTGAATCAGGCGGCGACCTTAACGCTGTTAACCCATCATCAGGTGCAGCAGGTAAATACCAATTCCTACAAAGCACTTGGGATTCAGTAGCTCCAGCAGCTTACCAAGGTGTATCTCCAACAGAAGCACCTGAATCAGTACAAGATGCAGCAGCAGTTAAACTTTATAACACTGCAGGCGCTTCACAATGGGTTACTGCATAATTTAGTCAGTAATTAATTATTAATAATATAGAACAGTGCCAACAAAGTTTCTGACTTTGTTGGCACTTTTTTTGTACATATTTTCTGCTAAGACAACTACAGCTTGTAGTTAGTTACTGTACAATTATCTATGATATATACAACATAGATTTTTTATTGAAGTACGTTCTTTTGCAATGTCACACTACATTTGTTATGTTTAAAGAAATAATAATATATGAAAATCTACTAGGGGAGCCTTTATGGCTGAGATGATTTAGTTCAGACCCTTACGACCTGATTTGGTTAATGCCAACGTAGGAAAGTAGTTTAATTTATAATTGAATTGCTTAGCCTTTCTATTAATTAACTACATTCTTACTTGGAATGTAGTTTTTTTATATTTAGGAGGACTTAAAGTGTTATTTTCAAAAGAATTAAAAACAGATGCCAAGCCAATTATTGATGATATCTATAATGATCCATTTATACAAGAAATGTTACAAGGTCGTTTATCGAAAGATGCTACTAAATTTTATTTAAGAGCAGATGCATCTTATTTAAAGGAATTTGCTAATATTTACGCATTACTTATACCTAAAATGGAGCAAATGGAAGATGTGAAATTTTTAGTTGAGCAGATACAATTTATAGTTGATGGAGAAGTAGAGGCACACGAAATATTGGCTGAATATGTAAATGAACCTTACAATGAAATAGTAAAAGAAAAAGTTTGGCCACCGAGTGGCGATCACTATATTAAGCATATGTATTTTAATGCTTTTGCTAAAGAAAATGCAGCATATACAATTGCTGCCATGGCGCCTTGTCCATATGTGTATCAAGTTATTGGACAACAAGCGTTACAAGACAATACTTTGAATACCAATTCTATTTTGGCAAAATGGTTTGAATTTTATAGTACCGAAATGGATGAACTTGTGCATGTTTTTGATAATTTAATGGATAAATTGACACAAAATTGTACGAAACAAGAGAAAGATGATATAAAAGATTGTTTCTTACAGAGTACAGTTCATGAGCGTAAATTTTTTAATATGTCATTCACGGAAGAAGAATGGCCTTATGGAGGGGTTAATAATGAATAAACCTAAAATTGCTTTAACTATAGCAGGCACAGATCCAACGGGTGGCGCAGGTGTCATGGCAGATTTAAAATCATTTCATGCTTGTGGCGTATACGGTATGGCTGCGATTACGAGTATCGTAGCGCAAAACACAAAAGGCGTTCAACATATTTATAACATAGAAACAAGTTGGTTATCTGAGCAATTAGAAAGCATCTTTGATGATGAGTTGCCTCATGCGTTGAAAACAGGCATGATTGCTTCAAAAGATATGATGGAATTAATACAATATTATTTAAAGCAATATCCAGAGATTCCTTATGTGATAGATCCTGTAATGTTAGCTAAAAGTGGTGACTCGTTGATGGATGAGGATGCTAAAGCTGACTTGCAAAACATTTTATTGCCTTATGCTACTGTGGCAACACCAAACTTGCCTGAAGCAGAGGAAATAACAGGATTAACGATACAAGATGAAGCATCAATTTATAAAGCAGGTGACATTTTCATTAATGAAATCGGCAGTAAAGGTGTTGTAATTAAAGGTGGGCATTCAGAGGATTTAGACTTCGCTAAAGATTATTTATTCACTAAAGAAAATGTATATACTTTTGAAGAGCCTCGATTTGATACAAAACATACGCATGGTACCGGATGTACTTTTTCGGCAGTAATTACTGCAGAATTAGCAAAAGGCAAAACAATATATGAAGCAGTGAAAAAAGCAAAACAGTTTATTTCTTTAAGTATTAAACACACACCTGAAATTGGTCAAGGTAGGGGACCAGTTAATCATTTTGCATATATGAAAGAGGTAGGATTAGATGATGAATAATTTAGAAGCACTCAGAAATAATAACCCGTTAGTTATTTGTTATACAAACGATGTTGTTAAAAATTTTACCGCAAATGGCTTATTAAGTTTAGGTGCAAGTCCTGCAATGAGTGAAGCACCAGAGGAAGCGTCAGATATGTTAACACACGCGAATGCTTTACTGATTAATATTGGCACGCTGACTAAAGATAAAGAGTCAGATATTTTAAAAATTGCGAAGGTAGCTAATCAAATTGGAACACCAATCGTCTTTGATCCTGTTGCTGTAGGGGCATCACAATACCGCAAAGATTTTTGTGAGACATTTTTAAATGAAGTGAAGGTAGCAGTTATCAAAGGTAATGCATCAGAAATTTTAACACTTATTGATAATGATACACGGATGAAAGGTACAGATAGCGAAATGAATCTGGATGCTGTAAATATTGCTAAAAAAGCTCATAAACAATTTGGGACAGCGATTGTTATCACAGGTGAAGAAGATATTGTAGTGCATGAAGATAAAATTGTGAAACTGGCTAATGGTTCGCCTATGCTTGCAAAAGTCACAGGCGCAGGGTGTTTATTAGGTGCTGTGATAGCTAGCTTTTTAAAATCTAACCAGCAACCACAATTAAATCAATTGGTAGAAGCAGTTACTGTATATAATATTGCTGCTGAACAAGCTGAAAAAATTTCGGATAATCGAGGGCCTGGCGCATTTATGGTTGAATTAACGAATGCTTTATATCAAGTCACATATGATGATTATTTGAATTTAATACGCAGTCAAGAGGTGCAATAATGTTTGATAAAAATAAACTAAAACTTTATTTTATTTGTGGAACGCAAGATGTTGCAGAAGATAAATCGATTATTGATGTTGTAACTGAAGCTTTAGAAGCAGGTATAACACTATTTCAGTATAGAGAGAAAGGGGAAACCGCATTAGTAGGTGATGATAAAGTGAAGTTAGCAAAACAATTACTTTCTTTGTGCCATCAATACGATGTACCTTTTATAGTAAATGATGATGTGAGTTTAGCTAAAGATATTGAGGCAGATGGTATTCATGTAGGGCAAAATGATTTGGAAGTAAATGAATTTGCACAACAATTTGAAAATAAAATCATTGGTCTGAGTGTAGGTGATGTAGATGAATACTTAAATTCTGATTTAAAATATGTTGATTATATAGGCGTCGGTCCAATGTTTGCAACGACATCTAAAGATGATGCAAGTTTGCCGGTTGGTCCAGAAATGATTACACAATTAAGACATTACGTTAATGATTTCCCGATTGTTGCGATTGGTGGCATCAATATAGATAATACACCATCTATAATTCATGCTGGGGCAGATGGTATATCAATTATTTCAGCTATTGCTAAAAGTCAAAATATAAGTAAATCAGTGAGGCAATTTTTACAAACTGTTGAATAATGTATAAAAATTTCTTTTTTTGTTTTCTACTTCCCTATGAGTATGATAAAATAAATTCTATGTGAATAAATCATTAGAGGTGGAAAAATGAAGAAGAAAGCGCTACTCCCTTTATTATTAGGTGTAATGGTCTTTTTAGCAGGTTGTGACTATTCTAAACCTGAAAATAGAGATGGGTTTTTCTATAATACGTTCGTAAATCCAATGGACAGTCTTATACATTGGTTAGGAACTAGTTTTAATAACGACTATGGACTAGCAATTATTGTCATTGTATTGGCGATGCGTATCATATTATTACCATTCATGTTATCGAATTATAAAAACAGTCACATGATGCGTGAAAAAATGAAAGTTGCTAAACCGGATATTGATGCAATTCAAGAAAAGGTTAAGCGTTCACGTACGCAAGAAGAAAAAATGGCAGCTAACCAAGAAATGATGGAAGTTTACAAGAAATATGATATGAATCCGATGAAGAGCATGTTAGGTTGTTTACCAATCTTGCTTCAAATGCCAATCATCATGGGGCTTTTCTTTGTATTGAAATATCCTACGAGTGGTGGTTTTACTGAACACCCTGATTTCTTATGGTTTAACTTAGCTAAACCAGATATTTGTATTACGGTTATTGCAGGTGTCTTATACTTCTTACAAGCTTATGTTTCAAGTAAGAGTATGCCAAACGAGCAACGTCAAATGGGTTATATGATGATGATTATTTCACCAATTATGATTGTGTGGATTTCATTAAGTTCTGCGTCAGCATTAGGTCTTTATTGGTCTGTCAGTGCGGCATTCTTAATTGCACAAACATATGTAGCGAATATTCATTATTCTAAACTTGCTAAAAAAGAAGTTGCACCAATGATTGAAGCAATGGAGAAAAACAAAGCTGAAGCAGAGAGCAAAGGTAAAAACACACAAGTTGTTTCTAAGAAAAATAAGAAAAAATAAATCATTTAAATTTTAAACAAATTTGTAATAAAAAAGGCGTCGTAGTATAACTACGACGCCTTTTTTGTATTATTTGAAATACCATTCATTAAAAAATTGAGTTACAAATACTTCCATATACTCATGTCTTTGTTGTGCAAGCTGTTTAGCGGTTGGTGTATGCATTAATGCTTTAAGTTTAAACAGTTTTTCATAAAAGTGTTTAATAGCTGATGCTGGAACAGTATTATTATCGATTTCTTTGTTAGAGAAAGTATCGTTGTATTCTCCTTCTATCCACATGGGTTCTCCGAAATGGCCAGCAAATTGGAAAGTACGAGCAATACCAATTGCACCGATAGCATCGAGGCGATCAGCATCACGTACAATTTGGCCTTCTATTGATAATGAAATATCATTATTTTCTCCATTTTTATAACTCATATGTTCAATAATATGCAGAATAGCTTCTTGCTGTTGTATTGGCAGCTGAAGTTGAGTCAAAAATTGTGTTAATTTAGGTTTTGCTTGGCTAGCATCAGTTAGTTTTGCGTCAACCGTATCATGTAATAAACTAGCTAGTTGAATGGTTAATAAATTTCCAACATGCTCTTGTTGCGCAATGTATTTTGCCATTTTAACGACACGCAATATGTGAGCGACATCGTGGCCAGTTGCATCATCTTTATGAAATGTTTTCATATATATCTGCGCTGAATTGATTATCTCTTGCGGATTCATTTAAACGCCTCTTTTCATAGAAATAAAGTTATTTAAGCTAGTGATTTAATATGATCATTCACTTTATAATAAAGAAAGTCCAAAGTAATATTGATGTTAATCGATTACTTTGGACAGAGTTAAATTATTATAAAATAGGTGATAAGAGTCTTGCAATGCCTTCTTTAAATTTAATCCACAAACTTCTCTGCTCATAACGCTCTTTTGTTAGTCGATAGGATAAGGCTAAATCTTTTTCAAAAGTGGCTTTAAGTTCTTTTGTTATGAAAGTGTCATAAATAAAAGCATTAATTTCAAAGTTTAAAGTAAAGCTTCGGTGATCCATGTTTGTAGTACCCACACTTGCAACTTCGTCATCGATAAGCAGTATTTTTGAATGTAAAAATCCATTATCATAATGGAAAATATTCGCACCTGCATCTAAAAGTGATGCTACGTTATTATAGGTAGCCCAATATACAAACGGATGGTCAGGTTTATTAGGAATCATGATATTCACCTCGACGCCACCTAAAGCTGCGATTTTTATCGCGTCTAAGAATGATTGATCTGGAATAAAATAAGGAGATTGAATATGAATAGATTGTTTAGCAGAAGTAATCATTTTCAAATAACCATATTTGATTTGTTCCCAATCTTCATCTGGCCCACTAGATGCGATTTGGACACCAATTGTACCTCCAGAATCCACATCAGGAAAATAACGTTCAGCATATTTCAAATTATCACGTGTTGATTGAACGTTCCAATCGAGCATAAAACGTAATTGAAGTGCGTTAACAGCATCGCCAACGATGCGCAAATGTGTATCTCTCCAGTAACCAAATTTTTTCTTTAATCCTAAATATTCATCACCAACATTAAAACCGCCGATGTAGCCAATATGTCCATCAATGATTACTAACTTTCGGTGATTTCGATTGTTCATTCTTAAATTGATTAATGGCAATTTAGAAGGAAAAAAGGCTTCAACTTTGCCACCTTTTTTTCGAAATGATTTAAAATCTTTAAGTGATAAACTACGCGAGCCCATGTCATCATAAAGCATCTTCACTTCTAATCCTTGTTCAAGTTTGTGCTCGAGCGCTGTTAAAATACGTTTACCTAAGTCATCATTTCTAAAGATATAGTGTTGGATATGGATATAATCTTTTGCCTCATTTATATCTTTAATAAGTGCATCAAACTTTTCTTTACCATCTGTAAAGATATCAATATCATTGTCTGTTGTTAAAAAGGCAGCATTATTGTATAACAACATTTGAACCATATCTTTAAATTTAACAATTTGATGATTACCTTTTGAAAATTCATCATTCTTTAAGGCTTCTAATTGTTCATTAACAATCATTTCAATACCTATTTTATCTTCTTCATCTAAAGTGAAGATACGGTTGCGCTGAATTTGTCGCCCAAACAATAGATAGATGATAAAGCCTAATATAGGTATGAAAACTAACACTAACAGCCACGCCCACACGGCGCCAGCCGAACGTCGTTCCATAAAAATAATTGTGAAGGCAAAGATAAGGTTTAATATAAATGCGCCAAGAAAAATGATGTTAAGAATAACGTTTGTATTGTTAAACGTTAAAGAAAATATATCTATCATATTAAACCTCCAAAATGCGTTTCAGTTATTTAAAGTACTATAAAAGTCTTAATTATTGTAACATGAATATAAGGTTTTATCATTTGACTAATACCGCATGGGGGTATAACATATAATTGAAATTATTAGGAGGCGTGTAATATATGGCGGAAATACAAAAAGCGCATCACTCAGAACAAATTAAATCTAATTTAAAATCAAGATTAAATCGTATAGAAGGCCAAGTGAGAGCGATTAATCGCATGGTAGATGAAGATGTTTATTGTGATGACGTACTCACACAAATTAGAGCTACTCGTTCTGCTTTAAATGGTGTTGCTACTAAATTACTAGACCATCATATGA
This sequence comes from Staphylococcus caseorum, assembly GCF_049943195.1. Lineage (NCBI taxonomy): Bacteria > Bacillati > Bacillota > Bacilli > Caryophanales > Staphylococcaceae > Staphylococcus > Staphylococcus caseorum. The sequence goes on from NZ_JBNFUA010000001.1 coordinate 330,598, forward strand.
AAAGTTGTATTATGGATAAAGTAGAGCAAGGACAACAAGAGGAAGCTATGGAAGAACTATTGGTTACATTTCAGAAATTAATGAAGGATTAGGCAAGGTGAACGTAGTGGAAACAAAAGTGATTTATATTTCTGGTATAGAAAATGAAACACAGCAAAAACATATCGAACAGCGGCTTATGCAATTACACGGTGTAGACCAAGTCAATATCGAAATCAAGAGCAATAATGGCAAAATTTTCATTGATTTTGAAACCCCTGCAAGTTTAAATAATCTAGAAAAAGAAGTTTATGATTTAGGATATGAAATTTTATATTAAACTGAAATGTTGAAAATAGATTATAGTTTCACTTTAAGTGGTGTTTGTTATTTTTAAAAACTTATTTTACAAAGAAAAACTATTTTTACGATGTAATTATACAATAAAATTGACTAAATATTTGATTATAATAAAAAAATTTTGAATATAATGTAGTATTTAGTAATTAAATAGGGTAAGATATAGTAGAAGCAAGTAATTTAGGGGTGATGATATGAGTAAAGATAACGAAAAGATTCAAAATGTAGTTAAACTATTATCATCATTAGGGGTAAACATAAAGAAAACAAAATCAAGATTAGAAGTTATGCAGACTTTGCCGACAACTGTGAAAGCCGCTAACGAATTGAAATAGTAAAGTTACCCAACTAAGCGATTGGAGCAGTGTGCTCTAGTCGTTTTTTGTTATATAGAAAAGCTGTTTTATTAAATGATTGGTATAAAAAAAGAACTGTTATGATCATTGAGATGATTGTAACAGTTCTTTTTGTTGGAAGTAGAAATTAAAATGTATTTATTCTTTATTTTGTTTTTTGAATATCAGGTGAGTACTGTTTCGGTTGATGATAAGAAATGGATAATAACACACCAACACCACACATTAAACTCCATAAGGAACTACCACCGTAACTTATAAATGGTAATGGAATACCAGTAATAGGTAATAACTGTATTGTCATACCTATATTTTGTAATACGTGGAATAGAATAAGTGCCGTGTAACCAATAATAAATAACTTGCTGAATGGTAATTCTATTTTAGTCGCAAGTCTAACTAAGTGGAACATAAATCCTAAGAACACTAGAATTAAAACGACTGAGCCAATGAAGCCAAACTCTTCTCCAATAACAGAGAAAATGAAATCAGTATGATTCTCAGGTATATATACTTCACCTTGATTGAAGCCCTTACCAAATAGTTGACCAGATCCAATGGCTTTAAGTGATTCTGTTAAATGATAGCCGTCGCCACTGCTATAAGTATAAGGATCTAGCCATGAACTAATACGTCCGAGTTGATAGGTCTTAATGCCCAAACTATTCTCAATAAGCGAGGGCTTGAAAATAATAGATAAGATGATACTTGAAGCTAAGACGAATACTGCAATAAACAATGGTGCAATTATTTTCCATGTGATACCACTTACTATAATGACACCAACAATAATGGCGCATATAACAAGCGTTGTACCTAAGTCATTTTGTAGTAGAATTAGCCCCATAGGGATAACAGAAATACCAAAAATTTTCAGTAGTAATTTAAAATCTGTCTCCAATGATTTATTGAAAGTGAATTGATTATGCTTTGAAATTAGTTTAGCAAGCGCCAATATCAACACTATTTTCATAAATTCTGAAGGCTGTACACTGATTGGACCTAGTTTATACCAACTTTTCGCACCATTTATAATAGGTGTGAACGGTGTTTCTGGAATAATGATTAATATAAATAAGGCTGCACAAAGAAGAAAGTACAATAAATATGTATATTTCATTAGTTTCTTAGGTGAAATTAACATGATTAAAAATGCTATGAATCCACCAAAGACATAATACAGAATTTGTCTAATGCTAAAGTTGGCGCTATATTGGCCGCCACCCATAGCTGAATTGATTATTGTTACACTAATAATTGCTAACAATACGAGGAAGCCTACTAAAGTCCAGTCGACCCGCCGTATCCAATGGTTGTTTTTTAATTGACGTGAAGTACTCATTTCTTACTCCTTTGAAAAGCTTAGTTTTCTTTAACTTTGTAATATATATAGATTTTACCGAACTTTTATGTATATTGCTAGAAGTAGGGTGCTAAATTGAAAAATTATAATAAGATAACTGTATATTGATGAGTTAAAGTTATTACTTTTAATCCATTGTAAAGTGCCATATACTAAATTGAAAAATAAAAAGTTTTTATACTACTAAACAAATGCAAAAAAATATTGAATCGTGATATGATGTAGTTTAAGAATTGTATATGGAGGCTAAAGTATGGCTAAAGAAAATGTATGTATCGTATACGGAGGAAAAAGTGCGGAACACGATGTTTCAATATTAACAGCACAAAATGTCTTGAACGCGATTGATAAAGATCAATATCAAATAGACATCATTTACATAACAAATGAAGGTGACTGGAAAAAGAAAGAAAATATCGTAGACACTATAAATGAAATAGACACTTTACGTTTAACAGATGTTGCTGCAGGTGAAATCTCTCAACTACTTAGTATTGGTAGCACAGGGAACGCCTATAGTGCAGTTTTCCCAGTATTACATGGACCGAATGGTGAAGATGGTACAATTCAAGGTTTATTTGAAGTATTAGATATACCATATGTAGGAAACGGTGTTTTAGCTGCCTCAAGCTCGATGGATAAACTTGTTATGAAACAATTATTCGCGCATAGAGGATTGCCTCAACTACCTTATGTGAGCTTTTTAAGAAGTGAATATCATAAATATGAAAGTAACATTTTGAAACTTGTACATGACAAGTTAGAATATCCAGTATTTGTAAAACCAGCAAACTTAGGTTCTAGTGTTGGTATTAGTAAATGTAATAATGAAGAAGAATTGAAAGTTGGTATTGAAGAAGCATTCCAATTTGATCGTAAATTAGTAATTGAACAAGGTATTGATGCGAGAGAAATAGAAGTAGCTGTACTTGGTAATGATTATCCTGAAACGACTGCACCAGGTGAAGTGATTAAAGATGTAGCATTCTATGATTATAAAGCGAAGTATAAAGATGGAAAAATAAAATTAGATATTCCTGCTGATTTAGATGAAGAAGTGCAAACAACATTAAGAAATATGGCTGTCGAAGCATTTAAAGCAACAGATTGTTCTGGTTTGTTACGAGCTGATTTCTTTGTCACTGAAGACAATCAAATTTTTATTAATGAAACAAATGCAATGCCAGGCTTTACTGCTTATAGTATGTACCCAAGACTTTGGGAAAATATGGGCGTAACATATGCGGAATTAATTGAAAGGTTAATTGAATTAGCGAAAGAAAAACATGAAGATAAGAAACAAAATAAATACAAAATTGACTGAGGCGAATGAATAATGATTGAAGTAACTTTAGAACAAATCCAAGACTGGATTCCATGTGACATTGATAATGAATATTTAGATCATACGATTAAAGGTGTTTCTATTGATTCACGTGTAATCAACAATCAAAATTTATTCATCCCATTTAAAGGTGAAAATGTAGATGGACACAAATACGTCGCACAAGCATTGAAGGATGGCGCAGGTGCAGTATTTCATCAAAAAGACGTAACATTAGATGAAAATATAAACGGTCCAGTGATATGGGTAGAGCATACACTCAAAGCATTACAACAATTAGCTAAAGCTTATTTAGAATTTGTTGGGCCACAAGTCATTGCAGTGACAGGATCAAATGGTAAGACCACGACCAAAGATATGATTGAAAGTGTTTTAAAGCCACAGTTTAAAGTTAAAAAAACACAAGGCAATTATAACAACGAAATTGGGTTACCATTAACAATATTAGAATTAAATCAAGATACTGAGATTTCAATTTTAGAAATGGGGATGTCAGGTTTTAATGAAATTGAGTTATTGTCAAAATTAGCGGAACCTAATATAGCGGTAATTACTAACATTGGTGAATCACATATGCAAGATTTAGGTTCTAGAGAGGGTATTGCCCAAGCTAAAGCTGAAATTACAATAGGATTAAGAGAGAATGGCGTCTTTATTTATGATGGTGATGAACCATTATTAGAGTCTCACGTTAAGAAAATAGAAGATGCAGATATAGTAAGTATTGGTAAAGACAAAGACAACACACTCGTTTGTCAGATTGAAGATATTGAAAACGCAGGTATCGCATTTAATATTAACGGAGAAGAGAGATTCGAATTACCAATATTAGGTGAACATAATATGAAGAACGCAACAATCGCAATTGCTGTTGGTAAAAGATTAGGCTTAAGTTATGACACAATATTTAACAACTTACGTAAAGTAGAACTTACTGGTATGAGAATGGAACAACATTATACCAGTGACAATAGATTAGTCATTAATGATGCATATAACGCGAGCCCTACAAGTATGAAAGCAGCGATTGATACCCTTTCAGCTATGAAAGGGAGAAAAATCATCGTACTTGGAGATGTGTTAGAGTTAGGGCCTGATAGTCAGATAATGCATGAAAATGTAGGTCGATATTTAGAAGATAAAAATATCGATGCATTATTTACTTTTGGTCAAGCCTCAAAATATATTAGTAACGCGGCCAAAGCTTATGTAACGTATGCAGAGCATTACGACGATAAGCAGGCTTTGATAACAACTTTACAAGCTTATGTTCAACCTGATGATAAAATTTTAGTCAAAGGTTCTAGAGGAATGAAATTAGAAGAGGTTGTCGAAGCTTTAATTTAAATATTAACCAAAAAACGAGAAGTTAGAATTCGATTAGAAATCTAACTTCTCGTTTTTATTTTGCTAAAACGGGAAAACTTATATAAGACAACAAGTATTTATAAATGTAACGCATATACTCTTGTTGAAAAAACGATGTTTCAAAAAGAACTTACAGTTAAGCTTAACAACGATACCAATGCATTGTTCAGTTAAAGAAGATTTAAAATTTAAGTTAAATAAGGGGTGAATAAGCCATATCTTACAAGTAAAATATTCTGACAATTAACAGAATAAATAAATTAATAAATTTTTTTAAGAGAGTATAAAGTAAGTTTATGAAAGAAAGTTAAACGCTTACAACCTATATATTTCGGTATTTTTGCTGTTTTAAAAGATTTTAAAACTAGTAAAGTTATTGCATTTAATCAAATTTGGTTTATTGCGATTATATACTTGAGGTGGTACTATTAAGAAGTTGAATAAACTTAAGTGAACATATATGTATATAAATACAGATAAATAAAGGAGAATTATATTGCAAAAATTTAAAGAATTAGGGCTCTCAGATAAGATGGCAGAAACCCTAGCATCAATGGGGTTCGATGACGCCACTCCTATACAAAAAGAGAGTATCCCTCTTGCCTTAGAAGGCAAAGACGTTCTTGGTCAAGCGCAAACAGGTACAGGTAAAACTGGCGCGTTTGGTATTCCACTAGTTGAAAAAGTGACAGGCCAAGAAGGCGTACAATCATTAATCCTTGCACCAACAAGAGAATTAGCTATGCAAGTAGCCGAATCAATCAGAGAATTTGCTAAAGGTCTAAACGTACAAGTTGTTACTGTATTTGGTGGTATGCCGATCGACCGTCAAATCAAATCGCTTAAAAAAGGACCTCAAATCGTTGTAGGTACGCCAGGTCGTGTGATTGATCACCTTAACCGTCGTACATTAAAAACTAATGACATCCATACGCTTATATTAGATGAAGCGGATGAAATGATGAACATGGGCTTCATCGATGATATGAAATTTATCATGGATAAAATCCCAGCGTCACAACGTCAAACAATGCTGTTTTCAGCTACAATGCCAAAAGCTATTCAAACATTAGTTCAACAATTCATGAAAACACCAGTAATTGTTAAAACAATGAATAATGAAATGTCTAATCCACAAATCGAAGAGTACTATACAATCGTAAAAGAATTAGAAAAATTCGATACATTTACGAATCTATTAGATGTACACCAACCAGAATTAGCTATTGTATTCGGCCGTACAAAACGTCGTGTAGATGAATTAACAAGTGCGTTAATCTCTAAAGGTTACAAAGCTGAAGGTTTACATGGTGACATTACTCAAGCGAAACGTTTGGAAGTATTGAAGAAATTCAAAAATGATCAATTAGATATCTTAGTTGCGACAGATGTTGCAGCACGAGGACTAGATATTTCAAACGTAAGCCATGTTTATAACTTTGATATACCTCAAGATACTGAAAGCTATACACACAGAATCGGCCGTACTGGTCGTGCTGGTAAAAAAGGTGTAGCAATCACATTTGTGAACCCAATTGAAATGGATTATATCCGTCAAATTGAACAAGCAAACAAGAGACAAATGACTGCAATGAGACCACCTCATCGTAAAGAAGTGCTTAAAGCACGTGAAAACGATATTAAAGGTAAAGTTGAAAAGTGGATGTCTAGAGAAAATGAACCAAGATTACAACGTATTGCTTCAGAATTAATTGAAGAATATAGTGATGTTGATTTAGTTGCTTCATTATTACAAGAATTGGTTGAATCAAATGACGAAGTTGATGTTCAATTAACATTTGAAAAACCATTATCTCGTGGTAAAGGTGGTCGTCAAGGTCGCGGACCAAAACGTGGCGGTCAAGGCAACAATAAACGTGGCAACAAATTTGATAACAAAAATCGTCGTTCAAAAGGCGGATTCAACAATAATAAGAAGAACGAAAAATCTTCTGACAGAAACAATAACAACAAGAAATCAATGAAAGGTCGCACGTTCGCCGACCACCAAAAATAAAAAATAATTTATCATATATGAAATTTAGGTTTAATCATTCCACTTACGTGGGATGATTTTTTTTGCGTTTTTTAAGAAAAGCGTCATAAAAGCTATGATGAATAATAAATATTAAGCGCAATATATTTAAAACAAGAATAGTTATTTATACGTTTTAAATGGATAATGAAATGACTATAAAAGCTATGTTATAATAAATTGAAATCTTAATTAAGGAGTGTATATATGACTAACGACCAACTATTTAACAGAAGTCCTAAACAAGCTATGAAGTATTACTACATAATCGAAGGACTGGAATTTATTGTTAGTTTGATCGTTTCGGTTATTTTAATATTTTTATGGAGTCACTTTAATTGGTGGCATTTCATTATATATTTAATCGTTGCTTTTATAGTGTTTGACTTTGTGCGTTTATTGATTAGACCCTGGATTAAGTTTAAATACACATTTTATAGAATTAAAGAAAATTATATAGAAGTAAAATACGATTTCTTCTTTAAATCTAAAAAGATAGTGAAATTAGAACGCACACAGCTTATTGAAAGACAGAACAACCCAATTTTGAAAAAAATGAGACTCTCTAAAACTACATTAATTACTGCTGGCCACAGGGTTAGTTTTCCACTGATGTCTACAGATGATGCGAAGTCATTCGAATTACTAACTCTCAACTACTTGAGAGGAGCTGATTTTGATGTATAATCCTCAAAAGTTACATCCCATTTCTTATTTAACGGGTGTTATTGAAGCTATAAAGCAAAATATCTTTTTGATTATTATTTTTTTAGTATTTAATATTCAGGATTTTGATTTTACAAATATAACTTCATACATATTCCCAGCTATCGTTTTTGCCTTCTTTTTATTTTCATTTGTAGCACAAGTATTAAAAGTTTATAACACGACATATTGGATTGAAAATGATCATTTTGTTTTAGCAACTGGTATCTTTACTAAAGAAAGAAAAGAACTTAACATACGTCGTATACAAACATTAGATACATCACAGGGTATTATAAATCAAATCGTAGGTGGCGTGAAATTACAAATCAAAACGCCGAGTGATGGTATTGATTTGGACACTGTTTCTAAAAAACAAGGTGAATTAATACAACTTACAATTAAAGAAAAACAGCAAGAATTAACTAGTCAAAATGAAGAACCGGATTTAACTAGAATTCCTGAACAAGAGGATAATGATGATATGTCGGAGCAACAATCGCAACCTGTACGCTTATATAAGCTTAATTTTAAAGAATTATTGTTTATGGCATTAACGAGTGGGGCGATAGGCGTGGCGTTTGCAGCAATTTCACCGATAATTGGTGCCTTTTCAGAAGTAATACCATGGGAATGGATCACTGGTGAATTTGCGCGGATTTCTCAAGCGATTTTTGTAATTGTGTTAATAATGGTTGCGACTATTGTTGTCGCAAGTTATATATTGGGTACATTGATTGTAATTATAAAAAATTATAATTACACTGTGACACAAAATGATAATCAATTGAATATCCGATATGGTTTATTTAATGTTAAGAGCATCACAGTGCCAACTGATAGAGTCCAAGCTGTAGTCGAAAAACAATCTTTCTTAAGAAAACTATTCGGTTTTACGTCTATACATTTTGTGATTACGAGCGATATGAATGGTAATGATAAAGACGATATTTCATTAGATGGAAATGTTATGATCTTACCTTTTATTAAACGTAAAAAAGCATTCGAAATCATTAAATCACTTATTCCTAGTATGGCGTTTGAAAATGCGGAACAGGGTATGCCTTGGAGAGGTTTCCATAGGTATTTTTGGCAAGAAACAGTCATATTGCTAGTGATTGCAACTATCGTTAATTATTTCTGGTCACCATGGTCATTTGTTATCGCAGCAGTTATTATTTTACTGCTAATTATCCATAGCCTTATAGTTATTAAATCATCTGGATTAAAAGTACGAAATGATGAACTAGTAGTACGTAATGTAACTACATTTGGATTCAAAAACACGTATTTCAAGCATGGGAAAATACTAGGTATGGAAATTAAACGGAATCCATTTTTAATTAATAGTGATTTAGGTCATTTTAATTTTATCATTGCAAAAGCTGCGGGAAATGAAGCTGTGGGTTTGAAATTTAATAATTACAAAGAAGTTGAAACACTTCAAAATTGGTATTTGAGAGGTGAGCATCATGAATGAATATAATTATATGGATAGATCTGGGAAAACAGTCATGCGCCTCTCGGCATTTATCATGACGACGATATTTGTATTAATTTTAGCAGCGATATATATTGTTAATACAATGTGGTTGGAATGGCTTAATTCCAATACGATGATATGGGTCTTAATTATTGGTGTGATTATTATCGTAATTCAATTGCTGCTGGGTGCTATTTTAATTCCAATGTACCAATATCAAATCTTTAGATATAAACTAGATGAAAATGAAATCATTGTAAGAAATGGTTTGTGGTTTGTTTCAGTAATCAAAATCCCGTTATTCAGAATTCAAAATGTCGATACACACGAAGGTATTTTAATGCGCAAATATAACTTAGCAAGTTTAACGTTGTCGACAGCAGGTGGAAATACTGAGATTAAACTTATCGACAAAGATATAGCGGCTACATTAAAGTACAAAATAAAGAATGTTAATAAAACAATTGAAGTAACAGAAAATGAAGCTTCAGATATTGAGTATTCTAAAGATAATAGTGATTTAAAATAAATCACAGGCTTTATATGATTGGGGGAGACTTATGATACACGGTATAGGTGTAGATTTAATAGAGATAACAAGAATAAAAAAACTTTATAGCAGACAAGATAAATTGCTAGAACGTATATTAACTATCAATGAACAACAAAAGTTTAATTGTTTCAAAAATGAACAACGTAAAATGGAATTTCTTGCAGGTAGATTTGCTTGTAAAGAGGCTTTTAGTAAAGCACTAGGTACGGGTCTAGGTAAAACAGTAGCATTTAATGATATTGACTGTTTTAACGATGAAAATGGTAAGCCTTGTATTACCTATGAAGGCTTTAAAGTGCATGTAAGTATTACACATACGGAACATTATGCTATGAGCCAAGTTATTTTAGAAGTTTAATTTATTGAATTTTTTCTATATTCCAGTATGTTTAATTTGGTTATCCTATCATCATTGTTATAAAATTGATTTATTGTAGAAAACTAGCGAAAGCTATTTATTGAAATAGGAGGTACATACTTAATGTCTGATAAGTATTATAGATCGACGTACTTGAATGTAGATTTAAATGCTATTGTTTCAAATTTTCAAGTATTTCAAACATTACACCCAAATAAAACAGTTATGCCGGTAGTTAAGGCGAATGGTTATGGTCTTGGTAGCATTAAAATAGCACGTCAATTAATGGAAAATGGAGCTGAGTTTTTCGCAGTTGCAACATTAGATGAAGCAATTGAACTTCGTATGCATGGAATCAATGCAAAAATACTTGTACTTGGAGTTATTCCAACATATAACATAAACAAAGCAATTCAGCATCGTGTAGCAATCACAGTGCCATCTAAAGCATGGCTCGCTGAAGCTATTGAAGAAATTCCAACTAATAATGAAAAAGATTTATGGCTTCATGCCAAATTAGATACTGGCATGGGCAGGTTAGGAATAAAAAATGTAGATGAGTACAAAGAAGTCATTGAATTAATTCAATCACATGAGCATTTAGTTTTTGAAGGCGTGTTTACACATTTCGCATGTGCTGATGAACCGGGTGATTCGATGAATAAACAACAAGCATATTTTGAAGAAATTGTTGAACAGGTAGAAAAGCCTAATTACATACATTCTCAAAATTCTGCAGGTGCATTGATGAAAGACAGTCAGTTTTGTAATACAGTCAGAATAGGCATATCATTATATGGTTATTATCCTTCAGAGTACGTTAAATCAAAAGTGAAGGTACACTTAAAACCAAGTGCACAATGGATTAGTGAAGTCGTTCAAACTAAAGTATTACAAACTGGAGAATCTGTGAGTTATGGAAGTATATATACAGCGAAAGAACCTACAAAAATCGGAATCATCCCAGTAGGTTATGCAGATGGTTACCCGAGAATGATGACAGGATTTAGTGTAAACGTGAATGGACATCAATGCGAAGTAATTGGAAAAGTGTGTATGGATCAAACAATAATTAAAATTCCTGAAGAAGTTAATGCAGGTGATAAAGTCATTTTAATGGATTACCATAGTGACAGTCCACAATCAGCAGAAGCTATGGGGCGACAGCAACAGACTATTAATTATGAAGTGTTATGTAGACTAAATAGAAGGCTTCCACGAATTTATCATGGGACGCAAGACCTAGAAATTCGCAATGAATTACTAAAATAGTATAGTCACTTAATGTAAAATTTGTTATTATGAGTCTAACAACGAATCTCAATATATTCTATTTTAGTAACATGGAGGTCTTTATTCATGGCAAGTTTTAATCAAAGCAGAAACCATAGTATTGAACAACTATTAAAAGAAGGCTATTCTCAAATGGCCGATTTAAATCTCTCCCTTGCAGCAGAAGCATTTCCATTTGAATGTGAAGCTTGTGATTGCAATGAAGTTTACCTCAGCTCTAAGAATAACAATGAATGATGAGAAGAGGAGACGTTTATTTAGCTGATTTATCACCAGTTCAAGGGTCTGAACAAGGGGGAATAAGACCTGTCGTTATCATACAGAATGATACTGGAAATAAATATAGTCCTACCGTAATTGTAGCTGCAATTACTGGTAGGATTAATAAAGCTAAAATACCTACACATGTAGAAATAGAAAAAAGTAAGTATAAGCTTGATAAAGATTCTGTAATACTGCTTGAGCAGATTAGAACTTTAGATAAAAATAGGCTGAAAGAAAAATTAACATACCTTTCTGAAAGTAAAATGAAAGAAGTTAATGTTGCTATTGATATAAGCTTAGGATTACATAATGTTAGAAATAGTAAATCCTGATTTTCAAAGGTTTAAAAAACAGTTAATAAAATAGTGAATTTTATATCGATTCCCTATAACATGTAATTACCACTTAATTAGCAATATAATTGTTATTGGAAAATTAAGGATTTTAGTTTTGTGGTTTAATACCTTTGAGTGGGATGTTTTAAGTTGAAAAGCTTTAGGTTATCCTAAAGCTTTTTTAGGTATTTGGAGCGAGTTTATCATTTATAGCGAGTAACACATACAAACACGTAAAAAATTTGAATAAGCGCGTTCATTATAAAAGATATTTTTACTTACATACATAGTACATTTAAACATGTTATAACCGATGTATGCGGTTTATATTTGTATTTTTAGGAGGAATTACTACATGGAAGAATTCAAAAATCAATATAAAGCGCTAATTGACGAAAGTTTGCACACTATAGATGCTACGGATTTTATGAAAAAGTGTGAAAGCTTTACAGATGAAGTGATAAAAAGAGATTTATTACCAGAAGATATAGTTGAAATTCATAGAGATTATGTCAGAGTGCTAAATTTAAATGAAACTCAAATTTTAGAAACTTTTAATGTGCTTAAAGAAGTAGTCAGAGGGTTTGGGTATAGTTATAGAGATTATCAACAATTAGTAAATCGTCTACAATATCACGATAAAGAGATTGATTTAGCCTCTCGTTTGCAGCAAACAATGCTTAAAACGGATATTCCTCAATTTGATAGCATACAAATCGGTGTTATATCAGTAGCAGCGCAAAAAGTAAGTGGTGACTATTTTAACTTAATAGACCATAAAGATGGTACGATGAGTTTCGCAGTGGCAGACGTTATAGGTAAAGGTATACCAGCTGCACTTGCAATGAGTATGATAAAATTTGGCATGGACTCTTATGGTCATTCTCAACTTCCGAGTGATGGCTTAAAGCGACTCAACCGAGTAGTAGAAAAAAACGTCAATCAGAATATGTTTGTAACGATGTTTTATGGGCTATATGAAGAGTTAAATCATTTATTATATTGTAGCTCTGCTGGGCACGAACCAGGATATGTATATAGAGCAGAAACTGAAGAATTTGAAGAAATCAGCGTTAGAGGTAGAGTGTTAGGTGTCAGCGAGCAAACGAGATATAAGCAACAAGAAATCCCAGTATTTTTAGATGACCTAGTTATTATATTTACAGATGGCGTCACAGAAGTTAGAAATGAAGCAGGCGATTTCTTAGATAAAAACCATCTTTTAACGATGATTCACAAGTATAAGCACATGCATCCACAAGATATCGTTCAACTTTTATATGAAGCGATTTTGAAAATACAAAACCCTGACAAGAGAGATGATTTAACAATTCTAATTATAAAAAGAGTTAATTAGTTTTATCATAGTTAAGGTTAAGTTATTTGATTTAAGGGTATGGAAGTTATTATGAGACTATAATTAGGAGTGTAATGTTATGAATCTTAATATCGAAACGGTAACACATGATACTCATTACGAGGTTAAAGTTGGCGGAGAACTAGACGTTTATACTGTTCCAGAACTAGAAGAAGTTTTAGTGCCGATGAGACAAGAAGGAACTCATGATTTACATGTAAATTTAGAAAACGTGAGTTACATGGATTCAACGGGATTAGGTGTATTTGTTGGTACATTAAAAGCGTTAAACCAACATGATAAAGAATTATATATATTAGGTGTTTCAGATCGAATAAGTCGACTATTTGATATAACAGGATTAAAAGATTTGATGCATGTTAATGAAGGAACGGAGGTCGAATAACATGCAACTTAAACAAGATTATATAGAAATGCGTTTACCAGCATCTGCAGAATACGTGAGTTTAATACGTTTAACACTGTCAGGCGTTTTTTCACGTGCAGGCGCTTCGTATGACGACATAGAAGATGCGAAGATTGCAGTGAGCGAAGCAGTAACGAATGCAGTAAAACATGCATATAAAGATAACCCAGAAGATGTGGGTATGATTAATCTATGCTTTGAAATTTTCGATGATAAAATCAAGATTGTAATTTCAGATCAAGGTGAAAGTTTTGATTATGAAGAGACAAAAGCACAATTAGGGCCATATAAAGAAAACGAAAACATAGATTTCCTAAGAGAAGGCGGTCTTGGTCTGTTTTTAATTGAATCTTTAATGGATGAAGTTACAGTCGATAAACAATCAGGCGTAACAATCAGTATGATAAAGTATATTAAAAAAGAGCAGGTGCGAAATAATGGCGAAAGAGTCGAAATCAGTTAATGATGTATCACCTGAACAAATTAACCAATGGATAACGCAGCATCAAAATGACGAAAACAAAGATGCTCAAGATAAACTCGTAAGACATTATAGAAAGTTAATCGAATCATTGGCATATAAATATTCAAAAGGTCAATCTCATCATGAAGACCTCGTTCAGGTTGGTATGGTTGGTTTGATTGGTGCAATAAACCGATTTGACTTATCCTTTGATAGAAAGTTTGAAGCCTTTTTAGTACCAACGGTCATTGGTGAGATTAAGCGTTATTTACGTGATAAAACATGGAGCGTCCATGTACCAAGAAGAATCAAAGAGATTGGACCTCGTATAAAAAAAGTAACTGATGAATTAACAAATGAGTTAGAACGTTCTCCTTCTATTGCAGAAATAGCGGATCGACTTGAAGTAAATGAAGAAGATGTGTTAGAAGCAATGGAAATGGGTCAAAGTTATAACGCATTAAGTGTTGATCATTCGATTGAAGCAGACAAAGATGGTTCTACAGTTACTTTATTAGATATTATGGGTCAGCAAGATGACAATTATGATTTAACTGAAAAACGTATGATATTGGAAAGGATTTTACCAATATTAAATGAAAGAGAAAGACAAATTATTCAATGTACATTTATTGAAGGTTTAAGCCAAAAAGAAACTGGAGAAAGAATTGGTTTAAGCCAAATGCATGTTTCAAGATTACAAAGAACAGCCATCAAGAAATTACAAGAAGCCGCTAATCAATGATTGAATAAAATATAAGGCAGCGTTCCTATAAATTAGGGAGCTGTCTTATTTTAATTTATATACGAGTTGCTATCACTTTAATAAAGCATGACGTTTTGAACAGTGGTTACTATTAAATATGTTAAAATGTTAAAGAAAGTAAAATAAAAAGAGAAATAAATGAGCGGAGGATTCTATGGATAGTAATCTAATACAATCTATAAGAGAGAAATACAATTTCACAACAAAACAAATTAATTCAGTGTTATCACTCCTAGAGGATAAAAACACGGTACCTTTTATAGCTCGCTATAGAAAAGAGCAAACAGGTGGATTAGATGAAGTAGAAATTAAACAAATAGATGATGAATATCAATATATGGTTAACCTTCAAAAAAGAAAAGAAGAAGTTATACATAATGTAGAAGAACAAGGTTTATTAACAGCAGACTTAAAAAGTGATATTTTAAAACAAACAAAACTCCAGCGTGTTGAAGATTTATATAGACCATTCAAACAAAAAAAGAAAACGAGAGCTACGGAAGCTAAGAGAAAAGGCTTAGAACCATTTGCAAAATGGCTGAAACAATCTAACTTAGACACAACAATCGAAAATAAAGCACAACAATTTTTAAACGAAGAAGTAGAAACTATTGAAGCTGCTATAAAAGGTGCGCAAGATATTATTGCAGAATTAGTTTCGGATGCGCCTAAATATAGAACTAAAATCCTTAAAGATACATTTCAACATGGCAATATTATTACACAAAGGAAAAAGAATGCTGAAGACGAAAAAGAAACATTTTCTATGTATTATGATTACAGCGAACCAGTGAAAAAAATTGCTAATCATAGAGTCTTAGCTGTGAACCGTGGAGAAAAAGAAAAAGTATTATCAGTAAAATTAGAAATGGATACACAAGGCATTGAAAACTTCATTCGCAAAAATGAAATAACTACAAATCATGAAGGTAATTATATAATTGAAGATGCCATTAAAGATAGCTTGAAAAGATTAATAATGCCTTCTATCGAAAGAGAAATAAGAGGGGACTTAACAGAAAAAGCTGAAAACCATGCTATTGATGTCTTTAGTGAAAATTTAAGAAATTTATTGTTACAACCACCAATGAAAGGTAAACAAATACTTGGGGTGGATCCAGCATTTAGAACAGGGTGCAAACTTGCAGTTATTAACCCGTTCGGTACATTTGTTGCAAAAGGCGTGATGTATCCGCACCCTCCAATTAATAAAAAAGCAGATGCTGAAAAAATATTCGTTAAATTTGTTAAAGATTATGATGTAGAACTTATCGCAATAGGCAATGGGACAGCTAGTCGTGAAACTGAACAATTTGTAGCATCTATGATCCAAGAACATCATTTGAAGGTGCAATTTATTATTGTGAATGAAGCGGGCGCATCAGTATATTCTGCATCAGAAGTCGCTAGAACAGAATTCCCGGATTTCCAAGTTGAAGAACGTAGTGCAGTTTCAATTGGTAGAAGAGTGCAAGATCCATTGAGTGAACTTGTTAAAATCGATCCTAAATCAATAGGTGTAGGTCAATATCAGCATGATGTTAATCAAAAAGCACTTGAAGCGGCGTTAACATTTGTGGTTGAAACAGCAGTGAACCAAGTAGGTGTGGATGTTAATACAGCTTCACGCTCACTACTCCAATATGTTTCTGGTTTATCACCAACGATTGCACAAAACATAATCAACTATCGTGAAGAAAACGGTGCAATCAAACATAACAAAGATATTGCAAAAGTTAAGCGTTTAGGTGCTAAAACATTTGAACAAAGTATCGGTTTTTTAAGAATTGTCGATGGTAGTGAACCATTAGATAATACTTCAATTCACCCTGAAAGCTACAGAGCAACGTATCAATTATTAAATGAAATCAATATGAAAGCTGAAGATCTTGGCACAGAAAATTTAAAATCAGCATTAAATCACTTAAATATAGAGGAAATGGCTGAAAAATTGAACATAGGTCAACCAACATTAGAAGATATCATAAAATCGTTGATTGCCCCAAATAGAGATCCGCGTGATGAATTTGAAACACCTATTCTAAAATCAGACGTTTTATCAATCGAAGATTTATCAAAAAATATGAAGCTAAGCGGTACAGTTAGAAACGTTGTAGACTTTGGTGCCTTTGTAGACATTGGAGTCAAACAAGATGGGCTTGTACATGTTTCAAAACTATCTAAGAAGTTTGTGAAGAATCCAATGGATATTGTTAGTGTTGGAGATATTGTAGATGTTTGGATACTTGATATTGATGATAAAAAAGGTAAGGTATCATTAACTATGATTGATCCACATGGATAATGAAACGCTCCAAAGATTAACAGAGACGATATCTGAATCATACTTTAAGCGTTCATTTAAACATAAAGCATATTTTAATAAACGCTTAAAAACAACTGGCGGTCGCTACTTATTAAAATCTCATAATATTGAAGTTAATGATAAGCAGTACACTAAATTTGGTGAAAAAGCAGTTGAAGATATTATTAAGCATGAATTATGTCATTATCATTTACATTTACAAGGAAAGGGATTCCAGCACAAGGATAAGGACTTTAAAGCGTTGAGTAAGTTAACAGGCGCTCCAAGATTTTGTTCAGCTGTAGAAAAATATGAAGATCGTGCGAAGTATATGTATAAATGTAATACATGCGGTGCCCAATTTCCGAGAATAAGAAAAGTAAACACGAAAAAAATGATGTGTGGACATTGTAAAGGTAAATTGATTGAACATGATATAGTGCAATAATAGGAGTTATTATAAAAGGGCGAGCTAAAACGGTAGATTTTAGCTCGTTTTTTTATTTTGAAGTAAAATAGAAGTGGAATTTAAGTAAAAAAGACCTATTCAGGTAATTTTTAATGTGTATTTTACCATCAATAGTTAAATTCAACTTATAACTAGAACATTTTACTCATTTTTGTTTGTTTTTTCTGTTGACGATGAGTCGATTATATTATAAGATAATAAACGTTGCGAAATTAATAGGCAATTGAGTTAAGTAAGTATTAACTTTATTAAATTAACTTTAAAAACGTGTTGACAAGACATTAAAAGTATATTACAATATATAATGTTAACTTAATAAACAAACCGTTTTGCGAGCGGCCGTGGCGGAACGGCAGACGCGCTAGGTTGAGGGCCTAGTGGGAGAAATCCCATGGAGGTTCAAATCCTCTTGGCCGCACCAAAAATATTACATATTACATATTATTAATATGCGGGTGTAGTTTAATGGTAAAACCTCAGCCTTCCAAGCTGATGTTGTGGGTTCGATTCCCATCACCCGCTCCAATAGAAACATTAATGAACATTGAAAACTGAATTGCAATATGTCAACGTTAATTCCGAACGCAACATTAAATTGTTGGTTCAAACGTGTTATAGATAACATACAAATTAGTATTTTATGAGCTAATCAAACATCATAATTCATTTATGGAGAGTTTGATCCTGGCTCAGGATGAACGCTGGCGGCGTGCCTAATACATGCAAGTCGAGCGAACGGATAAGGAGCTTGCTCCTTTGAAGTTAGCGGCGGACGGGTGAGTAACACGTGGGTAACCTACCTATAAGACTGGAATAACTTCGGGAAACCGGAGCTAATGCCGGATAACATTTGGAACCGCATGGTTCTAAAGTAAAAGATGGTTTTGCTATCACTTATAGATGGACCCGCGCCGTATTAGCTAGTTGGTAAGGTAACGGCTTACCAAGGCAACGATACGTAGCCGACCTGAGAGGGTGATCGGCCACACTGGAACTGAGACACGGTCCAGACTCCTACGGGAGGCAGCAGTAGGGAATCTTCCGCAATGGACGAAAGTCTGACGGAGCAACGCCGCGTGAGTGATGAAGGTTTTCGGATCGTAAAACTCTGTTATTAGGGAAGAACAAATGCGTAAGTAACTGTGCGCATCTTGACGGTACCTAATCAGAAAGCCACGGCTAACTACGTGCCAGCAGCCGCGGTAATACGTAGGTGGCAAGCGTTATCCGGAATTATTGGGCGTAAAGCGCGCGTAGGCGGTTTCTTAAGTCTGATGTGAAAGCCCACGGCTCAACCGTGGAGGGTCATTGGAAACTGGGAAACTTGAGTACAGAAGAGGAAAGTGGAATTCCATGTGTAGCGGTGAAATGCGCAGAGATATGGAGGAACACCAGTGGCGAAGGCGACTTTCTGGTCTGTAACTGACGCTGATGTGCGAAAGCGTGGGGATCAAACAGGATTAGATACCCTGGTAGTCCACGCCGTAAACGATGAGTGCTAAGTGTTAGGGGGTTTCCGCCCCTTAGTGCTGCAGCTAACGCATTAAGCACTCCGCCTGGGGAGTACGACCGCAAGGTTGAAACTCAAAGGAATTGACGGGGACCCGCACAAGCGGTGGAGCATGTGGTTTAATTCGAAGCAACGCGAAGAACCTTACCAAATCTTGACATCCTTTGAAAACTCTAGAGATAGAGCCTTCCCCTTCGGGGGACAAAGTGACAGGTGGTGCATGGTTGTCGTCAGCTCGTGTCGTGAGATGTTGGGTTAAGTCCCGCAACGAGCGCAACCCTTAAACTTAGTTGCCAGCATTTAGTTGGGCACTCTAGGTTGACTGCCGGTGACAAACCGGAGGAAGGTGGGGATGACGTCAAATCATCATGCCCCTTATGATTTGGGCTACACACGTGCTACAATGGACAATACAAAGGGCAGCTAAACCGCGAGGTCATGCAAATCCCATAAAGTTGTTCTCAGTTCGGATTGTAGTCTGCAACTCGACTACATGAAGCTGGAATCGCTAGTAATCGTAGATCAGCATGCTACGGTGAATACGTTCCCGGGTCTTGTACACACCGCCCGTCACACCACGAGAGTTTGTAACACCCGAAGCCGGTGGAGTAACCATTTATGGAGCTAGCCGTCGAAGGTGGGACAAATGATTGGGGTGAAGTCGTAACAAGGTAGCCGTATCGGAAGGTGCGGCTGGATCACCTCCTTTCTAAGGATATATTCGGAACATCTTCCTTGAGAAGATGAAGAGGAATGACATTGACATATTGCATTCAGTTTTGAATGCTCATTACGAGTATTCATTGCGTTATTTTGTACATTGAAAACTAGATATGTAAGTAAAATTTATGATTTTACCAAGCAAAACCGAGTGAATTAGAGTTTTAAAAAGCTTGAATTCAAAAAAATAGAAATAATCGCTAGTGTTCGAAAGAACACTCACAGATTAATAACATTTTAGGTTTTCAACCGATTTTTTCGTGTTGAAGGTCGAAAAGATTAAGTTATTAAGGGCGCACGGTGGATGCCTTGGCACTAGAAGCCTACGAAGGACGTTACTAACGACGATATGCTTTGGGGAGCTGTAAGTAAGCTTTGATCCAGAGATTTCCGAATGGGGAAACCCAACACGAGTTATGTCGTGTTATCGATATGTGAATACATAGCATATCTGAAGGCAGACGCGGGGAACTGAAACATCTTAGTACCCGCAGGAAGAGAAAGAAAAATCGATTCCCTGAGTAGCGGCGAGCGAAACGGGAAGAGCCCAAACCAACGAGCTTGCTTGTTGGGGTTGTAGGACACTCTATACGGAGTTACAAAAGAACAAATTAGACGAATCATCTGGAAAGATGAATCAAAGAAGGTAATAATCCTGTAGTCGAAAGTTTGTTCACTCTTGAGTGGATCCTGAGTACGACGGAACACGAGAAATTCCGTCGGAATCCGGGAGGACCATCTCCCAAGGCTAAATACTCTCTAGTGACCGATAGTGAACCAGTACCGTGAGGGAAAGGTGAAAAGTACCCCGGAAGGGGAGTGAAATAGAACTTGAAACCGTGTGCTTACAAGTAGTCAGAGCCCGTTAATGGGTGATGGCGTGCCTTTTGTAGAATGAACCGGCGAGTTACGATTTGATGCAAGGTTAAGCAGTTAATGTGGAGCCGTAGCGAAAGCGAGTCTGAATAGGGCGTTGAGTATTTGGTCGTAGACCCGAAACCAGGTGATCTACCCATGACCAGGCTGAAGTTCAGGTAACACTGAATGGAGGGCCGAACCGACTTACGTTGAAAAGTGAGCGGATGAGTTGTGGGTAGCGGAGAAATTCCAATCGAACCTGGAGATAGCTGGTTCTCTCCGAAATAGCTTTAGGGCTAGCCTTAAGTAATGATTATTGGAGGTAGAGCACTGTTTGGACGAGGGGCCCTTATCGGGTTACCGAATTCAGACAAACTCCGAATGCCAATCAATTTTATCTTAGGAGTTAGAACGCGGGTGATAAGGTCCGTGTTCGAAAGGGAAACAGCCCAGACCACCAGCTAAGGTCCCAAAATATATGTTAAGTGGAAAAGGATGTGGCGTTGCCCAGACAACTAGTATGTTGGCTTAGAAGCAGCCATCATTTAAAGAGTGCGTAATAGCTCACTAGTCGAGTGACACTGCGCCGAAAATGTACCGGGGCTAAACATATTACCGAAGCTGTGGATTGTCCGTAAGGACAGTGGTAGGAGAGCGTTCTAAGGGCGTTGAAGCATGATCGCAAGGACATGTGGAGCGCTTAGAAGTGAGAATGCCGGTGTGAGTAGCGAAAGACGGGTGAGAATCCCGTCCACCGATTGACTAAGGTTTCCAGAGGAAGGCTCGTCCGCTCTGGGTTAGTCGGGTCCTAAGCTGAGGCCGATAGGCGTAGGCGATGGATAACAGGTTGATATTCCTGTACCACCAAATTTCGTTTTAAGCGATGGGGGGACGCAGTAGGATAGGCGAAGCGTACTATTGGATTGTACGTCCAAGCAATGAGACTGAGTGTTAGGCAAATCCGGCACTCTTAAGGTCAAGTTGTGATGGGGAGAGGAAATTGTTTCCTCGAGTCGTTGATTTCACACTGCCAAGAAAAGCCTCTAGCTAGAATTTTGGTGCCCGTACCGCAAACCGACACAGGTAGTCAAGATGAGAATTCTAAGGTGAGCGAGCGAACTCTCGTTAAGGAACTCGGCAAAATGACCCCGTAACTTCGGGAGAAGGGGTGCTCTTTAGGGTTAACGCCCAGGAGAGCCGCAGTGAATAGGCCCAAGCGACTGTTTATCAAAAACACAGGTCTCTGCTAAACCGTAAGGTGATGTATAGGGGCTGACGCCTGCCCGGTGCTGGAAGGTTAAGAGGAGTGGTTAGCTTCGGCGAAGCTACGAATCGAAGCCCCAGTAAACGGCGGCCGTAACTATAACGGTCCTAAGGTAGCGAAATTCCTTGTCGGGTAAGTTCCGACCCGCACGAAAGGCGTAACGATTTGGGCACTGTCTCAACGAGAGACTCGGTGAAATCATAGTACCTGTGAAGATGCAGGTTACCCGCGACAGGACGGAAAGACCCCGTGGAGCTTTACTGTAGTCTGATATTGAAATTCGGTACAACTTGTACAGGATAGGTAGGAGCCTTTGAAACGTGAGCGCCAGCTTACGTCGAGGCGTTGGTGGGATACTACCCTTGCTGTGTTGGATTTCTAACCCGCACCATTTATCATGGTGGGAGACAGTGTCAGATGGACAGTTTGACTGGGGCGGTCGCCTCCTAAAGAGTAACGGAGGCGCTCAAAGGTTTCCTCAGAATGGTTGGAAATCATTCATAGAGTGTAAAGGCATAAGGAAGCTTGACTGCGAGACTTACAAGTCGAGCAGGGTCGAAAGACGGACTTAGTGATCCGGTGGTTCCGCATGGAAGGGCCATCGCTCAACGGATAAAAGCTACCCCGGGGATAACAGGCTTATCTCCCCCAAGAGTTCACATCGACGGGGAGGTTTGGCACCTCGATGTCGGCTCATCGCATCCTGGGGCTGTAGTCGGTCCCAAGGGTTGGGCTGTTCGCCCATTAAAGCGGTACGCGAGCTGGGTTCAGAACGTCGTGAGACAGTTCGGTCCCTATCCGTCGTGGGCGCAGGAAATTTGAGAGGAGCTGTCCTTAGTACGAGAGGACCGGGATGGACATACCTCTGGTGTACCAGTTGTCGTGCCAACGGCATCGCTGGGTAGCTATGTATGGACGGGATAAGTGCTGAAAGCATCTAAGCATGAAGCCCCCCTCAAGATGAGATTTCCCAACTTCGGTTATAAGATCCCTCAAAGATGATGAGGTTAATAGGTTCGAGGTGGAAGCATAGCGATATGTGGAGCTGACGAATACTAATCGATCGAAGACTTAATCAAATTTAAAAGTGTTTTGTTTGGCATTATCAAATTTTACTTACTATCTAGTTTTGAATGTATAATTTATATACAGTTCATTGTCTGGTGACAATGGCAAGGAGGTCACACCTGTTCCCATGCCGAACACAGTAGTTAAGCTCCTTAGCGCCGATGGTAGTCGGACTTACGTTCCGCAAGAGTAGGACGTTGCCAGGCAATTAAGGACCCGAAAGGGTCTTTTTTTTATGGATAAAAGGAGCTTAACTACCAGTTCGAAGAACTGAAAACCTGGTTTAAGAAAGCGTTTGAAGCTGACGAACTCAGCGAAAGACGCGACGAGCTTACAAGCGGTAAGTGAGTGCGGTAAGTGAGTAAGGAAAGAGCGCAAGTGAGAAAAGATGCGAGCGCTTGGCTTAAATCAGGAAAGCTCTTTAGCGGCGAATGGTAGCCGACTTACGTTCCGCAAGAGTAGGGTAAGAGGGATACAAAAGACAAGTCTTTTGTATAAGTGCTCCTAAACCCTAATTATTAGAATAAGGAGCACTTTACAGGCAATTAGGGATCCGAAAGGGTCTTTTTTTTATGGATAAAAAGAGCTTAACTATAGAGGATTACAAGAGTCGAAGCTCTTGCATAAGGGCTACTAGCCTCAATAAACTGAGGAGTAGCCCTTTATCGAAGAACTGAAAACCTGAATTAAGATATGAACACATAAGCTGAAGCTCTTGCATAAGAACTACTAGTCCCAATGAGATTGGGAAGTAGTTCTTTAAAAAAAGCTTAGCACAATAGCTAAGCTTTTAAATAAGGAGTGAATAAAGCATTTTATTTTGATTAATGTAAATATTTGAAGCGTCAAACTCATTTACATTCTTTTTCAAGTTATTCAAATCTTTATGATTATTTAATTGAATGCCTATAATAACTGTACCGGTGTTTTGAGATGATTTTTTTAGATACTCGAATTTAGTAATATCGTCTTTAGGTCCGAGTACATCATTTACAAATTCTCTTAAAGCGCCGGGACGTTGGGGAAAGTTTAAAATGAAGTAGTGTTTCATTTCTTCGAAAAGGAGTGAACGCTCTTCAATTTCTTTCATGCGGTTAATGTCATTGTTACCACCACTCACAACACAAACAACTGTTTTACCTTTGATTTCTGCTTGATAATTATCTAAAGCGGTAATACTTAATGCACCAGCAGGTTCTGCTATAATGGCTTGTTTAGAGTACATATCTAAAATAGTTGAACATACAGCGCCTTCGTGTACTTGAACATAATCATCAATAACTTTTTTAGAGATGTCATAAGTTATTTGACCAACTCTTGCAACTGAAGCGCCATCAACAAACTTATCAATCTCAGGTAATGTTACGATTTGATTTTCTAAAACAACTGATGTATACATACTGCTTGCTCCAGCAGGCTCTACGCCAACAATAGATGTTTGAGGTGAATTTTCCTTGAAATACGTACCAACACCAGAAATTAAACCTCCGCCTCCAATTGCAGCAAATAAATAATCAAATTGTATATTTTCTTCTTTAGATTGATCAATGATTTCTTTAGCAAGCGTACCTTGGCCCGCAATAGTATAGATATTGTTAAAAGGATCAATGAAATTCATGTTGTTGTCTTCTGTATAGACGAGCGCTTCTTTTAAACAATCATCAAATGTATCACCTGTAAGAATGACTTCGACATTTTGGCCACCAAAGAATTTAACTTGGTTAATCTTTTGAAGTGGGGTAGTGACAGGCATAAAGATAACTGCATCTAATTGCAATTTATTAGCAGTGTAAGCCACACCTTGTGCATGGTTACCTGCACTTGCACATGTGATGCCCATTTCTCTGTCTTCTTTATTCAAGGCTACAATCGCATTGTAAGCTCCTCTAAGTTTAAAAGATCTGACCCATTGTAGGTCTTCTCTTTTTAAATATACATTACAATCATATTTAAGTGATAAATAATGATCCTTTTGTAATGGCGTCTCTTTAACAGTATCTTTTATTTGTAAGTAAGCTTCATCGATATCTTTTGAAGAAACAGTTGTTTTTACAGTCATATGTTTCACACCTTTGTTAGTTTAGTATCTTTAAAAAGTTTTTGCTCTTTCGTAAGAATTGATTTCATCTTCATATTGCAATGTTACTGCAACATCATCAAGTCCTTTTACGAGTTTGTTTTTCCAAGTTTCATCGATATCAAAAGTAAATGTTTTGTCTGGAGAAGTAACAGTTTGATTTGGTAAATCTACTGTGATCGATTCTGCTTGTGCTAAATGTTTTCTCGCTTCTTCATCTAATACAATAGGTAACATCGCATTTTTAGTACAGTTCATATAGAATATATCACTGTAACTGCCAGCAATAATAATGTCAAAACCATAGTCTTTAATTGCCCAAGCAGCGTGTTCACGACTTGAGCCACACCCGAAATTATCTCCGGTAATTAAAATCGATGCATCTTTATATTCTGGTTTATTTGGATTGAAATCTGGATTATCAGAACCGTCATCTAAATAACGCCATTCATCGAAAGCAAATGGTCCAAATCCTGATTTTGAAATACGTTTTAAATGGACTTTAGGTATAATTTGATCGGTATCGATATTGTCATGAAATAATGGTACGACTTTACCTGTATAAGTAGTGATTGGTTTGATTTCCATATTATACAACCACCTTTCTAACATCTACAAATTTACCATTAATTGCTGCGGCTGCTGCCATAGCAGGGGAAACAAGATGTGTTCTTGCACCTTTACCTTGGCGACCTTCAAAGTTACGATTACTTGTCGAAGCACAGTGAACACCATTAGGTACTTGGTCTGGATTCATACCTAAGCACATTGAGCAACCGGGCTCTCTCCAATCAAAACCTGCTTCTTTAAAGATTTTGTCTAGTCCTATTTTTTCTGCTTCTTTCTTAACTGTACGAGAACCTGGAACAACGATTGCTGTAATATTAGGGTGGACTTGATTTCCTTTAACAATATGACTCGCTTCAACTAAATCTGAAAGACGAGCATTTGTACAAGAACCTAAAAAGACATAACCTAAATCGATATCCTCAGCTTTTTGACCCGGTTTTAAATCCATATAATTATATGCACGTTCGTCATTAACATTTTCTATTTCAGGGAAAGGTGTACTAAAACTTACCCCCATTTCAGGACTAGTTCCCCAAGTCACTTGAGGTTCTAAGTCTGAGACATCCATTTCAATGACTCTATCGAATTCAGCATCGTCATCTGTGTAGAGTTCACGCCATTCATCAACGGAATCATCAAAATTTGTTGCGTATGGACGACCTTTAACATATTCAAATGTCGTTTCATCAGGCTCCATCATGCCGTATTTAGCACCAGCTTCGATTGCCATGTTACAAATTGTCATTCTAGCTTCCATACTCAAACTACGAATCGCTTCTCCCGAAAATTCTAGGGCGTAACCTGTACCAAAATCAACGCCATATTGACTAATCAAATGTAAGATAATATCTTTGGCATACACACCAGTCGGCAATTTGCCTGTTACATCAATTTTTAGATTTTTAGGTTTAGTTTGCCATAGGGATTGGGTAGCAAATACATGCTCTACTTCACTTGTACCAATCCCAAAAGCAATTGCTCCAAAAGCACCATGTGTAGCAGTATGAGAATCACCACAAACAATTGTTTTACCAGGCTGTGTTAAACCAGTTTCAGGACCTACCATATGCACAATGCCTTGTTCATCAGAACCCATATCAAATATATGGACGCCGAATTCTTTAGCATTATTTTGCAATGTAGTAATTTGCTTATTTGCAATTTCATCTTTGATATTAAAAATATCTACGGTCGGCACGTTGTGGTCAAGTGTTGCATATGTTAAGTCTGGTCTACGCAGTTGTCTATTTTGGAGTCTCAGACCTTCAAATGCTTGAGGAGATGTGACTTCATGTATAAGATGCAAATCTATATATAATAACTGTGGGTCACCTTCTTTACCAGTCAAGACATGTTTATTCCAAACTTTATCAAATAGTGTTTTACCCATATGACATCTCCTCCTTTTTATAAATTTTCTTTTACGAAATTAATAATATCTGACGTATTATAATTTCCATTGAGATCACGGGTTGTTTTACCTTCTTTAATGAGTTGATAAATTACTGATTCTAATTTTTCAGCTGCTTGTGGTTCATTTAAACTTTCTCTAAGACACATTACAACTGATAAAAGCATACCGAAAGGGTTTGCGATATCTTGGTTTGCAATATCTGGTGCTGAACCATGAATCGGTTCGTAAAGTCGTGGGCCTTGTTCACTAAAACTTGCAGAAGGCGATAAACCTAATGAACCAGGAATTACAGATGCTTCATCACTTAAAATATCACCAAATAAATTTTCAGTTACAATGACATCAAATTGTGATGGATTAGTGATTAAATGCATTGCACAAGCATCTACAAGTAAATGGTTAACTTCTACTTCTGGATAATCTTGTGAAACTTCATTTATTACTCTACGCCATAATTTACTAGAAGAAAGCACATTTTCTTTATCCACCGAAGTTAATTTTTTATTTCTTTTTTGAGCTAAATCAAATCCAACTCTAGCAATGCGTTCTATTTCTGATCTTGTATAAGTAAGGGAATCGAGTGCATCGTCATCACCCAATTTCTTAGGTTCACCAAAATAGATACCGCCAGTGAGTTCTCTTACTAAAACAAAATTTGTGCCTGCAACACGTTCTTCTTTAATCGGAGATAAATGACTTGTACCATTTGTCACTGTAGTAGGGCGTATATTAGCGAATAAGCCTAATGCTTTACGTATGCCTAATAATCCTTGTTCAGGTCTATTGTTAGGGTCAGTCCATTTTGGACCACCCACAGCACCTAATAAAATTGCATCAGCATTTTGACATGCATTTAGTGTTGATTCAGGGAGTGGTTTACCATGGCGATCTATAGCAATGCCACCAAAATCATGTGTTTCTAAGTCATAATTAAAATTAAAATCTTGGCTTAATTGTTCTAATATTTCTAGTGATCCTGTCATAATCTCAGGACCAATACCATCACCTGGTAGGGCTACAATCTTATAACTCATGAATGAATACCTTCTTCCGTAGCAGAATTAGCAACATACTTAGCATGTGCTTCTACATATGATTTACATGAAGCAAGTAAGATATCATGGTCAATACCAACACCTGTAACGATTTGATTATCAATTTTAATTTGTACATGTACTTCAGCTTGTGCATCGGTGCCTTCAGTAACAGAATCAATACGGTATTCTATTAACTCAGTGTTGAGGTCAAAGATACGATCGATTGCATTGTACACGGCAACGATAGAACCGGTGCCAATACTAGAATCTTGGTACGTATTACCGTCTTTATCTTTAATGACGACTACAGCACTTTGAAGCCCATTAGAAACAAATTGTAGTTGTAAAGTTTCAACTTGATAAATTGCATTTTGTTCATGTTCTGTACCTTGTATTAAGGCGTGGATATCACGGTCTGTAACTGCTTTTTTCTTATCTGCAATTGTTTTAAATTGTTTAAATAATGCTTTTTGTTCTTCTGGCTCAACATCGTAACCTAAATTAATTAATTTTTCAGCAAAAGCATGTTTTCCTGAAAGTTTACCTAAAGGTAATTCTGTTGTTTTAACACCAACAAGTTGAGGTGTCATAATTTCATATGTTTCAGGGTTTTTGATTACGCCATCTTGATGGATACCTGATTCATGACTAAAAGCATTTTGGCCGACAATGGCTTTGTTTCTAGGAACTCGAATTCCTGCAAATCTAGCAATTAAATCTGAAGTTTGTTTTGTTTCTTCAAGGTTAATTCTAGATTGATTGCCGTAATGATCTTGTCGAACGTAAAGGCCAAGTGCTACTTCTTCAAGTGCTGCATTACCTGCACGTTCCCCAATACCATTTAAGGTACCTTCTATTCGTTTGGCTCCATTTTCAATTGCAGCCATACTATTTGCTACTGCAAGTCCAAGATCATCATGACAGTGTGCACTATAAATTACTTCGTGGTCTGTTTTGACAGATTCTTGTAGTGTTTTGAAAATTTGACCATATTCAGAAGGGTAACTGAAACCTACAGTGTCAGGTACATTGATTACGCTTGCTCCGGCATCAACAGCTGTTTGAACACATTCTATTAAAAATGGTAGTTCTGTTCTTGTTGCATCTTCTGGGGAGAACTGAACTAAATCAAAATATTTTTTAGCATAGCTTACATGTTCTGTTATAGATGCTAAAACTTCTTCCTTAGACATCATAAGTTTGGAATCACGATGTATCGGGCTTGTTGCGATAAAGACATGAATTCTTGGTTTTGCTGCTTCTTTAGTTGCTTCATATACTGCATCAATATCTCTTTTCACACAACGGGCAAGACCACATACAGCAGTTGTTGTTAATGCTTTTGAGATTGCTTCAACTGATTTAAAACTACCATTACTTGATGCAGGGAACCCAGCTTCTATAATATCTACGCCCCATTTTTCAAGTTGATTTGCTATCTTCAAACGTTCATCGAATGAAAAGTTTACACCAGGTGTTTGTTCGCCGTCTCTAAGTGTTGTATCAAAAATTTGAATATGGCTACTCATTTTCAACATCTCCTATAAATGAATTTTAGACTCATATAACCGTAAGTAATGAAGAAACACACTTTTATGAGAAAAGTAGCTGCATTTTTAAGCAATCACATATTCCTAACTAAGTGTGATTCTTCAATTACGATTAATTTAAAGGTTGAATCTAATTATTTTTCAATGCTTTTAGATTTAATGAATGGCATCATTTCACGTAGTTCTTTACCAACCGCTTCGATTTGATGTCCATGTTGTTCTTCACGTAGTTTGTGGAACTCTTCAAAATTATTTTCATTATCTTTAATGAAACGATCACTGAATTTTCCTTGTTGGATATCTTCTAGTACTGCTTTCATATTATCTTTAACGTCTGGTGTAATGATACGTGGTCCAGATACATAGTCACCAAATTCTGCTGTATTTGAAATTGAATAACGCATGTTTTCCATGCCACCTTCGTATAATAGGTCTACGATAAGCTTCATTTCATGTAATACTTCGAAATAAGCAATCTCTGGTTGATATCCAGCTTCAACTAATGTTTCGAAACCAGTTTGTATTAATTTAGTTGTACCACCACAAAGGACAGCTTGTTCACCAAATAAATCTGTTTCAGTTTCTTCTTTGAATGATGTTTCTAATACGCCAGCACGTGTAGCACCGATACCTTTAGCATAGCTTAAGGCTAAGTCTGTAGCTTCTCCACTTGCATCTTGTTCTACTGCGAATAGGGCAGGGACTGCACTACCTTCAGCAAAAGTACGACGAACTAAATGTCCTGGTCCTTTTGGAGCTACTAAGAATACGTCAACGTTTTCTGGTGGGTTGATAACATCAAAATGAATATTAAAACCATGAGCAAAAACTAATGCATTATTTGCTTCTAGATTGGGTTTGATTTCTTCTTCATATATTTTTCCTTGAGCTTCATCTGGTAGAAGTACCATAATAACATCAGCTTGTTTTGCTGCCTCATTTACAGGATATACTTCGAAGCCGTCATCTTTTGCTTTATCAAAAGAACGTCCAGGTCTGATACCAATGATTACGTCATAGCCGTTGTCTTTTAAGTTTTGTGCATGCGCATGACCTTGAGATCCATAACCTAAAACCGCTACTTTTTTACCTTGTAATGCATCTTTCTTTACTGTTTCATCATAATAAACTGTTGTCATAATATAATCCTCCATGTGTTTTGAAATTTTTGTTAAAACATTAAAGCTTAAGCTAAATAATACCTGCCGAACCCGTACGTGAGACTTGTTCGATTTTATATGATGATAGATCGTCTAATAAATTATCCATCGTGTATTGTGGACCTGAGGCTTGAAGGTACGTATAAGTTTCTTCATTTTTCAATATAGAGACTAGCGCATCATAAGGTTTGATTAAATTTTGTAATTCTTGATGATTGTTTGGTGTTTGTAATTTTACAAGTACCAACTCTCTATTGTAGGTATTTGTATCTGTTATATCTTCAACCTCAATAATATTGATTTGCTTTTCAAGTTGTTGAAGTAGCGTGCGTAGCACATCTGTATCAGGTATTTCTGCTACAAAAGTAATATTAGAAATACCTTCTTCTAGCGTAGGTGTTGCG
The DNA here is from genome assembly GCF_049943195.1 of Staphylococcus caseorum. Lineage (NCBI taxonomy): Bacteria > Bacillati > Bacillota > Bacilli > Caryophanales > Staphylococcaceae > Staphylococcus > Staphylococcus caseorum. The sequence continues at coordinate 361,814 of NZ_JBNFUA010000001.1, forward strand.
GAAAGGTTAACGATATTAAATTGTCTTCGTACGAAAATACTTGTTAATCTATTTAATGTACCTGCTTTATCTCTTACTTTTGTTCTAAATGTTCTTCTCATAATAGACCCTCCATCTCATGGTTTGCTTTACCACTTGGTACCATTGGAGAGACAATTTCAACTGGTGAAATGCGAATGTCAATTAAAGCTGGTCCGTCGTGTTGGAAAGCCTCATCCAATTTTTGTTCTAAGTGTGTAGGATCATCTATGAGATAGGCTTTTACATTATATGCTTCAGATAGCTTAATAAAGTCTGGCTGTCCATTAAACACAGAATGTGAAAAACGTTTATTAAAGAATTTATCTTGCCATTGTTTCACCATGCCAAGCGTACCGTTATTTACGATTACGATTTTAATATCAATACCATATTCTTCTAAAATACCCATTTCTTGATTTGTCATTTGGAAACCGCCATCGCCTACAAAAGCTACAACCGTTTTGTCTGGTTTAGCTAATTTAGCTCCAATTGCTGCTGGTATACCAAAACCCATTGTTCCTAAACCACCACTGGTAACAAGTTGACCATGGTCTTTGAATGGATAGTATTGTGCAACCCACATTTGATGTTGTCCAACGTCTGTAGTTACAATTGCATCACCATTGGTAATTTCTCCAATATATTCAATTGCACGTTGTGGTTTTGAAAATACACCATCTTCATCATCGCTGTATGCAAATGGTTGTTGTATTTTATTTGCGTTACATGTTTCTAACCAATCTTCATGTCTAATTGAATAACTATCGAAATCGAGTAGAAACTCTAATGTCGCCTTACAATCGGCAACAATACCCAAATCTACTTTAATAATTTTGTTGATTTCAGATGGATCGATATCAACATGAACGATTTTAGCATTTGGTGCGAATTCATCAGGGTTACTAGCTAATCTGTCATCAAAGCGGCTTCCGAAGTTAATAAGTAAATCACATTCCGTTAAGGCCATGTTACTTGCGTATGATCCATGCATACCACCCATACCTAAAAATAGGGGGTGTTCATATGGAATCGCGCCGAGACCAAGTAACGTACTCACTACTGGTAATTGATGTCTACTTACAAATTCAGTAAATAATTCATTGGCTTTGGCATGATTGATGCCTGCACCTGAAAGTACTAATGGTTTTTTAGCACTCTTTAAAAGGTCTCTCAATTTTTGTATATCATCTTTTTTTGGTTTATTAGGTATTGTGTAACCAGGTAATTCTAATTCATCAGTAACTTGTGCATTCGTTGATAGGATACCCATATCTTTAGGGAAATCGATTACTACTGGACCTTTTCTTCCAGTATTAGCGATATGAAAAGCCTCATGAATAGTTTTAGGAATATCTTGTACATTTTTAACTTGATAATTATGCTTAGTAATTGGTGTTGTCATAGATAGTAAATCTGCTTCTTGGAATGCATCCTTACCGATACCAGGTGTTGCGACTTGACCTGTGATAACTACTAAAGGTAAAGAGTCGCTGTAAGCATCAGCAATACCGGTAATCGCATTTGTAGCTCCTGGACCACTTGTAACAACAACTACACCTGTATTACCAGAAACACGTGCGTAACCTTCAGCTGCGTGCGTTGCGCCTTGTTCATGACGAGCTAAGATATGCTTTATTTTTCCTTCGTATAGTGTGTCGTAAAGAGGGAGAACAGCGCCTCCTGGATAACCAAATATAAAATCAACACACTCATTTGCCAATGATTCGACTAATAATTCTGAACCAGATCTCATTTCATCAATTGTCTCTTGTTCTAGTTCAACTTCAGGTTCAACTGCTTCTGCTGCTTCCAAAGATTCAAAATTTTCTGATTTTTCTATTTCAAGTGTTTCAGTATGTTTAGACATTGTGCTCACTCCTTAAATGAGATTTTCGGGAACTTGCATTACGCCACCAGTATTAGCACTTGTAACGAGTGCGGTGTAACGTGCAAGATAACCAGTTTTCACTTTTGCTTTAAATGGTTTTACATCTTGTTTTCGATTTTCTAAAGTTTCATTTGATACTTCGACATTCAATGTTTGGTTAGTTAAATCAATAGTAATTTCATCACCATCTTTAATTAGTCCAATAGGTCCACCAGAAGCTGCTTCAGGTGAGATATGTCCTACAGCAATGCCTCGAGTTGCACCTGAGAAACGGCCATCTGTAATTAATGCGACATCTTTACCTAATCCTCTTCCTACAATTGAAGAAGTAGGGGCTAACATTTCAGGCATGCCTGGACCACCTTTAGGACCTTCATATCTTATGACAACAACATGGCCTTCTCGAACAACGTGATTGTCAATTGCTTCTACTGCATCATCGTGTGAATCAAAACAAATTGCTTTACCTTTAAATACTTTAATTGAAGGATCTACACCACCTACTTTAATGACGGCACCATTTGGAGCTAAATTACCGTACAGAATTGAAAGACCTCCTTGTTTGTCGTAAGGGTTATCTAGATGTCTAATTACATCGCTATTTAAAATTTCTTTACCTTCATTATTTTCACGAAGGGTCTTGCCTGTTGCTGTGATTCTATCTGGATGTAAGGTACCTTCTCTTTTAAACAGTTCATTAATAATTGCTGGGACACCGCCTGCTTCATGTACATCATGCATTGAATAAGAAGAACTAGGTGCAATTTTTGAAAGGTAAGGTGTTTTCTTAGCAATTTCATTAATTCTTGTTAAGTCATAATCGATGCCTGCTTCATTTGCAATTGCTAATGTGTGAAGTACAGTGTTTGTAGAACCACCCATTGCCATGTCTAACGCAAATGCATCATCAATCGCTTCACGTGTTACGATATCTCTTGGTTTAATATCATTTTTAATATTATCTACTAATTTGAATGCAGCTTCTCTAATCATTTCTCTACGTTGATCACTCACTGCTAATGCTGTTCCATTATATGGAAGGGATAAGCCTAAAACTTCCATTAAACAGTTCATTGAATTCGCAGTGAACATACCAGAGCAAGAACCACATGTTGGACAAGCGTTTTGTTCCATATCTAAAAATGCATCTTTTGAAATCGAACCATCTTTAAAAGCACCAACTGCTTCAAACATTGAAGAAAGTGTTAATGCTTTACCTTCTGAAGATAATCCTGCTTTCATAGGGCCACCAGAACAAAAGATGGCTGGAACATTGGTTCTGACTGATGCCAGTATCATACCTGGTGTAATCTTGTCACAGTTAGGAATATAGAATACACCATCAAACCAATGCGCGTTAATTACTGTTTCAGCAGAATCGGCAATGATCTCTCGTGAGGGAAGGGAATATCTCATTCCTATATGACCCATTGCGATACCATCATCTACACCGATCGTGTCAAATTCAAAGGGAATAGCACCTGCTTCACGAATTGCTTCTTTGGCAATGTCTGCTAATTCTCTTAAGTGGACATGTCCTGGGACGATGTCAATATATGAATTACAAATTGCCACGAAAGGCTTATTCATATCTGTTGGTTTTTCTAATGCACCTGTAGCATGCAAAAGACTTCTTGCTGGAGCCTGCTGATCACCTTTTTTGATCATATCGCTTCTCATACTGTTTCCCCCTTAAAATTGAAAATAAAAAAACGTCCCAATAAATTATTGGGACGCTTTCAAGTCCCATTCAACTAGAAAGAGGACTTAAACGTTTAGTAAATTCTTCACTAAAGTTCCAGTCCTAATAGCATAATAAAATGACTAAATTGTTTGAAGTTGTTGGTTTGTATTGCATATGGTTTTTGGTCATTTTATTATACTCCTCTCGAATGAATGGTTTTATTTAATTGAATTGTCTAAAAATTCGATAAATTAAATTTACTACATCGGCGAGGTCATGTCAATAACTTTTTCGAATTATCTCTAAATTCACATAATTGCAAAAAAGAAAGAACTTGTTTCACTATGAAGTAAAATAGGCAAAAATTTGTTAAACTATAAGAGTTATTTATATAGAACAGATAAATTGAAGTAATAGATAGTGATTAATTCAAATAAAATTGCGAATTGCTAATATAGAAAGAACTGAGTTTTTATAATGGGTTATAAGAGAAGTGTTAAAGGTATACAAGTGCTAATCGCACTTGCATAAGAGTTACTAATTCAATAAATTGAAAAGTAACACTTTACATGCATAAAAGCAACTAATCACAATAAATTGTGGGAATTTAAAAGGAACGCCTGAGCTAAAGCTCATGCATAAAAGCAACTAATCACAATAAATTGTGAAGTTGCTTTAAAAGGGAGAGGAATATGATTAAGATAAAGGATTTAGATGGAATGGCGGTTTTTGCTACAACGCTAGCGAAGTATTTATCAGCCGGCGACCTTGTATTGCTTAATGGTGATTTAGGTGCTGGTAAAACAACATTAAGTCAATTTATTGGAAAAGCGTTAGGTGTAAAAAGAAATATTAATTCACCAACGTTCAATATTATAAAATCATATCAAGGATTAAATTTGAAGTTACATCATATGGATTGTTATAGATTAGAAGACTCTGAAGAAGATTTAGGCTTTGATGAATATTTTGAAGATGAAGCAGTTATTTTAATCGAATGGAGTCAATTTATTTCTGAGTTTTTACCACCGTCTTCTTTAACTATTAACATAACGACATTAAATGAATCGGAAAGAAATATAGAATTAGAAGCACAAGGTGTACATTATGCAAAAATAAAGGAGGAGGTTGAACGTGAACTATCTGTTGATTGATACGTCAAATCAGCCATTATCAGTTGCTATAATGCAAGACGATAAGGTGTTAAGTGAATTGAATTCAAATGAAAAAGTAAATCATTCAGTACAGTTAATGCCAGCAATCGAACAAGTTATTGCTGAAAGTAAAGTATTGAAAGAAAATATCGATGTCATTGTAGTTGCACAGGGGCCAGGTTCATATACTGGTTTAAGAATAGGTGTAACAGTGGCAAAAACTTTAGCATATGCTTTAAATGCTGAGTTGTATGGCGTGTCTTCACTAAAGGCACTTGCTGCAACGATTAAAGAAGATACGAGATTGATTGTACCTGTGTTTGATGCAAGAAGAGAAGCAGTTTATACAGGTGTATACCAATATGAAGCGGATCAATTAGTCCAAGTTGAACAAGACCAGTATCTACCTATTGAAGAACTATTGGATTTATTGCACAAGACGGGTCAACCTTACATGTTTGTAGGGATGGACACTGAGAAGTTAGAAGAACTATTAGATAGTACCTGTGTTGCGAATGTGCCACTAGCTAAAAATATGAAACCACTTATTGAAACGGCAGAAGACATTCATCAATTTAAACCAAACTATATTAAAATATCAGAGGCTGAGAGAAATTGGTTAAACCAACAGAACAAGAGTTAAATATACGATTAATGAACACAAAAGATGTGCCACAGGTATTTGATATAGAAAGAAATAGTTTTAATGACAGTAGTTGGTCGATTGATGCATTTTATCACGAGGTAGAGCAAAATGAATTTGCAAATTATTTTATTATTGAATTTAATGAGAAGATAATTGGTTATATTGGCTTATGGATAGTAATTGATCAAGCACAAATTACAACCGTTGCTATTGATAATGAATATAGGGGTTACGGTTTAGGCCAACTTTTATTAAAATATGTAATGAATTTTGTCCGAGAAAAATGTGAGATGATGAGTTTAGAAGTGCGCGTAGATAACGATATAGCACAACACGTTTATACAAACTTAGGTTTCAAATATGGTGGTAAGCGAAAAAATTATTATGGTGAAGGCGAGGATGCATTAGTTATGTGGGTGAATTTTAATGAGTGAAGCAACATTAATATTAGCAATTGAATCGAGTTGTGATGAAACAAGTGTAAGTATTATTAAAAATGGTACAGAAATACTCAGTAATATCGTATTGAGTCAAATTGAGAGTCATAAACGTTTTGGTGGCGTAGTGCCAGAAGTAGCGAGTAGACATCATGTTGAAGGAATAACAACAACGATTGATGAATCGTTAGTTAAAGCAAATGTAACAATGCATGATATAGATGCAGTTGCTGTAACGCAAGGACCAGGATTGATTGGTGCATTATTAGTGGGAATTAATGCGGCGAAAGCCTTGGCATTTGCTTATGATAAACCTTTGATACCTGTTCATCATATTGCTGGTCACATTTATGCGAACCATTTAGAAACGCCTTTACAGTTTCCTTTAATGGCATTAATAGTCTCAGGTGGACATACAGAATTAGTATATATGAAAGATCATTTAAGCTTTGAAGTTATAGGAGAGACAAGAGATGACGCTGTGGGTGAAGCTTATGATAAAGTAGCGAGAACAATTGGACTAAGTTACCCAGGTGGTCCCCAAGTAGACCGTCTTGCAGCAGAAGGACAAGATAATTATCAATTTCCTAGAGTATGGCTTGAAAAAGATAGCTATGACTTCAGCTTTAGTGGTTTGAAAAGTGCAGTAATTAATAAATTGCATAATTTAAAACAAAAAGGTGAAGCAATTAACAAAGCAGATGTAGCAACAAGCTTTCAAAATAGTGTCGTAGAAGTTTTAGTCGGTAAAGCTATTTCGGCTTGTAAGCATTATGATGTTAAACAACTGATTGTTGCAGGTGGTGTGGCAAGTAACAAAGGATTACGAGCAAATTTAGCAGTAGCCTGTGAATCACATAACATCAAACTTTGTATACCGAGTCCTAGTCTTTGCACAGATAATGCTGCCATGATTGGTTCAGCAGGCCATTATTTATATCAGGCTGGCGTAACTGCTGATATGACATTAAATGGTTTTAATAGTATGGATATTGAACAATTTTCAGCTAAATATTAATTGATATTTAAAAAGATGAATTCATGACAACATATGCGCTAAATATATTTTCTAAAAATAATAACACCAACCATTGAATGATAGGATATGCTCCCTCCAAAGTTTTTACTTTTTAAGTATCTACTTGACTGGGGGCAGTTCATTTTGTCGATCGGTTGGTGTTTTTTTATTTATATTTGAAAAATAAGGGTATAGGTAATTTAGTAAAACATTAGCTAATAATAATAGAGTCTAAGGATATTTAAAAATATTATTTTTAAAGGAGGCTATTTTAATGAAATCAGTTCAATATTTTAACTTTCAAAATAGTTTAGCAGCGTTAAATTTTTATGAAAAGCACTTAGGGGCCACTGACATACAGCGTGTTGGCGGTGATCATGAAATGTTTGCAAATATGCCAGAGGAATATGATATTGATAAGAACTTTACTATGAATGCATCATTTAAAATTTTAGGTGAAACATTCTATTGTAGTGATACAATGAAAAATAAAAAAATTGATAATAGTGGTGCGATTGTGGCTTTTACTTTTGATTATTCAAATGAAGCGGACAAACAGCAAGCAGAAGCATTTTTTAATAAAGCGATAGAAGGTGGATGTGAAGCTACGATGCCATTAGGTAAGACAGAGTGGTCTGAACTATATGGTATGTTTAACGACCCATTTGGTGTGACTTGGATGATCAATGCAGAATAAATTATAAAAAGATAAGGCTGAGACACGTAATTATGTCCCAGCCTTATCTTTTTGATTAATTGGTTTTTGAGGTGAAAGATTTTGCGCGTTTATAGATTTGTTCTGGAAATTGCATAATACGTAATAACTCTATGGCATTTCTAGTATCGGCTTTACCAGGTTTTACCTTGAAGTCAAAAGCAATTTCATTTTCTAAAATAGATTCATTGAAATGATAATTTGCATAGTTTTTCTCTAGTAAAGTAGCTAACTCTATATCGTGTGTAGCAGCAATAAGTCTATAACCGGGTAGTTGGTTCAAGTAGCTTAATACAGATTCTGAAGCTGCAATACGTTCTGTAGTGTTGGTTCCTTTAAAAATTTCATCAATAAAGCAATATATTTTGTTGGATGTTGTTATATCGAATAAGCGTCGTATCGATTTGACTTCAGTCATAAAATAACTATCTCCAGTCAAAATATCATCTTGATTAACCATAGAGGTATAAACTACGCCAGGTTTATAGATGAATTTCGTTGCTGTAACAGTGTTTACTGCTTGAGCTAATACTAAGTTTAGAGCAATTGCTTTCATAAACGTTGATTTTCCTGAAGCATTGGACCCCGTTAAAAGTATATGATTATTTATACTCATATCATTAGATACCGCTTCGTAGATAAGAGGGTGAGTTAATTCTTCAAATTCAAGGTAGTCTTCTCTATTGACTTGTGGAAGGGAGTAATGATCCAACGTCTCTTGCCAAAGTGCTACGGCATAATGATTATCTATGCTCGCAATATATTTATAACAAGACATTACTTCATCTTCATATTTTTTAAAACTGTTTTGAATTAAATGGAAGATATGATAGTCCAGCATAAAAATTATTTTTATTAGTAAAGATATGACAAAGGCATCATCGCTAGAATTAACACGACCTAATAAACCACTAAATCTACGAGCTATGCGAAAATGGCTGAAATCGACATCAAGATTAGGTGTATCCTCAAGTTTTTGTAAGGTATGTGCTTTTTTAATAACTGTAGATGTATAAAATATTGCATTTAAATCTTGATTATACGTCTTTTTTAACGAGCCACTAAGAATCATATTGAATATGACAGAAGCGATTGTTAAAGCTATACCTTCACTAGGTGAAAAGAAAGTTAGAATCATAAAAATAAGAGGTAAATATGTACATAGCATAAAAAAATTATTTCGTTTAATATGTAATAATTGATCTGGAAAAATAGGATAAATAGCTTTACCAATTTTTGCTAATTGCAGAGAAACGTAATTTCTAAATGAAATATTTGTTTTAAATTGATGAATTAAATTTTCATCTTTTACTTTATACATATTTCTTAGTGTAGCAAAAAGTCTCATCTCGCCAATTGCAGTAAAATTAAAATTCATACTATGAAATACACTTTCCATATCTAAATCAGACCAGGTTTTATCATCTAGCAATAAATTTTCATCAAATCTATTTTTATATGTGTCAAACTCATAACTATAGTTATGGTTAGGACGAATAAAGTTTTCTAGTGATTTTTGGTTAGTCCATAGATTTTGTAAATCATGCTTTAATTTTTTATTAGCAGCAATCGTCGTAGTAATAATCAGTATTGTTGTTCCTAGAATAAAAGCAATTAGAAACCATAATAATGTAGGCATATTTTTGTACATCCTTTCACGATTTTGCTGTAAACCCGTAATAATTATGACATGGCATTCCATTTTAAACAAATACCTTTCGTTTTGAGTAATTTATAGTTTGAATGGAATGTCAATAGGGAACGTGCGTACTTATCAACAAATAGTGCATAACTTGTGGATAAGTAGTGGTTATGTTTGTGGATATAGGTTAATATCTGAAAATTGAAAACAGCTAATAGTTACTTATTACTTGTGGATAAGTAGGATAACTCTGTGGATAGCTATTATAACAGCAAAGGTAGTGTGAATAGAATGAGCATAAAAAAAGAACTAAAGTAGAAAATTTTACTTTAGCTCAATTGCACTTATAACGATTATATTAACATTTCTTGTAATTCTGCCCACTCATCCATGACTTGTTCTAATTTTTGTTCGGCTATTTCTTTTTCAATTGCTAAATCATTTGCTTTTTCTGGATTAGAATAGACATCAGGCTGTGTGAGTTGTTCGTTTATATTGTTTATTTCTTGTTCGTATATTTCAATATTTGTTTCACATTGTTCTATTTTACGTTCAACTTGTCGTTGCTCTCGTTTTTGTTGTTTTTGGTCAACGTAATTATGATTTTGTGATGCACTTACTTCTGTTTTTGTAGGGTTATCCAATTCTCTTTTCGCTTGAATTGCTGCTTTTTCTTCTAATTTTTCAATGTAATACTGATAATCACCTAAATACATTGTCCCACCAGTAGTGTCCAAGTCATAAACTTTATTTGCAAGTTCGTTTATAAAATAGCGATCATGTGACACAAATAAAATTGTGCCTTTAAAATCTGACAACGCTTGTTCAAGCATCTCTTTAGAGTCTATGTCTAGATGGTTAGTTGGCTCATCTAAAATAAGCACATTATTGCGCTCTAGCATCAGTAGAGCAAGTTGAAGACGCGCTTTTTCTCCACCAGACAAGTCATTGATGATTTTTTTGACGTCATCTTGTACAAATAAGAAACGACCTAAGACAGCGCGAATATCTTTTTCATTCATTGTTGGATATTGGTCCCATAAATAATCAAGGATTGTTTTGTTTGATTTAAATTCAGCTTGTTTTTGGTCGTAATAACCAACTTTTAAATTTGCACCTGTAGTAATTTCTCCACTGATCTTTTGTTGGAGACCTGCGACTGTTTTGATTAAAGTAGACTTGCCAATACCATTAGGACCAATGATTGCAATATGGTCTCCTTTCGTGGCTTCGATATTAATGCCTTTTGTTATGGCTTCCTCATATCCAATTTCTAGATTTTTAATATGAAATACATCGTTTCCAGTATTTCTATCAAAATCGAATTGAATATTGGCGCTTTTAGCATCAATCATAGGTTTGTTAACTCTTTCCATTTTTTCCAACATTTTCCTTCGGCTTTTTGCCATGCCCGTAGTTGAAGCACGAGCGATGTTTTTCTCTACGAATGTTTCAAGTTTTTTAATTTCAGCTTGTTGACTTTCATATTCTTGCATACGTTTTTCATAATATTTATCTCTTTGCGCTATGAATTGTCCATAGTTACCTACGTAATGTTGTACATCGCCGAGCGCAACGTCATAAATTTGATTGACAATTTTATCTAAGAAATATCTATCGTGACTAATAATAACGATAGCGCCTTTGAAATAATTAAGGTAACTTTCCAACCATTGAGTTGTTTCCATATCTAAATGGTTTGTAGGTTCATCAAGTAATAGCAAATCAGGTTCGCTAAGTAACATCTGGGCTAAAGATAACCTGGTCTTTTGACCGCCACTAAAATCATTAATAGGACGATTAAAGTCCGCTTCACTAAAATTCAAACCATGTAGTACAGTTTTAATCTTACTTTCATATTGGTAACCTTCTTGTTGTTCAAATTGATTAGATAAAGACTCATAGCGATCGATGTGTGTCTTATATGACTCAGTATCATATTCATCAGCATGTTGCGCTAACCAATCTGTCTCAAATTTCATTTCTGATTCTAATTTTTTCATACTTTCAAATGGTTTCGACATTTCATCAAAAACAGTTTGATTCGTATTTAAAGTCATTTGTTGTGTTAGATAACCAAGCTTGAGATTTTTGCTTTTTGAAACTTGACCGCTATCATATGTCTCGACGCCAGCAATGATTTTCATTAAAGTAGATTTCCCGGCACCATTACGTCCTACGATACCAATACGTTCACCAGTTTTAACTTCAAAATCTACATTATTAAAAATATCTTCTCCGTCGAATGATTTAGTTAAGTGATTGAGTTGTAATAATATCATCCGATTTGCACCTCTCTATTCATTATCATTCTACAGTATTCAACGCGTGGTTAAAACTATCATTGTTTATTTTTATTATTCAATAATGTATAATGTTGTAGTGATTATAAGATAAATCAGCAATAGATAATGAAATAGGGGGACATGATCTTGGCTAATCAAAGCGAAAAGATTCCTCGTGCCACATTGAAACGTTTATCGTTGTATTATAGATTCGTCAATACTTTGAAATCTAAAGGCATAGATAGAGTTAATTCAAAAACTATAAGTGAGGGCTTGAACATTGATTCTGCAACGATTCGTCGTGATTTTTCATATTTTGGTGAATTAGGCAAGAAAGGCTATGGCTATAATATAGATAGCTTATTACATTTTTTTAAAAATGAGATAAGTGAAAATGACGAGATAAAAATTGCAATTGTAGGTGTTGGGAATTTAGGGAAAGCATTATTAACATACAATTTCTCAATACATGATGAGATGACAATAACGGAAGCTTTTGATATACGAGATGAAATTATAGGGACGCAAATAGGGAAAGTAACAGTCAGTCCGTTTGATAAAATTACGGATATATTAGCACAAGAACATATTGATGTAGTGATTTTAACTACACCTGAAGAAGTAGCGCAGCACGTTGCTGACACTTTAGTAAAAACAGGTGTAAAAGGTATTTTGAACTTTACACCAAGTCGTGTTCTGACACCATCGGATGTTCAAGTGCATCATATTGATTTAGGTATTGAATTACAATCTTTACTCTTCTTTATGAAAAATTATAGTAACAAATAAAGCGTATGAAAATAGGCTAGCTTTTTTATTTACACGAGACACACGTTAGGTGGTGAGTGTTTAAAAAAGCTAGTTTTTGTATTTAGTTATATGATTACTACCAACTACAGTTATTTTGACAATTAACACTTTATAAAATATGAGCAAACAGGCTTGATATTTAATGGAAAGTTTAATATGATAAATCATATTGATTTTATCGGGAAAGAGGTAATAATATGACGTGGTTAGTAATCAGTGGACTGATCGTTGGTGCGCTTTTAGGCTTTGTTATGCAAAGAACGCGATTTTGTTTAGCTGGTGGATTTAGAGATATGTACGTTCAAAAAAGCAATAAAATGTTTTATGCATTGTTAATTGCAATTTCCGTACAAAGTATTGGGTTATTAATTTTAACATCAACAGGCTTAGTAGAAATTCCAGAATCTACGTATCCAATTATCGGAACAGTAATAGGTTCATTTATTTTTGGTATTGGTATTATTTTATCTGGAGGTTGTGCTACAGGTACGTGGTATAGAGCTGGAGAAGGTTTAATTGGAAGCTGGATGGCACTTATTGCTTATGGCTTCACTGCAGCGGCAACAAAATTTGGTTTGCTGTTACCATTAATGAATGGTGTAAACAAACCAACAAATGTAAACTCAAGTATGGCACAAACGACAGGTATACCAACATGGGTTTGGGTCGCGTTACTTACAATCATCACAATTCTTCTTGTTGTTAAAACGTTACGTAAACCGAAACCTAAATTTGCTATACCGAAATTAAAGCAAAAATATACAGGTATAAGACACTATTTATTCGAGAAAAAATATCACCCATTTGTTGCAGCAATTGCTGTTGGGCTAATTGCTTTACTCGCATGGCCTGTAAGTGAATCAACAGGCAGAATGTATGGACTTGGTATTACGACACCATCTGCAAATATAGTTCAATTCTTTGTGACTGGTGACTTGAAATTGATAGACTGGGGTGTATTCCTTGTTCTAGGTATATTCGTTGGTTCTTATATTGCTGCGAAAGGTGCTAAAGAATTCAAATGGAGAATGCCAGATAAAAAGACAATACGCAATAGCGTTATCGGCGGCGTATGTATGGGATTTGGCGCTTCTGTAGCTGGCGGTTGTTCAATAGGTAACGGTTTAGTAGAAACTGCAACGATGTCATGGAAAGGTTGGATTGCACTTGCGTCTATGATTTTGGGAGCTTGGTTTATGAGTTACTTTATATTTATAAAACCTATGAAAAAAGCGCAACGCCAACAAGCTAGTGAAAATACGGTCTCAACACAAACTCAAACGACTTAATTATATTAGGGAGGAATTTAATTATGATACATGAATTAGGAACGGTAGGAATGGTTTGTCCATTTCCATTAATAGAAGCACAAAAGAAAATGGATACAATGGATAACGGTGAAGAATTGAAAATAGACTTTGACTGTACTCAGGCAACAGAGGCACTACCTAATTGGGCAGCTGAAAAAGGATATCCGATAACAAACTATGAACAATTAGATGATGCTTCTTGGACAATTACAATTCAAAAAGCTGAATAAATGAAAGATCAACCAACTTGCTATTATTAGGTTAAAACACCTAAGGTATCAGGTTGGTTTTTATTTTAAATAGTATTTAAAGCGATTGCAATATGATAGAATTAATCATATTGAGAATAGCTTATTGATGAGAGTGAGAGAATATGAAAAATATATCTGATATTGCAAAAATTGCTGGCGTATCGAAGAGTACAGTTTCAAGATATCTTAATAATGGCTCGGTAAGTTTAAAAACTAAGCAGAAGTTGGATAAAATTATTCAAGAAAATGATTACCAACCAAATCAGTTTGCACAAAGTCTACGAGCGCATAGAACCAATATGATAGGGGCAATCATACCTAGAATGAACTCTTACGCTGTAGATGAAACAATCAAAGGTGTGAAGACAGTTTGTGATGATTTGAACTATAGATTATTTCTAAATTATACAAATATCGATACAGAACTGGAAATTGATGCTCTAGAAACGTTTTATAGAAGTAAAGTCGATGGCATTATTTTAATGGCTACAGAAATTACAGATAGACATATGGAAGTGATTAATAAAATTGATGTTCCTGTTATCATTGTCGGTCAAGAACATAAGGACTTGCACAGTATCATTCATAATGATTTTCATGCAGGTTATATGGTAGGGGAGGCGCTCGGATTAAAGGGATTTAAAAGCATCCAATTTTTTGGAGTTACAGAAACTGATATAGCTGTTGGTATACATAGAAAAAAAGGCTTGATCAGTGGCTTAGCGAAATATAATGTCAAACCACATATTTCGCAAACCTCATTTAATTACAATGAAGCAATGATCGATGTATTAAAAGTATTGCAAGCTCAAGCTAATTATGACGCAGTTGTGGGAGCCACAGATTCTATCGCATTAGCTGCACATAAAGTCATCTCAGAAGATGCGACGCAAAATGAGGACAAGTTTATCGTAGGCTTTGGTGGTGATCCAGTTACGGAAATTGTCTCGCCTTCAATTCATACAGTTAATTATCATTTTGAATATGCTGGTGAAGTAGCAATGAGTAAACTCAATCAACTGATTCAACACCAACCAATAGAGCAGCGTATCACTATTGATGTGAGTCTTTCATTTAAAAATTGAGTGAAGCATGATATTATATAATGAAATGTAATGGAACCGGTACCATTACGTAAAATAAAGTTTGAATATTGATACTAGGAGGAACACAGTAATGGCTGAGTGGACAAGAGATGAACGTTATCAAAGATATGAAGACGTTGATCAGCAAACATTAGATGATTTAACACTTCAAGTTAATCAATCTAAGTATAGACAAACGTTTCATTTACAACCTAAAACAGGATTATTAAACGATCCTAACGGACTGATATATTACGATGGAACTTATTATATATCACATCAATGGTTTCCGTTAGGACCAGTTCATGGTTTGAAATATTGGTATACATATACAAGTAAAGATTTAGTACATTTTGAAGATGTGGGCGCATCATTAAAGCCAGATACTAAAGATGATAGTCATGGTGTTTATAGTGGTAGTGCATTTGAATATAATAACCATATGTATTATATGTACACGGCAAATCATCGCGATGAAGATTGGAATAGAATTTCTACAC
Organism: Staphylococcus caseorum; assembly: GCF_049943195.1. Classification (NCBI taxonomy): domain Bacteria; kingdom Bacillati; phylum Bacillota; class Bacilli; order Caryophanales; family Staphylococcaceae; genus Staphylococcus; species Staphylococcus caseorum. The sequence goes on from NZ_JBNFUA010000001.1 coordinate 377,260, forward strand.
AACATATTGCAAAAGTAAATGCACAAGGTGAAGTTAAAAAGTTTCCTAAAGCCGTCATTGCTGAACCGCCATTTGGCTATACTCAACATTTCAGAGATCCTAAAGTATTTTCAAAAGATGGTATCTATTATGCTGTCATTGGAGCTCAAAATGAACAAGGTCAAGGTAGAGTGATTCAATATCGTTCAACGGATATCGTGAATTGGGAATTTCAAGGCGAAGTTCATACGAATCTAGATTCATTTGGTTATATGTGGGAATGTCCGGATTACTTTAATTTGGATGGATATGACATGTTGTTATTTTGTCCACAAGGTATTGATGAAGAAGGTGAACGATTTAAAAATATCTATCAATCAGGGTATATTATGGGACAATACGACATTGGTAATTTAACAATGAATCATGGAGACTTTTTTGAACTTGACCACGGATTTGATTTTTATGCGCCACAAACATTTATAGATGAACATGGACAGCGGGTATTAATTGGCTGGATGGGGTTGCCTGAAATTAATTATCCATCTGATGTTGACGGATGGGCACATTGTCTAACTATTCCACGTGTACTATCGATTGAAGCAGGTAATTTAAAACAACGACCTGCAAAATCCCTTGAACAATTAAGAACAAATAAAGAAACAGCACTAGGATATGCGAATAAATTTACGAGACAATTGTATCCTTATGAAGGAAAACAATATGAATTGATTATCGATATTTTAGAAAACGATTCAACTGAAGTATATTTTGAAGTGCGTACGTCTAAAACACAAACAACACTCATTACTTATAATAAGAAAGAGCAAAAGTTAACATTAGATCGTAGTGAAAGTGGTTTGTTACCAGACCCAGTTGATAGTACAACAAGAACAACCTATCTGGATACGCCTTTGACACAGTTACAATTATTTATAGATACATCGAGTGTCGAAATATTCTGCAACGATGGTGAACGTGTCATGACTTCTAGAATTTTTACAGATGATGAAGCTACAGGGATTAAAACATCAACAGAATCTGGTCAAGTATATTTAAAATTCACAAAATATGATTTAAAGGATGAGGAAGTATGAAACGACTACTTGCTATAGGTGAAGCGTTAATCGATTTTATACCTAATACGACAGACTCTAAATTAAAAGATGTTGAAGGATTTTCGCGCCAAGTGGGAGGCGCACCTTGTAATGTTGCATGTACGACCACTAAATTAGGTGGCAAAGCTGAAATGATTACTCAATTAGGAAATGATGCATTTGGTGATTTAATAGTTGAAACGTTAGAAAATTTAGATGTCGGTACACAGTATTTAAAACGTACAGACGAGGCTAATACGGCATTAGCTTTTGTAAGCTTAACCAAAGACGGTGAAAGAGACTTTTCCTTTTATCGTAAACCTTCTGCTGATATGCTGTACCAAACTGAAGCAGTAGCAGGAATTGATGTAATGGAAAACGATGTGCTACATTTTTGTTCGGTGGATTTAGTAGAAAGTCCTATGAAATATGCACACAAAGCATTGATTGATAAAGTTAAAGTAGCAGGGGGAACAGTTGTATTTGATCCCAATGTTCGCTTGCCGTTATGGGATAGTGAAGATGCGTGTAAAGAAGCAATACAATCATTTATTCCGTTAGCAAATATTGTTAAAATTTCTGATGAAGAATTGACGTTTGTTACGGGTCAGAGTGACGAAGCACAAGCAATTCAATGGTTATTTCAAGGTGATGTAGAAGCGGTTATTTATACTAAAGGTGCTGCCGGAGCTATGATATATTTGAAGGACGGTACAGTTATTACGCATCAAGGGTTTAAAGTACAGCCGATTGATACGACAGGTGCCGGAGATGCTTTTATTGGAGCTTTGATTAGTAGAATCGTAACCTCGCATACAAATGATATAAATCAATTATTGAAAAATGAAGGTCAAAGTATTTTAGAATTTAGTAATTATGTAGCAGCAATGGTTACTACAAAATACGGCGCTATAGAGAGTATTCCAAATTTAAGTGAAGTAAATAAAGCGTTAAATAAATAATAAAAAGACTTAGCATAATTTGCTAAGTCTTTTTATTATATTTTTTTAACATTTCTTACTGAAGCAAAGCAATGTTCTTGGTTTTTGAAATATACAATGCGAGATTTTGAGTCAATAGATTCAATGTTATGTCTGTTAACAACGAAACTGTTATGACATCTAAAAAATCTGTCATCGAGCTGATTAAGTTCTTTAAGATTACCATAGAATTCAATTTGTCTATTGTCTAAGTGCGCAATCAATCGATGAGATTTAGAAGAGGACTCAAAAAACATAACATCATCATATTGAACATATACCGAATTACTTCCACGTTTTAATTCAATTGTTTCGACAGTGCGTTCTTTAGAAAGTAATTTTAACCTGGATTCTGAAGTTTCTAAACAATCAATGATTCTAGACTTTAATTCTTCTGGGTCATCTTTAAAAATAAAGTCCATCGCTGCTACTTTATAAACAAAAGTAAGGTATGTAAGCTCGCTATGACTTGTAACAAAAATGATATTACCTACAGGATCGTGCTTGCGAATTTCACTGGCAAGCTTGATACCGTTAATGTCTGCTTCCAATTGTATATCTAAAAAGTAACATCCTATATCACTTAAATCTTTTGAACGTTCTAAAACTTCATAAGGATCGGCAGTTGCAATTTCAATTTCCATCGGCTTCTCTTCAATCATGATGTAGTTGTTGATAATTGAAATCATATTCTCACGTTGTCTTTCATCATCTTCACATATGAATATTTTCATATTTTCACACCCTTATGAATCAGTATTTAATATTTCTACTTTTTGAATAAAATAGTTGTTATCAATCGTTGTATCTAATAAAACATTAGAAGTCGTATCAGTCAATTCTTTTAATGTTGAAAGTCCGAGTCCACGATTTTTACCTTTTGTAGAGAAATTCTCTTGGAATAGGGTATGTACTCGAGGCATATCAGTATCACATTTATTCATAACTATAAACATCACTGAATCATCTTCGTTTTTGATAAAAGCAATTCGAATAAGCGGATCATCGACTATTTTTTCAGAAGCTTCAATTGCATTATCAAGTAAAATGCCAATAACTCTACTCAAATTAATAATAGGCATTTCGATTTTTTCGATTATTTCAGGTACTTCTATGCTAATTCTAATATTTTTTTCTTGAGCTTGTAAAATTTTTGTTGTTAATAATCCTTTGATTTCACGAACCTTTAGATTTTCAATACCATTAATTTTAATGGCGTTCATTTGCATACTGTCTTGCATAGGTAAAATCTCTTCATGGAAGTATTGATCTAAACCTTTCATATCATTTTCTCTAATAAAATCCGACATCGTTGATAATATATTGACGTAGTCATGTCTGAATTTACGCATTTCATGATTAATTTTTTCTATTTGTAAAGTGTACTTATAGTAATTCTCGATTTCACGCATATTACGTTTGTACTGAATTTGACGAATAATACTAAAAGAAATCGTAACGATAACTACAGCAGTAGTAATAATTAATACGGCATACATAACCACTAAAAACTTTGCATCCCCGAAAGAAAGATTTTGTTTTGGTAAATAAAAATAGATTAGTAGTAATATTGTAAGCAGAAAAACACAGACAATGATTAAATAGATTTTATTTAATGATAAACCAGAAGTGGTTAATTGTTTGAATAAAATCCTTCCTAGTATTGAGAAAAACAATGTTATTATAGCGAAAATAAGTAAATATATAAAATCAAATATGTACTGGGCTGAAATTAAATCTAGTAATAATGTTGCTAACCAGATTGATAAAAAATTAGCCATATATAAGATGAAAAAGCTAACGAGTACAGATGCAACGCCTATGAAACGTTTCTTATAATACATAAATATAACACTTACTAATAATAAACATAACATCGATTTTTTGTCAAAATAAAAGAATAAAATGGTTGAAGGGATTATAATCCCAATAATGGTAATATAATCCCTCAAAGTATAAGTTACATTTGTTAAAATTTTAATGATTACGAAAAGCAAAAATGCTTGAAATATTGATAACATTATTGTGTTTAAAATAGCCATACTCTACACACTCTCTAGGGCAATTATTCGTATAAATCTGTAATTTCTTTAGGTACTTCTGGTTCGTCAAAATAACCGCCACAAGGGCTTAAACCAGCTACTGCACCAAGTGTTGAGAAAAACTTCGCGATTAAACTAAAAATAGATTCAAAGATATGCATAATTAAACATCCTCCTTAGGGAAAAATATAGGTAGTTGAGCGATAGCAATCAAAATAATGCCTAAAAGTACTAATTGTTGGTAAGGCTCACTGAAAAACATTGATATTACTAATAATAATAAAGTTACAATGACTGTCTTTAATTTCTTACCTTTCACTAATCGTTGCGGTATAGGTTGCTTTTTGGTAGCGGCAGGTGCGTATATCATTAATATAATGAAACCAATTATTGCTAATGGATACATAATTAATGAAGACACTTCCATATACCCGATTAACCAGGGTAATAAAACAAATAACAATAAATTCTGCACATGACATAAGATAGAAGATTTTGCATGCGCGCCGTGTGCATAACGCCTAATTAAAAAGTACGATAAATGGACAGTTAGTGTGTAAAAAAAGAGATGGCAAAGGATTGAAACGCCATAAGTTATTATTGTTTTAGTTATATTGCCTACAAATACTTGCATACCTAAACGCATCTTTAAATAATCTATATGTTCTAAGTTGTTACGTTGTTGTAGATATTTAGCAAAACGGTCAATTTTGCTATCTATAGACTTTAACATTGGGCTTCTCTCCTCAGACGTATTATACAATTTTAATTAAGTTTTATGCGTCTTATTGCTTAACTGTATATTTTGTGTTCCTAACTGTTGCTAATCTTTATCTCTTTAATTTTAACATAAAAAAGTAAACATTTAGGAATGAAATATGACGAGTTAGGGATTTTTTAACGAATAAGCTCAAAATCATGGTTAAATGTACTTGTATCACAAAGAAGTGATAGCATTTTACAAATCATTTAATCAATTTTTGTTTGAATTTTGATTTGAATGATGAAGTTAATTAAGCTTTTGAGCAGGAGCTTAATTGACACGCTGATATTGTAACTGTACTTTCTTAGTATAGTTGTTATAGTTACAAAAATTAGTTGTCGTTTTTCAATTTTAATACAAACAAGAGGAGGCTGATGTAGTGACAAAAGATATCTCAGCAGCAATTAGTGATTTCGTAAAATAGTACTTACTGAGTACACAACGCGCTTATTAATTTAAGCATTCCCAATTTAGATTTGCAGAACCTTCCCAGTCTCGAATCTAATATCATTTTAACATTGTCTATAACAGAGACAATTTAAAGTATTAACATGTAAGCTATCGTAAACATCATTCAATTTATCATTAAAATCGGTAAATTCACTAATTTTTTTCATAATTAATAACATCCCCAAAAATAGATAGAGAAATAACTGTAAAAACATTCCCTTAATAATAAGTTACAAAAACCGTGAGCCCCTCCCAAGCTCACGGTTTTTATAATGAAATCATTTATATAGATGTGGTCTTAAATTTTTGAATACTGGGATAGTATTGCGTTGATTTGTTACTTCATCTAAATCAATGTCACTAGTTAAATGATCTGGTTTTTCTTTTAATTCTGCTATAACTTCACCATTAGGGTTAATCACGATAGAATGACCTGCATATTCAGTCTTGCCATCATCTCCACAAGCATTACAACCAACTACAAATATATCATTTTCAATAGCACGTGCTTTTAAGAGGGCAGTCCAATGATTCAATCTTACCGCTGGCCATTGTGCAACATAAAAAGCGATTTGTGCATCTTTACGCGCTGGATAGCGAAGTAATTCAGGAAAGCGTAAATCGTAACAAGTAATATGTGCAACTTTGGCTCCATCTGATAGAGTGAAGGGTTCTGGAACTGCATTACCGGGTGTTAAAAATGAAGGTTCATCCAACATCGGCACAAGATGTACCTTGTCATAACTGTTTATTAAATAACCATTTTTTGAAACGGCAAAAGCAGTATTGTAGATGTTATCTTTCATACTATTTGAAACAGAACCTGCAATTACATCAACTTTATATTGGATTGCTAATTTTGATATAAACTCAAAACTTCTTGATAATTGATTATCAGCAAGTTCTTTTAGTTGAGATAGGGCATAACCGTTGTTCCACATTTCCGGTAAAACTACGATATCTGTCTCTGCTGTCACATACTCGGCAAACCAATTCGTAATTGTTTCTTCATTTAATGCAACATTCGCTGGTTCCACTTTAAATTGAAAGATTTCTATATTCATCTCGATCGCCCCTTAAATTGTTGTTAGCATAAATATACTAGATATATTCAGAAAATTCAAAATTGCGGGCAGTTTTCAATGAAGTTACAAAATACGCACGTGAGAAGTGTGCATACTCAAAATCAAAATATTTAAATAAAAAAAACCAATTCATTTTAAACGAATTGGTTTTTATAAATTGGAAAGGGTTGATACCCTAATCGCTTGTATTATTGTTAATGTTTAAAAAATCCAACAAACTATTTTCTTACTAAGAAGCGTTTGCTTACATCATGAAATTCTTTTTCTCCAGCTTCATCACGCACGTTACCAAAAGGCATTTGAGCTACAAGGTTCCAAGTAGCAGGAATATCGAACGCTTCAGTTACTGCTACGTCTACAAGTGGATTATAATGTTGTAATGATGCGCCAATACCTTTAGTACCTAATGCAGTCCAAATTGCAAATTGGTGCATTGCATTTGTTTGGTTTGACCAAATGGCAAAGTTCTCAGCATAGTTAGGCATTTGATTTTGTAATCCTTCGACAACTTCTTGATCTTCAAAGTATAGGATTGTACCATATGAATGTTTGAAGTTATCAATTTTGTCTGAAGTTGCTTGGAATTCACGATCAGGACCCATTGATTTTTTTAATTCTTCTTTTGTTATATCCCAAAATTTATTATGGTTATCGCTTAATAACAATACAATACGAGTTGATTGAGCATTAAATGAAGATGGAACATGTTTAATTGCATGTTCAATGATACCTTCTACCTCTTTATCAGATATTGAAATTTCTTTTTCTAAACTATATATTGTACGTCTTGATTCTACTGCATTTTGAAATACATCAAGTGTATCTTCTTTTTTACTAAAAAGTCCCATTCGGAAAACTCCTTCACATCAATTTATTTTATATATCTAGTATAATAATTATACCTTGATTTGTAAATAGCTTTTTACAATTAATTTCAAATAGATTAATTTCTTCTTTCAAAAGCCTGATTTTAATGAAAAATAGTACGATTTCTAATATACTGATAAGGAATATAAGAAAATTTATTTGGAGGTGAGATTATGAAAAATTATATTTCACATAAATTTATTGTATCTAGCTTTGCAATTGCACTAAGTGCTACATTAATATCAAAACCGACACAAGGGGCAGAGACAGAACTAGATGAATACAATAAGAATACGACTATGAATAATACTGATTTAGACCATAAGCGTATCAATGCATCAGATATAGATGGGAATGTGCAAAATAGCACTAAGCCAGTAAATAATTTAAGTGAGAATGAAACACCTTCAAATTCTGATCAAACTGATAATAAAACCAGTAGTGACGCTATAGCGACTTCATCATCCGAACAACCAAATAGCAATGATTCAGACAATAGTGATTCAGACACTACTACTAACCCAGATAAGTCAGAGGAAGACAATCAATCATCAGATTCAAACAATACAGGAGATAGTGACAACGGAACTGAAGAGAAACCATCATCGGAACAACCAAATGATAGTAACTCTAAGAATAGTGATTCAGACGATGCTACTGAGCCAGATAAGCCAGAGGAAGACAATCAATCATCGGAACAACCAAATGATAGTAACTCTAACAATAGTGATTCAGATGATGCTACTGAGCCAGATAAGCCAGAGGAAGATGATCAATCATCGGGTTCAAACAATACAGGGGATAGTGACAACGATTCAGGAGAAAAACCTAAACCAGAACAGCCGAGTGAGGACGGAGACGATAATTCAACAGAACCATCAAATCCTGATAACCCACAAGGTGGTGGAGATGACTCAGAAGAAAAGCCTAAACCAGAACAGCCAAGTGAGGACGGAGACGATAATTCAACAGAACCGTCAAATCCTGATAAACCACAAAATGATGGGGGAAGTTCAACAGAAACACCTAAACCAGAACAACCGAGTGAAGGCGGAGGAGATAACAATACCACAGAACCCCCGAAGCCTAATAAACCACTGAGCCCCAACATGCCATCTGGATCAAATCATCATAACCAGGGTAGTAAAAATAATACATCAGACAGTTCAGTGAATCATTCAAACTCGGGAAGTTCTCAAAATGAACACACATCTTCAAACTTATATAATGGTAAGAATCAAAATGCAAATAAGCAATATGCACAATCAAATGAAAATATAGCAGGTAGTAACAATAATGTTGTGACTTATGGAGATTTGAGAACAGAGAAAAAAAGTCAAAATTCTAATCAAGGTGACAGCAGATTAGTTAATAGATTTAATCAAATGTCTCCAGGTTCATTTAAATACAATCCTTTTATTTTAAACCAAGTTAAACAGCTTAATAATAATGTTGATAGTGTATCTGACAAAGATATTACTTCTATTGTAAGACGTCAAAGTTTTTCAGATAATGCGTTTTTAAATGAGTTACAAAAGGGAACAAATTATTTTAAATTTCAATATTTTAATCCATTAAAATCAAGAGATTACTATAAAAATTTAGATAAGCAAGTTTTGGCATTGATTACTGGAGAAATAGGTTCTATGCCTGACTTAAAAACGCCAGAAAACAAAAGTGTCGCATCTGGTAAATACGAATATCATTCAAGTAGTGATGAAGAATCGACGCGTACAAACGACAAGAAATCGAAAGACACAATTGATATTAAATTCGAACGGACATTATTTGCTTTAATCACTGCAATAACGATGATTTTTATAGGTGTAGTGGTAGGATATTTCGTTTATCGCAGAAACAAAAACGAAAATGAATAGCTTTTGACATTTAACGTGTCATAGACAAATAAAAAATGGAAGGACTCATGTAATAAACATTGAGTTCTTCCATTTATTTTATATAACTTAAAATTTAATTAAAACATAAAATTAAATATAAATGATGCAGATTCTTGTAGTTCTTTTATTTTTTCAGGACCAAAGTAAATTTGTACAATAGCGACAAAGCCATTTTGCATTATGTGTACTAAGATAGGTACCCATATACGTTTTGTATATACATACAATGCTGAGAAAATAAAGCCCATACCAAAATAGATGATAAAGAATGATGGATCTGCATGTGCAGCACTAAAGATAATTGAACTTACAATTCCGGCAATGAGAAATTTAAAAGTTTTATTACCTTTTAATATGTTGTATAACTCACCAAATATTACTTTTCTAAATACGAATTCTTCTAGTATAGGTCCTACAACTGAAATTAATATGATAAACATCGGGATTTCTTGTGCTATTTTCATCAATCTTTCCGTATTAGGGCTAGATTGAGGTGCGCCGAATACATACATATTTATCATTCCTGCAATGACTTGATAAATCATAACAATCATATAACCTACGATTGCCCAAAGGATAACATATCTTTTCTTTTCTTTAGGTTGTAACTCTAGTTGTGTAGGATTGGCAATGAAAAAGTTTATTAGTATGATTAGGAAAGCAGCTATAATAAACAAAATTACCTGTGAATAAATATTAGCAAAGAGGATTTCTTTGCCACTTAAATTGTTAAATAAGCCAGCCATTTGTAAGAAAATCGGACCAAACTGTGCAAGGCCATAAATAACTAATGTCAAAATGGACACCCATATACGAGACATAATGAACCTCCAAAAATTAGAATATACTCTATTTTATCGTAAAATAGCTTTTCACACAAAATTTAGTGTAATGGTTTTAACTTGAAATATTGACCAACTTTGATTATTATAGAAAGTGTATTAGCACTCACAATGATTAAGTGCTAAAAATTTTAGTATTTTAAGGAGGAACAATCAATGTTAAAGCCATTAGGTAACCGAGTAATTATTCAAAAAACAGAACAAGAGCAAACAACTAAAAGTGGTATCGTTTTAACTGATAGCGCTAAAGAGAAATCAAATGAAGGTACGATAATTGCAGTAGGTGCAGGACGTATTTTAAAAGATGGTTCTCGAGTTGCTCCTGAAGTGAATGAAGGCGACAATGTTGTTTTCCAACAATTTGCTGGAACTGAAGTTAAGCGTGGAGACGACACATACTTAATCGTTAGCGAAGACGATATATTAGCAGTAATAGAAGAATAATCAAAATTAAAACTAAAAAATATACAAATAATACGAACATCATGGAGGTAAAGTAATATGGCGAAAGATTTAAAATTTTCCGAAGACGCACGTCAATCTATGTTGAGAGGTGTAGATAAATTAGCTAACGCCGTGAAAGTTACAATTGGACCAAAAGGGCGTAATGTTGTATTAGATAAAGAATATACATCACCATTAATCACAAATGACGGTGTTACGATTGCAAAAGAAATTGAATTAGAAGATCCATATGAAAATATGGGAGCGAAATTAGTACAAGAAGTTGCCAACAAAACGAATGAAATCGCAGGTGACGGAACAACTACAGCTACAGTATTAGCTCAAGCAATGATACAAGAAGGTTTGAAAAACGTAACAAGTGGTGCAAATCCTGTAGGTTTACGTCAAGGTATCGATAAAGCTGTAGACGTAGCTATTGACGCATTACAAGAAATTTCTCAAAACGTTGATAATAAAAATGAAATTGCGCAAGTTGGATCTATTTCAGCAGCTGATGAAGAAATTGGTAAATATATTTCAGAAGCTATGGAAAAAGTAGGTAACGACGGTGTAATTACAATTGAAGAATCAAGTGGTTTTAATACTGAACTTGAAGTCGTTGAAGGTATGCAATTTGATCGTGGTTACCAATCTCCATATATGGTAACTGATTCAGATAAAATGGTTGCAGAACTTGAAAAACCATACATTTTAATTACAGATAAAAAGATTTCATCTTTCCAAGATATTCTGCCATTATTAGAACAAGTTGTTCAATCTAACAGACCTATCCTAATCGTAGCAGATGATGTAGAAGGTGACGCATTAACAAATATCGTATTAAACCGTATGCGCGGTACATTTACTGCAGTTGCAGTTAAAGCACCTGGATTCGGAGATCGTCGTAAAGCGATGCTAGAAGATTTAGCTATCTTAACAGGCGCACAAGTGATTACTGATGACTTAGGCTTAGATTTAAAAGATGCAACAATTGACATGTTAGGTACTTCAAGCAAAGCAGAAATCACTAAAGATAATACAACAGTGGTTGATGGTAATGGAGACCAAAATAATATTGATGCACGTGTAAGCCAAATTAAATCTCAAATTGAAGAGACGGACTCTGAATTTGATAAAGAGAAATTACAAGAACGCTTAGCTAAATTAGCTGGAGGCGTAGCTGTAATTAAAGTTGGTGCTGCAAGTGAAACAGAATTAAAAGAACGTAAATTACGTATTGAAGATGCTTTGAACTCTACTAGAGCTGCTGTTGAAGAAGGTATTGTAGCCGGTGGTGGTACAGCATTCATGAATATTTATGACAAAGTTTCTAAAATTGAAGCTGAAGGCGATATTGCAACAGGCATCAATATTGTGTTAAAAGCATTAGAATCTCCAGTTCGTCAAATTGCAGAAAACGCTGGGTTAGAAGGTTCGATTATTGTTGAAAGACTTAAAAATGCTGATGTAGGTATTGGTTTCAATGCCGCTACAAATGAATGGGTGAATATGCTGGATGCTGGTATCGTAGATCCAACTAAAGTTACACGTTCAGCTTTACAACATGCAGCAAGTGTAGCAGCTATGTTCTTAACAACTGAAGCGGTTGTTGCGCATATCCCTGAAGAAAGCAGTAATGATGCACAAGCAGGTATGGGCGGCATGCCAGGTATGATGTAATAGATTATAAACTTTAAAATTAAAGTTTATAAAAGAGCGTATTTAAATAATATTTATAAGACGTCTTTCGTTAAGTTACTTAACTTAGTGGAAGGCGTCTTTTTTATGATGAATGATCTATAGTTTCATATACATATCTATAGAGACTATATTGTAACCAAGGAGGAATTTATTATGTTAAAAGATATCAATGAAATTGTTGTCCCAGATAGTAAAATAATCCAAGAAGCACAAGAAGTAGTCCATGAATATGGTAATAAGTTAATATGGAACCATTCGAATAGAGTATATTTATTTGGCGAAGTTAAAGGCATGCAAGATCATTTGAAATATGATAAAGAACTTTTATATATGTGTTCGCTCTTCCATGATTTAGGATTAACAAACCAATATAGTAGTGATGATCTGAGATTTGAAGTAGACGGCGCAAATGCAGTTCGCCAATTTTTAGATACACACAATTATAATGATCAAGATTTACAACTTGCTTGGGATTCAATTGCATTACATACGACGATAGGTGTGGCTGAGCATAAAGAGAATAATGTTGCATTATTATATCATGGTGTTGGTATGGATGTTATGAGTGACAATTGGGACCAGTATTCAGATGAAATTAGAAAAGCAATCGTAAATAAATTTCCTCGTGGTAATTTTAAAAAAGATGTATTAACAGCTTTTTATGAAGGCTTTAAACATAAACCTGAAACAACGTTTGGCAATATTAAATCTGATGTTGTGAAATATTTTGAGCCTGAATATCCTCAAAATAATTTTTGCTCTTGTGTCCTACGTTCACAGTGGGATGATTAAAAGTACACGATACGTTAGTAATATTTAATCATTAAATCCTAAAGTATAAAAAATTGAATTTGAAAGCAATCTATAGCACTATTTAACATGTATTATTAAAAAAGTTATGGATATAAATGGATTAAGTGAGTAAAAACAACTTATTGAGGGTAGAGAAAGTAAGCATAAATATTATTCGCTACTTATAATTATTATTTATGTGAAGCTTTTTTAAGAAAGAGAGATTAACTATGACAAAAAAATCAGTGTACGATGTGATTGATACAGGTATTAATTATTTAATATCAGACTATGACAAATGGAACATTGAAAGTATATTAGATAATGAAAGTGAACTCTTCCCTAATACGTTACATTGGCAATATGGTCACGTGTTAACTATTTTTGAATCTGCATTATCTTTAAGTGAGCAAAATGAAGTAGATATTCAAAAATATACACGCTTATTTGGTTATGGATCTAATCCAGCTGATTGGGGCGACGAAGAAATCCCAAGTGTGGATGAAATTATCAAAAATTTAAAAACGTTGCCTGAGCGTGCAAAAAAATTAACAGACCAACAATTAGAAGTTGAATTAACTGAAACAATTGCTGGTTGTAATACGTTAGATGAGTTGTTAATTTTAAATGCAATTCATGTACCACTACATGCTGGTAAAATTGAAGAAATGGCACGTGTATTGAAACAGCAACGTTAATATAAATAAAAAGGATGAAATCACCATTACATGTGATTTCATCCTTTTTATTATTTAATTTAATTTTTTAGATCTTCAATTGCTTTAGCGATAGAATCAAATACATATGGAATGTCATCTTTTTCTACACAACTGAAAGCAATACGAATGTCTGTTGCATTAAGGGCAATGATGCCAATAGAGTATTTAGTAATTAAGTGTTGGCGTAACTGTTCTGGGTCCACATCTTTAACTTGTAATGCCATAAAATAGCCTGAGTTAAAATCATAAGCCTGCCAGTATGATGCGTATTTTTCATCATATACAACAGATTTCGTTACTTCATATCTAGCTTGTAACGTGTCGATATTGTGTTGAATTTCCTTATCAAAAGTTTCGTGATTTTCGAGCACGTATTTAACTGCACTTTGCGAAGGTAATGGACCACTTGAAATGTTGCTGCGAATTAATCCTTTGATTTTAGCTTCTAATACTTGTTTTGTTGTATCGTTTCCGACACCGAAACTGATGAAACCTACACGTAATCCCCATGCAAAGAATTCTTTTGTTGCGCCATCTAAACGAATTGGTAATAAGTTGTCTAAATGTAAATTCGTTAATGCTGTGAATAATGACTGTGTATAAACATCTTCATAAAAGAGTCCGTAGTATGCATCATCAACTAAAGCAATGACGTTTGTGCCACGTTCTGCTAATGATTTTATTGCAGAGACAATAGTATGAACTTCATCTTTTGTTGGTGTATAACCAGTTGGGTTATTTGGATAATTTAATATTAAGATGATTTTGTCTTTATTATAATTTTCTAGCGTATTAACTAAATTTTCTGTTGTAAAATGGCCAGCTTCGTCAAAAATATCATAGGTTTCAATTTCAGCACTATGTCTTGTACTATAAACGAGTTTATAGTTGCCCCAATTATGCGTTGGAAGTAAGAGTGTATCACCACTATCGACGAACATATCACCGACTAATGATAAGCCATGTGTTAAAGCATTCGTAAGGATAGGTCTTGTCATGTCTTTTGCATCTAAATCTGGATTTTCTTTTAATGTTTTTTGTTGCCATAAATCACGAAGAGATTCTAAACCTTGTGGCGGGGCATAAGGAAAGATTTCATCGGGTTCTAAATGATCGAAGATATCATTTAAAGTATTTGCGTACATCTTGCTATCTTTATATGTTGCCATTCCTATCGTGGCATTATATTGTGTGGATTTTGCTTCCGCGGATTGGGATAATATACCTTTCGGGTAATACATTAATTTTCCTAGGTCGGAAAGCATGTCTGCAACTTCTGGATTTGATTTAGATAATTGTTCGTTTAAATCTAAAGCTAAAGGATTCATAGTTGGTCAACCTCTCTTTACTTTTTCAATGATAACCTTATAGTATCTTGAAATTGCTTAAAATTAAAGTCTTGAGACTGTTTTAGACAGAAAATTTCAAAATTTAACTATTTATACGAACATACGTTCTGTTTTATGTTAGAATACGGATAGGCCATCAAAAATCCTACATGGCACTTTTTTCTGTGGGAGGTGTAGTATGATAGCGTGGTGGCAAGAAATGATTGCAACTTTATTAACAGGTAGCTTACTGGTTGTATTCCGTGTTTGGTTAGAGAATAAATGGAAAGACAAATAGGTGGCCTTACACAAAAAACCCCAAGCCTGATGACGCAGACTTGGGGTTGTGTAGTATAATCCGTGGATACAATTACAATTTTATCATCATAGGTAATAGACTGCAAACAATATATTTAAATATAAATCATAAAAAACAGATACATAAGTATCAAGAATTTTTTTGAAATAAATTGCTTTTAGAAATTAATGCCAAAGTTTGGTACAATGATATTGTTTGAGGTGAAGAGAGTGAAACATTTAACCAAAATATTTGTCATAATGGCAATGATATTACTCGTTGTAGGCTATTATTTACAGGCCATAGGTCATGAAGATTCTGGTGTTAAATTATTAATTGCTGCAATTATGTTTATGATTTGCGCTTTTATTGATCGTAATAATAAGCGTAAGAAAAAAGATAAACAAAATAAGTAACATTGTTAGAACAAGCTATAAGTGAGATGAAGCGATATGCAAAATCTTACTTATAGCTTTTTTATGTTAACTCGTCCCTTTCAATGAGTAATTATATGGGTGTTTGAATAAATTTATACTTTACAAGTGTGTATACATTGTATATAGTGTGTATATACAGTTGTAAGGGAGGACGTCCATGAAAATACTTTTGAAAAATAGTGGTGAACAGCCAATCTATGAACAGATTAAGCAACAAATCAAAGAAAATATTTTAAAAGGATACGTTGCTCCTGGTGAACACTTACCTTCGATGAGGGAATTAGCACATGATTTGAGCGTTAGCGTTATAACTACAAAGCGCGCATATGAAGATTTAGAAAAAGATGGTTTTGTCTTTACTATTAGAGGTAAGGGTACATATGTGAAAGAGCAAGATAGTTCAATTTTAAAAGAAAAACAGTTCATGGTGATTGAAACAATGGCTAAATCAATAAGCAAAGAAGCAAAAACTATAGGCATGCCACTTTCAGAATTACAAGAAATCTTAGAAATGATTTTTGAGGAGGACGATGAATGAACGCAATCGAATTAAATGCTGTAAATTATCAGTATAAAGAATTCAAGTTAAATGATATTAGTTTTCGTGTTCCTCAAGGATTTATAACTGGATTTATTGGTGCAAATGGTGTGGGTAAAACGACCATTATTAGAATGATTATGGATTTAATTGAGCCTGATGGCGGAGATGTTTTAATCTTTAATCAAAAAATGAAAGCACGCCCTGAAGCTATTAAAAATAAAATTGGTTTCGTTTATTCCGAATTGTACCTCAATGATAAATGGAATATCCAAAAAATTGAACAGTATGTTTCACCATTTTATAGTACATGGGACCATCAGTTATTTACATATTATCTTGAAAAATTTGATTTACCTTATAAGCGGAAGATCAAAACATTCTCAACTGGTATGAAGATGAAGTTGTCTATTGCTTTTAGCCATCATGCTGAATTATTTATTCTAGATGAGCCAACATCAGGATTAGATCCAATCGTTCGAAACGAAGTTTTGGATGTAATTCAAAAAGAACTCATTGATGAAAAGAAAACAGTATTTATTTCTACTCATATCATTTCTGATTTAGAAAAAATCGCTGATTACTTAGTGTATTTAAAAGATGGTGAAATTGTACTGAATCAATTTTTGGATGACATTTTGAATAGATTCAAAGTAGTTAAAGGTGACATGCAGCAATTGGATGAAGAATTAATTCAATTAACACACTATATAGAAGAAAACAAAACTGGATATATCGCACTTACAGAACATGCTAATATATTTAATGAAATTTTTGGAAACAAGGTTGCAATAACTAAGCCAACGATTGAAGATTTAATGGTTTACCTTGAAAAAGGAACCCAGAAGACTGAACAAAAAAATTATGAGACTTAACAACTGGGGGCATTAGATGAAAAATTTACTTATTAGAAATTTAAAATTACGTAAATGGACAATCGTAATATATGCAATCTTATTATTGTTTTCCCCACTGCAATTAATCATAATACCTAATAGTATTTTTACTAATGCGTTATATTCTGCAGTTGCGATGATATTACTTTTTGTTTCTATACTAGATTCTGGACATGTTTTTCGTTTTAATAGTAAGCTTGGGCACAGAATGGCTTATGACTTTTTTGGAAGTTTACCAGTTTCTAAAAAGTCATTATTGAATGCTAATTATTTAACAATTATTATATTTACATTAGTTGGGGCAGCAATATTATCTTTATATACAATGCCGAATTCTCATGTATCAACAAGTAATATTGATTTTAATATTTCAATGCCATTCTCATATATTGCAGTAAATTTCTTTGCAGTACCTATAGCTTTCAAAAAATATACAGAACAAAAATCTGATTACATTTCTTATATCATTTATTTACTTACGATGGTTATTTTAATACCTGTCATAATCGTGCTACTTGTAGTTGGAATATGTACATTATTTAATTATAGTCTGGGTATATTAAATTATTTTGAAACTATTTTTAACTATGGATTTTTAACTTTAAGTATTTTTTGCTTTGTAGCTAGCTACATCATTCAATATAAAAAATTAATTTAATAATAAAAGGAGGCGCATTTATGGAATTAAAAGATATAACAAAAACGTATGGCAATAACAATGTTTTAGATCATATTAATTTTGATTTTGGACAAAGCCAAATTGTAGGTTTAATTGGTAAAAATGGTGTCGGTAAAACAACATTAATGAAAGTCATGAACGGAAATATTATCAAATACAAAGGGGAGGTAAAGATAGGTAATAAAGACAATATCGGTTACCTTATTGAACATCCTAAATTGTATGATAATAAATCAGGTTTATATAATTTAAAATTATTTGCCAATGTATTAGGTAAGGGGTTTGATAAAAAATATGCAAACCAAATCATTGATGCCTTTGGTATGAGACCTTATGTGAAGAAAAAAGTTAAAAAGTATTCAATGGGAATGAAACAAAAGCTAGCCATTGCTGTTTCATTAATGAACAAGCCCAAGTACCTCATTTTAGATGAGCCAACAAATGGTATGGACCCTGACGGATCAATTGATGTATTGAAAACAATTCAATCACTTGTGCAAGAATTGGATATGAAAATTTTGATTTCTAGTCATAAACTTGAGGATATTGAATTAATTTGCGATAGAGCAGTATTTTTACGTGATGGTAATTTTGTTCAAGATGTTGATATGAAAGAAGGGGCACCAACAGATTCTACAATTTTAATCATCGAACAAAATAATTTCAATAATGCTTTAGAATATTTAAATGAAAATTTCGATGTGATTCAATCTAAAAGAGAAAATGGAGAGATTATTATTAAAGCACAATCAAGTTATCAAAAAGTGCTTAAAGGTTTATCCAATATCGATATTTTCCCTGAATTTATTGAAACACGCAAGAGTTCTTTACGTGATACTTACTTCAATATTAATCAGAAAGGTGGCCAATAATGAATAGTTTACAACTCGTGAAATATGACATTTATAGCATTATTAGAAGTCCATTAACGTATTTAGCATTACTCTTAACAATACTTCCGTTAATTGGATTTACAGTTTTATTTGTTCAGCAATCTGATAAAATAGACGGCAATATGCTACTTTCTATTGGTAGTTGGTTCTTTTCTATCATGGGCTTACTATTTGTAATCAAGACAATCACCCGTGATATTTCACAAGGTACGATTCAATTATATATGAATAAAACATCAAGTCGTGTGGGTTATGTTATCGCAAAAGTGATTTCAATTATACTAATCGCCATAATTATTACAGCAATACTTGTTGGTTTTGTATTAATCGTAGAACAAATTGTTGATGGTAAAAATATAGAAGTTGATAAAATCTTTGAATTACTTTGGTTCTTCATTCTATTCCATTTATTCTTTGGATTATTATTATATTTATTTTCATTAGTTGTACCAAAAACAGCATTAATCTTTACTCTAGGTATATTCTTAATATTACTTGTTCCTTTTGCTGAACCATTTATACCTATGATTCCTAAATTTGGTGACAATATTCAAGATGCCTTGAAATATATTCCATTTAGTTACTTAACTTCTAAAACGACAACTGGTGATTACACATTCTCTAATTGGCAGTGGTTTATTACTTCAGCATCGATTGTAGTATTATTTGTAGTTAATATATTCTATGTATCTAAAAAAGATATTTAAAATAAAGATAACCGAAGATTGAGTCATAAAAAAAGAGACGTATGAATTAACGGTTATAACACCTTAATTCATACGTCTTTTATTAATTTATAATTAGTTTATCTAAAATTGAATCATAAACATATTTCCACATTTGTGAGTCTGTTTTAAAGCGATTAGAAATAATTGCATATGATTCAGACGATTTATCTTCAAATGTAGGATCATCTTTTGCAGGAAGTTTTGAACGCGTTTCCTCTACAAAATGTTGAACTTGTCTTGCACGAGGTCCCCAAACTGTTTGCTGTTCAAAATCATCATTTAAAAATACAAATATAGGTATAGATCTCGCAGTACCATTTGTTAAGTATTGATCGATTAAGTCAGTGTTTTCATCACGATGAAAGACACGAGCTTCTATATTTAATCTTTCACTAATATGTTTAAGAATAGGCACGTTCATCATAGCATCTCCACACCAGTCTTCAGTGATAACTAGAACTTTGCTATAGTTTGATGCTTTAATTTTTTCAAGACGACTATCATCCTCTGGTGCTGAGAATGAATGATATATTGATAGTAAATTCTCTTTGTTTTCAGTCATAGCTTCAATATATTGATCAAGCGGTTGACTGTTTTTGAAATAAGTTTCTAAACTTGTCATAATAGTTCCCCCTTTAATTGATTAGATATTATTATATCAATATTTTAATATGAAAGAAAATTATTAATACATATAAAAGTAATATGTTTTAAGATTTCTTCAGGGATGAAAGTGACAAATACCTATGCTATATTTAATAAGTAAAGTAGAGTGTGGTGACAACATTGAAAATGCATAAACTACATAAGCGACTTATATTTTTTGCGTGTATAACAATAGCTACTGTGACAGTATTATTAGTTAATTATATAAAGCAAGAACACTCGACCGATTTATCAAAACTATCCATTGATCGTGTCAAAATAGGGTCTGAAATTAATATTAGTGAATACGTTGAAAAAGATGAAGTCATTTTAAAAAGACATCGTCTTTATTCAAAAAGAGAGCATCCTAATTTAATTTTCAAAGTGAATAAAAAGGATTCTCAACTTAAAGGTATAACCTTAACTGGCGATACTAGAGTGCAAACTAATTTTAATGGAACGATCAATAATAATGTTGGAGAAGTTATACAGACACTAGGAACACATTATAAACAAAAAAAGTTGCGCAAAGGCTTTAATGCTATAATATATAAAGATAAGAAAAATCAAATAAAGTTATTTATTATTTATAAACATGATAAAATAAAGAAAATTGAAATACACAAGATATAAAAATTAAAAATGACATTCCTATAGGGCATGTCATTTTTGATTTTACATATACGTTTTGCTTCGAAACTTAAGTTTGAATGGCGGTAGATATTTTGGATAAAATCACTTTTTTAAATGAATTAGAGCAAGAATTAGATAAATTACCAAGAAGTGAACGCGATAAAGTGATGTATGAATATGAGGAATATTTTTTTGATCAAGAAAGTGAAGGGAAAAATGAATATCAAATCATTGGAGCGCTTGAATCTCCTAAAAAGATAGGCAAAGAGCTTATGGCGAGAAATGCGATTGTGTCTGCGGAGTTTCGTCCTAATATAAATACAATTGTGAGAGCAATTATGGCATCTCTGGGTATGGGAATATTATCATTAATCATTATTTTAATCCCTATGATATTTGTTGGCATTTTCATGTTTGTACTATTACTTGTTGCATTATTTTTCGCACTTAGTCCGCTATTATTGATTATCAACGGCATAATTAATGATAATTTTAGTTTTGCCATAAGTAACTATTTATTTGCCATTTCGTATACAGGATTAGGTCTTTTATTATTTGTCATTATTGCAAAATTTGCTCAATTTGTTTATCGAGTGATTTTAAAATATTTACGTTGGAATATTAAAACAATTAAAGGAAGTGCAGTCGAATGAAGAAGTTATTTTTTAGTGGCTTAACATTATTTATCGTGTGCTTTCTTTTAGCTTGTGTCGCTTGGTTTGGATTTGAAAAACAAAACAACCAACTCAATTCTGTGAATAAAGAAGTTAATGATAAAGATATAGAAAATTTAAACCTAGATAGCCAAAATAGTAAGGTTCAGGTTAAGCAAGGTGACAAATTTTCAGTGACCTATAAAGGGAAAAAGAATATTGATATTACGAATAAAAACAAGACACTACATGTTCATGAGACTGATAATACAGAAGATCATTATGGATTGAATTTTAATCCGTTTAGACAGTTTGACGATGAGATGGTAGTGACTGTGCCAGATAAAAAACTAAACCATTTAGATGTATCTAGTAAGACGAATATTATAAATATTGATAGTATCAATGCAAAAGATGCACATATTTCAATGAAGGCTACTGGCGGAGCACGTGTGTTTTTAAGTGATGTAGTGTTAGACAAACTGTATTATAGAGGTGTGAGTTCACCGCTTGATATAAAGCACAGCCAAATTACTAATGCGAATATTAAAACGAAACAGGCGAGTATAACGAGTAAAAAATCATTGATTGAAAAGTCGGTGCTGTTAGCTGACCACGGCAAAATTGATTTGAGTCGAATGGATATTGCATCACATTTTAGAGCCTCTACACAATATGGTGATATTTTCATGTCATATGATGATGACCCTCAAGATACATTGCTAAAATTGAATCCATCTGATGGGACTTCTAAAGTTATCAACAACAATTTTAAAGATAATAAAGTAGGGGCAGGAAAGCATATTTTAGAGTTCTATACGGATCATGGGGACATTTATATAAATTAACTCTATGTTGACATGAATAGAGAAAGCCAGGAAGTACATTTAATTAAGTACTTTCTGGCTCTTTTTATAATATAAATGATTTAAAATGACAAATATTAATAAGTGGCAAAGGTTAAATCAGTGTCAAGATGCCCGTTAATTGAAGTAATATCTAATGATTCGCCATCGAGCCATTTGCTAAAGTCTATTACGGTAGGTGCTTTATTTTCGCCTAAAGTGATATGCGCTGTTAATGATTGAGGTTCATACATACTTGTATGAATGGTCCCAGACCAGCTTTTAAATAATTTACTATAAATTTCATATTCTGGATTATTGAATAAATTAAATGCGCTCATTTTATCTAGTGATGCGGGTGCTTTTTTAAGGAGTCGATTTAATCGTTCTTTAGATTCTTTTGTAAAATTTCTATTCTCATGTGTTAATAATTTGAAATGATTCGTACAAGTACGATCGTAACGAACATCAACGGAGCGAGGAGAAACTTCGATAATCGCATGATTCAAATGTTTGTCCATGACAATGTAGCTAAATGAGCTTCTATGCGGAAGTTCTTTTAGTAATTGTATGGCCTCAGGTACATCTTTACAATATTGTAATATAAGCCTGCCGACCATATAGCAGACGAAACCATCACCTGGGTGCTTTCTGTGCATGAAGTTGTAGCCCATGGATAGACCAGATTCATTCATACCATCCATTCTCCCGGTTACACGTGATGTAGGGCCTATTTGCGCTAATCCGCCATCAGTAGGTTGGAACAATAAGTAACGACCATCATAAGTTGCAGGGTGATAATCATAATTTCGCACCATATAGTCCTGGCCTAAAAAGACCGTACAGCCACTGTTTTTCAATGGTGTAAATCGATAGTGTGCAAAGTTAAGAATCATTTGGCGGGTAGGCAGATTAAGTACTTCTTGCATGCCTCTAATCTCTTCCCAAATTTGCGGAGCGTACGTTTGGAAAATGTCATATGTTTCTTTGATATGGATATCAAAGCGGGGCATACGTTTTTTCCATTCTTTCTCTCTGTTTTTGAGTAAGGGGGTTTGTTGCATCCACTGTGCTGTTTGTACACCTAAATCAAAGTGTGAACCTCGATGTGTTAAGATGTCTGATTTTACTGATTGCATAGTTTAAAACTCCTATTTATGTGTGTAATCTTACAAAAATGTAACTTCATTGTAACGCTCTGTTAATTGCATTACGTATGACCAGTAGTTATGCTTGAGTTAACATCAAGGGACGATCAGATAGACAAATTCAATGAGGTGATTATTATGTCAAATTATTATGATGCTTTCAAAGATGCAGTCTCCACTTGGTGGGGTCAATAAGATGAGAATAACTAACATTGAATTGGCTAATATTTAACGATATTAGCCCTTTTTTTACTTATATTAATAATAAATATAACATCTATCTTTATTCTGATGAGAAGAAAATGTTAAAATAAATAAGACATATTGACTAAAATTTATTGATTTTGCATTACTCCAATAATATCATAAATCCACTTTTTAATATTTAGATTAAAGAAATGAAAAGTGGGTATATATTTATTGATGCTTTCAAGTATGCTATCATTATTGATAGATATGTTAATAATTTATTGAGGTGAATCAGAATGTGTAATTTTATTAAAGGTTTATTTAAATTTGTATTAGGTACAATTCTTACTGTGTCATTAGCAGCAGGTGTTGGTGCAGTAGTTTTCGCTTATATCTTTAAAAAAGACTTCGAAGATATTGAAAGTAAAACAAAAGAAATTGTTTCAGATATTGAAACGAATAATTAAGTTATTAATAGAACACTTTAGAGTGTTCCCATACTGTCGACAAAGCCTTTAGGCTTTCGTTGGCAGTATTTTTTTTTAGCCACCGTTCAACGAAGTTGTTACGGTGGCTTATGCAGTCGAGAAGACTGCGAACAGTAAATCCGTTCACCGAAGTTGTTACGGTGGCTTATGCAGTCAAGAAGACTGCGAACAATAAATCCGTTCAACGAAGTTGTTACGGTGGCTTATGCAGTCGAGAAGACTGCGAACAGTAAATCCGTTCACCGGAGTTGTTACGGTGGCATATGCAGTCAAGAAGACTGCGAACAATAAACTTGCGCCGCAAGTATAGAAAAGCAGTTAACTATTGTCTTGAGTTATTCTAGTTATATCAAATAATGAAAGTTTAATTGTTTCCTGTGTATGGATTGGGTAACCTTCTAAAAACATATGAGTCATATCTATATTTTTAATTTTTATATGAGTCGTTTCCAACCAACCTGCTTGATAGTATTCAATATAAATATAGGAGTCTGTATGTAACGCTTGATGAAGCTGTAAATTTAATTCATTTAATTGATCGTCGGATAATATAGGACGGTCAATTTTATTTTGATCTACTAAATATTGTTGAATTGTTTCGAATTGTTCTGGCAAAGTAGCAAATGGTTATGTGTATTTTATAAAATATAGACTAATTTGTATAATATGGTTGTATTTTTAAGAAGAAATAAACATATTATAAATATTAAGCAGTTCTTTTTTATTACGTTCAATATGTTTAATATGAAAGCGTGCCATAATAGTGTATACTTATTCTAATAAAATTAGAAATGAGATTATTATGAAAATAGTAGAAGTGAAATCTAAGAATGGTATTAATTTTATGATTTTAGATAGTAATAATGAACCTATAATAGATGCAGTACGCTATTTGAAATATCTGGATAGTGTCAAGAAAAGTCGGAATACTAAGAAAACTTATGCTTACGCACTAAAAAAATTTTTTATATATCTAGAGTATAAGGAAATAAAACATCGAGATGTTAGTTTTGATGATTTTGTTGATTTTGTAAGATGGATGAGAGCACCTTTTGAATATGAAAATGTTCTTCCTTATAACCAAAAAGAATCAAAAAGTAGTGCCAAGACAATTAATCTGACTATTACTGTAGTGTCCAATTTTTACGACTATCTTTATAGAAGTAAAAAATTAGAAGTTAATTTTTATGATTTTTTAAATACTAAAGGTAAACATCATAAAAAATATAAAAGTTTTATGCATCATGTAAACAAAGATTATGGAACGTTAAAAAATATTTTGAAAGTTAAAGAACCAAAGAGAAAATTAGAAGTACTAACTAAGGCGGAAATAAAGATATTATTAGAAGCAGCTAATAATATAAGAGATGAATTTTTAATCCAATTATTATATGAAACTGGATTACGCATTGGAGAAGTACTATCGTTACGTATTGGTGATATCAAATTTGATTTTAGGAAAGGCCACCAAATAGTTTTGAAAAACAGAAACAATAGTAACGATTCATATTTAAAAACTGGAGAGAGGAAAATTTTTATATCTCAATCTTTAATTGATCTATATGATGATTATGTATATGAAATAATTGATGATCTTT
Source organism: Staphylococcus caseorum (assembly GCF_049943195.1). Taxonomy (NCBI): domain Bacteria; kingdom Bacillati; phylum Bacillota; class Bacilli; order Caryophanales; family Staphylococcaceae; genus Staphylococcus; species Staphylococcus caseorum. Next base: position 402,915 of record NZ_JBNFUA010000001.1, read on the forward strand.
CCATATGTTCTGATTATCTTTTTGTAAAATTAAAAGGTAAGAATGTGGGAGAAGCTATGCATTATAATGATATATCTTCATTATTTAAAAGATTAAAATATAAAACATCTATAAACGTCCATCCTCATTTATTCCGTCATACACATGCAACTATTTTTTACAATGAAACGAAAGATATTAAGCAAGTTCAAGAAAGACTTGGTCATAGTAATATACAAACTACCATTAATTTATATGTTCACCCAACCGAAGAAGATATACGTGATGATTGGGATAAAGTAAAACATCAATTTCAAGTTTTTAATAAAGGGGAATAACTATGTCAATGCCACTTAATTTACCTACAAACAACATTTTGGTTGATGAATTATGCACAATACAAAGTAGAACGATAAATATAAAAGGAGAAATTTTAATAACTGAAATTTATGATGATTACTTTTTTAAACATGATGTATGGCATATTTCATCTTTTAATAAATTCAAGCAATTTCAAGATAATCTTAAAAGCTATAAAGACAAAAGGAAAAATATATTTTTTAGGATTAATAATAAAAATTTGAATTTAGAATTTAAATACATTTTTTTGAAACTTTTGGTTAAAGAGGATTGGTCTTTAGGTAGTGTATTTAATTCTGGAGCTGTGAAACTCAATAAAGTCACTGAGTTCTTTAATGATGCTTATCCTGATTTAAATTCTTTACTAGATTGTGATATTAATATATTAGAAAAAGACTGGTTTAAATGGTTAACCAAAAATAATATTCCAATAAAAAGACAATCATCAACAATCGTTTTTGGTGAATATGAATATAAAAGTGGTTTAGCTTCTTTTTTAAAGAACATGTATATTAATCTGAAAAAATTTATTGATAAGAGAGAAGAATGGGAAAAAGATAAATGGGATATTAGGAACTTAGAAAAGTATGGACTGAGTTATAATAAAACACTTACTGGTCACTATTTGAACTTTGAAAAAATTGATTCAATCAAAATACGAGAAGCAACAAAAAAATATTTGAAAAATCGTTTGCTAACTGGTGACATAGCATTTGGTACTGCAAGATATTATATAAGAATATTAACTAGATTTTTCCAAAGTATAACTGAAAAAGAAAAAACATGGTCTGATTTAAATAAATTAGATAGATATCATATCGAATCATATATAGATTTTTTATTTGAATATGCTAATAGCAAAAATGTAAAAAGTTCGAATAATTTTGTAAAAGAAGAATTAAAAGCAATTAGAAGGTTCCTAAATGATATCACTATGCAAAATTATAATATAGCTCCATCACAGGACATTCGTTTTTTAATTTACCCACAAGACTTTCCTAGGTATGAAAAGAAAAACAATAGCCAAATTGATTATATTCCTGATTTTGTACTTGAACAGCTTTTTGAGCATATAAATGATTTGCATAAAGATTTAATACCAGTGGTTTGGGTAGCTTTTAAAACGGGTCTGAGAATTTCTGATGTATTAACTTTAGAAAATAGTTGCCTTGCAAAAGTTAATGGGAAATTTTCAATAATTACTGATATTGCTAAAACCTTTGTAAAAGGACATAGAATACCAATTGATGACAAATTGGCTGATATAGTAGCAGTTTTAATAGCTAATTCTAAAATAAATAGTACAAAAGATAATAATCCCAATAATTACATTTTCGCTATTTACAAAGGAAAAAGAAAAGGGATGCCTTTCACACAGCATATGGTTAGGGCTCATTTAAATCATTTAGCAAAAACTAAAAATATTGTTGATGAGCAAGGTGAAATATTTCATTTTAAAACTCATCAATTTAGACATACTTATGCAGTAAAATTATTAAATGGCGGAGCAGATATATTAACAATACAAGAATTATTAGCACATTCTTCACCTGAAATGACTCTTAGATATGCTAAATTACTTGATGATACAAAAAGAAAGGCTTTTGAATCAGTTATTGATCAAGGTGCCTTTAGTTTCGATGTCGATGGTAAAATCAAAAATATACAGCATAGTAGTGAACTATCAGAAAAAACATTAAATTCTTTATGGCAAGAACATAAATTAAACGCAATGGACAACCCTTATGGCACATGTCATGCTAGATTGAATGGTGATTGTCCTTATATGGAAGCACCCCCATGTTTAACATGTAATTCTGGTAAACCATGTAAGGATTTAGCTATTGGCTTTTCTGATTTAGACGTTGAAAAATATGAATTACATATCAAATCAACAGTTAAGTCAATAGAATTAGCTAAAAATTATAATAGAAAAGACATGGTTGAAAAGCATACTAATATATTAAATAAATACGAAGAAATCTTAGGTAGTATAAAGGATGGAAGTATTATATTTGGTAGAAGTAATAGACTAAAAGTATAGAGGTTAATATGGAAAATTTTAACAGGAAAGAACAATTGAAACAGTTACATGCAGAGCGGAAAGCTAACACTGAGAGAAAAGTTACTACAGCAATAAACGATTTGATTCAAAGGAAGGAAGAAATTAATTTTAATATTGTTTCAAAACATTCAAGTGTCTCTAAAGCCACTTTATATAACAATAATGAAATTCGTAAAAGAATCGAAGAGTTACGTGAAAAAAACAAAGAAATATTTGTGAATAAAAATAAAAGTGACGGAAAAGATGCATTAATTGCTTCGTTGAAGAGGAAAGTAAATTCATTAGAAAAAGAGAAAAAGTCTCTAAAAGAAGAACTTAGTACTTTATACTCCAAGATGTATGAGGAAATTTAAAATAATCCTATTAATAATAACGTTTGTCATATCTTTAAATAATATGACAAACGTTATTATTAGATAATTTATGGACTTTATTTTTTTTATCAAGTAAAGTAAAAGAATTGTTGATTGTATCAATTTGTAAAATTTTCCCAGTATAATTAAAAATATACCCATCTTTCCAATAATCAATAGAACTTAATTCACCAGTATGTAATTTATATTGGAAAACATAGTTTATATTAGTCAAAGTATCCTCTGTTAATAAAGGTTTGTCATCCTTATTTTGGTCTTTGATAAACTTATTTAAAATTTCGAATTGTTGGGGGAGCGTGGCAAAAGCTTGCCATTTGATTTTTCCACGACCTTGTGGGATTTTAGGATTTAAATATTCTCTTGGTATTTTTCTGTAATCTGTTTCGTATTTATATTTATCTGGAGCATTAGGATTTGGAATAATAAAGATCACCTCATATCAATAGTAGAACATATGTTCTATTAATTCAAGTGAAAAAAGACTATCATTCTGGATAGTCTTTTTATTATGCTATTGATTAAATTGTTTTATTGTATCGCCAATTTCATCTCTTACACGTTGAAATTCTGACCAAGCTTTACCAGCTGGATCATCAAAGCCCCAATGTTCTTTTTTTACATTAGGTGGGATGACTGGACAATTTTCATCAGCGTCACTACAAAGTGTAACAACGAGATCTGATTGTTTTAAAATTTTATTATCGATTAAATCAGAAGTATGGTTTGATATGTCATTATCCACTTCTTTCATAGCTTCTATTGCCTTAGGATTTACACCATGTGTTTCAATACCGGCAGAATATACATTCCATTTATCGCCAAGTATTTGTTTACCCCAACCTTCAGCCATTTGACTGCGACAAGAATTACCAGTACATATAAAGTAAATTGTTTTTTTATCCATAAATAGTTTCCTCTCTTTTTAGAAAATAATAAGTGTTAGATATAACCCTAACAGTGTAATAAATAATACCGGAATCGTTATAATAATACCGGTTTTAAAGTATGTTCCCCAAGAAATTTTAACACCTTTTTGAGTAAGTACATGTAACCAGAGAAGTGTTGCTAACGAACCAATGGGTGTTATTTTAGGTCCTAAATCAGATCCGATAACATTCGCATAAATCATACCTTCCTTGAGTATGCCTGTTGTTTGAGATTGACCAATCGCTATTGCATCTATTAAAACAGTTGGCATGTTGTTCATAATAGATGAAAGGAATGCAGCTATAAAACCCATGCCCATGATACTACTAAATAAGCCATAACTTGAAATATTTGTTAGTACATCACCAAGAAGCGTTGTAATGCCCACATTTTTTAGACCAAATACCACAAGATACATACCAATAGAGAATAAAACAATATTCCATGGTGCACCTTTAATTACTTGTTTCGTATGAACAGCCTTAGATTTACGTGCTAATAATACAAATATTAAAGCAATGATACCAGCAATAATTGATACTGGAATATTTATAAACTCACTTATTAAATAACCAACTAGCAATACAGTGAGTACAATCCACGAGATGTTAAAAAGCTTTTTGTCCTTAATCGCTTCTTTTGGTTCTCTAATATTTACTGCATCAAATTTTCTTGGGATAGACTTTCTAAAATAAAGCCATAAGACAAGAATACTTGCGATTAAAGAGAATATATTAGGTATAATCATTTTACTGAAGTACTCAACAAATCCAATATCAAAGTAATCAGCAGAAACAATATTAACTAAATTACTAACAATAAGTGGTAATGATGTGGTATCTGCAATAAAACCACTAGCAATAATAAATGGAAATATCGCTTTTTTATCAAAACCTAGACTACGTACCATTGCTAAAACAATAGGCGTCAGTATTAAAGCCGCACCATCATTTGCGAAGAAGGCTGCTACAACTGAACCTAAGAGCATGATAAAGATAAACATTTTCAAGCCATTACCCTTTGATGCTCTCACCATATGTATAGCAGACCATTCAAAGAAGCCAATTTCATCTAATATGAGTGAAATAAGAATAACTGCAACAAACGTTAAAGTCGCATTCCAAACGATTCCAGTAACTTCCAGTACATCTGAAAAACTCACAACACCAGTAATTATAGCCACTACAGCACCAATTAATGCAGTAATACCAATATCTAGACCTTTAGGTTGCCATATAACAAAAATTAACGTTAATACAAATATTGTGATTGCTAATATCATCATAATTAACACTCACCTTTCTCTACTGTTTCACATATACATGGGACTGTACTGGAACCCAATAGAGTCAGTCGTGATGTAACGTCATCTAATACGTCATGATTCAATTTGTATAAATTTTTATTACCATCTTTTCTGGATGTAATTAAATTATTGTCTTTTAATACTTTCATATGATGACTTAATGTGGGTTGAGAAAAAGAAAAATGCTCTAATAAATCACAAGCGCATAATTCACCACAAGATAACAAATCTAATATTTCAAGACGGCTACTATCAGCAATCACTTTTAAGTATTGTGATATTTCTTTATAATTCAATTTTTCTTCTTCCTTTCTACTTGAAACCTTTTATAACGTTGATAATTTTTATTACCACCTGACAAATTAAACACTTGTTTAAAACCTAAATTAATAAGTACGTTTTGTGCAGCATTCCCAGTAGTACCTTTATTACAATAAGTCACTATCTTTTGATTTTCATCTAATGTTTTTGCATAACTTCTCAACGTTTTCAATGGGACGTTAATCGCTCCATCAACATGATCAACTTCAAATTGCTTTGGAGAACGTACATCTAAAATCAATAAATCATTATTTTGTTTTATAACTTCTTCAGGCGTTATAATTTTGCGTCCTCGAGTAATATTGTGTCCAATCATCCCTGTATAAATAACAGGATCTTTAGTTGTAGAAAAAGGAGGTGCATATGCTAAATCTAAATGAAATAAATCTTCTGCATTGGCACCAAACGTTATAGCAGTAGCTAGTACATCTATTCTCTTATCTACACCTTCATACCCAATAATTTGGGCACCAAGTAATTTAGAATTGTTTTTATCAAATATAGCTTTAATTACCATTTCTTGGCCTTGCATATATTCTGGACGATTCGGTTTCACATTGTGTAATACGTCAATATCAATATCTAAATCAATAGCTTCTTTTTCAGTTAAGCCTGTTTGGGCAATTGTCATATCAAATATACGAACAATGCCTGTTCCTAAAATACCTTTATGTTCTAGATTTCCACCAGTTAATCGATCTCCTAAAATACGTCCCATTTTATTTGCTGTAGAACCTAGCGGTCTATATATAGGGTTACCAGTAATTAAATTATAACTTTCTGCTACATCACCAATTGCATATATGTGAGGAATATTTGTTTCAAAATACTTATTGGTTTGTATTGCTCCAGATTTTCCAATATTAATACCAATTTCTTTAGCTAATTTAGTATTTGGTGTGACACCAATCCCAATAATGATTAAATCTGTATCAATTAATTCGCCAGTTTTTAAGCTCACTCTATTTATTGTATGATTTTCATCATAATCAATAATATCTATTTCATTATAGGTATATACGTTAGCTTTATCTTCAATATATTCTTGAATCATAAAACTGATATCGTAGTCTAAATGAGGCATAAAAGTACTACGTTGAACAATTGAAGTATTGTAATTAGATAATTGTTCTAACATCTCTAGACCAATAAATCCACCACCAATGATTGTTATATTCTGAACATCATTGCCCTCAATATAATTATAAATTGCTTTCGCATCATTAATATTTTTAACTTTAAACACATTGTTATATTCTTCGCTATTTAATTGAGGAAGTTCTTTAGGCGATGAACCTGTTGCTAATACTAATTCGTCATATTCTTGAATCATCTTTTCATCATTTACTAAATTGGTAACTGTTATTGTTTGATCAGTATCATTTATCTGATTCACTTCATATTTTGTATAAATATCTATATTAAAGCGCTCTTTAAACCATTTAGCATTTCGTGGCGTGAGTTCATCAATATCAGATACATTACCGCCTATATAGTAGGGAATACCACATACTGAATACGAAATATCACTATCTTTATCAAAAACGGTAATTTCCACATCTTCACTATTTCTTCTTGCTTTAGCCGCGACACTTGTACCGGCAGCAACTGAACCAATGATTACAATTTTTTTCATTATGATAACCCTCCATAAGGTATGACAAAATAATTATCAAGACTTTCATTTTTAATCTTGTTTATCCAAATTGATTCATCTTCTTTTTTGTTACTAAAAAGGTCATCACGTTGATTTAGCGTAACTAACGATTGATTAACAACCCACCAATTATGGCCTATATTAGCTCTATTTAAATCTTCTACTAAACGTTTAGATTCTAAATAAGGTGTTTTTTCTGCTAGTGTTACGATTATCATCTGTGTTAAATTTTTATTTTGAATTTTGGGTAATAATGTTTCAACATTACTGGTAGTTTGAGTTGATTTTTTCTTTAGTTCTTTATGATGATTTTCACTAGAATCAAGTAACAGCAAGGTATGGCCTGTAGGAGCTGTATCTACAATTACGTAATCCATGTCTTCTTGATTCTCCATAATGTCACTAAAGGCTTTGAAAAATGCTATTTCTTCTGTACAAGGTGATTTTAAATCTTCCACAATATAATCAATATCGTCTTGTGGTGTATCATCATTCACTGTGGCTAGTATTTCTTTTTTATACTTTTCTAATGCTTGTTCTTCATCAATATAAGCAGTATTTAAATTACTTGTGGTTTCAACATTAATTTCTTTAGTAGGGTCAGTCGTTGCTAAAAGAATACGATGTCCTTTATTAGATAATGCTGTAGCTAATTGCGTTGCTACTGCCGTTTTACCAACGCCACCTTTTCCCATTGTAAATAAATATTGAACTTTACCATTTTCAATTTCATCTATTAATTTATTGAATTGCGGATGATCTTCAACAATAAATTCATCATTTTCAATTAAGTTATCATCATTTAATAGATTAGATAAACTTTCTATACTTTCTGCTTTCTGTTTTTTATATGGAACGTAATAGGCATGATTGTTATTTAACCATTCAGTAAAATGGTTAATATTTTTATCTTGTTCTGATTTCATTTGACTCGAAATTAAACCGTGACTTTCTTCTATATAGTTGTTAATGACTATATAGAATTTAGAAATTGATAGTTGTTGTAATTCTTGTTGCGCTCTTTGAATTTCATATATAGATGATTGGTTAGGTTTAGCAACTAATATCATTGTCGTATCTTCTTGGTTGCGTAATTTTTCAAGTGTTAAGTTATATTTGCTTCTATTTTCATTTAAACCCGATAATTGACCTAAACAAGAAGCGTCATTACTCGTTGTATTTAAATAATCTGTCCAAGCAGAAGGTAATTCAAGCATTCTCAGTGTGTGACCTGTCGGAGCTGTATCAAATATAATGAAATCAAATGCCTGTTCTAAAGTTTCGTCGGATAAGAAATTAGTGAATTCATTAAATGCTGCTACTTCAACTGTACACGAACCACTTAACTGTTCTTTCATCTCAGAAAGTACATCTTCTGGTAGAATGCCCTCATAAGGTTCTATAGCTTGTGCTTTATAATCGTCTGCTGCAGCAATCGGGTCAAAATTGGCTATAGAGAGATTAGGTATAGGTTGATATGTAGTTAATTTATTAGATAATTCCATTTGAAATACATCTTGTAAATTACTAGCTGGATCAGTACTTACTAAAGCTACTTTCTTTCCATTCTTCGCTAAATTTAAAGCAATAGAACTTGATATCGTCGTTTTGCCTACGCCACCTTTACCAGTAAAAAACAAATATTTTGTTAACTCAACATTATTTAAATTCAATTTATTTAAGTATTTAACAGCATCCATCTCCACCACAGCATCCTCCATTTCTCATCTGATTAACCGTAATAATTTCATCGGCTTCTTCTTGGGTAATATAAGTACCCGTTTTAGCTATATTGCCTTCTATAAAAGTGATTGGTAAAACTTCATTACCTTTTTCTTGAATTAAACGAATAGCTTCTTTATTTTTAATAAATTCATTCGGATTATTACTCATATTATAACGTTGAACTTCTATTTGATTTGATTTTAAATATTCATTGATTTGGTTCGTCTTTATTAGTGTTTCATCCGGTTCTGGACCACATACGCCAGTAGAACAGCACATAGCTTCTTCGTATATTTCAATATTTAACATTATACTCACCTCATTAATTATTTTACTACCATAGATTAACATCTATATAGATTAGTGTCTATGTATTGATTTGGATTTTTAAAATTTTACTTAATTTGAGTTTCTAATAATATAGCTAGGAAGAAAATATTTTTACTATTGCTGTGGAGCATGTCTAAGTTTATGTAAAATTATAGTTTTTTAATCTTGCAATAATGTATATATTGATTTATATTTAATATATCAAAAAAAGTTGATATATTAAATGGAATAAAATTATTTAGACAATAAGGAGGTGTGCCTGATTGCGAGTAAACCACGCAAGTACTTTATCTGTTGGTTACTTTGTAAGTTATTTAAATCTTGTTATGGTATCAAGAGAAGTCACTTTAAAAGAAGCTACAATATATATGGAGAAGGAGTTCTTTAAAGGTAATATTCATCAGTATGGTGAATCAACAGAAAATAACTACAAACAAGCAATACAAGAATTGAAATAAAGATAATATAAACTCTAATCAAATATTATAAAAAAGAGGTGTTCTTTTTATGGAAGTTATTAAAGCAAAAACTGATATGAATGAAGATCAACAATTAGATTTTTATGAAAACATGTTTAATGCACTTGCCGACAAAAACAGATTGAAAATACTAAATCAAATTAGCCAGAGTTCTAATAAATCATTATGTGTGTGTGATTTAGAAGCGTTATTAGATTTAAAACAATCTAAAATTTCTTATCATTTAAAAAAATTAGTAAGTGCACAGATTTTAATACCTGAAAAATATGGTACTTGGAACTACTACAAAATCAATGAAGCACAAATTCAAGTTGTATTAACTGAAGATACTTGCTGTAAAATATTATAGGATTTATCTTATTACACATCATATTAATCAACTTTTTTTAATTTATATATCAAAAAAAGTTGATTAAATAAATTCAGAGGAGTTATACTAATGACAGATTCAATCATAGAATTCATAAAAACATTTTTAATGTTATTTTTTGAATTGTTAGCATTATTTATAGTTGTAAGTTTTATTGTAAGTTTAATTCAACAAGTAGTATCAGAAGATAAAATACAAAAGCTTTTAAGCAAACCAAATAAAGCAACCAACTATATATTAGGAATGATTTTTGGTGCTATTACACCATTTTGTTCTTGTTCTACTATCCCTATACTTGCAGGTTTGTTAAACTCTAAAGTTCCGTTTGGTCCAGCTATGAGTTTCCTAATCGCTTCGCCACTCATGAATCCACTCATGATATTTATGCTATGGATTCTATTAGGTTGGAAAGTTGCTGTTGTTTATTTTGTTGTATTAGCGATATTTAGCATTTTAACTGGTCTTGTTTTTTCAAAAATGAATTTAGCAGAGAGTTATAAAGGCGTTAATGTCAAAGGCGATGGATTTTTCAATAATAAATCAGGATCTCGTTTTAAACAAGCCTTAAATGATGCTTGGGCTTTCCTATATCCAATGTTACCTTATTTAATTATTGGTGTATTTGTCGGTGCATTTATTTATGGATTTATTCCAGAAACATTTATAACTCAATATGCGAGTGGCGATGGTATTATCTCTGTTGTTATTGCTTCTGTTATTGGTATACCTATGTATATTAGACCAGAAACGATGCTTCCTATAGCTGAAGCATTAGTATCTAAAGGCATGTCTTTAGGTACAGTGGTCGCATTAATTATAGGTGGCGCAGGCGCAAGTATTCCTGAAGTCGTATTGTTGTCCAAATTATTTAAAAAGAAATTTGTAATATCTTTTGTTATAGCAATTTTAGTAGTGGCAGTTGCTACAGGCCTAATTGTTAACTTAATCATTTAAGGAGGTGAAGTAAATGGGTATCAAAGACGCGTTAAAAAAATTAAAACCTCAAGAGCAGTCATGTTGTTCAGTAGAAATTGAAGAAAACACGGATAATAAAAAAGAAAAAGAGGAAGCAAAAGAAAAAGATAATAATAAATGCTGTTAATCTTAAAAAGGATACTGGTTTCATAATCAGTATCCTTTTTAAGATTGTTTTAACATATAATACATAAATACTATGTTGAAAATACTGTTAATTCGGCTTTTGTATTAATTAAATACATATAATGAATGGCGCCCATTTAACCATGCCACGACCTTGCGGGATATTGGCATTAAGAAATTCTCTTGGTATATTTCTATAGTCATTTTCATTTTGATACTTTTCCGGAATCATAAAATCACCTCAATACAATAATAGAACATATGTTCGCATTATTGCAAGAAGTTTTTTCTTATTTTAACTTAATAAAGTATGAAAAGTTTAATTGTACTTTGATAGAAAGTGGCAATAATCATTATATTGTCATTTAGTATAGATATTTATTAAAATGAAACTATAACAATATGGAGGGGTTTACATGACGACAACAGGTTATATTGGTACGTATACGAAAAAAGAGGGCAAAGGCGTTTATCGTTTTGAATTAGATGAACAAACTGGAAGCGTAACAGAAGTTGAAACAGGATATGAATTAGAAGCATCAACTTATGTAAATCAACATAATTCATTTTTATATGCTGTAACACGTGAAGGAGATAATTGCGGTGTTGCAAGTCTTAAAATAGAAGAAGATGGTAAACTCAGTTTAATTAATAAATGCCTCGCTTCTACAAAGGGTAGCGGCTGTTATGTAGATGTGTCGCCAGACGGAAAGTTTGTTTTTGAGTCTGTTTACGGTGCTGGGTTAGCGCGCTTATATGAAGCGAACCCTGAAACAGGTGAAATCATACGTTTAATTCAAGAGTTAGAGCACAATTATCCAACTGGACCACACGAAAGACAAGATCAGCCACATGTGCATTTTATCAGTACAACACCAGATGAAAAATATGTAGTTGCAATCGATTTAGGTACAGATAAAATAGTAACATACGAATTTAATGATCATGGTTTTAGTGAACATGCGGTGAGTGATTTTGAACCAGGGGACGGATCAAGACATATTACTTTTCATGAAAATGGGAAGTTTGCTTATGTTGTCCATGAGTTATCAAATGTCGTAAGTACAGTAAAATATGAGGATGGAAAATTCACAGAAATCCAACGACATTCAACAATTCCTGAAAATTTTGAAGGTGATACAAAATTAGCAGCAGTAAGACAGTCACACGATCAAAAATTCTTATACATCACGAATAGAGGGCACGATAGTATTGCTATTTTTAAAGTAAGCGATGATGGTTCAACGATTTCATTTGTTGATATTGTATCAAGTGGTGGTGAATTCCCACGTGATTTCAACATTACTGACTCAGATGATTTCTTAGTTTGTGCACACCAAGAAGGTGACTATACATTGACGGTTTTCAAACGTGATAAAATTACGGGAGAATTAGAAAAAGTTGATCATCACGAATCAGCACCAGAGGGCGTTTGTGTACAATTTTTAAAATAAAGACAACTGAAAAAAATTAAAAAATCACCTAGTATGGATAATACATTGCCATACTAGGTGATTTTCTATTTGTTGAAAAATGTTTTGATGTATTTAAATTTCCCTTTGTATGGTGGGAATATGAGACTTGATTCAAGCCTTGTAGATTTAAACACATAAGATTTATCGTGACTAAACGTATCAAAACTATATTTACCATGATATTGTCCAATACCCGATGCACCGACACCACCAAAAGGTAAGTTTGGATTTGCGAGGTGCATCAACGTATCATTAATCGCACCGCCACCAAATGAAATTTCATGAAGTACACGTTCTGTTACATTTTCATCTTCGCTAAATAAATATAAGCTGAGTGGCTTAGGTTTAGTACGTATTAAATCAATCGCTTCATCAAAATCATCATACGGAATGATTGGTAAAATAGGGCCGAAAATCTCATCTTCCATTATTTTAGCATCGAAAGTAATACCATCTAAAAGGGTTGGAGCGATGTATTTATCGTCTGCATCAGATTGACCACCAAATGCAATTTCTGTTTTATGAACATTTAATAAATGGTCTAAACGATCGAAATGTTTTTGATTAATGATACGACCGAAATCTGGGCTATCTTGTATAGATTTACCGTAAAATTCAGTGATTGTATTTTTGAGTGCCGCGATGAGTTGGCTTTTGACTTTTCGGTTAACTAAAATATAGTCTGGCGACACACAAGTTTGACCAGCGTTCGTAAATTTCCCGAAACAAATGCGTTCACTCGCTACTTTGATATTTGCTGACTCATCTACAATCGCAGGAGATTTACCTCCTAATTCTAAAGTAACGGGTGTTAAGTTTTCGCTAGCTGCACGATAGACAATACGTCCTACTTTTTCGCTGCCAGTGAAAAAGACATAATCAAAAGGTAAATGTATAAGTGATTGTGTAGTCTCTGCGTCGCCTTGGCATACACTAATATATTCAGTGTTGAATACATCTTCAATAATTTGTTGTACTATATCTGCAACGTGTGGTGTAAATTCTGACGGTTTAAGTATAGCTGTATTTCCCGCTGCTATTGCGCCAATTAATGGTTCAATAAGTAATTGGAAAGGATAATTAAAAGGTCCGATAATTAAGACAGTACCATAAGGCTCTTTCATGATATAACTTTTAGTAGGGAATAAGTAAAGGGGCGTGTTCACTTGTTTTCTTTTCGCCCAATTTTTAAGTTCTTTGCGTGCTGACTTAATGCTTTTTAAAGTGAATCCAATCTCGGTTGCATAAGCTTCCACTTTGTTTTTTCCTAAATCTTTTTGAAGTGCGTCGAGTAATTCATTTTCATGATTTTTAATACTTTTACCCAACAGTTTGAGTTGTTTTTTTCTAAACTTAAGATCTTTGGTTTCGTGAGTATTAAAATATTGTTTACTATTATGGAAAGTTTGCTCTATTGAATTCAATGATATTCCTCCTAGTATGAGATGTCGCTATGCTTATGGAAATGGATAAAAAACTGGAACATATTTACTATGTTCCAGAATACTGAGCGGTTAGGTGTTTAGTTTCTTGTCCACTCAGTGTTTATCATATAATATTAAACGACTTCGTTTAAAGCTTCTGTAATTTGTGGTACAACTTGTTTTTTACGTGAAACTACACCAGGTAAGAATGCAGTATTGTTTTCAAGTTCAACATTGAAAGCTTTACCTACTTTGTCTGTTTCAGGTCCCACTACTAAAATTTTAGAATCACTATTAATGATGTCAGTCACGACTAATACAAATAAATCATATTTTTCATTTGCACTTGCTTCTAACATAGCTTTTGTTAATTCTTCTTGACGTGCAAAGACTTCATCAATATCCACAGTATTAACTTGTCCGATATGAGTTGAATAATCTCCCATGTTGAAAGATTTTGCATCCATAGATAAGATATCTGAAATTGATTTGTCTGTTGTAGAAGCACCTGCTTTTAACATATCTAAACCGTAAGATTCTAAGTCAACATTGGCGATCGCTTTCAATGCTTCTGCAGCTTGTACATCTTCTTCAGTACATGTAGGTGATTTGAATAATAAACTATCTGAGATAATTGCAGAAATCATTAAGCCAGCAATTTCAGGTTTAATTTCAAAGCCGCGTTCTTTATACATTTTGTATAAAATTGTTGCTGTACAGCCGACTGGTTCAGCACGGTAATATAAAGGCGCTGCAGTTTCAAAATTAGAAATTCTGTGGTGATCTACGACATGCTGAATTGTAGCGTCAGCAATTGAATCTGCGCTTTGTTGGAATTCATTATGGTCAACTAAAATAACATTTTGATCAGCTAGATTATCGTTAAGTAATTCTGGCGCTTCTACTTTGAAATGATCTAAAGCAAATTGCGTCTCAGGACCTATTTCGCCTAAACGGTAAGACGCAGCCTCCGAATTACCTGTTTGTTGTTCAAAATATGCCATGATGATGGCAGATGCAATAGCATCTGTATCTGGATTTTTATGTCCGAAAATATAAGTTTTTGCCATATCTAAATTCTCCTTATTTATATAGTTAATATTATTTTATCATGAGTTTGCATAGTTATTCTACTTCAGCACCTAAGGAATTTTTAAAATGATCTAAAGCCCAATCATGGCCCGTTGGATTAAATGAAGCAACGCCTTTATGTGAAATACTAATGGAATAACCTAAATTATAGGCAGTAATCGCTGTATGTAATACACAAATATCGGTACATACACCAACAATTTCTAAATGTGTTACATTTCTTTCTCGTAGCAAAATATCTAACGAAGTACCACAAAAAGCATCATAACGTGTTTTATCTAAAAAATGTATGTGATCATTAAATAATATATTTTGATAGATATCATTTACTTTGCCGTAAAGCTCTCTCCCAGATGTTCCTAAAATATTGTGAGGAGGGAAGAGCTTGTTCTCAGGATGATAACTATTTTCTTCAAAATGTAAATCCATCATAAAGAAAATGTTCTGTTGTTTTTTATTATATGCTTCAATTCTTTCCACAATATAATGTTCAATTTGTTGGCCTGGAATGCCACAAGTCATTTTTCCATTATCTGCAACAAAATCATTTGAATAATCCACTACAATAAGTGCACTTTTTTTCATAATTTGCGAACACTCCTAATATTAAAGATAATAAGTATTATATACTAAGTAGATAAATCAATAAAGCTACAACAAGCGCGTTTGAAAATACTCAATTAAGTTTATTATAAAGTATTGAGAAAGAGAGGGATTGTCCTATGATGATTAATGCAAAGCAATTTGGATTAAAAGGTGAAAGTAAAAGCGCGGATACACGAGCAATGCAACGTGCATTGAATTATGCAAAAAAACATCCTTCGACAACGATATATGTACCTAAAGGTGAATTTCATATACGCAAGTCATTGGTTATTTATGAGTCTACAACATTATTGCTAGATGAAGGCGCAGTCCTTAAAAGATGTGGGAAAGATGCATTACTCAAAAATGGTAGAAGGTTTAAACCTTATTATGGTTATAACGGCAATAGCCATATTTATATTGCAGGAGGAACATTTGATATGAATGGCTATGCATTCCCATATAATAATACAGCAATGTGTATGGGACATGCCCAAGATATTCAAATCGTCGATGTGACCTTTAAAGACATTATAGGTGGCCATGGACTGGATGCATGTGGAGTTAATGGATTATATATAAATAATTGTAAATTTTTAGGGTTCAATGATAGTGATGGGACAAGAACGTTTTCAGAAGCAATTCAGTTAGATATTCAAGTACCAGGTGCTTTTCCTAAATTTGGGACGACAGACGGAACGATTACAAAAAATGTAATAATAGAAAATTGTTATTTTGGCAATTCAGATACGCCTACGATGCAGTCATGGAACAGGGCGATTGGTTCTCATGCAAGTCGTTATAATCAATTTTATCAAAATATTCATATTCGTTTTAATACGTTTGAAGAGATAAAGCAATATGCACTAACACCTTTAAAATATAAAGATACGTATATTCATCATAATATTTTTAAAAACTGTGCTGGTGGTGTTCGTTTTTTAGCAGTTAAAGATGGTAAAAATGCAAAAGATTTAAAAGGGAAACAAAGATCAACTCAAGCTGGGAGTAATTTAAATATTTATCAAAATAAATTTATTGGAACGATGGAGAAATATGCAGTTCGGATTCAAAGTTATAATAATATAAAACATAAAAATATTCTTATTGCTCAAAATGAATTTGATGAATGGCCACCCAAAATGTATTTAAAGGACACTAAGAATTTATTTTTATCTTATGGTGATAAAATTTAAAATATTGTTAAGTTTAATTAAACATGATTACAATGCTACGTTGACACCGTAAAGACTTTATATGTAAGCGGTTTAGCATTGATATTTCATTAGGATTATATTATGTTATAAACTAAGAAATGTTATGAATATTCAGAAAAGTAGCTTTAGAGGGGGGACGAATATGAACGATTTGAACAAAGGGGATATGAGAAGGTCACATTATTTAATGTTTTTTTCTAATAAGAAAGAAAATAAGTCTTATAATACTAGTCAATTAATTGGTTTAATATTGGGGCCGCTATTATTTATTTTAACTTTACTATTTTTACAGCCTGAAGGTTTATCAAGTAAAGGTATATTTGTTTTAGCAACAACACTTTGGATTGCAACGTGGTGGATTACTGAAGCTATTCCGATTGCAGCAACAAGTTTATTACCATTAATATTGATGCCAATTGGACATGTATTAAGCCCAGAAGAAGTTTCATCACAATATGGTAATGATATTATCTTTTTATTCTTAGGCGGCTTTATTTTAGCCATTGCCATGGAAAGATGGAATTTACATACCCGTGTTGCTTTAGTTATCATCAATACATTAGGCACAAGTACAGGAAAGATTTTACTAGGATTCATGATTTCGACTGCTTTTTTATCTATGTTTGTGTCGAACACAGCTGCTGTTATGATTATGATTCCGATTGGCTTAGCAATTATTAAAGAAGCAAGTGAATTGAAAAGTAAGGACATCAAAGATTCAAGTATCACTAAGTTTGAACAATCTATAGTTTTAGCAATTGGTTATGCCGGTACAATCGGTGGGCTTGGAACATTAATTGGGACGCCACCTTTAATT
This sequence comes from Staphylococcus caseorum, assembly GCF_049943195.1. Taxonomy (NCBI): domain Bacteria; kingdom Bacillati; phylum Bacillota; class Bacilli; order Caryophanales; family Staphylococcaceae; genus Staphylococcus; species Staphylococcus caseorum. The sequence goes on from NZ_JBNFUA010000001.1 coordinate 420,519, forward strand.
ATATTAAAGGGACAATATCAATCTGCATTTGGTGAAGAAATTAGTTTTGCTAAATGGATGATTATTGGTGTGCCAACAGTTATTGTTTTATTATTATTAGTTTGGGCATACATACGATATATCGCATTTAGACATGATATGAAAGCATTACCAGGTGGTAAAGCGTTAATTAAAAGGAAATTACATGAATTAGGTAAGATGAAATACGAAGAGAAAATAGTTCTAATCGTGTTCTTGCTTGCCAGTTTCTTGTGGATAAGTAGAGAGTTTTTATTGAAAAATTGGACATACACTTCAGAAATAGAAGATGGAACCATAGCCATGATTATCGCAGTCTTACTATTTTTAATTCCTGCGAAAAACAAAGCACAACACAAACGAATTATAGATTGGGACGTGGCTAAAGATTTACCTTGGGGCGTATTAGTTCTCTTTGGTGGGGGTCTAGCGTTAGCGGAAGGGATATCATCAAGTGGTTTAGCAGAGTGGCTTGGCGAGCAATTGAAATTGATAGAAGGTGTAAGTCCTTTAATTATCGTTATAGTCATTACCGTATTTGTACTATTCTTAACTGAAATCACATCTAATACTGCAACTGCAACGATGATTTTACCAATTCTTGCAACGTTATCTGTTGCTGTAAACGTTCATCCATTATTATTGATGGTGCCTGCAGCTATGGCGGCAAACTGTGCATATATGCTTCCAGTAGGGACGCCACCGAATGCGATTGTATTTGGTACAGGACGTATTAGTATTAAAAGAATGGCATCAGTCGGCTTTTGGGTAAACATACTGAGTATTATAGTTATTGTACTCGTTGTTTACTTCCTAGTACCACCAGTATTAGGTATAGATGTAACTAAGCCATTGCCACTTAAATAATTATATATATATAAATAAAACCCTCCATTTCTAAATAATGAATGGAGGGTTTTTGGTTTGTCTAATTGATTTACGTAAAAATAAACTTAACTTAATTTATTGAATGAACCAATAATTGAAACTTGGAAGTCTAATGTGTTTAAAATTTTAATAACTTTGGCCAAATCTTCATTGATTGGTGTGTCTGCTTGCACAAAAAAGTGATACATTCCAAGTTGTGTTTTTAAAGGTCTAGATTCAATCCAAGACAAGTTAATATTAAATAAAACAAAAGTATTTAATATGCTTGCTAATAAACCAGGCTTATCAAATTGAGGCGTGATGAGTAATAATGTATCGCTCGCATCTTCTACATCCTCGATACTACTCGGTTGGTTACTCACGACTAAAAAACGCGTTACATTATGTGGAAAGTCTTGTATGTTTTCCGCAATAGGTGAATAGCCGTATGCTTCGCCACTACCTAGAGGTGCAATGGCACCAACGTGATCAGTTATTTTTTCCAAACTTTTAATCGTACTGTCTACATAGTCATACGTGAAGCCTTGCTTTTGTATGTACTGGCTCGTTTGACTAATCGCAGGTGCAATAGAATAAACTTTTGAGATATCATTTACTGTAGCATCTTGAGAACCATACAACGCGAATTGAATGTCTAAATGAAGTTCACCTTGCGCAAAAATATTTTGTTGCGTTAATGCATCTGCGACAATATTAATCGTCCCTTCAATTGAATTCTCAATTGGTACTACGGCGATACTGTTATCATCGTTAGAAACAGATTGTACAACTTCGTACAGGTTAGATTTGGCTTCAAAATCCATTTCAGATTCTGATTTATATTGTTTTGCTGCTAAGTATGAAAATGTCCCTTTTGGGCCTAAATAATAAAGTTTCATGTGACGTTACCCCTTGTTCATATGTGTAAGGATAGAGTTTTAATGGAATGGACAACCCTTAGATGTTGATTGCTTATAAAAGAAATTAGGCTCTCGAATTTCATTCTTATAACCATGATGATAATTTGACACCAATGTTGGAGATAACGAAGGTGCTAACCATGACCATTTACCAGTAACATCTCTTCCTTCTTTTGTTTCATTCTTTTCAAATCGTTCGAACTGCTTAGAAGCAGTCAAATGATCAACAATAGAGACGCCTTCATTTTTAAAGGAATGATATACTGCATCATTCAATTCGACAAGTGCACGATCTTTATTGAAAGAATTATTCTTAAGTGTATCAAATTCAAATGCATCTGCAACACTTTCTAGCAAATTATAACGATAGCTATCTGTAAAATTACGAACAGCAATCTCATTTACCATATACCAACCGTTGAATGGTGCTGTGGGATATGTAACGCCGCCAATTTTCAAATCCATACTTGAAATGATAGGAACGGCATACCATTTTAAACCGAGTTGTTTTAACTTTGGATAGCGGTCATGGACTATAGGAACTTCTTTAATTAATTCCGGGTTATAAACATGATACTTTAAATTACCTTCAGGCATTTTATAAATTAAAGGTAAGACATCAAAGTGAGTATGATCTCCTTTCCATCCAAGATGTTCAGCAAGTTGCGTTATACTTCGTTCGGCAGGGTCACCTTGATCTGAATAACCGGCATATCTGATGAGTTGATTATTATAAATTTGGGGTGGCTGGTGCTGTGAAAAGATAGTGATATAAGGCTTGATTTTCCCATTATTTGTTGCAGTTGTTATGTGATTTTCAATTGTAGCTATAAATTCATCTTCAGTTTGAATATCTCTTGCGTCTGCTACAGTTAATGAATTCCAGAAAAATCGACCAATACAACGATTCGAATTCCTCCAAGCCAATTTAGCACCATAAGTAAGTTCTTCAACTGTATGTTCATACGTGCCATTTGTTTGAATAGCAATTTCAATTTCTTTAATTCTATCTAATGTAGCATGTTCATCGTAACTTAATTCTTTATGCATTGTTTTAATAAATGATTTAGCTTCATTTAACATATAAACACCTCACTTAGTATTATAAGTGATTACAGTTAATTTATAATTATAAAACTACAAATGTCACTACTTTGTCGTTAGTAATGTCACACTTTTATCAAAATTTAAAATAATGAACATTAGCAATCTGAAAATGTTGCACAAATGCTATTAAATAGGATGGTATTTCAGGTGCTAACAACGTTTCTTTTATGCTAAACTAATAGAAAAGCTGATTGGAGAGATTTTTGTGTACCAATACGAAGACGATACATTAGTATTGCATAATGATTTATATCAAATAAATATGGCTGAAAGTTATTGGAATGATGGTATTCATGAACGATTAGCAGTCTTTGATTTGTATTTTAGAAATATGCCATTCGACAGTGGCTATGCGGTTTTTAATGGATTAAAGCGTGTGATTGAATATGTAAATCAATTTCATTTTTCAGAATCAGATATAGAATATTTAAAATCTATTGGCTATCAAGAGGATTTCTTGAGTTATTTAAAAGACTTGAAATTTACAGGTAATATTCGCTCAATGCATGAAGGTGAGCTTTGTTTTGGCAATGAACCATTAATGCGAGTAGAAGCACCGTTGATACAAGCTCAATTAATAGAAACGATGCTATTAAATATAGTTAATTTCCATACATTGATTACAACAAAGGCGAGTCGAATTAGACAAGTTGCTCTGGATGATATGTTAATGGAATTTGGTACACGCCGTGCGCAAGAAGCGGACGCAGCCTTATGGGGAGCTAGAGCCTCGTACATTGGTGGCTTCAATTCTACAAGTAATGTAAGAGCAGGAAAGTTATTTGGCATTCCAGTATCTGGTACACACGCACATGCAATGGTACAAACTTATGGTGATGAATATATTGCTTTTAAAAAATACGCCGAGCGACATAAGGACTGTGTGTTTTTAGTAGATACATTCCATACGCTAAAATCTGGTGTTCCAACAGCAATTAAAGTTGCAAAAGAATTAGGAGACAAAATTAATTTTGTAGGTATTCGATTAGATTCAGGAGATATTGCTTACCTTTCTAAAGAAGCGCGACGCATGTTAGATGAAGCTGGATTTACAGATGCAAAAATTATTGCTTCAAATGATTTAGATGAACAGACAATCACTAGTTTGAAATCCCAAGGTGCAAGAGTTGATTCATGGGGTGTAGGTACTAAATTAATTACAGGCTATGATCAACCAGCACTTGGTGCAGTTTACAAACTCGTTGCTGTAGAAGATAGTACAGGCGCATATGTTGATCGTATTAAACTCTCAAATAATGCGGAAAAAGTAACGACGCCAGGCAAGAAAAAGGTATACCGTATCATTAATAAAAAAACGAACAAAGCTGAAGGGGACTACATTACATTGGATCATGAAGATCCATATGAAACGACGCCGCTTAAACTTTTCCATCCTGTCCATACCTACAAGATGAAATTTATAAAATCATTTATAGCGAAAGATTTACATCATGATATTTATAAAGATGGTAAATTAGTTTATGATTTACCAAGTGAACAAGAAGCACAAACTTATTTGAAAGAAAATCTTACCTATTTATGGGATGAAAACAAGCGTCATCTTAACCCACAAGAATATCCTGTAGATTTAAGCACAGCATGTTGGGAAAATAAACATAAACGTATATTTGAAGTCGCAGAACATGTGAAGGAGATGGAAGAAAATGAGTAATTTACAAGAAATCATTGTTAAAGAAATGAATGTCCAACCAATGATTGACAGTGAACAAGAAGCGCGTAGCATTATTCAATTTATTAAAAGTTATGTACAATCTCACTCTTTTATCCAATCTTTAGTGCTAGGTATTTCAGGTGGCCAAGATTCCACTTTAGCTGGTAAACTATGTCAAATTGCGGTTAATGAATTAAAAGAAGAAAAAATTCATTGCCAATTTATTGCTGTTAAATTACCATATGGTGAACAAAAGGATGCAGTCGAAGTTGAAGATGCTTTGAAGTTCATACAACCAGATGAAGTAGTAACGGTCAATATTAAATCAGCTGTAGATCAAAGTGTGCAGTCACTAAAAGATGCGGGCATTCTACTTACTGATTTTCAAAAGGGAAATGAAAAAGCACGTGAACGTATGAAAGCACAATTTTCAATTGCTGCAAACAAACAAGGTATAGTGATTGGTACAGATCATTCGGCTGAAAGTGTAACTGGTTTTTATACGAAATATGGTGATGGTGCTGCTGATATTGCACCGCTATTTGGTTTGAATAAACGCCAAGGTAGACAATTATTAAAGTATCTACAAGCGCCTAAGCATTTATATGAAAAAGTACCTACTGCAGATTTAGAAGAAGACAAACCACAGTTACCAGATGAAGAGGCATTAGGTGTGAGTTATGATCACATAGATGATTATTTAGAAGGAAAATCGGTACCGGATGATGCACAAGAAGTTATTGAACATCATTATGTTAGGAGTGTGCATAAAAGAGAACTAGCTTATACAAGACACACATGGCCCAAAAATTAACTGTTACAACAGAAGATTTTTAGTGACAAAATATAAACTTACTGATAGAATTACTTGAATTTAATGTAACAGAAAGGAAAATGGACATGTCAGTGATAACATCTACGCCATGGTTAATGGTTTTAGCCATTTTTATAATCAACGTTGCTTATGTAACGTGTCTAACGATGAGAACGATATTAACCCTTAAAGGTTATCGCTATGTAGCTGCAATCGTGAGCTTCTTGGAAGTCCTTGTATATGTTATTGGTTTAGGTATGGTAATGTCTAGTTTGGATCAAATCCAAAATGTGCTTGCATACGCCTTTGGTTTTTCAATAGGTATTATTGTAGGTATGAAGATTGAAGAAAAACTAGCACTTGGATATACAGTAGTCAATGTAACTTCATCTGCGTATGAGTTAGACTTACCAAGACAATTAAGAGATTTAGGGTATGGCGTGACACATAATACTGCATACGGCCGAGATGGCAAACGCTTGATTTTACAAATTCTTACACCGAGACGTTTTGAAGCTAAATTAATCGAGACGATTAAACAAATTGATGAAAAAGCATTTATGGTCGCATACGAACCGCGTACGATTCATGGTGGGTTCTGGGCGAAAGGTGTTAAAAGTAAAAAACTTAAACAATATGATACGGATGAAGTTGAAAGCATATGAAAAAACAACAAAAATTCAAAGTCGAAGAACACGAGTCAATTCAAGATTGTTTGGGTCGCATGCGTGAAGCTGGTTATACACCAGTTAAACGTTTTGAAAAGCCCGTTTACAAAGAAAATAAAGACGGCAGCGTAGAGGTGCTAAAACAAGAAATTGAGTTCGTAGGCAAATTACAAGAATGATAAGTATGGGAGTCTGATACATGTATTTATGTTTCAGGCTCTTTTTTAATACTTTGATTCTAAATAATTTCTATAGTAGGCTTAAAAGGCTTATACATTTCAAAGTAATTCTGGTAAACTAGTATTGAAAAGAACAAACACGAACTTTAAAGTGGAAATGAACTTAAATGTACATGTTTTGAGGTTTGTGAACTAAAACTTATGTAAGATAGGAGCTAATTTCAATGATTGAACGCTATTCTAGAGAAGAAATGTCTAATATTTGGACTGATCAAAATCGCTATGAAGCTTGGTTGGAAGTAGAGATACTTGCTTGTGAAGCTTGGAGTAAACTAGGTGATATACCTGAGGCAGACGTCAAAAAAATACGTGAAAACGCCAAGGTTGATGTTGAACGTGCACAGGAAATTGAACAAGAAACACGTCATGATGTAGTCGCATTTACAAGACAAGTTTCTGAAACACTTGGTGAAGAACGTAAGTGGGTTCATTATGGTTTAACTTCAACTGATGTAGTAGATACTGCGTTAAGTTATGTGATTAAACAGGCAAACGACATTATTGAAAAAGATTTAGAAAGATTTATTGAAGTATTAGCGAAAAAAGCAAAAGATTACAAATATACATTAATGATGGGTCGTACACATGGCGTGCATGCTGAGCCAACAACATTTGGCGTTAAAATGGCGCTTTGGTATACAGAAATGCAACGTAATTTAGAACGTTTTAAACGTGTAAGAGAAGAAATTGAAGTTGGAAAAATGAGTGGTGCAGTAGGTACTTTTGCTAACATACCACCTGAAATAGAAGCACATGTGTGTGAAAATTTAGGTCTAGATGCAGCTCCGGTATCAACGCAAACGCTACAACGTGATCGTCATGCTTATTATATTGCGACACTTGCGCTTATCGGTACTTCAATGGAGAAATTTGCCGTGGAAATACGTAATTTACAAAAAACTGAGACACGTGAAGTAGAAGAAGCATTTGCTAAAGGACAAAAAGGTTCATCAGCAATGCCACACAAACGTAACCCAATTGGTTCTGAAAATATTACAGGTATTGCACGTGTAATAAGAGGTTATGTAACAACAGCTTATGAAAATGTGCCATTATGGCATGAACGAGATATTTCTCATTCTTCAGCTGAACGTATTATGCTTCCAGATGTCACGATTGCATTAGATTACGGTTTGAGTCGTTTTACAAATATTGTTGATAGACTGACAGTATTTGAAGATAATATGCTTGAAAATATTGATAAAACATTTGGTTTAATTTACTCACAACGTGTATTGTTAGCGTTAATTAATAAAGGTTTGGCACGTGAAGAAGCATATGATAAAGTACAACCTAAGGCTATGGAGTCGTGGGAAACTAAAACACCATTTAGAACTTTAATTGAACAAGACAGTTCAATTACAACATTATTATCTGAAGCAGACTTAGATGAATGTTTCGATCCAAAACACCATTTAAACCAAGTTGACACTATTTTTGAAAGAGCTGGTTTAGAATAACCAGGAATAATTGAATTTTTCAAGGGAAATCGTTACACTTTAATGTATTAGTACGTTAAACTGAGATTAAATTGAAAGATACAGGGGTTGTTTTGAATGCAAATAGAAAAATTAAGAGGAAAAGCATTAGATGAATTGTTCGATGCAGTTTTGACACTTGAAAATAGAGAAGAATGTTATGAATTCTTTGATGATTTATGTACTGTTAATGAAATACAGTCATTGTCACAACGATTACAAGTCGCAAAAATGATTAAACAAGGTTTCACTTATGCGACAATTGAACAAGAATCTGGTGCATCGACTGCAACAATTTCTCGTGTGAAAAGATCGTTGCAATGGGGTAATGATGCTTATACTATGATTCTAGACCGCATGAATATTGAAACGGCTGATTAGATAATTTTATATAAGAAGTAAGGTTAACACATTAAGTTAATCCTAGCTGTCGATAGAGTATGATACTTTGTCGGCAGCTTCTTTATGTTTTGTAAAGTGATAGAATGGTAATTGAGACATATCAACTGCATCATTGTTATATGTATTTTGTGAAAATATTATTATATGTACACATGTTGGAGGGGAGATAATTGTGTTTAAGAAGTGGATAATTGTAATTGCGACTTTATTATTTATCAGTATTGTCATACGAATGTCTTTTATAATAACTTCTAATCATCAACAACCTGTGCATTCAGATATCGTCGAACCTAAAAATGCATTACCTATTATTGTTGAAAGTCAAGGCGTGACGAAAGTGAATGGGCATGTCATTGTCAACAAAACATACCAATTACCGAAACATTATAAACCTGGCGAAAATAAGAAAGCCAGACGTAAGTTAAATGAAATGCTAGATAAAGCTGAACAAAAAGAACTAGATTTAAACTATATTAGTGGCTATAGAAGTTATGAAGATCAACAAAAAGTAGTGAAATCATATGTTGAAAATGATGGGGAAAAAGTTGCAAAACAATATACTGCTAAACCGGGCCATTCAGAACATCAAACAGGGTTAGCATTTGATGTAGGTACACAAAGACCACTTGAAGATTTCCACGACGATTTTGAACATACGAAAGAAGCGCACTGGTTAGCTCAAAACGCTTCTAAATATGGTTTTATTATTAGGTATCCTAAAGGGCAATCAAATCAAACAGGCTATGCATATGAGGCATGGCATTTGCGATATGTAGGATCTGAATTAGCTAAAATTATAGACAACCAAGATACAAACTTAGAAAGTTATTACCAGTTGAATTAAATCATTACCGTAAAAAGGAAACTAAATTGTAAAAATCATCTCAGAAATATTGGGGTGGTTTTTTTCGACATCATTTTAGAACTCACAGACTAAAAATGATATAATCATATGTATGTTTAAAAAAGGAGTAACATATCATGCATGACATTAAAAAGTGGAAACATATTTTTAAATTAGACCCTGCAAAGTTAATATCTGACGAAGAATTAGAGGCAATTTGTTTATCTAACACAGACGCAATTATCATAGGCGGAACAGATGATGTTACTGAAGATAATGTTTTTCATTTAAAGCAACGCTTAATGCAATATTCATTACCGATAGCATTGGAAATTTCAAATGTAGATAGCGTAATGCTTGGTTTTGACTTTTATTTCGTGCCTACAGTGTTAAACAGTTCAGATGTTAAATATCATAATGGCATGTTGTTAGATGCACTCAAGTCATTCGGACAAATAATTGATTTTGATGAAGTCATATTTGAAGGTTATGTCGTACTTAATCCTGATAGTAAAGTTGCGAAAGTGACGCAAGCAAATACAAACTTAACGGATGAAGATATTGAAGCTTATGCATTAATGATTAATGATATGTACAAATTACCAGTTATGTATATAGAATATAGTGGTACATATGGAGAAGTAGAAATAGTAAAAACAGCAGCAGATCAATTAACAGATACACAACTATTTTATGGTGGTGGTATTAGTGATTATAACGAGGCAAAACAAATGGCTTCAATCGCAGACACTATTATAGTTGGAGACATTATATATAAAGATATAGAAAAAGCATTAAAAACAGTTGAGATAAAGGAGTCACATAAATGAACGCATTAGTTAATAAGATGAATGAGGAACAAAGCCAAGCAGTACGTACAACAGAGGGGCCATTACTTATAATGGCAGGTGCAGGTTCAGGCAAAACACGTGTCTTAACACATCGTATAGCTTACTTGCTTGATGAGAAAGACGTGTCTCCATATAACGTATTAGCCATCACATTTACAAATAAAGCTGCTAAAGAGATGAAAGCACGTGTTGAGACCCTAGTTGGGGAACAAGCTCAAGTGCTATGGATGTCTACATTCCACTCTATGTGTGTGAGAATCCTTCGAAGAGATGCAGATAGAATTGGCATAGAACGCAATTTTACAATTATTGATCCAACTGACCAAAAATCTGTGATTAAAGATGTATTGAAAAATGAAAATATTGATAGCAAAAAGTTTGAACCTAGAATGTTTATAGGCGCTATTAGTAATTTAAAAAACGAATTAAAAACGCCGGAAGATGCACAAAAAGAAGCAAATGATTATCATGCACAAATGGTTGCTACTGTTTATAAAGGTTATCAACGTCAACTATCAAGAAACGAAGCACTAGATTTTGATGATTTGATTATGGTTACAATACGTCTATTTGAACGTGTGCCAGAAGTATTAGATTATTATCAAAATAAATTTCAGTATATTCATGTGGATGAGTACCAAGATACGAATAAAGCGCAATATACATTAGTTAAACTCCTTGCAAATAAATTTAAAAACCTTTGCGTTGTAGGTGACTCAGATCAATCTATTTACGGATGGCGTGGCGCAGATATACAAAATATCCTTTCTTTTGAAGAAGATTATCCAGAAGCAAAAACGGTTTTCCTAGAGCAAAACTATCGTTCTACAAAAAATATTTTGAATGCGGCTAATGAAGTGATTAAAAATAATTCAGAGCGTAAACCAAAAGGGTTATGGACGGGCAATACAGACGGCGATAAAATCCATTATTATGAAGCAACAACTGAACGAGATGAAGCGGAATATGTTGTACGCGAAATTATGAAACATCAGCGTAATGGAAAGAAATATAAAGATATGGCTATTTTATATCGTACGAACGCACAGTCACGTGTACTTGAAGAAACGTTTATGAAATCAAACCTCCCTTATACAATGGTTGGCGGTCAAAAATTCTATGATAGAAAAGAAATTAAAGATTTATTAAGTTATGTACGTATCATTGCTAACAGTAATGATGATATTAGCTTGCGTCGTGTAATAAATATTCCAAAACGTGGTATTGGACCAACTTCTGTAGATAAAATTCAAACTTATGCAATACAAAATGATTTGAGTATGTTTGATGCATTAGCTGAAGTAGACTTTATTGGATTATCTAAAAAAGTAACGCAAGAATGTATTAACTTTTATGATGTGATGCAAAACCTTATCAAACAACAAGAATTTCTTGAAATCACTGAAATTGTTGAAGAAGTGCTAGTTAAATCAGGTTATCGTGAGATGTTAGAACGTGAACAAACGTTAGAATCTAGAAGTAGACTTGAAAATATCGATGAGTTTATGTCTGTTCCAAAAGATTATGAAGAGAATACACCATTAGAAGAACAGTCATTAATTAACTTCTTAACGGATTTATCGTTAGTTGCAGACATAGATGAAGCACAAATTGAAGATGGTATCACATTGATGACAATGCACTCTGCTAAAGGTCTAGAATTTCCGATTGTATTTATCATGGGCATGGAAGAGTCTTTATTCCCACACATTAGAGCAATTAAGAGCGATGATGAACATGAGATGCAAGAAGAGCGACGTATTTGTTATGTAGCTATCACACGTGCTGAAGAAACATTATATTTAACACATGCGACATCAAGAATGTTATTTGGACGACCACAATCCAATATGGCTTCTAGATTTTTAAGAGAAATACCTGAAGATCTATTGGAAAATGAAACTAAATCTAAAGCAAAAGCTAAAACACAAGGCAATAGCTTCCGTTCAGCAACAAAAGAACCAGCTAAAAGAGGTTATAGCCAACGTGCTACAGCTACTAAAAAAGCACAAGTGTCTTCCGATTGGAAAGTTGGAGACAAAGTTGTTCATAAATCATGGGGCGAAGGCATGGTTAGTAATGTAAAAGAAAAAAATGGTTCTGTAGAACTAGATATCATTTTTAAATCAGAAGGACCGAAACGCTTACTTGCACAATTTGCGCCAATTGAGAAAAAGGGGGAATAAAATGTGGCTGATTTACAATCACGCGTCGACGAATTGCATCAACGCTTAAATCGCTATAGTTATGAGTACTACGTTCAAGATAACCCATCAGTGCCAGACAGTGAATACGATAAGTTGTTGCATGAGTTAATAGACATTGAAGAGACTCACCCAGAATATCGAACGTCTGATTCTCCAACAGTAAGAGTCGGCGGTTCTGCCCAATCAACTTTCGAGAAGGTAAGACACAATACCCCGATGCTCAGTTTAGGCAACGCGTTTAATGAAGAAGACTTAAGAAAATTCGATCAACGTATACGTGAACGTATCGGTGACGTAGAATACATGTGTGAATTGAAAATAGATGGCTTGGCAGTATCTTTGAAATATGTAAATGGCCGATTTGTACAAGGATTAACACGTGGAGATGGTACTACAGGTGAGGATATTACGGAAAATTTAAAAACAATTCATGCGATTCCTTTGAAAATCAAGGAAGCTAGAACATTTGAAGTTCGTGGCGAAGCGTATATGCCTAGACAATCATTTTTTAATTTAAATGAAGCAAAAGCTAAGAATGATGAACAAGCGTTTGCGAATCCACGAAATGCTGCTGCAGGTTCACTTAGACAATTAGATTCAAAGCTTGCAGCTAAACGTAAACTAAGTGTTTTTCTTTATAGTGTTAATGACTTTACTCAATTTAATGCGAATACACAAAGTGAAGCATTAGATGAATTAGATGAGTTAGGCTTTAAAACGAACCAAGAACGTCAACGTGTACAAACAATTGATGATGTGATTGCATATATTGAACAGTGGACTGAAAAAAGAGAAGCATTACCTTATGATATTGATGGTATTGTAATTAAAGTGAATATGGTAGAGCACCAAGAGGAGCTTGGTTTCACTCAAAAATCACCACGTTGGGCGATTGCGTATAAATTCCCAGCAGAAGAAGTGATTACAGATTTATTAGATATTGAATTAAGTATAGGTAGAACAGGTGTAGTCACACCTACAGCTATTCTTGAACCAGTTAAAGTTGCTGGGACTACTGTTTCTCGCGCTTCTTTACATAACGAAGATTTGATTCACGACAAAGATATTAGAATTGGCGACAGTGTAGTAATTAAAAAAGCAGGGGATATTATACCTGAAGTCATTAAAAGTGTATTAGATAGACGTCCAGATAACGCGGAAGTTTATCATATGCCAACACATTGCCCAAGTTGTGAACATGAATTAGTACGCATAGAGGGCGAAGTTGCTTTACGTTGTATCAATCCTAAGTGCCAAGCACAACTTGTAGAAGGCATGATTCATTTTGTTTCTAGACAAGCAATGAATATCGACGGTTTAGGTACAAAAATCATTCAACAACTTTATGATAATGAAAAGATAAAAGACATTGCAGATATTTTCTACTTAACAAAAGAAGATTTGTTACCACTTGACCGCATGGGAGAGAAAAAAGTAGATAATTTAATCAATGCCATTGAAGTGTCTAAAAACAATTCGTTAGAACAGTTATTGTTTGGTTTAGGTATCAGACATCTTGGCGTAAAGGCAAGCCAAGTTATAGCTGAAAAATATGGCACAATGGATAAATTATTCGAAGTAACTGAAGAAGATTTTGTTGGTATTCATGACATCGGACACAAAGTAGCTCAATCTGTAGTTACGTATTTAGAAAATGAAGATATTCGTGCACTTATTAATAAATTAAAAGAAAAAAATGTTAATATGACATATAAAGGCATAAAGACAAGTGATTTGGAAGGCCATCCAGACTTTAAAGGCAAGACAATTGTACTTACTGGTAAGTTGTATCAAATGACTAGAAACGAAGCTTCAAAATGGTTAGAACTTCAAGGTGCAAAAGTTACGAGCAGTGTAACTAAAAGTACAGACTTAGTCATCGCTGGCGAGGATGCAGGCTCTAAATTAACAAAAGCTGAAAAATTTGGTACAGCAATATGGTCAGAAGAAGACTTTGTTCAGAAGCAAAATGAAATCGAGGGATAGAGGAGATAATGCATGAAACGGAAGGTTATACTATTCATCTCAGCAGTTTTTTTATTATCAGCATGTGGCAATGATGATGAGAAAAGCAAAGAACAATCTAATGAAAATGAACAACAACAGCAGCAACAAGATTCTGGTTCTGTAAAAGATATAGCAACAGATAAAAATGTATCAGGAAACAATTACAGAACAATATTACCATTTAAAGAAAGTAAAGCACGCGGTGTATTACAAGAAAACATGGCAAATAGTTATAACGGTGAAGATTTCGAGAGTGGTCTATTAGATTTAAGTAAAGAAGTCTTTCCAACTGAAGATTATTTATATCAAGATGGCCAATATCTAGATAAAGATACAATTAACGCATATTTAGGACCTAAATATACTAAAGATGAAATCGATGATATGGATGAAGACGAACGTAAAGAGAAAAAAGCAAATGAGAATTTAGGATTAAATCCATCTCATAATGGTGAAACTGATCCTGAGAAAATTGCAGAAAATTCACCAGCATATCTTTCTAATATTTTAGAACAAGATTTTTATAATAGTGGAGATACAAAAGGTAAAAAAATTAAAGGTATGACGATTGGTTTAGCGATGAACAGTACATATTATTACCAAAAGGAAAAAGATGGAGAGACCTATAGTAAGAAATTAGATGACAAAGAAATTAAAAAACAAGGTAAAAAAATGTCTGAAGAAATACTTACTAGATTACGTGAAAATAAAGAACTGAAAGATATTCCAATTCATTTTGCTGTTTATAAACAGTCCGGAGAAAACTCTATTATACCTGGTGAGTTTATCGCTGGTACAACAGTTGAAGGTGATAAAACACGTATTAATGAATGGAAAGATATTCAACAGAAAACTGCTTTATTACCATCTGGAGAAGCTGCAGAATTAGATGAAAGTTTAAACTCTGATTTCAAACAGTTTAATGATAATCTCCAAACATATTTTAATAATTTCACTCAAGCAGTAGGTACTGTTAAATTCGATAATAAAGAAGCTAAGCAATTATCTGTAGATGTACCAATTGATTATTATGGTAAAGCTGAAACCATAGGTATTACACAATATGTCACTGAACAAGCAAGAAAATATTTCGATGATATAGATGAGTATGAAATTCACATTAAAGATGGGAATAACCCTAAAGCACTAATTAGTAAAACAAAAGAAGATAAAGAACCGCAAGTTCATATTTATAAAAACAACAACTAATTTTTAGTCAGCCTTGTAAGGGTGGGAATACGAAATCAAATTTAAAATTTGATTTCTATCCCGCTCTTTTTTGTTTTAAAATTTTCCGATTTTGAAAGTGCATGCTTGCCTGGGGTATGGCTCGAGCCTGTAGTCTCTCGCTCACACTATACCCCTAGGCGTCAGCCCTTTACAAAATCGGTTTATTACATGAATTTATACAAAAAACTTTAGTATAGCGAATTTACTTTAACATATTTTTAAAACGCGATAGCTTATGTATTAGAATTATAATCTGACTCAATAGATAATATCATTGGAACTGTGATACTAGTCACTAACAAAGAATGTTTAAAATTTGATTTCTATCCCGCTCTGTTTTATTTTAAAATTTTTCGATTTTGAACGTGCATGCTTGTGTTTTTTCGAACATGAATGGTTATACAAGAGGATTCATAATAGCGTCGAGATAAATGTTAAGTAATTTTATGACTTTACTCTATAGATACTAAGTGTTAAACGCTTACATTTTTTTGGAGTATATTCTATATTCATAGAAATAATAGAATTATTATACATATAAAAGTGATGAATACTTATCCACATCTTGAAAACCTAGCTATAAAAGGGTTGTGAAAACATATATTTTTTGGAAAAGTATAAAAATAAATCACTATAATTTACTGTTATTATCGAAAAGCTTAGATTTTTGGGCGGAATTTTGGTACAATTTTGTAATGAATGAGTAAAAAGGAGGCTTTTATTTAATGGCTAAAGTTACACGTGAAGAAGTAGAGCATATAGCAAATTTAGCTAGACTTGAAATTACTGAAGATGCAACTGCAGAGATGCAAGAAACATTAGAAAGTATTTTAAACTTTGCTAATCATATAGATACAGCAGATACAAGTGAAGTAGAACCAACATATCACGTATTAGATTTACAAAATGTATTACGTGAAGACAAAGCAGACGAGGGTATTCCTCAAGAGCTTGCATTAAAAAATGCTAAAGAGACGGAAGATGGACAATTTAAAGTCCCATCTATCATGAATGAGGAGGACGCTTAAGATGACCATCCGTTATGAATCTGTGGAAAATTTGATCAACTTAATAAAAAACAAAGAAATTAAGCCTTCACAAATTGTGAATGATATTTATGATGCAATCGAAGAAACTGATCCAACAATCAAATCGTTTCTTGCATTAGATAAAGAAAATGCAGTTAAACAAGCTCAGGAATTAGATGAATTACAAGCTAAAGACCAAATGGAAGGTAAACTTTTTGGTATTCCTATGGGTATTAAAGACAACATTATTACTGAAGGCGTTGAAACAACTTGCGCAAGTAAAATGTTAGAAGGATTTGTACCTATTTATGAATCAACAGTAATGAATAAATTACGAAATGAACAAGCAGTACTTATTGGTAAACTCAACTTAGATGAATTCGCTATGGGTGGTTCAACTGAAACTTCATACTTTAAAAAGACGGTTAACCCATTTGATCATACTGCAGTACCTGGAGGGTCATCAGGTGGTTCAGCAGCAGCTGTAGCAGCAGGTTTAGTTCCTTTCAGTTTAGGTACTGATACTGGTGGTTCAATTCGTCAACCAGCGGCTTACTGTGGTATCGTAGGCATGAAACCTACATATGGTCGCGTATCACGTTTTGGATTAGTTGCGTTTGCATCATCATTAGACCAAATCGGACCACTTACACGTAATGTTAAAGATAATGCCTTAGTATTAGAAACAATTACTGGTTTAGATGAAAATGACTCTACAAGTGCGCCAGTTGAAGATTCAGATTTCACTACTGATATCGGTAAAGATATTCAAGGTCTTAAAGTTGCGTTACCAACAGAATACCTTGGTGAAGGTGTATCAGAAGATGTTAAAGCTTCTGTTAAACAAGCTGTTGAAACACTAAAAGAATTAGGTGCAACAGTTGAAGAAGTATCATTACCAAACACTAAATATGGTATCCCTTCTTATTACGTTATTGCTTCATCAGAAGCTTCATCAAACTTATCTCGTTTTGATGGTATTAGATATGGTTACCATTCACCTGAAGCGAACTCATTAGAAGAATTATACAAAATGTCTAGAAGTGAAGGTTTTGGTGACGAAGTTAAACGTCGTATCTTCTTAGGTACTTTTGCATTGAGTTCTGGTTATTATGATGCATTTTATAAAAAATCACAAAAAGTAAGAACATTGATTAAAAATGATTTTGACCGCATATTTGAAAACTACGATGTTATTGTAGGACCAACGACACCAACACCAGCGTTTAACATAGGTGAAGAAATTGATGATCCGCTTACAATGTATGCGAATGATTTATTAACAACACCAGTAAACTTAGCTGGATTACCAGGTATTTCTGTTCCTTGTGGTAAATCAAACGGACGTCCAATTGGTTTACAATTTATTGGAAAACCATTTGATGAGAAGACGTTATATCGTGTCGCTTACCAATATGAAACAAAATTCAATTTTCATAATGAATACGAAAAATTATAAGGAGTGGAAATCATGTATTTTGAAACAGTTATTGGACTAGAAGTCCATGTTGAGTTAAAAACAGAATCTAAAATGTTCTCTGCATCACCAGCACATTTTGGAGCAAAACCTAACTCAAACACAAGCGTAATTGATCTTGCATATCCTGGTGTGTTACCAGTTGTAAATAGACGCGCTGTTGATTGGGCTATGAGAGCTTCAATGGCAATCAATATGGATATTGCAACAGAATCTAAATTTGACCGTAAAAACTATTTCTATCCAGATAATCCAAAAGCATATCAAATTTCACAATTTGATCAGCCTATTGGTGAAAATGGTTATATTGATATTGAAGTTGATGGTAAGACAAAACGTATCGGCATTACACGTCTTCACATGGAAGAAGATGCTGGTAAATCAACGCATAAAGATGGATACTCTTTAGTAGATTTAAACAGACAAGGTACACCATTGATTGAAATTGTTTCTGAACCAGACATTCGTTCACCAGAAGAAGCATATGCATACTTAGAAAAACTACGTTCTATTATTCAATATACTGGTGTTTCTGACTGTAAGATGGAAGAAGGCTCACTACGTTGTGACGCTAACATCTCATTACGTCCATATGGCCAAGAAGAGTTTGGTACAAAAGCAGAGTTGAAAAACTTAAACTCATTTAGTTTTGTACGTAAAGGTCTTGAATATGAAGAAAAACGTCAAGAAGAAGAACTATTAAATGGTGGAGAAATCCTACAGGAAACACGTAGATATGATGAGTCAACTGGTAAAACAATTTTAATGCGTGTTAAAGAAGGCTCTGATGACTACCGTTACTTCCCAGAACCAGACATCGTACCTTTATATGTGGATGAAGATTGGAAAGAGCGTGTACGTCAAACAATCCCAGAATTACCAGATGAAAGAAAAGAAAAATATGTGAACAACTTCGGCTTACCTGCTTATGATGCGCATGTATTAACACTTACAAAAGAAATGTCTGATTTCTTTGAAAGTGCTATTGCTGAAGGTGCAGATGCTAAATTAACTTCTAACTGGTTAATGGGCGGCGTGAATGAGTATCTTAATAAAAACCAAATTGATTTATTAGATACAAAATTAACACCTGAAAACTTAGCTGGAATGATTAAATTAATTGAAGATGGCACAATGAGCAGTAAAATCGCTAAAAAAGTGTTCCCAGAACTCGCTGAAAATGGTGGGGATGCGAAACAAATTATGGAAGATAAAGGCCTAGTTCAAATTTCTGATGAAGCTACACTTTTAAAATTTGTAAACGAAGCGTTAGACAATAATGAACAATCAGTTGAAGATTACAAAAATGGTAAAGGTAAAGCTATGGGCTTCTTAGTTGGTCAAATTATGAAAGCTTCAAAAGGCCAAGCCAATCCTCAATTAGTAAATCAATTGTTAAAACAAGAATTAGATAAAAGATAATTAAAAATGCGTTGGATTTTAGTGTAATGTGATGATTAGATAACGCATTACAATAATAGATATAGCAGAACCTGTAGAACGTTTTTGTCTACAGGTTCTTTTACTATTTATACGATATTATATATATTCTGTAAAATTTGGCCTAAATACTTTTATCATTTATCTAAATCATATAATATAGACATTGAGTATAAGAAGTCGAGGGATAAAATATGAGAAAACGAGCTAGAATCATTTATAATCCAACATCTGGAAAAGAATTGTTTAAACGTACCTTGCCAGATGTTTTAATTAAATTAGAAAAAGCAGGGTTTGAGACAAGTGCATATGCAACTGAAAAAGTTGGAGACGCAACTTCAGAAGCAGAACGCAGTTTAGAACAAAACTATGATGTATTAATTGCTGCCGGTGGTGACGGTACGCTTAATGAAGTCATAAATGGTATTGCAGAGCAGCCGAACAGACCTAATATAGGCATTATACCTATGGGGACAGTAAATGATTTTGGACGTGCACTACATTTGCCAAATGACATTATGAGTGCAATTGATGTGATTATAGAAGGCCATACAACACGGGTTGATATAGGCAAGATGAATAGTCGTTATTTCATAAATTTAGCTGCCGGTGGTCAATTAACACAAGTTTCTTATGAGACGCCAAGTAAATTGAAATCCATCGTTGGACCGTTTGCCTATTATATAAAAGGTTTTGAAATGTTACCCCAAATGAAAGCTGTCGATATTCGTGTGGAATATGACAATGAAGTTTTTCAAGGGGAAGCATTATTGTTCTTATTAGGTTTAACGAATTCTATGGCTGGTTTTGAAAAATTAGTGCCAGATGCTAAGTTAGATGATGGTTATTTTACATTGATTATCGTTGAAAAAGCAAACCTTGCTGAATTAGGACATATAATGACCCTAGCTTCTAGAGGAGAACATACTAAGCATCCTAAGATACATTATAAGAAAGCCAAATCCATTAGCGTATCATCATTTGTAGATATGCAGTTAAACGTAGATGGTGAATATGGTGGTAAATTACCAGGCAATTTCTTGAATTTAAAACAACATATCGAAGTATTTACGCCAAGTGATATTAATAATGATGAAATAGTTGAACAATAAAAGTAGGTTTCGTATAATATTACAAAATCAATTTGAAGAACTTAAGTGTTTCAAGTTAAAATGAATAGTCGAAAAAATTAAAGATACAGAATAAACTGAGAGGTTAGGTAAAGACATCAAATATCCTAACCTCTTTTAGTGTGGGGTGAAGTCATGGATACAATTCAAAAAAATGAGGTTGTAGAAGGAAAAGTTATAGATTTAACACATGAAGGACATGGTGTTGTTAAATTAGATCGCTATCCTATATTTGTACCAAATGCATTGATTAATGAAACAATAGAATTCAAAGTGATAAAAGTTAAGAAAAATTTTGCAATAGGTAAGCTAATTGAAATTAAAAAAGAGAGTGAAGAACGTGTAGAACCACCATGTGTTTATTACCATAAATGTGGTGGCTGTCAGCTACAACATATGACTTATCAAGCGCAATTGAATATGAAAAAAGAGCAAGTTGTCAATTTGTTCCACCGTAAAGGAGATTTTAAGGACACAATTATTCACGATACGATTGGTATGGATAATCCTTGGTTTTATCGTAATAAATCTCAAGTCCCAGTTGGTAAGAACAATGAAAATAAAGTGATTACAGGATTCTATCGTCAAAGAAGTCATGACATTATAGATATGGATGAATGTTTAATACAAGACAATATGCATCAAGATGTGCTGAATCAACTCAAATTATGGTTCAATGAATTAAATATCAGTATATATAATGAACGTAAAAAACAAGGACTTATGCGTCATGTCGTAATTAGAACAGGACACCATTCTAGAGAACTGATGGTTGTATTTGTTACAAACGGCAAGAAATTTAAACAAAGTGATGTGCTTACAGAAAAATTAGTAGCAGCATTTCCAGAAATCGTGAGCGTCAAACATAACGTGAATGATACACATTCGAATGTCATTATGGGTGAAACGTCATATACGCTATATGGTAAAGATGAAATTCAAGATACACTTTCAGATGTAACATTCAAAATCAGTGATCAATCTTTTTATCAAATCAATTCTATTCAAACTGAAAAATTATATCAACGTGCAATTGAATATGCTGAACTTAAAGGTGAAGAAACAATACTAGATACTTATTGTGGTATAGGTACAATTGGATTATACATGGCACCGAAAGCGCAACATGTCTATGGTGTTGAAATTGTCCCAGAAGCGATTGCAGACGCAAAGCAAAATGCGACCTTAAACCAGTTCGAAAATACTACTTTTGTCTGTGGTAAAGCTGAAGAGGTTATTCTAAAATGGAAAGCACAAGGCATTAAACCAGATGTAGTAATGGTTGACCCACCTAGAAAAGGCTGTGACGAAACTTTCTTGGAAACACTTTTAGAATTGAACCCAAGAAAGATTGTCTATATTTCTTGCAATCCATCAACGCAACAACGTGATGCACAACAATTAGCACAACAATATAAATTAACACAAATTACACCAGTAGATATGTTTCCACATACCACGCATGTTGAAACAGTAGCACAATTTGAAAGACGCTAAATTATAATATTTTATATTTAGGTAGCTTAACGTGAATATTGGATTTGTGTGAATTTAATTAATAAGTTGTTTACTAATTATTGCAAAATATTGCAGAACAAGTAAGTTTGTTAAAATTCAATTACAAGCAACTAACTTACTTGAAAAGCCCATCATTAGTGGTTACAATCGTTGTATAGTCTAGGTAATAGCGATGACGATGACACGGAGGGTTGACACATGTTCAAGATTGATTTGTTCTCTAGCAAGAAAATGCTAGAAGGTTTTATACTTTTTCAATTTACAATAGTGATGGTTAGTATATTATTATCTTATAAATTTGCTTATTCATTTACACACATTATAGAACAAAATATTATATTAAATTTAGTATACGGTATATTAGGATTTGCAGTTGTTTATTTCTTACATGAATTTATTCATAATATAATGTTCCGTTTGTTGTCAAAAGGCAATAAACCTACTTTCCAGATCCGCCAAGGTTTAATTACTACCCATATGCCAAATGTATATTTTAAAAAATGGCAATACATCACTATCATGTTAGCTCCCTTAGTCGTTATTACAACAGTGTTGATTATATTATTCTCATTTTTTGCATATTCATCTATGATATTTATAGCGAGTCTTCATATTGGATATTGTGTAATGGACATGTATTTCTTAACAGGCGCATTTAATACTAAAGTGCAATATATTGAAGATACAGAAGAAGGTATAATATTTTATTCAGAGAGTCCAGTGACACAATTACAGGCTCAGACAGAAGTGAAATAAACATAATTGAATTTATAAATTTTAATCTGAGTTAGTTATTTACTTACAGAGAGATGTTGATGATTGTGTTCAGCAGTCGTTTGTTCTGATAAGAGATAACTGGCTCTTTTTTTGTTACTTGAGCAAATTATAAGAAAATACATATTTTAAAAGTTAAGATTAAACTAATATTAATCATTGTATCCAGACGATGAAGGAGGTGAGTGCATTGTCAGAAAGACGTATTATCCATATCGATATGGACTATTTTTTTGCGCAAGTAGAAATGAGAGATAATCCAAAGTTAAAAGGGAAGCCTGTGATTGTAGGTGGTAAAGCAAGCGGTAGGGGCGTAGTTTCAACAGCCTCATACGAAGCTAGAAAATATGGTGTACATTCTGCAATGCCCACTGCACAAGCACATAAGTTATGTCCAAATGGTTTTTATGTTACGCCAAGATTCGAAGCGTATAAAGCAGCTTCAGAAAAGATTATGAAGATATTTAAGAGTTATACTGATGTTGTAGAACCCTTGTCATTAGATGAAGCTTATTTAGACATTACACATTTAGTTAGAGCAGATTTACCTGCATCAAGCATTGCTCAATATATACGTAAAGATATTTTTGAAGCAACACAACTGACTTCTTCTGCTGGTGTATCTTATAATAAATTTTTAGCTAAATTAGCGAGTGGAATGAATAAGCCAAATGGGTTAACAGTAATTGATTATCATAATGTACACGAGATATTAATGGGATTAGATATAGGCGATTTCCCTGGTGTAGGTAAAGCTTCCAAACAGAAAATGCATGATAACGCAATATACAATGGTAAAGATTTATACGAACAAAGTGAAAGAGAATTAATAAGACTTTTTGGTAAACGAGGACATGGGCTGTATAACAAAGCGAGGGGTATAGACTATAATCCTGTTAAATCAACAAGAATAAGGAAATCAGTTGGTACAGAGCGTACTTTTGCGACGGATATGAATGATGACGATCAAATATTACAAAAAATATGGGAATTAAGCCATAAAACAGCTGAACGTTTAGCTAAGTTACAAAAATCCGGTAAGACAGTTACAGTAAAAATAAAGACGCACAAATTTGAATCATTATCGAAACAGCGAAGCTTAAGAGATCCTGTCAGAGATGAAACGGATATTTATAATATAGCTTATACTTTATATACAGAATTAAAAGATCCAGATGTGCCCATTAGACTAGTAGGTGTAACGGTAGGTAATTTAGAAAAAGCATCTTATGAAAACATGACAATTTATGATTATATTTAAAAAAGTGAGTTCAAATTTGAAGCTAACTTCATTAATCTTTATCCTTTAAATCTTTGCCATAAATATTAAGCATACTATTTAAATCATCATAGTGTTTTAAAAGGCGAAATGTGATCATTGCACAAGCTTTCGCATCATTTAATGCATCATGATGACCATGAAAATCTAAATTGTAATATTGCATCATATAATTTAAGCCGTAGCGATGGTTCTGTATTGTTCTTCTTGATAGTTGTAATGAACAGAAGTATTTCATATTTGGCGTATCACTACCTATAGCTTTAATACTTTCATGCAGGACACTCATATCAAAAGCAGCATTATGTGCGACAACTGGTAGGTCGTCAATGAATTGCATCATAAAAGGGTATACTTTTTTAAACGTGGGAGCATCATAGACCTCATCTGGTTGTATACCATGTACAGCAATATTTTGTTGTGAAAAGTAATCGTTTGGATTAACTAATGTGTAAAATGATTCAGTAATTTGGTGATTAACAACTTTAACCATACCAACTGAACAGATACTTGTACGTTTACCATTAGCAGTTTCAAAATCAAGGGCAATAAATGCGTCAGAATTCATTAAGCAAGATTCCTTTCTCATGTGTGAATATGATATGACTTTATATAAATATGTGCTTAGAGTCAAGTTAATCAGACTTTAACAAGACAAATTACAAGCGCATAATAAACATAAAAACTCATCCCAGATTTAAATTGGGATGAGTTTTTATTGAGACAATAAACTTAAGTTATAATATGAAGATTACTCTTCGTCAAATGAACGTGCAGCTAATTCTTTCTCGTATAGGTAAAGTGTATTGCTGTCATCACCGATACGTTTTAGGTAATCAAGGTGTGTTTCAAACATCGCTTCTTCTTCTACTTGTTCGTCTAAGAACCAATTCAAGAATGAAATAGTAGCATAATCTTTCGCTTGATTAGCTAAATCTGATAAATTATAAAATCTACGTGTAACATCTTGTTCTTGCGCTAAGCCATCTTGAAATGTTTCCAAGATACTTGAGAAATCTGATTTTGGGGCAGGAATCGTTGCAAATAAAGCGTGTTCTCCACGGTCATTGATATAATCATATATTTTTTTACCATGGAATCTTTCTTCTTTAGCTTGTTGAACATAGAAATTCGCAAAACCTTCGTATGATTCTTTGTCGCAAAAAGCGGCCATTGCCATATACGCATGTGCTGCAAAATATTCATGATTCATTTGTTCATTTAATGCATTTAACAATTCTTTGTTTAACATAAGTAATAGCCTCCATGTATGTTTTTTTTCAGTATAGCAAATCTATTCTCATTAGTAAATAATAATAATTATAATCTAGAAAAAAGACATGGTTATTTCAATTGAGAATTGTTTGGAATACAACTTAATCATGTTATAATATTTGAGTGAAGAGTGAAGGAGGAAGTACATGAGACATTGGACTGCAACCCACTTAGCAAAATTGGCTAAGCAAGCAAGTAAAGCTGCTGGGAAAAAGGGCACAGACTTGCCAGGTCAAGTTGCTAGAAAAGTGGATGAAAATATTTTAAGAAAATTAGCATCACAAGTTGATGAAATTGTCTTTATAAGTGGCACAAATGGGAAAACAACCACTTCAAATTTAATTGGCCATACATTAAAAGTAAATGATGTCGACATCATACATAATAATGAAGGCGCAAATATGGCTGCAGGTATTACTTCAGCATTTATTTTGCAAATTAAACAAAGTACAAAAATTGCAGTCATTGAAATTGATGAAGGCTCGATTCCAAGAGTACTCAATGAAGTAACACCAACGATGATGGTGGTTACTAATTTCTTCCGTGATCAGATGGACCGTTTTGGGGAAATAGATATTATGGTAAATAATATTGCAAATGCGATTAATAATAAAGGGATTAAGTTATTGTTAAATGCAGATGATCCATTTGTCAGTAGATTGAAGATAGCTAGTGATACAGTTGTATATTATGGGATGAAAGCACATGCACATGAATTTGAACAAAGTACAATGAACGAGAGTCGCTATTGTCCAAATTGCGGTCGTTTATTACATTATGATTATATTCAATATAATCAAATTGGGCATTATCATTGTGAATGTGGGTTTAAACGAGAGGATACTAAATACGAAGTGTCTGAATTTAATTTAAATCCATTCATTAATTTAAATGTAGGAACTGCTACTTTCAATATGAAAATCGCGGGAGACTTTAACGCTTATAATGCGATTGCAGCTTATACAGTGCTAAAAGAATTAGGACTCAATGATGAAGGTATAAAACGTGGATTTGAGACATATACGTCGAATAATGGACGTATGCAGTACTTTAAAAAAGACAGTAAAGAAGCAATGATTAACCTTGCCAAAAACCCTGCCGGAATGAATGCTAGCCTTTCTATAGGAGAACAACTAGAAGGTAGCAAAGTTTATGTCTTAGGATTGAATGATAATGCAGCTGATGGAAGAGATACTTCTTGGATTTATGATGCTGATTTTGAAAAATTAGTAAAACAACAAATCGAAGCAATTATTGTTACAGGGCTACGTGCAGAAGAATTGCAGTTAAGGTTAAAATTAGCAGGTGTAGAAGCACCAATCATTTTAGAAAGAGACATATATAAAGCGACAGCAAAAACGATGGACTATAAGGAAAGCTTTACAGTAGCTATTCCTAACTATACTTCTCTAGCACCTATGTTAGAACAATTAAATCACTCTTTTGAGGAGGACAAAGCTAGATGAATGAATTGACTGTTTATCATTTTATGCCTGATAAATTAAATTTATACAGTGATATTGGGAATATTATCGCGTTGAAACAACGTGCAAAATTGCGTGATATTAAATTGAATGTTGTAGATATAAATGAAACAGAAGGCGTTACTTTTGATCAATGTGATATTTTCTTTATCGGTGGCGGTAGTGATAGGGAACAAGCACTAGCTACTAAAGAATTAAGCAAAATCAAAACGACATTAAAAGAAGTAATTGAAGACGGCATGCCTGGTTTGACAATTTGTGGTGGTTATCAATTTTTAGGAAGTAAATATATTACGCCAGATGGTACTGAACTTGAAGGACTTAATATTTTAGACTTCTATACTGAGTCACAGAAAGAGCGTCTAACTGGAGATATTGTTATCGAGAGTGACACGTTCGGTACAATCGTTGGTTTTGAAAATCATGGTGGTCGTACGTATCATCCATATGGCACTTTAGGTAATGTGACACATGGTTATGGTAATAATGATGAAGATGCTAAAGAAGGTATCCATTATAAAAACCTATTGGGGACTTATTTACATGGGCCTATTTTACCTAAGAATCATGAAGTGACTGATTACTTACTAGAAAAAGCATGTGAACGTAAAGGTATACCATTTACGCCTAAGCAGGTAAATAATACTGAAGAAGAAGCTGCAAAACAAGTAATCGTTAATCGTGTAACACAGAAACAGAAATAAGCTTAATAAAATAAAGTGGCTGTTAGAAATCCTATTGGAAATCTGACAGCCACTTCTTTTATTTTTGAAAATCTTTTGAATTTCAATGCGTATGACTTATCTACACAAAGTGTTACGCAAAACGATGGTCCAATATACGATAGATTAATAGAATTTCATAAATTAGGTGACTTTTTAATTGATTATCATCAAATTCGTCTAATCCTTTAACAGAAGTTTTCAATAATGAAGCAGATTGTTGTTGACGCTCAAAAGATCCAGTGGTGTATATGTCATTAATACTTTGAGCAATACTTAAGATGGCGATTTTTTCTTCATTCGTAAATTGGATATGCGTGCCTTTAGGTAAATAGACTAAGTTTGATAAATGCGTAATAAATAATCTATTTGTATGTGTACGTGTTGTTAATGATTTTAAACGTATCCATTCTGAATCGTGATGTTTGTGATAGCTCAGCTCATCCTTTTGATAAGAAAGCAATATCTCAACCTTTTGATTTAAATCTAACAATATATTTAATTGTTGGTAAGGCGCACCTTTAGTAAATTTGCCTAACAGTAACTGACGCATACGATGATGAAAGAGACCATACATTTTAGACTCTACTTTATTTATTGAAGATTCAAGTTGGTCATAATATTTTGGTGGGAGTATAACAAAGTTGACTAAACCAGCCGTGACCAGACCAATAATTGCAGTTAATAGTCTTGAGAAAAAGTTGAAAAAATAAGCGTCATGTATACCGGGTATCATAGCCATTGCTGTTAATGTAGCAACTGTGGTTCCGGCTTGAAGTTTTAACTTAGTACAAAATATTATTGTAAATGTAGCACTAAAAGCATAGGCAAAAGCAGATTCGTCGCCAAAAATAAATGTAAAAATAACTGCAAAGAGTGCGCCAATTACCGTAGCTGGAAGTCTACGATATCCTTTTTTTAATGATGCCTTTGCAGTGGGTTCAATTGTGACAATAGCAGTTAAAATTGCGAAAATAGGATTTAAATCTAATGCCAAACAAAAAAATGCAGTTAAAAAAGTAGCTAACCCAGTTTTAATCGTTCGTGCACCTATTAGTCCTTTATACCAATTGTTGCTCATAAAAAAACTCCTAGTCATGTTATGTATCAGAAGAGAATTAACACGAATTACAAAAGTAGCCATGTTATTCATATAATCAAAATGTTAAACTATACGTGTTCAAATATTCTAATTTATTATATCAAAAAAAGTCTGCTATAATAAGAAGGAATATAATTTACAAAAAGGAACGGGATAATATGATCGTAAAAACAGAAGAAGAATTAACAGCTTTAAAAGAAATTGGTTATATTTGTGCATTAATTAGAGATACCATGCAAGCAGAAACAAAGCCAGGTATCACAACAAAAGAGTTAGACGATATTGCAAAAGAATTATTTGAAAAACATGGTGCACTTTCTGCTCCAATCCATGATGAAAAATTTCCAGGACAAACGTGTATTAGTGTTAATGAAGAAGTAGCACATGGTATTCCAGGCAAACGTAAAATACGCGAAGGTGATTTAGTTAATATCGATGTTTCAGCTTTGAAGAATGGCTATTACGCTGATACAGGCATCTCATTTGTGGTTGGTGAAGCGGACAACCCATTGAAACAAAAAGTCTGTGATGTAGCGTTAGAAGCATTTGATGCGGCTATGACAAGAGTTAAAGTCGGCGGGAAGTTAAGTCAAATCGGTAAAGCAGTTCATGCTACTGCACGTAAAAATGATTTAACAGTTATTAAAAACTTAACAGGTCATGGCGTAGGACAATCACTTCATGAAGCACCAAGTCACGTGATGAACTATTATGACCCTAAAGATAAAACTTTGCTTAAAGAGGGTACAGTGATTGCAGTTGAACCATTTATTTCTTCAAAAGCAACATTTGTGACAGAAGGCAAAAATGAATGGGCATTTGAAACGAAAGATAAAAGTTTTGTTGCTCAAATTGAGCATACTGTCATCGTTACCAAAGATGGACCAGTGTTAACTACTAAAATAGATTAGATAGTGTTTCGGTCTAAAGTCCTAATATAAGATGGTTCCGGAGCCTATACCAATGGTTCCGGATATTTTTTATAATAGAGTTTAATCGATCATGAGGTGATTCTATGAATTATATTACGTCTTATTTAGAAAAGATGACAAAACACACATTTCGCACAAGCATAGTGGAGTACCAACGTTTTCTTGATAAAAAATTGAGAAGTGTTGAAATGTATATTAAATACTTAATTGAAAGAAAGGGTAATGTAGGCAGTTTAATTGATAGACTGACATTATCATTAGAAAATAAATATATTGATATGTTGGATAACGAGTACATTGATTGTGCCGAAGAAATAGAACATAAAGATATAGAGCAAATAAAATGTGAATTAAATGAAATGGAAGCAGACTACGCTCGTATTGAATCCGATTTATCACAACAAGCAACAGAGAGAGCTAATATTGAAACTGAGTGTGATCTAATCGAACGCATTAGTTTAGTCGCTTGAAGAAAGGTGGCGAAACATGACTCATAAATATATATCGACTGAGATGTTAATTGTTTTTACAACATTATTGATTATTGCCAATTTCTATTATATATTCTTTGAAAAAATTGGTTTCTTACTCGTGTTATTACTTGGCTGTATCCTAGCCTATGTAGGTTATTTGTATTTCCATAAAATACGGGGACTCTTATCATTTTGGATTGGTGCTTTGCTGATTGCATTCACTTTATTATCTAACAAATATACAATTATCATTTTATTTATCTTTTTAATAATGCTAATCATAAGATATATTATTTATAGATTTAAACCATTAAAAGTAGTCGCTACTGATGAAGCAATTGAGTCTCCAAACTTCATTAAACAAAAATGGTTTGGTGAGCAACGTACACCAGTATATGTATACAAATGGGAAGACTTACAAGTGCAACATGGCATAGGTGATATTCATATCGATATGTCTAAAGCTGCTAATATTAAAGAAAACAATACTGTAGTGATACGACATATTATAGGAAAAGTTCAAATTATCGTACCTTTAAATTATAATATTATTTTAAACTTTACTGCCTTGTATGGGAATGCTTATGTTAATGAAACTTCTTATAAAGTTGAAAATAATAACATTAAAATCGTGGAAGAGACGAAAGAAGAAAACTATGCTGTAAACATTTATGTTTCGACGCTAATTGGCGATATTGAGGTGATTTATAAATGAATCACTACATAAGAGCAATAGGTTCCATGTTGATATTAGTTTATAGTACATTTTTTGCTCTATTTTTTATCGATAAAGTATTTGTAAACATAGTGTATTTTCAAGGTATGTTTTATACACAAATTTTTGGAATACCAGTTTTATTATTTTTAAATTTATTAGTTATTTTTCTCTGTATTATTGTAGGATCGGTATTAGCATATAAAATAAATCAGCAAAACCACTGGTTACAAGACCAAATAGAACGTTCTATTGAAGGTCAAACAGTAGGTATTAATGACCAAAATATTGAATTATATAATGAAACAATTGAATTATATCAAACGTTAGTTCCATTAAATCAAGAAGTACACAAATTACGTATGAAAACGCAAAATCTAACAAATGAATCATATAATATAAATGATGTGAAAGTTAAAAAGATTATAGAAGATGAACGACAAAGACTTGCACGTGAGTTACACGATTCAGTAAGTCAGCAATTATTTGCAGCGAGCATGATGCTTTCAGCTATTAAAGAGACACAATTGGAAGCACCTTTAGATCAACAAATACCATTATTAGAAAAAATGGTACAAGATTCTCAGTTAGAAATGAGAGCCTTACTATTACATTTAAGACCTATTGGATTAAAAGACAAATCGTTAGGTGAAGGTATTAAGGATTTAGTCGTTGATTTAAAGAAAAAAGTACCTATGAAAGTTGTACATGATATTGAAGAATTTGAAGTACCTAAAGGTATTGAAGATCATTTGTTCAGAATTACACAAGAAGCCTTATCTAATACTTTGAGACATTCAAAAGGTACCAAAGTAACAATAGAATTGTTTAATATGGCAGATTACTTATTATTACGCATTCAAGACAATGGTAAAGGATTCACTGTTGATGATAAGGTAGAACAAAGTTATGGTTTAAAAAACATGCGAGAACGTGCGCTTGAAATTGGTGCGACGTTCCATATTGTTTCTTTGCCAGATTCGGGTACAAGAATTGAAGTAAAGGCACCATTAAATAAGGAGGATTCACATGACGATTAAAGTATTATTTGTTGATGATCATGAAATGGTTCGAATTGGAATTTCTAGTTACTTATCTACACAGCCAGATATTGATATTGTAGGGGAAGGTCAGTCAGGAAAAGATGCGATTGAAAAGGCTCATCAATTAAATCCTGATTTAATCTTAATGGACCTGCTTATGGACGATATGGATGGTGTCGATGCTACTGAGCAAATAAAAAAAGACTTACCTCATATTAAAGTTGTGATGTTAACAAGTTACATTGAAGATAATGAAGTATATCGTGCTTTAGATTCTGGTGTAGACAGCTATATTTTGAAAACAACTAGTGCTAGCGATATAGCCGAGGCGATTCGTAAAACGTATAAAAATGAGTCTGTATTTGAAGCTGAAGTGCTTGTGAAGATGAGAAATAGAATGAAACAACGTGCCGAATTATATGAAATGTTAACGGAACGAGAAATGGAAATTCTATTACTTATCGCAAAAGGTTACTCAAACCAAGAAATTGCGAGTGCATCCCACATAACGATTAAAACAGTAAAAACACATGTAAGTAATATATTAAGTAAATTAGAAGTACAAGATAGAACACAAGCAGTTATTTATGCTTTCCAGCATAATTTAATACAATGATAAATTCTATTTTAAGTATTTCCAAAAGGCTAAAACCGAAACGTAGATGATAGACATTTACGTTTCGGTTTTAGCCTTTTTACGTGTTATAAAGCCATTCAATAGGATAGCTTTAAATTGGGAAGTAAAAATAGCTGATAGATATCATGATTTAGATACCTATCAGCTATTTAGCTAAGTTTATATTAAATTATACTTTTTTGTTGTCTGAGTCTGAAATATTATGATTGGAATCAGAGTCAGTAGCATGTGTTGATTCATTTTCAGCATTAGTATCAGCTTCGCTTCTAGCATGAGTTGATTCATTTTCTTCAATCTCAGACATTGTACGTTCCTCTGGTGTTTTACCAGCGACTACTTTGCGTTGATGGATAATCGCATTGATTTCAGCTCCGATAATAATAATAAAGCCTGTAATGTATAACCATAGCATTAAAATAATGATACCAGCGATACTACCATATGTTTTAGAATAGTTAGCAAAGTTTGAAATGTATATACCAAATAAGAATGAGCCACCTAAAAATACAATCGTAGCGAATATTGCACCTGGTATTACTGATTTCATTTTAATTTTAACATTCGGCGCTAACGTATATAAAACCATAAACGCTATGAAAATAATGATTAATGGTAATACAACACGTACTAAATTAAAAATCCATTTGATTTGATCACCTAAACCAAGTGGGCCAAATAAAAGCGAACCGATTTGTTCTCCAAATGTAGGTAATATCAGCGCGATAGGTAAGACGATAATCATAGCAAGTGTAAATAACACACTGAATAATTTAGAAACAACAAAGTTTCTGCTATCTTCAACGTCATATGCGACATTGAAAGAGTTCATAATTGCAGTCATACCGTTTGATGCAGACCACAGTGCTAAAATCAAACCTACAGATAATATACTACCACTAGCGTTCCCCATAATATCACCAATGATTGATGATACTTGTCCTGCATAATCTGAAGGGACGTGCTCTTTAATCATATCTCTTATCGTTGACTGTTCAACACCTACGACAGGTACTATTGATAGTAAGAATAGGAGCATAGGGAAGAGTGACAACATGAAGTAATAAGATAATTGTGCAGATAAACCGGATGCATCATCTTTACCTATTCTATAAATGAGATAAGAGAAAAAATTAGGGTTTTTCGTATATTTTGCTGGCTTATTAATACGTGATACAAAGAATTCTTGATTGTCTTTCTTAGGTGATTTTGATTTGAATTCATTAGGTGTGATATAAGTACGATCACGCCCGATTTGTTCATCTTTTGTTTTCTTAGACTTCTTCTCTTCATTCTTTTTAGCTGAGTTTAGAAACTTTGAAGTTGTTTTCTCTTTTTTAGACATATCAAATCTCCTTATGTATTGATGTTTTCAGTATATTGTTTAATATACTTTAAAAGTTAAAGAAGGTAAATAACTGTTGATATTCTTTTTTTAAAATTGTTTTTAAGTTTTTAAAATATCGCACATTACAAGTTATATACAAAAGACAATACCTAAACATGTAATATTAGGTATTGCCTTAATTTAATTATTTAAACATGCGGTATCAAAAATACAATACTATAAACCAATTAATTATTTAAACGTTTATTTTTACGTTCAACGAATGTATTTTTCGCGTCTTTTAAAGAACGTTCTAATTCTGGATTATTACGGCGAATTTCTTCTACCACATCTTTCCAATATAATACTTCGTCTTTTACGTTGTTGATAGCTGAAGGTTTTTGAGAACGATTGCCTTCTTTTCTATCTTTAATTGATTGTTTTAATGATTGGCGAGTTGATTTGTCTGCCAATGTTGCTGCGCCTCCAATTACGGCACCTAATAGAATTCCTGGAATTAATTTATTTTGCATGATGTTTTACCCCTCTCTTAGATTTGCATCTTTAACTATAAAATCAATTAAGTTATCACAAGATGATTGTACCATTTTATAAACACCTTCGAAATTATTTGTATAATAAGGATCAGGTACGTCAGTCTCATTCATATCACTAAAGTCTAATAGCTTATACAATTGTCCTTTAATGCTAGAATTGATCTGTTTAATATTCTCTACATTACTTTGATCCATTGCAATGATATAATCAAAGTCATCATCAGCTTTAAATAGTTCACTGATCATGTTATCAAACGGTATATCATTTTTAGTGAGAATATCTTGCGTGCCCTCATGAGGTGGTTGACCTAAGTTCCATTCACCTGTGCCTCTAGAGGTTACGTTTAAACCTGTTATCTTTCGATCTAGTAATCTTTGTCGCATTATAGCTTCTGCCATTGGCGAGCGACAAATATTGCCTAAACAAACGAATGCTACTGAAATCATGTGACTACCTCCAAATTATATAATGCTATTTCCCATTTTAAAGCTTTTTTAATCATTTCTAAAGCATTATTATGATAAAAGTTTTACAAGAAACGTAAATTTGATAAAATAAGTTGGTAAAAGGGGTGAACGAAGTGACAAATACTAACGAACAAATGATTTTAGAAATAAGAGAACGTTTAAATCTTGTAAATCAAAGCTTGATTGATCCAGATAAATATGAAGAAGCAGATAAGCAAGAAATAAGCGAAATTCACGAATATGTAACATCAAAAGCGTCATTTACACCAAGTGAAGCAGCTGCAATTGCAGACGCACTTGGGCAAATACGCAAATAAAAGGAGTGTATAAAGATGACTCAATTACAAGAAAAATTAAAACAATACGCCGAACTTTTAGTTGGTGTAGGAATGAATGTTCAAGAAGGTCAGCCAGTATTTATTCGCTCAAGTGTTGATGCTATTGAATTAACACATTACATAGTAGAAGCCGCATATAAACGAGGCGCTTCTGATGTTAAAGTTGACTATAGCGACGATCGACTTTCTCGCTTAAAATTCGAATATGAAACCGTGGAACATTTTGAAAGTAATGAAGTGAAAGATTATGAAGTTGCTAAGCGTATGGATTATGTGAATAGAGGTGCTGCAAATTTAGCACTTATAACACAAGATCCTGATTTATTAAATGGCATTGACCGTGATAAATTAGCTGCTTTCCAAAGACAGTATGCTACTGCATATAAAGGATATATGGAAGCAAGTCAGAAAAACCAATTTCCTTGGTGTGTGGCAGCCTATCCATCAAAAGCTTGGGCAAGCCGTGTCTATCCAGAACTATCTGAAGAAGATGCCTACAACACATTCATTGATGAAGTATTAGATATCGTTCGCGTAGACGGTAATGATCCAGTCGCTAATTGGAAGGCTCATGTTGCTAATCTAAGTAAACATGCAGATAAATTACAAAGTAAAAATTATAAAGCACTTCACTATATTTCTGAAGGTACAGATTTAGAAATTGGTTTGCCAGAAGGTCATATATGGGAAGATGCAACAAGTTATGCAAGTGGAGGTCAAGCCTTTGTAGCTAATATTCCAACTGAAGAAGTGTTCACTGCACCTCATAGGTTGAAAGTAAATGGCTATGTAACGAATAAATTACCATTAAGCCATAACGGTAATATTATAGATGGTTTTACATTAACTTTTAAAGATGGAGAAGTCATTGATTATAAAGCTGAAAAAGGTGAAGAGGTCTTACGTGATTTATTAAATACAGACGAAGGTGCTAAGCGATTAGGTGAAGTAGCATTAGTACCTGATGATTCACCTATTTCTAACCGCAATACTATCTTTTATAATACATTGTTCGATGAAAATGCATCTTGTCACATTGCATTGGGCTCAGCTTACGGTTTTAATGTAGAGGGTGGTACAGAAATGACTACAGATGAAAAGTTAGCTCAAGGGTTAAATGATTCACTTATTCATGTTGACTTTATGATTGGTAGTAAAGATTTAACAATTTATGGCATCACACAAGAGGATGAAAAAGAACTCGTCTTCGAAAATGGTAACTGGTCAAAATAGAGAGAAATCTGTGAAAGTGTTCTGAAGTAGTGTTCTATTTTTCAGAGCACTCACTTTTTGTCTAATAAAAGAAAAGGAAATGATTAAATTATGGACAGACCTAAACGTAAATCGATGTCTGAAGCACGAAGTATTAAAGAGAGGCAAGTTTTTCCACAAGAAACGAATCATCTGCAGACAATGTTTGGCGGTATGTTGATGGCGAACATTGATGAAATTTCTGCTATAACAGCAACGAAACATAGTAATTCACAAGTAGTAACAGCTTCAACTGATTCGGTAGACTTTTTAAAACCAATTAAAACAGGAGCTGTCGTTTCTTATGAAGCTATGGTCTCATATGCTGGAAAATCTTCAATGGAAGTCTGCGTTCAAATTATTATAGAAGATGTACTTAAAAATGAAAGACATTTAGCAGCGCTAAGTTTTTTAACATTTGTAGCACTCGGTGAAGATGGTAAGCCAATAGAAGTACCTCAAGTTTACCCAGAATCACAGACAGAAAAATGGTTCTATGATACAGCACCTGCTCGAGTTAAAAGAAGGAAAGAGCGTAGAGAAGAAAGTAAAAGTACGATTGAGTTCTTATCAAACGTGCAACAATTAGGATAAAAAATGAAAGGTACATATCGGATTAATTACAATCGATATGTACCTTTCGTTTTTTATATAGATGATTTTAAAAATGTCAGTGATTTGCTCTTACTTCTAACTAGTTAATAAAGCATTAGCGAAAGACTACAAGACAAGGTTGTGACCGCGGAAAAGGTGCACAAAAAATATGCTGACAAAGTTATAAACTTTATTGACACTCTGAGACACTACACTTAACATTTTATTATAATATTATTCTGATACTACCAAAAGTTGTTAATTCCATGTTAGGATAATAATATCTTATAAAAAGGGAGTCTCATTGAAAATGAATGAAAATCAAACAATTGATCAAATAAAAGAAAGATTAGAAAAGTTTATTGACGATATAGACCAAGTTAATCCAAACGAAGTAAAAGTGGAAGATATTGATGAGTGGATTGGTTTATTAGATCAATTAGAAGAAAAAGTCAAAACTGTATCAAACACATCTGAATAAGCACAGATTGTCCATAAATTAGATTGAGCTATTGTATGTTTAACTTTTCTTGATTTCGTCTATATATAATGTAGAACGCAAATAGGAAAGGTGATTATACATGGCTAAAAAAGTAGCAATCATAGTAACAAATGAATTTGAAGATGTTGAATTAACAAGCCCACAAGAAGCAATAGAAGAAGCAGGGCATGAAACAGTAATTATTGGCGATACAGCGAATAGTGAAGTTGTTGGTAAACATGGTGCAAAAGCTACAGTAGAAGTTAGTATTGCAGATGCTAAGCCAGAGGATTACGATGGATTATTAATTCCAGGCGGATTTTCTCCAGATCATCTACGTGGTGACTCAGAAGGCAGATATGGTACATTTGCTAAGTATTTCACAAAAAATGATGTTCCGACATTTGCAATTTGCCACGGACCTCAAATTTTAATAGATACTGATGATTTAAATGGACGTACTTTAACTGCAGTGTTAAATGTCCGCAAAGATTTATCTAACGCAGGCGCACAAGTTGTAGACGAATCAGTAGTTGTAGATAAAAATATAGTTACGAGTCGTACACCTGATGACTTAGATGATTTTAATAGAGAAATTGCGAATCAGTTAAAAGACTAATTGCAAATCATTAATGAACGCACGCTTTGGACATAAGTGTCCTTAATATATGACTGGAAAAACGTATGGTAATGATTATATCTTATAAGTTGAATTAAAGGTTCAACCTGGGAGATATAGTCTGATGCTATGGGTTTTTCCAGTTTTTTGTATTTTATAATGATAATTTTCGCGTTAGTATATATCTTATGGTCGTATAATGTTTAATAACTTAAACATATATGAAATATGCTTACAATGAAACTCTATGCGTAGCGTGGCATACACCCTTGGACTGATATTTTCAATTTGGTGTAGATAAACATTTAAACTATTGATAAACTCACTTATAATGATATGAGAGCAACATAAAGGAGCTAGCGCATGAAAAGAAGCGATCGTTATAAGCAAACTAAAAAACAAACTAGTCAAAAAAACTCAAATATACCGCAGCATAATACCTATTTCCAACCGGTAAACAAACCACCAAAAAAGAAAAAAGGAAAAGGTTTGTTGATAAAGATACTAATACCTATCATCATTTTAATCGCTGCGTTTATAGCTACAATGTACGCATTTTCTTTAAGAGCAGATGTGGATGACTTGAGAAGTATTGAAGATAAAGAATCCTTCGTCTCTGTTTCAAATATGCCCGACTATACTAAGGGTGCATTTATAGCAATGGAAGACGAAAGATATTATAAGCATAATGGATTTGATTTCAAAGGTACATCGCGTGCACTATTTTCAACAATAAGTGATAATAGCGTGCAAGGTGGGAGTACGATTACGCAACAAGTAGTGAAAAACTATTATTATGATAATGAACAATCACTAACAAGAAAAATCAAAGAATTATTTGTAGCACATCGCGCAGAAAAAACTTATGACAAAAATGAAATTTTAAGTTTTTATGTGAACAATATTTATTTTGGAAGTGACCAATATACTGTTGAGTCAGCAGCAAATCACTTTTTTGGCGTAACAACAGATAAAAACAATCCTAATTTACCTCAGATATCTGTATTACAAAGTGCAATTTTAGCTAGTAAGATTAATGCACCAAGCGTATACGATGTGAATAACATGTCGGATAATTATATCAATCGTGTAAAAATAGATTTAGAGAAAATGAAACAACAGGATTTTATTTCTAATGAACAGTATGAAAATGCAATCCAAGAACTCGGTGTGTAATAAGCTAAGAGAATAGAACATAAATAAAACATTGTACACGAGCTGTAAGGTGTTTAAAAACACATGTTTCAAGCTTTTAAAGAACTACTTCGTCATTTAGGAAGATGAGTAGTTCTTATGCAAGAGTTTCAGCTCTTGTATTCCTTTTCTAGGGAGCCTTGTGGGAGCGGAATACGAAATCAAATTTTGATTTCTATCTCGCTCCTTTTTTGATGTTATAATTTAAATATACATACATGGATTAATAGCAATTTTAAATATGCTATACACTATAATTCCATTCATAATCAATATAAGTTATTCTTATAAGTGGAGTGAATAATATGCCTAAAATAACAAAGATAGAAGTGCAAAAAAAGAATAAAGAACGTTTTAATCTATATTTAGATGATGAATTTGAAATGGGTATCGATATTGATACCTTTGTCTATTTTAATTTAAAAAAAGATCAAATTGTTGAAGCTAAAGATATGGAAGAAATTCAAAGCTATGAACAATACAGGCAAGCAGTTAACGCAGCTATTCAATATATTTCATATAGAAAAAGAACTGACCATGAAGTAATTAAACATCTTACAAAAAAAGAAATTTCTGAGTCAGTCATTGCTAAAGTCATAGATTACTGTCATGAGCAAAAGCTTATAGATCATAATGATTATGCGAATAGTTTAAAAAACACCATGATTTTAACGACAGATAAAGGTCCTGGAATATATAAACAAAAATTACGAGAAGCTGGCATTGAACAATTAATTATTGATGAATATAGCCAGATTTATGAACAGGAGCAATCTATGGAGGATATATTAAAAGTTGCAAATAAAATTTTGAAACAGAAAAAGGGGCCATTAGTAAAAAGAAAAGAGAAATTGACACAATCATTAATGCAAAAAGGTTACTCTTTTGAGAAAATTAAAGAAGTAATGGACGAAATGGATTTTTCTCAACCTGAAGAAGAATTAGATGAGTTATTACAAAACGAATTAGAAAAAGCATATAATAAATATTCAAGAAAATTTTCAGGTAGAAAATTAATTAACAAAACAATAGAAGCACTTATGAGAAAAGGTTATAAATATGATAAAATTAAAGCTAAATTAGAAGAGAGTGGAATAGTAGATGGAACAGAAGAAATTGAGTGAAATGAGTGAAATTGAATTACGTCATGAGATACAAGGTTATAAAGAGAAAATGCGTAAAGCAGAAATGAATGGCATTTTTAATGAATATGACGTATATGCAAGTAAAGTAATTATTGCAGAAAGCTATCTTGTAGATAGAAATAAAGTAGAATTGGGTAAAATATATAAATTAAATGATGGCACAGAAAGCTATTTCAAAGTTGAACGGTTAAAAGGCGTTTTTGCGTGGGGCTTTAGAATTAAAAGTTCAGAACCTGAAGAGGGTTTACCGCTCGCATTATTAAAATTGTAGAAGGATGAAGATAGGATGGGTAGTTCAATTATATTAAAGTTACTAAATGTAACTCATTATTATAGAAATAAAAAATCATCTAAATGGTATTTACCATTTGGTTATGATGAAGAAGATATAGAATTGAATAATTTTAACCTCCATATCTATCAAGGTGAAGCTTTAGGAATAATAGGTGAAGCGGGTTCTTCTAAATCATTAATAGGGCGTTTATTAAGTGGTGAAATAAAACCCGACAAAGGAAAAGTCGTTAAGAAAAGAGACTTGTTTTTTGCTGATATTGAAGATAAATTATTGCAGCATACTTCTGTAAATGATTTTGTGGCTAATGCAATCATGTTGTTTCAATATAAGACTTCGGATCATAAAGTAGAGCAAATTATAAAATATGCGCACCTTGAAGATAAAGCGGATGTTAAAGTTAGCCGATTAACTGATTCACAATATGCACAATTATTATTCGCATTAGCAAGAACTTCAAAAGCAAGCATTATAATTTTTAATCATATTTTACAATACTTAGATGAATCTTTTATCGAAAAAGCAATTGGACTTACAGAAGAATACATAAACCAAAATTTAACAATTGTGATAATCGATGATGATGTTCAACGTATAGCTCAGACGAGTAATTACATTGCCTGGGTCTCTCACGGCCAACTTAGAATGGAAGGCTCTTTAAATCAAGTCTTACCAGTATTTAAAGACCATGAGAAAGATAGATTGTCGTTGGAAGATGAGCAAGAGAAGGCGAATTTTGATGTTGATTGGAAAAAAAGTAGAACAAGAACGCCGGAATTAACTTATAATTTCAAACGTATAGAAAGATATAATCATGTGAAACCACCTGTTGCATTCGTTAGATTTTGGACATGGCTTTCAGTATTTGTAGTGGGCTTATTATTTATGGCAATTTTAATGTTTAATAATGTCGGGAAGTTACAGATTGGACAAAATATTGATCAAGCCTCAATACAAAACCAACATAAAGATCCTTATGAAGAAATGTTAGGATACGGTATCGTATTAGATGAATCTATTACTGTGGAAGATATGGACAATGGTAATAAACAAAAAATAAATCAATATGGCTTTGTAACTATTACCGCTGAAAATAATAAGTATTATAGAATTGACGTAGACAATAGGCATTATAAGGTTGCTAAAAATAAATTGCGTTTCTTTGAACCTGCAGGTTTATATGAAGCACATAGTTCTAAATCATTAGCACCATACATGCATAATAACTATATTAATTTTTATGAATTTTTCAACAGTCATTTGCATAAAAAACATAGTACAGTAACAGAGGGACTTGTACCAGAAAATAATAAGGACAATCGTTTTGTAGTACCTATAGTACAACAACCTATCTCTATGATTTTTAATGACGAAAATAAACTCAAGGGCTTTACATTCCCTATTAAGAAGAAGGAAGAATTAAAAGATAAGTTTAATATTGAAAATAATTTCTGGATTACTAAATCTGGAGAGGGCTATTTCATGGCAGATTTAAAAAATAATAAATGGATATATATTGAATTGTAGGTGTAAAGAATGATTGATAGTATAATTAGTTTTTTTAAAAACATGCCATATCTTAGCAAACAAGCATATCATCGATTAAAATCACAATGGGTGTGGCTTGTTATACCCTTTTTATCAAGCTTGGCATTGCTATTCTTATTAATGCTAATATTTAAAATAAATGGCACCGAAGAACTAATTCAAGCTCGTGCCTATTTTAGATTGGCAGGATTAACAACTTTTGCTTATATTTGGATTGCTGTTTATCGAAGTTATAACACTTATAAAATTGATTACTTTACTAGTAAGTTATTTAACTTGAACCCAATATTTCAAAATGTTGTTATAGCAATCATTACGAGTATAACAATGTTTATAACTTTAATTATTATGATATATGCAACACCTGTTAATATTGAAAGTTCTATAGCTTCTACGTTTTATTATGTTGTAATGGCGATGCTATTCATGATACTCGTATCGACAATATTAGGTCTTTCTGCTATTGTTCGTCGCAAAATTAACGGCATGTTTTACGTGATTTCATTAGTAATGTTTTTTATTGTTCCAATACTCTTTATACCAACAAGTAATACGTCACTGGTATCGCATATATTAATGTTAAATCCACTATATTACCTTATTGAAGGTATTTCACAATCTGTCGTGCTGGGTGCTTTAAGTTTAAATAATATACCATATCATTTGTATTATATATTATTTTTAGCAATACTTTGTGTAGTTATTTTTGCTAAATATCGAATAATGGCACACAGAAAATATTTATACGCAGTGCCTGATGAAACAATCGTTGCGCATTCAGATACAGATAAAGATGAAAATACGAATGAAGCAGATGACTTAAGCGAAAATAAATAAAGATTACTCACTATTAATTAAACTAAACGTAATAAAAGAACTGGAAAGGTTCGTTGATTGATAACGAACCTTTCCAGTTCTTATTGTATTTAGAGGTATTAAATTTTAAAAACGCGTTATTTTGCAAATAATTTTTTCTGTAATTTATCTTCGCTAAAGACCCAGCCGATATATGAATGGTCGATATTCATTTCATCGTCTAAATGGGCAATAGCTACAAAAGAATAATGTCCATTTTTTAAATAACGTAAATCAATTAATCTGATTTCGGTTGTTTCATCATCTAACTTTCTAGCTTCCCAACGATAAATTGTTGAGAAGTTAAGGAATGTTTTAATATTTTTATCACCCTCGACATATTGCATTAAATCATCACTTGGAAATGGATGACGTTTTGATTTGTCACTAAATACAATGTTTCTACCAAAACTACGTCCCACATAATCATGTTCTTCAGTTTGTATTGCAACACGCCATTGCATGAAGCGAATTGTTGGAGCAACAAATACTTTTACTGGATTATGTTCTTGTTGAATTTGTTTTAGAGCTTGTTCTTTAATCACAGCTTGCATTCTAAAGCGAATGATATAATATATTACAAGAATAGCGATAATTGGGAAAAACACAAGATATGGATGAATCCCAACTAACCAAAGCAGTATTCCAATACACCACAAGGCAAATATAATTGGATCAAACGTATTAATTACGCTGAGTTGTATCCATTTGTTAGTAATAGGCCTTAGCGCTTGTGTGCCGTAAGAATTGAAAATATCTACAAATACATGTAGAAATACTGCAAGCTGTGCCCATAGCCAAACGTGTGTTATATCAACGTTTTTGAAAAATGTAAAAATTAATAAAGTAATTAATAAAGGCCATAATATCGTAAAGGGTATTGAATGTGTGATACCTCTATGATTTGATATATAGGTAGCGTTATCTTTTAATTTAAAAACAGTGTCGCCATCAGGTATTAAAGAGCCAACTACTAATGTGGTAGCTGTGGCTACAAATGATCCTGCCATTGCCGGGTCTTGAGTAGCTAATGCTGTTAATCCGATACCCATGACAATATGTGTGCCTGTATCCATAAGTATTCAACTCGTTTCATGTCAATAATATATATTCATTATAATCTAATATCATAAATAATAAAAATAACATACTGAAATTTATTTTGAAATTTTTAAGAATTACTAATAGAAAGAGATGTGTAAAATGTTTAATGAGTCAAAATTCAAGAATAATCTCGTTACATGGTTTGATGAACATCAACGTGAAATGCCTTGGAGAGAAACCTCTAATCCATATTATATATGGTTGAGTGAAGTGATGTTACAACAAACTCAAGTTAAAACAGTTATAGATTATTATCATAGATTCATCCATCGCTTTCCAACTATTTCTGAGTTAAGTCAAGCACATGAAGATGAAGTGCTCAAATATTGGGAAGGTTTAGGCTATTATAGTAGGGCACGTAATT
Organism: Staphylococcus caseorum; assembly: GCF_049943195.1. Taxonomy (NCBI): domain Bacteria; kingdom Bacillati; phylum Bacillota; class Bacilli; order Caryophanales; family Staphylococcaceae; genus Staphylococcus; species Staphylococcus caseorum. The sequence goes on from NZ_JBNFUA010000001.1 coordinate 465,006, forward strand.
TTCACACTGCAATAAAAGAAGTACATGAAAGTCACCACGGTGTCGTGCCAGACGAACCGGTGACATTTGGAAAACTAAAAGGCGTAGGTCCTTATACACAAGCAGCAGTTATGAGCATTGCTTTCGACAAACCCTTAGCAACTGTGGATGGGAACGTCTTTAGAGTATGGTCTCGACTAAACAATGATGAGAGAGATACGAAATTGCAATCAACACGTAAAGCATTTGAGAATGAATTACAACCATACGTTGAGCAAGATGCAGGTACATTTAACCAAGCAATGATGGAACTAGGTGCATTGATTTGTACACCGAAATCCCCGTTGTGTTTATTCTGTCCGGTTCAAGATCATTGTGAAGCATTTGAAAAAGGTACAGTTCAATCATTACCTGTAAAAACAACAAAAATTAAAAAGAAACATATAAAACAGCATGTTTATCTACTTAAAAATGAAGATAATGCTTATTTAATTGAAAAACGTACACAAAAGTTATTAAATAATATGTGGGAATTTCCAATGTATGAAGCAGAGGAAGATAAGCATATTAACTCAGTATTGGGGACACAAGCGACATTTGATCAAGCGCCTGCATTTAAATTAAAACATCAATTTACACATATCACGTGGGATATTGAGGTATTTATGTCTCAAGAAAATGTGCATAAAGATGACATCACCTTACCAGAGAATATGGTGTGGATGCAGTTAACAGAAAAAGAAGACTTTAATTTTCCTGTAAGTATGACAAAAATATATAATTTCATAACTAAACATTGTTAGATTCGGTGTTGTATCTTGAGTTATGTTATAATTCTATATGTGAAATTAAGAAAAGGTGGTGTGGAGCATGGTAAAAGAATCCATACCTAAAGAAGGTCAGACAATTAAGATTCAAAGTTATAAACATGATGGTAATATTCATCGTGTTTGGTCTGAAACTACTATATTAAAAGGTACGGAAGATGTTGTTATTGGTGGGAATGATCATACGCTCGTCACAGAAAGTGATAGTCGTACATGGATTACGAGAGAGCCTGCAATTGTATATTTTCATTCTGAATATTGGTTTAACGTGATATGTATGTTTAGAGAAGATGGCGTTTATTATTATTGTAATTTATCTTCACCATTTGTTTGTGATGAAGAAGCTTTAAAATATATCGATTATGATTTAGATATTAAAGTATATCCAAACGGTAAATATCATTTACTAGACGAAGATGAATACGAGCAGCATATGAGACAAATGAATTATTCACCTGATATCGACGTTATTTTAAGAAGAAATGTAGATATTTTACAGCAATGGATTGAACAGAAGAAAGGTCCGTTTGCTCCAGACTTCATTAAAGTTTGGCGAGAACGATACAAAAAAGTTAGAAATTATTAAGCATATTTAATGTTTTTAATTTAATTATCATTTATAGTGATATGAATGTGAACAATACAAACAAGAAAAAATAAGTTTGCTATAAAATATTCGTATTCGCAAATGAAATTGTCAAACAACTTTAGATAGCGCATAAATTAGCAGCCTAGTTGGACCATCAACATAGGCTGTTTCATTTGCAAATATAGTGTGGGGAGGAATCGTTTTATGATTCGCAGATATTTACAATTTGTTCGACCATATAAATGGCGAATCATTGCCACTATACTTGTAGGTATTCTAAAATTTGGTATTCCGATGCTGATTCCATTATTAATTAAATATGTCATTGATGATATTATCAATAATGGTGCTATAACAGTAGAAGAAAAGATCACAAAATTATTAGTTGCAATGGGTATAGCAGCGTTCATCTTTGTGATAGTAAGACCACCAATTGAGTTTTTAAGACAATATCTAGCACAGTGGACAAGTAACAAAATTTTATATGACATACGTAAAAAGCTTTATCATCATTTGCAAGCTTTGAGTTCAAGATTTTATGCGAATAACCAAGCAGGACAGGTTATTTCAAGGGTTATTAATGATGTTGAGCAAACTAAAGACTTTATATTAACTGGTTTAATGAATATATGGCTCGACTGTATAACTATTATTATTGCATTGACTATTATGTTTTTCTTAGATGTTAAGTTAACTTTAGCTGCAATTATTATATTCCCTGTATATATTTTAACTGTATATTTCTTCTTTGGTCGTTTGAGAAGTTTAACAAGAAAGAGATCACAAGCATTGGCAGAAGTACAAGGGTTCTTACATGAACGTGTACAAGGGATGTCAGTTATAAAAAGTTTTGCAATTGAAGATAATGAAGCAGGCAACTTTAATAAACATAACCAAAATTTCTTACAAAGAGCGTTTAATCATACGCGTTGGAATGCTTATTCATTCTCAGCAATTAATACGGTTACAGATATTGGGCCTTTAATCGTTATTGGTACAGGTGCATTCTTAGCAATCAATGGATCGATAACAGTAGGTACTTTAGCTGCTTTCGTGGGCTATCTTGAACAACTATTTGGACCTCTACGTAGATTAGTTTCTTCATTTACGACATTGACACAAAGTTTTGCGTCAATGGACCGTGTATTCCAACTTTTAGATGAAGATTACGACATCAAAAACAAAAAAGGTGCATTGCCAATAGAAATAAAACAAGGACACATCGAATTAAATAATGTTAATTTTAGATATGATCAAAATGAAGCAAATATCCTTAAAGATATTAATTTAGAAATTAATCAAGGTGAGACTGTGGCATTTGTTGGTATGAGTGGTGGAGGAAAATCTACTTTAATCAATTTAATACCTAGGTTCTATGATGTTACCGAAGGCGAAATAAAAATTGATGGTACAAATATCAAGTCATATTTAACAGGTAGCTTGAGAAGACAAATTGGCTTAGTTCAACAAGATAATATATTATTCTCGGATACGATTAAAGAAAATATATTGTTAGGTAAACCGGATGCTTCAGATGAAGAAGTTATTAACGCTGCTAAAATGGCCAATGCGCATGATTTTATAATGGAACTATCTAAAGGTTACGATACAGAAGTGGGCGAAAGAGGGGTTAAACTCTCTGGTGGACAAAAACAACGTGTTTCTATTGCCCGCATCTTCCTAAATAATCCACCAATTATTATATTAGATGAGGCGACGAGCGCGCTTGATTTAGAAAGTGAATCTATTATTCAAGATGCCTTGAGTGTATTAAGTGCAAATCGTACAACACTTATTGTTGCACATAGATTATCTACTATCACACATGCTGATAAAATTGTTGTTGTAGAAAATGGTGAAATTGTTGAAAGTGGTTCACATTCAGCATTATTAGCTAAAAAAGGTGCATACGAACATCTATATAGTATTCAAAATTTATAGTCAGTAAATATTTAAAAGCGCATTGGGTATTTTAACGTATACCGAGTGCGCTTTGATCTTAAACGATTAAGTTACTATTTTGATTACAACTATTATAAGAAATTTAAAAATACCCTTTGAGCAGATGAAAATTAAGCTCAAAGGGTATTTTATTTATAAATCGAAGTCTTCTTCTAGTATATCAATTTCATTATCATTTCGATGGTACGTGAAGAAACTAATACGCAGTCTATCTAAATGTTCTAAAATATAACGATATTCTTCGATTGCTGAAATAATTTGCATAATATTAGTATATGAGTACATTGATTGATAAGGATTTTGAATGATTTCTTTTTGAAATGCATCCATCAAATCTTTTTTCTGTGGGTTTGAAATCTGACTATCAAGTTGATCTACATCATACCGTGCCTTTTTTGAAAGACTGATGAAGATTTGTTCGTGATATGCAATCAATGTGTCAATCTCTAATTTAATCTGCAAAAGTAATTCGTTATTTAAATTATGAAGGTCATTTTGATAACGATTCATTTTTCTCAAAACTTCATACGCTCGCCGAGTACTACGGACTAATTCTTTAAAAAGAATTTTTTTCCTATTTTGTGCATACAGTTGCTTTTTAGTCCATGGTTTTTCTTCTGAATAATAACCCAAAGTTTCTTCGAGTTTATCAATACGGGTAACAATTAACCCTCTATCTTCTTTAATATGATGATACTCAGAGGTGTCATTTAAAACTAATTTAAACCATACAAAAATATCAGAACAGATATTTAATGAATTATAGTATATTTTAGATTCAAATTTAGGTGGTAGAAATAAAAGGTTTACTGCTGAAGAACTAAGCACACCAACCATAACAAGTATAAATCTATAAAAGGCAGAAACATAAAAGTTACCAGTATGTTGTCCCATAATAATTAAAGCAGTTATACTTGCTAGCGTAGCAACATGTTCCAATTTGAAACGAAACAGGATTGCAATTAATAAAATTACTGTAACACCCATGATTACAATATTATTTCCAAATATTGTAACCATCACTACTGCTAAAACAGCACCAACAAGGTTACCTATTGCTCGTTCCCCAATTGTTTTTATTGAACGAAAAACACTTGGTTGCATTGCAATGACAGCACTGACTGCAGCAATGGCTTTTAAACCAGCTTCATCAGGTAATAGAGAAGCGATAAACAAAGCAAGTATAATTGCGATACCTGTTTTGAGAATACGGGCTCCTAATTTCAAATGTACCGCTCCTTAATATATTTAATAAAATAATGTTTATACTTGTTATACAACGATTGGGTGTAAAATTCAAGTTTATACCATTTGACTAAATGCATAATCTACCGCTTTTAATGTTGCATCAATGTCTTCGTCTGTATGTTCAGTAGTTAAAAACCAAGCTTCAAATTTAGAAGGCGCAAGATTAATACCTTGGTTTAGCATTAATTTAAAGAATTTAGCAAATGCGTCTCCATCAGTATTTTCAGCCTGAGCATAATTTTCTACTGTTTCATCTGTAAAATATAATGTTAGGGCACCATATACTCTATTTACTGTAGCAGTAATATTATGTTTTTTAATTAATGAAAGCAAACCATCCTCTAAACGTTTACCTAATGCATCTAATTTTTCATAAACGCCATCTTGCTCTAATACTTCTAGAAGTGCAATGCCAGCTTTCATGGATAGTGGGTTGCCTGCCATAGTACCAGCTTGGTATGCAGGACCTAAAGGTGCTACTTGTTCCATAATATCTTGCTTTCCTCCATATCCCCCTATAGGTAAACCACCACCAACAATTTTACCGAAGGCTGTTAAATCAGGATATACATTATAAAGATCTTGTGCACCACCGTAATGGAAACGGAATGCTGTAATGACTTCATCATATATAACTAAGCTTCCATTATTATGGGTAAGTTCGTTTACTTGTTCTAAGAAACCAGGTTTAGGTTTAACCATGCCAAAATTACCGACAATAGGTTCTACTAATACGGCAGCAATATCTTCTCCCCAATAGTCAATAGCTTCCTTATAAGCACCAATATCGTTGAAAGGAACTGTGATGACTTCTTGAGCGACACTTTCAGGAACACCAGCAGAATCAGGTGAACCTAATTGAGAAGGCCCACTACCAGCAGCAACTAAAACTAAATCAGAGTGACCGTGATACTGACCAGCAAATTTGATGATTTTAGTTCTTTTAGTATAAGCACGGGCGACACGGATTGTAGTCATAACTGATTCTGTACCCGAATTAACAAACCTAATCTTTTCTAATGAAGGCATAGCTTCACGTAATTTTTTAGCAAATTCAATTTCTAGTTCTGTAGGCGTACCATATAATACACCTTGGGCAGCCTGTTCTTGAATTGCTTTAGTAATATGTGGATGTGCATGACCAGTAATAATAGGACCATAAGCTTGTAAATAATCAATGTACTTGTTTCCATCTACATCAAACAAATATGCGCCCTGACCAGAGCGCATCATAACTGGTGCGCCACCGCCAACTGCCTTATATGAGCGAGAAGGTGAATTGACTCCCCCTAGAATATACTCATCAGATAATTTTTGAAGTTTTTCACTTTCAGTAAATTTCATACATATCAACCTCTTTTAATTTAATAATTTCGTCTATTATCGTATCATAAAATTAAGAATAAAAAGGAATAGGGTGAGTTAAATGTTAAGAAAAGGCGATCAATTTCCATCATTTAAACTAGAAAATCAAAAAGGGGAGGTTATTTCTAATGAATCTATAAAAGGAAGTAAAGCTGTACTTTACTTTTATCCAAGAGATAATACACCTACATGTACTACTGAAGCATGTGATTTTAGAGATAATTTAGCAATCTTTAATGATTTAAATACCAAAGTGTATGGTATTAGTGGAGATACTAAAAAGAAACACGAAAATTTCAGCCAAAAACTAGATCTAAATTTTGATTTATTAGTGGACGAGAATTATGAGCTGTCAGAAAAAGTGGGTGTCTATCAATTGAAGAAATCATTTGGTAAAGAATCGATGGGTATCGTAAGAACTACATTTGTTATTGATGAAGATGGTATTATAATAGATGTAATTGAAAAAGTTAAAGTTAAAACACAAATGGATGAACTAAAAGGAATCTTGGGGTGAACATAGATGAAAGCTGTCAGTTTAAAAAGAATGGGAGATTTAGAATCTAAATTAATAGAAGCTTATCCTACTGTCGATTTTGTATTTACAAAGGGTGTCTCTGAAATAGAAGAACAAGATAAAAAAGATTTAGATATAATATTCGGTTATGATGGTAAACTTAATCAATCGTTTTTAGAAAATTGTCCTAAACTTAAATGGATGGCATGGTATTCAACAGGTGTGAATAGTTTACCTTTAGATTATATTGATAAACAAAATATATTACTTACAAATGGTAAAGGTATACATGCAAAGCAAATGTCAGAATTTATTATAGCTTATATACTAGATGACTATAAAAAAATGAGAACTTCCTATATTAATCAACAAAATAGATATTATGATTCAAAACTTACGGGCTCAAGAGTGAGTGGGGAAACGATTCTATTTCTAGGTACAGGAAGTATCGCTCAATATACGGCTAATATTGCAAATGCAATGAACATGAAAATTATTGGTATCAATACAAATGGTCATTCAGTAGAGGGGTTTAGTAAGACCTTTGCATTAAATGAACTTTCTAATGCTTTAACCGAAGCGGACATAATTGTTAACACACTACCTGAAACTGAGCAGACTATACATCTCATAACGAAAGCGCATTTTGAGTTAATGAATGAAACAGCATTGTTTATAAATGTAGGTAGAGGGACAATTGTTGAGGAGAGTGTGTTAATTGAAGCTTTAAAAGAAAAGCAAATTAGACACGCATATATAGACGTGTTCGAAAAAGAGCCTTTAAATCCAAGTAATGAACTATATTCATTAGAAAATATTACTATTACTGCTCATATCACAGGTAATGGCAAAGAAAATATGAGCGAGGTTACGGATATATTCATTAAAAATCTTAACCATTTTCTCAATAAGGAAGATTTAATTGAGAATGAAGTAGATCCTAAACAAGGCTATTAAAGACTTTTAAGTAATGAAGATTGACATTTCACACATCAAACAGTTATATTTATATTAAGTAATAATTATTCTTAAATAGAAAGATGGTGAGTGAAATGAGTGCAGAGATGGAAACAGTTGAACATCAACTAGAACATTCAATTGCGTCTTTAAGAAATAACGGTATTAGAATAACGCCTCAACGACAAGCAATATTGAAATTTTTAATTGCTTCAGAGACACATCCTACAGCCGATGAGATTTATCAAGCACTTTCACCTGATTTTCCAAATATAAGTGTTGCTACAATATATAATAATTTACGTGTCTTTAAAGATATTGGTATAGTAAAAGAATTACCATACGGAGATTCTTCGAGCCGTTTTGACTTCAGTACACATAATCATTATCACGTTATCTGTGATAATTGTGGAAAAATAGTGGATTTCCATTATCCACAACTTGATGAAGTAGAACAATTAGCGCAGCACGTAACAGACTTTAATGTAACGCATCACCGTATGGAAATATATGGGTTATGCAAAGACTGCCAAGATAAAAGAAACAGTCAATAGAAGAAAGAAAACATTATCTAATATCTTGAAATACTAATGATATAAGAAAAGGGAAAACTCATTTTTAAAACAAATGAGTTTTCCTTTTTCTTTGCTCTTACTTCTTTATATTGAATAAGTTGAATGATACTAGAGTAGAAAAGTTGAGTATATGTGATAGTGGCGGCTTTTCTGATTGATAAGCATCCTAGTTCCTACTATATATAATAGAAAGTAAGACAACCTCATTAAGTTAAGAAATATGCCGATATATTTACACTAAACAAACGTTTAATACATAAAAACAATAAATAGACATCACAAAGGTAAAATTTAACTAAAAAGATTGCTGGAAATTATTGACGGTTGTGAATAAACTTGATATTATAAAAAAGTCGTCGAAACAAGACACGTAGCAAAACAACCGATTCAACGAAGTTTTTACAAAGTGTAAATTTGACACTTGTTAAATTAGTTGAAAGGATATACAATATTAAATGTTGAGTTAAAAAACGCAACAAACTTAATAAATAAAAAAAGAAATTTATTATTGACTTAACAAAAACTTAATGTTATAATTATTTCTTGTAACGCATTAACGCAGTAATGAACATTGAAAACTGAATTGCAATATGTCAACGTTAATTCCGAACGCAACATTAAATTGTTGGTTCAAACGTGTTAGAGATAACACACAAATTAGTATTTTATGAGCTAATCAAACATCATAATTCATTTATGGAGAGTTTGATCCTGGCTCAGGATGAACGCTGGCGGCGTGCCTAATACATGCAAGTCGAGCGAACGGATAAGGAGCTTGCTCCTTTGAAGTTAGCGGCGGACGGGTGAGTAACACGTGGGTAACCTACCTATAAGACTGGAATAACTTCGGGAAACCGGAGCTAATGCCGGATAACATTTGGAACCGCATGGTTCTAAAGTAAAAGATGGTTTTGCTATCACTTATAGATGGACCCGCGCCGTATTAGCTAGTTGGTAAGGTAACGGCTTACCAAGGCAACGATACGTAGCCGACCTGAGAGGGTGATCGGCCACACTGGAACTGAGACACGGTCCAGACTCCTACGGGAGGCAGCAGTAGGGAATCTTCCGCAATGGACGAAAGTCTGACGGAGCAACGCCGCGTGAGTGATGAAGGTTTTCGGATCGTAAAACTCTGTTATTAGGGAAGAACAAATGCGTAAGTAACTGTGCGCATCTTGACGGTACCTAATCAGAAAGCCACGGCTAACTACGTGCCAGCAGCCGCGGTAATACGTAGGTGGCAAGCGTTATCCGGAATTATTGGGCGTAAAGCGCGCGTAGGCGGTTTCTTAAGTCTGATGTGAAAGCCCACGGCTCAACCGTGGAGGGTCATTGGAAACTGGGAAACTTGAGTACAGAAGAGGAAAGTGGAATTCCATGTGTAGCGGTGAAATGCGCAGAGATATGGAGGAACACCAGTGGCGAAGGCGACTTTCTGGTCTGTAACTGACGCTGATGTGCGAAAGCGTGGGGATCAAACAGGATTAGATACCCTGGTAGTCCACGCCGTAAACGATGAGTGCTAAGTGTTAGGGGGTTTCCGCCCCTTAGTGCTGCAGCTAACGCATTAAGCACTCCGCCTGGGGAGTACGACCGCAAGGTTGAAACTCAAAGGAATTGACGGGGACCCGCACAAGCGGTGGAGCATGTGGTTTAATTCGAAGCAACGCGAAGAACCTTACCAAATCTTGACATCCTTTGAAAACTCTAGAGATAGAGCCTTCCCCTTCGGGGGACAAAGTGACAGGTGGTGCATGGTTGTCGTCAGCTCGTGTCGTGAGATGTTGGGTTAAGTCCCGCAACGAGCGCAACCCTTAAACTTAGTTGCCAGCATTTAGTTGGGCACTCTAGGTTGACTGCCGGTGACAAACCGGAGGAAGGTGGGGATGACGTCAAATCATCATGCCCCTTATGATTTGGGCTACACACGTGCTACAATGGACAATACAAAGGGCAGCTAAACCGCGAGGTCATGCAAATCCCATAAAGTTGTTCTCAGTTCGGATTGTAGTCTGCAACTCGACTACATGAAGCTGGAATCGCTAGTAATCGTAGATCAGCATGCTACGGTGAATACGTTCCCGGGTCTTGTACACACCGCCCGTCACACCACGAGAGTTTGTAACACCCGAAGCCGGTGGAGTAACCATTTATGGAGCTAGCCGTCGAAGGTGGGACAAATGATTGGGGTGAAGTCGTAACAAGGTAGCCGTATCGGAAGGTGCGGCTGGATCACCTCCTTTCTAAGGATATATTCGGAACATCTTCCTTGAGAAGATGAAGAGGAATGACATTGACATATTGCATTCAGTTTTGAATGCTCATTACGAGTATTCAACATCGAAATGGGCCTATAGCTCAGCTGGTTAGAGCGCACGCCTGATAAGCGTGAGGTCGGTGGTTCGAGTCCACTTAGGCCCACCATTTAGAATTTTATAAGCACTATGGGGGCTTAGCTCAGATGGGAGAGCGCCTGCTTTGCACGCAGGAGGTCAGCGGTTCGATCCCGCTAGTCTCCACCATAAAGAATTTAATTTGTACATTGAAAACTAGATATGTAAGTAAAATTTATGATTTTACCAAGCAAAACCGAGTGAATTAGAGTTTTAAAAAGCTTGAATTCAAAAAATAGAAATAATCGCTAGTGTTCGAAAGAACACTCACAGATTAATAACATTTTAGGTTTTCAACCGATTTTTTTCGTGTTGAAGGTCGAAAAGATTAAGTTATTAAGGGCGCACGGTGGATGCCTTGGCACTAGAAGCCTACGAAGGACGTTACTAACGACGATATGCTTTGGGGAGCTGTAAGTAAGCTTTGATCCAGAGATTTCCGAATGGGGAAACCCAACACGAGTTATGTCGTGTTATCGATATGTGAATACATAGCATATCTGAAGGCAGACGCGGGGAACTGAAACATCTTAGTACCCGCAGGAAGAGAAAGAAAAATCGATTCCCTGAGTAGCGGCGAGCGAAACGGGAAGAGCCCAAACCAACGAGCTTGCTTGTTGGGGTTGTAGGACACTCTATACGGAGTTACAAAAGAACAAATTAGACGAATCATCTGGAAAGATGAATCAAAGAAGGTAATAATCCTGTAGTCGAAAGTTTGTTCACTCTTGAGTGGATCCTGAGTACGACGGAACACGAGAAATTCCGTCGGAATCCGGGAGGACCATCTCCCAAGGCTAAATACTCTCTAGTGACCGATAGTGAACCAGTACCGTGAGGGAAAGGTGAAAAGTACCCCGGAAGGGGAGTGAAATAGAACTTGAAACCGTGTGCTTACAAGTAGTCAGAGCCCGTTAATGGGTGATGGCGTGCCTTTTGTAGAATGAACCGGCGAGTTACGATTTGATGCAAGGTTAAGCAGTTAATGTGGAGCCGTAGCGAAAGCGAGTCTGAATAGGGCGTTGAGTATTTGGTCGTAGACCCGAAACCAGGTGATCTACCCATGACCAGGCTGAAGTTCAGGTAACACTGAATGGAGGGCCGAACCGACTTACGTTGAAAAGTGAGCGGATGAGTTGTGGGTAGCGGAGAAATTCCAATCGAACCTGGAGATAGCTGGTTCTCTCCGAAATAGCTTTAGGGCTAGCCTTAAGTAATGATTATTGGAGGTAGAGCACTGTTTGGACGAGGGGCCCTTATCGGGTTACCGAATTCAGACAAACTCCGAATGCCAATCAATTTTATCTTAGGAGTTAGAACGCGGGTGATAAGGTCCGTGTTCGAAAGGGAAACAGCCCAGACCACCAGCTAAGGTCCCAAAATATATGTTAAGTGGAAAAGGATGTGGCGTTGCCCAGACAACTAGTATGTTGGCTTAGAAGCAGCCATCATTTAAAGAGTGCGTAATAGCTCACTAGTCGAGTGACACTGCGCCGAAAATGTACCGGGGCTAAACATATTACCGAAGCTGTGGATTGTCCGTAAGGACAGTGGTAGGAGAGCGTTCTAAGGGCGTTGAAGCATGATCGCAAGGACATGTGGAGCGCTTAGAAGTGAGAATGCCGGTGTGAGTAGCGAAAGACGGGTGAGAATCCCGTCCACCGATTGACTAAGGTTTCCAGAGGAAGGCTCGTCCGCTCTGGGTTAGTCGGGTCCTAAGCTGAGGCCGATAGGCGTAGGCGATGGATAACAGGTTGATATTCCTGTACCACCAAATTTCGTTTTAAGCGATGGGGGGACGCAGTAGGATAGGCGAAGCGTACTATTGGATTGTACGTCCAAGCAATGAGACTGAGTGTTAGGCAAATCCGGCACTCTTAAGGTCAAGTTGTGATGGGGAGAGGAAATTGTTTCCTCGAGTCGTTGATTTCACACTGCCAAGAAAAGCCTCTAGCTAGAATTTTGGTGCCCGTACCGCAAACCGACACAGGTAGTCAAGATGAGAATTCTAAGGTGAGCGAGCGAACTCTCGTTAAGGAACTCGGCAAAATGACCCCGTAACTTCGGGAGAAGGGGTGCTCTTTAGGGTTAACGCCCAGGAGAGCCGCAGTGAATAGGCCCAAGCGACTGTTTATCAAAAACACAGGTCTCTGCTAAACCGTAAGGTGATGTATAGGGGCTGACGCCTGCCCGGTGCTGGAAGGTTAAGAGGAGTGGTTAGCTTCGGCGAAGCTACGAATCGAAGCCCCAGTAAACGGCGGCCGTAACTATAACGGTCCTAAGGTAGCGAAATTCCTTGTCGGGTAAGTTCCGACCCGCACGAAAGGCGTAACGATTTGGGCACTGTCTCAACGAGAGACTCGGTGAAATCATAGTACCTGTGAAGATGCAGGTTACCCGCGACAGGACGGAAAGACCCCGTGGAGCTTTACTGTAGTCTGATATTGAAATTCGGTACAACTTGTACAGGATAGGTAGGAGCCTTTGAAACGTGAGCGCCAGCTTACGTCGAGGCGTTGGTGGGATACTACCCTTGCTGTGTTGGATTTCTAACCCGCACCATTTATCATGGTGGGAGACAGTGTCAGATGGACAGTTTGACTGGGGCGGTCGCCTCCTAAAGAGTAACGGAGGCGCTCAAAGGTTTCCTCAGAATGGTTGGAAATCATTCATAGAGTGTAAAGGCATAAGGAAGCTTGACTGCGAGACTTACAAGTCGAGCAGGGTCGAAAGACGGACTTAGTGATCCGGTGGTTCCGCATGGAAGGGCCATCGCTCAACGGATAAAAGCTACCCCGGGGATAACAGGCTTATCTCCCCCAAGAGTTCACATCGACGGGGAGGTTTGGCACCTCGATGTCGGCTCATCGCATCCTGGGGCTGTAGTCGGTCCCAAGGGTTGGGCTGTTCGCCCATTAAAGCGGTACGCGAGCTGGGTTCAGAACGTCGTGAGACAGTTCGGTCCCTATCCGTCGTGGGCGCAGGAAATTTGAGAGGAGCTGTCCTTAGTACGAGAGGACCGGGATGGACATACCTCTGGTGTACCAGTTGTCGTGCCAACGGCATCGCTGGGTAGCTATGTATGGACGGGATAAGTGCTGAAAGCATCTAAGCATGAAGCCCCCCTCAAGATGAGATTTCCCAACTTCGGTTATAAGATCCCTCAAAGATGATGAGGTTAATAGGTTCGAGGTGGAAGCATAGCGATATGTGGAGCTGACGAATACTAATCGATCGAAGACTTAATCAAATTTAAAAAGTGTTTTGTTTGGCATTATCAAATTTTACTTACTATCTAGTTTTGAATGTATAATTTTTTATACAGTTCATTGTCTGGTGACAATGGCAAGGAGGTCACACCTGTTCCCATGCCGAACACAGTAGTTAAGCTCCTTAGCGCCGATGGTAGTCGGACTTACGTTCCGCAAGAGTAGGACGTTGCCAGGCAATTTTATACGGAGGATTAGCTCAGCTGGGAGAGCATCTGCCTTACAAGCAGAGGGTCGGCGGTTCGAACCCGTCATCCTCCACCATTTATTTTTTAATAGCCGGCCTAGCTCAACTGGTAGAGCAACTGACTTGTAATCAGTAGGTTGGGGGTTCAAGTCCTCTGGCCGGCACCATGTTTTGAGCCATTAGCTCAGTTGGTAGAGCATCTGACTTTTAATCAGAGGGTCAGTGGTTCGAGCCCACTATGGCTCACCATTATTTTAATATCGCGGGTGTGGCGGAACTGGCAGACGCACTAGACTTAGGATCTAGCGCCTCACGGCGTGGGGGTTCGACTCCCTTCACCCGCATATGCAGAAGTAGTTCAGCGGTAGAATACGACCTTGCCAAGGTCGGGGTCGCGGGTTCGAATCCCGTCTTCTGCTCCATTATTTTGCCGGGGTGGCGGAACTGGCAGACGCACAGGACTTAAAATCCTGCGGTGAGAGATCACCGTACCGGTTCGATTCCGGTTCTCGGCATTATCCCATGAAAATAGAATTATGCGCCCGTAGCTCAACTGGATAGAGTACTTGACTACGAATCAAGAGGTTACAGGTTCGACCCCTGTCGGGCGCACTATTTTACGGGAAGTAGCTCAGCTTGGTAGAGCACTTGGTTTGGGACCAAGGGGTCGCAGGTTCGAATCCTGTCTTCCCGATATCCTTAAAATAATATGGGGGCTTAGCTCAGATGGGAGAGCGCCTGCTTTGCACGCAGGAGGTCAGCGGTTCGATCCCGCTAGTCTCCACCATATATTTAAATGCAATCTAAATTACAACGGCGGCGTAGCTCAGCTGGCTAGAGCGTACGGTTCATACCCGTGAGGTCGGGGGTTCGATCCCCTCCACCGCCACTAATTATTAGTTGTAAATTATATTTAGGACCTTTAGCTCAGTTGGTTAGAGCTAACGGCTCATAACCGTTCGGTCGCAGGTTCGAATCCTGCAAGGTCCATATAATTTTTTGGAGGAATACCCAAGTTCGGCTGAAGGGATCGGTCTTGAAAACCGACAGGAGCTTAACGGCTCGCGGGGGTTCGAATCCCTCTTCCTCCGCCATTTTTATAATAATTGAATATAATTTATTTACCTAATATTTTTTTGGAGGAATACCCAAGCCCGGCTGAAGGGATCGGTCTTGAAAACCGACAGGGGCTTAACGGCCCGCGGGGGTTCGAATCCCTCTTCCTCCGCCATTAATATTATTACCGCGGGATGGAGCAGCGGTAGCTCGTCGGGCTCATAACCCGAAGGTCGGTGGTTCAAATCCGCCTCCCGCAATTTTTTATTTTAGGTCCCGTAGTGTAGCGGTTAACACGCCTGCCTGTCACGCAGGAGATCGTGGGTTCGAATCCCATCGGGACCGCCATTATTGTTATGGTTCAGTAGCTCAGTTGGTAGAGCAATGGATTGAAGCTCCATGTGTCGGCAGTTCGACTCTGTCCTGAATCATTTTAATGCAAGCCGGCCTAGCTCAACTGGTAGAGCAACTGACTTGTAATCAGTAGGTTGGGGGTTCAAGTCCTCTGGCCGGCACCATCTTTCGGGAGGGGTAGCGAAGTGGCTAAACGCGGCGGACTGTAAATCCGCTCCTTCGGGTTCGGCAGTTCGAATCTGCCCCCCTCCACCATATAACTTTAATTTAATAGGGGCATATTTCAACGGTAGAATACAGGTCTCCAAAACCTTTGATGTGGGTTCGATTCCTACTGCCCCTGCCATGGCGGTTGTGGTGAAGTGGTTAACACATCGGATTGTGGTTCCGACACTCGTGGGTTCGATCCCCACCATCCGCCCTTTGTATTTTTGGGCTATAGCCAAGCGGTAAGGCAACGGACTTTGACTCCGTCACTCGTTGGTTCGAATCCAGCTAGCCCAGTTTTTATTGGCGGCATAGCCAAGTGGTAAGGCAGAGGTCTGCAAAACCTCTATCACCGGTTCAAATCCGGTTGCCGCCTCCATCAATATGCGGGAGTAGTTCAATTCTTAGAACACGTTCCTTCCCGGAACGAGGTATAGGTGTAAGTCCTATCTTCCGCTCCATATTTAATATTATTTGCATGCGGGAGTAGTTCAACTTTTAGAACACGTTCCTTCCCGGAACGAGGTATAGGTGTAAATCCTATCTTCCGCTCCATATTTATTTATATCCCATGCGGGAGTAGTTCAATTCTTAGAACACGTTCCTTCCCGGAACGAGGTATAGGTGTAAGTCCTATCTTCCGCTCCATATTTAATATTATTTGCATGCGGGAGTAGTTCAACTTTTAGAACACGTTCCTTCCCGGAATGAGGTATAGGTGTAAGTCCTATCTTCCGCTCCATCGATACTTCCATACAGGGAGTTTTTTATTTATTTAATTGGGCCGGCGTGGCGGAATTGGCAGACGCGCGGGACTCAAAATCCCGTTCCATTGATTTGGAGTGTCGGTTCGATCCCGACCGCCGGTATATATAACGTACTTAGATGTACATGTTAAGCAATCTCATAAGATGAGGTTGCTTTTTTTATGTTTAAACTTAATTGCTCAATATCACTTTATAAAACCATGTATGCAATATTAATATAATCAAAGTAAATATTGTAGTTTTTGGTAAAGTATAATATTATTAGTCTAATGTTATATTTGGAGGAAAATTCAATGGTTAAAACTAAAACAACCAAAACTAAAACAACTAAACCAAATGGAAAGCAATTTTTTGGTAATATCTTACAAGCTGTTGGTGCAGGGGTAGTTATTGCGTTAATACCTAATGCATTATTAGGTGAACTATTAAAGTTTTTTAAAGAAGGTAATGAGTTATTAGAAACAATATATCAATTAGTAGTTATGATTCAATCATTTATGGCTTTTATTATAGGTGTATTAGCTGCGCATCAATTTAAATTTAATGGTGCAGGCGCTACGATGATAGGTGTTTCTGCTATGTTAGGTAGTGGAGCTGTTAAAATTACTCCTGATGGATTTATACTAAATGGTATTGGTGATATTATTAATACTATTTTAGTTGTAATTATTGCTTGCTTTTTATACTTAATATTACAAAATAAATTAGGTTCATTAGAAATGATCTTGTTACCAGTTATTATTCCTGTGGTAAGTGGAATTATTGGTCTATATACATTAGGCTATGTATCTAATGTTACAAAAGGTTTAGGCCATATAGTGCATTCATTTACTGAACTCAATCCATTATTGATGTCAGTGTTAATATGTGTGACTTATTCGTTGCTGATGGTAACGCCAATATCGGTTGTAGCTATTGCAACAGCAATTAGCCTATCTGGACTAGGTAGTGGTGCAGCCAATATGGGAATTGTTGCAGCTTGTGTTACATTCTTATTTGGATCAATCAGAGTTAATGGTGCTGGTGTGAATTTAGTATTAATTATTGGTGCAGCTAAGATGATGATACCTGTCTATTTCAGACATTTAATTATCGCGATACCTTTAACAATTAATGGTATTATAGGTGGCTTGATTGCTTACTTTATTGGGATTGAAGGTACACCGATGTCAGCTGGTTTTGGTTATACAGGACTTGTAGGACCAATTAATGCCTTTAACCGTATGTCTGGAGATCCAACAATGAATATCATATTGTTAATTTTTGGTTATTTCATTATTCCTTTTGTTGCAGCATTTTTTGTTCATGAGTTATGTAAAAAATTCATTGGTAGATATACTGATGAAATATACAGTTTTGAAATTCCTAAGCAGTAATCTTAAGAGACCTAATATTTATTAGGTCTTTTTTTATACATAAATAATGCATATTTTGTAATTTTTAGAAAAAAGCCTCTCTTATACATAGCTTTTATATAAAAAGTTATTGAATAATATTACGTTATTATGTATAATAATTAATTATATAGAGAGGGGCTAACCAAGATGAAACACATTATTAAACTATTTATGGTCTTTATTATATTTATTAGCGCCATAATTACATACATAAATCCTGATGCTCAGGCAGCAGAAGAAGACCAATGGGATAAAATTAAAGAACGTGGAGAATTGAGAGTGGGTTTATCTGCAGATTATGCACCTTATGAGTTTGAACATAATGTGAATGGTAAATCTGAATATGCCGGTATTGATATTGATTTGGCAAAGAAAATTGCAAAGGACAATGATGTAAAGCTAAAAATTGTTAATATGCAGTTTGATAGTTTGTTAGGAGCAATTAAAACTGGGAAAATCGATTTAATCATTTCAGGAATGACACCAACACCTGAACGTGAGAAAGAGGTGGATTTCTCAAATCCATATATGACGGTTGAACAAAAAATGATCGTTAAAAAGTCTGAAGCAGATAGATTTCAAAATATAGATGATTTTGCTAATCAAAAAATTGGTGTACAAAAACAAACACAACAAGAAAAAATTGCACAAACAGAAATTGAAAATGCACAAATACAATCTTTAACGAGAGTGCCTGAAGTAATCATGTCATTGAAGAGTGGCAAAATAAACGGGATGGTTATTGAAGGACCAGTTGCAGAAGCTTACTTGAAACAAAATGAAGATTTAGCATTTGCAGATGACGTGCAATTTAATGAAGGGACGAAACAAACAGCAATTGCAGTACCTAAAAATTCCCCTGAATTAATGGAAAGACTTAATGCTACTATTAAAGATGTTGAAGATAAAGGTTTACTAGCAGATTATAAAGCATCAGCTGCAGAAGCGATGAAAAAGGATGAAGGAAATTTCTTTACTAAATATGGAAACTTCTTTATAAAAGGTATTAAAAATACGATACTCATTTCAATTGTGGGAGTAGTGCTAGGGGCAGTGTTTGGCGCATTTATTGCATTATTAAAACTAAGTAAAGTTAGAGTTTTAAGATGGTTAGCTTCGGCTTATATTGAATTCTTAAGGGGCACGCCATTGCTCGTGCAAGTATTTTTAGTTTATTTCGGCACAACTGCAGTATTAGGTTTAAATATCTCCGCATTAATTTGTGGTATGATCGCGCTTGTAATTAACTGTTCTGCATATATTGCTGAAATTATTAGAGCCGGTATAAATGCAGTAGACAAAGGACAAACTGAAGCTGCACGTAGTTTAGGATTATCTTATGGTCAAACTATGAAATCAGTTGTATTACCACAAGCGATTAAAAATATTTTGCCTGCTTTAGGTAATGAGTTTGTAACAGTGATTAAAGAATCTTCTATAGTATCTGTAATCGGTGTTAGTGAAATTATGTTTAATGCGCAAGTTGTTCAAGGTGCTTCATTTGATCCGTTCACACCATTGATCATAGCAGCTATACTGTATTTTATTCTCACATTTACATTATCTAGAATTATGTATTTCTTTGAAGGGAGATTGAAAGTTAGTGATTAATATTAAAAATTTATACAAGTCATTTGGTAAAAATGAAGTGTTAAAAGGCATTGATTTTACTGTAAACCAAGGCGAAGTTGTAGCTATCATAGGTCCTTCAGGTAGTGGGAAAAGTACCTTACTGCGTTGCATGAATCTACTAGAGACACCAACAAGTGGTGAAGTTATATTTAAAGATAATAATTTAACGAGTAAAGATACAGAATTAGAAAAATTGCGTCAACAAATGGGGATGGTATTTCAAAATTTCAATTTATTTCCGCATAAAAAAGTAATAGATAACGTTATTTTAGCTCCTAGTTTATTAAAAAAAGGAAATCAAAATGACTTGAAAAAAGAGGCCCAGTTGTTATTAGAAAAAGTGGGTCTAGAGGATAAATCTGATGCATATCCAGCACAATTATCTGGCGGTCAAAAGCAAAGGGTAGCAATTGCTAGAGCATTAGCAATGAACCCTGAAGTTCTATTGTTTGATGAACCTACATCAGCTCTAGATCCAGAGGTTGTAGGGGACGTATTGAAAGTTATGAAAGATCTAGCTAAAGAGGGTATGACAATGGTAGTTGTAACCCATGAAATGCACTTTGCTAGAGATGTAAGTGATAAAGTAGTATTTATGGCTGATGGTGTCATCGTCGAGTCTGGGACACCAGAAGAAGTCTTTGACCACCAACAACATGAAAGAACGAAAAACTTTTTATCAAGAGTTTTATAATTATTTAAAAATAAGACTAAGTTGGTAAAATAGGATTGTTTAAAATCAATCTTATGTTATCGATTTGGTCTTTTATTTTTTTATATTTAAATTATAATAAAAGTAATATAGCTAATACGCCAAAGCCATACGAATGTGTTAAACTGTACAATGTATGTTTTTAAGGTGGGGTGTAAGAAAATGGATTTAAACCAATTAAAACAAGATGTTATAGACTATGCCCATTCAATTGGTATTGATAGTATTGGTTTTACGACAGCTGATCCTTTCGATGAAATGAAGCAAAAGTTAGTGGATTATCATGCAAAAGGGTATGCATCTGGTTTTGAAGAATCTGATATAGAATTAAGAACAGAACCGAAATTAAATTTGCCAACAGCAAGATCTATTATTGCAATAGGCGTTGGCTATCCAAATAAATTAAAAGGCGCGCCTAAAAGTGTCCGTGGAGACAGAAGAGGCATGTTTGCTAGAGCTTCTTGGGGGCAAGATTATCATAGTATTATGAGGAAACGGTTAGATAAATTGGGTGAGTATTTAGAATCTAGAGTAGAAGACGTTGAAATTAAATCAATGGTAGATACTGGCGCATTGTCTGATCGTGCTGTAGCAGAACGTGCCGGACTTGGGTTTGTAGGAAGAAATGGCTTTGTCATCAATCCTGACCTTGGTACATGGACGTATTTAGGAGAGATGCTAGTTAGTATACCTTTTGCGCCTGATGATCCGTTAATCGATAGCTGTGTCGATTGTACGATTTGTGTCGATCGTTGTCCAACAGGAGCACTCGTTGGAGATGGACAGTTAAATAGTCAGAAATGTATTAGCTTTTTAACTCAGACGAAGGGTTATCTAGAAGATGAATATCGTTATAAAATTGGCAATCGTCTTTATGGATGTGATACCTGTCAACAAGTATGCCCGAAAAATAAAGGGATTAATACACAGCATGACGATATAGAATTAGAACCTGAAATTTTAAAACCAAGGCTCGTGCCTTTATTAAAAATGAGCAATAAAGAATTTAAAAATACTTATGGTCATTTAGCAGGGGCATGGAGAGGTAAGAAACCGATTCAACGTAATGCAATTATTGCTTTGGCACATTTTAAAGAAGAAACAGCAATACCTGAATTACAAGATGTTGCGTTAGATGATCCAAGACCTATGATTAGAGCTACAGCATATTGGGCGATAGGACAAATTCAAGGCGAGGCTGCTAGACCATTTATTGAACAACATTATGAAAATGAACTAGAAGAGGTTCAAATTGAAATGTTAAAAGGACTTGAAACGAGGAGCGAAAAATAGAATGACAAACCACATAGTACTATTTCAACCACAGATACCTGGTAATACAGGCAGTATTGCAAGAACATGTGCAGGCACATATACACATTTACACTTAATTAAGCCACTTGGTTTCAGTACAGATGATAAGATGCTAAAGCGTGCTGGATTAGATTATTGGGAAACTGTTAATATCACTTATCATGAAAGTATTGAAGACTTTTTTGAAGCAACAGAGGGTACTTATTATTTATTAACTAAATTTGGTAAGAAAACATATTCAGATTTTGATTTTACTGATACTACTCACGATCACTTCTTTATTTTCGGACGTGAAACGACTGGATTACCTGACTGGGTGAAAGAGACATATCAAGAAACGGCGTTACGTATCCCAATGAATGATAATATTAGATCATTAAACTTATCTAATACAGCATCATTGCTCATTTACGAAGCATTAAGACAACAAAGTTTTCCAGAATTACATTAATAAATGCGCTAAATGAATGAAAATAATGTGATAGATTTGTATAATAGAGATAAGTCTTATAACTTAGCATTTAATTAATCAAATTGATACATTAGTAATGTTGTGGTTTATCTCCATTACATCAAGGGTATTAATAAAAATAATGCTAGAACGCGTCTTAATAAAAAAGAGGAGTGTAATTACTATGGCAATGAACTTTAAAGTTTTAGAAAACGAAAAAATTGTAGCTGAATATGCTGCAGATATATTAAGAAAACAATTTAACAACAATCCGACAACTATTGCAGGTGTACACCTTTCTAATGATAATTCACCAGTATTAGATGAATTAAAGAAAAATGTAGATAATCACCCTGTAGACTTTAGTCAAATTAACATTTTAGATTATGATGATAACAAATCTTATTTTGAAGCTTTAGGTGTGCCTGAAGGTCAAATTTATAGTGTTTCATTTAATGAAGACACTGAATCATTTATTGGTGATAAAATTAAAACAAAAGAAAATAAAGGTAAATTGATTACACAAGTACTATCAATTGATACTAATGGTAAATTGAACGTAAGTGTAAAACAAGGTCTATTTTCAGCACGTGAAGTTATTTTAATTATCACTGGCGCTGACAAAAAAGAAGTTGTTCACAAATTATACGAAGAAAATGGTAAAACAAGCTTTGAACCTGCTGATTTAAAAGCGCATCGTATGGTGAATGTGGTTTTAGATGAAGCGGCAGCAGAAGGATTACCTGAAGATGTAAGACATTATTTCACAGCACGTTTTGCTTAATATAAAAATGTGAGGTGGTAGGTATGACAAACAAAAAAGATAATAAACATTTACAAAATGATGCGCCTGAAAATGAAATGGTCAGTGACTACGAAGATGTAGTAGGACTTGGTAAGGAAATGGAACAAATTTCCGAGGAAAATGATGAGGATAAGTTAGATAAATCTCATGATCCAGAAGTTCGTTCAGATTTAAATGATTAGTATTGAGATAGCTCTTTGGGGAATTTTTTTATTCACAAAGGGCTATTTTTATGTCTATTAATAGCAAATGAGACTTTGAAAAAATTAAAATTAATTTGTTTTGATAGTCAAATACTGTGATAAATTATTTTCAATTTAAAAAGAAATGCCAAGTTAAAAGTGAATGTGTTATTATTAAATCATTATTGGATTTAAGGAGACTTATACATATGTTAAGTAAGTATTGGAAATACATTATGATTAGTGCTGTCATTGTTAATTTAATTTCTATTAAGGGTTTTCCTATGGCGATTGGTGCACTTTACTTACCCGTGTTATTTAAAGTTATAAAATTGCAGATAAATTTATCGCGTGGGCTTGTTGATCAAGTTAATGCTTCAACGTTCGTTAAAGGTAACCAAACTGGAATTATTATAAGTGTGATATGTTGTATTGTAATAACTGTATTGTTGTTTAAACCATTAGGAGATTTTTATAGTAGTTTAACTGGGTTTTTAGGTACATTAGTTACGATTAGTCCTGTTACTATGGTTATCGGTGCGATTCTACTCATATTAACAGCTGTAGGTGTAATACAAACAGCAAAAGTACAATTCAACAAAATAAACATTACTAAAGAAAGCTAAATTGTATAGTTACTAGATGATTTTTAAAAAAAGTATAGTTTATATAAAATGCCGTAAAATCTTAATGATTTTGACGGTATTTTTTTTTTAGAAAAGTGAAGGGTTCTAATTAATAAGGTAAAATAATAACTCATAAATTCAGTTTAAAATAAAATAATATGTAAACGCTCTATAATACGATTGCCCCTTTAAAATAATTAATGCTATACTAAAGCTGAATAACGAATAATGAAGGGGAGTATTTGAAATGTCAGTTAGAATTGAACATGATACATTCGGTGAAATTGAAGTACCTGCAGAAAAATATTGGGGTGCTCAAACAGAAAGAAGTAAACGTAACTTTCCAGTAGGCAAAGAACAAATGCCAATTGAAGTTGTTTACGGATTTGCTCAGTTAAAAAGAGGAGCAGCATTAGCTAACAATGAATTAGGAAAACTATCGGACGCTAAAAAAGATGCCATTGTTTATGCTTGTGACCGTGTCATTAATAAAGAGCTAGATGAACATTTCCCATTAGTGGTTTGGCAAACAGGTAGTGGCACACAAAGTAATATGAACGTAAACGAAGTTGTGAGCTATGTAGCTAATGAATATTTAAAATCACAAGGCAGTGATGAAACGATACATCCTAATGATGACGTTAATAAATCACAAAGTTCAAATGATACTTTCCCAACAGCAATGCATGTGGCATTATACAATGAAGTAGAAACAAAACTTGAACCAGCTTTAAAAGCGTTACGTGATACTTTTAAAGAAAAAGAAGAACAATTTAACGATATTATAAAAATTGGCCGTACGCACTTACAAGATGCAACGCCTATTCGTTTAGGACAAGAAATTAGTGGGTGGCGTTTCATGCTTGATAAATGTGAAACTTTATTAGGTGAATCAAAAGCACACATCTTAAATTTAGCGATTGGTGGTACAGCTGTAGGTACAGGTATTAATGCGCATCCTGAATTTGGCGATAAAGTAGCTAAATTCATTTCGAAAAATACAGGTTATGCATTTGTTTCATCTGAAAATAAATTCCATGCATTAACAGCACACGACGAAGTGGTTCAATTACATGGTAGTTTAAAAGCATTAGCAACTGACTTAATGAAAATTGCTAATGATATAAGATGGCTAGCATCAGGCCCACGCGCAGGACTTGCTGAATTATCTATTCCTGAAAACGAACCTGGTTCATCTATAATGCCTGGGAAAGTGAATCCGACACAATGTGAAATGTTAACAATGGTAGCGGTACAAGTTATGGGTAACGATACAGCAGTCGGTATTGGAAGTTCTCAAGGTAACTTTGAACTTAACGTATATAAACCTGTCATCTTGCATAACACGTTGCAATCAATTTACTTATTAGCAGATGGCATGCAAACATTTAATGATAATTGTGCAGTTGGTATTGAGCCAATTCATGAAAATATAGATAATTATTTAAACCAATCATTAATGCTAGTGACTGCTTTAAATCCACATATTGGATATGAAAATGCTGCAAGTATTGCTAAAAAAGCACACCGTGAAGGTCTTACATTAAAAGAATCTGCAATACAATCAGGTCATGTGACTGAAGAGCAATTCGAACAATGGATTAAACCTGAAGATATGGTTGAACCAAAATAAAAGATATTAAAAAGCCAACGCTTCTTTAAATAGAACGCGTTGGCTTTTTTGTATTATATTAATATGATTTAAACTTCATCGTCCATACTTACTGAAATCGTTTCTTGCGTAAGTGGATGGATAAATTCAATTTTATAACTATTTAATTGAAGCTGTCTTAATGTTGAATTACCATATAATGGATCACCAATTACTGGATGACCAATTTCAGCTAAGTGAACGCGAATTTGATGGGTTCTACCTGTATCTAATTTTAAATCTACTTCACTTACATCTTCTTTAATCATTTTAGAATTAATGATATGTGTAATTGCAGTTTGTCCAGTAGGTGACACTCTACGTTTATTAGAGTGGAATTTATCTTTGCCAATTGGCATATCAATCGTTTGTGGTTTGATAGGTAATAAACTGTGCACATTTGCTTTATAAATACGGTCAATTTCATTTTCTTCTAGCATACGATCTAGAATTTTTTTCATTAATGGATTTTTAGCAACAATCAATAAACCAACCGTTTCTTGGTCTAAACGATGTATTGGCTCAACGTAATCACTTTTGACTGTATAGATAACATGATTCATTAGTGTATTACTTTCTTTTAAATCATTCGGGTGTGTTTTAACGCCTTTTGGCTTCATCACAACAGCGATATCGTCATCTTCGTAATAAATTTGAGCATAGCGATAACTTGGTAAATAGTTGCTTACTTCTTCTGGTGTAGGAATATAAGCTACGTCACCAGTATTTACTTTAGACATTAATGTTGCTGGTTCATCGTTAATTGTAATTAACTTAGACATATTTAAATTATGTAAGTCTTTTTTAGGTAAGTGCAATTGTTGAAAAATTTCTCTCAATGTTAATTGATTATATTTAATAGGGATTTCAAATTTCATAGTATCCTCCTTGATTATCATATATAATCATACCATAAACAACGTGTTAAAAATATTAGACATAGTAATTCTATGAAATTTATTTTATTGTTAATTAAATCATTTTAAAGGTTAATCGAAACTGTATTTTTCAATTAGTTTATGAGCCTGTATAATGTATGTAAAGTAATATTGTATAAAAGAATGGACTGGTTAAATGGAAAAACCGACTAGACTTGCTTTATTAAAAGAAATTGCAGAATTTTTAAATGTAGAAACAGAAACATATAGTATGATGCAAGGTGCATTGAAGTCTTTAATTCAAGGAAGCGAGTTTACAACAGGCTGGATTTTCTTTATTGATGATTCAGGTCAACATGAGCTTGTATCTCATATAGATTTACCAGGCGCATTAGCCAAACAAAATTGTAAATATATGTGTGAAGGCACGTGTTGGTGTGCTCAAGCTTATCAAAATAAGAAATTGACCAAAGCATCTAATATCATTAATTGTTCGCGTATCAACCTTGCAAACCGTGCATATCATGATGAAACAGATGGTGTCACGCATCATGCAACTGTACCGCTAAGGTCAGGGGATGAACAATTCGGACTATTAAATGTTGCTACACCACATACAACGCATTATAGTGAAGAAGATTTAGAAATGCTTGAGTCTGTAGCGTTTCAAATTGGCTCTGCAATCAAACGTATTTGGCTAACAGATCAAGAAAAAGAAGCAGCTCGTATAAGTGAACGAAATCGCTTAGCAAGGGACTTACATGATTCAGTGAATCAAATGCTTTTTTCTGTAAAATTAACAGCCCATGCAGCTGAAGGAATTACTAATGAAGAAGTATCGCGCAAGGCTTTTCAAGTGATAGAACAAACAAGTCAACAAGCTGTTAACGAGATGCGAGCTTTGATTTGGCAATTAAAGCCAGTTGGACTAGAACAAGGTTTAGTTAACGCACTGAAAAAGTACAGTACGCTTTTACAACTTGAATTAACTGTTAAAGTAGATGGTCTGATCAATTTACCAAGTATAATTGAAGAAAATATTTATCGTATTATACAAGAAGCAATGAATAATACAAAAAAACATGGTGGTACAACACAAATAGATTTATCGTTGATTCAAAAAGATGGTTATCTAACTATTGATATAGTAGATCAAGGCAAAGGTTTTAATATTAATAAATCCAATCCACCAGACACTCATGGTTTAAGTAATATGAGACAACGTACAAAATTGATTAATGGTAAATTAGAAATAGATTCAACTCAAAATAAAGGCACTACAATTTATATAGCAGTTCCATTATAGTTTTTGAAAGGAAGTTTAACATGCATCGAATTATACTCGTAGATGATCATCATATCGTAAGACAAGGATTAGAATTCCTACTATCCACTGTTGACGATATAGATGTTATAGGAGGGTTTTCAGACGGTAAATCTTTCTTTGAATATTTAGAAACAAATGAATTACCTGATATTGTATTGTTAGATTTAGTTATGCCTGAAATGAATGGTATTGAAATTACAGAAAGAATGAAAAAGGCGTATCCAGAAGTGAAAATATTAGTCCTTACAAGTTATGTGGACGATGAACATGTAATTTCCGCTATTGATAAGGGTGCAGATGGATACGAGATGAAAGATGTAGAACCAGACCAATTAATAAAAACAATTAAGAAAGTACTTTCAGGTGAGAAAACGATACATCCTCAAGCGCAAAGTGTCATCGAAGCGGTGAGTAAAAAGCCACATTTTACTAATAAATTATCAAAGCGTGAATCAGAAGTATTAGCAGAGATGGCTAAAGGTAAAACAAATAAAGAAATTGCAGAAACATTGTTTGTTTCTGAGAAAACTATAAAAACACATGTCAGTCATATTTTCAACAAACTTCAAGTAACTGATCGCACACAAGCAGCGATATATGCGATGCAAAACAATCTCATTTAAGATAGCGAAGGCATAGTATTGGAAGCGGATTCATTTTTTTATAATTATTTTCAAATTTTACTTTTAATTATATAATATTACGATATAATACAGAGTAATAAACAATAGGGGGATAATGCAATGAAGACAAAAAACCTTTCAATGAAGATTGTCATAGCATTAATATTAGGTATTGCCATTGGTTCAATTTTTAATATGTTTGCACAATCTGCATTTGTAGTTAATGTTGATAAATATGTGTTTAATGTTATTGGACAAATTTTCTTAAATTTAATATTTATGTTAGTAGTACCAGTAGTATTTGTATCAATCGTTTTAGGGGTAGTAGGGGTTGGGGACCCGAAACTACTAGGTGGTATAGGTTTAAAAACAATTACATTCTTTTTAGCAACTACAGCTTTAGCAATTACAATTGCTATGGCTTTGGCATTGATATTTAATCCAGGCGAAGGTAAATCTGATTTATTAAATAGTGAAGATGTTTCTAGTTATCAAAAAACTTTAGATAAAGAAGAGGGCTCGCAAAGCGCTGCAGCCAGTCAATCGTTCGATCAAACTTTAATTAATTTATTTCCAAAGAATCCATTACAATCAATGACTGATGAAAATATGCTTCAAATTATTACATTTGCTATTTTTATTGGGGTCGGTCTTATTATGGTCGGTTCCAAAGCACAAATGGTACATAAGTTTTTTGAACAAACGAACGAAGTACTCATGTATATCGTGACAATGATTATGAGTGTCTTTGCACCAATTGGTACATTTGGTTTAGTTGCACATGCCTTTACAGGAGCAGGTTTTGGTGCTATTAAACAATTAGGTATGTACTTCTTTATTGTACTGTTAGCACTCGCAATTCATTTCTTCGTGGTATACGGTTCAGCAGTTAAATTCATGGGAAAAACAAGCCCGTTGAAATTCTTCAAAGCATTTATCCCAGCGATTTCGCTTGGATTTAGTGCTTCGAGTTCAACAGCAACGTTACCAGTTTCACTAAGATGTACGAAGAAAATGGGAGTGAGACCTGAAATTGCATCCTTTGTCCAACCTTTAGGTGCGACAATCAATATGGATGGTACAGCAATTATGCAAGGGGTAGCAACAATCTTTATTGCTCAAATTTCAGGTGTGGATCTTTCAATTGGACAACTTATTACAGTAGTAGTGATTGCAGTCGTAGCATCCATTGGAACTGCAGGTGTGCCAGGTGTTGGCTTAATTATGTTAGCAATGGTATTAAATGCAGTTGGATTAGACCCAGCAGCAATCGGTATTATTTTAGGTATAGATAGATTGTTAGATATGACAAGAACATCTGTAAATATTACTGGTGACGCAGCTTGTGCGTTGATTATTTCAAACGCAGCAGACAGAAAAGATGCTAAAAAGGCTCAAGCATAAATAATTAATGATATTTTAATAAAAAAGCCTCCCATTCAATTGTTTGAATGGGAGGCTTTTTGCATGTCAAATTATAAATATGTATAACTATTAGTTTAGATGAACGCAAAAATACTTAATTTCTATAGTAAGAATGATTCTCCTCTTTAATTTTATTAATGGAGTTGTAAAGTTCTACAAATCGTTTGCCATCTTTACGATTTACTTGGTCAAAGATCCACGATTCACCATCGTTATCTATTATGACAATACGGAATGGAGTAAATGAAAAACCAAATTTAACATTTTTGACTTCATTAAAATGAAAAGCATCTTTATTTTCTGTTCCTTTAAGTGGACCGCTTGCTTGAAACCGAATTTCATCATTTAGAAGTGTTAAAGTGCCCGGAAGTGTTTGAGCTGTAGATACTTTCATAGCAGCGTATAGCGAAAACGCTGTATTGTGTGTCTGTATTGTCATAGCCGAGCCTCTAATTTTAGTGAAATTTTTCCTAGTATATCATTTTTTAATGTATGCAACAAATAAGAGATTAACTTAATATAAATTATAATTAAAAGCTTAAATACAAACAGAAAGTTTTTCGGAATATATTCATATAAAAACTTTAAAAATTCTGAATATTTTGTTAGTGTTATAACCAAGTTGCAAGATAGTCAAAATAAATTGCAACATTTTAAGGAGGAATTTTCTATATGGATACATTAAATTTTATGAAAAGTAAGGGGTTAGTAAGTTTAATGGTTGCTGCTTTAATTATTTCGTTAGTAGGTGTCTTCAATAGTGCAAGTGCTGCAAGTATAGATAATCCAGTAGAAGTGAGCAAGAAAGATGAGAGTACAGTACATCTTAAATTAAAAGAAGGTATCAAGGGTACTCAAGCTGAAGATGGAGCGGTTACGCTTACTGATGAAGATGGAGAATCTAAAGAATTACCTACGGAAGTAGAAAAAGATGGAGAAACAGTTAAGATAAAATATACAGAAACTGACGATGGATATGATATGGAAGTTTTAAGTAAAGAGACAACGCGTACACAAGCAGACTCAATGTAACAATTCTTTGTTCTAAAAAATTAAATAATTGATTCTTAAAAATTATTTTTTAAGAGAATAGAATATCAGTAATCATGATAAATTAAATCATTCAAACTAAAAAAGAGCCTTTATAGGCTCTTTCAGAGTGTCGACAAAGTTTCCGACTTTGTCGACACTTTTTTGTGCACGCTTTCCGCGGGCACAGCCTCATCCTGTAGTCTTCGACCAGTGCTTTTCCCGCAGGAGTCGGCACAAATTACTGCTATTTTTTTAAAAATAATATAATATATTTAAATTAAACAGTGGTGGAGTTTGTAATGTTGAATAAATCAAACGATAAAAGAAACAGAAACGAACGTAGCTTACCGTTGGTAGTTAGGTTATAACTTTTTAGATAAAGTACCTCGTTTCGGTACATTTAGTAAAAACTATACACGTCGTTTTCATGATACAGATTTATTTTCACAAAGAATGTAAAAATTTTTAAAACAACGTGTGAAAAGTTTGAGAACCTACGAAAGATATTAATATAGACAAAACTGGTTAAGCTCTGTTATAGAACAGTTAACGTTAAAATTAAAGCTGTTCATTTAGATTGTATTGAATCTAAAAAAATCTAATTGCATCAATTAATAGTGAGCATGTAAATAAAAAAACGAGATAATACCTAAAGATTCTAGGTATTATCTCATTTTTAAAAATCACACTTATAATAGAAGATATTGATAGTTATTATTAAAAAATGATACATGAGCATATGGTAACAGCGAGTAGTACACGCCGTTTTAACTATTAATTAAATACGATTGTTTTATTTCCTTTTGTAACTATTACTTTATGTTGAACATGGTATTCAACAGCTTGTGCTAATACACTTGATTCAACATGACGACCAATTTTTCTTAAGTCTTGAACATTATAACGATGATTAATACGTGTCACATCTTGATCAATGATAGGGCCTTCATCTAAGTCAGATGTTACATAGTGACTTGTAGCTCCGACAAGTTTCACTCCACGTTCCCAAGCTTGTTTATAAGGATTTGCTCCAATAAAAGAAGGTAAGAAGGAATGATGAATATTGATGATTTGATTTGGATATTGGCTCACGAAATCGTCACTTAAAATTTGCATATATTTTGCTAATACAATGAGTTCAATTTCGTGTTTGCCACAAATATCTAAAATATTTTTTTCAACTAAATCTTTGGCATCGTTGCTAGGCACATAATAAAAAGGAATATTAAACGTTTCTGCAAAATGTCTATTATTTTCGTGATTACTGACAACACATACAATTTCCGCAGGTATTTCTCCACGTTTCACTCTCAGTAAAACTTCATTAAAAGCATGATCTTCTTTTGAAACAAATAAGGCAATTTTAGTTTTATGACTATTATCGAATAAGTTAAATTCAATATCATTTTCACTTAGTGTTTTTTCTAAAGCTTCTTTTACTAAAGGTACTTTATT
The DNA here is from genome assembly GCF_049943195.1 of Staphylococcus caseorum. NCBI lineage: Bacteria > Bacillati > Bacillota > Bacilli > Caryophanales > Staphylococcaceae > Staphylococcus > Staphylococcus caseorum. The sequence continues at coordinate 496,771 of NZ_JBNFUA010000001.1, forward strand.
AAATTCAAATCGTAAATATAATTTTCCATCGGCATCTTGTGCATGATCATATTCTGTAAAATGATCTAAATGTAAAATATTAGAATCATATTGTGAAATGATATTTGTGATTAATGATGTAATTCCAACTTTGTCTGAGCATGTTGCTAGTAATATGTATTTATCTTCCATTTTAAGCACCTCTAATTTTGAAAAGTAACTCAGAGTATAATGAAGATTCTGAAAAAAGTAAACGGTTATAGCTCAATTTAATAACTTTTAAATTTTTTTAATCTTTTTCTATGCGTAAATGGGTAAAGTAGGCTATAATGATTAATAGTGTTTTTATCTTAAAAGTGTAATAAGTAATTTAAGAGGATAACACTTTTCACAAAAATAATACGCTTACAATCAAAATGTTTTTGTTTGTAACTTATTTATAAGATATAAGATTGATTATTTTGATAATTGCGCCAATGATAAAAAACAATGAAAATTTCATTTCACTCTTTTATTTTCTTGAAAATTGTATTAAGATGTAATTTGTGTTTCAAGAAGCGTGTATTATTGCAATTTCTTGTGTCCGGGTAAAATATTCTTTTATGAAAGGTAGATTAAAGTAATGGATAGACAGCATTTCACAGATTTAATTCAAACAAAATTTAAAATGGTACGTATTGAAGCAGGTTATACGCAAGATACGATGGCCCAAACTATTGGTCTTTCAAAAAAGACATTAGTTCAAATAGAAAAAGAGAGAGTATTACCTAACTGGACTACGTGTGTATCAATTTGTGCATTATTCAGAGATTCAGATGTTTTAAATAGTACTTTCGGTTGTGATCCTTTAGAAATGGTACAAACGATTTCTCGTAATCATTGTGCATACCCTAACCATTCTACAACAAGTGACATATACTGGAATACGATTGATAGCCGCAACGGTTTCATCTTACAAGGTAATAAAGTAAGTGATATCTATCGTGTGCTTAATAACGAAACGCAACCAATATTTGGAACGTCTAAATTAAGAGAAGCTGAAACATACTTCGGCAGAATATCAAAAGAAGAATTAATGCACGTATAATATTAATTCATTTTGTGATAGGAGAATCATTATTTATATAATTGGGTGACATGGGACTTTAAATTGTATATGAATGATTTAGTCACTTTACTCTACTTGACCTAAACAAAGATTTAGGTCTTTTTTTATTTGGTTGTTTTAGTTACTTGTGATATTTAAGAGGAATTAAGTAACTAAATATAGAAAACAAGGTATTTTTACTACACATTTTTATAGTAAGTATTATACAATGTAAAAATGATTGTAATTTAAAATTGTCTTTCAATAAAACAGAAATAAATTATAGAATTCAAAGGAGAAATCATCTATGCATACTTTTTTAATAATTGTATTTATGATGGTGATTGGAGCATTGATAGGTGGGGTAACAAATATTTTAGCAGTTAGAATGCTATTTCATCCATTTAAAACCTATTATATTTTTAATAAACGTGTGCCCTTTACACCAGGATTAATACCAAAACGTAGAAAAGAAGTCGCTGATAAGATTGGTCAAGTAGTTGAAGAACACTTATTAACAGAAAGTTTAATCCAATCAAAATTAAATGCACCATCTTCAAGACAAGCAATTGAAGAAGTATTACTTAAACAAATTCAAAAATTAAAACAAGAACATATGACATTGCAATATTTCGCTGATAAGTTAGATTTAGATGTTGCGCAGTTAGCAAATGAAAAATTAGACTTAGTGATTTCAAATAAATTAGATGCATTTTACCAAGATAATCAAACTACACCTATCAAACAGATTATTCCTGAAGAAATAGAAGCTAGTATTGATAGTAAAATAGATTTAGTTCCTGATTTATTGTTTGAAAGAGCAAGCGTGTATCTCAGTTCAGAAAAAGGTGCAGCCGATATTGCATCTATGTTGGAGACTTTCTTCAACGAAAAAGGTAAAATAGTTGGCTTATTACAAATGTTTATGACTAAAGAGAGTATTGCTGATCGTATTCAACATGAACTTATTCGTTTAACTAAACATCCTAAAGCTAAGGCAATTGCAAAACAGGTCATTGATAATGAATATGAGACTATGAAAGCTAAAAATTTAAATGAACTTGTTAGCGAAAGTCAGTACAATTCATTTAAAACTTCTATAACTGAATTAGCCATTGGTTATTTAGATGTAGATAAAGTATCAAAACAATCGTTTAATACTTTAATGCCAAGCTTTATTCATTTCTTAGAAAGTAAAGTTTCTCAAAAACTAACAGATGTTATTATAGAGAATATATCTAAACATATATCTCCAATCATGCAAAAGATTAATTTAAGACAAATGGTTGAAGAACAAATTAATACATTTGATTTAGCTTATATAGAAAGATTAATCATTGATGTCGCAAATAAAGAACTGAAATTAATTATGCTTTTAGGTTTTTTATTAGGGGGCATAATAGGGCTATTACAGGGCGTAATTGCAATTTTTGTATAACATATTAAATTATGTTATTGTAATACCGATGTGGTTTTCACACATATACAAAAAAGGAGTGAAGCATAGTGGCAGTAAATTTACACGATCATGCAAATCAATTAGAACAAGCTTTAAGAGAAAGTGATGAATACCAAGCTATTCAAAAAGCTTATGCAAATGTTAAAGAAAATAAAGAGTCAAAAGAATTATTTGACGAATTCCGTGAAACTCAATTAGAATTCCAACAAAAACAAATGCAAGGTGAAGAAATCGGTGAAGAAGAGCTACAAAAAGCACAAGAACAAGCTCAAAAAATCGAAAATGATTCAAACATTTCAGAATTAATGGCTGCTGAACAAAACATGAGCCAAGTATTCCAAGAAATCAACCAAATCATTGTTAAACCTTTAGACGAAATCTACGCTGACTAATATCAATTAATCAGATTTTTGATTTCCAGCTACAATACATTTTATGTATTGTAGTTTTTTTTGTTTTATCGACTGAATCTTAGACAATGTGGTAAAATATAGAGATACAAGGTATTCGCATGCACACATCTTAAAAGTTGAATGAACAACTAATTCATTTATAGATTGTCTTGCATGTATCATCTTAATTAAACCTTTAGATAAAGGAGAACTGTACTGTATGGTGAAATTTATTCATTGTGCTGACTTACATTTAGATAGCCCGTTTAAGTCAAGAAGCTATTTAAGTCAGTCGATTTTTGAAGATATGCAAAAAAGTGCGTACGAAAGCTTTAAAAAAATAGTAGATTTAGCATTGAATGAAGAAATAGATTTTATGATTGTTTCTGGTGATTTATTTGACCAACAGAATCGGACATTACGTGCAGAAGTGTTTTTGAAAGAGCAATTTGAGCGCTTATCTAAAGAACAAATATTCGTATATATTTGTCATGGCAATCATGATCCTTTATCATCGAATATTGGAACAGAATGGCCAGATAATGTTTCAGTGTTCTCAGAAAATGTTGAAACTTATCAAACAATCACTAAAAATGGAGAAGAAATCTATCTTCACGGCTTTAGTTATCAAAATGATGCGAGTTACGAAAATAAATTAGATGCTTATCCATCAAGTCAAGGTCAAAAGGGAATCCACATTGGCATACTTCATGGTACATATAGTAAATCTAGTGCGAAAGACCGCTATACAGAATTTAGATTAGAAGATTTAAACAATAAGCTGTATCATTATTGGGCATTAGGTCATATTCATGAACGTCAACAATTAAGCGATATGCCTCAAATTCACTATCCAGGTAATATACAAGGCCGACACTTTAAAGAATTAGGTGAAAAAGGTTGTTTACTCGTAGAAGGCGACGATCTAAATCTCGAGGCTAAATTTGTACCTACACAATTTATTCGCTTTGAAAAAGCAACGCTTGAAACAGATAAAACTTCTAAGCAAGGTCTTTTTGAAGCAATTCAAACTTTTAAAACACAAGTGAGAAAAAATGGTAAATCGATTTATCAATTAAAGGTTATTGTTAATTCCGATCAATTGATACCTGAACAAGATGTCATACAAGTTCATGAAATGATTAGTGATTATGAAGAAAATGAACATAACTTTGTATTTATTGAAAATTTAACAATCAACAATAAATATGAAGATCAAAATACATTAGTAAAAGAGTTCTCACCAGAGTTAATCGATGACAACACTGTTTATGATAAAGCTATGAACGATTTATATTTAAACCCTAAAGCTTCTAAATATCTAGAAAATTATAGTGATTTTGATCGACGTGGTTTGATAGAACATGCCGAAGAATTATTAAAGTCAGATATGAGGGAGGAATAATATGAAAATTAAATCGTTAGAGATATATGGTTATGGTAGATTTATACAAAGAACAATCGAATTTGATGAGACCTTCACTGAAATATATGGTGAAAACGAAACTGGAAAGTCTACGATACAAGCTTTTATTCACTCCATCTTATTTGGTTTTCCAACAAAAAAAGAAAATGAGCCGCGCTTAGAACCACGATTAGGTAACCAATATGGTGGTAAATTAACTTTAATTCAAGATGATGGCACATTAGTTGATGTAGAGCGTATAAAGGGTAGTGCAGTAGGCGATGTGAAAGTTTATTTACCTAATGGCACGATTAAAGATGAAAATTGGTTGAAAAAAGAATTGAATTTTATTTCTAAACGTACATACCAAGGTATTTTTTCTTTTGATGTACTTGGGTTACAAGATATTCATAAAAATATGGATGAGACACAATTACAAAATTATTTATTACAAGCGGGTGCATTAGGTTCTACAGAATTTACTAGCATGCGTGGCATTTTAAATGAGAAAAAAGAAATGTTATATAAGAAAAATGGACGTAATCCAATTATTAATCGGCAATTAGATCAGTTGAAAGACTTAGAGAGTCAAATTAGAGCAGAAGAGTCGAAGTTAACTACTTATAAAAGACTTGTGGATGATAAAGATAAATCAGAACGCAGGTTAGATAATATAAAGCAAAACCTAGCACAGTTATCTAAAATGCATAACGAAAAACAAAAAGAACTCACTTTGCATGAACAAACACAAGAATGGAAAACATTAGAATCTCAACTAAATATTGAACCGGTACTTTTCCCAGAACAAGGTATTGATCGCTACGAATCTGCAAAAATCCAAACCCAAAACCTTAAAAGAGATTTGGGTTTAAGAGAAGAAAAGTTAGCACATCTTAAATCAGAAAACGAAAAAATCAATGTTCCGAAACAAAGTGATATAGATGCTTTCAATCATTTACACCAACAAGAGAATGAAATTAAACAAAAAGAATACGAACTTAAAGCTATTGAAAAAGACATCCAAGATAAAGAGCGCGAAAAGACTGGTCTGAAGTCTAATATTGGCTGGCATGATGTGCATCATCAAGTTGACAGTTCAGAAGCAATGAAAAGCTTTGTAAGTAATCAAATTAAAAACAAACAAGAACAAACTGCATTTGTACAACAACTCGAACGTAATATCGAAGAAAATAAAATTGATCAAGAGACCAATGCTACGGAAATAGATGCTTTAGAGGCAGATATTGTACCTGAAGAAAATTTTGAAAAGAAAAAACAATATAATAAACAAGTATTTGAGCTTCAAGAAAAGAATAACCTTTACCAAAAAATGAAAGAGGCTTTTGATAAAGATCAACGAGAAAATGAGAAAAAACAGAATTTATTACGCATAAGCTTAATTATATTAGCAGTAATAAGTATAGGACTAACGATTTTCTCATTCGTATCTGCGAACATACTCTTTGGCGTCGTATTTACGATATTGTCAGTCATATTTATCATAGGCGTTTTCTTTGTAAAATCTAAGGAAATAGGCCATAGTGAAACTTTCTCAAAAGAAATAGATGATTTGCAACGACAAATTACGCATTTAGAAGATAATTATGATCTTGACTTTGACTTGGATGATCAATACCGAGTGCGAGAACAGTTGCATAGTACAGTTAAGACAAAAGAAGCACTTGATAAAAAGGCCGACTATTTAGCAACGAGTTTAGACCAAGCTCAAAAACAATATCAAGAAGCACAAGACAGTATTCATAAAGTTAAAACAGATTTGCATTTATCTGATAAAATGTCAGATGAACTGATCATTGATAGTATTGGCACAATGAATAAGATTAAAGACTACGATAAACATATCGATGAACTTAAAGAACAAGCGCGTCAATTACGTGAATCGTTAGAAGCATTTTATGCGCATGCTAAAGAAATAACCAATAATCAATTTACGTATTTTAATGATTTATCACTATTCCATGACATTAGACAGTGGCTCAAAGAAGAAACAAGTAATCTTGAAAAATGGAATAGAAACGATGAGCAAATCAAATTAATTGAGAGTGAAGTATCGCAACTACACAATCGATTAAACGAAAATAATAATGTGATTACACAGTTATTTGGCTATGTTAATGCTTCTGATGAAGAGAGTTATTATCAACAGCATGTACAATATCAAAATTATCAACAACAAATGACAAGGTTTAATGATTTATCGAAATACTTAGAGAATCAAAATTATAATTATGATTTAAGCTCAAGGTTAAGTGAAAAGACTTATGCGCAATTAACGCATGAAGATGAAGTCTTAGCACGACAAGTAGACGAATATAATGATCAATATTTAGAAATGCAGTCAGAAGTTAGTGACTTAAACGCAAAAATAACTGATATGGAAACAGACAAGACATTAGCTGATTTAAGACATAGATTCCATATTCTTAAAAATAAAGTAAATGATGAAGCAAAAGATTGGGCAAGTCTGAGTTACTTACAATCTTTAGTAGAAGGTCACATTGAACAAATTAAAGATAAACGTTTACCAGAAGTGATAAGCGAAGCAACTGATATATTTACGCATTTAACAAATGGTCATTACGTACAAGTGACTTATGCTAACGATGAATTAATGGTGAAACAACAAAATGGTCAAATGTATGAACCAGTAGAACTCAGTCAGTCTACTAAAGAAATACTTTATATTTCATTACGATTGAGTTTAATCAAAACGTTAAAACCATACTATCCATTTCCAATTATCATTGATGATGCATTTGTACATTTTGATAAGCAACGCAAAGAAATTATGATGAATTATTTAAGACAAATGCCGAAAGATTATCAAATTTTATTCTTTACATGTGTGAAAGATACAAGTGTGCCTTCAAAACAAATCATTACGTTGAATAAATTCGAGGAAGGCGGTAAATAATGAGAAACGTAGAAAATTTAAAGCCTGGAGATTCTGTAGATCACTTTTTTCTAATTCATAAAGCAATACAAGGTGTGACAGCTCAAGGCAAAGATTATATGACACTACATTTACAAGATAAAAGTGGGGATATAGAATCTAAATTATGGACGGTTTCAAAAGAAGATATGAAAATATTAGAGCCTGAACAAATTGTCCATGTTACTGGTGATGTTATCAATTATCGTGGTAGAAAACAGATGAAAATCAATAAAATACAGTTAGCTAAACCAGAAGATAATATGAAAACACAAGATTTTGTTGATGGTGCGCCATTAACACCAGATGAAATTCAAGAAGAAGTTTCACATTATATGCTAGATATTGAAAATGCTACGCTACAACGTATTACGCGTCATTTGATACGTAAGCATCAAGAAGCATTTTTCACATTCCCAGCGGCAAGTACACATCACCATAACTTTTCTAGTGGTTTAAGTTATCATGTATTAACGATGTTGCGTGTTGCTAAATCTATATGTGATATTTATCCTTTACTTAACCGTAGTTTATTATATAGCTCAATTATTTTACATGATTTAGGTAAAGTAAGAGAATTAAGCGGACCAGTTGCTACATCGTACACAGTAGAAGGTAATTTACTTGGTCACATCTCCATAGCGAGTGATGAAGTTGCAGAAGCGGCAAGAGAGTTGAATCTTGACGGAGAAGAAGTACTTTTATTGCGCCATATGATTTTAGCACATCATGGTAAGATGGAATATGGTTCTCCTAAGTTACCGCACATGAAAGAAGCAGAAATATTATTCTTTATTGATAATATCGATGCTAAAATGAATATGTTTGAAAAAGCATATAAGAAAACGGATAAAGGTCAATTTACTGAGCGTATTTTTGGACTAGATGGCAGACAGTTTTATAATCCAACGTCACTAGACTAATCACGTCATTGTTTATATAAGAGGATAGTTTGGAACATCAAGAACACATCCTCAAATTAAATACACCAAGCCATTTGTTTTTCTGTTGGCTTGGTGTTTTCTATTATAAAAAAGGCTGATAGAATCTCTTTTAGAATCTATCAGCCTTTTTGAATTTGTGTGAGCTATTTCAGAGACACTGTGATGGCTTTTTATTGTCCTGTAGACATTCCAGCGCCACCTTGTTGCATAGCTTGTTGCTGTTGCTGTTGTTGCTGTTGTTTTATTTTTTCTGGGTTTAAGATTGAATCTTCAATAGCTTTTTTGATATCTCTATCCTTATAGTCTACATTATATTCATCTAATAATTCTTTGTATGCATCTGTTAATAGTTTAGGCTCTTTTTGTACTTTAGATTGTAATAATTGAGATTTAAGTTTATCTTTTTGTTTATCAAAGTCGTCTTCTTTGTCTGCTTTAATAATATGATAACCATAATCTGTTTTCACTACTTTAGAAATTTCGCCTTCTTTAAGTTTAAAGAGAGCTTTTTCAAATTTATCTTCCATTTGGCCTTTCATAACATAACCTAAGCTACCGTCTTTTTTAGCTGATGATTTATCTCCTGATTCTTCTTTTGCGATTTCACCAAATTTGTCTGGATCTTTATCGACTTGTTTTTTGATTTTTTCTGCTTTTGCTTTTGCATCTTTATCAGATAAACCTTCTTTATCATCTTCATTTTCTTTTACTTTAATTAAGATATGAGAACCTTTTTTAGTGTTTTCTTTGATTTCTTTATCTGAAACATCGACTTTGTCATTAAGTAATTCTTTTTGATAAGCTTGCGTTTTCTTCTGTTCTTTATAATCACTTATAGACATTTTTTGCTGTTTTAACATACTTTCAAATTGTTCTTTACCGCCATATTGTTTTTGTTCTTTTTCAACTTCTTTGTCGATGTCTTTCGTATTAACTTCGTCTTTATATTTATCTGCTAGTAATTTGTTTAATAAGATTGAGAATGAACTGTTGGCAATTTGTTCATCGCCCATTTTGCTCATGACATCTTCTACTTTAACGTCTCCAGCTTTTGATGAAATAATCGTATCATCTTTTGAATCTGTTGCACTACTACCACAAGCACTTAATAGCAACGCGCTTGCCGTAACCGGAAGTATAACTTTTTTAAATGTTTTCATGGTTGGAAACTCCTTTTGTAATAATAACAACGTAAATATAACATATTATGCTGTGTTCACCAATAAGAAACCCTATTTCTAAGACTATAGTATTAGTAAATATATAAAAAAATAGATTATTAAAATTAATTTGAATAAAAAACAAAAAAGTGGGATAGAAATCAAAATTTAAAATTTGATTTCTATCCCACCCACAAGACGTATTAGGTATCTGATAGATAGCATGCTGCTTGTATGTCAAAGACACTATGCATTATTGTTCATATTTAGTGTCAACTTTATTTAGAATATTAATACCAGTTTGATGTTCTTCTATATATGAACCTTCATTGGAAAATAGTATTATTTTTAAATAAAGAAAATCCATTACTGAATAACCCATATTTAATGCAAGAATAAACATAAAGTAGTGACCAAATTGTGGGAACTGTATGCTGGCATATGCACAGATGCTCGTAATAATGATTACAGGCGTAATTAAATCAAAGCAAAAGTAATATTTATTTACAGGTGTGTTCACATACGTATTATAAAAAGGAACGGATTTATGTCGCACTAATTTATATTTTTTGAAAGATTTATAATAAGGAAACAGAAATACTAAATGAATTGCTTTATGAATAGGGTATAAGATCACCACTAACACTAAAAATACTAAAAAATATTGATCCGTCAATTTCGTATTGGAAAAGAAATACAAAATTTCATAGGCAATTAAGAATGTAATGATCGTTGTGACTAAACTTAGAAATGCGATTCTAGGTAAGCCGAAACGTGCATTTATATCAATTTGGCGTGTACATAGATACATAACTAAATCATGCTCCTCTACTTAATAAATATCAGCACTTATATACTTTCGTATTATCTATCCTAACAGTAAAAAGGTCAAGATAATTTTGAATATGTAATAGGGCGCATATAAAAGAAGAAATAAGCGATCAATTGAATGCTTTTATAGGAGTTTATATCAGTATATAAAAAGAGCTGTAAACCTCATTATGGACAATGCTAAAGGTTACAGCTCTATGTTTAGGTTTGATAGATGTTTAGCATAAAATCAATTGAATAACTGTAGGTTACTTATCTTTTTCAAAAGTTTTGCTAATTTCTTCGCCACGATTTTGTAAATTCTCGATATGAGACTGTAATTTTTCAATGTTAGGGTTGATATCAGATTTGAAATCACCAATCATTGTTTTCACTTCATCACCAATTGTACTACCAAATTCTGTACTTTCAGATTTAATTTGAGAGATATAATTCGTAATATCATTTATACTTTGCTTAATGGTATTAATTTCTCTATCAACTTCTGATTCAGCGCCGGCAGGTCTTTTTGTTTGTGCATTAAATTGGTTAGACTCTCTTTTATCGCGATTCATTAAAGCAAAGCCAAGACCAGTTGCAACGCCAGCACCAAGACCTAATAATATTTGAGCTGTTTTCATAAAAATTCTCCTCATTTCTAAATAATATCGCATTCTTTAATATGTTTTATATACCCCGTATGAGATAAGATAAGCATATTTAGTCGAATTGAGCTGCTATTTCTTGTGCGAGTTTAGCTTTTTGGTCATCATCAATCGTATCTTCATGCGTTTCCCATTTATAGCCAAAGCCATCCACATCGTTTTCATATCTTGGTAAAAAGTGGAAATGAAGATGGAAGACAGATTGATCGGCAAATTCACCATTATTCTGTATAATATTTAATCCATCAGGGTTAAATGCTTTTTTAATCGCATTTGCCACTTTAGGTAATGCTGCACCAATATGTTTCATTGTCTCAGTATCTGTTTCGAAAATATTGGCTGATGCTTTTTTAGGAACTAATAGTGTGTGACCTTTTGTAACTTGAGAAATGTCTAAAAATGCGTAAACATAATCATCTTCGTATACTTTATGGCTAGGTATGTCACCATCAATAATTTTACTAAAGACTGTTTCTGACATGAATCTTCACTCCTTGTAAGATTGTTACTGACTATTATAGCATTAGTATATTATTTCCGTCATTTTTCGCAGTAAATTTATGCCTATAGACTGATTTTTGATACAATATAATTTGTGGAGGTGCCATATGACAGTAAAAATAGAACATTTAACAGGCGGTTATGGTAAACGACCTGTAATTAAAAATATAAATTTTGAATTAACCCAAGGTGAAATTGTTGGGCTTATTGGATTAAATGGAGCAGGTAAAAGTACGACAATCAAGCACATGCTTGGTTTACTGACACCTATGGAAGGTGAGATGACAATTTCTAATATAAATATAAAACAAGATGTTGAAACTTATAGAAGAAAATTATCTTATATTCCAGAGTCTCCAGTTATTTATGAAGAATTAACATTGCAAGAACATATCTCCATGACAGCCATGGCTTATAATATTAGCAAAGAAGCTGCAATGGAGAAGGCACAACCTTTATTAAAAACATTTCGCTTAGAAGATAAATTAAATATATTTCCAAGCCACTTTTCTAAAGGTATGAAGCAAAAAGTAATGATTATTTGTGCCTTTATTGTAGATCCAGAATTATACATTATTGATGAACCATTTCTTGGATTAGATCCTCTAGGCATTCAATCAATGTTAGATTTAATGGTTGAGAAAAAAGACGAAGGTCGTACTGTATTAATGAGTACACATATTTTAGCAACTGCAGAAAGATACTGCGATAGATTCTTAATTATGGACGAAGGGCAAATTGTAGCATTCGGAAACTTAGATGAACTAAGAGCACAAACAGGCTTAGAAGGTAAAACATTAGATGAAATATATATCCATGTCACACAAGGTGGCCAACAAACATGAACCAAAATGCGAAACAATTATTTAATACAAGAAAACAAGAGATAAGCAAAGAAAAGCAATACTATAATAAATTCATCTTTAATGGCCATTTCTCCGTATTTCTTGTAATTATGTTTGGTGCCTTTCTAGTAGGCTATGGTGATTGGCTACAATCTATACCACATGATTTTAATTACGCTTTGATTGCTAGTATCGTCGTAGCATTAACATCTATGTTTCCAATTAGAACGTTGCTTAAAGATGCAGATAGACTTTTTCTATTACCATTTGAAAAACATATGTCAGAATATATGAAACATAGTTTGATTTATAGTTACTTTTCTCGAATAGGGTTTCAAGTATTAATACTAATTGTGTTATTCCCATTGTTTTTTGTGATTAATAATCAAACGTTTGGTTTTTATATTTTGTTTGCTGTATTAGCACTCATTTTCCCATTACTAGGTTTATTATTAAAATGGCAATGGTATAAATACCGATTAGAAGGTTGGTCTCTGTATGTATTACTCTTTATTATTTTCACCTCGGGATATTACTTAGCATTAGAGCCGAAACAATTATCAAGTATTACTTCTGTTTTCGTCCTCGTGGGTATAACAATGTTAATCCGTTATCAAAATAAGACACATTTATATCCTTGGGAAAAAATGATTAAATCAGAACATCAACATCACATGAATTATTATAAATTCGTTAATATGTTCACAGATGTAAAACATCTTAAAGAAACAGCAGTAAGAAGAAGTTATCTAGATCCATTGTTGATTACGCCTAAGCGTAAAAAGTTTAATTCAAATTATATGTATCTTTATTTATTTATAAGAAGTTTTGTACGTGGTAAAGATGCTTTTAATATTATTTTAAGGTTAGTAATGCTTGCACTTGTTTTAATGTTTTGGTTAGAACAACCTATTATCATGTTAATTATTGGTAGCTTGTTTATGTACATTATCTTATTACAAATGGCACAATTTTATACACAACAAGCCTATGGGTTGTGGCCCCAGGTGTGGCCCGTTACTGAATCGAAAGTAATAAAAGGATATGAACAATTCTTGTATAGATTAATGTTAATTGTAGGAGCGTTATTTATTATCATCTATGCTGTAGTATTTCCACTCTATAGTTACTTTGGTTTGTTATACTTCCTTGTAGGTTGGCTAACAATTGTAAATGTCATTAAAAAACTTAAATATCAAGAAACATTGTTAAGAGATTAAAAAAAGTCGTTTCTCGATGTGTTAGATAGTTTATCTAGCGCATAAGAAACGACTTTTTATTTTAAAAATTGTAATTTTCAATATTAATTATCATCAATCGGGAATAAATATCTTTCGAAATAACTCGAATGTTGACGACTTGAGCCGAAGAACTGGCTTAGTGCCAGCTTATCAAAGTTGTCTTTGAATAAAGACGAAGCTCTAAAATCTTCATAAGCATTTCTACTTTCGAAGCCAAAGTAAATCTTATATGTTAAACCTTGTTCCGGCTTTAAGAAACGATAACTTCTATAACCAGCAAATTGATTGAAATCAGTAGAAAAGCCTTCCAATTTTTTCTCTAATTGATAAGCATGATCTTCTGAAGTCGGAATAAATATTACTGAATAAAAGTTATTCTCATCTAAATCGCCCTCAGCCTTTAGAACTTCATAAACTAAAGGTTGTTTTAAAACGGATTGATTATCTGTTTCTTCAATGATTACTGAAGAGTCAGAAGCTGAAAATTGTAATAAGTTATGATCAGGGTTATTAAGTCTGATTTGATTCAAATAACCAAAAGTACCATAAGATGCATAAATTTTCATAAGATTTCCCCCTTGCTTTGTTTAAGAAAGTGTATATAACTATTATACTGTACTATAGATATATCTATGTTATCAAATAAATATAATAATAGTCTTTGATAACATTATAATAGATTTCTAAAAGAAAACAATAGTCAAATGATTAAGATGGTAAAAGTAGACTGTTTGTCTTTTTTATGACATTTTAACACAATGAAATACGGGGTATATAACAGTATGGTATTATAAATAAGAATGATTATAATGTAGGAGGATTCAAGGTGCATAATAAAAATAATACAATCCTAGATATGATAAATGGTGAGGCGGTAGACCACACACCAGTATGGTTTATGCGTCAAGCTGGTAGATCACAGCCTGAATATAGAGAATTGAAAGAAAAGTATTCTTTATTTGAAATTACACATCAACCTGAGTTATGTGCTTATGTTACACATTTACCAGTTGATAATTATAATACAGATGCAGCGGTGCTGTATAAAGATATTATGACACCACTTCAGCCGATAGGGGTAGATGTAGAGATTAAATCTGGTATAGGTCCAGTAATTCACAACCCTATAAAAAATATACACGACGTTGAAAAGTTAGGAAAGATTGATCCTAAGCGTGACGTGCCATATGTTTTAGATACAATAAAAATATTGACTGAAGAAAAATTAAATGTGCCATTAATTGGTTTTACGGGAGCGCCATTTACATTAGCAAGTTATATGATTGAAGGTGGACCTTCAAAGAATTATAATTTTACTAAAGCAATGATGTATAGTGACGAAGCAACTTGGTTTGCACTTATGGATCATTTAGTAGACATGTCCATCACGTATACCTCTGCTCAAGTTGAGGCTGGCGCAGAGATAATACAAGTGTTTGATTCTTGGGCTGGGGCGTTAAATGTAAAAGATTATCGTTATTATATTAAGCCAGCGATGGAGAAACTTATTAAGGGTATAAAAGCGAAACATGATGTGCCTGTAATATTATTTGGTGTAGGTGCAAGTCATTTAGCACAGGAGTGGAATTCATTACCTATCGATGTATTAGGTCTAGATTGGAGACTCTCTATCAAAGAAGCTGGAGATTTAAATATCACTAAAACACTGCAAGGCAATTTAGACCCATCATTGTTATTAGCACCATGGGACGTTATTGAAGAAAGATTAAAACCAATATTAGATCAAGGTATGGAACATGGACAGCACATTTTCAACCTTGGACATGGCGTTTTTCCAGAAGTTAAACCAGAAACACTTAAACGTATAACAACATTCGTTCATGATTATACTAAGAGATAGTAGACATAAACACACGTCATCAAGAGTAACAATTTATTATGTCATATACATCTAAAATTTATTATACAAAAGGATGATTTAAAAATGACAAAAACAATAGGCTTATTAGTTATGGCATATGGAACACCATATCAAGAAAGTGATATTGAGGCTTACTACACAGATATTAGACATGGGAAAAAACCTACTGAAGCAGAATTACAAGATTTAAAAGACAGATACAAACATATCGGTGGGCTATCACCATTAGCTAATACAACCAATCGCCAAGCTGAAACGCTTTGTGATGCACTAAACGAAGCTTACAGTGAGGTTGAATTTAAATTATACATTGGTTTGAAACACATACATCCTTTTATAGAAGATGCGGTTCAATCAATGCATGATGAAGGTATAGAAGAAGCAGTTACAGTAGTATTGGCGCCACACTATTCTAGTTTCTCAGTAGGTTCGTATAATACGAGAGCGCAAAAAGAAGCGGATAAATATGGTATTACATTTAAACATGTAGAACACTATTATCAACAACCTAAATTCATTCAATATTGGACAGAAAAAGTGAATGAGTCATTATCGGAAATTCCAGAAGAAGAACATAATGAAACAGTGTTAGTTGTATCAGCGCATAGCCTGCCAAAAGGACTTATTGAGCAAAATAATGATCCATATCCAAATGAATTACACCATACGGCACAATTATTAGAAGAACATTCTAATATTCTCCATGTAGCTGAAGGATGGCAATCAGAAGGTAACACTGGCACACCGTGGTTAGGGCCTGATGTTCAAGATTTAACTAGGGCATTATATAAAGAATATGGCTATAAAAATTTCATTTACACTCCTGTTGGTTTTGTATGTGAACATTTAGAAGTGTTATACGATAATGATTATGAATGTAAAGTAGTCTGCGACGAATTAGGCGTTAACTATTTCCGTCCCTCAATGCCTAATACGGACCCATTGTTTATTGGGGCAATCGTTGATGAAATCAAAAATGTTTATTAAAGGAAGCGTGAACTGTTTTGACTAAAAGTATTGCGATTATTGGTGCTGGTATTACAGGTTTATCAAGTGCATATTTTATTAAAAAACAACGACCTGATATTGATGTCACTATATATGAAGCATCTAATAGAGCTGGTGGTAAAATTCAAACATATAGAACTGAAGGTTACACCATTGAACTTGGGCCAGAATCCTATTTAGGACGCAAACAGATAATGAAAGATATTGCTAAAGAAATTGGTTTAGAAAATGACCTTATTACAAACCAAACAGGACAGTCTTTTATATATGCTAAAAATAAATTATTTCCAATACCGGGCGGATCAATTTTAGGTGTACCAACTGACATTAAACCATTTTTAAAGACAAAATTAATTTCTCCTACGGGTAAATTAACAGCTGGATTAGATTTATTTAAGAAATCGATAGAAATGAACCATGATATTTCAGTAGGATCATTTTTCCGCCAACGTCTAGGGGATGAAGTGTTAGAAAACTTAATAGAACCTCTAATGGGTGGCATTTACGGTACGAATATAGATGACTTGAGTTTGATGAGTACGTTTCCAGAATTCAAACAAAGAGAAGAACAATTTGGCAGTTTAATTAAAGGTATGCGATATGAAAAAGAACAGCGACAAAAACAACGTCAACTATATCCAGGTGCGCCAAAAGGGCAATTCAAGCAATTCAGACATGGTCTGAGTTCATTTATAGAGGCTTTAACAAAATATGTATTAAATCTAGGTGTCAAAATAGAGTTTAATACGCCTATTCAAGATATTATTGTTGCTCAAAAATCTTATGAAATCGTCACATCAGAAACGAAAACTGAATATGATGGTGTCCTAGTTGCTACGCCACACCAAACATTTATGCAATGGTTTGGCAATGATCCTTCCTTTGACTATTTCAATACAATGAATTCTACGACTGTGGCAACAGTCGTATTAGCTTTTGATGAAGAAAATATTGAAAACACATATGACGGTACCGGATTTGTCATTGCGCGTACAAGTAAGACAAGTATCACTGCATGTACATGGACAAGTAAAAAATGGCCATTTACAACACCAGAAGGTAAAGTACTTATTCGTGCATACGTAGGTAAACCTGATGACACGGTCGTGGACGATCACACAGATGAGGAAATTGTAAACATTGTTAAAAAAGATTTGAGTCAAATGATGACATTTAAAGGTGCACCAGATTTCAGCATCGTGAATAGATTACCTAAAAGCATGCCGCAATACCATGTAGGCCATATAGATCGTATTAAAGAAGTACAAACACATATTAAAACAAGCTATCCAAGACTACGTATTACTGGTGCCTCATTTGAAGCAGTAGGGTTACCTGATTGTATTCAACAAGGCAAAAATGCTGTCGAAGAATTAATAGCTGAACTATAATAGAAAGTTTAAAGAGCCGTTTTTCGATATAATAAGTTGTTATATCGAAGTAGCGGCTTATTTTTATATTTTTAATTGTTGGATAATTTAATATTTATAATAATTGTGAGATACTTAATATATAGTGTAGTAGAAACGTATGCAGTAGCAATATAACAATGGTTTATGAGCTATTGTACAGGGGGAGTAGTTATGACAGATATTATAATTGTACATTCAAAAATTGGAGATGCCACAAATCATTGGTATAAATGGTTAGCTAATAATCTTATTTTAGAAGGTTACAATGTAACATTATTTGATTTACCAGTAGAAGAAAATGATAATCTTGAGCAGTGGGTGGAAAGAATGAAAGACCAGATCACTGTAAAAAAATATGAAACGTATTTTATAACACATGGTTTTGGTACTTTAGCATCACTAAAGTATATAGAAGAAATGAATATAAACCACATCGAAGGATTGTTTAGTGTTGCAGGCTTTATGGATGACGCGGAAGAAATAGATGCCTACATCGATCCTGAAACAAAAGCAATCGATTATGAGATTGTTAAAAATAAAGTAGATCAATTTTATGGTTTATGTTCTAAAAATGATGAATATGTATCGTATTTAGAAACTAAAAGATTAATGGATACATTAAATGGTGTATGTAAAGTTACAGAGAACGGTGGCCACTTTATAGAAGATGATGGCTTCACTACATTCACAATTTTACATGGAAAAATGCAAGGCATTATGAGTAAGTAATTTACTATTTGACATTAAAGAACATTATTTAGTTAGTTATTGTTCTTTAATGTACAATATTGAATGTAATGACATCACTATAAATGTAGTATTTAAGTATGAAAACAATAGAATTTTGTATAAATAAGGAACTAAAGATAAAATATTATTATTATATTCCTTTTTTACACAAAATAGTTTATAAAAGTTATTGACTAAAGTGTTGGAAATTTATATACTAAGTTAGTATTGATTGATAGGGATGTGCAAACATCAATTATCGCATTAAAGTTTTAACTCCTGATTAAGCCAATGTAAATTACTTTTAAAAAGTTGTTGACATTAAGTAAAGATTCATGGTATATTAATTGGGTAGGCGTCATTAATAATATTACCGCGGGATGGAGCAGCGGTAGCTCGTCGGGCTCATAACCCGAAGGTCGGTGGTTCAAATCCGCCTCCCGCAATTTTTTATTTTAGGTCTCGTAGTGTAGCGGTTAACACGCCTGCCTGTCACGCAGGAGATCGCGGGTTCGATTCCCGTCGAGACCGCCATTATCATTATGGTTCAGTAGCTCAGTTGGTAGAGCAATGGATTGAAGCTCCATGTGTCGGCAGTTCGACTCTGTCCTGAACCATTTTTTAATATTAGCTTTGGCGGTTGTGGTGAAGTGGTTAACACATCGGATTGTGGTTCCGACACGCGTGGGTTCGATCCCCATCATCCGCCCCATAATGATTAATTAAGCGGGTGTAGTTTAATGGGAAAACCTCAGCCTTCCAAGCTGATGTTGTGGGTTCGATTCCCATCACCCGCTCCATTTTAATTATTCCACAGTAGCTCAGTGGTAGAGCTATCGGCTGTTAACCGATCGGTCGTAGGTTCGAGTCCTACCTGTGGAGCCATATGGCCCCGTGGTCAAGCGGTTAAGACACCGCCCTTTCACGGCGGTAACACGGGTTCGAGTCCCGTCGGGGTCATACAAACAGAAGTGAAATATCGCTTCTGTTTTTTTATATTCTATTGGAGAGTTGTCCGAGTTGGCCGAAGGAGCACGCCTGGAAAGTGTGTAGACGTCACAAGCGTCTCGAGGGTTCGAATCCCTCACTCTCCGCTATTTGATTATGATTATCCTCATTACTCATCATTCCTTAGAATGTTGATGTAGTGGGGGTTTTTTATTTCGTCTAACTATTAAAAGATGGGTGCTAAACAAAGAAATTGTGATTTTTATATTTAAAAACTATACTGAATTAGAAATTAGAAAGCTTGAAAATCATAATTACAGGGGGCTCATACTTGGAAAATAGAATAGATTATTATGAAATTGCTAGGGAAGAAATGGCATTAATTATGGATTTGGAAAAACAATTAAAGAAAACATCTATTAATAGAAAGTTACGAGAGTTGATTAAAATACGCGTTTCTCAAATAAACGGCTGCGCTTTTTGTATTGGTATGCATACTGCAGATGCTAGAAAAATGAAAGTATCAGAAGAAGAAATTTATTTATTAAACGCATGGCATGAAACAAATATATATTCTGTAAAAGATAAACTAGCTTTTAAACTTGCAGAAGCAGTGACAAATATTACTGTAAATGGCGTTACAGAGGAACTATTTAACGAAGTTCGTAAAGTGTATACAGAAGAGGAGTACACAGACTTAATATTAATCATTAATCAAATTAATATGTGGAATAGATTATCTATTTCTATGGGGAATAAACATATCGTGTAAGTCATAAATTTATAGAAATAATAAAGGAGAATCAATAATTTAATATTGATTCTCCTTTATTATTTAGTGCTTTTTAATCATCTTGTTCATTGTTTAGTACATCGCCACTTTTAGCATCTATTGTGATTTCGTGCTTAGTACTATCATCTTTTAGGTCTAAATCGTAAACGAGTTTGCCATCATCTTCAGATAGGGACCATTCTTTGATGTCGCCATCAAATTCTTCTTGTCCTTTTTTGATAGCATCTTTATAATCGATGGCATCACTATATTTAAAGGCTTCATTTTCATTTACTGAATCTTCATTTTCAGTATTTTTATTTAAAACTTCTTTGTTTTTATCAGAAATGATAACTTCTGATTCTTCACCATTTTTTTGTTGCTCTATTTTATAAGCCCATTCACCATTACTCTTTTCATAAGAGATCCCTTTTAAGTCTTGTCCGCTATATTCATCTTGTGCTTTTTTAATAGCATCTTCAGGGCTTGTTTTGATTTTATCTAAAGCAATAACTTGTTTATCTGTATCTTTATTACTAGAATCCTCAGATTTAGTATCGCTCTCTGAATCTCCATTACCACATGCTGTAAGCAAAATACCTGATAGTGCAACCGCAGTCACCAATTTTAATTTCATTTTTATCTCTCCTTGTAAATGATTCATTAACTAGTATATACCCATTAATAATACTTTTAAACTATAAAATAAAAGAAAAAATAGTTTTTGAGAGATTTTAGCGTGGAAAAATTTATATTTTTGAGTATAAATAACTAAAAATGATAAATTAAACATATTTTCTATTTATAATATTCCAATTTTGAAAGCACATGTTTGTCTGTATTTTTTTAATGTGACTCAGTTAATGCTGCCAATGGAAACTTCGATGTTCATATCAAACAATGATATCACCTATGTAGTTAATTAAATTGTTGAAACAATTTTAGAAATAGAATACAATCACTTAAATGGCTCGTTAACTTATCATCTTATAATGATTTAAAATCTACAAGATACACGGAGAAGAGGGGTATTATTAAAATTAAATTCTCCTTTTAAATCATGAATGTTTATATGACTTTTTAAATTGCTAATACTTGCTATTTTATACCCATTCATCATTAATATTGGTGTTTTATTTTTGTTCCATTTAACTGAAAATGGAATTTGCTCATAATTGGTGAATATCCATTCAATTTTTTCTTTGTTTAGTTTTAAATCTTCTTGATTCAATGCTAAGTAATGTCTATTTTCATAATTAAAGTTTTCCAATTATATCTTTAACCACCTTTTAATAATTTATCTGCAGTCATCACAGCTAATAGGTTATTTTGTCGTATAGCCTCTAATTTTAAATCAAATATAGGTGTTACATATGTATCTGCGGTTCTAGGAACTTCATTTATAGTTTTTGATAAATATTTAAGCCATTCTTTTTTCTCTTTATAACTCATTTTACTAATTGAAAAATGTTTATTCTGTCCATGTCTAAATAGCCTTGTCGTATACTTCGCTGCAAGTTTGTCACGGAGCACTCGCTTTTTGTATACTTTACTGCAATATATAGCGTTATAGATATTATTTATAGTAGAAAAATATTGTTTCGGTGTGCTTTTTTTAGTAGATAGATGATTTTTTTTCAAGAAATCATTCACAACAACGTAGTATTCATAATCAGTTTTAATAGAATAATTTTTTGAATTCATTAGGAATTCTATAGTGAAAAGTTGGTCCTCTGCAGTTTTAGCATTTGTTTTAAAACGAATTTTATTTTTATGTATAATATTACTTTTAAACATTTTTAAAACTGATAATGCATAAAATAAACTGTTTTCTATAATATCTGCCCTTGGCACATTACCATTTTCAAACACTGCTTTCGGAACACCTCTACCTTTTCCTTCCACACCATACTTACCAATAATTAAATCACTATTATTTTCTTTCCCATATATGTAAAGGTCCTCTAACGCTCTTTCATGCAAGTAATCATCAGAATCTAAGAAGAAAATGTACTCCGAATTACTCATGCTTATGCCTTTGTTTCTAGGAGCACTTGCGCTTCCTGTATTTTTATTTAATCTTTTAAATTTTATTAAATGCTTATAATTAACCCAATATGCTTTAATAGTTTCAATGGTTTCAATATCGTTTGAATGATCATCTATAATTATTAATTCAAAATCTTTATGGCTCATAGTTTGATTTAGAATTGAATCGATAGTACGAGAAATCATTTTTCCATTATTATATGTAGGCATAATGACACTAACCTTTTTCATAAGAAATCACTCCTTTAAACTAAAATAGCAAAGTTAAATATGAGATGGAATAAGGTTTAGTAAAGTGTGAAAAATATAACAGTAAATGTAAAAAAACCTATGTATGAAAATTCAAAAGCTATTTGAATTAATAACAAGCTTTAAAAATTAGAATGTGTGACTAAAAATTTAACTTATAAAACCTTTGCGTAGTCATAACATTAAAGTGAAGATTTGGACCATGTTAAATAATAATAAAAGCGTTATAATATAATATGAGATGGAGGAATGTAGGCGTGGAATTTTGGTTGAAAAAACAAGCAGAACTAAATGGTGAAAAGGTGTTTATAGATGATGGCACAAAGCAAATTTCATTTAATAAGACCTATCAATATGCTTCGAGATTAGCATATCAATTAAAACAATTAGATAAGCCAAGAATTGGATTATATATCGATAATTCGATAGCATCTGTCATTTTAATTAATGCAGCGTGGCTAGCTGGAATTGAAATTGCTATGTTAAATACAAGGCTGACTAAGAAGGAAATGCTTGCACAAATGGCATCAATTGAGGTTGATACTGTGATAGCACGTGAGCCAATACAATTAGAAGGTATTCATATAGTTAATTTTGAAAACTTATGGACTAATTTGGATGATAAGCAATTTGAAGCATTATTTTCAATAGAACGTATTGCATCAATTATGTTTACATCAGGGACAACAGGGCCTCAAAAAGCTGTGCCACAGACATTTAGCAATCATTATGCAAGTGCAAGTGGTTGTAAAGAAAGCCTTGGGTTTGATCAGAATACTAAATGGTTATCGGTATTGCCTATTTATCATATTTCAGGATTAAGCGTAGTATTAAGAGCATTAATTGAAGGCTTTACAGTTCGTATAGCATCTAAATTTAATTCTGCAGCTATGTTAAATATTATAAAAGAAGAATTACCTACACATGTGTCACTCGTACCACAAACATTAAAATGGTTAATGGATGAAGGGTTTAATCAACCTTATCATGTTCAAAAGATATTACTTGGTGGTGCGAAACTCTCTAGTGCTTTGATTGATCAAGCACTTCAAAGTACATTGCCAATATATAATTCCTTCGGTATGACAGAAACGTGTTCGCAGTTTTTAACTGCTTCACCAGAGATGTTAGCACATCGTTATGATACAGTAGGTAAACCGAGTGAAAATGTTGATGTAAAAATTAAAGCTCCAAATACGCAAGGTCATGGTGAATTGTTAATCAAAGGAGATAACGTTATGCAAGGTTATCTATATCCTGAAAATAAGCAGGATACTTTTGAAGCAGGCTATTTTAATACTGGTGACATTGCAGAAATAGATGATGAAGGTTATGTCATGGTTTATGATCGCAGAAAAGATTTAATAATCAGTGGTGGAGAAAATATCTATCCTTATCAAATTGAGTCAGTTGCTAAGAATTATTTTGGCATAGAAGATGCGATGTGTGTCGGCATAGAAGATGATACTTGGGGGGAAGTCCCATATTTATATTACGTTGCGAATATAACAATATCTGAGGCGCAATTATTAGAACATTTCAAACAAAATTTAGCAAAATATAAAATACCTAAGCAATTTGTACGTGTTGAATCATTACCCTATACATCAACAGGAAAGCTACAGAGAAACCGTTTGAAACTTTAAATTCGAGGTGGATATGAAATTACAAGCAGTGAAATTATACGAATATAATGCTAGTTTTAAACATGCTATTGTGACGCCGAAAATTAAATTGAGTTGCCGGAAGGTATTAATTATTGAATTAATTACTGATACGAATCAACATTATTTTGGTGAATGTAATGCTTTTGAGACGGATTGGTACTCACCAGAAACGATAGAAGTTGTACGCTGCCAAACTGAGAAATGGATTAAACAATACCAAAATGAAACGTTTAATCATTTTGGAGAGGCGCAAGCAACATTAGGTTGTTTGATGGCATATCCAGCTACAAGAAGCATGCTAGTAATGGCTTTTTATCAAATGTTTTATGAAATGCATTCATTTAATGTTCCTTATGGCGCAACAGTCAGTGGTTTGACTGAAGGGAATTTAAAGCAACTTGTAGATACCCAACCACAACGTGTTAAAATAAAATGGTCACAGCATATACTACAAAATATTGAAATGTTAAAACAATTAGATTTTCAACCGGATATCGCAATAGATGCGAATGAATCTATTCAAGATAATGAGTCGCACAAGTTAAAACAACTGGCTAATAAATCATTACTCTATATCGAAGAACCTTTTAAATCGTTAGATAAACTAGAGGCTTTTACTAAG
Organism: Staphylococcus caseorum; assembly: GCF_049943195.1. Taxonomy (NCBI): domain Bacteria; kingdom Bacillati; phylum Bacillota; class Bacilli; order Caryophanales; family Staphylococcaceae; genus Staphylococcus; species Staphylococcus caseorum. Next base: position 521,550 of record NZ_JBNFUA010000001.1, read on the forward strand.
TCTGAACTACCACCAATCGCAATTGATGAAAAAGCATTATCTCAAGATCAAATTATGGAAATCATTGCTAATAATCCTATTGATGTAGTTGTGTTGAAACCATTTAGATTGGGTGGAGTAGATAAAGTGTTAGAAATCATTAACGTATTAAAAGCAAAAGATATCAAAATTATTATCGGTGGTATGTATGAATATGGATTGAGTAGATATTTCACCGCATTGTTAGCTCAATTTGCTGACTATCCAAGCGATATCACACCAGAAGGTTATTATTTTAAAAATGATATAGTAAATAATGCAGGCATATTAAAAGGAGATTCAATATATTTTGAACCTCCCGTTGTTAATACAGCACAATTAAAGCGCGTTTATTAATCTTTTTTCTTTTCTTTTTTCTTTAATGGTACTGGGTCAAAGCCACCTTTATGAAGTGGATGGCATTTCGAAATTCTTTTAACACCTAACCACGTACCTTTAAATGCACCATAGACTTGTATCGCTTCTCTCGTATATTCAGAGCAAGTAGGATAGAAGCGACATGTAGCAGGTGTCATTGGCGAAATGAAACGTTGATAAATACGTATAAGTCCTAGGAACAATGTTTTCATTATAATTTTGCCTCCAACAAATAACTTAGCATAGATAGTTTAACATAATTAAAGGGAGAAGGATGAACGTGAAGTTTAAAGATAGCGAAAATGATGATGTGTTTTTATCATATAAAAATGACAAAAATCATGCTGATGGTAACCATGTCCTGATTATACCTATATTTCAAGGAGAGTTGCTGTTTACCAATCATAAATTGAGAGGTATAGAGTTTCCTGGTGGCAAAAAAGAAATAGGAGAATCCAGTGAAGTAGCAGCAGCTAGAGAATTATTTGAAGAAACAGGTGCAACGATAAAAAAGTGTAATTATATTGCGCAATATCGTGTAGAAAGACAAAATGGATTAAGCTTTACTAAAGATGTATTTATGGTTGTCGTTAAGGATGTAGCGCAACAAAACGACTATTTAGAAACAAATGGACCTTTATTTTATAATAATGTTTATGATATTCCAGAAGAACGTAAAAGCTATTTATTGAAAGATGCAGCAATTTTACAATGTTTAGAGAGAGTGATGGAGCTTGGATTTTATTCATAGAAAACGTATGCCAGTTGAATCATCAACACATTTTTTTGAAGAAGTCACATATCGTGTCGATGCGTTAAAAGTGCGTGGCCTCTTAATGGCACCTAAAGCTAATGTTGAAAGAATTGTAATTTATTTACGAGGTGGAAAAGGGCAAGTAGGTATGGTACGTACAGGACGTTTAATGCAATTTGCAGACGATCATACATTAGTTTTCGGTCCATATTATCGAGGGAATAATGGCAGTGAAGGAAAAGATGCATTTTACGGTGAGGATTTAAACGACGTTACTGTTGCAATTAGAATGTTAAACCATATGTATCCAGAGGTACATATTCATATGGTTGGATTTTCTAGAGGTGGTCTACAAGGGTTATTAACATTTCAAGATTTACCAATATCTAGTTATATAATTTGGGGTGGCGTCTCTGATATATATTTAATGTATGAAGAGCGTGTAGACTTAAGAGGAATGCTTAAACGTATGATTGGTCATCCTAAAAAGAACGCTGAAGCGTATAGGCAACGAGATGCAGTTTCTCAAATTACTGAGGATAGCCCACCAATTTTAATAGTACACGGTGGAAAAGATCATCAAGTTGGTATTCATCAAGCGTATTATTTAGCGGAACAATTAAATCGTATAGGTATGACTTATCGCACATTTTATCAAATGAAAGAAGGGCATATTCCTAGACCTTTTGCATTAAAATCTACATTGTCGACCATCAAACAATGGATGACAGATGTTGAAGCCCAGCATATTAAACAAAATTATAATGAAAAATAAAAGACATGAACTACAATGCTTTCGTAGTTTATGCCTTTTTTATTTATTTAACTTATTTGAAACCGCCATTGTTAGCTAAATCTTCTACTTCTGTACCGAATTTTTCGAAATTATGTTTAAAACGGTTAATTAAATCTTGGGCTTGCTCTCTATATGCTTCTGGCTTACTCCAAGCATTAATAGGGTTTAATAATGTCTGTGGTACACCTTCAATTTCTACTGGGATATCTAATCCAAACATATCATCTTTCATATATTCAATTTCACTTAATTGCCCAGTAATAGCTTGGTTTACCATTTGTCTTGTATAGTTAAGGCTAATGCGACGTCCGAGCCCGTATTGGCCACCAGTCCAACCTGTATTAACTAGATAAACATCTACACCATGTTTATCAATTAAATTTCCTAATAAGTCTGCATATACTTTTGCGTTGAGAGGTAAGAATGGTGAACCGAAACAAGTTGAAAATGATGGTTCTGGCTCTGTGACACCACGTTCTGTACCAGCTAATTTAGCTGTGAAACCACTAAGGAAATGGTACATCGCTTGATCTTTAGATAGTTTAGAAATAGGTGGTAATACACCAAAAGCATCAGCAGTTAAGAAAATAATTGTATTCGGATGTGCTGCTTTAGATGGTGTCACGATATTATCGATATGATCAATTGGATAGGCAGCTCTAGTGTTTTCAGTGTAGTAGTTATCATCGAAGTCTACATCACCATCTTCATCGACAACTACGTTTTCTAAAATAGTACCATATTTAATTGCGTCGTAAATTTGCGGTTCTTTTTTATAGGAAAGGTTAATTGCTTTAGCATAACAGCCACCTTCAATATTGAAAATGCCGTTTTCATTCCAACCATGCTCATCATCACCAATCAGTTTGCGTGTTGGGTCAGCAGAAAGTGTTGTTTTACCTGTGCCAGATAAACCGAAGAACAATGCTACATCACCTTTATCGCCAACGTTAGCCGAACAGTGCATGCTCATGATTTTATCTTTAGGGAGTAAGTAGTTCATTACTGAGAAAATTCCTTTTTTCATTTCTCCAGCATATTCAGTGCCACCAATCAATATCACTTTATGTTTGAAAGAGGTAATTATAAATGTTTCGGAGTTTGTGCCATCAACTTCAGGAACTGCTTTAAAAGAAGGTGCTGAAACAATAGTGAAATCTGATTTGATTTCGCTAGCTTCTTCTTTAGTACTTGGGCGAATGAACATATTTTGTGCGAATAAATTATGCCAAGCTAACTCATTAATGACAGTGAGTTTTAATTGTGAATCTTCATCACTACCTGCATAACCATTAAATACATAAAGTTCATCTTTTTTGTTTAAATGGGCTAAAACTTTATCATACAAATTTAAGAACGTTTCTTCTTCGATAGGTTGATTTATGTTTCCCCAATCGATGTCATCTCTATAAGATGGTTCATTTACAATAAACTTATCTTTTGGAGAACGACCTGTGTATTTACCTGTTTTAGCGTTAATTGCTCCAAGTTCAGTCAATGCACCTTCATCATTATTTAAAATTTTGTTATACAACTGTGTTGTAGATAGTTGAAATAATGATGATGGTTTCTCTAATATACTTTCAATCTTGCTTGTGTATGTGTATGTATCTACCGCCATACTAATCCCTCCAACGCTATTTAGTTAATGTAAGCCTTTACAATTAAAGAGTATAACACATATGAATTAATAGTCCACATCATATTAAAAGGAATTTTAGAAATTTTAAATAAATATTAATAATTGTTAAATTGACAATATATCATAGATTAGGTACTATAGGACTTAACGGATTCTCTTATCCTGAGTGGCGGAGGGACATGGACCCAATGAAGCCCAGCAACCTCTTCGTTAATACGAAGAAAGGTGCCAAACCGTTTGCAGACATATATCGTCTGAACGATAAGAGCGAATGGACGTATAAGGGCCTTCTCTCTATTTAATATAGTGATGAAGGCCTTTTTTAATGAGCTCAACAGAGAGAGAATTTTCGTAATTTAAAACTAAAGGAGCAAATTATGACATACAATAGAAGATTATTCACTTCAGAATCTGTAACAGAAGGGCACCCGGACAAAATAGCGGATCAAGTATCTGATGCAATATTAGATGAGATTTTAAAAGACGATCCTAATGCAAGGGTCGCTTGTGAAACTACGGTAACTACTGGTATGGCGTTAATTTCAGGTGAAATATCTACAACAACTTACGTTGATATTCCAAAAGTAGTAAGAGAAACAATTAAAGAGATTGGTTACACACGTGCAAAATATGGGTATGACAGTCAAACCATGGCCGTATTAACTGCAATTGATGAGCAATCTCCTGACATCGCGCAAGGTGTTGACACAGCATTAGAGTATCGTGAAGATGCATCAGAAGAAGAAATTGAAGCAACTGGTGCTGGTGACCAAGGCTTAATGTTTGGTTATGCTACAAATGAAACGGATACGTATATGCCTTTACCAATCTTCTTATCACATCAACTTGCTAAGAAATTATCTGATGTGCGTAAAGATGAAATATTAAAATATTTACGCCCAGATGGGAAAGTGCAAGTAACGGTTGAATATGATGAACAGGATAAGCCGCAACGTATAGATACTATCGTTGTTTCTACGCAACATGCAGAAGATACTGAATTGCAACAAATACAAGATGACATTAAAGCGCACGTTATTTATCCAACAGTGCCTGAACATCTATTAGATGAAGACACTAAGTTTTATATTAATCCTACTGGTCGTTTTGTGATTGGTGGTCCTCAAGGAGATGCTGGACTTACTGGTCGTAAAATTATTGTAGACACATATGGTGGTTATGCACGTCATGGTGGAGGTTGTTTCAGTGGTAAGGACCCAACAAAAGTTGACCGTTCTGCTGCTTATGCTGCACGTTATGTAGCTAAAAATATTGTAGCGGCTAAATTAGCAGACAAATGTGAAGTACAATTAGCATATGCAATTGGTGTTGCTGAACCAGTTTCAATTTCTATTGATACATTTGGAACAAGTAGCGTAAGTGAAGATGAGTTGGTAGAAGCGGTACGCACGCATTTTGACTTAAGACCTGCTGGCATTATTAAAATGTTAGATTTAAAACATCCAATCTATAAACAAACAGCTGCCTATGGCCATTTTGGCCGTACAGATATCTTATTACCATGGGAAAAATTAGATAAAGTAAACCTATTAAAAGATTCTGTAGAAGCATAAAAAACTAAAATTTAATTTTCTGGACTTTTCTATCGAATGATGAGCTATTATCTATTATAATTAAGTTACTGAACACATAAAGGAGCGTTTTTGTTATGAATTCATTAGGGCCAATAGAAATTGGTTTAATCGTGGCAATCATCGTAGCAGTCATTTGTTTGATATTATTTATGCTTGCTTTAAAAAGTAAAAAGAAAGCGCAAAAAAACGCTGAAGAGCAGTATAAATCTAGAGAACAAAAATTAAGCGATGAGCATGAAGAAGAGTTGGAAAAAGAAAGAATAGAAAATAAAAAAAATGTAACGAAGCAAAAGGAAGATTATGCAGCTACAGTTAGTTCTAAAGATAGAGAAATTGATGCTTTAAAATTATTTTCTAAGAACCATAGTGAATATGTAACTGACATGAGATTGATTGGTATCCGTGAACGTCTTGTAAATGAGAAAAGAATACGTCCTGAAGATATGCACATTATGGCTAATATATTTTTACCTAGAAATGAATTTAGCGATGTTCAACGTATCAGTCATTTAGTACTGACACGTACTGGTTTATACATCATAGATTCTCAATTATTGAAAGGGCATGTTTATAATGGTGTTAGTGCAGCCCAATTCAAAGAACAACCAATGATGGAGCAGGTATTTAATACTTTAGATCTTGATAAGCATACACCACAAACACTTGTGTTAGATCAGAATGAAGATACGCAATCATTATCGTTTGTAAATTATACAGCGCACTTAAATGAAATTGAAAAACTTGCCGGTGATATTCAAACAGAACTCAATTTAAAATTCACACCAACTACTATTTTATACTTCAATCCTAAAAATGAAGGTGCTGTAACAATCTCAAATTATGCACAAAGTTCAAATACTAAAGTGCTAGTGGGTGCAGAGCAACTTGATGAGTTCTTTAATAAATTTGTATTCCACGGTCGAATTCAATACAATGTTGAAGATTTACAACGTGTTATGGATGAAATAGAAACATTTAATTAAGGTGAAATACTTAATTTTTAAAAAGATAGGTAGCCATATAGGTTATCTATCTTTTTTTGTTGAATTTTTAAATGTCTGAACAATGCATTTTAAGTATTAATTCGAGATAATTTGGTAAATTAAAGTCCTTTTAATTTATAATTTAAAGAAAATTGATTAATATAATAGTTATCTAAATAGAAAAGGGGATTTTAATTTGGAACATGTAACTTTTTATAATGGCAATGAAATGCCAATTGTTGGTTTAGGTACGTTTCGTGTCGAAAACAGTGACGAATGTAAAGCATCAGTAAAACATGCGATAGAAAATGGTTACACACATATAGATACGGCAATGGTATATGATAACGAAGAAAAAGTAGGGGAAGGTATCGCAGAAGGTTTAGTAGCTACAGGTAAGCAAAGAAGTGATTTGTTTATCACATCTAAATTATGGTTAGCAGATTATGGCCGTGAAAACGTTGCAGATGCTTATGAAACGAGTTTAAATAAACTTGGATTAGATTACCTAGATTTGTATCTCATGCATTGGCCAGGTACAGATGAAGCTTTAATGATAGATACTTGGCAAGGTATGGAAGATTTATACAAAAATGACAGAGTGAAAAACATTGGTGTAAGTAATTTTAAAACAGAGCATTTTGAAGCGTTGTTAGCCCAAGTTTCTATTAAACCTGTGCTTAACCAAGTTGAATTCCATCCATATTTATTGCAAGAATCATTAAGCAGATATTTAGAAGTACAAAATATTCACATGGAATCATGGTCACCACTCATGAATGCGCAAATTTTAGAAGATGATACTGTAAAAAGTGTTGCATCTGAAGTAGGGAAATCACCAGCACAAGTGATTATTCGTTGGAACATAGAACATGGTGTTGTAGTAATACCTAAATCAGTAACGCCTTCTAGAATAGAAGAAAATTTAAATGTATTTGATTTCCAATTAACATCAGCCCAAATTGAGAAATTAGATAAACTCAACGAAGATAGAAGAATTGGACCAGATCCATCTGAATATAGTGGGCACTAGTATGAAAAGAAGAGAGTGAGTTACAAATACGCACTTCTTAAATAGAAAAGGACCAATCTATTTGTTTTTTCAAATAGATTGGTCCTTTTTAAGTCTTTTTATAGTTAAGCCGTATGTTTAACTATTTTTATAATAAGGATGGTGATTGAAGTTATTAATACCTATTGTATTTATATGCATCTGAATTTCAATTAATCGGCTAAATCATGATGTATCCTAATAAACAGGATAAAAATGAAACGCCATATTGCAGTAAAGAATAAATTAAAAAGTTAAAAATGTTCTTTTCGGATGTTAGTAATTTGACTAACTCTGAAGATAAAGTAGAAAATGTAGTTAATCCACCGAGAACGCCGACAACTACAAAGGGATGGACCCAATCTATATTTAATGTCATACCCATCAATAAACCAATTATTAAACTGCCTAATATATTAACAATTGGCGTTGCAATAGGTAGCTTACTATTAAATCTACTTGTACAAACGTTAGTAATAAATCCTCTGATTACAGCTCCGAGACCGCCACCTAACATAACTAACAGTAATTGTGTCATGATATACGAGCCCCCATTTTCACACCAAGATAACAGACAAGTATACCTATAATATAACTACTTAAAGCGTATAAAATCATTAATAAATATGCTTGTTGTTCTAAAAACGAAACAAGCTCAAATTGAAAAGTAGAAAAAGTAGTGAGTGCGCCTAAAAATCCAGTAGTTATACCTTTTTTAAGTAATGGATTATTTCTAAAATACTTTATAGTCATCGTTCCAATAAGTCCCATTAAGAAAGCGCCAACAACATTAGCAATAAATGTGCCTGCTGGAAATTCAGTAGTTTGATTGATGAATGTTAATAGATATCTTAGTAAAGCACCAATCGCGCCGCCTATAAAAATATATAAGTATTGCATTGTTTTTATTCTTCCTCTCGACAAAAAATAAAAAACTACAAAAGTATTATAACTTTTGTAGCATTAATTAGAAAATAATACCAAACGTTGATAGTGAAGCAACGATATGGATGATAAGCACTACTAATATCACATAAGGTAATATTTTACTTGCTTTTCTAACCCATCCAGAATTTTCATGTAAGTGTTTAATTGATTTATCTGCTAAAATAATTGAAATTATTAAAATTATAGCGTTAATAATACTACAAACAAAAATTAATTTGATCATTGAACTAAAATGCATAGTAATTAGAGGATTTCTAGTATTAAAATACAAGCTAATAATAACCAATAAACTAGATAAATAAAAATAAAGTTTTGAACGTGCCATATTTACCTCCTAGTACAATTCATTAAATAATAATACCATAGATTTACAAAAAATTAACTAATTTGTAAATTTAGAATATATATATATTTAGATTTATAGTAAAACATAACAATATAGAGCTTTAAGTAGCTTAATGTTTCTTTTTACTCTAAAGATTTTGACAATTTAAGCAAAAAATTAGAATTTAGTGATTAATGGTGGTATAAATGAGTTGTATGGTTAATAACCGTTATAAGAATAATTCTTTATTGAATTATTTATTTAAGTCAGGAGGAATTAGTAATGGCAAAATTAAATGTTGAAGTGTTTGCAGATGGTGCAGATATTGAAGAAATGAAAACAGCTTACAAAAATAAACAAGTAGATGGTTTTACTACTAACCCTAGTTTAATGGCAAAAGCAGGTGTAACAGATTATAAAGCTTTCGCAGAAGAAGCTGTTCGTGAAATTCCTGATGCTTCTATTTCATTCGAAGTATTCGCAGATGATTTAGAAACAATGGAAAAAGAAGCTGAAATTTTGAAACAATATGGTGAAAACGTATTTGTTAAAATTCCAGTCGTAAACACAAAAGGTGAATCAACTATTTCTCTAATTAAAAAATTATCAGCAGACAATGTACGTTTAAATGTAACTGCTGTTTATACTTTAGATCAAGTTAAAGAAATTACAGAAGCTGTAACAGAAGGTGTTCCAACATATGTATCAGTATTTGCTGGTCGTATTGCTGATACTGGTGTAGATCCAATTCCAATGATGAAAGATGCAGCAGAAGTAACACATAGTAAAAAAGGCGTTAAATTACTTTGGGCAAGCTGTCGTGAAGTATTCAATGTAATCCAAGCGGATGAAGTTGGCGCAGATATCATTACATGTCCTGCAGACGTTGTTAAAAAAGTAAATAACAACCTTGGCCGTGATATTAACGAATTATCAGTTGATACAGTACAAGGATTTGCTAAAGATATTCAAAGTTCAGGATTATCTATTCTTTAATAGAAGATTAAGAAATTTAAATTTCAAATAATAAGCTGAGGCAATTCATTCTAAATGAGTTGTCTCAGCTTTTATATTGAGCATAAGTATAGAATGATAAGATATCTGTTATACTATTGAAGTTCTTAAATATCAAATATATATACTTGTTCGATTAAACTATGAATGATATAGAGGGGAAGATGATTTATGAAAATACAACAACCCAAAATCAGCGCAAATTTAGAACTCAAAGAATTAGAAGAAATTTTTCAAGATGAAGATGATATAGTCGAAGTTGCGGAAATACAAAATGCTAATTTAAGTAATAAAGTTTTACAAAGATTTGTAGTTTATGGTTCATATATCAAGGATTGTGATTTTTCTAACTCTGATTTAGGTCGCGCTGATTTTACAGATGTTATTTTTGAAAATTGCGATTTCTCGAATACGAAAATGGATCATGGTTCCATACATAGAGTGACATTTAAAAATTGTCGTATGACCGGAACTTTATTTAACTATATGAGGTTTGGAAATACAGTGTTTGATGAAGTGAAAGCTGATTTTATAAGTGTTGTGGACTCTAAGATAGAAGCACTGATGACACAAAAAAGTAACTTTGAAAATGCTGAATTTCATAATTCAAATTTGAAAAAGGTTGTTTTTGACAATAGTAATTTAGAGCATTTATCAATTTACCAAACCCCATTAAAAGATTGTGATTTGAGCCAATCTTATTTTGAGTCATTTGTGGTTAATAAAGAAGACTTATTAGGTTGCAAAGTTTCTAGAAATCAAGCTGTACAATTTGCAGCATTAATGGGCTTAGTTATCGTAGATTAGATGAAATAAAAATCGATAAAATTAAAGTTAATACAAATATTATAAAATTTAATTGAATAACTTAGATAATTGATTTATTATTTAATGAGTATAGTGTACTGTGAAAGTTCTAAAGGAGAAACATTTATGAAACTAGATATCTTTAAACAAAAAGTTAAAAAGCAATTATGGTTTTTAAATAAAAAAGAAAAAAATCAATTGAATGAAGTATTAGAGAAAGTTACTAAGTCTAGTGATGGACAAAATTTTAATCGTCCTATTGCATTTTCAAATCAATTTTTAAAGGAATATGTCTTTAAAGAGAAAGTTGTATCATCAACACAATTATTTGCATTGCTTATAGGTATTTTAATCACATATATCGTGCTCTTAGGTTTGTTTTTATTTGGTTTTTTGACAAGTCTATCATCTGTGCAATACTTTATTAAACCTGAAGTGCAATTATCTACAACCACTGTTATTTTGACCTTGATTGGCTCAATATTACTATTAATCGTTAGTTTATATTTGATTAAAATGGTAACTGCTTATTTTACGAAAAAATTATTAGAATATAAGCATAATAAAGCACTATAGTTGAATCGTGTTAAGTTAAATGGTGAGAAAGTGTTAAACTTTCTTGCCATTTTTTATGAATAAATATATAGGAAGCATTAACTGTAATATAGGTAGCGTTCTCAAAATATATAATTGTTTGTGTTCCTTTTGACTTTAATCCAGTGATTGGGATTGCGTTAATATAATATTGTATTGGTGAGCGCTGTGGTTTTACTGGAAATAATGTTATATCGCTATTAATAAATATTGGAACGATCTTGCGTATTTTTAGTAATTGTTTGGCTTGTTTCGTCTGAAGTGTTAAAGATAAATGTCGTGATTCTAAAAAATAATTTAATGTGAGATTAATTGTAGTAGGGTAAGTGAATTGGTGTGTAGTATATTGGCATATTGTTAATGTTTCTGGTCCAAGAACTGTTTTGAAATAAAGTAATTGAGTAAGTGGCGTCATATCATATTCACCTCAATCTTAGGTATAAAATTTTAAATGTTTTTGTTGAATTCGTTTTTGATAGTTTTTTAAAGTTGAGACAGAACAATTTAGAAGTTTTGCAATTTCATATTGTTTAAGTCCTGCAAATTTTAATCGTAACCATTGTCGTTCTTTATCAGTCAATAACGATAAAAATTGTTGGAAAACTAGCATACTGTCATAATCATCATTACTTAAAGAAGCTTTAACTTCTTGTTTTAAAGGATCAACTAGAAGTAGTGGTTGGTGTTTGCGGAAAAGGTCTATCAAATAGAAATTTAATCGTGAATATAAGAAGGTGTTTAATGAGCTGCTTTTTTGTGAATTGTAGATTTTGCTTAGCTCCCACATTTTAATTAAGAGGAGTTGAGCATATTCATCATAATTGTACTGAATATTGTACTTTTTTAATAGATAATGAATAATATGTTTGTACTTTTTATAAACTTCTTCAAAGGTCATTCATGCTCTCCATTGTCGTATATACAACATATATTTCCGGATGTTATTATTTTATTATAAGAAATAGTAATTTTCATTTGCCAAATAGGGATAATAGGTGTTAAATAGTAGTCATAAGATAGATAAATTTTAAGTTTTATAACATTAGCGCGTATTCAACTTAAAGATATAACACTTTAGAGGTATATTATTATCTTCGGACAATTATCAGGAGGTTTATATGGATTACGCATATTTAAATTTAGAACATTTTTTTGCAAGGCATGATGATTTGGATACGATTAAAGATAAATCAGATTTTGTTATGATAAACAACATGGCAAAAGAAATGATGTATCGAGATGGGGAAATAGAAGGTACGATTGATTTAAATCGTTATTTTTATAAAAATAGATCACAAGCTGCAAGCTTTATTATAATGGATTATTATAAAAGTCAAGAGTAATGAAATTAAAATTTCATTACTTTTTTTATGAATATGTAACAACGTTCATATTAAATTGTCTGTTCAAGTAATTAGTGTTAAACTTTATTATCGGATGGCTTTAAAGCTATGATACATATGACGAAGGCGTGTCCTTCCTAATTATTACCTAAGAGGTGTAAACATGACGAAGCATAAAAAAGGCTCAATTCTATCAATCATTGGTTTATTGATAGTCTTAGGTGTAGCTGCGGTTGTTGTTTTTTCAATGATCTCAGATCAAATCTTTTTTAAAGAAGTTGACGAACAAGAAAAAGTAGAAAATCTTAAAGTAACTTTGGATAAAGCATCTAAAAAACAAATTGATAATTATACTAGCCAACAAGTTTCAAGCAAAGATAATAAAACATGGAGAGATGCGTCATCTACTGAGATAAAAGCTGCGATGAACAGTAGTGAATTTATTGAAAGTGATACGCAAAAATACCAATTTTTAGAATTAGATAAGTATCAAGGTATTGATGAAAATAGAATAAAACGCATGCTCATAGATAACCCTACATTGTTAGAGCATTCAGATGATTTTATAAAAGCAGCACAAGACAAGCACGTTAATGAAGTTTATTTAATTTCACATGCGTTACTTGAAACAGGCTCTGCTAAAAGTGAGCTTGCAAGTGGTGTAGAAATTGATGGTAAAAAATATTATAACTTCTTTGGTGTAGGTGCACTTGATGAAGATCCGATTAAAACAGGTTCAGAATATGCTAAAAAACATGGCTGGGACACACCACAAAAAGCGATTAGTGGTGGTGCTAACTTCATTCATGATCACTTTTTATCTAATGAAGATCAAAATACGCTTTATAGTATGAGATGGAATCCTAAAAATCCAGGAGAACATCAATATGCTACAGACATTAAATGGGCTGAAAGTAATGCGACTTTAATGGCTCATTTCTATGAAGATATGAAAACAGAAGGCAAATATTATAAATATTTTGTTTATAAAGATGATGAAAAGCACAAAAATTAGATAAGTATTTGAAATATTAGTTCTAATACAATAGAACGAAGAAAACCAATTGCTATAAAAGTAGTTGGTTTCAGACTGCCAACAAAGCCTCTGACTTTGTTGGCAGTTTTTTTGTGCACGCTTTCCGCTGGCACTGCCTTAGCCTGTGGTCTTCAGCTAGTGATTTATTAACGAGTCAGGAGTCGGACCAAATTACTGCCAATATTATAATATATATAAATTAAACAGTGGTGGTGTTTATTATGTTGAATCAATCAATTGATAATGGCAGAACATCTATAAATCCTATTTTTTAATTGATATTATTCTCTTGAAGTAAGCCTTGTTTATTAATTTCATAATTTATATAAAAAAAAGAGTCTCCAATTTTGGAAACTCTTTTTTATTATTCTACTTTGTTTTTTTTGCTTATAAGAATGAAGAACATGAGCGCTGATATAAACACTTTTATAGTAAATTTCATATTATCACATCCTAATCTATGCCAACATATTAACATTAAATGGGTGTGAAGATACATCAATAACTACATACAGGTGTATATACTGAGCATTATTCTTTTTCAAAGTAATTGTGCTCTTTTAAAAATTCTTCTGCAACAACTGCGGGCTCTTTGCCTTCTCCATCTGCTTCATAATTTAATTTTTGCATTTGCTCCGTACTTATTTTATCGTTCAATTTATTAAGTGATTTCTTAACTTCTGGTTGTTCTTTTAAAAGTTTATTTGGTGCTACAGCACTTGCATCATATGTTGGGAAGAACTTTTTATCATCTTCAAGTACTACTAAATCATAAGCTGCAATTCTACCATCAGTCGTATAGCCTAGTGCAACATCTAATTTTTTACTTTTCAAAGCATCGTAAACGAGTCCGATTTGCATCGGTTTAATAGAATCAAAAGCAAAACCATAATGTGCTTGGAAAGGTGCATAACCATCGCCCCCACGTTTAATCCAAGTTGTATCTGTGCCTACGTCTACTTGATCTTTTACTTTTTCTAAATCTGAAACAGTATGTAAATCATATTTTTCAGCAGTTTCTTTGGTTACCATAAAGGCAAAGGTATTTTCAAAACCATATGAATCAAAAAAGGTCTGATTAAATTTTTGCTGAAACAATTTTTTAGTTAAAGCCATCGCTTTTTTAGGGTCAGTAACGGGTTCAGACTCAAGGACACCCACTAAATCTGTCCCAGTATATCGCGTGCTCGAAATATCAGCATCGTTATTCATTAGCGCATTATGCTGGATTGTAGCTGAGCCTAAGTTATTAATGATTGAACCTTTAGTTTTACCTTTTGTATCATGTTCGATAAGATCTATGATCATATACGCCATGATTTGAGACTCACTCGTAGCCAAAGCTGAAACTTTAATCTCGTTCTTTGATTGACTTCCACCAAGTCCTGGCAATCCACAACCGGATAATAATATTGTGCTTGCTATAATTAAAAATAATAAATGTTTTAAAAATTTCATTGTCTAGCTCCTTAAAATAAGTACAGAAATAATATTTTTTCAATATATTAATATTAACATATTTATCAAAATATTATAACAACGCTAAATTGTACGGTAGTTGAATACATTAGCATGTAATATAAGGTTAATCATTGCTATAATGAATATAAATAAATTTAATAAGGATGTGTACAATGCGAATAGCTATCATAGGAATGGGCACAGCGGGTGTAAGCTTGCTAAAGGAATTAGTGAAACATGATAATTTTGCAACAATGAATATAGACATGTACGATAATCCTAAAAATATGGGGCAAGGTGTACCTTTTCAAAATGACAGTGATCAATTATTAATCAATATGCCTGCGAAACAAATGTCTTTAAATTTAGATAATCAAGGTGAATTTTACGAATGGTACAAATCTCAATCGATATTTAAGTTTTCTAATCCGGAGTATTTACCAAGGTTTATATTTGGTCATTATATGAAAGATTTTTTAGAAAAATATAATCAGCAATTTGAAAATGTCCAGATGATTAAAAAAGAAGTGTCAGAAGTTTTCATTGAGGCTGATGTAGGTCAAACGGATGTTAAATATTATGTTTGTACTTCGAAAGACATGTCGAATTGTCAAAAGTATGATGCTGTATTTTTAACGATTGGTACACTGTCATACCATGATCCGTACCATTTGAAAGGAAAAAAAGGATATATTCACACACCATATCCAACTTATAATACGTTAGATGATGTGAAGGATACTGACAGAATTGCGATCATTGGCACAGGTTTAGCATCTTTAGATGTAATTCGTTATGTTACTGCACATCATCCTAAATTACCAATTACTATAACAAGTCGCAAAGGTCAATTGCCAAGCGTGAGAGGCGAAATGCCTGACATTGAATTTAAATACTTAACACCTGAAAATTTTAATGCAATAAAGAACGAAAATTTTGGAAACGTACCTTTGGAAAAAGCACTAAATTTATTTATGAAAGATTGTGCATATTATGATATTGCAATTGAAAAATTAGTGCACCGTAGACAAAATGACCCTGTGAAGGATTTAACATATGATTTAGAACACGCAACTGAATTAGGGGCATTCCAAAGTATACTTGAATTAGTAAAAGAGAATTTAAATTGGATTTGGAATAGTTTCAGTAGGGAAGATCAAAAACAATTTTTAAAAGATTACCAATCTATATTAAAGGATAATTCTAATCCAATGCCTCCACGCACAGCTCGATTAATTATAGATCATATCAAAAATGGGACTATTGAAATTAAAAGTGGTCTAGAGGATGTTCAATATGAAGCAAGTCAATTTTGTTTCAAATATAAAAATGAAACAGAGGCAAACCATAAATTTGATGTCGTAATCAACGCAACTGGTTCAAAAACCCAACTTTCAGATCTTGATAGTGATGATCAATTGGTTTTGAATCTTGAAAATAGACAGGTTGTACAAGCGCATCCACTTGGTGGTATTCAAATTATTGCTGAAACAAATCAAATTATAAGCCCTCGCTATGGAACACTTAAACACATGTACGCATTAGGTCAATTAACAAATGGAATCAATCAGTCTCGAAATGGTGTAGCAATGATAGTTAAACAAGCAGTTAGCATAGTAAATCAGTTATTACCGAATAAGTAATTACAAAAATAAAAACATTAACTGTATGGTTTCGAGAGGTTAATCTGTTAAATGATAACTAGATTATTAAGGTTATAAAAATCATAATAAAAATTAATTTATTTTTTCATTAATTTAAGTAAAAAGCTTTTCTTATTAGTATTTAAAGCATTTTAATAATAAGAATACGTTAAAAATAAAGCCGACTTAGATAATATGAATTGTCATTCTGCCTAAAATGTAGTACGATATTGGTGTAACTTAGTAAGAGTTACTTGACTCAATCATTAATTACAATTTCATAGATATTCTTTCGGGGCAGGGTGAAATTCCCAACCGGCAGTAAACAAAGCCTGCGACCTGCATTTGATTATTCAAATGTGGCTGATCTAGTGAGATTCTAGAGCCGACAGTAAAGTCTGGATGGGAGAAAGAATGAAGTATAACAAAAACGACACTTTTTAAGTGTTTATTTGGCATACACTTATGTTTGAAAATGGATAAGTGTATTTAACTTGAAGCTAATGATGTTATATCAATATATATCCCACACCTGAAATATTTTATTTCAGGTGTTTTTTTATTATTTAGAGGTGATAACGTGAGTCAATATTTAAATTATGCAATCCAATTAGCAAAAATGGTGAATGGTCAAACGGGTGTAAACCCACCTGTAGGCGCGGTAGTTGTTAAAGACGGCCGAATCGTAGGGATGGGCGCACACTTAAAAAAGGGCGATAAACATGCTGAAGTACAAGCGTTAGATATGGCACAAGATGAAGCTAAAGATGGTACCATTTTTATCTCATTAGAGCCATGTACACATTTTGGTTCAACGCCACCTTGTGTAAATAAAATTATTGATTTTGGCATAAAGAAAGTCATATATGCTGTAAAAGATACGACTTTACCGTCTAACGGTGACGAAATATTACAACATGCAGGAGTAGAAGTTGAATTTCGTCATAATGCAGAAGCAGAACACTTGTACAAAGACTTCTTTATAAGCAAAAGTAAAGAGGTTCCTGAAGTGACAGTTAAAGTAGCTTGTAGTTTAGACGGTAAACAGGCCACTGATGAAGGTGAAAGTAAATGGATTACGAATACAGCCGTACAGCATGATGTATTCAACTTACGTCATACGCATGATGCTGTACTTACAGGTAGAGGCACGTTAGATGCAGATAACCCTCAATATACAACACGAATTGAGGAAGGTAAGCATCCTATAAAAGTGATTTTATCGCGATCAGGCCAAATTGATTTTGAATTAGACATGTTTAAAAATGCTAATACACCTATTTGGATTTATACACAAAATAAAAACTTGAAAACAGATATTGAACATGTAGAAATTATTATTTTAACTGATTGTTCAATTGAAAATATTTTAATAGATTTATATCAAAAGGGAATTGGGAAATTGTTAGTAGAAGCGGGTCCAACCGTATCTTCAGCATTTCTACAATCTCAATATACGAATGAACTTATCTTATATTATGCCCCGAAAATTATAGGTGGTTCTGGTAATTATCAATTTTATCAAACTAAAAACATTTTTGGATTATCAGAAGTACCACAATTCGAAATTGTTAATTCCCAAATGCTTGAGCAAAACATTAAATTAGAGTTGCGAAAGAAGTGAATAATCATGTTTACCGGTATTGTTGAAGAAATAGGCACGATTAAAAAAATAACGACACAACAATCTGTAGTTAACTTAACGATTGATTGTGAGACCATCTTATCAGACATGCATATAGGAGATTCTATAAGTGTGAATGGCGCATGTTTAACTGTTGTTGATTTTAATAAGCATTCGTTTTCTGTACAAGTAATTAAAGGTACAGAAAATAAGACTTATCTAAATCATTTAAACCAATCTGCAGAAGTGAATTTAGAAAGAGCGATGAGTGGTCAAGGTCGTTTTGGAGGACACTTTGTGCTCGGGCATGTAGATGAAGTAGCTAAGATTACACGTATACAAGCATCAGATAATTCTAAAATTGTAACAATAAAGCCTACTACTACACTTATTAAACAAATGGTGCCACAAGGATCCATAACTGTAGATGGCGTAAGTTTAACTATTTTTCAATTAAAAGATGCTGAATTCGACATTCATCTCATTCCTGAAACGCGAAGATCCACTATTTTAAATCAAAAACGTGTAGGCGATCCGGTCCATATTGAAACTGATATGTTATTCAAATATGTAGAGAGAATTGTCAGTAATAATGAATCAGGATTAAGCACCGAAAAACTTAGAGCATTTGGATTTTAGGAGGGGTAATATGAAATTAGATAGTATAGATACAGCGCTTGCGGAGCTTAAAAAAGGTAAAAGTATTGTGGTCGTTGATGATGAAAACAGAGAGAACGAAGGCGACCTAGTAGCTGTGACAGAATGGATGCAAGATAATACCGTTAATTTCATGGCGAAATATGGTAGAGGACTCATCTGTGCACCAATTAGCAAAGATATAGCCAGAAAATTAGAACTCAATCCAATGGTGAGTCATAACTCTGATGTTTATGGTACAGAGTTTACAGTGAGTGTCGATCATATTAATACGACGACAGGTATTAGTGCTGGAGAAAGAACAATGACAGCAAAAGCGTTAATAGAAGAAAATGCAACAGCTAGTGATTTTAATAAACCAGGTCACTTATTTCCGTTAATTGCACAAGATAATGGTGTGTTAGAAAGACGTGGTCATACAGAAGCATCTGTTGATTTAGCAAAACTAACAGGAGCAAAGCCAGCAGCATTAATTTGTGAAATTATGAATGAAGATGGCTCTATGGCTAAAGGTGAAGAATTAGAAGCCTTTAAGGAAAAGCACGAGCTTGTAATGATTTCTATTGAAGATTTAGAAACATATAGAAAATCACTCACATCTAAGTTAGAAGCAAAAGCAAAAGTAAAAATGCCTACTAAACATGGTAAGTTTGATATGTATGGTTTTACTTCACAGACGAGTGACGAAGAACTTGTGGCGATTGTAAGTGGAGACATAAAGAAAACTGAGAATGTGCGTATTCATTCTTCTTGTCTGACAGGCGATATTTTTCATAGTCAAAGATGTGATTGTGGAGAACAACTTGAAGCTTCTATGAAATATATAAGTGAACATGGTGGCATTATTTTATATTTACCTCAAGAAGGTAGAGGTATTGGTTTAATTAATAAGTTGAAAGCATATGAGCTTATTGAACAAGGTTATGATACTGTGACAGCTAATATTGCTTTAGGTTTCGACGAAGATTTGAGAGATTACAAAGACGCCGCAAAAATTTTAAAGTATTTTGGTATTGAAAGCGTGAATTTGTTAAGCAATAATCCCAAAAAATTCGAAAGTCTAGAAACTTATGGTGTAAATATTGCGAAAAGAATTGAGCTAGTAGTTCCAACAAATAAATTTAATCAAGATTATATGGATACAAAAAAAGAGAAAATGGGTCATTTAATATAGGAGGGCAATAAGATGAATTTTGAAGGTAAATTAATAGGTTCAGATTTAAAAGTAGCAATTGTGGTAAGTAGGTTTAATGATTTTATTACAAATCGTTTATTGGACGGGGCTAAAGATACTTTAGTGCGACATGAAGTACCGAAAGAAAACATTGATGTAGCATATGTACCAGGTGCATTTGAAATTCCATTAGTAGCTAAAAAATTAGCTCAAAAAGGTGAATATGATGCTGTAATCACTTTAGGTTGTGTAATAAGAGGATCTACTTCTCATTATGATTATGTTTGTAATGAAGTGGCGAAAGGTGTTTCTAAGGCAAATGATATTGCTGATACACCAGTTATCTTCGGTGTTGTGACAACTGAAAATATTGAACAAGCAATAGAACGTGCCGGCACAAAAGCAGGAAATAAAGGTGCAGATGCAGCAATTAGTGCAATAGAAATGGCTAATTTATTAAAAGAAATATAATAGAATCAGACTGAAGCACTAACTTTTTTATAAAGGGATATAGGTGTTTCTACTAAAATAAAAAGAATTGGACTTAACGAAATCGTTATTGTCCAATTCTTTTTTGTTAAAGATTATTTTTTTAAAAGACGATATACTAAAGCACTAGCTGCTCCAAAGGCAGCAACTACACCTGTAACGATACCCGCTTTTTTCATTACTTCGGGTTTCATTAACTCTTTAAACATTAAATTTAAATTTTGAGGTCGTTCAGCTAGTCGTCTCATAAAGTAACTAAACCAATCATCCCCATATGGTACATAAATACAGAAATTGTTACCTTCACCAGCTATTTTCTCCGCTAAATCAGTACGGAAACCATATAACATTTGAAATTCGTACTGATTTTTTTCAATATTATTATCTTTGATAAATTGTTTTATATGTGTAATAACTTTATCATCATGAGTGGCAATTGAAGTTACATTTTTAGCGTTTAATAGTCTTTTTTCAATTAAACGTATGTAATTTTCGTCAATGTCTTCTTTAGTTTGATAAGCTATTGTATCAATTTCTTTATATGCGCCTTTAACCATGCGCAATCGTAATTCCGGATATTTTTCTACAAGTGTATCAGCTTCATATAAATAACCTTGAATTACGGTACCTACATTTTTGAATTCACCTTTTAAACGGTCTAACACTTGCGTGATGTCAAATAAACTATCATACTTTTCAGTATCGATATTAATATGCATATTATTAAACTCATTCGCTTTTAATAATATTTCACGTAGATTGCGATAAGCAAGATCTAAATCAAATTCAGAGCCTAACTGGCTTAATTTAATAGACATGTGACCATCTAAGCTATGATTATAAATAGCATACATCACTTCTAATATTTGATCTTTTGATTGAATTGCTTCACCTTCAGTTACAACAAATTCTCCAAGGCAATCTACAGTAACTGTAATTCCCTTGCTGTTTAGACGTTCAATTGTGTTTAATAAGGCTTCGATTGTATTGCCGGCAACCACTTTATTAGCACCGAGCATTGGACCGATTTCCTTAGCAGTCTTATTTAAAAAAGGGTTGTTAGATAACCCGATAAAAAAATTTTTCACAATTGGCATATTAATTCCTCCCATTCTGCTTACAGCTGATCTTTCAATATAAGTGTAGCATGAATCTAAAGGGAATGAAATCGTTTACAATAGAATATATTACACTTTATTTTATTAAATACACTTATGGCAAAGTGTTGATTATAAGATGCTTTTAATTTTTAAAACAAATTGAGTTTTTCGCGTCTATGGTTATCTTTAAAATGGAAAAAGTACATCGTATTTTGATACAATAAATATAATGAAATTTAACGAGAAGGGGAAGTATGTATTATGTGGAAATGGGAAACCGAAAAGGAAGCTAAAGGTGTCGTTGTAATTGCACATAACATGCTTGAACATACGGGAAGATACGCATATGTAATTACGATGCTTCGCCGAAATGGATATCATGTTATTATGGGCGATTTACCTGGACAAGGGCAAACGTCACGTTCTAACAAAGGTCAAATTGACAGTTTTGATGTATATCATGAGCATATTCTAGAGTGGATTAGAATAGCGAATGAGTATAAAATACCTACTTACGTGTTAGGTGTCGGTTTAGGTGGTTTAATTACACTTAATTTACTTGAAAAAGTAGAAGTACCAATTGAAGGTTTGATGCTTTTATCTCCACTTTTAGAATTTAAAAAGAGTAATAAATCTCGTAAAGACAAAATAATTTCAAATATAGGTAAAGTAGCTAAAGATACAAGGTTTAAAGTAGGGATTACAGTTGAAGACTTAACACGAAACGAAGAAGTAATTGAAGAAACAAAAAATGACCAGTTGATGTTGCAAAAAGTAACTTATCATTGGTATAAACAAATCATAGAAATTATGAAAGAAACGGTAACACATTTAACTGATATTAAACCATTACCACTATTGTTAATGTATGGTCTAGAAGATCAAGTTGCAGATGTATCAACAATGGAATTAATTAAAGACAAAGTCACAACCGATGAATTATATTTCAAAGCATGGGAAGGCCTTTATCATGAGGTACATAATGAACCTGAAAGAGATGAAGTAATGAGATATATTTTGGCATTTTTAAATAATAGTGCAAGCAATAATGGCTTTATCGTTCATGATGAACATGAAGTATCTTAATTAAAAGAACCCTTATACTAAAATAGAGTAAGAAAAGCATCGGAAAACTTTAAATGTTATCTGATGCTTTTTTTTATAAAATTATCGGAAATATGGTGTATGTAAATCTATTAGAAAGATTAACAAAAGAAGTTTGTGAAAAATATAACAAAGTCATTGAAAAACTCATGAAATACTGTTATATTTATATTGTGAAATAAATCACAAACATTAACTAAATGATTGAATACGTGAGGAGCGTCATATAATGAAACAAATTAAAAATAATAAAGTAGTTTTAATAGGTGATGGGGCAGTAGGTTCAAGTTATGCTTTTGCGTTAGTAGCTCAAGGTGTTGCTGATGAATTAGTAATTATTGATTTAGACGAAGAAAAAGTTAAGGGCGACGTCATGGATTTAAATCACGGTGCGCCATATGGTGATTCACCAGTGAAAATCAAAGCAGGCGCATATAATGAATGTACAAATGCAGATTTAGTAGTTATTACTGCTGGAGCAGCTCAAAAACCAGGTGAAACACGCTTAGATCTTATCGAAAAAAACACCCAAATTTTTAAAGGAATTGTTTCTGAAGTTATGAAATCTGGATTCGATGGTATTTTCTTAATTGCAACCAATCCGGTAGATGTCTTAACATATGTGACATACAAAGTGTCTGGTTTACCGAAAGAAAAAGTGATAGGCTCTGGGACAATTTTAGATACAGCACGTTTTAAATATGAATTAGCTGAAGAATTTGGCGTTTCACCAGGTAGTGTGCATGGTCAAATCATCGGTGAACATGGCGATTCAGAATTAGCGGTATGGTCTCAAGCTAATATAGCCGGTCAATCTTTATATCAATTTTTAAAAGATGACCCTGAAAAACAACACAGGGTAGAAGAGATTTTTACAAATACGCGTGATGCAGCCTACGACATAATACAAGCAAAGGGCGCAACGTATTATGGGATTGCAATGGGGCTATTACACATTACAAAAGCAATTTTAAATAACCAAAATGTTGTACTAACAGTTTCGAGTTATTTAGAAGGTGAATACAACCAAGAAGAAGTCTATATTGGTGTACCAACACAAGTAAATAAAGAAGGTGCTGTAAAAGTTTTTGAAATGCCTCTAGACAGCCATGAGCGCGAATTATTCGAAAAATCAGCTACTATTTTGAAAGAAATGCAAAATAAAATATCTCATATAATTGCATAATTCATAGTTTAAATTTAAACTGTATATAAGATTAATTTTATTAAAAATTCTAATGTTAATTCAGTGAAGAATTTATTTACTAAGAATGATGTTTTTTGATAAATTAATTTTACATGTTTAACTTTATACTATGATTGGGGGATTATTCTATGGGGAAGACATTTACTGATAATGTTGATGGCGTTTTAAGATTAGAAATGGTGTTGAATGACATCGAAGATATCTTTAACAAAGTTCAAAAGCAGTACAAGATGTCGAAAGAAGAAATTTTGATTCTTTTAACGCTTTGGAAAGAAGGATCGATGACTTTAAAAGAAATGGATGATTTTGTGCACATTAAATCTTATAAGCGTACAAGAACTTATAATGATTTAGTGGAAAAAGCGTGGATCATTAAAGAAAGACCACAAAATGACGAACGTACAGTTATCATTCATTTCAATGAAGATTTAAAAGCGCAACGGGAAAGCCTTTTAAATTTCTTCAAAGAAGAAATTGAATCAAAATCAACTAGCATTCAAACTAGTCTTAAATCTATCATTAACTTATAGGGAATAAGCAAAGCCTCGGTAGTCAAATACCGAGGCTTTTGTTTGTCTTTTTTATTTTATTTTCGAATAAATTGTTAATAATCGTGATTGTGTTAAGAAATTATATCTTGAACTCATGAGGTATTCACAGTCTAAATTTTTTCAAGTGCACAGATGAACGGCGGGTTATTCTGTTGATTGATAAATTGATATTGCAATACATGTGCTTTAGTTTGATCAAACTGTGACAAATATTCAATTACAGCATCACGTTCTAATTTACCTTCATCATGACCATGGTAGATCACTAAAATAATGACGCCTTCCGGAGCTAATATGTCAAAAATTGAGTTGATAGCTGATAATGTACTTTCAGGGTGGGTAACAATCGATTTATCACCTTTAGGTAAATATCCTAAATTGAAAATGGCAGCATCCACTTTACCAGCTTCAATCTCTTGAATATGCTGTTTTACATGCGCATGACTATCTTGAATCAACATTACATTGTCATAACCTTCAGTTTTTTGTTTTGTATTACTTATAGCTTCTGTTTGGATATCAAATGCATATACTTTACCGTGAGGCACTTGTTGCGCAAGAAAAAGTGTGTCATTGCCATTACCACAAGTAGCATCTATGACAATGCTTTCTGATGTCATATGTTGTTGAAGCAACGTTTTCGCAAATGGTAAAATGCGTTCTAATTTCATGATTTTATCGTACTTTCAAAATGTTTTCCTTGATATGATTCTCTGCGACCTAGTTCATTATCAATTTCGTTCAATACTTCCCATTTATTAACACTCCACATTGGACCTACCATTAAATCAATCGGACCATCACCAGTAATTCTATGAACAATCATTTCTTTTGGAATGATTTCTAATTGATCACAAACTAATTTAGTATATTCATCCTGTGTCATAAATTCTAACATGCCTTTATCATACTGTTTCACCATTGGCGTACCTTTAAGTAAATGAAGTAAATGAATTTTAATACCTTGGACATCCATTTGAGCGACTTCTTTAGCCGTTTCCATCATCATCGTATAGTCTTCGCCTGGCAAACCATTAATAATATGCGTACAAATATTAATGTTATGCTTACGTAATTTAGCGATACCTTCATAATATGTTTGCATATCATGCGCGCGATTGATTAAATCTGATGTTTCTTGGTGTACCGTTTGTAAGCCAAGCTCTACCCATAAATATGTACGCTCATTTAACTCTGCCAAATACTCAACCACATCATCAGGCAAACAATCAGGTCTTGTACCTATTGAAAGGCCAACAACACCAGGTTCCTTCAAAGCAGTTTCATATTTTTCACGTAATTCTTCGACAGGTGCATGCGTATTTGTAAATGCTTGGAAGTAAGCAATGTATTGACCGTCACTCCATTTTTCGTGCATTCTATCTTTAATTTGTTGAAATTGTACATCGATTGGATCCACACGATTACCTGCAAAATCTCCGCTACCTGCAGCTGAACAGAAAGTACATCCTCCATGTGCTACAGTACCGTCTCTATTAGGACAATCAAAGCCACCGTCAATTGCTACTTTGAAAATCTTTTGTCCGAATTTATTTTTTAAGTGATAATTCCAAGTGTGATATCTTTTATTCTCGAATGCGTAAGGGAAAAATTGTCCCATAAAACATTTTCCTTTCTGAATTCATTCTAGTTAAAGATTTTAACATATTTTAATGATATAGTGTTTAGTGTAAAATTAGAAATTTTTAAAATAGAGAGGAGCTTACTGTTATGAAAATGCCTAAATCAGTGTGGTGGTTAGTTATTGGGATGGCATTAAATATCACTGGCTCAAGTTTTTTATGGCCCTTAAATACAATTTATATGAATGAACAATTAGATAAAAGTCTTACAATGGCTGGCTTTGTCCTAATGATTAATTCGTTTGGTATGGTCATTGGCAATTTGTTAGGTGGTAATTTATTTGATAAATTAGGTGGCTATCCAACAATTATGATAGGTACTGTTATATGTTTAATCAGTACAACACTCTTGAATTTCTTCCACGGATGGCCTTGGTATGCGGTTTGGCTCGTAGCATTAGGTTTTGGTGGGGGTATGATTATTCCAGCTATTTATGCACTCGCAGGCGCTGCATGGCCTCAAGGTGGCCGTCAAACATTTAACGCAATCTATTTAGCGCAAAATTTAGGCGTCGCTATAGGGGCAGCATCCGGAGGTTTTGTGGCAGAGTTGAGTTTCAATTATATATTTATAGCTAACTTATTAATGTATGTAGCATTTGCAGTGGTAGCAATTACACAATTTAATATTAAACTTGATGTGAAAGTAAAATCGAATGATACGATGTCTTTATTATCTAAACAAAATAGAGTTCAATTTACTGCGTTGTCACTTTTATGCGTGATGTTTAGTATTTGTTGGATTGCATATATTCAATGGGAGAGTACGATTGCTTCTTTCACTCAAGAAATTAATATGTCAATGAGCCAATACAGTTTGTTATGGACTGTTAATGGTATTATGATTCTGGTTGCACAACCACTAATTATGCCGGTGATCAGGTTGCTAAAAGGTAATTTGAAATATCAAATGTTAGTAGGTATATCGATTTTCATAGTGTCATTTTTAGTGACGAGTTTTGCTGAACAATTTTCAGTGTTCATGATAGGTATGATTATACTGACATTAGGTGAAATGTTTGTTTGGCCAGCTGTTCCAACAATTGCAAACCAATTAGCACCAAAAGGGAAAGAAGGAGCGTTTCAAGGGTATGTTAACTCAGCAGCAACTGTTGGTAAGGCTTTTGGTCCACTTATAGGTGGGGTCCTTGTAGATACACTAAATATGCAAGCGATGTTTTTAAGTATGATAGGGTTATTAGTTATTGCAGTGTTTTTCTTAATGATTTATGATAGGAAATTACCAAAAGACGTATAAGTTATACGTGGAAAATAAAAAGTTTAATCATTTTCTCGAACAGGTGTAAGGCGCCTGTTCGATTTTTTTATAAAAACTAATAAATCGCCACACAGAAACTTTTAGTGTAGCTTTATTTCACGTTTTCCACTTGAAATAAAACCTTTTTTCAAATATCATTAGTAATGTATAGGAGTAGTAACTTGAAAGCTTTTCTACAGAGAACTAGGAAAGGTGGAACCTAGTGTTAAGCATTGAGTGAACTTACCAGGACTTAAATGAATTTATAACATCTCTAACTATTAATTTAAATGAGCGCACATTTAATGTGAAACTGGGTGGTACCGCGGTGAAAGTCGTCCCTTTTGAAGTCGATAATAGTTTGAGGTGTTTTTTTATTGAATAGGAGGAAAAGTAGTGAACTACAATCATAATGAAATTGAAAAGAAATGGCAGGATTATTGGGCAGAACATAAAACTTTTAAAACGAGCGATAATTTAGGTCAAAAAAAATTCTATGCGCTAGACATGTTTCCATACCCATCAGGTGCAGGACTTCATGTAGGGCATCCAGAAGGTTATACAGCTACAGATATTATTTCTCGTTATAAACGTATGCAAGGATATAATGTGTTACATCCAATGGGGTGGGATGCATTTGGTCTTCCTGCAGAACAGTATGCCTTAGACACTGGGAATGATCCTCGTGAATTTACTAAAAAGAATATTCAGACGTTTAAACGTCAAATTAAAGAATTAGGTTTCAGTTATGATTGGGATAGAGAAGTGAATACTACAGACCCAGAATATTATAAATGGACGCAATGGATTTTTATTCAATTATATAATAAAGGACTCGCTTACGTAGATGAAGTTGCAGTAAACTGGTGTCCAGAACTTGGTACAGTACTTTCAAATGAAGAAGTTATTGACGGTTTGTCTGAACGTGGCGGCCACCCTGTGGTAAGAAAACCAATGAAACAGTGGGTATTGAAAATTACTGAATATGCAGATCGTTTACTTGAAGATTTAAATGATTTAGATTGGCCTGAGTCTTTAAAAGACATGCAACGTAACTGGATTGGTCGTTCAGAAGGGGCTGCTATCGCATTCGACGTAGAAGACAGTGATGCCCAAATTGAAGTGTTTACAACACGTGCAGATACTGTATACGGCGCAACCTTCTTAGTGTTAAGTCCTGAACATGAACTAGTAAATGAAATTACAACAGCTGATCAAGAAGCAGCTATCAAAGATTATCAACAAGAAGCGGCTAAAAAGTCAGACTTAGAACGTACAGGTTTATCTAAAGAAAAATCAGGTGTGTTCACTGGCGCATATGCAACGAATCCTTTATCGGGGCAACAAGTGCCAATTTGGATTGCTGATTATGTGCTTGCCACATATGGAACTGGTGCAGTTATGGCAGTACCAAGTGGAGACCAAAGAGACTATGAATTCGCAAAAACATTTGATTTGCCAATTTTAGAAGTTATCGAAGGTGGAGACTTATCGCAAGAAGCCTATGATGGAGATGGACCACATGTTAATTCAGGTGAGTTAAATGGTTTATACAACGAAGAAGCGATTGCAAAAGCAATTGAATTGTTGGAACAAAAAGGTGCGGGTACTCGCAAAGTAAATTATAAATTACGAGACTGGTTATTTAGTCGCCAAAGATATTGGGGTGAACCAATACCTGTAATTCATTGGGAAGATGGTTCAATGACCACTGTTCCAGAAGAAGAACTACCATTACTTTTACCTGAAACGGATGAAATCAAGCCTTCAGGTACAGGTGAATCTCCATTAGCTAACATTTCAGATTTTGTTAATGTGGTTGATGAAGAAACTGGAATGAAAGGTCGTCGCGAAACAAATACGATGCCACAATGGGCAGGTAGCTGTTGGTATTATTTAAGATATATTGATCCTGATAATGACCAAATGCTTGCAGATCCAGAAAAATTAAAACACTGGCTACCGGTTGATTTATATATTGGTGGTGTAGAACACGCAGTACTTCACTTATTATATGCGAGATTCTGGCATAAAGTTTTATATGATTTAGGTGTAGTTCCTACAAAAGAACCATTCCAAAAATTATTTAACCAAGGCATGATACTTGGTGAAGGTAATGAAAAAATGAGTAAGTCAAAAGGTAATGTAATCAACCCAGATGATATCGTGAAATCACATGGTGCTGATACTTTACGTATGTATGAAATGTTTATGGGACCACTTGATGCAGCAATTGCATGGAGCGAAAATGGTCTGGACGGCTCTAGACGTTTCTTAGATAGAGTTTGGCGCTTATTAGTAACTGATGATGGTTTGATTTCTGATAAAGTGGTAAACAATAACAGTAAAGCTTTAGATAAGAGTTATCATCAAACAGTGAAAAAAGTAACTGAAGATTATAATACGTTGAATTTCAATACTGCAATAAGTCAACTTATGGTATTTATTAATGATTGTTATAAAGCAGATGAAATTTACAAACCATACATTGAAGGTTTCATTAAAATGTTGGCACCAATTGCGCCACATATATCTGAAGAATTATGGACGCAACTTGGACATGAAGAAACAATCACTTATCAACCATGGCCTTCATATGATGAATCATTACTCGTTGATGATGAAATCGAGATTGTTGTTCAAGTGAACGGTAAAGTACGTGCTAAGATTAATGTCCCTAAAGACACTTCAAAAGAAGAAATGGAACAATTAGCACTTGGTAATGAAAATGTTAAAGCTGAAATTGAAGGTAAAGAAATTAAGAAAGTCATTGCAGTACCGAAAAAATTAGTTAACATTGTAGCTCAATAATAACAGGAGGAATTATTTATGGAATCTATAACAATTGATGAATTAAAAGAGAAAATTTTAGATAGTGACCCAATTCATATCGTTGATGTTAGAACAGATGAAGAAACAGCTATGGGTGTGATACCAGGCGCAGAAACAATACCGATGAATCAAGTTCCGGATGAATTAAATCATTTTAATAAAGATGAAACATACTACACCATCTGTAAAGTGGGCGGTCGTAGTGCACAAGTAGTACAATACCTTGAGCAAAATGATATCCATGCAGTTAACGTTGAAGGCGGCATGGATGCATGGGGCGACGAAGGTTTAGAAATCAATAGTATTTAAGTTAAAATAAAGCTTATAATATTGAATTGAAAATATTGTAAGTTTTATTTTTAGAGCGTTAATTGCAATTTTAAAATGTCGACAAAGTCTCTGACTTTGTTGGCATTTTTTGTGCAGGTATTCCATAAGCGCAACATCATCTTATAGTCTTTAGCTATGAACTTGTCGAAGACAAAGATTACTTCAAAGAAAAATACAAATCAAAAAAACAAACAAAATGCTATAAGAGCATTTTGTTTGTTTTGATTTGTGAAGCTTATATTTCAGCATTAAAGATGAAATTCACCCGCGTTTGAACCGGCTACATTACCAGTGACTAAAGCGCTTGTGATATTATATCCGCCTGTGTAACCATGTATATCTAATACTTCACCGCATAAAAATAACCCTGGTACGTGTTTTGACATCATAGATTTAGGGTGTATTTCTTTTAATGACACACCACCACCAGTTACAAAAGCTTTATCGATGGGCAACGTTCCATTGACAGTAAAAGTAAATCCTTTAAATAATTCAACTAATTTATTAATTTGTGCATTTGAAATATGGTGAGCAGTTAAGTCATCACTAATTTGTGCTTGTTCAATAATGAATAATAAATAACGTTCTTCGATTAACCCGTGCAAACTATTTTTAATATATTTGTCAGGTGTATCTTTTAATATATTTCTAATTTGTGCTTCTAATTGAGCGACACTCAGATTTGGAAAAACATCAAGTTGCATCTGAATCTCTTTTTGTTTTTGACTTTTTTGCTCTTTATATACAAATTGACTACATCTCAGTGCGGCAGGGCCACTTATACCAAAATGTGTGAATATCATATCCATTTGATGTGTGATACGTTGTTTGCCATTCTTTTTTAATACGGATAGTGCAACATCTTTTAAACTTAATCCTTTTAAACGTTTGTTCTTAATAAATGGTTCAGAAGATGTTATAGGGACTTCGGTTGGAAATAATTCTGTAATTGTATGCCCTAAATGTTTAGCGAATTTATAACCATCTCCAGTAGAACCAGTTTTGGGTACACTAGTACCACCAGTCGCAATAATAAGACTCTTACTTTCAAATTGTTGTTGATCATTTAGCATAACTTCAAACGTTTGTTGGGGCGTATATTCAATAGATTGAACAGTTGATTCTTCTTTAACGTCGACATTATTTTGTTGTAACGTATGAATGAGTGCATCTACCACGTCTTGTGCTTTATTAGATACTGGAAACATACGACCATGATCTTCTTCTTTTAAACCTACACCTCTGGATTCGAAAAATTGAATGATGGATTCATTATCAAATACAGAGAAAGGGCTATATAAAAACTTTCCATTACCCGGTATGTTTTTAATAATTTCATCATAAGGAAGGCGGTTAGTAACATTACAGCGGCCACCACCAGAAATTTTCAGCTTGCGACCCAATCCTTTTTTCTTTTCAATTAATAAAACATTTTCACTATTTTGACTTGCTGCAGCGGCAGCCATGAGTCCACTTGGCCCACCACCGATTATAATTGTTTGATACATTTTATTGCCTCCCTTAGCTATATAGTGTTATTTTATAGTAATATACTTTTGAAAAAAAGTAGTTATAACGTTATTATTAAAGTTATGAGTGTAAAAATTAATTTGAGATAGGAAGATCTGAATGAGTGAAAGTAAAGAATTAGTGAGGGGCACCTTTTTAATTACGCTTAGTATTTTGATTACTAAGGTTTTAGGTGTTATATATATTATTCCATTCTACTCGATTATTGGTGGAGAGGAAAATTTGGCGCCTTTCAACTATGCATACACCCCGTATAATATAGCGATTGCTATTGCAACTGCGGGCGTCCCATTAGCAGCGTCTAAATATGTATCTAAATATAATGCAATGGGCGCATATAGGGTAAGTGAGAAACTGTACAAATCAAGCTTTCTTGTTATGACTGTAACAGGATTTATAGGTTTTTTCATCTTATATTTATTAGCTCCAACAATTGCATCTATTACTTTAGCAAATAAAGCAGGTGCAAATGGCGGATGGTCAGTAGATGAAATTACATGGATTATTAGAATTATTAGTATGGTAGTTATTTTTATCCCGCTACTTGCTACATGGCGTGGTGTGTTCCAAGGTTACAAATCTATGGGGCCGACGGCAGTGTCAGAAGTTATCGAACAAATCGCACGTATACTATTTATTTTAGTTGGTAGTTATTTAGTGCTTAATGTATTTAACGGTAGTGTACTTGCAGCTAATGGTATTGCTACATTTGCAGCGGCTGTAGGAGCAATTGCAGGGATTTTCACGCTATGGTATTACTGGAGAAAAAGAAAGCCTAATATTGAAAAAATGGTTGCAACGGATACAACGGGTATCGATGTATCATACGGTAAAATGTATAAGGAAATTATTTCTTACAGTATCCCGTTCGTCATTGTGAGTTTAAATTTCCCATTATTTAATTTAGTCGATCAATTTACACATAACAGTGCACTCGGTTTAGCTGGCGTTCCAAGTCATATGCATGACTATTTCTTTACAATTTTAAACATGACGACAAACAAAATTGTGATGATTCCAACAGCATTATCAGCAGGTTTTGCAGTAAGTTTAATTCCATTTATTACGAAAACTTATGCAAAGGGTGAATTGCATGAGATGCACAGACAAATGCGAACGTCGTTAGGTGTTTTAATGTTCATCACAGTGCCTGCAAGTTTAGGTATTATGGCATTAGCGTTACCATTATATACAGTCTTTTATAGTTATAATGTTGATGGTAGCCAAATGCTATTCTACTATGCGCCAGTAGCGATTCTAATTGGTTTACTGAGTGTAACAGCATCTATGTTACAAGGCATTGATAAACAAAAATTAACAGTATTTGTTATATTAGCAGCAGTTGTAATAAAAGTAGTATTAAATACGCCATTAATTTTAGCGTTCCATTCTGCTGGTGCGATATTAAGTACGGCAATTGCATTGTTATTTGCAGTATCATGTAATCTGTATATACTTAAAAAACACGCTAAATTTGATTTTTCAGAAACATGGTTACACTTTGGTAAAATATTCTTATATAGCTTAATTATGATGATATCAGTTGAGTTAACATTCTTTATCTTACAATTATTTATTTCAACACAATCTAAATTTGGATCGCTGATTATAATTATTGTTAGTGTAATTGTAGGTATGTTAGTTTATGCTAGCATGACAATGAAGACAAGACTTGCAGATCAGTTTTTAGGTGATATTCCACAGAAAATTAGACGTAAGTTAGGTATTGTAGAATGAGAATAGATAAATTCTTAGCTAATATGGGCGTAGGAACACGTACAGAAGTGAAACAGTTATTAAAAAAAGGCAATGTTACCGTGAATGATAAAAAAGAGAAGTCACCAAAAATTCAAATTAATCCAGAAACGGATATTGTAAGCGTCAATGAAACGCAAATTCAGTATATAGATAAAATCTATTTGATGTTAAATAAACCAAAAGGGTATTTATCAGCTACTGAAGACAATAATCAACAGACTGTTATAGACTTAGTAGATGAATTTAGATATTTAGAACTATTTCCAGTTGGTCGTTTGGATAAAGATACTGAAGGGTTATTGCTCATCACGAATGATGGGCAGTTTAACCACCAATTGATGAGTCCAACAAAGCATGTTTCTAAGACATATGAAGTGATTTCTGAAAAAACTATTACAAAAAATGATATAGAATCCTTTAAAACGGGTATTGAATTAAATGAGGGATTGGCGAAACCTGCTCAATTAGTTGAAGGTGATGAAAAGAACAAATCATTTGTCACAATATACGAAGGAAGGTATCATCAGGTTAAGCGTATGTTTCATGCTATAGATAATGAAGTTTTAGCTTTGAAACGTATTAGCATTGGCGACTTAAAGCTAGATTCAGCATTAGCGCCAGGAGAATTTCGTCATTTAACTCAACAAGATTTTAAACAATTAGGATTAAAATAATGAAGAGGTGTTTTTATGTCAAATTTATTTAAAGCAGTATTAGGTATTGGTGGAGCAGCGGCTGCAGTTGTTCTTTCTAAAAAAGAAAATAGAGATAGATTGAAAGATGAGTATGGCAAATACAAATCTAATCCAGAATCATATAAACAAAACGCGAAAGATATCGCTAGTCAAATTAGTTCAAAAGCAGGCGAAACTTATAGCGAAGTAAAACAAGATCCTAAAGGTTATGCTTCAAAAGTAAAACAAGACCCTAAAGGTTATCTTAAAGATCAAAAAAATAATTTCAAAAATAGTGTTAAAAAAGAAGACGTAGAGATTGAAGAAGCTAGATTCGATGATGAAGGCGGAGACCCTTCTAATAATCTACGTGTCGTAACTGAAGAAGAATTAAAAAATAATAGTAATAAACGTGATAATAAATAGTAAATTACTATTTGGCGACCTAGTTCATTTTAATGAACTAGGTTTTTTTATACGTGTGTGGCAGAAATCTATATTTTTAACAAGATTTCGTCGTATGAACCCAGTCCGGCAAAGCAGACTAGAAAATGGAATACAAGCGCTGAAGCGCTTTTTCAATTCAGTCAACCACTGCCAAATTAATCATTGAGGCTGAGATATGTATTTTATCTCACCTCTTTTTTATGTTAATACAGTTTTTGAAATATATTAATATATATAGGTTGAACTGTTTTATCTGTTAGCGAAACAGTTGGAATTTTTAAAAAATAATGACATCTCACTGTAGTTTCTGCCACACATCATGTAAAATATTAAATATATAAGTTTGGAGAAGGAAGTGGATCACAAATGTGGAAAGACAAAGTGAAAGAATATGAAGATCTAATCATTGAAGATTTGAAAGGTTTATTATCT
Source organism: Staphylococcus caseorum (assembly GCF_049943195.1). Taxonomy (NCBI): domain Bacteria; kingdom Bacillati; phylum Bacillota; class Bacilli; order Caryophanales; family Staphylococcaceae; genus Staphylococcus; species Staphylococcus caseorum. The sequence continues at coordinate 556,748 of NZ_JBNFUA010000001.1, forward strand.
ATTGAGAGTGTTAGGGAAGATAATAAAGCATCAACAGAATATCCAGTTGGACCTGGTCCACGAAAAGCCTTAGATTACATGTACAAAATAGCTGAACGTGACGGATTTGGCACACATGATGTAGACCATATTGCTGGTCGAATTGAAGCGGGTGCTGGAGAAGATGTTTTTGGTATATTATGCCATGTTGATGTCGTGCCTGCTGGAGAAGGTTGGGATTCTGACCCATTTGATCCAGTTGTGACAGATGATAAAATTATTGCAAGAGGTACGCTTGATGATAAGGGACCAACAATTGCAGCGTACTATGCAGTTAAAATATTAAATGATATGAATGTAAATTGGAAAAAACGTATACATATTATAATAGGCACTGACGAAGAATCTGATTGGCAATGTACTGAGCGTTATTTTGAAACTGAAGAAATGCCTGCTTTAGGATTTGCACCAGATGCAGAATTCCCTGCAATTCACGGCGAAAAGGGTATTACTACTTTTGATGTGATTCAAAACGAAAAAGCAGAAGACCAAGACGAGCCAGAATATGAATTAATTTCATTCAATTCAGGACAAAGATATAATATGGTACCTGATGAAGCTGTGGCGAATGTATCTGTAAAAGAAAACATGACTGATGTCATTCAAAACTTCGAACAATTTGTTCACGAGAACAATATTGAAGGGGAAAGCATCGTTGATAGTGGCGTACTTGTATTAAAAGTTCAAGGAAAAGCCGTACATGGTATGGATCCTTCTATAGGTGTTAATGCTGGTTTGTACTTGTTGAATTTCTTATCTAGTCTAGATTTAGACAAAACAGCAGCTAATTTCGTGAATTTCAGTGAAAAATATTTATTTAATTCTCATTTTGGAGAAAAAATGGGTATGAAATTCCACACAGATGTTATGGGTGATTTAACGACGAATATAGGTGTCATGTCTTATGACAATGTTGAAGGTGGAACATTTGGTGTTAATTTAAGATATCCACAAGGATTTGAATTTGAAGAAGCAATGACGCGCTTCAAGAGTGAAGTTCAACCACTTGGATTTTCAATTGAATTAGGTAAAAACCAAACACCGCATTATGTAGAAAAAGATGATCCATTCGTTCAAACGTTAGTACAAGCCTATAGAAATCAAACAGGTGACGAAACAGAACCATACACAATTGGTGGTGGCACATACGCACGTAATTTAGACAAAGGTGTTGCCTTTGGCGCAATGTTCAGTGATTCTGAAGATTTAATGCACCAAAAAAATGAATATATCAGTAAAAAGCAATTGTTTGATGCGACGAGTATCTACTTAGAATCACTATATACTTTGTGTGTGGAGGAATAAATATGACAAAAGTATTAATAAATGAAAGATTACTAGAGGAAAAAGATGCAAATGTAGCTTATAACGATAGAGGATATGTATTTGGTGATGGTATTTATGAATATATAAGAGTTTATGACAATCATCCTTTTACTGCCAATGCGCATTTTGAAAGATTATTAAGAAGCGCTAAAGAAATTGGCTTAGAATTAAACTATACAGTTGATGGCCTTATAGAACTTGTACGAGAACTGATAGCTGCTAATGGTATCGTTAATGGCGGCGTATATATTCAAGTGACGCGTGGTACTGCGCCGCGTGATCATGCCTTTCCTACGCCATCAGTAAAAGCGAATATCACAGCTTTTACAAAAGCTTATGACCGTCCATACAAATTATTAGAAGAAGGCATAAACGCCGTAACGACTGAAGATATCCGCTGGTTAAGATGTGATATAAAAAGCTTGAATTTATTAGGCAATGTATTAGCAAAAGAATATGCTGTTAAATATAATGCACAAGAAGCAATCCAACACCGTGGTGAAACTGTTACAGAAGGATCTTCAAGCAATGTTTACGCAATTAAAGATGGCGTGATTTATACGCACCCAATCAATAACTATATTTTGAATGGTATTACGCGTATGGTAATAAAAGAAATTGCTGAAGAAAAAGGTATTTCGTTTAAAGAAGAAACATTTACTTTAGAATTTTTAAAAAATGCGGATGAAGTTTTGGTTTCAAGTACATCAATTGAAGTGATGCCAGTTGTTAAATTAAATGGTGAAGCTGTAGGTGATGGAAAAGTAGGACCAATCACTAAATCGCTACAAGAAGGATTTAATAGATATATTGACACGCATAGTTAATAATTTCAATAAATGGATAGAAAATGTAACATATATTAAGGTCAAATTATGTTATAATTCTTACTGAGCCGTTTAATAGAATTCCATAAAGGTATGGAATCAAAATGTGAATTTTAATTTCTCATTTATAGTTGAAATAAAGTATTAAAGATTATAAAATCTTTTATAAGTCGTGAAATTTGGAAGTAAAAAATTTCACAAAAAAAGATAGAGAAATATTAAATTAATACTCTGTTAAGAGCTAATTTATGATATGATGTAAAAGTTATTGTAAATTAGCTCAGACAGTATGAGTATTAATAAATTAAAAAGAACTTGAACCATGATGGGACAATGTGTCAGTCATAAAACTTGAGGCTGCACAATTTTGGTTGGAGTTTATAATTTTGAATTAAAAAATTATTATATATGGCTCTCGAAAATTCTTTTCAGGAGCCATTTTCTAGTTGAAAGTGAGGTGAACGTGTTGGAGCAGTTTTATCAATTAGGATGGACGCTTGATTCAGCAGGTGGTGCATCTGGTGAAGCTTATATGGCTGAACAGGATGGGCAGAAATTATTTTTAAAAAGAAATTCAAACCCCTTTATCGCAGCCTTATCTGCTGAAGGTATTGTGCCAAAACTAGTTTGGACGAAACGAATCGAAACTGGAGAAGTTGTAACGGCGCAACATTGGAAAAATGGTAGAGAACTTACTTTCAATGAAATGCATGAACAAAGAGTAGCTAATTTATTGAAAAAAATTCATAGTTCTAGAACACTATTGAATATGTTAAAACGAATGGAAATGGAGCCGATTACACCAGATATTTTGTTAAATAAAATTAACGCTTCATTATCTAGAGAAGTTTTAACGCATCATGTAGTAAGAAAAGCATTAACGTATTTAGAAGACCATATGCCTAATTTAGATCCACGTTTCTTTACCGTTGTACACGGCGATGTTAACCATAATAATTGGCTATTATCAGATCGTGATGAGCTTTACTTAGTTGATTGGGAAGGCGCGATGATTGCTGATCCTGCAATTGATTTAGGCATGCTGCTATACAATTACGTTCCTGAAAAGAAATGGCCTCACTGGTTAGATGTTTATGGTACCAAAGACTCAATGGACTTACAAAAACGTATGAAATGGTATACAGTTATTCAGTCTATAGGTATGGTCCAATGGTATGAAGAACAAAAGCGCTACAAAGATATGAATATGTGGCTCAAATTCTTAAATGAAGTAATGAATAACAATGCTTTTATATAAGGAGTTATCAGAATGAGAATGCGTTACAAGCCTTGGGCAGAAGATTATTTGAAATCACATCCTGAACTAGTGGATATGGATGGTAGTCATGCAGGGCATATAAGTGACTGGTTTGATAAAGACCAAGAGATATACATTGAAATAGGATCAGGAATGGGGCAGTTTATTACAACACTTGCCGGACAAAATCCTGACATAAATTTTATTTCTTTAGAACGAGAAAAAAGTGTAGTAGTTAATATTGTAGATAAAGTTAAAGAACTTGGTCTTACAAACATTAAATTGATTTGTAACGATGCACTGGAGCTCAATGAATATTTCAAAGATGGCGAAATTGATCGCATATATTTGAATTTTTCAGATCCATGGCCTAAAAAACGACATACTAAACGCAGACTGACGTATCATACGTTTTTAGCACTGTATAAGCAAGTTTTGAAAGAAGACGGAGAACTTCACTTTAAAACTGACAACAGAGGTCTTTTTGCTTATAGTTTAGAGAGTATGTCTCAATTCGGCATGTACTTTACTAAACTCAATTTAAATCTTCATCAAGAAGATGACGAAGATAATATAGAAACTGAGTATGAAAGAAAGTTCTCTGACAGAGGTTCAAGAATTTATCGAATGGAAGCAAAATTCCATAAAAATTTATAATAATTTTCAAATTAAAAGCAGCAATCTATTAGTTTCTAATGGATTGCTGCTTTTCTATTTAAAATATTCCGATTTTGAAAATGAATGTTTGCCTCGGGTATGGGAGTGGGACAGAAATCTAATTTTTCTAATAAGATTTCGTCGTCCCACCCTGGCAAAGATGACTAGAAGTGAAACAAGCTTCATATTATGCGCGTTTTCACTTCAGTCATCTACTGCCAATATAGCAATAGAGTTGAGATATTATTTGTTTTACAGACTCATACGATTCCCCTAGGTGTCAGCGCTTTACAAAATCGGTACAATTAAACCTTATTTAGAGCACATTAAAAATTACCATGGTGACATTCCTGTATATATCGTTGCTGCAGGCAATGGAAGTGAACCAAATTATTTATCTATTCTAGATGATTTTGGTAAAACAACTTTAATTACATATGGAATGTTTATCAAAGAACAAAAAAAGAAATATAAAAATGACAAGTTTAATACACAAAACTGGCCATACAATGAGATTAACGATGAACTTATTTGTCCGAATAATTGTAGATTACCTTTTATAAGGTATGATTATAGAAATGATAAATATGGTTTTAGAAGAGATTTCAAACTATATGACAGTGATAGTTGTAACGGATGTTTATTAAGAAATCAATGTATTAAAAATAACTCACTATCTAATAAAAAGTAATGAAGAATTAGAATTGGGGATATTTTAAATTTCAAATCATTGCCTTTATTTTACGTAGTAAATGTATTGTATTACTATAGTAAGTAATTGACGTTGTTAAATGAAAGATGAGGAGGAATTAAATGATGAAATTAGGTAATTATAAAGTACATTATTTAAATGGGGGTATTACTCATATTGATGGGGGCGCAATGTTTGGCGTTGTACCTAAAGCATTATGGACAAAGAAATATGAAGTAAACGAAAAAAATCAAATCCCATTACCGACGCATCCGATACTTATCCAAACTGAGGACAAAAATATTGTTGTTGATACTGGTGTTGGTGTGGGAAAATTAACTGATAAAGAACGTAAAATATTTGGTGTCCATTATGAGAGTGATATGGAAAATGATTTAAAAGCATTAAATCTAACACTAGAGGATATTGATTATGTATTAATGACTCATCTTCATTTTGACCATGCAGCTGGGCTAACGGATAACGATGGGCACGCTATTTTCAGTAATGCAATCCATGTCATTCAACAAGACGAATGGCATGAGTTCCAAAGTCCAAATATACGTAGTAAATCGACTTACTGGCAGAAAAATAATGGAGATTTTAAAAATAAATTAATGCTTTTTGAGAAAGAGATAGAAATATATCCTGGCATTCAAATTCGTCATACTGGAGGACATAGTTATGGACATTCAGTAGTCACAATAGAAAGTGAAGGAGAAAAAGCAGTGCACATGGGAGACATCTTCCCGACACTGGCTCATAGAAATCCATTGTGGGTAACAGCATATGATGACTATCCTATGCAATCCATAAGAGAGAAAGAACGTTTAATTCCAAACTATACTATGCAAGATTATTGGTTCTTATACTATCATGATGCTAATTACTTTGCTGTGAAATTTGATAAGAATAAATTGAATGAAATAGAAACTTATATTTCGAGAAATTAAAAAGGTTAAAGTTATGAACGAAGAGATATGGATAATCACTGTTTTAGAAACGGATGGGTGTGGTCCTTATGTCTATACAGTGTAAACCTTTATCTCTTGTCTTGTAATGTTTATCAGTGCTTTGAGCGATTGATACATTACATGTTCAAAACTTTAACCTTTTATGATTCACATTCAATAATATCTATAACTTCTCCACTTTTTGCATCTGCAAAAAAGTCATAATATGTTAATGTTTTATTGTTTTGTGTGGTAATACCACCTTGAAAAACAATAAAATTATCATCGGATTTTTTATACGTAATCGGTTCATTCAATATATAAGATCCTACAACATTCATAAAGTATGTTCTTACTTCAGTAATAATTTTATCTGGATCGTGATATTGTAGATCTTTTTGACGTTTATAAAAATAAGTCGCTCCGACAATTGTTGTTAGTGAAATAAATAAGATGATAAGCCAATTCTTTTTATTTAACATAACACAATCTACCTCCAATAAAGTCATATTTATAGTTTACCATAATGAAGATGATATAATAAATAGTAAGGAGTGAGAGACATTGAATATAGACAATAATAAAACATTAGCTAGAATGAAAACATTAACAGAATTACATGGGGCACCTGGTTTTGAAGATGATGTAAAAGCATACCTGAAATCAGAATTAGAACCATTTGTAGATGAGTTTGTTTATAATCGCATGGGTGGCATTTACGGTGTTAAACGTTCGAAAGTAAAGAATCCAAAGCGTGTAATGGTGGCTGCTCACATGGATGAAATTGGCTTTATGATTACAAATATTACAGAAAACGGTATGATACAATTTACAAATTTGGGTGGCGTTGCTACAGATATTTGGCAAGGTCAACGACTTAAAGTAAAATCGCGTAAAAATGAAGAAATCATCGGCGTGGTGGCAAATATACCTAAACATTTTAGGACAGGTAATGAAGGTGCACCTAAAATAGAAGATTTACTTTTAGATATTGGCTGTGAAAATCAAAAAGAGGTAAGAAAACGTGGCATTGAAATTGGTGATTCAATTGTTCCAGAAACACCGTTCACACAATTATCAGAGCATCGTTTCTCAAGTAAGGCTTGGGACAATCGTTATGGTTGTCTGCTTGGCATTGAATTATTGGAATTATTAAAAGAAGTAGAGCTTGGCTATGACTTATATGTAGGTGCTAATGTCCAAGAAGAAGTTGGTTTAAGAGGAGCTAAAGCGTCTGCTGAATTGATAGACCCTGATGTGGCCTTTGTAGTAGACTGTTCACCAGCTAATGATATGAAAGGTAAACAGAATTTATCTGGAGAATTAGGTGCTGGCACATTAATTAGAATTAAAGATGGTACGATGCTACTTAAACCAATTTTTAGAGATTACCTATTAGATTTAGCTGATCAATTTAAAATTAAGCATCAATATTATATTTCACCTGGTGGCACTGATGGTGGAGAAATCCACAAAGCAAAAATCGGTATCCCAACCGCAGTAATTGGAGTTTGTGCACGATATATCCATAGTACAAATGCAGTGTTTGATATAAGAGATTACGAAGCTGCAAGAGCATTATTAACACAAGCTACAACTCAATTAGATGATTCTAAAATTGAAGAATTACAATATAAATAACACACTAAGGAGTGATTGGATGCAACAATTAGAAACTGAACAACAATTTGAGCAACTTAAAAATGAGCAAACAGTATTTTTATTTACGGCTGATTGGTGTCCTGATTGTAAAGTGATTGAACCTGAATTACCACAGTTAGAGGAAAAATATACTAATTACAAATTCATCTCAGTTGATAGAGATAAATTTATAGATATTTGTGTGGAAAATGGAATTATGGGTATACCAAGTTTCTTAGTTTTTCGTAATGGCTCACAAATCGGTAGTTATATTGGAAAAGAAAGAAAATCCATTGAACAAATTGATAACTTTTTAGCTTCTTTATAAAAAATTTTACTTTGTAAATAATTAATGTTGAAATATAAAAATATATACCCTTAGAACTTACATTTTTTCTGTTCCTAAGGGTGTATTTATTGTAAACTATAATAAGGCACGTAAATAGGAGTGTTAACAATGAATGTCTTTCAAATGAGAGATAAATTAAAAGATCGATTAAGCAAACCAGAAGTAAAGTTTACTTTTAATCGTGAAGATGAAACGCTACGTATATCTAGAGTAGACAATGGCAAAGGTGTCACTGTTAAAGTTGCTACGATAGTAGCTAAATATAAAGAACAAAAAGAAAATATAGTAGATGAAATTGTATATTATGTAGAAGAAGCAATTGAACAAATGAAAGGGGAGGGGCTATCAGAGGTTAATAGTGCTCAAATCATGCCAGTACTGAGATCCCCAAGCTTTGATAAAAAAGATAAAGATGGTAATGCATTTGTTATAGAAGAACACACTGCAGAAACAAATATTTACTATGTAGTTGATCTAGGGAAATCATATCGTCTTATGGATGAAAAAATGTTAGAGTCAATGAAGTTATCTAAGCAACAATTAAAAGAAATGGCATTATTTAATGTGCGAAAATTAGAAAATAAATATACTACAGATGAAGTAAAAGGCAATATATTTTACTTTATTAACTCTAACGATGGCTATGATGCGAGTAGAATCTTAAATACAACATTTTTAAATGAAATACAAGACCAATGTGAAGGAGAAATGTTAGTTGCAGTGCCACATCAAGATGTCTTGATTATTGCAGATATCCGTAATAAAACGGGTTATGACGTAATGGCACATTTAACTATGGAATTCTTTACAAAAGGCTTAGTGCCTATCACATCATTATCATTAGGTTACGACAAAGGCCATTTTGAGCCTATTTTCATCTTAGGAAAAAATAACAAACAAAAAAGAGATCCTAACGTGATACAAAGATTAGAAGCAACAAGAAAACAATACGAAAATAAAGATAAGAAATAAGGAGTATATAGATATGAATTTATTTTATAATAAAGAAGCAGTAGGAGACGTTGCATTTTTACAAGTTGAACCAGCTAGCGGTGAGTTCAACTATGAGTATAAAGGTGATGTTGTTGAAATTAAAAGTGAATCACAAGTTGTAGGTTATAACATTTTTAATGTATCAGAAAAATCAACTATAAGTGGAAATGGACATGTTAAGTTAACTGAAACATTAGTTGATGAATTTCAAAAAGCCATTGAAGATGCTGGATTTACATTTAAATTAAAGGCAGATTTATCTCCTAAGTTTGTTGTAGGCTATGTTGAAACTAAAGAAAAGCACCCAGATGCTGATAAATTAAGTGTGCTTAGTGTTGATGTAAGTACTGAAAAGTTACAGATAGTTTGTGGTGCAGCTAATATAGATGCTGGACAAAAAGTAGTAGTGGCTAAAGTAGGCGCTGTAATGCCAAGTGGTATGGTTATTAAAGATGCTGAGCTAAGAGGTGTAGCTTCAAGTGGTATGATTTGTTCTATGAAGGAACTTGATTTACCCAATGCACCTCAAGAAAAAGGGATTATGGTCTTATCTGATGATTATACAGTTGGCCAAGCATTTTTTGAAGAATAAAAGGAGGTAATGTACGAATGAGCTGGTTCGACAAGTTATTTGGAGAAGATAATGATTCTACAGAAGATTATCTCAGTAAAAGAAACCAACGACGTCAAAAAGCTACACAACAAGAAGAACAAGATTCATTACTTCCTCAGAACAATGATGTTTATGAAAGACCCAAAGGAAAATTCAGGTTTCCAATGCGTATTTTAGAAGAAGCGAATGAAGCCAAGCATCCAGAAGAAGATTCAATTTCAAAAGATAGTTCAGATTATGGTAATCAACAACATAGTGACCGTCATGCTTCAGACTCAATAAATGCCAATCATAAGCAGAGAAGACGTAGACATATGTATGATAAGACAGCTTCTAATGATGTTAATACACAAACAGAAAATCAGCCGTCACAAAAAGAAACATATTCAGAACCAAAACGAGAACCAAAATCTCATAAAGGTCAACGAATGAGAATACAAACTGATGTTTTACGTGCAAATGCTTCTAAGAAAACTAAAAGAGACATACCTATGTATCATGAGAGTGATTTTAAAGCGAGTGAAGTGCCATCTGCAATATTTGGTACTCAAAAGCCACACCCGCTGGAAAACGGTGTTATAAAACCTTCAGACGAAACTGAAAACGGAAATAGCGAGCAAGTTTCAAATGATGAAGATAACAAAACACAATCACAAACTCTAGCACAGGAATCATCTGAAATACATGACACTAAAATTTATAATGACCAATTTGTAGAATCATCAAATGATGCAACAGACGACGAAAATTTACAAGTTGATAATAAGCAACCATATTCCTTTGAAGACAATGACCATTTAGAAGCACAAGTGGAAGAAGATAATGAACAGCCACAACAACCTTCTGAACAAAAGCAGCAATCTTCAAATGAACAACCTAAAGTAAACAACACAATTAATATTGAAAATATTTACGCATCACAAATCGTAGAAGAAATTCGAAGAGAACGTGAACGTAAAGTACTTCAAAAACGCCAATTCAAAAAAGCGTTGCAACAAAAACGTCAAGAAAACCAAGATAATAACGAAGACAGCATACAAAAAGCAATAGATGAAATGTATGCCAAACAAGCACACCATTTTATTGGAGAAAGCTCTTTAGACGAAGAGAGCAAAAATAAAAATGTTTCTGAACATCAAACAGAAGCATCGATTCAAGACGCTCAACTATCCGATGATAGTCAACAAAATGAGGATGAAAGCAGCTTAGGCGCTACATCACCATTTAATTATGAAGAAATTGATTTAGATCATGTGCGTGATGTACATACAATTAATGATGAATACGTAAATGTAGATGCAGATTTAGAATCAGAATCGCCTGATAGTGACATTGAAAATCATGCATCAACTGAGCACAAATCATTAAATGATGATGTCGAAACAACCATTTCAAACGATGATACTTTAAATACAGTTGAAGATAATAATGAAAATATATCAGACGCTCAATATAGAGAAGTGACAAGCCCACAAAATGAATCAACAGAAGCGGATAGTATTATATCTGAGGGCGAGAGCGAAATACATTGTGAAGATCAGGAGTCAGCGACTGAAACAGAACTAAATAGTGCTCAAGATATGACACAACCGTCAGAATCAGAGATGTCATCGGAATCTGTATCTAATGAAATAGATGAAGTACAACAAGATTCAGCACAATACAATACAGAGCAATCTAATACAGATCAATTTGAAATCGAAGATGAAGTGTCTGGTCAAGAAACACAGCTTAATTCTAGTAGTACGCAATCAAGTACACTTAAAAATGAAACAACTGAATCAAGTGAAGTAGCTACAAGTAGCAATCAAACATCAATTAGAAAAGGTAGCAAGCCATTTAATGTTGTTATGACACCTTCTGACAAAAAACGTATGATGGATGCTAAAAAACTTAAGAATAGTAATCAGCATTTTACAAATTCAAGAAACACATCACAATCATCACAAAATGAAAGTAAAGAAATTGAATCCAATGATCTTGGTATTGAAAGTGTAGTTAAAGATGAAACAGTTGGACAAGAGCAACAAGAGCAACAAGAGCAAAATCTGACATCAACGCCCGAAATAACAGAACATCCATCAACTACAATGGATGCATCAAATCATAGTGAACAATCTATCAATCATGGAACGTCAGAAAAACATGACGATGAAATAAATCCATCTTCAGTTGACTCCGCTCAACATGCAGAGCATAAGAAAACTGAAATTAATAATGAACAGACGTCACCAATAACACAAAATCAAGAGCCGAAATTAAAACCCGAGATGGCACACAATCAATTAGACGCTAACAAGACAACTGACGACAGTGGTAAGCCAACAATTAGAAGAGGGCCTAATATTAAGTTGCCTAACTTAGATTTATTAGAAGAACCTAAACAACATGAAATTGATAACGCTTGGATTGAAGATAAAAAACAAGAATTGAATGATGCGTTTTACTATTTTAATGTACCCGCTGAAGTTCAAAACGTTACTGAAGGACCAAGTGTCACACGTTTTGAATTATCAGTAGAAAAAGGTGTCAAAGTTTCTCGAATCACTGCATTGCAAGACGACATTAAAATGGCACTTGCAGCTAAAGATATTCGTATAGAAGCACCAATCCCTGGTACTAGCCTTGTAGGTATAGAAGTTCCTAATCAGAACGCTACCACAGTCAATTTACGTTCAATTATTGAAGATCCCACATTTAAAAATGCAGAGTCTAAATTAACTGTTGCTATGGGGCTTAGAATTAATAACGAACCTTTACTAATGGATATATCTAAAACCCCACACGCACTTATAGCTGGTGCAACTGGTTCAGGTAAATCTGTGTGCATAAATAGTATTTTAATGTCATTATTATATAAAAATCATCCAGAAGAGCTAAAATTATTACTTATTGATCCTAAAATGGTAGAATTGGCACCATATAATGATTTACCACATCTGGTAGCGCCTGTTATTACTGACGTAAAAGCGGCGACACAAAGCTTAAAATGGGCTGTAGAAGAAATGGAACGTCGTTATAAAGTGTTCGCAAAATATCACGTAAGAAATATTACTGCTTTTAATAAGAAAGCAACTTACGAAGATAGAATGCCAAAAATTGTTATAGTAATAGATGAATTAGCTGATTTAATGATGATGGCGCCACAAGAAGTAGAACAATCTATCGCGCGTATTGCTCAAAAAGCCCGTGCATGTGGGATTCATATGTTAGTAGCAACACAACGTCCATCAGTAAATGTCATTACAGGTTTAATTAAGGCAAACATACCTACAAGAATTGCATTTATGGTATCATCTAGCGTTGATTCAAGAACCATTTTAGATAGTGGCGGCGCTGAACGCTTGTTAGGTTATGGAGATATGCTTTATTTAGGCAGTGGTATGAATAAACCGATACGTGTTCAAGGCACGTTTGTATCGGATGATGAAATAGATGATGTTGTTGATTTTATAAAACAACAAAGAGATCCAGAATATTTATTTGAAGAAAAAGAATTATTGAAAAAAACGGAAGCACAACCTCAGGATAGTTTATTCGATGATGTATGTAGTTTTATGTTGAAAGAAGGTCATATTTCTACTTCATTAGTACAACGCCATTTCCAAATCGGTTATAATCGTGCAGCGAGAATTGTAGACCAATTAGAACAATTAGGTTATGTTTCTGGAGCAAATGGTTCAAAACCAAGAGATGTATACATTACAGAATCAGATTTGAATGAGAATTAAATAGAGATAAAGGAGTGTTACAATGACACATTATCATTTTGTCGGCATAAAAGGCGCCGGCATGAGTTCATTAGCACAAATAATGCATGATCTTGGAAATGAAGTACAAGGTTCAGATATAAATAATTATGTTTTTACAGAGGTAGCATTACAAAATAAAGGTATTCAAATATTACCTTTTGATGAAAACAATATAAAAGAAGACATGGTTATTGTTCAAGGTAACGCATTTCCAAATTCACACGAAGAAGTTGTTAAAGCGAATGAATTAAAACTAGATGTCATACGCTATCACGACTTTTTAGGTCATGTTATCAGTCAGTATACATCTGTAGCTGTAACAGGTGCACATGGTAAAACATCTACAACTGGTTTATTGTCACATGTGATGAATGGGGATAAAAAGACATCATTTTTAATTGGGGATGGCACTGGTTTAGGTATTCCTGCAAGTGACTATTTCGCATTCGAAGCTTGTGAATACCGTCGACATTTCCTAAGCTATCATCCAGATTATGCTATTATGACTAACATTGATTTTGATCACCCCGATTACTTTAAAGATGTTGAAGATGTATTTAGTGCTTTCCAAGAAATGGCACATAACGTTAAAAAAGCAATTATTGCGTGGGGCGATGATGATCATTTACGTAAGATAGAAGCAGATGTTCCAGTATATTATTATGGGTTTTCAAAAAATGATGATGTATATGCGGATAACCTACAAATTAGTGAAAATGGAACTAAATTTGATGTATACATTAAAAATGAATATTATGATACGTTCTTATCTCCACAATTTGGTGATCATAATATATTAAATGGACTTGCTGTAATTACAGTGAGCTATCTTGAAAGTTTGGATGTAAATAATATAAAAGAAGCCTTAGAAACATTTGGTGGCGTAAAAAGAAGATTTAATGAGACAAAAGTGGGAAAACAAGTATTAGTTGACGATTATGCACACCATCCTAGAGAAATTAGTGCTACAATTGAGACAGCTAGAAAGAAATATCCGAATAAAGAAGTTGTAACTGTATTCCAGCCTCATACTTTTAGTCGAACACAAGCATTCTTAGATGATTTTGCTGAAAGTTTAAATTTAGCAGATAAAACTTTCTTATGTGAAATTTTTGGTTCAATAAGAGAAAATACTGGTAATTTAACAATTCAAGATTTACTCCAAAGAATTGATAATGCGACATTAATTGATGAAACTACTGTGAATGCGTTAGAACAATATAGTGATGCAGTTATTTTATTTATGGGTGCGGGCGATATTCAAAAGATTCAACGTGCTTATATGAAAGAAATGGGTGTTACTACCTCATTTTAATATGTTTATGTTAAAATGATTTGGGTATTTATATTAAATAACAACATATGATTAATAGGAGGCGTTTTAAATGGAATGGATTTTACCTATAGCTGGTATTATTGCGGCGGTTGCTTTTCTTATTTTAGTAATTGGTATCGTTGTAATTTTACTTTCAGTTAAGAAAAACTTAGATCACGTTGCAAAAACTCTTGATGGTGTTGAAGGACAAATTCAAGGTATTACACGTGAATCTACGGACTTACTTCATAAAGCAAATCGCTTAACTGAAGATATCCAAGACAAATCAGATCGTTTGAATTCTGTAGTTGATGCAGTGAAAGGCATCGGTGAATCAGCTCAAACGTTAAATGGTTCAGTTGATAGAGTTACAAACTCAATCACGCACAATATTTCTCAAAATGAAGATAAAATTTCTCAAGTAGTTCAATGGTCAAATGTAGCAATGGAAGTTGCTGACAAATGGCAAAACAGAAGAAATCGTAGAGATAGTGCAAATTATAAAGCGAGCAGTGTAGCAGATGATTCTAATCATAGCTATACTACACGTGTAGATAATAAATAATTCGTATATTTAAACAAACAAATGCACTTAAATGAGGTATGAAACTTATTTAAGTGCATTTGTTATAGGAGGCATTCAATTATGAAGTACTATAACCGTGATAATTACGAAAGAAATGTAGAAAGTTATGAAGTGCCAGAATATTTTACTAAAGGTGCCAGAAATGAGTTTGTTTACGGATTTCTAATCGGTGCATTTATTGGTTCAGCTGTAGGGTTAATTTCTATAAGCAAGTCACGCACTAAAGATAAATCTCAAGTTGATTCTGAAGATGAATCACGTTTTAAATCTAGTATTATTGAGCAGTCTGAAAGCGAACAAGCAGATGCTGAACAACAAGTAGATAGTATTAAATCTACAGTCGCAGATGCGCAAAACAAAGATACTGAAGTAACAGATTCTGAACTAGCTGCTCAAAAAGCGGCGATTCAGCAAGAAACTTCAGACAACAATTTAGCAGATACGTCACCACAAGCGCAAGATCTACAAGATGATAATAATTTGGATCAGAGTGACGATACAACAACACATATTGATCCTAATTCAGAACCGACTGAGGACGAGGTCAGTGCGCAACAGAATGCTATTAAAGAAGAAGCAGCAGATAATAACTTAGCTGATTCCACTACTACACCTTCAAATAATAAAGGTACAAAAACTGCAGCTGCAGCAACAGGTGGTGCAATAGCAGCAGGTAGTTTAGCTAAAGTTGCACAGGATAAAAAGCAATCATTAAATAATGATTCACAAGTTGCAGAAAACACTGATAATCTTTTGAAATCTGAAGAAACAACGAAAGGTGATAATCAAAAAGATGCGCCTAACTTAGTTACTAAAGACTCAAAAGAAGATGAAAGTAAAAATAATAATCATTTGAAAGCAGGCGCTTTAGCAGGTACTGTCACAGCATCTGGATTAGCGTTAGCAGCTAAAAATAAAAACAAAGCTTTAAATGACAATAATAAAGTTGCAGAAAACACAGCAAGTTTATTAAAATCAGAAACACCTAAACAAAGCACAAAAAAAGATGTGCCTAATTTAGTAACACCTAAAGTTGGTCATGCGGTAGAATCAACTGATAAAGTAGAAAACTCTGCAGACAAAAATAAAAGTAATACGATTGCAAAACCAGAAAAAGCAGAACAACGTGTAAAACAGACACATAAAACTGTAAGTTTCAAAGATGGTATTATTGTTCATAATGAAGCAGAAACTGATCTTAGTAATCAAACTGCAAACAAAGCACAACAGAGCGAAGCTACTACAAATGCAACAGATAAAACATCATCATTTAAAGATGGTATCCTTGTGCATGATGAAGCAGAAACTGATGTTAGCAACCAAAGTGCAAGTGAAGGGCAACAGAACGCAGCCACTACTAATGCAACAGATAAGACATCATCATTTAAAGATGGCATCCTTGTGCATGATGAAGTAGAGACTGATAAAACAACAGACGATAGTGAGGCACGACAAAGTAAAGATGGACATAATGAGCCAACTTACTCTAAAAACAGATCGCAGTTGAAAAAATCAGAAAAATCTCAAAGTAAAATAGACAAAAGAACTTTTAATGATTAATCATTACTAAAACTGAAATCTAATAAAAGGAATCGAACATGTTTTGTTCGATTCCTTTTTAATTTATACTTTTTATTAGCTAGGTCATGTTAAGTGTAATACGAATTAGAATTTATTATACTCATTGTGCCGCTTAAAACGATTATGTTGCTATTTTGAAGTATTATACTTACACAAATAACTATGATGCATCTAGAACGTTATTTAAGTCATCTAGAATGCCTACAAATACTTTATTGCATATATTTGATTGATTAGACGATATAGCTACATTTTGATGCCTCAACGTACAATGTGCTTTAAAAATTTATAATGGACGCTTAAAATTAATGACAACCCTTTTTTAGTGCTTTTTAAAGCAAAAATAATTATGAGATAAACAATGTATTTATTTAATAAATGTTTGAGTAAATCATCATTTAGAAAGTACAATTCAGCATTTATATGACAATAAATTGAATTAAATGAAACTTAAGTTAATAAATTATAGAAAATGAAAGAATAGTGTAAAAAATTACTGGTAAATGACTGAAAATTCAGTTACCATTAGGGATATTCACTTACAGAAAGTGAAATTTTAACAATCATTACTTGAACTTATAAGTAGTTATTGTTAGAATTACGTTTAACAAATATTTTATCGCTTTAAAGCAGAATAAAATATCGATTTTAAATTTTTCATAGAGGTGAATAAAATGACAGACAAATTACAAGAATTCAGAAGCGAGATTGTTGATATTAATGAAGAAATTTTAAATCTTTTATCTAAAAGAGGAAAAATAGCACAAAACATTGGTGAGGAAAAACGTAAGCAGGGTACAGCAGTGTACGATCCTCAACGTGAAAAAGAAATGATTAACAAACTATTAGATAAAAATGAAGGTCCATTTAACGATAATGTGATTAAACAATTATTCAAGGAAATTTTTAAAGCCTCTACTGATTTACAAAAATCTGAAAATGAAAAACATTTATATGTATCAAGAAAATTAAAACCAGAAGATACAATAGTACAATTCGATAATGGGGGCATTATTGGAAGTGGTAATAAATCATTCGTATTTGGACCATGTTCAGTTGAATCTCAAGAACAAGTTGATGCAGTTGCAGCTAATTTACAAGCTAGAGGCGAAAAATTCATTAGAGGTGGTGCTTTCAAACCGCGTACATCTCCATATGATTTCCAAGGATTAGGTGTTGAAGGTCTTAAGATTCTTAAAAATACTAAAGACAAATACGGCCTGAATGTAGTTAGTGAAATTGTAAATCCTGCAGATTTTGAAGTAGCAGATGATTATTTAGATGTATTCCAAATTGGTGCACGTAATATGCAAAACTTTGAATTATTAAAAGAAGCAGGTCGTTCAAATAAACCAGTATTATTAAAACGTGGTTTATCTGCAACAATTGAAGAATTTATCTTTGCAGCAGAATACATTGCTTCTCAAGGTAATGAAAACATTATTCTATGTGAACGCGGTATCCGTACTTACGAAAAAGCAACAAGAAACACATTAGATATTTCTGCAGTACCTATTTTAAAACAAGGTACACACTTACCAGTAATGGTTGACGTTACACACAGTACAGGACGTAAAGATATCATGTTACCAACAGCTAAAGCTGGCTTAGCAGTAGGCGCAGATGGCATCATGGCTGAAGTCCACCCTGATCCATCAGTTGCATTAAGCGATAGTGGTCAACAAATGGATTTCGATGAATTCGAGAATTTCTATAATGAAATTAGACCATTAGCTGATATGTACAATAACAAACAATTAAAATAAGATATATATATATAGCCCTTGTTACGTTACTACTTGATTAGTAATTGTAATAGGGGTTTTTTGTGTCTTTATACTATTTTTGAAATGAATGAAGCATATTGTGGTAATTTATAAAATGCTCATGCTTTGGAGTGACGTGCTAACTGAATAGCATATTTAAATATAAAATATAAAATAAATGATGAATCATCAAATTACACTTGATTTTAATGAAAAACATAAAAATTTAAACAAAAAAGGTTTGTTTTCACTGAAAATAATAAATATAATACATTTAGTAGGTTTATAATTTTATAAAATGACATAATTATGACATTCAAAACAAAACTATTTTACATTTAGTGAAAATATGGTAAACTTTGAAAATATTATGAAAACAGAGTATAATAATAAAGAAATCGCTTTCAAGGAGGAAATTATGACTGTAACTATATATGATGTAGCTAGAGAAGCAAGAGTATCTATGGCAACTGTCTCACGTGTTGTTAATGGTAATCAAAATGTTAAACCCGAAACACGTGACAAAGTAAACGATGTTATTAATAAATTGAACTACCGTCCAAACGCAGTAGCAAGAGGATTAGCTAGTAAACGAACAACAACAGTAGGCGTTATTATTCCAGATATTTCAAATGTCTATTATTCTCAACTTGCTCGAGGGTTAGAAGATATAGCAACAATGTATAAATACCATTCAATTATTTCAAATTCTGATAATGATCCAAGTAAAGAAAAAGAAATATTTAACAACCTATTAAGTAAACAAGTAGATGGTATTATTTTCTTAGGTGGAACAATTTCAGAAGAAATCAAAGAATTGATTAATAAAACATCAGTTCCTGTAGTAGTTTCAGGTACAAATGGTAAAGATGAAGGTATTTCATCTGTAAATATTGATTTCAAATCAGCAGCTAAACAAATTACAAATCAATTAATCGAAAACGGTGCAAAAACATTTGCTTTTGTGGGTGGCGATTATTCTAAAAAAGCACAAGAAGATGTGCTAGTAGGATTAAAGGACGTCTTAGCAGAGCATAAACTTTCATTAAATGAAGGATTGATTTTTAATGGTAATGAAACGTATAAAGATGGTCTACGTGCATTTGATGCTTTGAAATCTGCTAAGCCAGATGCAATTCTGTCAATCAGTGATGAACAAGCAATTGGCCTAGTTCATGCTGCTCAAGATGCAGGGATTAATGTTCCAGAGTCATTACAAATTGTAAGTTTTAACAATACTAGACTTGTTGAAATGGTAAGACCTCAATTATCTAGTGTAATCCAACCGTTATACGATATTGGGGCAGTGGGTATGAGACTTCTTACTAAATATATGAATGATGAAGAAATCGACGAACCTAATGTGATTTTACCTCATAGAGTTGAGTATAGAGGTACTACAAAATAAAATTTTTGTAGATATAACAAAGTATAATTAACAATCAATGTTATTAAACTATAATGAAATACAAAAAACGAAATTCTTATTAATTAAGAATTTCGTTTTTTATTTAAATTAAAGATTTAACTCAGTATATGTGATGTAGATTTATTTAAAACCAACTCAGCACTTGTTTAGCATATTTTAAATTGGTTTCCGTAATTTCTTTTTGTCTAGGTATGATGTGATAGTCAGTTTTTTCATCGGTCCAAGTTTGTGGTAGTTCGCAAGGTGCGTATTGTTGCCATTTTGTTAACCATTTATCAGGCAAACGACCAGTTTGTGGTTTTTCTCCGATTAAAGCTAAAAAAACGTGGCTCCAAGCACGTGGGACAACTTTCCAAATATTATAGCCACCACCACCAAACATTAATACTTTACCATTTGTGTATTTATCTGCTAAATCTTTAATGATATATGGAATTTGATATAGTGATTCAAGCGTACAGTATAAATGCGTGAGTGGATCTAAGTAGTGAATATCAACACCATGCACACTCACAATGATATCTGGTTTAAATGAAGCTACTATAGGCTCTATCGTTTCTTTAAATATTTCCAGAAATGAATCATCTTCTGTATAAGGTTCAAGTGGAATATTTACTGTATAGCCAAAACCTTGTTCGCTACCACGTTCTGTGTAACGTCCAGAACCAGGGAAAAGAAATTTTCCAGTTTCATGTATCGAATAAATTAAGGCTTGATCATTTGTATAAAAACTCCATTGGGTCCCATCACCATGATGTGCATCTGTATCAATACATAGCACGCGTTGCCCATATTTCTGTATGAGATAGGCGATTGTAACTGCAACATCATTATAAATACAAAAACCATTTGCACGGCCTGGTAGGCTATGATGTAAACCGCCACCTAAATGGCAACCATTGGTGATTGTATCATCCATGATGTGATCAGCTAAATTCAATGCGCCACCCACAATGCGTGCACTGTGCTTATGCATCATTCTAAATTGTAGGGTATCATCGCCATCTAATCCATACTTCTTAGCTTCATTGTCACTTAAAATACCATGTGAAGCACGTCTGATCGCTTGAATATAATCATGAGAATGAATTAGTGATAATTCGGTATCGTTAGCTATACGTGGTTTAATAATATGATGTGATTTTAAATATCCTAAATCTGTTAATAATTCTGTTGTTAATTTTAATCTCATTTGATTAAATGGATGGCTATCACTAAAACGATATTGCAGTATTTCATTAGAATAGACAAAGCCCGTTGATTGTTGCGTATTACTCATATGTTTCTCCCCTTTAAAAGAAAAAGCGATTCATGAATCGAATGTCATCAAATGCTTGTAATTGTTCTATAGAAATTCTTGAACCAATTCTTGCCATAAGACAATTAGCAGGATGACTTGTAATTTCTGGATCATCTGTTGCAAATACTTCAAGGCCCCCATAACCCATCAATTTCTGCATTAATTTTTTATATTCATATACATCAAGTCCAGAATTTTTCAAATCCCAATGCCAATAATATTCAGTAGTTAACACAATGTAATCTTCATATTCATCAGCTGCTAAACTGACTTTGATAAGTTCACTGCCTAAATGTAAATCACGATAAGCTAGGCTTAACTCTATAGCGCCTAATTCTATTAAGTATTCCAAATTACCACTAGACCAACGTTCTAATGGGTCTGGATAATGATAAGTGACATAGCCAATAATATGCTGTGAAGTACGTAGTACAAAAATTCTGCCTTCTTCTAATTCACTAATTTCTTTTATGGCTTCAAATTGATCCTCAGGTGGGCGAAATGCAAAGAGCCCATCATCAAATGTCATAGATTCAAGGTTATTTCTTGAAACAGGACCTTCTATCACAAATGTTCCTTGCTCCAAATGATAAGTTTGAGATTGATATGTTTTTATATGTTCCATTTTTTCACTCCAAACTACCGCATACGCATACAGTAAACAATCTAATATAACTCTATTATAAGTTAAAAAAGTTTAAAATAACACAATAATGTATTCGTTTACACACTATTATTTTGAAAATTTTGACAATGTTAGTTATAATAATTTTTAAGCAAGCGATTTCATTAAGAGGGGGATTCAAAATGAAAGTAGAAGTATATAAAGGGGAAAATGGAAATTTTAACCTACAAGACTATGAAAAAGAATACGCAAATTTTGACTGGAAAGAAATAGAAAAAGCATTTTCATGGTCAGAAACTGGTAAGATCAATATGGCACATGAATGTATTGACCGCCATGTGGATGAAGGTAATGGTGAAAAAATCGCATTACATTATAAAGATGATAAGCGTAAAGAAAGTTATACTTTTGAAGAAATGAAATCAAATTCTAATAAAGCTGCAAATGTATTAAAAGATAAAGCAAACATTGAGAAAGGTGATCGTGTTTTTGTATTTATGCCTAGAACACCAGAACTTTATTTTGCTTTATTTGGAATATTAAAAATAGGTGCAATTGTAGGACCGTTATTTGAAGCATTTATGGAAAAAGCTGTTGCAGATCGTTTAGAAAATAGTGAAGCGAAAGTGATTGTGACAACGAATGCATTATTGCCACGTATTCCTAAAGATAAATTACCACATTTAGAAACGATTGTAGTCGTAGATGAGGAAGTAGACAGTGAATATGTTGACTTTAATAGTGAATTTAAAAATGCGAGTGACCAATTTGAAACAGAATGGTTAAACTTAGATGACGGTTTGATATTGCATTATACTTCAGGTTCAACAGGCCAACCTAAAGGTGTATTACATGCTCAAAAAGCAATGCTCGTTCATTATATTTCTGGTAAATATGTACTAGATTTTAAAGAAGACGATGTATATTGGTGTACAGCTGATCCGGGCTGGGTGACAGGTACTTCATATGGTATTTTCAGTCCTTGGTTAAATGGTGTGACAAATTGTATCGTTGGAGGTAGATTCTCACCTGAAGCTTGGTACGGCATGATTGAAGAATATAAAGTTACAATATGGTATACGGCGCCAACTGCATTAAGAATGTTGATGAGTGCCGGCGATGATATTATCGACAAATACGATTTATCATCACTAAAAAGTATCTTATCCGTAGGCGAACCACTAAATCCTGAAGTAATTAAATGGTCAAAAGATGTTTTTGGTAAACGTGTCTTAGATACGTGGTGGATGACTGAAACAGGGGGCCATATGATCGTTAACTATCCATCTATGGATGTTAAATTAGGATCCATGGGTAAACCGTTACCAGGTATAGAAGCATCTATTGTTGATGATCAAGGTAACGAGTTGCCACCAAATCGAATGGGTAACCTTGCAATTAAAAAAGGATGGCCATCTATGATGGTTTCTATTTGGAAAAATCCTGAAAAATATGATTCATACTTTATTGGTGATTGGTATGTTTCTGGAGACTCTGCTTACAAAGATGAAGATGGCTATTATTGGTTCCAAGGTCGTGTAGATGACGTTATCATGACGGCAGGCGAACGTGTAGGTCCTTTTGAAGTAGAATCGAAACTAGTAGAACATGAATCGGTTGCAGAAGCAGGTGTGATTGGTAAACCAGATCCAGTAAGAGGAGAAATTATTAAAGCATTTGTTGCTTTACGCCCAGAGTATGAAGCTTCAGATGAACTGAAAGAAGAAATTCGCGTATTTGTTAAAGAAGGTTTAGCCGCACACGCTGCACCACGCGAAATAGAATTTAAAGAAAAACTTCCTAAAACACGTTCTGGTAAAATTATGCGTCGTGTCCTTAAAGCTTGGGAACTTGATTTACCTGAAGGCGATTTAAGTACAATGGAAGACTAATTAAACAAAAAGTAGTTTTATTTTACTAAGTTTAATCATAAATATTTAACCTGTATTTCCAATGTAAAATAATACAAGCTATTTTATACTCCCTTTATATTATCAACTTTAAGTATGTGCTTTATGCTACACACTAAAGATTATGATGATATTCAGGGAGTTTTTTGGTGTAAAATAACAATTTAAGCGTAACATAGGTCACATAAGGTGAATATATTCACTTATTATTTTGAAAGCGCTATCTCTATTAATCGACAACACAACATAAGTTAGTTAATATTAATATGTAAGGATTTATTTTTATCAGTAGTATATATGGGAAATATATGTATTGATTTAAAATTTATTTAAGAAGGGGCGAATGAATTTGGCACACTTATCTGATTTAGATATAGCAAATCAATCAACATTAAAACCGATTGGAGACATTGCTAAGCAGGCGGGCATACCCGCAGATGCATTAGAACCATACGGGCACTATAAAGCTAAGATTGATATTAATCAAGTTCAACAAAAAAATGGTAAGGGGAAAGTAGTATTAGTTACTGCTATGAGTCCAACGCCAGCAGGTGAAGGTAAATCGACAGTTACAGTTGGGTTAGCAGATGCATTCAACGAACTTAAAAAAAGCGTCATGGTAGCGTTACGTGAACCAGCTTTAGGTCCTATTTTCGGAATAAAAGGTGGGGCAACTGGTGGTGGCTATGCACAAGTATTACCAATGGAAGATATAAATCTACACTTCAATGGTGACTTCCACGCAATCACTACTGCAAATAATGCACTGTCAGCATTTATTGATAATCATATGCATCAAGGTAATGAATTAGAAATCGATCAAAGACGTATTGAATGGAAACGTGTTTTAGACATGAATGACCGTGCATTACGTAATGTAAATGTAGGTTTAGGTGGACCAACGCAAGGGGTTCCAAGAGAAGATGGCTTTAATATTACCGTTGCTTCTGAAATAATGGCAATTCTTTGTTTATCTAATGACCTTAATGATTTAAAAGCGAAAATCAGTAGAATTACTGTAGGTTATACTAGATCACGTAAACCTGTTACTGTAGCTGATTTAAAAGTAGAAGGCGCATTAGCGATGATTCTTAAAGATGCAATTAAACCTAACTTAGTACAAACAATTGAAGGCACACCAGCCCTTGTACATGGCGGGCCATTTGCTAATATTGCACATGGTTGTAATTCAATTTTAGCAACAGAAACTGCAAGAGACTTAGCAGATATTGTTGTAACTGAAGCTGGCTTTGGCTCAGATTTAGGTGCTGAAAAATTCATAGATATTAAAGCACGTGAAGCAGGATTTGAACCTTCAGCAGTTGTAGTAGTTGCGACAGTTCGTGCGCTTAAAATGCATGGCGGTGTAGCTAAAGACAACTTAAAAAAAGAAAATGTTGAAGCGGTAAAAAAAGGAATCGTGAACTTAGAACGCCACGTTAAAAACGTTAAAAAATATGGTTTAGAACCTGTAGTTGCGTTGAATGCGTTCGTACATGATACTGAAGAAGAAACACAATATGTACAACAATGGGCAAAAGAGAACGGTGTGAGACTTGCTTTAACTGAAGTTTGGGAAAAAGGTGGTAAAGGCGGCATCGATTTAGCAAATGAAGTGCTAGAGGTACTTGATGAACCACAAGACTTCAAACATTTATACGAATTAGATTTACCACTTGAAGAAAAAATTGAAACAATTGTTAAAGAAATTTATGGTGGCTCAAAAGTTACATTTAGCAGCAAAGCACAAAAACAACTTAAACAATTTAAAGAAAACGGCTGGGATAATTATCCGGTTTGTATGGCTAAAACACAGTATTCATTCTCGGATGATGCAACACAATTAGGCGCACCTGAAGGTTTTGAAATCACTATTCGTGAATTAGAAGCTAAAACTGGCGCAGGATTTATTGTTGCATTAACTGGAGCAATCATGACTATGCCTGGACTTCCTAAAAAACCAGCAGCATTAAACATGGATGTTACTGATGATGGACATGCAATTGGTCTATTCTAAATTTTAACTATTATATAATACAAACATATTAAAAATAGCTGTAAGGAAATCTATAACGATAGATTTCTTCACAGCTATTTTTTTAATTGTTAGAGAAGTTTATGAACTAGACACTTTATTTTGTCATTAAATGTTGTTTGATATTGTATTTTTCAGCTTTTTTAAAATCATAAGTGGTAATTTCACCTTCAACTAACATCCGTTTGAGCACATAGTGTTGGCGATCCAAACCAATTTGTATTTGAGTGTCAGATTTGAGTGAACCATCTGTTTCATAAGGGGTGTAATAATAAGGGCTTTGTAAAAGTCCAATCAGATAGGCTTATTCAGCAATATTTAAGTTTGTAGCTGCTTTTCCAAATAAACTGTAGGATGATGAAGCGATACCTGTGATATCAGTGCCATTATAATCACGTCCAAAAGGCACGATATTCAAATAAGTATAGATAATTTCATCTTTGGTTAAAATCTTTTCAGTTCGCATAGATAGGATGAGTTCATTAGCTTTGCGATGATATGTTTTTTCGTTTGTCAGTAATTGATTTTTTACGAGTTGTTGTGTGATGGTGCTGCCTCCAGTTGCAGCTTCTGTATTAAATATATCTTGACCAACAGCTCGAATAATAGCCTTTGGTAAAATACCATTATGATAGAAAAACAAGCTGTCTTCTGAAGAAGTTAACGCCTTTATCACATTGCTATTCACATGTTTTGGTCCTACGATAAGTGAATTTGTTGATCCATTGTATTCTGTTAAAATATGTTTACTGTTATAATTTATATCTTGACTACCAGCAATGTTCAGCAATTTTGTACGTAATTCGTTATCTGACATGTTTACAGATTCATCAGTCAAACTTTGGAAGTAAAATACCGATATGGCTAATAAAATAATAAAGGTACATGCGAAAATTGCAAACAAGCCAATGAAAAGATGCTTTAATTTTTTATAGATAATTTCAAATTTAGAGAATTTAGAGTTATGTAAATGATTGTGAACATTATTTTCATGTGTTTGATTTTCCATGTCTGACCTCCTTACGTATGCAATATTATAACATAACATTTGATATTGACTTTTAAAATAGAGTTACTTATAATTAACATCAATTCGATATCGTTTTTGGATAAAGGAGAAGTAACATATGGTGTCATCTTCAGAGAGTTAGTGGTTGCTGTGAACTAACGATGATTCATATGTGAATACACCTTAATGATTTCACTCATCCAAACGTTTAAGTTAATGAACGTATCATTAATAAAGTTGTTTGACTTAAAGTATGGTGGTACCGTGCGCATGCGCCCTTACATTAATTTGTAGGGGCGTTTTTTTATTTTTTTAGTGTTATTCGGTCGCACTTGCTAAAAGTAAATTAAACTTTGGATGGTATTTAAAATCTATTCGAAACAATATCTTAATAAATATAGGAGGTATATACAATGACAAATGCATTATTAGAAGATTTAAAATGGAGAGGCTTAATTTATCAACAAACAGACGAAGCTGGTATAGAGAATGTATTGAATAAAGAACAAGTTACATTATACTGTGGTGCCGATCCAACTGCAGATAGTTTACACATCGGTCATTTATTACCATTTTTAACTTTACGTAGATTCCAAGAACATGGGCATCGTCCACTCGTATTAATCGGTGGGGGCACAGGTATGATTGGTGATCCATCAGGTAAATCTGAAGAACGTGTCTTACAAACAGAAGAACAAGTTGAATTAAACGTTCAAGGCATCAGTGAACAAATGCATAAAATTTTCGAATTTGGTACTGATAAAGGTGCTAAACTGGTTAATAATAGAGATTGGTTAAGCCAAATTTCTTTGATTGATTTCTTAAGAGATTACGGTAAACATGTTGGTGTGAATTACATGTTGGGTAAAGACTCCATTCAAAGTCGTTTAGAATATGGTATTTCGTTCACTGAGTTCACATATACAATCCTTCAGGCAATTGATTTTGGTCATTTAAACAACACTTACAACTGTAAAGTACAAGTTGGTGGTTCTGATCAATGGGGCAATATCACAAGTGGAATTGAATTAATGCGTCGTATGTACGGCCAAACAGAAGCTTACGGACTGACGATTCCATTAGTCGTTAAATCAGATGGTAAAAAATTCGGCAAATCAGAAGGTGGCGCAGTTTGGTTAGACGCTACAAAAACGAGTCCATACGAATTTTACCAATTTTGGATCAACACTACAGACGATGATGTAATCAAATTCTTGAAATATTTTACATTCTTAGAAAAAGAAGAAATTGAAGCATTAGAAAAATCGTTAAATGAAGCACCACATTTACGTGAAGCACAAAAAGCCTTAGCTGAAAATGTAACACGTTTCATCCATGGTCAAGCTGCATTAGACGATGCAATGCGTATCTCAAAAGCATTATTTGCTGGTGACTTACAATCATTGTCAGCTTCAGAATTAAAAGCAGGATTCAAGGATGTGCCACAAGTTGAATTGAGCAAAGAAATAACAAATATTGTTGAAGTAATTGTTGAAACTGGTATTTCATCGTCTAAACGTCAAGCACGTGAAGATGTGAATAACGGTGCAATTTATATCAATGGTATAAGACAACAGGATGTGAAATATGAATTAACAGCTGACGATAAAATTGAGAACGAATTTACAATTATTCGTCGTGGTAAGAAAAAATATTTCATGGTTAATTATAAATAATATATATATAAAGATAGAAGAATAATGCGATATTTAAATTATCGACAAAACAGCCGACAATGCCTTAGGACTTTGTCGGCTGTTTTTGTTTAGCTTGCCTCAGCTTACATTCTTCTGCTAGTACATTTTTTTCGCAAGAGGCGGCTAAATTTTTGTTATTTTTTAAATGAAAATTGTCTCATGAGAAAAGTGTTTTCTGTAGGGTAGAACTGAGTTTAATTTTTACCATAATCATTAATATGAATAAAATGGAATAGGCCTGATTGTTATGTAATAAAAAACCAACCAAGTCAGATTAATTTACTTAGTTGGTTCAAAATAACTATTCTGTTATTGTTTTTAATTAAACGGTGAAGTATTTTCACTTTCTTTCTCAGATGACTCTGAAGATGTTGATTTTTGTTCTTTTAATGGTACTTCCACTGTTTGCTCTTTACCATTTCTTTCAATAGTCATTTCTACTGAATCACCAGGTTTTTTATTTTCATATAAATAAGAGCGTAAGTCCGTGTCTTCTTTAACTTTTTTATCGTCTATCGCAGTGATGATATCGCCTTCTTTAAGCTCATTATCAGCATGAACTTTGGCAATGTAGACACCATCTTTGCGTTTTGTATTCAGTTCTTCTTTATATTGTTCTGGTATCTCACTTACATTGAGTAAACTAATTCCAATAGAAGGGCGCTCAATCTCGCCATTTTCTACAAGCTCTTTAATGGTAACTTTAACTTCATTACTTGGGATTGCAAAACCAATACCTTCAACTTGTTCACTTGCAATCTTCATTGAGTTAATACCTACGAGATTACCATTAATATCAACGAGCGCGCCACCTGAATTACCAGGATTAATTGCCGCATCTGTTTGTAATACATTTACTTTATTCGTACCAGCAGATGTTTTCGTATCAATTGTACGTTCGCTAGCAGAAATAATACCTGAAGTCACAGAGTTAGCAAATTGTAAGCCTAAAGGATTACCCATTGCAAAAACACTGTCTCCTGTTTTTACTTTTGAAGAATTAGCAAAATCAATTGCTTTAGTACCTTTTGTATCATTGATTTTTAATACTGCTATATCTGTTAACGCATCTTTCCCAACCAATTTAGCATCGACTTGTTTAGAATTATGCAATTGTACTTTAATTTCATTTGCACCATCAATGACGTGATTATTCGTTACGATATATGCAGAACCATTATTTTTTTGATAAATAACACCTGATCCAACACCAGCTTCTTCTGATTTTGAAGATTCACCTTTCAGTAAACTATCTAAATTCTGAGCTTTTTGCATATTAATAACGCCTACAATAGCAGGAGAGACATCGTTAATCATTTGATTCACAGAATCATATTTTTCACTTTTCCCATCAAGTGTATTGCCGCCATTGCTACTATTAGAAGCGTCTTGAACGGAAGACCCGTTATCATTTAAACCTGTGCTTTCCATAATTTTCCCAATGCCTAATACCAAAAGCGCACCTATAATACCAGCAACTAAGGCCACGATTATTGTTTTAAACCAGGGGAATTTGGCTTTATGTTTTGACCTTTTATTTTGAGGTTGTTGCGGTTGCTCCGGTTGCCGAGGGTTTTGAGTTTCATTAGAGTTATTATCGTTATTAAAATCTGACATACTTTACCTCCGATTTATTCTATATAACCTATTATGCTAGGTTTATACAACTTTTTCTAGTATATCACTATACAACTTTAGACTGAAATATAAATATTCTTGTTCATAAGGTGACTAAATGATAGAATCAATAGGTAAATATAATGGAAAATGAAGTAGGTGGAGAAATGTATAAATTCATTAGCGGTTTGTTAGATTTAATTATTATGAAAATATGTAAATCACTAGAGGTGCAAGGTAAAGAAAATATACCTCAACTTCACAGATATGTAGTGACTTGTACTCACGAAAGCTATAATGAAGTAATCATGTTAGGGACAGCAATATACCCAAATCAAATTCATTACATGGCTAAAAAAGAGTTATTCAACAATAAATGGTTTGGTAAGTTTTTAAGTTCTTTAAATGCCTTTCCTGTAGATAGAGAAAACCCAGGGCCAAGTACATTGAAAAAACCGGTTAAATTATTAAAAGAAAATAAAACGGTAGGTATATTCCCAACTGGTCATCGTATGAAATATGATGAGGGATCACCAATGAAACGTGGCGCAGTAACTATTGCTTTGATGGCGCAAGCTCCTATTTTACCAGCTGCATATGTTGGACCTAAAGAAATTAAGGGACTCATTACAGGTAAAGCAATTGTTAAATTTGGTAAACCTATCGAAACAAAGCATTTACCAAAAAACATGAAACGCAATGAAAAGTTAGAATATCTAACTAAAGAATTAGAAAGTAGAACGATACAATTACAAAATGAATTAAATGATTATGTGAATGATAAATAGTAAGTTTCAATATTTTTTAAAAAGTTAGACATTTTAATTTATATACGAATTTTTTTAAACTTGTGTTATTATGTAACTGTACAATGACAACAAGTAAAACGTTTACAAACACCACGTGGACATATTGTGCATGTGGTGTTTGTTTGTGTAAATATCTATTTTGAAATGGCGAATTGTTATGTTTAGTTTCTTTCAACGTCTTGGTAGATCTCTTATGCTTCCTGTTGCAGTGTTACCAGCAGCCGCAATTATTACAGGTATTGGTAATGCGTTAACAGCAATGGGAGTCTTGCCAACGGTAGCAGCGTTTTTCTCTTCTGCCGGTTCGACGATTCTTGAACAACTAGGTATTCTTTTTGCGATTGGGGTAGCATTAGGAATGGCTAAGAAAAATGACGGTGCAGTAGCACTTGCTGCAGCAGTTGGTTTCTTTTTAACGACAGTGGTTTTAAGCCCAGCCAAATTAGCACCATTATTAGGTGTTAAGGAGACAGGCGTAAACGAAGCTTTTGAACAAATGAATAATTCTAACGTTTTTATTGGTTTATTGATTGGTTTAATCGCAGCATATACTTATAACAAGTTTAGTAAAACTGAATTACCTACAGCATTATCATTCTTTAGTGGTAAACGTTTAGTACCTATTTTAACAGCATTTTTTAGTATTATATTGGCTGTATTGATGCTATTTGTTTGGCCAGTTATCTATTCAGCAATTGTAACATTTGGGACATGGATTTTAGATTTAGGTCCAGTCGGTGCTTTCTTATATGGTTTCTTTAATAGATTATTGATACCAACTGGGTTGCATCATGCATTAAATTCAGTGTTTTGGTTTGATTTAGCAGGTATTAATGACATTGCTAAATTCCAAACTGGTGATGGTGCAGTACATGGTATTACAGGACGTTATATGGCTGGTTTCTTCCCAGTAATGATGTTTGGTATTCCTGCTGCAGCATTAGCGATGTACCATACAGCTGAATCTAAACAGAAAAAACGTGTGTATGGTTTAATGTTTGGTGGCGCAGTTTCAGCATTCTTTGTTGGTGTTACTGAACCAATTGAATTCTCATTCATGTTTGTAGCGCCAGTATTATTTGTTATACATGCATTTTTAACTGGTTTATCCATGTTTATAGCAGCATTGTTTGAGTGGACAGCAGGGTTCTCATTTAGTGCTGGTTTAATAGACTATGTACTATCATTAATTAATCCTGTTTCAAGTCAACCATTCATGTTATTACTACAAGGACTTGTATTCTTCGTGATATATTACTTTGTATTTAGAATAGCGATTAAAGTATTGAAATTAAATACGCCTGGTCGTGGGGATAACTTACTACCAGATCCAACTTCTGATGAAGCGTCAACGGGGGATGCTGCAGATTCAGAAGGCGCATCTACAGTGACAACTAATAAATATACAAATACAGCAAGCCAAATTTTAGATGGATTAGGTGGCAAAGAGAATATTGCATCATTAACAAACTGTGCTACTAGATTACGCATGGAATTACATGATAATAGCATTATTGATGAAGCTAAGATTAAGGGCGCAGGAGCTGTCGGTGTGACGAAGAGTGGTAAACATAATGCCCAAGTTATTATCGGCACTCAAGTTCAGCAAGTAGCTGATGAAATTGAAGTACAAATGGAATCAGAGCAACAAAAATAATATCTAAATAGTTTATTTTAGAATACGTCTAAGCATAGTTATCACTGAAAAAGTGGATCTTTGTAGGGCGTATTTTTTATCTGAAAAAATTAAATATTTAACGATATGATTTGTTTGATAAAATGATGAAAATACATTGCTCTTTTCATGGGTAAATAGTACGATGAACTAGTATCAGAATTTTCTGATTTAAGGAGAGTAGATGAGATGAAGTCGGTATTATTTGATGTTGATGGTGTTTTTTTAAGTGAAGAAAGGTGTTTTGATGTATCTGCATTGACGGTTTACGAAATGCTTATGAGTAAAGATTATATGGGATTAGATCCATCTATACAATTTGATGATTTAAGTGATCAACAAATTACTGAAATAAGAGATATCGTATTCTACCATGATGAAATTTTAACTAAGTTAAAGTCACTTGGATTAAATTCAAATTGGGATATGTTATTTGTAGTGGTTGCCATTCACTTTATTGAAATTTGCAAGACATTACCCCAAGAAAAATTAGTAGAAGTTTTAAACTCAGAAAGCTTTAATCAAGAAACATTGCAACAGATTGGTGAAAACATTTTTGATATAGAATTGAACTTTGAGTCACCATTATCGTTTTTAGATGGTATAAGTTCAGGAAAAGACAATATTTATCAAACACTTGTTACGCATGCTGGTGATCAGTTAAATACAAAACAAACAGCACTATTTGAACTAAAAAGTCCGTTTTGGACGCTTGCGCAAGAAGTTTACCAAGAGTGGTACTTAGGCTCCCAGTTATTTAATGAAGTAGAACAAAAGCCTAACCGTACAGAATTTAAAGAAGGTTACATATATAACGAAGTCGTGTTAAGACCTGTATCTGAAATTAAACAGTTATTAACAGATTTGAAAGCTGCTGGCTATCATATAGCCATTGCAACTGGTAGACCTAGAACAGAAACAATAGTGCCATTTGAAGCAATTGGTATCAAAGATTTATTTGATGACTTACATATTGTTACCGCAAGTGAGGTATTAATCGCTGAGGAACAATATCCTGAGTTAAAGCCATTAGGTAAGCCTAATCCCTTTAGCTATTTAGCAACATTAGAAGGTAATCATTTAAACAATTATGAACAGTATGCTACAAATCAAGAAAATCGTGTTAATAAAGATGATGTTTTTGTGGTAGGAGATTCATTAGCAGATTTATTAAGTTCTAAAAAAATAGGGGCGACTTTCATTGGTCCATTAACAGGTTTGAAAGGTCAGAATGCTCGTGAAGAATTAGAGTCCTATGACGCTGAATATATCGTAGACCATGTAGGAGATATCAGAGAAATATTATTGTAATTAAAAAAGATACTACGCATTATTATTTGATGACTAAATAATAATGCGTCAGTATCTTTTTTATTGCTAATAAAAAACACCAATCCATTAGAAAACTAATAGATTGGTGTTTTTAATTTGAGAAATAAACTATTTATGTTCCGGGTTCTTTTGTAATGATTCACTATTTAGATGTTGTAGTTTGCATCACTTTGGATATCAAGTTCAACGCTTCGTATTAAATTAAATCCTTCAATTTGATATAAAGCATCAATAACATCTGGTGTAACAGGATGATCTATTGATAATACCATTAGCGCATTACCACCTTGGTTTGTACGACCAAGATGCATAGAAGCGATATTGATATCATATGTGCCAAGAATTTGTCCTGTACGGCCTACAATGCCTGGTCTATCGTTATGATTTATTACCAGTTGGTGATGTTCAGGTTTAAAGTCTACTGGATAGTCATTTATACGTACGATTCTTGGACCATAACCATTGAGTACAGTTGCACCAAGTTTAATTTGAGTATCTTTATTGATTAATGTTAATTCTATATAGTTACTAAAACCACGATGTTTTGTGTTTTTTTCAATATTATAAGATACACCTTGTTCATTTAAGAGTACTAAAGCATTGATTAAGTTTACACGCTCTGCTAAATCTTGACGTAAGACACCAGATACAAGTGTTCTGGTAATCAAACTTGTATCATCTAATGCAATGTCACCTTCGTATTTGATTTGTAGTTCGCGCGGTGCTTTTTCAAGTAATTGAATACCCACTTCACCTGTCATTTTACTTAATTCAATATAAGGCTTCAATTCATCATTGATTTCACTGTAAGTCATTTTTGGTGCATTAATCGCATTTAAGACGTTACCATTTTCGAAAATATCCACGATTTCATTTGCTACTGAAACAGCTACTTTTTCTTGTGCTTCAACAGTGGATGCACCTAAATGTGGCGTAACAATAATTTTATCGTGCTCAACAAGAGGGGACTCAGTTGCTGGTTCGCTTTCAAATACATCTATTGCTGCACTTTGAATTTGATCATTGTTCAAAGCGTCTAATAGCGCTGCTTCATCAATAATACCACCACGTGCTACGTTAATAATCTGTAACGTCGGTTTTGCTTTTTCGAAAAATGCTTTACCGACGATACCTTTAGTTTTTGGAGTTAATGGTGTATGTACAGTAACGAAGTCTGCTTGTTCAGCAATTTCTTCAACTGTTGCACGTGTTACATTTAGTTCTTTTGCTTTATCTTCAGATAAGTAAGGGTCAAAAGCTAAGATATGCATACCGAAACTTTGTGCGCGTTTTGCAACACCTAAACCAATTCTACCAGCACCAATGACGCCAAGCGTTTTATTATAAAGTTCTGTACCTCTATATGTTTTACGGTCCCATTTTCCATTTTTTAATGACTGATGTGCTTGCGGGATATTACGCGCCATTGATAAAATCATGGCCATAGAGTGTTCAGTTGCAGAAATAGTATTACCATCTGGTGCATTAATTACAATAACACCATTTTTGGTAGCTGCATCGACATCAATGTTGTCAACGCCGACCCCAGCTCTAGCAATAACTTTTAAATTTGGCGCTGCTTCAATCATCTCTGCAGTGACTTGTGTCTGGCTTCTAACGATTAAGCCTTGGTAATCACCCATTTTTTCAACGAGTTCGCTTTCATTTAATTCTGTATTGATTTCGACTTCGAAGTCTTTATGGTCAATTAAACTTTTTAAACCTTCTGGTGAGATTGGATCAGATACTAAAATTTTATACATATGCTTTTACGACCTCCATGTACTGAGTAATTGCTGTACCAATATATGATTCTTTTCTGAATTCTGTTAATAGAATTTCTAATGCTGATACGACTTGTAAAATATCAAAAGGTGAAATTTGACCCATATGACCTATACGTAAAATTTCTCCTTTTAGATGACCTTGTCCACCTGCAATTGTTATAGCAAAACGGTTTTTAAGTTCTTTTTTTATGAAGTTGAGTTCTTCTTTTGATTTAGGTACAAAAGCTGTAACAGTAGGTGAGGCATACTCGTCTTGTACCAATAATTCTAAGTCTAATGATTTGAGTGATTGTCTTAAAGCATCACGTATTGCATAATGACGTGCAATAACTTGGTCTAATCCTTCTTCTTCAACTAATTTGGCATATGCATTCACACCTCTAAATAACGAAACGTTTGGTGTGAAAGGTGTTGAATTTGCTTCTAATGATTTCAAATATTTATTTAAATCTAAATAAAACCTCGGCGTCGTAACTTGGCTAAATCGTTCTTTAGCACGATTATTATAAGCTACAAATGCTAAACCAGGAGGCAACATAATGGCTTTTTGACTACCAGATATAAGAACATCAATCTGATCTCGTTGTAAGTCTACATCAACTGCACCGATACAACTCACACCGTCAACGATAAAGTAAATCGATTCGTCGTAGGCTTTAAGGGCATGTCCTAATTCATGGACAGGGTGCAAAACTGCAGTAGATGTTTCACAATATTGACTATAAACTGCTGTAATATCTGTGTTCAATGATTTTAAGAAGTCAATAAATTCAGGCACGTTTACAGCTTTGCCCCATTCGACTTCAAAAATATGTACGTTATCGTAATATGTTTCAGCAATTTGTTTAAAACGATTACCGAAAGCACCTGAAACAATGATAACAATATTGTCGTCAGGATTTGCAATATTTAACATACTTGCTTCTAAAGAACTTGTCCCGCTAGAAGTTAATATCATTACGTCATTTTGCGCACCGAATATTGGTTTTAGTGCACGAAACGCTTCTTCAGCAATTGTTTCAAAGTCACTTGATCTGTGTCCGACCATTGGTGACTGTGTTGCGTGTAAAATTTCTTCTGGTACTGGCGTTGGTCCTGGTGTAAGTAACATAGGACGATAATATTTCATATGTGATTCCCCCAATGCTTATGATTGTCTTAGTTTAGCAAATTTTCAGAAAATATAAAAGTGCAAAAGTTAAAAGATAATGTAAATAAACAAAATAAAATACCATGAAAGGGCATACATTGTTATCACATTCATATTCCGTCATATATAAAATTTTTTTAAATTATTTTATTTTTGGTTCTATTTTTACAGTGACATTACCTTTAATTGAGTTTGAAATCATACAATTATTGTCCGCAACCTTTAAGAGTTTAGGTAGTTTTCTAACTAAACTATCTTTTTGTGCAGTTTCAACTTCAATAACAGGGTAATGGATAATGTTGTCCATACGAAATTTTGCATTTTCAAAAATAGCTGTACCTATAGATGATTGTTGAATTTCTATATTATTAAAACCAGAACGTTCGAGTACAGCTGCAAGTGAGATAATATAACAAGAAGATGCAGCTGAAACTAACAATTCATCTGGATTTGTACCAGTTCCATTGC
Organism: Staphylococcus caseorum; assembly: GCF_049943195.1. Classification (NCBI taxonomy): domain Bacteria; kingdom Bacillati; phylum Bacillota; class Bacilli; order Caryophanales; family Staphylococcaceae; genus Staphylococcus; species Staphylococcus caseorum. The sequence continues at coordinate 593,938 of NZ_JBNFUA010000001.1, forward strand.
CACCTAAACCTGATGGTATAGATATTTGTTTATCTAATACGTCTCCATGAAGTTGACCTACAGCTTCGCGACCGCCAGACCATTGTGTGTTTACTTTGAATTCATGTTGAACCATAACGATTGACCTCCAGTTGATTTGTGATAGTTTAAGTTTAGATGAAAATAAGCTATAAAGAAAGAGGAGAGCAACTTTAATGACAATATATACTTCTGACAACAAGCTCATATTAGTGGCACATCGTGGTATTGCTACATATTTTCCTGAAAATACGATGATTGCTTTTAAAGCTGCACTTATAAGTGATATTGATATATTAGAAATAGATATACACAGGACATTAGACAATCAACTTGTAGTTATCCATGATGATTCGATTGACCGTACCTCAAATGGATCAGGAAAAATCAAGGATATGACTTTAGCAGCTTTGCAGCAATTTGATTATGGTATAACTAAAGATAATAAATTTGAAGGAGAGACATTACCAACATTGGATGAAGTAATTAAATTAATCCAAGACTATCCTCAAAAATTATTAATAGAACTAAAACAACCGCAGAATTATCCTGAAATTGAAAACGAATTAATAGATGCATTAAATGCTTGGAATTTACCAAAAAACAAAGTCATCATACAATCATTCAATCAAAAAAGTATGAAAACAATATTTGATATGAATGAAGGATATGAGCTAGGTGTATTGATTAGTAAAAAGAAGTATTGGTATAAATTACCTCCATTTAAAAGCATTGCGGCCTATGCCAATTATGTAAATCCCAATTATGCATTAGTTACAGAGAAGTTTTTAAAAAGTGCACATCAGTATAGATTGTCAGTGATGCCCTATACAGTTAATGAACATGAACAAGCGAAATCATTGCAGAAATTAGGGGTAGACGGGCTGATTTCAGATAACCCAAATGATATTTTGTAAAATAGAAAAGTTAAAAAAGCTTAAATGAATTGTAAGGATTCATTTAAGCTTTTTATAGTTTTAATAAATATTCAAGACATATTATTTAATATGAGATAAATCATTATCGTGATGATTTACCCAATTCTTTTTTAATAATCCCATCACATGACAATCACTATATTCACCGCGAGTATAAAAATGTTCTTGTAATGTACCTTCAATGGAGAAGTTTTGTGCTTTATAAATATGAACGGCTTTTTCATTGTTTACATCAACAAATAAATATATTTTGTGGAGATTAAGTACTAGGAATGCATAATCAATAGCCATTTTAAAAGCGCTTTTAGCGTATCCTTTACCACCATATTCGGAATCAATGATAATTTGAATTTCACAATTACTATGTATAAAGTCAATTTCAACTAATTCAACGACACCGATACGCGTTTGATCTTTTTCAATAATAAATCTACGTTCAGTTTCATCTAATAAATGTTTTTTATATAATGATTGAAGCTCGCTTAATGATTGATAAGGTTCTTCAAACCAATAAGACATAATGGAATATTCATTATTTAAGTGATGTACAAAATCTAAATCTGTCTCCTCTAATGCTCTAATAATCAAATTTAACACTCCTTTACCCATAGCATACAGTAATTATTATAAGAAAGTAAAAAGATATTGTGCTTTAAAGTGGGGGAGTTAAAAAGATTTCTATTTATACTTTAATAATAGGGGGAAGTTTATTACTTTTATAGAAATAAAAAAACCAAGAAATCCTTGAAAGGACTTCTTGGTTTGAAATTAAAACGTTTATCTTGAGTAATACTCAACGATAAGTTGTTCGTTGATTTCAGCAGGTAATTCACTACGTTCAGGAACGCGTACATATTTACCTTTTAAGTTGTCTGCATCAAATTCTAAGTACTCAGGTACGAAGTTGTTGATTTCAACAGATTCAGCAATGATATCTAATTTTAAAGATTTTTCACGTACTGAAATTTCTTGACCAGGTTTTAAAGTATATGATGGAATGTCAACACGCTTACCATCTACTAAAATATGACCGTGGTTAACAAGTTGGCGAGCTTGGCGACGCGTACGCGCTAAACCTAATGAATATACAACTGCATCTAAACGAGCAGCTAGTAATTGCATGAAGTTTTCACCATGGACACCGTGTTGGTTACCAGCAATTTCAAATGAGTTACGGAATTGTCTTTCAGTCATTCCGTATAAATAACGTAATTTTTGTTTCTCACGTAATTGTAATGCATATTCTGATAATTTTTTACGTTGGTTAGGACCATGTTGGCCTGGAGCGTATGGACGCTTCTCTAATTCTTTACCAGTACCACTTAATGAGATACCTAAACGACGTGATTTTTTCCAGTTCGAACCTCTAAATCGAGCCATAATAGACTCCTCCTTTTTCTTTTTTGTTGTTATGAAAAAACAAAAAAGAGTGTTGCATGCTTATTTGGATATATTGTTTTATGTATCCTCACCTCATAGCTACGGTTACACGACACGTCCGCGTTGGGAACAACATAGAGCCAACTAATACGCAACTGCTAATTTCGTTTATTCACACAAAGTACAGTGTACCTTTGTTATAAATGACTGTCAACAGTAAACAAAGATTTACTTATAGAAAGGCAAGTGTTAAATGTTAAGCTATTTGTTGTTCAATAATGCTTACGATTTCTTCTAAAGCAACTTTATCTGTGTTTGAAAAGCGATTTATAATAGGGGCATCAATATCTAAGACACCAATGACTTGATTGCCTTTATGAATAGGAACAACAACTTCTGACTTACTATTCGCATCACATGCAATATGTCCTGGGAAAGCATTAACGTCTTCAACGAGTTGTGATTCATTTGTTTCTACAGCTGTGCCACATACGCCTTTGCCGATAGCGATATGTACACAAGCAGGATGACCTTGGAATGGTCCTAAGATTAATTCATTATTTTCTATTAAATAGAAGCCAACCCAATTAATTTGATCTAATGAATCATTTAGTAAAGCAGAGACATTGCTAAGTATAGCAATTAAATTTGATTCATCTTCGATTAGACTAGCGACTTGCTTTTGTAATAAATCATAATTTGTTTCTTTTACCTCTGTCATATTAATAAAACCTCACTTTTTACTTTTCATTTAGTATAAAGACTGTTTTAATAGTAATCAATCAAATGATTTGTAAGGGCTTTTTTTAGTAGCAACATGATACATAATATTAACAGAGATAGATTTACTATGAAATTTAAAATATTATCATTGATTAATTCATTTTCTCTTTTAATGCATGGGTAAATTACGTTATAATGAATAGTGATAAAATAGGAGGAGAAAACATATGGTATTGTATATCATTCTAGCAATTATTGTTATTATACTGATTATTGTCGGTGTATTATTCTATATGCGTTCGAATAAAAGCCAAATGATTGAGAAGGCTGAAGAACGAAAATTACAAGTAGAGCAATTACCCTATGATGAAAGTTTATCTCAATTATCTGATTTAACTTTAACAGGTGAAACAAAATCTACTTATGATAGATTAAAACAAACGTCTTTAGATAGTAAAAATCAATATTTGTTACCATTAGAAGAAAAGATTCACAATGCGGAAGGTTTACTTGATAAATTTAAATTTTCGCAAGCGCAAACTGAAATTGATGAAGCACATGAATTGATGGATAAATACGAAGAAAATTATAATGTATTAACTACAGATGTCGAAGATATTATGGGCGTACATAAAGAAAGTGATCACTTATATGAAGCATGTAAAGTAGATTACCGAGAAATGAAGCGCGACGTGTTAGCGAACAGACATCAGTTCGGTGAAGCAGCAGCGCCATTAGAACATGAAATTGAAGCATTCGTACCAGAAATGGAAAGCTATGAATCATATAAAGCAGAAGGTAATTATGTTTACGCACATGAACATATCAAAACTTTAAATGAAGATATGAACTTTTTAAAAAAGGATATGTCAGAAATTCCTGAGTTAATCAGAGAAGCACAAAAAGAATTACCTGGACAGTTCCAAGATATGAAATACGGATGTAGAGATCTCAAAGTAGAGGGCTATGATTTAGATCATGTCAAAATTGATAGTACTTTACAAACGCTTAAAACAGAACTTAGCTTTGTAGAACCGATGATTAGTAGATTGGAACTTGATGAAGCGAATGAAAAATTAAATAATATTAATGATCGTCTTGATGAAATGTATGAATTAATTGAGCATGAAGTTAAAGCGAAAAATGAAGTGGAAGAATCAAAAGAAGTTATTACAGATAATTTGTTTAGAGCAAAAGAAATGAATTATACATTACAAACTGAAATTGAATATGTACGTGAAAATTACTATATAAATGAAAGTGATGTACAGAATGTAAGACAGTTTGAAAATGAAATTCAAAACTTAATAGCTGTTTATGATGAAATTCTAAAAGAAATGGCCAAATCTGCAGTACGTTACAGTGAAGTTCAAGATAACTTGAAATATATCGAAGAGCATGTAGCTGTAATTAATGAAAAACAAGAAAAATTACAAAATCACTTAATTCAACTACGCGAAGATGAAGCGGAAGCAGAAGAAAATATCTTACGTGTACAAAGTAAAAAAGAAGAGGTTTATAGAAAGCTATTAGCTTCTAATTTACCTAGCGTACCGGAACGTTTCATTATAATGAAAAATGAAATTGATTATGAAGTGCGTGAAGTAAACAAGAAATTCAGTGTACGTCCGATACATGTTAAACAATTGAAAGATAAAGTATCTAAAGTAGTGCTACAAATGAATAAATTTGAAGATGAAGCTACGGATGTACTAGTTAATGCAGTTTATGCTGAGAAACTTATTGAATATGGTAACCGTTACCGTAAAGATAGTTCGAATATAGATAAAAGCCTTAATGAAGCTGAAAGACTATTTAAAAATAATAGATATAAACGTTCAATTGAAATATCTGAACATGCTTTAGAAAGTGTGGAACCAGGAATTACAAAACAAATAGAAGATCAAGTTATTGGTTAAATTATTTAATTATTAAAAATAACACGAGTAAGACACGAAATGAATTGTGATTTCGTGTCTTTTCTTTTTATTAAAAGCGCGTATAATGCTTAAAGGGAAAGTATAAAATTAATTTTTAAAATGACAGAAAAGTATTGTTGTTGATGTAATAACTTAAATATAAATATAAAATTAGTGTCACTTCTTATATAAGTGTGTATGATAAAAATGAAATGGAGTGAAAGAATTGATATATCTTGATAATGCCGCAACGACAAAGCCAAACCAAGACGTGTTGGATACTTATGTGAAAGTAAATCAATCATTGTATTTTAACCCTAATAGTCCACACCAAGCCGGCTTACAAGCAGACCAATTGTTACAACAAACTAAAAAACAAATAAAAGATTTGTTTAATTTAGATGAAAAATTTGATATTGTTTTTACAAGTGGTGCGACTGAATCTAATAATATGGCGCTTAAAGGCGTAGCATATAAGAAAAAAGCATTTGCTAATGAAATAATCACTTCAGTACTTGAGCATCCATCTGTATTAGAAGTTGTACGTTCATTAGAAGCAGAAGGATTTATTATTAAATATGTTGATGTTACTGACGAGGGTCAAATCGACTTGGACCATTTAAAAACATTGATGTCGGATGATGTTGCTATAGTAACCTGTATGCATGTTAATAATATTATGGGTCAAATCCAACCAATAGAAGAAGCAGCAAAAATTGTGCACCAATATCCCAAAGCACATTTTCATGTAGATGCAGTACAAGCGATTGGTAAAGTGCCATTATGCTTTGAAGGTGTAGATACGTTGAGTTTGAGTGGGCATAAATTTCACGGTTTAAAAGGGCAAGGTATATTATTTGTTCGAAATATTCATCAACTTGAACCTATTATTCATGGTGGTGGACAAGAATATGGTGTGAGAAGTGGTACAGTTAATTTACCGATGGATATTGCAATTGTTAAAGCCATGAAAGCAGCTGTGAATCATACCACAGAACTTAACCATGCTTTAAGTGAATTTAATGCTGACTTATGCCAATTTCTTACAGGTTTTCACGGCATTAAACTGAATTCACCTCAAAATTCGGCGCCACAGATTCTTAATGTTGGGTTACCAGGCGTCAAAGGCGAAGTATTGGTCAATGCATTTTCAAAACATAGTATTATGTTATCTACAACAAGTGCATGTTCATCTAAAAAAGCGAGCCTAAACGAGGTGCTTTTAGCGATGAATATACCAAGAAAACAAATTGAAGGTAGTATTAGAATTTCAATGGGAGCCAATACGACTCAAGAAGATATTCAAATATTTAAAGATAATTTTTATAAAGTATATGAAGAAGTAAGGGAGCTGTTAGTATGATTTATGATCATATATTAGTTAGGTATGGTGAATTAACATTAAAAGGCGCCAATCGTAAAATGTTCGTGAATAAATTGCGCGCAAATGTAAAGCGTTCATTAATGCCATTGCAAGGTTATAAAGTAAAAGCGAATAGAGATAGAATGTATATTGAATTAGACGAAGGCGCAGATATAGATGAAATGTGTAATAGACTTAAAAAAGTATTCGGCATTTATTCTATTAGTCCAGTGTTAAAAATTGATAAAACTGTAGAAGCGGCAAATGAACAAGCCATTCAATTTGCAAAAGACTACGCAAACGGAGATACATTTAAGATAGACGTGAAACGTTCAGATAAAAACTTTCCTTATGACACTTATCAATTACAACGTGGCATTGGTGCTGCGGTATTAAATGCAACAGAGGATTTAACTGTTGATGTCCACAATCCAGATCACAATATAAAAGTAGAAGTCCGTTTAGATGCCATTTATGTTTATGACAAAACCATAGCTGGACTTGGTGGCTTGCCAGTTGGAACAGGTGGCAAAACATTACTTATGCTCTCAGGTGGTATAGATTCTCCTGTAGCAGGTATGGAAGTCATGCGTAGAGGTGCAATGATTGAAGCCATTCATTTTCATAGTCCGCCATTTACAAGTGAAAAAGCTAAAGAAAAAGTTATTGAATTAACACGTATTTTAGCTTCTCATGTAGGTCCAATTAAATTACACATTGTGCCTTTTACAGATTTACAAAAACAAGTTAATAAAGTTGTACATGAACGTTATACAATGACATCTACACGTCGTATGATGATGAGAGTGGCAGACAAACTTGTTCATGAAATTGACGGGCATGCCATTGTAAATGGTGAGAATCTTGGTCAAGTTGCGAGCCAAACGTTAAAAAGTATGTACGCAATCAATAGCGTAACTTCAACACCAGTGTTACGTCCATTACTCACATTAGATAAAGAAGATATCGTGAAAAGAGCTAAAGAAATTGGAACTTTTGATGTCTCTATTCAACCTTATGAGGATTGTTGTACTATTTTCACACCAAAAAATCCGGTAACTGAACCTGATATTGAAAAAGTGGAAAAATATGAAAATATTTTTGATTTTGAACCATTAGTACAACAAGCTGTGGATCAAATCGAAACAATAGAAATTTCAAATGACTACCAAAGTGATAAAGACTCAGAGACACAAGCTTTGGCAGACGATTTATTTTAAATATAAATATAAGTTTAAATTATAGTAAGCATCATTTAAAAAATAGAAAACTTAGTTTTAGATGTTCAATTTATAATGAATAATCAGTTAACATGATTTAAACAGACAGGGGTTGGCGCATGTTAGAGTGGGACATTTCAATTGTAATTATCATCATACTACTTGGATTTTTAGCAGCGTTTATTGATGCAGTTGTCGGCGGTGGAGGGTTAATTTCTATCCCTGCACTTTTAGCAGTGGGTATGCCACCAGCTATGGCTTTAGGTACAAATAAATTAGCCAGTGCATTTGGATCGATGACTAGTGCATTTCGTTTTTTAAGGTCAGGCAATGTCGATTTGAAAATTGTTGGAAAGTTATTTCCATTTGTATTCCTAATGGCTATGGGTGGTGCGAGTGTTGCGACATTTTTACCGTCTGAACTTTTGAAGCCAGTCGTAATCATTATCTTGACGCTTGTCATGATTTATACATTAATGAAAAAAGATTGGGGTAGTATACGTACTTTTACAAAACTTACTACTGGTAAAGCCATATTATTTGCAGCTTTAATGTGTTTAATTGGTCTATATGATGGATTTTTAGGCGGTGGCACAGGTTCATTTATGCTTTTTGTTTTATTAATGTTTGGATTTGATTTTCTAGGTGCAGCAGGCAATGCTAAAGTGTTAAATTTTGCATCCAATTTAGGGGCATTAATATTATTTATATTTTTAGATCAAGTCGATTATTTTTATGGTTTTATCATGGCTGGTAGTATGATTTGTGGCTCATATTTGGGTGCTTTATTCGCAATTAAAAAAGGTGTTGGTTATGTCAAAGGTCTGTTTATTGTAGTTACTGCTATTTTAATTTTGAAAAATGCGTATGATTATTTAATGCAAATCATATAGTACTTAAAAATACATTAAATTAAAAATTATATAACAATCTCATGCAAGATCTTCAGCGCTTATCTTCTTTTTTCAGTCCAGCCTTATAGGAACGGAAATACGAAATCAAATTTTGACTTCGTATTTCCGTTCTTTTTTGTATATGATTTTCGAAAATATAATATAATGTCTGTTCATATTTTAATACCTTGTTACTACAGTTACGATAAAACATTATTATTATTTTAAAACTCTTTTATTTTATATTTGAGATAAGGTATACATAGCTTAATTGATTATGGTTAAATTGAGGATGGAGTTAAAAGGAAAATAAATTATGGGAGTGAGTGTAAATGTCGAAGAAAAGGATTATCGCAATCATACTTGCGGTTGTCATCGTGTTAGGCGGCATCGTGATGAGTTCAATTTCAGCGGTCTTTTCATCTTTATTTGATGAACAAGCGACATCTAAAATGGACCCATTTACAGAAAAAGTAGAAAAAGAGGGCAATTCAAGTAAACGAATTGCACATTTAACATTAGATGGCCAAATAGCTGAAGGTACAGGCGGGGGCATGTTTGGTGGCGGTGGTTACAACCATGAGGCGTTCTTAAAACAATTAGAAAACGTAAAAAATGATGACACAGTCAAAGGTATGTTGTTATCTGTAAATACTCCTGGTGGTGGCACGTATCCAAGTGATGAAATTTATCAAAAGATAAAAGAAATTAAGCAAAAAGATAAAAAGATTTATGTACATATGGGTAGTATGGCAGCATCTGGTGGATACTACATTTCAGCACCAGCAGACAAAATATACGCAGGTCCTCAAACAATGACAGGATCAATCGGTGTTATTATGTCTAGTGTTGATTATTCAGAATTACAAGAAAAAATAGGCGTTAAAGAAAATGTTATAAAATCAGGGGATCATAAAGACATATTAAGTAGCTCAAGAGCTATGACAAGTGAAGAAAAAGATATTTTACAATCTGTATTAGATGATAGTTTTGATCGATTTGTGAATATAGTTAAAGATGGTAGAGATATGTCTGAAAGTAAAGTTAGAGAGTTAGCTGATGGACGCATCTACAGTGCACAACAAGCGGAAGATAATCGTTTAATTGACGAAATTGGTTATGAAGATGAAACTTTAAAAGCAATGAAAAAAGATATGAAAGCAAAAGATGCAGAAGTGTTTGAATATAGTGAAGAAGGTAGTTTCTTCTCATCGTTTAGTAATGCAAAAGCGAGTATTGGTCAGTTTAAAAATGAATTCAATGAAGTCAAATCAATAATTAAAAATGATACTGAAGCTGAACCTATGTATCTATACGAAGGTTAGGTGTAATAATGGATAATATGAAACAAGATGATACTGCACATTCGGTTGCAGATTCAAACGAAGCACAAACAGAGTCAGATGTACTTGCTCATAATCAATTAGCAAAAGCACTATATGCAGGATTTGGTATAAGATTTTGTAGTTTTCTCATTGATTTGCTCATCATTTTTGGTATTCAAAGTATTATATTGAAACCAATCTATCATTTTACACATATAGATAATGCAAAGTTATGGATTGATTATTTTAGTGTAGGTCACGTATTAGATGCACTCGTATTTTATTTGTACTTTGTGTTATTAACGAAATATTTTAAACAAACTATTGGTAAAATGATTTTGAATATAAGAGTGGAACGTGCAGATAGACAACCATTAACTTGGGTAGACGTATTATTTAGAGAATGGATTGGTCGCATTATCAGTGGCGTATTTGCTAATTTACCTTATTTAGTAACAATATTTACAGATAAACACAAAGGTATACATGATTATTTTGCTGATACTGTTGTAATAAAAAACAAATTCGAAAAATTGTTTTATTTGAAGTAGATTGTTATGTTTCAAAGGGTTTAAGGTTTATTTCATCAGATTAAACAGTTATAATTATTGAGTAAGCACTTTTTATAGGAGGCATTCAAATGGCGCAAATTACATTTAAACAAGAACCAATTACATTATTAGGATCACAAGTAAAAAAAGGTGAAACAGCACCAGATTTTACAGTGTTAGACAATGATTTAAATGAAGTAACTTTATCAAATTATGATGATCAAAAGAAATTGATCAGTGTAGTACCATCTATTGATACAGGTGTCTGTGATAAACAAACACGTAAATTCAACGAAGAAGCAGCGCAGGAAGATGGCGTCGTGTTAACTATTTCTGTTGACTTACCATTCGCACAAAAAAGATGGTGTGCATCAAATGGCTTAGATAATGTGGTTACTTTAAGTGATCATAAAGAACTTTCATTTGGTAAAAATTACGGCGTAGTTATGGAAGAATTACGTTTACTTGCACGTTCAGTTTTTGTTTTAGATGAAAATAATAAAGTAGTATATACTGAAGTTGTTTCTGAAGGCACTGATTTCCCAGACTTCGACGCTGCTTTAGAAGCATATCGTGCTATTTAAATTAAATATAGGTAATATAAAATTTGTCATTTGATTTGAAGTTAAACAATCAAACAGTATCATTGACATTATAAAGTATACTGTCCATAATTATTTGGTAATATAAGTTAGCATAAACTGACTTAATTTCAAACAAATTATGGACAGTTTTTTTAGAAAGGACTATTAAATGACACAAGAAGAAACAGTAATGGAAAAGTTATTCCAAACACTCGACGAAAAAGCTAAAGCTTTAAATGAAAATAACGGTCAAAGTTTTATTGAAAACTTAGGACTAGCAATGGAACATATTTATACAAGTAAAAGAGACTTGTTAGAACAAGCTACATTGCAAGATAGAAGAAAAGCATTTCAGTTTGCTTACTTAAGTTTAATGCAAAAAGAAGATATCCAAGCAAATCATCAAATTACACCAGACTCTATTGGCTTAATTTTAGGCTTTTTATCTCAACGCTTCTTAAAAAACAAAGAAGAATTACACGTTGTAGATATCGCAAGTGGGGCAGGTCATCTAAGTGCGTCTGTACATGAAGTGTTAACTGAACATACGGTAATGCATCATCTTATAGAAGTTGATCCAGTATTATCAAGAGTTAGCGTTCATTTAGCCAACTTTTTAGAAATACCATTTGATGTTTACCCACAAGATGCAATTATGCCATTACCTTTTGAGGAGACAGATGTTGTTATTGGCGATTTACCTGTTGGTTATTATCCGGCAGATGAGAGAAGTAAGGAAATGGCTTTAGGTTTTGAAGAAGGTCACAGTTTCTCTCACTTTTTATTAATTGAACAAGCTGTTGTAGCCTTAAAACAATCAGGTTATGCTTTTTTAGTTGTTCCAAGTAATATTTTCGAAGGTTCAAATGTGAAACAGTTACAAAACTTCATTGCTACAGAGACAGAAATGCAAGCATTTTTAAATTTACCCTCGACATTATTTAAAAATGAAAAAGCACGCAAATCTATTCTTGTACTACAGAAAAAAGAAACAAACGTTACTAAACCAGTAGAGGTTTTATTAGCGAACATTCCTGACTTCAAAAGCCCTCAACAATTCCAAGCATTTTTACAAGATTTAAATGTGTGGATGGAAGAAAATCATCCTGAAAATTAAACTGTATTATTCTTGAAAATAAACTGTATTAATGATTAAATAGATAGGTATATTAAAACTTAATTGAAAATGGGGGCAACAAGCTTATGTCAAAATTAGTTTTGGCCATTAACGCTGGTAGTTCATCACTGAAATTCCAACTTATTGAAATGCCGGAAGAAAAAGTTGTTACTAAAGGACTAATTGAACGTATTGGTTTAAAAAATTCTGTCTTTACTATTGAAGTGGATGGAGAAAAAATTACTGATACCAATGATATTGCTAATCACGAAGTAGCAGTAAACATTATGTTAGAAAGCTTTAAAAAACATGGTATCATTGAAAGTATTAATGATATTGATGGTACGGGTCACCGTGTTGTTCATGGTGGAGAATTATTCCCAGAATCAGTTTATATAACTGATGAAGTAGAAAAGCAAATTGAATCGTTAAGTGAATTAGCTCCGTTACACAACCCAGCAAACTTAATGGGAATTCGTGCATTCCGAAAACTTTTACCAGAGACACCACATGTCGCTGTGTTTGATACTTCATTCCATCAAACAATGCCAGAGAAATCTTATTTATATAGTTTGCCATATCAATATTATGAAGATTTTGGAATTCGTAAATATGGTTTTCATGGCACGAGTCATAAATATGTTTCACAACGTGCAGCTGAAATTTTAGGTAAACCAATTGAAGAATTACGTATTATCTCGTGTCATATTGGTAATGGTGCTTCAATCGCTGCTATTGATGGTGGCGAATCTGTAGATACGTCTATGGGCTTCACTCCTCTAGCAGGTGTTACAATGGGCACACGCTCAGGTAATATTGACCCAGCTTTAATTCCATTTATTATGGAAAAAACGGGTAAAAATGCAGAAGAAGTATTAAATACACTTAATAAAGAATCGGGATTATTAGGTATTTCGGGTACTTCAAGTGACTTAAGAGATATCATTGAAGACTCTAAAGAGGGTAAAGAAAGAGCGCAATTAGCACTTGATGTCTTTGCATCTCGTATTCACAAATATATCGGTTCATATGCGACACGTATGCATGGTGTAGATGTTATTGTATTTACAGCTGGTGTAGGTGAAAATTCTGACCCTGTAAGAGCAAAAGTCTTAGAAGGTTTAGAGTTTATGGGTGTTTATTGGGACGCTAAGAAAAATGAAATGATTCATGGATCTGAAGGTTTCATTAATTATCCACATTCACCTGTAAAAGTTATCGTTATTCCTACGAACGAAGAAGTAATGATTGCTCGTGATGTTGTTGATTTTGGAAACGTAAAATAATCTGGAAGTAAACCCAGATTCATTAAATAAGTATGAGTTGTAAATATTTATACTTAAATTAAAAGCACCCATTCATTAGAAAAATAATGAATGGGTGCTTTTATTATATTGTTAATCCATTTTAGCAAATGGATTATTTTTTCTCTGGTTTAACCTCAAAAGCAATAATTTGAGATTGTTGTGTTTCATTAAAGTTATTATCAGCTGTCAATACTAGACTGTCATTACCATTGGGTAGCTTTTTACCAAAGGTCATACCTTCAATATTATCCACTTTACCAATGTCTTGTTCATTTAAATCAGCAACCAGCGTTTTGTTTAAAGGTTTTGAGTTTGTTTCTTTGAGTGACTCTATATCCTTAATATCAGTTCCTTTACTCACATCAATTTTATATATACGCACATAATTACTAAATGAGCCATCTTCTGCTTGTACAGATGCACGCTCTAAAGTAAGAAATTCATGATCATTGAGGGCTAATATTTCTGTGATGCCATTATCAGCTTGTTTATCTTTGCCAGGCTTTTTAGGAATCGCATCAAGTGGATATGCAAATTCAGATAATACATTGCCTTCACGGTCATATTGTGTGATGCGTGATAAGGTGCCTGACTCAGGCGTAGGTTTTTGGCCATCTTGTATTAGTGGACCTTCCATAGAAGTCCATAACGTATTACCATCTTGAGAAAAAGTGCTACCTTCAATAGCTTGATTATTGCGGAAACCTTTCTTATTTTGTTTGTCCATTTTTATTGTATCTTTAATAGGAATTTCAGCTGAGTATTTACCATCTTCAGTTGCTTTACGAATAAATGGATTCAATCCTAAGGAACGATCTCCTTCACTAGTATATAGAATCTCATTAGTTTGTGGATCGAACCGTATCGATTCTGGGTCAGCGACAATATTATCATCGTCGTTCTTATATTGCTCTTTATTGATGTAATCTTTGCCATTCGGTTGTTTTAACTTGTGAACGCCATTAAATTTGACGTCTTTGAATTCATTACTATTATAGTCGATATCAGCTTCATAGAACCTTGCTGGATTGTGTTCTGATCGGTCATCGCTCATAAGTAGCCATTTATCATTTTTAGGGTCATACGTTATACCAGATAATCCACCAACTGTCGTATCTTTGTAAGTTTTATCGAACGGTAAGATTTTGGTGTCTATTAATTTGAGATGATCTGCGGTACGTGTTGTATTGTCTTTTTCTGTAGCAATTATTTCACTATGTAATGTTGTGCTCGAAATGAATAATGTAAACATGCTTGTTATAAGTGCTTTGTGCATCGGTTTCATAAGTTGTTCATACTCCTTTCATTATGCTTTTCAACTTCAATCATATATCTTTTGTTTAATGTGCATATGAAGTTTTGATAAGGAGTTTGTAAAACTCACTTTGAATGCGCAATATAACTTGCAAGTTCATTTCTTTGGATATTAAAAAGGATAGATTGCTCTAAATAAATGAACAAACTATCCTAACGAAACAAGCGAATTATCTTTGTTTCGATTTTAAATGTAACTAAATGATTTTTATGAAATTAAACTAGTGAATTTTTATTGAGCTTGGTGTTGCGATCTAAGTTCGTCTGTTGCTACTTGTGGTTGGAAATCTTCTGGCAGTTCTTCAGTACGTACAACAAGTACATCACAAGGTGAGTGGCGTACGATTGCTTCAGATACAGAACCAACAATAAATCTTTCTACAGCATTTAAACCAGAAGTACCACACATAATTAAATCAGCTTCTACTTCAGTTGCTAATTTTTTTGGAATAATTGCTTTTGGAGAACCAAATTCTAAGCGAGTTTCAACATCTTTAATACCAGCGTTTGTTGCAACTTCTTTATAACCTTTTAACAAGTCGTCAGAGAAATTTTTTGATTTTTCAGTGAACTGTGCATCATAAACCTCGTATGATGAATATGTTCGTGAATCAATGACGTTCACAACTGTTAATTTTGCTTCGTTACGATTTGCAACATCTACAGCTTTATTAAACGCCCATTCAGCCTCGTGTGAACCATCTACCGCAATTAAAATATTTTTATAAGTTAGCATATCAATGACCTCCTTATTCTTCTTATTTATATTATACCACCATTTACAGAATATTAACATAATTCACTGTTGTAAAAGTACCCTATTCTTTGATTGCGCTTTCATAGAATACACGTTACTATAAATTTGGAGGTGGATGAAATGATTATAGGTATTCCTAAAGAGATTAAAAACAACGAAAACAGGGTGAGTTTGTCCCCAAGTGGTGTGCATGCATTAGTTGAGCAAGGTCATAATGTTATTGTTGAAAAATCTGCTGGTTTAGGCTCTTATTTTGAAGATGTGGACTATACTGAAGCTGGTGCAAAAATTGTAAATGAACAAGCTGCAGTATGGAACGTAGATATGGTTATGAAAGTTAAAGAACCATTGGAAGAAGAATTCCAATTCTTTAAGGAAGGATTAATTCTATTTACTTATTTACATTTAGCAAATGAAGAGAAATTGACTAAAGCTTTATTAGAAAACAAAGTCATTAGTATCGCTTATGAAACAGTGCAATTGCCAGATCGTTCTTTACCATTATTAACACCAATGAGTGAGGTGGCAGGTCGAATGTCTGCTCAAATTGGTGCTGAGTTCTTACAGAAATATAAAGGCGGCATGGGTATTCTACTTGGTGGTGTTCCTGGCGTAGAAAAAGGACGCGTAAGTATTATTGGTGGTGGCCAAGCTGGTACAAATGCTGCAAAAATCGCTTTAGGTTTAGGTGCTGACGTTACAATTTTAGATGTTAACCCTAAACGTTTACAACAATTAGAAGATTTGTTTAGTGGCCAAGTACATACAATCATGTCAAACCCATTAAATATAGAGCAATGTGTTAAAAACAGTGACTTAGTCATTGGTGCAGTGCTTATTCCAGGCGCAAAAGCACCAAAACTCGTTACTGAAGAAATGGTTAAACAAATGAAAGATGGGGCAGTGATTGTTGATATTGCGATCGACCAAGGTGGCATTTTCGAAACAACAGATCGTATTACTACACACGATGACCCAACGTATAAAAAACATGGCGTAGTACATTATGCAGTAGCTAATATGCCAGGTGCAGTGCCGCGTACGTCAACAATCGCATTAAACAATGCGACGTTGCCATATGCGCAACAAGTAGCTGGAAAAGGGTATTTAAAAGCACTACAAGATAATCCAGCATTATCTTTAGGCTTAAGTACGATTAATGGTGAATTAACTAATAAAGGTGTTGCAGATGCATTAAACTTATCATATACCGATATTGAAAGTGCATTAAAATAAAAATACCTATAATACAACTCAACCATAACGAATTGATTGTATTAAATTGATGTAAATAAAATGAGAGTAGGACATGTATTTATGTACCTCACTCTAAAGTGCCGACAAAGTCAGATACTTTGTCGGCACTTTTTATGCATGATTGTCTAGTGGTGTTATAGGACCAGTAGTAGTTCTTTAAACGCTTGTTATAAGCGCATTTTTAATTCAGTCAGCTACTGCTAATATAATAAAACAGGCTGAGACATGTAATTATGTCTCAGCCTGTTTTATTGATGCTATAAGATCCTGTGTCTCAAGCAGTTAAACTATAAATGACGTGTTTTAAACGATTCTTGTACCATGCACTTCTTGGAAAGGGAAAGAAGATATTAAATCTTGTAAATTATTTTTATTTAATCCACCACCAGGCATAATTTCGATACGTCCGCCTGTATTAACCACAAGTTTGCCAAGATGATTTAAATTATCGAAAATATCAGTGTCTGAAGGGCCGCCATGTGTTAGTAATCTGACAAAGCCAATATCAATCAGCTGATGTAGTGCTTTGATTTGACCATGTATATGAATTTTATCAAATGCCATATGGCATACGGCCGGTACAGGTGCCGCTAGGTTTTTCAAAGTCTTCATTTGCCATTCATTTAAGACATTATCCTCTGTTAAACATCCAAATACAAAGTAATCTACGTTGAGTTGCTTGATTGCTTTCATGTCTCGTTGCATGATCTCAAAGTCATATAAATTATATACGAAATCACCGCCGCGAGGGCGAATCATTACTGCGATTTCAACATCGTTGGTATGACAAATTTCTGTCGCGATTTCAATCATCCCGATGCTAGGTGTCGTCCCGCCGACACTCAAATTATCACATAATTCTATACGATCAGCACCATTGTTTATTGCTTGTTCAACTTGTTGAATCGTTTCAACAACCGCTTCTTTTATCATTTTTCGTAACCCGTTAAACTTTCATTACCATCTTCAGTTACTAAAATATCGTCTTCAATACGCACACCTGCAACGCCAGGAACGTATATGCCTGGTTCAACAGTGATAACCATTCCAGCAACAAATTGGTTGGTATTTGAACTAGAAACATCTTGATACTCATGTTCTTCCAAGCCTAATCCATGTCCTAAACGATGAGGGAAATAATCACCATAACCTGCATCACTGATAATATTACGTGCAATATCATCTACATCTTTAATCGTAACGCCTGGTTTGATTGCTGCAATCGCTTCTTGTTCAGCTTTCAAAACCACATTATATATTTCTTGGGCTTTATCATTTGGTTCGCCAAATTTAACGGTTCTAGTCATATCACTACAATAATTGTTATAAATAACACCAAGATCAAATAATACATATTCATCTCTTTGTAATTGACGATCACCAGGCGTACCATGTGGTGAAGCAGCGTGATCACCGAAGAGTACCATCGTATCGAAACTCATTTCATTTACACCGTAATCTTTGATTGCATTCTCAATATGATTAACAACTTGGCGTTCCGTCACACCTTCTTTTAAAAAGTCTACACCGATTTCAATGCATTTGTCAGCAAGTTCACATGCTTTTTTAATAGTAGCAATTTCATTTTCGCTTTTTACGTTACGTAAGTCTTTAATTGTTTGATCAATATCACCAAAAGTTTGTACATTAAATGCTTCAACGAGTTCGCGTTGACGTTTTACTGTTAAATGTTCAGCTTCAACTAATAATTTATTTACAGTGAACATATATTTATCTAATGCATTTTCTGTGTCTAAATATCCAACTACTTCACCTTCAAAAGGAGAGGCTTTTACTTCATCAACTTCTAATTGTGGACAAAATAATACTTGTTCACCATTTTCTTTGATTAATAATGCGAGTAAACGTTCATGAGGATCACTTAAATAGCCTGTAAAGTAAAAAATGTTTAATGGTGTTGTAATCCATGCTGCTCCAGCTTGTTGTGATTTTAATTCTGCGGTAATCTGTTCTAATTTCATTTATCATCATCCTCCTAAAAATACTATCATTCTAAGTTTATGTTAGTTCATGGCGGAATTCAAAAATAAAATATTAGAATGATGCTATTTTAGCTAAATGTTTTTAAAATAAGCATAAAAGAGCTATATAAAATGCACGGATATGTTATAAAATGGTATGAATGTGGTATGTAGTAAATAAACAGATTTATGGGAGGAATTCATATAATGAACTTATCATTTCATGGACAATCAACGATTTATTTCGAAGCGAACGGTAAAAAAGTAATTGTAGATCCATTTATTACTGGCAATGGTCAGTCAGATTTAGATGCAAATGCTTTAGAAGTAGACTATATTATTTTGACGCATGGTCATGGTGACCATTTCGGAGATACAGTCGAGTTGGCTAATAGAAATAATGCAACTGTAATTGGTTCAGCAGAACTGGGAGATTATTTAACTACAAATAAAAATGTTGAAAATGTAAGGCCAATGAACATTGGTGGTAAAGCTGAATTTGAATTTGGTACAGTGAAATTTGTGCAAGCTTTTCACAGTTCAAGTTTAACTGATGATAATGGTATACCGGTTTATCTTGGCATGCCGATGGGTGTTATTTTAGAAGTTGAAGGCAAAACAATTTATCACACTGGAGATACAGGATTATTCAGCGATATGAAATTAATTGCAGAACGTCATCCTGTTGATGTTTGTTTTGTTCCTATTGGTGATAACTTTACTATGGGTATCGATGATGCAAGTTATGCTATCAACACATTTATTAAACCTAAAATCACTGTCCCTGTGCATTACGATACATTTGAATTGATTGAACAAGATCCAAGTCAATTTAAATCTGCTGTTACAGTAGGAGAAGTGCAAATTTTAAAACCTGGAGAATCAGTTAAGTTTTAAATTATTTAAAGGCTTAGGATTTGCAATAAATTAAAAATGGCGACAAAATCTTATTATTTTGTCGCCATTTTTATGTTTTTAAAGGATATAAATTAAAAAACAAACCCAATGCATTTGTGCGTTAGGCTTGTTTAGGCGTGTAACTCAAATGAATACAAAAGTTTTTTTGAGTTTTATCTTATTTTACGATAAGAACAGGGATGTTTGCTCTTTTAGCCACCTTATGGCTGACACTACCTAGGACAAATTTTTTCTTTTCCTCAGCTTTGCGGTTACTGAGTACGACGATTTCATATTTGCCACTATTAGCTTGTTTAACTAATTGTTCTTTGGCACTGCCACGAACAATAATTTCATCATATTTGATACCATATTCATCTAAAGCTTTACGTGTAGGCTCAAGTCCTTTGCTACGCTTTTCAACTAGTTGATCTAAATGAACACCAGATTTAATTGATGATTGTGCATCTTGTTCACTAATCGAATTTAAAATAGTGACCGTCGTTCCTTCACCGGCTAATTTTGATACTTCTTTAAGTGCTTTTTCATTAGTAAGTGTTGTATCTACACCAAGTAAAATATTTTTGAACATTGTTCATCCCTCCTTGATATCATTCTAATCAAAATTTCTTGATAAATCCAATTATAATATAAAATCTTACATATTAATTTCTTAAAAAGAATTATTTATATTATTTAAAAGGCGCAGTTCAACATTATAAAGTTAGAATCTACCATAATTTGAATTGTGACATCGCAATTTTAGATATAAGAAGTTATAATGGCATAGAAACTGTTCAATATAAATGAGGTTATTTAAATGACAAAGCATGAGCAAATTTTATCATATATAGAATCTCTAGCAGTAGGACAAAAAATTTCTGTTAGAAAAGTGGCGAAAGATTTAAGTGTATCTGAAGGTACAGCTTACCGAGCGATTAAAGATGCTGGTCAAATTGGCTTGGTAGCAACAATTGACCGCGTAGGTACTGTTCGTATAGAGAAGAAAACACGCGAGCAAATTGAACAACTTACATTTGGTGAAATTGTAAAGATTATAGACGGTCAAGTGTTAGGCGGCAGAAACGGTTTAATTAAAACACTAACTAAGTTTGCCATAGGTGCGATGGAGATTGATGATGTAGTAAAATATTTAAGTACGTATACATTATTGATTGTAGGTAATCGTAAAGATGTACAATTAGCAGCTTTAAAAAGAGGAAGTGCGGTGCTGATTACAGGTGGTTTTAGAACATCTGATGAAATTATAAAGTATGCAGATGAACATGATCTACCAATACTTTCTTCTAATTATGATACATACCTAGTAGCAAACATCATTAATAGAGCAATGTATAACCAAATGATTCGTAAAGAAATATTGGTCGTTGAAGATATTGTGAAGTCAGTAAAAGAGAGCACAGTAATCTTTGAAAATATGAAGTTGATTGATTATAAAGAAAAAGCAAGAGCTACTGGACATTCAAGATTTCCAGTTATTGATGAACAGTGGAAACTAGTAGGTATTATTACGAGCAAAGAAATTATTAAAATGGATGATTATGATACGATAGCTCAGTTTATGACGAAGGCTCCTATAAATGTCCAATTAACTACCACAGTAGCAAATTGTGCGCATATGATGATTTGGGAAGGTATAGAACTGTTACCAGTGACTACAAGTAGCAAAAAACTTATAGGTGTTATTACGAGAAAAGATGTATTAACAGCGATGCAATTATTAAGCCGACAACCTCAAGTGGGTGAAACTATTAATGATCAAATTGCAAAACATATCAACATTACAAATAATGGCATTCAAGTACAAACAACCCCGCTATTAACGAATCAATATGGTACTTTAAGTAAAGCTGTATTCGTCGCTATAATTGAAGAAACAGTACGCTATGAAATGAGAAAGTTAAAAAAACTTGAAGTCATGATAGAAAGTTTGAACATTATATATATTAAGACAGTACAAATCGAATCAGAAATCGATGTGCACTATGATATGTTAGATGTAGGGAGAAACTTTGCTAAACTAGAAGTGACAATGTCTACTGATGAGCATCATGTCGCGAAAGCAATGATTATCTGCCAGATGATAGATTAAATGAATTTTATATAACTAATGAAAAGGAAGATATAAATGACTAAAGAATTCAATCAAATTATGAGTGAAATTAACGAAGCTGAAACAGTTATTATACATAGACATGTCAGACCTGACCCAGATGCTTATGGTTCACAGCTTGGTTTGAAACATTACTTAACATTAAAATTTCCAGATAAAAACATATATGCAGTTGGGGAATCAGAGCCTTCGTTAGATTTTATAGGAACTTTTGACGAAATTACAGATGAACAATACAAAGATGCATTAGTGATTATCTGTGATACGGCTAATTCACCAAGGATTAGTGATGAACGCTTTAATAAAGGTCGTTCCCTAATTAAAATCGACCATCATCCTGCAGTAGATCAATATGGTGATATTAATTATGTGAATGCACAGGCTTCTTCTACAAGTGAAATTATCTTTGACTTTATTGCGCATTTTAATGACACAACTGTGATAGATGCATCTGTTGCACGTGTACTATATTTAGGAATTGTTGGTGATACAGGTCGTTTCTTATTTAATAATACGACGTCCCATACGATGGAAGTCGCAAGCCAGTTACTTAAATATCCATTTAATCATAATGAAGAGCTTAATAAAATGGGCGAAAAAGACCCAAAACTCTTACCATTCCAAGGATATGTATTACAGAACTTTGAGTTAGATGAAAATGGATTTTGTAAAATAATTATTACACAAGATGTACTTAAGCAGTTTAATATTGCGGCTAACGAAGCTTCATTATTTGTAAATGCGATTGCGGATATTCAAGGCTTGAAGATATGGGTCTTTGCTGTTGATGAAGGTTCTGAAATAAGATGTCGCATTCGCTCAAAAGGCATTGTGATTAATGATATTGCAAGTGAATTTGGTGGCGGAGGTCATCCAAATGCATCAGGTGTTTCTGTTGCTAACTGGAACGAATTTAATACATTAGCCGAAGCTTTAAATAATAAGTTATAAGTATATAGGAGGTGTTTGCTGATGGTTACGCATTTAAATATTCATACAACATACGACTTATTACATTCTAGTTTGAGAATAATAGATGTTGTTGCTAAGGCCGCTAAAGAAGGGTATACCGCATTAGCGATTACAGACACAAATGTCTTATACGGTTATCCACAATTTTATGACGCGTGTATTGCAGCAAATATTCATCCTATATTCGGTATGACAATTTTTGTGACAGATGGATTAGAGTCAGTGGAAACGATAGTGTTAGCGCAAAATGAACAAGGACTAAAAGATATGTTTAAGCTGTCGTCTGCTATAAAAATGAAAGAAAAAACTGAAACACCTATAGAGTGGCTAAAAAAATATCTACAGCATTTTGTTGTTATTTTTAAAGATGTATCATCATCAAATGAAGCTATTGTAGCTGAATTTACCGATGATACACATGTTTATGTGAATCATACAAGTGAAGTAACATTGGAATTACCAATGGTTTGGGCACAAAGTACACGTTATCTTAATCAACAAGATGCTGATACACTGACCGCACTTGCTGCAATCAGAGATAACGATAAACTAGATTTAGTAAGTGAACAACCTGATTATAATGCACATTTATACGATAATAATGATTTAACTACACTTCATTTAAGTAAGAAAGTGTTGGATAACACAAATCAACTTGCAACAGTATGTCAGGCTGAAATGATTTATCATCAGTCATTATTACCTAAATTTAAAACGCCAGATAATCAGCAATCAAAAGATTATTTATGGCAAATATTACAAGAAAACTTAAGCCAACTCAATTTAGGTCATAACCAATTCGAAACGTACAGAGAAAGACTTGTACATGAGTATCAAGTCATTACTCGCATGGGGTTTGAAGATTACTTTCTTATAGTAAGTGATTTAATACATTATGCGAAAACACATGATGTATTAGTAGGGCCTGGTCGTGGTTCTTCTGCAGGGTCATTGGTAAGTTATCTTTTAAACATTACTACG
Source organism: Staphylococcus caseorum (assembly GCF_049943195.1). NCBI lineage: Bacteria > Bacillati > Bacillota > Bacilli > Caryophanales > Staphylococcaceae > Staphylococcus > Staphylococcus caseorum. The sequence continues at coordinate 617,570 of NZ_JBNFUA010000001.1, forward strand.
GTTGATCCCATACAATATAATTTACTGTTTGAGCGTTTTCTTAATCCGGAACGTGTAACAATGCCGGATATTGATATTGATTTTGAAGATACGCATAGAGATAAAGTAATTCAATATGTTCAAGAAAAGTATGGTGATAATCACGTTGCAGGTATAGTAACGTTCGGTCATTTGTTAGCTAGAGCAGTAGCTAGAGATGTTGGTAGAATTATTGGATTTGATGAGATTACTTTAAATGAAATTTCTAAATTAATACCACACAAGTTAGGTATAACTTTGGATCAAGCATATGAACAAAATGATTTTAAACAGTTTGTGCACCGAAATCATAGGCATGAACGATGGTTTGAAATTAGTAAAAAATTAGAAGGTTTACCTCGTCATACTTCAACACACGCTGCAGGTATCATTATTAATGATCATCCATTGTATGAATATGCACCGTTGACGTTAGGTGATACCGGATTATTAACGCAGTGGACGATGACAGAAGCAGAGAGAATAGGCTTGCTGAAGATCGACTTCTTAGGGTTACGGAATTTATCCATTATTCATCAAATTGTGAAACAAGTAAAAAAAGATATGAATACACATATTGATATAGAGCAAATACCTTTTGATGATAGCAAAGTCTTTCAATTATTGTCACAGGGTGATACTACAGGTATTTTTCAACTAGAATCAGATGGTATTAGAAATGTATTGAAAAAATTACAACCTGAACATTTTGAAGATATTGTAGCCGTAACGTCTTTATACAGACCAGGTCCTATGGAAGAAATACCTACCTATATTACGAGAAGGCATAATCCATCGAAGGTGCAATATTTGCATAGTGATTTACAGCCGATATTAAGTAACACTTATGGCGTTATCATTTATCAAGAACAAATCATGCAAATTGCCAGTAAGTTCGCAAACTTTAGTTATGGAGAAGCGGATATTTTAAGACGTGCGATGAGTAAAAAGAACCGTGCTGTATTAGAAAGTGAGCGTCAACACTTTGTGGACGGTGCTTTAAATAATGGCTATGATGAAAATTTAAGTAAGCAAATATTTGATTTGATTCTAAAATTTGCAGACTATGGCTTTGCACGTGCCCATGCTGTAAGCTATTCTAAAATCGCTTATATTATGAGCTATTTAAAAGTACATTATCCTAACTATTTTTATGCTAATATTTTGAGCAATACTATTGGAAGTGAGAAAAAGACAGCACAAATTATTGATGAAGCAAAGCATCAATCAATCAATATTTTAACGCCGAATATAAATCAAAGTCATTGGTTCTATAAAGCAACTAAACAGGGTATATACTTGTCAATCGGTGCGATTAAAGGTGTAGGTTATCAAAGCGTTAAGTTAATTGTTGATGAACGCATAACGCATGGTCATTTCAAAGACTTTTTTGATTTCACAAGACGCATTCCTAAAAGGATTAAATCTAGAAAATTACTTGAAGCGCTCATATTAGTAGGCGCTTTCGACACCTTTGGCAAAAATCGTGCTACGCTACTACAGTCAATTGATCAAGTACTGGATAGTTCATCTGATATTGAACAAGACGGTTTTATATTTGATGTATTAACGCCTAAAGCGACATATGAAGACAAAGAGGAATTGCCAGATAAAGTATTAAGTGATTATGAAAAAGAATATTTAGGCTTTTATGTTTCAACACATCCTGTCGAAAAAGCCTTTGAACAAAAGCAATATCTTGGTATATATAAACTCACTAATGCACGAGATAATCAACCGATTTTTGTTCAAATTGATAATATTAAACGTATACGTACAAAAAACGGTCAGAATATGGCTTTTGTAACATTAAATGACGGAATTAATAGTTTGGATGGCGTTGTTTTTCCAGATGCATTCAAAAAATATGAAACAGATTTGAAAACGGATGAGACATTTATCCTAAAAGGTAAGTTTGAAAATAGGAATAATAAGAAGCAACTTATTATTAATCAAATAGAGACGATTGATGCATTCGAAGTGAGTACATTTGAACATGCGAAACAAATTGTGATTAGAAACCTTAGCGATGAAACAGAAGTAAAGCAATTTTTAACACAAACAGAGCACAGCAATTATATTCCAGTTAAGTATTTTCAAGAAGCGCAAAATAAGTTTAAAATCATAGGTTATATCACACGAGATAACGACGTATTAAATACATTTATACAACGATTTTCGCCTTGGGATATAAGAATTATTTAACTTTAATAGCGCTATGAACTATGGTATAGTAAACTGATGGTTAAGCATAAACTTGCCGTCAGTTTTAATTTTAACTAAATTAAAGATAAGAATTATTTAATGTCAAATCAATCTATATATTTTTATTACAAATATTAACTGTACGGGTGAATTCGACATCTTGTTAGCAATATCATTTGTAATTTAAGTTAGATTGTAATAAAAATATATATGAACTGATTTTTATACTAGTTGAATGTAAAGGGGTAGATTTACATGACATTGAGAGACGAAGCATTAGAAATGCATAGACGAAATCAAGGAAAATTGGAAGTAACGCCTAAGGTTCAAGTTACCAATAAGGAAGAATTAAGTTTAGCTTATTCACCAGGTGTCGCAGAGCCTTGTAAAGAGATACATGAAGATTCTAGGAAAGTTTTTGAGTATACCATGAAAGGCAATACTGTTGCTGTTGTAACAGATGGCACAGCTGTTTTAGGATTAGGCAATATTGGTGCAGAAGCGAGTATCCCAGTAATGGAAGGTAAAGCAGTACTATTTAAAAGCTTTTCTGGTATCGATGGTGTACCTATTGCATTAAACACTACAGATACAGATGATATAGTTAACACTGTGAAATTATTAGAACCGAATTATGGTGGCATAAACTTAGAAGATATTTCGGCACCGCGTTGTTTTGAAATTGAAGAACGTTTAAAAAAAGAAACTAAAATACCAGTATTTCACGATGATCAACATGGTACAGCAATTGTAACAGTAGCCGGTATGACTAATGCCTTAAGAATAGTGGATAAAGATTTATCAGACATTAAGGTCGTTCTCAATGGTGCTGGGGCAGCTGGTATGGCTATCGTTAAATTATTATATTCTTATGGTGTTCGAGATATGATTATGTGTGATTCTAAAGGTGCTATTTTTGAAGGACGCGCTTTTGGTATGAATGATACAAAAGCATACGTAGCTAAGTGGACTAATAGAGAAAAAATTGAGGGCAGCTTAAATGATGTCATTAGAGATGCTGACGTATTTATAGGTGTTTCTGTTGCAGATTTATTAACAAAAGAAATGGTTGAATCTATGGCCGATGATCCAATTATCTTTGCTATGGCAAACCCTAACCCAGAAATTCAGCCAGATGTTGCAAAGGCAGCAGGTGCAAAAGTAATTGGTACAGGTCGTTCAGATTTTCCAAATCAAATTAATAATGTCTTAGCATTTCCAGGTATATTCAGAGGTGCTTTAGATGTAGAAGCAACACAAATTAATGAAGCAATGAAGCAGGCTGCGGTTGAAGCGATTGCGAATTTAATTAATCCAGAAGAATTGAATCCTGATTATTGTATTCCAGGTCCGTTTGATAAGCGAGTAGCACCGTCAGTTGCTAGAGAAGTTGCAAAAGCAGCGATGGAGTCTGGCGTTGCTAGAAATGATATGGATCCAGAGGAAATATATGAAAAGACAATGAAATTAACAGATTTAGATAAATAATATTCGTTAATACTAAACTCAATACGTAACTTACAGTTAATTGTAGAGACAGATTGCGATATTTATGTGGAGGTTTACCAATGTTTAAAGATTTTTTCAATAGAAGTAGTAAAAAGAAAAAGTATGTAACCGTATCGGATTCAAAACAAAGCGATGTTCCAGCAGGTATTATGACGAAATGTCCTAAATGTAAAAAAATTATGTATACGAAAGAATTAGCTGAAAACTTAAACGTTTGTTTTAACTGTGATCATCATATTGCACTTACAGCTTATAAACGTATTGAAGCTATTTCTGACGAAGGCACATTTAAAGAATTTGATAGAGGCATGACTTCGGCAAATCCATTGGACTTCCCAAGTTACGAAGAAAAAATCCAAAAAGATCGACAAAAAACTGATCTAAACGAAGCAGTAGTAACTGGAACTGCAAATTTAGAAGGTATAAGTTATGGTGTTGCTGTTATGGATGCTAGATTCAGAATGGGCAGTATGGGTTCTGTAGTAGGCGAGAAAATTTGTAGAATTATTGAGCACTGTATTGAAAACCGTTTGCCATTTATTTTATTTTCAGCAAGTGGCGGAGCTAGAATGCAAGAAGGTATTATTTCGTTAATGCAAATGGGTAAAACGAGTGTGACACTGAAGAAACATGCGGACGCTGGGTTATTGTATATTTCTTACATTACTAATCCAACTACAGGTGGTGTTTCTGCAAGTTTTGCTTCTGTAGGTGATATCAATCTTAGTGAACCTAAAGCGTTAATTGGATTTGCAGGGAGACGTGTCATCGAACAAACAATTAATGAAAAATTACCAGAGGATTTCCAAACTGCAGAATTTCTATTAGAACATGGCCAATTAGATAAAGTAGTACATAGAAAAGAAATGAAAACAACGTTATCTAGTATCTTAAAAATGCACCAAGAGGTGAAAACAAATGCTTGATTTTGAAAAGCCGCTTTTTGAAATAAAAAATAAAATTGAATCATTAAAAGAATCTCAAGAAAAAAATGATGTAGATCTGCAAGAAGAAATTGATATGCTTGAAGCTTCTTTAGAGAGAGAGACTGAAAAGGTATATACAAACCTTAAACCTTGGGATCGTGTGCAATTAGCACGTTTACAAGAAAGACCTACATCTTTAGATTACATACCTTATATATTCGACTCATTCATGGAACTCCATGGTGATAGAAATTACAGAGATGATCCTGCAATGATTGGTGGCATTGGTTATTTGAATGGCCAAGCAGTTACTGTAGTTGGACAACAACGTGGTAAAGATACCAAAGATAATATTTATCGTAATTTTGGGATGGCACATCCAGAAGGTTATAGAAAAGCAATTAGATTGATGAAACAAGCAGAAAAATTCAATCGACCTATTATTACTTTTATTGATACTAAAGGTGCTTATCCAGGTAAAGCAGCAGAAGAACGTGGACAAAGTGAATCTATTGCTAGAAACTTAGTCGAAATGGCTGCGTTAACAGTACCAGTCATTTCTATTGTGATTGGTGAAGGCGGTAGTGGCGGAGCTTTAGGTTTAGGTATTACAAATCGTATATTGATGCTTGAAAATAGTACGTATTCAGTTATTTCCCCTGAGGGTGCCTCTGCACTGTTATGGAAAGACAGCAATCTTGCAAAAATTGCTGCAGAAACAATGAAGATTACTGCTGAAGATTTACGTGAACTCAATATAGCTGATGATGTAATTAAAGAACCATTAGGTGGTGCGCATCATGATGTTGAAATTCAAGCACAAAATATCAAAAAAGGGTTTGAATATTATTTAGCAGAATTAAATCAGCTAAATAAACAACAACTTGTTGATGACCGATATGCTAAATTTAGAAATATTGGAACATTCCACGAATAATAATAAATATACTAAGATTAGCTGTACAGAAATTTATGACGATAGATTTCTGCACAGCTATTTTTTATAGTTGTAGAGAAGGAAATTGAGTAAATGCAAACCCTTAACTTATTTAAAAAATAAATATATTGTTTAAGAAATATAATTTAAAGGTAAATATAAAAGAGTGCTCATTTCATTTTTGCCGAAAAATTATAGTAAACGCTTACTAGTTATAATTTAATAGCTTAGATTACTTTAAAACGTTTACATTCGGCACAAAGCCTTATTTTAATGGCACCATTGTATTATTTATGGTATTTTTAGAATAAGAAATACATGTTAGAAAGGTTTGTCGTCATGAAAAAAATTGCAGTGTTGACAAGTGGTGGAGATTCTCCAGGCATGAACGCAGCTGTAAGAGCTGTAGTTAGAAAAGCGATTTTTAATAACATTGAAGTCTATGGTGTTTACCAAGGCTATCAAGGTTTATTAAACGATGATATCGAAAAGCTTGAACTCGGTTCTGTAGGGGATACAATTCAACGCGGAGGCACTTTTTTATATTCAGCAAGGTGTCCTGAATTTAAAGAAGTAGAAGTGCGTAAGAAAGGCATAGAAAACTTACGTAAAAGAGGCATCGAAGGCCTTGTAGTTATCGGTGGAGACGGTAGTTATAGAGGCGCGCAACGTATAAGTGAAGAATGTGAAGAAATCCAGACAATTGGAATACCTGGTACGATTGATAATGATATTAATGGTTCAGATTTTACAATTGGATTTGATACAGCATTAAACACTATTATTGATTGCGTTGATAAAATCCGCGATACAGCATCGAGTCATGCTAGAACCTTTATTATAGAAGTTATGGGACGTGATTGTGGAGATTTAGCATTATGGGCAGGTATGTCTGTAGGTGCAGAAACAATTATTGTTCCAGAGGTAGAAACAGATATTAAAGATGTAGCTGAAAAAATCGATAATGGTATTAAAAGAGGTAAAAAACATTCAATCGTCATGGTTGCAGAAGGTTGTATGTCTGGAGAGGCTTGCGCACAAGAGTTAACTAAGTATATTAATGTTGATGCGCGTGTTTCTGTATTAGGTCATATCCAACGTGGTGGTAGCCCAAGTGGAGCAGATCGTGTGTTAGCGTCACGTTTAGGTGGTCATGCAGTAGATTTATTATTACAAGGGAAAACTGCTATCGGTGTAGGCATCCGTAATAATGAATTAACTGACACACCGTTTGAAGAAATATTCAGATCAGATCAACATGAGTTTGATTTTGAAACTTATGAATTAACAAATGAATTATCTATATAAAATACTTGGAGGCATTATTAATGAGAAAAACTAAAATTGTTTGTACTATTGGACCAGCGTCAGAATCGGAAGAAATGCTTGAGAAATTAATGAAAGCTGGAATGAACGTTGCACGTTTAAACTTTTCACATGGTGATCATGCAGAACATAAAGCAAGAATTGATTCAATTCGCAAAGTATCTAAAAAATTAGGTAAAACTGTTGCAATCTTACTTGATACTAAAGGCCCTGAAATTCGTACACATAGTATGAAAAATGGCAAAATAGAACTTGAAAAAGATACTGAAGTCATTGTAAGCATGAAAGAAGTAGAAGGTACACCTGAAAAATTCTCAGTAACTTATGATAATTTAATCAATGATGTAGAAGAAGGTTCATATATTTTATTAGATGATGGCTTAATTGAATTACAAGTTAAAAGTATCGACAAAGACAACGGCGAAGTTGTTTGTGATGTACTAAACACTGGCGAATTAAGCAACAAAAAAGGTGTTAACTTACCTGGCGTTAAAGTAAGTTTACCTGGTATCACTGATAAAGATGCTGAAGATATTAATTTCGGTATTAGCGAAGGCGTTGATTTTATCGCAGCTAGTTTCGTACGTCGTCCAAGTGATGTACTAGATATCCGTAAATTACTAGAAGCACAAAAAAATACAACAATCAGTATTATACCTAAAATTGAAAACCAAGAAGGTATCGATAATATCAAAGGTATTCTTGAAGTTTCAGATGGTTTAATGGTTGCACGTGGTGATATGGGTGTTGAAATCCCACCAGAATCAGTACCTATGGTGCAAAAAGATTTAATTAGACAATGTAATAAATTAGGCAAACCTGTTATCACTGCGACTCAAATGCTTGATTCTATGCAAAGAAACCCACGTGCTACACGTGCCGAAGCAAGTGATGTTGCCAACGCAATTTATGATGGTACTGATGCAGTTATGCTTTCTGGTGAAACAGCTGCTGGACTTTATCCTGAAGAAGCAGTTAAAACAATGCGTAATATTGCAGTTTCTGCTGAAGGTGCACAAGATTATAAAAAATTATTATCAGACCGTACTAAATTAGTAGAAACTTCACTTGTTAATGCAATTGGTGTTTCAGTTGCACATACAGCATTAAACTTAAATGTAAAAGCAATTGTTGCTGCTACAGAAAGTGGTTCTACTGCACGTACGATTTCTAAATATCGTCCACAATCAGACATTATCGCAGTAACACCTAATCCAGAAACTGCACGCCAATGTGCGCTAGTATGGGGAATTCACCCAGTAATCAAAGAAGGACGTAAAACTACAGATGCATTATTAAATAATGCTGTAGCTACTGCAGTTGAAACAGAAAAAGTTCAAAATGGTGATTTAATTATTATCACTGCTGGCGTTCCAACAGGTGAAAAAGGTACTACTAACATGATGAAATTACATTTAGTAGGCGATGAACTTGCAAAAGGACAAGGTATTGGTAGAAATTCAGTTGTTGGCCAAACACTTGTTGTTAATAATGCAAGTGAGTTAGAAGGTAAAGATTTATCTGAAACTATTATTGTAACGTCTTCAGTAGACGAAACGCTTGTACCTTATATTGAAAATGCAATTGGTTTAATCACAGAAGAAAACGGCATCACTTCACCAAGTGCGATTATTGGTTTAGAAAAAGGTATTCCTACAGTTGTTGGTGTTGAAAACGCAACTAAAGAAATACAAAATGATGTTTTAGTTACTATTGATGCAAATCAAGGTAAAATCTTCGAAGGTTATGCTAACGTTCTATAATAAATTTACGAATATAAACAAATAGGCGGTTGTAAATTCCTATTTGAAATAATAGAAGACATTGAGAGTTAATTGAATTTTAAATTCAGTTAACTCTCTTTTTAATTTTCACTCAATCTTATATAAAATCACTAAGATTACTATTTTTAATCATAATAAAAAACTATCCATACACATTGGTTCGCGAGCAATGTGTATAGATAGCTTATTTTGAAAATACCCTCTTTTATTTATCTTGAGTACGTGCTACTTTTTTATATCTTAAGTACATTAAACTTAAGGCAACGAACCATATCGGTGTTAAAAATACTGCTGTTCTTGTAACCTCATTTACGAATAATAGACAAAATACTAAGAAGAAAAATATTAAGATGATATAACCCATATATTTACCGCCTACTAATTTAAAATTAGCCTGTTTGTGAGCTTCTGGGTTACGTTTAGTATAATTGATATAAGCAACGGTGATTAACGCCCAAACGGCTAAAAACAACACTGTAGATACAGTTGTGATATAAGTGAAGACGAGTGTCGCATTCGGTACAATATAATTTAATAAAGCTGCGATCATCAGTAAAGCGCATGAGACAAATATTGCAATGTGCGGCACACCATTTTTATTCGTTGATGCAAAATAAGGTGGTGCTTGTTTTTGATTAGAAAGACCAAAGAGCATACGACTGTTAGAAAAAATACCACTGTTACAAGAAGATGCCGCTGCAGTTAGTACAACGAAATTAATAATGCCTGCTGCAAATGGAATACCGATTAGCGCGAACAATCTAACAAATGGACTATCGTCAGGATTTATAGCATTCCATGGGATGATTGACATAATCACAGCTAACGCGCCTACATAAAAAACTAATATACGTAAAGGCACACTATTAATTGCTTTCGGTAAGGTCTTAGTTGGATCTTTAGTTTCGCCAGCAGTCACACCTATTAATTCGATACCCACAAATGAGAATACAGCCATTTGGAATGACATTAAAAATCCATTAACACCTTTAGGGAATATACCATTAATGTATAAATTAGATAATGAAGCATGTCCAAATTGTGTGTCATAGGCCATAATAATCATAATTGCACCAACAACAATCAAAGCGAGAATCGTTACAATTTTTATGATTGCAAACCAAAATTCTAATTCCCCAAATAATTTAGCACTTAATAAATTAAGTGACATAAGTACAAGTACACAGAACAAAGCACTGATCCAATTTGGAATGTGAGGAAACCAAAAACTCACATATTTAGCTACTGCAGTTACCTCAGCCATACCAGTAATAATCCAACATAACCAATAAGTCCAACCAGTTACAAAACCTGCAAATGAACCAATGTATTGATTCGTGACATCGGCAAAAGACTTGAAATTAGTATTTGTAACAAGCATTTCTCCTAAGCCACGCATAAACATAAATAGCATAAAACCAATGATAATATATGTAAGTAAAATAGAAGGGCCAGTTAACGCGATAGTTTGACCAGCTCCTAAAAATAGACCTGTACCAATTGCGCCACCAATTGCAATCAACTGGATGTGCCGATTACTTAGTTCTCTCTGTAATTCATTGTTTGACATAATCTACTACTCCTTCATTTTGTCGTTTTATTATTATGCAACTGTCTTTAAAATATTACAACTGTTTTTTAACTGAATCATAAAAAAAGTTAAGGATAAAACTACATTAATAATTAGTTATTAATAATGATAACCAAATGAAAAGTAATAAAAATTGAACTGTAAGGCTTTCCATACTAAAATGAGATTATAACACCGTTTCATATCATGACGTGTTTAAGGGTATATAAACAAATACTTATTTCTTAGTGTTTTGGCAAGAGGATTAAACTTTAAATATTCACAAAAGGGACGAAATTGGATATAATGGTTAATGAAAGCCATTTCATAACGAAATAGAAAAGGGGAATTTATATATGGCAGAGTTACAAAAAGGTTTAGAAGGGGTAATTGCATCTCAAACTAAAGTAAGTTCTATCATTGATAGTCAATTAACATATGCAGGTTATGATATTGATGATTTAGCTCAAAATGCTGAGTTTGAAGAAGTTGTCTTCTTATTATGGCACTACCGATTACCTAATGAAGAAGAATTAAAAGAATTAAAAGAAAAGCTTTTTGAACACATGACACTAAATCCTAGAGTGTATAATCACTTTAAAGAATACGCTACTAGTAATGTGCATCCAATGACAGCGTTAAGAACTTCTGTGTCTTATATTGCCCATTTTGATGAACATGCTGAAACTGAAAGCGATGAACAAACAATGGAACGTGCAATACGTATTCAAGCTAAAATAGCTTCTCTTGTTACAGCATATGCAAGAGTTAGAGAAGGTAAAGAGGTTGTAAAACCCAATAGTGATTTAAATTATGCAGGAAACTTCTTATATATGTTAAGAGGGGAGTTACCTACAGATATCGAAGTTGAAGCGTTTAACAAAGCGCTTGTATTACATGCTGACCATGAGTTGAATGCCTCAACATTTACAGCAAGATGTGCTGTTTCATCATTATCAGATATGTATTCAGGCATTGTTGCTGCAGTTGGTTCATTAAAAGGCCCACTTCACGGTGGCGCAAATGAACGTGTCATGAGCATGCTAGCTGAAGTGAAATCAATTGATGAAGTTGATAATTACATCGATAAAAAAATTGAAAATAAAGAAAAAATTATGGGCTTCGGACACCGTGTATATAAAGATGGTGATCCAAGAGCGAAATACTTAAAAGAAATGAGTAGAAAAATCACAGCAGAAACAGGTCAAAGTCAATTATTTGATATTTCCGTTAAAATTGCTGATAAGATGAAAGAAGAAAAAGGTTTAATAGCCAATGTGGATTTCTTTAGTGCGACAGTTTATCATAGTATGAACATTGAGCATGATTTATTCACTCCAATTTTTGCGGTAAGTAGAACTTCTGGTTGGATTGCACATATCTTAGAACAATATAGAGATAACAGAATTATGCGTCCAAGAGCTGAGTATATTGGTGAAACAGATAGAAAATATGAACCAATAGAAAAAAGATAATAAGTTTAATCATTTTCATTACAGTTTTTATTGTAATAATGAATGTATAAACAATATTTTTGAAAAGTATTTAATCAATAAAACAAAACACGGAGGTTTTTTTACATGTCAGGAGAAAAAATAGTAAAATCACAAGAAGGTTTAACAGTTCCAAATAATCCAATCATTCCATTTATTATCGGTGATGGTATTGGACCAGATATCTGGAATGCGGCAAGCAGAGTAATCGATGCAGCTGTTGAAGAAGCTTATAACGGTGAAAAGAAAATCGAATGGAAAGAAGTATTAGCTGGACAAAAAGCTTACGATGAAACTGGCGAATGGTTACCTAAAGAAACACTTGATACAATTAATGAATATTTAATTGCTATTAAAGGTCCTTTAACAACACCAATTGGTGGCGGTATCCGCTCACTTAACGTTGCTTTACGTCAAGAATTAGATTTATTTACATGTTTACGCCCAGTACGTTGGTTCCAAGGCGTTCCTTCACCAGTTAAACGTCCTGAAGACACTGATATGGTTATTTTCCGTGAAAATACTGAAGACATTTATGCTGGTATTGAATTCCAAGAAGGTACTCCTGAAGTTAAGAAATTAATTGAATTCTTACAAAATGAAATGGGCGCTAAAAATATTAGATTCCCAGAAACATCAGGTATTGGTGTGAAACCAGTTTCTAAAGAAGGTACAGAACGTTTAGTACGTGCTTCTATACAATACGCTTTAGAAAATAATCGTAAATCATTAACTTTAGTGCATAAAGGTAATATCATGAAATTTACTGAAGGTGCATTTAAACAATGGGGTTATGATTTAGCACATAACGAATTTGGTGATAAAGTATTTACTTGGCAGCAATATGATGAAATTGTTGAAAAAGAAGGTAAAGACAAAGCAAACGAAGCGCAAGAAAAAGCAGAAAAAGAAGGCAAAATTATCGTTAAAGATTCAATTGCTGACATTTTCTTACAACAAATCTTAACACGTCCATCAGATCATGATGTAGTGGCTACAATGAACTTAAATGGTGACTATGTATCTGATGCATTAGCAGCACAAGTTGGTGGCATTGGTATTGCACCTGGTGCAAACATTAACTATGAAACTGGACATGCTATTTTTGAAGCTACACATGGTACAGCTCCAAAATATGCTGGACAAAACAAAGTTAACCCATCATCTGAAATTTTAAGTGCAACACTAATGTTAGAACACCTAGGCTGGCAAGAAGCTGCAGATAAGATTACTGAATCAATTGAAAAAACAATTGCTTCTAAAGTAGTAACTTACGACTTTGCCCGTTTAATGGATGGTGCTAAAGAAGTTTCTACTTCTGACTTTGCAGATGAACTGATTAAAAACATCAAATAATATAAATTCGTATTGAATCGTTAAAGATTCAATATGAATTGATTTTAAAGTTACCAACAATATCTTAGGATTTTGTTGGTATTTTTTTGTTTTCACGATTTAGTAAAATGCACCACAAAGAGTATTTAATTCATATGATTTTGCATGTAAATTGTAAATTTAAGGATAGTATTTAATGTGAATTAACACGAAGGATTTCAGGGAACTGCATATTTTCAATGATATAAGTGTTCATCTTGTTAATTAAATGTTAAGATTTTGTTAACGTATAATTTCAGGAAAATTCAGTAAAACAAAATCAACAGCACAACAGATTGTTAACAGTACAATTACATTAAATTCATGAATACTTAATTTGTTTCTATAATATAGGCATTGTAAAGTTTATGTGAAAAGAATTTAAAGTATGTTATTTTTATTTAAATATAAGTTATAATTAATTTGTAAACACAAATATGGAGGTATACTATGTCACAAAAAGTACTTGTAGTAGATGATGAGCAATCAATCGTAACCTTATTAAAATATAATTTAGAGCAAGCTGGATATATAGTGGATGTAGCTTATGATGGAGAAGAAGCACTGGAGAAGGTTAATGCTACAAACCCCGAATTAGTTGTGTTAGATGTCATGCTTCCAAAAAAAGATGGGATAGAAGTGTGTAAAACGATTCGTTCTGATAAAAACCTTGTACCCATCTTAATGCTGACAGCTAAAGATGATGAATTTGATCGTGTACTTGGACTAGAACTTGGCGCAGACGATTATATGACTAAACCATTTTCACCAAGAGAAGTCGTAGCAAGAGTCAAAGCTATTTTAAGAAGATCTGCCATGGTTACAGAAGCAGCTCAAATTGAAAATGATGAAGATGACATACTTATTGGTGCAATCAGAATTAGACCAGAATATTTTGAAGTGTATAGAGAAGATGAACTATTAGAATTAACACCAAAAGAATTTGAACTGTTATTATATCTTATCGAAAGACAGGGTAGAGTAATCACACGTGAACATATGTTAAATTCAGTTTGGAATTATGAATTTGCGGGTGACTCTAGAATTGTGGATGTACATATTAGTCATTTAAGAGATAAATTAGAAGAAAACCCAAAACAACCTAAACTTATCAAAACAGTACGAGGTTTAGGATATAAATTGGAGAGACCTAAGGTTTAATGCTGAAGTTTCATCACCGCCTCTTATTTTTATTATGTACCATCGTTATCATTAGTTTTATTATGCTAGGCGCAATCATAACACATGTTATTTATAACACGGTTACTACGGGTCAAGAAGGCGACCTAGAGCATCGTTCGGAGCATTTCGTTAGTTTGTACAACCATGATAAAATAGCTGAAATCAAAGATATTGCTGAAAGTGAGAAACTTACTGTAGTCATTGAAAAAGGTAACGATGTCTTGTTGTCCACAAAACAAGGTACTGAGATAAATGAAGATATAAGAAATGAAGCTATTCCTTCGAAACTAATTTATGATAAAGTAGCCGATGATCGAAGATATACATTTAAAACTTCAATCAAAGATCAAGACGTTTTGATTAGTGGTGTAAATAATGAAATCTTAGAATTGCAAATTGAAATATGGAAATACACTGCTTTAATTGGTTTAATTGTTTTAGTGATTATTTTCTTTGTAGTTCGAAGTATCAATAGAACATACATTAGACCTATTAATGAAGTAACTTATGCCACGAACCTTTTAGCTGAAGGGTATTATCACGTGAGGGTACCTGAAAGTAACGTTAAAGAGACGAGAGAGTTGTTCGTTACTACAAATGAATTAGCTAGACGTTTACAACGTTTAAACCATAAGCAAAAACTACAATCCAATAGACTAAAAACAACTGTAGAAAGTATTCCAAGTTCCATATTAATGATTGATAAATATGGTGAAATTGTTGTAGCGAATAAAGCATATTATGAGTTGTTTACGCCTGAAGAAGCAGTAGAACATAAAAGTTATGTTGAGTTTATCGATGTTAAAATTCAAAAACTTATTGCTGATGCTTTTAAAGTAGAAAAACCTATTTATGATCAAGTGGAATTAACCATAGATCAAGTGCATCAAAAATATTTTGATACTGCTTGTGTGCCAATTTTGTCAAAAACAAAGAAAAATTTATATGGCATGGTTATTGTTATGCATGATATCACGAACCTTAAAAAGCTTGAAAATTTGCGTCGTGAATTTGTAGCGAATGTATCACATGAACTAAAAACACCTATTACTTCAATAAAAGGATTTGCTGAGACATTATTAGATGGGGCGAAAAATGATGAACAGGCATTAAATGATTTTTTACAAATCATTTCTAAAGAATCTGATCGCATAGAAACTTTAGTTTTTGATTTACTAGATTTATCTCATGTCGAACAACAATCTGAAATAGAAACTGAATATATCAGTTTGTCTGACATTGCTGAGTTAACGATAAAAAATATGCAGACGATTGCTGAAAGTAAAGATATAACTATTTTAAATGAAGTGACGCCTGATATTGTCATTGATGCAAATAAGGATAAAGTTTCACAAGTTGTTATCAATTTATTATCAAATGCAATTAGTTATTCTAAGGAATCGGATGAGGTCATTGTACGTGTATATAAAGAAGGTAATAAACGTATACTAGAAGTAGAAGATTTTGGTATGGGGATCAGTGAAGAAGATCAAAAACATATTTTTGAACGCTTCTATAGAGTAGATAAAGCACGTAGTAGAGATTCAGGTGGTACGGGCTTAGGACTATCGATTACAAAACATATTATGGAAGCCCATAATGGTAGAATTAACGTCATTAGTAGTCCGAATGAAGGCTCGACATTTAGAATTACATTTTTTGAAACAGAGTAAGTATACTTTAAATGAACAATTGTTGTATAATATCAAATTGATAGTCGATCTAATTAACTTAATGTTGTTAGGTCGACTTTTTATATTGCTATGAAAATCAGAAGATATGTCGTATCAATACGGATAGCGTCATAATTTATGATAAAATGGATAGTAAATATGTGTTGGAGGTTAAAACATTGAATAAATTAATCTTAGTTGATGGTAACAGTCTTAGCTTTAGAGCTTTTTACGCTTTGCCATTGTTACAAAATAAAGCAGGTATTCATACCAATGCCGTGTATGGTTTTGCGATGTTGCTTGAAAAAATTATAAAAGAAGAACAGCCTACACATTTCTTAGTTGCATTCGATGCTGGAAAGACAACGTTCAGACACTCACAATATAGTGAATATAAAGGTGGACGTCAAAAAACACCACCTGAATTAAGTGAACAATTTCCTTATATCAGACAATTATTAGATGCTTATCAAATTAAGCGCTATGAGTTAGACAATTATGAAGCGGATGATATTATCGGTACGCTGAGTAAACAAGCAAATGAAGAAAAATTCCAAACGATTATCGTAACTGGTGACCGAGATTTAACACAACTTGCTACAGATGACGTGACAATCTATTATACTAAAAAAGGTGTAACAGACGTTGATCATTACACGCCGGAATTTATAGCCGAAAAATATGATGGTTTGGTTCCAGAACAAATTATTGATATGAAAGGCTTAATGGGTGATGCTTCAGACAATATTCCAGGTGTTGCAGGTGTTGGCGAGAAAACAGCAATTAAATTATTGAAGCAATTTTCAAATGTTGAAAATGTCTATGAACACCTAGATGAAGTATCAGGTAAGAAATTAAAAGAGAAACTTGAAAATAGTAAAGATGATGCTTTAATGAGTAAGGAACTTGCGACAATTAATTGTGAAAGTCCAATTGAAGTATCCTTAAACGAGACTAAGTTACAAGAAAATCCAGATACAAATGATAAAATTGAATTATTTAAAAAATTGGAGTTCAAACAATTGTTGGACCAAATAGATGTTGATGGTAGTAGCTCAAGTGTTGAAGAAATGGAAATCAATACAGTGAGTGATTTTGCACAGGTTGATTTTAACAACTTGGCTGCCGCAGCTATACATTTTGAGTTAGATGGTTCTAATTATTTAAAAGATGACATATTAAAATTTGCTTTATATGATGGCACACACCATGTTGTTATTGATGCACATAAGATGCATGATTATCCAGAACTTATTGCATGGTTAGAAGATAGTACTACAGAAAAGAATGTATATGATGCTAAAAAATCATATGTCGTCGCACATAGATTAGATATCGCGATTAAGCACATTGTGTTTGATGTGATGTTAGCAAGTTATATTATTGATCCATCCCGTACAATAGATGACGTCAATTCAGTTGTTACGAATTATGGTCAGTATTACGTACAACAAACCATCGCTATTTATGGTAAAGGTAAAAAAAGACAGTTGCCTGAAGATGAAGTTCTGAATCATCATGTAGCAACTATTATAGAAGCAATTAGTGCGACTAAACCTAAAATGGCAGAACAACTAGATGAATATAACCAAACAGATTTACTATATGATTTAGAGTTACCATTGGCACGAATTTTAAGTGAAATGGAAGAAACAGGTATTTATACAGTTGCCGATGATTTAAAAGAAATGGAAAAAGAGATTCAAAGTAAATTAGATGTGTTAATAAAAAATATACATGAAGCTGCAGGAGAGCCATTTAATATCAATTCACCAAAACAGTTAGGTGTTGTATTATTTGAAACGTTAGAGTTACCTGTAATTAAAAAAACGAAGACTGGTTATTCCACAGCAGTAGATGTGTTAGAACAATTACAAGGTGAACATCCAATTATTGAACATATCCTTGAATATAGACAACTTGCTAAATTACAATCTACGTATGTAGAAGGATTACAAAAAGTAATTGCTGAGGATAATCGTATTCATACACGTTTTAACCAAACGCTAGCACAAACTGGTAGATTGTCATCTATTGATCCTAACCTACAAAATATACCTGTTCGTTTAGAAGAGGGTAGAAAAATTAGAAAAGCGTTTAAATCTACAGATGAAAATAATGTCATATTTGCAGCCGATTACTCGCAAATTGAATTAAGGGTATTGGCGCACATCACGCAAGATGAAAGTATGAAACAAGCATTTATTAATGATGAAGACATTCACACAGCTACAGCTATGAAAGTATTCAATGTGCAACCAGATGAAGTTGATGGCACGATGCGTAGACAAGCGAAGGCAGTGAATTTCGGAATTGTTTATGGTATAAGTGATTATGGTCTAAGCCAAAGTTTAGGCATAACAAGAAAACAAGCCAAACAATTTATTGATGATTATTTAGATAGTTTCCCTGGTGTTAAACAATATATGAAAGATATTGTTAAAGACTGTAAAGCTCAGGGCTATGTTGAAACATTATTACATCGCCGTAGATATATACCTGATATCACAAATAGAAACTTTAATTTAAGAGGTTTTGCAGAAAGAACCGCAATGAATACGCCAATTCAAGGTACAGCTGCAGATATTATTAAATTAGCCATGGTTAATTTTGCAAATGAAGTTAAAGATACGGATTTCCATGCGCAACTTTTATTACAAGTGCATGATGAATTGATTTTTGAAGTACCTAAAGAAGAAGTAGAAGCATTTGAAAAATTTATTGAAAAGATTATGGACAATGCGATAGAGTTAGATGTACCATTAAAAGTTGAATCTAGCTATGGTCAAACATGGTACGACGCAAAATAGAAAGAGGGTATTATATTGCCTGAATTACCAGAAGTAGAACATGTAAAAAGAGGTATTAAACCTTTTGTTAAAGGACAAACAATTGAATCAGTTACTTTTTCTGACAAAGTGCATGAAGGTAAAGCAAACAAACGTGAAACAATAATTAAAGGTTTAGAATTAGATACGTTTAAACGCTTTACTGAGCATTTTACAATAAATGATATAGAAAGACGAAGTAAGTATATCGTTTTCTATTTAGAGAAAGACGGTGAAGAAAGAATACTCATTAGCCATCTGGGTATGGCTGGTGGTTTCTTTGTAGTCGATAAAATAGAAGATATTAGTGTTCCAAATTATCGTAAACATTGGCATGTTATATTTAAATTAAATAATGATAAGTTGCTTGTCTATTCTGATATTCGCCGCTTCGGTGAAATTAGAAATGTGCCATCATTTGAAGCGTATCCATCATTTTTAGAAATCGCTCCAGAACCATTTGATGAAGAAGCAATGCCACATTACTTATCATGGTTTAATAAAAAACTTTACCAGAACAAGCCAATTAAACAAATGATTTTAGATCATCGGGTCATTTCGGGCTGTGGTAACATTTATGCGTGTGAAGCGCTTTTTAGAGCAGGTATCCATCCAGCGCGTCTATCAAAAGAGTTAAATAATCAAGAACGAGAAATATTATTTTATTATGTTCGAGATGTATTAGAAGCGGGTATAAAATATGGTGGAACGAGCATATCTGATTATCGTCATGCAGACGGTAGTACAGGTACGATGCAATTACATCTTAATGTTTATAAACAAAAGATATGTAAAGTGTGTGGAAGTGATATTGAAACTCAAGTTATTGCAACGCGAAATAGTCATTTCTGCGCTACATGTCAAAAATAAAGGAAGAGTGATATTATGCCAAAAGTTATAGGACTAACAGGTGGTATCGCATCAGGTAAATCTAGTGTTTCGGAATTATTAACCGTACATGGTTTTAAAGTCGTAGATGCAGATGTTGCATCACGCCAAGCAGTAGAAAAAGGTACCAAAGGACTAGAACAAGTTAAAGAAGCATTTGGAGAAGAAGCAATAGATGAAGATGGCAATATGAATAGATCATATGTAGGAGATGTCATATTTAATCATCCAGAGAAAAGATTGGAATTAAATGAAATTGTTCATCCTATTGTTAGAGATATCATGGAACAAGAAAAAGAAGCTTATCTTGAGCAAGGCTATAACGTAATTATGGATATTCCGTTATTATTTGAAAATGACTTACAAGATACTGTGGATGAAGTTTGGTTAGTATACACTTCTGAAAGTATACAAATTGATAGATTGATGGAACGTAATGATTTATCAATGGAAGATGCGAAGGCACGTGTTTATAGCCAAATTTCAATTGATAAAAAACGTAGAATGGCGGATCGTGAAATTGATAACCGTGATACGAAATTAGAATTGAAACAGAACTTAGAACAATTGCTCGTAGAGGAAGGTTATATTCACAACAATACTGAAGAAGAAGCACAATAAATCATGAGTCTTTAAATGATGATTATCGTAAGCTTGATTTAATATACATTAGTATGGTTTAATAAGTATATTCTGAAGTACTACTCAACTTATAATTTAAGTTTGAGTGGTACTTTTTCAATATGAAGTTAAATTATTTGGATAAACTTATTATGAAAAGGGCTCTTTAAGTTCATAGGTATGCGGAATTTAAATTTTTTTAAATTTATTTTAGAAAACGCTTTCTTGTACTTTTATTTATGTTATACTATTTCCATAAAGTATAACACAAAAACAAGGGGTGCTTTGAATGACGACAAATATTGCAATTAATGGAATGGGTAGAATAGGAAGAATGGTATTAAGAATCGCTTTGAAAAATAAGGATTTAAATGTAGTAGCAATTAATGCGAGCTACCCTCCTGAAACGATTGCCCACCTAATTAATTATGATACAACTCATGGTGCTTATGATTTAAAAGTAGAGCCTATAGAAAATGGCGTCAAAGTTGATAATCATGAGATTAAGCTTGTAGCTGAAAGAAATCCTGAGCACTTACCTTGGGAAACGCTGAACATCGATATCGTTATTGAAGCTACTGGAAAATTCAATCATGGAGATAAAGCTGTTGCACATATTAATGCAGGCGCTAAAAAAGTATTGCTTACTGGCCCATCTAAAGGTGGAGAAGTCCAAATGATTGTCAAAGGTGTTAATAATGAGCAATTAAACATTGAAGAGTATGACATATTTAGCAATGCTTCATGTACTACAAACTGTATTGGTCCAGTTGCAAAAGTATTAAATGACCAATTTGGTATACAAAACGGTTTAATGACAACGGTTCATGCCATTACGAATGATCAAAATAATATAGATAATCCGCATAAAGATTTAAGACGTGCGCGTTCTTGCAATGAAAGTATTATTCCAACTTCAACAGGTGCTGCAAAAGCACTAACAGAAGTTCTACCTGAATTAGATGGTAAATTGCACGGTATGGCATTAAGAGTACCGACGAAGAATGTTTCATTAGTGGATTTAGTCGTTGATTTAGACACGAATGTAACGGCTGAACAAGTCAATCAAGCATTTAAAGATAATGACTTAGACGGTGTGATTGCAACTGAAGATGCACCTTTAGTATCTATGGACTTTAATACAAACCCACATTCAGCAATTATTGATACACAAAGTACAATGATTATGGGTGATAATAAAGTTAAAGTAATCGCGTGGTATGATAATGAATGGGGTTATTCAAATAGAGTAGTAGATGTAGCTGAACAAATAGGTCAATTACTCAAAAATGATGTTGGTGCTGTCACAAATTAAAGTACACATTTATAACAGTTAATAATAATCTATTTGATTAAATTTTAAGAAACTACCATGTTTAGACTATACGACATTATAATAGAAAGTATTATGTATACTCCTTTTGAAGTGATGCACATTGATAGTGCCTACTTTGAAAGGAGTTTTCATTTTGTCGTTTAAACCTATATAATAGATGATTGTAGAAATAGACAATGATGAATTTACTGAGCATGTTAAACTTACTGTCAGGGAGACGTAATAAGTATTTTAATTTCTAACAATATTTGGAATGTTCGTGATAAAAATTACATAATGCATTAAGTATTTTACATGTATCATAGTGATTCTTTTGTGACATACATATTTATAGTATAATGATAAGTAATCAAAACGAGAGGGTGATAATTCGATGAAATGCCCGAAATGTAATTCGACTCATTCTCGTGTTGTAGACTCTAGACATGCAGATGAAGTTAATGCGATTCGACGTAGAAGAGAATGTGAAAAGTGTAGTACGAGATTCACAACTTTTGAACATATAGAAAAAAGACCACTTATTGTGGTGAAAAAAGATGGTACGCGGGAACAATTTTCACGTGAAAAGATTTTAAATGGATTGGTACGCTCATGTGAAAAAAGACCAGTACGTTATCAACAATTAGAAGATATTACGAATAATGTTGAATGGAAGTTACGTGATGAAGGACATGCAGAAATTTCTTCAAGAGAAATTGGAGAACATGTGATGAATTTGCTTATGCACGTAGATCAAGTATCATATGTTAGATTTGCATCTGTATATAAAGAGTTTAAGGATGTAGATCAACTATTACAATCTATGCAAGGTATTTTAGCTGGAAATAAACGGAGTGATTCTTAAATGGGGTTACAATCATATGATTATGGTTTGAGACCACATGATAATTTTACTGTTGTGCGAAATTTCTATTTGAACAGTAAGCATCTAGAAATTTTAAATAGATTGTTCACACCAATGATTGGTGCAAATGCAATTGGTTTATATCATTATTTGAATCAGTTTGTAGAATATGAAGCGAATTCTGTATTGACGCACTATATAATTATGAGTGAGTTAAAGATTAATTTATTAGAATTTAGAAAAGATATGGACTTATTAGAGGGTATTGGTTTAGTTAAAACATTAGTGAATCATGATGCACAGCATTCGTCTTTTGTTTATCAGCTTGTTCAACCACCCTCAGCAAAACAATTTTTCAGTGATCCAATGTTATCAGTGTATTTGTTTAGTGAAGTAAGCAAACAACGTTATCAACAATTGAAACGCCATTTTGAACATAAAAAGCAAATTGACTTTAATAAATATCAAGATGTGACACGTAATTTCACTGATGTGTTTAAGGTACCTAATAAGTCCTTAGATAACGATATAAATGAAATCCAAAGTGAAACGGCATATGAAGGTTTAAACTTGTCACAAGTGCACTTTGATTTTGAAACACTATATGATTTATTACAAAATCACTTTATTAGCACAAAAATTATAGATAAAGAAGCAAAAGCTTTAATCACACAAATCGCGACCCTATATGGTTTAACGCCTGAGCCGATGAAGCGCATCATTTTAAAATCTATAACAAGCGCACAAGAACTTTCGTTTGAAGAATTAAGAAAACATGCAAGAACTTATTATTTGATGGAGCATGAACAACAAATGCCATCTTTAAATATAAAAACTAACAATTATGCAGATAACACAACCCAAGTTGATCAAACGCAGAATGATAACCAAACTCAAAACCAAACACCAAATGAGGATAACTCTGCTACATGGTTAAAACAGTTAGAAGAAACAAGTCCAATAGATATGTTAGCATCTTGGTCAGAATCTGAACCGACAACACAACAAAAATATATGATTGAAGAGTTAGTAGAACGTGAACAATTGTCATTCGGTGTCATTAATATACTGTTACAATTTGTGATGCTGAAAGAAGACATGAAGCTACCTAAGTCTTATATTTTTGAAATAGCATCCAATTGGAAGAAAAAAGGCATCAAAACAGCGGAACAAGCATATCATTACGCGATAAAAGTGAATCAACCTAAGACTGAAAACAAGTCATCTAAACCTTATTATAAACAAAAACAACTGGCATCGAGAGAGATGACGCCTAAATGGTTAGAAGAGCGAGATAACAAAGCAGAAACTGACACTTCAAATAATAATGAAGATGATGAAAAATTGAAGAATGATAGAGAACAGTTTTTAAATCAACTTAAAGATAGATGGAAGGAGGACAAATAAATGAAACCTTTTAATCAAATTATGGGCGATTCAAACGATTTATCAAAAAAAATTGCCAAAATAAAAAAAGATGTCGTCAATGATCCAGACGTTAAACAGTTTCTAGAGTCACATAAAGCTGAATTGACGAATGCAATGATAGATGAAGATTTGAATATTTTACAAGAATATAAAGATCAAGAAAAGCGTTATGATGGTCATAAATTAAAAGACTGTCCCAATTTTGTTACAGGTCATATTCCTGAATTATATATCGAACATAATCATATAAAAATTCGCTACTTACCTTGTCCTTGTAAAATTAAACATGATGAAGAACGGTTTAATAAACATTTAATTACGTCGCACCATATGCAACGTGACACACTAGATGCAAAACTTGAAGATATATATATGGATAGAAGAGATAGATTAGATGTCGCAATGGCTGCTAACCAAATTTGTGAAAAAATAACAAATAAAGAGACCCAAATTAAAGGTTTATATTTACATGGTCCATTTGGTACTGGTAAATCATTTATCCTTGGCGCAATTGCAAATCAATTAAAAACTGAAAAGATACCATCTACAATTGTTTATTTACCAGAATTTATCCGTTCGCTTAAAGGCGGGTTTAAAGATGGTACTTTTGAAACGAAACTCTCTAGAGTGAGAGAAGCAAATATATTAATGTTAGATGATATAGGCGCTGAAGACATCACACCATGGGCACGAGATGAAGTGATTGGACCATTGCTACATTATCGTATGGTTCAAGAGTTACCTACATTTTTCAGTTCTAATTTAAGTTTTGAAGAATTAGAATATCACCTCTCTGTTACACGAGACGGTACAGAAAAAACAAAGTCCGCAAGAATAATGGAAAGAATCAAAACATTATCGACACCTTATTTCTTAGAAGGAAAAAATTACAGGAACGATTGAAATCTAAAATAAATGTTGTATAATAAACTTAAATCTAAATCATAAAAAATGAAATGAAGACGAGATGAATAAACCACTACTTCACAGAGAACCAGTAAAAGATGAGATGCTGGTAAGTAAGTTAATTCGTTACTACTTTATAATTGATGTTGTAATGAACATCCGGCTCAAGACCGTTATCTTACGTAGAGTAAAGTTATGTATATCAAATACATCATAACTTTAATTTAGGGTGGTACCGCGAAGACCTCGTCCCTTTTTAGGGATGGGGTCTTTTTGTTTTTTTGAGTCTGATTCAGTATAAACGTCATTTCATTTTGATTTAAGTGCTTGAATAAATAGGAGGGTTTTTTATGGAGCAAATAAATATTAAATTTCCAGATGGCAATTCAAAAGTGTTTGATAAAGGTACAACTACAGAAGATATTGCACATTCTATAAGTCCAGGATTAAGAAAAAAAGCTGTAGCTGGTAAATTAAATGGACAACTCATAGATTTAACTAGATCAATTGACGAAGATGGA
The DNA here is from genome assembly GCF_049943195.1 of Staphylococcus caseorum. Lineage (NCBI taxonomy): Bacteria > Bacillati > Bacillota > Bacilli > Caryophanales > Staphylococcaceae > Staphylococcus > Staphylococcus caseorum. The sequence continues at coordinate 642,939 of NZ_JBNFUA010000001.1, forward strand.
TCAATTGAAATCGTTACACCTGGTTCTGATGAAGCGCTAGAAGTGTTACGTCATTCTACTGCACATCTTATGGCTCAAGCTTTAAAACGTCTATATGGTAATGTTCATTTTGGCGTTGGTCCGGTAATTGATGGTGGGTTTTATTATGACTTTGACATGGAAGAAAGTATTTCATCAGATGATTTTGAAAAAATAGAAAAAACAATGAAGCAAATTGTTAATGAAAACTATCCAATTGAACGTAAAGTCGTTTCGAGAGATGAAGCTAAAACATTTTTCTCAGACGACCCGTATAAGCAAGAATTAATTGATGCTATTCCAGAAGATGAAAATGTGACGCTATATTCACAAGGAGAGTTCACTGATTTATGTCGTGGTGTTCATGTGCCATCTACTTCTAAAATAAAAGAATTTAAATTATTATCAACAGCTGGTGCATATTGGCGTGGAAACAGTGATAATAAAATGTTACAACGTATATACGGCACAGCATTTTTCGATAAAAAAGAACTGAAAGCGCATTTGAAAATGTTGGAAGAACGCAAAGAACGTGATCACCGTAAAATTGGTAAAGATTTAGAACTGTTCGCTAACAATCCTTTAGTAGGTGCAGGTTTGCCACTTTGGTTGCCTAATGGTGCTACAATACGTCGTGAAATTGAACGTTATATTGTAGATAAAGAAGTAAGTATGGGTTATGACCATGTTTATACTCCAGTGATGGCTAACGTTGATTTGTATAAAACATCAGGCCATTGGGATCATTATCAAGAAGACATGTTCCCAACAATGAAATTAGATGAACACGAAGAAATGGTCTTAAGACCAATGAACTGTCCACACCATATGATGATTTATGCAAACAAACCACATTCATATCGTGAATTGCCTATTAGAATTGCTGAATTAGGTACTATGCACCGTTATGAAGCGAGTGGCGCGGTTTCTGGTTTACAACGTGTCCGCGGAATGACATTAAATGATGCGCATATTTTTGTACGTCCGGACCAAATTAAAGAAGAATTCAAACGTGTTGTAAATTTAATTGTTGATGTATACAAGGATTTCAACTTTGAGAATTATAAATTCCGTGTAAGTTACAGAGATCCCGAAGATAAAGAAAAATACTTCGATGACGATGACATGTGGAACAAAGCAGAAAGTATGTTGAAAGAAGCGGTAGATGAACTTGGCTTAGATTATGAAGAAGCAGTAGGCGAAGCAGCATTCTATGGCCCGAAACTTGACGTACAGGTTCAAACTGCTATGGGTAAAGAAGAAACATTATCTACTGCCCAATTAGACTTCTTATTACCAGAAAAATTTGATTTAACTTATATTGGTAATGATGGGGAACAACATAGACCAGTAGTCATTCACCGTGGCGTAGTATCTACTATGGAGCGTTTCGTTGCATTCTTAACTGAAGAAACAAAAGGCGCATTCCCTGCTTGGTTAGCACCAAAACAAGTAGAAATCATACCTGTTAATGTTGATTTACATTATGATTACGCTAGACACATTCAAGACGAGCTTAAATCTCAAGGTGTTAGAGTTGAAATTGATGACCGTAATGAAAAAATGGGTTATAAAATCAGAGAAGCGCAAATGCAAAAAATCCCTTACCAACTCGTTGTAGGGGACAAAGAAGTAGAAAATAATGAAGTAAATGTACGTAAATATGGTTCCCAAGATCAAGAAACATTAGAAAAAGAAGAATTCATTTGGAATTTACTTGATGAGATTAGATTGAAAAAACAAAGATAGTCTTGAAACTCTTGAGGAAATCATGTATATTACAGAATAGTGAAGTAAGTTCACATTCATATAAAAATTAAATTTGAGTTAGAGGTTGCATATTCAATCAGTAATTATTCAGAAGCCAAATGGGGCATATGTTGAATAATAGAAAGGTGAAGATGCCGAAACTTGTATTGTCCATTAACTATACAGGTTGGGCCAGTTATCGAAAGAAACTGGACTGTCACATACGTGATGTGCTACCTATATAAATGCTATTATTAAAATGGTTGCATATCTAATAGGTATGCAACCATTTTATTTTTAGTCGAATGATTATCATAAATACGTTAACGGGAAAGAGCGAAATTTATAATTGTTGTGTAATTTATATACCTAATTACAATGAAGTACTGCTCAAACTATAAATAGTATGAATCTTAATCATATAGTAAGTTAACCTCTATATTTAAGGAAGGGAAGCGTCTATGGCAAAACAAGTGAATCAAAATGATGGAGTTCAAAGGGGTCTGAAAGATCGCCATATATCCATGATTGCAATTGGAGGTTGTATTGGGACTGGTTTATTTATGACTTCTGGTGGTGCAATCCATGATGCAGGTGGTTTAGGAGCGCTTTTAGCCTTTGCAATCATTGGAGCGATGGTATTCTTCCTTATGACTTCTCTAGGAGAAATGGCAACATATTTACCTGTGTCAGGCTCATTTAGTACATATGCTACACGTTTTGTTGATCCATCTCTAGGATTCGCATTAGGTTGGAACTATTGGTTTAACTGGGTAATTACAGTTGCAGCCGATGTAACGATTGCAGCACAAGTAATACAGTATTGGACACCAATGTCAGGTATTCCAGCTTGGAGTTGGAGCTGTCTATTCTTAATTATCATATTTGGACTGAATGCATTGTCCGTTAGAGTATTTGGCGAAAGTGAATATTGGTTTGCTTTAATTAAAGTAGTTACCGTAATTATCTTTATTGCTATCGGTTTATTAACAATAGTCGGTATCATGGGTGGCGAGTTTGTTGGTTTTGACACGTTTACTCAAGGTAATGGTCCTATTTTAGGTGATGGTTTTGGAGGAAGTATCTTAGCAATTTTAGGTGTGTTTTTAGTAGCAGGCTTTTCATTCCAAGGTACTGAACTCATTGGTATTACAGCAGGAGAGTCTGAAAATCCAGAGCGCGCAGTTCCTAAAGCAATTAAACAAGTATTCTGGAGAATATTAATATTCTATATTCTTGCAATTTTTGTAATCGGTATGTTGATACCATATGATAGCCCATCACTTATGGGTGGCGGAGATGATATTTCAACTTCACCATTTACACTTGTATTCCAAAATGCAGGACTAGCATTTGCAGCATCATTCATGAATGCTGTTATATTGACTTCAGTATTATCAGCCGGTAACTCAGGCATGTACGCTTCAACACGTATGCTATATTCAATGAGTAAAGATAAGCTTGCATATCCTATATTTGGTAAAACAAATAGAAGTGGTGTGCCATACGTATCATTACTTGCTACAGCAGTAGTCGTAGTAATTATCTTTGTACTACAACATTTGAGCGGTGACGCTTATGAGTATATCGTTGCTGCAAGTGGTCTGACTGGTTTTATTGCATGGGTTGGTATTGCAGTCAGTCATTACAGATTTAGAAAAGCTTTTGATAAACAAAACTATGATAAATCGAAATTAAAATATAAAGCTAAATTATTCCCATTTGGGCCTATTTTTGCAGGTGTCTTGTGTGTACTTGTAATTATTGGACAAGATGTTGATTTCATCCAATCAGGAGAATTTGATCTCAATAGATTTGTTATCACATATATGGGTATTCCGGTATTCTTAGCATTCTTCATTTATCATAAACTACGTTATAAAACAAAAATTGTACCATTAGAACAAGTGGATTTAAGACAAAATGTTAAAATGGACGATAAATAATAAGAAAAGCTATTGACTTGCTAATGAATTGTTGCTAAGATAGGTAATGTTGAATACGAAACGAACCAAGTAGAAGCTCCCGCTTCTCACCTGTTGCGACACTGATAGTAGTTGGCAGGTCTATATATACACGACATTGTTGTGTGTAAAGAAGAGCGGGTATATTATATACCCGCTCTTTTTCTTGGGATAATTTCGTAAAAATCTTGGAGGTGTCAACCATAGCAAAAGATCAGACTCAAGTTAACGAGAAGATTCGTGCAAAAGAATTACGTTTAATCGGACATGACGGAGAACAGATTGGTATTAAATCTAAAGCAGAAGCTTTAGAAATGGCAGAGCGCGTAGAACTCGATGTAGTTATTATGTCGCCTAATGCTAAACCACCTGTTGCGAAAATCATGGATTATGGTAAGTACAAATTCGAACAACAGAAAAAAGAAAAAGAAATGAAGAAGAAACAAAAAGTTATTAACCTTAAAGAAATTCGTTTAAGTCCTACAATTGAGGAACATGATTTCCAAACTAAATTGAAGAACGGACGTAAATTCTTAGAAAAAGGCGACAAATGTAAAGTTTCAATTCGTTTCAGAGGGCGTGCTATTACGCATAAAGAAATAGGTCAACGCGTATTAGAGAAATTTGCAGAAGAATGTAAAGATATCGCTACGATTGGGCAAAGACCTAAAATGGATGGACGCCAAATGTTCATTATGCTTAACCCACTCAACGAAAAATAAAAAGATACTACAGGAGGAATTGAATCATGCCTAAAATGAAAACACACCGTGGAGCAGCAAAACGTGTTAAAAGAACTGGTTCAGGTAAATTAAAACGTTCTAGAGCTTTCACATCACATATGTTTGCAAACAAAACAACTAAACAAAAACGTAAATTACGTAAAGCTTCATTAGTGAGCAAATCAGATATGAAACGCGTTAAACAATTATTAGCTTATAAAAAATAAGTAACGACAGATAAAATAAAGATTGAAGATATTTTGAGGAGGAATTTATTATGCCACGTGTTAAAGGTGGAACGGTAACAAGAGCTCGTCGTAAAAAGACGATTAAATTAGCTAAAGGTTACTTTGGTTCAAAAAGAACTTTATATAAAGTAGCAAAACAACAAGTAATGAAATCAGGACAGTACGCATTCCGCGACCGTCGTCAAAGAAAACGTGATTTCCGTAGATTATGGATTACACGTATTAACGGAGCTGCACGTCAACATGACATGAGCTATTCAAGATTAATGAACGGTTTGAAAAAAGCTGGAATCGATGTTAACCGTAAAATGCTTTCTGAAATTGCTATTTCAGACGAAAAAGCTTTCGGTGAATTAGTTGCTAAAGCTAAAGACGCTTTAAAATAATTCTCAAATAAAGAGATGTACAAATTCGTACATCTCTTTATTTTTGTATCGATTAACATTTTGATAAATAACTATCATTTGATAAAATGGCTAAGAAGTCATATATGAAGGAGAAACTTATGTCTAAATTTGATGAAATGATTACAGTAGTACCGAGAACAATTTTATTTAATAGTGAAAAGAATCAATTCAACGGTTTTCTTGATAAAAATTCTGAAAAGGGTCAAGACATCTTTGACGCACTTTCAAAGTATGAAATTAAGCGTCGTGGAGATATGGAGGAAGATCCGACATATAAACAATTGGTATCTTATTGTATTTTAGAAAATGAGAATGATGAAATTTTAGTGTATGAGCGATTAGCAGGTGGTGGAGAATCACGTTTGCACGGTCAATCTTCAATCGGTGTTGGTGGACACATGAACGATGTTAAAGGTGCTGAATCTATCAATGAAGTCTTGCGTATTAATGCACAAAGAGAACTTGAAGAAGAAGTAGGTCTGTCAGATAGTAAATCACAAAATTTAGCATACATAGGTTTTATTAATGATGATACTAATGAAGTTGGCGAAGTTCATTTAGGCGTAGTGTTTAAAATTAAAGTGAATAGTAATGAGGTTGAAGCTAAAGAAACAGATACATTAAAAATAAAATGGGTGAATCAAAGTAAAATAGATAACTATGATGACTTTGAAACATGGAGTACATTAATATTACAGTCGATACAATAGAGGTGCATAAAAATGTCTGATATCATTCCATTTCCACGTTCAAAAGATAAGTTAATAAGAGAAATCAAACAATCTTTTAACAATAATGAATTAGATCAAATGTATGAACTGTTTGAAGATTTTGAAAAGCAATTTGAATTAGATGAGCAAATGTCTCTATTGAAATGTGCCATGTTATATAAGATGGGGCATTATCTTGAGTTGCGTGAAGAAGCTATCATATTACTAAAACAAGGCATTACTAAGTATGACGATCTTATGGTTTATTACGTGAAAAGTTTAAACGGATTAGGACAATATTTCGAAGTCGTTGATGTCATTAATCAAATTATTGATGAAGTCAATGATCATAAAACAAGAATGGAACTATTTCCATTAAAAGAATATGCCTTAAGTCAAATTGATAAACATAATGCGCATGCAGCAGAAATGCTTCGTGATTTTGAGTCGTTGTCACTACGTGAACAAATTAGTACAATCTTAACTTTAATAGATCATAATCAGTATCGATATCAAGAAACTGTGGTAAATATTATTAATGAAATTGAACTTGCACCGAATGTTGTGAGTATAATGCTTGAATATTTACGTTTTGCCGGATACAATCAAAACATTCGTGTTCAGAAATTTGATTATACAGTTGAAGTAAATCCAAATCATCTATCTGGTCTTGAACAAACACTGTTTAAGATTAAAATTATTCCAGAAGTTATTAAGCAAATAGAAGATGATGCGGCACAAATTGTAGAGGAAGCACTTCACCTGATGAACAATCATGCTATTTTACTTTATCCATTAGATATAGAAAGCATAGCATCTGAAGATGAATGGATTGAAGCTTACACAAACTATTTCAAATCAATGTTAGGCTTAGAAAGTTTAGACACAACAAATACTATTGTTAACTTAATTACTTCAATTGATATGCAGGAATAATTAATTTTTAAATTTTTGGGTAATTAATAATAGTAGTAAAATAATAAGTAAATTAATTTCAATTATTCATTCAATATGATTTGTAAACTCAGTGTTTGTGTAGAGCATTGACGTATGATATAATAATGAAGTTGAAAAAATAAAATAGGATATTCATGGAGGTTTTTATACATGACAGCAACTTGGGAAAAAAAGGAAGGTAACGAAGGCGTTTTAACCGTTACAGTTCCAGCAGAAAAAGTAGACAAAGCAATTGATCAAGCTTTCAAAAAAGTAGTTAAACAAATAAACGTGCCAGGTTTCCGTAAAGGGAAAGTACCTCGCCAAATTTTTGAACAACGCTTTGGCGTAGAAGCACTATATCAAGATGCCGTTGATATCTTATTACCAGAAGCTTATGGTGAAGCTATTGACGAAACTGGAATTAAACCAGTTGATCAACCAGAAATCAATGTAACTACAATGGAAAAAGGTAGCGATATGACATTCGAAGCGAGTGTAGTAGTTGAACCTGAAATTGAGTTAGGAGACTATAAAGGTCTTGAAATTGAAAAACAAAATGTTGAATTAACTGAAGAAGAATTACAAGAATCAATTGACCACCAATTAGGCCACTTAGCTGAAATGGTAGTTAAAGAAGATGGCGCTGTTGAAGACGGTGATACAGTTAACATCGACTTTGATGGTTACGTTGATGGCGAACAATTTGAAGGTGGACAAGCTGAAGGCTATGACCTTGAAATTGGTTCAGGTTCATTTATTCCAGGATTCGAAGAACAATTAGTTGGTGTTAAAATTGGAGAAGAAAAAGACGTTACTGTAATTTTCCCAGAAGAATACCATGCTGAAGAATTAGCTGGAAAAGAAGCTACTTTCAAAGCTAAAGTAAATGAAATTAAATATAAAGACGTTCCAGAATTAACAGATGAGATTGCGAATGAATTAGACGCTGAAGCAAACACTGTTGATGAATACAAAGAAAACTTACGTAAAAAACTAACTGAGCAAAAAGAAACTGACGCTGAGAATAATCAAAAAGAAGAAGCAATTAGCAAAGCATCAAATAATGCTTCAGTTGAAATTCCAGACGCTATGATTAACACTGAGTTAGATCGTATGGTTCAAGAATTTGGGCAACGTATGCAACAACAAGGTCTTAATTTAGAAACATATTACCAAATTTCTGGTCAAGATGAGTCGCAATTAAGAGAACAAATGAAAGATGATGCAGAAGAACGTGTTAAAACAAACTTAACATTAACTGCTATTGCTGATGCTGAAGAAATTGAAGTAACTGAGGCTGATATCGATAAAGAATTAGAAAAAATGAGCGGACAATTTAATATGTCAGTAGAAGATATTAAACAAACGCTTGGTAATACTGATATCGTTAAAAATGATGTTCGTATCCAAAATGTTATCGATTTATTAGTTAAAGAAGCAAAATTAGTAGAACCATCTAAAGATGACTCTGAAGCGTAACTAAATATAAAAAGAGCAAATTATTTTGTGAATTATATGTTGGTCGTTTAATATAGTAAACCAGTAGCAGATGCATTCAAATAATGTATCTGCTACACTATTTTTAAAGCAAATAACTTGTGAAAGTTGTAAGTTGCATATTAAAATGCTATTTAGTATAGTCTTTAGGGAATAGGGGTGTAAATAGAATGTTCAAATTCAACGAAGATGAAGAAAATTTAAAATGTTCTTTCTGTGGCAAAGACCAAGATCAAGTTAAAAAGCTAGTTGCAGGAAGTGGCGTTTATATTTGTAATGAGTGTATTGAGTTATGTTCAGAAATTGTAGAAGAAGAATTAGCTCAATCGGAACCTGAAGGGTTAACTGAATTACCGACTCCAAAAGAAATTATGAACCAATTGAATGATTATGTAATCGGTCAAGAAAAAGCTAAGAAATCATTAGCTGTAGCTGTTTACAATCATTATAAACGTGTACAGAATTTAGGCCCAAATGAAGATGAAGTTGAATTACAAAAAAGTAATATCGCTTTAATTGGACCTACTGGTAGTGGTAAAACACTTTTAGCACAAACATTAGCTAGAACATTAGATGTACCTTTTGCAATTGCTGATGCTACAAGTTTAACTGAAGCTGGTTACGTAGGTGACGATGTTGAAAACATCTTACTACGCTTAATGCAAGCAGCTGATTTTGATATTGATAAAGCTGAAAAGGGTATTATTTATGTCGATGAAATTGACAAAATAGCTAGAAAATCAGAAAATACATCAATTACACGTGATGTATCTGGTGAAGGTGTACAACAAGCATTGCTTAAAATCTTAGAAGGCACAACTGCAAGCGTGCCACCTCAAGGCGGTCGTAAGCATCCTAACCAAGAGTTAATTCAAATTGACACAACAAACATTTTATTTGTTCTTGGTGGTGCCTTTGATGGTATAGATGAAGTAATTAAACGTAGATTAGGTGAGAAAGTAATCGGATTTGCAAGTAGTGAAGCTTCAAAATATGATGAAGATGCAATACTTGAACAAATCAGACCTGAAGATTTACAATCATATGGTTTGATTCCAGAATTTATCGGTCGTGTACCTATTGTTGCTAATTTAGAAACATTAGATGTAGATGCACTGAAAAATATTCTAACTCAACCTAAAAATGCTTTAGTGAAACAATATACTAAAATGTTAGAACTTGATGATGTAGAATTGGTATTTACTGATGAAGCATTATCTGCAATCAGTGATAAAGCGATTGAACGTAAAACAGGCGCACGTGGCCTTCGTTCAATTATAGAAGAAGCTTTAATTGATATTATGTATGACGTGCCTTCTTCTGAAGGTGTTGTAAAAGTCGTGATTACAGAAGAAACAATTAATGATGAAAAAGATCCTGAACTATACGATAAAGAAGGTAACCTTGTAAACAAGGAACAAACTTCTGCTTAAATTAGGTGAATCAAATGAGGCTGGGACATATCACATGTCTCAGCCTCATTTTTTATATTGGGCAGTGGCTGACTAAATTGAAAATGCGCTTATATCAAACTTTTAAAGAGCTTCAGCTCTTGTATTCCATTTTATAGTCATCCTTGTCGGGGTGGGACGACAAAAATTTATTAGAAAAATTAGATTTCTGTCTTAGTCCCATTTTTTAAAAAAGAAAGCATAGATAAAATAAAAATACATATTCATATAAGCCATAGTGTAATATAATAAACAATGAGTTCAGAAGAAAAGAGGGACGATAATGAAAGTTAATCCTAATGAAATAGAATTATTAATTAGTGCAGTAAAACCGGAACAATATCCAGAAACCGGTTTAAGTGAAGTTGGCCTAAGTGGCAGATCTAACGTAGGTAAGTCAACGTTTATCAATAGTATGATTGGTCGAAAGAATATGGCAAGAACATCTCAACGACCTGGTAAGACACAAACACTTAATTTTTATAATATAGATAATCAACTTGTATTTGTTGATGTACCTGGTTATGGCTATGCGAAAGTAAGTAAATCACAACGTGAAGCATTTGGTAAAATGATTGAAAGATATATTTCACAAAGAGAATCCTTGAAGCTTGTCATTCAACTTGTTGATTTACGACATAACCCAACCGAAGACGATATCATTATGTACAATTATCTTAAATACTATGAAATTCCAACCCTTATTGTAGCGACGAAAGAAGATAAAATTGCTAAGGGTAAAGTACAGAAGCATTTAGCGAAGATTCAGCAAAAATTAGAAATGGAAGCTGAGGACGAGATTATAAGCTATTCTTCAATTAAAAAAGACAAACAACAAAAAATATGGAATATGATTGAAAGTTATTTGTAATGATTACATTGAAGTAATATGTTTTGCTTTAAATAGGTTGAATTTAGTACAATTATGACAACATTTTGAATGTAAATTAGAAGAATTATAATTTACTCGAGCAAGATGGTTAACTCATGATGTAATTGTGTTATAATTTACTTATTGTAATATGTATGGAGGGCGTTATAAATGCATTTAATTGCGGTTAGCATAAATCATCGTACAGCAGATGTAGCATTGAGAGAAAAAGTTGCTTTTAAAGATGATGCCATACGTTCAGCCAATGTTGATTTATTTGAAACAAAATCTATTTTAGAAAATGTTATATTATCAACTTGTAATCGCACAGAAGTATATGCAGTTGCGGATCAAATTCATACTGGTCGTTATTATATCCAACGATTTTTAGCGAGATCATTTGGGTTTGATGTTGAAGATATTAAAGAAATGACTGAAGTAAAAGTGGGGGACGACGCAGTAAATCATTTATTGCATGTTACTTCAGGCTTAGATTCTGTTGTTCTTGGGGAAACTCAAATTCTTGGACAAATTAGAGATGCATTCTTATTAGCTCAAGAAGAGGACACAACAGGTACTATATTTAATCATCTTTTCAAACAAGCAATTACATTTGCGAAAAAAGCTCATAGTGAAACTGATATTGCAGACAATGCAGTAAGTGTTTCTTATGCGGCTGTTGAACTAGGTAAAAAAGTATTTGGCAAAATTGACAACAAGCAAGCTTTGATTATTGGTGCAGGGGATATGAGTGAATTATCACTCTTAAATTTAATTGGTTCTGGTGTCACAGATATAACAGTTGTTAATAGAACATTGAGTAAAGCTCAAAAATTAGCAATGAAACATCATGTGAAATTTGAATCAATGGAATCATTACCAAAACTTTTAGCTAATGTGGATATTGTTATCAGTTCGACAAGTTCAGACGAATATATTGTGACAAACGATATGATGCGTTCTATTTCAACAGAACGTAAAAGTGATTCACTTGTTTTAATAGACATTGCGGTTCCAAGAGACATTGAGCCTAATATTAATACAATTCAAGACGTATTTAATTATGATGTAGATGACTTGAAAGGTTTAGTGGATGCTAATCTCAGAGAACGTCAAATAGCAGCAAATGATATTATGCAACGAATTCCAGGAGAAATTGTAGCACATAATGAATGGGTAAGTATGTTAGGCGTTGTACCTGTTATTCGTGCCTTAAGAGAAAAAGCAATGAATATTCAGGAAGATACTATGGATAGTATTGATAGAAAATTGCCTGCCTTAAGTGAGAGAGAACGTAAAATCATTTCAAAACATACTAAAAGTATTATAAATCAAATGTTGAAAGATCCAATCAAACAAGCAAAAGAATTGAGTAATGATAGAAATAGTAACGAAAAATTAGAGCTGTTTCAAAACATTTTTGACATTGAAGCTGAACAGGCTTATGAACCTAAAAAAAGAAGAAGTGAAGTGCCAACTAGTCAAATCTTAAGTTTTGAATAAGCACATGCAAATGGTGATAATATGCAAGAATTTTCATTTATAAGATTAAATGAACTTATATTATTAATTTATTTATTTAGTATTGCTTGTTACTTTTTTGATTTTGTGAAAAAGCATTATAAAGTTAGAAAAATTGGTTTTGTTACATTAGGGATTGTTTGGGTGTTACAAACAATCTCTTTATCTATTTATGCTAATGTAACGAAACAAATTCCGTTAGGTAATGTTTTTGATGTGTTTTTTGCATTAGCTTGGTTGATTATTTCTATTTCTATAGTGATTAGTGTCATCAAGCAAATAAATTTTTCGATATTTTTATTTAATTTAATTGGTTTTGTACTAATTGCTATAAATACATTTCAACCTATGCATTATCAGAGTGCAGGAGATAAATTAAGTATTATAAACGAATTGTTAATAGTACATATTGCCTTTGCAATTATAAGTTATGCCCTGTTTGCTTTTGCATTTGTTAATTGTATATTATATTTAATACAGTATAAAAATTTAAAGCAGAAACGTTTTAATCAAAAATATTTTAGAATCGGTAGTGTAGCTACACTAGAGCAAGTTGTGTTTTATAGTAGCTTAATCGGTTTTATATTTATCATATTAAGTATCATTTTAGGTACACAATGGGGTATAAATACTTTAGGTTTACACATATTGAATGATCCTAAAGTAGTGATGTCTATAATTATTGCATTGCTGTATGGTATATATATCATCTTTAGAGTAAGACATACGTTAAGTAAACATAATTTGATTTATTTTAATCTCAGCTTATTTTGCTTAAGTATGATTAATTTGATTTTTGCTTCTCATATATCTGATTTTCATCAATGGACAGGAATATGATTACAGATAGAAAAGGTTAATTGTTAAATATAGTCATTTCTAGGAGGTTGCGCCTAATGCGTAAGTTAATCGTTGGTTCACGTAGAAGTAAGTTAGCTATAACTCAAAGCCAACAATTTATTGAAAAATTAAAAGCTGTTGATCCAGAATTAGATATTGAAATTAAAGAAATAGTAACAAAAGGTGACCGTATTGTAGATAAACAATTATCTAAAGTAGGCGGTAAAGGGCTTTTTGTTAAAGAAATTCAAAATGAATTATTTGATCATGGCATAGATATGGCGATACATTCTTTAAAAGATGTCCCTAGTGTCATACCAGAAGGATTAACTCTAGGTTGCATACCAGATCGTGAAAATCCATATGATGCGTATATTGCTAAGAATCATGTTCCTTTACATGAACTTCCTGACAATAGTATCGTAGGTACAAGTTCTTTACGCCGTGGTGCTCAAATACTTGCGAAATATCCTAAATTACAAATAAAATGGATACGAGGCAACATTGATACACGTTTAAGTAAGTTAGAAACTGAAGATTTCGATGCAATTTTACTTGCAGCTGCTGGTTTGAAACGTATGGGTTGGTCAGATGATATCGTGACAACTTATTTAGATAAAGAGACTTTAATACCAGCCATCGGACAAGGCGCTTTAGGTATTGAGTGTCGTGCGGATGATGAAGAGCTGTTAGCATTACTTAAGCAAGTTCACAATGAAGATGTAGCGGATTGTGTTACTGCTGAAAGAACATTCTTAGAGCGTATGAACGGCAGTTGCCAAGTTCCAATCGGTGGCTACGCTACGAAAAGTAGTGATGGTACAATCGAATTCACAGGCTTAATTATGTCTCCTGATGGTAAAGAACGTTATGAGCATACTGAGCGTGGAGAGAATCCAATTGAAATCGGTGAAAAAGTAACTGAAGTTTTAAATGCACAAGGTGCATATGAAATAATAAAGGCACTAAACGAAGAACAATAATCGTTTGAGGTGAAAATAATGAGACCAGTGATAGTAATGACACAGACTAGTGAATTTAACAAAGAAGATACATGTATTCTACACAAGCCCTTCATAGATGTAGAGCCGTTATTCTTTGATTTGAATTTGCTGGATGTTAACTATGACTGGCTTATTTTTTCGTCTAAAAAAGCTGTGAAACATTTCCAACCATATTTACCTAAGTTAAATATACAAAAAATTGCAGTAATAGGTGAAAAAACAGCTGATTATTGCAAAACTTTAGGTCTAGATGTTTCGTTTTGTCCCACAGATTATTCACAAGAAGGCTTTCTTGAGGAGTTTGAAGCGATAAAAGGCAGTCGCATTTTATTACCATCAAGCGCAGCAGCAAGAACGTTATTACAAAATGGTTTAAAACAACAAGGGTATTTAGTTAGAAAAATTGACTTATATAAACCTGTTCCACATACTGAGAATATAAATGAAGTCTTAAGTCTCATAGCTGAAAATAAAGTAGATGCTATTACTTTTGCGAGTTCATCAGCTGTGCGATATTTTTTTGAAAGTCATCAACATATACCTTTTAATAATTATTTTGTCATTGGCCAACAAACATTGGACACATTAAATACATTTAATGTTCAGGGCACGATGTCAGAAATCCAAACCTTAGAATCATTAGTTCAAAAAACTTTAGAAAGTTGGGAAGATAATGCAATTTGATAGACACAGAAGATTACGTAGTAGTAAATCACTGAGAAACATGGTGAGTGAAACGCACGTTCGCAAAGAAGATTTGATTTATCCAATATTTGTAGTTGAACGTGATAATGTGAAAACAGAAATTAAATCTATGCCTGGCATTTACCAAATCAGTTTAAATTTATTAGGTGAAGAAATTAAAGAAGCGTATGATTTAGGTATAAGAGGCATCATGTTTTTTGGTGTGCCAAATGAAAAAGATGAAGTTGGTACAGGTGCATATGATCATAATGGCATCATCCAAGAAGCAACAAGAAAAGCGAAGTCTATGTACAGTGACTTATTAATCGTTGCGGATACGTGTTTATGTGAATATACAGACCATGGTCACTGTGGTGTGATTAATCATGAGACGAAAGATGTTGATAATGATAAATCACTACCATTACTCGTTAAGACTGCTATTTCTCAAGTTGAAGCTGGTGCTGACATTATTGCGCCAAGTAACATGATGGACGGATTCGTTGCAGAAATTAGAGCGGGTCTAGATGAAGCTGGTTATTATAATGTGCCAATTATGAGTTATGGTATTAAATATTCTTCTAGTTTCTTCGGTCCATTCCGTGATGCAGCAGAATCTGCACCACAGTTTGGTGATCGCAAAACATATCAAATGGATCCTGCAAATAGAAGAGAAGCACTTAGAGAACTTGATAGTGATTTAAACGAAGGCGCAGACATGATGATTGTTAAACCTGCTCTAAGCTTCTTAGATATCATTAGAGATGTTCGAAATACTACAAACGTACCTGTAGTCGCTTATAATGTAAGTGGAGAATATAGCATGACAAAAGCAGCCGCACTTAATGGCTGGATTGATGAAAAAGCGGTAGTTATAGAACAAATGATTTCAATGAAGCGTGCAGGCGCAGATTTAATTATTACGTATTTTTCAAAAGATATTTGTAGATATATTGATGAACAATAAGGAGGTTATTTAGAATGCGTTATACTAATTCTGAAAAAGCGATGGTAAAAGCTGAACAATTGATGCCCGGTGGTGTCAATAGTCCAGTAAGAGCTTTCAAATCAGTAGATACACCAGCAATATTTATGGACCATGGTGAAGGTTCAAGAATATATGATATTGATGGTAATGAATACATCGATTACGTTCTAAGTTGGGGGCCATTAATTTTAGGACATAAAAACAAACAAGTAATTGATAAAATTCATGAAGCAGTGGATAATGGTACAAGTTTCGGTGCTTCCACACTACAAGAAAATAAATTAGCTGAACTCGTTATTGATCGTGTGCCATCTATTGAAAAAATACGTATGGTCTCATCAGGTACTGAAGCAACCCTTGATACATTACGCTTAGCACGTGGTTATACTGGTCGTAATAAAATTATTAAATTTATCGGTTGTTATCATGGTCATAGTGACTCACTATTAATCAAAGCAGGATCTGGTGTCGCAACGCTTGGTTTACCTGATTCACCAGGAGTACCTGAAGGTATTGCGAAAAATACAATCACAGTTCCATATAATGACTTAGACGCACTAAAAGTTGCTTTTGAAGAATTTGGTGACGATATTGCTGGCGTTATAGTAGAACCTGTAGCTGGTAATATGGGCGTCGTGCCTCCAGTTGAAGGATTTTTACAAGGCTTAAGAGACATCACTACAGAATATGGTTCATTACTTATTTTCGATGAAGTGATGACAGGGTTTAGAGTGGGATACAACTGTGCGCAAGGTTACTTTAATGTAACACCAGATTTAACTTGTTTAGGTAAAGTAATCGGTGGTGGCTTGCCAGTTGGTGCTATTGGTGGTAAGAAAGAAATTATGGATCAAATTGCGCCAGCTGGTGATATTTATCAAGCTGGTACGTTATCAGGTAATCCATTAGCTATGACAAGTGGTTATGAAACACTAAGTCAATTAACTCCTGAGTCATATGATTATTTTAATAAATTAGGTGACAAATTAGAAGAAGGATTGAAAGCGGTCTTTGCAAAACATCATGTGCCAATCACTGTAAATCGTGCTGGTTCTATGATAGGATATTTCTTAAATGCAGGGCCGGTGACAAACTTTGAACAAGCAAATAAAAGCGATTTAGAAATGTTTAGTCAAATGTATAGAGAAATGGCAAAAGAAGGCGTATTTTTACCGCCTTCCCAATTTGAAGGAACATTTCTTTCAACAGCGCATACAGAAGCTGATATTGAACAAACAATACAAGCATTTGATACCGCTCTAAGTCGAATTGTATAAAGTTTATTTTTAGCCCGAACAACCATGGTGTTGATCGGGTTCTTTTATATGTAAAGTACTATGAAGTATAATGATACCTATGAAAGTTGTGAGTACATGAGTAAGCAATTAAGAAACAATATCATCGTTTTAGCGTTAGCTTTATTTTTAAGTTTTATACTTAATGCAGCCAATATATTATTGCCATTTATGTTTGGTCCTATTATTGCCAGTATAATTTGTGTGAGATATTTGCATTTAGAAATAAATTGGCCATTTTGGCTAAGTCAAATTGGTTTAGTGTTACTAGGTGTTCAAATTGGATCTACTTTCACTAAAGAGGTTATTTTAGATATTAAAGATGATTGGTTTACTATTGTAATAATTACAGTGTTATTACTAGGGCTCGCGTTAATCATTGCTTATTTTTTCAAAAAAATAGCAAAAGTAAATACTGAAACAGCAATACTTAGTGTCATTCCAGGTGCATTGAGCCAAATGCTGATTATGGCCGAAGAAAATAAAAAAGCGGATATTATGGTAGTGAGTTTGACTCAAACTTCGAGAATTATATTTGTGGTTATTCTTGTGCCTTTTATTTCTTACTTTTTTAAAGACTCACAAGAATTAGCGACCGGTGGAACTGGAGTAACAGCAACGTTGACTGAAGCTTTATCGATTCCTAGTATTATCTTTTTGACATTAGCTGTAATCGCTGTATATATCGTAATGGGTAAAATTAATTTTCCGACAAAACAGATACTTGCACCGATTCTTGTATTAATATGTTGGAATTTGTTAACAGGTGCTAACTTTACATTAGATAATTATATTATTGCAGCTGCACAAGTCATATATATGATTAGAATTGGCATTCAAATTGCGCTCTTATTAGATCAGATGAAAGGGCGAATTGCCGTCGCAATTGCTTTTCAGAATACATTACTCATATTGTTAGCTTTCGTAATGGTGCTAATCATTTCTACATTTTCGACGCATTCAGTAAATGAATTGTTCTTAGGCGCTGCTCCAGGTGGTATGAGCCAAATTGTTATTGTGGCGTTAGAAACAGGTGCGGATGTCGCATTGATTTCTAGTTACCATATCTTTAGAATATTCTTTATTTTATTCTTAATTGCGCCAGCGATAAACGTGTTCTTGAAACATCGTGAAAAAAAACTTAATTAAACTGATGATATTTTTAATTAGAAAATTGAACAATTACATCACAATTATATATTACGACTTTTATACACAATATTATGATATAGAGAGGGTGAGACCGTGTTAGAAAATGTGATATAGGCATATCAAATCACTTTTCAGTTAAAGTGACACTACTTTTTGAGTGAATAAGGTGAACCAAAAGTCACAATTAACAAAGTGTTTCTAACATATATTATGAAAATTATTTATATCATGGTCATCATTCTTCTATGGATTAATGTCATACTGACCTACGATATTGTAAAGGGTATCGTTGCAGTACTATTGACTTTACTTATAATCAGATTGTATAAAAATAAAAAGATTGTTAAAAATAGTCACAAAAAACGATATTTATAAAAGTTTTAAATTTTACAACACTTTTCTATTTATTTAAAATTAAAAATGTAGAATCGCTACTCTGTGCATTGCCAATATAAAAAATAAGGCCGAGACAAAATACATGTCTCAGCCTTATTTTTTATATATTCTATTGAAATATTTTGAGTTTTGAGCGGGGGCATTTTGTTGATTCATGCTGAAAGATATCGAAAAATGAAATTTTCTCAAAAGGGAATGATCTATGGCTAATTAAAGCCTTTGCCTCGATAATGCTTTGGATTATTAGGACATGATTGCATATGTGCATTATACAAACCGGCAGCTTCTAAAAATGAATAAACTGTCACTGGCCCTAAAAATTTAAAACCATAACGCTTTAATGTTTTCGATAATTCTGTTGCGCGTGTGTCTACAGTAATACGATCACTTGGATGTTTATAGCCACAATCGATAGGTTGGTGATCTACATATGACCATAGAAAATCACTGAAACTTCCGAAGTCTTTTTCTATTTCAAAATATCCTTTTGCTTGTCCTACAATAGCTTCTATCTTTTTTCTATTATGAACGATATTAGGAAAGGTCATCAAGCGGTCTATATCATCTGGTGTCATTTTGGAGATAAGCACTGGATCAAAGTCATAAAAAGCTTCTTCGTAAGATGCTTTTTTCTTTAAAATTGTTAACCAGGAAAGACCAGCATGTTGTGATTCTAAAGCCATCAGTTTAAATAATTTCAAACTATCATAAAGTGGTTGGCCCCACACTTCATTATGATATTCCAGATAGGTTGGATCTTTTGTGCCAAATGCGCATTCATTCATATATTTTCACTCCATTCCATTGACTTATCTTAACATCCATTATACTATAATTAAGTAAAGAAATATTGTCTACTGGGAAGAGTAAATAGGCTTAGATTTAACAGAGAGTACATGTATGCTGAGAATGTACAGTTTAACTTATTGAAGGTAGCCCACATTGAACTTTAGCTGAAATACTACAATGTAATTGTATGTAAAATAGGTTAAAGCGTGTTTGAGCGTTAATCATAATTTTAAGTGCTTGAAATTAGTGAACTAATTTCTTGAATTTAGGTGGTACCACGGGAAATCCGTCCTATATATTTATAGGGCGGATTTTTTATTTTAAGGAGGATTTTAACGAATGGAAATGAAACCAAAATATAATCCGAACGAAGTTGAGTCAGGGCGCTATGAAGAATGGCTTGATAAAGGCTATTTTAAAGCGTCTGAAGATAATACAAAAGAAACATACACAATTGTTATCCCACCACCAAATGTAACGGGTAAATTACACCTAGGACATGCATGGGATACAACGTTGCAAGATATATTGACACGTATGAAACGTATGCAAGGTTACGATACTTTGTATTTACCTGGTATGGACCATGCTGGTATAGCAACACAAGCCAAAGTAGAAGCTAAATTAAATGAGCAAGGATTATCTCGTCATGATTTAGGTCGTGAAAAATTCCTTGAACAAGCTTGGGATTGGAAAGAAGAATACGCTACATTTATTAGAAAACAATGGGCTAAACTAGGATTAGGTTTAGATTACAGTAGGGAAAGATTTACATTAGATGAAGGATTGAGTAAAGCAGTTAATAAAGTATTCGTTGATATGTATAAGAAAGATTTAATCTATCGCGGAGAATATATTATTAACTGGGATCCTATCGCTCGTACTGCGTTATCAGATATTGAAGTTATTCATGAAGACGTACAAGGTAAATTTTATCATTTTAAATATCCTTATGCAGATGGCGAAGGCTATATAGAAATCGCTACAACACGTCCTGAAACAATGTTAGGTGATACTGCGATTGTTGTGAATCCTAATGATGATCGTTATAAAGATATCATTGGCAAAAAAGTTATATTACCAATCCTAGGTAGAGAATTGCCTATCTTAGCAGATGATTATGTAGATATTGATTTCGGTAGTGGTGCTATGAAAGTAACACCTGCGCATGATCCAAATGACTTTGAAATAGGTAACCGTCATGACTTAGAACGCATTATTGTTATGGATGAATCTGGTAAAATGAATGACAAAGCTGGTAAATACGAAGGTTTAGATAGATTTGACTGTCGTGAACAGCTTGTAAAAGATTTAGAATCTGAAGGTTTAGTTATTAAAATAGAAGAGCATGAACATTCTGTTGGTCATTCTGAACGTTCTGGTGCAGTTGTAGAACCTTATTTATCTACACAATGGTTTGTAAAAATGAAACCTTTAGCAGAGCAAGCATTAGATAATCAAAAAACAGATGATAGAATCGATTTTGTACCTGCAAGATTTGAAAAAACATTTAATCGTTGGATGGAAGAAATTAGAGATTGGACAATTTCACGTCAATTATGGTGGGGACATCAAATTCCTGCATGGTATCACAATGAAACTGGTGAAATTTACGTCGGTGAAGCAGCACCAGAAGATATTGAAAATTGGACACAAGATGAAGATGTATTAGACACATGGTTCTCTAGTGCATTATGGCCATTCTCAACGTTAGGTTGGCCAGACGTTGAAGCTGAAGACTTCCAGCGCTACTTCCCAACGAATGCATTAGTAACTGGTTATGACATCATCTTCTTCTGGGTGGCAAGAATGATCTTTCAAGGATTAGAATTTACTGGAAAACGTCCTTTCGATGATGTATTATTACATGGATTGGTCCGTGCAGAAGATGGACGTAAAATGAGTAAATCTCTAGGTAACGGTGTTGATCCAATGGATGTTATCGATGAGTATGGTGCAGATAGCCTAAGATATTTCTTAGCAACTGGTTCTTCACCAGGTCATGATTTACGTTACTCTACTGAAAAAGTTGAATCTGTATGGAATTTTATCAATAAAATTTGGAATGCAGCTCGATTCAGTTTAATGAATATTGGGGATGACTTTAAAGTTGAAGATGTAGACTTATCAGGTAATCTATCATTAGCAGATAAGTGGATTTTAACGCGCTTAAATGAAACGATTGCTAACGTTACAGATTTAAGTGACAAGTATGAGTTTGGTGAAGTTGGTCGTACGCTTTATAACTTTATTTGGGATGATTTCTGTGATTGGTATATTGAAATGAGTAAAATACCAATGAATAGCGATGATGAAGCACAGAAACAAGTAACGCGTTCTGTACTAACTTATGTGTTAGATAATACAATGAGAATGTTACACCCATTCATGCCGTTTGTTACTGAACAAATTTGGCAAAATCTGCCAAATGAAGGTGAAACAATTGTTAATGCACCTTGGCCTAAAGTGAACGATGCATTGATTTTTAATGAAAGTAAAGAAACGATGCAACAACTTGTTGAAATAATTAAATCTGTTAGACAATCACGCTTGGAAGTAAACACACCATTATCTAAAGCAATACCTATTTTCATTAAAGCAAAAGATGAAAATGTTAAAGATACGCTAGTAAATAATTCGAATTATATAGATAGATTCTGTCATCCTAGCGAACTTACAATCGATACAGCAGTTGAAATACCTGAAAAAGCGATGACATCTATTACTACAGCTGGTGAAGTTGTTTTACCACTTGAAGGTTTAATCGACATGGATAAAGAGATTGAGAGATTAGAAAATGAACTTGGGAAATGGGAAAAAGAATTGGATCGTGTTAATAAAAAATTAGCAAACGATAATTTCGTTAATAAAGCACCTGAAAAAGTAATCAATGAAGAACGTGAGAAAAAACAAACGTATCAAGAAAAATACGAGGGTGTTAAATTACGAATTAATCAATTAAAAGCATAGGAGTCCTAAACATGAATTACCTAGATAGCTTATATTGGATACATGAAAGAACTAAATTTGGCATTAAACCAGGCATTAAGCGTATGGAATGGATGTTGGAACGATTAAACAATCCTCAATTTAATATAAATGGTATTCATGTAGGTGGCACGAATGGAAAAGGATCCACAGTTGCATATTTAAGATCAGCGCTTGTTGATAATGGATATGAAGTGGGTACTTTCACTTCGCCATTTATTGAAACCTTTAATGAGCGTATAAGTTTAAATGGGATACCGATTAGTGATGATAATATTGTTGAATTAGTTCAAAAAGTAAAGCCAGTAAGCGAAGCATTAGAAGTTGAAACAGAGCTTGGAACAGCCACTGAATTTGAAATCATTACTACGATGATGTTTTTATACTTTGGTGAATTACACCCAGTTGACTTTGTAATAGTTGAAGCGGGATTAGGGATTAAAAATGATTCAACGAACGTTTTTAAACCGATATTAACAATTCTCACAAGTATAGGACTAGACCACATTGAAATTCTAGGAGATACTTATACTGATATAGCAAAAGATAAAGGCGCAATCGTCAAACCTAATACACCAATTATCTATGCAGTGAAAAATGAAGATGCGCTTAAAGTAATTCGTGGTTGTGTTGAGCAACAGAATACTGAAGGTATAGAATTTGATCGCGATATTAGTATCGTTTCACAAGAAGAAGAATTTACTTATCGTTATAAAGACTATGAATTAGAAACCTTACTATTAAATATGTTGGGTGAGCATCAAAAAGAAAATGCAGCTTTAGCAATAACTGCACTTATTGAACTAAACGAATCAGGCATTGTTGATTTAGATTTCAATAAGATGATAGATGGTATTGAATCAGTAAGCTGGACTGGGAGAATTGAGCAAGTTAAAGAAAAGCCTTTGATGATTGTTGATGGCGCACATAATGTTGAAAGTGTTGAAGCTTTGATTAGTACAATGAAGGATTATTATCACATTGATAGTCTAGATATCTTGTTTTCTGCAGTGAAAGGGAAGCCAATTAATACGATGGTAGACCAACTTAAAACAATTGCTTCAACGTTTTATGTTACTGATTTTGATTTTCCTCGAGCATTAACTAAAGACGCTATTTTTGAAGAAATACGATTTGATCAAAAAGAACTTGTTGATGATTATGTGAAGTTTATTGAAACATATGAAGGTGATGGATTAATTATAACTGGAAGTTTATATTTCATTAGTGAAGTTAAAGCGAAAGTTAATTTTTAGATTTTATTAAACAACAGTGAATCTGTGCTGATTTTAATTAAATAAAGAGTTATTCAATAAGAAAGCTGGTTATTATTTAGCGTTATTGAGTCAGGATTAATGATTTATTCTGACTTTAATGTAAAAGTAACTGGCTTTTTTATATAATAGTTTTATGAAAGTTTTTGAAAAGTGAAGACTTGTTTGATTATTTGTGTGAATTGTAAGTAATGTGTCGTTTAACGCGAATAATTATTGTTGCTTTTTTAGCTATTTAGCAATTCCTATTTTAATTTGTAATAATATGATAGTATTTAAAAAAGGGAGGGAAAGATTAACATGACAGAAAAGAAATTTCCAAAGGATGCAATGCGCGTACTGAAAGAAACAAGCCGTACGTTTTATATTCCGATTACCTTTTTAGAAAAAGAATTAAAACATTCAGTAGCATCTGCATATTTAATACTACGAGCAATTGATGAAATTGAGGATCATGAAGAAGTAGATAATGATTTAAAATATACAATTTTAATGCAAGTGAGTGAATTGTTTAAAGAACCTTTTGATGAAGAAAAATATCTAGAGATTCTTGGCCCTGTGAAAGATATTATGCCTGAAGTTACACTCCGTTTAAGTGAGTGGATAGACGCATGTCCCGACAGAACTTTGCCAATCGTCTTAGATTGTTCGAGCGAGATGGCGTTCGGTATGGCTAAATGGGCGAAAGCAAACTGGGATGTTCATACACGCGAAGATTTAGATGAATATACATATTACGTTGCAGGGCGTGTCGGTGTCATGCTGTCAGAACTATGGGAATTGTGTGCTGGTGAAAAAACAGACCGCGATTTAGCCATTGGTTATGGACGTGGACTTCAAGCTGTTAACATTTTACGAAATGAAAAAGAAGATTTAGATGAACGTGGTGTGAGTTTTGTACCGGATGGTTGGACTCGTGCAGACCTGTTTGATTATGCAGATGAAAACTTGGCAAAAGCAGATGCATATATCGATTCAATCCATAAGAGAACGATTATATTATTCGCACGTTTACCTTTAGCGCTTGCACATAAATCTTTAAAAGCTATGAAAAATGGCCGTGAAAAAATAACACGTAAAGAAGTCGAAGAAACAGTAGAAGAAGTTAAGAAAAAATAGTATCGAAAAATAATGATTTACTTTATTTTTAAAAGTAATAATAACAAATAACATATTAATTAATGAATACAAAGTGGCTGATTGTGTCTTTCTGTATTCCCTAGTTAAATGTGCATATAATTATTACACATACATAAGCGCGTAATTTCTATTTTATTTAAATGCTTTTCCCTTTAAATTTTAGAGATTACAGCGCTTTTTGTGTACTGAAAATTTATTTTAACAAACTTACAATTATAATTTTTAACTAAGTGATAATTTTGTTATTAAATTAAAACGGACGTGCTATAATTTTTATAAGGAGGCACATCATTGATTAAACAACTTTTATTATGTCCAGTTCTATTTAGTTATTTGTACCAGTTGAGCCATGTAAATCAATTAAGGTTAAATTACTTTACCTTACGTTCTCGTTGTGATTATTGTCATAGCGTGCTTAAATTTACCGAAATGATACCAATTATAAGCTTTTTGTGTTTAAAAGGAAGAAGCAGTTGCTGTCAAAGTAAGTTGAGTTCTTTATATTTAATTGGAGAATTATTATCTATTGTTCCTGTATTTCTACTTTCTTACTTATCATTTCCTTTAGATCACACCACCTTTATACTTATATATATATTCCTACTTGTATTTACTATGTATGACATCAAAACTTTTGCGCTGCCACTCCATCTGTACATTATATTTTCGTTATGTGCCTATTTTATTGCACAAGGAAATGTATACCATTTCTTAATCATGACTACGATATTACACCTTTTTTATTTTCTAATACGTCACGGCATTGGTTACGGTGACATACTCCTTTTTTCATTGCTATCTTATTTACTACCATATCCAGACTTTGTGTTAACAATGTTTTTTACGTTTATTTGTGGTGGGGTTTTTGCTTTAGTTAGTATGATACTTTTTCGTAATTTAAAGCAAAGAATACCACTTATACCTTTTATTTTTGTTGCTTTTAATTTAGCGATGGTGTCTCATCAATATTTAACTTTAGGAGAGGGTCTAATTTGAGAATAAATGAACTTGCAGATAATCAAAAACCGAGAGAACGTTTGTTAAGCTATGGTGCCTCGCATTTATCGCATGCTGAGTTATTAGCTATACTCATTAATACTGGTCGAAAAGGGAGTTCCAATTTAGATATTGCAAACGAATTGTTGAAGACAGTTGACAACTTAAAAGAATTAAAAAGGTTATCTATCAGTGACTTAAATAAAATCAAAGGTGTAGGTTTATATAAAGCGCTTATTTTGAAAGCAGCATTTGAGTTAGGAGAACGCATGCATTCAGGTAGCGTAGACGATAAGATTCAAATTTCAAGCCCTAAAGATGTCGCAGATTTCATGATGGGCAAAATGGAGCATTTGACACAAGAAAAATTTATAGCGTTGTTTTTAAATTCTAAAAACGTAATTATTAAGCAAAAGACCATATTTATTGGCACTTTAAATAGCTCAATTGTACATCCACGAGAAATATTTAGTGAAGCTGTTAAATGTGCGAGTAACGCCATTATTGTATTACACAACCATCCTTCAGGTGATGTTACGCCTTCAACCGAGGATATTAAAACGACTGAAAGGTTAAAAAAATGTGGTCAAGTGCTAGGAATTGACTTATTAGACCACATTATTATAGGTGACCATACTTATTTAAGCATGGTTGAAGAAGGGTATTTTGACTGATACATAGTAGAAAATTAAATTTATAGAAACGTCCGAATCCAAGAATGAAGTTTTATGAGTCATTATGTAAAATAAGCAGTTCTATTTAAGCGTTATACCATCGATACATATACGGACACATTTTAAATAAAAATGACATGTACGGACATATATTCTATAGTTATATTGAAAACGTTTTCAATATATTTTTGGAGGTAGAATGTTATGGTTAAAATAAATAATCCTATTGTATTGCAAAGAGCGGATCCTTTTATTCACAAAGAAAAAGAAAAATATATTTTTACTGGTTCGCACCCTAATTATGATCGAATTATATTGAGAATTTCAGATAATATAAATGGGCTAAACGATGCAAAAGAGCATGTGATTTGGGAGAAACATGAAAAGGGGGGTCAAAGTCATCTAATTTGGGCACCTGAAATTCATAAAATAGATGATAAATGGTATATATATTATGCAGCCTCTCCTAATGAAAAAATTGAAGATGATACATTTAATCACAGAATGTTTGTATTAGAAAATAATTCTGATGATCCTTTATCTGATAACTGGATAGATAAAGGACAGATAGATACAGGTTGGGAGTCATTTGCTTTAGATGCTACGGTTTTTACCTTAAATGATGTTGTATATTATGTTTGGGCGCAGCAAGATATAAATATTCCGGGTCATTCAAATATTTATATTTCAAAAATGAAAAATCCTTGGACTTTGGAAGGAAAAATATCTATGATAACTTATCCTGAATATGAATGGGAAAAACAAGGGTTTTTAGTGAATGAAGGACCATCAATACTTATAAAAGAAAATTATATTTATTTAACATATTCAGCAAGTGCAACAGGTATAGAATACTGTGTTGGACTATTATATGCTGATATTACTAGTGATGTGTTAGACACTAAATCATGGAAGAAAGTTAAAAAGCCTATTTTTAGTAGTAGTAATATTAATGGACAATATGGGCCTGGGCACAATTCTTTTACAGTTTCAGAAGATGAGCAGCAAGATATTATTGTTTATCATGCGAGAAATTACCAAAATATTGATGGTGATCCTTTATATGATCCTAATCGTCATGCAAGAGCCCAAATTATAAAATGGGATAATGATGGCATGCTAATACTAGATGAACCGATGCCAGATGAACGATGGACTCCAAATTCACCACGAATATTGGAGGATGAGGACTATGATTAATATTAAAGGTAGTGTGTTTTGGCGTTTTGGTGGTATAAACTTTTTTTATTTTGCAATTTGGACATTAATAATTACTTTTTTACCACTATGGTTAAATAGGGTAGCAAACTTAGACACAGCTGAAGCTGGTATTGTTTTTGCTACGATGTCTATAGTTGCGATAATATTAGAGCCAATTTATGGCGTTATCCAAGATAAATTAGGTTTGAAGAAATACTTGTTTGCTTTTGTCATTTTATGCTTACTTTTTATTGGACCTTTTTTCGAATATGCATTTATACCATTACTTGAAACAAATGTGTTTTTAGGTAGTGTAATAGGAGGCTCTTTTATAAGCTTATGTTTGTATAGCGGAGTTGGAGTTGTAGAATCTTATTGTGAAAAGTCGAGTAGAGCTAATGGATTTGAATATGGACATACTAGACTATTTGGTTCTTTAGCAGGTGGTGCTTTTGCTTTTATTGGTGGTATTATGTTTGTGCATAATACTAATAGTATTTTTTGGATATGTTCTATATCAGCTATATTACTAGGTATAATACTTTGGAGTATTAAGGTTAAAAAACTAAATTATCAAAAAAACGATAATATCAAAAATGAAAAAGAATATGTAAATAAAGATAGTATTTTTAAACTATTCAAAAATAAAAGTTTTTGGGGACTTTGTTTATTGATTATTGGTAGTGCAAGTTTATACGACGTATTTGACCAACAATTCCCTAATTATTTTGTACAATTTTTCCCTGACAGCAGCACTGGTGAATCCTTGTTTAGTAGACTGACTTCAACACAGATTTTTATTGAAGCGGGTGTAATGATTTTTATGCCATGGGTTATAAATAAAATCGGTGCAAAAAATGGGTTGTTTTTATATGGTTTAGTATTATTTGTAAGGGTTATAGGGACCGCTTATACAGATGAGGTTTGGCTGCTATCATTTTTTAGGTTATTAGCAGCTATAGAAATGCCATTATTACTCATATCAATAATGAAATATATAGTGAGTATATTTGATATAAGACTTTCAGCAACAGTTTATATGCTTGCTTTCAATGTTGCCAAGCAACTTGGAGTAGCATTCTTTTCGGTAATAATGGGCAAATTATATGTGGAGATAGGTTTCCAAAATACATATTTAATTATGTCAGTTATTATAATCGTTTTAGTTAGTATTGGAGCATTTTTAATGAAGAGTGATAAACCATTATCTAATTTAAATAATTCAAAAGAACAAATAAGTAATAGCAATTAGAAATACCAATTACTAGAATAAGTAAATATCATCATAAAAAAGTATGCTATTAGCATGCTTTTTTATGATGATATTTTGACTGAAGATTATTGTTAAGTGAATTTATTATCAAGATTGGTATTAAACTTAACTTTTATAAACTTACTCAGAATAATAATATTTCCCCAGATTATTAAAGTATTAAAACGGGTAGAAATAGAAAGTAACGATTATATATAATCAGTTTATTTAGGCTGATTTTTAAATATATGGAAGAAGGGTAGGATTATTAATGACGATGTATGATGAGTTTCGTTTAAATGATGGATCAACTTTACCTCATATAGGATTAGGAACGGTTAATATTCAAGGCGGAAAAGGCGTTAATCAAGTAATGAATGCAATTGATATAGGCTACAGCTTAATAGATACTTCAACTAATTATAACAATGAAGGTATGGTAGGCGAGGCAATTCGTCGTTCGTCAATACCTCGAGAACAAATTTATGTAAGTGCTAAATTACCTGGCGCTGCACATGAATATGATAAAGCTATTAATCTTATTCAAGAGTCACTTTATCGTACAGGCTTAGACTATTTTGATAAATATTTAATACATTGGCCGAATCCCAAACAAGGTAAATACGTTGAGGCCTGGAAAGCATTAGTCGATGCACAGAAATATGGTTTAATTAAAACAATTGGTGTTTCTAATTTTATGCCTGAACATTTAGATGAAATTATTGAAGCAACAGGAGTGACTCCAGCTACTAATCAAATAGAAATTCACCCGTATTTCAATAATAAAGATTTAATAGCAGAAAATGATAAAAGAGGTGTTTTATCAGAAGCTTGGAGCCCTTTAGGTCGTGAAATTAATGATGTTCTTACGAACGATACGATTAAGGCTATTGCTGATAAATATAATCGTACACCTGCTCAAGTAATTATTAACTGGGTTAATCAAAACCATGTATTTCCAATTGTTAAATCAAGTGATGACGTACATCAACAAGAAAACTATAATTATCTTGATTTTGAATTAGAACAAGAAGACTTGGATAAGATTGATGACTTAGATCAAGGTGAAAGCGGTCGTGTTGAAAATCAAAACCCACGTGAATATGAAGAATTTGTTTAAGCATTTAAAGTAACATTATACATTAAAGACATCCTGATATTGAAAGGGTGTCTTTTTACATATGATTGATTTGTTTTATGAGACACATTAATCTTCCGGTATGCGTCAAGGTAATGTATAATCAAGTTGTTATATAAGGAGGATTATATATTGGGAAGTATCTTATTAATCGGGTTATTGTTACCTGTAGTGTATCTTATGCAACTCACAAAAAAGCGCCAAGCAATTAATTTGAAAAAAACAGGTATTGCCATAGCTGTTTCAGTTATCGGAGTTGTTATTACAACTATATTATTCGTTGTATTTAATCATACATCAACTTCAATTTGGATTTATTTATTGAGTGCTATAGCGGTAGCGATAATATGGGCACTATTATTAAGTGGCTGTTATTATGTTTATCAGGTGTTAAGTAATGGTGTAGGAAAGTAAGTAAATGACAAGTTTCTATAGTATATGTTAAGTTTTGCTAGTAGTACTTTATAGTTTTTACATATTTTAAGTAAAAGTATTAAATGTTTTAAATCTAATAACACAAAAATGCGCTTAATGGATAATTTAATCCTTAAGCGCTAAAATTTTAATTTATGAAATTGAAATAAGTGTTGAAATTCTCCATTAACCAAAGAATACCTTGGTAACCCAAATATATACATAACACAATAATTCCAATATATATTATAAATCTTAAAATTGATAAACCTACTCTAAATAGTAGTATGACTAAGAGTGCAAGCAGGATTATTGATAAAATACTCATTCTGTATTCACTCCCTTTAAAAACATTGTACTATGAAAATAGGGCATATGCATCAGTCTATAGATAAGTTTTAAATACTTCTAGAGACTGATGATAATTCGACTGTGAAAAATTATAATATAGAGTGACTTAATAGGAGGATGGTTCATGCGGTTTATTTTCAGTATTGTAAAAAACATTATAGCTGTCATAGCGATAGTAGCAATTGTACTTTTCGCATTAAAATATGCACCTTTTTTAAAAGATCAAGAATGGAACCCAGTACATGATGATAAGCCATCTATGAATAATGAAGCACCTCAACAAAATTTGACTGGTGGCAAACGGTATTCAGTAGAAGATAATGACATCCTTAATAATGTACCGTTTAGTCAAACGAAAAATGTGTTTGATTGGATTAATAAAAAAGAGTTTATGTCAGTCTCAGGTTTAGAAAGAATGGGTTATACTGATGAATACTTGGCTGGTCAACGTGGCGATGAGTTTATTATCTATAAATTTGGCTCAGATTCACTTCGTGTTTATAAGACGGAAATTGAAATGGAACAAGATTTAAATCAATTAGGAGTGCATATTGAACTACAACCACAATCTAGCTACGAGTAATGCGTTTGAATTATAGGGTGAAATGCGTTAGCCTTAAATAAGTAAAAACGTTAAAGGTTGGTGTCCAATTATGAGTGAACAGTCTAAAGATAAGAAAATGGCTGAGCAAGCAAAAGCACAAAATTTATTTGCACGTTGGCGTAAAAAAGAAACATTATATGAAGAAGATGAGAAAAAAGCTAAAAAATCAACTGACGACAACAAATCAGATGAAAAAGAAAATGACTAAAGTAAGTTCACGTCTCTTATAGTAGAGGCGTTTTTTTTTATAGTTTGAAACTTGAAGACATTTGGAATTCTTATATGAGCGTATATAAAAAGATTAAACATATAAGATATAAATAAATGTGTTTGCCTCAAAAAGTATTTAATATTAATTTTTAAACAAAAATAATATATTGAATTACTATTCGCAAAATCAAAACTTTTTAATACACTATTGACTATAAGTATTGTTATAATACAATGTATCGTTTAATTTATTACATTTTAATCAAATCTTGAAACGTATCCGTTTAATCTAGTTAAACTGTTGATTTAATATAGGATAAATTTTGTTATGGAATATCAGGGTTCGTGCTTTATTTCGTAACACTAGTGATATAAAATGGTAATAAGAATATAAAATAGTTGATTAATAGAGGTGTTCAGGTTGTCAAAGTTTTTTAAAAACAACAAACTGATTGTTATACTGTGTGCAATCATTGTGTTTATAGCCTTAATTGGTGTATCTTTGCGTTCACAAACGCAATCACCAGTAGAACAGTATGTTGGAGATACTGTTGCTTTTGGTCAAAAAGCAGTTAGCTATCCTGTACATTTTATAACAGGATCTATCGGTAATCTCTTTGCAAAAGATAGTTCAGAAGAACAAAGTAGTAAGGTAAAACAATTAGAAGCTGAAAACGAAAGACTAAAAGCTGAAAATAAAACTTACAAAAAAGAATTAGATGTTGAAGATATTTCAAAATATGAACCGATTTCTAGCACAGTATTATCTAGAAATCCTGATCAATGGATGAATACATTGGTTATAAACCAAGGTTCTAAAGATGGAATAGAAAACAATATGGCTGTGATGACTTCAGAAGGGTTAGTTGGCCGCATCTCTAAAGTGAATCAATTCTCGTCTCAAGTGGATTTAATCTCAACGAACACACGTGCTAATCGATTGTCTGTAAACATTCAACATGATGGAGAAAACGTTTTTGGTTTAATAGATCATTATGATGCTAAGAATGAAGAACTTGTAATTACAGATATAAATAATAAAGATAGTATTAAAAAAGGAGATAAAGTTGTTACGAGTGGCTTAGCAGATCAACTTCCTAGCAGTATTTACATAGGTGAAGTATCTAAGGTTGAAAATGATGAGTACGGTCTATCTAAAGAAGTAAGAGTGAAAACAGCTGCAAGTTTAGCAGACTTAAACAACGTCTATGTTGCTAAAAGAGACCCAAAAACAATGCCAGATAATGAAAGCGGGGATAATTAATGCGCGCATTATACTACTTTGTTATTGGTATTGTATTGTTTTATATTGATACTGCAATTGGGCTTGTTATACCAATGCAAATAGGAGATAAAGATATTATTTTCGTGCCACATTTAACGATCATGTACATATTGATGCTAAGTGTGTATAGAAGTTTTGGTGTAGCGCTGGTTTTATCAGTAGTATTAGGTCTAATTACAGATTTATATTTCGGCAGTTTTTATGGTCTATACCTATTTGGCTATATTTTATTTGTAGTCATCACGGACTTTTTCTTCAAAACATTTTATAGAGATCATACAATGCTGTTTATCATTATTTTACTGAGTACAGTTTTCTTAGAAATTTATGTAGCAATTATGTATAGTATTTTAGGGCTTATTAATTTTGAGTTTATAGATTTTATTATATTTAGATTAATACCTACATTTATATTAAATTTAATTTTACTTACAATTTTATTCCCAATTATTATGAAATTCCTAAGAAAAGTGCAATTGAAGATTGACAGTAAGAAATCCTAATGCTAAAATGCAGTAGTTGAGTAGTTCATAGCTACATACAACCGCTCAGATTCAGGTTCAAGTACATTTATGTCACCTGCATTTGGCGTGACTTAAAATTATAGGAGGTGCAAAGTATGTTTGCTATTATCGAAACAGGTGGAAAACAATTAAAAGTTGAAGAAGGACAAGAAATCTTCGTTGAAAAATTAAATTTAAACGAAGGTGAATCATTCACTTTTGACAAAGTATTATTTGTAGGTGGAGACTCAGTTAAAGTTGGTGCGCCAACAGTTGAGGGTGCTACTGTTACTGCTACTGCTAATAAAGAAGGACGCGGTAAAAAAATCACTGTATTCACTTACAGACGTCGTAAAGACTCAAAACGTAAAAAAGGTCATCGTCAACCTTTTACTAAATTAACTATCGACAAAATCAACGCTTAATTATGATTACTGTTAATGTTACATTGAACGAAGCTGGTCAAGTAACTGATGTTATTATGGATGGTCATGCAGAACATGGCGAATACGGGCATGATATAGTTTGTGCTGGTGCATCCGCAGTTATTTTCGGAAGCGTTAATGCTATCATGGGATTAACAAGCGAAAAACCAGACATTGATTACAATGATGACGGTGGACATTTCCACGTAAGAAGTGTCGATGCTACAAATGAAAAAGCGCAATTAATTCTTCAGGCAATGTTAGTATCATTGCAAACAATTGAAGAAGAATATAAAGAAAATATCAGACTAAATTATAAGTGAGGTGCAACCCAATGTTAAAATTAAACTTACAATTCTTCGCATCTAAAAAAGGGGTAAGTTCTACAAGAAACGGCCGTGACTCTGAATCAAAACGTTTAGGAGCTAAACGTGCTGATGGTCAATACGTTACAGGTGGATCAATTTTATTCCGCCAACGTGGTACTAAAATCTATCCTGGTGAAAATGTTGGTCGTGGTGGCGACGATACATTATTCGCTAAAATCGACGGCGTTGTTAAATTTGAACGTAAAGGTCGCGACAAAAAACAAGTTTCTGTTTACGCAGCAGCTGAGTAGTTTTTGTCACCATTAACACCAGAAGTTATGACTTCTGGTGTTAATTTTTTTGTCTTTATTTTCTAGTAGGCAAGATAATGATATAATATAAAAGATATGGAAATTAAGTTTTTAGAAAAAGAGGTGAAATCATGTTTGTCGATCAAGTTAAAATATCACTTAAAGCAGGTGATGGCGGTAATGGTATAACAGCCTACCGTAGAGAGAAATATATTCCATTTGGTGGTCCAGCTGGTGGCGACGGTGGTAATGGTGCGTCAATTATATTTGAAGTTGATGAAGGATTAAGAACTTTATTAGACTTTAGATATCAAACACATTTCAAGGCTAATAGAGGTGGCGCTGGTCAAACGAGTAATATGCATGGTAAAAATGCAGACCACTTAGTTCTAAAAGTACCGCCAGGCACAATTGTGAAAAATGTTGAGACAGAAGAAGTTGTTGCAGATTTAGTTGAAGATGGTCAACGTGCAACTGTAGCTAAGGGTGGTCGTGGTGGCCGAGGTAATTCTCGTTTCGCTTCTCCAAGAAACCCTGCACCTGATTTTAGTGAAAATGGTGAACCAGGTGAAGAAATAGAAGTTACGTTAGAATTAAAATTACTAGCCGATGTAGGATTAGTAGGTTTTCCTAGTGTAGGTAAATCTACTTTGCTCTCAATAGTATCTAAAGCCAAACCGAAAATTGGTGCTTATCATTTCACTACAATTAAGCCTAACTTAGGTGTTGTTTCTACAAAAGATCAAAGAAGTTTTGTAATGGCAGATTTACCTGGTCTTATTGAAGGTGCATCTGAAGGTGTAGGATTAGGCCATCAATTTTTAAAACACGTTGAGAGAACAAAAGTTATTGTTCATATGATTGATATGAGTGGCTCTGAAGGTCGCGATCCATTCGAAGATTATAAAGTAATTAATGAAGAATTAAGTGCTTATGAACATCGTTTAGAAGAGAGACCTCAAATCGTTGTAGCAAATAAGATGGATATGCCAAACGCTGAAGATAATTTAGAAATTTTCAAAGAAGAATTGAATGATGATAGTATTCATATTATTCCTTTATCTACAGTAATGCATGATCATATTGATGAACTTTTATATGCAATTGCAGATAAATTAGAAGAAGTAAAAGACATTGACTTTAGTAAAGAAGAAGAGGAAGACTTGGGTGTTAACAGAGTGTTGTACAAACATACGCCGAGTCAAGATAACTTCACAATTACTAGAGATGATGATGCTGCATACGTTGTAAGTGGTAAAGCAATTGAAAGAATGTTCAAGATGACTGACTTCAATAGCGACCCTGCAGTACGTAGATTCGCACGTCAAATGCGTTCTATGGGCATTGATGAGGCCTTGAGAGCACGTGGCTGTGAAAATGGTGATATTGTAAGAATACTTGGTGGAGAATTTGAATTTGTTGAATAGGAGTGCTTAATTTGGACAAAAAAGACTATAAAAAGTTTTATTTAATTAGAGAAGATGTTTTACCAGAATCAGTTGTAAAAACTTTAAAAATTAAAGATGTATTAAAAAACGATCCGTCATTGTCCATATTTGAAGCAGTCAAACAGTTCGATTTATCTAGAAGTGCATTTTATAAATATCGAGATACTATATTTCCGATTGATGAAAAGATGGAATCAACGAGAGAGTTTACGTTAATATTGTATGTCAATGATATTGTAGGCATGTTGGCACAAGTATTAAATACATTATCTAGTTTACGGTTATCTGTGTTAACAATTCACCAAAGTATTCCAATGGATGGTAGAGCAACAATCACACTTTCATTAGATGCCAAAGGCACGGATTTGGAAATTGATGATGTAATGGAAGCTTTAAAAATTATTGATCATATTTCTAAAGTAGAATTAATTAGTATGACTATATAAGGAAGTGTAAACGTGTACGCATATATTAAAGGCACATTAACAGTATTGAATCCTACGCATGTAGTAGTTGAAGCATCAGGTGTAGGATACGAGATTCAAACACCTAATTCTTATCGTTTTCAAAAACAAATGGATCAAGAAGTCGTGATTCACACTTCACTTATCGTAAGAGAAGATGCACAGTTGCTCTATGGTTTTATAAATCAAGAAGAAAAAGATATGTTTTTAAGTTTGATAAAAGTAACTGGCATTGGTCCGAAATCTGCATTAGCAATTTTAGCAAGTAGTTCTCCGAATGACGTCAAAATTGCCATCGAGAACGAAAATGATGCTTACTTAACACAATTCCCTGGAATAGGTAAAAAAACTGCGCGCCAAATTGTATTGGATCTTAAAGGTAAAGTACAGATCAACGAAGTAGATAGCAGTCAGCTATTAAACATGGGAATTGATAGTAATGGTGCAACTGCAATTGTTAAAGAAGCAATGCTAGCATTAGAAGCATTAGGTTATTCTAAACGTGAATTGACTAAAGTCGAAAAAACATTAACTAAAGAATCATTTGAATCTGTCGATGATGCAGTTAAAAGAGGATTACAATTACTTATATCATAAATATTACTATATTTAAAAAGGGGGGGATGTAATGGATGATAGAATGGTAGACCAATCAGTACATGAAGAGGAAACTTCATTTGAACTTTCTTTACGACCAGCAAGGTTACGTCAATATATTGGACAATCAGCGATTAAATCGAATTTAGAAGTGTTTATTAAAGCAGCTAAAATGAGACAAGAACCGTTAGATCATGTCCTATTATTTGGTCCCCCTGGATTAGGTAAAACGACTTTGTCTAACATCATTGCTAATGAAATGGAAGTAAATATTAGAACGATTTCTGGACCATCTGTAGAACGACCAGGTGATTTAGCTGCGATTCTTTCTAGTTTACAACCAGGAGATGTTTTATTTATTGATGAAATTCACAGGTTAAGTAGTGTTGTTGAAGAAGTATTATATCCTGCAATGGAAGATTTCTTCTTGGATATCGTTATTGGTAAAGGAGAAGAAGCGAGAAGTATTCGTATAGACTTGCCACCTTTTACTTTAATAGGTGCTACTACAAGAGCGGGTAGTTTAACAGCTCCTTTACGCGATAGATTCGGTGTTCATCTCAGATTAGAGTATTACGAAGAACCTGAATTGGAAGAAATCATTGTGCGTACCGCAGAAGTATTAGGTACGTCCATCGATGAAGAAAGTGCAACAGAATTAGCTAAACGTAGTCGCGGCACGCCAAGGGTAGCCAACCGTTTGTTAAAACGTGTACGTGATTTTCAACAAGTGAAAGAAGATGAATCAATCAGCATAGATACTACAAAGCAATCTCTGCAGTTATTACAAGTAGATGATGAAGGGCTAGATTACATTGATCATAAAATGATGAATTGTATATTGCAGCAGTATAAAGGTGGACCTGTTGGTTTAGATACGATTGCTGTTTCTATTGGTGAGGAACGCATTACAATTGAAGATGTATATGAACCCTTTTTAATACAAAAAGGATTTATTGAGCGTACGCCAAGAGGGCGGAAAGCGACACCTTATGCATTTGAACATTTTAGCAAGAATGGAAAGAGGGAATAAGTTTGGATATTGAAGCATTTGATTATCATTTGCCTGAAGCATTGATAGCACAAACACCTCTGAAAAACAGAGATGAGAGTAGATTATTAGTTCTTGGCAGACAAACTGGTGATATTGAACATAAACATTTTAAAAATGTCATTGATTACTTAAATAAAGGTGACACGCTTGTATTAAACGATACAAGAGTAATGCCAGCTCGTTTGTTTGGTTTGAAAAAAGAAACCGGTGCAAAAGTAGAAATGCTAATGCTGACACAAATCTCTGGTAATGATTGGGAAGTATTATTAAAGCCTGCAAAAAGAATTAAGGTTGGTAATAAATTAACGTTTGGTGACGGTAAGATAGTTGCTGAATGTATTGAGGAGTTAAACCAAGGTGGTCGTATCATGAGACTACATTACGAGGGCATATTACAAGAGCGCTTAGATGAGCTTGGTGAGATGCCGTTACCTCCTTATATAAAAGAACGCTTAGACGATCAAGATCGTTATCAAACTGTTTATGCCAAAGCATCTGGTTCTGCAGCCGCACCAACAGCAGGGTTACATTTCACTGATGAATTATTAAATCGTATAAAAGCAAAAGGTATTAACATCGCATTCATTACGTTACATGTTGGTTTAGGTACATTTAGACCTGTAAGTGTAGATAATATTGACGATCATGAAATGCATAGTGAATATTATCAAATGGATCAAGAAACAGCAGAGTTGTTAAATGAAACCAAGTCTAAAGGACATCGTGTGATTTCTGTAGGTACAACATCAACTAGAACACTTGAAACGATTATGCAAACGAATGAGGTATTTAAAGCTCAAAGTGGCTGGACAGATATCTTTATCTTCCCAGGCTATACATTTAAGGCAATTGATGGTTTAATTACCAACTTTCATTTACCAAAATCAACGCTTGTTATGCTAGTATCTGCTTTTAGTAGTAGAGATTATATTTTAAATGCATATCAGCAAGCGGTAAAATCAGAATACAGATTCTTTAGTTTCGGAGATGCAATGTTAATTATTTAGGGAATGAAAGGAGATTTTATATGCCAGCAGTAACGTATGAGCATATTAAAACTTGTAAGCAATCGGGTGCTCGATTAGGTATTGTACACACACCGCATGGATCATTTGAAACGCCGATGTTTATGCCAGTAGGTACAAAAGCAACTGTAAAAACAATGAGTCCAGAAGAATTACATCAAATGGAAGCGAAAATCATTTTAGGGAACACTTATCATTTGTGGTTACAGCCAGGAAATGATATTATCAAAAAGAGTGGGGGCTTACATCAGTTCATGAACTGGAATGGTCCTATACTGACTGATTCTGGCGGTTTCCAAGTATTTAGCTTAAGTAATTTGAGAAATATTACTGAAAAAGGCGTAGAGTTTCGCCATCACAAGAATGGATCGAAGTTATTTTTGAGTCCTGAGAAAGCTACAGAGATTCAAAATGATTTAGGCTCAGATATTATGATGGCATTTGACGAATGTCCTCCTATGCCTGCCGAATATAAATATGTGAAAGATTCTATTGAAAGAACCACTAGATGGGCTGAAAGATGTTTGAAAGCACATAAGAGACCTGATGATCAAGCTTTGTTTGGGATTATACAAGGCGGAGAATATAAAGATCTTAGAAAACAAAGTGCTGAGGAATTAGTTGCTTTAGATTTTCCAGGATATGCAATAGGTGGCTTGTCTGTAGGAGAGCCTAAGCCAGTGATGTACGATATGGTGACACACACAGAACAATTTATGCCGAAGGACAAACCACGTTATTTAATGGGTGTGGGTTCACCAGATGCATTAATTGAATGTAGTATTCGAGGTATAGACATGTTTGACTGTGTACTACCAACACGTATCGCGCGTAACGGTACTTGTATGACTTCACATGGAAGAGTGACTATTAAAAATGCTAAATATGCAGAAGATTTAGGACCACTTGATGAAGATTGTGACTGCTATACTTGTAAAAATTATAGTAGAGCTTACATAAGACATTTAATTAAAGCAGAAGAAACTTTTGGTATCCGTCTTACTACTTATCATAATTTACATTTCTTGCTAAAATTAATGGAAAATGTACGACAAGCTATTCGTGAAGATCGTCTTCTTGATTTTAAAGAAGAATTCTTTGAACAGTATGGACTTAATGTAGACAACCCAAAAAACTTTTAACAAGGGAGAAATAAAATAATGCAATTTACTTCATTAATATTACCAATTTTATTATTAGCATTAATGTGGTTTTTCTTAATCAGACCACAACAAAAAAGAGCGAAAGAGCATCGTCAAATGATTAGCCAAGTAAGTTCTGGCCAACATGTAACTACAATCGGTGGTATCAAAGGTACTGTTCGTGCAGTAGATGAAACTACAGTAGTATTAACTTTAAATAACAATGGTACTGAAATCACTTTAGAAAAACCTGCTATAAAACAAGTTGATCCTTCATAATAAAGTAACGAACTGATATGAAAATATCAGTTCGTTTTTTTATTAACATATTCTACTGAAACATTAATAGAAATCATATATACTTTCTTAAACAATATGTTGATATAGTGTTATAATTTA
This sequence comes from Staphylococcus caseorum, assembly GCF_049943195.1. Lineage (NCBI taxonomy): Bacteria > Bacillati > Bacillota > Bacilli > Caryophanales > Staphylococcaceae > Staphylococcus > Staphylococcus caseorum. The sequence continues at coordinate 683,386 of NZ_JBNFUA010000001.1, forward strand.
AAATGACCTAGTATATAATCATAACTTAACGTATAAACGAGTAATATTTTTGTAACAATTTAAAAAGTTAATAACGCTTACAATTAAGTTATGAATACAAAATAGTTGAGTTAGTTTTTACACACGTTGTAATATGTTAAGATAATAAGGTCGTTTAGAAGAAAGTATAGATTGTATAAAATTGCATTAAAATGATTTAATCAAGTATTCTTATAACATAAGCTTACAATGAGGTGTTCAAGTGAAGAAGAGTAGTAGAATAGTTGCATTCATAGTGCTCGTAGGTCTGTTGTTGGGAGCTATGGCATTTACTTATAAGAGTGTAGTTAAAGACGTTAGCCTTGGTTTGGACTTGCAAGGTGGATTTGAGGTCTTATATCAAGTAGATCCTTTACAAAAAGATGATAAAATTGACGATAAAGCGGTTAAATCAACAGCGAAAACGCTTGAAAACCGTGTCAACGTCTTAGGTGTTTCTGAACCAAAAATTCAAGTCGAAGATAAAAATAGAATTCGTGTTCAACTTGCGGGTGTTAAAAACCAATCTGAAGCTCGAGAGGTATTATCATCACAAGCAAATTTAACAATTCGTGATGCCGATGACAATATCAAATTGACTGGTAAAGATATCCAGCAAGGTTCAGCAAAACAAGAATTTAAAGAGAATACGAATCAACCAGCAGTTACTTTCAAATTAAAAGATAGTGATAAATTCAAAAAAGTAACTGAAGAAATTTCGAAAAAAGATGAAAACGTCATGGTTGTTTGGTTAGATCACGAAAAAGGTGATTCTTACCATAAAGAAGTGACTAAAAAAGATCCGAAATTCGTTTCAGCTGCTTCAGTAGATAAACCGATTAATTCTGATAGTGTTGAAATTTCAGGTGGATTTAATGGTGAAGAAGGCATCAAAGAAGCAAAACAAATTGCTGATTTATTGAATGCAGGTTCCTTACCAGTAGATTTAAATGAGATTTATTCTAATTCAGTCGGTGCCCAGTTTGGTCAAGACGCATTAGATAAAACAGTGTTTGCTGCTATAATTGGTATTGCAGTAATTTATCTATTCATGTTAGGTTTCTACCGTTTGCCAGGTTTAGTAGCAATTATTGCGCTAACGGCGTATATATATTTAACAATGCTAGCATTTAACTTTATATCTGGTGTACTTACATTACCAGGTTTAGCAGCCTTAGTGTTAGGTGTCGGTATGGCTGTCGATGCGAACATTATAATGTATGAGCGGATTAAAGACGAGCTCAAAATTGGACGGACACTCAAACAAGCTTATAAAAAAGCGAATAAGAGTTCTTTCTTAACCATTGTCGATGCACAGTTAACAACTGTGATTGCAGCCGCAGTGTTGTTCTTCTTTGGTGAAAGTTCAGTTAAAGGTTTCGCAACTATGTTACTCATCGGTATCTTAATGATCTTTGTAACAGCAGTGTTCTTATCAAGATGGCTATTATCATTACTAGTGTCATCTAATTACTTCAAAAAATCATATTGGTTATTTGGTGTAAATAAGAAAGAAATCTATAATATCAATGAAGAAAAAGACGTCCATGATTTGAAAACGCCATATGAACGTTGGGACTTTATGAAATTGGCTAAGCCATTGTTATCATTAAGTGTCCTTATTATTATTATCGGTGCTATCATTCTCTTCATTTTCAAATTAAATTTAGGTATTGATTTCACAAGTGGTACGAGAGTTGATTTTGAATCTGAAAATAAAGTGTCAGAGGAAAAAGTGACTCAAACACTTGAAGATAAAGATTTCAAACCGACTCAGGTTTCACTTGGTGAAAATGGTCAAAATGCTACTGTACAATTTAAAAATGATTTATCTAAAGATGAAGTTGCTAAAATTAAGAGCACTATAGATAATGAGTTTGGTAATGATCCAACAGTCAATACAGTTTCACCAGTGATTGGTCAAGAACTTGCTAAAAACGCCATGTTTGCACTTATATATGCTGCTATTGGTATTATTATCTATACTACATTTAGATTTGAATGGCGTATGGGACTATCATCAGTACTGGCACTACTACATGATGCGTTTATCATTGTTGCTGTATTTAGTTTATTTAGATTAGAGGTAGATATTACCTTTATCGCAGCAGTATTAACGATTATTGGTTACTCTATCAATGATACGATTGTTACATTCGATAGGGTCCGGGAGAACTTACACAAAGTAAAAGTGATTACGAAGAAATCTCAAATAGACGATATTGTTAATAGATCGATTCGTCAGACAATGACACGTTCTATTAATACAGTTTTAACAGTAGTTATCGTAGTTATTTCGTTACTAGTATTGGGTTCACCAAGTATCTTTAACTTTTCATTAGCATTACTTGTCGGTCTGATTTCAGGTGTGTTCTCATCTGTATTTATCGCAGTACCGTTATGGGGCATAATGAAGAAACGTCAACTTAAAAAATCAGACGATCATAAGATTGTCGTTTATAAAGAGAAAAAATCAAATGATGAAAAAATCTTAGTATAACTTGCACAGGATGTATGTACTTTGAATTCTAGTGTCAATTATAGCTAAAACATTTCAAATAAAGTGAAACAGCTCGAATTAAAAATTCGGGCTGTTTTTTATGAGTTTAAAAAGGTATTAACGAATAAAGTAATTTTAAATACGAATTATGGTTATTAAGCTAAAGTATATTGCTTTTCATGTTAAGATGTATTTGTGAATTTTTTAAAAAACATGGTATTCGCTTTATAAATATAATAGAAAGTCTTGTTTAAATGTAAGTACTTTTTATTTTCGAATATCTTTTGTATAATTGCTTGTGGAAATGAGGGAGAATAGTATGATTAAATCCAAGTATACTTGGGATGTTAACGCACCAGAAACTGAGATTACAGAGGAAGTTTCATCAGAATTAAAGCTAACTCCTATTGTAAAGAAAATCTTAGAAAGTAAAGGTTTAACTGATAAACCATCAATTGATGCTTTGTTAAAAGGCACTCAAGTCACACATGATCCATTGTTAATGAGCGATATGACTAAAGCTGTCGAACGCATTAATTTGGCGATAGATCAAAATCAAAAGATTTTAGTATATGGTGATTATGATGCAGATGGTGTAACGTCTACAACTATACTCGTAAATACGTTAAAAGAGTTAGGCGCACACGTAGGTTGGTATATACCGAATCGTTTCTCTGAAGGTTACGGCCCAAATGAAATGGCGTTTAAAAATGCTTATGAAGAAGAGATTTCACTCATTATTACTGTAGATAATGGCATACAAGGCCATGAAGAAATACAAATGGTACAAGATTTAGGCGTTGATGTGATTGTGACAGACCATCATGAAATTGGTAGAACGATGCCTAATGCCTATGCAATTGTACATCCAATGCATCCGGAATTTGATTACCCATTCAAATACTTATGTGGTGCTGGTGTAGCTTATAAATTAGCACAGAATTTATTGGATGAACCACCTGCATATTTCCTTGGCTTAGTTGCTATAGGAACAATTGCTGATTTAGTCTCTTTAACGGATGAAAATCGAACTTTAGTTCAAAAAGGATTAGAAGTTCTTAACAATCATTGTCCACCATCTATAAGGGCGATTTTAAAACAAGCTGGTTACAGTGATGAAATTAATGAAGAAACAATCGGTTTTATCATCGGCCCTCGTTTAAACGCAGTAGGTAGACTAGAAGATGCTGCGCTTGCTGCAGAATTATTAATGGCTGAAACAGATGAAGAAGCAGATTTTCTAGCTGAACAGGTCGAATTCTTTAATCAAGAACGTAAAGATATCGTTGCACAAATTTCTGAAGAAGCATTACAAGTAGCTGAAGCACAAGTACAACAAGGCGCTAAATTCTTATTATTAGCTGAACCCGATTGGCATGAAGGTGTTTTAGGCATCGTGGCGTCTAAAGTTGTAGAAACGTATAGTTTACCAACGCTTATATTAAATATCGATGAGGCGCAAGGCCATGCAAAAGGCTCAGCTCGTAGTATAGCGCAAGTTTCAATGTTCGAAGTTTTGAATGCACATGGTGATTTAATATCAAAATTTGGCGGTCATCATATGGCTGCAGGTGTGACGATGCCAATAGAACACATTGAAACACTGAGACAAGGATTAAATGATTGGATGACTCAACTTGCTGAAACAACATCACTTGAGCCACGTAAAAAAGTAGACGTTAAAATATCAGAAGCTGATATTACAATAAAAAACATTCAAGATATTCAAAGATTACGTCCTTTTGGCACAGACTTTTCTAGTCCATGCTTTGAATTACAAGATGTCATTGTCAATCAAGCAAAAGGGATTGGCCAAGAACAGAAACATCTCAAACTCGTAATGGGTGAAAGTCAATTACAGGCTATCTTTTGGCAAAACGGGCACCTTGTTAAGGAATTAGGGGAACAACAACCAATTAATTGTATTGGGACGTTGCAGATTAATGAATGGAATGGTTTTCAATCACCTCAATTCATGATACAAGACTTATCAAGTAATAATTTACAAATTCTTGATTATCGAAGTAAAAGTAAAGTGAGTGGCTTTGAGCAGAATTCAACGGATGTAGCTTATCTTATTCATAAAAAAAGTGAAAAACTAGGCGAAAATTATTACTTTTATGGTGATGAAATTCAGCAAAATTATGACAAATATGTTTTTCGTGATTTGCCTGCTTCTATACAAGAAATCAAAGATACTTTGAAAACCGTAGAAGTTTCACAAATTTACCTTGTTTTAAATCATGAACGCTCGATTTATTTTGAAGGCATGCCAAAAATGGAAACGTTCAAACAATGCTTTAAAGCATTAGCTACGAAAAAGGAAACTAATTTAGCTAAAGATGGTATGCAACTTTGCCAATATTTAAATATACAGTCTAGTATGCTTAAATTCATCTTGAAAGTTTTCCTTGATTTAGAGTTTATCAAAGATGAAAATGGTATAATCAAGATAAATAGCGACTCTACTAAGAAAGCAATTGAATCGAGTAAGTATTATCAAGGTCGTTTAGAAAGAATTGAAGTTGAAAAAATGTTGCTTTATGAAGATTTTAATAATTTAAAGCAATGGATTAAGTCTGAACTGGTAGATAAATAGGAGGAAGTTTGAATGGATTTAAAACAGTATGTGTCGGAAGTAGAAGATTGGCCAAAGCCTGGGGTTAACTTTAAAGATATTACAACAATTATGGATAACGGTGAAGCATTTGGTTATGCTACAGATCAAATTGTTCATTATGCTAAAGACCGTGATGTAGATGTTATAGTCGGACCTGAAGCACGTGGCTTTATCATAGGGTGTCCAGTAGCGTATTCAATGGGTATTGGTTTTGCGCCAGTTAGAAAAGAAGGTAAATTGCCAAGAGAAGTGATTCGCTATGAATACGACTTAGAATATGGTACAAACGTGTTAACAATGCATAAAGATGCGCTTAAACCAGGTCAACGTGTGTTGATTACGGATGACTTGTTAGCTACAGGTGGAACAATTGAAGCGGCAATTAAACTTGTTGAACAATTAGGTGGCATCGTTGTAGGTATTGCATTTATCATTGAACTTAAATATCTTAACGGTATTGAAAAAATAGAAGATTACGACGTAATGAGTTTAATCTCATACGACGAATAAAATATAAAAGTAATATAACAAAAGAAGCTCAGACATATATTTATGTCCTGGCTTCTTTTTTAATTTAAAATAGATCCAATTTATTACAATAGGGCGTATTGTTGGTTAGTTATCTGAGACCCTTGATCCTATCTACTTTATTTTTTTATTGAATTTTCAAAACATTTGTCTCTTTGTTATGAATGTCATACACTTGAACACACTATATAATATTTAAAAATAAACTTTATTTTCCCAATACACACATGAACTCATTTATTTATTTAATAACATGTAGTATCATATAACTATTATACAAAATTTGACCTAATAAAATGAAAATACGTTACAATCGTAGTTAAATAAGATTAGATAAAACTAACGAAATATAATACTGGGTATCTAATAGCGATTAATATTTAGTATAGGGGTGTCTTAAGTGAACAATGAATATCCATATAGTGCTGATGAAGTACTATCCAAAGCCAAATCATATTTGTCAAAAGAAGACTATGAATATGTGTTAAAAAGTTATCATATTGCTTATGAGGCACATGAAGGTCAATTTCGAAAAAATGGTTTACCATACATAATGCATCCAATTCAAGTTGCTGGCATATTAACTGAAATGCATTTAGATGGACCAACAATTGTTGCAGGGTTTTTACATGACGTAATCGAGGACACGCCATATACATTTGATGATGTTCAAGGTATGTTCAATGAAGAAATTGCAGTTATTGTAGAAGGTGTAACAAAATTAAAAAAAGTGAAATATCGCTCAAAAGAAGAACAACAAGCGGAGAATCATCGAAAACTATTTATCGCAATTGCTAAAGATGTACGTGTGATTTTAGTTAAATTGGCAGATCGTTTACATAATATGAGAACAATCAAACCGATGCCAAGAGAAAAACAAATTAGAATTTCTAAAGAGACGCTCGAAATTTATGCACCTTTGGCTCATAGATTAGGTATTAATACCATTAAATGGGAATTGGAAGATACAGCGCTTAGATACATTGATAGCGTTCAATATTTTAGAATTGTTAATTTAATGAAGAAAAAACGTAGTGAAAGAGAAGACTACATTCAAAATGCTATAAATCGTATACAAGCAGATATGTCTAGCATGAATATTGTTGGGGAAATCAATGGTCGACCTAAACACATATATAGTATATATAGAAAAATGGTTAAACAAAAGAAACAGTTTGATCAAATTTTCGATTTGTTAGCTGTTAGAATTATCGTGAATTCTATCAATGATTGTTACGCTGTACTGGGCTTAGTACACACGCTTTGGAAACCGATGCCTGGTAGATTTAAGGATTACATTGCGATGCCAAAACAAAATATGTATCAGTCATTACATACAACGGTTGTTGGTCCAAACGGCGATCCACTTGAAATACAAATTAGAACTTCTGAAATGCATGAAATCGCTGAACATGGTGTAGCAGCGCACTGGGCATATAAAGAAGGTAAGAAAGTAACAGAGAAAGCACAAAACTTTAATAAAAAGTTAAATTGGATTAAAGAGTTTGCAGAAACAGACAATACTACGTCAGATGCTGAAGAGTTTATGGAAACACTTAAATTTGATTTACAAAGTGACAAAGTATATGCGTTTACGCCAGAAAGTGACGTTGTAGAATTACCTTACGGTGCAGTCCCTATTGATTTTGCATATGCAGTTCATAGTGAAGTAGGTAATAAAATGATAGGTTCAAAAGTAAATGGTAAAATTGAACCTATAGATTATGTCTTGCAGACTGGAGATATTGTTGAAATTAGAACAAGTAAGCATTCTTATGGTCCAAGTAGAGATTGGTTGAAAATTGTTAAATCATCAAGTGCTAAAAGTAAAATTCGCAGTTTCTTTAAAAAACAAGACCGTTCTTCAAACATTGAAAAGGGTAAATTTATGATTGAAGCGGAAATCAAAGATCAAGGTTTTAGAGTAGACACGGTATTAAATGAGGAAAATATCGCCGTAGTAAATAATAAATATAATTTTGCTAACGATGATGATTTATTTGCTGCAGTTGGTTTTGGAGGAGTAACAGCCTTACAAATAGTGAATAAATTAACTGAAAAGCAACGTATTCAAGATAAGCAAAAAGCATTGAATTCGGCACAAGAAATTTCTAAATCAGTACCTATTAAAGATGACGTCACAACGGATAGTGGCGTTTATGTTGAAGGTATTGAAAATGTCTTAATCAAATTATCAAAATGTTGTAACCCAATCCCAGGTGATGATATTGTTGGTTATATCACTAAAGGGCATGGCATTAAAGTACATAGAACAGATTGTCCTAATATTAAAAGTGAAAAAGACCGTTTGATTTACGTAGAATGGGTACGTTCTAAAGATGCCACTCAACGTTATCAAGTAGATTTAGAAGTTTCTGCTTATGATAGAAATGGGCTATTAAATGAAGTATTACAAGCTGTAAATTCAACTAAAAGTAATTTAGTGAAAGTATCTGGCAAGTCAGATATAGATAAAAATGCTGTGATTAATATTAGTGTTATGGTAAAAAATGTTAATGAAGTTTACCAAGTTGTAGACAAGATTAAACAACTCGGCGATGTATATACTGTCACAAGAGTTTGGAATTAGAGGTGCATCATACATGAAAATAGTCGTACAAAGAGTAAAGGAAGCTTCGGTTTCTAATGAAAATATAGAAAATAAAATAAAAAGAGGATATTGCCTATTTGTTGGTGTTGGTAAAACATCTACAGAGGCCGATATTTTAGCATTAGCAAAAAAAATTGTGAATGCACGGTTATTTGAAGATAATAATGGCAAGCTTAACTTAAATATTCAACAAGTAGAAGGTGAAATCTTATCTATATCACAATTTACATTGTATGCAGATGTTAGAAAAGGGAACAGACCAGGATTTTCTCATTCTATGCCTCCAGAACAGGCAAATGAATATTATGAAATATTTAACGATGCATTACGTTCTTACGGAATAAACGTGTTAACAGGCGAATTTGGTACTGATATGTTAGTGAATATTGCTAATGATGGACCCGTAACAGTGATTTATGAAAGTCAGGATGGCAAAATAGTATGAAAAAACTCGATACTTGGTTAGAAAAACATAATCTCAGAAATATCCCCACATTTATTGTCATAGTAGCATTTATTATTTTCATCATTATGATTATTGCTTTCTTAAATCATAGTGATGAAAACAGTAGTACGATTTATATTACTGAAGATGCAGAATTAAGAACAGGTCCTAACGCTGTTTATCCAGAAATTAATTCTATCGACAAAGGACAAAACTTCCATAAAATTGGTGAATCTGGTAAGTGGATTGAAGTAGAATCCGGTAATAATGAAAAAGGTTGGGTAGCAGGTTGGCATACGAATTTAAATATTCAAGCTGACGCTAACAAAAATGCTAAACCTTTAAAAGATAAAATAATTGTACTTGATCCTGGTCACGGTGGACGTGATCAGGGGGCATCAAGTAATACAAATAAACATAGTAAAGAGAAAGTATACACTTTGAAAACCGCTCAAGAGCTTAAAGCACTTTTAGAAAAAGAAGGTGCAACAGTGAATATGACACGTAGTTCAGATGAATATGTCAGTCTTAGCGATAGAAATATTAAAGGTGATGCTTATATTAGTATACATAATGATTCATTAAAATCAGCTAAAGCAAATGGTAGTACCGTTTATTGGTTTAAGAAAAATCAAAAAGCATTAGCAGAGACATTGAGTGCGAGCCTACAAAAGAAAGCATTATTAACAAATAAAGGCGCACGACAAGAAAACTTCCAAGTATTGAGACAAACAGATGTACCAGCAGTATTATTAGAATTAGGTTATATTAGTAATCCTACAGATGAAGATATGATTAGAGATCAATTACATCGACAAATTGTAGAAAAAGCAGTTGTTGATGGACTACGTGCATACTTCTCAGAATAAAAAGGTTGCATATTAGTCGTAAACTCGTTATTATTAAATATGAATTCTATATTAAAACCGCTATAATTCTTGAAAGTTCTAAACGAAATGGTAGCATTTAAACAATGCGAAGAGACATAATTCCTGGCTGAAAAATTATGCTTAGTAATTTAGAAATTTAACACAAGAAGAGGTGCTTTAAAAGTAAAGCCGTGTAACGAACGTTATTCGTATGAAGTGGGTTATAAATTTAAATATTTATAACCAATTAGGGTGGCAACACGGAAATTCGTCCCTTGTATGACTATTAGTCATGCAAGGGTTTTTTTATTGCTTAAAAGGAGAGGTTCTATGATAAATATACCTAGAGGGACTCAAGATATTTTACCAGAGGAAACAAAGAAATGGCGTTATATTGAAGCAAAGTTAGATCAACTCATGGAATTGTATAATTACGAAGAAATTCGTACACCAATTTTTGAAAGTACTGAATTATTTGCACGTGGTGTAGGTGGTTCAACGGATGTTGTTCAAAAAGAAATGTATACCTTTAAAGATAAAGGTGACCGAAGTATCACATTACGTCCAGAGGGTACAGCTGCAGTTGTGCGTTCATATATAGAAAATAAAATGCAAGGTATTCCGAACCAACCTATTAAATTATATTATAACGGACCAATGTTTCGTTATGAACGAAAACAAAAAGGTAGATATCGCCAATTCACTCAGTTTGGTGTAGAAGCTATTGGTGCTGAAAATCCAGGTGTAGATGCAGAAGTACTAGCAATGGCAATGCATATTTATCAGTCATTTGGATTGAAGCACTTAAAACTTGTTATTAATAGTATAGGTGATATAAATTCTCGTAAAGAATATAATGATGCACTTGTGAATCATTTTGAACCTGTAATCGAACATTTTTGTAGTGATTGTCAATCACGATTACACACAAATCCAATGAGAATTTTAGATTGTAAAATCGATAAAGACAAAGAAGAAATAAAAACAGCTCCAAGCATTACAGAATTTTTAAATGAATCATCAAAAGCTTATTATGCAGAAGTAAAACAACATTTAGATGATTTAGGTATTCCGTACGTAGAAGATCCGAATTTAGTTAGAGGATTGGATTATTATACACATACTGCTTTCGAGTTAATGATGGATAACCCTAATTATGATGGTGCGATTACTACACTGTGTGGTGGCGGACGATATAATGGTTTATTAGAATTATTAGATGGACCAAGCCAGACTGGTATAGGGTTTGCGTTAAGTATTGAAAGATTGTTACTTGCACTAGAGGAAGAACAAATTGAACTTAATGCCAATCATGAATTTGATTTATTTATTGTAACAATGGGCGATAAAGCGGACCGTTATGCTGTGAAACTATTAAATGATTTACGTAAAAATGGTGTGAAAGCAGATAAAGATTATTTACAACGTAAAGTTAAAGGCCAAATGAAGCAAGCAGATAGATTAAATGCGCGATATACGATAGTCGTAGGCGAACAAGAGCTAGAAGAAAATAAAATAAATGTAAAAAATATGGAGTCAGGTGAAACTGAAACTATTAAATTAGATGAAATGGTTAATTATTTCAAAAATTAAGGAGAGATATCATGAGTAAACGTACAACATACTGTGGTTTAGTAACAGAGTCGTTATTAGACCAAGAAGTAACATTAAAAGGTTGGGTACACAACCGTAGAGATTTAGGTGGCTTGATTTTTGTTGATTTACGTGACCGTGAAGGTTATGTTCAAATCGTATTTAACCCAGATTTTTCAGCAGAAGCATTACAAATTGCAGAAACTGTTAGATCAGAATACGTGGTAGAAGTTAAAGGGATAGTTAAGCAACGTGATCCTCAAACGGTAAACCCAAAAATTGAAACTGGCCAGGTTGAAGTACAAGTTTCAGATATCCAAATTATCAATAAATCTGAGACACCTCCATTTGCATTAAATGAAGAAAATCAAAATGTTGATGAAAATATCAGATTAAAATATAGATATCTTGATTTACGACGCCAAGAGTTAGCACAAACATTTAAAATGAGACACCAAACAACACGATCTATTAGACAATACTTAGACCAAGAAGGTTTTTATGATATAGAAACACCTGTATTAAATAAATCAACGCCAGAGGGTGCCCGTGACTATTTAGTACCATCACGTGTGCATGGTGGCGAATTTTATGCATTACCTCAATCACCCCAAATATTCAAACAATTATTAATGATTAGTGGTTTTGACAAATATTATCAAATTGTTAAATGTTTCCGTGATGAAGATTTACGTGCTGATCGTCAACCAGAATTCACTCAAGTGGATATTGAAATGAGCTTCGTAGATCAAGAAGATGTGATGGATATGGGCGAAGAAATGTTACAAAATGTTGTTAAAGATGTGAAAGACGTTGAAGTACCACGTCCATTCCCAAGAATGACATATAACGACGCTATGAGTCGTTATGGTTCAGATAAACCAGATACACGTTTTGGCATGGAATTAATCGATGTTTCAGAACTTGGTGAAATTATGGACTTTAAAGTATTCAAAGATGCTATCAATAAAGATGGTCAAGTTAAGGCAATTGTAGCTGAAGGCGCTTCTGATAAATATACAAGAAAAGACATAGATGCTTTAACAGAATTTGTAAACATCTACGGTGCTAAAGGCTTGGCATGGGTAAAAGTTGTAGATGATGGTTTAAATGGACCAATCGCTAAATTCTTTGAAAATGATCATGTTGAAAAGTTACAATCACTAACTGGAGCGCAAGCAGGTGACTTGGTATTATTCGTAGCAGATAAACCAAGTGTTGTTGCACAAAGTTTAGGCGCTTTACGTCTTAAACTTGCAAAAGAATTAAACCTGATTGATGAAACGAAATTGAATTTCTTATGGGTTACAGATTGGCCATTACTTGAATATGATGAAGAAGTTAAACGCTATACTGCAGCGCATCATCCATTCACTTCACCAAAACAAGAAGATATTGAAAAATTAAACACTGAGCCTGAGAATGTTCAAGCTAATGCATATGATGTTGTTTTGAATGGTTATGAATTAGGCGGAGGTTCTATCAGAATTCATGATGCTGATTTACAAGCTAAAATGTTCGAAGTTTTAGGTTTCACAGACGAACAAGCAAGAGAACAATTTGGTTTCTTACTAGATGCCTTTAAATATGGTGCACCACCCCATGGCGGCATCGCATTAGGATTGGACCGTTTAGTTATGTTATTAACGAATCGCACAAACTTACGTGATACAATTGCCTTTCCTAAAACTGCATCTGCGACATGTCTATTAACAGATGCACCAAGTGAAGTATCAGAAAATCAATTAGAAGAACTTTCATTACGTATTCGTCATTAATTAGCGCAAGAAGTTTTAATTCTTGCTAATTTGAGATTATGTGTTATGATGTTCACATAAGATAGTCATCTGAAGTGTTCGTAAGTTTGCTTCATATTTGGGCCTAACACTCTTTGATCCGGGAGCCCAATGGGTTTTCTTGCAGCGCACACGCCTCAAAGGAGGACTTGCAAAACAAGAAACAGGGCACCCACCTGTTATAAGCAGGCCGAATGATCAAGCACTTTATAACTACGGCACTAACGGACTCTATCGTACGCAAGACTTCGGTCTTGCGTATTTTTTTTGCTAAAATTTAAAATGTGAATACTACGATTTCAAATAATGTAAGATAAATAATGCATTTTGTAAATATAAATATATGATAATGTTATAATAGTTTTGTTATAGCATATTAATAATAATAAGGAGTATTTAGATGAGACATCAATTTTCTAGAAATGAATTAGCCTATGGTCAAGAAGGCTTGGAATTATTAAAAGAAAAGACAGTTGTTGTGCTAGGCGTAGGTGGTGTTGGTTCATTTGCTGCTGAAGCTTTGGCACGTACAAATATTGGTCATATCATTCTTATTGATAAAGATGATGTTGATATCACTAACGTCAATCGTCAATTACATGCGCTTACTACTACAATCGGACAGAGTAAAGTGACTTTGATGGAGGAACGCATTAAATTAATTAACCCTGATTGTAAAGTGACTTCATTGCATATGTTTTATACGGAAGAGACTTATGAAGCATTATTCAGTGAGTATGATATCGATTATTTTGTAGATGCAAGTGATACAATCATTTATAAAGTACACTTAATGAAAGAGTGTTTAGATAGAGGAATTTCCGTAATTTCAAGCATGGGTGCTGCCAATAAAATAGATCCAACACGTTTTGAAGTAGCAGATATTTCTAAAACACATACTGATCCTATGGCTAAAATTATAAGACGTAAATTAAAAAAATTAGGCATTCATAAAGGCATACCTGTTGTTTTTTCAGATGAAAGTCCAATTGTAATTAGAGAAGATGTTAAAGATACAGTGGGGGATGCTAACGCACCAACGAGAAAAGGACAAATGCCACCATCTTCAAATGCTTTTGTACCTAGTGTAGTTGGATTAATCAGTGCGGGTTATGTAATTAATGATATTCTAAAAGACATTCCTGTTACGCGTATTAAAGACAAAAAATAAAAAATGCTCATTTATCAATAACTATTTTAAAAGGTAGCTTTCCGTTTTGGAGAGCTACCTTTTATTGATTATAGTGATTTAAATTACATTTTATTTCTTTTTTTGTGAATGGTTAATATTGTCATAAACAGACTTAAATTGTTGTTCGCTTTTAGAAGTTGTTTTGGGCTCATAATAAATTCTATTTTTAAGTTTATCGGGTAAATATTGTTGTGAAACGAATCCGCTCTCATAACTATGCGGATATTTATAACCGATTGCACGACCTAATTCTTTAGCACCTGCATAATGACCATCTTTTAAGTGGTCAGGAATCTGACCAACATGCCCCTTACGTATATCTGATAAAGCAGCATCAATAGCTGAAATACCTGAGTTAGATTTTGGTGATAAACAAAGTTCTATTACAGCTTGGCTCAAAGGAATTCTAGCCTCTGGGAAACCTAAACGCTCAGCTGACTCTATTGCTGCTAATGTACGTTGACCAGCTGCTGGTGACGCTAATCCAACATCTTCAAAACTAATCACTAACAAACGTCGAACGATTGTTGGTAAATCTCCAGCTTCGATTAAACGTGCTAGGTAATGTAATGCAGCATTGACATCGCTACCTCTAATTGATTTTTGAAACGCACTCATCACATCGTAGTGCATGTCTCCATCTTTATCACTTACAAAAGCCCCTTTTTGCAAACAATCTTTTGCATCTTCTAGTGTGATATATCTATTGTCATCAGTCACTTTAGAACTTAATACAGCCAATTCTAAAGCATTGAGCGCACTTCTTACATCGCCTTGACTTTGTGTAGTAAAGTAAGTCATTGCTTCATCATCAACAATAGGGTTGTAAGTAGCGAGCCCACGTTCAGCATCATTGATTGCTCTCTCTAATGAGACTCTGACATCATCGTCATCTAATGGGTATAATTCGAAAATTTGAGCTCTCGAACGTATAGCAGGATTAATTGCATGGTAAGGATTAGATGTTGTCGCGCCAATTAATACAATTTTTCCATTTTCTAAGTGTGGCAGTAAAAAGTCTTGTTTGGCTTTATCTAAACGGTGTATTTCATCTAATAGTAGAATTACTTGTCCAGACATTTTTGCTTCTTCAACAATCAACTGCATATCTTTTTTGGTATTGGTTACGGCATTGAGTTGTCGAAACTTGAATTGTGTACTACCAGATATCGCTTTTGCAATACTTGTTTTACCTATACCGGGAGGGCCAAAAAATATCATTGAAGATAATCTTTTCGTTTCAACCATTCTTCTAATAATCCCTTTTGGACCTACTAAATGTTTTTGAGAAATAATTTCATCTATGTTATTCGGACGCATTCTCGATGCAAGTGGTTCGTTCGTCACAATCTGTCACACCTTTCTAATTCTATATTAACGTAAAAAATGATAGAATGTTAATATAGAGTATTCGAATTAAGTGAGGTAATATAATGAAAATTTCAACAAAAGGAAGATATGGGTTAACATTAATGATTTCCCTAGCTAAAAAACAAGGACAAGGGTGCGTATCATTAAAATCTATAGCAGAAGAAAATAATTTAAGTGATCTATATCTAGAGCAATTAGTTGGTCCTTTACGGAATGCTGGGTTAATTCGAAGTGTTCGTGGTGCAAAAGGCGGTTACCAATTAAGAGTACCAGCGGAAGAAATAACAGCTGGTGATATTATACGTTTATTAGAAGGTCCGATTACATTTGTAGAAAGTATTGAATCAGAGCCACCTGCACAAAAAGAACTTTGGATTAGAATGAGAGATGCTGTAAGAGAGGTACTTGATAATACAACTTTACAATATCTAGCTGATTTTAAAGAAACTGATGATTTAGACGGTTATATGTTTTATATTTAAATTGAACTATAATTTATAAATTTATAGTTCACAATGATTTCTTTTAAAGAAAATATTGGATTTATTTTATTTATCATGTTTAGACACAATGATTAGTGGTATTTAACTTATATACATTGCTAAGGAGGTAATTTACATGGCAGATGAAAATAAATTCGAACAAGCAAAAGGTAATGTGAAAGAAACAGTCGGTAATGTAACTGACAATCAAGATTTAGAAAATGAAGGCAAGGAAGATAAAACTTCCGGTAAAGCTAAAGAATTCGTAGAAAATGCAAAAGATAAAGCGAATGACGCTATTGATAAATTCAAAAAATAATTAAGTTTTAATTAACTTTCAAAGGAGTAATTATTATGGCTGAAAATTTCTTAGATAAAGCAAAAGACACTGCAAAAACTGTATCTGAAAAATTAAAAGGTTCTGATAACGAAAAAGCACAACAAGCTTCAGAACAAATTGATAAATTCACTGGTGGTAGTGACGATAAAAAAGATGAAGACAAAAAAGACGAAAAATAGTCTTCGCTAAATTTATTTTGTAAAATAACTAAAATCCCAATCTACAAATTTGTAGATTGGGATTTTAACGTTTCATTAACTTGAATTTTACAGCGTATCTATTACATTTTTTAGTTTACGATAAGAATCAAGTTGAGCTTCTTGATCATAAATATAGCTGATAGCCATTAATTCATCAATATCGCCATGCTCATCTATAAAGGTTTGGATTTTATTTTTTACAGTTTCTTCTGAACCGATAAGTGAAGAGCCCATACGTTGTTGCGCAACTTCAAATTCAGTCGGTGTTAAAATACCTTTTAAATCATCAGTAGGTGGTTGAAGTGGTTGCATTCTACCTCTAGTTATACTAACCATTACTTGTGCTTGAGTTGTTGATAAGTATTCAGCTTGTTCATCCGTATCAGCAACAATGGCATTTAAACAAACGATGACATAAGGTTTGCTAAGTGCATCAGAAGGTTCAAATAAATCTTTATATATTTCAATTGCATCTTTCATTTGTTGTGGTGCAAAATGACCAGCAAATACATAAGGAAGTCCTTTTCGTGCTGCTAAATGGGCAGAGTCAGTAGATGAACCTAGGATATAAAGTGGTACATGTTTATCTACAGCGGGATAAGCTCGCACATATGCTTGTTGATTACCAGGACCAAAATATGTAGCGAGTTGCTCAACTTCTTCTGGGAATTCATAAACACCATTATGTTGATCTCTACGTAAAGCACTAGCTGTCATCATATCAGTGCCAGGAGCACGTCCTAAACCTAAATCTACACGTTCTGGAAATATTGTTTCCATCGTACCAAACTGTTCGGCAACTACTAATGGTGCATGATTTGGTAACATAATACCACCTGAACCCACTCGGATTTTAGATGTGTGCTCTAATGTATGTTGGATTAACAAAGCAGTAGCAGAACTTACTAAGTTTGGGGCATTGTGATGTTCTGCAATCCAATAGCGATTATAATCTAACGTTTCTAAATTTTGAGCTAATTTGACCATATCTTTAATTGCAGCTTGATCATCTTCTCCTTCTCGAATAGGTACAAGATTAAGCGCTGATAGTTTTAAATTGTACATGTTTATCGTTGTCCTCCTTAGTGATTGTTATTACCTTGAAGTATAACAGTCGCTATAAAACTTGCGTAAGAAACTGCTCACTGTTATAATGAGTGAAATTAAAAACGTTAGGTGGCTTAATTAAGGCGATGAAGACATTGGATAAATATCAAGAGAATAAATTAACAAAACTACATTTAAATGAAAAAGTTACAGGATATGACCATGTCGTAAATAATATAAGCTATTATTAAGCAACCGCATAGATTGATTGCAGTATAATATTTATGGCATGTCATGTCCTCGGAAGCGAGGAAATTGATATGTCTTTTTATTATGTTCAAAAACCATTTGAAAAATATGGTAAAACGCTGATAAATCACGTGAATATGAGTGTTGAAACAGGAGAACACATAGCTTTCGTGGGTGATAATGGTGTTGGAAAAACAACCTTACTAAATGAACTATACTTAAAGTATAGAGACAATGCGTATCTTATGAAACAAGATATGACAGATTATTATTATGAAACTGGAATGGAATTCATTTTATCTTTATTTCCAGAAATATTAAAATTAAAAAAAGAAATACCTTATAATTATGAAAAAATAGCTGATTTCATAGCATATAATGGCTATGAATTAGAACAAAAAATTATAACACAAGCGAATTTATTTAATTTAAGCGAAACTGATTTAGACAAGGAAATCAACCTTTTAAGCGGAGGTCAACAAACACGCGTCGCATTATTACGTTCAATTATTTCAGAAAAAGATTTAATCCTATTAGATGAACCAACTAATCATCTTGATCAAACGATACTAAATGATTTAATAACTCACATGAATAAATCAAAACGTACAATCATTTATGTATCGCATCACCGTGGATTTATCAATGCAAATGCTAGTCATATCATAGAGATAAATCGAACGCAGACAAGGAAATTTACGGGTAATTATAACCAGTACAAAGAAATTATAGATTTAGAGTTTCAAACACAAGTGAATGCTTATGAAAAACAGCAGAAAGAAGTTAAGCAGCTTGAGGATACTATCAAGAGAGTTAAAGAATGGCATGCTGCTTCTAAGCAAACAACAAGTGTTCGCGATCCATCTGAGCAAAAGCGATTAAGTAAATTAGCGCAAAAATCAAAAGTAAAAGCATCACAATTAAATCAAAAATTAAACGAAAATAAACTAGAAGAACCTGAAAAAGATGGCAGAAGGTTTTATTTTGACCAACATGAAAACATGCGCAAACGCTACTTATTAAGGCTAGAAAATTTCAGTATTTCAATAAATAACCTTTGTATTTATGATCAAGCGAATTTCGAAATTAAGAATAATGAAAACATTTTGCTTACAGGACGCAATGGTAGTGGGAAATCACTATTAATCAGCTTGATTAGACAAACATTAAAACCTGATCAAGGTCATATTTATATTACACCTTCACTCAAAATAGGTTATTTTGACCAACAAAATGATAATTTAACATACTGTGAGACCCCTTTAAATACTTTGTTAGATTTAGAAGGTATGACACTTAGTCACGCTCAAACGATTTTAGCTTCATTTGGTTTTGACCAAGATAAAATTAAGGAACCCATTACTTATTTATCAATGGGAGAAAAAAGCAGGCTACAGTTTGTATTATTATTTTTCTCGAGACCCAATTTATTGATATTAGATGAACCGACAAACTATTTTGATATCGCAACACAGGACTTGATTATGGACATGATTCATAGTTTCACTGGTCAAGTGCTTATCGTCACACATGACCAGTACTTACAATCACGATTTACAGCAACACATTGGGAAGTATCCAATAAACAACTTCATAATTTAACGCTTACTCAATATCGCAGGTCAAATACAGACGATACATTGAAATTAATAGATGATTACAAAACAATTGATGAAAGTGGACATTTTGAAACAGACAACTAGAAAATTTAATTAGATGGTGCTATCATTGGAACATTGATAAAATTGTTAGGAGTGTCAAACATGGAAGTATATGCAGATTATGCTGCAACAACACCAGTCAAACAAGCAGTTATAGATAAGATGATGGATGTTTATAGCGTTCATTATGGTAATCCCTCTTCTATTCATAGTATGGGAAGAGATGCAAGAAAATATCTCGATGAGTCGCGTAGAACTGTAGCGAAGATATTTAATGCTAAGCCAAGTGAAGTTATATTTACAAGTGGCGCTACTGAATCTAATAATACTGCAATAAAGGGTATTGCGTACGAACATCAACATAAAGGTAAACACATCATCACATCTAAAATTGAACATCACTCTGTACTCCATGTATTTGAACAACTTGAAAAAGAAGGCTTTGAAGTCACTTATTTAGATGTGGATCACGAAGGCTTAATACAACTAGACCAATTAAAAGCAGCACTTACGGATGAAACAATTTTAGTGTCAATCATGTTTGTTAATAACGAAATTGGCACAGTCGAACCTATGTATGACATTGACGACATCATCGCTGAATCTAACGCTTTGTTTCATGTTGATGCAGTTCAAGCAATAGGCCATCTTGAAATAGATTTTCATGAATTCAACATAGATGTGATGAGTATTACTGCACATAAATTTGGAGGCCCTAAAGGTGTGGGCGCGTTATTAGTCAAAGATGAAACAATATTGCAATTCCCACAATTAGGCGGAGAACAAGAAGCAAAACGAAGAGCAGGTACAGAAAATCTTCCACAAATTGTAGGATTAGCTGAGGCTTTGGCTTTAGCCAATAACCATATAAACGATAATAACGTTCATTTAATGAATTTGAAAAACCAATTTCTCGTGACATTACAAGAGCGATCGGTTCCATTTGAATTGAATGGTTCTATGACAGATTCAACAGGACATATCGTTAATTTATATTTGCCTTTCGTTGATGTAGAAACGATGCTTACCTTATTGGATTTATCTAATATATATGTCTCGTCAGGCTCTGCATGTACAGCAGGAACAACAACACCATCGCACGTATTAATAGCAATGTATGGCAATGAAGAACGCGCAAAACACTCTGTAAGATTTAGCTTTAATGAACAAACGACTGAACAAGAAATTAAATATATAACTGCAGAAATACACAAAATTTATCACAAATTTAAGGAGGAAATATAGTTGTCAAATCAAGATACACGTGTGGTAGTCGGTATGTCAGGTGGCGTAGACAGTTCTGTAACGGCACACATATTAAAAGAACAAGGTTACGATGTCATAGGCATTTTTATGAAAAACTGGGATGATACTGATGAGAGTGGGTTTTGTACGGCTACAGAAGATTATAACGATGTAATCGCCGTATGTAATCAAATTGGGATACCTTATTATGCTGTTAATTTCGAACAAGAATATTGGGATAAAGTTTTTACTTATTTCCTAGATGAATATAAAAAAGGGCGCACGCCTAATCCAGATGTAATGTGTAATAAAGAAATTAAATTTAAAGCATTCTTAGAACATGCATTAAAATTAGGTGCAGATTATGTTGCAACAGGTCATTACGCTCGCATACTACGCCATGAAGATGGTCATGTTGAAATGTTACGTGGTGTCGATAATAACAAAGACCAAACTTATTTCTTAAATCAATTATCGCAAGATCAATTATCTCGCGTTATGTTCCCAATAGGTGATATTGAGAAGAAAGAAGTACGTCGTATTGCTGAAGAACAAGATTTAGCTACTGCGAAAAAGAAAGATTCTACAGGTATTTGTTTTATAGGAGAACGTAATTTCAAAGAATTTCTATCACAATATCTACCAGCTCAATCTGGTGATATGGTTACATTAGCAGGGGATAAAATTGGTACACACGCAGGACTAATGTACTATACAATTGGTCAACGTCACGGTCTTGGTATTGGCGGAGATGGAGATCCATGGTTTGTAGTAGGTAAAAATCTAGACGACAACGTGTTATATGTAGAACAAGGTTTTCATCATGAGGCACTATACAGTGACTATTTAATCGCTTCTGACATTTCATTTGTGAATACGGTTGATTTAGAAGAAGGCTTTGAATGTACTGCTAAATTTAGATATCGCCAAAAAGATACTAAAGTATTTGTTAAAAAAGAAAATGACAATGCAATTCGCGTTTCATTTGCTGAACCAGTTCGTGCAATCACACCGGGTCAATCTGTCGTACTTTACGATGGTGATGTATGTTTAGGTGGCGCTACAATTGATGATGTATTCAAAGAATCAGGTCAGTTAAGTTACGTCGTTTAATACATTTTACTTAGAAATCGTTAGTAAGCTATATATTATAGTAACTAACGATTTCTTTTTCTAAAATATGATTTAAAAAAGATGAGCAAATGTTATAATGAATAGTCAGAAATGAGGGTTTAAATTGGATCAAGAACAAATATATAAATTAATTAAACAAGGTAATATTGAAGAAGCATTAACAGCATTATTTGCAAATATTGAAGAAAATCCTAAAGAAGTTGAAAATTACATAAATGCGGGTATTCTAATCGCTGAAGCGGGTGAAGTTGAAAAGGCTGAAAAGTTTTTTCAAAAAGCAATAACACTCGACCCAGAGAATGGTGCGATTTATTATAATTTAGGTAATGTATATTATAATGAAGGACGTTTTAGTGAAGCAATCAAACTATATCAGCAAGCGCTAAAATACAAAGTAGATTTAGTGGATACGAATTATATGATTGGTATGTCATTTAATCAACTAGAGGCATTTAAAGAGGCATTACCGTTCCTAATGACTGCTGCTGAAAAAGATGACCGTAAAGACGTGGAAGTTCAATTTCAATATGGTCTTGTATTATGTCATTTAGAAATGTTTGAACAAGCAATGACTCAATTGAACCATGTATTAACTTTAGATGAAAAGCATTCAGATGCTTTATATAATCTAGGCTTAGCTACTTATATGCAAACTGAAGATACAACACAAGCAATTCAAATTTTTGAACGTGCAGTAGAGGCTAATCCAGAACACGTGATGAGCCAACACGCAATTAAAACTTTTAAATCTATAGCAGAGGAGGAATAACTAATGGAAGACCCTACATTATTTAATAATTCAATGATTAAAGGAACCGTAGATGCCATTTTATTTCAAAATAAAGAAAACTTTTATACGGTTTTAAAGGTAGATACAATTGAAACAAATGAAGATTTCGATTCAATGCCTACAATTGTAGGGTTTTTTCCGGAAATTGCTGAAGGTGATGTCTATACGTTTAAAGGTCAAGTTGTAACACATTCTAAATATGGTAAGCAACTCAAAGCTGAAACGTTTGAAAAAGAATTACCACAAACAAAAGAAGCAATCATTAGTTATTTATCCAGTGACCTTTTTAAAGGTATTGGTAAGAAAACGGCGCAAAGCATTGTAAATAAGTTAGGCGAGAATGCCATAAGCGATATACTCAATGACCCTGCCGTTTTAGAAAAAGTACCGAGTCTACCGAAAAAGAAACAAAAGCAAATTGCAGAACAAATCGCCAGTAATCAAGAAACAGAACAAATCATTATACGCCTTCACGATTTAGGTTTTGGTCCGAAGCTCGCTATGGCAATATACCAAGCCTATTTAGGTGAGACACTTAAAGTTGTTGAAAATACACCTTACCAATTGGTTTATGATGTAAAAGGAATCGGTTTTAATAAAGCAGATACTTTAGCGCGCAACGTGGGTATTCAATTTAATGATGATGAACGTTTAAAAGCGGGTTTGTTATATGTTTTAGAAGAAGAATGTATAAAACAAGGTCATACATATTTACCTACAAATAATGTTCTGGAAATGACACAAGATATGTTGTCTCAACCACCAGCAGAAATGATTGATGCACAACAACTTATCAATGTATTGCAAGATTTAGTAAATGATACGAAATTAATCCAACAAGAAAATGAAGTTGCTATACCAAGTTTGTATTATTCAGAGTTGAAAAGCGTTCAAAACTTATATCGCAATTTTACGCATACAAATAAATTAAAAGAAATTGAGCAATCAGAATTATTACTTGAAATTGGTGAAATAGAGAACCGTAATGAAGTAACATATGCCGACTCACAAAGAGACGCGCTGCAAACTGCAATCAATACTAAAATCATGCTACTCACTGGGGGTCCAGGTACTGGTAAAACGACAGTAATCAAAGGTATCGTAGAGTTATATGCAGAAATCCATGGATTATCGTTAGACTATGATGATTACCAGAATGACGATTACCCAGTTGTGCTTGCCGCACCTACCGGCAGGGCATCGAAGCGGCTTGCAGAATCTACAGGCTTAGAAGCAATGACGATACATCGCCTAATTGGTTGGAATCAAGATACACAACCTGAAGACATATTAGAAAATGAAATATCTGCAAAACTTATTATTATTGATGAGATGTCGATGGTTGATACATGGCTATTCCATCAATTTTTGAGTGCAGTACCTATAGATGCACAAGTTATATTAGTAGGTGATGAAGATCAATTACCATCTGTTGGTCCTGGACAAGTGTTTAAAGATTTAATCGATTCAAAAGTCATTCCTCGTGTTAATTTAACTGAAGTATACCGACAACAAGACGGTTCTAGCATTATTGAGTTGGCACATAGAATGAAATTGGACGAAGCAATTGATATCACACAGCGTTTCCATGATCGTAACTTTATCAAATGTACGACTGAACAAATACCCATAGTAGTTGAAAAAGTAGTGACAAGTGCAGTAAATAAAGGATATGACATGAGTGATATTCAGGTGTTAGCACCTATGTATAAAGGTTCCGCAGGTATTAAAAAACTTAATACAGTCTTGCAAGATATATTGAACCCTAAAGACAAAGATACTCGAGAAATTGAGTTTGGTGATGTTGTTTTTAGAAAAGGTGATAAGGTTTTACAACTTGTGAACCGACCAAGTGATAATATTTTCAATGGTGATATCGGTGTAATCGTAGGTATATTTTGGGCGAAAGAAAATGCATTAAATAAAGACATACTTGTCGTTGATTTTGATGGCAATGAAATAACGTTTGTTCGAAAAGATTTATTAGAATTAACACACGCATATTGCACATCTATTCATAAGTCTCAGGGTTCTGAATTTCCTATAGTCATTATGCCAATGGTCAAACAATATTTTAGAATGTTACAAAAACCTATTTTATACACAGGGCTTACCCGAGCTAAGCAGTCGCTTATATTTTTAGGTGACCCACAAGCATTTGATATTGGATTGAAAACACACGGTCAAGTGAGAATGACACAATTATGCACATTTCTGAAAACTTATTTCAACAACGAAGTAACTGAAGATACTGAAGATAGTATTGCAATCAGTAAAACAATTGATGCAGACATCATTTTGACTGAAGATAATATCTTTAAAATCAACCCTATGATCAACATGGGAGACATTTCACCATACGACTTTGTAGAAGATTGACATTAGTAACGAAAGTAAATACAATATAATTAACTTAGCATAAAGGTGAGTAGACTGTGTTAGACAACAAGAGATGTACTGTTTGGTGGAAAGTACAGATAATACAGTTGAACGCTGCTTTATGTCAGTATAAATATTAACTAATTAAGTGATAAGTGTGAGTTAGTAAATTTTAAGAATAACTATCGTCTGATATGTAAATCTTTAAAGTTTAGATAGAAATAGATTTACTAATGCTTATAACCAGGGTGGTACCGCGAAACGTTCGTCCCTTTTATGAGGATGGGCGTTTTTTATTTTCAATTTTTTCTTATAACTGTTATAACTTGATTTGAGATGGAGGAATTTTAAGGATGAAAAACTTAAAAGCTAGTGAAATTAGACAAAGTTTTATTGATTATTTCGTTGAACAGGGACACATGGTTGAACCTTCAGCGCCGTTAGTGCCTATTGATGATGATTCTTTACTATGGATTAACTCTGGTGTTGCTACATTGAAAAAATATTTTGATGGTAGAGAAACACCGAGAAAACCTCGTATAGTGAATTCACAAAAAGCAATTCGTACTAATGACATTGAAAACGTAGGCTTTACTGCACGACACCATACGTTCTTTGAAATGTTAGGAAACTTCTCAATTGGTGATTATTTTAAAAAAGAAGCAATCCAATTTGCATGGGAATTTTTAACAAGTGAGAAATGGATGGCAATGGATCCGAAATTACTTTATGTCACAGTTCATCCTGAAGATGTGGAAGCATATAGAATCTGGAATGAAGAAATGGGATTAGAAGAAAGTAGAATCATCCGTATTGAAGGTAATTTCTGGGATATAGGTGAAGGTCCATCTGGTCCCAACACTGAAATATTCTATGATCGTGGCGATCAATTTGGTCATGATGATCCTGAAGAAGAAATGTATCCTGGTGGAGAAAATGAACGCTTTTTAGAAGTGTGGAATCTAGTGTTTAGCGAGTTTAATCATAATAAAGATCACACTTATACACCATTACCAAATCAAAACATTGATACTGGCATGGGTCTAGAAAGAATGGCTTCTATCGCCCAAAATGTACGTACAAATTATGAAACTGATTTATTTATGCCTATTATTCATGAAGTTGAAGCAGTTTCTGGCAAAAAGTACTTAGAAAAAGATGCCTATGATGTTGCCTTTAAAGTGATTTCTGATCATATACGTACAATTGCATTCGCAATTGCTGACGGTGCATTACCTGCTAATGAAGGCAGAGGTTATGTATTGCGTAGATTGTTACGCCGTGCTGTAAGATTCAGTCAATCTCTAGAAATTAATGAACCATTTATGTACCAGTTGGTTGATATTGTTGCGGATATTATGGAACCTTATTATCCAAACGTAAAAGAAAAATCAGATTTTATTAAACGTGTTATTAAATCTGAGGAAGAACGTTTCCACGAAACTTTAGAAGAAGGACTTGCGATATTAAATAATTTAGTTGCAAAAGCTAAAGATTCAACTCAGGAAATCAATGGTAAAGATGCGTTTAAATTATATGATACTTATGGCTTCCCAGTTGAATTAACTGAAGAGATCGCAACACAAGAAAACCTTTCTGTTGATATGCAGACTTTTGAAATTGAAATGGAACAACAAAGAAATAGAGCAAGACAAGCACGTCAAAGTTCTCAATCTATGCAGGTTCAAAGTGAAGTATTAAAAAAAATAACTACTGAAAGTCAGTTTGTAGGTTATGACATCATGGATAAAGCAACAACGATTACTGATATTATCTATAACGGAGAATTAGTAGATACAGTTGAAGCTGGAGAAACAATTCATTTTGTATTAAGTGAAACACCTTTCTACGCTGTAAGTGGTGGACAAGTTGCAGACCAAGGTATAATCAGTAACGAACAATTTGAAATTGCCGTGACTGAAGTAACGAAAGCACCAAACGGGCAGAACTTACATACAGGTGAAGTTCAGTTTGGAACAGTTAGAAAAGATGCTGAAGTTTCTGCAAGCGTGAATCACGAAGACCGCCGTGCAATCAAGAAAAACCACAGTGCCACGCACTTATTACATGCTGCTTTAAAAGAAGTGTTAGGCGATCATGTTAATCAAGCTGGCTCATTGGTTGAAGCAGACCGTTTAAGATTTGATTTCTCACATTTCGGTCCTATGAGTCAAGCAGAAATTGATCGTGTTGAACAACGTGTTAACGAAGAAATTTGGAATAGCATCGATGTTAATATCCAAGAAATGCCAATTGATGAGGCTAAGCAAATAGGTGCTATGGCACTATTTGGTGAAAAATATGGTGATGTAGTAAGAGTTGTAAACATGGCACCATACTCTATTGAATTATGTGGTGGTATCCATGTGAATAATACTTCTGAAATTGGATTGTTTAAAATTGTTAGTGAATCAGGTACAGGTGCAGGCGTGCGTCGTATCGAAGCATTTACAAGTAAATCAGCATTTCTATATTTAGAATCTGTACAAGAGAAATTTAATGCTGTTAAGACTCAAGTTAAAGTTAAAACAGATGAGCAAGTGTTAGAAAAAATAGTGCAAATGCAATCTGATGAAAAAGAACTTACAAAACAATTAGAGCAAAAAAACAAAGAAGTTACAGCCTTGAAAATGGGTGATATCACTAACCAAGTTGAAGATATAAATGGCTTGAAAGTTTTAGCAACAGAAGTTGAAGTTGCAAATGCCAAAGCAATTCGTGAAACGATGGATGACTTTAAATCGAAATTACAAGATACAGTAATCGTATTAGTAAGTAACGTGGATGGAAAAGTATCATTAGTTGCCACTGTACCAAAAGAATTAACTGCTAAAGTGAAAGCAGGAGATATTATTAAAAACATGGCACCTATTGTAGGTGGAAAAGGCGGAGGCCGTCCTGACATGGCTCAGGGTGGAGGTACTCAACCTGAAAATATCACAGAATCATTACGTTTCATTAAAGATTACATTAAATCTCTATAACTTCAGTGCATAGTAATGTAGAATGTAAATAAGAACTTTTTTACTTGATACGAAGGAGTGCTAAAAGAATGGAAAATTTTGATAAAACAATGAAGTTTAATTACGATGAAATTCCAAAAGAAGATGTCAAAACAGTATTGCAAAATGTCTATAATACGTTGGAAGAAAGAGGATACAATCCTGTAAATCAAATCGTAGGTTATTTACTATCAGGTGATCCAGCTTATATACCTCGTAATAACGAGGCTAGAAACCAAATACGCCGCATAGATCGTGACGATATTATGGAAGAACTTGTTTCGAATTATTTACAAGAGAATTCAAAATAATATATGTTAAAGCATAAAATATTAGGTTTAGACGTTGGAAGTAAGACTGTAGGCATTGCAGTAAGTGATTTAATGGGTTGGACAGCCCAAGGATTAGACACACTCCGTATAGACGAAGAAAACAATGAACTAGGTATTGAACAATTAGTAAAAATTATAAAAAAAGAGAATGTTGGCTCTGTTGTTATAGGTTTACCGAAAAACATGAACAATTCTATTGGATTTCGAGGCGAGGCTTCGTTACAATACAAGGAGCAACTTCAAGAAGCACTGCCATCTGTAGAGATAATTATGTGGGATGAACGATTAAGTACCATGGCTGCAGAACGTTCTTTACTGGAAGCAGATGTTTCTAGACAGAAACGAAAAAAAGTAATAGACAAAATGGCGGCAGTTTTTATATTGCAAGGCTATTTAGACTCTATTCAATAAAAAGGAGCGTTTAATAATGACAGAACATAATAAAGATGCAGAATTAGAAATCAACAACGAAGAGGAATTATTAACACTATACGATGAAGAAGGTAATGAAGTTTTATACCGTAAAGTTTTAGAATTTTTCCACCCAGAATTCAAGAAAGAATATGTTATTCTTGCTGAAGAAGGCGCTGAATCTGATGATGAAGATTTAGTTGAATTAGTACCAATGATCAATGAACCAGACGAAAATGGTGAAGGTGGTAAATTCTTACCAGTTGAAACAGATGAAGAATGGGACATGATTGAAGAAGTAGTTAATACTGAAATGGATGATCATGACCACGATCACGACCACGAATAAAATCACTGTAGAGGCCACATATAGCCTCTTATAGCGACGAATAAATAACTAAAGGATGATTTCACTAGAAATCATCCTTTCTTGCTGTCAACAAACGTGTGAGGTTTTGTTGGCAGTTTTTTATATTGTTGGCATAAGTGCCTGTTCAGCTCATATTTTAAACAAAGGTTTCCGTTTTGGAAAACAACTATATAAAGCTCAGCACAGCTTTGAAACACAATTTACACTTATATTTTATGCTAGTTTATGGTAAAATATATAAAGTTAATTTCAATCGTACGTTATGTATATTGATGATATATCTAAATATCAATAATTGAACGCGTACCCTTATAAAAAGCGAGTTACCAATTACTTTTATTACAGACAATCAGTCAATTTATTCTGACTGATTTATTTTATTATTTAAACAAAAAAGTATCATTTTACAACAAAGGAAGTTATGAAAATGGATAATAATCAGTTATATTTGTTAAATTTGCATAAGCAAACTGATAAAAATATTGAATCATTAAGAACCTATGCAGAGGAAAATCAAGTGCCCATCGTTGATAAGCTCACTTTAGAAATGATAAAACAAATTATTAGATTACATAAACCTATTAATATTTTAGAAATTGGAACTGCAATTGGTTATAGCGCAATGCAATTTGCTTCTATTTCTGAAAAAATTAATGTGACTACAATTGAACGTAATATAGAAATGCAAGATAAAGCGAAAGAAAATATTGAATTATTTCAATATTATAACCAAATCAGATTAATTGAAGGCGATGCATTAGAGCAAGTTGAAAATGTGAGTGATCGCAGCTATGATATGATATTTATTGATGCAGCGAAGGCACAATCTAAAAAGTTTTTTGAACTTTATACGCCTTTATTAAAAGTAGGGGGCGTCGTTGTTACTGACAATGTACTTTATCACGGCTTTGTATCTGATATCTCTGTCGTTCGTAATAGAAATGTCCGACAAATGGTAAAGAAAGTACAAGATTACAATGAATGGCTAATGAATCACACAGATTATACTACTAATTTTTTAAACATGGATGATGGTTTGGCAATTTCAATTAAAGGGGAATCAAAATGACAGAATTATTAGTAACACCAAAATCTGTTGAACATATTGAAATATTAATTGAAAAAGGTGCTGATGCTTTTGTAATTGGCGAACAAAAATTCGGCTTAAGGCTCGCAGGTGAATTTAATAAAGATGACATGATAAAAGCTGTGGATTTAATACACAGTCAAGGTAAAAAAGCTTATGCTGCAGTTAATGGCATTTTTCATAATTATCATCTGAACGCATTGGCGTCTTATATTAATTTTTTGCATGAAATTAAAGTAGACCGTATTATATTTGGTGACCCAGCAGTGGTTATGTTTGTAAAACAGCAAGCCCATCCAATTCCATTAAATTGGGATGCTGAAGCACTAGTTACCAATTACTTTCAATGTAATTATTGGGGTAAAAAAGGTGCACAACGTGCTCAATTAGCTAGAGAACTTAGTTTAGAAGAGATTATTAACATTAAAGAAAACGCTGATGTTGAGATTGAAGTTCAAGTGCATGGTATGACTTGCATGTTCCAATCTAAACGAATGCTATTAGGTAATTATTATACATTTCAAGAACGACAAATGAAAATTGAAAGAAATAAAGAAGCAAATGAATTATTATTATACGATGAAGAACGTGATAATAAATATCCCGTGTATGAGGATTATAATGGCACACATATCATGTCACCTAATGATATATGTCTAATTGAAGAGCTAGAACCACTTTTAGCAGCAGGTATAGATGCATTGAAAATAGATGGTGTATTACAGTCAGAAACGTATATTAACGTATGTACAGAACAATATAGAGAAGCCATTGATTTATATAATGAAGATCCTGAAGTTTATGAAGATGAAAAATTTATGCTTGTCGATCCAATTGAAGCTATACAACCAGAACATCGTCCGTTTGACGAAGGCTTTTTATTTAAACAAACAGTATATTGATGGAGGTTTAACAGTGAAAGTTTTAGAAGAAGTTAAATTACATAATAAACCTAAAATGAATAAACCTGAACTTCTGGCACCCGCTGGTAATTTAGAAAAATTAAAAATTGCAGTACACTATGGGGCAGATGCTGTGTTCCTCGGTGGACAAGAATACGGTTTAAGATCAAATGCAGATAATTTTACAATGGATGAAATTAAAGAAGGCGTTGAATTTGCTCAACGCTATGGTGCTAAAATTTATGTCACTACAAATATCATTGCGCATGACGAAAATATAGATGGATTAGATGATTATTTGCGTGATTTAGCCTTAACTGGTGCAAGAGGCATTATCGTTGCTGACCCTCTGATTATTGAAACATGTAAACGAGTGGCACCTAAATTAGAGATACATTTATCTACACAGCAATCTCTTTCAAATTATAAAGCCGTTGAATTTTGGAAAGAAGAAGGCTTAGATCGAGTGGTATTAGCTCGTGAAACTGGAGCAATGGAAATGAAAGAGATGAAAGAAAAAGTAGATATTGAAATTGAGTCTTTTATACATGGTGCGATGTGTATTGCTTATTCAGGAAGATGTACTTTAAGCAATCATATGACAGCGCGCGATTCCAATAGAGGTGGCTGTTGTCAAAGTTGTCGTTGGGATTATGACTTGTTACATATAGATCAAGACGGCGATTTAGATTTATTCTATGGCGATGATGAAGTTGCGCCATTTGCAATGAGTCCTAAAGATTTAAAACTAATCGAAGCTATACCAAAAATGATGGATATTGGTGTTGATTCTTTAAAAATTGAAGGACGTATGAAATCTATTCACTATATTGCAACAGTTGTTTCTGTGTATCGCAAAGTCATCGATGCTTATGCGGAGGATCCAGAACATTTTAAAATCAAGCCAGAATGGTTAATCGAATTAGATAAATGTGCCAATAGAGATACGGCTTCAGCGTTTATTGAAGGTACGCCAGGTTATGAAGAACAAATGTTTGGGCAACAAAATAAAAAGAATGCTTCATTTGACTTCTGTGGTTTAGTATTAGATTATGATAGTTCTACCCATATAGCTACAGTGCAACAACGTAATAAATTTGAACCTGGACAAGAAATCGAATTTTTTGGCCCTGAAATTGAAACATTTAGACAAGTTGTGGATACAATTTATGATGAAGAAGGTAATGAACTTGATGCTGCACGCCACCCATTGCAAATCGTGCAAATCAAAGTCGATCATCCAATTTATGCCAACAACATGATGAGAAAGGAAATTGGATAATGAATAGTACGACAATTATAGGAATTGCAGGCGGTTCTGGATCAGGGAAAACATCAGTAACAAATGAAATTATGAAGAATTTAGAAGGTCATAGTGTTGCACTATTGGCTCAAGACTATTATTATAAAGACCAATCGCATTTAACTTTTGATGAACGCTTGGAAACCAATTATGACCATCCATTTGCATTTGATAATGATTTGTTAATCGAGAATTTAAATGATTTGAGAAATGGGAAAAAAATTGAAGTTCCAACGTATGATTATTCAAATCATACGAGAAGTGATAAAACGATTGCATTTGAGCCAAAAGATGTTATTATCGTGGAAGGTATATTTGCGCTTGAAAACAAAACATTAAGAGATTTAATGGATGTCAAAATTTATGTTGATACTGATGCTGATTTGCGTATCTTAAGACG
The DNA here is from genome assembly GCF_049943195.1 of Staphylococcus caseorum. NCBI lineage: Bacteria > Bacillati > Bacillota > Bacilli > Caryophanales > Staphylococcaceae > Staphylococcus > Staphylococcus caseorum. The sequence goes on from NZ_JBNFUA010000001.1 coordinate 716,263, forward strand.
GTTACTTCGAGATACTGAAGAAAGAGGCCGTACTATGGATTCTGTTATAAATCAGTATTTAAATGTGGTGCGACCAATGCATAATCAATTTATAGAACCTACTAAAAGATATGCAGATATTATTATTCCAGAAGGTGGCAGTAATAAAGTAGCAATCGATATAATGACGACAAAGATTCAAACTTTAGTAAGTAAACAATAGTATGTATATGTAAAGGAAGATGACATAATGGAAAATCAAAAACAATATCCAATGACTCAAGAGGGTTTTGAGAAACTAGAACATGAGTTAGAAGAATTAAAAACAGTTAAACGACCAGAAGTCGTTGAAAAAATTAAGGTAGCACGTTCTTTTGGTGACTTATCTGAGAACTCAGAGTACGATGCTGCAAAAGACGAACAAGGATTTATCGAACAAGATATTCAACGTGTAGAACATATGTTACGTAATGCACAGATTATCGAAGATACTGGTGATAACAATGAAGTTAAAATTGGTAAAACAGTAACAATTGTAGAATTACCAGGTGAAGAAGAAGAAGAATACCAAATTGTTGGTTCGGCTGAATCTGATGCATTCAATGGTAAAATTTCTAATGAATCGCCAATGGCTAAAAGTTTAATTGGTAAAAAATTAGAAGATGAAGTACGTGTGCCGTTACCAAATGGTGGCGAAATAAACGTTATTATTAAAAATATTAAATAAAATTAATCCCCCTAAATATCTTCAAGGATGTTTAGGGGGATTTTACACTATGCAAAAGTATTTATATACTTGATGGTAACATTTTGTTAACTTAATGATAAGAATGAAATTTTAGAATAATATTGCTATTTTATTTACTAATATACTTTGTTTAATAAACGTTTAGTTATTATTAGTAATAACTTTTTCTATTAAACACAATTTTAAAATAAATGTTATACTATCAATAGCATGTGCGCAATATAGTTTATCTTCAGATAAACTATATTGTAAATGTAATAAAGGGGGCATAATCTTTGAATTATAAATTAATTAATGAACAAACGATTATGATTTATTTTGAAGAACGTATTGATCCTGATACGTTTCAAAAGGTACAACGCGTTGAACAATATATTAAAGCACAAAACAATCCAGCTATTATTGAAGTAGTTGCTTCGTATCGTGCAATTATGTTAACTATTGATATCAGTAAAAGTGATTTAACCCATATAATTAAAGCGCTTAATTTAAATCAAATGGAGATAACAAAATTTAATGATACAGCTACACCAACACAAACGATTAATATACCAGTGTTATATGGTGGAAGTTATGGACAAGATATTCAAGAGGTAGCATCACATAACAATTTAACTACTAAAGAGGTTATACGAATACATACTGAAAATGCTTATTTAATTTATATGCTAGGTTTTATGCCTGGTTTTCCTTTTTTAGGAGGATTAGATACACAATTACATACGCCAAGACGGCAAGAACCAAGGACAAGCATTCATGCAGGCTCTGTAGGTATTGCTAATAATCAAACAGGACTATATCCAAAACAATCGCCTGGTGGTTGGCAAATTATAGGACGCACGCCAATTAAAGTGTTTGATATTCATAGAGAACCTATGTGTTTATATGGCGCAGGAGACTATATAAAATTTTATGCTATTGAAGAAGAAACATACCATCGTATATTAGATGAACAACAACATGACGATTTTGATATAGAAAAGTGGGTGAAAATTTAATATGTCTATAAAAATTTTGAATCCTGGACTATTTAGCACAATACAAGATCAAGGTAGAATTGGTTATCAAAACCAAGGATTTTCAAATGCAGGCGTGTTAGATCAATATGCATATAGATTAGGTCAAACACTTATTGGAAATGAGGGGCCTGCAATTGAATGCACAATCATTGGGCCAACACTTCAATTTTTAGAAGATAATTCTTTTATTATCACTGGTGCACAATTTAATGCCAAGATAAATGATAAAGTGATTGATGTTCAAACAGTAACTTCAGTAAAAAAAGGCGATATATTGGAACTAGGTGCCGTAGTTAATGGTGCGAGAGGTTATATTTTGTTAGGTAAACCCCTGGAGGTTCCAATTGTAGCTGGTAGTTATGCTACTCATACACGTAGTCATATCGGAGGATATAAAGGACGCGCCTTAAAACGAGACGATGTAATTTTGTGTAAACAAGATGATACATACCATTCTAAAGTAGGCTACAGTTTAGAATTAAATACTGAACCATTTAATAAAGATACAATTCAAATTATCGAAGGACCACAAATAAATCGTTTCACTCAAGATGCGCAAGATAAATTAACAACAGTTGATTTTAAAATTTCTGAAAAATCAGACCGCATGGGATATCGCTTACAAGGTGAGATAATTTCACCAACAGATTCAGCGGATATCATTTCTGAACCAGTAGCTTTAGGTAGCATTCAAGTTCCAAACGATGGCAATCCAATTATTTTATTGAATGATAAACAAACAGTTGGTGGTTATACAAAAATTGCTACTGTATGTGCTTCAGATTTACATATTTTAGCACAGAAACAACCAGGGGACGTGCTACATTTTGAATGGACAACGATTGAAGCAGCAACAAAAAAATTAAAACAACAAGAATTAGATTTCAAGAAAGTATTAGAAAATACAATCGATACACCTATTTATAATACGGCTCAATTCAGACCAACGGCTTCACGTATCAAAAAATTACTAAAAGGGGAATTAAAATGAATCTTGAAAAAATCGAGCAATTAATAAAATTAGTAAAAGAAAATGAAGTTAAGAAATTTGAATACAAAGATAGTAAAAGTGAAATAGCGATAGATTTTAATGATAATAAAGTGCATTCATTTTCTTCCGATAATAGTTCACAAACTGTAGCAAACCAAGCGTTCAATCAAAATCAAAGTGTAGCAGACGGTCAAGCAGAGGACCATGACAACTTTAAGGAAGTTAAATCACCAATGGTAGGTACGTTCTTCCAACAAGATGAAAAAGAGCTTACTGAGCCCATCATTCATGTTGGTGATGAAATAAATAAAGGTGATACGATTGGTTTTATTGAAGCGATGAAAGTAATGAATGAAGTGAAAAGTGACGTAGATGGTGTAGTGAAGGAAATCGTAGTAGAACATGGTGCGAATGTCGAATATAATCAGACGATTATTAAAATAAAATAAGTGAAAGAAAGGGGCGTTTGCTGTGTATCGTTGTTTAATAGCAAACAGAGGAGAGATAGCTGTTAGAATTATCCGAGCATGTAGAGAGATGGATATTGAAACAGTAGCTATATATGCATTAGGGGATGAAACGAGTTTACATGTGAGTTTAGCAGATCAAGCTATTTGTATAGGTGAAGCAAATCCACTAGAGAGTTATTTGAATCAAGACAGAATTATTAGCGCCGCCAAAATCAGTGGTGCTACTGCAATACATCCAGGCTATGGCTTTTTATCAGAGAGTACTTCTTTTGCACAAAAAGTAGAAGAAAATAATATTGATTTCATTGGTCCAACACAATTGACGATGGAAATGATGGGTGATAAAATCACTGCACGTCAAACGGTTGATGATGCGGGTGTGCCAATTATTCCAGGTTCTACGAATGCTGTGGAGTCAATTGAAGAAGTGAAACAAATATCAAAAGATGTTGGCTTCCCCCTAGTTTTAAAAGCAGCTAGCGGTGGCGGTGGTAAAGGCATTAGAATTGTTAAAACAGTTGAAGAATTGCCTAAAGCTTTTAAAGAGGCCAAGAGTGAAGGCGAGAAGTATTTTGGTGATGATCGTATTTATGTTGAATCGTTCATTCCTGTAGCGAAGCATGTAGAAGTTCAAGTCATTGGTGATGGTAAGAATAATTACATACATTTAGGAGAAAGAGATTGTTCTGTACAAAGAAAAAACCAAAAATTAATTGAAGAATCACCATGTGCAGCAATATCAGAAGAAACTAGAAATGCAATGTGTACTGATGCTGTCAAAGTAGCAAAGGCTTCAAATTATAGAAGTGCAGGTACAATCGAATTTTTAGTAACAGACGAAGCATATTATTTCATTGAAATGAATGCGCGTATTCAAGTAGAACATACTGTGACTGAAATGAGAGCGAATAGGGATTTACTACAAGCTCAACTATACTTGATGATAAATGGCAAATTGCCTTTCACACAGGAAGATATAGTTTTTGATGGACATGTAATCGAAGCACGAATTAATGCAGAGAACCCAGAACGACAATTCCAGCCTTCACCAGGCAAAGTAGAAGCATTACACTTACCACAAGGATTTAACGTACGTGTAGATAGCTTACTTTATCAAGGTTATACTGTCTCTCCTTACTATGATTCTTTAGTAGCAAAAGTGATTGTCAAAGCACCCGACAGACAACGTGCAATTAATAAATTAAAAGTCACTTTAGATGAAATGGTGATAGACGGTTTTACAACAACTGCTGACTTTTTATACGCAGTATTATCTTATCCATTGTATGCAGATGGAGATGCAAAAGAAGTAGATATAAAATTTTTAGATAGGCACCAAATTATCAAGGGGGTATCTTAATGCAAGTAGACTTAAATTGTGATCTCGGTGAAGCATTCGGTAATTACTCATTTGGAGGGGATGAACATATCATCCCACTTATTACTTCAGCAAATATTGCTTGTGGTTTCCATGCCGGGGACCAACATGTAATGAATGAAACGATAAAATTAGCCAAAGCACATGATGTAGGCATCGGTGCTCATCCAGGACTACCAGACTTACAAGGATTTGGACGTAGAAATATGGATTTATCACCAAGTGAAATTTATGATGTTGTTGTTTATCAAATTGGTGCGTTAAGTGGATTTTGTAAAATTCATAACGTGAAGATTAATCACGTAAAACCGCATGGCGCCCTTTATCAAATGGGAGCTAGAAACAAAGATATAGCGCGTGCAATTGCACAAGCAGTATTTGATATTGACAACACCCTAATATATGTGGGATTATCTAACACGTCATTAATTTCTGAAGCTAAATCAGTTGGTTTAACAACAGCCTCAGAAGTCTTTGCAGATAGACGATACGAAGATGATGGCCAACTCGTAAGTAGAAAAGAACACGATGCATTAATTACGGATACAAATGAAGCAATTGAGCAAGTAGTTAACATGGTGAAATCACAAACCGTTGTCGCAAAAAGCCAAAAGACCATCAGCATAGAGGCTGATACAATTTGTGTGCATGGAGATGGTGCACATGCTCTCGAGTTTGTAACACAAATTAGAGAAAGATTAACGAAAGAAGGCGTTTCTATAAAAAGTCTAGGGGGCTAACCTATGAAAGAAAGATTAAGTTCTGAAGAAAAAGATTTTGAGTTCACAAAAAACCATAAAAGGTTACTATTAGGTTCGGTATTTTTCATGGCAACATCTGCTATTGGACCAGCATTTTTAACTCAAACCGCAGTATTTACTGCACAATTTACTGCAAGTTTTGCATTTGCTATCCTATTATCTATTATTATAGATATTGGTGCACAAATAAATATTTGGAGAGTATTAGTAGTTACAGGTAAACGTGGTCAAGAAGTAGCAAATGAGATTTTCAGTGGGCTAGGTACAATTATTTCGATACTGATAGCCATTGGAGGATTAGCTTTCAATATCGGTAATATAGCAGGAGCTGGACTTGGTTTAAATGCCATTTTCGGTTTAGATGTGAAGATTGGCGCTGCAATTACAGCAGTTCTAGCTATCGGTATCTTTATTAGTAAAAGTGGCCAAAAAATTATGGACGTTGTTACAATGTTTTTAGGAATGCTTATGATCGTAGTCATAGCGTTTGTAATGTTTAAGGCCAACCCGCCATATGCAGAAGCGGCTAAGCATTTAGTCATGCCAGAACAACCATTGGCGCTTGTATTACCGATTATTACTTTGGTAGGTGGTACAGTTGGTGGTTATATTACTTTTGCAGGGGCACATAGAATTTTAGATTCTGGAATTAAAGGCAAAGAATATTTACCATTTATTAACAAAGCCGCGATCTCAGGCATATTGACTACCGGCGTTTTAAGAGTTTTATTATTCTTAGCGGTATTGGGTGTAGTTGTTACAGGTGTTACTTTAAGTTCAGAAAACCCACCAGCTTCAGTCTTTGAACATGTACTTGGACCAGTTGGACGTAGTATCTTTGGTGTCGTATTATTCGCAGCTGCAATGTCATCTGTAATTGGTTCTGCTTATACGAGTGCGACATTTTTAAAAACACTACATAAATCGATATACAATAAAACCAATATAATTGTAATTAGTTTTATTGTAGTTTCTACGCTAGTATTTTTATTCATAGGTCAACCAGTTACTTTATTAATCGTTGCTGGAGCACTTAACGGATTTATTCTACCAATCACTTTAGGTACAATTTTAATAGCGAGTAAACGAAAATCGATTGTCGGAGATTATCATCATCCAACATGGATGTTACTCTTTGGTATATTGGCAGTAATAGTTACAATTGCTGCAGCGTTATTCTCTCTACAAAGCTTATCAGGCTTATTTGGTAGTTAATATATAAATATTTTAATACTCTGAACGATACATACTGCTCATGTGTTGTTCAGAGTTTTTATATGGAAAAAATAAGGAATTCAAATGTATAAAAAAATTATTATTAATTACTTAAAAATAGGGAAAATAGCATAGAGAATTTAATAATAAAAAGTTGAACAATGATCGAGCTATGAACATAAATGTGGTAGAATAACTAAGGCTAGGATTTTAATATGAGGTGAATTATAATGATAGGTATTATAGGTGCTATGGAAGAAGAAGTAGCAATCTTAAAAGATAAACTTGTAACATTAGAAGAAATAAAAATTGCGCATGTAATATTTTATAAAGGTCGTCTACATGATAAAGAAGTAGTACTGTCACAAAGTGGTATAGGTAAAGTGAACGTAGCAATCTCTACAACATTATTAATTGAAAAATTCAGACCTGATGTAATTATTAATACGGGCTCTGCAGGAGCGTTAGATAAATCATTAAATGTTGGTGATGTTGTAGTCAGTGATATGGTTACTTATCATGATGCAGATGCAAGAGCATTTGGTTATCAATTAGGACAAATACCACAAATGCCAGCACAATTTGTTGCTGATGAGCATTTAATTCAAAAGGCAACAGATGCAATTAATGAACAACAACTAGTAGCTAAAACTGGCTTAATTGTGAGTGGAGATAGCTTTATTGGTACAACTGAGCAACGTACAACGATTAAAACGAATTTTCCACAAGCAATGGCTGCAGAAATGGAAGCTACTGCAATTGCACAAACCTGCTATCAATTTAATTTACCATTCATAATTACGCGCGCAATTTCAGATTTAGCTGACGGCGATGCTGGTATTACGTTTGATGCATTTTTAGAAAAAGCAGCAATATCTTCTAGTGAAATTGTTGAGCGTTTAATTAAAACTATATAAAAAGGTGAAAATAAATAATGGGTATAATAAAAAACTATTTTATGCCAAACGAATATGTGCAGTCCGTTTTTCAAATAGATATTGATAAACTTGCAGCATCTGGCGTGAAAGGAATTATTACAGATTTAGATAACACACTTGTAGGATGGGACGAAGCAGACCCTACTACAGCAGTGAAACAATGGTTTGAGAAAGCAAATGCATTAGGCATTACAATTACGATTGTTTCTAATAATAATGAAAAACGTGTTGGTAGTTTTTCAAAATCATTGAATGTTGATTATATTTTCAAAGCCAAAAAACCAAGAGGTCGCGCTTTTAATCAAGCTGCACAATTAATGAACCTAAAACCTGCTGAAATTGTAGTGATTGGTGACCAAATGCTTACAGATGTATTTGGAGGTAATAGACGTGGACTCTTCACAATTATGGTGGTTCCCGTGAAACAAACGGATGGGTTTATTACGAAATTCAACCGAATGATAGAACGAAGATTACTACAACACTTTAGAAAAAAAGGCTATATCAAATGGGAGGAAAATTGATTGACTGAAATTTTAAAATGTATCGGATGCGGCGCACCACTTCAATCTGAAGATCCAGATGCGGCAGGCTATGTGCCAGAACATAATTTACATCGTGAAGATGTCATATGTAAAAGATGCTTTAGACTAAAAAATTACAATGAAGTTCAAGATGTTGGTTTAGATAGTGAAGACTTTTTAAATTTGTTGAATGGTTTAGCAGATGAAAAAGGGATTGTAGTAAATGTTGTAGATGTCTTTGATTTTGAAGGGTCTTTCATTAATGCAATCAAACGTATCGTGGGTAATAAAAAAATCATTTTAGTAGCCAATAAGTTAGATTTATTGCCTAAACAGATTAATAAACGCCGTGTTAAAGAATGGCTGAAGAAAACAGCTAGAAAATATGGTTTGGAAACTGAAGATGTTGTATTGATATCTGCAGAAAAAAATGAAGGTATAGATGATTTGTTAGCATCTATTAACACATTACGTAATAACGATAATGTTTATATTGTAGGAACTACAAATGTTGGTAAATCTACGCTTATAAATAAATTGATCGAACGCAGTGTTGGTGAAAAAGATGTCGTTACTACTTCTAGATTCCCAGGCACAACGCTAGACATGATTGACATACCGTTAGATGATACATCATTTATGTTTGATACTCCAGGCGTGATTCAAGCACATCAAATGACACATGTGGTAACGGATGATGAGCTTAAAACGATTATGCCTAAAAAAGAAGTTAAACAGCGCGTATATCAATTGAATGAAGGTCAAACTTTATTCTTTGGTGGAATAGCGCGTATTGACTATGTTAGTGGTGGCAGACGTTCGTTAGTGTGTCATTTTTCAAACGAACTCAATATCCATAGAACTAAAACTGAAAATGCCAATGAATTGTGGAAAAATCAGTTAGGTGCACTATTGTCACCACCTCATAACCCTGATAATTTTGATTTACAAAATGTTAAAGCAGTACGATTAGAAACAGGTAAAGAGAAGCGAGATGTGATGATTTCAGGATTAGGTTTTATCACGATTGATGAAGGTGCCAAAGTTATAGTTCGAGTACCGAAAAATGTAGATGTTGTATTAAGAAATTCAATAATGTAAGGTGTGTTTAATATGAAATACGCAGTAATAGGCAATCCTATAGATCATTCTTTGTCACCCGTTATGCATAACGCTAACTTTGAGACTTTAAATGATGATTCAACATATGAAGCGATTAATATTCCTGAAGCACATTTTCATCTTATTAAGGAAATCATAGAAGACAAAGCGCTTTCTGGATTTAATGTTACAATACCTCATAAAGAACGTATTCTACCTTATTTAGATGAAATTGATGACCAATCTAAAACGGTTGGTGCTGTTAATACAGTGAAAATTGAAGGCGGAAAATGGATAGGCTACAATACAGATGGCATAGGCTATGTTACAGGTCTTAAACAGGCTTATCCGGATTTACAAAATGCTTATATACTCATTTTAGGCGCAGGCGGTGCCAGTAAAGGTATTGCAAATGAACTGAATAAACACGTTCGACCTAAATTAACCGTTGCTAACAGAACTATGAGTCGCTTTGATAACTGGGATTTGGATATAAATAAGATTAATTTATCAGACGCAGAAAAGTCATTGTCTGAATTCGACATTATTATTAATACTACACCTGCAGGTATGAATAAAAACAAAGATGTAGCTATAAGTCTCGATCAATTAGCTTCACATACATTAGTAAGTGATATTGTTTATATTCCTTTTAAAACGCCGATTTTAGAAATAGCAGAAGAAAAAGGCAATCCTATACACAATGGATTGGACATGTTTGTTTACCAAGGCGCAGAAAGTTTTGAGATTTGGACCGAACAAACACCAGACATTCAAGTAATGAAAGAAGCAGTACTAAAACATTTATAAAAGGAGCATATTATGCTAACAGGTAAACAAAAAAGATTTTTAAGAAGTAAAGCAAATAACGTAGATCCAACTTTCCAAATTGGGAAATCAGGTATTAATGATAATATGGTTAGTCAAATTAACGATATTTTAGAAAACAGAGAATTAATTAAAGTACATGTTTTACAAAATAACTATGAAGATAAAAATGATTTAGCACAAAGCTTAAGTGATGCGACAAGAAGTGATGTCGTACAAGTAATCGGGTCTATGATTGTATTGTACAAAGAATCTCAAGACAACAAACAAATTCAATTACCATAATGACTGAATCAATTGTATTATATGGTGGGCAGTTTAACCCGATTCATACAGCTCACATGGTTGTTGCAAGTGAAGTGAATAACGTAATAAAACCTGAGAAGTTCTATTTTATACCGAGCTATATGTCTCCATTAAAAGAGCATAATGATTTTTTAGACGCACAGTATAGAATAGATATGATTCAGTGTGCGATTAATGAACTTGGATTTGGAACAATTTTTCTTGATGAAATTGAACGTAAAGGGCAAAGCTACACTTATGATACAGTAGAGCATATTTTAAAGCAGCATCCTCGATCTAAGCTATACTTTGTTATAGGTACTGACCAATACAATCAACTTGAAAAGTGGTATAAAATTGATGAGTTAAAATCATTAATTACTTTTGTAATTGTTAACAGAGATAAATCAGCTCAAGAAGTAGAGCCTGGTATGTTAGCAATCAATATACCGCGTATTGATATTAGTTCAACATTAATCAGAGATAGAATTAAAAACGATGAAAATATTCAAGTTTTAGTTCCTCCTAGTGTAGAACAATATATCCGAGAGGAAGGATTATATGAAAATTGATCAAGCAGTTACTTTAGTTAAAGATAAATTACCTGAGAAAAGGTTTAACCATTCACTGAGAGTTGCTGAAACAGCTGTGAAATTAGCAGAAATCTATGATGGTGACAAAGATAAGGCTGAACTTGCAGGTATACTACATGATTACTGTAAATATGATGATTTAGGATCAATGTATCAAATTGTTACACAGAATGAATTAGATAGTAATTTACTGAGTTATGGCTCTGAAATTTTACATGGGCCAGTAGCAGCTATAATAATGAATCAACAGTTTAATGTCACTGATGAAGAAGTCTTGCTAGCGATTAAAAATCATACAACTGGACGCGCTCAAATGACGAAAACTGAGAAATTAATATTCATAGCTGATTATATAGAACCAGGTCGTCAGACCCCAGGCGTTGAAGAAATTAGAGATTTAGCATACAATCAAGGTAGCTTAGATAAAACCATTTATGAAATTTCTAAGCGAACAGTTTTATACTTGATTAATAAAGATATTAATGTTTATGATGCCACGATTGCATGCTTGAATTATTACAATTACAGTGACGAAAGAGTAAAGGATGATTAAATGAATTCAGATCAATTATTAAACATTGCTGTCGAAGCAACAGAGAATAAAAAAGCAGAAGATATTATTTCTTTGAAAATGAAAGGCATTAGTGACATGACTGATTATTTTGTAGTTTGTCATGGTAATAACGAAAAACAAGTCCAAGCTATAGCACGTTCGGTAAAAGATGCAGCAGGTGAAGCTGATATCGAAGTAAAACGAATGGAAGGTTTTAATGATGCCAGATGGGTCCTTATTGATCTATCTAATGTGGTGGTTCACGTATTCCATAAAGATGAACGTGATTACTATAATATTGAGAAATTATATCGTGATGCGCCTCTTGAGAGTTATAGACAGGTTGTTTATTAATTATGGTGCAATATGAAGAAATGAGCTTGTTCTATGATCAATTAACATTAGATCAACCCTATGAATCATGGTTAGAAATTGTAAACCATTTTGCAGAAAATAGGACGTCTATATTAGATATTGGTTGTGGTACAGGAAGTTTAACATCATTGCTAACAGACTTTGACCAAATTACAGGTATGGATTTGAGTGTTGATATGCTTTCGATAGCAACTCAGAAATCTAACAAAGTGAATTGGATAGAAGGTGATATGACTGAATTTGAGTTAAATCAAAAATTTGATGTAATTACGATTTTCTGTGATTCATTAAATTATTTACCTGAAAAAGATCATGTCTTCACCACATTTAGTCATGTTTTTAACCATTTAGAAACAGATGGTGTATTTATGTTTGATGTTCATACACCTTTTAAAATGAATACATTATTTAATAATCAAAGTTATATCGATGAATCTGAAAAAGTTTTTCTTGGTTGGGAAGCTGTGCAAGGCGAAGAACCACTGAGCGTTTGGCATGATATGTCATTCTTTATTAAACAAGATGATAATCAATATGCAAGGTTCGATGAATCACACTATCAACGGACTTACACAGAAGTAGAATATATTGAAATGCTTAATAATGTAGGGTTTAGCCAAATCACTACGTTTGTCGATTTTGATATTAAGAATAATAGCAATGAAGGTCATCGACTGTTTTTCATTGTCAAAAAATAAAAGTAAAATCACTCCTTTATACGTGTATAGTATAAAGGAGTGATTTTTTCTTGTTAGATCAGTGGAACAATATAAAAGAAATCATTTGTAAGTACAAAGCAGTTGCTATAGCAATTTTAATTTTCGTGGTCATTTTAATCACTTGGTTGCTGCAAAGTACTTTTACAAACGAAGATAATCATAATATAGTAAATTCGAATGATGATATTACCAAAGCTACACAAACACAACTAGACTCCAATGCAAAGCATATGAAAAATAGTAATGAACAACCAAAGCAAATTAAAACAGAAGATATTTTTGTGGACGTCAAAGGTGCAGTGAAGCATCCTGATATTTATAAAATGAAATCTTCTGATAGAATTAAACAACTTTTAGATCGAGCAATCGTGACTGATGATGCTGATTTGTCGAAAATAAATTTAGCTGAAAAGTTAGTAGATCAAAAGTTGGTTTATATACCAAAGAAAGAGGAAACGATAAATTCAAATCAACAAACGACTGAAAATATTAATAATAGTATTAATAGAAGCACAAACTCAAACTCAACAAAAGTCATTGACAATAGCACTAATAAAGAAAAAATAAATATTAACAGTGCTACAGAAGAGGAACTGTTAACAGTTCCAGGCATAGGACCTTCAAAAGCTAAATCTATTATAGAATATAGAGAACAAAATGGTGCTTTTGAATCTATCGAACAATTAACAGAAGTTAAAGGCATTGGAGCAAAAACGCTTGAAAAATTAGGTTCATATTTTACAATATAGATTTTTTATTGCAATATAACTCAATACAAATTAACCTATAGTTACTTATAAAATAAATAATTACTATTAATGGAGGTATAACATCATGGATCGCATTAAATGGGAAGAATACTTTATGGCACAAAGTCATTTATTGGCGTTACGTTCCACTTGTCAACGATTATCTGTTGGCGCAACAATTGTTAAAGATAATAGAATCATCGCTGGTGGGTACAATGGCTCAGTTTCAGGAGAAGTTCATTGTATAGATGAGGATTGTTTATTAGAGGATGGCCATTGTATACGTACAATTCATGCTGAAATGAATGCATTACTACAATGTGCCAAACAAGGGGTGTCAACAGACGGAGCAACGATATATGTCACACATTTCCCTTGCTTAAATTGTACGAAATCAATTATCCAAGCTGGTATTCAAACAATTTATTACGCTGAAGACTATCACAACCATTCATATGCGTTAAAGCTTTTACACCAATCAGGTATCGATTATAAAAAAATACCATTTAATCAAGAACATGTAGCACAATACCTTACCAATAAATAATCACTGATTTACTATGCAATTGCTTATTTAGTCGGTCTACTATGGCTACATGTTAAGTTATTATCGATATTTTTATGTGGTATCTTAATTTTTTTAGTGATACGCAAAAGGTTAAAGTGGTTTCAAATTTTATTTGTTTTAATCATACCATTCATTAGTTATATGATGTTTCAGAGTAATTTCGTAAGTGAGAATAAAGCACGTGCAGTGTACTTAAATCAAAATATTGAAGTAGATGCACAATTTGTGACAAAACCTATTCTGAAACATCAAAAGCTACATGGTAAAGCTAAAATAAATAATAAAAAATATAACTATTACTTTTTTGTTAATAAAAACATTAACAGTTATAAATACATACAGCTCTATCAAAAGACATGTCATGTGAAAGCAATATTTAAACCATTAAATCAGTCCCCATATAGCCCCGTTTCACTTTTTATTAATACAATTGACTTCGAAAGTTGCAAACTAAATAATTCGAGATATAACGCTATCTTAGATAAGCATAAACAATATATTTTCGAACGTTTAAGTCACACCAATATCAAGTATCCGGAGAAAGTTATTGCATTAATTAGTGGAGATACCTCGAAAATTGATAATAATGAATTAGATAAATTCAAAGAAATTGGTATCTATCATTTATTAGCAGTAAGTGGCACACATATTGCAGCAATTATAGGTATTTTAATATACGTATTAAATATTTTTAAGTGTCCGTTAGCCTATATCAAAATGGTATTATTTATCTTTCTACCGATATATGCTATTTATACTGATTTAGCTCCTAGTGCTGTGAGATCAATTTTAGCAGCATTAATAATCATTTTAATTCCTAAAACTATTATAAAGAATTCAATGAACATTCTCGCACTTTTATTTATAATATTAACGATTATATATCCTGCTTATGCCTATAATATAGGCTTCCAATTTTCTTTTTTAATTACATTCTTCATACTTTTTTCATTACCCTCAATAGCTCAATCCTCACCGATAAAATCGCTTCTAATTATTACTATAATAGCTCAGTTAGGCTCATTTATGATTAGTGCTATTAATTTCAACCAGATTCAATGGCTTGGTTTTTTAGCAAATCTTATTTTTGTTCCTTTTTACACCATCGTACTATTTCCGCTAGTAATTTTCTTTTTTATTATAAGCCACTTTCCATTTGAAATAACGCCTTTAACTTATTTGCTTAATTTAATTTTAAAGCTACATGATTTTATTTTGGAAATGTTTATTTATTTAAGTTCATACAAATGGTATGTACCAGAGTTAAATGACTTACATATCACTTTAGGATTTGCCCTCTTATTAGCGTGTTTAATATTATTTGCACATAAATTTTATAGTTTATTTATTTGTTCATTTGTTTTATTGTATATAGTCGTTACGGTGTTGCCACTATCTAATGATTATAAATTGACAATGCTTGATGTTGGGCAGGGAGATGCCATTTTATTTGAGACAAATAAGCAAGAGAGTTTATTGATTGATACGGGGGGCAAGTTATTACAAGAAGGAGAGTCAAGCCAACATAATATATCAAAATTTCATATACTACCGACTTTGAAAAAACATGGTATTAAGAAAATAGATTATTTAATTGTTACTCATCCACATATAGATCATATGGGAGAACTTAATTTTTTGATTGAAAAATATCCTATCAAAAATATAATAATTAATAAAAGTAGTTACCATTTGAAAGAACTGAAATCATTAGTTAATATATGCAAAAGTTTTAACATAAAGCTATTAGACTTTAAATCAATACAAAGTTTTTCACTTAACAAAGCGAAAATTAAATTATTAGATGCCACAATTACAACATCAAATGATTTAAATGAACAATCAATTATTACATTAATTGAATATGATAAATTCAAGATTTTACTTATGGGAGATGCTTCAAAAAATAACGAGCAGTTATTGTTAAATAAGTATCACATTGAAAATATTGATAACTTAAAAGTAGGACACCATGGTAGTAAAACGAGTTCTAGTGCATCTTTTATAAATACACTTCACCCGAAAATAAGTTTGATTTCTGTTGGTCAAAATAATAGATATAAATTACCCAATGAAGAAATAGTGGAACGCTTAAAAAATATTAATTCTCAAGTTTTACAAACAAGTGAAAACGGAGAAATTTCTATTACATTAAATTCGAATTTTGGGCTTAGTGCTAATCTAAATCAATGATTTTATGTAGAGAGATAAAGCACTGCATGATATAATGATTAAATGTGTAATAGTGATGAAAGGGTGCTACATATGAGCAATAATATAATTACAATATACGGAGAAGTGCCTGAATTAATTGAAAAGAAATCTACAGAAGTAATAGAGAAATATTTAGATACTCCAAAAGATGATTTCAATTTTGTTAAATACAACCTATATGAAAGCGATTTAGCTCCAATTATAGAAGAAGCTTTAACGATGCCATTTTTCTCAGATAAAAAAGCAGTATTAGTACAAAATGCATATGTATTCACTGGTGAAAAAGCGCCTAAAGATGTAAATCATAATATAGATCAACTCATGGAATTTATAGAAAAATACGATGGCGAGAGTATGATTGTATTCGAAGTTTATCATTCTAAACTTGATGAACGAAAAAAATTAGTAAAGACTCTGAAGAAGCATGCTCAATTGAAAAAAATTGAACAAATGTCTGAAGATGAAATTAAAAATTGGGTTAAAAATGAATTACATGGAAATTATAAAGATATAAAACAAGATGCTTTAGATTTATTTATAGAATTAACAGGTATTAATTTCAATATAGTAAAGCAAGAAATTGAAAAATTGATTCTTTTTCTAGGAGATAGACCAACGATAAACAAACAAGATGTCCAACAAATTGTAAACAGGAGTCTTGAACAGAATGTGTTTTTACTGACAGAATACATCCAAAAAAATAATAAGGCTAAAGCAATACGATTAGTAAAAGATTTGATTGCAATGAAGGAAGAACCTATTAAATTATTAGCACTTATTACGAGTAATTATCGTTTATTTTATCAAAGTAAAATATTGAGTCAAAAGGGTTATAGTGGACAACAAATTGCAAAAACAATAAGTGTACATCCTTATAGAGTGAAATTAGCATTGAATCAGGCAAGACATTATCAATTGGAAAGTTTATTGAATATTATTGATAATTGTGCGGAGACAGACTATAAATTAAAATCTTCTTATATGGATAAACATCTAATATTGGAATTATTTATTCTATCACTTTAATTTTAAATGCTTGTGCTAATATTATTTGAAAGTTAATACAAGTTTGAAAACCCATAATAATACAAAAAAGCCTGAAACCACAGTGGCTCAGACTTCTTTGTTATTCGTATATTCATTTGTTTACGCAAATAAAAAAAGTTCAAGCCTTAGCTTGAACTTTTTTATTATTTAGCAGCTGTCATAAGTGAAGATTTGATACGATCAGCTTTGTTTGAGTGGATTAAGTTGCGTTGAGCAGCTTTATCTACTTTTTTCAAAGCGAAGTTTACTAAGTCAGCTTTGTTGTCAGCATTTGATTCAATTGCTGTGTGTGCTCTTTTAACTGCTGTACGCATTTCATTTTTTTGTGAAATGTTACGCTCTTCAGCAGTACGGTTTGTATTAACACGTTTAATTGCAGATTTGATGTTTGGCATGTGTGTCACCTCCTAATAATGATTTCGCTATCAAAATGAATTTGATTACAACAAGAAATATTTTATCAAAACGAGCGCCTTTCTGCAATCATTTATTTATCGCAGGCGCATAGAATCGATGAAAATGGTACAATACTATTTGGAAAAGAAGAACATTCACTCTATAATGCAAAGTAGAATACAATATCAAGTATATCAATTATTTACGGAAAATAGTAAAAAATCGTAGTAAGTTTGCAATTACCTACTAAAAACGTTATTATATCAAAGAATGTCATACATATTTACGGGCTAGAATTATGAAAGTGAGAAGGATAATACATGGATAAACAAGACCGTTTCAATAAACGCGAAAATATTAGAAACTTTTCTATTATCGCACATATAGACCATGGTAAATCTACGTTAGCTGATAGGATTTTAGAAAACACGAAATCAGTTGAATCGAGAGATATGCACGCACAATTGCTAGATTCCATGGATTTAGAACAAGAACGTGGTATAACAATTAAATTAAATGCTGTTCGCTTAAAGTATGAAGCTAAAGATGGTGAAATATACACATTCCATCTTATTGACACACCTGGACACGTAGATTTTACATACGAAGTGTCTAGATCATTAGCCGCTTGTGAAGGAGCAATCTTAGTAGTTGATGCAGCGCAAGGGATTGAAGCACAAACTTTAGCTAACGTTTACTTAGCTCTAGATAACGAATTGGAGTTACTGCCTGTAATTAACAAGATAGATTTACCTGCAGCAGAGCCAGAACGTGTGAAGCAGGAATTAGAAGATGTCATCGGTATCGATAAAGAGGATGTTGTGCTAGCAAGTGCAAAATCTAATATTGGCATAGAAGATATACTCGAAAAAATTGTTGAAGTTGTTCCTCCACCGCAAGGCGACCCTGAAGCACCGTTGAAAGCACTTATCTTTGATTCTGAGTATGATCCTTATAGAGGCGTTATTTCATCTATAAGAGTTGTGGAAGGTACGGTTAAACCTGGAGACCGCATTAAAATGATGGCTACAGGTAAGGATTTCGAAGTTACTGAAGTTGGTATTAATACGCCAAAACAATTAGCTGTAGAAGAACTTACTGTCGGTGATGTAGGATACATTATAGCTAGTATTAAAAATGTTGACGACTCACGTGTTGGTGATACAATCACGCATGTAAAACGTCCTGCAGAACAAGCACTACAAGGTTATAAAAAAATGAACCCGATGGTATTCTGTGGTTTATTCCCTATAGATAACAAAGATTACAATGACTTGCGTGATGCATTAGAAAAATTACAATTAAATGATGCCTCATTAGAATTCGAACCTGAATCATCACAAGCATTAGGTTTTGGTTATCGTACCGGTTTCTTAGGTATGCTTCATATGGAAATTATTCAAGAACGTATTGAACGTGAATTCGGTATTGCACTTATTGCAACAGCACCGTCAGTAATCTATCAATGTATTATGAAAACAGGTGAAGAAGTTACTGTTGATAATCCAGCTAATATGCCTGAAAGAGATAAAATTGATACGATCTACGAACCATTTGTTAGAGCTACTATGATGGTACCTAATGATTATGTTGGTGCTGTAATGGAATTATGTCAGCGTAAACGTGGACAATTTGTAAATATGGAGTACATGGATGATATTCGTGTAAATATTATTTACGAAATTCCATTATCAGAAGTAGTTTTTGATTTCTTCGATCAACTTAAATCTAATACAAAAGGTTATGCTTCTTTTGATTATGAATTTATTGATAACAAAGAAAGTGACTTAGTAAAAATGGACATATTGCTAAATGGCGAAAAAGTAGATGCTTTAAGCTTTATAGTACATAAAGAATTCGCATATGACCGTGGCAAAATGTTAGTTGAAAAATTAAAAACACTTATTCCAAGACAACAATTTGAAGTTCCTGTTCAAGCAGCAGTTGGCCAAAAGATTGTTGCCCGTACAAATATTAAATCGATGGGTAAAAACGTATTGTCTAAATGTTACGGCGGAGATATTAGCCGTAAGAAAAAATTACTAGAAAAACAAAAAGCCGGAAAAGCTAAAATGAAATCTGTAGGTAACGTTGAGATTCCTCAAGATGCATTCCTAGCAGTTCTTAAGATGGATGAAGATTAATATAAATTAAACATTGGGGCCTTAAATCCATTCGATTTATGCCCCAGTTTTTTGTTGTGTGCTCACATCTTCAAAAAATGAAAGTAGGTGAACGCAATATGGAAGTGAAAAGTGCTTATATCCATATTCCTTTTTGCGTGAGGATTTGTACGTATTGTGATTTCAACAAGTACTTTATACAAAACCAACCAGTTGATACGTATTTAGATTGTTTAATCACTGAAATGCAACAAAGTGAAATAAGAAAATTAGAAACAGTTTTTGTTGGCGGCGGTACGCCCACAGCACTTGATTATCAACAACTCGAAAAATTATTAGTAGCTATTACAGATACTTTTGAAATAAAAGGCGAATTTAGCTTTGAAGCAAATCCCGATGAATTAACAATTGAAAAAGTTCAATTACTTAAAAATTACGGTGTCAATAGGTTGTCTATGGGTGTTCAAACATTTAAACCAGAATTATTAGACATACTTGGTAGAACACACAAAACAGAAGATATTTATCAATCTGTTGCTAATGCTCGTCAAGTTGGCATTCCATCTATTAGTTTAGATTTAATGTATCATTTACCAAACCAGACTCTAGAAGATTTTCAAGATAGTCTAGAAAAGGCTTTGTCGATGGATATTGATCATATATCTAGTTATGGTTTGATATTAGAACCCAAAACAAAATTTTATAATATGTATAGAAAAGGACAATTGAAAGTTCCTAATGAAGATATTGGTGAAGAAATGTACGAATATCTATTAGAAAGAATGGAACAATCAGAGATGCATCAATATGAAATATCCAATTTCGGTAAAGTTGGACATGAATCCGAACACAATAAAGTGTATTGGAAAAATGAAGGCTATTATGGCTTTGGTGCTGGTGCAAGTGGTTATGTAAATGGAGAGCGTTATAATAATGTAAATCCAGTAAACCATTACATTAAAAAAGTACAAAACAATGAAAGACCCATATTAGATTCAACATTTCCTACTGAAACAGAACAAATGGAAGAAGAAATGTTTTTAGGATTACGGATGAATATAGGTGTGGATAAAGACAAGTTTTCACAGAAATTCGGAAAAACCTTAGAAGAAGTCTATGGTCAAACTATAGAAGACCTAATTCAACGTGAACTTTTAATTGATCAAAACGGTCATATCACGATGACTGAACGTGGAAAAGTGATTGGAAATATTGTCTTTGAAGCATTTTTATTAAATGTATAAAAAAATTTAAAATTGAATGCTTTAACATTGACTTACTTTGACCAATTTGATAAATTATAATTAGCACTTGGAACAAAAGAGTGCTAATGAGGTGAAAACATGATTAGCGATAGACAATTGAGCATACTTAATGCAATTGTTGAAGATTATGTTGATTTAGGTCATCCAATTGGTTCAAAAACACTGATTGAACGACACAAATTGAATTTTAGTCCTGCAACTATTCGAAACGAGATGAAACATCTCGAAGATCTTGAATTGATTGAGAAGACACATACTTCATCAGGGCGATCACCATCACAGTCAGGCATCAGATATTATGTGAATCAATTATTGCAACAAACATCTCATCAACAGCAAACAAAAATTCAACGTTTGAGTGATTTATTAGTTGATAATCATTATGACATTTCCTCAGCACTGAGCGAATTTGCAAATGAACTTTCAATTGCATCTCAGTATACAACGTTGGTAATGCGTCCAAATCACAAAAAAGATATAATTAATAACATTCATTTGATTCGAGCAAATGCCTATTTGGTTATAATGGTAGTCGTGTTCACATCCGGTCATGTAGAACATCTGCATTTAGCATCCGAAGTTCCGTTATCTAATGACGAACTGACAAAAATTTCGAATTTTGTTACTGCTAAATATGATGAATGGAATCATCATCGTTTTGAAAATGAGTTAGATGCTTTTGTTAATTCTGAATTAGAGAAGCATTTTATCAAAGATATGCTAAGCACAATCGAGATTCATTTTGATAATCAAAGTAATGGCATTTTTATGGGCGGAAAGGTTAAACTAATTGATGCGTTGAATGAAACGAACGTGTCATCGATTCAACCTATTTTGCAATATATAGAATCGAATAAAATCACACAATTACTTGATGATATGTCTAATTCGACAATAAACGTCAAAATTGGACACGAAATAGAATCAAGTTTGAGTGGCATTTCTATTGTCACAAGTCAATATCACATTGACGATAGATTAAAAGGCCAAATTGCGGTTATCGGACCAACAGCAATGAATTATCAGAACGTAATACGATTACTAAATACGATTTGGTAATTAAGTATTGTATTGGAGGGCGGAAAATGACAGAAAAAAATGAATCAGTATTTGATCAAGAAGCAAATGAAGATGTAACTGATAACGAGCAAAATACATCTTCTGTAAATACTGATGAAACTACAGAAGCATCACAAGATAATCTGCAGGAGGATGATTCACAAGAAACTACAGAAAATGTAGATCCTAAAGATGAAGAAATTCAACAATTAAAACAAGATGTTCAAGAAAATGAAGAAAAATACTTAAGATTATACGCAGAGTTTGAAAATTATAAGCGTAGAATCCAAAAAGAAAATCAAACAATGAAAGCATATAAAGCGCAAGATGTACTTAATGATATTCTACCAACAATAGATAACATTGAGCGTGCGCTACAAATTGAAGGCGAAAATGAACAATTCCAATCACTTAAAAAAGGTGTAGAAATGATTCATGAAAGCTTAATTAATGCATTAAAAGAAAATGGTTTAGAATTAATTGAAACAGAAGGTCATCAATTTGACCCGAACATTCATCAAGCTGTAGTTCAAGATGACAATCCTGATTTTGAATCAGGCGAAATCACTCAGGAGCTACAAAAAGGTTATAAACTAAAAGAACGTGTATTAAGACCTTCAATGGTTAAAGTAAATCAATAGGTTTTAGTATTGATGAAAACACCAATTTATATAAACAAACAGGAGGAATTTATTTATGAGTAAAGTAATAGGTATTGACTTAGGTACAACAAATTCATGTGTTTCAATTTTAGAAGGCGATGAGCCAAAAGTAATCCAAAACCCTGAAGGTGCAAGAACTACACCATCAGTAGTTGCATTTAAAAATGATGAAACTCAAGTAGGTGAAGTTGCTAAACGTCAAGCAATCACAAACCCTAATACAATCCAATCAATCAAACGTCATATGGGTACGAATTACAAAGTTGATGTTGAAGGTAAATCATACACACCTCAAGAAATCTCAGCAATGGTATTACAAAACCTTAAAGGTACAGCTGAAGATTACCTTGGTGAAAAAGTAGAAAAAGCAGTTATTACTGTTCCTGCATATTTCAACGACAGTGAACGTCAAGCAACTAAAGATGCTGGTAAAATCGCTGGTTTAGAAGTAGAACGTATTATTAACGAACCAACTGCAGCAGCTTTAGCATATGGTTTAGACAAAACAGAAAAAGAAGAAAAAGTATTAGTTTTTGACTTAGGTGGCGGTACTTTTGACGTTTCAATCCTTGAATTAGGTGACGGCGTATTCGAAGTACTTTCTACTGCAGGTGACAACAAACTAGGCGGAGATGACTTTGATGAAGTAATCATTAACTATTTAGTTTCTGAATTCAAAAAAGAAAACGGCGTAGATTTATCAAAAGATAAAATGGCTTTACAACGTCTTAAAGACGCTGCTGAAAAAGCTAAAAAAGATTTATCTGGCGTTTCTCAAACTCAAATTTCACTACCATTTATTTCAGCTGGAGAAAATGGCCCATTACACTTAGAAATTAATTTAACTCGTGCTAAATTTGAAGAATTGGCTGACGATTTAATCAGAAGAACAATGGTACCAACTCGCCAAGCAATGAGCGATGCAGGCTTATCAAGTTCAGAAATTGATGAAGTTATCTTAGTTGGTGGTTCAACAAGAATCCCAGCAGTTCAAGAAGCTGTTAAAAAAGAAGTAGGTAAAGAACCTAATAAAGGCGTTAACCCTGATGAAGTTGTTGCTATGGGTGCAGCAATCCAAGGTGGCGTAATCACTGGTGATGTTAAAGACGTAGTATTATTAGACGTTACACCATTATCATTAGGTATTGAAATCATGGGCGGACGTATGAATACACTTATCGAAAGAAATACGACAATCCCAACATCTAAATCACAAGTCTACTCAACAGCAGCAGACAACCAACCAGCAGTTGATATTCACGTGTTACAAGGTGAACGTCCAATGGCATCAGACAATAAAACACTTGGTAGATTCCAATTAACTGATATTCCAGCAGCTCCACGTGGCGTACCTCAAATCGAAGTTACTTTCGACATCGATAAAAATGGTATTGTAAACGTTACTGCTAAAGACTTGGGAACAAATAAAGAGCAAAATATCACAATCCAATCTAGCTCTTCACTATCAGATGATGAAATCGATCGTATGGTTAAAGACGCTGAAGAAAATGCTGACGCTGACCAAAAACGTCGCGAAGAAAGTGATACAAGAAACGAAGCAGACAGCTTAGTATTCCAAGTTGAAAAAACGATCACTGATTTAGGTGAAAACATCAGCGAAGAAGATAAACAAAATGCTGAAGATAAAAAAGAAGCATTAAAATCAGCACTTGAAGGCGAAGATATTGAAGATATCAAAGCTAAAAAAGAAGAATTAGAAAAAGTAGTTCAAGACTTATCAACAAAAGTATACGAACAAGCTGCTCAAGCTCAACAACAAGCACAAGGTGAAGAAGCAAATGCTTCTCAAGATAGTGATGTTGAAGATGCTGATTTTAAAGAAGTAAAAGATGACGACAACCAAGACAACCAAAAATAAGTATAGTCATTGACTAATTAATTGTTATTAATAGAAAAATATGACACAATTGCTTAGCCAAATTAAGTCAAAGTCAATTGAACATTGGCTTTGACTTTTTCCTTTTTTAAAAATGATTTAATAAAACAGTAAAAGGAGAGATATTAGTGGCCAAAAAAGATTATTATGAAGTCTTAGGTGTCAGCAAAGGCGCTTCTAAAGATGAAATTAAAAAGGCTTATCGTAAATTATCAAAGAAGTATCACCCGGATATTAATCAAGAAGAAGGTTCTGATGAGAAGTTTAAAGAAATCTCTGAAGCCTATGAAACATTAAGCGATGAAAATAAACGCGCAAATTATGACCAATTTGGACATGATGGTCCTCAAGGTGGCTTTGGCGGCCAAGGATTCGGTGGCCAAGACTTTAGTGGATTTGGTGGCGGCGGTTTCGAAGATATATTCAGTTCATTCTTTGGTGGCGGCCGTCAACAACGTGATCCTAACGCCCCAAGAAAAGGTGATGACTTACAATATACAATGACAGTTACGTTTGATGAAGCTGTTTTCGGTAGTGAAAAAGAAATTTCAATTCGTAAAGATGTGTCTTGTCACACTTGTGATGGTGCAGGCGCTAAGCCAGGTACTAAAAAGAAAACTTGCGAATACTGTAGTGGTGCTGGACATGTGTCTGTAGAACAAAATACAATACTTGGCAGAGTTAGAACTGAAAAAGTTTGTCCAGTATGTAGTGGTTCTGGACAAGAGTTTGAAGAACCATGTCCAACATGTAAGGGTAAAGGTACTGAGAACAAAAATGTTAAAATCAGTGTCACAATACCTGAAGGTGTAGATAATGAACAACAAATTAGATTAGCTGGTGAAGGTGCTCCTGGAGAAAATGGCGGACCTCAAGGTGATTTGTATATTGTATTTAGAGTTAAACCTTCAGAAAAATTTGAAAGAGATGGCGATGATATTTATTATTCACTTGATATCAGTATCGCTCAAGCATCACTAGGTGACGAGGTTAAAGTGCCGACGCTTAACAGCAGCGTGATGTTAACAATTCCAGCAGGTACGCAAACTGGAAAACAATTCCGTCTAAAAGAAAAAGGAATTAAGAATGTTCATGGCTACGGCTATGGCGACTTATTTATCAATATAAATGTCGTAACACCAAGTAAAATGAGTGATCGACAAAAAGAATTATTAAGAGAATTTGCCGAAATTGATGGCGAAGAAATTTCTGAACAAGCATCAAATTTTAGAGATAAAGCTAAAAGATTCTTTAAAGGAGATTAGAATATGAATTGGACCGAGATATCAATCATTGCTAATCATGAAGTAACGCCTATAATTACTAATATATTGGAAAATTTTGGTTCAAATGGTGTTGTTATAGAGGACTCTCATGACTTAAATCACGACTTTGAGGATAAATATGGCGAGCTATATGCGCTTAATGCTAATGATTACCCTAAACAAGGGGTCAGGCTAAAAGCGTATTTCAATGAACTGAAATATACTGAAACGTTTAGAAAAGCGCTTTTAAATGAAATTTCGCAAGTTGAATCTCTAGATAACTCTATTTTTAACTACGAAGAACAAATGCTTCAAGAACAAGATTGGGAAAATGAATGGAAAAATTATTTTCATCCATTTCGTGCATCAAAACAATTTACGATAGTCCCTAGTTGGGAAACATATCAAAAAGAAGATGATAGTGAATTGTGCATAGAATTGGATCCAGGTATGGCATTCGGTACAGGCGACCATCCTACAACGAGCATGTGTTTAAAAGCAATTGAAACTTATGTGAAGCCAAGTGATTCAGTTATAGATGTTGGTACAGGTTCAGGAATATTAAGTATTGCTGCACATCTTTTAGGTGTAAAACGTATTAAAGCATTAGACGTTGATGAAATGGCAGTGAAAGTTGCTAAAGAAAATTTCATAAAAAATAATTGTGCTAAGGCAATTGAAGCTGTTCCTGGTAATTTACTAACAGAAGAAACTGAAAAATTTGATGTTGTTGTCGCCAATATTTTAGCTCATATTATTGAAGAAATGATCGAAGATGCTTATAACGTTTTAAATAAAGATGGTTATTTTATAACTTCTGGTATTATAGAAGAAAAACATGAATCTATTATAAATCATATGAAGCGTAGTGGTTTTGAAATTGTTTCTATTAATCACGATAACAGTTGGGTTTGTATCGTTGGACAGAAAGTGAGCGAATAACGATGCAAAGATACTTTATTGACCAAAACGCTGATGTAAATCAGCGTTTTTTCATTACTGATAAAGGTGACATACACCATATATCCAATGTGATGCGTCATCAGACTGGCGATAAAATAATTATTACATTTGTGGATCAGAACGTATATAAGTGCCAGATTATCGATATAGCTACTGAAGGTATTGAACTTTCGTTAGTAGAAAAAATTGATATTGATACTGAATTACCTCAACATATTACGATTTGTAGTGGTTTAATTAAAGCTGATAAATATGAATGGATGCTCCAAAAATCGACAGAATTAGGTGCTAATCATTTCATAGCTGCTGGTATGAAACGTTCAGTGGTTAAATTAAATGATAGTAAGATTGATAAAAAATTAGAGCGCTGGCAAAAGATTATTAAAGAAGCAGCTGAGCAAAGCTACCGTTTAGCTATACCGTCCATAACTTATGAACCAAGTTTAAAAGTAGTTTATAATCATATCGATGAATACGATTATGTACTCATCGCTTATGAAGATGCTGCTAAAACAGGTGAAACGCACAATTTTAAGTCTGTAGTTCGTGAAATGAAATCTGGTGCTCGTGTGTTAGTTATATTTGGGCCAGAAGGTGGCTTATCAGAAGAAGAAGTAGCATTATTCGATGGTAAGGCGTATCAAATTGGTCTAGGTCCTAGGATTTTAAGAGCAGAAACTGCACCACTTTACGTATTAAGTGCTGTAAGTTTTGAAAAAGATTTATTAGATTAACGTTAAAATAATCATGTGTTAAGTAATACAATGTATACATTTTAGTACAAATTTTTGCTTTAAATTAAAAAATTGTAAATTTTACTAATTGACCGCTTTAATCAGATATATTATACTGATTAATACATGGTCATAACCATGAAATGATAATAAAGTTTCGTTGATATTTGGAGGGAGGGAAATACACATGTCTAAAACAACAGTTAAGAGTAATGAATCACTTGAAGATGCGTTACGTCGTTTCAAACGTACAGTTTCTAAAAGCGGTACAATTCAAGAAGTTCGTAAGCGTGAATATTACGAAAAACCTAGTGTTAAACGTAAGAAAAAATCAGAAGCTGCGCGTAAACGTAAATAGTATTTACTAACGGTAGCTTGCACGTAAACGAATATTCTAATAATTAATTGTGTCGTTGACTCCCTCAACACCAACATTAATTATAAATAGTAATAGTCTTAGTTGTTCAACAGCTAAGACTATTATTTTTTTATAAATTCAGGTTCATGATTTGAAAAAATTAATATAATTAACATTTATGCTATAAACGCTATAATCATACATTCATTTCATGTATAATCAAGTTGAGAGCGAGGTGATAGAGTGATTCCTTCGAGTAGTATACATACAATATTTTCAGTCAACTTTGTTGAACAAGGAAATTGGATTGATAATGTTGCAAGCGTTATCGTCAGTCCGTTTGGAGCTTTAATTTTAACTTGTATTATCTTCCTAGGATTTTTATATCAATTATACTCTAATAAGATAAATATTGTGGGTATCGTTGCCACATTAGCTTTATTGATACTCTTTTTAGGGTTTTTTGTAAAAGGCGATGTCAACTTGTACTCAATCATCTTATTTGGAATCGGTGTCATATTGGTAATAATAGAACTTTTTGTTGTTGGTGCGATTATCGGTATTATCGGTATGGGGCTAATAACTTTTAGTATTATTACTTTAGGTGACAATTTAATTTATATGATTGCTAGTGTAGTTGTAGCATTGATATTATCAATCATAGAGTGGGTGGTACTAGTGAAAATTTTCAAACGTAAGATACCGTTTTTAGATAAAGTAGTTTTGAAGGATTCTACAAATGCAGAGGCAGGCTACACTTCACATGAAGATCGCTCTCATTTAGTTGGGCTTACTGCTACTACATTAACAGATTTAAGACCAGCAGGAATCATTACACTCAACAATGAACGTATCGACGCAGTTTCTGATGGATCATTTATTTTGCGAAATAAAGCAGTAACCATTTTAGAAGTTGAAGGCACGAGAGTTGTTGTTAGAGAAAACGAATCATAAAGGAGAGAAAGTATGATCGGATTAGTTGTTATCGTCGTCATAGTAGTAATAGCTTTATTATTACTATTTTCATTTGTTCCAGTCGGATTATGGATTTCAGCAACAGCTGCAGGCGTTAAAGTAGGTATTGGAACATTAGTTGGTATGAGACTTCGTAGAGTTTCACCACGAAAAGTTATTTCACCATTAATTAAGGCACACAAAGCTGGTTTGAATTTAACAACAAACCAACTTGAATCACATTACTTAGCAGGAGGAAACGTCGACCGTGTTGTTGATGCTAACATTGCAGCACAAAGAGCGGACATCAACTTACCATTTGAACGTGGAGCAGCTATTGATTTAGCTGGCCGTGACGTATTAGAAGCTGTTCAAATGTCAGTTAACCCTAAAGTAATAGAAACACCATTTATCGCAGGTGTAGCGATGAACGGTATCGAAGTAAAAGCTAAAGCGCGTATTACTGTTCGTGCTAACATCGCTCGTTTAGTAGGTGGTGCTGGTGAAGAAACAATTATTGCACGTGTCGGTGAAGGTATCGTATCAACAATTGGTTCTAGTGAGCACCATACACAAGTTTTAGAAAACCCAGACAATATTTCTAAAACAGTACTTAGTAAAGGGTTAGATTCTGGTACAGCATTTGAAATCTTATCAATCGATATTGCTGACGTTGATATCAGCAAAAACATTGGTGCAGACTTACAAACTGAACAAGCACTTGCTGACAAAAACATTGCACAAGCTAAAGCAGAAGAACGTAGAGCAATGGCTGTAGCTCAAGAGCAAGAAATGAAAGCTAAAGTTCAAGAAATGCGTTCTAAAGTTGTTGAAGCAGAAGCAGAAGTACCACTTGCTATGGCAGAAGCGTTACGTTCTGGCAACTTAGGCGTTAAGGATTATTATAACCTTAAAAATGTTGAAGCTGATACTGGCATGAGAAACTCAATCAACGAACGTACGAACCCAAAAGATGATGAATCACCGGAAAATTAATTAGGGGTGATTAAATGAATATAGCTATTATTATCTTTGTAATATCTGTGATTGTTACAATAGTCAGTGCTATTAGCGATAATAGCCATAAAGATAGAAAAAACCAAAAACCACCAATAAACAATCAACCTAATCGAAATGATCAGCCACCTAAAAGAGGCGGTTTCCTTGATGAAATTGGTAAAGCATTCAAAGAAATCGAACAACAAATGAATGAAGGACCAACGAGGAAAGATATTGAACAACAACCGCAAAAGCGTGCAGAACCTGCAAGACCAGTTGAAACTAGAGCTGAAAAAATGGAAACGCCAAATCCTCAACAAACGACTCGAACAATGCGTACAGACAACGAGACTGAAGCAGAAAAGTTAAAACGTTCGCAAGAGCAAAAAGAGGATAAACTGCAAAAAGAACTTGAAGCAGATTTAATGGGCGAATTACAAGATGTGCGTACAGAAATTGATCGTGAAAACGAGAAAAAACTGAAGAGAACTGAAAGAAGAGCACGTGCTATTATTTCAGATAAATATTTATCTGAGAGAACAAAACGTTTCCGTTTAAAACAGTTAATGGATGCACAGGCAATTCAGAGTCCAGTTACTAATGAAAAATATAGGTTTGCAGAAGATGAAGTTGTAAATGGTATTATTTGGTCGGAAATATTAGAAAGACCCAAAAGATTATAGCGCAGTATAATCTATAAATTAAACGCCTTATGGAGTCGATATATGATGACTTTGTAAGGCGTTTTTGTGTATTTGCAATAATTTCAATGAAAAAATAACCATAATAAATTAAACTAATAGCTCACGACTAATAAGAATGTAAACATCATGTAAAATTTGATAAATGAGCCTCTATTTAATACTCTTTGAAATAATATATAGTTAATTCGTGATATAATGATGGTGTAATCATCATTATATGATTGAATTGTTAAATGCTTAAAATAATTTAATGAACGATAATAATTTTTGTAAGTTAAAATCTAATAGGATAAAATAAGATGAAAAGAATATATTTGTAAAGGAGCACCTATATGCCTGGAATTATTCAAATAGATGACATCAATGAAGCTCAAGCGCTCATTGGTAATAACGATGAACACCTTAAATTAATTGAGGAAGGGTTTGATGTCATTGTACATGCTCGAGGTCAAGAAATCTCTGTAAAAGGAGAGCAAGTAGAGCATGTTAAAAAAGCAGAATCAGTACTCATTAACCTTTTGAAAGTCATTCAACAAGGTATTTCAATCTCTTCAAAAGATGTTGAAGCAGCAGTGAAAATGGCAAATAATGGTACGATTCAATACTTATTAGATTTATATGAAGAAGAAATAACTAAAGATGCATACGGAAAGACCATCCGTGCAAAAACCATGGGTCAACGTATGTATGTAAATGCTATGTATCATAATGATTTAGTATTTGGTGTAGGACCAGCTGGTACAGGAAAAACCTTCTTAGCTGTTGTGTACGCTGCGAAACAGTTAAGAAAAGGAAATGTTAAACGAATTGTGCTAACAAGACCTGCAGTGGAAGCAGGAGAGTCACTAGGCTTCTTGCCAGGAGACCTAAAGGAAAAGGTTGATCCATACTTAAGACCTCTATATGACGGTTTAAATACTGTTTTAGGAAGAGAACAAACGGCGCGCTTTATAGAAAGAGGCATCATAGAAATTGCGCCCCTAGCTTATATGCGCGGTAGAACATTAGATGATGCTTTTGTTATTTTAGATGAGGCACAAAATACAACACAAGCACAAATGAAAATGTTCTTAACTCGACTAGGTTTTGATTCGAAAATGGTAGTTACTGGAGACCAAACTCAAGTAGACTTACCTAAAGGAGTTAAAAGTGGTCTAAAAGAAGCAGTTAAAAAATTAAAAGAAGTTAAAGGCTTAAGCGTACATTATCTTGATCAAAGTGATGTTGTACGTCACCCATTAGTAAGTAAAATTATTGACCGTTACGAAGGAGAAGAGTAAATGTTTACAATAGACTTTAGTGATCACACTGAAATAGTTAAAAGTGAATGGTTAACTCAGATTGATAAACTCCTCACTTTTGCAAAAGAGCAAGAACAAATTGATAGCGATGCCGAGTTATCTGTAACTTTTGTAGATAAAACCGAAATTCAAGAAATTAATAAAATGTATCGTGATAAAGATAAAGTAACAGATGTTATATCATTTGCTTTAGAAGAAGATGAACCAGAAATTATTGGACTTGATATGCCAAGAGTATTAGGCGACATTATTATTTGTACTGACGTAGCTCAGGAACAAGCTGATTCTTACGGTCATTCTTTTGAAAGAGAATTAGGCTTTCTTGCACTCCATGGTTTCTTACATCTATTAGGTTATGATCATATAGATGAAGAGGACGAAAAAGAAATGTTTGGGCGACAAGATCAAATTCTAAATGCTTATGGTTTAACAAGAGATTAGAGGTAGACATGAAACGTTTTAAATACGCTTTTCAAGGTATGTTAGTACTATTAAATAAAGACAGAAAATTTTTAATGCATCTTTTATTAGGGCTTGCCACTGTTATTTGTGGTATTGTTTTTGGTATTAGTCAATTAGAATGGCTTTTTATTATTATAGCGATAGGTGTTGTACTTGCTTTCGAAGCTATCAATACAGCAGTAGAATATGTGGTTGATTTAGTTACAGGTGATTATCATATATTAGCAAAAAAGGCTAAAGATATCGCTGCTTTTAGTGTTGTGCTAGCTTCTATTACTGCACTTGCTATTGGTCTCGCTGTTTTTTTACCATATGTGTTCTAAATTGTAGTGCAATTTTATAGAATTTGTTTATACTTAAAGAACAGAGTAATTAAACATTAAATCGATAATTAAGTGGATTTTTTTAATAACCCTTAATATTGAATAGGAGCGTGTTAGCTATGGCTTATCAATCACACTATTTTACAGAAGTAAGAAATGCTCAAGCCAATTCATATTCACCATATAGTAATTTTAAAGTTGGTGCATATTTAAGAACGAAAGACGGTAAAGTTTATCATGGAGCAAATGTTGAAAACGCAGCATACTCAATGGCAATTTGTGCAGAGAGATCAAGTTTGGTTGCTGCAATATCAGATGGTTATAGACCAGGTGGTTTTGAATCAATTACAGTTACTGTTGATGCAGATGCGCCATCTTCACCATGTGGTGAATGTCGTCAGGTGTTAAAAGAATTATGCGATGACGATATGCCAGTATATATGACTAATCATAAAGGCGATATGATAGAATCAACCGTAAATGACTTATTACCATTAGGATTTTCTGGAAAGGATTTAAATTAATGACAGGACATAAATCAGGATTTATATCAATTATAGGTAGACCCAATGTTGGGAAATCTACGTTTGTTAACCGTGTGATCGGACATAAGATAGCTATTATGTCTGATAAAGCACAAACTACAAGAAACAAAATTCAAGGCGTTATGACACAAGAAGATGCTCAAATCATTTTCTTAGATACACCTGGTATTCATAAACCGAAACATAAATTAGGCGACTACATGATGCGCGTCGCTACAAACACGTTATCTGAAATAGATGCTATTATGTTCATGGTAAATGTAAATGAAGATATAGGTCGTGGTGATGAGTATATTATGGATATGCTTAAAACGATTAAAACACCTGTCTTTTTAGTATTAAATAAAATTGATTTAGTACACCCAGATGAACTTATGCCAAGAATTGAAAAATACAAAAAATATATGGATTTCACTGAAATTGTACCAATTTCAGCACTGGAAGGCTTAAATGTAGATCATTTTATAAATGTAATAAAATCTTATTTACCAGAAGGACCTAAGTACTATCCAGATGATCAAATCTCTGATCATCCAGAACAATTTGTTGTAGGCGAGTTAATTCGTGAAAAGATTTTACATTTAACAAGTGAAGAAATCCCTCATGCCATTGGTGTAAACGTAGATCGCATGGTTAAAGAAGATGAAGACAGAGTTCGAATTGAAGCAACAATATTTGTTGAACGAGATTCACAAAAAGGTATTGTTATTGGTAAAGGCGGTAAAAAACTTAAAGAAGTTGGTAAACGTGCACGCCAAGATATCGAAATGTTACTAGGATCTAAAGTTTATTTAGAACTTTGGGTAAAAGTCCAAAAAGATTGGCGAAATAAAGTTAACTTCATCCGTCAAATGGGTTATTTAGAAGATCGAGATTAATTTGGGAGTCGGTGAGCTAATGTGTTAATCAAGCAAAAAGGTATTATTATTAAAACGGTTGATTATGGCGAATCCGATAAAATTATCACAATTTTAAATGAGCATGGTGCAAAAGTACCACTAATGGTTCGAAGAGCTAAAAAAAGCAAAAGTGGTTTACAAGCTAATACACAATTATTTGTGTATGGCTTATTTATTTATTCTAAATGGAAGGGTATGGGAACACTGAGTTCTGTCGATGTGATAGAACAAAATTACAACCTTCGTTTAGATATTTATGAAAGTAGCTTTGCGAGTTTAAGTGCAGAAACAATTGACCGCTCGATTGAAAGTGATGAAATTTCTCAATATAGCTATGATTTATTACATTTTGTATTGTCGAAAATTAAAGATGGTGTATCTGCCCAACTCATGTCAGTCGTTGTTTTATTAAAATGTATGACAAAATTTGGCTTCAATGCTATTTTTGACAAGTGTGTAGTTACTGATAGTAATGATCAATCTCGTTTAATTGGTTATAGTTTTAAATTTGATGGTGCTATTTCTGTGAATGTACGACATCAAGATCCACATGCACTCATTTTAATGAATAAAACACTTTATCTATTGGATATATTGCAAAAATTGCCGATTAGTCAAATGAGTTCTTTGAGTATTCATGATGATGTAGTAGATGAAATGTCAGAGTTAATGATTATGCTCTATAGCGAATATGCAGGTATGTTTTTTAAAAGTCAAAAGTTAATTAACCAACTACATAGATTAGATAGTAATCTGTAATTATCTATGTACGAGAAGAACGTAAATTTAAAAAAGAGTACACCTTGAAAATAAATTTCAAGGTGTACTCTTTTTATATTAATAATATATGTTTTCAGCTGTTTGAATAGATGAAAAATGATGGAGTCAGCCGACAAAATTAAATTGTTGTAGCAAGATTTCGTCATGAGCCCAGCTTGGCAAAGTAGCTTGGAAATTGGAATACAAGTGCTGAAACTTTTTCATAGGAACCAATTTTCTTCATAAATGAAGTTGTAGTTCTTTAAGATCTAGATATAAGCACATCTTCAATTCATTCAGCCACTGCCAATATAAAAATTGAGGCTGAGACATGTATTATGTCTCAGCCTCATCACGTTATTAGCAATCTGCTAAATCACAGCTGTGTATTTTATTAAAAAATTAGAATTTTACTTTTTCAGTTAAGAAAGCTTCTAATTCTGAAATTGGCATACGTACTTGTTCCATTGAATCACGGTCACGTACTGTAACTTGTTGATCTTCTAATGAATCAAAGTCAAAAGTTATACAGTAAGGTGTGCCGATTTCATCTTGACGACGGTAACGTTTACCAATAGATTGTGATTCATCGAAATCTATTGCAAAGTTAGCACTTAGCTCTTCAAATATTTTGATAGCGTCGCCAGATAATTTCTTGCTTAATGGTAAGATAGCGGCTTTATATGGTGCTAGAGCAGGGTGGAAGTGTAATACAGTTCTAGAATCTTTACTTCCTTCAACGCCTTCCTCACTATATGCATCACATAAGAAAGCTAATGTAACACGATCAGCACCTAATGAAGGTTCGATACAATATGGAATATATTTTTCGCCTGATTCTTGATCGTGATATTGGAAATCTTCACCTGAATGTTCACTGTGTTGTTTCAAGTCGAAGTCTGTACGACTTGCGATCCCCCATAATTCACCCCAACCGAATGGGAAACGATATTCAATATCTGTTGTAGCATTAGAATAGTGAGATAATTCATCAGCGTCATGATCACGTAAACGTGTAGCTTCTTCGCTTAAATTTAAGTCTTTTAACCATTGACTTGCAAATGTTTTCCAGTAGTTATACCATTCAATTTCTTCACCAGGTTTACAGAAGAATTCTAATTCCATTTGTTCGAATTCACGTGTTCTGAATATGAAGTTACCAGGTGTAATTTCATTACGGAATGATTTACCAACTTGGCCAATACCAAATGGTAATTTTTTACGCATTGTACGTTGTACATTTTTATAGTTTACGAAAATACCTTGTGCAGTTTCTGGACGTAAGAAAATTTCATTTGTTGAACTTTCAGTTACGCCTTGGAACGTTTTAAACATTAAGTTGAATTGACGAATATCAGTCCAATTGGCTGTACCACTTACAGAACAAACAATACCTTCTTCATCGATAATACGTTTCATTTCGTCGAAACTTAAGCCATCAGCTACAAAGTTTTCATCACCTTTAACATTTGCCATATGATCTTCGATAATTTTGTCAGCACGATAACGAATCTTGCTGTCTTTGTTATCGATCATAGGATCGTTAAAGTTACCTAAGTGACCTGAAGCTTCCCAAGTTTTTGGGTTCATTAAAATAGCTGCATCAATACCAACGTTATATGGTGATTGAGTGATGAATTTTTGCCACCAAGCTTTTTTAATATTATTTTTTAATTCTACTCCTAGTGGACCGTAATCCCATGTATTTGATAAACCACCATAAATATCACTACCAGGGAATACAAAACCTCTATGTTTTGCTAATGAGACAATTGTTTCCATATCTTTTGTCATAAAAAACACTCCTTTTTAACATAAAAACGCCCCAAGACAAAGAAAAAGCCAAAAAAACTTAATCATTGTCTTGGGACGAGTTAATCATTTTTAATCACATATAAAATATACATGTTTATTTAAATTATTCTTGATAACCCGCGGTTCCACCCAACTTAGTGTGTACACTCGCTTTTATCTATCATTTAATTGTGGCCAATGAGTCTTGTTAGGCTTTCACTGTCCCCAACTCGCTTTAATTTTAATATTAATGTATTGTGCGTTTATTAGCAAGTAATTATATGTATTTGTAGCAATTAAAAATTCCATGTATAATTAAGAAGAATGAGTGAAGGGGTGAAGTACAATAGAACTAAGTAAAAGACAACAGCAAATAGTTGAAATTGTCAAAAACAACGGTCCTATAACTGGTGAGCATATAGCAGAAAGACTTAGTTTGACACGTGCAACATTAAGACCTGACTTAGCCATTTTAACAATGTCCGGTATTTTAG
This sequence comes from Staphylococcus caseorum, assembly GCF_049943195.1. Lineage (NCBI taxonomy): Bacteria > Bacillati > Bacillota > Bacilli > Caryophanales > Staphylococcaceae > Staphylococcus > Staphylococcus caseorum. The sequence goes on from NZ_JBNFUA010000001.1 coordinate 753,274, forward strand.
AAGCTAGACCACGTGTAGGTTATTATTATTCTGGTAAGCCAAAGAATAAATTACTAGCTGATCAATTAAAACAATATATAGTGAAAGATTATGCATCACATCCTGTTGTGGTTAAAAATGAGATGTCAGTTTATGATGCAATATGTACAATATTTTTAGAAGATGTCAGTACGTTATTCGTAATCAATAGTAATGGAGATTTTATTGGTGTTTGTTCGCGTAAGGATTTACTACGAGCATCTATGATTGGTGAAGATATACACACAATGCCTGTAAATATTATTATGACACGCATGCCGAACTTAAGCTTTATTCTTGAAGATGAAAGAGTCGTTTTTGCAGCCAATTTAATGATTGAAAAAGAAATTGATTCACTACCCATCGTAATCAAAAAAGAAAATGGCAAATATGAAGTCAAAGGACGTATATCAAAAACTACAATTACAAAAATCTTTGTATCATTATTAAACGAATAGGTGGTATTTAACTTATGGAAAATATAAAAATTATAGTCGCATCGGACTCGGTAGGAGAAACAGCTGAACTTGTGGCAAGAGCATGTATTTCACAATTTAATCCAAATCAATGCGATAGTGAAATTAATAGATATCCGTATATTGAAACTTTAGAAAATGTAGATGAAGTTATCCAAGTAGCTAAAGATACAGAAGCTATTGTTGTCTATACACTAGTTAAACCGGAAATAAGAAAATATATGGAATCAAAAATCAAAGAGGATGCAATAAAATCCGTAGATATTATGGGTCCGCTCATGAATATCCTCTTAGACAAAATTGATGAACAGCCTTATTTTGAACCAGGGCTAGTACATCAATTAGATGAGGCCTATTTCAAAAAAATTGATGCAATTGAATTTGCTGTAAAATACGATGATGGCAAAGATCCTAAGGGACTAACAAAAGCAGATATCGTGCTATTAGGAATCTCTAGAACTTCAAAAACCCCACTATCACAATATCTTGCACACAAAAGTTACAAGGTGATGAATATACCTATTGTCCCAGAAGTAACACCACCGGATGATTTGTTTAACGTTGATCCATCAAAATGCATTGCTTTAAAAATAAGTGAAGAAAAACTAAACCGTATTCGTAAAGAACGTTTAAAACAACTCGGTTTAGGTGACAGTGCAAGATATGCGACTGAGCAGCGTATTGAAGAAGAATTAAATTACTTTCATGAACTCGTGGATAAGATAGGTTGTCCAGTTATTGATGTTTCTGATAAAGCGATAGAAGAAACTGCAAATGATATTATTAGCATTATTGAGCAAAATAGTTTCAAAAACCAATGAAAAAAGCTATAATATTGTAATTAATGTCTAATAGGTGATTAAGTTGCGAATAGAACAATCAACAATAAATGAAATAAAAGATAAGACTGACATACTCGACTTAGTAAGCGAGTATGTCAAATTAGAAAAAAGGGGACGCAATTATATTGGTTTGTGTCCTTTTCATGATGAAAAAACACCGTCATTTACAGTGTCAGAAGACAAACAAATTTGTCATTGCTTTGGTTGTAAAAAAGGTGGCAATGTTTTTCAATTTACTCAAGAAATAAAAGATATTTCTTTTACAGAAGCAGTAAAAGAATTAGGTGAACGTGTAAATATTGAAGTTGAAACTGACCAAAGTGCTTCAGGGCAAGATGATAAACATCAGGTTGCATCAGAAGATTTGCAAATGATTGAAATGCATGAACTGATGCAAGAATATTATCACTATGCATTAAAGAAAACAGTTGAAGGTGAAGCAGCTTTAACTTATTTAAAAGAACGTGGATTTACAGATGCATTAATTGATGCAAGAAAAATTGGCTATGCACCAAAGAATTCTCATTTTTGTCATGATTTTTTACAAAAAAAAGGTTACGATATTCAATTAGCCTATGAAGCGGGTTTATTGTCTAGAAATGAAGAGAATTTTAGTTATTATGATCGCTTTCGAGATCGAGTGATGTTTCCGCTGATGAACGCTCAAGGTAGAACAGTAGGTTATTCTGGTAGAACATATACGAATCAAGAGCCTAAGTACCTTAATAGTCCTGAAACGCCCATCTTCCAGAAACGAAGATTGTTATATAATGTTGATAAGGCGCGAAAATCGATACGCAAAAATGATGAAATTATCTTATTAGAAGGATTTATGGATGTCATTAAAGTTGACCAAGCTGGAATCAAACAAGTCGTTGCTAGCATGGGTACACAAATTTCACAAGAACATATTGCTTTCATCAAGAAACTCACATCTAATGTAACGTTAATGTTTGATGGTGACTTTGCAGGTAGTGAAGCAACATTGAAATCAGGTCAAGCGTTATTGGAACAAGGATTTAATGTATTTGTGGTACAACTTCCAAAAGATATGGATCCAGATGAATATATTGGAAAACACGGCGCTGATGCATTTAACTATTATGTAGAACATGAAAAGAAATCATATATTTTATATAAAGTGCATATACATCAAGATGAAATAGACAATAACGATTTATCATATGAAAGATATTTAAAAGAGATAACAAATGATATATCATTCATGAAGTCATCAATACTTCGTAAAAAGATATTGCAAGAAGTATCGGAATTGTTTAAAGTTAGCTTGGATAGTCTAAATAATGAAGTAGGACACCAACAAGATTATTATCAACCTCAAGCGTATCAATTACCAACAGTCCCACAATTTAATAACTTAAACAAAAACGAAAAAGCAGAACGCGCTTTATTGAAACATTTTATGAATGATAAAGACACTTTCTTGAATTATCACAAATTACTTCAAGTAGAAGACTTTACAAATGAGTATTTTAAGCGTATATTTAATGTTTTACACCAGTTTTACTCTGAGCATGATACATTTAATATTAGTGACGTTTTACAGTACATTGATTCCAATGAAATCAAGGAAGCATTTATATCATTAGATAACTATATGATAAATGAAGAACCATTTGAATATGAAATTGATGACTATGTAAATACACTAACATCTAATAGAAATGAAGAAACGATAGAATCGCTTAATCATAAGCTACGGGAGGCTTCGAGGTTAGGTGATTTAGAATTGCAAAAATATTATTTAGAAAAAATTGTAAATCATAATAAAAATAGGATGAATTAATTCAATAATGAATGTATGTGTATATTAATAGGATTAACAGCCTGTATACTAGAATGTTATTTTAATTCAGTTTTATAAATTTTGACTATAAAATATTTTGGTATCAAGTTGATATTATATATTCGGGAGGCCTTTTCATGTCTGGAAATAAAGTTAAAGTTAAAAAACAAACCATCGACCCATCTCTAACTTTAGAAGATGTAAAAAAACAATTGATTGAAAAAGGTAAAAAGCAAGGACACTTGAGTCATGAAGAAATTGCTGAAAAAATGCAAAACTTCGAAATGGATTCTGATCAAATGGACGAACTTTTTGACCAATTAACAGATAACGACATAAGTTTAGTTAATGAAAAAGATAGTTCAGACAAAGATTCAAAATTAAATCCAAATGATTTAAGTGCGCCTCCAGGTGTGAAAATAAATGATCCAGTCCGTATGTATTTAAAAGAAATCGGACGCGTAAATTTATTAAACGCACAAGAAGAAGTTGAATTGGCTAAAAGAATTGAAAAAGGCGATGAAATTGCTAAATCACGTTTAGCTGAAGCGAATTTACGTCTTGTAGTAAGTATAGCCAAAAGATACGTAGGACGCGGTATGCTGTTCCTTGACCTGATACAAGAAGGTAATATGGGACTTATTAAAGCCGTGGAAAAATTCGATTTCAATAAAGGTTTCAAATTCTCCACATATGCAACATGGTGGATACGTCAAGCTATCACGCGTGCGATTGCTGACCAAGCACGTACGATTCGTATACCGGTTCACATGGTTGAAACAATTAATAAATTAATCCGTGTACAAAGACAATTATTACAAGATTTAGGCCGTGATCCAGCACCAGAAGAAATTGGTGAAGAAATGGATTTACCACCTGAAAAAGTAAGAGAAATACTGAAAATAGCTCAAGAGCCAGTTTCTTTAGAAACACCAATAGGTGAAGAAGATGACAGTCATTTAGGTGACTTCATAGAAGACCAAGAAGCCCAAAGCCCTTCGGATCATGCAGCTTATGAGTTGTTAAAAGAACAGTTAGAAGATGTATTAGATACACTAACTGACCGTGAAGAAAATGTATTACGCTTACGTTTTGGATTAGATGACGGTAGAACTCGTACATTAGAAGAAGTTGGTAAAGTGTTTGGTGTAACTAGAGAACGAATTCGTCAAATCGAAGCTAAGGCACTTAGAAAATTAAGACACCCAAGCAGAAGTAAACGTCTAAAAGACTTTATGGACTAACTTTTTAGCTCTTTTGTACAACGATGTACAAAAGAGCTTTTTACATATACATAGAGGAGAACTTTTTATGATTCCATTAAATCAAAGATTAAAAAAAGTAAGTACTTATATACAAGGCGATTGTCTAGCGGACATCGGTTCGGACCATGCATATTTACCAATTTTTGCAATTGAAAACAACTTAACGCAAAAGGCAATTGCTGGTGAAGTGATCAAAGGACCGTTTGAAGCATCAAAGCGCAATGTCATTGAACAACAACTACATTCAGTTATTGATGTTAGACTCGGTGACGGTTTATCTGTCATACAAAAGAGTGACGATATTTCATCGATTACGATTTGTGGTATGGGTGGGCCTTTAATTGCTAAAATACTAGATGAAGGTTCTGAAAAATTAACAAATCAACCGAGATTGATTTTGCAAAGCAACATCCAATCTAGTGCCATACGAAAACAACTTGTGAAGATGAATTACAGTATTATAGCTGAGGATATATTAGAAGAAAAAGGTCATATATATGAAATTATTGTTGCAGATTATTTAGAAAGTGTTGAACCTTTATCATCACAAGCATTAAAATTTGGCCCTGAATTATTGAAAAATAAAAACAATTTGTTTTTCAAAAAATGGGAACGCGAACGAGATGCATTATATAAAATACAACAGAATTTAAATCCACAACAGCACGCCGAACGCTTAAATGAAATCAATAATGAAATTAATTTAATCAATGAGGTGATATAAATGAACGTTGAACAATTTCTTCGCATTATTAATCAGCATGTACCATTGAATACGGCTGAATCATGGGATAACGTAGGCTTACTTATTGGCGATACATCTTCTACAGTTACAGGGGTTCTGACTGCGCTTGACTGTACTGATGATGTAGTTGAGGAAGCAATGACGAATCAATGTAATACAATAGTTTGTCATCACCCGCTAATATTTAAAGGGGTTAAAAACATTACACAGCAAGATGGCTATGGTGCTATCATACGGAAGCTAATTCAAAATAGTATTAACCTTATCGCCTTGCATACAAATTTAGACGTTTATCCAAAAGGTGTTAATGCGATGCTGGCTAATAAAATCGAATTACACAATCAACATATTCTAAATCCAGAAACAATTCCATATTTTAAAGTCCAAGTGTTTATTCCAAAAGTAAATTTAGAAACTTTCAAAAAACATCTGAGTGAAGCAGGTTTAGCACAAGAAGGCGAATATGAATATTGCTTCTTTGAAAGCCCTGGTAACGGACAATTTAAACCTGTAGGTCATGCAAATCCACATATTGGTGAATTAGGTTCTGTAGAACATGTGGAAGAGTATAAATTAGAATTTATGATTGAAGCCAATCAACGCGCTTTAGCACAACAATTAATCACACAACATCATCCATATGAAACACCTGTTTATGATTTTATAAAAATGGAAAAAGAAGCAAATTATGGTTTAGGTATGATCGGTGAACTTAAAGCATCTATGTCAGCAGAATCATTTGTGAAGCACGTTAAAACACAATTGCAAATGCCTAGTGTCCGATTTACTGGTGACAAAAACGCACAGATCAAAACAGTTGCTGTTATTGGTGGTTCTGGTATTGGTTTTGAGTATACTGCAGCTAAAAAAGGTGCAGATATATTTGTGACTGGAGATATTAAACATCATGATGCTTTAGACGCTAAAATTGCAGGTGTTAATTTATTAGATATTAACCATTATAGTGAATATGTGATGAAAGATGGATTGCGTCAACTTTTAATAACATGGTTAAACGACGAAGAATTTGATTTTAATATAAACGCATCCCAATTAAATACAGATCCATTTGAATATATATAATACGTGAATAACTCGAATTTACTTATGACAGGTAGGTTCGAGTTATTATTATGTACAATGAGTGAATAACATATGCAATATGATTAAATAATTTAGTTCAAAATTATAAGCTAATGCTTTATAATAGATAAGATGAAGATTTAAGGAGGCCAAGACATGGCGAATCACCCATTTGAGAAATTTAATTTAGAACCAAGTCTATTAGACGCTGTGAAGGATTTGAATTTTACTCAACCAACTGAAATACAAAGTCGAGTAATACCAAAAATAATGAAACAGGTAAATTTAATAGGTCAATCACAGACTGGTACAGGAAAATCACATGCATTTTTATTACCATTAATGAATTCAATCAATACAGAATATAAAGAACCACAAGCAATTATCGTAGCCCCTACAAGAGAGCTAGCACAACAATTATTTGATGTAGCTAGTCACTTAGCCAAATTTAAAAATGAAGTCTCTGTAAAGCTATTTATTGGTGGTACAGATATAGAAAAAGACCGTAATCGAGCAAAAAACCAACCACAACTTATTATTGGTACGCCAACACGTATAAATGATTTAGCTAAAAATGGGGATTTACATGTTCATTTAGCTTCTTATTTGGTTATTGATGAAGCAGATTTAATGATTGATTTAGGTTTAATTGAAGAAGTAGATTATGTGGCTACAAGATTAGATGAAAATGCGCATATTGCAGTTTTCAGTGCCACTATACCAAAATCACTGCACCCATTTTTAAACAAATACCTAGAAAATCCCGAGTATGTCGAAATCGAAAATACTCAGAAAAATAAAAAGAATATAGAATTCTATTTAATTCCAACAAAAGGTGAAGCGAAAGTTGAAAAAACTTTAAAGCTAATTGATATTTTAAATCCTTATCTATGTATTATTTTTTGTAATAGTCGTGATAGTGCGGACGAATTAGCAAAACAATTAGCTGCGTCTGGTTTGAAATTAGGTATGATTCACGGTGGATTAACACCGAGAGAACGTAAACAACAAATGAAACGTGTTAGAAACTTAGAATTCCAATTTGTTATTGCGAGTGACTTAGCTTCACGTGGTATAGACATTGACGGCGTGAGCCATGTAATTAACTTTGATGTACCAAGAGATATTGATTTCTTTACTCACCGTGTTGGACGTACTGGACGTGGCCAATATAAAGGTGTCGCAATTACATTATATAGCCCAGATGAAGAAGAAAATGTTACTTTGATTGAACAACGTGGCTATGAATTTGAAAATGTTGACATCAAAGATGGTGAATTAAAAGCAGTAAAAGCCCATAATACCCGTCGAAAACGCAAAAATAAAGATGATCACTTAACAAACGAATTAAAACATAAAGTAAAAAGTAATAAGAAAAAAGTTAAACCTGGTTATAAAAAGAAATTCAAACGTGATTTAGATGATTTAAAACTTAAAGAACGTAAACAATTTAGTAAACAACAAAGTCGACAACAGAGGAAAAATAAAAAAGGATAGGTGACTACTATGTTATTGGGATCTCATGTATCTATGAATGGTAAAAAAATGTTAGAAGGTTCAGCAGAAGAAGCACATAAATTGGGCGAATCAACTTTTATGATTTACACAGGTGCGCCTCAAAATACTAGAAGAAAACCCATCGAAGAATTAAATATTGAAAAAGGGCATGAAATTATGGAGCAACATGGTCTTTCAAATATTGTTGTTCATGCACCATATATTATTAATATTGCTAATACTATAAAACCACATGTTTTTGACTTAGGTGTGGAATTCTTACAAAGTGAAATTGAACGTACACAAGCGCTAGGTGCAAAAGATATCGTACTTCACCCTGGATCACATGTAGGTGAAGGCGCTGATGTAGGTATTAAAAAAATCATTGAAGGCCTTAACGAAGTGCTAACTAATGACAATAATGTAAGAATTGCTTTGGAAACAATGGCTGGTAAGGGTTCAGAAGTTGGAAGAAATTTTGAAGAAATAGCTCGAATTATCGATGGTGTTAATCATAATGAAAGATTATCAGTGTGTTTTGACACGTGCCATACGCACGATGCAGGTTACAATGTTAAAGAAGATTTTGATGGCGTATTAAACGAATTTGATAAAATCGTTGGTGTGGATAGAATTAAAGTTGTACATGTGAATGATAGTAAAAACGATATTGGTGCTCATAAAGATAGACACGAAAACATTGGCTTTGGTTATATCGGCTTTGACGCTTTAAATTATATCGTTCATCATGATGCCTTTAAAGATGTACCTAAGATTTTAGAAACGCCTTTCGTAGGTGAAGACAAAAAAAGTAAAAAGCCACCCTACAAACTAGAAATTGAAATGTTGAAACAACAACAATTTGATCCTGAATTACAAAACAAACTTTTAAATCAATAAAATAAATATAAAACACGAACACTTTCATTTAACAAAAGTGTTCGTGTTTTTTGATAAGTCGTAAAGATTACTATTTACATAATGACATCTACGTTGTATAGTATAAAACGAGGTGAAAACATGTCTACGCCAGTATTCGAATTAAAAAATATTGATTATTATTTTGACAATAAACAAGTACTAGAAAATATAAATATTAAAATTAATCGTGGAGAGTTTCTAGCAATTGTCGGCCCAAATGGAGCAGGGAAATCAACTTTGCTAAAAATTATACTCGGGTTATTACCTATACAAAAGGGACAAATTTATGTTGATGGTAAAAATTACAATGGTAAACAGTCTATGCTTAAAATCAGTTATGTTTCCCAGAAAGCACAAGCTTTTAAAGCCGGGTTCCCAGCGAGCGTTAAAGAAGTCGTAATTAGTGGTCTGACTAAACGTAAAAAATTGCTGCAATGGTTTAATAAAACTGATGAAAGCAAAGTGAAAGAAGTATTGAAAAGGCTGAATATAGAACACTTGATAGATAAAAACATAGCTGAACTCTCAGGAGGACAACAGCAACGTGTATTAATAGCTAGAGCCTTAATTAGCGAGCCATCGGTATTGATTTTAGATGAACCTACAAGTGGTATCGATGCCAAACATGTAAGTGAGTTTTATGAAACACTAGAGACCCTTAAACATGAAGGTGTAACAATCATTTTAGTAACCCATGATATTGGTGTTGTTGCTGATACAGCTACCGAAGTAGCGTGTCTGAATAAACATTTACATTTTCACGGTTCTACTGAAGATTTCAAATCGTTGGATGAAGTTGAAATATCGAAAATATATGGACACCCTATTCAATTTGTAGATCACCAGCATAGTAGGGAGTGTTGTTCATCATGATAGAAGCATTACTTAATTTTGATTTCATGCGGTACTCCTTAATTAGCGGTGTGCTTATTGGTCTTATTGCACCATTAATCGGTGCTTTTATTGTTGTACGCAGGTTATCACTTATTGCTGATGCATTAAGTCACGTCACTTTAGGTGGTATTTCATTTGGCATGTTTGTCGTTACTATTATGCCAACTTTAGCATTTATAAATTCTATGTGGTTTGGTATTCTTTTTGCTATTATAGGAGCACTATTAATTGAAAATCTTAGAACTTCTTACAGTAATTATCAAGAGATTGCGATTCCTATTATTATGAGTGCAGGTATAGCACTGAGTGCGATTTTTATTTCTCTTGCGGATGGTTTTAATCAAGAGATTGTTGGTTTACTCTTTGGTTCAATTAGTGCAGTAACTGAAAGTGATTTAATTACTATTATTGCTATTGTAATTATTGTAATTGTCTTTATATTATCCTTTTATAAAGAATTATTTATATTGTCATTTGATGAGGAATACAGTAAAGTCATCGGCATTCCTAATTGGATACAATACCTATTTATTATTATTGTAGCTATGGTCATATCAGCTTCTATGCGTGTTGTAGGCATCTTATTGGTAAGTGCATTAATCACACTACCTGTAGCTATTGCTATGCGCACGACGAAAGGTTTCAAGCAGTTAATAATCCTAAGTGTTGTTATTGGAGAACTGTCAGTTATCGGTGGATTAGTTTTAGCGTTTTATATGAACATTTCTCCTGGTGGTGTGATTGTAGTATTACTTGTACTTATCCTTGCAATAACGATGATGTACCAAAAATTTAAAATAAGAATGGTAAAAGGGGCTGTTAAAAATGAAAACTGAGGAAGCCATTGATATAATCAAAGCAAACGGTCATAAATATACAAATAAAAGACGAGAAATGGTAGATATCTTCGTTGCAGAAGATAAATATATTAATGCAAAGCATATTCAACAAAAAATGGATGAAAATTATCCTGGCATTTCTTTTGATACCATATATCGAAACTTACATCTTTTTAAAGATTTAGATATTGTAGAAGGTACAGAACTTGATGGAGAGATGAAATTTAGAATTGCTTGTACAGATCATCACCATCACCATTTTATTTGCGAATCATGTGGTGACACTAAAGTGATAGATTTTTGCCCAATTGAACAAATTAAAGCTTTTCTACCACAAGTTAATATTCATACACATAAATTAGAAGTTTACGGTGTTTGTGAACTTTGTCAAAAAGCTTAAGTTGTTTAAACTAAGCGCAGAATATAAAAAATGAGCCGACGTTAATAAAGACGTTTGGCTTATTTTTTAAGTTTTAAATAAATATGATAAGTTGATTTATAACGGCCGTAACGGTCTCTATATTGAATTAACATCATTTATGTACTAGGTAAACGAGCATAATAGAACAGCATACAAAAAAACATTATTCTATAACTTGTAAAAAATCACAAAATAATTCTTTCTACTAAAAATGAGTTGATTAAACATAGGCCGTTAGTATGAATTAAATTGAATTTTTAAAATAGTTCGTCAAAGATGTTTAAATAGGTCTGATTTGAGATATACTAATAAAGGAACTAAAGATGACAAATAGTATTTTATGACTATATGTATTGCTTTCACAAGCATATTAATTGTTGTCATTAATATAACTTGTTATGCTTTATTTAAGATTAATTAGGAGGATGATTATTTATGGCTTTTGAATTACCAAACTTACCTTATGGTTTTGATGCATTGGAACCACACATTGATCAACAAACAATGGAGATTCACCATGACAAACACCATAACACTTATGTAACTAAATTAAACGCTGCAGTTGAAGGAACTGATTTAGAATCTAAATCAATCGAAGAAATTGTTGCAAACTTAGACAGTGTACCAGAAAACATTCAAACAGCTGTTCGTAATAATGGTGGAGGACACTTAAACCATTCATTATTCTGGGAATTATTAACTCCAAACTCTGAAGAAAAAGGTACTGTTGTTGATAAAATTAAAGAACAATGGGGTTCTTTAGATGCATTCAAAGAAGAGTTTGCTAACCAAGCTGCAGCACGTTTCGGTTCAGGTTGGGCATGGCTAGTTGTAAACGATGGCAAATTAGAAATCGTTACTACGCCTAACCAAGACAACCCATTAACTGAAGGTAAAACACCTATCCTAGGCTTAGATGTTTGGGAACATGCTTATTACCTTAAATACCAAAACAAACGTCCAGACTATATTAGTGCATTCTGGAACGTTGTAAATTGGGAAAAAGTTGACGAATTATATAACGCTGCTAAATAATTAAGCAGGCGATTATGACGGCCTTTTCAAAGGTCGTCATTTTTTTTAACTAAAATAATAGAAATATTGTCTGATTTCATATATCATTTGTAGTGAGAACTTTTGAATAGAGGTATGTTGTTTTGCTAAAAAGACTAAAAGAAAAATCAAATGATGAAAAGATTAGAAATACAATGAATAAAAGAATTAGTTTTATTTTTGGTGTTATTGTATTCATTTTCGCAGTAATTGTTTTAAGATTGGGTTATTTACAAATTGCTGAAGGATCTCATTATGAACAGCTTATTAAAAACAGTGAAAATTTAACTGTTAATGAAGCTGTGCCAAGAGGCCGAATTTTAGATAGAAACGGTAAAGTTCTCGTTGATAATGCATCTAAAAAGGCGATTACATATGCAAGAGGCAGAAAAACATCCCAATCAGAAGTTTTAAAAATTGCTAAAGACTTGTCTCGCTTAATAGAAATGGATACAGATAAAATTACAGACAGAGATAAGCAAGATTATTGGATTCAAATTCACCCTAATAAAGCTGAAGATTTGATGAAAGAAGAACAAGCATTATTAGAAGATGGCAGTATTTCTCAAGATGATTATGATGAATCATTGTATAAAAAGATTGGTGCTAAACAAACCGATACATTAACTGATGAAGATTTGCAGATACTATCTATTTATCGAGAAATGATGTCTGGATCGGCTTTAGATCCACAAATGATTAAAAATGAAGACGTTAGTGACGAAGAATATGCAGCAGTATCTCAAAAATTATCAGAATTACCAGGAGTTAATACTACGATGGATTGGGATAGAAAATACCCATATGATGATACGTTGAGAGGTATATTTGGTGATGTTTCTACAAGTGAAGAAGGTATACCAAAAGAATTAACAGAAAAGTATTTATCTAAAGGGTATTCACGTAATGATCGAGTAGGTAAATCTTATTTAGAATATCAATATGATGACATTCTAAAAGGTAAGAAGAAAGAAATGAAATATACTACAGATAAATCTGGAGATGTTATTGACTCGAAAGTTATAAATCCAGGCTCACGTGGTGATGATTTAGTTCTTAGTATCGATATAGAACTCCAGAAAAAAACTGAAGAGTATTTAGAAAAACAAATTGACAAATTGCGCAGTGAAGGTGCTAAAGATATGGATAATGCAATGATTGTAGTCCAAAATCCAAACAATGGCGATGTCTTAGCAATGGCAGGTAAACAAATTGATAAGAATGGCGATTTAACAGATTATGATATCGGAACATTCACTTCACAATATGCAGTAGGTTCTTCTATAAAAGGTGGTACACTGTTAGCCGGATACCAAAACAATGCAATTGATGTAGGCGATGAGATGGTCGACCAACCATTAGAATTTGCTGGCGGACTTAAGAAAAGTTCTTACTTTAACCAAGATGGTAAAGTGACTATTAATGATAAAGAAGCATTGATGCATTCTTCAAACGTTTATATGTTTAAAACAGCATTGAAAATCGCTGGATCTGCATATACACCAAACATGACATTGCCTTCAGATATTTCAGAAGCGGGTCAAAAATTGCGTAAAGGTTTAAACCAAGTTGGTTTAGGAGTTAAAACAGGTATTGATTTACCTAATGAGACAAGTGGACAAATTGAACCTTTAACTGATAATCCAGGTAACTTCTTAGATTTAGCAATTGGTCAGTACGACACATATACACCGTTACAATTATCACAATACGTTTCTACCATTGCTAACGATGGTTATAGAGTACAACCACATATCGGATTAGAAGTAAGAGATGCTACTAATAAAGACACACTTGGTCCAGTAAAAGAGAAATTCAAAGGCGATGTACTTAACAAGGTTAATAACACTGAAGAGGAAGTTAACCAAGTGCAAGAAGGATTTGAAATGGCCTTTAATGAAGAAGAAGGAACAGGATATGAAAGCTTTAATGATACTGAAGTGCCTTCTGCAGGTAAAACAGGAACAGCCGAAGTATTCCAAGATGGCGATCCTAAAGTAAACGCAACATATGTTGGCTATGCACCAATTGAAAATCCACAATTAGCATTTTCAATCGTATATACCAATCAACCCGTACCTGAACCTTGGTTAAATGGCGGAGATTTAGGTAGAGATGTTATAAACTATTATTTTAAAGAAAAAGACAAAAATTAAATCATTTTAAGACACAATTTATTAAAAATACCGACATAGTGGTGTTTATTGAAAAATTAATACTTTTCAATTTTATAACTAAATGGTATGATTAGTAGGTCGTATTTTGAAAAGGTAAGGAGGAATTAGCATGCGCGTAAACGTAACTCTAGCTTGTACTGAATGTGGAGAAAGAAACTACATTACTACAAAAAATAAACGTACTAATCCTGAACGTATAGAAATGAAAAAACATTGTGCTCGTGACAACAAACACACTATGCACCGTGAAACAAAATAATTTATATTTTGAACCAGATTCTATTAATAGAATCTGGTTATTTTTTTTGGAAGACTACATTAATTATTTTAAAAAAATTGCAGTTTAATGACATTGTAATTCATTAACGTTATAATAACAGAAGTATAATTAACGGGAAGGTGTATGTTATGAGTAAAAAAGTATTACGCCAAGATAAAATTGAATTAATGAAATCTTTTATGTCTAATGACCATAAACAAGTTTCAGATGAATATCTTGCTCACCATTTATTTGATACGAGTGAATATAAATCAGCTAAGCGTGTAGGCATTGTATTATCTATGCCACATGAAGTAAATACATATGCTATCATTGAGCAAATGCTTACTGAAGGTAAGACTGTTTTTGTACCTGAAACAAATTATCAAAGTAAAGAAATGACATTTAAACATGTAGATAAACTTGACCATATCGGACCAGATGATAAAGGTATTAATCATGTGGAAGCTGATACGGAAATTTCAAATCAATTAGATTTATTAATTGTACCTGGCGTGGTATTTAATCATAGTGGATATCGCATTGGATACGGTGGTGGATATTTTGATAAGTTTTTAAGTCAAAATACACAACCAACGATAAGTTTGCTTTATGACTTCCAACTTGGTGACTTTGAGGTTGAATCACATGATCAGCCCGTTGAAAAATTAATAATAGCAACAACTTAATTATGGAGGCAGAAATGATTACAGAAAAACATTATTGGAAGTGTATCTACACTTGGATTAAATATTTTAATTATCATGTTGTTCATCGTAATCAAGATGATAGTGAAATTTGGTTAGCAAACAAGAAAAAAAAGTCTGTTGCTATCTTTGAATTTGGTGCTAATTCCACTCAAGAAGTTAGGTTTGCTAAAAGTAGGATTCAAGAAAACGAAGAGAATATCGTTTCATTTTTAGATTTTTCACCTAAAAATTATGAATTATACATATTCACGGATAAAGCTTTTACTGATGAAAATTTAAATGAATTACAACCACTTAAATTTAAAGTGAAAATTATTAGAGAAGCAAGTCACGCTGAAAGAATTATGCCGAATTTCATAATGAAGAAAATTTATAATAGAGATACTAAACTTACAAAATATCAATATAAACAACGAGCGTTAAATAATAATCCCATTGAAAAACATATGTTGAAGTTTTCTCCTGTGACCTACACATTAATTGCAATCAATATTATTATCTGGCTTGCAATGGTACTGTTTTTAAATCGTTTTTCAGATTTGAAAATGTTAGATGTAGGTGGACTTGTGCACTTTAATGTTGTGCATGGTGAATGGTATAGATTGATTTCATCTATATTTTTACATTACGATTTTGAACATATTTTAATGAATATGCTAAGTTTGTTCATTTTTGGTAAAATTGTAGAATCAATCGTAGGTCATTGGCGAATGTTTGTCATCTACATTGTTGCTGGACTATTTGGTAACTTTGCATCATTGTCATTCAATATTGACACTGTTTCTGCAGGTGCAAGTGGTGCAATATTCGGATTGATTGGTGCTATATTTGGATTTATGTATGTAGGTAAACAGTTTAATCGTAAGCTTATCGGTCAGTTGCTTATTGTTCTTGTAATAATGATAGGGTTATCCTTATTTATGCAAAATATTAACATTGTCGCACACATAGGGGGCTTTGCAGGTGGTCTATTAATTACATTAATTGGCTACTATTATAAAACAAATCAAAATCGTTTTTGGTTTTTATTAATTCTTATGCTTGTATTATTTATTGCAGCACAAATTCGTATTTTTACGATTAATGAAGATAACATATATAATACAATTATTTCGAATGAAATGAAGCAAGGACAATATAATGAAGCCAAAGATATGGTTGAAGATACGATAGATAAGAACTATGCAGATGATGAAACGTATTATCTGCATGGACTCATCAATGCAACTCTAAACTCAAAATCTGAAGGTGTCGCAAGTTGGAAAAGAGGCTTAAGGTATTTTCCTGATTCCGGTCTATTAAATTATCAATTAGCGATTGCAAGTAGGTCTCTTGAAGATGAAGATAAAGCAAAAGAATATATAAAAGCTGCACTAAAGGCAGATCCAAGCAATAATGATTATATTAATTTAAATAAAGAATTGAGCGATAATAGTGAATCAAAAGATTAATAATTTTTATGATGTACTTCAGCTTTTAAAAAAGTTTGGCTTTATTATATATTTTAAAGACAAAAATGATATGTATGAAATGATGGAACAAGAAATAAAATCATTGTACGATTATAAATTATTAACAAATGATGAATATTTGAAATGCATATTAATTATTAATCAAAGAAGAATGAATAAATAAATAAAACAAAATATCCCCCTGTAACTATTGTGTTTACAGGGGGATATTTTGTTTTAAGTATTAAAAAGGATAGAAAAGTGCGGATTTTCTAACGAGATATGTTTGTTAATCAAAGGTTTGTCTATTTTTCATGAAATAGAAGTATATATTTATGACGTTGTATTTCGTCTGCAAACCCAACACGTTCCATAATGTTTAAAGTGAAATGTGCGTTTCTACAAGTGAATTAATATAAGTGGGTTGAATGTAGATAATGTAACTTCTTACGTATTCCTAATTTCAACACATCCTCTTTTTGAGAGGCTTTAGTATTTTTATTTAAAACAATACTCATATGTTGCCATTTGTCTACGTATGGGGCTTTAAGTTTCTCGTAATAGCGATATTTTATATCGTCTTGTTTATACTTGGATTTTTTCTGTCGACATTCCTATTTTCTCCTTAAAAAACCAGATGATTCAATATAAGTTCTTCGCGGCTCAACCGTTAATGAGCTATTTTATTAATAGTAAGTGGTAGGCGTACCATGGATTGTAACTTATAATATGACAAATACTTCAGACATATTAGTGGTGCACCTATGTGTGTTGCCCTTGTTATAATTTATAAAGTAGTACAGTACATTGTGTCTACTATTTTTATTTAAATTAGTTGCAGAAAATAAGATAAAATAATATTATAATAGTAGTGATGTTTGGTTAAATTATTTAATGGAGGTGCGTCTCATGGCAGACGAAAGTAAGTTTGATCAATTTAAAGGAAATGTGAAAGAAACGGCTGGAAACGCAATTGGAAATGATGAGTTAGAAAAAGAAGGTAAAGAAGATAAAGCTTCTGGTAAGGTCAAAGAAGTCGCAGAAAATGCAAAAGATAAAGTTAATGATATCGTTGATAAATTCAAAAAATAATTTTTGATTAATATGAATTGTACTTGTCATACATTTAACAAAGAGGTAGGCACTTTAAGTGTCTATCTTTTTTATGTTAAAGTTCTTGCATAGATTTACTACAATGCTAAATCAACGTATGAGATTTAACAAATACAGTATTAGAATATGAAAGAGAGACTCATATTGAGCAATAGAAGATAGTTATTTTGTAAAAGGTTATATACGAATGGAAATGCATATCAGCAACTATTTTGTTTATAAGGAATGATATATATTAGGAAGTCTTATTTAGAGAGATAGGTTTTGTTCGTTATAATTGCAATTGAGAATTGATTAAGATTAAAATGTATATAAGGAAATATCTTGTAATATTTTAAGGGCAAAAAGGGCGGGTTATTTTAAAAACGGTAAAAAAACATAAATTATATATTGGTGTAAAATCTCCAAAACCCTTGATATATAAGCATTTTTGAACTACAGTGAAAGACAGCAAACCCTTTCAAAAAAATAGAGAAGGATGAATAAATTAATGAATAAAATCATATTAGCAGCAGATATTGGTGGAACAACATGTAAATTAGGTGCTTTTGACGAAAATCTTGATCGCTTAGCAAAATGGTCAATTGATACTGATACGTCTGATGCTACTGGCTATTTACTACTAAAAAAAGTTTATGATTCTTTCGTAAATTACATAGATGAATCTGAATATGCTTTTTCAAACGTCATTGGTGTCGGCATAGGTGTCCCTGGTCCAGTGAATTTCGAAACGGGCGAAGTAAATGGAGCAGTTAATTTATATTGGACTGAAAGTGTTAATGTACGACATATATTCCAACAATTTGTAGATTGTCCAGTTTACGTTGATAATGATGCGAACGTTGCAGCCTTAGGTGAAAAACATAAAGGCGCTGGAAATGGCTCAGATGATGTTGTGGCTATAACACTAGGAACCGGATTAGGTGGCGGTATTATTTCTAATGGAGAGATAGTACACGGTCATAACGGTTCTGGTGCAGAGATTGGACACTTTAGAGTAGATCATGATCAGCGTTTCCGTTGTAATTGCGGCAAGTCAGGTTGTATTGAAACCGTAGCCTCTGCAACCGGTGTAGTTAATTTAGTCAATTTTTATTATCCTAAATTAACGTTTAAATCATCAATCTTGCAGTTAATTAAAGATAATGAAGTAAGTGCAAAAGCAGTATTCGATGCGGCTAAGGCTGGAGATCAATTCTGTATTTTCATTACTGAACGTGTAGCAAATTATATTGCCTACCTATGTAGTATTATTAGCGTTACAAGTAATCCTAAATATATTGTTTTAGGTGGCGGCATGTCCACAGCTGGTTTGATATTAATTGAAAATATTAAAACAGAGTATCATAATTTAACATTTACACCCGCACAACAAGGTACAGAAATCGTTCAAGCACAACTTGGAAATGATGCTGGTATTACCGGAGCAGCCGGGTTAATTTATACTTATATAATTGAAAAGGATGGTGTTAAATAATGGCTATTGTTGATGTAGTTGTTATACCAGTTGGTACAGATGGTCCGAGTGTTAGTAAATATATTGCAGAAATACAAACAAAATTAAAAGAATTTAAAGCGCAAGGCAAAATAGATTATCAATTGACTCCTATGAACACTTTAATCGAAGGTGACTTAAAAGATTTATTTGAGGTTGTTCAAGCAATTCATGAATTACCTTTTGATAAAGGCTTAGACCGTGTCTGTACGAATATAAGGATTGATGATCGTCGTGATAAGTCTCGCAAAATGAATGATAAAGTGAAAGCTGTCCAAAATCATTTGGAAAATGGAGGCAACTAGGGTGAGGATTTCGAGTTTAAGTTTAGGTTTAGTAGATACAAATGCATATTTTATTGAAAATGATAAGCAAGTCATTTTAGTAGATCCTGCTAGTGATAGCGAGTTAATTATTAAAAAACTAAATCAAATTAATAAATCACTAAAAGCAGTATTGTTAACACATGCACATTTTGATCATATTGGTGCTTTAGATGATATTGTAAAAAAATATGATGTGCCAGTTTATATGCATAAATCAGAATTTGATTTTTTAACAAATACAGAAAAAAATGGTTCTGAAAAGTTCAAACAATATGGCATGCCAATTATAAAAAGCAAAGCAACACCAATAGAACTTAAAGAAGGTAAAATGCAAATCGCTGACTTTAATTTCGAAGTCCTTCACACACCAGGACATTCTCCAGGTAGTTTGTCATTCGTCTTTAATGAATTTGCAGTTGTTGGTGATACATTATTCAATCAAGGTATAGGCAGAACTGATTTATATAAAGGTGATTATGAAACTTTAGTTAATTCAATATTAGATAAATTGTTCAAACTAGATGATGATTTACCATTATTCCCAGGTCATGGGCCGCACACTACAGTAGAGGATGAGCAATTAAACCCATATCTACACGGTTAATATATCGTCATATCAATTAAGATTATAAAAAAGATTGAAAAATAAAATAAGTAAAGTAATTCTATCACCTCCTACGTGTTTATAAGTAGGAGGTGATTTTTTGAAGTTATTATTTAATAACATACTTGAGAAAGCAATTCAGAGCAATACTACTGATATACACTTTATACCTTCTGAAAAGGAAGTGCATATCAAATTTAGAATTCAGGATGATCTAACTTTTATTGAGTCGATTCAGATACATGTTTATAGAAAACTGCTTACTTATATGAAATATCAAGCTGGATTAGATGTATCAAAACATAATTCGGCACAAAGTGGAAGATACATATATAAACTAAAACAAATATTTTATTTAAGAATCTCAACGTTACCATTGTCTCTCGGTAATGAAAGTTGTGTCGTTAGAATCATTCCTCAATACTTTCAAAAGCAAAGTATCTCCCATAATATTGAAAAATTGTATACATTAATGAATAAAAAGCAAGGTTTAATATTGTTTAGTGGTCCAACTGGATCTGGTAAAAGCACGTTAATGTATCATATGGTTATGTATGCAAAAGAAAAGTTAGGCTTAAATATCATAACAGTGGAAGATCCCGTAGAACAGTTAGTTGAGGGTATTACTCAAGTTTCTATCAATGAAAAAGCAGGTATTAATTATGAGAGTTCTTTTAAAGCGATACTAAGGTGTGATCCAGACATCATACTTATTGGTGAAGTTAGAGATGCTACAATAGCAAAATATGTAATACAAGCAAGTTTAAGTGGCCATTTGGTACTTACTACAATACATGCTAACAATTGTAAGGGCGCGTTATTAAGATTATTAGAAATGGGCATAACCAAACAAGAAATTAATCAATCTATTTTGAGTGTATTAAACCAAAGATTGATTACAACGTATAACAGTGAAAGAAAATTGATTTATGAACAGTTACTACAACATGATATAAGTTATTTTTTTAATAATGATTACACATTACCGAAGCATTTTCATAATTTATCCTTTCATTTAAACCAAATGTCTAAAGAAGGTGTGATATGTGAAGAAACAGTTGATCGCTATATTTAAAACACCTAAATATAAGATAATAACCGAGAAAAATCAAATAGAACTTTTAATAAGATTAAAAGATTTACTAGAACATGGATTCACACTTTCTGAAGCCTTTAGCTTTTTATTAAAACATATTAAAGTTAACTCACCTAGAGTAACCGCATTAATTGAAGAAGAATTAAAAAATGGTGCAAACTGCCATCAAATACTTCACATATTAAAATACCCGCAACCAGTTGTGATGCTTATTTATTTCTCAGAGCTATTTAGTGATTTACCTATGAGTTTAGCGCATGCACATGATTATTTATCGAGAAATTATAATGCTAAAAAAGCGTTATTTAAAACACTTCAATATCCTTTACTATTATTAACAATCTTTATAACAATGTTAATCGTTCTAAATCACACTATTATTCCAGAATTTCAAAATTTATATAACAATATGGATGTCCAAATATCGACTTTACAACTATTTTTATCGACATTTATTATTTATTTTCCTACCTTCATTACTTACCTCATTATATTTCTATTTATTACTTCAATAGCCTTTATCCTTTATTACAATACTTTATCAATACAGCATAAACATAAGTTTGTTTTAGTAGTACCTATCATACGTAAATTTTTCAAACTTTATAAAACGTATCGAATTGCCTCTGAATTCTCATTGTTTTATAAAAATGGTGTGAACTTACAAAAAATAGTGGGGATTTATGCTCAACAACAGAATGATAAATATTTAAAATTTTTAGCTGATCAAATAACACGCGGAACACAAAATGGATTAACACTCAGTGAAATTTTAACTAGCATCGCTTGTTTTGAAAAAGGATTAACAGAATTTATAGAAGAAGGTGAGAAAAAAGGTAGAGTTGAAATAGAATTAAAATTATATAGCGAGATAGTCATTGCACAAATAGAACGTTATTTGCAACAACTCATAAAATTCATTCAACCTTGTATATTCACATTATTAGCTTTTCTCATCGTATCTTTATATCTCGTTATTATGTTACCAATGTTTGATTTAATGCAAACAATAAAATGAAAAGGAAAGGGGTATATACACTTTTTGAAAAACCTTAAAAAAACAGTTTAATAAAGAAGCGTTTACACTTATTGAAATGTTGCTTGTTTTATTAATCATAAGTTTATTGCTTATCTTAATCCTGCCTAACATTGCAAAACAGTCATCACATATACAAGCTACTGGTTGTGAAGCTCAACTAAAAATGGTAGACAGCCAAATTGAAGCTTATTCATTAAAATACAATAAAAAGCCAACATCAATTGATGATCTTGTATCAGAAGGATATATTAATGAAAGTCAAAAGCATTGTAAAACTGGTTCCACGATTTCAATAAATAATGGTGAAGCAGTTGCTAACTAGTAAGGCATTTACTTATATAGAAATGCTATTGGTTTTAGGTATAGCAAGTTTGTTATTATTTTTGCAAGTAAGACACATCTCTTTAAATGATTCCTCATTCCAATCAAATAATCATTCTATGACGAATCTTATTATGCAATTTAACTATTTAAAATCGAAAGCAATTAAAGATAATAAACCAATTACTTTAATATTCAACACTTTTTCATCAAAAATTATTGTTAGAGAACCCCAACATGAAAATCCTCCTGTAAAGTTAACTCATAATACTTATATTCATCCTAGAACAAATGTGAATTATTTAACCTTTGATAAAAATGGTGATACTAATAAATTTGGAACACTTTACCTATCAAGAAATAACCGTTTATATAAAATTGTTTTCCATATTGAAAAAGGAAGGATGAGATTTGAAAAAATATAATGTCACTGCTTCTTTATTTTTAGATGCTATTATTTCTTTCTCAATTATCACTACGGTCTGTGTATTGTTTTTACCAATGTTATTACAATTAAATCAATCTACAAAAGAAAAACTGTCAGAAATAGAAATGAAAAGAATCCTACTTCTTTCAATGCATAACTACAGTAAATCTGAATTGAAAAAGGTTTGATTTTGGATGGCTATAGTTTAACTCTCAAAGCGAATAAAATTTGTATAATAAAAAAGGAAACAAAAAATGAAATTTGCTATTATAAAAAAGATTAGTGCTTTCACTTATATCGAGATGCTTTTTGCATTAATGATAACTGTATTGTTACTAACTATAATTCCTGGAATATTTAAATCGACTACAGCCTTGGGTTTTCTAGCAAATGATCATCTAAATATAGAAAGTGAATTTTTTGCGAGAGATTTAACTCAAGACTTAATGAATAAAAAGGCAAATATAATCATAGATAAATCAAAAGAGACTCAACTTTTGATTAAAGAGGAAAATAAACTTATATCTTATAACTTTAAAAATAATAAAATTATTAAGTCTATTAATGGAAAGGGAAATATCACAATACTTAATAACGTAAAGGCGATAAAATTTCGAATACTAAAAAATAAATCTTTACTTGTTAACTTGAAAATATTTGATAAGGATAAGACATTTGAAAAACAAATACTTTTTTAATATATCGGGCTATATATATCCTTTTGTGATGGTCATATTTATGCTATATTTATCTTTAATAACAAACTACACGTTCCAATTTAGCGTTCAGCTAAAAACGTTAGATAATATTGAAGCTTATTATGAAAAGCAAATTAACTTATTTATAAAAAAGGAAGATATTTTTGAAAAATAACAATTTAGAGCCAATAATCCTTATAGGATTTATGGGTACTGGCAAAACAACTTTAGGTAAATATCTTGCTAAAGCTGAACACCTCACTTATGTCGATTTAGATGCCTATATCGTTCAACAAGAGAACAAAACAATTCCTAATATTTTTAACCAACTAGGTGAAAGTGGTTTTCGAGCACTAGAATATAAGTATTTAAAACAGTGTATGGATCGTTTTGATATCATTTCTACTGGTGGTGGCATTATAGAAAGTGATAAGTCATTTGACTTTTTAAAACAACAAACCAAAATTATTTGGTTAGATTGTGATTTGACAATTGTTTACAATAGAATCAAGAATTATAGCAATAGACCAAATGCTAATAATAAATCACTTTTTGATTTAAAAAGCTTGTATTCATCTAGGGTTTCAAGATATAATGAAATCGCATTCATAAAAGTGAATAGTAGTAATTCTCTTTCAGATTTACACAAAGAAATCAAGAAAGAGTTAACATGCGAATGACCAGTATTAGAGAGAATGGCAGGTTATATTATTTATAACATTAGACCATCGCCGAAGGTGCAAGTTTAACGAAACTCTCAGGCAAAAGGATAATACTGTGACGCATTCCTGGAGTGTCATAAACAGGGTAGATTAGTCTACTCTGTTTTTTTTATAAAATTTTTAGGAGGTTTCTTCATGTCTAACGAACTTAAACATACACCGCTTTACCAAAATTTTGTTGATAGCGGGGCTAAAATTGTGGAATTTGGTGGCTGGGCAATGCCAGTTCAGTTTTCAAGTATAAAAGAAGAACATAATGCAGTAAGAACTGAAATTGGCTTGTTTGATGTAAGTCATATGGGAGAAATTATTATTAAAGGTTCTGAAGCAGATAAATTAGTACAATATCTTCTTTCAAATGATATTGAAAACTTAACTACTACTAAAGCTCAATATACCGCGCTATGTAATGAAAATGGTGGGATTATTGATGATTTAATTACTTATAAATTAGATGAAAAAGTTTATCTATTAGTAGTAAATGCTGGAAATACAGATAAAGATTTTGAATGGATGAAAGAAAATGCTATAAATTTTGATGCAGAAGTAATTAATGCATCAAATGACTATGGTCAATTAGCAATTCAAGGCCCAAAAGCACGTGATTTGGTTAAACAACATGTTAACGTTGACGTCACAGAAATGAAACCTTTTGATTTTAAACAAAACGTTGAATTCTTTGGAAAGAATGTAATTCTTTCACAGTCAGGTTATACAGGTGAAGATGGCTTCGAAATTTATTGTAATGCAGAAGATACACCTGACTTGTGGGAAAAAATTCTTGAATTCGATGTACAACCTTGTGGACTAGGTGCAAGAGATACATTAAGACTTGAAGCTGGACTGCCGCTACATGGTCAAGACTTAACAGAGTCTATAACTCCATATGAAGCTGGTATCGCATTTGCTGCAAAACCATTGATTGAAGCTGACTTTATTGGTAAAAGTGTACTAAAAGATCAAAAAGAAAATGGTTCTAAACGCAGAACTGTTGGTTTAGAAATGATAGACAAAGGTATTCCAAGAACTGGTTACACAGTCTATGATTTAGATGGCCATGAAATTGGTGAAATCACTTCTGGTACACAGTCGCCATTGAGTGGTAAATCAATTGGGTTAGCTTTAATCAATCGCGATGCTTTTGAAATGGGTAAAGAAGTGATTGTACAAGTTAGAAAAAGACAACTTAAGGCTAAAATTGTTAAGAAAAACCAAATTACTAAATAATCCAAAGGGGTGTTACTATGAGTCATCGTTATATTCCATTAACAGAGCAAGATAAAAAGGAAATGTTAGATACTATTGGAGCTAATTCTATTAAAGAACTTTTTGGAGACGTTCCAAAAGATATTTTACTGGGAAGAGAATTAGCTATACCTGATGCTGAATCAGAAACAACATTAAGTAAGCGATTGAGCAGAATCGCAAACAAAAATATCACCAAAGAAACGCATTCATCATTTTTAGGTGCAGGGGTATATGATCACTATGCTCCAGCTGTTGTTGATTCAATGATTTCACGTTCAGAATTTTATACTGCTTATACACCTTATCAACCAGAAATTTCTCAAGGTGAATTACAAGCGATTTTCGAATTTCAAACGTTAATTTGTGAATTAACTGATATGGATATAGCAAACTCGTCAATGTATGATGGTATTACAAGTTTTGCAGAAGCATGTATTTTAGCTTTCAACCAAACACGTAAAAACAAAGTTGTTGTATCAAAGGGACTACATTATCAAGCTTTACAGGTATTAAGAACTTATGTTAAAACACGTGAAGAATTTGAAATCGTTGAAGTTGATTTAGATGGCACGATTACAGATTTAGAAAAGCTTGAAGCAGCGGTTGATGATGATACAGCAGCTGTTGCTGTACAATATCCAAACTTCTATGGTTCTGTTGAAGATTTAGAAAAAATCAATTCATTTATTGAAGACAAAAAGGCTTTAATGATTGTATACGCAAACCCACTTGCATTAGGTTTATTAACACCTCCAGGTAGTTTCGGAGCAGACATAGTTGTCGGAGATACACAACCATTTGGTATACCTTCCCAATTTGGTGGGCCTCATTGTGGGTTCTTCGCAACAACTAAAAAATTAATGAGAAAAATACCTGGCCGTTTGGTAGGACAAACCGAAGATGGAGATGGCAATCGTGGTTTTGTATTAACTTTACAAGCACGTGAACAACATATTCGTCGTGATAAAGCGACATCAAATATATGTTCAAACCAAGCATTAAATGCTTTGGCTTCCTCAATTTGTATGTCAGCTTTAGGTAAACAAGGTATTTATGATATCGCGGTACGAAACTTTGAAAATGCTAACTATGCAAAAGATCAATTCAAACAAGCTGGTTTTGAAGTTGCTAATGGCACATCTTTTAATGAGTTTGTAGTTAAATTCGACAAACCAGTTAAAGAAGTTAATGATGCTTTAATTGAAGAAGGAATTATTGGAGGATTTGATTTAAGTGAAGCTTCTGAAGACTTTAATAATCATATGTTAATTGCGGTAACAGAATTAAGAATGAAAGATGAAATAGACACATTTGTTAAGAAAGCGGGTGAATTAAATGGTAGTAAGTAAATCTAGTCCACTAATTTTTGAACGTTCTAAAAAGGATCGTTATGCATACTCGTTACCTCAGAAAGAAATTGATAATGGTGATGTAGATAAATTACTAGATGATAAATTCATCAGAAAAAACAAAGCAGAATTACCAGAAGTTGCAGAATTAGATTTGGTTCGCCATTATACCGAACTCTCAAACAAAAACTTTGGCGTTGATTCAGGATTTTATCCATTAGGTTCATGTACGATGAAATATAACCCTAAAATTAATGAGAAAATTGCAAGAATACCAGGATTTGCAGAATCACATCCATTACAAGATGAATCACAAGTACAAGGCTCATTAGAAATTATTCATAGCTTGCAAGAAGAGTTAAAAGAAATTACAGGTATGGATGAAGTTACATTACAACCAGCCGCCGGTGCACATGGTGAATGGACTGCACTAATGATTTTCAAAGCCTATCATCAAAAAAATGGCGAAGGTCACCGTGACGAAGTTATTGTTCCTGATTCGGCTCATGGTACCAATCCAGCTTCAGCTGCATTTGCAGGATTCAAAGCAGTTACTGTTAAATCAAATGAGCGCGGTGAAGTTGATATTGATGATTTGAAACGTTTAGTTAATGAAAAAACGGCAGCAATTATGCTAACTAATCCTAATACTTTAGGGATTTTTGAAAAGAATATTATGGACATCAGAAATATCGTTCATGAAGCAGGCGGCCTATTATACTACGATGGTGCAAATTTAAATGCAATTATGGATAAAGTAAGACCAGGTGATATGGGATTTGACGCTGTACACTTAAACTTACACAAAACATTCACAGGTCCTCACGGTGGCGGTGGACCAGGTTCAGGTCCAGTAGGTGTTAAGAAAGAACTTGCTAGTTTCTTACCAAAACCTATGGTTATTAAAGAAGATAACGAATATAAATATGATAATGATATTGAAAATTCAATCGGTCGCGTTAAACCGTTCTACGGTAACTTTGGAATTTATTTAAGAGCATATACTTACATTCGTACAATGGGTAATAAAGGTCTTGAAGAAGTTTCAGAAGCTGCTGTGTTAAATGCTAACTATATTAAGGCTCGATTAAAAGACCACTTTGAAATACCATATGAACAATATTGTAAACACGAATTTGTGCTAAGTGGTTCTAAACAAAAAGAACACGGTGTGCGTACATTAGATATGGCTAAACGTTTGCTAGACTTTGGTGTTCATCCACCTACAATTTATTTCCCACTTAACGTGGATGAAGGTATGATGATTGAACCGACAGAAACTGAGTCAAAAGAAACTTTAGATTATTTCTGTGATAAAATGATTGAAATAGCTAATGAAGCTAAAGAAGATCCAGACAAAGTATTGGAAGCACCTCATACTACAATTATAGATAGATTGGATGAAACGAAAGCTGCACGTCATCCAGTATTGAAATTTGAAAATCTACGTTCAGAAAAAGAATAAAACATTTGAATAATGAATACTCATTCTCATAACAAAAGTACTACTCCGTTGAAATTATAATCGGAGTAGTACTTTTTTATATTAAATTCTTATGATTAATCAAAATTGTTTCATTATGTCAACGTATCTTATATCAAATAACCATAGTCATTTTAAAAAGCAATAAATCCAGTAAGGAAACCGTGACTAAATATTTGGATACATTTGTAGATATAAAAAATAGCGAATTATTCACCCATTAAGGTCAATAATCCGCTATAAAAATGAGTATGTAGAGTTAAGCTAATGTAAATCAAGTTTTATAAACACAATACTTATTTATACATTTATTTTTTTGACTTAATCTTACCAGTCCACTTTTTATATCCACCTTTTAACATGTAGATATCTTTATAACCATTCTTCTTTAATGTTCTAGCAGCACGATAACCCGCAATGCCGTTTGCATCACATAGATATATAGGTTGATCTGTTCTCAATCCCTGATATCTTTGCTTAAACGTTGTAATTGGAATGTTACGTGCACCGTTTATGTGTCCGTAATCATAATCCACTTTTTCTCTTACATCAATAACTTGAGCTTTGCGCAGACCATTATGAAATTCATTTTGGCTTAATTCTGTGACTGCTCTCTTGTTAAGAAGATAATTGATTAGCATGTAAGCGATGATTATTATTAATGCTGCTAACGCTATAAACCAAAAATTACTCATCTTGCATCCTCCCTAATTAACCGATATTATATATTATAAGACTGTTAGCACAATTTATCAAAATTTTTTATTTAATTTATTGGATAATGCTGACAAACTTAGACAATTAGTGCAAACGATAACATAAAATGAATATTAAAACAATTTAATTTATTGATTGGGGTTTTTAGTGTGACTGAATCTTGGAATTTTATAAATACAGGAAGTAACGATCCATATTTCAATATGGCAATGGACGAAGCGCTGCTTAATTTTGTTTCTAGGGGAGAAATTGATCCAGTTATTAGATTTTACACGTGGAATCCAGCAACATTATCTGTTGGTTATTTCCAAAGACTGACTAAAGAAATAGATATAGAAAAAGTACAAGAAAAGGGATATGGTTTAGTCAGACGTCAAACAGGTGGCAGAGGCGTGCTACATGACAAAGAACTTACATATAGTGTTATTGTACCAGAATCTCATCCGGAGATGCCCTCGACCGTAACAGAGGCATACAGAGTGATATCTGAAGGTTTGTTAGAAGGATTTCAAGCTTTAGGCTTTGAAGCATCCTTTTCAATCCCTCGTTCAAAAGAAGAACGTGAGAAATTAAAACAACCAAGAAGTGCTGTATGTTTTGATGCTCCTAGTTGGTATGAGTTAGTTGTAGAAGGGCGTAAAATAGCGGGTAGTGCGCAGATACGTCAAAAAGGCGTTATTTTACAACATGGTTCATTGTTACAAGACGTCGACATTGATGATTTATTCGATATGTTCATTTTTAAAAACGAGCGTTTAAAAGATAAAATGAAACAATCTTTCGTAGAAAAAGCAGTGGCGATTAATGATATTTCAGACCGACATATTACAATACCTGAAATGGAAGAGGCTTTTGAAATAGGTTTCAAGAAAGGGTTGAATATTGATTTTAAACCACTAAACTTAACGCATAAACAACAAGAAGAAGTGAATGAACTTATTGAAAAATATAAAGCTGACGAATGGAATTATCGTAAATAAAATTATCGAAATCAAAAAATGTGAGGATACAGTCTTTAATGACTGTATCCTCACATTTTTTGTTACATATAAAGTTAGATAGATTTAAATAAAAGTTTTAAGAGTAAGATAGCGCAATAAAATTATTTTTTTCTATTGCGTCTTTTATATTTTCTTTGTGCGCGTTTATACTTTCGTTGATCTTCTGTTAAAAAGAAGAAGTAATATATCGCATATATAATCCCTGCAAATACAGCAAAACTAATTGCCATACTAACAAAACTGAATATAAACGAATCTAAATTGAGGATTAACCCAATTGCTGCGATTGCGATTATTATATAAAATATTGCTCGTTTCAATTTATAACACTCCTATTTAGTTGTTAACTCTGTTTATTATCGATACTAATGGTTGATAGGGCTTTTTGTCCTTTTTTAAGTTTCTTCTTATCTTTCTCGCTATAACCATCTCTAATGTCATTTATTGCCGAACTAAGGTCCTTATTTAATTTAGTGATGTTTTTCTTTTTACTCTTATCTTCATCACTCATTTTATCTTTATCAATATCATTATCATATGTAGAGTGCGCAGAATCGATTTTATTCGTTATGTCAGTCAACTTGCCAAGAATCTTTTTATCATTTTTATTTTTTGTTACATCACTTTCAATATCATTATATTGATCAATTGCTTTTGCTATATTTTGATAATATTTGGATGATGCTTTTAAATTTGTTACTTTCTTTTTATTATTTTTAGCCTGTTTAATGTTTTCTTTGTCTTTCTTTAGTGAAGCAACGTTTGTTTTTTCATTGTCGATAGTTTGTTCTAATTCTTGAATATTACTTTTTAATTTATGATTTTCATCACGAAGTTGTGTGGTCTTTTCTTCCAAAGGGCCTAAATTTTGACTACCACAACCTACTAGTAAACATGAAGCACTTAATATAGCTACAATTTTTTTCTTCATAACTCTCTCCTAATTCAAAAACTATATATTCACATAATAATTATGCTATCATTTTAATGTATAAAAAGAAAATGTACAAATTTATTGAATAGGAGGAAGACAGATGACTAGAATAGAAAAACTGAATTCTGCCTTAGAAACAAAACATTTGGAAGCGATTGTTGTATTAACCGATTTTAATAGAAGGTATTTATCAGGATTTACAGGTACAAGTGGCGCGCTTGTTATTACAAAAGATAAAAACTTATTGATTACAGACTTTAGGTACATAGAGCAAGCAACTTCCCAAGCTACTCAATTTGAGATCATTAAACAAAAAGGCGGTCTCATAGAAGAAGTGAAAGCACAATTGGAAAAGTTAAACGTCCAGAATGTAGGCTTTGAAGGTGATTTAGTCAGCTATGATATATACTTACAATTAAGCAAATCCTACATTAGCTTAATCAGTGTTTCTGGTTTAATTGAAAAAATCAGAGAAGTAAAAGATGATAGTGAAATTAAACTTATTCAAAAAGCTGCTGAAATTGTTGATGAGACGTATGAGTATATCTTAACTGTTGCAAAAGCAGGTATGACTGAACAGCAATTAAAAGCTAAATTAGAAAGTAAAATGTTAGAACTAGGCTCAGAAGGTACTTCATTTGATACAATTGTTGCCTCAGGAGTCAGAGGTGCGTTGCCACACGGTGTCGCAAGTGAAAAAGTTATTAATCAAGGTGAACTGATTACTTTAGATTTCGGTGCATATTATAAAGGTTATTCTTCTGATATCACACGTACGTTTGCTATAGGCGAACCAGATGCTAAACTCAAAGAAATATACAATATTGTCTTAGAAGCTAATATAAAAGGCATTGAAGCCGCTAAACAAGGTATTACAGGCAAAGCTTTAGATGCTATCGCTAGGGATTATATTACTGAACAAGGATATGGTGAAGCGTTTGGCCATTCTCTTGGACATGGGATAGGGTTAGATGTACACGAAGGACCCAATCTATCTAGAAAATCTGAAGCTAAATTAGAGATAAATAACTGTGTTACAATTGAACCTGGTATTTATTTAGACGGATTAGGTGGCGTTCGCATTGAAGATGACGTTTTAATTACAGAAAATGGTTGTGAATGCTTTACTAAATGCGCTAAAAACCTTATTATTTTATAGAAGACCTTATAATTGAGGAGGAAACTGAATGATTTCGGTTAATGATTTTAAGACAGGCTTAACAATTGCAGTAGATAATGGTATATGGAAAGTATTAGATTTCCAACACGTAAAACCAGGTAAAGGATCTGCATTTGTGCGTTCAAAATTACGTAATTTAAGAACTGGTGCTATTCAAGAGAAAACATTCAGAGGCGGCGAAAAAGTCGAAACTGCTATGATTGAAAATCACCGCATGCAATATTTATATGCAGATGGTGATACACATGTTTTCATGGATAATCAAACTTTTGAGCAAACAGAATTAGCAGCCGATTATTTAGAAAATGAATTGAATTTCTTAAAAGCTAATATGGAAGTTCAAATTCAAACTTACGAAAGTGAAACACTTGGCGTTGAATTGCCAAAAACTGTTGAACTTACAGTAACAGAAACAGAACCTGGTATAAAAGGTGATACTGCTAACGGAGCAACAAAATCAGCTACAGTAGAAACTGGTTATACACTAAATGTGCCGTTATTTGTAAATGAAGGCGACACACTTATAATTAACACAGGCGATGGTAGTTATATTTCAAGAGGTTAACACTTATAAAAATAATCATATTTATTATTTTTAGTTTAGCCATATTTATTAATAACCTTTCCAATTCACGAAACGTTGGAAAGGTTATTTTATTTTTTCATTTTATAATAAACAAACGACTGTTATAGTAGTATTATTCAAAAGAATTTAAACTTTATATCAATTAATTACAATAACATGGCCCCATTCCATTAAAAAAACGTTATAATAAATAGAATTATCATTAAATTATATCTATATAGAACTTTATAAAGAATAAACACTTTATTATTGAAAGCATGTATATGCTTGAATTGAACATTTCACTAAAGTAAAATAAACTAGGTAAATGAAAACAATCTGAAGGAGTCAGTACTTATGAATTTTAAAGAAATTAAAGAATTAATAGAAATTCTTGATCAATCTAGCTTGACTGAAATCAATATAGAAGATAAAGGCAACGTTGTTAATTTAAAAAAAGAAAAAGAAACTGAAATCATTACACCTCAAATTTCACAACAACCAATGCAACAAGTTTCACCGCAACAAGGTGTAATGTCAGCTCCTGTAAACACGCAAAGTTCAGAGGAAGTAAATACAAACGCAGTGGAAGACAACTTACAAACAATTAATGCACCAATGGTAGGGACATTTTATAAATCACCATCACCTGAAGAAAGTGCATATGTACAAGTTGGAGATTCAGTTACAAACGAATCAACAGTGTGTATATTAGAAGCAATGAAATTGTTTAATGAAATACAAGCTGAAGTAACTGGAGAAATTGCTGAAATTCTAGTAGAAGACGGTCAAATGGTAGAGTATGGCCAACCGTTATTCAAGGTGAAATAATGAATAAAATATTAATTGCAAATAGAGGAGAGATTGCGGTAAGAATCATTCGTGCATGTCATGATTTAGGATTACAAACTGTGGCTATATACTCTGAAGGAGATAAAGACGCTTTACATACTCAAATTGCTGATGAAGCATATTGCGTTGGCCCAACACAATCTAAAGATTCTTATTTAAATATCCCAAACATTTTATCTATCGCAACATCAACAGGTTGTGACGGTATACACCCTGGCTACGGATTTTTAGCGGAAAATGGTGATTTCGCTGAACTATGCGAGGCCTGCCAACTGAAATTCATTGGACCAAGTTACGAATCTATCCAAAAGATGGGTATTAAAGACGTTGCTAAAGAAGAAATGAAACGCGCGGAAGTGCCTGTTGTCCCAGGCAGCGAAGGTCTTGTAAAGGATATCGACGATGCAAAAGGCATTGCCGATAAAATTGGTTATCCAGTTATTATTAAAGCAACTGCTGGCGGTGGCGGTAAAGGTATCCGTGTGGCTCGTGATGAAAAAGAATTGGAAACTGGCTTTAAAATGACACAACAAGAAGCGGAAACTGCGTTCGGTAATGGTGGTCTATATCTTGAAAAATTCATTGAGAATTTCAGACATATAGAGATTCAAATCATGGGTGATAGTTTTGGTAACGTTGTCCATTTAGGTGAACGCGATTGTACAATACAACGTAGAATGCAAAAACTTGTTGAAGAAGTGCCATCTCCAATTTTATCTGAAGAGAAACGTCAAGAAATGGGTAATGCTGCAGTCAGAGCAGCAAAAGCTGTTAATTATGAAAACGCAGGTACAATTGAATTTATATATGATTTAGATTCTAATGATTTTTACTTCATGGAAATGAACACACGAATCCAAGTTGAGCACCCAGTAACAGAAATGGTTACAGGTGTAGATTTAGTTAAATTACAATTGAAAGTTGCAATGGGCGAAAAATTGCCATTCAAACAAAAAGATATCAAAATAGAAGGTCATGCGATGGAATTCCGTATCAATGCTGAAAATCCATATAAAAACTTCATGCCTTCACCAGGTCAAATCACCCAGTATTTAGCACCAGGTGGCTTCGGCGTAAGAATTGAATCAGCATGTTATACTAATTATACGATTCCACCATATTATGATTCTATGGTTGCTAAGCTCATTGTGCATGAGCCAACTAGAGAAGAAACGATTATGACAGGTATACGCGCGTTAAGTGAGTATCTCGTTTTAGGTATAGATACTACGATTCCATTCCATATTCGTTTGTTAAATAATGAGATTTTCAGAAGCGGAGAGTTTAATACTAAGTTTCTTGAAAAATATAATATCATGGATGATCAAACTAAATAGGAGGTATGTGAAATGGTCAAAGTATCAGAAACCTCACATTCCAATTTAGGAAAAATAGAAATTGCACCTGAGGTATTAACAGTTATAGCAAGTATTGCAACAGCTGAAATAAAAGGGATACAAGGTCATTTTAAAGAATTAAAGGATAGTAGTATTGAAAGGTTTACTAGAAAGCAACTGAGTAAAGGTGTTAAAGTTGATACAAGAGAAGATGGTATCTATATTGATGTCTATTGTTCATTGTCCTACGGTATCAATATTTCAGAAACAGCGAAAACAATCCAAAGTACTATTTTTAATTCTGTAACAACGATGACCACAATTGAACCTAGCCAAATCAATGTTCATATTACACATATTGAACCAACCAATTAAAATTATATAAGCAAATTTACTTTTAAATACATTTTGTAGATATGTAATAACGAATATTTCAATGTATTTGTTATTACGTTTCTCAAATGATTTACAAAAATACAATGCTTGAAGGAGTTTATAATGAGTCGAAAAGAATCCAGAACACAAGCCTTTCAAACTCTTTTTCAACTTGAAATGAAAAATAGCGAATTAACAATTGAAGAAGCAATTAGTTTTATTACAGATGAAAACCCAGACTTAGAATTCGATTTTATCAACTGGTTAGTAACTGGAGTAAAAGATCATGAAACGATTTTAGATGAAAAAATCCGACCACATTTAAAAGATTGGACACTAGACCGTTTATTGAAAACAGATCGCATTATTTTAAGAATGTCTACTTTTGAATTGTTACATAGTTCAACGCCACAAAAAGTAATTATAAATGAAGCTGTTGAATTAGCGAAACAATTCAGCGATGATGATCATTATAAATTCATCAATGGTGTATTGAGCAATATTGAATAAAAGAGTGATATAAAATGGCAGACTATTTAAGTGTTTCCGCATTAACTAAATATATTAAATACAAATTTGACCAAGATCCCCATTTACAATCTGTATTGATTAAAGGGGAACTGTCTAACTTTAAAAAGCATAGCAGTGGTCATCTTTATTTTAATGTGAAAGATAAAAACAGTGTCATTAGTGCAATGATGTTTAAAGGCAATGCTTCTAAAATTGATTTTGATCCTAAAGAAGGTGACGAAGTATTACTAGAAGCACGCGTTTCTGTTTATGAGCGTAGAGGGAATTATCAAATCTATGTTAATAAAATGCATATTGATGGGGTAGGTAATTTATACCAAAAATTAGAACAATTGAAAAAGAAATTAACTAAAGATGGTTTTTTTGATCAAAATCATAAAAAGTTAATTCCTAAATTCCCCAAAAAAATAGCAGTGTTAACTGCAGGTACTGGAGCGGCAATTAGAGATATTCATACGACGATAAATAGTCGATATCCACTAGCTGAACAAGTTCAAATTAATACTTTAGTACAGGGTGAACAAGCTAAAAATGATATCGTCGAAAAGATACAACAGGCTGATCAATTAAATGTTGATACAATTATCATAGGTCGTGGTGGTGGTTCTATAGAAGATTTATGGAACTTTAACGAAGAAGATGTAGTAAAAGCAATATATTTTTGTGAAACACCAATCATATCCGCAGTTGGACATGAAACTGATTTTACATTAAGTGACTTCGTAGCTGATGTACGTGCTGCTACACCAACACAAGCAGCAGTAATGGCAACACCCGATCAATATGAATTACGTCAATATTTAAAGCAAACGAACCTTTCACTCACTCGTTTTATTAAACAACATATGCAACAACAAAGAAAACACTTGGAACATGTATCTTCATATTACAAGTTCCAAACACCAACTTTGTTATATGACCAACAAATTCAAAAACGTGATGATTTAGAAAAGCAGTTAAGCCTATCAATGAATTTAAGAATTAAAAATGAACAGCAACAATTACAACTATTAACTAATAAGTTTAACTTGAAAAATTTCAAACAAAATATTAATAGAGAACAATTAACAAATAATCAAAAGCGTACAGATTTAAATAAAGTCATGAATAATTTTATTACCAATCAACAAAATAAACTTGCTAGTAAACTAGAAAGCTTAAATAATCTAAGTCCAACAAACACAATGTTACGTGGCTATACAATTGTGAATAAAGAT
The DNA here is from genome assembly GCF_049943195.1 of Staphylococcus caseorum. Classification (NCBI taxonomy): domain Bacteria; kingdom Bacillati; phylum Bacillota; class Bacilli; order Caryophanales; family Staphylococcaceae; genus Staphylococcus; species Staphylococcus caseorum. The sequence goes on from NZ_JBNFUA010000001.1 coordinate 790,362, forward strand.
GATGATGTAATAACGAGTACGAATGACTTAGCTGAAAATGATAACATTGTATTAACAATGAAAGATGGCGTTGTTGATGCACAAGTTAAGAAAGTAAGGTGTAAAGATGAGTAATAGTAATACACAAAGTTTTGAAGAAATGATGAAAGAACTCGAAGGTATCGTTCAAAAACTTGATAATGAAAATGTATCATTAGAAGAATCTTTAAATTTATATCAACGTGGTATGAAATTATCTGCAACTTGTGATGAAACATTGAAAGATGCTGAAAAGAAAGTTAATGAGCTCATGACTGATGAAAATGTTGAAAATGAGGAGACGATTGATAACGATGGCGAATAACAAGATGAATAATTTAATAGAAGAAATTAATCAAAAGTTATCTACAACTGTTCCAGAGTCTTCACTCAACACTAATATAGAAGAGAGTATGCGTTATTCTTTAGAAGCAGGCGGTAAACGAATAAGACCTGTCTTATTATTATTAACTTTAGATATGTTATCAAATGAATATAAATCCGGATTATCATCTGCCTTAGGATTAGAAATAGTCCACACATATTCATTAATTCACGATGATTTGCCACCGTTAGACAATGATGATTATCGTAGAGGTAAACTTACAAATCATAAAGTTTTTGGTGAATGGAAAGCGATACTTGCTGGAGATGCACTACTTACCAAAGCTTTTGAAATCATTACCAATGACTCAGATCTAACTGATACTGTTAAAATTAAGCTGGTTAAACGTTTATCATATGCGAGCGGACACTTAGGTATGGTAGGTGGCCAAGCTTTAGATATGCAAAGTGAAGGCTCATCAATAGATTTAAATACACTTGAAAAAATTCATAACGCTAAAACGGGTGCGCTACTTAAATTTGCAGTTATGGCTGCAGTTGATATTGCTGAACCAGAACAATCTGTGGCAGATCTGTTAGAAACATACAGTGAACATTTAGGTTTAATGTTTCAAATTAAAGATGATTTGCTAGATATCTATGGCGATGAAGCAAAATTAGGAAAAGCAGTAGGTAGTGATATCGAAAATGATAAAAGTACTTACGTATCTTTATTAGGCCAAACTGGTGCAGAAGAGAAGTTGAAGTTTCACGCTGATGCCGCTTATCAGTGCTTAAATGAATTACCGGAATCATATAATACTCAAGACCTTGAAGGTATTATTGAATTATTTAATAATCGTGAATCATAATACGATGCTTTAGAACATTATTTATAACTTTTTCCATCTTTAAATAATGTTCAGTTAATAAAATACTTAATAGCTCAAAGAATCATGCTACGTATATGTAGTGTGATTTTTTATTGAGTGAAAATATATTATTCAATAATTATTCATCAATTTAATGATTCTTTACATAATTTGCTGAAATTTTACAATTCATATTTGTATACCTTATAGTGACATTTTACTGATATATAGCATAATTAACGTGATATATTTAGTGATATTTCAAATTAACTTTAGTAGTAGAATTCTTATGCTTGTGGTAAAATAAATGTATAAATATTCGTTTACAGAGGTGCTATACATGGCTAAAAAATCAGTGAGACATATAAAAATACGAGAAATTATTTCAAATGAAAAGATAGAAACACAAGATGAATTAGTAAAGCGTTTAAATGAGTACGAATTGAACGTCACTCAAGCAACTGTTTCAAGAGACATTAAAGAGTTGCAACTTATAAAGGTACCGACTCCTGCAGGACAATATGTCTATAGTTTGCCAAATGATCGAAAATATCATCCTTTAGAAAAATTAGGTCGCTATTTAATGGATTCTTTTGTAAACATTGATGGAACAGGCAATTTATTAGTTCTAAAAACATTACCTGGTAATGCTCAATCAATCGGTGCAATTTTAGACCAAATTGATTGGGAAGAAGTTTTAGGAACTATTTGCGGTGATGATACTTGTTTAATTATCTGTAGAGATGATTCTGCGAGCGAAAAAATTAAGACACGCATCTTTAATTTATTATAAGTATAAGGAAGTGATATAAGGATGCTACAAACTTTATCTATTAAGCAATTTGCAATCATTGATGAATTAGAAGTGCATTTTGGTGAGGGCTTAACAGTATTAAGCGGTGAAACAGGTGCAGGCAAATCAATTATCATTGATGCAATTGGTCAACTCATTGGCATGCGTGCTTCTTCAAATTATGTAAGACATGGGGAAAAGAAATCAATTATTGAAGGTATCTTCGACATTGATGAGAGTAAAGAAGCTATTTCCATATTACGTGATTTATCAATTGATATAGACGAAGATTTTTTATTAGTTAAAAGAGAAATCTTTAGTTCTGGAAAAAGTATGTGTAGAGTTAATAATCAAATTGTTACATTACAAGACTTGCGAAAAATAATGCAAGAATTGTTAGATATACATGGCCAGCATGAAACGCAATCATTATTAAAGCAAAAATATCATTTACAATTATTAGATAATTATGCAGAGGATACATATAAATCTTTGCTTGATGATTATGTGTCTACTTTTGATCAATATAAAGCTAAAAAGAAAGAACTTGAAGATTTGGAAACTGCAGATCAAGCACTGCTTCAGCGATTGGATTTACTTAAATTTCAATATGAGGAATTACAGGAAGCTCAATTAACTGATGGAGAAGTTTCACAACTTGAAACAGATATTAAACGCATTCAAAACTCTGAAAATTTAAGCCTAGCACTAAACAATGCACATCTAACATTAACTGATGAACATGCAATTACCGATCGTTTGTATGAATTAAGTAACCAACTTCAGTCAATTAGTGATATTTTGCCTGATAAATATGATCGCCTTAAAGAAGAGGTAGATCAATTTTACTACACATTAGACGATGCGAAACATCAGCTATATGATGAACTCACAAACACTGAATTTGATGAACAATATCTTAATGAACTAGAAGCTAGAATGAACGTATTAAATAGCTTGAAACGCAAATATGGCAAAGATATTAGTGAGCTTATTGTTTACCAAGATAAATTGGATAATGAAATCAACAAAATTGAGAACTATGAAGAGAGTACGTCACAATTGCGTGAAGAAATAGAATCACTTTATGATAAAGTTTTCAAGTTAGGTGAAAAATTATCTCAAGAACGTCGTGTTGTAGCTCAATCACTGCGAGACAATATTGTGGATGAAATTCAAAACTTACAAATGAAAGACGCGAACTTAGAAATTTCCTTTAAACCATTAGATACACCTAACCGTGAAAGCATTGAATTTGTAGAATTTCTAATAAGCCCTAATAAAGGTGAACCGCTTAAAAGCTTAAATAAAATCGCTTCTGGAGGAGAATTATCTAGAATTATGTTGGCGCTCAAAACAATCTTTGTAAAAACAAGAGGGCAAACAGCGATTTTATTTGATGAAGTAGATTCTGGTGTTTCAGGTCAAGCAGCACAGAAGATGGCTCAGAAAATGAAAGACTTAGCACAACATATACAAGTAATCTGCATTTCTCATTTACCACAAGTAGCGACAATGAGTGATCAACATTTATTTATTAGTAAAGCTTCTAAAGATGACAGAACAACTACTCATGTTAAAGAATTAACCGGTGAAGAACGTATTGATGAAGTAGCAAGAATGATTTCTGGAGCAAGTGTTACTGAGCTTACACGTCAGAATGCTAAAGAAATGATAGAACAAAATCACCTTAATGATTAATAATGCGAACGTATAAATACTACTTTACTTATAGGGAAAGGTGTTGGTTTTCATGCAATATCAACATTTAATTGATCCGACTACAACTTTAAAAGGTAATATAGCCATTTTATATGCAAATGATGAAAAGATGCTTTCAGTCGTGATAGAAGCACTTACTTTAACAGATATAGAAGTGTTTTTATATGATACACATGATCCTACTGAAATCATTAGATCTTTTAATATAGATGCACGATTATTAAACAGAATTCACATTTATACATTTGATGATGAAAATGAATTATTTAAACAATGTGCACAAGATTTATCACGCGGTAAAGTTTCGATGTTAATGAAAGGTAATTTAACGTCTTCATCATTACTATCTTTTGTTTTAAGTAATAAAAATTTTATAGAAAATCATGGTTTTCTCAGTCATGTCGCATGTTTCGATATACCAAATTATCATAAAACATTAATGATGAGTGATGTTGCTTTAAACATTTCACCTTCAGTAGAGGAAAAAAGACAAATTATTAAAAATTTGTCAGTATTTAGTAAGACATTAGGTTATGAACAATTTAAAGTAGGTTTATTATCATCTGTCGAAAAAGTTACAAGGAAAATCCCATCTTCTACGGATTCTGAAAAAATCAAAAATATTTTTAATAGAGATGTGGATGATTATTTAATTGTTGACGGTCCTCTAGCTTTTGATAATGCAATCAGTATGGAAAGCGTTATTAAAAAGAATATAAAGTCTACTGTAGCTGGTGATGTCGATGCTTTGCTTGTATCACATATTGATGTTGGCAACGCGTTATACAAGTCATTCACATACTTTGGTGGTGCACGTGTAGCAAGCCTAGTTTTAGGCGCAAAATTTCCAATTGTACTTACTTCTAGAGCTGATAATAAACAAAACAAACTTGATTCATTATTGTTAGCCCTAAAAGTTTTAAATTGACCTTGCTATGAAAGGCTCATTTTACTTGTTGCCATATAAAATAGGTTATTAATTTTATATTTTGTCTATTTGATGTAAAATATAAGTGGATATTATAAATAGTTTAATATAATCCTTTTATGTGCGATGACTTTTTCAAAGTTGACTATTTATTTCAACTTTGAAGCTGGTAATCTAGCCGTTGCATAATAATAAAAGCTATGTTCCTTGAGCAGTTAAAGCTAATAACTTTCTATTTTATTTTCAATAAAGAAGGTGGGGCAATGTCTCAAATTTTAGTGCTTAATTTAGGAAGCACATCTTCTAAGGTTGCTATTTATACAGATGCGTATTGCAATTATAACGAAACAATACGGCATGACCTCGAAATTACTTCCTTAAATTTGATAGAACAAATCAAACATCGACGATTTGAAATTGAACGTTTTGTAAAAAATATAGCTGGTGTGAATTTTAGTGCCTTTGATGGCATTGCGTGTAGAGGGGGATTATTGAAACCCATACGTGGTGGCGTTTATACAATCAACGAAACGATGTATAATGAACTTCGAACATTTAAATACGGTGACCATGCATCTAATTTAAGTGGGGTTATCGGTTACGAATTAAGTCAAGATCTTCAAATACCTGTTTTTACAATTGACCCTGTAGTTGTAGATGAATTAATGGATATTGCTAGAGTTACAGGTATCAAAGATATTAAGCGAAGGTGTATTTTTCATGCATTAAACCAAAAAGCTGTTGCAAGCTTATTTGCAAATTCATCCAGTAAAACATATAAACAAGTTAACGTTATTGTTGCTCATATGGGTGGCGGTATAACTGTTGGCGCACATAAACAGGGTCTTGTCGTTGATGTGAACGAAGGCTTGCTAGGCGAAGGTCCTTTTAGTCCTGAACGGGCAGGTTCTATACCAAATGATTTGTTATATGAATATGGTTATAAACGCAATTTTACACCACAAGAAATGAATCACTTTTTGAGCAAAGAAGGTGGTTTTGTTAATATGTTTAAAACAAATGATTTAAAAATGTTATCACGTAAATATGAATCAGATAGTGATGTAAAACTAGCGTTTGATGCATTAGCATATCAAGTCGCGAAAGCGATTGGTGAACGCGCAATCGTTTTTAAAGGAAACGTTGATCAAGTTATCCTCACTGGCGGACTGAGTTATAATAAAATATTAACATCCTTAATCCAATCTTATGTCGATTGGATAGCACCGGTGACAATCTACCCCGGTGAAAAAGAAATGGACGCTTTAGCGACTCGCACATCGCTTGTTTTAGAAGGTATAGAAAGTGCTAAAGTTTATAGTTAGGAGTGCAAGCATGTCAGAAGAAAAATATGATTTAGTAATATTAGGCGGAGGTACAGCCGGTTATGTCTCGGCAATCCGAGCATCTCAACTAGGAAAAAAAGTTGCACTTGTAGAAAAGTCTTTACTTGGAGGCACTTGTTTACATAAAGGATGTATCCCAACAAAAGCACTTTTAAAATCAGCTGAGGTTATGCATACAGTTAAAAACTCAAGTGAATATGGTGTTGATATAAATGATTTTAAATTGAACTTTTCGCGCGTTCAAGAACGTAAACATGAAGTCGTTAATCAGATGTTTAACGGTGTGAAACATTTGATGGACCATAATAAAATCGATGTATTTAATGGTACTGGTCGCTTATTAGGGCCTTCCATTTTTTCACCGCAAAGTGGTACAGTTTCAGTAGAATTTGAAGATGGTGAGTCAGAATTAATTCCGAATAATAACGTGCTAATTTGTACTGGTTCTCAACCAATGGAACTACCATTTTTGCCATTTGATCATAATATCGTTCTTTCTAGTGATGACATTTTAAATCTTGAGCAACTACCAAATTCTATCGCAATTGTTGGAGGCGGTGTAATTGGTTTAGAATTTGCATCATTACTAGTAGATTTTGGTGTCGAGGTATCAGTGATTGAAGCTGGAGATCGTATTCTACCAACTGAAAGTAAATCAGTAGCAAAAGTATTAAAACAAGAATTATCTAAGCGTGGTGTAACGTTTTATGAAAACACGCAACTAGGTGAAGAAAATATTGTAATTGATGAAAATAAGATAACAATAACAATAAATGAAAAGTCGGTTACATTTGACAAAGCACTCGTTTCGATAGGTCGTAAACCGAACACTGATGATATCGGCCTAAACAATACTAAAATCAAGTTGACTGATAAAAAGCACATCATCGTCAATGAATACCAACAAACTGAAGATAAGCATATTTACGCTGCGGGTGATTGTATCGGTAAATTGCAACTTGCACACGTAGGCTCAAAAGAAGGAATGATTGCGATTGATCATATGTTTGATGCATCGCCATTACCGATAGATTATCAAAAAATGCCAAGATGCGTTTATAGTCAACCCGAAGTAGCGAGTATTGGCAAAAATATAGAAGAAGCCAAAGCAGAAAATATTAAAGCACGCACAGTAAAAGTGCCGTTTAAAGCAATTGGTAAAGCTGTAATTGAAGACACACAAAATCAAAGTGGTTTTTGTGAAGTCGTAATCGATCAAGAAAATGATACTGTATTAGGGCTGAATATGATTGGACCTCATGTCACAGAACTGATTAATGAAGTGTCGTTATTCCAATTTATGAATGGCTCAACATTAGAACTTGGTTTAACAACCCATGCACATCCTTCTCTTTCTGAAGTGTTAATGGAATTAGGATTAAAAGTTGAGAATAGATCGATTCACGTTTAATAAGGAGGCAATAAAATGTTTGATTATAAATCTGTAGGCTTAGAAAAAGAAGACCTACAAGCAATGTACAAATGGATGGACTTAGGTCGTAAAATAGATGAACGTATGTGGCTATTAAACCGTGCAGGCAAAATCCCCTTTGTCATTAGCTGCCAAGGACAAGAAGCAACACAAATAGGTATGGCTTATGCTATGCAAAAAGGTGATATTTCTTCACCTTATTATAGAGATTTAGCGCTTGTAACTTATTTAGGTATGACACCTCTGAATTCTATGTTAGCCGCTTTTGGTAAACGTGATGATATCAACTCAGGTGGAAAACAAATGCCTTCTCATTTTGGTCAAAGTGACATAGGGATGCTTTCTCAAGGTTCTCCGGTAGGAACTCAAATTTTACACGCTGTTGGTGCTGCTTTAGCTTTGAAAATGGATAACAAAGCAAACATAGCAATGACAACTGTCGGTGAAGGTAGTTCCAACCAGGGTGATTTTCACGAAGGATTAAACTTTGCAGGAGTACATAAATTACCGTTTATTTGTTTAATTGAAAACAATAAATATGCAATTTCAGTTCCTGATTCACTTCAATATGGTGCTGAAAAACTTTCTGACCGTGCTATTGGCTATGGAATACATGGCGAGCATGTGGATGGAAATGATCCAATAGCTATGTATAAAGTAATGAAAGAAGCTAGAGAACGTGCTTTAAATGGCGGTGGATCAACACTAATAGAAGCTATGTGTACGAGAATGACTGCTCATTCATCTGATGATGATGATAAATACCGTTCAAAAGAAGAACGCGATGAACTTAAATCTTTAGATTGTAACCTTAAATTCAAAGCATTTTTACTTGAAGAAGGTTTTATTGATGAAGGCTGGTTAGATGATTTAGAAAAAGAACATAAAGAAATAGTCAACCAAGCAACTAAGGAAGCTGAGCAAGCACCTTATCCATCAGCAGAAGAAACTTATACACACGTTTACGAAGAAGGAGGCTCAAACAATGGCTAAATTATCCTATTTAGAAGCTATCCACCAAGGACTAGACCAATCAATGGAAAAAGATAATGACGTTTTCGTATTAGGAGAAGATGTCGGTATAAAAGGTGGCGTATTTGGAGTCACTTTAGGATTACAAGAAAAATATGGTGAGGCACGTGTATTAGACACGCCATTAGCAGAATCTAATATAGTTGGTACAAGTATAGGCGCTGCAATGTTAGGTAAACGTCCTGTTGCTGAAATTCAGTTCGCTGATTATATTTTACCTGCTACAAACCAAATCATTAGTGAAGCTGCTAAGATGAGGTACCGTTCCAATAATGATTGGCAATGTCCCATTACAATTCGTGCGCCGTTTGGTGGCGGAATTCATGGTGCGCTTTATCATTCACAAAGTGTTGAAGCGATATTTGCATCGACACCTGGATTGACTATTGTTATACCGTCTACACCTTATGATGCAAAAGGTTTATTATTGTCATCAATTGAGACGAATGATCCAGTGCTCTTCTTTGAACATAAAAAAGCATATCGATTATTAAAAGAAGAAGTACCAGAAGACTATTATACTGTGCCTATCGGTAAAGCTGATGTAAAACGTGAAGGTGATGATATAACTGTTTTCACTTATGGTTTATGTGTGAATTACTGTATCCAAGCAGCAGATATGTTATCTGAAGATGGTATTAATGTAGAAGTTGTTGATTTACGTACAGTTTATCCTTTAGATAAAGAAACAATTATTGAACGTGCTAAATTGACTGGTAAAGTATTATTAGTTACAGAAGATAACTTAGAAGGTAGTATTATTTCTGAAGTATCTGCGATTATATCTGAAAACTGTTTATTTGATTTAGATGCACCTATAATGAGACTTGCGGGACCTGATGTTCCATCAATGCCATTTGCACCAACTCTCGAAGACGAGTTTATGATCAATCCAGATAAGATAAAAATTAAAATGCGAGAACTCGCAGAATTTTAAGGAGGCACAATCATGGAAATCAAAATGCCTAAACTCGGTGAAAGTGTGCATGAAGGTACAATAGAACAATGGCTTGTATCTGTAGGAGATACTGTTGAAGAATATGATCCATTATGCGAAGTTATCACTGATAAAGTGACAGCAGAAGTGCCATCTTCATTTTCAGGAACAATTAAAGAAATTATAGTAGAAGAAGGCACAACAGTAGCGGTAAATGAAGTCATATGCCTTGTTGATATTGGTGATGAATCGCAAGAAACAAACAATTCAAATACACAACAAACAACAGAATCTAATGAACCTCAAGAGGTTGCTTCAAATGATATAGATGATAATGTTAATAGTGCTTCACATGAAGATAAACCCAAAAACAATGGTCGCTTTTCACCAGTGGTATTTAAACTTGCTTCAGAAAATCAAATCGAGTTATCTGAAGTGATTGGTACTGGTTTTGAAGGTCGAGTTACGAAAAAAGATATTGAAAAAGTAATTAAAGAAGGTACGAACAAAACACCTTCAACAGTTGTAGCACCTAAAGATTCACCTAAAGTTACAAAACAAGCGTATTACAATGAACCTTCTCCAGGGTCAGCAATTCCAGTTAATGGTGTTCGTAAGCAAATCGCTCAAAACATGGTAAATAGTGTCAATGAAATACCTCATGCATGGATGATGGTAGAATCGGACGCTTCAAATCTAGTAAAAACACGTAACTATCATAAGCAAAGCTTCAAAGAAAGTGAAGGATATAATTTAACTTTCTTTGCATTTTTCGTAAAAGCTGTTGCAGAAGGGCTAAAAGCGTATCCACTGTTAAATAGTAGCTGGTCAGATTCAGAAATTGTTATGCATAAGGATATTAATATTTCTATCGCTGTCGCAGATGAAGACAAATTATATGTCCCTGTAATTAAAAATGCAGACGAAAAATCAATTAAAGGTATTGCCCGTGAAATTAATGAGCTTGCAAATAAAGCGCGTAACAAAAAATTACGTTCTGAGGATATGCAAGGTGGTACGTTTACTGTGAATAATACAGGAACATTTGGTTCTGTTTCATCTATGGGTATCATCAACCATCCTCAAGCAGCAATATTACAGATTGAATCTATTATTAAAAAACCTGTCGTTATTGATGATATGATTGCAATTCGCAATATGGTTAATTTATGTCTATCGATTGATCATCGTATATTAGATGGTCTTCAAGCAGGTAGATTTATGAATTTTGTAAAAACACGTATTGAACAATATTCAATTAAACATACAAGTATATATTAATATATTTAACTTTGTAGACTAATTAATTTTCAAGTTTAAAAAATGAGTGTGAGACAAAAGTTTCACACTCATTTTTCATTTAATTTTTTGGTTTAACATGTGTTTTATCAACCGTCCGCGATATAATTTTTATGAATTTAAGCAATATTATTATATATTATAATCACACATGTTGAAGTATTGCGCATATATTAGTAGAATAAAAGTAATAATTCAGAAATGAAAGGTGACGTTATTATGGATTTAAATTTTGATTTATATATGACTGATGTTGTTAATCAAGCAAGAAATGAAATAGAACAGGCTGGATATGAGCAATTAACATCTCCAGAAGAAGTCGATAAAGTATTACAACAAGATGGGACGACACTTGTGATGGTTAACTCAGTATGTGGTTGTGCTGGCGGTATTGCTAGACCAGCAGCAACGCATGCTTTACATTACGATAAAACACCTGACCGCCTTGTAACTGTATTTGCTGGTCAAGATAAAGAAGCAACACAACAAGCAAGAGATTATTTTGAAGGTTATGCACCATCAAGTCCATCGTTTGCATTAATCAAAGATGGTAAAGTTGCCCAAATGGTAGAACGTCACCAAATTGAAGGTCATGACGTAATGGATGTCATTACTCAATTACAAAACACATTCGACACTTATTGTGACGAAAAATAGAGGGACTAACACATGACACGTTTGAATCCATACCGCATCGGATTTAGAACGATAAAGACTGCAATTGGAATGGCACTAGGTATTATTATTGCAAAATTAATTGGTTTAGATAATTTTGCATCTAGTGCCATTTTAGTGGTTCTTTGTATTAAACATACAAAAGTGCATTCACTACAAGCAATTGTATCTCGTTTTGTATCTTGTCTTATGATACTCGCACTTGGTTCTATTGTTTTTAATTTATTAGGACAAAACGCAATTGTTTTAGGTATCATTGTGCTACTTTTTATTCCTTTAACTGTTGTATTTAAAGTTCAAGAAGGTGTTGTTACAAGTTGTGTTATCTTACTTCATGTTTTCAATGCTAAAACGATTGATATGGATTTATTTTTCAATGAAATTATCTTATTAATTGTTGGACTCGGCATTGCATTCTTAATGAATGTTATTATGCCAAGCTTAGATAGTAATTTAAAACAGTATAAACAACAAATTGAAAATCAATTTACTGAAATTTTTCAAATGTTCAGTAAGGCTTGTACAAGTCCAAATCCAAGCTTAGATATATCCTTTGAGAAGTTAAAAGTTACGATTCGCAAAGCTAAATCAATCGCATTTAGAGATGTTAAGAATCACTATGTTAGAAATGAAAATTCTTATTATCATTATTTTGATATGCGGGAAGAACAGTTAGAACTGTTACGAAGAATGGCTCTAATCCTTCAAAATATTGAAACAAAAGATTGCTTATTATCCAAAATATCTAATTTATTTGCTGAAGTAGGAACAAACGTAAATAGTAATGATTATACTGCATTACGATTGCATTCGTTATATGAAATTCGAATAGAATTAAATGAATTAGAGTTGCCTACGTCACATGAAGCTTTTCGAACACGTGCAAACTTATTACAACTTTTAAATGAACTTGAATCATATTTATTACTAAAATCACAATTTGGATCATTAAGATTACATAATGATTCTAAAATCGCAACATCCTAAATAATAAAGCCATACAAAATTCTTTTGATTTAAGAATTTTGTATGGCTTTATTCATATTTCTACTGTACTTATTAACTATACATATATTAGTGATTCATCGCTTTTAATAATAAAATAACTTTTAATTAAAAATTGATACTTTCAAAAACCATTATAATTAATTCACTAATGGAACGACACTTGTCAATACCAATGCAAGTATAATAGCTACTAACATGACTATAATAATGACTCTTAGAACTTTGTTGTTACCCAAAGATGATTCCTCCAAATCTAGAATATGGAATTAAAACATAGATAAAATACACTGTATATATCAATATAATTCAATTACAACACATTCAATTTCAAACTACTTTATAAGTTTATTATATCATACGCACCCTCTAGAATTGAAACATATTAGTTTTGCTTATGTACACATTTCGTTACACTTAAACGTATGGCATATAAATAATGGAATGGGGATTTTTAAATGATAAATAAACAACGACTCCTAGATACTTTTTTGGAATTAGTGCAAATTGATTCTGAGAGTGGCAATGAGATTGAAATTCAACGGTTACTTAAATCTAAGTTTGAAAAATTGGGATTAAAGGTAGTTGAAGACAATGCTGGTCAACATGAAAATTTAGGAGCAAATAATTTAATTTGCACATTAGAGGCGACGACAAATGATGAAAATATAGATAATATCTATTTCACGAGTCATATGGATACAGTTGTGCCTGGTGTTAATGTAAAGCCGATAGTTAAAGATGATGGTTACATCTATTCAGATGGAACTACAATTTTAGGTGCTGATGATAAAGCTGGATTAGCTACTATTTTAGAATTAATTTACATATTAAATGAACAAGACATAGCACATGGTAAGATTCAATTTGTACTTACTGTTTCGGAAGAATCTGGTTTAGAAGGTGCGAAAGCATTAGATACATCTTTACTCGATGCCAAATATGGCTACGCTATCGATGCAAGTGTAGACGTTGGGACAACTGTTATTAATGCACCCACACAAATGAAAATTAATACTACAATTCATGGTAAAAAAGCTCACGCGAGTGTACCTAACAAAGGTGTAAGTGCGATTAATATTGCCGCTAAAGCTATAAGTGCGATGAAATTAGGTCAGATAGACGAATATACCACAGCAAATATAGGCCGTTTTGAAGGCGGGTCTGCAACTAACATTGTAGCTGACAAAGTAACACTTATGGCTGAAGCCCGATCACACTCAGATGAAAGTATAAATGCTCAAGTAACTCATATGAAATCTGTTTTTGAAGAAACAGCAGAAAAATATGGTTGCTCAGCTACAGTTGAAATTATTAATAGTTATCCCGGCTTTAAAATTGCACAAGATGCCACAGTTACTAACGTAGCTAAAGCCAGCGCAATTGCATTAGGGTTAACACCGAACACAGTTATGGCTGGCGGGGGTTCTGATGGTAATATAATTAACCAATTAGGCATACCTACTGTCATCTTAGGCGTGGGTTACGAACGCATCCATACAACTGAAGAACGTATGTCAATTGATGCTTTAAATCTTCTAGCAGAACAGCTTATAAAAATAGTTGAAATAATTACTCAAAAATCTGAAAACTGATTAAGTGAATATGAGTGATGCTTTGTGATACAATATATGAGAAAACTTTAATAAGAGAGGTTAGTTAAATGACACAACAAATTGGTGTAGTAGGTTTAGCCGTAATGGGTAAAAACCTTGCTTGGAATATTGAATCACGAGGATATAGCGTTTCAGTTTTTAACCGTTCATCTTCTAAAACAGATGAAATGGTAACAGAATCTGAAGGTAAAAATATACATCCGACGTACTCTATAGAGGAGTTTGTGAATTCTCTAGAAAAACCCCGTAAGATTTTATTAATGGTGAAGGCAGGACCAGCAACAGATGCAACAATCGATAGCTTATTACCATTACTAGATAATGATGATATTTTAATCGATGGTGGTAACACTAATTATCAAGATACAATCAGACGTAATAAAGCACTAGCTGAAAGTGGTGTTAACTTCATCGGAATGGGCGTTTCTGGTGGTGAAGTTGGCGCGCTTACTGGTCCTTCATTAATGCCTGGTGGACAACAAGAAGCATTTGATAAAGTTAAAGACATTGTAGAAGCAATCTCTGCTAAAGCTGAAGATGGCGCTGCATGTGTAGCTTATATTGGACCTAATGGTGCCGGTCACTACGTTAAAATGGTGCACAATGGTATTGAATATGCAGATATGCAGTTAATTGCTGAAAGTTACGCAATGATGAAAGACTTACTTGGTATGTCTCATGAAGAAATTTCACAAACATTCAAAGACTGGAACGCTGGCGAACTTTCAAGTTACTTGATTGAAATCACTGGTGACATCTTCACTAAATTAGATGATGATGGTAATGGTCCATTAGTTGAAAAAATCATGGATACAGCTGGCCAAAAAGGTACAGGTAAATGGACTTCTATTAACGCTTTAGAATTAGGTATTCCATTAACAATTATTACTGAATCAGTATTTGCACGCTTTATATCTTCAATCAAAGAAGAACGTGTGAATGCTTCTAAACAATTAAATGGACCAAGTACTAAATTTGAAGGTAACAAAGAAGAATTCCTTGAAAAAATCCGTAAAGCGCTGTATATGAGTAAGATTTGTTCATACGCACAAGGCTTTGCTCAAATGAGAAAAGCTAGTGACGACAATGAATGGAATTTAAAACTTGGAGAGCTTGCTATGATTTGGCGTGAAGGTTGTATTATCCGTGCGCAATTCTTACAAAAAATTAAAGAAGCATATGATAATGATACAGAATTACAAAATCTATTATTAGACCCATACTTCAAAGATATCGTAACAAACTATCAAGATGCATTACGTGATGTTGTAGCTACTGGTGTACAAAATGGTGTTCCAACGCCAGGTTTCTCTGCAAGTATTAACTATTATGATAGTTATCGTTCAGAAAACTTACCAGCTAACTTAATTCAAGCGCAACGTGATTATTTTGGTGCACACACTTACGAACGTAAAGATCGTGAAGGCGTATTCCATACACAATGGATTGAAG
Organism: Staphylococcus caseorum; assembly: GCF_049943195.1. Lineage (NCBI taxonomy): Bacteria > Bacillati > Bacillota > Bacilli > Caryophanales > Staphylococcaceae > Staphylococcus > Staphylococcus caseorum. Next base: position 805,813 of record NZ_JBNFUA010000001.1, read on the forward strand.
ACTAATAATCATCTTTATATAACATTATAAAAGACGTGAAACTACTTCGCGTTTGAAACTACTAGCAAAGTCTACAGACTTTGCTAGTAGTTTTTTTATGTAAATTTTCAATAACAGATTTAGTATTACATTAAATTACCAAGTAATGGCATTTCAAAAAAAACTGACCCATGGTTACAAAAAAATATAAACTTTGTGCAATCGTTTGCACAAATCCTTTGACTTTCCCTTTATACTTAATTATCATTATAATTATAGTTTTGAAAACGCTTTAATTATATACATTAGCAAAGGATGACTCAACTTGGTAACTATAAAGGATGTTGCAAAAGCAGCAAATGTAGCACCATCGACAGTTTCACGTGTCATTAGCGGTAACAATCGTATAAGCGATACTACTAGAGTTAAAGTATTAGCGGTGATGGAAGCATTAGGTTACCAACCAAATCATGCAGCTCGAACATTAGTTACAAAAAAATCTAAAACAATAGGTGTTATTCAAAAAAGCGGGCGTAATGAAACAAGGCAAAATCCATTTATCATAGATGTCCTTTCAGGTATATATAAATCATGCAAAGCACATGGTTATGCAACAATATCTACCACAAATGAGCAATATGAAAATATAGAATTAGAAGTAAGTCACATGATTTCTTATCATGCAGTAGATGGCTTTATTTTATTATACTCAAAAGAAAACGATATGATAGAACAAATACTCGCTCAACATAATATGCCGTACGTCGTCGTTGGGAAGCCCTTATCTAATCAACAAGTCGTTCATATAGATAATAATAATGTTGAAGCAGCAGAGCAATTAACACGCTATCTCATAAGTCTTGGTCATAGTAAGTTTTTATTTTTAGCTGAACGAGGAAATTATGAAGTTGTTAAAGATCGAATCAAAGGATTTACTAATGTCCTTAAACAACATGCACAAGTAGGTCATATCGAATATTTTGATATGAACTACCAAAGCATAAAATCTTATTTTCATTATTTACTCACACATAACGAACTACCTTCAGTCATTATTACATCAGATACGATGCTCAATCATATTGTGCTTAGCGTATTGTATGAACTACAACTTCGCGTACCAACAGATTTACAAACAGCAACCTTCAATGATTCTTACTTAACTGAATTTGCAGCGCCACCACAAACTGCGGTCAATATTCATCCTGACTTATTAGGTGAAGCAGCAGGCGACGCTATCATTCAATTAATTAGTGGAGAGCATATTGTCGATTTTAATAAAGTTATTCCAACAGATATTATTAAAAGAGTCTCAACTCAACATTTAAAAAAGGAGCAATAATATGAATAAACAGTGGTGGAAAGAGGCAGTAGCATATCAAGTTTATCCTCGAAGCTTTAACGATTCAAATAACGATGGCATTGGAGATTTACAAGGGGTTATTGAAAAATTAGATTATATACAAGATTTAGGTATCGATATCATTTGGTTAAGCCCGATGTATAAATCACCAAATGATGATAATGGTTATGATATTAGTGATTATCAAGATATCATGGATGAATTTGGAACGATGGATGATTTCAATCAATTATTAGATGGTGTACACCAACGTGGTATGAAACTCATTTTAGATTTAGTAGTCAATCATACATCAGATGAACATCCATGGTTTATAGAATCTAAATCGAGTAAAGATAATCCAAAACGAGACTGGTATATCTGGAAAGATCCAAAAGCTGATGGATCTGAACCTAATAATTGGGAAAGTATATTTAATGGTTCTACATGGGAGTATGATAAAACAACAGGTCAATATTATTTCCATTTATTTAGTGAAAAACAACCTGATTTAAATTGGGAAAATAAAGACGTTAAAGCAGCTGTCTTTAACATGATGAACTGGTGGTTTGAAAAAGGGATTGATGGCTTCAGAGTGGATGCAATCACCCATATTAAGAAAACATTTGAAGCTGGAGATTTACCAGTTCCTGAAGGCAAAACATACGCGCCTGCATTTGATGTAGATATGAACCAACCAGGCATACATGATTGGTTACAAGAAATGAAGGATGAATCCTTAAGTCATTACGATATTATGACAGTAGGAGAAGCAAATGGTGTGAATCCTGATAATGCTGATGAATGGGTCGGTGAAGACAAAGGTAAGTTTAATATGATTTTCCAATTTGAGCACTTAGGTTTATGGAATACTGGCGATATTAAATTTGATGTTAAAGCATATAAAGATGTGTTAAATAGATGGCAAAAGAAACTTGAAGATGTAGGATGGAATGCATTGTTTATAGAAAATCATGATCAACCTAGACGTGTATCTACATGGGGTGATGATGAAAGATTTTGGTATGAGTCAGCTACAAGTCATGCGGTTGTATATTTCTTACAACAAGGCACACCATTCATATATCAAGGACAAGAAATCGGTATGACCAATTATCCATTTGAAAGTGTGGAAACATTTAATGATGTTGCTGTAGTGAACGAATATAATATCGTTAAGGCTCAGGGTGGTGATTTAACAGAACTGTTAAACAAACACAAAATGGAAAATAGAGATAACTCTCGTACACCAATGCAATGGACTAATGCTATAAACGGTGGATTTTCTGAACATGAGCCTTGGTTCCCAGTTAATCCTAATTACACTGAGATTAATGTATCATCACAGCTACAAGATTCTGATTCAATTTTAAATTTTTACAAATCTCTGATTCAAGTAAAAAAATCACATGATATTTTTACATATGGCACTTTTAATCTGATAGATGCTGAAAATGACCGTGTATTTGCTTATATTAGAGAATTAGAAGGAGAACGTGTACTTGTAGTAGGAAATTTAACTGATAAGTCTGCCTCGTTGGAATTCAATGAAACGATAAATGAAAATAATATTAAACTGCACAATTACAAAGATAACAAATTGAATTTAACTGCCTTACGTCCATTTGAAGCTTTTGTAATAGCTTTATAAAAAATTAATATATTTAAGTCTACAAAAAACCTCTAACGATATTTGAATTGTTTTGAATTCAAATTATGTCTGAGGTTTTTTATAGTTCGTTGTCATGATATTGTTCTTGATCTACAGGCATCCATAGCTGGACTTTAGTGACAGCATCATCAAAAGATAATTCTAAGGGATAAACTTCCACATACAGGCTGTTATGCTCATATGGCAGGGTCATTTGAAGGCTTGTTTCGATGTAATACCAAGCTTCGTTAATGACATAGTCTAAATCACCTTGTAAGTTAAATTTAGCATATTGTCTTTCAGGTAGGAAACGGCTTTCTAAGTGTGCAGGGTATCTTTCACTTGGTACACCCACAAATATTTCCATACCTTGATCTAATGGACAATTGACTACAAATAATTCATGTGGACTTACATCATTATAACGTTGAAGCTCTTTAATTTTTCCATCGACTAATAAATCTTCTAAAAAGTCAGGTACTTTATATGGATTTTCTAATTCATCTGCATCTAAAAATCGATTGTAACCTACTAATGACAGGCCCTGTGTATCTTCTAATCTGTAATTATAAGGTGCAGTTTCAGTTGTTGTCAGTTTTATATAAAGTCTTGGCTGCATTTTAAGTTCATCGCGTTTGGTATTCACTTGGATGGGTGACACCCCGTGAAAATCACTGAAATCATTTGCGAACGCGTTTGTATCACTATAATTGTATTTTTTAGCTACATCCATTAAACGACTTGAACCACTAATAATCTCTTTTGCTGCTAAAGTCATTCTACGTGACCTCGCATATTCACTTGGAGACTGACTAACAATCATTTTAAATGATTGATCAAGATGATAAGGTGAAAGACCAACGTAATCACTGAGTTCTTGCAAATGAAAAGGCTCTAGCAAATGATCTTCTATATAAACAATTGCCTGTTGTATTTGCTTGATAACGTCCAAAACTTTCACTCCTAATTTTCAAATGACTCATGCGCCATCATTGCTTTTAAATTTATTGTTGGAAAACGTTAGCATCGTTTACCTAATTAATTATATTCTACATCATTTTACTTATACTTACATCTCAAAAATATTAAATAGAGTAAAATGTAAATAAGTAAAGGTATAAACTTTATGTAATTTGCTCAATAGATTAAATCATAACACAAAAAAAGGTTAAGAAAAAAGCAACAACACAAGTGATTTTTTACACTTGTGTTGTTGCCTTATGTTATAGAAAGATAAACATATTAATGAATATCGTCCCACCAATGGAAACCATCTCTACTTAAGAGTAATTCACTTTCTAATGGACCATTTGATCCTGATTCATAGTTAGGGAATTCAGGTTCATTTTGGTCCCATTCTTCTTGTATTGCATCGACAAATTTCCAAGTAGATTTTAACTCTTCCCAATGGGTAAAGTTAGTAGCATCACCATTTAAACAATCAAATAATAAATTTTCATAAGCATCGACAGTATTCATTTTATCTTGTGCGCTCATCGCATAAGATAATTGAACAGGTTCTGTTTCAATACCTTGAACATTTTTCTTCGCATTTAAATGTAATGATACACCTTCATTAGGTTGGATGTTGATGACAAGTAAATTTGAATCTAATTTCTTATCTGTTTCATAATATAAATTCATAGGCACTTCTTTAAATTCAACAACGACTTGAATCGTTTTACTCTTCATTCGTTTACCTGTTCTAATATAAAATGGCACGCCAGCCCATCTAAAGTTATCGACAGTCAATTTACCTGAAACGAAAGTAGGGGTTGTTGAGTCTTCAGCAACACGGTCTTCATCTCTGTAACGTCTTACTTTTTGACCATCAATTGTACCTTCATCATATTGTCCGCGAACAAAGTTTTGACGAACTTCTTCTGATTCTAATTTACGCAATGATTTAAGTGCTTTAACTTTCTCAGCTCGTATATCTTCACTGTGTAAACTAATTGGTGCTTCCATTGCTAATAATGCAACCATTTGTAACATATGGTTTTGAACCATATCTTTTAAAGCACCACTTGATTCATAGTAACCACCTCTATCTTCAACACCTAATACTTCTGAAGATGTTACTTGAATGTTAGAAATGTATTTATTATTCCATAATGGTTCGAACATCGCATTAGCGAAACGAAGTACTTCTATATTTTGTACCATGTCTTTACCTAAGTAATGGTCAATACGATAAATTTCTTCTTCTTTAAATGAACGACGTAATTGTTCATTAAGTTGCTCTGCTGACTCTAAATCAGTACCGAATGGTTTTTCAATAACTAAACGTTTGAAACCAGTAGTCTCGGTTAATCCAGATGATTTCAAATAATCAGAAATCACACCGAAGAAATTAGGAGCCATAGCTAGGTAGAATAATCTATTACCCTGAAGTTGGAACTCAGTATCTAATTTATTACTCACTTCTAGTAGTGATTGATAACTTGCTTCATCACTGACATCATGTTTATGATAAAACACGTGTTCCATAAATTTATCAAGATGTTTTGTATCTTTAACATGTTCTTGAATTGATGATTTCACTTGACTACGGAAATCATCGTTTGTTAAGTCTCTTCTACCTATCCCAATGATTGCAACTTGTTCATTTAAGTTTTCTTGTTGATACAAATGGAATAATGATGGAAATAATTTTCTGTGACTAAGATCACCAGTTGCTCCAAAAATTGTTATTAAGCATGGAATATCTTTGTTTCTAGTATTCAAGATCAAAACCTCAATTCTTTTTATAAATCTCTATTTATTATAGACCAACATTCAGTATTATTCCTACAATTTTGCTTGGAAGTATTTAATTTTAATATATTTTTTATTCTTTTGTGTGATAAAATGTGAACAAGAAGAGGAGGCATATGCATGGAAATCACATTTTTTGGCACGAGTGCAGGTCTACCAACCAAAGAAAGAAACACCCAAGCAATTGCATTAAATTTAGAACCATACTCAAATAATGTTTGGTTATTTGATGTGGGTGAAGGGACTCAACATCAAATACTGCATCATTCAATCAAATTGGGTAAAGTTGATCATATTTTTATTACGCATATGCACGGGGATCATATATTTGGTTTGCCCGGACTATTAACGAGTCGTTCATTTCAGGGTGGAGAAGGTAAGCCACTCACAGTAGTTGGACCAAAGGGTATTCAACAATTTATAGAAACGGCCTTACAACTATCTGAATCCAGATTAAATTATCCAATCACATACATAGAAATTGAAGATCAATTAAACTATCATCATAATGGTTTTAATGTGAACGCACATCTATTAAACCATGGTATTACATCTTATGGCTACAGAATTGAAGCGCCCTATACCCCAGGGAAAATTGATGTTCAAGCTTTAAAGGATATTGGTTTGGAACCGGGACCTAAGTATCAAGATATTAAAATTAATGAAACTTTTGAACATAATGGATTAATTTATGATTCTAATCAATTTAAAGGCGATGCTGTTAAAGGTCCTGTTATCGCTATATTTGGCGACACGATGCCTTGTAAAAATGAGTTGTTAATTGCTCAAGATGCAACAGTAATGGTACATGAAAGTACTTATATAGAAGGGGATAAAATGTTAGCAAACAATTATCACCACAGTCATATTGACGATGTGTTTGAGTTAATTGATGAAGCTCAAGTTGAATATAGTTTAATTACACACATAAGTAATCGCTATACAAAAGAAGAAGTGGAAACGATTAGTGAATCATTAAAGTCTCGAGACACAACACCACCATTCATGTTTGTTAACGATTTTGATTCGTGGTCATTTTAGTTACAGCTAATTCAAAATAGTAATATAGATATCTAACGAAAGCGTAAGTTCTTAATCTAGGAACTTGCGCTTTCAAGCTATTAACAGTGCTTTTAATATAGATTGACAATATGTTACTTCATATTTTGTGCACGCTTTCCGCGAGTTTAGTTGTAATATAAAGTGATGAAATATTTCGAAATTAAAATAACACTAATTCAAATGCAACATGCAATGAATTAGTGTTATTATTTTATATTTATAAGTTAGTTAAAGTAGCATTTGTATCTTAAATTTAAATTAACTAATCGTCATCTCGACTTGATAATTCAATACTTCTATTAACCGCGGCACGTAAACAATCTTCAAATATGCCTTCTATATCATGTTCTGATAAAGCATTTAACCCTGCTTGGGTAGTGCCACCTTTAGAAGTTATATTTTTTCTCAATTGCTCCATACTCAATTCAGATCGTTCAATCATTTTACTTGTGCCTATAATTAAATTACGGATAGATTCTTCAACTTGAGATTTCTCTAAACCTAGTTGCGTGCCCGCTGTCACATATTGTTCGAATACGTGATATAAAAAGGCTGGACCGCTTCCTGTAATTGCAGTAACTTGATGCAAGTTATCTTCAGAAACTTCTATTGCTGAACCAAATGCATTGATCAAATCATCAACTTCTTCTTTAGATTTTGGTCCAAAATTATTAGAAAAACTGATACCTGTTACAGAATGACCTACATGCGCATTTGTATTTGGCATAATACGAGCAATTGGATTATCAGCACCAATTTTTTCGCGAATATAGCTTATTGGTAAACCAGCCATAATAGAAATGAATTTATTATTTTCTGTTACATTAGGTCTAATACGCTCAGATAATACATCAAAATCATAAGGTTTTGTACCTAAAAATACATAATCAGCATCTTTTAATAATGCTTCATCATCATAACTATAATTCACACCTAATTTTTCTGCATAATCTTTAAGTGCAACTTCGTTAGAACGATTTGTTAAATAAATATTGTTAGAATCAATCACTTTTGAATTAACGATACCTGTAAAAATGGCATGAGCCATGTTACCAGCACCATAAAATACTAGTTTCATGTGAATATTTCACTTCCTCTTAGTTTTTATGTTTCTATACTAACATAGATTTATAATATAACTAATATTTATATTATATAGATGACATATCATAGCCATTTCAATTATACTAACTGTACATTGACAAAGGGTAGGGATAATTATGATTGGCAAACATTATATTTTAACTGGAGGAACGAGTGGTTTAGGTAAAGCAATATTAAAGATACTATTAAAGAAAAGGGTGTTTGTGACAGTAATCGTACGTAATCCACAAAAATTAGATGATATTATTGCGCAGTATGGTACAGAGCATTTATCTATCATACAATGCGACTTACAATCACAAGCTCAAATTCTAAAGCTTAAGCATCATTTTCAAGACCAATCAATCGATGGTTTAATTTATTCATCTGGGTTAGGTTATTTTAAAGCAATAGAGCAACATAGTATTGATGAAATGTTAGAAACTTATACTTTAAATATAGTGAACTTCAATATACTTTTGACTACTATTCAACCATTTTTAAGTACTAATCCATCTATCGTTGGTATTGGTAGCCAGTCTGCTTTTTTAACACAAGCTTATGCTGCACATTACGGGGCAAGCAAAGCTGCTTTTAACCAAGTCTTGAATGCACTTCGCATTGAAAGACCTAACTATCATGTCCTAACTGTAAATACTGGCCCCATCGCTACACCATTTCATGAAAAAGCAGATCCATCGTTAGCATTTGCACAAAAATATAAAAGTATTATGTTAGATTCAGATAAATTAGCACAGCAAGTCGTAAAAGGGATACTTATGAACAAAACAGAAATCAATGAACCTAAATGGATGCATTTTATATTAAAGATTTATCAACTTGCACCACGTTTTATTGAAAAACATTTCACGATATTTTTTAAAAATAAAGCTTAATTGCTACTATTCTGTTTATGTATTATTGAACTTAAATGGCAATATAAAAAGAGTTAGTTGAACTTAAAAGATAATAGATGAGGAACATGACATCTACTTTCACAAGTATCAAACTAACTCTTTTTTAGTGTTGTGATTTATTATTTTAAATGCTGTGTATATTCCAGATTCTTAACACGATTACGTGCAACTTTTAGTTTTTCTAAACTAATTTCTTTTGATAATTCGTAATTCTTCACATTTTCATCTAATTGGTCAACGCTGCTTGCCCCCATAATAATAGAACCTAGAGCATCATGTGACGTAAGATAGTTAAATGTTAAACCAGTTAAATTATTTTCAACCTCTTTAATAGAGGCTATCGTTTCTCCTAATTCTTGGTAAGTATAATCAAATATACCTTCTGCAAATTTAGAATCTAACGCTTGATTACTATTGGTAGTTAACAATCCTTTAAAAACAGGGCCACGTGCAAGTACTTTAACCTTCTTAGCATGCACATCATCTAATAATACTTCTGGTCTATTATCAATTAAGTTAAATTGAGACATTAAAGTTTCGATGTCGCTGTGTTTTAAATAATAATCAATGACATTAGGTCGAATTGAAGATATGCCATACGCGCGCACAACACCTTCTTTTTTCAATTCATCAAATGCACTAATTGTTTCATCTAGTGGATCATCAATCGTACCACCATGTAATTGATATAAATCTAAGTGATCTAATCCTAGTCTTTGTAAAGAGTCCTTCACAGCAGCTTTGATATATTTTTTAGAAGGATCCCAAAATGTAGTACCATCATCAGCTAAATGATTACCTACTTTTGTGCCAATCACAATATCATCTCGATTTTGATATTTTTTCAAGGCTTTACCTACAATATCTTCGTTTACACCTTTATCATAAATATCAGCCGTATCAAAATATGTGATGCCTTGTTCAATTGCACGTTCTATAATTGGTTCTGCTTGTTCATAGTCAGTGCCTAAACTCATACAGCCTAAACCTAATTCTGAGATTTCAATACCACTTTTTAAAATATTTTTTTGCATGTCGTTTCTCCTTTCGATACACTTGATGATAGGGCATAGACGTAACAAAATAAGTCGTTATGAATTACTTTTATGCATTGCGCAAAAATTTTGATATAAATGAAATCGAAATACTTAGATTTCTACAAATATCGCTTTTATCGCTTTTGCTATTCCCTGAAATACTAACGTGTTAATCTTAACAATAACTTAATTCAAATAAAAGGAACGTGATTATAATGAATCTATTCGAGAAAACATTACATAAAGAGTCCATCTACAAAGGTGCAATTATTGATTTAGAAGTCCATGATATAGAACTACCCGATGGACAAACGTCAAAACGTGAATTAGTCTATCATAACGGGGCAGTTGCAGTATGTGCAATCAATCCAGATAACCAAGTTATTCTCGTCAGACAGTATCGTAAACCCGCTGAAAAAACATTATTAGAAATACCAGCTGGAAAATTAGAATTAAATGAAGAAAGAGAATCAGCTGCCAAAAGAGAATTAGAAGAAGAAACGGGCTATATTGCTGAAAATTTAGAATTGATTACTGAAATGTACGGATCTCCTGGCTTCTCTAATGAAAAGATTTCAATTTATCTTGCCAAAGACCTTAAAATAGGTGAAATGAATTTAGATGATGACGAATTTATTGAAATCGAAACATATAATATTGATGAAATAACATCCATGCTCCAAAACCAAGAAATCGAGGATGCTAAAACAATTATTGCTTTACAATATCTATTACTTAATTATAATCATTCCAAATAACTTGCCTACAGACTTGCGTATTTTATCAATTATTGGTATTTTATATATATAAATCATTATGTAAATTGAAATGATTATAATTATTAGTAGGGGAGTGAGGCTTCCGTGGAAGAACGATTAAATCGCGTGAAGCAACAATTACAACAATCATCTTATAAATTAACTCCGCAGCGCGAAGCAACGTTAAGAGTTTTAATTGAAAATGAGAAAGATCATTTAAGCGCTGAAGACGTTTATTTAAAAGTTAAAGATAAAGCACCTGAAATAGGACTTGCGACTGTCTATCGTACGTTAGAATTATTAGCAGAATTAAAAGTTGTGGATAAAATTAATTTTGGTGATGGTGTTGCCCGTTTTGATTTACGTAAAGAAGGCGCGAAGCATTTCCACCATCACCTTGTTTGTATGGAATGCGGTAAAGTAGAAGAAATCGAAGAAGATTTATTGCCTCAAGTGGAAGAAAAAGTAGAGCAAGATTTTAACTTTAGAATTTCAGACCATCGCTTAACATTCCATGGTGTATGCTCAGATTGCCAAGCTCAAGGTAAGTAAGCTCAACATCATACACTATTTTATAAATAGAGGTGGTACCATTGGATACGATAATTGAAGAGTATTTGAGATTTATCCAACTAGAAAAAGGGTTGAGTTCGAATACAATTGGCGCATATAGAAGAGACTTAAAAAAATATGCCACTTTTTTAGAAGAACAAAAAATAGGGCATATAGATTTTGTAGATAGACAATTAATCAATCAATGCCTCGGCTATTTACACGACGAGGGTGCTTCCGCAAAATCATTGGCGCGTTTCATATCTACAGTACGCAGTTTTCATCAGTTCGCATTACGAGAAAAATATGCTGCAAAAGATCCAACTGTATTAATCGAAACACCGAAATATGATAGGAAATTACCTGATGTCTTAGAAGTAGATGAAGTACTTGCTTTGCTTGAGACTCCGAACTTATCAAAAATTAACGGCTATAGAGATCGTACAATGTTAGAATTGTTATATGCTACAGGCATGCGCGTTTCTGAACTTATACACATTGAACTTGAGGATATCAATTTAATCATGGGCTTCGTCAAAGTATTTGGTAAAGGAAACAAAGAACGCATTATCCCATTAGGTGATGCAGTAATAGAATATTTAAATACATATTTAGATACAACACGCCCTCAATTATTGAAGCGTACTGTGACAAATGTATTGTTTTTAAATATGCATGGTAAACCTTTATCAAGACAAGCTATTTGGAAAATGATTAAACAAAATGGTGTAAAAGCGAATATCAATAAGACGTTGACACCACATACATTGAGACATTCATTTGCTACACATTTACTTGAAAATGGTGCTGATTTACGTGCTGTACAAGAAATGTTAGGACATTCTGATATTTCGACAACACAACTTTACACACATGTCTCAAAATCACAAATTCGCAAAATGTATAATGAATTTCATCCACGTGCATAAACACAAACCAGTTTATTCGTTGAATAGCTAGCTTGTGTTTTTTTGTTTGCGTCGCCATTTTAATATGACTTGTTTTTTCATTTAACTTAAGTTTATTCTTTTTTTGCACGGCGTATATCAAGTGCTTGTTGTCGCGCTTTGTCAACTTCTGAACGATCTCTTTCTAAATGATGATTTACAATATAACTATCTTCTATCATATGTGGTGTTCTAACAAAATTAGGGTATTTTTTAAAAATATCCTGTTCCATTTCTTTTGTTATTGGTAATTGAATTGGCACAAATTGCTTAGCATTAGCCACAGACTGAATTAATTCTATAATGATTTTTTTATATTCATCTGTATAGATGCCTAAATCAATGGATTGTTCACTTTGTTCTATAACACTTAATGCTTTTTTAAATGATCGTAACGCACCAACATTGTTATGTCTGCGATAATGATAGCAACCTGTTGCTAACAAAATCAAACTTACAATCGCATCATCTTTACTAAATTGCGGATTTTCTTTCCAAGCTTCTTCTAAAATGTCATGACACAAAAAGTAATGTTGTTCCGTATGAAATTGATAATAAAAATCTTGCAATGCATTTTCCATAATTAAAACCGCTCCAAATTTAAATGTTTTCATTAAACATGCTATAATATTTTAGTGAAATACGCACATAACTTGCTATATGAGGTAGATACTATGTATGAAGTAAAACTAGATGCTTTTAATGGTCCTTTAGATTTATTATTGCATCTCATTCAAAAAATTGAAATTGATATTTATGATATTCCCATGAAATCATTAACAGAACAATATATGCAATATATACATGCAATGAATCAATTAGAGATTAATGTTGCTAGTGAATATTTAGTTATGGCTTCTGAACTGCTTATGATTAAAAGTAAAATGCTGTTACCACAATCAGAAGAAGTCGACGAATTAGAAGAGGATCCACGTGAAGATTTAGTAGGACGATTAATTGAATATCAAAATTATAAAGAATATACTGAGATATTAAATGAAAAGAAATCTGAACGTGCTTTTTACTTTTCAAAGCATCCAACTGATTTAACACACCTAGAATCTAATGAAACATGGGATTCAAGTAATACAATTGATTTAACAGAATTAATCATCGCTTATCAAAAAGTTAAAAATCGCGTTGAATTCAACACGCCAAAAACTGTAGATATACGTAAAGAAACATTTACGATTCAACAAGCAACTTCTCAAGTTAATGCGCGTTTACAACAACATGATTCGTTTAATTTTTTTAGTTTGTTTAATTTTACAGAACCTGTTGAAATGGTAGTTACACATTTTCTAGCAATACTTGAAATGTCTAAATCGGGCATTGTAAATATAGAACAACTCAAAAATTTCGACGATATTAACATTATAAGAGGGGTAAACTATGGCATTGAACGATAAGGGTATACTAGAAGCATTACTTTATACAGCAGGTGACGAGGGTTTAGATGAAAAACAATTACTCGAAATTTTAGACATTGACCAAACACAATTGTCGCTACTCGTTTCTGAATACATATCAGATGGCTTAGAAATTCAACATTTTGGTCAAACTTATGTACTTACAACAAAAAAAGATGCAGCAAATTATATTGAAAAATTAATAGAACAAAAATCAAAAATGAAGTTATCGCAAGCAGCAATGGAATCATTGTCTATTATTGCCTACAATCAACCTTTATCACGAAGCGATATTGAGATGATTAGAGGTATAAATTCTGACGGCGCTGTTAAAACTTTAATCGCTCGTGGGCTAATAGAAGCGAAAGACGAAGCGGATTCCAGAAGTCAACAACTCTATACCACAGAACTATTTTTAAACGTATTTGGCATTGAACATTTAGATGATTTACCAACAACTGATGAGGAAGATGAAGAAATAGAAGCTTTTTTCAGTAACTTAGTAAATCAAAAAGGAGAAAATAATGAATAAAGAGACAGAAAGATTACAAAAACGTATTGCAAACAGTGGTCACACGTCACGTAGAAAAGCAGAAACATTAATCACAGAGGGCAAAGTCTTAGTTAATGGCTCAGTAGTAACAGAGCTAGGTACGAAAGTTAAACCTTCGGATACAATTGAAGTTGAGGGCATTAAATTAGAACAACAAGATAAACTATATATTTTATTTTATAAACCAGCACAAGTTATCACTAGCGTATCGGACGATAGAGGTAGAAAAGTGGTTACAGATTACTTTAAACAAATTAAAACAAGAATTTATCCAGTGGGTCGTTTAGATTATGATACTTCAGGTTTACTTTTATTAACTAACGACGGCGAATTCACTAATTTAATGACACATCCGAGTTATAAAATTAAGAAAAAATATGTTGTTAAATTAAAAGGCTATTTAATGCGTGAAGAAGTTAAAGCTTTAGAACATGGTGTTGAACTAGAAGATGGCCATACACAACCAGCTACTGTAAAAGTAAAGAACCAAGATAAAGATAAAAATTCAACACTTGTTGAAATTACAATTACAGAAGGACGCAATAGACAAGTCCGTCGCATGTTTGAACATTTTGGTCACGAAGTTACAAAATTACAACGCATTGAAGTTGGTCCACTTAACCTAAAAGGGCTTAATGCAGGTGAAGGTAGAGTCTTAACACCTCATGAAGTAAAAGTGATGCGTCAACTTGCAGAACATGGTAACTAATTGTTATTACGTTTAATTTAATTTAAATCATGAGAAAAGTTTCACAATCTTTTTCTTCGTAATCACTTTTCCTATTAAACGTATGATATAATGTGATTAAATTGAAAGTTAGCAGTGTGGGAGGTACATATGTATGTCAAATGAAATACTTATCGTAGATGATGAAGATCGAATCAGAAGATTATTAAAATTATACCTTGAAAGAGAATCTTTTGAGATACATGAAGCAAGTGATGGTAATGAAGCGTATAAAATGGCGATGGAACATGATTATTCATGTATTTTATTAGACCTTATGCTTCCAGAAATGGATGGTATCACTGTTGCTTCACGTCTCAGAGAACACAAAGAAACACCAATTATTATGTTGACTGCTAAAGGTGAAGAAACAAATAGGGTAGAAGGATTCGAATCTGGTGCAGATGATTATATCGTGAAACCATTTTCTCCTCGTGAAGTGGTATTGCGCGTCAAAGCGTTGTTAAGACGTACACAAGTAGCGCATACAGAACAAAGTGAACCTCATGCGCGTGATTTAATTGAATTTGACCACCTTGTCATTGACAACGATGCACACAGAGTATTAGCAGATAATAACCAAGTTAATTTAACACCAAAAGAATATGAGTTGTTAATATTTCTAGCTAAAACACCTAACAAAGTCTTTGATCGAGAACAGCTTCTAAAAGAAGTATGGCATTATGAATTCTACGGCGACTTGCGTACTGTAGATACTCACGTTAAACGTTTAAGAGAAAAATTAAATCGAGTATCTGACGCAGCAGCTCAAATGATTCAAACTGTTTGGGGTGTTGGTTATAAATTCGAGGTTAAGTCCAATGATGAATCGGCTAAATAATGTAGTAATAAAACTGTGGTTAACTATTATTTTAATAGTAACGACAGTTTTAATTTTACTAAGTGCTGCACTCATAACATTTATTCAGTCCTATTTTACGCAAGAAACCGAAGATTCATTACTCAAAGATGCACAGCGTATCAGTCAATTGGTGGAAAGTGCAGATGATAAAACTACAGCTATTGAATACAGTCGTAAATTGATAGAAAACCCAGATGGACTTATTATTATGAATGATAAGCATATGGTGAGCCAACATAAAGATAAAATTAAAGACAAGATGTTTAAAGAAATTAAAAACAATAAAGATTATAACCAAGTGTTTGATAAAGGAAAACAAATTTCAGAACACGTTACTGTCAAAATCAATGGGCAACAGCGGACTTATGTGTTAATTGGTTATCCTGCTAAAAACTTGACTGAGCAAGATAATAATCGAAATAATAACTACAGTGGCGTATTTATCTATCAAGATTTAAAAACGATTGAAGAAACCAATAACGTAATTACAGTTATTATTTTAATTATCGCTATTATCTTCTTAGCTATTACAACCGTTTTTGCCTTTTTCTTATCATCTCGTATAACAAAACCGTTACGAAATTTACGGACACAGGCCTTGAAAGTTTCTAAAGGAGATTATGCTCAAGTCGTACCTGTCAATACGCGCGATGAAATTGGTGAATTATCTCGTACGTTTAATACGATGAGTTCTGAAATTCAACAACATATAGATGCCTTGTCATCTTCAAAAAATATTCGTGATAGTTTAATCAATTCTATGATTGAAGGTGTATTGGGATACAATGATAAAAAAGAAATTATAATTTCTAATAAAATGGCTCAAAACACACTTCAAATACTTGGTGATCATGAACTCAAAAAGCTTGATAAACAAAATGAACGTACTTTCAAAAACAAGCAAACACAATTTGAAGAATATGAAATAAATACGCGTTATTTAGTAATAATAACGAGTTATATTGATCAAATTCAACCAGATGGTCGTAGTGGTATCGTAGCTATTATTCGTGATATGACAAACGAACATAACATAGACCAAATGAAAAAAGATTTTATTGCTAATGTTTCACATGAATTACGTACGCCTATTTCATTACTACAAGGCTATACTGAGTCTATAGTGGACGGCATCGTCACAGAGCCCGATGAAATACATGAATCACTATCTATTGTACTAGATGAAACTAAACGCTTAAATCGACTTGTAAATGAGCTTCTCAGTGTTGCACGTATGGATGCTGAGGGGCTAACGGTAGAAAAATCTGTTCAGCCTATTGATACATTGCTAAATAAAATGCAACAAAAATATCAAAGTCATGCAGAGAGTTTAGGTTTAAGCATCAATTTAAATCCAAATACGCACGAACAGCTGTGGTATTATGATTTAGATCGAATTGAACAAGTCTTAACTAATTTGATAGACAATGCAACAAGGTATACCGAAGCAGGAGATGCCATCACTATCAGTTATGGGGAAACAGAGACAGAAAATATATTATATATTACAGACACGGGCTCTGGTATTGCGCCAGAGCATCTACAACAAGTATTTGAACGTTTTTATAAAGTTGATTCCTCGCGTAAACGTGGTAAACAAGGTACAGGTCTAGGTTTATTTATATGTCGAATGATTATAGATGAACATGGTGGCAGTATTGACGTTAAAAGTAAACTAGGTAAAGGAACAACATTTATTGTCAAATTACCAAAGTTAACTAATAATGAGATGTTATAGAAAATAGTTGAGTGGTTACTGCTTCAATTAAACTAATCAAACATTAATATAAAGACCGGCGAAATCATTATTGTGATTTCGCCGGTCTTTATTATCAATTATGCTTGCAGACTCACTAAAAAGTGTAGGTTTTCTTTAATTTAGTCGCTTTTACTCCCTTTTTAGCATATTTAGAGCAATAGTATTGTTTTTACCTGAGTAATAAGCTATGATATATTTATAAAAATTTAAGATATTCATCTTCGGGGTAGGGTGTAATTCCCAACCGGCAGTAATTAAAGCCTGCGACCCATTTATTTTCATTTAAATAAATGGCTGATCTAGTGAAAATCTAGAGCCGACAGTAAAGTCTGGATGGGAGAAGATGGAGGGTTATTTGTTGTGCTATTAAATCCTCCTATTCGATGAATGATGAATGGAAGGAGATAATTTAATATGCAACAACAAACAAAACGACTTATTACGATAAGTATGTTAAGTGCGGTTTCTTTTATATTGATGTTTATAAAATTTCCAATACCATTTTTACCGCCTTATTTAACTTTAGACTTTAGTGATGTGCCCGCATTATTAGCTACATTCACACTCGGACCGCTCGCTGGTATCATTGTAGAATTTATAAAAAATTTATTAAAATTTTTATTTAATCTTGGAGATCCAGTAGGTCCAGTTGCTAACTTTTTAGCAGCATCCAGTTTTTTACTAACAGCTTATTATGTTACTAAAAACAAATATAACCTTAAATCACAGATTATAGGTTTTACTGTAGCAACTATTGTAATGACAATTATTCTAAGTATCTTGAACTACTTTGTGTTGTTACCTTTATATGGCATGATTATGAATTTATCTAATGTTGTAGAAAACGTTAAGATTGTCATTGTATCTGGTGTTATTCCATTCAACATTATTAAAGGCGCTATTATTTCTATAGTGTTCATTCTTTTATTTAAACGTTTAAAAAATGTATTACCAAAATAAATATAAAAACATCTGAGAGATTAACACTCAGATAAAGAAAAACAGGGTGATTTCTATTGAAGTAATACAGAAATCGCTCTGTTTTTATATTTTAAATCAACCATTCATAATTTAAAATCATTTTAGACATAAAAATTAGCATGCTCCATGCAATGTGAACACGCTAACCTTAAACGTAGCCATTAGTAAATATAATTAGTAATCACTATATTTAGACAAACGCTTATTATATATTATTAAGTATAAACCGCATACTTACTTTTATGGTACTAAACTTGCTTTTATTCAAACTTTAACGCATCTCCATCAAATGATTCTTCTTCAATTTTAATTGAATCAGTAGGACAACCATCTAACGCATCTTCCATATCCTCATATAATTCTTCCGGCACCTCTGCTGTACCTTTGTTGTCATCTAGTATCACATAAGCAATACCTTCATCATCATAGTCATATATATCAGGGGCAGCGGCACCACAAGCACCACATGCAATGCATGTATCCATATCAACAATTGTATATTTAGCCAATTTCTTCGCCTCCTTTGACAAAAATGCTACACTAATAGCACAATTATTATTGTAGTCACTGTTTTAAGATTTTTCAAATGTTTTCGTTTTATAGAATGAGGGAGTAAACATGTATAATATAATCCAATTTGCACAAACACATGCACACAATTACAAAACTGAAAAAAGTATATTTAATATTATCACAGGGAAAAAGTCACATCAAACCTTTTTTGATGCCTGTAGTCAACAACTCTTGTCATTATATCACAGCATGCCTAACTTGAAATATCAGTCGTTTGAGCGATATTTCAATCAATTTAATGCTCAAGATAATAGCTATCAAAATATCGCTAATCATCCGAGACATACGTTTGATAGTTTAACTAACACATTTAAAGCCATACAATTATTAACTCAGACCCTATCTAATACTAAACATAAGGTCTATCAATTCGTACCTATTACTCAACATAGTACTGTACACCAACAAGTTAAATTTGTATATAAAGAAATTATAAGCAATCAATTACAGGACCAATTCATTGCAGAACTTACGACATTATTCCAATCTATGTTGAATAAAAACAACACAATATATATTCACTATTACCTACAAGGTTTTGAAGAAAGTATGTATACACGACAACAAATTAGTTTAATAGAAGACATACCACAAGAACACTTATTTGAATTAGAATTTACAGATTTAGTCACATTAATGTACGAGATTGAGCACGAATCTAACTATCCACTGTTAAATAAACTGATTGTGCTACCATCATTATTAAATAAAACAGAGCAAACTTACGTAGGTTTACAAAATGGATTAAACTTCGAACAACTGGCTGCACAACAAAATGTTAAACCTAATACGATAGATGATCATATTTTAGAGCTATTTATAAAAGGCTACATATCGAATTATGAAGATTATTTAACACATTCAACTTATACTGATTTCATGACTTATTACATTTCACATCGTAGTGAGAGGTTACGCAATTATAAAGAAATATTTTCTGATCTCAGCTATTTTGAATTGAAATTGATTATCGTTGGAATTGAGAGAGGTGAAATCAATGTTACAACATGAGCTAAAAAAGTGGTTCGGGTTTGAGACTTTTAAACCTGGTCAACAAGAGATTATAGAAAGTGTATTGAACAATGAAGATACATTAGGTATTTTACCTACAGGAAGTGGTAAAAGTCTTTGTTATCAATTACCAACATACATACGTCAACAACCGACTCTCATCATTTCACCACTCATTTCTTTGATGGATGATCAAGTCATGCAACTCAAATTACATGGTGAACATCATGTCTGTTGTATTCATTCAGGCATGGATGAAAATGAGAGAAAAAGAAACATTGAATCACTAACAAATAGTCGATTTATCTATTTAAGTCCAGAATTTATACTCCAACCGCAAAATTTCAAACTCATTAAAAATTTGAATATCGGCATGGTCGTATTAGATGAAGCACATTGCTTATCTGAATGGGGATATGATTTCAGACCGCACTATGCACTTATAGGTAAAATTATCGCACGTTTTCCGACAGCAACCGTGCTTGCTCTGACTGCCACAGCACCGAATTATTTAACTTATGATTTAAATGCTATGTTAAAAAAATCTTTTCATGTCATTAAAACGAGTATGAATAGAGACAATATTTCTTTAACTCATAAAAATTTCGCAGACGATGAAGCTAAATTAAAATGGTTACTTCCAGCATTAGAAAATTCAGGACCTACAATTATATATGTTTCTTCCAAAAAAGTGTGCCTAACCTTAGCAAAAGAAATATATAACTATGGGTTTTTAACAGGGATTTATCATGGAGATTTATCTTATCAAGAACGGCACACAGTTCAGCATCAATTTTTGAATAATGAAATACCTATCATCGTGGCAACCAGTGCATTTGGTATGGGCATTAATAAAAAAGATATACGTTCTATTTTTCATTACCATTTATCAACAAGTCCATCAAACTACATGCAAGAAATTGGTCGTGCTGGTCGTGATGGGGCTGACAGTCAAGCAATTAGTCTATTTCAACCTGATGATAGTTTTTTACTAGAAACACTATTATTTACGGATATGATGACCACTGAGGATGTAGATGCCTTTGAAGTAGGTGCCTTTGTAACTCCGGATAAATTTGAAATATTAGAAATATTAAATAGCTATTACTCATTTACTGAGTTGCGTACGATATTCGACAGGACCTATCAACGAAAACGCCAAGGTTATATACGTATGCTAGGATACAAAAACCTAGACCAATGTCGACGTACTTATATGATGGAATTCTTTGGTGAAACGTTAAGTAAAAGACCTGATCAATGCTGTGATAATGATTCTGATTTAAATGTAATTAATTTAATTAATAGAAAAAAAGTAAAAAGAAAAATGGATTTTAATGAAAAAATACAAAATTTGTTTAAATAATAGACAAATACTTTACTTCACTTTTTCAAACAAGCTATAATACTACATATATACTAGTTTAATAGTGATTTTTTGCATAAAAAGTTATACATATTTACTTATTTTTAGGGTATAACAGTATATACTTAAATTAAAACGAGGAAGGATGATGAATTTGTCTAACAACAATTTTAAAGATGATTTTGAAAAAAATCGTCAATCCATTGATCCAAAAGAACATCAAGACAATGCAAAGGATTCCGTTAACGGTTCAGTTGACAACGTAAAAGAGGAAGTTTCTGATAAGACAGACGAACAATTCCCTCCTAGAAACGCTCAAAGAAGACAGCGCAGACGTGACACAGCAACAAATCAAAATTCAGATAATCAGCCTGAACATGACAATGATGAAGTTCAAGGCGAAAATCAATCACCACAAGATAATAATAACTCAACAAAAGATCCTTCGAAGAATAATGATT
This sequence comes from Staphylococcus caseorum, assembly GCF_049943195.1. Classification (NCBI taxonomy): domain Bacteria; kingdom Bacillati; phylum Bacillota; class Bacilli; order Caryophanales; family Staphylococcaceae; genus Staphylococcus; species Staphylococcus caseorum. Next base: position 827,600 of record NZ_JBNFUA010000001.1, read on the forward strand.
TAAGCCCTGGATCTACAAACAATCAAAATACAAAAGAAAACCAAAATGATTCCAATGAAAATATTGAATCACAAAAAGATAATGAATCTAATAAGAAAGGTGCTGCTGTAACTGGTGGCACTGCTGCAACTGGTGCAGGTGCTTATGCTGCTGGAAAGCACAATGATAATAAAGATTCAGAAAATGACTTAAATGATAATGAACAAAATATCAACAACTCTGATAACGAACAAGCAGACAAATCAGATGATGCTTCGCATTCAGAAAATGATAATAATAGTTCTAAGAAAAAAGGTGCTGCTGTAGCTGGAGGCGCCGCTGCCGCAACCGGTGCAGGTGCTTATGCTGCTGGCAAGCATAGTGATAACAAAGATGAACATAAGCAAGATAACAACCAAGATAATAACAATAAAGCAACCGAGCAGAATAAAAATGAAAAAGATATAGAAGATCAAGATAAAAAAGAGCAAGATAAAGATAACTCTAAGAAAAAAGGCGCTGCTGTAGCTGGTGGCGCTGCTGCCGGAACAGGTGCTGCCGCAGCGGCACATTCTAAAGCTGGCGGCAATGGCAACGGCGGTAATGGTAATGGCGGCAATGGTAATAATGGTGATAACAATGATGACGATAATAAGAAAAAGAAAAAAGGCGGTTTATTAGGTAAATTATTACCAATATTAGCTGCGATATTAATATTAGCTGCAATTGCTATTTTCGGTGGCATGGCTTTAACTGGCGATGACGATGGTGACAAAAATAGCGATGACAAAAAAGTAGCTGATAATAAAGATAGTAAGTCTGATTCTGAAAAAGATGAAGATGAAGATAAAAAATCAGAAGATGATAAAGCCAATAAAGATGAAGACAAAGATAACTCATCTGCAAACTCAGAAGACAGCAATAGCGGTTCAGATTCTGCCAATTCTGATAGCGAAAACACTGACCAAGCAAACAGTGATGCAAATTCTGATCAATCAAGTAACGATGCTAATTCTGATTCAGCTAGCAATGGTTCACAAGATGCAACAAATAGTACGCAAGACAGTCAAGGTCAAAGCGACCAAAACAGTCAGAGCGGTCAAGATCAACAAAGTGATCAATCTAACGCTCAAAGCAATTCATCTTCAGATCAATCACAAGCAACTAACAACCAAGATAGCGAACAAGCAAATAGTAACTCTGGCCAACAATCACATGTAGTCAATGGTCAAAACCTATATAGAATTGCTATTCAATATTATGGTAGTGGTTCTCCTGAAAACGTTGAAAAAATCAGACAAGCAAATAATCTACAAGGAAATGAAATCCATAATGGACAACGCCTTGTTATTCCACAATAGTTCATCACCTTATAAGTAAAAACCAATCAAACGACCAAACTCCTTAAATTAGTGAGTTTGGTCGTTTTTTATTAATTTTTTAAGTTTAATAAAGCGTCAATATCATTTGTGCAAAAATATTCGATTTCTATCATTTGGTTTTTTCTAAACTACTGGTATAATATATTGGTGGTATAAGGAGGACAAATAAACTATGCAAACAGTTGAAAGTATAATTATTGGTGGCGGTCCTTGCGGATTAAGTGCTGCTATTGAACAAAAGAAAAAAGGTATTGATACTTTAGTTATTGAAAAAGGAAATGTTGTAGATGCAATCTATAATTATCCTACACATCAAACTTTCTTTTCATCAAGTGATAAATTAAGTATTGGGGATATTCCATTTATTGTTGAAGAAAGCAAACCACATAGAAATCAAGCTCTAGTATATTACAGAGCAGTGGTTAAGCATCATCAATTGCGAGTTAATGCTTTCGAAGAAGTCCTCACAGTGAAAAAAATTAATAACCGTTTTACGATTACAACAACTAAAGATGTCTACCAATGTAGATTCCTTACTGTAGCAACTGGCTATTATGGTCATCATAATCATCTTGAAGTAGATGGAGCTGAGCTTCCGAAAGTAATGCATTATTTTAAAGAAGCACATCCTTACTTTGACCAAAATGTTGTAATTGTCGGAGGTAAAAACTCAGCTGTAGATGCAGCTTTAGAGTTAGAAAAAGCTGGGGCTAACGTAACAGTTATTTATCGTGGAGAAGATTATCCAAAGGCAATTAAACCATGGATTCTACCGAATTTTGAATCTCTAGTACGCCATGAAAAAATTAACATGGCATTTAACTCAAATGTTACTAAAATAACAGAAGATAGTGTATTTTATGAGCAAGGAAATCAAACAATTGAAATTCCTAATGATTATGTCTTCGCTATGATTGGTTATCATCCAGACTATGATTTCCTACAATCAATTGGTATAGATATCAACAGTAATGAGTTTGGTACTGCACCAGTTTATAACAGAGAAACTTATGAAACAAATGTCGAAAACTGCTATATCGCTGGTGTCATTGCGGCAGGCAATGATGCAAATACAATTTTTATTGAAAACGGCAAATACCACGGCGGTATTATCACTCAAAGTATATTATCTAAAAAACAAACACCACTTGAATCATAATAATATAATAAACTAGGGCATGAGACAGAAATTTTTCTAATGAGATTTCGTCGTTCCATCCCGGCAGTGGCTGACTATAAAATGGAATGCAAGCTTGATATAAGCGTATTTTCAATTCCGTCGGTCACTACCAATATAAAAAACTGAGGCTGAGACATGTGATATGTCCCAGCCTCAGTTTTTTAAATCATTATAACTGTGATTCGAAATATTTTTTTAACTGATTAGCACTTAATTGATTACTTAAACCTACTAAAAGTTTAAGTCTTGCTTTAGGTCCATTTAATCCGTTTGAAAAAACAACGCCTTTTTCAGCTAAGGTAGCACCGCCACCTTCATAGCCATAAATTGGACCAACAATACCATTAAACGATCGTGAGACAAGTACAACAGGTATTGCTTTATCCAAACACTTATCTAGACCCTCTAAACATGTAGGTGGCAAATTGCCTTGGCCTAGGCCTTCGATAATGATGCCATCAACTTGATGCTTACTATAAAAGTTTAATACATCATTATTCATTCCCATATAAGCTTTTACTAAAGGAATATTTAAATCATGGTTAATATCATTTAAAACTAAATGTTCGTATGGTTTATGGTGAAATTGAACACTATTTTTTGTCACTACACCCAATGGGCCATGATTAGGACTCTGAAATGTATTTGTATTGGAGGTATGTGTTTTAGTCACGTTTCGTGCAGTATGAATTTCATCATTAAATGCGACCATAACACCCATATCTGCTGCATTATCACTTGAAGCCACTCTAATAGCTGAGATGAAATTATATAACCCATCTGAACCAATTTCATTTGAAGAACGCATAGCACCCGTAATTGTTATCGGTTTTGAAACATTTATAGTAAGATCTAGTAAGTATGCTGTTTCTTCTAACGTATCTGTACCATGTGTAATAACAAACCCATCATAATTTTCATTCCTACTAGCATCCTCAATAATACGCTTTAATGTTTCTACATATTTTATATTCATATGTGGGGATGGAACGTTAAATGGCGTAATTTCTGTTACATCAGCATATTGTTCAATAATGTCTTGATGGTTGGATATTGGATTGTCTGAATTTGTTACTACTTTATCAGTTTCATCTTGTGACATGCTAATCGTCCCACCAGTATGTATGAGAAGAAGTTTTTTCATATGGGCATTCCTCCTATTTATAACTTACATATTTATGATAAAATATTATACATAAAACAACAAGGAAGGTTTACTAAAATGAAATTAATTAATATCGCACTTGATGGACCTGCTGCTGCAGGGAAAAGTACAATAGCTAAACGCGTTGCTGCACAATTATCAATGATTTATGTAGATACTGGCGCAATGTATCGCGCTATAACTTATAAATATTTACAACAAAATAAGACTGAAGACTTCTCGCAATTGATAGATTCATCTGAATTATCATTGACGTATGATGAAGAAAAGGGTCAGAGAGTCATTTTAGATAACCATGATGTTACTGATTTTTTAAGAGAAAATGATGTGACAAACAATGTTTCCTTTGTAGCATCTAAAGAAGCTGTGCGCACTTTTGCAGTTAAAAAGCAACAAGAATTAGCAGCTCAAAAGGGTATTGTTATGGATGGTAGAGACATTGGAACAGTTGTATTGCCAGATGCAGATTTAAAAGTTTATATGATTGCCTCTGTTGAAGAACGCGCAATGCGTAGACAAAAAGATAATGAACAAAGAGGCATCGACTCTAATGTTGAACAATTAAAACAAGAAATTGCCGATCGAGATAATTATGACATGACACGTGAAATTTCACCTTTGAAAAAAGCGGATGATGCAATTACAGTAGATACTACAGGTAAAAGTATTGAAAAAGTAACTGAAGAAATTTTATCCTTAGTTACTCAAATTAAATAAAATATTAATCTTTTTCTTAAATACAGCGTATTATAATGCCGTTTCTTTTTAAATTGTGTAAAAAGGTTATATAATAACAAATATAGGGTATATAAATAAGGTACATTTTTATATCAATTAGATCTGCATATATATAAATAAATGTAAATTTTAGGTGAACATTTCAAAGCTTTTGTTAGCTAGAAACCCTGATTTTACAACTTTTTAACAAATAGAATTTGAATTCCTATAATAAAGGGGAATTTCTTGACAATTCTGTCAGTTTATAAGATGTTATAATTATGTAGTGTAATAAGGAGGCAGACAAGATGACTGAAGAATTCAACGAATCAATGATCAAAGAGATTAAAGAAGGGGATACAGTTACTGGTGAGATTCAAGAAATTGATGAAAAACAAGTAATTGTAAACATTAATGGTGCTAAATTTAATGGTATCATCCCTATTAGTCAACTTTCTACGCATCATATAGACAATCCAAGTGATGCTGTCAAAGTTGGTGATGAAATTGGTGCATATGTTACAAAAGTAGAGTATGACGAAGAAAATGAGACAGGTGCTTATATACTTTCTAAACGTCAACTTGAAACAGAAAAATCATATGAATTTTTACAAGAACAATTAGACAACAATAAAACGATTGAAGCTAAAGTCACTGAAGTAGTAAAAGGTGGTTTAGTAGTCGATGTTGGCCAAAGAGGGTTTGTTCCGGCTTCATTAATTTCAACAGACTTCATTGAAGATTTCTCTGATTTCGAAGGACAAGTTCTTAAACTAAAAGTGGAAGAACTGGATCCTGCTAATAATCGTGTCATTCTTAGTCGTAAAGCTGTAGAGGCATTAGAAAATGCAGAGAAAAAAGACGATTTATTAAATTCACTTAATGAAGGCGATGTGATTGAAGGTAAAGTTGCACGCTTAACTAACTTTGGCGCTTTTGTAGATATTGGTGGCGTAGACGGACTTGTTCACGTTTCTGAATTATCTCATGAACACGTTAAATCTCCAGAAGATGTAGTATCTATTGGAGATACAGTTAATGTAAAAGTAAAATCAGTTGATAGAGATTCAGAACGTATCTCATTATCAATTAAAGATACTTTACCAAGTCCATTTGAATCAATAAAAGGTGAGTTTAACGAAGGTGATTTCATCGAAGGAACAGTTGTTAGACTAACTAACTTCGGTGCCTTTGTTGAAATTAAACCAGGCGTTCAAGGTTTAGTACACATTTCTGAAATAAGACATACTCACATCGGTTCACCAAGTGAAGTATTAGAGCCTGGGGAAGTCGTAAGTGTTAAAGTACTAGGTGTTGACGTAGAAAAAGAACGCATTTCATTATCTATTAAAGCAACATTAGAATCGGAAAATGTCGTTGAAAGTGATAGTGCCACTACGAAATCTTACTTAGAAAGTGGTTCTGACGATGATGACAATCCTACTTTAGGTGATGTTTTCGGAGATAAATTAAAAGACTTCAAGTTTTAACGTATAAATTTAACACCAATTTTAAATCTTGTCCTAACATCTATTTAGGACAAGATTTATTTTTATGTAATCTCTAAAAACAAATTTTTTAAAACTAACCTAATAATATTAGTACAGATTAAATATTTCTTTTGATTTGGTTACCCCTTATGATAGAATTATAGAGATTAAAAAAGAGAGGAAGTTAGTTATGACTAAACCTATAGTAGCAATTGTAGGCAGGCCCAATGTAGGCAAATCTACAATTTTCAATAGAGTCGTAGGTGAACGTGTATCTATAGTAGAAGATACACCCGGTGTGACTCGAGACAGAATTTATTCATCAGGCGAATGGTTAACACATGATTTTAACGTCATTGATACAGGTGGTATTGAAATTGGTGACGCACCATTCCAAACACAAATAAGAGCACAAGCAGAAATTGCAATTGATGAATCTGATGTCATTATTTTTATGGTCAACGTACGAGAGGGTTTAACACAAAGTGATCAAGTTGTTGCTCAAATGTTGTATAAATCAAAAAAACCTGTTGTTTTAGCAGTAAATAAAGTAGATAATCCAGAAATGAGAAATGAAATCTATGATTTCTATGCGCTTGGTTTTGGCGATCCTTATCCAATTTCTGGTTCGCATGGCTTAGGTCTAGGTGATCTTTTAGATGAGGTTGTCAAACACTTTAAAGAAGAAGAACCTGATCCATATGATGACGATACAATTCGCTTATCAATTATCGGACGTCCAAATGTTGGTAAATCTAGCTTAGTTAACGCAATACTAGGTGAAGAACGTGTTATCGTTTCTAACGTAGCAGGAACAACACGTGATGCGGTCGATACTCAATATACTTATGAGGACCAAGACTATGTCTTAATTGATACAGCTGGTATGCGTAAAAAAGGGAAAGTATATGAAAATACAGAAAAATATTCTGTATTACGTGCCCTAAAAGCTATCGAACGTTCAAACGTTATTTTAGTTGTTATTGATGCTGACCAAGGCATCATCGAACAAGATAAACGCGTGGCAGGATATGCTCATGAAGAAGGTAAAGCTATTGTAATCGTGGTAAACAAATGGGATACAGTTGATAAAGAAACGAATACAATGAAAAAATTCAAAGATGAAGTTCGCAAAGAATTCCAATTCTTAGATTACGCTGAAGTTGCATTTGTTTCTGCAAAAGAAAGTCAAAGACTTAGAACGTTATTCCCATATATTACACTAGCTAGTGAAAACCATAAAAAACGCGTGAAGAGTTCAACTTTAAATGAAGTAATCACTGACGCTATTTCTATGAACCCAACTCCGACTGATAAAGGTCGTAGATTGAACGTATTCTATACTACGCAAGTAGCGATTGAACCACCAACCTTTATCGTATTTGTAAATGATGTAGAATTAATGCACTTTTCTTATAAACGTTATTTGGAAAATCAAATCAGAGCAGCATTCGGTTTTGAAGGTACACCTGTGCATATTATACCTAGAAAGAGAAATTAATTATCGGAGGAGATATTCATGTCTAAAGTAACAGTCTTTGGTACAGGAAGTTTCGGTACAGCTTTAGCAAATGTTTTAGCTGAAAATGGACACCAAGTATTGATGTGGGGTAAAAACGAACAAACAATCAATGAAATTAATGAACAACACATCAATAGTAAATATTTAAAAACAGCTAAGATCAATGATTCAATCAAAGCAACATTAGATATAAAAGCTGCTGTAAATTTTTCTGAAGTCTTTTTAATGGCATTGCCTACAAAAGCTATGAGATCGGTAGCAAGCGAAATTGATTCACTTTTATCAACTCCAAAAACATTTATACATGTAGCAAAAGGAATAGAAAACGATACTTATAAACGTGTTTCTGAAATGTTAGAGGATTCTATTTCAGCAGAACATAATGCAGGTATCGGTGTATTATCAGGTCCAAGTCATGCAGAAGAAGTTGTCATCAAACAACCAACGACAGTTGCTGCATCTTCTAAGTCACCTGAAGTAAGTAAATTAACACAAGACTTATTCATGAATGATTACTTACGCGTTTATACAAATGAGGATCTTGTAGGCGTTGAATTAGGTGGCGCGTTAAAAAATATCATCGCTGTAGCAAGTGGTGTAATCTCAGGCATGGGCTTCGGAGACAACGCTAAAGCTGCACTCATGACTAGAGGTTTAGCAGAAATTAGCCGATTAGGTGAAAAACTAGGTGCTGATCCTATTACTTTCTTAGGTTTAGGTGGCATTGGCGACTTAATCGTTACATGTACATCTACGCATTCTAGAAACTACACATTAGGCTTTAAATTGGGTGAAGGAAAATCATTAGACACAGCGTTAGATGAGATGGATATGGTTGTCGAAGGTGTATATACCACAAAATCAGTTTATCATTTAGCAAAATCGCAAAATGTTGACATGCCAATAACTAACGCACTTTATAGTGTTTTATTTGAAAACAGACCTGTAGATGAGAGTGTTAAAGACCTTATGGAACGTGGAAAAAAATCTGAATAAAGAAGCATTATTACACTTTTTAACAAATATATAGCAATTTGTTGTTAAAATCCTATTATTTCAACGTTTTCTGCGCATAAATCATTGCAGTTGCAGTATTCGTTGTGTTAAAGTCATACCATAATGATATTAAGTATCATTATAAACCCTAGGGGAGGTGAATTCATAATGAACAAGACAGATTTAATCAATGCTGTTGCAGAACAAGCTGATTTAACTAAAAAAGAGGCTGGTTTAGCTGTAGATGCAGTATTCGAATCAATTCAATCATCACTTTCTAAAGGTGAAAAAGTACAATTAATTGGATTCGGTAACTTCGAAGTACGCGAACGCGCTGCTCGTAAAGGCCGTAACCCACAAACAGGTAAAGAAATTGATATCCCTGCAAGCAAAGTTCCAGCATTCAAAGCTGGTAAAGCATTAAAAGACGCAGTTAAATAATTCTTTACTAAAACTAAAGCCCTTTTATAAGGGGCTTTTTCTTTTTTTATACACTTTTAATCTAAGAACGTTAAACAATTTGCATTTATTTATACTTAATATGATATCATTCGATATAACGATGATATAAATTAAATATTGTAATTGTCATAGCGCTTAATATAAATTAAATTATACATACATAAATCAGAAAAATTAAACGTTTCATTACACTAAAAATGTATTTGTACAAATACATCATACATAAATATTTACCGCTTTAGCTATCGTTGATTTTTTTTTTCTCTATATAATGTTAATATGTATATGGATAATAACGTGAGGTGTGAACATGGAAACGACATTAAGCATATTAGAAAAACAAATTGTACATCGACTTAAAGGTATACATTATTATGAATCTATAGCTATTGATGAAAACTTAGCGCAAATTCTCGATTCATATGATATTCCTGAAGAAGCTAGATTAGCTTGCCTCACAATAGATACTGCGATGCGTCATTTAGACGAAGTTTCTACAACGTTATCGTCTAAAAAGTCTATTTTAATTGGTGACTTATTGAGCGCACATTTTTATACATTATTAGCAAAGTTAAACGCTCCAACTTATCAAAAAGAAATAAGTGCAGCAATCGTTGAAGTGAATGAAATGAAGTCATCCATACATCACGATGCACTTACTAAAGAGAACATCAGTCAATATATATTAAAAGTTGAAAACCTATTTCCACGTATTACAATTCAACATTTTGCCCCTGATGCCAATCTTGAATCAATCAATGATAAATTATTAGCGAACTTAGCTGAAAAGCATCCTTCTTATTTAAGTAAATTTTCTAAAGATGAATTAATTACATTTTTAGGTGAAATAAAGTCTGAAATACATTCAAAAAAGAGGTAATTAAATATGGCAGATAATAAAGCAAAAAAAGAACAAGTACATGACGTTTTTCAAAATATTTCTGGCAAGTACGATCGCCTAAATAATATTATTAGCTTCGAGCAACATAAGACTTGGAGAAAACGTGTTATGAAAGAAATGAACGTTAAACCTGGTAGTAAAGCTTTAGACGTATGTTGTGGTACTGCTGATTGGTCTATTTCACTCAGTAAGGCTGTAGGACCTACAGGTGAAGTCATTGGTGTAGATTTCAGTGAAAACATGCTCGAAGTGGGCAAAGGTAAAACACAAGATATGCATAATATACAACTTGTACATGGCGATGCAATGAATCTACCATTTGAAGACAATGAATTTGATTATGTAACTATTGGGTTTGGTTTACGTAATGTACCTGACTATCTAGCTACACTTAAAGAATTATACAGAGTGCTTAAACCAGGTGGTATGGTTGTCTGTTTAGAAACTAGCCAACCCACAACACCAGTATTCAAACAAGGTTATAAACTTTATTTTAAATTTATAATGCCTATTTTCGGTAAAGTTTTTGCAAAATCTAAAGATGAGTATGAATGGTTGCAACAATCTACTTTTGATTTTCCAGATAAAGAAAAATTAAAACGTCTGTTTGGTCAAGCAGGTTTCAGTAACATAAAAATACGTAGCTTTACAGGTGGCGTTGCAGCGATGCACCTTGGCTATAAATAAAAATGAATCAACCAAAGGTGATTAACGTGTCAAAGTTAAACATGAATAGTGAAATAAAGAAAATCGAAAAGCGATTAGAACAATCTCTTATAAGCAATAATAAAGTACTAGAAGATGCTTCTTATCATTTGTTTTCTTCAGGTGGTAAACGCGTTAGACCTGCCTTTGTAATTTTAAGTAGCCAATTTGGTAAAGAAATGAATGAGGATGTTTATCGTGTAGCTGTTGCGCTTGAATTAATCCATATGGCAACTTTAGTTCACGATGACGTCGTAGATAAGAGTGATAAACGTCGAGGAAGCTTAACTATAGTTAAAAAGTGGGATCAAAATACTGCTATTCTTGCCGGTAACTTTTTACTTGCGTCAGCACTTGAACATATTTCAAACATTGAAGATAATCGTATTCATTCGGTGATTTCAAATGCAATCGTTGAAGTATGTATGGGGGAGCTATTTCAATTCCAAGATCAATTTAATGGTTATCAAACAATCACGAGTTATTTGCGTAGAATTAATCGCAAAACAGCATTACTGATACAATTATCTACTGAAGCAGGTGCGATTGCTTCTGGTGCCGATTTGAAAACAGTTCACAATTTAAAAATGATTGGCCATTATATTGGCATGAGTTTTCAAATTGTGGATGATATCCTCGATTTTACAAGTACAGAAAAAAAATTAGGAAAACCAGTTGGTAGTGATTTGATGAATGGTCATATCACTTTACCTGTATTATTAGAAATGAGAAAGCACCCAGAATTCAAAGCGCAGATACAACAACTTACTCCAGACTCAGATCAAGAAACGTTTGACTACTGTATTCAACGCATTCAATCATCTGATGTTATACAACAATCACAAGTAATTAGTGATAAATATTTAGATAAAGCGTTAAACCTACTTGATCAATTGGAAAGCGAAGCTGCTAAACCCTTGTTTAAGAAATTAATTAAAAAAGTTGGAAAAAGAAATTTATAAGTTACATGAAAAGCATTGAAAGCGCTTTAATTACCTGTTAATATATTAATGTATCTCAAAACATAATCTTTTATTGATACATAGTCATGTACATTATTACTGTACAATTGATACATAACAAACAGGGGGATTCACACATTATGGAAAGAACATTTCTAATGATTAAACCAGATGCGGTACAACGCAATTTGGTAGGAGAAATCATTTCTCGTATTGAACGAAAAGGACTAAAACTTGTAGGCGGTAAATTTATGACTGTACCACAGTCACTTGCAGAAGAACATTATGCAGAACACACAGATAAACCGTTCTATAACAAATTGATTGACTTCATCACTTCTGCACCAGTATTCGCTATGGTAGTTGAAGGTGAAGATGCCGTAAATATTTCGCGTCATATTATAGGTAAAACTAATCCGTCTGAAGCTACACCAGGCACAATTAGAGGAGACTTAGGTTTAACTGTAGGTAGAAACATTATTCATGGTTCAGACTCAGTAGACTCAGCTAAAAAAGAAATTAATCTCTGGTTTAAAGATGAAGAATTAAGTGATTATACTGGATCACGTGAAGCATGGTTATACGAATAATATTAACTTCAATAAATATTAGGCTTTATGATGATGAATTTTTAAAATATAAAAAGCTAACTGAAATTTAAAATTCAGTTAGCTTTTTTATTTTACGTGTAACATTTAGTGAAACCCTAAAGTGAGTATAGAGTATAAAATAACCTTCTGATATCTAAATAGCCTTATAGATGGAAAGAACGAAATCAAATTTTAACCTTTACTTTCTTTTCCACCCTAAGTAATAGATAATATTGGAAAATGATAATGTTTCTATATAAAATCTAAAGTTCTTACTATAAAAAATATTCAAATGTTACACTTAAAACATGGAAGTTTTCATAAGATTCAATATTTGTAAATTTTTCTGTTAATTTGAACAATTGAATGTGATAAGATATAGAGAATATTATAATTTAAAGTACTAAAGGAACGGAGTGGGAAAAGTATGAGATATTTAACTTCTGGTGAATCACATGGACCACAGTTAACTGTAATTATTGAAGGTGTACCAGCAAATCTAGAAATCAACGTAGCAGATATTAATGAAGAAATGTTTAAACGACAAGGTGGATACGGTAGAGGTCGTCGCATGCAAATTGAAAAGGATGCAGTTGAAATTGTTTCAGGAGTGCGTAATGGATATACTTTAGGTAGTCCAATTACATTGATTGTTACAAATGATGACTTCACACATTGGAAGAAAATTATGGGTGCTGATCCAATTAGTGAAGAAGATCAAGACAATATGAAACGTGTAATTACCAAACCACGTCCTGGCCACGCTGATTTAATTGGTGGTATGAAATACAATCATAGAGACTTAAGAAACGTGTTAGAACGTTCTTCAGCAAGAGAAACTGCTGCACGTGTTGCAGTTGGTGCAGTTTCTAAAATTTTGTTAAAACAATTAGATATTAATTTTTATAGTAGAGTGGTTGAAATTGGTGGCATCAAAGATGATATTGAATATGATCTTGAAACAATTAAAGCTAATATCGATAAAAATGATGTTCGCGTTGTAAATGATGAGATAGCTCAAGAAATTCGCGATAAAATTGACTCAGCTAAAAAAGCAGGTGATACAATCGGCGGTGTAGTCCAAACAATTGTTGAAGGCTTACCAGTGGGTATTGGTAGCTATGTACATTACGATCGTAAACTTGATGGTAGAATTGCTCAAGGCGTTGTAAGTATTAATGCATTTAAAGGTGTAAGCTTTGGTGAAGGTTTTAAAGCAGCTGAAAAACCAGGCAGTGAAATTCAAGATGAAATCTTGTATGATACTTCGAATGGTTACTACAGAGGTTCCAATCACTTAGGTGGCTTTGAAGGTGGTATGTCTAATGGTATGCCTATTGTGGTTAATGGTGTAATGAAACCCATCCCAACACTTTACAAGCCGCTAAACTCCGTTGATATTAATACAAAAGAATCATTTAAAGCTTCTATTGAGCGTTCCGACAGCTGTGCTGTACCTGCAGCAAGTGTTGTAGTTGAGAATGTCGTAGCATTTGAAATTGCAAAAGCATTACTTGAAGAATTCCAAAGTAATCATATAGAGCAATTAAAATCACAAATAGACGAACGTCGTTTATTAAATATAGAATACTAAGTAGCAATTTAAAATTTATGAAGTAACTAGGTGAGCATATGAAATTAGAAACTACTTATACATCCAATAACTATCCAATTATTGTAGAACACCATGCATTAGATCAATTACATCAATATATTAATGATTATAAAGATGTTGTGTTGGTAGTTGATGAAACGGTAAATAATAATTGGAATGAAACGATAGATTTTATCACTTCTGAATATGGCGCACATAAACTTACCATCCCTTCTGGTGAAGCGACCAAATCGTTAGCCTTTTATGAAGAAACGATTGAAGTATTACTCAGTAAACAATTGACGCGTGATACATGTTTAATCGCAGTTGGCGGTGGCGCTACCGGTGATTTCACAGGATTCCTTGCTGCAACCTTATTAAGAGGTGTAGATTTTATTCAAGTACCAACGACAATTCTTGCACATGATTCAAGTGTAGGAGGCAAGGTAGGTATTAATTCTAAACATGGTAAGAATTTAATAGGTGCCTTTTATAGACCTAATGCTGTCATTTATGATTTGAACTTTCTAACAACTTTACCTTATAGAGAAATTTTAAGTGGGTATGCAGAAGTTTATAAACATGCCTTATTGAGTGACATGGAAGCTGTGCAAAATATTGAAACACAATACCCTGATCAGCCAGCACTCGCTTCGTTAAATGAAATTGAATATTATTTATTTAAAGGTATCCAAACGAAATTAAATATTATCGTCAAAGATGAAAAAGAATCCAATGTCCGTAAATTTTTAAATTTAGGTCACACATTTGGACATGCAGTTGAATACAATTTTAAAATTCCTCATGGCCATGCAGTGATGATAGGCATTATTTATCAATTTATGGTTGCTAATAAAGTCTTAAATAGAGATTTTGATATATCTCATTATATTAATTATTTAGTTTCATTAAATTATCCATTAGATATCATTAATGAATTTGAGTTTGAAGCCTTATATCAGCTCATGTTAAAAGATAAGAAAAATGATCAACAAGGCGTCCAAATGGTATTATTGGATGGCATTGGCAATCCTGTGGTAAAACACATAGATAAGCCAACACTTCTACATGCATTCACAGATTTCCTAACATATTTTAAAAAGTAGGTGGATTTTTTGACAAACAGTAAAACAATTGACATTAACGGACCATTGATTGGTGAAATAGAAGTGCCAGGAGATAAATCTATGACACATAGAGCCATTATGTTAGGTTCTCTTGCATCTGGCGCCTCTACAATATATAAACCGCTTCTTGGTGAAGATTGTCTGAATACAGTGGAAATTTTCCAACAATTAGGTGTTGAAATTACTGTTGGCGAAGATAAAATAGAAATTAATTCGCCTGGTTATAAACACTTCAAAACGCCTCATCAAGTACTGTATACAGGTAATTCTGGTACAACGACACGTTTGGTCGCTGGTCTGTTAAGTGGTTTAGGTATTGAAACTGTTATATCAGGTGATGAATCTATTGGTAAAAGACCGATGGACAGAATTATGAAACCTTTAAGCTTAATGAACGCTAATATAACAGGCGTGGATAATAATTACACACCGCTAATCATTAAACCTGCACAAATTAACGGCATGTCTTATCAAATGGAAGTTGCGAGTGCACAAGTAAAAAGTGCAATTTTATTCGCAAGTTTATTTGCAGAAGAGGCGACAACTGTTAAAGAATTAGGCACGACACGTAATCATACAGAAACAATGTTCCAACATTTCCATATTCCTGTTACTACTGATGGGAAAACGATAGACATGCCAAAACGAGGAATCGAACACATTCAACCCGTAGATTTCCATGTGCCAGGCGATATTTCTTCAGCAGCATATTTTATAGTGGCGGGCTTGATAACAAAAGACAGTGATATTACAATTCACAATGTTGGCATAAACCCAACACGTTCAGGTATTATAGATATCGTGAAACAAATGGAAGGGAACATTACGCTATTCAACCAAACAGATGGTCCAGAACCAACTGCTTCAATTCGCATACAATATTCTCCTGATATGAAGCCGATTCAAATTGATGGCGATTTAGTACCAAGAGCAATTGACGAAATCCCAATTGTAGCATTACTATGTTCACAAGCTGAAGGTACAAGTATTGTAAAAGATGCAGAAGAATTGAAAGTTAAAGAAACAAATCGTATTGATACAACTGCGAATATGCTAAATTTATTAGGATTTATGTTACAACCAACAAGTGATGGTATGGTTATTCATCCTTCTACTTTAAAGCAAACAGCAACAGTCGATAGTTTTACTGATCATCGTATAGGTATGATGCTTGCAATTGCATCATTATTAACAGATGAATCGTTAACTATTAATCAATTTGATGCTGTAAATGTTTCTTTCCCAGGTTTCTTAACGAAGTTAAAACAATTAGAAAAAGAGGGATAAAAGTATGGAAGATATCTATAAACTCATAGACGATATCAACTTACAAAAATTAGATAACTTAGACACTCGTGTGAATGAAGCATTAAGTTCTCCAAAGGACGATGCACTTTTTATACTTGGTGAAACGTTATATAATTACGGTTTAATGCCTCAAGGGCTTGAAGTATTCCGTACGTTATACCATAAATATCCTGATGAAAGTGAATTGCTTATTTACTTCATCGAAGGTTTAATGGCTGAGAATCAAACTGATGAAGCTTTAGAATATTTAAACCAAGTTGAATTATCAACTGAACGTTTAATGTTAGAAGCTGATTTATATCAACAATTAAATATGTTAGAAGTTGCGATAGATAAATTGGTTGACGCCATAGATATAGAACCAAATGATCCAATCATACACTATGCACTTGCTGAATTATTGTATTTTGACGGACAATACCTACGTGCAGTTTCTGAATACGAAACTGTGCTTGAAACAGGCGAATATCAAGTGAATGGCACAAATTTATTTTCTCGCTTAGCAGATTGTAGTTTGCAAAGTGGAAACTACAGTGATGCGATTAAAATGTTCGATGAAATTAATGAAGAAGAAATGGTGTCTGAAGATTACTTTAAAAAAGCGATTGCTTATGAAAAAAATGAGCTCTCTCAAGAAGCGATTAATTTAGTTCAAACACTATTATCTAAAGATCCAGACTTCTTACAAGGCTATTTTTATCTGCAACAACTTTATGAAAATGAACATAACCATGCAGAAGCCATTGAAATTGGTAAAGAAGGCTTGAGATTAAGTCAATTTTATAAAGAGTTGATGGTATCAACAGGCAGTATAGCAATTGAACATGGCGATGCTAATGAAGGTGTACAATTATTACTGCAAGCCTTAGAAGTTGATAATGCTTACCAAGAACCACTTTTAATCCTAAGTGATTTATATAGACAAGAAGAAGACTACGAGGCACTTATAGCATTATTGAAATATGTTGACGAAGAAGATTTAGATCCCGTCTTTATGTGGCATTTAGCATTTGCATTAGGACAAGAGGAACGTGACAAAGAAGCACAACATTTCTTTGAATTAGCATATCCAACATTGCACACGCAGTCTGCGTTTCTAAGTGATTATTATTTCTATCTAGTTGAAATCGGACAAATTGAACAAGCAAAAGCAATGCTAAATCAATTACTTGAATTAGATCCAAGCAATGAAACATGGCATGATGAAGCAGAAAGATTATTATCTTTCTAGTCAAGGAAGGTGATTAAGATGAGCAATACCCTACAACAAGTGAAAGCTAATTTCATTGAATATCTGCTTTTTCAATATCAGTTTAAATCTAGGATTAGTGTGTGGGTATTAAACTTAATTAAGTCTTCACCTGAGTTATTGCAACAAATCCATTTTGTGGATGAACTCATTTCCGATCATCATATATTGGAAATTGCTATGGAAGATACTGATCAACAAGGTATTAGATTTACACTTAAAAATCAACAGTTGATTAATAGTGACGAAATCTTCAATTATATAGCAAACGATGCTGTGTCTTTTGATATCAAACTGCATTTTAATAAAACACTATCAAGAGAATCTCGTTTAGATGAATTATTATTAATGCAATTGTTACATTCACCATACTATGCTATGTATATGCAAGACATCTATAGTATCCCACTATCAAAACAAAGCGAGTCCTCTATAATCACACATTTACAAGATAATATTGATTTAAGTTTACAATTGCATGATAAAGCACTGTTTTATCAATTAACTCAAATTCTTAACACTTTTGAGTTAAGAAATGTAAATAAAACAATGAAGGATTGACCTTATGAATATAAAATATTTATGGCATTTACTCATTTATAATAAAGGTGTACTTTACTTTCTGCTTATTTGTAATTTATTAGGCACGATATATGGTTATATATGGTATGGCAGTCAACTGAGCGTGTCCAGTTGGCAGTTCGTACCGTTTGTACCAGATAGCCCAACAGCTTCATTATTTTTATGTATTGCACTCATTGGACTCATCGCAGGTAAGAACTTACCAATTATAGAAGCTTTGGCTTTTGTATCGTTGATAAAATACGGTGTATGGGCTGTTATTATGAACATTATTATGTTTATCCAATATGACTCGGTTACAATCATTGGCTGTATGCTTATCCTTTCTCACGGTATAATGGCTATAGAGGCATTTTTCTTTTATCCAAGGTTTAAAATCACTATACCTGCTTTTACTATTGCTGTGATATGGGTATTCCATAATGACATTATTGATTATGTATTTATGCAATATCCTTACTATGATTTTATTGCTAGCCATATTGAAGGTGTTGCTTATCTCGCGTTTTGGTTAAGTGTCATACCTTTAGTGCTATATTTAAATTTAACTCGATTTAAAAAGGATAAAATATTTGACCATCATTAACGTTCACAGTAAAATGTTTATAAAGGAGTGAGGATTTTTGTCTTTTATCTATATGATTATATACTTTGTTATTCTAATGGTATTGCCTTTATGGGCGCAACACAAAGTTAAGTCTAATTATGAAAAATATTCACAAGTAAGATCGACAAGTGGTAAGACTGGTCAAGAAGTTGCTATAGAAATACTTCATGCAAATGGCATTTATGATGTCGATGTCGTCGAAGGAAAAGGGTTCTTAACAGATCATTATGATCCTAAAAAGAAAGTCCTTGTGTTATCACCAGCTAACTTCAGTAGACCTTCAGTTGCTGGTACAGCAATCGCAGCTCACGAAGTTGGACATGCGATACAACACGCAGAAGGTTATTTCTTCTTAAGATTCAGAACATCTTTAGTGCCACTGGCTAACGTAGGTAGTTCAATTGGTTACTTAGCAGTATTTGCGGGTATTATTTTAACTACTATGCAAAGCACTTTAGGTTCTACAGCATTATGGATTGGTATTGCATTCATGTCTCTTGCAGTATTATTCTCAATCGTTACACTACCAGTTGAATTTAACGCAAGTAGTAGAGCGATGAAACAAATAAAAAGCTTAGACATTGTTAATGAAAAAGAACACCGCCATGCTAAAAAAGTACTTACAGCAGCAGCAATGACTTACGTTGCATCAACTGCAGTTGCATTAGCAGAACTTGCAAGATTTATTCTTATTGCTAGATCAAGTGAATAATAATATAAATGAGATTGAGACATAATTACATGTCTCAATCTCATTTTTTATAGTCACCTTTGCCGGAGCGGACGGTGAAATCTTATTACAAAAATTAGATTTCTGTCTCGCTCCCATTTTTTATTTAAAAGACATTCCTCTCATTACAAAGTTAAATCTCATATTAAAAACACATCAAAGCAAAAACATTAATTTACCTATTTTAAAAAAAGAAGCATGCACTACTTAATTACGTGTAATAATGAAATAAACAAATTAAAAAGATCATAGTCAAATAGTAAATAATATAACGGTTAACTATTGCAGGAATAATGCATGAAGCCTAAAATTAGTCTATACTATATAAGAAACCGTTAGAATGTGAGGCGTATATGATGAAGACTATGAAAAGTATGCAAACTGAAGTGGACGACTATATTGGTCAATTTAAAACAGGGTATTTCTCTCCCTTAGCTAATCTTGCGCGATTAACTGAAGAAGTTGGAGAACTGGCAAGAGAGATTAATCACTACCACGGTGAGAAAAAGAAAAAAGAGACAGAAGCTGAAAATACAATTAAAGCAGAACTAGGCGATAATTTATTCGTTTTATTATGTATTGCCAATTCTTTAGATATTGATATGACAGAAAGCTTTGATGAAACAATGAATAAATTTAATACACGTGATAAAGATCGTTTTGAACGCAAATAAATTAATTTGAAATAGAAAGGGTGTCCCACCTTATGAAAATAGGCATTACTTGTTACCCATCTATGGGTGGTTCTGGAATCATCGCCACTGAATTAGGCATAAAGCTTGCTGAACGTGGGCATGACATCCATTTTATTACATCTAATATACCTTTTAGAATACGAAAACCATTACCAAACATCACATTTCACCAAGTTGAAGTCAATCAGTATGCTGTTTTTCAGTATGCTCCTTATGACATAACTTTAAGTACTAAAATTGCTGAGGTTATCAATGAGTATGATTTAGATTTGTTACATATGCACTATGCAGTGCCTCATGCAGTTTGTGGTATCTTAGCAAAACATATGTCCAAAAAAGACATTAAAATTATGACTACATTGCACGGGACTGATATAACTGTTCTAGGTTATGATCATTCTTTAAAAAATGCAATTAAGTTTGGTATAGAAGAAAGTGATATTGTGACGAGCGTAAGCCAGTCACTTGCGAAACAAACTAATGATATCATTGAGACAGATAAAGAAATTGTTCCAATATATAATTTTGTTCGAGAAAATGAATTCCCAACAAAACCTGATGTACAAACTGAAGAAAATGAACAATTAAAAGCTTGTTATGGTATTAAACCAGAAGAGAAGGTTTTAATTCATGTTTCAAACTTCAGAAGCGTAAAACGTATCGATACTATTATCGATACATTTGCAAAAGTACATAAATCTATGCCATCAAAATTATTATTATTAGGCGATGGTCCAGAATTAATGGATATGAAACAAAAAGCACGTGATCTAAATATTGAAGATGAAGTTCTTTTTTTAGGAAAACAAAATTGGGTTAGTGAATTTTATCAAATTTCAGACTTAGTCTTACTACTAAGTGAAAAAGAAAGTTTTGGCCTAACACTACTTGAAGCAATGAAATCCGGAGTAGTGCCCATTGGTTCTACGGCTGGTGGAATTAAAGAAGTCATTAAACATGAAGATACCGGTTTTTTAGTTGATGTAGGTGATAGTACAAGCGCAAGCCAGTATGCCTTGAAATTACTCACAGATGCAAAGCTTTATAAAACAATGCAAACACGAATGCTAGCAGATGTCTCAGAACGCTTTTCGTCTGACTTAATTGCAGATCAATATGAGTATTACTACAAAAAAATGTTAGAGGGTAACAATGACTAAAACATTATTCGAAGCGGCAAAGCCGATTTTAGAAACTTTACAAAAACATCAGTACCAAGCATTTTATGTTGGTGGGGCAGTTAGAGATTACTTAATGCAAAAACCAATTCATGATATCGATATTACGACTAGTGCCACACCAGATGAAATTGAAGCAGTATTTGATAAGACCATTCCTATTGGTAGGGAGCATGGTACGATTAATGTCGTCTATAATGGCGATCAATATGAAGTGACAACCTTTCGTGCAGAAGGAGAATATGATGACCATCGTAGACCTAATGAAGTCTTTTTCGTAAGAGACTTATACGAAGACGTAAAACGAAGAGATTTTACAATGAATGCCATTGCTATGGATGTGAATTATCAAATCCATGATTACTTTGATGGTCTAAAAGATATAGAACAGCGATTAATCAAGACAGTTGGCAATCCTGCAGAACGATTTAACGAAGATGCGTTACGTATTATTAGAGGATTGCGCTTTCAATCACAACTTGGCTTTACGTTAGAGAAAGCCACATTTAATGGTATGCATGCCCATATAGCAGATATTGCGCATTTATCTATTGAACGTATCGTAATTGAACTTAAAAAATTAACATTAGGTCAATATGTTGCTCAAAGTTTCAATAATTTAAAGTATTTTAATGCATTTAATTATATACCATTTTTTAACCGTTTTGACTTATCAAAATTCATATTAGAAGAACCAATATCATTATCAATGTTAATTGCATTCTTAAAAGCACAACAACCTGATGTTGACACACAGCTCTCGGATTTGAAAATTAGCAACAATGAAAAGAAATATATCACCAGACTCGAACGCATGTTACAACAAATGCCAGAAATCCAAAGTAAACAAAGTTTGAAGTTATTTGTTTATGATTATGGCAAAGAAGATATACTACAAGTATTAAGTTATGAACGCATGCTCAATGACAACAATATTATGAAGGTATCTCCATTTATTTTTAACGCTGCTTCCATCAATGAAGTTAGCCAAAAATTACCGATTTCCTCAAGAAAAGAAATGGATATAAATGGCAAAGATATATTACAAGCATTAGATAAACCGAGTGGCGCATGGCTTAAATCCATATTACGTCAGGTTGAATGTGCCATCATATCAGATGAGGTCAAAAACTTTAAACCAGAACTGCTAAAGTGGGTGAAAACACATGTCCAAGTATAGTAAAGATGTTGTTCAAATATTGTATCAACACCAACCTGATTATATATCGGGTCAGTTTATAGCAGAACAATTAAGCATTTCACGTACAGCCGTAAAGAAAGTAATAGATCAACTTAAGCTGGAAGGATGTCAGATTGATTCAGTGAATCATAAAGGGCATCGCTTAATCCAATTACCTGATAAATGGTATAGTGGCATTGTCCTACCAATGCTAAAAGCACAAAATGTATTTGATCAAGTTGAAATATTGGAAAGTATTAATTCAACTCAATTATTGGCTAAGCAAAAATTAGTAGGTAATACAAATACGTTTCTTATTTTAAGTGATGAACAAACACAAGGTAAAGGTCGATTCAATAGACCTTGGTCATCCTCCAAAGGAAAAGGCTTGTGGATGTCGATTGTGCTACGCCCTGATGTACCTTTTGAAATGATAACAAAATTCAATTTATTTATGGCTCTAGGGATAAGAGATGCGATACAACAGTTCAGTATCGATCCGGTTACCATTAAATGGCCAAATGATATTTATATAAACAAACAAAAAGTTTGCGGCTTTTTGACAGAAATGGTTGCGAATAGTGATGGTATTGAAGCGGTGATTTGTGGCATTGGTATTAATATGAATCACTTACAAGAAGATTTCAGTGAAGAACTGCAACAAAAAGCCACAAGTGTCCGCATTCATGCTGACGAAAAAATTAACCGTTACTATTTTTTACAATCGCTTGTAAGTAATATTGAATACCGATATAAACAATTTCTTACAGAACCATTTTCAACTATTCGAGAAGAATACATAGTAGCCTCGAATATTTGGAACAAAACATTAAGATTTACAGAAAATGGTAGACAATTCCACGGAGAAGCAGTTGATATTGATGAAGATGGGTTTTTACTTGTTTTGGATGAAGCAAACAATCAACATCGTTTAATCAGTGCAGATATAGAATTTTAACCTCGTTGAAAGGAGGAATGAGAATGACAAAACCGTGTTATGCCGTTATGGATTTAGAAACAACAGGAAATCAATTAGACTATGATGAAATTATTCAAATAGGTATTACTTTTGTTCGAGAAAATAAAATAATCGGCACGTACCATTCAATGATTAAAACAGATTTAGAAATTCCTCCTTTTATACAAGCATTAACATCAATAGAAGAAGCAATGTTAAATCAAGCACCATATTTCCATGAAATAGCTGAAGATATTTATAAGCAAATAGATGGGTGTATCTTTGTGGCACACAACGTTGCTTTCGATTTGAATTTCATAAAAAAATCTTTTAAAAATTGTGATATCAAATATCGTCCAAAAAAAGTAATGGATACGTTAGAATTATTTAAAGTCGCTTTTCCAACAGATAAAAGTTATCAGTTAAGTGAGTTAGCAGAAGCACATGGTATTGTTCTAAACAACGCACACCGCGCTGACGAAGATGCCGCAACAACAGCGCAACTTATGATACTCGCATTTGAGAAATTCGAAACGTTACCTTTAGATACTTTGAAACAACTATATTATTTAAGTAAGAATTTAAAATATGACTTACATGATATTTTATTTGAAATGGTGCGTAATCATGAAGATAAACCACTAGAAGATGTTTATGACCAATTCGAACAAATTATTTATAAAAAACAAAAAGATTTCAAGGCACCTACAGTAGATTTTGATGGTACTTTGAAAGATTTATATACCTTGATTACTAAGGAACTTAGTTTGACCTATCGACCACAACAATTGTATCTATCTGAGATTATTTTAGAACAATTAATGAATAGTGAAAAAGCAATGATTGAAGCACCACTTGGTAGTGGCAAGTCATTTGCATATTTACTCGCATCATTAATGTATAATATTGAAACTGGTAAACACGTAATGATTTCAACTAATACTAAATTATTACAAAACCAATTGTTGGAAAAAGATATACCTGCGCTTAAACAAGCTTTAGATTTCAAAATAAATGCTACTTTAATAAAAAGTAAACGTGATTATATCTCATTAGGTTTAATCAGCCAAATTTTGAAAGAAGAAGCCAGTAATTACGAAGTCGGCATATTAAAAATGCAATTATTAATTTGGATTACCGAAACAGATACAGGTGATATTCAAGAACTAGATTTAAAAGGCGGGCAAAAAATGTATTTCGAACAAAAGCTAGAGACTTATGTGCCTGTTCGCAACGATATACATTACTTCAATTTCATTAAACGAAATGCTCAAAATATTCAAATTGGTATTACAAATCATGCTCATTTAATACATGCTGCTCATGATAATTCTATATATCAATTATTTGATGATTGTATTATCGACGAAGCACATCGTTTGCCTGACTATGCTTTAAGCCAAGTGACTAATGAATTGAGTTATTCTGATATTAAATATCAACTTGGCTTAATTGGTAAGACAGAAAATGAAAAGCTACTTAAATCTATCGATCATTTAGAACAACAAAGAATTCTTGAAAAATTAGATATACCGCCTATAGATGTTTTCGGATTAAAAACAACAGTCAATGAGATACATGATTTAAATGAGCAATTATTCACTACTATTTTTGACATCATTCAAAGTTCTGAAGTGCATGATGATGAAGTTCACAAGCTCCATTTTGTCTATCATTTTGACGTTGCACCAATTTTGAACGATTTACATTCAATTATTCATAAACTCAATATGACATTAGAATTCTTCAATGGTATGAGTCATAAAACAATCAAGTCGGTGCGTAAACAAATCCTTTATATTAATGATCGTTTTAAAGAAATTGAACACAGTTTAAAAAATAATCACACAAGTTATTTATCAATTAAAAATATAAATCAAAAATCAACAATTAGACTTAATGTTAAAGACTATGATGTTAAAGAAATATTGACCACACAAGTATTAGATAAATTTAAATCACTTACATTTATTTCAGGTACATTAACGTTTAACCATTCATTTGAAAACTTCAAACATTGGTTTAATAAAGATATCGTATTTAACACGTATGAGATTGATTCGAAGGTGATGTCACCAAACCAAACTACTGTATTCATACCTAATGATGTAGCTTCATATAATTATAAAAGTATTGATGATTATGTGAGTTCTATCGTTAATTACGTAATTGAGTATATTAACATTGTAGAGTCTAAATGTTTAATACTATTTACAAGTTATAAAATGATGCATATGGTTCAAGAGTTATTAAATGAATTGCCAGAATTTGAAGACTATGTCGTTTTGACACAACAGCAAAATCAAAACTATAAGATTGTTCAACAATTTAATAGTTTTAATAAAGCCATTTTACTAGGTACAGGTACATTCTTTGAAGGCTTTGACTTTCAATCTAATGGTATCAAATGTGTAATGATTGCTAAGTTGCCTTTTATGAATCAAAACAATACAAAATATTGGCTAATGGAGTCTGAGTTTACTTCTACATTCAAAGATTATGTATTACCTGATGCTGTAACGCGTTTTAGACAGGGTCTTGGTAGATTGATACGTAGCGAAAATGATAAAGGGATTATCGTATCCTTTGATGATCGCTTAATTCGCAGTAATTACAAGCAATTTTTTGAACAATCATTAGAAAGTTATCGTCAAAATAAAGGCGATATCAAACAATTTTCAAGCATACTCAAAAAATTAAAAAAAGAAGACCAACGCAATCAATAAACTTAGCACGCGCAACTAGAACTTATACATCGATTTTGTTAAAATATATAAGGATAAAGAAAAGAAGACTACAATATTATTAGGAGACTGGCTATGAAGACAACAATTAAAGAAGCTAAAAAATATCTAAACCAAGAAGTGACTATTGGCGCTTGGTTAACTAATAAACGTTCAAGTGGGAAAATAGCATTCCTACAATTAAGAGATGGTACGGGCTTTATGCAAGGTGTCGTAGCAAAAGCAGAAGTAACTGAGGAAATATTTAAATTAGCTAAAGAATTAACACAAGAATCATCTATTTATATTACTGGCATTATATCTGAAGATAATCGCTCAGATATTGGTTACGAAATGCAAGTGAAATCTATAGAAGTAATCTCAGAAGCTCATGATTACCCAATTACACCTAAAGACCATGGTACAGAATTTTTAATGGATCATCGTCATTTATGGTTACGTTCTAAAAAACAACATGCTGTAATGAAAATTAGAAATGAGATTATTCGTGCAACTTATGCCTTCTTTAATGACAATGGTTTCACAAAAATTGATCCACCTATTTTAACAGCAAGTGCACCTGAAGGCACAAGCGAACTATTCCATACAAAATACTTTGATGAAGACGCATTCTTATCTCAAAGTGGACAGCTTTATATGGAAGCTGCTGCAATGGCTCACGGTAGAGTGTTCTCATTTGGTCCAACATTCCGTGCTGAAAAATCTAAAACACGTCGTCATTTAATTGAATTCTGGATGATTGAACCTGAAATGGCTTTTTGTGAACATGCACAAAGTTTAGAAATCCAAGAACAATATGTGACACATGTGATTCAATCTGTATTAAATAATTGTAAACTTGAACTTAATATATTAGAGCGTGATACATCTAAACTTGAAAAAGTAACTACACCATTCCCACGTATCACATACGATGATGCTGTAGTATTCTTAAAAGAACAAGGTTTTGACGATATAGAATGGGGCGAAGATTTCGGTTCTCCACATGAAACGGCTATCGCTAATCATTATGATTTACCAGTATTTATCACTAACTATCCAACAAAAATCAAACCTTTCTATATGCAACCAAATCCAGAAAATGAAGATACTGTACTGTGTGCAGACCTCATTGCACCTGAAGGTTATGGCGAAATTATAGGTGGGTCTGAACGTATAAATGACCTTGACTTACTAGAGCAACGTATTAACGAATATGGCTTAGACGCTGAGAGTTATAGTTATTATTTAGATTTACGTCGTTATGGCAGTGTACCTCATAGTGGTTTCGGTTTAGGATTAGAAAGAACTGTAGCTTGGTTATCGGGTGTAGACCATGTCCGTGAAACTGCACCATTCCCACGCTTACTTAATCGATTATATCCATAATATTTAAAATAAGATTCACAATAAGCGTCCAGTCCACAAATAATGGCTGGACGTTTTTATAGCAATATCAAAGATGGGAGGGGCTACTTTGGATAGAGAACAATTAAAAACGAGACCAGTCGTAATTCGAAAAGAACTACTTGATCATTACAATGAATTAGGTTTAAATGAAACAGAGTTAGTTATTTTAATCAAATTATTACATGCATCAGAAACCTCTAATAAACAACCTTCAATTGAATCTTTACAGCAAGGCTCTGCATTAGATTCAAGAGAAATCACTTCAATCATTCAAACTCTAATACAACATGATTTACTAGAGCTTAATGTCAATAAAGACGAAGAAGGCAAGTTTACTGAATATATGAACCTTAATCAGTTCTATGATCGATTAAGTGAAATTATGCAACAAATGAATGTAAAACAAGATGAACACGAATCTGAACTAGAGTTCAATACACTATTTCAAAAAATTGAACAAGCGTTTGGCAGGCCTTTATCTCCATACGAGATAGAAACATTAAATCAATGGTTAGATATAGATAAACATGATTTAAGTGTCATTCAAGCTGCTTTAAATGAAGCAGAGAGCCAAAATAAAATGAGCTTTAAATATATCGATCGTATTTTACTGAATTGGAAAAAGAATAATGTGAAAACGATTGAAGACTCAAAAAAAATTAGCCGCCAATTTAACCAACCTAAAATGAAACATACAGTTAGCAAGGTCCCTAAATTTGATTGGCTGAATGGGGAGAATCCAAATGGTAAGTAATAAAAAAGCACTTGAAATGGTTGATGTCATAGCTGAAATGTTTCCAAATGCTGAATGTGAACTTGTCCATGACAATGCGTTTGAACTTACAATTGCTGTACTCTTATCTGCACAAACAACTGATATTTCTGTAAATAAACTCACGAAACCTTTATTTGAAAAATATAAAACACCCGAAGATTATTTAAGTGTGGATATTTCAGAATTAGAAAATGATATACGTACTATTGGTTTATATAGAAATAAAGCCAAAAATATTCAAAAATTAAGTCAATCGCTTTTAGATAAATTTGATGGTAAGATTCCTCAAACACATGATGAGTTAGAAAGCTTAGCAGGTGTGGGTAGAAAAACGGCCAACGTCGTTATGAGCGTAGCTTTTGGAGAACCTTCATTAGCTGTAGATACACATGTAGAACGTATCTCAAAACGTTTAGGGATATGCCGATGGAAAGATAATGTACGTCAAGTAGAGGATAAATTGTGTAAAGTAGTTCCTAGAGAAAGATGGAACAAAACACATCATCAACTCATATTTTTCGGTCGCTATCATTGCTTAGCTCGTAAACCAAAATGCGATGTTTGTCCATTATTCGAAGAATGTAGGGAAGGTCAAAAGCGCTATAAAGCAAGTTTGAAAGAGGCATGAATAAAATGATTACAAAAGAAGACTTTACAAAGTTAGAACTGGAATTGGATTCATACGCGAAAGTAAAAAAACTAAAATCACCAGAAGCAAAAATATTGTTAGATCAATACTTTAATCTGATTCAACTTTACTTTCAACAAATTAATGATATTGAAATGATTGATTTTAAATGCTTAGATGAATATGCTATCGTTCCAATGAACTTTGAAGAAAGATATCATTATATGATAGCACGTAAATATCATTTTATGGGTTACAGCCAAATGAAAACATTAAAATCAGAACTTATTAAAATGAACGCATCTTATCAAATTCGTCTAAAAAACAAACGTTAAACAATAAAAACAGCGTAAGCTCTCAAAATTAGGAGACTTACGCTGTTTTTTTATTCATGTTTGTATCTGTTTGATGAATTAATATGTATAAATATACTTTAACTAAAAACAAAGACCCGATTCCAATTAATATGGAAACCGAGTCTTTTAAAACTGAAGTCTTATTATTGTGTACTATTTGAAGTAGCTGTTCCACTTCTATTTGCATTGGTAGTGTTTGTGCCACTTGTATTATTGGTATTTGTGCTACCAGTATTGTTACTACTTGAACTATTACTGTCTGAATCACTCTCAGAATTACTGTTTGAGTCACTGTCTGAATCACTGTTACTGCCTTGACCTTTAGGATCATTATCAGTTGTATTGTCATCAGGTTCACCTTTAACTGATAAATTATCTTTACTGTCTCCGCTAACAGAGTCTGGTTTCGTGAAGTCTTCACCATCGCGCGGTGAAATATTAGACATTACATCTTCTAATAGGAATTGAGGATATTCTTGTTCATCACTTCCTACAAATGAGTTTGTTCCGCCTTGTTTAACTTCATTGAATCCCATCCATACAGACATACTGTATTTAGGAGTGAAACCATTAACCCAAACATCTTTAGCAGCATCATCAGGTAGATTATACTGTTGCTGAGTTTGTTGACCATAAGTACCTGTACCTGTCTTAGCACCTATGTTTAATCCAGAAATGCCATGTCCATATGCAGAGCCATAAGCCTCAAATGTACCTTTAAGTGTTTCGGCTAGCATATAAGCAGTAGAATCTTTCATAGCTTTTTTGCTTGTATGGTCATATTCAATGACTTCGCCATCTTGTTTTTCAACTTTTTCAATTGAATGTGCATTGTTGTACTCGCCACCATTTGCTATTGCAGCAAATGCTGATGCTAATTGTGTAGGAGAGAACTCAGATGCAGAACCACCTAATACTTCAGAAGGTCCAATCTCTCCTTCGTATTCTAATCCTACTTTTTCAGCGAATTTCTTCGGTGCATCGTTTCCAGCATTTTCTTTTGTTGATTGCCAAGCTTTTAAGGCAGGGATGTTGAAACTTTGACGTAATGCATCATAAAGTTTAACCGTTCCGTGGCTTTCCAAGTCATAGTTTCTAAATGTAACACCATCAACTTGATATTCTTCTTCATCTTTCATGGCATGGTCTGTTGCCCAAGACATGTTTTCAATTGCTGGACCATAAGATAAGAATGGTTTTAATGACGATCCGGTAGGGTGTGCATCTGTTGCTAAGTTTCTATCAACGACGTCTTTATAATTTCTACCACCAGATATTGCAACAAGTTCACCAGTTTCACTATCTACGATAGATGAACCAACTTGTTGATCATCATTTTTATAGTAGCTACCATTATCTATACGTTCTTGCAATGTATCTTGAACATCTTTGTCCATATTCGTATGAATCTTAATGCCACTATTTAATACAGATCCTAAATCTTCACCTTTGAACGCTTTATTATTCATAAGCTCTGATTTCACAAAATTAATATATGAATCATATTCTTTTTTAGAATCATCATTGCTTACTTGTCGTTCTTCATTAGTTCGTTGAACAAGTGTATCTTGAATTTTAGTATCTTGTGCTTTTTCTTTCTCTTCTTTAGAAATCCTATCATGATATTCCATGAGATATAGCACAGTATTTTTACGTGATTCCGCTTCTTCAGGATTATCATAAACATTATACGTATTTGGTACTTGTGGTAACCCAGCAAGGTATGCTTCCTCAGTTAAAGTTAAATCTTTCAATTCTTTATCAAAGTAATATTTAGCTGCCGCTTTCACACCATAAACACCATCAGAATAATAAATCTTATTCAAGTACATTTCGAATATTTCATCTTTACTGTACTCTTGTTCTAATCTGTATGACAAGTATGCTTCCTGTGCCTTACGTGCGATAGATTTTTTATCTGTCAAGAATGATCGTTTAACAACTTGTTGTGTTAAAGTCGATGCACCTTGTGAACCAAATCCACCAGTAATATTTTTGGCAACAGCGCCGAACAGACGTTTATAGTCAAGTGCACCATGACTGTAGAAGCGATTATCTTCTGTAGCCAAAACAGCATCCTTCATTGCTTTAGGTACTTCATCTAATTCAACATGTTCACGTCGTTGTCCGTTATCAATTGTTTTCACCAATTCTCCATCTTTATCATAAATCTTAGCTGGGATTGGATCTTGTAATTTTGACTCAGTAAATGCTGGAGCTTTCCAAGCATAATAAGCAAATAACAAGATACCTATTAACGCTAAGACAATGAAGGCAATGATAAGAAAGCCAATTATCTTGATTATCGTTCGTTTAATATTCCTATTCTTTTTTTGCTCGGACTTACCTTTCTTTTTAGATTGGGAAGTCCTTTTTTTCTCCGTCATACGCGGTCCTCACTTTCATCTAATATCAACTTATCAACAGCTTTGAGGTAATTCAATCGTGGTTGATACTGATAAGGAATATAGTAACCATTTTTTCTTACTTCTTCAACCGTTACCGACTTTTTAATGTTATTCGTATGTCTTTCCCAAAAGTGTTCAAACTTAGAATAGGGAAGTAGATATACTTCATCAAGCGTTTTAAATCGAATTAATAAAAATACTATTCCATTTTGTTTGAAACAAGACGCCATATGTGAAACTTGGTGTTCATGCATATTACTCAATGGGAAAGAAGTTTTATTTTTCGTTTCTTTCGCTTCAAAGTCAAGGTAATGTCCATTATAAATACCATTATAATCAGTTGTAGACGGCGTTCGGAAATAAGCCTCATTAATTACAGCCTTACTTCGCATAGGGTAATGAACATTTACGATTTGAACAGGCGTTGGTTTTTTATGTATAACCGCCATTCCATGGTTCAAATAGTAAGTGTTCGACAGTTCGATATCGTTTTCAAGCGACATACCTCTGCCACCATAGTCTATTTTACCCGTTTGACCCTTATG
Organism: Staphylococcus caseorum; assembly: GCF_049943195.1. Classification (NCBI taxonomy): domain Bacteria; kingdom Bacillati; phylum Bacillota; class Bacilli; order Caryophanales; family Staphylococcaceae; genus Staphylococcus; species Staphylococcus caseorum. The sequence goes on from NZ_JBNFUA010000001.1 coordinate 859,704, forward strand.
AGTTCGTCCGACTTGAGACTTATTTCTATTAAATGGTTTCCCATTAGGGTAATTCATTGTTTTTCACCACTTTAGTTTGGAAATCAAAAACTTTTTCCATTATACCCGACTTTGGCAAATTTTTCCAAACCTTGAAATATGAATCAATGTATTTACAAATACATCAAGTACATTTTAACGTGCTTTGCATAATTAAACAATATTTGGAACTAAATAAGGCGCTATTATAACATAATTGTAAGACGACGCTTTAGAAATGACGCACATTGTCTTTTATGGTAAATTTATTGTGTAGGAGGAAACTTCATGCAACAGTTAATTACGCAATTATTAGATGATGTACAGCTTATGCAAGATAAATATGAATCCGTAAAAGCATCTGGCGAAGATTATGATTTTTATTCTGTTGTCGTCCCATTCACGAATAATATTGATGAATTGCTCACATCCTTTATTCAATATGAAACTCAAATACTTCAATTGCAATATATGAACAAACAAAAATTTGATTTATTAGTTTCTAATATCGAAGAATTATCTGTGGAGTGCCACTTTAAGCGCTCAAGTAGAAAGTTATTCACAGAAAAAATAAAGGCTGTTCAATATGATTTAAGCTATATTCAAAGAAGTGAGTTGTATCTATGATAAAAACAGTTTATGTCACAGGCTATAAATCTTATGAACTTAATATTTTCAAAGATGATGCTCCAGAAGTTTCCTATTTAAAAAAATTTATAGCTCATAAATTAAATCAATTGATTGAAGAAGGCTTAGAATGGGTATTAATACAAGGACAGATGGGTATAGAGTTATGGACAGCAGAAGTAGTACTTGATTTGAAAGCAACATATCCAGAACTTAAATTGGGTATTATAACGCCGTTTTATGGTCACAGCGATAGATGGAACGAACAAAATCAAGCTAAATATCAAAATATCACACAAAAGGCTGATTTTGTAGATAGTGTGTTTCATTCACCATACGAAGGACCTCATCAATTTAAACAGACAGATCAGTTCATGTTAGATCACACAGATCAAACATTATTAATATATGATGAGGAGCAAGAAGCAAGTCCAAAATTCTTCAAGCAGATGTTAGTTGATTTTATGGAAAAAACAAATTATACTTGTGACATTGTGACGTTCGATGAATTAACTGAGTTCATCAATGATTTACAGTGGTCTCAAGAACAAAGTTTCGAATGAGGTGGGAAAAAATGGCAGATATTTCATTGAAATTATCAGCAAAGGATATTTATGAAAAAGATTTTGAAAAAACTATGACACGTGGTTATAGAAGGGAAGAAGTCGATGCCTTCTTAGACGACATCATAGCGGATTATCAAAAAATGTCAGACTTAGATAGTGAAGTTGTTAAGCTTTCCGAAGAAAACAATAAACTAAAAAAAGAACTTGAAGAACTTAGATTACGTGTAGCAACGTCAAGACCACAAGAAAATAAGAATTTCTCTTCCAATAGTAATGCTGCAACTAAGAGTAATAACAACAATAATAATAATAATAATAATGTTGATATTCTAAAAAGAATTTCTAACTTAGAAAAAGCGGTATTTGGAAAATAACACGCTAATGAATGATTATAGTGTGTGCAAATCGTAGATATAGCTTCATCTACATAAAACCAAGTTTTGATTTCATTCAAAACTTGGTTTATTTTGTTTGTTTAGCCGTCTAAAGCATGGTATACTTTCAAAGATGGTGTTTTGGGTGATCGCTATAGCAATATAGAGGAAAGTCCATGCTCACACAATCTGAGATGATTGTAGTGTTCGTGCTTGATGAAAAAATAAGTCAAGGCATTAATTTGACGGCAATGAAATAACCTAAGTCTTATAGATACGGTTAAAATAGTTTGAAAGTGCCACAGTGACGTAGCTTTTATAGAAATATAAAAGGTGGAACGCGGTAAACCCCTCGAGTGAGCAATCCAAATTAGGTAGGAGCACTTATTTAACGGAATTCAACGTATAAATAGGACATGCTTTTAAAAGCATGTAGACAGATGGTTACCACCAGCGTACGAGTGTATCTAGTACACGATAGCAGTACAACGGTACAAAACATGGCTTACAGAAATATCATCACTAGATCCAAGCTCTCCCACATAGGAGAGCTTTTTTAATTTCTAAAGTTATAGAAGATATTCATTAAACTGAGTTGCATTAGAACTTAGTACAATGTCATATCTATTTAAAAATTTTTTTGATAAAATATAAGTAAATCTTTATTAAAGAAGGAGCAAACTAATGTATCAATTATTAGCCGTATGTCCTATGGGATTAGAAGCAGTTGTGGCAAAAGAAGTTCAAGAATTAGGTTATGAAACAACTGTCGAAAATGGCAGAATATTTTTTGAAGGTGACGAATCTGCAATTGTTAAGTGTAATTTATGGTTACGTACAGCCGACAGAATTAAAATTGTAGTAGGTCAATTTAAAGCCACTACATTTGATGAGTTATTTGAAAAAACAAAGGCTTTACCATGGGAGGCAATTGTTGAACAAGATGGTAACTTCCCAGTACAAGGTCGGAGTGTGAAATCGACGTTGTTTAGTGTTCCTGATTGCCAAGCAATTGTAAAAAAAGCAATTGTTGAACGTTTAAGACGCGCGTACCAAGAACGTGGTTGGTTAAATGAAACAGGTGCAAAATACCCAGTGGAAGTTTCAATATTAAAAGATAATGCACTTCTTACAATAGACACTTCTGGTTCAGGATTGAATAAACGTGGTTATCGTTTAGCTCAGGGTGAAGCACCAATTAAAGAAACACTTGCAGCAAGTTTAATTCGTTTAGCGAATTGGACAGGTGATACGCCGTTAATAGATCCATTCTGTGGTTCAGGCACAATAGCAATAGAGGCTTGCTTAATCGCGCAAAACATTGCCCCTGGATTTAATCGTGATTTTGTTTCTGAAAAATGGGACATGATGCCTGACAATTTATATGACGAAATGAGAGACGAGGCAGATCAACAAGCTAATTACGATAGAAAACTTGAAATCTATGCTTCGGATATCGATCCAGAAATGATAGATATTGCACGCAGAAACGCTGAAGAAGTTGGATTAGCTGATATTATTCAATTTAGCGTGAAAGATGTTAATACACTTACAATAGATACAGAGGAGCCACTCGCACTTATAGGTAACCCGCCATATGGTGAACGTATCGGTGACCGTGATGAAGTAGAAGTTATGTATCGCTATATTGGTGAACTAATGCAACAACATCCTCATCTATCTACTTATATTTTGACAAGTAGTACAGAATTTGAACATTTAGTTAACCAAAAGGCAACTAAGCGTAGGAAGTTATTTAATGGATATATTGAATGTACGTATTATCAGTATTGGGGTAAAAGAAAACCTCAAAATTAAAATTTAATAGATTGAAAAAGTAGAAAGAGGTGCATCTTTTGAACACTGAATTTAAAAAGGGTATCGTATTCGCTTTTGCTGCTTATATATTATGGGGCGTTCTACCCATATATTGGGATTTAATTAGAGATTTAGGCGCATTTGAAATTTTAGCATATAGAATTGTGCTTTCGATGATATTTATGCTATTTGTTGTAGTGTTCACTAAAAATACTGGACCCTTTAAACGAGATGTTCATCAACTCTTTACAAATCCAATTCAACTCATTGCTATTATTGCAGCAGGTTATGTAATTACAATTAACTGGGGCACATTCATATGGGCTGTAGCAAATGGTCATGTACTGCAAACGAGTTTAGGATATTATATTAATCCACTCGTAAGTATAATACTTGCGCTTATTTTCTTGAAAGAACGTTTTAATAAATTAGAGTGGATCGCAATTGCATTAGCAGTTATAGGTGTGCTCTACATGACATTGAAAATGGGTGTATTCCCAGGTATTTCCTTATTATTAGCAAGTTCGTTTGGCTTGTACGGATTAATTAAAAAACTAGTGCCGATAGATGCCATTAGCAGTATCACTATAGAATGTATTGCTACTGCTCCAGCAGGCTTTATATATCTGTGGTATATATGGCAACAAGGGAGTTCTTCTCTAGGAGTCAATAGTTCATCATTTTGGCTATTATTCTCAGGGGCGATTACAGCGATACCGCTAATACTGTTTTCAGCAGGCGCACGTAGAATTCCATTGTCTTTAACTGGCTTCATACAATACATTGCTCCAACGTTGATGTTTATATTAGGGATATTCTTATTTAAAGAACCATTTAATATTGACCAGTTAGTAACGTTCATTTTTATATGGATTGGTATTATTGTCTATAGCATTTCACAGTACTTTAAAATTAAGAAAGATAAAACCCCTGTAATTCGTTAGTAATTTAAGTTTATCATTACAATTAGATCTCTAGATGTTGAAAACTGTATTAAGTTGATACTTAAGAACTGTTTAACATATCTAGGGATTTTTCAATTCAATACATTATAGTAATCAATTAAGCAATCAGATTGTAATCAAGTATGTTTTAAGTTTAATATGGGGGTAAAGAGGTTAACTATAGTACTGTGAGTATAAACAGATTATATGTAACAAACGTACTTCAGATTTAGGAGATAAAAAGAGACTTAAAACATTTTTGATTATATAGTAAAATTATTGTAACGATAAAATGATATTGGAGTGATTGGATGACAAGAGTATTAATTCTAGGGGCAAATGGTGCAGTTTCTAAAGCAGCTATTAATTCTTTTTTAGAAAACACATCCTATACCTTAAGATTATTTTTAAGAGATGCGAATAGATTACCTGACTTTGCATCAGATAGAATTCGTGTGCGTGAAGGTGACGCTACTAACTTTGATGATGTTAATAGTGCAATGGACGATGTAGATATCGTTATAGCTAGTCTATCAGGTGATCTTGATAAAGAAGCATCGACTATTGTAAAAGCAATGCAAACAAATGATGTGAAACGTTTAATCTTCGTAACTTCTTTAGGTATATATAATGAAGTACCAGGAGAATTTGGGGAATGGGTCCAACAACAAATAGGTGATAGACTACCTGTATATAAAGAAGCAGCTGACATTATTGAAAATTCAGGGCTAGATTATACTATTTTTAGACCAGCGTGGTTAACTCATACGAACGAGATTGATTATGAAATCACTCAAAAAAATGAATCCTTCAAAGGTACAGAAGTATCTAGAAAAAGTGTAGCAGCTGTCGCTGTTAAAATCGCTAAAGATCCAAGCCTTTATTTAAAAGAAAACATTGGTATCAATAAGCCTAATACTGATTACAGTAAACCTAAAGGGAGTTAATAATAAGTAAGTGTATATAAAGGCTGTAAGTAAACCAATAGACAGACTAACAATACTGAAGCGGATATATAAGATAGCTCATCATAAACTATCTTATGCTGTTGTCATTCCAAATGTGTTTGGAGTGACTTTTTTATTACAGCCGTTTATATGATAACGACATATTTTAATAATCAGCCTAGTGATTAGAATACACTACGTACGCAACGTAACATTAAGACAAATTATCATTAATACGTAATTAAAAGAAAGTTAATTTCACTTACTACCTTTAGACAAACAATAATTTGTTATACAATAAGATTAATTACATACAAGTAATCAAAGGGGATACATATCATGTCTAATACTGAGCAACTCGATATTTTATATAAACTAAAAAAAGAAGTTGAAAAATCAAATAATGGACGTCTTGTCCACATCATCAATCAAGTTATTAAAAAGGTGTACTTAGAACAATACACTGCCACTTTTGTAGGCCACTTCTCAGCAGGAAAATCTACTTTAATTAACTTACTCTTAGAAGAAAGTATTTTGCCAAGTTCACCTGTACCAACAACAAGCAATACGGCTATTGTTTCTGTGTCAGACGAACCAGGAATTATTGCAAACTTGAGCAATCAACAATATACATTATTAAATAATTACGATGAAGTTAAACAAATGAATCGTGAAAACATAGATGTAGAATCTGTAGAAATAAAATTTCCATCAGACAAATTCAAAAAAGGTTTCACGTTACAAGATACACCTGGTGTAGATTCTAATGTTGCAACACATCAATCAAGCACCGAGGAATTTATGTATACGAGTAATGTACTTTTTTATACAGTAGATTATAACCACGTTCAATCAGCTTTAAATTTTCAATTTATGAAACAGTTAAATGCAGCAAATGTGCCTGTGGTATTTGTAATTAATCAAATAGATAAACATAGCGAAGAAGAAATTACTTTTGAGACATTTAAAGATCGCGTAGAGAAATCAATCGCTGAGTGGGAAATCGAATTAGATCAAATTTTTTATGTGTCAAAATATGAGCATGAATATAATGAAATTAACGCGCTTTCTAATTATTTGATTGAAAAAGACACCCATAGAGAATCTATCGAGGATTATGTGGAACGAATTGTTAAATTTATTACTGATGAACAATTATCTTATGTTCAATATGAAATTCAAGATATTTTAGAACAACTTGATATTTTCGAAGCGGATTTTGATCAAGCTTATCTCAATTTCCAACAAAATCAAGAGGTCAGTGAAGAAGCCAAGTTATTAAATAACCCTGATGAATTATATGATTTTTTAAAGCAAAAACGTAAAGATATTTTAGATAATGCATATATCATGACGCATGACACGAGAGAAAAAATCAAAATTTATTTAGAAAGTCGTACGAAAGACTTTAAAGTCGGTGGTTTATTTAATAAAAAACAAAAAACATTAGAAGAACAGCAAAAGAGATTAACAGCAGTTGTTGAACAACTCCAAGACAAAGTGAATCAAGAAGTCAGACAACCACTAAGAGAAGATATGTCATTTTTAACACGATTTATAAATTCTTCAGAGGTCAATGATGACATTCTTAATCAGCATTATACAATACACCCAGAACTCATAACTGATTTATATCAAATGCAAATAACGATTAGTAATCAATACGTTTTAACATTTGCAGATGATTTGATGGCTTCACTCAAAAAATTCATTGCAAAAGAATCTGATCCATTATTTAAAAAAGCCATTAACCATTCACAAGCAAATGATATCGGCACAGAACAAGAAGACGATTATAATGATTATGTGAAATTTATGGAAATGCGCAATTTGAGAGAGTCACTCGAAACACAAAACTACATGCATTATTATATTCATATGGATGACTCTTTAGATAAATTAATAGATCGAACAGAAATCAATTACACAGCACAAGACAATACTGATACTGTAAAGATGAGTAAGAGAAATACAGTTGCAACACATTACGATAACCAAGATAATACCCAAAACATCAAAAATGCACTTGAATTAATTCAAGATATCCCATTATTCGAACAAACAAAACAAGACATTGATGATACGTTGACTCGATTAGAAAATAAAGTTGTAAAAATAGGGGTCTTTGGTACATTTAGCGCAGGCAAGAGTAGTTTAATTAATGCGCTATTAGGTGGTTCGCACTTAGTCAGTTCTCCTAATCCAACCACTGCAGCAATGACTGAATTAACTTATGGTCATGAAAGTCAGATAACCCTTAAATCATCTGAGCAACTTTTAGATGAGTTGAATCAAGTTTTCGAAATTGAAAATAAAACATTTGAAAGTATTGATACGTTTTTAAGTAAAAATACAGATAAAATCAAAGCAACTTTGGAAAAAAATCAATTGGCTTTTGTGAACGCAGTTGAAAAACATTACAGTATGTATAAACGCATGTTAGAAGAAGGACAAACACATACTATTCCGCAAGACGACATTAAAAAGTGGAGTGCAGAAGATGAGTATGCAACGTTTGTAAATACAGTGCATCTTAAACTACCAATAGAATGGTTAAAAGATAAAATCATCGTTGATTCTCTAGGTCTACATTCAAATAATCAACGTCATACGAACGAAACTGAGAAAATACTGACATCTTCAGATTTAATCTTATATGTTAGTTATTTTAATCATTCGTTTACAAATAATGACAAGCGCTTTATTGAACACATGAAAGAAATGAACCAGTTAAATGAAAATCAAGCCTTCAAAATGATTATAAATGCGACCGACTTAGCAGAAACTGACGAAGATTTAAATGCTGTGATAGAATATGTTGGTGATGCTTTAACTCAAGTCAACATGGATTCAGATATTTTTGCTGTTTCTAGTAGAGAGGCGCTTAAGTCTGGCGATAAAGGTATCGATAAATTACAGGAGAGTATTCAATATTTTACTCAAGTTGAATCTAAATATATACTCCAACAACAAATGTTAAAACAACTCACACATATTTCCGAAGCGTTTGAGCAACTGATTGAAGAAACAACGAACAACAAAGCTCAAATCGAACAACGTAAACAAAAATTAAAAAATTATGAACAATCAACAGTGTTGAGTTATAACATATTACAAACTGCAGAACAACGTGCTTCAAATGAAGTAGAAGACCAAATCTATCATTTAAACGAACGCTTGAAATTACAATTACAAGATGAAGTCAAATCTATTTATAATGGACAAATGACAAAAAACAGTAACTTCAACGAAGAAAAACGACTATCTACGAAAATTTATTTAGATCAAATTCATCAACGCTTGTACTTGGAGCAATCCTTACTTGTTGAACGCGTCAAAAAATACTTCCACGAACAATTGCATAATGAAATTGCGCCATTGAAACAAAAACTTGAACAATTGCATGTATTTATTGAACCAGAATTTGATAAAAACAATATTGAATTAGATGAACCTTATTTAAAAGTGGAGTTAAGTCATATGATTGATGCATTACCTAAGTCACTTTCTAAAAAGAATATACTGCAACCTAAGACACAGGGTGAATTACAAGAACAAATTACACAAGAAACAATCAAGTTGCTCGCTCCTTGTATTGCTGATCTTAGAAAAGCACTCAATGAAATTGTCTTAGTTATGGACGAAAATGCTGAAACAAAATTCAAGCAATTTGAAAGTGATATTCATCGTCAAATTAAAGAATTATTATCATTTGAAATCGATGATGCATTGATTCAACAATTGCAAGAAACGAATGCACAATTAAAAGTGTTATTGTAAATAAGAAAGAGGTACACAAAATGTCTAATAAAATATTACTAATAGATGGCATGGCTTTATTATTCCGCCATTTTTATGCTACAAGTCTTCACAAACAATTTATGCGCAATTCTTCAGGTACACCTACAAATGGGATACAAGGATTTGTGCGTCACGTGTTTAGCGCAATCAATGACATACAGCCAACACATGTAGCTGTATGTTGGGATATGGGTAAATCCACTTTCAGAAATGATATGTTTGATGGGTATAAACAAAATAGGCCGGCACCACCTGAAGAACTTATTCCTCAATTTGATTATGTGAAAGAGGTGTCCAATCAATTTGGTTTTGTAAATATTGGCGTTCAGAACTATGAAGCTGATGATGTTATTGGAACCTTAGCACATCAATATTCTGATGAAAATCAAATTTATGTAGTAACTGGTGATAAAGACATACTACAATGTATCAATCCCAATGTAGAAATTTGGTTAACTAAAAAGGGCTTCAGCATTTATAATCGCTACACGCTTGATAGATTCCAAAGTGAATATGGATTGAATCCGTTACAACTTATTGATGTAAAAGCTTTTATGGGAGATAGCGCAGATGGTTATCCTGGTGTAAAAGGTATAGGAGAAAAAACAGCAATTAAACTTATTCAAAATTATGGTTCTGTAGAATCTGTCGTTGACGCAATAGATGAATTAACACCTGGTCAACAGAATAAAATAAGTAATGATATGCAAAACTTAAAGGTTTCCAAGTCTTTAGCTAAAATTCACACTGAAGTACCTTTAGATACAACAACGTTATTACAAGATATGAAATTTGGTACAGATATCACTAAGATATTAAATATCTGTAACGAACATGAGTTATACGTATCAGGAAAATACTTGTCTACTCATTTCAGTTAAACATACAAATAAAAAGTGGCTGTTAGCAATCCTTCCGGAAAGTTAGCAGCCACTTTTTATATTATTTGCCTTTTTTATTTTTAGTGATTTTATATAGTGCATTTTTAGCATGATGATTTGCTTCTTTATTTTGATTTCTAGGAATCCATCTTACAAAAAGTAAATCAAACTGTTGTTCTAATTTTAACATTTCACTGTAATAAGGTTTGAATTTATTATTTTTTACGCGTCCCTTATTCAAACTATCTTCAATTAATTTTGAATCTGTATAAACTATCGCCGTCGTCACTTCGTGTTTCACAGCACTTTCTAAGGCAAACACTAACGCGGCCCATTCAGCACTATGGTTATCCATTATACCTAAACTAGCGTCATACTGAATCCGTTCATTGTCTGTTACCATGACAACGGCACAAGCACTTTCACCTGGATTACCGGCAGTAGCTGCATCAAAATATATTTTCGCCATAAATTCACCCACATTATTTAAGTTAATCTAATCTTATCAAAACTATTACATTTATACTATATAATCGCTAATCATATCAGTTGGAAATTCAATATATTTTTCGTATCATAGATATATATTGAATTTATACTTAATTAGTCGGAGTTGATCAAGAGAGGTCTGATACTTTGAAAAATATGTTTATTATACATGGTTATCAAGCACATACTGATAGCCATTGGTTTCAATGGTTAGCTGCTAAAATGAGAGCTTCTGATTATGATGTCGAAGTCATATATTTACCAGACTCAAATCATCCAGATATAGATCAGTGGTACAAAGCATTACACAATAGTATGGCATATAAATTAAATTCTGAAACGCTTATTGTCGCTCATAGTCTTGGGGTAGTATCCGTGCTTAATTATTTATCTCAACTTCCTCAATGCCCACATATTAAAGGATTATTTTTAGTTTCAGGCTTTAATGAAACATTAGTGAATTTACCAGAATTAGATTATTATATCAATCAAACTAACGTTCAGCTTGATGGCATCAATGCTCAACATATTATTACTATTGGTAGCGATTATGATCCTGTTGTTGATATACGTGCAACAGATCGTTTGTCTAAAGCTTTAGGAACTCAAACAATTCATATTCCACACCAAGGACACTTTCTAGCTAGCGATGGTTATGTAACATTTGAATATCTAAGAGAACAAATTACTACTGTTTTAAATCAAAAAAACTCTGAAATCGGTATATAACCAATTTCAGAGTTTTTTTAGTAACCTTCATCTAATTTCTGTATTTTACCTTTTCGATACATAGATTTTGCCCAGTAACCGAACGGCACGTTAAATATTGTAGAAATAATTTTCAACAAGTAAGTTGTTATAAAAATTTCAAATACTGCTTCATTTGGCATTGTTCCTAAAAACGCAATAGCTACGAATAATGCTGTATCTATAATATTACTAATTATCGTACTTCCATATGCCCTAATAATAAATGTTCTATCTGAACTGAACACCTTTTTAATCAATGAAAATAGCAGTACATCTAAATGCTGTCCAATGATATATGCAATAACAGAACCTAATGCAATTCTAGGCACAAGATTAAATATTGTATCTAATGCACCTTGCGTCGTGTCCACGGGAGATGGGGTGAAGTGTAACGATAATTGCATGACAATAATCATGACTAACGTTGAACTAAAACCCAACCAAACCGCACGCTTTGCAATTTTTCTACCATATATCTCATTCAAAATGTCAGTAGCTAAATATATCGATGCAAACATTACATTACCTAATGTTGCAGAAATAGTAAAAATATCTACTGTTTTTATTACTTGTATATTAGCGATAATTGTACCAATTGCAATCCAAGTAATTAATCCTTGTTTTCCAAAAAAGCGATACATTACGACTAATAATAAAAATGTGATTAAAAACGTTAACACACCAAAAACTTCGTTAAACAATTTAACTTCCTCCTAAATTTTGATGATGCGGGTGTTTAGAAACCGCATATTTAACAACTGCATTATCTTATCAGATAAATTAAAAATTGCAAGTATACTTTGAAAATTAATACACATTATTTCTACATTAATCTTAATTGCAAATTTAATATTAAACAATCGTAGTTACAAATGATATAATACCTTCAAGCGTCAAATCTTAATATAATTAAATACTTTTATTTACAGAAACACAGGAGAGTGAAGATTATTCTAACTTATTCTGAAAAAGAAGCAATTGATGCGATAGATCATTTAATGAACACCTACTGCAAAGAATGCTTGCTTAAAAATCATATCAGAAAGACTGAAGGAAAAACACAAGCACACCACTTTTGTATAAATGAGTGTTCAATTGGAAAACAAATTAAACAAATAGGAAATGAATTACAATAAGGAGGATTTATCATGGAAATTTTAAATGTAGAAGCAACCCCAAATCCAAATACAATGAAATTTGTATATAGCGTAGAAGGTGGAGATACAAAACCCAACACGTATACTAAAGTAAAAGAAGGACAACCTGAATTTATTAATGCCGTATTAGAAGTAGAGGGTGTTAAATCTATATTCCAAGCTATGGATTTTATTTCAGTTGATAAACAAGCTAATGTTGAGTGGGATGATGTATTACCGAATATATTAGCTACGTTAGAAAGAATATAAATATAACAAGGAGGTTCCTTGATGGAAATTGTTCGTGTTGAACCTACACCAAGTCCAAATACAATGAAAATTGTCTTGAGTGAGAAAAGAGAAGATAATAAATCAAATACGTATACTGCAGTTGCAGAGGGACAACCTCATTTTATTAATGATGTATTAGCAATAGAAGGCGTTAAGTCTATATTCTATGTCATGGACTTTTTAGCAGTGGACAAAAAGCCGAAATTTGATTGGGAAGATGTTTTACCTAACGTAACTGCAACGTTAAATGAAGACCAAGAAGAAATAAGTGAACCTTTACCTGATGAACACTATGGAGAGGTTAAGGCTGAAGTATTAAAATTTAAGGGGATTCCTTATCAAATTAAACTTACTACAAGCTCTGAAGAAAAACGCAAACAATTATCAGAAATTTATATAGATAGCATGCTAGCTGCACAAAAAGATAATGATAATATTGTCTTTCTTCGCAAATGGGATGATTTAGGTGTGCGCTACGGTGAATTAGACGATATTATGTCTGAAGTATTTGAAGAAATTACTGCGATTTATCCTGAAGAACGCTTAAAAACACTTGTCCAAGAAGCATTAGCTACAGATATTGTTGTACCAGAAAAACAATATCAACACGTTACGCTTGAAGCTTATCAAGCTGCGGATGACTGGAAAGAACGATTAAGAATGTTAAAATCCTTTCCAACACCAACTGTACAAGATTTCCCATTATTAGGTGAAGCAGTGAGCGATGAGCAAAAAATACCCTTGAGACGTGAAGCTATCGTGCTACTTGGAATGGTGGAAGATAAGGCTGTACTACCTTATCTGTTTAAAGGTTTAAATGATAAAAGTCCTGCAGTAAGACGTACAGCAGGAGATTGTTTAAGCGATTTAGGTTTCAAACAAGCGCTACCCGAAATGGAAAAAGCATTGAATGACCCACAAAAAATTGTAAGATGGAGAGCGGCAATGTTTATCTTTGACGAAGGTGGCCCTGAACAACTCGAATCATTAAGAGCACATGCAGACGACCCTGCATACGAAGTAAAACTACAAATAGAGATGGCAATTTCTAGAATAGAAAATGGTGACGAAGCTTTAGGATCCGTTTGGAAACAAATTGCTAACAGAAACAAGTAATTACTGATAAAAATGAATTAAAAGATAAATTTTAGGAGTGTTATCAATGAATGCATATGATGCTTATATGAATGAATTATCTACACAAATGCGTAGTGAATTAACAGAACATGATTTTGAAAGTTTAGAATCTGCTGAAGCAGTTTCTAATTATATGAATAATGTCGCAGCAGATGACACAACTTTTGTAGTTATTAACTCTACATGTGGTTGCGCAGCTGGATTAGCAAGACCTGCAGCAGTGACTGTAGTTGAACAAAATGATAAAAAACCTAGTAATAAAGTCACAGTTTTTGCTGGACAAGACAAGGAAGCTACTGAAGAAATGAGATCATTTATTCAGCAAGTACCGTCTAGTCCATCATTCGCTTTATTTGAAGGTCAAGAATTAAAACATTTTATTCCACGCGAACATATTGAAGGTAGAGATATTCAAGATATTTGTATGGATATCAAAGATGCTTTCGATGAATATTGCTAATTACTTAATTTAATATAATCTGTTATTTTATATTAAATGATAATAGTAATTGGACTTGGATAAATGTTTCTCTAAACCAACTTATCATATCTAACTTATTATTTAAGATATGGTAAGTTGGTTTTTTAAATTTAAAAATAATGCTACATTTTAAACGTTTTCAAAAAAATAATGTATACTTTATATAAAGTGAATTGTTTTTTACACAATTAATAGTAAACTCTTTTAATTGTCAGTAATTTCCAATAAGATAAATATAAATAATAGAAAGGAGTGTGGTTATTATGCTTAATAGTTTTGACCAATCATATCACAATCTATGCGAAGAAATTTTAGACATCGGCAAACAAAAAAATGATCGCACAAATACAGGCACAATTTCAAAATTCGGACATCAATTAAGATTTGACCTCTCGAAAGGATTTCCTTTATTAACAACCAAAAAAGTATCCTTTAAATTAATTGCAACGGAATTATTGTGGTTTATCAAAGGTGATACGAACATTAAATATTTACTCCAATATAATAACAATATTTGGAATGAATGGGCGTTTGAGAATTATGTGAAATCATCAGATTATAAAGGGCCAGATATGACCGATTTTGGACATAGAGCACAAGCAGATGAATCTTTTAATAAACTATATAAGGAACAAATGCAAAAGTTCAAACAACAGATTTTAAACGATGATGCATTTGCCCAAAAATTTGGTGACTTAGGCAATGTGTATGGTAAACAATGGCGCGACTGGGAAGATAAAAATGGTAACCATTTCGATCAACTTAAGACTGTTATAGAACAAATCAAAAACAATCCGAATTCTCGACGTCATATTGTCTCAGCTTGGAATCCAACTGAAATAGATACCATGGCATTGCCACCATGTCATACGATGTTTCAATTCTATGTACAAGAGGGTAAATTAAGTTGTCAACTTTATCAAAGAAGTGCAGATATATTTTTAGGTGTGCCATTTAATATTGCTAGTTATAGTTTATTAACGCATTTAATTGCGAAAGAATGTGGGCTAGAGGTTGGAGAATTTGTGCATACATTTGGCGATGCCCACATTTACGCTAATCATATTGATGCTATAGAAACACAATTATCACGTGATGGTTTTGAACCACCTCAATTAAAAATCAACAGTGATGCTTCTATTTTCGATATCAATTACGAGGATTTGGAAATTATAGATTATAACTCTCATCCAGCAATAAAAGCACCGATAGCAGTGTAATCTACAAAACGATCAAAATTGATTAATATATGATAATTATTAAAAATTCAAAATAATATTTTACTATATTAGCAGTAGGGAGGAAAAATATGACACTATCAATACTTGTGGCGCATGACCAACAACGTGTTATCGGCGTAGATAACACATTGCCTTGGCATTTACCGAATGACCTTAAACACGTTAAAAAATTAAGTACTAACAATACCCTCGTTATGGGACGCGCAACATTCGACTCTATAGGAAAACCACTTCCTAACAGGCGAAACGTTGTATTAACTAGAAATAAAGCGTTTCAACATGAAGGCGTTGATGTAATTCATTCTATGGATGATATATTTGATTTACCTGGCCATGTTTTCGTATTTGGTGGTCAATCATTATTTGAAGCAATGATTGATAAAGTTGACGATATGTATATCACAGTAATTGAAGATAAATTTGATGGGGATACATTTTTCCCACCTTATACATTCGAAGATTGGGAAGTCGAATCATCAGTTAAAGGGGAATTAGATGACAAAAATACAATTCCTCATACTTTTTTACATTTAATTCGTAAGAAAAATTCATAGGAGGACATTATGATTAAAAAGAAAATTGTAACCGATTCAACTTCAGACTTATCAAATGACTATTTAGTTGAAAATGATATCCATGTTGTACCACTTAACTTAACAATAGATGGAAAATCATACGTAGACCAAGTCGATATCACTTCTGAAGCATATATACAAAGAATTCAGGATGATGCAGATGTTAAAACAAGTCAACCAGCGATTGGCAAATTCATTGAGATGTATGATGAATTAGGTGCTGATGGTTCTGAAATCATTAGTATTCATATCACTTCGGGATTAAGTGGTACTTATCAAACTGCACTGCAAGCCAGTCAAATTTCTGATAGCAATGTAACGGTGATAGACTCTAAATCAATTTCCTTTGGTTTAGGTTATCAAATTCAGCACGTTGTAGATTGGAATAATGAAGGTATTGCAACTGAAAAAATTATTGAAAAATTGAATGAATTACAAAAAAACATTAAACTTTATGTTGTTATTGGCCAACTTAATCAACTGATTAAAGGTGGGCGTATTAGTAAAACAAAAGGTTTAATTGGGAATATGATGAAAATTAAGCCAATTGGTACACTTGTTGATGGGAAACTTGAAATGTTACACAATTCACGTACGCAAAATGCAAGTGTTCAATTTTTAAAGAAAGAAATAAGCCACTTTATAGGTGATAAGAATATAAAATCTATTGGTATTGCTCATGCCAATGTCATTGAATTTGTAGATAAGGTTAAAAAGCAATTTTCTGAAGAATTTAATTTTCAACATTTCGATACAAATATAACAACACCTGTTATCTCAACACATGCTGGTCAAGGCGCCATTGGATTAATTGTTTTAAGATCTTAATATGATTTTGCTCCATATACGCTGTTACTATTATTAAGAAAATTTACAGTCCTTATATTATTTATAAACAATTTGATAGCATATCTCTTAAAATAATGGTAACTTTATGACAAAATAGATATAGGAGGTATATTATGGCTTATGCGACATTAGCTGGCGGTTGTTTCTGGTGTTTAGTTAAACCTTTTACTTCTTATCCAGGTATCGAAAATGTTGTTTCTGGTTATAGTGGTGGCCATTTGGATAATCCTACTTACGAAAGTGTAAGTACGAATCAAACTGGTCATGTAGAAGCAGTACAAATCACATATAACTCTGAAATCACTTCCTTCGAAAATATTTTAGATGTTTATTTCAAAACATTTGACCCAACTGATAATGGTGGCCAATTTTTTGATCGTGGTGAACACTACGAACCAGCCATTTTTTATCACAATGAAGAACAAAAGAAAGCTGCAGAAGCAAAAATACAGCAATTAAATGAACAGGCTATTTTTAATAATCCTGTAATTACACCCATCAAACCATATAAAAACTTTTATCCTGCTGAATCACAACATCAAGATTATTATAAAAAAAATCCATTGCATTATGAGCAATATCAACGTGGATCAGGACGTAAAGCATTTATAGAAAAACATTGGGGGGAACAAAATGATTAAAAAAAGCAAAGATAGTTTAAATGAAATGGAATACCTAGTTACACAAGAAAATGGAACAGAACCTCCATTCCAAAATGAGTACTGGAACCATTATGAAAAAGGCATTTATGTCGATAAAATTTCAGGAAAACCTTTATTCACCTCAGAAGAAAAATTTGAATCAGATTGTGGTTGGCCTAGTTTTTCTAAAGCTCTAGATGATGAAGAAGTTGTTGAACTTGTAGATAAAACTTTCGGCATGGTACGTACAGAAGTACGTTCAGATGATGCAAACAGTCATCTCGGTCATGTATTTAATGATGGACCAAAAGAAAGTGGCGGTTTAAGATATTGTATTAATTCCGCAGCAGTTCAATTTATTCCTTTCGAAAAGCTTGAAGAATTAGGCTATGAAGATTTAATATCACATTTTGAAAAATAAGGAGCGAACAAGATATGTTTAAAAAATTATTCGGCAAAGGTAAAGAAGTCAATAAGGATAGTGTTATTTATGCGCCAATTACAGGGGAATATGTAAAAATTGAAGATATTCCAGACCCAGTTTTCGCACAAAAAATGATGGGCGAAGGTTTTGGAGTAAACCCAACAGAAGGCGAAGTCGTATCACCAATCGACGGAAAAGTAGATAATGTATTTCCAACTAAACATGCTATAGGCTTAAAAGCTGACAATGGTTTAGAATTGCTCGTTCATATCGGTTTAGACACAGTTCAATTGGATGGCAAGGGATTTGAAGTTTTAGTTGAAAGTGGAGATACAGTAAGTGTTGGCGATCCATTATTACGTTTTGACTTAGATTATATTAAAGAAAATGCGAAATCTGTAATTTCACCAATCATTATCACAAATTCTGATAATACCTCATCTCTTAATGTTGCAGATGTAAATTCTATTACTAAAGGCGAGACAAAAATCGTTGATGTGACAATGAACTAATGAAAGATCATTCATTTTATCAATTTGTGCTAACGGCAAGAGGTCGTAAAAACGAAAAAGGTGAATTAGCAGAAGAAATTTTTGATGATTTATCTTTTCCAAGACAAGAGAAAGATTTTCATATTATATCTGATTATATAGAGACACAAGGCAATTATCCCATTTCAATGGCTGTGTTCGATGATTTATATGAAGAATATACAGAATGGCTAAAATTTTAAATCACTTAATGTTTGTATATATAGATTCAAGTATATTAAAATATTATAGTGTCATATAAGTAGCTGGGATTAATCGAATATGGTTCAATCCTAGCTTTTTTATTTTAGTTAAACTTTAATAGGAATTTTTACATATGTAGTAGGAAGTGATTAAATGTCAGATTATAAAGACATACATGAGGAAAACAGTAACGACAGTAATAACGATAATAATCACCAAAATAAATCTAAATTCTTAAATTTCAAACGTAGCCATTTCATTTTATTGATAATAGCTACTGTGATCATCACAGCCCTCATTGCAGTATTTGCAACAATTGGCGTTAGTAATTGGAAAAGCGGACTAAATAGTGATCAACGAACAGAAATGCAAAAGGTACAAAAAGTTTATAAAACTTTAAATAATGAATATTATAAAGAGACAGATTCCGAAAAATTATCTGAAGCTGCTATTGATGGAATGGTAAAAGAGTTAGATGACCCATATTCTGACTATATGACTAAAAAAGAAACGAAATCTTTTAATGAAGATGTTTCTGGAGATTTTGTAGGTATCGGCGCAGAAATGCAAAAGAAAGGCAATAAAATTGAAATCACAAGTCCAATGAAAGGTTCGCCAGCTGAAAAAGCAGGTATACAACCTAAAGATATTGTGACTAAAGTTGATGGTAAATCTATCAAAGGACAACCATTGGAAGCGATTGTAAATAAAGTGCGCGGTAAAAAAGGAACGAATGTAACTTTAACAATTGAAAGAGCTAACCAAGCACACGATATCACAATTGAGCGTGATAAAATACATGTGAAAAGCGTTGAATATGAAAAACAAAACGACATAGGTGTCTTTACTATCAACAAATTCCAAGATAGCACTGCAGGAGAATTAAAATCTTCAATTATCAAAGCACATAAAGATGGCGTCCGTAAAATTGTTTTAGACTTACGTAATAACCCAGGTGGTTTATTAGATGAAGCGATTAAAATGGCTAATATATTTATAGATAAAGGTGAAACCGTTGTACAACTTCAAAAAGGCGACCATAAAGAAGAAATTACAGCTTCTAATGATGCTTTAAAAGAAGCTAAAGACATGGAAGTATCAATTCTTGTCAATAAAGGCTCTGCAAGTGCTTCTGAGGTATTTACAGGTGCTATGAAAGACTATGATAAGGCCAAGGTTTATGGTTCTAAAACATTTGGTAAAGGAATTGTTCAAACAACAAATGAATTTGACGATGGATCATTATTAAAATTCACCAACATGAAATGGCTAACACCACATTCACATTACATTCATGGTAAGGGAATTAAGCCGGATGTAAAAATTAATGAACCAGAATACCAAACATTAAATGTTATACCTAATGATAAAACATTTGAGTTGGGTGATAGCGATAAAAATGTTAAAACAATGAAGGTTGGATTATCTGCATTGGGTCATAAAGTAAATAATAACTCTAATGAATTTGATAATGCTTTGCAATCTGCTATTGAATCATTCCAAAAAGAAAATAATTTGGAAGTAAATGGCACATTCGACAAAAAAACAAATGAAAAATTCACCCAAGCGCTTGTCAACAAAGCAAATAAAGAGGATACTGTTTTACAAAATCTTCTTAAAAAATTAAATTAACTATAGAGAGGTACTATTTCTATGATTAGAATTGCTAACAAAAACGATTTATCAAGTGTTCTAAAAATTGTAAAAGAAGCTAAAGCAATCATGAAACAAGATAATAATAACCAATGGGATGAACAATATCCTTTGGAGCAGCATTTCAAAGAAGACATACAAAATGAAACACTTTATGTACTTGAAGAAACTTCTATAATTTATGCTTTTATAGTTGTCGACCAACAACAATCAGAGTGGTATGATGAACTAGAATGGCCAATCGACAGAAGTGGTGCATATGTAATCCACAGACTTGCTGTTTCATCAGCATATAAAGGTGCTGCTACTCAATTATTTAACTTTGCTGTTAACCTTGCACTTGATCATAATATTCACGTTATAGTGACAGATACATTTGCATTAAACAAACGTGCACAAGGTCTGTTTAATAAATTGGGCTTTAATAAAGTAGGCGAGGCAGAAATTGATTACCCTCCTTTTAATAAAGGAGAACCCTTTTACGCCTATTATAAAAAATTAGAAGAATAGAGGTTACAATATGACGAAAATCGCATTTACTGGGGGAGGCACTGTTGGACATGTCTCAGTCAATTTAAGTTTAATACCCACTGCCTTGGAAGAAGGTTATGAAACCTTTTACATCGGTTCAAAAAAAGGAATTGAACGCGAGATGATAGAATCTCAATTACCTGAAATCAAATATCATTCAATTTCTAGTGGTAAATTAAGACGTTATATTTCTTGGGACAATATAAAAGACGTATTTAAAGTATTAAAAGGTGTATTAGATGCGAGAAAAGTATTAAAGAAAGAGAAACCTGACTTATTATTTTCAAAAGGTGGTTTTGTATCTGTGCCAGTAGTTATGGCTGCAAAATCTTTGAAGATTCCAACAATAATTCATGAATCAGATTTAACGCCCGGCTTAGCTAACAAGATTTCACTCAAATTTGCTAAGAAAATCTACACTACTTTTGAAGATACATTGCAGTATCTACCTAAGGATAAAGCAGATTTTGTCGGCGCAACTGTGCGTGAAGATTTGAAAACTGGAGATAAAAACCGAGGATATCAACTCACTAAATTTGCTAATGATAAAAAAGTATTGCTCGTTATGGGTGGTAGTCTAGGTAGTAAAAAATTAAATGAAATCATACGACAAAATATAGACGCACTGAATGAAAGCTATCAAGTTGTACACTTAACTGGTAAAGGCTTGTTAGAAAAGCAATATTCAAATAAAGATGGTTATATTCAATTTGAATTCGTGAAAGATGATTTAACAGACCTTTTAGCAATTACTGATACGGTTATTAGTCGTGCTGGCTCAAATGCGATTTATGAATTTTTAGCACTTAGAATTCCTATGTTATTAATTCCACTTGGTTTAGATCAATCCCGTGGTGATCAAATTGATAACGCTAAGAATTTTGAATCTAAAGGTTTTGGTAAAACATTACCAGAAGATACGTTAACTGAAACACAATTAATCACACAGCTTAATGAAATTGAAGCTAACCGTGAATCGATAGTTAAACAAATGCAAACATATAAAGAAAGCTATACGCGTCAAGATTTATTCAATAAAATTATTAATGACGCACTAAACTAATGGGAGGTCATATGCAATGAGTCGATGGAAACGAATATCATTACTAATCATTTTCACTTTAATATTTGGCATCATTGCATTCTTTCATGAATCTAGATTAGGAAAATGGATTGATAATGAAGTATACGAATTTATTTATTCTTCTGAAAGTTTTATTACGACTACTTTCTTCTTAGGCGTAACTAAGATTGGTGAAGTATGGGCAATGGTTTGCTTGTCACTACTATTAATTGCTTATTTAATGCTAAAACGATTAAATATTGAGGCTTTGTTTTTTGCTATCGCAATGAGTTTATCAGGGACTTTAAATCCTTTGCTAAAGAACCTCTTTGATAGAGAACGTCCAACATTATTAAGGCTCATTGATATTTCTGGGTTTAGCTTCCCAAGTGGTCATGCTATGGGCTCCGCCACATTCTTTGGCAGTACGATGTATATCGCTAATCGAGTGCTACAAGGTAAATCCAGAGCATTTATGATAGGATTATCTGCATTATTTATCATTTTAATATCATCATCTCGCGTATACCTTGGTGTTCACTATCCAACTGATATCATTGCTGGAATCATTGGTGGCGCGTTTTGTGTGGTACTTCCAACGCTTATTTTAAGACATAAACTACAAGTTTAGTATTTATTGATAGTTTATCAACACTAAATCAGCTAGGTATATGTTGCATCTAGTTGGATAGTCTGCCGAAAAGTCACTGACTTTTCGGCAGTTTTTTATTTATGATTTTGAAAATATCTTGTTTGCATTTTGAATTGCAAAAAAACAAGCCAAACGTCAATATTAACTTAACGTTGGCTTGCCTTAATTTTGAGCAACTTGATATATAACGTATCTTATTGCTTTTTGTGTCAAAATTTATTATAAAAACCGATTTTACAATGTAAAACCGGTTTTTATATTCACGTTGTCTCGCAACGTTAGTCTTTTACGGGCATATAAAAGGGGATATTTCTGAAAATGATCAATCCAATAAGATCGAAATTCGTGTGGGGGGAATGTCTTATATTTGGAATTGATAATCATTTTCAATTACATTATACAACACTGAGAATTATTGTCAATTAGAATTAGAGAATTTTTATAGATTCTTATATTTATCAAGACTTAATAATCTTTAAAAGGCAATACGAGGGGATATAATACGATTTATTTGTTTTATTATATCTCGTATACAAGCAACAAATATTATACAATTATTAGTAATAACTTCCTACATTGTGTATTATCATTTAAAATATAATTTGAGGTGCAACTTATGACAAAAATATTAATAGTAGAAGATGAACAAAATCTCGCTCGCTTTATAGAACTTGAACTTGAACACGAAAATTACACTGTAGATATAGAATACGATGGACGTCCTGGTTTAGAAAAAGCATTATCAAATAACTATGATCTTATACTTTTGGATTTGATGCTACCAAATAT
Source organism: Staphylococcus caseorum (assembly GCF_049943195.1). Taxonomy (NCBI): domain Bacteria; kingdom Bacillati; phylum Bacillota; class Bacilli; order Caryophanales; family Staphylococcaceae; genus Staphylococcus; species Staphylococcus caseorum. The sequence goes on from NZ_JBNFUA010000001.1 coordinate 883,116, forward strand.
CAATGGCTTAGAAATCTGCCGTCAAATTCGTCAAAAGCAAACAACGCCAATTATTATTATTACTGCTAAAAGTGATACCTATGATAAAGTCGCAGGTTTAGATTATGGCGCTGATGATTATATTGTTAAACCATTTGATATAGAAGAATTACTAGCTAGAATACGTGCTATGCTACGTAGACAGCCACAAAAGAACGTCATTAATATCAAGGGTATCATTATAGACAAAGACGCTTTTAAGGTCACTGTAGAGGGCCAATCCTTAGATTTAACAAAAACAGAATATGACTTATTATATTTACTTGCTGTTAATAAAAATCATGTTTTGCAGAGAGAACAAATTATCACTGATGTTTGGGGATATGATACCGAGGTTGAAACAAATGTTGTTGATGTTTATATTCGTTATTTAAGAAACAAACTCAAACCATATGGTAAAGATAAATACATCGAAACTGTTCGTGGCGTTGGCTATGTGGTTAGACAATGAAGCAAAGAAAATTAAAAACAAAATGGATGATGATAACAACAACAATAACGTTTTCAACAATATTTATTTTTAGTTTGATTATCATATTCTTCTTAAGCAATAGTTTACGTCACAATGAATTTACTGAGGCAGAACGAAGTTCATCAGATATTGTAAACCTTTTTGAAACTAAGCATATGAAAGATATCACACCTTTAGATTTAAATGCTTCTTTAGGCAACTTTCAAAAGGTAATACTTTATAGTGACAATGGTAACAAATTAATGGAGACTTCAAATGATAATACGATCAATTACACACCAAATTTTGCGACTAAAGATGCGAATCAAGCTTCAATCAAAAATCATCATAATACGGAATACCTGACTATAACGCACCACATCGATTCTCAAAGTTTCAAAGGGTATAGTGTGATTGTCCATTCATTAGAAAGCTATAATACACTCGTAAATTCTTTATATTTTATTGCGCTTATTTTCGGCATCATTGCAACGTTTATCACTGCGATTATAAGTTACTTTTTCTCATCACAAATTACAAAGCCATTAATTTTGATGTCTAACAAAATGCAACAAATACGTAGAGACGGTTTCCAAGAAAAAGTAGAGTTAACTACAAACTATGAAGAAACAGATAATTTAATCGTTACTTTTAACGAAATGATGTTCCAATTAGAAGAATCTTTTAATCAACAAAGACAATTCGTGGAAGACGCTTCTCACGAATTACGTACGCCATTACAAATTATCCAAGGTCACTTAAATTTAATTCAACGTTGGGGAAAAAAAGATGCAGCAATACTAGAAGAATCTTTAGACATTTCCTTAGAAGAAATGATGAGAATTACAAAATTAGTAGAAGAGCTTCTCTTACTCACTAAAGATAATAATAATAGTCGAGATGGAGATATCGAAAATGTAGACATTAATCAGGAAATTACTTCTCGTATAAAATCTTTAAAACAATTACATCAGGACTATAAATTTGAATTTGAAGCTTATCCTAAACCACTTAATATTAAAATAAATCGTTACCAATTAGAACAAATATTAATTATCTTCATTGATAACGCTATGAAATATGATCAACATAACAAACATATTCATATTCAAACCAATCTTAGAAACAAACAAATTTCTATTGAGATAACAGACCACGGTGTTGGTATTCCTAAAGAAGATATTGAATTTATTTTTGACCGTTTCTATAGAGTCGATAAATCACGTTCACGTAAATTAGGTGGCAATGGTCTCGGTCTATCTATTGCTAAAAAAATAATTGAATTGAATCATGGCACTATACAAGTTGAAAGTGAAACAGGTAAATATACTACTTTTAAAATCACTTTTTAACACGTTAAATCTAGCATTAAAAAAGTTTGAATTTAGCAAAACATACGTTACATTATTATATATATTACAAAAGTAACAGAATCTATTTAATTTAGGTTCTGTTTTTTCATATAACTAGGCTATTGGTACTTTAATTTACGCCTGTTTAATGCTATTATTGATTTGTAAGCGTTTCAACTATTTTGTGGAGGGTGTAATATGAGCAACGAAAGACAGGTTTCCGAGGCACCTGTAAATTTCGGGGCAAATCTTGGATATGTTTTAGATTTATATGACGTATATCTAAATGATCCGACTTCAGTCCCTGAAGATTTGCAAGTCCTATTTAGTACAATCAAAAACGGTGAAGCTAACATCGTAACAAATACTGAAGGTCAAAGTAATGTGACTAAAGGTGATAGCACAATCAAACGTGTTATGCGCTTAATAGATAATATCCGCCAATATGGGCATTTATTAGCAGATATTTATCCAGTCAATAGACCTGTAAGAGAAAATGTTCCAAAGTTAAACTTTGAAGATTTCAATTTAGACAAAGAAACACTTGAATCTATTTCTGCAGGTATCGTATCAGAGCATTTCAAAGATATTTATGACAATGCTTATGAAGCTATTGTACGTATGGAAAAACGTTACAAAGGACCAATCGCCTTTGAGTACACGCATATCAACAACAATAGAGAACGTGTATGGTTAAAACGCAGAATTGAAACACCGTACAAAGCAACTTTAAATGACAATCAAAAAATCGAACTTTTTAAAAATTTAGCCCACGTTGAAGGTTTTGAAAAATATCTACACAAAAACTTTGTAGGCGCAAAACGCTTTTCAATTGAAGGTGTAGATACATTAGTCCCAATGTTACAGCAAACTTTAAAACTTGCGAGTGACGAAGGTATTCAAAACATTCAAATTGGTATGGCTCACCGTGGGAGATTAAACGTACTCACACATGTTTTAGAAAAGCCATATGAAATGATGATTTCTGAATTTATGCACACAGATCCAATGAAGTTTTTACCAGAAGACGGAAGCTTAAAATTAACTTCTGGTTGGTCTGGCGATGTTAAATATCACCTTGGTGGCGTGAAAACGACGCGTTCATATGGTAGTGAACAACGTATTTCATTAGCTAATAACCCAAGTCATTTAGAAATCGTAGCACCTGTGGTTTTAGGTAAAACACGTGCAACACAAGACAATACAGATCAACCTGGTGCAGTAACAACTGAATTCGAAAAATCTATGCCAATATTAATTCATGGTGACGCAGCTTATCCTGGCCAAGGTATTAATTTTGAAGCAATGAACTTAGGTAGCCTTGATGGTTATTCTACTGGTGGTACTCTGCACGTTATTACAAATAACCGTATCGGCTTTACAACAGAACCTGAAGAAGGTCGTTCTACAACATATTCTTCAGATGTTGCTAAAGGATATGATGTGCCAATTATGCATGTTAATGCAGACAACGTTGAAGCAACAATTGAAGCAATTGAAATTGCTATGGCTTTCAGAAAAGAATTCCATAAAGATGTTGTTATTGACTTAGTTGGTTACCGTCGATATGGTCATAACGAAATGGATGAACCATCAATCACAAATCCACTACAATATCATGAAATACGTAAACATGACTCCGTTGAACTTTTATACGGAAGACAGCTCGTAGATGAGCATATTATTACAGAAGATCAAATGAATAATATTATGGATGAAGTACAAAAATCATTACGAGCAGCTCATGACAAAATTGATAAAAATGATAAAATGGATAATCCAAATATGCAAAAACCAGATGACTTGGCAGAACCAATTCAAAGCCAAGATACTGAATTGAGTTTTGAACATCTTAAAGAAATTAATGATGCGATGCTTACGTATCCTTCAAATTTCAATGTATTGAAGAAACTTAATAAAGTATTAGACAAACGTAGAGAGCCATTTGAAAAAGAAGATGGATTAGTTGACTGGGCTCAAGCAGAACAATTAGCTTTTGTGACAATTACTCAAAATGGCAATCCAATACGCTTAACAGGGCAAGATAGCGAACGTGGTACTTTCAGTCACCGCCATGCAGTCTTACATGATCCAGAGACTGGCGAGAAGTACACACCGTTACATCATGTACCTGATCAAAAAGCGACGTTTGAAGTACGTAACTCACCATTATCAGAAGCTGCAGTAGTTGGCTTTGAATATGGTTATAACGTTCAAAATAAATCATGTATGACAATTTGGGAAGCACAATATGGTGATTTTTCAAATATGTCTCAAATGATTTTTGATAACTTCTTATTTAGTTCAAGAGCTAAATGGGGTGAACGTGCTGCTTTAACATTATTGTTACCTCATTCATTTGAAGGACAAGGACCAGAACATTCATCTGCACGTTTAGAAAGATTCTTGCAACTTGCAGGAGAAAATAATGCGACAATCGTTAATTTATCTAGTTCAAGTAACTATTTCCATTTATTACGCGCACAAGCTGCTACATTAGGTACTGAATCTATGAGACCTTTAGTAGTAATGTCACCGAAAAGCTTATTACGTAATAAAACAGTAGCAGATCCTATTAGTAAATTTACTACGGGCAAATTTGAAGCGATTTTACCAGAAGAACATCAAAAAGACACTGTAAGAAAAGTTATTTTAGCTTCAGGAAAAATGTTTATTGATTTAAAAGAATATTTGGCTAAAAATCCAAATGATTCTATATTAATTGTTGCAGTAGAGAGACTTTACCCATTCCCTGTAACAGAAATCGAAGCATTGTTAAATGAATTGCCGAATTTAGAAAACGTAGCTTGGGTACAAGAAGAACCTAAGAACCAAGGTGCATGGTCATTTGTTTATCCATATCTAAAAGAATTAACTACAGACAAATACGATTTAAGTTATCATGGTCGTATACAACGTTCGGCACCGGCTGAAGGTGATGGTGAAATCCACAAACTCGTTCAAAATATGATACTCGAACAAAGTACAAAAATTAACTAGGGGGAAGTCAAGCATGCCAGAGGTAAAAGTTCCAGAATTAGCAGAATCCATAACAGAAGGTACCATTGCAGAATGGTTAAAACAAGTAGGCGATAACGTAGATAAAGGTGAAGCTATCGTTGAACTAGAAACAGATAAAGTAAACGTTGAAGTTGTTTCAGAAGAAGCAGGCGTTCTTCAAGAATTACTTGCAAACGAAGGCGATACAGTTGAAGTAGGTCAATCTATCGCTGTTGTTGGAGAAGGTAGCGGAAACAACGCTTCTGAAGCACCAGCTAAACAAGATGACGCTAAAGACGATTCATCATCAGAAAAAGCTCAACCACAACAATCTGAAACGCAAAATGATAAATCAGAAGAAAAAGATCAAGACAACGGACAACGTGTTAATGCAACACCATCAGCTCGTAAATATGCTCGTGAAAAAGGTATCGACTTATCTGAAGTAGCAGCACAGTCAAATGATGTTGTAAGAAAAGAACATGTTGATCAAAGTCAAAATCAAGCTAGCTCAAAACAATCAGCTCCAGCCGCTAAAGAAGAAGCGAAAAAACCGGCACAACAAAATCCATCAAAACCAGTAGTGAGAGAAAAAATGTCTCGTCGTAAGAAAACAGCTGCTAAAAAATTATTAGAAGTTTCTAATAACACAGCTATGTTAACTACATTTAACGAAATCGATATGACGAACGTAATGAATTTACGTAAACGTAAAAAAGAACAATTCATTAAAGATCATGATGGTACTAAACTCGGCTTCATGTCATTCTTTACAAAAGCAGCTGTTGCAGCGCTGAAAAAATTCCCAGGTGTGAATGCTGAGATTGACGGCGACGATATGATTACTAAACAATTCTATGATATCGGTGTTGCAGTATCTACTGACGACGGTTTACTTGTTCCATTCGTAAGAGATTGTGACAAGAAAAACTTTGCTGAAATCGAAGAAGAAATTGGCAATTTAGCTAAAAAAGCACGCGATAAAAAACTCGGTCTAGACGATATGGTAAATGGTTCATTCACAATTACTAATGGTGGTATCTTTGGTTCAATGATGTCTACACCAATCATTAATGGTAGCCAAGCTGCTATTCTAGGTATGCACTCAATTATTACACGTCCAATTGCTGTCGATGCAGATACAATCGAAAACCGTCCAATGATGTACATTGCATTAAGCTATGATCACAGAATCATTGATGGTAAAGAAGCAGTAGGATTCTTAAAAATGATTAAAGATTTAATTGAAAATCCAGAAGATTTACTACTAGAATCTTAATACACAACACAAAATAGTTTACTAACCCTAATACAACGGCGTTTAGCGTCGTTGTATTTTTATGTATTTATGCATTTATAGAAAACACCCCCGAACCCCCCCATAGAATCATTATTTTAATATTAGTAATTATTATAACTTGAACCAAAAATAAAAAAGCGCCTAAATAAAAAGGGCGCTTTCAATATATTTATTGCACTAAGCGTAATTTGTATTTTTGATTATTAAAATCTTTATCGTATGCTTCTAGCTCATTAATCAAGTTTTGCGCCATATTATCCGTAACATGTGTATATATCCTCAATGTCATATTGCTATCAGAATGACCCACACGCTCTTGAATTGCTTTTAAGGGGATTGCATGCTGTGCTAATATAGATACATGGGTATGACGCATTGTGTGTGTTGTGACACGTTTTGTGATATTGGTAATCTTCAATGCTTCTTTTAAGATATAATTCATCTTATTAGTTGAAAGGGGATTACCTTTTTTATTTGTGAATATGAAATCTCGTTCCAAAAATTCAGGATCTAATTCGTTAAATTGTTTGTATTTGTACAATTCGTCAAAAATTTCAACTGCTCGTGCAGTAATACCAATCTTCCTCATACTTGATCCCGTTTTTGTACTGTCTTTCACGCCATATCTTTGTGTGATAGGGTCTTTTCTGTCTACCAATGTGCCATTTACATCAATAAACCGCTTCTCGAAATTAATATCTTTAAACTGTAACGCTAATACTTCACCAATACGCATACCAGTAAGCAATTGGATTTCTATGGCTTTATATGCAGAATAATATGTTTTAGCCCAAGCGTAATTGAAATTCTTATCATACATTTTTTGCAATGCATTTAGTAACTGGTGCTGTTCCAGTTCATTTAGATAGTTCTCACGCTCTTCAATTGTTTGCGCATATGTTTTCTTATTACTAGGCAACTTCACACGCTCTATAGCTGTTATATCTCTCATATCGTACACGTCACGTACATACTTAAATACAGACATTAATCTATTCTTATGCGACTTTACTCGTGAATAATTAACACTTTTAGCCCACATATCAATTAAATCTTGCATATACTGATAATGTACATTAATGATTTTAATATCCTTTTCAATATCATTCTTCATAGATTCAATTTCATTCTTCATAGATTCAATTTCATATTTATATGAGTTAATCGTGCTTTGTTTTAAATTATCTGATTTTATAGCACGCTCTAACCATTCACTCATAGCATCATGTAATGTAAGACCTTTTAATTCTTTTGTATTTCTATCTTTCAATTTCACTTCGATTTTATTCTGTAATAGCTTTCTCGCTTCATTTTTATATGGTTTGGTATTTTTGTTCATAGTCACAGAAACTTCTCGCCATTTGCTTGTTAGTGGGTCTATATACTTTTCAAAAAACTCATAACGTTTAACACCCGATTTAGTCACTTTTTCTTTTACATACATTAGTTATCACTATCCTCTAAAGAATCTCCATAGTTAAGTAATTTCAATTTATTCTTCGCTAACTCAGATTCAACCATTAAATTATAATATTCATCTTCTTCTAACAATTCAGGATAAGTACTAACATACATATCAATAATTTCATCTACAACATTTTTTATATGGGATTTAATTTTATCACCTAATATTATTTGATAATCAACATTATTTTGAGTGTATCTATACCCAACTCTTTCGCTACTAACGTTAAGCACATTGAATAAATCTGTATACCCACTACTTCTAACAGTTATTTTTTCGTCATTCATATGTATCAATTGCTGAAATGCTTTTTCTTTATTCTCTTGATTACTTAATTCTGGTATTGCCGCAATCAATTCATTTAATACACTCAATTTATTATAACCAAACTTACTTAATCCATTAGCTAATTTTACTAAAGTATTAAGTTTAGGATTGCTCTTTTTACCAGTTTCTAAATTATATACATATGATTGACTTAAATTTGATGCTCTTGCTAATTCAGAAATAGAAATATTCTTTTCTTGAACATATGATTTTATTAACTTTTCTAAATCTCCAGACATAAAATTACCTCCTTTGTTCAACTCATTATTACACAACATTCTTTAAGTTTAAAGTAATTTATTGACATAATCATAACTAACAAATATAATTTAGATATAATTTTATATCTGGAGGTAAAAATATGGAGTTAAGTTCTAGGAAAATTAAAATTGCTATGGCAAATAGTGAAATAAGTCTTACTGAACTAAGTAAAGAAGTTGATATTAGTTACAACCATTTGTCTAATGTTATTAATGGACATTCAAACACAAGTAAAAGAACTATTAAATTAATAGCTCTAGCACTTAATGTAGAGGTTGATGAAATTTTCACATCAAAGGAGGTGGTTAAATGAATAATCAAGCACTAAATATTGTACCTACAAGAGAAAATACAGTGATTTCAGACGAACAAGTAGCAATAATAGAACCTAAATTTGCACGTCCTAAACCACTAGCACACATTTATGGTTTAAGTCCAAGTACAACTAATAAATATATTCGAGAAGCAGAAGAAAACAAGCATTATCAACACATAGTTTTTAGGCCATCACCCTGGATAATAATTGTTGATATAAAAGGCTTTAAAAATTTTCTAGAGTTTAGGCAAAAAAGAAGTTTTTCAAAAATAAGTCTATAAATGGAGGTACTAAAATGAAAGTTTATTTAAACGATAATAGTGTTTGTATTAAATCTGAATCAAAGATCGAAGATATTGCTATTAGAGAAAACGAAGAATCATTAAGAAAACTTTTTAATGAATTAGTAGAAGAAACAAAAAAGCGCAACACTCTCACTAACCACAGCAGAAGCGTTACGCTCTAATACAGTTTGTAATAAACAAACCGATTTAATTTTAACATACAGATAACCAAAACAATATGTTGAAATAAGAATTAACAGAGAGGGGAACATGATGAATCTCGTAGCAAAAAACGAAAAGAAATATTTTAGTGGCAGTAGGTTTTTATTTTATGATTTCGCCACTTACTTATACAGAAAATATAAATGTTGTGAGATTAATCAGCAACCTCATTATTTTAACGGTGAATTTTATCAGTTATTAGATATAAATATTTTAAATCAAATTACATTGATAGAACTTCCCAAATTAAGTATAAAACAAAATAACGAGGTATTCCATAAACTAAAAGCACTATGCAGTCAGAATATAATTCAAGAATCAGGATCAAAATATATAGGTGTAAAAAATGGCGTTTTCAATCTTGAAACTAAGCAATTAGAGCCATTTTCAGAGCATTTAGTTATCACATCTAAGATTGATACCAATTACAAACCAATCGCTCAAAGTGAACTATTAGAATTGTTTATACGTGATGTGTCAGATGGTAACAAAGATATAGAAGCACTTTTATATCAAATGGTCGGCTATACATTATATTCAAATAATAAATTTGGTGTAGCTTTCTACCTATATTCAAACGGTAGTTCTGGAAAATCTTCGTTCATGCATATTATTAATGAGTTAGTAGGCGAAGAACACACAACGTCACTGTCAATCAAAGAGCTTACAGATAAATTTAGCAAAGCACATTTGTACGGTTCACATTTAAATTTGACTGATGATATCGATACAGATGCAATTATCAATAACACCGGTATATTGAAATCACTTATAACAGGGGAACGCATCAATGCTCAAGTAAAATATGGTTCGCCATTTGATTTTGTACCAAGAACTAAGTTTATTTTAGCTGGTAACGATTTATTTTCAACGTCTGATGATAGTTACGGTTTCTTTAGAAGACTAATAATAGTGCCAATGACACGTAGTTTTGACAATATAAGCTACGCTAAAGACCCCTTTATATTAGATAAGCTCAACACAGATGAAGTTAAGTCAGCATTACTTAATAAAGCTTTAAATGGATTACTGGAAGCTATCAATAATAAAGGTATAACTGAACCTGAAATATCAAAAAAGTACAAAGCGCAATACCGTACAGATAATAGCCCAATAAGGCAATTTGTAGCTCATTCAGAAGAGCAAGAGGTTTCACTGTTTCTAGGTAGAACAACAACAAAGGCATATCAAAATTATAAAAATTGGTGTCTAGAAAATGGATTCAAGGCAGTAAACAGCAATAAATTTGGTAAACAACTCAAACAAATAGGCTATATGTCTAAACAATTTAAACTACCTATTATCAATCAAAACAAGAGAATATACGTTAAAAATGACGAAACAACTGCAATCTATGATGACAATAATAAATTTATAAAAGAGATAAAGTAACAGTGTAACAACAAGTAACAACATAGATGTTACTAACTCAAATGCTTATATATCGAGGCTTTTACCACTTTAGTAACAGGTAACATCAAAATATAAAAGTATATAAGAAGTAATAAGTATATATAGAGGTTTTTTAGCAATTTGGTGTTACCTTGCTAATTTACTTCAAAACACTTTCATATCAATGTTTAAACACTTCATTTTTGGTGTTACTTAGTTGATACTCTGTTACCACTAGCATTTATATCAAAAACGAAATTGTGATTATGAAACAACACACATGCGTACATGTTTTAAGCGTTCCTTTAGGTTAGCTTAACAACTGGACGCCCACAAACGAACGTAGTGAGTGCGTAGCGCATTCAAATATAGGAGGTAGTAACATGAGTGACGAATTTTATAAAATTAGTGATGAAGCAAGAGTAATCATTAACACTGTAATTGAAACTTTAGATAGTGTAATTAATGATAATAGAACTTCTTATCCAGTTAATATCGATAAAGGCAATGGCGTTAATGAGTTGTATTTTGAAAATCGCGAACAACATTTGCAAGCTATTATTGAGTGGGCAATCGATTATATAGGTGGAAACGTTGAGATAGATGGTGACTATCATGCAAACAAATAAAGTAACTCAAAAACGTAAGGCGATGGTATTAGGGCGTATTTTAACAACTGCATTTGCTTATTATTTGAAAGAATACAGAGAACAAACGCATATAACTGAAATTGATCACAATCATATAGTCAAAGTTCAAAGTAATTTGTATCACTTAATAAATAAGCAAGAGATAGCAGCAGCAATTAATAATATACCTAACTTTATAAAGCCATATTTAGACTATAGCTTTAGTGATGTGAAGAACATAACTCAAGATTTTATGCTTCCATCACTATTAGAAGTAGATAACTTACTAAAAAAACAATGCAGCATTAACAAGGAGGGTAACAATGTTTAAATCTAAAGTTGACGAATGGAAAACAAGTGAAAATTTATTACTAATAGAGGGGTGGGCTCGTGACGGATTAACAAATGACCAAATTGCTCAAAATATTGGTGTAACACCCCGCACTTTATACAATTGGGCTAAAAAGCATGTTCTTATATTTCAGTCCTTAAAAAGAGGCAAAGAAGTAGTAGACAGACAAGTTGAAAATGCACTGTTTAATAAGGCTATAGGATATGAATATACCGAAGAACAAGTAACACCTGACGGCCAAGTAGTAACAGTTACAAAATACATGAAACCTGATACAACAGCACAAATATTTTGGTTGAAAAATCGCAAACCTAATCAATGGAGAGATAAACAAAACATCGAGCATGATGCTCATATCCATCAAAATATAGATCTTACCAGTATTAGTGATAACGATTTACGTAAACTTGCAAAGATTAATGATTAATATTACACCAAAACGTCTTAGATTAATTCACACGCCTCACGTAATCGTGGGGCGAATTGTATTTATTATAAGTAAACAAAATTATATCATTAAAGGAGATTAAATATGGCACTATCACAAGAACAGATCGAACAAATTATTGATTATGTATATAACCAGGCTAGAACAATAGTTTTACATTCAAATAAAGACATCGAAGACAATGAAGAAGTAAAACATTTGTATATTCTATTAAAACGGCTTTATGAAGAATTAAGTACTACAATGGCAAATGTTTTTACCAGCCAGTATCATTAATTCATATTCAAAAGGATTAAAACATGCTGAACAATTATTGGAACGTACAGGATTCGAAATTGTTGTAATGAGCAATAGTGATATAAAAGAGCTAGTGCAAACACCATTGCATATGGAAACCATAAGTAATATTGTATCTGATACATTAACCGATTTATCGGCAGCATTTAGAACAGCAGAACAATATGGCTATAAGAATTTAGATTAGGCAATCTATGATGTGCGTAACGAAATAGCAAATGGATTAATAACAGGTATGACAACAAAGCAAATAACACAACACTTAGGCGAGAAGTTTGGTAAAAGAAGTATGACTGCATTTGTTACAAAGGACCATAAACATTCACCGGTGGACTTTTACGCAAAGACAGTAACACGTACTAAACTACAGCAGGCTGAAAATCATGGGCACCTCAACAGGTGTTCAGAGCGCAAGGTTAAACAAGTAGAAGTTACTGGTAACATAATACCTACCTGCGGACAATGCGCAGCGTACAGAGGTATTGTATTCGCTACAGAGCCAGGAGATAAATTCCCGTATGTAGATTTGTATAGTTTGTTTCCGTTACACCCTAACTGCCAATGCAATTTCCGGCCATATATTGTTAAGTTTAAAAGTGATGAAGATATACAACAGGAATTGGATAAGTCACGCATGTTCGCCCCTGATCCTGATAGAGATACTAGAACGGTTAAGGAGGCAAAGAAATATAATGCAACACAGAAAGCAAAGGCAGCAGCACGCAAGAAATGTCATTCGTTTAACAAGATGCAAAGTAAGTTAGGCAAGGACGGTCCGCAATCATTTAAAGAATACAAGAACGCGAGCAAGAAGCAATATCATGAGTGGATAGCCAAAATTAATAAATTAACTAATTTAATTTAATTACGTGTATAATAACATTTAAGGGTTAACAATTATTAAAATTTTCGTTACGTAAAACTCTATAGTTAAGGAGGTTCCAATGTCTAAATTTATAAGAAGTGATTTATTCTTTTTACACCAATTCGGATTTAGTTCGAAGTTATTAGAAAAAATTTATCTTCAAAATCTAGATCCTATAAAAATTATTTTTAATAAAAACTCTGCTAACAATAATTTAAAAGAATTATTTACCGATAAAGATCTCAATCTATCTACTAAATATGACAAGTATAATAACTTTAAGAAAAACTTATATTTTAATGATGACTTTTTTAAAAATAGAAAGCAAAACAAAATATATTTTAAATATGATAAAAATGCTATCACTTCATTAATACCGAATAATATTATGCCACTTTTTTTATACGCTAAAGGAGATGTTTCATTATTATCAAAAAAGCATAAAAGAGTAGCTATTATCGGTACACGTGAACCAACCGAAAACTCAATCATTATTACAGAAAAAGTAACTAAAAAATTTATCGATGATGAATACATTATTGTAAGTGGTTTAGCAAATGGAATTGATTCTATTTCTCACAGAACAACAGTAAATTATCAGGGGAAAACGATTGCAGTTTTACCAACTAATTTCCACAATATATATCCTAAAAATAACAAAAGATTATTTTTAGATATATTAGAAAAGGGTTTGGCTTTAACATCAATAGGACCAAATGAAAACACTTATAAGTCTAGTTTTTTAGATAGAAATAAATATATCGCAAACATATGCGACATAATTGTTGTTATAGAAACTAATTTAAAGAGTGGCACAATGAATACAATTAAGAATGCGAGCGAAGCAAATAAAAAAATATTGTTTATAGATCAAAAAGACAATATAATAAACAGTGTGCTATATAAATTAGGAGGGGAAATGATTAGTGAATAAGCTAATATGTATTTCAAAGTTATTGGTTTTTAATAAAGAAAATATGCTAAAAAGTGAAAATTTAAAGATTTTAGATGAATTATATGATAATGATATACAACCAGCAATAGTAGCAAAAAATCAATCAATTTCAAAAATGAAAAAACAATTGCCAAGTGAATATGAAGAAAAAGTTATATTTATAGAACGAGGATCAAAAAGCAAGAAAACAGTAATTCAGGAAATTAAAAAGAAAGAAAAGACCATAATTTGTATGATTGGTATTGTAGATGAAGATGCCATATTTTCTTTTATTTGTAAAATTCCTTTATTTAATATCGAAAAATTAATTAATAATTCAAGTAACATTTCAGAAAAAGTAAAAAAATACGGTTTACCAGTCAATAAATTTCAAGACATTATAGATTGTATGAAAGCATTTGATGTACACAAAAATAATTATTTTCAAATGAATTTTGGTGATAGGTATACGATAATGAGCTTAAATAATGCTAACTATTATTACAAACCTAAAGAAGAAGTACGAATTAAAGAAATTTTTCAAGCAAATTTAAAAGGTAATGTAAAAAGCCGGGATCAAAAAGTCTTATTACTTTTACTATTTAATTTAATTAGTGAAGTAAGTACAAGTCAAATCTTCGATGAGGTGGATTATTGGGGAACCTTCCCATCATCTGATCCTCAAAATACAGATACAGCTACTAGATTCATAAAAGAATCTATACGTTATATTGTGGGTGGTAAGCCATATAATGGGCCTGAGTTATTAATAAGAAAAGAAAAGATGCAACCTAAACATAAGTCCGGAAATTCTCGAACTATATATAAATGTAATAATGATTTTCAATCATTAATAATTAATCCTCAATTAATAGATAAGATTGAAGGTAAAGTAGTTTGTATAATTGATGACTATATAACTAATGGTTACTCAGCCGAATCTGCCAAACATTTGTTCTTAAAAGCGAATGTTAAAAAATTAATTTTCATTTCCATAGGCAAATTCGGGACAGATTACTATTCCACTAATTATACATTAGACGGTGATATTACATCGAAATATAAATCTAGTTTCAAGAATGAAGTGCTATATAATAAGATGAATAATAGTATCAATTTTAACTTTGAAAATGATAAAAGTATTTTAGAATATGCAGATTATCTATAACCCCCCAAATTCCCCCCATAGAATTTACTAATCATGAATATTCATACGCATTTTTTATAAAAAGATAGCTTAAAAACAGTTTTATAACAACATTTCACTATGCATGACTACAATATATTTATACTATCTAAACCCAGAAGATTTACTATTAGAATCTTAATTCACAACACAAAATAGTTTATTAATCCCAATACAACGGCGCTAAGCGTCGTTGTATTTTTTTTAAAATTTTAATTACTCTAAAATCCAAATAAGAGGCGTGAACATGAAATCAAAATTCGACTTCGTATTCACGCCCCCAAAACTAATCCAAAAACAAATATGATGATTAATAATATCAAGCCACACGTTAAACAAATGTAACCGGAAACCTTTGAGCGTTGTCTTAGAAGAAAAATACTAAAACTAATTATGGCAACGCTTAAAATCAACGATGCTATTAAGTTTAACCATGAATTTAATAAAAATAGATAGCATTAGAAAACCGAGTTATGTCTTTGACTATGCTTAACAGATACATGGAATTTTAAAAAATATGGTCATTTAAGAGGACATATACAACAACAATAACTAAAAAGGTATATTTGATCACAAAATAAGACATTAACTCAAAATCGTACTTAAATTACAATGTGAGCGATCAGTATACAGTTACTTATATTTTTATTACAACTCTGAAAAAGTTAAATATTTCTGCAAAGAAATTAATAATGTACAATCATATTAAATCGAACTGATGAAATATTTTCATTTGAGTAAAAATGGAAGATATTGGCGTTAAATTGGATAGATTCATCTTTATGAACCGTATAGTTATCTCCATCCAATTTAAGCGTTAGTGTACCTTCATAAACCGTTATGTACTCTATAGATCCAGAACCATGTGGCGAATCTTTCATAAGACCTTCAGGCTCTATAATAACCATATGACTCTCAAACTTTTTCTCAATATCAAACTTAAAAAATGGATATACTTTATATTTATTGTCTTCTGAAGTTAATGGCTTCAATTCATTCGCAGATATCTTTCTAATATTTTCAATATTTTCTTGTGTAAGTTCAGAGAATGAAACTTTTAAACCGTTAGCAATTTTCCATAATGTTGTAATCGATGGAATAGATTCTTTACGTTCAATTTGCCCAAGCATCGTTTTACTTACTTCAGTCAAAGTGGATAAATGTTCTAGTGAATATCCATTTTGTTTTCTATATAACTTAAGATTTTCAGCAATAATATCATTAATTTCTTTCATAGATCTTTCCGCCTTTATTTTATAATCTAACGCAGGGAAAATTCATTCCAAGTCTTAAAACGTTATAACGTCATTATACACGTTATAACGTTTTATGCGAGAGGGGAGGTGGTAATGAAACTGTTGTAAAAGCTATAAACCTTGTAGCATCAGTGTCCTTACCACTATTTACTAATTTAAACATTCTGGATTTTAAACACGTAAAACAGCAGATTTCATGTTTAAAATCTATACTAGTTACGATATTTCTATTTATTCTAATTACTACAGTTCATTATTCTATTTCAATAACAAGCTTATTATATTAAATTTTCGACCATTCAAATAATGATTACTAACCGTTGAATATTGCTTGAGCATAAACATAATTTTTGTATCTTTAAAAGCATAGATGCATTATTTATTATGTTAAGTACCTTTTTCATGATCGGTCTTTCCATTAAAAATTGCCATTACTTTAGACTCACTAGCTGAGACAATTCTAAAGTAATGGCATTTCTCTACTCTATAAACAGTTTAATTTTTGGCGTGTTTTTGATAATAATCACGTGGACTGCACCCATAAGACGTTTTAAATTTTCGATAAAAGTTAGAATAATCGCTAAAACCGCATTGATTGGCAACTTGTTGTGGACTTTCTCCATTTTTCAACATACGTTGCGCATTTTGCAATCGTTTCTGTAATAAATAACGATATGGTGGATAGCCTACAAGGCGAGTGAAGTGCTGAGTAATTTTATAGCGACTAACATAGAATTTCTTTTCGAGATCTTCTAATGAAATAGGATCTGCGTAGTGTAACTCCATATAATCTAATACTTGTCTTACTAACTCAGATTCCGGGTCATCTATCACTGATACTTGTTCATTAGCAATTGACACTCTATTTAAAAGTATAAAAAATTGAGTGAGCAATGCTTCTTCTGCTAATTTCTTCCCAAATTTCTGACTATTTTGTTCATTAATTAAACCCTGAAGTAAATAATATAGTTCTCTTTTTTGTGATTCTGACAATTGCAGTAAATTTTTAAAGTTTGGTGATTTTGTGTCGAAGCATGCACTTAAATCATATGTATCTGTAGACAAAGATTCTAATAAATGTTCATCAAATCTTAATCCAATACGTTCGGCATGCCCATCCATCTGTTCATTTAATTGATGAAATTCATATGGTGTAATGAGTAATAAAGAACCTACGTCTAGCTGATATTTTCTACCTTCAATGGTATATAGCATATTGCCAGACAGTGAGAAGAATATTTCATAATGGTCGTGATAATGTAATTCATTGCCAAAGTGACCATCACTTATCCTGTGCCATGCTGCATACTCTCCATCAAAAGGTAACGAAATAGAATCAAATTTAAACTTAATATCCCCGTTGTCTTTCATTTAAATACCTCCCGCTCAAAAAACAATCTTTTTCCCTTTATTTACAATGTTGTTAATTTTCACTCAATATATAATTAAATTATAACACTAAAGTAATATTATATTGAAAGGATGATTTATATGACTGAACCACAAATTGGAGTTCAAATGATGATGCTTAAAGATAAGGTAGCTGAAGATGGGATATACAATGTTTTAAATAAAGTAAATGAGCTTGGCTACCATGCTGTTGAGGTATCTCAAATAGAAATGACAGAACAGAATATTACTGAAATGCAACGTTCAATTAAAGATTTTGGCATGAATATCGCGGCAATGTCTTGTGGTGTCGAAGATATTTCTGAAGAACAAAAATATCCAGGTGATACATTACAAAATGATTTTGATAAAATTGTAGCAGATTGTAAAGCTGTAGATTGTACAATTTTACGTATTGGTATGCTTCCTATGAATTATATGGGTTCTAAAGAAAGTACGCTTAAATTTGCCGAAATATGTGAGGAATATGCGAAACGCTTAAAAGAACATGGCATCGATCTTTACTATCATGCGCATAACGTAGAATTCGTTCGTTATAATGGAGAGCTCATGTTAGATTTAATGCGTGATAACACTGAACATTTAGGCTTTGAGTTAGATGTACATTGGATTTGGCGTGCTGGTATAGACCCAGCTAAATTCATACCAACATATGCAAATCGCATTCGTGCCATCCACTTAAAAGATTATCGTATTGGCGAAATTGACTGGGACCAATACCCTGGAGAAGGCGTTGAGAAGGTATATTATATGCTCCATATGATTACACAATTTGCTGAACTTGGTGAAGGTACTTTACCTTTACGAGATATCATTGAAGCTGGCCTTGAAAGTGGCAGTGAATATTTCTTTGTTGAGCAAGATGAATTATACGGTGCCGATCCATATGATTGCTTAATCACAAGTCGTGATCACTTAATTGATTTAGGTTATAAAACATGGTTCTAATTTAAATTAATAGTCTATCTACACCTTGATAGGTGCTTTTTTAAAACAGATAAATGTAAGCGATTGCAATTTATTACTTTATAAAATTCAAGTTATATTTAATGAAAATGGAGGTATTTTTATAATGAAAAATATCGCAATATCAGGATTTTCGGATGAAATATCATCCGAATTAGATACCCAGTTAAAAACTGTCAGTGAATTAGGTATGCGCTATATCTCATTGCGCGGTGTTGATGGTGAAAATATTAGCAAATACTCTGTTGAAAGCATACAAAAAGATGTCTTACCAAGGTTGAAAAAGTGGAAGATTGGCATTTCATCCATTGGTTCGCCAATAGGCAAAATTTATATTAATGATGAAGATGCTTTTAAAGCGCAATTAGAGACATTAAAAACATTATGTCAAATATCAAACACTTTAGATTGTAAATACATTAGAATATTTAGTTTTTATATACCAAAAGAAGATAATTTTGATGATTATGAAAAAGAAGTCATTGCTAAATTAAAGCAATTTGCCAAAATTGCTGAACAGTATAATGTGATATTACTTCATGAAAATGAAAAAGATATCTTTGGAGATATTGCTCGACGTTGTAATGTTATTTTAAATGAAGTCGGTTCAGAACATTTTAAAGCAATCTTTGATTTCGCAAATTTTGTTCAGTGTGACGAGGATCCACAAGCATGTTATGAATTATTGACTCCACATATTGAATATATTCATATTAAAGATGCTATTTATGAAGATAGCGTCAATGTCTTATGTGGCACGGGTGATGGTCAAATTGAATCGATACTTAAACAAGCAATCGACCGCGGCTACAAAGGATTTTTAACACTAGAACCTCATCTCGTTGTATTTGATTCACTTAAAGATTTAGAACTTGAACATTCCACAGAGACGATTCAAAACACAGTAGCTAAAGACGGCGCTGAAGGATATAAAATGCAATATGAAGCTTTACTAAAAATACTATCTAATATTGAACAAGAGGAGAATGCATAATGGAAAAAGTTCGTTTAGGAATTATTGGTTTAGGTGCACAAGGTGGCACGTATGCAGGTTTTATTCATAGCGGAGAAGTAGATAAACTAGAAATTGGCGCAATATGTGACATTGATCCTGAGAAAAAAGCATTAAGTGCTGAAAAATATCCAGATGTACCTTTCTACGATAACTATATTGATATGTTAGAAAGTGGCGATGTAGATGCAGTCGTTACTACAGTGCCTCATTACCTTCATACAGAAATAGGTAAAGAAGCATTGTCTAGGGATATTCATGCACTTTTAGAAAAGCCTGCAGATATCTATGCTGAAAAAGTTAAAGAAATCAGTGATTTAGCAGCTTCTAAACCAGAATTAACGTTTGGTATTTTCTTTAATCAAAGAACCAATCCTTTATACCAAAAAGTTAAAGCATTAATTGATGCTGGTGAAATTGGTCATATTCGTCGCACAAATTGGATTATCACTACATGGTGGCGTCCACAAGCATATTATGATCAAAGTTCTTGGAGAGCAACTTGGGATGGAGAAGGCGGTGGCGTTTTAGTAAACCAAGCACCACACCAAATCGATTTACTCCAGTGGTTATGTGGCTTACCTGAAAAAGTATTTTCAAATGTTAAATATGGTTACCAAAGAGAATTAAGCGTCGATGATGATGTAACAACTGTATTAGATTATGGCAACGGGGCAACAGGTGTATTCATTACATGTACTCATGACATTATCGGAACAGACCGCTTAGAAATCACTGGCGATAAAGGTAAAATATTAGTCGAAGATAGTAACAAAATTACACTGACTCGCTTAAAAGAATCTGAAACAGACATGAACCGTAATATGTCGTGGGAAGATGCTGCCAAAATATTCACTGGCAATGGTTTTGACGATATCTATGATCAAGAAACGTTTGAATTCGAAAGTGTATGGGGTCAACAACACATTAGCGTATTAGAAAACTTTGCAGCTAACATTATTGATGATACACCATTGATTGCTCCAGGCAGTGACGGCATTAATGGTGTTAACTTTGTAAATGCCATTTATCTTTCAAGTTGGTTAGGCAAAGAGGTATCACTACCAGTAGATCCAACTGAATTTAAAAATGCATTACAAGAAAAAATTCAATCAGAGCAATAAATTAACTCATAAAAGCATAAATAAACGGAGATGGTCATATGCTTAAAATTGGAATTGTTGGACTAGGTGATATCGCTCAAGTACATATTCAAGCGATTGATGATAATCCAGAGGCTCAATTAGTAGCAGTTTGTGATGAAAACGAATTATTAAAAAATAAAGTACAAAATACGCATTTTTATAAAGAATTAAATGAAATGTTAGATTCAGAAGCGTTAGATTGCGTTCATATTTGTTTACCACACTATTTACACTTATCAGCAACAGCGACTTGTGTCGAAAAAGGCGTTCATGTGTTGCAAGAAAAACCACTTGCAATTAATGCCAAAGAAGGTCTTGAATTAGTGAAATTAGAGCGCAAATACCCAAAAATTAAAATTGGTATTTGCTTTCAAAATCGCTATAATGATACCTTTCAAACACTACAGAAAATCGTCGAAAGTGGTGAATATGGTAATGTCATTGGCGTAAAAGGGCTAGTAACTTGGTTTAGACCTGAAGCTTATTATACAGAGAAACCTTGGCGCGGTAAGATGGACACTGCGGGTGGTGGCGTACTAATCAATCAAGCTATTCACACACTAGATTTAATGCAATTACTTTGTGGCAAAATCACATCTATTAAAGGCAATGTCTCACAACTATTAGATTATGATATTGAAGTAGAGGATACCGCAGCTGCACACATAGCGTTTGAAAACAAAGCAAATGGTATGTTTTTCGCTACAAATGCCAGTATTGGGAATTCTAGTGTTGAGCTTCAAGTCATCTTTGAAAATGAAAAATTCACAATTAAAGATAATATTCTGACACGTGTAAACGAAGAAGGTTATAAAAAGCAAGTTATAGAAGATGCTAAAGCACCTAAAACAAAATCTTATTATGGACCAAGCCATGGTAAACTGATTAATCAATTTTATGACTGTCTACATAACGATACACAAAATTATGTACATGCTCAAGATGCACTCGCATCCATCGCTATGATAGATGCAATTCAAATGTCTTCTGAATCAAAACAAACCGTAACATTAACCAGTGATTAAATTTATCATTATTAAAAACACATATTTATCAAAGTTGTGTCATAAAGCTCACTTATGGCAAAGTTAATTAATAACAAAAAATAGAATTAGTTACAAAACAAGGGATATCCCAATATATTGGAGTATCCCTTGTTTTAATAAGCATGTTCTAATATAAGAAATTTACTTATACAGTATTTAAATACTAAGCTATATTTTGATTTTAATTAACACTTCTTTAAGCTATATACACGAAAAGCTCAATAATAGCTAGAATTAAAAATACTAAGAAAACTACGCCATAGATATTATTTTTCTTAACACTTTTAGCATTAGCATTTTTTTGCTTTGCTTTATTATTTATATTCGAAAAGAAAGTAATTCCAGAATACACTGCTATAAGCACAGTGATACCAAATACAACCCATACAGTTAACATTTTAAAACCTCCTTCTAATTCAATAAATCTATTTTCAAATTTGTCATGAAAAATAATAAATCACGATATATATACATTTTAATACATTTTCTTAATTCGTCCAATGTATATTCGTTATAATTTTGTAAAACCATTATTCATCATACAAATAATACTTAAAGTAAGTTATAATTAGTTGAAAAGATATGAATAGAGGGGTTAATATAATGAATGGTCTTAGAAGTGTTACTACAGGGACAAATGATTTAGAAAAAACTAAAACTTTATTTAAAGATATACTCGGACTCAATGTGACAAACAAAGGACAAGCGCTACGTTTTGGAGATGCTGAACTTAATTCTGGGACACGTATACATTTTGTAGAAATACCTAACTATATTAACAATAATAATCATATAGATAATATTGGCTTGCGTGTGCCAAGTGATGAAGGTCTGGATGAGTATAAATCAGTATTAGATAATCATCACATTAATCATGGTGGTATTACCGATTTAAATGGTCATCAATATTTTGATTTTAAAGACCAAAATGATCAAACATTTAATATTTACTCAAATGAACATAATACTGGGACACCATTAGGTATGCCATCATTTGAAAGTACTGTAAATCCGTTACACCAGATCCAAGGATTAGGGCCTGTCCTCTTGAAAGTTAATGAACTTATATTAACGCAATCTATTTTAACTAAAGTTTTTGGACTCATACATTTTGCTGAATACGCACCAACAGACGATGCCGATTATAAAGTACAAGTGTTTC
Source organism: Staphylococcus caseorum (assembly GCF_049943195.1). NCBI lineage: Bacteria > Bacillati > Bacillota > Bacilli > Caryophanales > Staphylococcaceae > Staphylococcus > Staphylococcus caseorum. The sequence continues at coordinate 906,233 of NZ_JBNFUA010000001.1, forward strand.
GTATAGGAGACGGCGGGCTAGGTGGCGAGCTACATATTTATGCTGCAAAGGATGAAGTGAAAATGCCTGAACATGGTATAGTTGAACAAATTGAATTTGCTACTGAATCCAAAGCACATTTTCAAAATGCATTGCAACAACTTGAAGTCATTGGTATTCCTTATCAAACATTAGATCAAGATGGCGAACGTTCTTTAAGAATTAGTGAAAAAAGCGGCATCACATTTATATTAACTTTAGAAACAAAACAATAAAGAGAGGTTTTTACAATTATGTTACATGAAACTTGGAAAACAAATACACCTATTAAAAAAGTCGAAGTTGAACATGCAGAAGCGAAAAAATTCACAGTATCTGATATGCTAACAGTAGGTAAACAATATGACGTTATCAATGAAACTGAAGAGTATTATCAAATCATCGATAACTCTGGTCTAGTTGGCGGATATTATAAAGAATATTTTAAAGAAGTATAAGATTTTAAATATATCGTATTGCACCATGAACGCAACAAACAATACCTCACAAACTATTGTGAGTTTATAAATTTTCTTATTAAAATAGGGCTAGGGCAAAATATGATAATGTATTCTTGCCCCAGTCTATTTTTAATGATTTTTAACAATCATTAGACAAACATGTAAATGCAAAAGGAGATACAAAACATGACAAATGCACAATATATTAATAGAGACGAGACTGTCTTCAATGATGCTAAATCATTAATGCAATTAAATAAAAATATACTGTTAAAAGGACCAACTGGTTCTGGTAAGACGAAACTTGCAGAAACGTTAAGTGAAACTTTAAATAGACCGATGCACCAAATTAACTGTTCAGTCGATTTAGATGCTGAAAGTTTATTAGGCTTTAAAACAATACAAACAAATGACAATGGATCACAAGAAATTGTCTTTATAGACGGACCTGTCATACAAGCCATGAAAGAAGGAAATATTCTTTATATTGATGAAATCAATATGGCGAAACCAGAAACACTTCCTATACTGAATGGTGTATTAGACTATCGTAGAAAACTAACAAATCCATTTACAGGAGAAGTTGTAAGTGCAGCACCAGGTTTTAATGTTATTGCAGCAATAAACGTAGGGTACATTGGCACATTACCTATGAATGAAGCATTAAAAAACCGTTTCGTTGTTATTGAAGTAGATTATATTGATGGTGATATTTTAAGTGATGTTATTAAAAACCAAAGCCAGTTAAAAGACGACGCTGTTATCCAAAATATTATAAAGTTCAATGAAGATTTGAGAACAATGACAAAACAAGGTCAAATTTCTGAAGAAGCAGCCAGTATTCGAGCGCTGATTGACTTGAGCGATTTAGCAACAATCATGCCAATAGAACGTGCGATACAGCGTACGATTATAGATAAATTAGAAGACGAACGTGAACAACAAGCAATTAAAAACGCAGTAGAATTAAACTTTTAGTGAGGGATAATCATGAGTGATCGTTTTATAAAATTTAATGACGAACAACTTGATGCAAAGCAAGTCATGATGCTACAAGATTTAGCTCGTCTTTTACTGAAAAATGAACAAGCACACGTTAAAATACAAAAATTTCCATACTATGATCCAATCAATCATACCTTAATTACAAGCTCATTTTGGTCACATAGGAGTAAAGAAATAGAATCCACAGGATTAAAATCAGATGTATTACTTGCTACTTATGGTTATCAAATGATGGATGAAAAAATTGTAAATAAAGTCATTCATAATCGAGAGTTTCAACACCCAAAATTCTTCCAACAACTTTTCAAATTATTAGAAGACAAACGTGTATTAAATACCATAGTTCAATTACGTCCTTCGACAAAGCCTATAATTCAAATGCGTAATGAGGTTAGATTGAATTATACTCAGACACAAATCAAAGTTTATAAAACCAAAACAACTTTTACAGACTTACTATTTTTATATTTAGAAGCATCTTTTTTAACAGAAAACTTTTATGATGTACCGCAAATCCATCCTCAAATTGATGATGTTTTAAATCATATGTATCAATACTTACCAAGTTTCTTTTATAATGAAACGTCTGAAGATAACATGTTTTTAGCAGAACGTATCATGTATCAAATCGATGATATTTTAAAAGAAGATATGTTGAACGAATATTATCATTTACCGAAAAAAGTTTATGAAGCAATAGAAGAACTTAATTTTGAGGATATAACGAGAACTGACGCAAGTAACTCAGATGGTCAGTCTGATGAACAAAACGATGAAGACGTTGTAAGCGAAGATATGGAATCTAATAATCAAGATAGTGCGTCAGAAGGTGGCGCTTATTTAGAAATGGAATTACATGAAGGTGAGAATAGTGATGTCATGGGTGATAATGACACCGCACGTGAGGGTGATGCGAGCGATGATATGACTGATATGCAAACTAAAAAGGGGAAAGGCTCTACTGATAACGTTGAAGATGACGAAGGCGGTTCTGTCGGCCATAACCAAGCGTTTGCACTTAAAGGTATCAATCAAAACGTAGAGATTAAATGGAATATTCCAGACATAGAACCACAATATATCAATGATTATCGTGACGTTGAATCTGAAGTCCAGTTTGAGACAAAAGATTTAACCCAAATCATAAAGAAAACAATTGATAGAGAATACCAGGATGAACGTCATAATTTAACTAAAGGAAGACTACAGAAGAATCTACTTAATTGGTTTATTGATGATCAATATAAGCTGTTTTATAAGAAACAAGATTTAAGTCAATCCTTTGACGCTACTTTTACATTGCTCGTTGATGCATCTGCAAGTATGCAAGATAAGATGGAAGAAACGATCAAGGGCGTTGTCCTATTCCATGAAACTTTAAAATCATTAAATGTTAAACATGAGATACTTGCATTTAACGAAGACGCGTTTGATGCAGATGAAGCGAATCAACCCAATATTATTGACGAAATCATTTCATACGACCGCTCAATTTTAGAAAAAGATGGACCAAGAATTATGGCTTTAGAACCTCAAGATGATAATAGAGATGGCGTAGCAATTAGAATAGGAAGTGAACGATTAATGCGTCGTTCACATAACCAACGTTTTCTAATTGTATTTTCAGATGGTGAACCTTCAGCATATAATTATAGTCAAGATGGTATCTTAGACACTTATGAAGCTGTTGAAACTGCTAGAAAAATGGGGATCGAAGTATTCAATGTGTTTTTAAGTCAAGATCCTATTACAGAAGACATAGAACAAACGATTCATAATATTTATGGTCAGTATGCCATCTTTGTAGAAGGCGTAGAAAATTTGCCAAGCCATCTGTCACCATTATTGAAAAAACTTTTATTAAAATCATTTTAGCTAGACTAATTTTTATAAATTAATCGCTATATATTTAAATATTCTGAAATTTATATAGACGGCATCTAATTAAACGTGATAGAATAGGTAATATTATTTTATTGGATTAAAAGGAGAACGTCATATGAATAAAAATACATGGATTATAGGCTTCACATTGTTTGCAATGTTCTTTGGCGCTGGCAACCTTATTTTCCCACCTAATTTAGGTTTAGATAGCGGAGAATATTTCTGGCCATCCATTTTAGCATTTGCATTAACTGGAATCGGATTACCGTTATTAGGCGTTGTTGTAGGTGCATTAGATAAACAAGGCTACATCGGGTCATTAAATAAAATATCACCTAAGTTTTCAGTAGTATTCTTAGTAATTATATACTTAACAATAGGTCCATTATTTGCGATTCCACGTACAGCATCAACATCATTTGAGATGACTGTTACACCAATTGCACAAACAAATAGTAGTTTAGCATTATTTATATTTACAGTTATTTATTTCTTAATTGTATTATATTTATGTATCAATCCTAGTAAAATGGTTGATCGTATCGGGTCATTGCTAACACCATTACTACTTATCACGATATTAGCGATGATTATTAAAGGATTCGTAGATTTTGGTGGTAATGCACCAAGTCAATCTGCAGAATCGTTTACTTCTGGCTTTGCTGGGTTTTCACAAGGGTTTACCAATGGTTACCTAACGATGGATGCTATTGCAGCAATTGCCTTCTCAATGATTGTAGTTAATGCTGTAAAAGCAACAGGCGTTACAAATGCTAATAAGATCTTTAAGCAGACATTATTAGCTGGTTTAATCGCTGCAGTTGCCTTAATGTTCATCTATATTTCTCTAGGTTTTATAGGAAATCACATGGATGTATCGCAAGAAAAAATTGCTAGTTTAACAGCAAAAGATCAAAACATAGGTACATACCTATTAACTACAATGGCAGATGTAGGCTTTGGAACTTTTGGTAAATATCTATTAGGTATTATTGTTGCACTTGCGTGTTTAACTACTGCATGTGGTTTAATCGTTTCAGTGTCAGAATATTTCCATAGAATTTTACCGAAAATTTCTTATAAAGCTTATGTAATTGGATTTACGCTAATTAGTTTTATATTAGCAAATCAAGGTTTAAACTCAGTAATTACAATGTCTGAACCAGTACTTAGTATTGTATATCCAGTAGCAATTACTTCAGTATTACTGATATTGATTGCACGTTTCGTACCAACTAAGCCAATTGCACAACAAATTCCAGTTGCGATTGTTACTATTGTTTCAATATTAAGTGTAGTACATACACAAGGCTGGATAAAAATGAGCTTTATTGATAGCTTACCTTTAAAAGACTATTCATTAGAATGGTTCCCAATTGCTATAGTCACTACTATCATAGGTTATATTGTAGCTACTATGGTTAAAAATCAAAAACCTATCGTTTACGAAAAAGATTAAAAGTTCATTTAAGTAGATTCTGCTCAATATTTAAATGCATCGTTTTTGTAAAGATACAATCCCTTCAAAGTAGTCACTGAAACAGTGATTGCTTTGAAGGGATTTTTTATGTGTAAAAATATCATTTTGCTATTAAAATCTTCATTTAAATAAAAATATCATTTTTCAAGGGCAGAATTTTCCAATTGCATGATTAATATATAATAATTTAATCTTAAAAATTATAACTATTTTACAAAGTCCAATTGATTACTAAGAAGAAGTGGGCTATAATCTTAACTTCAAGTGTTTCGTCAGTGACAATAGTAAGTCTCTTGTCACAATCATAAATAGACTTACATATTTTTATTAAAGATGGAAAGTACACGTGTTCATATTCACAAAAACACCATTTGCTATAGCGTAAGACTTCGTTTTCATACTTATAATCTTGAACTCTAAAACAATATTCAATGATATTCGTAAGCAATTGGATAAGTACTGAAAAAGCTAAACTATTTATTATAAAAGACTTAATATAGAGAAAATAGAGAGAACCTAAAAAGAGGAGTAGAATAACATTAAATTTTCTTATTGGAAAGACAAACTAGATTGGCCGGTGTTTCTTATTAGCGGTGGCGTACTCGTATTATTTGTAATTATGTCATCACTATTTACTACAGCAACTTCGGATTTCGTGCAAAAAGGCTTTGAACTATCCATTACATATTTCGGTGCATTTTGGCAAATTTTATTACTAGCAACATTTGCGGTAGGTGCTGTTTTAGCCTTTTCAAAGTATGGTCGTGTAAGGCTCGGAAATGCTTCTAAACCTGAAATGAGTTACTTCAGATGGGCAGCAATTGTGATTACGTCAGGGTTAGGGGCAGGCGCTATATTTTGGGCTGCTGCTGAACCTATGTATTATTTTATTGATGTGCCACCAACTATGGATCCAAGTATCAAAGATAGTAGTTCAGCTGCTATACCAGCAGCAATGGCTCAAAGTTTCACATCATGGGGCTTCACAGCCTGGGCAGTTTATGGTGCTGTCAGTGGTATTATTATTATGTATGCACATTATAATAAAGGCATGAAAATGCGTCCAAGAACAATTTTATATCCAATATTTGGTAAAAAGATCGAGCATACTAAGACAGGCTCTATGATAGATGTCTTTTGTATTTTAGGTGCTGTAGCTGGAACAATTGGAACAATTGGATTTTTCGGTTTTCAATTTAGTTACTGGTTACATAGTATTTTTGGTATTCCAGATAATATCATTACTCAAGTCTTATCTGTTGCAGGACTTATGGTCATTGTATCTATTTCTGCAACTACAGGGATAGATAAAGGTATACAGTTTCTTAGCAAACTAAATATATGGTTAGCAATAGCACTTGCTGTCTTTATATTGTTAATAGGCCCTGGTGGTTTTATTATTGATACTTTTATTTCTTCTTATGGAACATATATCAATAATTTCTTAGAAATCAGTACCTTTAGAGGAGATAATCAATGGGCCGGCGCATGGATGCTTTTCTTCTTTGGTTGGTTTATAGGTTATGGTCCTTTAATGGCTATGTTAGTTGCCCGTGTCTCAAAAGGACGTACAATCAGAGAAATCTTCATACTCGTTTCAGTCGTAGCAGCTGTAGTTTCTCATTTTTGGTTTTCTATTTTAGGTGGAAGTGGATTGTTTTATGAATCTAAAAATAATGGTTCAATTAGTGATCCTTTATCTGAAAATGGTTTACCTGCAGCAGTTATCTCAATTGCTACACAATTACCTTTAGGCAATGTGTTAGTTATAGCTTTACTCATTTTGACACTTATATTTGTAATAACAACTGCCGATACAATGTCATATTCAATTTCTATGTCCGTTACTGGCGAAGGAGATCCGCCTAAAATCATCAGATTATTCTGGGTTGCTATTATGGGTGTAATCTCAATTATTCTTATTAATATTGGCGAGGGTAGTATTAGTGCAATACAGTCCTTTATAATCGTAACAGCAGTACCTATATCGATTATCATGCTTCCTGTCGTTTGGACAGCGCCGAAAATTGCGCACAAACTTGCTGTGGAACAAAATATAGTAACTACTAAATCCTCAGACACAGTTGACAATACAGAGAATTTAATTAAAAATTCAGCAAATCAACATACAGAAGATTCTAAGCATTAAATAGAGCGATTAGAATTAAATCTCAAAATGAGTCTGAGACATAAGCTTCTCAGATAACTAAAAAATGATGGTTTCTACGTGAAATAAAGTAGAAGCCATCATTTTTATGTTTTTTATCTATTTTTGTAGCTCGATGAGCTACTATTTTCCTTATATTTATTGCCATTCATGCTAATCCTACTTCTCGTTTTAAAATTATGTTAGAGTAACTTTATTATACGAAAGCGTCTTATTTTTTGTATTAATTTATATAATTGTACCGATTTTAAATAGAAAAAGTAGATGGGGCGGGGAGAAATCAAAATTTGATTTTCTGTCCCGACTCCATCTACTTTATTTGTTCATAAAACTTTATTTATTATCTTTCATATCTAACAATTGATTTTGTAATTCTGATTCAAGTTGATTTAATTCTGTTTCTGCTTGTTTACGTTTAGTACGGCCTTGTTCTTGGATTTGAAGTGTCTGTTCAATTGTTTCAATAATATCATTTTGTGTTGTTTTGAGTGTCTCGATATCAACGACACCACGTTCATTCTCAGTAGCTGTTTCTAACGCGTTTTGTTTTAATAATTCAGAGTTTTTTAATAGTAAATCATTTGTAGTATCTGTAACTGCCTTTTGAGCTGATACGGCATTACGTTGTCTCATCAATGTTAATGCAATAGACATTTGGTTTTTCCATAATGGAATACTCGTTAAAATTGAACTTTGAATTTTCTCAGCAAGGGCTTGGTTTACGTTTTGAATCATTCGTATTTGAGGTGCAGTCTGAATTGCAATCTGTCTTGATAACTGCAAATCATAAATTCGTTTATCTAAACGATCTATAAATTGTTCCATATCAGATGCTGCTTGCACATCCATTTGGTTACCTGTCGTTTTTGCTTGTGTTCTTAGTTTAGGTACTTCAGTCTGTTGAAGCGCATGCTGTTTCTTTTTAGCTGCTTCAATATATAAAGACAATTCTTCAAAATAATCTTTATTCATATTGTATAATTCATCTAACATGTCTATATCTTTTTTTAAGTTATTTTTATGCTTATCTAACTCAATAGAGATACGATCAATCTGTGAACCTACAGATTGCATTTTAGAAAATATTTCATTAACAGATGCTTTCGTACGTTTAAATATACGTTTCAACTTAGATTGGTTTTCTGGATTAAGTTCTTCAGGATTAACTGACTTTAATTTACTCATTAAACCATTCAGAGACTCACCCACAGGGCCAACATCTGTTGTGTTAACTTCATTTAAAATACGGTGTGAGAACTGTGACATATTTGATTGTGCTTGTGTACCATAATTCAGTAAACCATCATTATCCATTGGCTTTATTTGTTCGCTCAACTTATCGATTTTTTGTTGTTCCTCTTGAGTATATTGCGTTTTATTATTGATTATTTCATTTTGATTAGCTGACTGTTCATCAATATATTTGTCCAATGGATGTGAACTTAAAAAGTCTTGTTCTTTAGCCATTCAATTTCTCTCCATTCTTAATTCTATGTTATTTATTTCTTTTCTGTTCCATTTTGTTTAATTCCATCTCTATATCTAACTGGCTATAGTCTTCGTTATTAATTCTCTTCAAGTCAGCAACTAAAGTTCTTTTCACTTCGTCTAAAGTAATTCTTGTTTGTTCTAATTTTTGTTTTTCTTCTTTAGATTTTTTAGGTGACTTAGATAATCTTGTATATGCTTCAATTAAATTTAATGCATTATCAATATGTGAATAGAAGAAACCTTCTACTTTGAAAAATGAACCTGGTTGTTGTTTCACTGCAAAATAAATTGCACGAGAAATTCGGTATATTTCATTCACTTGTCTAAAATCTTTAATCGATCTCACATTTACAAATGTTTTTAAAATTCTTCTAATCTTATCTTGTGCATTGTTTAACTGACTATTTACAAAATGATAATCACGACGTGATAGACCAATTTCATTTAAATATTTTCTAGAAGTTAAACGTTGAGTAGGGAAGTAAATTGCCAAGAACGTTACCGCAGAAATAAGAAAATCAAATATAACATAAATATCAAGAGCAAAAACACTAGTAAACCATGCGATAACTGCTACTGGAAAAGCTATGATTGTCCCAAAAATACGTGAAATAGTATATCTCAAACTTCATCTTCCTTTATATAGTTTTAAAATCCTTTAATGATTCATCAATATTCAATTCTTCTATAGTATAATCTTCAACATGCGAGGCAGGTGACGCACCGTCTATAACTGCATTTAAAAATGGAGTTAATGCTTTTTCATTTCCTTGCGCATAAATATCAACATAATTATCAATATTTTCAACTGTGCCTACAATATTATACTTTCTAGCTATCTTCTGTGTATAGTATCGGAAACCTACACCTTGCACCATTCCAAATACTTTAACGTGTTTGCACTGCATATTATCACCTCTTAGTAGTATTATACGAAATTTTAGGCCACAAAACTAATATTTACGTTTGAGCTACGTATGTATATAGGCCAAAAGTATGAGTCAGATAACTTGATTTTGTATATTATCTAGTTAAAATATTACACATAGACAAATTGTGCGACTCTAATTAAATTATATAAAGTATATAACTAGTTCTATTCATATCTATTTATAAACGTGGGGATTTTATTTAGAGTGAATGTATGAAGACCATACATAAGTATAATCAACTTGTTCTATTAAGCTTAAAATTTAGAACACGCTATTTAAATGTTTTGAAAATGTTTTTGAGCTGACTATGAAAGGGTGAAATGAAATGTGGACAGTTGCAAAAATTCGGGCTGACTATGAAGGGTGGTGGTTATTTAGTGACTGGACTGATCATATCGTAGAACAACATAATTTTGAGACTTATAACGAGATGTTAAGCCAATATCAATCAATCATTTTAAAATGTAAAAAAGATTATGATAACTATTTAGTTGGAAAATATAATATTCATGCGTTTTATAATAATTGTGATTTAGGATTTTGTGAAGATTGCGATGAAGATTTACAAATATTCTATAGTTTTATTGTTTTAAATAATAATGAAGTATATTATAAATTACCTATTGTTGAATAAACAGTTTATTCAGATTTGTATTGCAATTTTATTTAAATTGCTTTATACTGTTAGTCAAGCAATAGTTTTATTCCATATTGCAAAGAATATTGTACTAACAGACTTGAACTGTGAAATTGTATTTTTTGTAATATGCGAATAACGCATATTGAATGAATATTAGTCTTGGAGGTTTCACAGTTATGAAACAAGGTACAGTAAAATGGTTTAACGCCGAAAAAGGTTTTGGTTTTATCGAAGTTGAAGGAGAAAACGACGTGTTCGTACACTTCTCAGCAATTAACCAAGAAGGATACAAATCATTAGAAGAAGGTCAATCAGTTGAATTTGAAGTAGTTGAAGGCGACCGCGGTCCTCAAGCTGCAAACGTTGCTAAACTATAATATAGATTTCTATATTGACTTTATTTAAAAAGAACCTTGTCAAAGGTTCTTTTTTTTATATATAGAAAGCCTTTCTCGATGAAATCGAGTTAGGCTTTCTTAATGCATGCGACAAGCATGTAATCCGCTAATGCTTCTTAGATTACATTTTAATTATGTTAGGGCGACTTAATGCGTGCGACAAGCATGTAATCCTTTATTTTCGTCGATGAAATCGAGTTAGGCTTTCTTAATGTGTGCAATATACATATATTCATTCAATATAGGCATTTAAAGAGCTTTCAATTATAATCATGACCAATTAACCCAGAACTTTATATTGTTTGTTTAACACGCTTAAAACACCATTTTAAAAACATTAAAAAAGGTTGTTAGCATGCCCAGTAGGGAATAGCTAGCAACCTTTTTTCTTATATAGTCATTTATTTTGTATCATTAATGATTAATTGACGTAATGATTGACGCTTAATAACTTCTCTTGCTTTTCCATCTTTCAAGAAAAATACGGACGGTTTCTGCATTTGGTTATAATTTGATGCCATTGAATAATGATAAGCACCAGTTGATAAAATAGCTAAGTAATCGCCACGTTTAACTGTACTTGGTAATTGTGCATCTTTGATAATAATATCTCCAGATTCACATAATTTACCTGCCAGTGTTACAGTTTCATCCTTTGGATCATTTCTATTAACCAGTAGAGCTTCATACTTCGCATCATAAAGAGAGGTACGAATATGATCACTCATGCCACCATCGATTGACACATATTTATTCACATTAGGAATATCTTTAATTGTACCTACTTCATATAAAGTAATACCTGCTTCTCCTACAATTGAACGTCCAGGTTCAATACCAATTTCTGGAATAGGGTAATCAGCTTCTTGTGCTATCGTTTTAATTGCTTCAGTTATTTCTGCAATACCATCTTCGATAGGGAAGCTCACATCACCTTCGACATACTTAATACTAAAGCCGCCACCTAAATTGATCAATTCTATCTGAATGTCATTTTCTTTCAGCCATTGGATAACTAATTTAGTAGTTTCAATCATAGCTTCAGTACCTTCAATTTGCGAACCTACATGGAAGTGAACACCTTTAAGATTTAAGCGCTTAGCATCTTTAACTTTTTTGACACCTTCAATCGCCAAACCATGTTTGATAGACAAGCCAAATTTACTATCTTCTTGTCCAGTTTGAATAAATTCATGTGTATGTGCTTCAACTCCAGGATTTAACCTTAACACTACATTCACTTCTTCACTTGCATAACGGTTAATAAGATCAATTTCTTCTAAAGAGTCAATCACAATATAACCCACTTTACTTTCTAAGGCATATTGTATTTCACGTTTTGTCTTATTATTACCATGAAAATGTATGTGCTGTGCATCAAAACCAGCAGCTAATGCTGTGTATAATTCACCTTCAGATACTACATCTAATTCGAGTCCTTCTTCTTCTACTAATTTAACCATTTGTAAACAAGTAAATGCTTTAGAAGCATATGAAATATTATAGTTTAATCCGCTCTTTTGAAAAGCTTCATGAAAACGTCTCATTTGTGTTCTGATTTGCGTTTCATCATAAACAATCGTAGGCGTCCCAAAACTTTGTGCTATCATTTTAAGACTTGTACCTCCAATTGTAAGCTCTCCTTTATCATTGTATTCTACTACCATAATTTATCTATACTCCTTTATTAGTGAGTCATGATTCATCGCGCTTAATTGTTCAGAATTCGCGCCCACACCTTTAAATGTGAACTCATCTACGCGTATATCGTTATTATATAGTATCACTTCATCTTGTGCACGAACATTGCTATCTACTTCCACAAACATATGACTCATCATTAACGCACGTATAGGATAACGTTTACCGTTAATCAATGCTTCGTGTTGTGCTCTTGATTTAAGTATACCATCGCCGTAACCAACATCTACGACTGCTAACCTTGTTTCATCTTGTGTAGCTTCATAAGCAAAACTATACCCACAATAATCTCCTTGATTAACTTCACGCACTTGGATGACATTACCTTTAACAGTCAATGATTGTTTAATTGCTGTTTCCTCTACATGACTGTATGGTCTTGAACCATACAATGCAATGCCAACACGTGCGTGTGTATGATGGGGGAAAACACCATTTTCTCGATAATAACTCGCACTATTTTGAGCATGAATTAGATCAAACTGATAGCCCTCAGTCAATAAAGTATCTACAACGTCTAACCATGCTTTTCGCTCAATTTCATAATCAGGAACATCAAATTCGTCTGCATATCCAAAGTGTGTCCATAAGCCAGTTATTATCATGCGCTGTTCATTTTTATTTTGCGCATGATGTATAAGGACTTCTCTCATTTCTGCAATTGATTTCAATCCTGAACGATGTAATAAATTTTCATATTCTAAATGAACTTGAATATCATATAAATCTTCTACATGTTCATAATAGAAGTCTAGAGAAGGTAAAGTCATCTGAATATGATAGGCACGTAGTTTATCGAATTCATAAACTGCATTCATTAAAAATATCGTAGCGTCGGGTGCAAGTTTACGAATTCGGATTGCTTCTCTCAAAGAAGTTGTACTAAAAGTTTGGATACCAGCTTTTTTAAATTGTTGAACAGCAAATTCCAAACCGTAATGGTAAGCATTATTTTTAACTACAGCCATGAGTTGGTTATCTTGCGCTACATTTACTGCATTTTCATAAAATTTCTCTGTATCTACTGACCAAATGGCTGTCATTGTACACGCACCTCACTATAGGATTTTAGAAGTTGTTCATAATAATCTGCAATACGTATGAGCATATATTCATTGAAATTTAAATGAGAAGTGTGTAAGCCAGTTACATAACCCTTCTCCTCATCGCGTACACCAACAAATACAAAATAACTCGGCGCAAGTTGACTATAAAAGCTGAAATCTTCGCCAAATAAATAAGGTGTAGGTTTATCAATAATTTCAAAATCTGCATTTTCCAATCCATGTTCAACATGTTTACGTAGTAATGGATCATTATAAGTAGGTGGGTAACCTTCTTCAAACTTCACTTCACATTCTACATTAAATAATAAGCTGACACTTTCAGCAATTTTGGCCATTTGTTGTTTCACGATTTCTAAGTCATGAACATCATATGTTCTGATTGTACCTTCTAGATAACCATGACTAGGGACAGTATTAATCGCTTCTCCAGCTTCAAAATGACCCATATGGACAATATTTCGTTTTAAACCGTTCAAATGATATTGTTGAATTTGTCCTACTTGGCTTAATACATGTTGTAATGCTTCTCCACAAGAATGTCCTTGTTCTTTATCCGCAACATGACTAGAAAGGCCATTTAGATAAAATCTATATTCAGTAGCACTTGCCGTTATTTCTTCATCTCGTATAACAACTTTACCTTCATTTTCAAAGGGCATAACATGAATACCAAATACTGCTTCAATTTCATAATTTTTAAAGGCACCAGCACGAATTAATCGATTTGCACCGCCACCTGTTTCTTCAGCAGGTTGAAATATAAAAACGATACTTTGCGGTAACGTTCCTTGATCAGCCATCGCTTTACATCGTTTAACAAACAGCATTAACGCAGTAGTGTGCCCATCATGTCCGCAAGCATGCATCACATTATCTGTTAAACTTTTGTAAGCTACATCGTTTTCTTCAAAAATAGGCAATGCATCAATATCTGCACGATAAGCTATCGTATGCTCACCGTTCCCAGGTAAATAAGCAACCAACCCTGTATCAAGAGGGCGTTCATAACTGATACTTAATTCATCTAAGAAAGAAGCAATATAGGTAGTAGTTTCATATTCATGTAGACTTAGCTCTGGGTTTTGATGCAAATGACGTCTATGTGTTGTTACGAATTCTAATTCATTCATTTTAAATCAAATCCTTTTAGTTTTATTAATTAACTTCAGATTTTAATCTAAAGCACTTTGTTTATATGTATAAAAAATCGAAAACATAATATTAAAAAAATGAGGAGGTAAGACCGATTCATCAATGTATAATGGATAGCAACTTTTTAAAAGTTATAAACGCCATCATTAATTACATCTTGTCTCGTCTTAAACCTCCTACATTAATATTTATGGATGTTCATATTAAGAAGCATAGTTCTGATTATTCTAGAACCATAACTAACTTAGTAAAAGTGGAAATTGCATGAAATTAAGCTTTAGTCATTCAATTTTCTTAAAGCTGAAACGATTTCACGTTTCGAATCTTCAACTTCACTTGTCTGTTTAATCACTTTAGCAGGTGTACCTGCAACAACTGATCCAGCTGGCACATCTTGCGTTACGATTGCGCCTGCAGCCACAATAGAGCCTTTGCCAACACGAACACCTTCAAGAATAACTGCATTCGCACCAATAAGTACATCATCTTCGATTACTACTGGTGAAGCACTAGGTGGTTCAATGACACCAGCTAATACTGAGCCTGCACCAACATGTACATTTTTACCAGTAGTTGCACGGCCGCCAAGTGTTGCATTCATATCTACCATTGTACCTTCACCAACTACAGCACCAATATTAATTGTTGCGCCCATCATAATCACTGCGCCATCTTCAATAATAGCTTGTTCACGGATGAAAGCGCCTGGTTCAATACGTGCATTTGTGTTAGTTAAATCTTTTAATGGAATAGCCGAATTACGACGATCCATTTCAACTTCTATAGTTTCAATACTAGATTGATTCGCTTCATAAAATGTTTTCCATTCATCAGCTTCACAGAAAATAACTTTTGAATCAGGTGAACCAAACACTTTGAAACTATCAGGGAAGGTTACATTTTCAAAATTCCCATTAATATAAACCTTTAGGGGTGTAGATTTCTTTGCATCACTTATATATTTAATAATTTCTTCTGCCGTTAAATGTTGTACCATAATTTAATACGCTCCTTAGTTTTTATAGGTTATCAAATGTATAATAATCATTTGCCTTGTTGATTAATTTTTCTGCTGCACCGATTGCACCATTTGCAAAAATATCTTTTGACTGTGCTCGATGCGTAATCTCTATTGTCTCATCAGTACCAGCAAATAGCACGTCATGTTCTCCTACAATCGTGCCGCCACGAATGGAATGGATACCAATTTCATCTTGTGTGCGTTTTTCAGTATGCTCATGTCTGTCATATACCGGTGTAGATTTTTCTCGCAAGTCATCAATCACATCATATAATTTTACTAATGTACCACTTGGCGCATCCACTTTTTTATTATGATGTGCTTCCGTAAGTTCAATGTCGAAATCTTGTAATAGAGGCACTGCTGCTTCTAAAATTTTTGTTAAAGCATGTACACCATAACTCATATTCGCACTGAAAAAGACTGGCATTTGATCACTTAATGCTTTAAGTTTATTGATTATTTCTTCTTTTTCACCAGTCGTTGCTATTACTAATGGTAAATTAAAGTCTTCATCCAATAATGGTAATAACAGTTCTGGGTTGGAGAAATCAATTGCAACATCTGCTTCTTTAGCATCTGCTATACGTTCAAAAGTAGGGTACGGGTAATCCTTGGTAGCATCTCGTACAATAACACCAATTATTTCATGTCCTTTTGCTTCAGCTAATCTTGCGACACGTTGGTTCATTGCACCATAGCCTATTAATACTATCTTCATACTTTGTCACCTACTTTAAATTGTTCATACGCTTTTTCTAATGTTCGACGGTCTTCATCTTCTAAAGTTACAAGTGGTAAACGCACCTCGTAATTTCCGAAGCCTTCTACCGCTGTGAGTGCCTTCACTGGAATAGGATTAACATCAACTGCTAATGCATCTAACAATTTTTGAATCGGTTGGAATTGTTTTTCAATATCTTCTCCATTTTGTTTAGCATCATATAACGCTTGAAAAGATTTAGGAATCACGTTAGCTACTACTGAGATAACACCATGTCCACCTTTATTAAAATACTCAACTACATTGTCGTCATTACCACTATAAAGTGTAAAGTCATTTAAGTTGATACGTGCTTTTACTTCTTCTAAATAATCAAAATCGTTGGTCGCATCTTTTAATGCAATAATATATTCATTCTTACTTAAAGTTTCAACAGTATCTGGTTCTATAGTCATATTTGTACGAGAAGGCACATTATATAATATGACTGGTAATTTAATCGCATCTGCTATTTTCGTAAAATGAGCAATTAAACCACGTTGATTCGTCTTATTATAGTAGGGCGTGATTAGCATAATTGCATCTGCACCAATTTCTTTAGCACGAACTGAAGCTTGAATTGATTTTTGGGTGTTATTCGTACCTGTGCCAGCAATTACAGGAATGCGTCCATTTACATAATTTACGACTACTTCTAATATTTGATCTTTTTCGTCATCAGTTAATGCCGGATTCTCAGCTGTAGTACCATTTACAACAATCGATTTCACATCATTTTCAATTAAGTATTTCAAATGTCTTCTAAGTGCATCATAATCTACTTCATTGTGTGTAAAAGGTGTTGTTAGAGCGACACCTACGCCTTCAAAAATATGTCCCATATTATTTTACTCCTTTCAAGCTCATAACTTGTTCAAGTATTTGCACTGCATTCAATGCCGCACCTTTCAATAAGTTGTCAGAAGTACACCATACATGGAATGTATTATCTAATGTTTCATCACGGCGAATACGTCCTACAAATATTTCATCTCTGTCTGTAGAATTAATAGCTAATGGATATACATTATTTTGTGGATCATCTTCAAGTACCACACGGTCATCATTTTCAAATAATTCTTGAATTGCACTCACTGTAGCTTCTTTTTCTAACGTTACACTCATGTGTACACTATGACTGTCTTGAACTGGCACACGTACACAAGTAGCTGTAACTTTCAATTCATCATCTTTTAAGATTTTACGTGTTTCGTCTATCATTTTTTGTTCTTCTTTTGTATACCCATCTTCAAGGAAAGTATCAATATGAGGTAATACATTATTATAAATAGGGTGAGGGTATGCTTCAGGGGCCTTACCATTTGCTCCCTCTGCTAAATCTTGTTTCCCTTTTACCCCAGAACCCGAAACTGCTTGGTATGTCGTATATGCAACACGTTTCAAACCAAATTCTTCTTGTAATGGTTTAAGTGGTACAACTGATTGTATTGTTGAGCAATTTGGATTTGCAATAATTTTTCTATCTAATACAGGTTCATTAACTTCTGGAACGATTAAGTCTACACCTTCAGTCATTCTCCATTGACTTGAATTATCAATGACAATTGCACCCGCTTGTTCAAAAATAGGGGAGAAGTGTTCACTTGTACTTCCACCAGCACTCATTAA
Organism: Staphylococcus caseorum; assembly: GCF_049943195.1. NCBI lineage: Bacteria > Bacillati > Bacillota > Bacilli > Caryophanales > Staphylococcaceae > Staphylococcus > Staphylococcus caseorum. The sequence continues at coordinate 924,042 of NZ_JBNFUA010000001.1, forward strand.
TACATAATCAAATGATTCCTTAGCTGCTGCTTCTGTTAATTCTCTAACTGTGTAGTTTTTACCTTGAAATTCAATGTTTTCACCTGCTGAGCGAGCTGAAGAGAACAACACTAACTCATCAAAGGCCACACCTTTGCGATCTATTGTTTCTAACATTTTTCTTCCTACTAAACCTGTTGCGCCTGCCAATGCTAATTTTGTCATATACCATACACTCCATTTTTATTATTTTAATAAATCTTAATTATATTCCGAAAATTCAGATATCAAAAGCTTGATAAAGGGTTCGAACAGCTCGTTCGCCATTCTCAGCATCTATCACACATGAAATACTTATTTCTGATGTTGTAGTTTGATAAAATGAAATATCGTTTTCAATTAAAGTAATGAATGCTTTTGATGCTACACCAGAAATATCACGCATACCAGAGCCAATTAAAGAGATTTTAACGTATGCTTCATTAATTTTGAAGTCTAATGCATTAAACTGTTCTTTTAAAGTTTCTAATATAGTTGAAATCTGAAAAGCATCTGTATCTTTAATAGTAAAGGACATTTGTAATCCTTCCAAGTTAATAATCTGAGAAATCATATCAATATTAACTGAACCTTCTTCCAATTGAGTAAAGAGCTCAGTAAGTAATCTATTATCTGGTAGGGGATAACTAATTGTAACGTGCATCATATGTGTATCTAACGCCACACCTGTGACTGCTTTTTTTTCTAATAATTCTGCTTGTGACATAATCCATGTTCCTTTCACATTTGATAAAGTTCTTCCTAAATAAAGCGGGATATGATAGTTGTTTGCTAATTCGACGCTTCTTGTTTCTAATACGCCTGCACCTAATGCACTCATTTCCATCATTTCTTCATAAGAAACGTATTCAAGCCGTTTTGCATCTTTATATAATCTTGGATCTGTAGCATAGACACCATCGACATCGGTGTAAATCTCACATGCCGTGTCATTACTTGCAGCTAAGGCAACAGCAGTAGTATCTGAACCACCTCGACCTAATGTCGTTACTTCAAGTGATTCATTAATGCCTTGAAAACCAGCAACAACTAAAACATCATTTTCTGTAAATGCGATTTCGAATGTATCAGGGTTAATTTCTGCTATTCGACTTTTTAAATGATGTCCAATTGTCTTAATACCCGCTTGATATCCGGTCATCGCTTTGGCGTTGACCCCGATATCATTTAAAACCATAGATAAGTAAGAAACTGTCTGTTGTTCACCGGTTGTTAATAATAGTGCAAGTTCTTGATCTTTAGGGCTTGTAGTCAATGCAGAGACATTAGCCATAAGCTCATCTGTGGTCTTGCCCATGGCGCTAACAACAACAATAAGTTGTTCACCTTGATCAACTCTCATTTTCAACATTTCCGCTATATTTTTTATTTTTGTAAAATCACTTACTGAAGAACCTCCAAATTTCAAAACACTTCTGTTCAATTCTATATCCTCCTCAATCAATAGGGGAGAATCACAGTATTAAAAAAAGAACAAGTTCGGGATGCGAACTTGTTCTATAATTTATATACAAGTGATGCACTCCATTATCTTACAATAATGACAGACTCTTAGCTCTTAACCATAAAGTCCAACGTGTTATAAGCTGCTATTATAACTATTTCGGCATCTCACCCTTTCAAAATTAGCTGCTAGCAGGCAGGTTCTTCTAATATTTACTAATGATTGATGCGCCTCATCAAAACCATATTTAATTTTTGTTTGTTTATGATTCATATTATACATATGCTTATATGTACTGTAAACCGCTTTTATCAAGTTTTTTAAATTTACTGAAAAATACAACATTATATTTATACATTTTACGTTATAAGTGTAAATATAATTAAATCTGTTTAATAACAATCACTTTTCTATATTCCAATTTTTAAAACTCTTCATATGTTGCAGGGTCTTGACCTTTTAATCTACCATCTTTTTGAGATAAGTTGTTTATTTTTTCTACGTCTTCAACTTCTAAGTTAAAATCAAAAACATTTAGATTCTGAATTTGTCTCGTGATAGATGTAGATTTTGGAATTGGCACTACACCTAATTGAACGTGCCATCTTAATATAATTTGAGGTATTGTTTTATTATATTTTTCGGCAATTACAGCGATATCTTTATCTTTTATTACTTCAGATGCACGACCCAATGGACTCCATGCTTCTGTTATAATTCCTTTTGTATTATTATATTCAACCATATCTTGTTGATTAAAGTACGGATGTAATTCAATCTGATTCACAGTAGGTAAGACACCAGTTTCTTTTTCTAATTTTTCTATATGTTCTGGTAAGAAATTACAAACACCAATAGATTTAATAAGTCCCGCTTTTTGAGCATCAATCATCGCTTGCCAAGCTTCAACATATTTATTATGTCTTGGGTTTGGCCAATGAATTAAATATAGATCAATATACTCAACATTTAATCGATAAATAGATTCTTGTATAGCTGTTAATGCTGCATCATAGTCTTGATAACGACCTGGTAATTTCGAAGTTACAATGATTTGATCTCTTGAAACATGACTTCTTTCAATTGCTTTACCCACTGTACCTTCATTTTCATAGTTATAAGCTGTATCTAATATTCTGTACCCTTGATTTAACGCATTAACGATTGCATGTACACCTTGCGCACCATTTAATTTATATGTACCGAAGCCGATTTGTGGTAAAAGTTGTCCATCAATCATATTTAAATTTTCCATTAAAATAACTCCTCCGTTCATTTGAATTAATTATGATTATATAATTCAAAAATTTATTTTGAAAGTAATTAGCCCAAACAGTGGGGCGCTTCACTCTAAATCAGATGATAAAGCAAATTAAAAAGACACCTCTAATGCTATAAAAGCATTAGAGGTGTCTACATTTTAAGAGGAGTACACTACATATTAAATGGAATACGCTTCTTATTTATTGCGTTATATTTAAATCAATAACACATGGTTATTATTTTAAGACACCAGTTTCTTCTAAATAAGCTCTATAAGTCGTTTCTTTAGAAAGACCACCAGTTGGGTTTAAATCAATAACACGGTTTGCAATCGTATTGATGAATTCAAAGTCATAAGATGTAAAGATAATAGAACCTTTGAATGATTTCAAGCCATCATTGACTGCAGTAATACTTTCTAAGTCTAAATGGTTCGTAGGTTCATCCAGTAGTAACACGTTAGAACTTGATAACATCATTTTACTTAGCATACAACGTACTTTCTCTCCACCAGATAAGACACTCGCTTTTTTCTTAACTTCTTCACCGCTAAATAGCATACGTCCTAAGAAGCCACGTAAAAATGTCTCAGTTTGTTCGTCCTCAGGTGCGTATTGACGTAACCAGTCAACTAAGTTTGTATCTACACCTTCGAAGTAGAATGAGTTATCTTTAGGTAAGAAACTTTGAGAAGTTGTTACGCCCCATCTTACTGTACCTTCATCTGGTTCCATTTCACCAGCTAAGATTTTAAGTAATGTTGATTTAGCAAATTCACTATCACCAACTAATACAGCTTTATCGTTAGGATCCATAGAGAATGAAATATTATCTAATATTTTCACGCCGTCGATTGTTTTAGAAACATTGTCGACATGTAATAAATCATTACCAATTTCACGTTCAGGTGTGAATTTCACAAAAGGATAACGACGAGAAGAAGGTTGAATATCATCAATTTCGATTTTTTCTAATTGCTTCTTACGACTTGTTGCTTGTTTTGATTTAGAGGCGTTTGCAGAGAAACGTGCCACGAAATCTTGTAATTCTTTAACTTTCTCTTCTTTTTTCTTGTTTTGATCTTGAGCCATTTTCATAGCAAGTTGACTTGATTGGTACCAGAAATCATAGTTACCAACAAACAATTTAATTTTCCCATAATCTAAGTCAGCAATATGCGTACAAACATTATTTAAAAAGTGTCTATCATGAGACACAACAATAACTGTATTTTCAAAATTAATTAAGAAATCTTCTAGCCAGCTTATTGCAGGGATATCTAAACCATTGGTAGGCTCATCTAGTAATAATACGTCAGGTTTACCAAAAAGACTTTGTGCTAATAACACTTTAACTTTTTGATTGTTTTCTAATTCAGACATTGTTTTATCTTGTAGGTCTGCTTTGATACCTAGACCAGAAAGTAGGGTACCCGCATCTGCTTCAGCATTCCAGCCGTCCATTTCAGCAAATTCGCCTTCTAGTTCTGCAGCTCTAATACCATCTTCATCGCTGAAGTCTGGTTTCATATAGATTTCATCTTTTTCTTTCATTACTTCATATAAACGTTCGTGTCCTTTAACAACAACATCAATCACACGTTCATCTTCAAATGCAAAGTGATCCTGTTTTAATACTGCTAAACGTTCGTCTTTACCCATAGAAACATGACCAGTTTGAGCATCTAATTCACCTGATAAAATCTTTAAGAACGTTGATTTACCTGCGCCATTAGCTCCTATTAATCCATAACAATTGCCATCTGTAAATTTAATATTTACATCTTCAAATAGTTTACGATCACCAAATCGTAAACTTACATCAGTAACTTGTAACATGCATTTACTCCTTTTCGTTATCCTTTTCGTTAATCTACCGGACAAATTATAACACACTTATCAACTTGTTTCGACCATTCTCGATGTAGTGATGCTAGTTTCTTCATAGCATGTTATAATAAATAAGAATAAATCTGTATGTACGAAGGAGAAAAGTATGGCCCAAGATGAAAAAGATATTGTAGGTTCTATAGAATTTCTTAAAGTTGTTGGATTAGAAGGCTCAACATATAAGTTAAAAGGACCAAACGGAGAAGAAGTTAAACTCAATCAATCCGAAATTAAAGATGAAGACGAATTAAATATAGGGGAAGAATATAGTTTCTTTATTTACCCAAATAGATCAGGTGCATTATTTGCTACGCAAAATATGCCTGACGTAACAACTGATAAATACGATTTTGTAAAAGTATTAAAAGTAGATCGTGATGGTGCGCATGTCGACGTAGGTTTACCAAGAGAAGTTTTAATACCTTGGGAAGATTTACCAAAAGTTAAATCAGTATGGCCAGTACAAGGTGATGAGTTATTCGTTACGTTACGTATTGATAGAGATAACAATATGTTCGCACGTTTAGCAACAGAAACAATAGTAGAACAAACATATAAATCTGTTTTCGACAATGAATTGAAAAATAAAATCATCGAAGCAAGACCATATCGTTTATTACGAATTGGCAGCTTCTTACTATCAAAAGAGGGTTATAAAATTTTTGTTCACGAAACAGAACGTAAAGAGGAACCACGTCTCGGTGAAAATGTAAAAGTGCGTATCATTGGTCAAAACGATAAAGGTGAATTGAATGGTTCATTTTTACCACTTGCACACGAAAGACTTGATGATGATGGTCAAAACATCTTTGACTTGCTCGTAGAGTATGATGGGGAACTTCCTTTCTCAGACAAATCGAGTCCAGAAGCTATTAAAGAAATTTTCAATATGAGTAAAGGTTCATTCAAAAGAGCAATTGGACACTTATATAAGAACAAAATTATCACAATAGATTCTGGTAAAATTGCTTTAACTAAAAAAGGTTGGGAAAGAATAGAAAAGTAATTCCTTCTATTATAAAGTGATATTTTCATCTAACTTGTTTCATAATAATAATGTCCACAATTTTTAGAATGAATTGGACTTCAAAATAATGTTCTCAACAAATCAATCCTGAAACTGCTATATAAAAATAGCAGTTTCAGGATTTTTTATTTTTTTATATTACAATTTCATAGTTATTTGTAATATATGATTTGACTAAAACGTTGTATTACCAACATTTACAAGTCATTACTTTATTAATTCATAGCATTTATAAACTTTGTAAATAGAAGCCATCTCAAATTAACAAAACATTTACAGTATCTATATTTGTATTTAATAAATTGTGTGTAATATAGGAACTGTAAGAAATACATATAACTTTTAAGGGTTATTTATTTATTAGGAGGATGTTTCAATGAAAAAATGGCAAGTATTTGGAACTACAGTAATTGGCTCTTCACTTTTATTAGGCGCTTGTGGTGGCGGAAATGCTGGTTCTGGTGGCGGCGAAGGCGAAGTTAAAGGCGACGGTTCATCAACAGTAGGTCCAATCATTGAAAAATTAAACGAAAAATTTGCTAAAGAAAATTCCGATGTTACAGTTTCATCTGGTACATCTGGTACTGGTGGCGGATTCGAAAAATTCATTTCAGGGAATACTGATTTTTCAAACGCATCTAGACCAATAAAAGATGAAGAGAAGAAAAAATTAGAAGATAAAGGTATTAAATATAATGAATTTGAAGTTGCAAAAGATGGCGTAACAATTGCAGTTAATAAAGAAAACGATTTTGTAAACGAATTAACTAAAGATCAATTGAAAGATATTTATTCTGGCGAAGCAAAATCATGGAAAGATGTTAATCCTGAATGGCCAGATAAAGAAATCAAATCATTTTCTCCAGACCAATCACATGGTACGTATGATTTCTTCACTGAAGAAGTTATGGATGACGGAGATATCAAAGCAGAGAAAAACGCTGATACAAACGTAATCGTTCAATCAGTTCAAAAAAATGAACAAGGTATTGGTTACTTCGGTTATAATTTCTTTGAAGAAAATAAAGATAAATTAAAAGCCGTTGAAATCAAAGATGATAGCGGTAAAGTTACTAAACCAACTAAAGAATCAATTCAAGATGGTTCATATGCTTTAAGTAGACCATTGTTCATTTATACAAACGAGAAAAAACTAAAAGAAAATGAAGGATTCCAAGATTTCATGAAATTTATCTTTGAAGACAAAGGTAAATCAGCTGAAGAAGCAGGATTTGTGGCTCTACCAGAAAAAGATTACACAAAACAACTAGATGAATTAAAAGAGATTACTGGTAAAGAAAGCAAAGACAAAGAAGAAGACAAATAACACATAGCTGTAAATCTTAAAGGTCGGGATTCTGTATTAGAAAACAAAGTGGCGATGGGAATAACGTCTACTTTGTTTCTCTATTTCTAAATATCCCAACCTTTTTTTAACAATTTCGGAGTCTATATGAAGGAAGGATATTAACATGGCGAATAAAAACCGCTCCGTAAGCGAAATGATTGAAAAAAACAACGCCAATAAAAATGGTGCAAGCGATAAAATTGTTCCTATTATTTTAGGTACAATAGCAATTTTTTCTATATTAGCGACAATCGGTATTGTAGTCACATTATTAACTGAAACAATTACGTTTTTCACACGTATTCCTATTACAGAATTTCTCTTTTCGATGGAATGGACACCATTCTCATCTGATCCTAAATTTGGAATTTGGCCATTAATATTAGGTACATTGAAAATAACTGTAATAGCTACAATCGTAGCAGTGCCATTAGGTCTGGGTGCAGCACTTTACTTAAGTGAATATGCTTCGCCACGTGCTAAAAGTATTATCAAACCAATATTAGAAATATTATCTGGTATTCCAACAATCGTATTCGGTTTCTTTGCTCTAACATTTGTTACACCGTTAATACGTGGAATCTTTCCAGACATAGGTAGTTTCAACTCTATTAGTCCAGGTCTTGTAGTTGGTGTAATGATTATTCCATTAATATCAAGTATGAGTGAAGATGCAATGTCATCTGTACCAAACAAAATGCGTGAAGGTGCACTAGGTTTAGGCGCTACAAAATTTGAAGTAGCAACTAAAGTTATTTTACCAGCTGCAACTTCAGGTATTATGGCCTCAATTGTATTAGCAATTTCACGTGCAATTGGCGAAACTATGATTGTATCTCTTGCTGCAGGTAGTACACCGAGTGCATCACTTGATATAACAGGGTCTATCCAAACAATGACAGGTTATATCGTTCAAGTAGCAACAGGTGATGCAACATTTGGTACTGATACTTACTACAGTATTTATGCAGTAGGATTCACGTTATTCTTATTCACGTTAGTAATGAACTTGATTTCTCAATGGATTACGAAACGTTTCAGAGAGGAGTATTAATATGACTGAAACAAACAAAAACGTGCTCGTAGATCAACAAACAGTTGAAAAGAAACTCTCTGGAAGGTTAACGACAAATAAAGTTAATAAATGGGCTTTCTTTGCCTGTACTATGGTTGGTCTGCTCGTATTAGCCGCATTACTCATTGATACACTTATAAAAGGTGCTGGACACTTAACTCCATCATTTTTCACTAATTTCTCATCATCAACGCCTTCTATGGCAGGGATTAAAGGTGCCTTTATCGGTACAATATGGTTAATGGTTACTATTATCCCGATAACAATTACTTTAGGCGTTGGTACTGCAATTTATTTAGAAGAATATGCTAAAGAAAATGCACTTACAAACTTTATTAAAGTGAGTATCTCAAACTTAGCTGGTGTACCTTCAGTCGTATTCGGTTTACTCGGTCTTACAATTTTCGTAAGAGGTATGGGTATCGATTCAATTGCACTCGGCAACTCCGTTTTAGCGGCTGCATTAACAATGTCATTACTTATCTTACCGGTAATCATTGTAGCTAGCCAAGAAGCAATCAGATCTGTACCTAGTTCTGTTAAGGAAGCTTCATACGGACTAGGTGCTAACAAATGGCAAACAATACGCCGTGTTGTGTTACCAGCGGCGATTCCTGGTATTTTGACAGGTTTCATCTTAGCACTATCTCGTGCATTAGGTGAGACAGCACCATTAATTTTAATTGGTATACCAACGATTTTATTACAGCTACCATCAACAATATTCGATCAATTCCAAGCGTTACCAATGTCAATTTATAGCTGGACAAAATTACCACAGGAAGAATTCCAAAACGTTGCATCGGCAGGAATTATCGTATTACTCGTTATATTACTATTAATGAATGCAATAGCGATATTCTTAAGAAATAAATATAGTAAAAAATACTAAATTTAAGACACGATAAATATTATTTAAAAAAGGCTAGTAAATGGGAATGTGCTAGGTTTTCAGTAAAACCTTAGCATCTAGCCTATAAAAAGGAGTTTTAATTATGAATAAACAAATTATAGATAATAACGATACAATAAAATCACATACCGACCGTAATGACTCACCAATAGCTACTATTGAACCAAACCATTCAGACAATAAAATCCCAGATAGCCAAAAGAAAATTGTCTATTCAACTAAAAATCTTGATTTATGGTATGGCGAAAATCATGCATTAAAAAACATTAACTTAGATATCTTAGAAAATAATGTAACTGCGATTATTGGACCATCAGGTTGTGGTAAATCAACATACATTAAAGCATTAAATCGTATGGTCGAACTTGTACCATCTGTTAAAACTGCTGGTAAAATCATGTACCGTGATAAAAATATTTTCGATAATAAATATTCAGTTGAAAAATTGAGAACAAATGTAGGGATGGTATTCCAACAACCAAATCCATTTCCTAAATCAATTTATGATAATATTACTTATGGTCCTAAAATCCATGGTATTAAAAACAAAAAAGTCTTAGATGAAATTGTTGAAAAATCTTTACGTGGCGCTGCAATTTGGGATGAATTAAAAGATGACTTAGACAAAAACGCTTATAGTTTATCAGGTGGACAACAACAACGTGTTTGTATTGCGCGTACATTAGCTATCGAACCAGATGTTATATTAATGGATGAGCCAACGTCAGCTTTAGATCCAATATCAACATTAAAAATAGAAGAACTTGTTCAAGAACTTAAAGAACAATATTCAATCATCATTGTTACGCATAATATGCAACAAGCTGCTCGTGTTTCTGATAAAACTGCTTTCTTCCTTAACGGCTATGTTAATGAATACGACGACACTGATAAGATCTTCTCTAATCCTGCAGATAAGCAAACTGAAGATTATATCTCAGGTCGCTTCGGTTAATCTATGGCGACAATTAGACATAAATACGAAGGCCAACTAGACGGACTTATTAAAGATCTACGTCGACTTGGTCTTTATGTATATCGTAATATAGAATTTGGACTAACGTCGTTAAGTGAAGAAGATCGTAATTATGCCAGACAAACAATAGCTAAGGATAAAGAAATCAATGAGCAAGAAACTGAAATTAATGAAAAAGTAATCATGCTTATCACTAAGCAACAGCCGATTGCTACAGATTTACGTTTAATGATGGCCGCTTTAAAAATCGCCACTGATTTTGAACGTATAGGCGATAATGCAGCAAGCATAGCGAAAATTAGATTACGTGCAAAAATTATTGATGAATATGTACTGACGAGACTCAACACCATGGGAAAACTTGCGCTCTTAATGTTAAAAGACTTAGATGATGCAGTAAAAGATAATGATATTACCTTAATAAAAGAAATCATTGATCGTGATAAAGATATTGATGATATCTATAAAAACATTGTAAACACAACGTATTTAATAGATAATGATCCTTTCGTTGCAGGGCAAGCACATTTAGCTGCAAGACATTTGGAACGTATTGGAGATCATATCTGCAATATAGCAGAGAATATTTATTTCTTTATTACAGGCGAACGTTATGAATCCTATAATAAATAAAAATGTTACACATAATAAAAGCACAATGGCTTTATAAAGATGACTCGCTTTCAGATAAATGAAAGTGGATGATCTTCAAAATTGCCATTGTGCTTTTTTAATTTTATAAAACGTTATTTCTTTTCAATTTCATCAGTTAATGTTTCTAGTTCATCAACAAGTTTGCCAATATAGCCAATTGTTGATTTTAATGGTTGTTCCGTACGGATATCTATACCTGCAATTTGGGCTAAATCTACTGGTGATTTACTACCTCCTGCTTTCAATGTATCTAGCCAAGCATCAACAGCTGGTTGTCCTTCATTTTGAATACGTTGAGACATCACTGTACCAATTGTTAAGCCCGCTGAATACGTGTATGAATATAATCCCATATAATAGTGTGGTTGTCTCATCCAAGTTAACTCTGCGCCTTCTGTCAGTTTCACACTGTCTCCAAAGAATTGACTATAGACATCAAGCATAATGTCATTAAGTATTGGGGCAGTTAATGATTCGCCTTGATCGACTTTATTATAAACTTCACGTTGAAAAGCAGCTTCAAGTAAATGCGTAACCATATTATGATAATACGTTCTTGAAATAATAGAACCTGTTACCCAACGTTTAAATTTAGCATCATTACTATTTTCAAATAAGTAGTTCGCCATAAGCATTTCATTCATAGTAGAAGGTGCTTCTACAAAATACATCGAAGCTTCTGATTCTAAATAATTTTGATGTTCCTGTGCTAAAGTAAAGTGACCCGCATGACCTAATTCATGCGCTAACACGAAGGTTTCAGTCATTTTGCCAGTCCATGATATAAAGACATATGAATGTGAAGCATATGGACTCGCACAATAGGCACCTGTTTCTTTACCTTTGTTTTGTGCAAAATCTATCCATCTATCTTTATAAGCAGCTTCAACCATTTTCAAATAATCTTCACCAAGTACATTTAAAGCACCATAAATATATTGTTTAGAATCTTCTATTGAAATTTCGGGCTCGTAATTTGGATCAATAGAAACTTTTAAATCTTCAAAATGCATCACATCTAAGCCATGAACACGTTTAACTAATTTCGCATATTTTTGCATAATGGGTGCTAAATCACTCATAATTACATCAATTTGTCTGTTAAACATGTCTCGCGTCACTTCTTGCTCTTGTAGTAAATAATCAATAACAGAATCATATCCTCTTAAATCTGCTTCGATTTTCTCTTGTTGTACTTGCATATTATATGTCGCAGCTGTCGTGTGCTGATACTTACTTAATGCATTACTAAAATGTTTGAAACTTATTCTTCTAAACGCTTCATTTGGATTATCTTCATATTCATTCTCAAAAGTAGCATAATCTAAAGGATATGTTTGATGATCATATTCAAATGATTCAAAATCAATATCCAACATTTTTGTAGTTCCATAAAGTTCAAAAGCGCTCTCAAAAGTAGGGGACAAACTTGCTAATACTTTTTCAACTTCTGGAGATAATTGATGCGCCTTATTCGCTTTTAATTTTGTTAAAAAGTGTGGATACTTCGATGTTTTAACAAGTTGTTCAAGTGTTTGATCAGAAAGTTCTAATATTTCTGAAACTACAAATGAAAGTTCACTAGCGATTTTTCCATAAGATGTAGACAATTTTGCGCTTAATGTCTGTGCATGTTCATTAGCCGTATCAACGCTCAATCTTAACTCAGCGTAATTTGCCATTCGATCTAATTGAATTAATAGTTCAGAATATGCATCCAGTGCATCTTCAACAATATCTACTTCATTTAAGTGACCTGTATATTGTTGATTAAACGCCTTAGCTTGTTCTAAAGTCTCATTCAATGTGTTATAAAATGCATCGTCAGAACTAAATAAGTCAGTTACGTCCCATGTTTCTTCAATTGGAACATTATTTCTAAATGGTAGTGTTTCAGCCATATAATCTACTCCTCTACATTTATATTGTATTCACAGTTAATTATACATGAATGACCCGGATAAATGATAATCGAAAGTTTATCTATGTTAAAAATGGGGAACAGTAAACCGAATTGGATTGACACGTATTTTTTATTAATTTAATATAAAATTATACTGCTCAAGACTGAATGTATTTATATAGAAAATATAGTATGATATATATAATGTAAGTAAAGTATAAATATTAAATAAAAGGGAGAGGAATTAATGACTATTTTTGATATGCCTAATTTTTTATGGATTACTGTAGTAGCTGTCATATTAGTAACAGTATTTTGCAATCTTGTCTTAAATAAATGGTTTACTGCACCAATCTTAACATTAGTAGTATTAGCAATATCAGCATTTTTAATACCAAATTTTCAAGATATTAGATATGAACCTTTATTAGGTTTTGCTGCGTTTATGACTATATTAAGTTTCATCCTAAGCTTTGTAATATGGTACATGACACGTAACTGGAGACGTAAACGCCGCGAAAAGAAAGCTAGAAAAGAAATACGTAAACGTGGTGGCATCCCAAAAGATGAATTAGAAGATTATAAACAAAAATAAAAAATGAACTGTAGCTATAATCTAAGTTACAGTTCATTTTTTTAATTATATCTTTAAATTCAAGCTGTTGATTTAATAAAACGTTATATAAAAATTCAAACCACAGCATATACCATATATGAGGTTTAAGCCAATATAGTAAAGTCGATAATTTGATAGCATCAGTAAAGTACAATAGTAACAAGTTAATTAAAGTTATAAACATATAACGTAATAGATGGATCATGAACAAGAAGAAATTACATCGAAGCACTAGAAAGAATGATTGCGTTAACAAGCATGTATAACGTAACAGGTAGTGAGTTACCAATTAGGGCCTTTTCTTTCAAATACCAATAACTTCCTATAATATATATTATGTAAACTAAAAAGTGAATTTTAAAAGTTACATATCTATATAGCTATTTTCATCATATATATTATGTATTTAGAATTTACTACTTATTAATCCTATTTTAGCTTTTTCATACATATATATCGTTTAATATTTACTAGATACTTATACGCATCTCACTTAATGTCTAATTATAATTGTACTTTATTAACTTTCAAGCTACGTAAATATCTATACAAGTTTTGTTTTGACTGTATGCAGCTAAGATATTGTTTATCTTGTTTTCGGTTATTTTATACAATGATCTAAACTCACAATTTTACGTGTATTTACATGGATATATACTCATGAACTTATATTTAAACGCTGAGAAATCGACTTCTCAGCGTCTTATTTTTAATGAATTAGTGATTTTAAGCTCAAACAATACTTTGTTCTTTAATCTTGCTATTAGATTGATATCTCCTTCAATTTTATAGCAATCCTTAAAAAATGGTCTTTTATTTAAACCATACACTTATAGGGTTACATAACATAAATATAGGCACCTATAAAAAACGTGTTCTTTTCTGTCATTTGGGTATATACTATTTAGATAATCATTTAGGAGTGAAATTTATGCAGGAACGTTCTCGAATCAAATGGTCTAGTTTAGTGATCGGCGTCATTTTTCTAATTATTGGCGTGTTTATTTTAAGTTTTCCTGAAGAAAACTTATTTGCTATTACATGGCTCATAGGACTACTATTTATTATTAACGGTTTTTTAGAAATTTTCGTTCGTCGTGTAATGAAAAAAACAGATAAAAATGCTTCAACCATAGTGCTTGTACTTGGTGTAATTAACATTATTTTAGGGTTATTGATTTTATTTAATATCGTTACAAGTACGACATTTATTGTTTATTTATTTGCTATTTGGTTTATTATTAATGCGTTATTTAATATGTTTACGGTAACGCCACTTGAAAAATCAAATAAAGGTTTCCATATTATATCGGTTATTTTGAACATTATTACAATTATTTTCGGTATTATTTTACTGTTTAATCCACTTATGGCGGCAATTTTAGTTGCTATCTTCATGAGTGCGGTGTTCTTTATTATTGGTATAACTTATATCATTAGAGCATTATCTTAATGATCCTTAACTTGTAAATAAATAGGGCGCATTTTTGAAAAATCATGCTAGAAAGCGCACTACAAGACGTCTTGTAGTGCGCTTTTCATATTTTCATAACTATTACATATATTATTTTAAATATTTTATAAAAATAAATTTTACTATAAAATTATTATAGTGTAAGGTTATTGCATTGCTAAAATCCTATGCTATACTAAAAAATGTGGGAAACAACAAGAATTAACATCTCAGACTATTCCACATTTTAGTTCATTGTTATATTGGAATTGCCATCCTAATATAACTAACTTCAGAACGAAAGAAAGCATACTGATTAGGGCTTACATACCAGTATGCTTTCTTTTTTTGCTATTTTTTAACTTTTTTTCTAACATTATTCAACGTATTAAATAACCAATATTTTGTTTTCTTAATTGGTTTATAAAAGTCGCCGATTAATTCTTCAATTTGCACATTAAATCCACGTTTAAAGCGATATACGCCGTAATCTTCACTATTTTCAGTGAAGTCGCCTGATAAACCATAGAAATTATAGCGACCATAACCATTGTCAAAACAATAGTTCAACATGTACCAGTGCATCATATAAGGTCCCATATATTGATTATATTTTTCTGATGAGCCACCAGAGAAGTAGTTTACTTCATATGCATTTGCAAAATATACACCAGCAGCTAAATTTAATATAGCACCATCTGTTAATCTTAATTCACTTGCATGCATTAACTCTTTTTTATCATGCTCTATTTGTTTATCCAGTTCTGTAATTTTCTTCAACTGTTTATCTGATTTATTTTCATTCTGCATGATTTGATCTCTACGTGATTCTTTATCATTAATACTCTCTTGTGTATTTTCAATATATTCATTTAAGTCTATATATGCTAAAGGTATTAAAGCTTTATCACCATAATTATCAATGAAATTATAGAAATATTCATCTGTTTTAGATACGAAGCCAGCACGTTTTTCAGTTTCTCGATAAAGATCTAAGAAAAGACCGAATTCATCCCTATTTAACAACCTAACTTTAATACCAAAATTAATTGCTTTATTGATATTACGTTTTCTTTGGCTATCAAATTGTTTTTTTAAAGAAGCTGGCGTTTGGCCATCTAAGTTCAATACACCCATCCATCTTACTTGGCTAGATGTATCATATTCAGTCGTAAAGCCGTGATGGGTATACCCATGAGATTTAAATAAGTTGACTAATGCGTCATTCTTATCTGGTTCTGGCAATGGATTGATATCTTTATCGTATATTTTATAAATCCAGTACGGGTCCATTTTGACATATAAACAATTATGGTGTTGAAGATAATGATCTAATTCACGTAAATAGAAATCTACTAAACCTAAATCATTGTAATCCATAACTGGACCACGATTAGAATAATAAACATAACTCCCCATTGTAGGAATTTTAGAGAAAAGACTAGCAGCAATAACCTGATTGTCGTCATCTTTTAAGCCTAATAGTACAACTTGAAATCCATCTTCTTCTCTTGTCGCAATATTTTCTTTTACTTGAAAGTAATGACTCTCTAATGCCGGGTTTTGTACAAAATTGTCATACTCTTTGACGGTTAACTCTGTAAATTTCATTCTAGCTTAGTTCCCTTCTATAATTTATATCTACTTCTTAATATCTTTTATTTTTTTTAATGTCGTATAAATTTTGTACATTGGTTTATTAATAGGTTTTACAAAATCCCCAACGTATTCAACTACTTCGGCATTAAATCCTTTTTTAAATTTCACTACGCCTGCATCTTCTGCATCTTCTGTGAAATTACCACTGATACCGTAGAAGTTATATCTATCTATATTATGGTCAATAGCGTAATTAATCATCTTCCACTGAATCGCATAACTACCAGCAAAGTGTCTAAATTCATTTGAAGTACCACCTGCATAGTAAACTACTTCATAGGGGTTAATAATAAAGTATGCTGCAGAAATTGGTAATTCATTACCGTGTTCAGCCTGTAACGATTGCGCTTCTTCAATTTTTTGTTGATTTGCAATAAGCTGTTGTTCTAAATTATCTCGCTTATTATACGCTTTTTTATTTTCTGGTCGTTTTTCTATATCTTTAATCGCCTTGTTAATATCTTTACTTAAGACATCACGCTCTGCTTTTAATTCTTCGATATATTCATCAAAGTCCATATAAGCTAACGGGACCAAGATACGATTCTTATAATATCTCAATCTATTATAATAAAAGCTATCTTCCCTATCATCAAATTCTTTTGATTCAGATGTATCTTCCATAAACGAACGGAAGATTGGTAACTCATCTTCTTCTAAGAATCTTACTTTAACACCATTCTTTTGAACTTTTTTTGTATTACGTTTACGTAGGCTATCCATGCCGTTAAGTACATCTTTAGCTGTTTTACCTGCTAAATCTAATACTGAGTGATATCTAATTTGAAGAATTGGATCAAAACCAGTTAAAAATCCTTGGTGTTTGTATCCTAATTGTTTCATTTTGTCGAAAAACCAGTCATGACCAGCATTTCCTAACACTTCTCCATCATGATTACGATATTGATAAGCTAAATAAGGGTCAACTCTTAAATGTAAACCTTTATGTTTTTTAACATATTTAGTTAATTCATTAAAGAAGTAATGAACAAGTTCTTTATTTTCAAAATCTATAACAGGTCCTCTGTTTGTATAAAAATATTTATAAAACTTCATTACTGGTACTGCAGTCAGTAAACATGCTGCAATGACTTCATTTTCATTGTTTTTAATACCAACTAAGTGTGTTTCTGTACTTTCTGCAATTTTCAATTCGTAGTTTCCTACCATTTGTGTAAAATGACTATTTGGCATATTATCTGTAAATGTACCGAACTCTTTAGCAGTTAAATTCGTAAATTTCATTTTGTATACTCCTATTTGTTTATAATTCTTTTTTTATTTGAGTTTAAACTTCAATCTTGATTATTATACAATAACCATTTATAAAACTAAATCAATAGCATATATAAATTCATTATACATGAACTTTATGTATGTCTTATTATATCATTACTTATATTTTAACAAAGAATAAGCAATTAAACACATTTGCCATTGTTATAACAATAAAAACTGGAAAACTTATTAAGTTTTCCAGTTTTCTTTATAGTTGGGAGTAGAACATTTATATCTGTTCCACGCCTTATGATACTATGTTCTAATTTAAAGCGTCTCGTAATGTTTCACCTATTGCTACGCTTGATTGTGGGTTTTGACCAGTAATAAATTGATTATCTGTTTCCACATGTTCAGTGAAGTTGTCCTGAGTTACAAATTTGACGCCTTGATTTTCTAATTCTGTCTGAGTTAAGAAAGGTACTTTTTCCTCAAAGCCCATTGCACGTTCTTCTTCATCTGTAAATGCAGTTAACGTCACGCCCTTCACTAGGAAGTTGCCTTTCTTATCTTTAGCACCGACAAAAGCACTTGGACCGTGACATACAGATGCAATGATTTTATCATCTGCTTTAAAGTCAGCAAGTACAGAAGCTAACTTCTGATTATGTGCAAAATCAAATACTGTGCCATGACCGCCTGGTAAATATACAGCGTCGTATTGACTCACGTCTATATCTTCTATGCTTGACGCTGATTTCGTTTGCTCAACAAATGCTTTATATTTATTAAGTTCACCATTCTGTGTAGAATTGGGATCTAATGGGACTTCCCCACCATTTATTGTAGCGATATCTACATTAATATTTGCTTCCGTTAATATATCATAGGGTTCACTTGCTTCTTCTAACCATAATCCTGTTGGTGTACCATCTTCAAATTGATTAACACTTGTTATAATAAACAAGACTTTTTTACTCAAATTATGTCACCTCTTTTTAAAAATAAGAGAATAGCTATATTTAATTCATTGAAATTGCATGCTATGCACCTCAAAAATATATTCTCTCTTAATAGCGTACCCATAATTCTAACCTCTTACACACACAATGCTTTATTCACTTTTTCTATCGAGTGCATTTCTAATTGAATTAAAATAACTAACTGTGTCTGCTTTTGGATCTTTCTCTAATCGTTTAACAATTTCACTACCTATAACGACACCATCTGAAGCTTCTATGATATCTGACACATGTTCTGGTGTACGAATACCAAAACCTGCAACGACAGGCACATTAGAAATTGATTTTATATGCTTAATTCTATCTTTAAGTTCAGGATGGAACTTACCATTTTCCCCTGTTGTCGCATTCATTGTTACTGTATAAATAAATCCTTCCGCATCTTGAGCGATTTGATTACTACGTTCTTCAGACGTCGTCATAGCGATGAGTGAAATAATATTCACTTTTCTGTCAGGATGGCGTTCTTTTAATTGTTGCACTAGTTCATGTGGCAAATCAGGAATAATTAAACCGTAGACACCTGCTTTTTCACAAGCTTTAAAAAATGCATCTTCTCCGTAAAAATTAATAATATTATAATAAGTCATTAATACATATTTACTTGATATTGAATCACGATGTTCAGTAAGTTGATCTAAAATATACTGAATATTGACGCCCTCTTCTATGGCTTTGCTACCAGCGTCCATAATGACTGGTCCATCAGCCACTGGGTCTGAAAATGGTACGCCTACTTCAACAATATCAGCACCTGCATCACTGACGGTCTTAAGATTTTCAATAAAAGATTTATTACCCATAATATATGGAAGGAATAGTTTACGCATTAGAATCACCGTCTTCTTTCATATAATTTCTAATTGTTTCCATATCTTTATCGCCACGTCCTGAAACTGTAACAACAAGAATTTCATCTTTGCCCATCGTTGGTGCTAACGTTTCTACATAGCTTAATGCGTGTGCACTTTCAATAGCTGGAATAATACCTTCAGCTTTTGTAAATCTAACTAAAGCATCCATCGCTTGTTTGTCACTTGCAGTGGCGAACTTCACTCTACCTATATCGTGATAATACGAATGTTCTGGTCCAACACCAGGATAATCTAAACCTGCAGATATAGAATGTGCTTGTTGAATTTGACCATTTTCATCTTGAATAAGATACATTTTAGTACCGTGCAATACGCCTTCTTTACCTTTGTTAATCGCTAGTGCATGTCTATCCGTGTCATAACCTTCACCTGCAGCTTCCACACCATATAATTTCACATCATCTTGAACGAATGGGTAGAATGTACCAATGGCATTAGATCCACCACCAACACAAGCTACAATTGCATCTGGTAAGCGTCCTTCTTTTTCTTGAATTTGTGCTTTTATTTCTGTACCTATGATTTTTTGTAAATCCCTTACAATAGTTGGAAATGGATCTGGTCCTAAAGCTGAACCTAATAAATAATGCGTATCATCTACATGACTTACCCAGTATTGTAATGCTTTATTAACCGCGTCTGATAACGTTCCTTGGCCTTCAGTTACAGATTCAACTTTCGCACCTAACAATTCCATTCTAAATACGTTTAAAGATTGTCTTTTAATGTCTTCTTCACCCATAAATACTACGAGTTCCATATCAAATAATGCAGCAACCGTCGCACTCGCAACACCATGTTGACCCGCGCCTGTTTCAGCAACAAGTTTATTTTTACCCATTCTTTTCGCTAATAGTGCTTGTCCTAATGCGTTGTTTATTTTGTGGGCGCCTGTATGATTTAAATCTTCACGTTTCAAATAAATTTTTGCGCCACCAAGTGCTTCTGTATATGAGTCAGCATATGTCAATGGCGTTTCTCGACCTACGTAGTCTTTAAGGTAACCATCTAATTCTTCTTGAAATTTCGGGTCCGCTTTTGCTTCTTGGTAAGCTTTTTTCAATTCTTGAATTGCTGGCATTAACGTTTCTGGTACATATTGACCACCATAAGCACCGAAGAAACCAAATTCATCTGCTTCTGTTTGTATGTTTTTATTCATAATTCATTTGCTCCTTTTACGAGTTTAATAATTGCTGTCATTTTTTCCATATCTTTTTCATTATTTGTTTCTATGCCACTAGCGATATCATAGCCTTGATGTGCTAAACCTAAAGATGCTACAGCTTGTATATTGTCGTAATTCATACCGCCTGCAATTAAATAGTTAACATCGTTGATTGTTTCTAACATTTCCCAATCATATACTTCACCTGTACCACCATAAGACTTCGATGGTGTATCAATAATAAACATATCAATAGCATCTTTATAGTAATCAATAGCTGTCGTTAATGTTTGTTGGTCTGTTGCGGGTAAGGCTTTGATAACTTTAATGTTCGTATTACTTTTCTTGATAAAATCTACAATTTCTAACGGTTCATTACCATGGAGTTGAATTGTTGAAATCTGCGTCTGCACTATCAAATTGGTAATCGTGTCATAATCTGGATCGACAACGATGACTACTTTTTCTTTATCATCAGGTATAACTTCAGCCAATTGTTTGATGGTTTGAATATCTACATATCTTTTACTCTTTGGAAAATGAATAAATCCCATCGCATCAATATTTAAGTCTTTTGCTTTGTTTACATCGGCTAATGTGCGGAAGCCACAAAACTTTAACTTCATCGTTGCACCTTGTCTAATTTTAGACCTGGTAAAAATTGACTTAAGTCATCACATTTCATTAATGATTCACCAATTAATAAACCATCTATACCCGAATCAACGATATTTTGAACATCTTGCTCATCTTTGATACCACTTTCTGAAATATAGTAATAACCCGGTTTTTTATCTTCTAAAATCTCATTTGTATGCAAAACATTTGTAATGAAACGCTTCAAGTCTCTATTATTCACACCAATAATTTTTGGGTCTAGTTTATAGGCACGTGCTAATTCTTCTTTATCATGAACTTCTACGAGCACTTCTAAATTTTGCGATGTAGCGTATTTATATAATTCTCTTAATTCTGGATCGGTCAAAACGTTAACGATAAGTAATATTATCGAAGCGCCTGCTTTTTTAGCAACATCAATTTGAATCGGATCTACTACAAAATCTTTACACAATACTGGCAATGATGTTTCTGTTGTTAATGCTTGTAAACGTTCGTAGCTACCACCAAAATAGTGCTCATCCGTTAATATAGAAACTGCATTCGCACCATGAGTTTCGTAATCTTTCACTTGTTGCGCTAAGTCTCTTGTTGGTAATCCATCAAGCGTCGGACTTTTAGATTTAATTTCAGCAATCACTCCAAGTTGATTTGAATCATCTAAATGTGATTGGAATGTTTTTTTATGTGAAATATCCACTGCTTCTAGTGTTGATAATTTATCTTCATAATAGCCCTGCTCTAGTAAACCTCTTTTATATGTTACAATCTCATCCAATATAGTCATACGTTTTGCCTCCCATTTTATTATATTGCGTTAAAGCTTTGCCACTTTCTATTAATGATTGTGCTGCTTTCACACCAGCTTCTATTGTTTCAGCTTTTTCTGCTACATAGAGTGCGATGCCTGCGTTCAAGATAACAACATCTCTCTTAGCACTACGATCTGTTCCATTTAATATATGTTTCGTGATTTCTAAGTTCTCTTGTGGTGTACCTCCAACAAGTGCTTCGTTTGGCGCATAATCTAAGCCTACATCTGTTGCATTCAGCGTATAGTGTTTAATTTCTTCATTTGCTGTTACTTCATAAATAATATTGTCGCCAGATAATGTAGCTTCATCCATACCATTTGCACCGTATACAACGATTGCTTTTTTACGTCCTAAATCTGCTAAGGTTTGTGCAATTTTTTCTAATTTTGATGTTTCGTAAACACCCATGACTTGATAATCCAATTTAAAAGGGTTAATGATTGGACCAGTAATATTAAATATTGTTGGATTGCTGATACCTTTTCTGATAGGTTGAATATTTTTCATTATCGGATATGTTTCAGTAGCATTTAAAAAGACCAATCCATTATCGTCTAATTGTTTTGGTGTATCTTCAACAGTGCTTGATTTGATAGCCATTGCATTTAACAAATCCGTGCTTCCAGATGATGAAGTGACACTCTTATTACCATGCTTAATTACGGGTACACTTGCACTAGCGATAACAAAAGATACGGTTGTAGAGATATTAAAACTATTTGATTTATCTCCACCCGTGCCACAAACACACATAGCATTAGGATAGTACGGTTGTTCACGATACATAGAATGAATTAAACTATTTGATATATAAGTTAACTCCTCTTGCGTAGTTTCTTTTTCAGAAAACGTTTCGAGTAACTCAATTTTTACGTTGTCTTCTAAATTTTTAGAAATAAGTAATTCTATAAATTCATTCATTTGTGTTTGGTTAAGTGGTTTATATTGTTTTAACTGTGTTTGTAGCTCCATCCTCTGTTACCTCCTTCATTATGTTTAAAAAGTTATTAATGATTTGTTTACCATGTGCCGTAGCAAATGACTCGGGATGATATTGAATCCCATAATGTAACAATTGTGTGTGTTCAAATGACTGTATGCAATCTTCTGTTTGTGCCGTTATTGTTAATGTTTCAGGTAATGTTTGAGGATTACTCATCAATGAATGGTATCGCATAATTTCTGAATATTCTGGAATATCAGTGTATAACAAAGTTTCTTTTGTGATACGCATTTGGTCTTTTTTACCATGTTTTATATAATCACATTGGATGACATCGCCGCCATGATAACAAGTCAATGCTTGCGACCCTAAGCAAACGCCTAAAATCGGTTTATTTTTATAATGATCAATGATTTGCATCAAATCATCTGTATCTAATGGATGACCTGGACCAGGTGAAATAATAACACCGTCAATATCCAGATTTTATATAGATGGGTCATCCGGATATTTAACTATCACTGCTTCTTTCTGTGCAATCATATCTACTAAGTTATAAGTAAATGAATCATAATTATCAACTATAAGTATCATGGTGACACCTCCAATAAGCTTTTAGCTTTTAATTTTGTCTCTTCAAGTTCTTTTTCTGGAATTGAATCATACACCACACCACAACCTGCTTCTACGTTAATGTGCGTGTCATCAATCATCATTGTACGAATCGCTAATGCGAAATCTAAGTCGTGGTTACAATTGATATAACCAATACCGCCACTGTATACGCCACGTTTTTGTGGTTGCACTTCATAGATACGTTGAATCGCTCTTAGCTTAGGTGCGCCTGATACAGTACCTGTAGGTAATAAACTCGCAATCACTGTCATAGGTGAATAATTGTCTTTAAGCTTTCCAGTAACTTCACTGACGATATGCATCACATGTTCATAACGTTCAATTGTCATTAATTTACCGATTATCGAAGTCCCTGTTTCACTTACACGATGGATATCATTTCTACCCAAATCAACAAGCATACTGTGTTCGCTTAATTCTTTTTCATCGTTTTTTAAACTGGCTTCGTTTACTTGGTCTTCTTCTTCAGTAGCGCCTCTTTTTATCGTTCCAGCAATTGGATTAGTCACTACGGTTTGCCCTTTTACTTTTACAAAACTTTCCGGTGAACTACCAACGACAATCGGCTGATCCATATTCAAGTAATACATATATGGACTTGGATTTTGACGTTTTAAATTTTGGTAAAGTTGATAAGACATAGCTTGTAATTGTTGACCAAAGTGATGTTCGTAACTATAAACGATAGATGGTACAACTTGGAACATATCACCTTGTTGAATGAGTGACTTCATTTTGCTAATTGTATTAATAAATTGTTCTGGTGCAATATTTGATTTAATCTCTTTTTCTATAGCTGTATGTTCAAGCTCAGATGGATAAATCGTAATTTGTTTTAATTCTTCTACACGTTTAGCCACGCGCGCTTTTAATTGTTCATCATTTTCTTTTGAAAACAAGTTCGTTGCAATAACGTATAAATGCTCTTTGTAATGATCAAATATATATGCATCTTCAACCATATGAAACTTAGCATCATGTTGCGGATGATCTTCAAGATTGATTTGTTTTAGTACTGGGAATTCATGTCTTACTAAATCAAAACTACATGATCCTACAAAACCAGAAATAAAAGGTAATAACGCTAATGCTTCGTCTTCAATTTCTGCTTTATATTGATCAATTAAATCTTTCATTTTTTTATAAGGTTGCTCATGTTCTACTCTGTTTTCTTCTGGTGTACATACAGTCATTGTTTCATTATCCAACGTGATTGAACCGTAAGTATCGAAAATCACTATAGAATAACGCCCTTTTAGTTTCGATTGTTCTGAACTCTCTAATACGATTTTATTTTCTTTCAATCTCGCTAACGCTTCTGGTGTTACCTCTGCATTTAATCTTTGATATTGCACTTTCATTTTATTTTCCTCCTCATAAAAAAATCAGCATCCTTAAACATTGTTAAGGACGCTGACGCGCGGTACCACCTAAATTAGTAGATATACTTGCTTTAATCTACTCTCTCATTGATTTATTCATTTGTTATCCAACAAAACCCAATTTCAGTATATGTAGGTGTTAGTTTCCATCAACCACTAACTTTCTGCTTGTTACCTTTACATCACTTACTTCATTTTGCTTTCTTATTTTTTGGTATATAAAAAACACCACACTAACGCATATCTGTAAGGACGCGTTACCGTGGTGCCACCTTAGTTAACAAATTATTTGTTCACTTTAAATATTATAATTTTTAATTACATCTAAAAGCCCAATTCACATTATATGCAGTGCTAATTTCCATCAACCATTAGCTTTCTTCTTACTACATGTCATATATGCTACGTCATCTTTCAAATGGCAACCTAAGTTGCGAAAAGTAATTACCTAGTATGCTACAAGGATATTTTCAATTTGTCAACATTTGAATTTATCTTAATTACTATTTTACTTTAAACGATGATTATTGTTGAAATCATTTTGGTTATACTTGTTGAAGTTGGTTTTGAATACATAGCCGCCAATGACTAGCATTAAAACAGGCGCAATAATAATGACACATATCGTCAGACTACCAAAAAAGTTAGTGAAAAATGCTGTAGCAAAAATGATGAATAATATTAAAAACAAAAGGTTTAAGCCTAGTGTTTTTTTCATTAGATATCCCCCTTACTTAGAAAATAAAGATAATATTCACGCTTATTTTTATCATAACTTATCATCTTTGTACATATAATCTGCTGAATTTCCATTACTATTTTGTGATATTTTATATGAAAATCAATGGTTTATTATCTATGAATCCGAACCAAAAAAACCCCTCGCTATTAGTGGTAGCGAGGGGGTTGGTGCATTCAATGCACGAAACTCTTGTTAAATATATTATAACATCGTATATAGTAAAATTGCAAAATTAAATTGAAGCTGCTAAACAAGAGAAAATATTTATTTTAGTAGTTATGCACATATCATCTAATTTTCAATGCATTATAATATATTGACATAAATTTTTTAAAATATAATATAATTATAGTGTTCGATACATCACTTTATAATTTCGAAGTATTAGATACATATACAACAACTAGAAAGTAATAGTTACGAAGTCACTAACGAAGCACCTAAATCTTTGTCCTTAGAATAAGTATAGAAGACAGAGAAGTCATAAATTATTAAATGTACTAAGAAAGAATATCAAAGACGCTTTGAAGAAGACTAGCTTTCTAATATTAAATCTAAATTCTCTTTTAATCTTAATAATGATGATATTTACAGGTAGACGTACGATAGCGTTGTAGTTTTACACCATAATTAGGTTTCATTGTTCAATAAAACATTGATATTTGATTAATATTTAGTACGTCCTAGTGGTATAAGAAAAGCTTATGTAATAAAAAAGTCGTCAATATAATGAAAAATAACGGTTAATAATGCTGAATTATTATAAAAAATGTTTAGTAATAAAAAGAAAAATGCTACATACATAAAGGAGTTGTATAATTTCTAATGAGCTCATTTTATATAATCTCACTTTTACGGGGAATTATTATAGGATTTTATGCTCCTATTTGGATACTATTCCTATTTAACTGTGGTTATAATTTGTTTTTTATTGGGATTATAGGAACAATTTTTGAAATCATGAAATTTCTTTTTGAAATACCTTCAGGTGCAATTGCAGATAAATTTGGTGTGAGATTCAATTTAATTATTTCATGTACTTGTCTTTCATTAACTTGGTTATTTTTTCCGTTTTCGTCAAATATATTAATTCTAATAATTATACTATTGACTTGGACTCTATCTGAAACTATGTTTTCTGGAACTTTCGAATCATGGCTCAGCTATTCTGTGGGAGAAATTAACTTTTCTAAATATATGTTTAATAGCACAAAAATTTTTATTTTGTCTATAATAGTGATATCTCCATTATCAGGCTTTTTCTATAAAATTAATAATTACTTACCTTTTATCTTAGCTGGAACTATCTCTATAATATTAGTACTTTATTTAATTATCTGTATTAAAAATGACAAACTTCCTACTAAAAAGCATAAACAACAGCAATACCCTATACTATCAATTATAAAAGATGCAACAATCGTTATGATTAACAATAGAAGAGCCTTTAATATCATTATAGCCAGTTTTTTCTTTGCCTTTGTGATAGATACAATTGATAGATATTGGCAACCGTATTTTCAATATATAGGGATAAATGAAATGTTTTTTGGTTTAATAACTACTTTTGGTGGAATAATTTTATTATTAGTTTTACAGTTATTTTCAAAATTTGATTCTCATTTTAATAAATCACCTGAAACTTACAATGCTTTAATCATATTTGTAACTATGATATTTATAGCATTACTCATATTAGGAAGAAAGTTAGTTTCTATAATAAGTATTTCATTAGTTACTATCGTTGATGATCTTATGAATACCTTAATCAGCAATATCTTGAATCAAGAAATGGCAGATAAAACATCAAGTATGGCTACGATATTTTCATTGAATGGTGCCTCTGGTGCAATTGGAGAAATTTTATCAGGTATTATATTTGGTTATATAATAGCCAAAACAGGATATAATATTACTTTTATCATTTCCGTTTTAGTTCTCCTCATACCATTCACTCTATATTTGAAAAATCTAGTTGAAAACATTAAACGAAGACCTAATATAAACCCATAGTCTATTTTTAGTATAATTGAATGCACCATCTCTTATTTATAGCATTACAAAAAGCCCCTCGCTATTAATGGTAGCGAGGGGCTTGGTGCATAAAATGCAAATATCTTTGTTATTTATATTATAACATCGTATATAGTAGCATTACAAAATTAAATAGATAATCTAGGTTTCAATATATTTATGATTGAATCGGTGCTAAACAATAAGCATGTAACAATGCTTGTGTCGCTTTTAATGAATCAATATGCGTACGTTCTAGTGCATGTGATGATTCGATACCTGCACCGAATAAGCCATGTTTTATATCTGCGCCTGCTTTTAATGCTGCTGAAGCATCAGAACCATAATATGGATAAATATCAACTTTGTATGGGATTTTATTTGTTTTACATAAATTGACGAGTTGTTCACGTAATGCCTTATGATATGGACCTGATGCATCTTTAGCACAGATAGAAACCGTATATTCATCTGAAGATTGACCGTCCCCTAAAGCACCCATATCGAATGCAATAAACTCAACAATATTTGATGAAATTGAAGCATTGGCACCATAGCCTATTTCTTCATTATTAGAAATGTAAAATTGAATCGTATGTGGTAATTTGAGATTTTCTTTTTTAACTGCTTTTAAAAACTCTATAATCATGGCAACACTTGCTTTGTCATCTAAATGACGTGATTTTATAAAACCCGAAGATGTGATTTGTGTTCTAGGATCAAAACTTATAAAATCTCCTACCTCGATACCTAATTGTTCTGTATCTGCTTTTGTATTCACCTTTTCATCTAATCTTACTTCCATATGGTCTATGTTTCTAGGCTCATTATCATTATTACGATATACATGTACGCTTGTTTCATGTAGACATATTGTCCCTGTGTAAGTTTGTCCTACAGATGTTTCAATTTCGCAATATTCCCCTTCTATTGCGTTATAACTAAAGCCACCAATTAAATCTAATGCTAAACGGCCATCTTCTTTAATTTCTTTTACCATTGCACCTAATGTATCTACATGGGCTGTAATACATTTATGGTCTTGATCATTCTCACCTTCTACAGTAATAATCAACGCACCTTTGTTAGTAATATGAGTTGTATAACCTAACTTTCCAACTTCATCTTTAACGTATTTAACTGCCTTTTCTGCATGCCCTGAAGGACTATTAATATTCGTTAATGCTTGAATTGTCGTAAAAATGGATTCTGTCATACTATCCCCTCCTTATATGTATATCTTTAGTTTAACTGTTATTTTCTAAAATTGGTAAGATTCCGAATAGAAATTCCTATTTGATAACAGTCATGCTAAACTCAAAAATTTTTACATAAATAGTATAAAAAGCTTTGAAATTGATTTACATTATTTAGGATTTATTATAAATTTTTTAACGAATTATATCTCATAATAAGGTGGCTGAATTATTTTGTAAAAATTAATTTTAAATATACTTATGTGGGCTTTGTTTATAAGAAGTATAGTGACTTTGATAAAATGGTTTAATGGTAACAGTGATGAAAATATTATAATTATATTTGCTTATTTTGCTATCCTAACTTGGGTAATCATTTATCTTGTGTATAGCTTGGTTAAAGATCATCTTTATAAGAATATTAAAAAATGAGTCTTGATAATAAATAATTAAAGACTCATTACAATATTCAGTATAAAAAAGTTTATGTATTTTATACTCGTGGACTTAAAGTTTTTCAATTTTAAAAATTAATATAAACTATTAACCTATCATGGTAGCCATCAATACCTGTATCTAATATTGCTACTTTCATCATATATTCTGCTTTAAGTAACTTTCTAAAAATGCTTGCAGCTTGTTCAGTTCACTTTGATTGTTTATGTCTACTTCCAAGATTTTATCTATGATTTTCTCATCATTTTCGAACCATTCTTTATTATCATGATATAAATTATTTAAACCCGTATTTATTTGAGCTATTTTTTTGAATTTCTTTTTTACTTTTTTAACTAAAAAGTATTTTTTGGTTTCTTCTTTTATAACCATATAAAGTTCCATTATAATTTCCATGAATATCATACCTCCGTTATTTAAAACGATTTTGACTATCAATAAAAAGTTTATATAACTTATGGGAATTATATAATTCATGATGGCTTCCTAAACCAGTTATAGAGCCATTTTCCATGAATACGATTCTATCTACATTTTTTATTGTCGACATTCTGTGAGCTATAATTAAACAAGTTTTATTTCTCATAAATTTAGTAATATTAGCTACCAAAATATTTTCAGTTTGACTATCCAAATTGGATGAAAATTCATCTAACAAGAAAATATTACTGTCTTTCATCATAGCTCTTGATAACGCAATTCTTTGTCTTTGTCCTCCAGATAAAAATATTCCATTTTCACCTGTTGCAGTCAAAAAGTTTTTGGGAGAGTTGTTAACTGTTTGTATTAAATCTGATTTATTACAAATAGTCTGAATTGCATCAAAACACACTATACTTTTTTTACCATAAATAATGTTATCTAATATGGTCCCGCTCATTATATTGTTTTCTTGAGGTACATAACTTATGGTGTTTCTCCAATCAATTATATTAATATCTTTTATATTTTTATCACCATAAATGATTTCACCTGCGTAATCTTTATAAATACCTAAAATCAAATCAAAAAGTGTTGATTTACCTGAACCTGATGGTCCAACGATAGCAATTGTCTCTCCTGGTTTTATTGTTAAATTAATATTTTTTAGTATAGGAGTTTTATCAAATTTAAAAGTCATATTTCTGATTTTCAATTCTTGTAAATCTAATTGAACCTCATGAAACAATATTTTTTCGGTTTCTAAATTATCAACAGATAACAGCTCATTAATTTTTTCATTGGCACCTCTTACTTTTTGCACTTCATTGTATAAAGTTGTAAATGAAATAATAGCTGGGATCATTTGTAATACATAATACAATATTGCGATAAATGTACCTGTACTAAGTGTGCCATTACTGATTCTAAATGTTGCATATCCTACAATGAATAATATCGTTCCTATTGTAACCAATGACATGATTGGTGCTATGACAGCCTTTACCTTTGCATCTTTCAACTCTACTTCAAGTATTTTCTCCATTATTTTATTAATCCTTTTATACTCATAGAATTCAAATGTATAAGCTTTCACCAACTTTATATTCGTCAAAACGTTATTTAACTTAGACGTAAAAATTGATAATTGATCTTGAAGTTTTAAAGAGAGTTTATATGTAATATTTCCGATCGGGAATATTATTAAGCAAACCATTGGGATAATTGCAACAGTTATAAACATGATTTTATAGTCCAAAATAAATAACATAATGAGTGCACCTAAAAAGGTTAAAGAATAATTTAGTGCATTGGGTATGGTATTAGTCAAAAAATAATTTAGTTCTTCAATATCATTTTTAAGTCTACTAATTATTTCTCCACTTTCATATTTATAAATAGTCGCTAAATCTAATTTTAAAACATTTTCCCAAATACGACTTCTAATTTTTAACATAGATTTACTACCAATATATTTAAATAAATATAAGGAAATTGATCCTAAGATTGCGCTACTTATAAATAAAACTATAATTAAAATTATATCTAAAGACTCCAATCCCGTCCTTTGAAATTGGTCTATTATTGTTTTTAAATATATAGGCATTATTAAACCTAACAGTGTTGATATGATCGATATTATTAAACTTAATGCAAATAACTTTTTTGAAATTGAGGCTAATCTTATTAAATTAGTTATTTTCATTTTTATCACATGATTAGATCAAACAACTTAACATGATCTTTAAACATGAAACACAAAGCTATTACAAAACAAACACCTTGCTCCCTTATCAAAAAGTTGTTCTTGTCTAAATAATTTCCCCCTTTCTTTATTTTTTCGAAATCTGACTATAACCATCCTTAATATTTTGTGATTTTCCCATAACAGTTTGTCTCCACTATCTTCTTATTCCAATTATACAATATCATTTTTTGAAAAAAGTGTTTTTTGAAGAATGTTATAAATTAATAGTCTTAATTCATAAAAGACGCCTTTGCTTTTAATATGAAACTTTATTGCGATCAAAGATAGTAAAAAAATCATACTTTGTACATTTAAAACACAAATAACTTATATTTTTATTACAGTTTAATAACCTCTACTGAAGTCTACTTGATTTGATAATGTTTTATCTCTCTCTAAATACTCTAATGTATTACAGAAGCATGAAATAGCATCATCTAAATCTGTTAATGCTGAAATATGTGGTGTTATCGTAACATCTTCCCTGTGCCATAACTCTGATGATTTTGGTAATGGTTCTGACTCAAAGACATCTAATACTGCATGTCTGACTTTTCCAGTATCTAGTGCCTTTATAAGATGATTTGTATCAACACCCTGTCCTCTACCAACATTTATAAAATAAGCATTATTTAAATAACTAAAGATTTGTTCATTAAATAGTTTTTCAGTTTGTTGTGTTAACGGTAAGGTACTAATAATATAATCCGATTGTTCAATCAATGGTTTGGATGTTTCTAACGTATTTACTTGTTTAAAATACCTTTTGTTTTCGCCACTACTTGAAACACCGTATACAGTTGTGCCAAATGACGATAAAACTTTTGCTATTACTTTTCCGGTTTCACCAGTGCCGAATATCGTTATCGTTTGATCTTTCAAGGCAGCGGGTGTTTCGCATGACCAGAGCTTATCTTTTTGTTGTGATTGAAATAATTTATGATGTTGCAAGTCTTTTAATATATAACTCAAACAATATTCACTCATTTTTTCTCCAAAGTCACTCACAGTTCGAGTTAATACCGTATTTGATTTCTTCCAACCATCTATTGCTAAAAAATTATTTACGCCTGCATTAAATGCATGGACCCAATTTACCTTAGAAGGATGAAATGCTTTACTAGGAGCAAAGCCTACATAAGCATCCGCCCATTCCATATCACCTTCTGAAATCATATCAATCGATTGAAAACGCAAATGATAATTTTCTAAATGCAACAAATATTGCTGAAAAGCAGATTCATATTGACCAGCAATCAAAATATTTTGTATATTCAATTTCACCACTCCTGTATAATTTAAATGATTTTTATTTCGGTTTTATTCTTTCATATATAAATCTTTATTGAATTATCTCATACCATTTCATCATACAAAGTATATCTCAATTCATAAAATTATAACTTGCTTAGTAAGTTAAATCTTCATTTTCAGAGTTTAGGCATATTGCGAAATAACATTTGCTGCTTTACAATGTTACTATTCTGAAAATTTTGATAGAGGTGATTCGCACAATGAAACAAATACTTTTCGTTGGCTTAGGTCTTATTGGCGGAAGTCTAGCGAGTAATTTAAGATATTATCATGATGATATAGAAATCACAGCTTATGATGCAGATACCTCTCAATTAGATAAAGCTTTATCTATAGGTATTATTGATTTTCAATCGACAGATTATAAATCGAGCGTTGAAAGTGCAGATATCATCATTTACGCAACACCGGTACAACAAACAATAAAATACTTACAAGAATTACCAAACTATCATATGAAAAAGAATGTGATTATTACAGATACTGGCAGTACAAAGTCAACCATCCAACAATATGAACAACTTCTTTTATCTCACGATATCCATTTGATTGGTGGCCATCCTATGGTTGGTAGTCATAAGACAGGTGTATTAAATGCTAAAAAACATTTATTTGAAAATGCATTTTATATACTCGTTCATGATGAATCGGCTAATGACGCGGCTTTTGAAGAAATTCAAAGTTTGCTCAAAACTACAGATGCGAAGTTTATTTCTATAACTCCAAAAGAGCATGATTTCGTGACGGGTGTTGTAAGTCATGTCCCCCACATCATTGCTTCGAGCTTGGTACATTTAAATGCCAAACATGCTGATGAATCTACACTTATAAAAACACTTGCAGCTGGTGGCTTTAGAGATATCACAAGAATTGCGAGTGGTAGCCCTGTTATGTGGCGAGACATTACGATTGAAAATAAAAACACAATCTTAACTATTTTAAATGACTGGAAAACTCAAATGGAAGACGTTATTGCTCTCATTGAGCGTGATAGCTCTGATGACTTATATGATTTTTATAACGATGCTAAAATATATCGTGATGAACTACCCGTTAAATCACAAGGCGCGCTATCTATTGAGTATGATCTATATGTGGATATTCCGGATAAACCGGGTATGATAAGCAAAGTTACAAATATCTTGAGTTTACATAATATTTCTATAAGCAACCTAAGAATTTTAGAAGTACGCGAAGATATTTATGGTGCATTACGTATTAGTTTTAAAAACCCAGAAGATCGCAAGAAAGGTGCTGTAGCACTAAGCGATTTCGATACTTATATAGCCTAGTAAAAACGGTATGTGACCTTCGTTAATGCTGTACTTGAAGTATTAACGAAGAAATAATTATATTTAAACCGAAATTTTATTTTGAAATGCTTAAGAGACTCCTGTTCGAACAGGAGTCTCTTTTAAATATGTGTGCTGATAAGCATGAATTGTGTTAATAATTTTGATCTGAAAATCTAAACTTATCTGCGCTTTCAACAATAGATAGTTCTAATTTTTCTCTGTTAATTTATATATTTTAAACACTCAGTAATTCGCTTATTGTTATTTTCCAACGTTTGAGAACCTCTTCAAATTCATGTATTTCAACAGTTATACCTGAAGTAATATCTGCATATTTTGCTCTATCTTCTTTTACATTTTTGGTAAATGCATCAAAACGTATTCTTGAGAATTTTTCATTAGATATAGATGGCAATAATTTTGTATCAAGTTCAAAATAAAAAACCTTATTATTGTAGACAATTACAAGACTCGCCTTACCAATTTCAGATAAACTATTTGCAGTTTGTGTGTTTGGCCACAAAGCAATCCTAATATGCTCACTGTCTGTGGCAACAACTTCACCAACACTTACCATTGCTGTATGAGGATATCCCTCATTAGTAATAGATTGTAACATCATAGCAATATCCTTTTTTTCATCTAAATATTTGCCATCTAACAAACTTTTAATTTGTTCAGGTATTTTCATTACGCACACTCCTTTCTGACTTATTTATTGGTTAAATCAGGAATTGGTGGAATTTGAGCTAAGTTATCAAATTCAGTTGGTTTTAATTTAAAACGAGAATCATATTTCTCAGGATTTGTAATATTTTCACCTTCAGTGTTTCTCCATGAAAAAGTGCATGTGTTACAAATATATACTTCCCAAGCGTCATCTTTAGGCGCTTTAGTCAATAATTCTACTTCTTTTGAATCACATCTAGGACAAATCATATTAATCTTCCTTTCTCTTTACTAGGTTACCTAATTTTTCCATCCATTCATCTGCTTTTTCTGGTGTGCCAAGCAACTCAGTATCACGACCAACATCAGCGCCTACTGGTGTTGTAGCATCTATAACAAGTTTTGTATGCATACCTGCAGGCTCTGAAGAAGGATCTAACGGCATACCTGGCGCATATGGTACCTTAAACACATCTTTATCTGGTCTAACTCTTGTTGTTAAAGCCCACATAACTTGTTCAAGATTAAACGGATCTACAAATTCGTCTACTATAATTGCTATTTTAGTATATGGCATACCATGTGGTGTAGAGAGTAAACGCATCGCTACAGCTTTGCCATAACCACCAAGTCTTGATTTAGTAGAAACAATCGTACCAATACCATGTGTATACATTGCATTAACTGCTTCTACCTCAGGGAAGTCTCTTTTTAATTGTTTATATAATGGTAAACTTGTGTTCAATGCCATCAGATAATCAATTTCTGTCCAAGGCATACCTAAGTATAGATTTTCAAATATTGGATTATTTCTATGTGTTATTTTGGTGATTTTTACTGTAGGTTGTTTTCTTGAACCTGAATAACTACCAGGGAATTCGCCAAATGGCCCTTCAATTTCACGTTTACGTGGCTCAATATAGCCTTCCAATACAATTTCACTTCGTGCAGGAATATCTAAATCTCCATATTCACTTTTGGTTAACTCTATTGGTTCACCTTTTAAAGCACCAGCAAAGTCATATTCAGACTGTACATACTCTATTGGCGTACTAGCCATAAAACTCAACACAGGGTCATTACCTAGGCAGATTGCGATAGGTAGCGGTTCATTTTTTTCTTCTGCATGTTGTAAATGTACAGCAATATCATGGAAAGGTAATGGTTGAATACCTACTTTGTCTTTTCCTTTTACTTGGACACGATATGTTCCAGCATTTTGTTCTTCATAACTGTCTGGTTTATTCGGATCTTTACTGACGATTAATGCTTTTGACAAATAATATCCAGCATCAAATTCATTTATTCTAAATAATGGCAATACATCAAATAAGTTAATTCCGTCTTCTTCAGAAATTATATTCTCTTTTACTGGTGCGTTTTTTGCGTCTATCCATTTAGGTTTAATTGGATATTGATCCCACTTTTCTTTTAATGCAAAGAATTGGTCTTTAGTAGGAGTGTTTTTAGGTAAACCAAGCATTAATGCATGGTTTTGCCAACTTCCGTGTACATTTAGTACTACAGGTGTGTGATATCCTTTAATATTTTCTACTAAAACTGCCGGACCGTTTTCCATATCAGGAGCTGTACGGCCAATTGCGCTTAAATCAGGTTCAGGCATAACTTCATCTTTCACTCTTATTAATTGTTTCTCTGACTCTAACAAGTCTAGAAAACCTCTTAAATCTTTGTAAGACATTCGTTTCGCTTCCTTTCTTAACAATTAACATTTTTTTGTTCTTGCTTCGTAAATCCTGTCCAGACTTTTTCTTGTGGTAATTTATCTATTCCAAATTGTGAAATAAGACGATAAACAATATGGTTCACCATATCGTTTAAATCTTTTGGATGATTATAAAAAGCAGGCATAGGAGGGAAAATCGTTACTCCCATTTGTGACAATTTAAGCATATTTTCTAAATGTATATTATTTAGAGGCGTTTCTCGGGTCATTAGTACGAGTCTTTTTCTTTCTTTTAACATAACATCTGCAGCCCGAGTGATAAGATTATCCGCCAAACCCATACTTATAGAAGCTAATGATTTCATACTACATGGGGCTACAATCATGCCATCCACATTGAATGAACCACTTGAAATAGCTGCACCTAAATTTTTAGGTGAATAATAATAATCTGCAAGTTCACGAACTTCGCTTACACTATAATCAGTTTCTTCTTTAATAGTAGTTATTGCCCACTGTGACATTACTAAGTGTGTTTCAACATTTTTTGTATCACGTAAAATTTCTAAAAGACGAATACCAAAAATAGCTCCCGTCGCCCCAGAAATACCGATAATTAATTTCATTACTTATCCCTCCTCTCAACTACTAGTATAAAGCTGTTTGATGTAATACAATAAATATATATTAAATATTATTTTAATACTTATAAGGTATATAAGGAGAGGAATATATGGAGTTACGACATTTACGTTATTTTTTAGCGATTGCTGACGCTGGTAGTATCACAAAGGCCGCTGAGTCATTACATATTGCTCAACCACCATTAAGCAGACAACTTAAGGATTTAGAAAATGAGTTAGGATTTAATTTATTCGAAAGAAACAAAAAGAAGAAAGTGAAACTTACTGCACAAGGAGAATTTTTTCAAGAAAAAGCAAAACATATTTTAAATACTGTTAATGATGCAGTGAATGAAACACAAGAATTCAATGAACAAGTGAATCTTAAACTTGCTATAGGTACAACAATTTATGGTTCACAAACAATGTTTAAACAAATTGAATTATTTAAAAAGAAAAATGATAATATGCGTTTTAACATATGGGAATCTGATAGCATTAGCTTAATTCAATTATTAAAAGAAAGAAAAATAGATGTTGCATATATAAATGAATCATTGTCTGATAATGACATTGTCACAAAAACTATTATTAATGATTATTGCGTTTGTATCCTCCCTAACAATACCTTTGAACATATCGCAGTTACAGAAATTTCTATAAAAGAATTATCACAACTACCATTAATTTTATTAACTTCAAATACCTTTTCAGGACTATATAGACAAATTATAAACACTTTTAATGAGCAACAGTTAAACGTTAATATTTTATGCGAATGTCATGATTCCTCAATGTTAATTCAATTATTATCTAGAGGGTTTGGTGGAACTATTCTTCCAGCGTCTTCAATAACTGAAGAAATCTATAAAGAATATACTATTTTACCAATAATAGATAATCCGTGGATTTTTCAAACAAAACTTGCTTGGCGTAAAGAAGGATATACCCCAAAAATCGCTAATGATTTTATTGAAAAGGCTTTAATTATTTAAAATACTAATATACTTACTTTATTAGTAGGAGCTGGGGCACTAAATCTTAGATAACTAAAAAAATGATGATTTCTACGATTAATGAAGTAGAAATCATCATTTTTTTAGTTTTTATCTATGTTAGTAACTCGATGAACTACTATTCCCTTATATTTATCGCAATTAATGCCAGCCTTCGTTTTTGTTTAACTTTAGGGTATCCCCTGTACTGATTTTGTAACGTCCTGACGCCCGACAAAATAGTATGAGTGAGTAATTACATGCTCGAGCTACGCCTTCTAGGAAATCATGCACGTTCAAAACTTTACATCTTATGACCTGCCATGAGTCCTAAGCGGCCGTGTTTTGTACCCGCATCAGTATAAGATACAGCTTTAGATACGATGCCTCGACCAAATTTTTGATGTAAGGCATCAATGGTTTTTGCTAATTTTTCATTTCTTTTTCTTTCATATTCATCTATAAACAAGTTTAACTGTCTGTCTTTTTCATCTATAAATTTCGTTAATGAAACACTTACAGTTCTAAATAACATAGTATGATCACATAATTTATCTGCGAAATGTTCAACGACTTTATAAATTTGCTCTTCCAAATTCGTCGGATCCTGTAAGGTGTATTGTTTATTAACGCTACCTTCATCACTATAACCAAATGAAAAATGAATCGTTTTTGCTAATTGGTTTCTTGCCCTAACACGACTAGCAACATCTTCAATCAACTCATGCATGACAACCTTAGCTTCTTCATAATGATAATCGCGCATCAGTATTTGACTCTTACAAATCGATGGATTCATTACTTCATATTTATCTCTTACTCTACTTTGGTCTATGCCATTCGCATGTAAATGTAAATCAACGCCTACAATCCCTAAATCTCTCTTTAAATATTGATACGGATAATTGGCTAAATCACCTATAGTAAAAATACCTCGTTTATTCAATTTTGCTTCTGTTTTCCTACTAATTCCCCAAAATTCACTTAACGGCTGAATAGGCCAAAGTTTATTCGGCACATCTTGGTAACGCCACTCTGCAATTAAACTAGAAGAATGTTTCGCTTCTACGTCCATTGCAATTTTACTTAAAAGCATATTTGAGCCAACACCAATAGAACAGTTAATTCCTGTTTCTTCTTCAATCTCACATTGCAGCTTTTCACAAAATGAATGAATCGTAGTGCTAAAACGGTGATAGCTATCCGTAACATCCATAAAAAACTCATCGATACTATATTGATGTAGATCTTCCGGCGCTACATAACGTAAAGCAATTTTTGATATTGTTACAGACACTTCCAAATATTTTCTCATACTCGGATTAATAATATATATGTCGCTTCTATGTGGTATTTCGAATAGTCTCGACCCGGTTTTAATACCTAGCGCTTTTAAAGGTCCTGTGGCAGCTAAAACAACTGATCCTTGTCTCTTCGTATCGGCAACAACGGCTAATTTCTCCTTCAATGGATCTAATCCTTTTTGAATACAAGACACACTTGCAAAAAAGCTCTTTTGGTCTATACACAATACATCTCTTTCTTCCACCAGATTATAATCATACATATCAAATACCTCCCTCAATTAATTCTATTATATACGAACACGTGTTCCCATTCAATACTTATAAGAACAAACGTTCTATTTTGATTGTTTTTAGAATTTTGAGAATTTTCATGATATAATAAGTTCAAATTGTTATAGGAGGAAATACATATGCCAATCGTTAATGTGAAATTATTAGAAGGTCGTTCAGATGATCAACTTAAAGATTTAGTCTCTGAGGTAACACAAGCTGTAGAAAAAACTACAGGTGCTAATAAAGAAGCAATACAAGTTGTTATTGAAGAAATGAAAGCATCACACTATGGTGTTGCCGGCGTTAGAAAATCCGACCAATAATACCATGCTATGTTTATACGTATAGAGAACGTAAACAGACCAAACGTTAATACATAGCGTTTGGTCTGTTTTGTGGTTAACACCAACCTTTTAGTAATGTTCGTTTTCTATGCGCTTTGTTACAACCAAGGCAGTAACTTGTGCTGACTCCTGCGAGAAAAGTACAGACCGAAGACTACAGGCTGAGGCTGTACCCACGGAAAGCATGCACAAGAAACTATCAATAAAGATTTTACTCATAAAACAAAAGGTAGACAATCATTTTTATGATTGTCTACCTTTTTTGAGATTGGCAGTGGCTAACTGTATTAAAAATGCGTTTATATCAAGCTCTTGTATTCCATTTATAGTCAGCTTTGCCGAGCTAGGTTCATGCGACGAAATCTTGTTAAAAAATAGATTTCTGTCCCACTCTTTCATATTATTCGTTTAAAAACTTCTGAACTTCTTCTTTATTTTTCGCTTTATCGATTTCTAATGCACTACCATCACCAAACGTTTGAATATCTTGGTAACTTCCTTCGACAGGTAAAGTTAGAGAATCAACATTTTTATCGCCTCGAATACCAAAGTTTAAGCCTGCTTGCATAATTGCAGAGTCTGGCATGTTCGTATTCAAGTAACCTCTTAAAATACCAGCGACACGTGGCAATTTAGGAAGTGTATCGATACTTGCAAGTTCTCCTTTAAGTGCTTGCATCACTTGTTGTTGTGTCTACGGACACGACCAAAGTCACCTTCAGCATCATGTCTAAATCTAGCATAACCTAAAAGCTCTTTACCATTTAATCGATGGTGACCTTCTTTCAGTGATACACCTATATTTTTCGACATATCTTTTTCAACATCTATAGGTACACCGTTAGGTTCTAGTTCATCAATCATTTTTTCAAAACCAGTAAAGTCTAAAATAGCGTAATACTCAGGATCTACACCTAAGTTTTTCTTCAGCGTTTTTCTCATTAATTCTGGACCGCCTATAGAATATGCAGAGTTAATTTTATGCTGTCCATTTCCAGGAATATCAGCATAGATATCACGCATGACAGACATCATTTTCAGCTTTTTATGCACAAAATCATATTGAGCAATCATAATAGAGTCTGTTCTAGAAATACCACCTTGCTCCTTATCTGCACCTAACACCATGACTGTAATCTTACCGTCATTTTTTTGAGCACCATTAAATTTATGCTCTTTCAGTGTCTTACCATGGTCTTTAGCATAATCAATACCTGAATTATAACCATGAATCGCATAACCAATCACTATCGCCAATAGGATAATGATAATTAAAATAATGAAAGGAAGCTTTCTAATCCGCTTCTTTTTCACCCTTCGTAAAGGGGCCTGTGTTGTTTCTTCGTTCTCATCTGATGTACTTCTTTTTTTGTCCTTATTCATTAGTATCAACCTTATATCTTCAAAATTGCACTTCTATGTACTATAATTAACATATATTAAAGTTATATAAAAAGAGTATAAAAATCAAGTAATATCTTAATATATGGTACTAAGGTCTAATACAGAAAGGATGTTAAGCATGAATATAAACAAAGCATACTTCGCCGGAGGTTGCTTTTGGTGTATGGTCAAGCCTTTTGACACGTATGAAGGTATTGAACAAGTAACCTCTGGTTATATGGGAGGTACAGTTGACAATCCATCATATGAACAAGTCAAGACTGGCAACACTGGGCATTATGAAACCGTCGAAATCGAATATGATGTCGCACTGTTTTCATATAATAAGTTATTAGAAATTTTCTTTTCTGTAATAGATCCAACTGATGACGGCGGACAATTTCAAGATAGAGGTTCGCAGTATAAGACAGCTATTTTTTATTCTAATGACAATCAAA
Source organism: Staphylococcus caseorum (assembly GCF_049943195.1). Lineage (NCBI taxonomy): Bacteria > Bacillati > Bacillota > Bacilli > Caryophanales > Staphylococcaceae > Staphylococcus > Staphylococcus caseorum. The sequence continues at coordinate 965,900 of NZ_JBNFUA010000001.1, forward strand.
AGGAAGTAGCTGAAACGTATATCGAAAAATTAAAACACACGATTGATAGAGACAAGGCAATTGCAACTCAAATCTTGCCCGCTTCTAAGTTTTATAAAGCTGAAGCAGAACACCAAGAATTTTATAAAAAAAATCCAGAACGTTATGCTGAAGAACAAAATGAACGTCAAAATTATAAGCAATAACAAATCAATCATAAAAGCCGGAGCATATCTACTATGCATCCGGCCTTTTGATATTATATGATTGAACTCACTTATTAGTCTCCCTCTAGCACTATAAGCTATTTTTTACTACTACTCTTGTTTTTTCATTTCTAATGGAATCTTATTCTTCTTCTCTACTTCCTTACCTTTGTGTAAATCTATTACTGTTTTCAAACTTTCTTCACCCATCAAATCAGGTTGTTGCGCGACCGTGGCATATAACTTACCTTTGTCTACTGATTTAATTGCATCTTCATTACCATCAAAACCAATAACTTTAATATCTTTGCTGCCTACCGCTTCTATTGCGCCTAATGCCATTTCATCATTTTGTGCAAAGATTGCTTTAATGTCTGGATGTGCTTGAATAATATTTTGAGTTACATCCAATCCTTCTGTTCTATTAAATTTCGCACTTTGTTTGGATACCACGTCAAGTGAGTCATCTGCTACGTTATGGAACCCTTTACCACGTTCTCTTGTAGCACTTGCCCCAGGTATACCTTCTAACTCTGCAACTTTAGTACCTTCCCCAAATTTATCAACGATGAGGTTTGCAGCCATTTCCCCACCTTTAACGTTATCTGAAGCAATAAATGAAGCGACTTCCCCTTTAGCAACTTCCCTATCTAAGGTTACTACTGGTATATTCTGATCATTAGCTATTTGTATACTACCAGAAATTGCATCTGAGTCTGTAGGATTCACAATAAGATAATCTACATTTTGTTGTATTAAATCATCAATATCGTTTGCTTGTTTTGCTGCATCATCTTGCGCATCTGCAAACTTCACTTTAACACCTTGTTTTTTTGCCTCATCTTCAATACCATCTTTAATTTTCACAAAGAATGGATTGTTTAACGTTGAGATACTTACACCAATGACAATATCAGATTTTTTCTTATCTGACTTACCGTCATCATTATTTTCCAAAGGAGACTCAAGTGAACATCCTGTTAAAAATAATAAAATCGCAATTGCACTGATTAATATTTTTTTCATCTTGCTAACCTCCCACACTATTTATTCTTTCTATCAATTAATACAGCTATGATAATCACTACACCTTTAACAACCTGTTGATAGAATGATGAAACGCCTAATAAGTTCAAACCATTGTTTAACACACCGATAATAAGTACACCAATTAATGTACCGAGTATGCGTCCCTTACCACCCGTAAGTGATGTACCACCCAGTACAACGGCTGCAATCGCATCTAACTCATATGACATACCTGCTGTTGGTTGTGCAGAGTTTAAGCGTGATGTTAATATTGCGCCTGCCATTGCCGACATTAAGCCAGCTAAACTATAAATCATGATTTTTAATTTATTTACTTTAATACCAGAAATAAATGCTGCCTTCTCATTACCGCCCATAGCATAAGTTTGTCTACCAAATACTGTTTTATGTAGCAAAATATATAAAATGATAAACGTAACAAACATTGTAACTGCCGGAACAGGTATGCCTAAAAAGTAACCACGACCAAATAATTGGAATGCATAGCTCCCATTTAAGTTTGTAATCGGGTTACCATCCGTAATCACTAGTGTTAAGCCCCTAAAGACGGTCATAGTAGCCAATGTTGCGATAAATGGTGCCATCTTACCTAAAGTAATTAACAAACCGTTAATGGCCCCTAGAACTGCACCAAAGATACAACCGAGTAATAACGCAATCATTGAATCTACACCTGATACCATTAAAATTGCTACCATCGCACTTGATAACGCCAATGTAGAACCGACGGACAAATCAATACCACCCGTTAAAATAACAAATGTCATACCAAATGCAATGAGTCCATTAATCGATACTTGTCTCAGTAAATTAAATAAGTTGGATGGTTCTAAAAATGCGCTGTTTAATGCACTAATGATAATAACTAATAAGATTAACCCAATAAACGGAATTATTTTTTCTAAATATGAAAATGATAGTTTAGACTGTGTCATGTACTTCCCCTCCAGTAGCTAATGTCATAATACGTTCTTCTGTTAATGATGCTTTCTCTAGCACGCCTGCAATATTTCCTTCATGCACAACGGCCACTCTGTCACTCATGCCTATAATTTCAGGTAATTCTGATGAAATCATAATGATAGACATGCCTCGTTCGGTCAATTCATTCATCAATTGATAAATCTCTCTTTTCGCACCTACATCAATACCACGTGTAGGCTCGTCTAAGATTAGGACATGTGGCGCAGTTGCTATCCATTTTGCAATAACAACTTTTTGTTGATTACCACCTGATAAATCAACACATGCATCATTTTTCTTACCTTTAATATTCAAACGTTGAATCATTTGTTCTGCATATTGCTCCATAGAAGCTCGTGTTAAAAAGCCGGATTTCGAAAAACTTTTCAACGCTGGTAACGAGATATTCTCTAATATTGAATCTTGCAAGACCAAGCCTTCTTCTTTTCTATTCTCTGTGATAAATGCTAAGCCTTGTTTGATAGAGTGATTAGGATTATTTATCTGTAGTTGTTTATCATTGAGAGTTACTTGCATATGCCCCTTATCTAAACCAAACACTACACGCATAATTTCAGAACGTCCTGCACCCATCAATCCACTAAAACCTAAAATTTCACCTTTATGTAGATTAAAGTGAATATCATTCAATTTATGTTCAGTAGAACTGAGGTTTTTTACAGAAAGAACAACTTCCTCATCTTGCGTGTAATGTCTGTCTGGGTATTGATTATCTAGGTCTCTACCAATCATTGCCTTAACAATTTTCTCATTTGTTGTATCTGCTGTTGCAGAAGTTAAGATGGAACGTCCGTCTCGCATTACCGTAATACGATCTGAAATACTGAAAATTTCTTCCATTCTATGAGAGATATAGACAAATGACACACCTTCACTTTTCAGTTTTCGAATTTGTTCAAATAAAATATCAATTTCGTTATTTGTTAATGCTGCAGTAGGCTCATCCATAATAATGACTTTTGAATCTTGCATTAAAGCTTTACTAATTTCTAACATCTGTTGCATACCTACAGATAAAGCACCCGCTTCTTTATTTAAGTCGATATTAATATTTAACTTTTTGAAAATAGCATTTGCCTGTTTTTTCATCGCTTTATTATCGACAATACCTAAGAACTTTGTTTCCTCTTTACCAAGAAATAAATTTTCTAACACTGTTAAATTAGGCCATATATTTAACTCTTGTTGTATGAACGACACGCCATTAAGTTCCGCGTCTTTGGTATTTTTAAATTGAATCGCTTCACCGTTTTCTTCAACAGACCCACTATCCGACTTATATACACCGGTGAGTATTTTCATCAATGTACTTTTCCCAGCACCATTTTCTCCCATTAAGGCATGTATCTCACCATCACCGATTTCAAAATCCACGCCTCTTAATACGTCATTTTGCCCAAACGATTTATATATTTGTTCCATCTTTATCATTTTATTCACCCCTTAAAATAAAACACCGCTTGTTAGTACAACATTAGCAAACGGTTTAGCTTCACCTGTGCGAATGATGGCTTTAACTGTTTTACTTTGTACTTTGAATTGCTCATTTGACGTTGTTTGAATTTCAATATTTTCAGCTGATAATGTCTGATATAATGCCGTGTTTTGAGTTATCATTTCTTCAGCTAATGTCATTTGCTCGATTTCCATATGCGTTTTTATAAGGTTAAATACTTCAATAAAAGAAGGCTTTCCAAATTCCAATGCCAGATCAATCTTTTTCACGCCTTCTGGAACTGGAAGTCCACAATCTGCAATGATAATTTGATCAGTATGCCCTAAATCACTTAACAACTTGGAAATTTCGCTATTTAATATACCTGTCTTATACATTCAATCACTCCTAAAATTTTATGTAACCCGTTACATGTTATGCATTAAAATCTCGTACTTTCCCTCCGCTTCACTGTAATCGCTACTTGATCAACGTGGTCCGCGTCTCCCTCCTCATACAAATTGAGGAGTTTCGATACAGCAAGTTCACCTATACGATATGCCGATTGATCTATTGTTGTAATTTGAGGAAATGTCATTTTTGAAAATGGTATGTCATCATAGCCAACAAGTTGTATATCTTTCGGCACTTTAAATCCATGTTGTTGAATCACACCCAATATTTTAATCGCAATCAAATCATTACTACATATAATGCTATCGATATGATTTTGACGTATTTGTTTAATAAATTGTGTTTCGTCATCTATTTGTTCTTCTTCACAACGACAATATGACACATTATGTTGGTTGAGTAATGTTTCTACGCCATTCACACGTAATTGGAATGCAGCTACATTTAAATCAGAATGCACGATTAATACGTGCTGTGCCTGTCCTTCAATGATTAATTGAGCTTGGAGTTGACCACCTTCAAAATGATTTGTAGAAATCCCTTCATTGCCATCATTAATACGATCAACAAATACAAATGGAATACCATATGAATGAAGTGTATTTTCAATTACATTTTCATTTAGCGCTGTGGAAATCATACCCGTACAATTATGCGCTACAAATGTAGAAAGATAATTTTTTGCTTTATCAATATCATTATCGCTATTACCTATCAATACTTGGTAACCGTGTGCCAAAGCTACATCTTCTACTCCGCGAGCAATAAGTGTGAAAAACGGATTACTAATATCTGGAAGTAATAATCCTATCATTTTAGATTTTCGCTTATATAACGTACGTGCCGCTTCATTCGGTTGATAATTCAGTTGGTTAATCGCACTTTCAATTTGTGCTCTTGTTTGTGCTTTTACGTAACCATTATTATTGATTGCTCTAGAGACAGTTGCTACTGAGCATCCTGCCAATTGAGCTACTTCTTTTATTGTTGCCAATGAAATCACCTCAATTTGTGTAACCGCTTTCATATTACCACAACTTTTTATAATTTAATAGAACAATCGTATGTTTTATTTATTAGATTAATTTTCTGTAGAGCTATTTGCAGTTTTTAAAAATAAAAAACGGTATTCTTTTAACTTTAGAATACCGCTCTAACATATCAATGCCTTTATCAAATCATATGTAATGTCGTTCAATACTATGACTATTTATCTGGATATATTAACTAACTATAATTGTCACTTTGTACTTTTTAATGATTGTCCGTTACTTGATCTATACTTTCTATCCCCTTAATTTCACCATTTTGACCTACATAAACTTTTACCGAGAATTTATTATTAGGATTATCATCATAGATCATTGTATTTTCTTCGTAGTTTATTGTTCTTGTACCATGTACTTGTCTAAATTGTTGGACATTCACGTCTTCCGGCATGATAAAGAAGCGGCTCACTTTATGATTGGTATAGTGAACCCCAATGTCACCGTATTTAACAACTTTCACACCGGCAATATTCATTGTTTTTTCACTTTTACCAAATTCAGCTTCTATTTTATCTTTGTGCATCCCCTTCGATACTTTATGATAACCATGTCTTGTATCACGATTCATGAAATCTGTGCTAAATTGCTGTGCTAATACATCTATTTTCGGCGGATGAACGTTCCTTTTTTCTTTATTGTACTCATTACTCTGAGAAACTTGATTTGTCCCTTTATAATTAGAATTAAGGGATTGGTATAAAAACGTGCCTGCAACGATTAATGCAATAATTAATAAGGCTAAGATAATGCCAATTATGATTTTCTTCATTTTAATACGCCCCAATATTTTTAATTTATTTTATATCTTACTACAAATGATGAACTGATTGAATCTATTTTTAATATTAAATAATTATCATGCAATTCTATTTTTAGCGATCGTTCCACTCCTAACAAATAGTAATAATACAATTAAAATTTAAAAAGAAATCATGTAGATAAAATGTCATTTTTTATTTGAATAATCTTACTTCCCACCATTGAAAGCGTTTTCTAATGATGATATATTATGATTATACCTTAACAAAGGGGTAACGAGAAATTCATATATAGTTAGAGTCAAATGATATTTAGAACAGTTCTACCAGTTAGTTTATTTAAAGTAGTTAATAACTTCTCCAGATATTAACTACAAAAACCATTAAACACTTTTAAACTCCTTAAAAAAAGCAACCAACACATAAAATGTGTGTTGGTTGCTTTTATATTTATTCCTTCTTATTTATACTTTCTAATTACACGCATCACTTTTAACATACTAAGCCATAATGAATGATGTTTTCTATAAACTAAAAATCTTGGTTCCCAAAGAGGATTAAATTTCTCTTTGTATCTTCTGAGACCTTGAAATCTATATAGACCATTAAAATGTTCAAAAACTCTACCTGCGATTCTCTCTCCATAAAATGAAAACGGCACTTGCCCCACATTAGATAATGTAGCCATACCCATATTAAAATGCTCATAATTATGCGCCTTTGCCCATAACAACATATTCAAATATAAGCCATCCATTAAAGGTAAATTACTATCTGCCTTCCAACGAATTAAATCTACAGAAAGTGTTGCTTTGTAATACGTAGGCATAAAGGTACAAAATGCGATGATAGATTCATCTTTATCTTTAATGATCGCTATAGGTGCTTGCGATACATAGTATTCATTAAAGCTACCTACAGAAAAATGCATTTCATTTCTTTCTGCTAACCAATCGTCACTAATGTTTTTCAAATCCACAAGTAATCTGGGGGAAAACGGTGGGTCTAACACTTCAAAAGTTAGATTAAGATCATCAAACTTATTTAATGTTGCACGTAAGCCACGTTTCTTTTTACCTGATGTAGTAAATGTAGTTAAATCTATAACCGCTTCTTCGCCTAATTTGAAAAATTGATTGCCAAAATCATAGTAAAGTGACATATATTTATCAGTTACTTGATAAAATATCACATCATAACCTAAGTATTGTGCTTCATGGTAAAACGTTTCTAATAATTCATGAAACGATTCTGGATTGCCTACTGGGTCACCTAATACAATATAGGCACTGTATTTATAACGATACATAAGAAAGGCATCTTCTTTTTCATTAATAAAACAATGCTTATCTCCACTATACATTAAATGGCTTAAATAATTACCGCCATTTTGCGCTATGATTGCTTCACATATTTCAATATTGTTACTTCTATTCTTTACTCTATAACGATACTCAAACCACCAGACGATTTCACCGACAATAATAGCAACGAGTAGAATTGTAAACCAGAAATAATACCTTAATATTGAACTGTCCATTTCCAAATGATAAATATCTAATGTATAGAATGTCCCATCTATAACAATATGATTAATATACAAAATGAGTGCACCGACAGCGACACTTAACCATAACTTTGTATATCTGAATGGTCTTTTAATTGTATTCGAGCGTCTATAAAATACCAATAGTAGGACAAACATAACTGCTAGCCAACTCAGTAATATAAAAGAAGCATAAGTATAAGCTGTAACAATAAATATTAAACTAATCGAAATCATTGAAAATAAAATAGCTCGTTTAGAGAGATGATATACACCAATTATATTTAATAATAAAAGTAAACATGCCGATGTATGTACTGATACGATAATGTAATAAATATAATGATTCGGATCATATAAACCATCATATATAATCGTCATATTATTTAAAAAACATATGAGGCTTGTATACATCAACAATAGTGCAATTGAAAACGATGGCACTCTTACAATTATATCTTTTTGATACGATGCTACGAGTGATGTCATATCTTTCACTGGTAACATAAGCTTTGAATCTTCCCAATAGCGTTTTGCAGTACTTCTGAATTCAAATGTAGAAAGAATCAACGCGATTAACACTGGGAATAAATAATAAGCAAAACGATAGAGCAATAATGCTAAAACAATTTCTTCTTCCGGTACATTTAGACTTTTCAAACCTAATAAGACGACTAAATCAAATGTTCCAAACCCACCAGGAATAAAACTAATTAAACCTGATAGTGACGCTATAATAAATATGCCCATAAAAGCAGTAAATGGTATGTGGATGCCTACAATGACTAAAGCCATATATAATACAAATGATGCTATCATCCATTCAATACCAGAAACAACTGTGCAATAAATACCAAGTAATTTATGTGATTGTTTAACTGGTTTTACATAAGTAACTATGATAAATATTGGTAAAAATAGTGCCACAATATACAATAACCATCGAATCCATGGAAAAGGGCTAAATATGTGCGTCACGTCAAATACGTGAATCACTACAAGGATAGACAGTAAACTAAGTCCTGTTAACATTGATATTAAAACAATAGAGATTGTATGTACTAACGCCTTTTTATCATCAGTTGCGTTCTTGTACAATAGAAAACGTACACTTGCACCAATAAAACCTCCAAAGCCTACGACAGCATTAAGTGCATTTACAATATAACCAATACGAATCGTTTTCAATAAAGAGAGTTTCAACTTTAACGTTTTTACTAAGAGGACGTCATAAAGCGATAATACAATAATAGATAACCCACCACTTAAAAATAAAGCAACTAACCATACTCTATTAATTTCTCCAAATGATTTTACTGTTTCTTTAAGATTAATATGTGAGAGTTCTTTATATAATGTGAAAACAACAAAAATAAATAACGTAACTGCAAATACTATTTTTAATATAGAAAATAATTTACTTCTTAATTCCTTAGACATATCTTCACTTCTCTTTTCAGTGTTTCTATTGTGTCATAAAAAATATAGCACAACACTAAAATATAATAAATAAATTTTTAATGACATCTATATAACATAATTGTTAGGTGGCTTTCATTTAAATCATTTATACGATGCACAGTGAAGTCATTATGAAACGCAGAGCATATAAAAACGACAAGTTTCAGCCTTTGTCATTTTTATGCGCGCTTTCTGCGGTCACAGCCTTTATTGTTATATTGGCAATAGATTTCTGTCCACTCCCATGCCCAGGCAAGCATATAATTTCAAAATCAAAAATTTTCTAATAAAAAAGGAGCGGTGATAGGAAATCAAAATCTGATTTCCTATCACCGCTCTATAAGATTGACTAGAAAAAGTAATACAGGAACTTGAAACAACTTCATTTAGGTATCAAGCAGCTACTATGCAATTTAATTGAAGTTGCGTTGATATTAACGAATTTCTTCTTCTGATGAAGTTTGATACTCGCCTGCATCTTGACCATAATATTTATTATATCTACGTTTATACATAGAATATAAGTGTGAAATAAGCACTTTTAAGATAGCGTATGCTGGTATACCTAAAATAACCCCAACTACACCGAGTAAGTTACCCGCACTTAACAAGATAAAAATAATTGTTAGTGGATGTATTTTCAGTGTTTTACCCATTACATTCGGTGAAATAAAGTGCCCTTCAATAAATTGTACAGCAGTCCACACGATAATTAATTTCAACAACATAATTGGTGAAGTAATTAATGCAATAATAATTGCAGGTGAAATTGCAATCGTAGGACCAATGTATGGTACTACACTCGTTACAGCTGCAATAGATGCTAAGATTAAACTATAATCTAATCCGATAATGCTATAACCAATAAATAATAGAATTCCAATACAGAACGAAACAACAATTTGTCCTTGGATATAAGAACCTACTTGAACACTCATTTTGTCTAATAAATCATGAAAATCTTTTCTGAATTTTGGTGGCATCAATTTTGTAGAAAAATCTTTGAAACGATAGCCATCTTTTAACATAAAGAATAATACAAATGGTGTTGTTGCAATTACTACACCAACATTGACTAATGCTTCGGCAAAATTCTTGATTTTAGATCCAAAACCATTAAAATAATCAGAAACCATACCTGGTAATTTTTTTGCTAATGTATCAAGTTGATCTTGAATCTGCGTATAGAAATTAGATATCACAGAAAATTTAGTAAGACTATCAATAAATTGATTCACTTTATCAACATAGTATGGAAAATTATTACCAAAACTTTTGAATTGTGACCCAATCACTGGGATAAGTAGATTAATTGCCAATGATATTACACCAACGATGAGTAGGAATAAAATGATAACGCCCCAAACTCTTGGAATATTATATCGTTCCATTAAATTAACTACCGGGTTAAATAAATAATAGAGAATAATTGATACAATGATAGGTGCTGCAAGCGTATTAAATACGATAATAAATGGTTTGAAAATGTAAGAAACTTGATCAAATATAAAAATTGAAAAACCTACTAATATTAAAATCAACAAACCAAAAAGTAAATCTTTACCGCCTAAAAACTTCATGAAGCGGGTTTCTGGAAAACTCAGTCTCAATTTATCTTTTCCACTCTTTTTTTCTTGCTTTATATTTTCTTCATTCGACATATACTCACCATACCTTAATTTGATTCTAAAATTATAATTTAACATTAAATGATACAAATCGTAGTACAAAACTACGAACATAAAATGCATTGTCGATTTATTTGCTAATATTAATATTAACACATTCGTCATCTTCCAAACATATATTTTACCACATTATATATCGTAAGAATCTTTTTGAGAAATTATACACATAATAAAAGTACAACAATACTTTCATTATTTTTGTACTACTACAGCTTTTAATAAAAAAAGACAAACCAAACGTGAAAATTTGCTTGGTTTGCCTAGAAGTTAGTATATTCCACAATAATACGAGAGCTCTAAATTGTTAATTTAAAGTGGGTTCATTTTCACGAACTGGTTCTTCGGTAATATCTTTATTTTTATTCGTCTTCTTTTTAGGAATCGGAACGATATAATTGCCATAAGGTAATTTACCAATTAAGTATACTAATAATGCAGATAGTGCAACTGCTGCAATAAAGACACTCACAAATTTACTTTGTGGTGCTATATTCTCTACAATTGGTAATCTTTTCACAAATTGTATGGCAACATAGTGAACTAAGTATATCCCCATTGAATAGTTACCAATTACCGTTAACGTATTTAATACAATCTTATTTTTCTTAACATGCTCGTACATGTAATTAAGAAAAACGATAAAGAATGGAATATAAATAATGTTCGATATTGTGATTGAACTATTGAGATTTTCTAAATCAATACTTATGAGTAAATCTATAAATAATATTGCAATAATTATAGTAAGCAGCGTTTTATACTTAAATATCAATTCTTTTATTTCATTATAAAATTTAGCATATACAATGCCTAGCATAAAGAATGAAATCCAATTCAAAATAAACAGTTTATCATTAACAAAGCGTTCGACGCCTCCGCCACCTAATGAAATTGGCTGAATGACGATCCAAACAATGTTGACAATGGTCGCTAAAATGAAAACCGATATGATTGGCCAACCTTTTTTAAATTTATGCACAAATGGAAAAAGAAAATAAAATTGAATGACAGTCAAAATAAAGTATAAATGAAAATTAGCTTTACCATAAACAAAATAGTTAATTAACTTACCGTCGTCCTCAAGGTTATGTAAAAAATATTCTCTATATAACAAATAAAAAATCGTCCAAATTATGTAAGGGATAAAGATTTTACTAAATCTAGATTTCATAAAGTAATTCAAACTAAATCCTCTATTAATAACTGATATCGTCAATAAAAAAGCACTAATAACAGCAAATATAGGCGTGCCTAATCTTGCCATTTGATTGATATATCCTAAAGCGTCAGAAGTAAAATCGCCTGTTGAAGCTGAATAACCAATACTATTGACTGTATGAATTGCTACAACTAACATAGCCGCTACTGCTCTTATAATAGGCACTTCATCATAATACTTCACGCAACTGTAGCCCCCCTACTCATAATTAACCTGAAGACTAAGTCTATAATGTTCAACATAAGCTGTAAACCTTGTTGGCGGTGAAAAGTTGAATCTTAATACATTATTATATGTTATTTAATATTTTCTAAACACTCTTTACATTTCAACCTTTTTAAAAAGTAAAATTACTTTTTATTTAAATTAAAATAGCAAAGTTTTTTAATTTAGTTTGTGGTTTTAAAAAACAGCACCTAGTCATTTGAAATGACTAAGTGCTATTAGCAGTGTTAACTGGGTCATATAATAATTTTTATACATAAATTTATATCATTGTCCGATTTTGTGATGAATTAAATTATGTTTGATCTGACGGCTTAGCAGCCATAAAATGATAAACATGTAATGTTAAATAAATGACCTCTGCCTCATATATAGTAACATTCAGTTCTTGTTGCAACATTTTCATTATTTTCAAGGCGATATTAAAACACAAAGGGTACTGCGTTTTTAATAATTCTTCAAACGCACTTGTTTTTTGCAATACTTCCCCTTTATTTAATCTTCTTATTAAAAATTGAATATGTCTAATAAATCGTTGATATTGTACCGTTTCTTTATCTATTGTATGTTTCAAATCATGCTCTAAAATAAAGATGCTTTTATTAATCAACACATTTATCGTTTCCATCTCACGTATGGACACTGTTTCAGTATTAGAAGCGATATGTAATGCGATAAAACCAATCTCATCCTCAGGAAAATTCACTTCTAAAACATCGTTTAATCGTTCAATTACTTTTTCTGCTATTTCATATGCCTCACTATATAATTGCTTTGTTTCCATGACGAATGGATTATTAATTAATTGATTTTGTTTCATACGCTTATAAGCAAAAATAATGTGATCTGTTAACGATACAACCAATTTTTGATTGTCTATTTTCATTACCGAATTGGTAATAATATTTACTGCATCAATCACGGCTTGTATCAAGTTATCATCAGCTAATTCAACCAATGTTTTATAATGATCTTGTTGTGATTTTTGATCTAATATATATACTTTTTCAATGGATTGGTTTTCATGTAATGTCATTCCAATCTTTTTATTAAAACCAATGCCTTTTGCAATTAATACATATTCTTGCATTTCATTAGTACAAATAATTACATTGTTATTTAAAACCTTTGTAATAAGGTAAGAACTCATGTCACTCATCCTTCTTATTATGTCAATAAGCATTATATAGTGAAAATTATAAAATTGAAAGTAGTAAAACGCTTTTCTATTAATTTCATAGTATTATTACATAAAAAAACTATGCATTTCCATTTTATAGAAAATACATAGTTACAATCACTTTATATAATTATTTCTTTTTCATGCCCCAGCTTTCAATGCCAAATAAATTAATTTCTAATTCTTCTGGTTTAAAGACAGGCTTTTTACCTGCTTTACGTTGACGTTGGTAATCATTCATAACTGCAAATGCAATATTAGATAATCCTATAATTGCGACTAAGTTGACGATTGCCATTAAGCCCATAAATACATCGGCTGTGCCCCAAACAGTTTCTGTTTTAATTACTGCACCTACAAATACAAGTACAACAACTAAACATCTAAAAACAAATAATAATGCTTTGTTTTTTGATAAAAATTCAATATTTGACTGTCCATAGTAATAATTTCCTACCACAGATGAAAAAGCAAATAATGATATTGCTACTGTTAAGAAAATACCACCAGCACTACCTAAATGTTCATTAAGTGCAGATTGTGTTACTGCAACACCTTGTGCCGCATTTTCACCAAATTCTAATCCTGTATATAATAAAATCATAATCGCAGTTGCTGTACAAACAAGCATAGTATCAAAGAATACACCTAGCGATTGAATTAAACCTTGTTTTACAGGGTGAGGAACGGCTGCTGTTGCCGCAGCATTAGGTGCAGAACCCATACCAGCTTCGTTGGAGAATAAACCACGTTTAACTCCTTGTAAAATCGCTGCACCAACAGCACCACCAGTCGCCTGTTCAAACCCAAAGGCGCTCTTAACAATTGTAGTAATCATTGGAATAATTTGATCATAATTGATAAACAAAATAACAGCTACAAGACCGATATATATGATTGCCATAAATGGTACGATGACTGATGATATTTTGGCAATACTACGGACACCACCAAAAATAATAACACCTGTTAGTATTGCTAAAATGACACCTGTTACAACAGGGCTTACGTTATATTGTGTTTTTAATGATTCAGCGATCGTATTAGATTGCACAGTGTTAAACACAAATGCAAATGTCACTGTAATTAATATGGCAAATAAAACACCTAGCCATTTTTGATTTAAACCTTTAGTTATGTAATAAGCTGGTCCACCACGGAAACCACCATCTTCATCAGGTACTTTATATACCTGTGCTAAAGTTGCTTCTATAAAAGCACTCGCTGCACCAATCAATGCGATAACCCACATCCAGAACACAGCGCCTGGTCCACCTAAAACAATTGCAGTAGCCACACCTGCGATATTACCTGTACCGACACGAGATCCCGCACTTATTGCAAAAGCTTGGAATGGCGAGATACCTTTCTTACCACTATCTAGTGTTTCGGGTTTTTCGCCAATGGCACGAAACATTTCTGGAATCCATCTTAATTGAACAAATTTAGAACTAATAGTAAAGTATAAACCTGCTGTTATTAGTAGTCCAATTAGGTATTGCGACCAGATTAAATCATTCCCGACTTGAACAAAAGTTTTGAACCAATCTGGAATTAAACTATCAAAATTACTCAATTTAATCCCTCTCATCTATATAATTTAAATTTTATAGCAAAATCAAGAGATTTATAGTTATTTCATGTACATATTAATAATCAAAATGCATATGTGCACATGAAAGTGAGCGAAGGTTTAAAAGTGTTTAGCTAAAGGCTTTGCACTATCATATCTTGCTCCACTATAAATCTCTTGGTTTTATTTTTTATTGCACCTAAAAGGTATTTTATCATTATATAGTTGCATTTACTAACAGTTTTTTCAATTTATATTATTTAACAACTAAATTTTCCACTTCTCCAAAGTCATTAACATCTACTATGAAACTACCATTTGTGTATTGTTCTGATAAATGAATATCTTTAATCTCGCCTGTTTCTTGTTGTTTATTTGAATAGATTGTATATTGCTTTTGTCCTGGTTGGACAACTTCGGCAGCTACAATACGATGTGGCGCTTTCTTAAGTTCTTTCAACAATGTAAGGCCACGTTGTGCGCGTTTTGCTGTTTGCAATACTTTAAATCCTACACGTTTTAATGAACCTCTTTGTGTCGCCATTAGAATTGAATCCTTTTCAGATATCAATTGTGTAAGCACTGCATAATCTTCGTCTTTTAAGTTAATAGATTTAACGCCAGCTGCTCTTAAGCCAGTATCAGAAAGTTCATCACTACTATATGTTAAGGACATACCTTTATGTGTAAGCACTGTGATCAGTTGTGGTTCTTCTATGCGCATGACATTAATGATTTCATCATCCGTTTTTAACTTCATTGATACTAATGGTTTATTAAAGCGTGAAGTTTTGAACATAGAAACATTACTTTTCTTAATCATACCATCACGTGTAGCAAGAATATAAAATGCTTCAGGTTTAAAGTCACGTTCACAAAAGACATCTATGACATGTTCACCTTCATCAATAGGTACGATTTGTGATACGTGTTGACCCAAATCTTTCCATTTGATTTCTGATAATTTATGCACTGGAATATACAAGTAACGCCCTTTATTAGTAAAGACAAGTGCAGTATCTAAAGTATTAACTTCTTGATATTTTAGCAATTCATCGCCTTCTTTAACACCCACTTCTTCGGCGCCACTTGCATTAAAACTACGTAAAGAAGTACGTTTGATATAACCATGTTTCGTGACACTCATGATTACAGTTTCACTTGGTATCATAACTTCTTTATCGATTTTGATTTCCGTAATTTCTGCTTCAATTGAAGACAAACGCTTTTGTTTATAGCGATTTCTTATTTCAGTTAATTCTTCTTTAATAACATTTAATAAAGCCTCATGATTATCTAGGATGTTTCTTAAAGCTTCGATTGTCTTTTTCAATTCATCATGTTCATTTTGTAATTCAACAATATCTGTATTTGTAAGACGATACAATTGTAACGTCACAATTGCTTCAGCTTGAGCATCACTAAAATCATATTCAGCTACTAAGTTATTTTTAGCATCTTTTTTATTTTTAGAACTTCTAATGAGTTTTATGACCTCATCCAAAATAGAAAGTGCCTTCATTAAACCTTCTACAATATGCATTCTACTTTCAGCATGGTTTAATTCATAGCGCGTACGTTTTGTCACAACATCAATTTGGTGATTGATATAGCTATCAATAAATTGGCGAATGCCCATAAGTATAGGACGTCCATCACTAATCGCAACCATATTAAAGTTATATGCAACTTGTAAATCCGTATTTTTGTATAAGAAGTTCGCCACCGCTTCACTATTTACGTCTTTCTTCAATTCAATTGCTATACGTAAACCAGTTCGGTCTGTTTCATCACGTACTTCAACGATACCATCTACTTTTTTATCTGCGCGTAACTCATCCATTTTTTTAACTAGTGAACTTTTATTCACTTCATAAGGTACTTCAGTAACGATAAGCTCTTTTCTACCATTTCGTAGTTCTTCTAATTCTACTTTAGAACGGACAATGATTTTACCTTTACCGGTTTCATAAGCTTTCTTGATACCGTCAATACCTTGGATAATACCACCAGTAGGAAAATCTGGCCCTTTAATATATTTCATCAATTGACTCACTGTAATATCAGGGTTATCAATATATTTAAGCGTTGCTTGTATTACTTCTGCCAAGTTATGCGGCGGTATATCTGTTGCATAACCTGCAGATATACCGGTACTACCATTAATCAATAAATGAGGTAACCTTGCTGGTAAGACCATAGGCTCCATTGTCGTGTCATCATAGTTGGGCATAAATGGTACTGTTTCTTTATTAATATCCCTTAATAATTCTTCTGAAATAGGGCTTAATTTAGCTTCCGTATAACGCATAGCTGCCGCTGGGTCATTATCAATACTACCATTATTACCTTGCATATCCACTAACACATGGCGCAATTTCCAACCCTGACTCAGTCGAACCATTGCATCATATACAGAGGAATCACCATGTGGATGATATTGTCCAATGACGTCACCGACAGTTTTAGCACTTTTACGGAAATTTTTATCATATGTGTTTCCACTTGAATACATTGCATATAAAATACGTCTTTGAACAGGTTTGAGCCCATCACGAACGTCTGGCAATGCACGCTCTTGAATGATGTATTTACTATATCTACCGAATCGATCGCCAATAACATCTTCTAGCGATAAATCTTGAATTATTTCACTCAATTTATTTCCTCCTCATCGGGGTTTTCCTGTTCTAAAATTTGAATTTCATTATTATCCAAAATACTTTGTTCTTGTTGTAAGCCAAATTCAACATTTTTTTCAATCCATTCACGTCGTGGCGCTACTTTATCACCCATTAATGTTGTCACACGTTTAGAAGAACGCAATTCATCTTCAATTTGTACTCTAATTAACGTTCGAGTTTCAGGATTCATTGTTGTTTCCCACAATTGATCGGCGTTCATTTCACCAAGACCTTTATAACGTTGTAGCGTAAAGCCTTTGCCTAATTTATTTTGTAATTGCTCTAATTCTTCGTCAGTCCAAGCATACTCAATTTTTCTCGAAGCACCTTTACCTTTTTCTAATTTGTATAAAGGAGGTAGTGCAATAAATACTCTGCCAGCTTCTACTAAAGGTTTCATATACTTAAAGAAGAATGTTAATAACAATACTTGGATATGTGCGCCATCGGTATCAGCATCTGTCATGATGATGATTCTATTATAATTGCTATCTTCAATCTTAAATTCATTACCGACACCCGCACCAATTGTATGGATAATTGTGTTAATTTCTTCATTTTTGAATATATCATCCAGTTTAGCTTTTTCTGTATTTATTACTTTACCTCTTAGCGGTAATATAGCTTGATACTTACGATCTCTTCCTAATTTAGCAGAACCACCTGCTGAGTCACCCTCTACTAAGTATATTTCTTTCTTCTCAGTATTTTTACTTTGTGCAGGTGTTAATTTCCCAGAAAGTAATGTATCTTTACGTTTGTTTTTCTTACCTGAGCGTGCATCTTCTCTTGCTTTACGTGCTGCTTCTCTCGCTTGTTGGGCTTTCAGTGCTTTTTTCACTAGAGATTTAGATAATTGACCTTTTTCTTCTAAATAATACGGCAATTTGTCAGAAACAACAGAATCAACTGCACTTCTAGCTTCTGGCGTACCTAATTTAGACTTGGTTTGTCCTTCGAATTGGAGTAATTCTTCCGGAACACGTAACGATATAATTGCTGTAAGCCCTTCTCTTATATCATTA
This sequence comes from Staphylococcus caseorum, assembly GCF_049943195.1. Classification (NCBI taxonomy): domain Bacteria; kingdom Bacillati; phylum Bacillota; class Bacilli; order Caryophanales; family Staphylococcaceae; genus Staphylococcus; species Staphylococcus caseorum. The sequence goes on from NZ_JBNFUA010000001.1 coordinate 984,376, forward strand.
CCATCTAGATTCTTATCTTTCTCTTTTAATTCATTAATACGTCGCGCATAATCATTAAACACACGTGTCATAGCTGATTTAAAACCAACTTCATGCGTGCCTCCATCTTTAGTACGAACGTTATTAACAAAACTCAAGATACCTTCTGAGTATTGATCGTTGTATTGAAATGCTACTTCTACTTCAATCTTATTCGCTTCACCTGAAAAATTAGCGACTTCGTGTAATACTTCTTTGCCTTCATTAACATAACTCACAAATTCTTTAATGCCATCTTCATAGTGGTAAACATCTTCACGTTCTTTACCAGCTCTTAAATCTCTAAGCGTGATTTTTAGGCTTTTAAGTAAAAAAGCCGACTCTTGCAATCGTTCACTTAACATATCGTAATTAAATGAAGTTGCTGCTTTGAAAATTTCAGGGTCTGGTTTAAACGTTACTTTTGTACCTGTTCTTTTTGTTTTACCATGTTTTTCAAGTCCTGATGATGGTTTACCACCATTTTTAAAACTTTGGGTATATATCGTACCATCTCTACAGATTTCAACTTCCAACCATTCACTCAGCGCATTGACAACTGATGCTCCCACGCCGTGTAATCCACCTGAAGTCTTATATCCGCCCTGTCCAAACTTACCGCCTGCATGAAGTACCGTGAAAATGACCTGAACAGTAGGTTTCCCTGAAGTGTGGATACCTGTTGGCATGCCACGTCCATTATCTTCTATTGTAATACTTTCATCTTTATTGATAGTTACTATGATTTCACTACCAAAACCGTTTAATACTTCATCGACGGAATTATCGACAACTTCATACACTAGATGATGTAATCCACGTTTATCGGTAGAACCAACATACATACCAGGTCTTTTTCTTACGGCCTCTAACCCCTCAAGAACCTGAATGGAATCATCCGAATAGTTATTTTGTTTATTCATTGCCAATCGTTTCGCCCTCCTACAAACATACGTTCGTTTTTAAAACTATACATTAGTTATTCTTATATAAATCTGGATAAATTGCAAGCACCAAATCAATTTTCAAAAAATAATTCATTCCTCTATGAAAATTTTTATTCGTCTTACTATGGTCTTGTATGGTAAAATAATTTTAATGTCATTAAAGGATGTGGATTATATATGATGATGATTATAATCATGTTGATACTAAGTTACCTCATTGGTGCATTTCCAAGTGGCTATGTAATAGGAAAATTATTTTATAAAAAAGATATCAGACAATTTGGTAGTGGCAACACTGGTGCGACAAATAGCTTTAGAGTATTAGGTAAACCAGCAGGCTTCCTAGTTACTTTTTTAGACATATTTAAAGGTTTCATTGTTGTCTTTTTCCCACTATGGTTACCTGTCAGTGCAGAAAGTCCTATTAGTTCATTTTTCACAAATGGATTAATCGTTGGTGCTTTCGCAATTTTAGGTCATGTATATCCAGTTTACCTTGGATTCAAAGGTGGTAAAGCCGTTGCTACAAGTGCTGGCGTTATACTTGGTATGAATCCTGTCTTATTAATTATACTAGCAGCTATTTTCTTTATAATATTGAAATTAACAAAATATGTTTCACTTTCAAGTATTATTGCGTCAATCTGTTGTCTTATTGGTGCTGTACTCATTCGAGACGTCATCTTGGTTATCGTTAGCATCGGTGTAGTTGTATTGCTGATTATTAGACACCGTTCTAATATTGTAAGAATTTTCAAAGGTGAAGAACCCAAAATAAAATGGATGTAACTATTACACAAGTCACTATGTAAACAATCAAGTAATTAAAATAAAAAGCTAGAGGACTTCATTGCCTCCAGCTTTTTATTTTTAGCTTAAGACCCCTAACATCCACGTACGAAGAATTAATTTCTTCAATCACTTTAAAACATCATTACTTCTATTATACTACTAATGTAACGCTTTAACATAGATTTTCGCTATTTCACATATGTCTAAATTGATTTTAAATAATTTTTTGATAATTTATGCTATAATATCTTTAGTATTACTCAAAACGGGTAATGTATATAATACTAATTTTTAGATTAGTCACTAACTATCATAAGTTAAGCACTTGTGAACCGAAAGGAGACTTTTATTATGGAAATAGAACTTTCAAATAATGCAGTGTCTTGGTTTAAAGAAGAACTTGAATTACCCGAAGGTGATAAAGTCTTACAATTTTTCGTTCGTTATGGTGGAGAATTTCAGTTGAAACAAGGATTTAGCCCTGCCTTTAGCGTAGACAGAAAAGATGAAGTTGAAATTGGTTACGAAAATAATTACGAAGGTTTAGACGTTGTAATCGCTGAAAAAGATTTATGGTATTTTAAAGATGATAATTTATTCATCGATATAAATGATAGTGTTGATGAAATTTCGTATACTACTAAATAATATATAGTTAAATTATTTTGAACTTAAGTTAATGTACAATCAGTGTTGATTATTATCTTTCTTCTATATAATATTGCTTACACAGTTGTATTTAAACTTTTAGATTCAAATGATTTATCATTAGTATAATTAAAGAAGCTTTCGAGATAAAAGAATTAAAGTTAAACAAGAAAAAGGATGATTTCTATTAAATAATATAGAAATCATCCTTTTTTATTTGTTTTATCATGTATCTTTTAATCAATACTTAACGAAAAGTATTATTGAGTTAAATACCTTGTACAAGCTCTAACGTTTCGCCTGCTTTATTTCTTTGATCAATATCAAGATAAGCTGCATGCCACTCTGGGAAATACTTATCTAGTCTAATTGGTTTAAAGTCTTCCTTTTTAATACAAGTTAAAGTAGTAGATCCTGTAGTCGCTAACTCGCCTACTTCATTAAAAATCTCATAACGATAAACATATCTCAATCTAGAGTATTTATCTACCCAAGTCTTAATTGTTACCTTTTCTGGATACGTGATGGATTTAATATATTTAATATCTATATCTGTTACTGGTGAGATAATACCCGCATCTTCCATGTCTTTATAACTGAAGCCCAATTTAGAAATATAGTCTGTTCGTGCGACTTCGAACCATGTAGGATAATTACCATGATAGATTACGCCCATTTGATCTGTCTCTTGATAACGTGATTCTATTTTTGTCATACTGTAAATCATTTTACGTCCTCTTTTCAAATACACATAGTCATTATTACACATTAAATATTAACATAAAAAAGGGAGCAGGACAGAAATCAACGTTTGATTTCATTTTTCCCACCCCCACAAGACTGATTAGATAAAGAAGTACAAGTGCTTAAGCTCTTGCAGAAGAACTTAAAACAAGTGAATTTATATATCAGACAGCTACTGTGTAATCTTTAAGTTATTAATTACTAGCTAATTTTTTTCTTAATACAAGTTGTAAGATACCACCATGGCGGTAATAATCCATTTCTACATTTGAATCAAAACGTGCAACTGCTTCAAATTCAATGACTTTACCATTTTCTTTTTTAGCTTGTACTTTAACTAAATCATGAGGTTTAACATTTTCATCAATATCAACTGAAATAACTTCAGTTCCATCGATGCCTAAACTTTCTGAAGACTCTCCGTCTTTAAATTGTAAAGGTAATACACCCATCATAACTAAGTTTGAACGGTGAATACGTTCGTAACTTTGAGCAATAACTGTTTTAACACCTAAAAGGTTTGTACCTTTAGCTGCCCAGTCACGGGAAGATCCCATGCCGTAGTCATTACCTGCTAATACTACTAAACCAGTGCCATCTTCTTTATATTTCATTGCTGCATCGTATATTGGCATTTGTTCACCTGTTGGCCAATACGTTGTGAATCCGCCTTCTGTACCTGGAGCCAATTCGTTTTTAATACGAATATTAGCGAAAGTACCACGGACCATAACTTCATGGTTACCACGACGTGAACCATATGAGTTAAATTGACGAATTGGAACATCATGATCCAATAAGTATTTACCTGCTGGTGTGTCTTTACCAATAGCACCTGCTGGCGAAATATGATCAGTTGTTACTGAATCTCCAAATTTACCCATAACACGTAAATTTTCAAGTGATTCAATTGTTCCAGGCTCTTTAGATAAGTTTTGGAAGAATGAAGGGTTTTGAATATAAGTAGATTCAGAATCGAAGTCATATAATGGTTTGTCTGTAACATCGATTTCGTTCCACATTTCATTATTATTGTATACCGTTGCATATTCTTCTTTGAACAATTCAGGTGTAACAACATTATCTACAGTATCTGAAACTTCTTTAATTGTAGGCCAAATATCTTTTAGATATACATCTTCGCCATCTTTGCCTTTACCTAGAGGTTCATTTTGTAAATCGATATTTACTGTACCTGCTAAAGCATAAGCAACAACTAATTGTGGTGAAGCTAAGTAGTTACCTTTAACTAAAGGATGGATACGTCCTTCAAAGTTACGGTTACCTGATAATACAGATGTAACTAATAAATCTTCTTCTGCTATAGCTTTTTCAATTTCTTCACGTAATGGACCTGAGTTACCAATACAAGTTGTACAGCCATAACCTACAAGGTTGAATCCAAGTTTATCAAGATAATTGTTTAAACCTGAATCATTTAAATAGCCGGTAACAACTTTTGAACCTGGTGCTAATGAAGTCTTAACGTATTCTGGCACTTCTAATCCTTTTTCTACTGCTTTCTTAGCAACTAGTCCAGCACCTAACATTACATATGGGTTAGATGTATTTGTACATGATGTAATTGCAGCAATAGCTAGGTCGCCCGTTTTCATTGTTGTACTTGAACCGTCTTTAAATTCAATATCAACAGTTTTATCAAATTCGCTCTCATCAAATCCGTGACCTTGGTTACCTGCTGGTGCAGTAACTGATTTTTGGAATTCAGTTTTCATATCACTTAAGAAAATTAAATCTTGAGGACGTTTTGGCCCTGCTAATGAAGCTTCAACAGTTGATAAATCTAATTCAACAACTTTAGTATATTCTGGTTCATCATCTTCTACTGTGAAGAACATGTTGTTTTCTTGTAAATATTTTTTAACAAGTTGGATTTGATCCTCAGAACGACCTGTTAAGCGCATATATTTTAATGCTTCTTCATCTACTGGGAAGAAACCACAAGTCGCACCATATTCTGGAGCCATGTTTGCAATTGTTGCACGGTCTGCCAATGGTAGATGTTGTACACCTGGACCAAAGAATTCAACAAACTTGCCAACTACGCCTTGTTTACGTAACTCTTGAGTCACACGTAAAGCTAAATCTGTAGCTGTTGCACCTTGTGGTAATGCGTTAGATAATCTAACACCAATCACTTCAGGGATTGGGAAGTATGAAGGTTGACCAAGCATTCCGGCTTCGGCTTCGATACCACCTACGCCCCAACCTAATACACCAAGACCATTGATCATTGTCGTATGTGAGTCAGTACCAACTAATGTGTCAGGAAACGCTACAGTTTCACCATCTACTTCACGAGCATGAACAACATTTGCTAAATACTCTAAGTTAACTTGGTGAACGATACCAGTTGCTGGTGGCACTGCACTGTAGTTGTTAAATGCTTTAGTAGCCCAATTTAAAAATTGATAACGTTCGTAGTTTCTTTCAAATTCTAATTTCATATTACGTTCTAATGCATCTGGATTTGCATAGCTATCAACTTGAACTGAGTGGTCAATAACTAAATCTACTGGTACTTCTGGGTTGATTTTATCCAAATCTCCGCCAACATCATTCATTGCTTTACGTAATGATGCTAAGTCTACAACAGCAGGAACCCCTGTGAAATCTTGTAGAATAACACGAGATGGTTTAAATGGTACTTCGCCTTCTGCACCTTTGTTAAAGTCAGATAATGCTTTGATGTGTTCATCAGTGATTACAAAACCATCTTCTTGTCTTAAAACAGACTCTAGTAATACTCTAATTGAGTATGGTAATTTTGATACTTTCGTTAAACCTTGTTCTTCTAACGTGTTTAAATCATAAAACGTATATGATTTTCCGTTAAGCTCAAACGATTTTTTCGCTTGTTGTTTGATATTAGAAGCCATAAAAATCCCCCTTGAAATTTATATTGATTATATGCCGTTATCTGAATTGTATAATTAAATGCAACTTAAAACAACTACATAATACTAGAAACCTATATAATTTAGATTTGATTTTTCAATCAGTATGTATAAGTATAACTTATCACTCTATGATTGTGTAATAAGTTAATGTTATCAATTGAGAATCATTATCACCTATATTTAATTATATATATAATTCTTTTTACTGTTTTGCTTATATTTTTTATTTATATTAAACGCTTTAACAAAAACTGCTCCTGCTTAATATTTAATCTTTTTGCGCACAAAAAAACTGGGGGTCCATTAGGATCCCCCAGTTAATTCACATTATTTTTCGTTTTTTTCATCGTCTCTTAACGGTTTACGTCTTTCAATAATATCATCTTCATATTCATCTTCTTGATGTTGTACATAATCTTGCAATCTATGTTTGTTAGGTGTCAGTGTTAAGCCTAAGAACTTACGCTCTTTGTTCGCATCTTTGTAGAATGAAATCATCATCATTATAACTACAAAGGAGAACGGCAAGGCACTTATAATGGCGGCACTCTGAATCGCGTTCAGTGCTTGTGCACCATCGCCCCCACCTGCAAATAATAATACGAAAGCAATTAATGACTGTGCAATACCCCAAGTGACTTTAACGTAATTCGAAGGATTTAACGAACCATATGTCGTTTGCATACCTAATACGAATGTCGCTGAGTCAGCTGAAGTAATAAAGAATGATGCAATTAATACCAATGCAATAATTGACAATATAATGCCCATAGGTATTTCGTTAAACACAGCAAAGAGTTGTGTTTCTACGGTCATATCGAATATTTCAGGATTTTTCTTACCAGTTTCAATACCTAGTACTCCAAATACACTGAACCAAACGAAACTTACTAATGCAGGCACTAAAAGTACACCAGAAATAAATTCACGGATAGAACGTCCTTTAGATACACGTGCAATAAATATACCTACGAATGGACTCCAGCTTAACCACCAGCCCCAATAGTAAAGTGTCCAACTAGACATCCATTCACTCTTTTGAGGGTTTAAAGCTGCTGTATCAAATGAGTTAAATAGGAACGAGTTCAATAGACTACCTGTTGAACTTGTCATCATATTTAAAATTAATACAGTTGGACCAATAATAAGTACAGCTACCATCAATATTAAACCTAAACTAATATTTAGATTACTTAAATATTGGATACCTTTACTTAATCCAGACCAAGCACTCATGATAAATAATATAGTTACAATCACAATAATAATTGCTTGTACCCATATATTATTTGGAATTCCGAATAAGTAATTCAAACCACCATTGATTTGTAATGCGCCCATACCAAGTGATACGGCAACACCAACAACAGTAGCAAATACTGCTAATACATCGATTATTGTTCCAATAGGACCTTCTACTTTATCACCTAAGATAGGTCGTAAAGTTCTAGAAATAAGTCCTGGTTCGCCTTTTCTAAATTGAGCATACGCAAGCGCTAATGCTACTACGCCATAAATTGCCCATGCGTGGAAGCCCCAATGGAAGAATGTTGCGCGTAAACCTTCAGTATACGCTTCAGTTGTTTTTGGATCTGCAGTTGGTGGCGCAGCAAAGTTAGCCATTGGTTCAGCCGCTCCATAGAATACAAGTCCAATTCCCATACCAGCACTAAATAACATCGCAAACCATGAAATTGTATTAAATTCAGGTTTATCATTCGGTTTACCAAGTTTCAGTTTACCGATTGGGCTAAATATTAGGAAAACACAGAAGAAAACAATGAACGTTGTAAGTATTAAGTAATACCATCCAAGTTTTTCTGTTATCCATAGTTTGATTGTATTTGTTACAGTGTCAAACTGTTCAGGCAAGAATGCACCTATAAGTACTACAATCGCTACGAGTATCGCACTATAGATAAAAACTGGAGATATTTTCTTACCACTAAGTCTATCGTTAGAAGAATTCATTAATAATAACTCCCTTTCTCATCTTATTTAATTTTTTAAAATCCTAAATAGAAAAATCACTATAAATTCTATTTTTATCTTTCGCCACGTATTAGAATAACAAACCCTAGTGTTAATATCAAATTTAGTTAAAAAAACTATTCTCTTTATTTAAAACTTATTGTATAATAAAATTTATATTTAATTAAGAGGTGTTATAAAATGTTGAAGGAATTTAAAGAATTTGCATTAAAAGGTAATGTCTTAGATTTAGCGGTAGCTGTAGTTATGGGTGCAGCTTTCAACAAAATTGTTACAGCACTAGTTGCATACATCATCATGCCTTTAATTGGCTTGATTTTCGGAACTGTTGACTTTGCAAAAAGTTGGACATTCATGGGCATCGAATATGGTATGTTTGTACAATCAATTATAGATTTCATTATCATTGCTTTTGCATTATTCATCTTTGTTAAAATTGCAAACACCTTAATGAAACCTGAAGAAGAAGAAGTCGAAGAAAACACTGTATTACTAACAGAAATCCGTGATTTACTACGTGAAAAAAATTAATAAAAAGCAATAAGCATTTGATATCCATTGCTTCTTACTACCAACTAAGTCTAACGATTTTGTTGGTATTTTTTATGCATGTTTACCGCAGACAAAGACTCAGCCTGTTGTAGTCTTTAAATAGCGTATTTCCTATATGGGTCAACCCAAAGCACCATCATTTTCTAATAATTCAACAACCAAAAAATATTGATGTATAACCAGTTTTTGGTTTCTTGAATGCTATTTTTGTTTTCAAACGAATGTCACTTCGTGGCTTACCTAAAGTTAAACGAGAAGTAGAATTAGTATTAATGGCAATAAATATAAGTAAAATAGTAACTCATCGAGCTACTAAAATGGATAAGCGCATAAAAATGGTGGTTTCTACTTTATTTCACGTAGAAACCACCATTTTTTAGTTCACTGTAAATCCTATGTCTCAGACTCCTCTATAATTATATTGGCAGTAGCTGACTCAATTGAAAATGTGCTTATATCATGCCTTTAAAGAACGACTACTTCATTTATGAAGATACGTAGTTCTTTAAAAGCGCTTCAGCTCTTGTATTCCATTTTATAGTCAACTTTGCCGGGCTGGGCTCATGCGATGAAATCTTTTTAGAAAAACTAGATTTCTGTACCAATCCCTTATTCAATTATTGCCTTTTAAATTGTGTAGTACTTTGATATTGCTCTGTACTAACTTCAAGTATTAACGGAATTCTTTGCTTAAGTTCACTTACGTGAGAAATAATACCTACCATTCTCCCTGTAGATTTCAAACTCAGTAATGTATCTAACGCTGTTTCTAATGTTTCTTGATCTAATGTTCCGAAACCTTCATCTACAAACATAGAATCTAAAGCAATTCCTCCAGACTCTTGTTGAACTACTTCACTAAGTCCTAATGCTAAGGCTAATGATGCTTGGAAAGTTTCTCCACCAGATAATGATGAAATATGTCGAGATTGATTCGAATGCGAGTCAAAAACGTCTATTTCAAGTCCACTGTAACCTTGTGATATTTGTTCTCTTCTTGTTAATTGATAGCGTTGCCCTGTCATCAATGCTAAACGTTGATTGGCTTGAGCAAGAATTCGTTCCAAGTAGTAAATTAATACATAGTTTTCTAACGTTAACTTTTGATCATTTTTACCTGACAATATTTCGGCTAATTGAAACACTTCTTGCTGTGCTTTCAATTCCTTTTCTAATGTTTCTATAATTGAATTAATCTCATTGATTTTCTTCTGATTAAAATCAATCTTATATTCATGTTGGCTTAATTCCGTAGCTATATTGTCTAATACTTGTTGCTTTTGTTGATAGATTTCTTTTAAATGTTGGCTATCTTCAAGTTTTTTATTTTTCGTTTCCTCACTAAGCTGTGTAATAATTAATTCTAATGACTGTTTCTCTTTATTGTAAGTATTGACCTCTGCTTCAATTTTATCTTTATCTGCTACTTTAACTATTGTTGCTTCCACCTGCTCAAATTGGGTGAAGCCAATTCTATCCATTTCTTCATCTATCTTCAGATTCATATTTTCCAATTCATTTTTTAATTCTTTTAAACTTGATTCTAAATATGTTTTACTATTTTCTTCAATAGACAGTTGTTGGTTATTATTTAGAATATTTTGTTCTAATTTATTAAAAACATTGTCATATTCTTTTATCTTTTCTAAATTACTTTCATAAGCTTTCACAAACTCAACAACATTATCAAATTCGGTGTTATGTTCGAAGTCATTTATAGTAATATCATTTTCTCTTAGAGTATGTTGCTTATTTTTCATATCTAATTCAAGCGTATGATAAGTTTGTTCGTTTTTTTGTAATTGCTCTTTTAATTGATTAATCTCTTCATTTTCTTTTTCTAAATTCTCTTTTTCATCATATTTATAATCAATACGCTTTTCAAGTTCATGATAATTCGTATTATTAAGCTCTTCTTGAGAAAATTTTTCTATTTGTTCATTTAAATAGTTTAATTCACTTTCACATTTTATTTTTTTCTCTTTTATATCTTTATGTTGTTCTTCTATTGCAGTTAACGCTTGATGTCTTTCCGTTAGTTCATCAAAGTCTAGATGTTGCTCAATTGAATGTACTTCATTTCCACAAACCGGGCATGTATCACCTGAATTTAATGCTGATTGAACTTTTGCAATAATATCCTTTTTATTGTTTAAATCTATATTCGTTTTGTCTATATTAGAGTATTTGTCATCTAATTGTTGAAGTTGCATATGAAATTTTTCTATATCTGTTAACTTCTGTTTTTTTCTGTTTTGTAAGCTTTCAAATTCAATTTTTTTGAGTTCATTCTGTTTTAACTCTTTGATTTCATTATTTAAATTGTAAATTTGTGCATTAAGCAATTCAACTTTTTTATAATCACTCTTACGATGGTTTAACTTCTTAGCGAGATCATCCAGTAGTTGCTTTTGTGTTTTAACCTTTTCTTCAAGTGTTTTATAAGCTTTATTTATTGTTTCACGTTGATGATATGCCTCTCGATATTTACTTGCTTTATCATAAAACAACTTACATTTTTCTACATACTTTCTAAAACCTTTTAATATGTCTGAAGACTGTAAATGTTTTTCGAGTTGTTTTTTATTTTTATGTGACTTATCTTTGAGCGTATTAATCGATTTTTCTTTTTCTTCGATATCTTTTATTGATTTTTCTTTTTTTAAAGTTAACGTTTCTTTAGACTCTAACAAATTAGCTAACGGTCTTACTTCATAAATTTCATTTAATAGTTTGATTTTCTTTTTGATTTCGTCATCAACTAAAAGTAACTGTTCATATTGCAGTTGTTTCTCTTTAAGCTGCGTTAATGCTTCTTCAAGTTTTAAATTGTAATTTAAATTATTTTCTGCCGAGGTCACTTCATCTTTATATTTACTCTTTTTTTCTTTTATTTCTTGTTGTATTTTTCGTGCTTTTTCTTTAAATTCTGGTAATACTTCCATAATTCGATTTGTTTGTCTAGCATTGATTGTTTTATATTCAGTTAATAGTTCATCGTTAAATGTTTCAATATCATGCCAATTATTTTCTAACATATTGAATCTTTTTTCAATTTGTTCTCTAACTTCTTTTACGTCGTTACTCAAGTGTTTCTGTATTTCTTCAAAACGCTGACTATTAAAAAGTGTCCTTAAAATTTCTTGCTTCTCTGAGCTTTTAGATAGTAAAAATCTCTTGAATTCTCCCTGAGGTAATATAAAAAGTTGTCTGAATTGCTCAGCGTTTACGCCTAATAAATCTCTGATAAATTGATTACCCGTATTTATTTTACTCTCTCTGAGATTATATTCATTGTCTTCGTATTGGTATATTGCTAACTGGCCTAGCGTTTTATTTTTATTACCTTCTTTAATAAATGCACCTTGTCTCACAATCTTAAAAATATGGTCTCTTAGTTTAAATTCAAATTCTACAATCATAGGTGTCTTGCTATCTGCAAAATGACTTCTTAAATCACTCTCTTTTCTATCTTTAGTAGACGCTTCACCAAAAAGTGCATACACAATTGCGTCAAAAACCATTGTCTTACCTGATCCAGTTTTACCACTGATTAAAAAAAGTTGATTATCTTTTACGTTATTAAAATCTATCATTTCTTTTAAGAAAGGTCCGAAATTATTTAAATTTAATGTTAAAGGTCTCATTTATTCAGATCCTCCTTCGAGTAAATCATTTAACACCTTAGCTACTGTTTTACCTTGAGTTTGTGTTAGTTCTTCATCAGTAATATTTTTATAGAATTTATCAATTATCGTTTCATCATCTAATTTTTGAATTTCATAGTTATCTTGATGAATGTGTGCACTAAAATCAAAAGTCTGGTTTGTAAGTGCTAATGTATTAGGATAAATTTGTTTTAAATGTACCATTGGATCACTGACATGAGACATATGTTTTAATTTGAAGTGTAAATAATTATCTTTATCTTTTACCTTTAATTTTTCTTGTATCGCGTCTTCGTAATCGCCTTCTATAACTTCTAATTGTCTTAAAGGCGCAATCGGTATGAATTTCTCTTTAATTGTATCTTCATTAATTTCAATGGTTCTATACCCTTTAGGTTGATTCACTTCAGAAAAAGAATATTGGAGTATAGATCCACTATAGCTTATAAAATCAGAATCTATGCTAAACGGATGGTGTAGATGACCCAGCATAACTCTATCAAACTGTTGAAACGAATCAACTTCTACAGATTCGACTGTCCCTATAGATAAAGGTCTCTCTGATTCTGAACGCACACCACCTTGTACAGTTAAGTGACCAATAAGAATATTGGTATTATTCTTATTTATATTATTACTCATATATTCAATAGATTTACTTAAAGCTTGTTGATAAGTTTCTATCGTATTATCTTTTAAAAAGTGTTGAGTTTCATTAATTGTTGCAAACGGTAACGTATAAAAATCTATAGCTCCAATTGAAATAGGTGCATTCATATCTTCAAGTTTTGTACGTATATATAAATTTGATTTTTCAAACCACTTGGAACCATAGTTTAATCGTTCTTTACTATCATGATTACCGCTTATCATAATGAGCGGAATGCCCATCTCTAGATTTAAAGTATCAATTGTACTTTCTAATAATTGAATCGCATCTTTATTCGGATAACTTGTATCATATAAATCACCGGCAATCACTATGACATCCGGTTGTTCATTGTCCATCGCTTCTATAAAACGATTTAAAATATACGCTTGGTCTTCTAATAATGATTTACCGTTTAAAATTCTGCCTAAATGCCAATCGGCTGTATGTATTACTTTCATTTTAACACCTCTAATAGAACGTTTGTTCGTATTTATATATTATAATATTTTTACCACTAAGACAAGTATAACCATAATGGCGATGAGACAAAAAACTAATTTTTCTAATAAAATTTTGTCATATGACTCCAGATCACAAAGATGACTATAAAAAAAGACAATAGCTTCAGCTCTTATATAAGAACTGCTTATCTTCATAAATGAAGAACTAATGCTTTAAAAGTTTCATATAAAGGAATTTTCACTTCTTTCAACTGCTGCCAATATAACAATTGAGGCTGAGACATGTATTTATGCCCCAGCCTCTCCAAACTATTGAATTAACGTGCTTTTAAGCTTTTTATATTTATATAACATCGCTAAACGCCAAGGAACAATCATAGAAAAACCAAGCAAGAAAAACATGCCACCAATTTCTCCTGGATCTATTTTATTGCTAATAAATATTTTAAGTAATGTACGTATTAACAGTAGTGAAATAAGAATGATAGGAAAAGCTTTAGAGCGCTTCATATATATTTCACTGCCCTGAGTTTCAAATTTAGATGTCCATATTAAAATTGTAGAAAACGCTATACCTAAAATAATACATTCTACAATTTCAAGACCAGTTAATCTAAAATATGGAACAACGTACATTAAAGCACCTGTTGCCATAAAAAATGGTGGTAATATAATTTTCTTTTCATTAACTGGAAAATTTTGCGCTTTCATTCGCACAAAGATAGCACCTAGTCCCATTATAAAAGCGAAAATTATAGAAATTACTAAATATAACACACTTACACCTTCTTTAAATTTCTATAAGATGATATTTACTTTCGATAGTATATCACTTAACAAAATATTAATCAGTATTTTTAATTCGTTTTCAACTATTTTATCGTTTCTAACATTACATAGTATATATTAGCATTTTTAAATTAAGTAAATAACAACTATCAATATCTTTTCCCTCTATAAATAATAAATTTCTTATACTAAATATGCTTAACATCTATGCGAATAATATAATTTTTTCTATTGTTTTATTCTTGGGAAAGTGAAGTGCTATGACTAAAGCTTTGTGAGACTAAAAAATCTAAAACATACACCATAAAAAATGCCAACAAAGTCGTTAAGACTTTGTCGACAATGTGAATGAACCTTGGTAAAGGTTTATTCTATCATTTTTGCTCTATTGCACATGTGAATTAACACATGCTGATAATGCATCATTTAGTGTATATCTAAGATAATTCATATCATGAATTTGCATTGCGTTATGATATTTCTTAAAAGCTTCATCGTTCGGAAAGTTAATGTGCATATTAGCTAGTCGATCTAATACTTCTCTGTCTTCCATGTCATAAGCATCCTTCACTTATCGATACCTCCCTTATATATACACAATTATAACAAAAATCATATCACAATCAAATATTTTCTGAATATTTGAAATATAAATCTCACATTTTAATTATTGAATACTTTAGGGTTCGCGACATAAATCCCTTGATAAAACTATCATTCACTTTGAAATTATTTAATATGCCTAAGGGTTTAATGTTTTAATCTTATTGTTAAAAAATAAAGATTCAAACCAATTCACTTATTGGCTCGAACCCTTTATAGAACATTATTTTGTTTTTTTCATTTGATCTTGTTGATTTTTGTTCATCATTGTCATCATTTGATTTATTTTCTTTTGAGATGGTTTTTGACCCATTTGCATCATCATCATACGTAGCATCTCTTCGTTAATTGGTGGGTTCTTTTTAAGATAATCCATCATATATTTTCTTGCAAGGAAAAATCCACCGACTAGTCCTAGAATTAGTGCTAACACGATTAATAAAATTGCTAACCAAGTTGCCATTGTTTCACCCACTTTCCTATCCTAATGAATTTTACTAAAATTGGTGCTCCTTTTCAAGAGCAATTCAATTAATATATATTTTTTCAACCTTATGTATTATATCAATTACAAAATCAATTTGTAAATATAAGCTATGCTTTATATCTAATAATAAAAATTGGTATGAGAACTTTCGCTCTCATACCAACAATTTAAATAATTAATTATATTAATTAGAATGTTTGTATTTGATTCAATACGTTTTCTTTAGTGAAACCATATTTTTCAATTACTAAATCGCCAGGCGCACTTGCACCAAATCCATCAATTGCGATGACTTTGCCTTGTGTGCCGACATATTTATGCCAACCAAGTGGTGAAGCCATTTCAATAGCTACACGTTTTGTAATTGATGATGGTAATACTGATTCTTTATACTCAGCAGATTGTTGATCGAATGCATTCCAGTTAGGCATTGATACAACACGAACGCCTTTACCTTGTGCTTCTAAATCTTTTGCTGCATCTACAGCAAGATTAACTTCAGATCCTGTTGCTAATAATAAGAATTCTGCTTCTTTATCAGATTCAAACACTACATAAGCACCTTTACGTACGCCCTCTTCAACTGTTTCTTTTGGTAAGTCCATTGTTGTAAGGTTTTGACGCGTTAATACTAATGATGTTGGTGTACTTTCTGATTCTAGAGCTACTTCCCAAGCCACACGTGTTTCGTTACCGTCTGCAGGACGAATCACATTCATATTAGGAATCGCACGTAAACCAGCTAATTGTTCGATTGGTTCATGTGTTGGACCATCTTCACCAACAGCAATTGAATCATGCGTAAAGATGAATGTTGAATTTAAGCCCATGATTGATGATAAACGAAGTGCTGGTTTTAGGTAGTCACTGAATACGAAGAATGTTGCACCGTATGGATGTAATCCTCCATGTGCAGCCATACCATTTACTGCAGCTCCCATTGCGAATTCACGCACACCAAACCAAATATTTTTGCCTTCTGGTGTATCTTTGTCAAAATCAGCCGCATCTTTTACGTTTGATTTGTTAGAACCAGCTAAGTCCGCTGACCCACCAAAGAATGAAGGTACTGTTTTACTTAACGCTTGTATTACTTCACCAGAATCAGCACGAGAAGCACCACTATGGCCAGCTTCGAAGTTTGGTAACTCATCTTTATAATTTACTGGTAATTTACCACTAATAGCTAGTTTAAATTCTTCAGCTAAATCTGAGTACTTACTACTATATTCTTCAACAAGTTTATTCCATGCTTCTTCGTTTTCGTTAGCACGTTTTAGCATAGTTTGTTGGAAAATTTCATATACTTCTTCAGGCACATTGAAACGTTTTTCAGGATCTAAACCATAATTTTCGAAAGCTAATTTTCTTTCGTCTTCACCTAATGGCGCACCGTGCACACCATGAGAAGCTTGTTTGTTTGGTGCACCATAACCAATAATTGTTTTAACTTCAATTATTGTAGGTACATCATTAGACTTCGCTTCCTCAATTGCTTTATCAATTGCTTCGATATCATTACCGTCTTCAATTAAAATATGTTTCCAACCGTATGCTTCGAAACGACCTTTAACATCTTCAGAAAATGCTTTATCTAAATCACCATCTAAAGAAATATCATTTGAATCATATAAAACAATTAGTTTATCTAATTGACTATGACCTGCTAATGAAGCAGCTTCATGTGAAACACCTTCCATTAAGTCACCATCAGAAGCAAGTACATAAGTATAATGATCTACAACTTGTGCGTCATCTTTATTAAATTTACCAGCTAAGTGTTTTTCTGCCATTGCCATACCAACTGACATAGCGAAACCTTGTCCAAGTGGACCTGTTGTTACTTCAATGCCATCCGTATGTCTAAATTCAGGATGACCTGGTGTTTTAGAATCCCATTGTCTAAATTGTTTTAGCTCTTCTAATTCTAAACTACCTGAAACATGTAATAAACTGTATAATAACGCAGACCCGTGTCCCGCAGATAATACAAAGCGATCTCTATCAAAGAAATCTTTTGATTGGGGGTTAAAGTTTAAATGACGCGTCCATAAAGTATAGGCCATAGGAGCTGCGCCCATTGGTAATCCAGGGTGACCTGAGTTTGCTTTTTCAATAGCATCGATACTTAACGCTCTAATCGTATCTATCGCTAATTGATCTTTTTCTATATTCATCTAACATGACTTCCTTTCTTCTAGCAAGATTCAATACCATTATACATTATTTTTCTTCTATTTAACAAAAAATTGATTTAGTTTTTATCTTCTTTGTCTTTAGAATCTAATATTTTTTTCACTTTATTAGGTGTAACATCATTTCCTTCTGAATCAATAATTCTAGTACTTTCAATTTGTTGCTTGAACTTGCCTCTAAATTCGTCTAAATAAGCTTTGCGCAACTTAGATTGCTCTTTGGCTTCAATTTGAGTAAGTCCCTGTTCTTTTTTCTTCTTTGCTAATTCATTAATACGTTCTAAATCTACGCTACCCTTGTTAGCCATAGTTAACCTCCGTAATTTATAATCTAGGAAAAATATAACAAAAAAGTGAGCGAAACTAAATCGTTTCGCTCACTTTATCCCTATTTACTATTAACATACTTGCTTTCCCAAATCACTTCTATTTAAAAAATTATTTAACCGCTGCTATAACCGGTTGTTGTTCGTGTTCGCTATTCTCTTCGATTTTCACATTGTATTGTTCGCTTTGTGCTGGTTCATGCGTTATTTGATGATCGGTCATTTCGTACGTCTGTTCTGATTCTGCATTGTTATGTGCACTTAAAATAAATAATGTGCTTAATAGCATCGTAACAAGTAACACTGTTACATACGCTTTTATTTGGTGTTTATATATTTTCAACATTAATAGCCACTCCTAGAACGTTTGTTTGTATTTACACCTTACCAGAACACTTGTTCCGAGTCAACAAGAAACGAACAAACGTTTGTAATATATATATATGCATGCTATAATAAAAACAAATTAATCTAGGGAGTGCCTACTATGAGAGAGTTAACAAAGCGACAAAGTGAAATTTTCGAATATATAAAACAAACAGTTCATTCAAAAGGATATCCGCCAAGTGTAAGAGAGATTGGTGAAGCCGTAGGATTAGCATCAAGTTCTACAGTGCACGGTCATTTATCAAGATTAGAAGAAAAGAGTTATATAAGAAGAGATCCTACTAAACCTCGTGCAATTGAAATTGTATCAGAACAATTAGGTGATACTTTAAATATGGAAGAAACTATTCATGTTCCTGTAATCGGTAAAGTAACAGCCGGTATACCGATTACTGCCGTAGAAAATGTTGAGGAATATTTCCCGTTACCCGAACACTTCACTTCAACTCATAATAGTGATATTTTCATTCTCAATGTCGTTGGAGACAGTATGATTGAAGCAGGTATCTTAGATGGCGATAAAGTAATCGTTAGAAGCCAAACAATCGCTGAAAATGGAGATATTATTGTTGCTATGACTGAAGAAAATGAAGCTACTGTTAAACGGTTCTATAAAGAAAAGACACGTTATCGCTTACAACCTGAGAATAGTACAATGGAACCTATCTATTTAGAACATGTAACTGTATTAGGTAAAGTTGTAGGCTTATTTAGAGAAATGTAATTATAAATTGAATCCTTTAAAAACACTCTCACAAAAATAAGAGATTGAGCAATGAGCTCAACCTCTTATTTTTTGTCTTTTTTATCTAAGACTTCTTTTACTTTTTCAAGTATATCTTCTGTTTTATCTTTTTTATTTGTTGTCATAACTTATTCATCCTCACAAATTATAAGATACCCTCTTATAACAATCAATAAACACTATCCACTGTAATTTTCAGTCCAATAAGGTTGTCTATCTTCATTAAAGTCGACACCTACACCTAATGTTTTGAATTCTTTTTTTAGTATGTTCTTTCTATGTCCCAATGAATTCATTAAACCTTGGTGTGCATAAATGCTACTTGTTTGACCATAAGCTAGATTTTCACCTGCTGCATTAAAATCATGACCGTCAGCTTCTAATCTGTCGAATGGTGAATCACCTGATAAATTATCATGATCAAAATAATCATGCTCTGCCATATCTACACTATGTTTTCTAGCAGTATCAGAAATACTATCCGAATAATTTAACGAGGCTAAATCACGTTGGACTCTCTCAGCGTTTACTAAATCAAAGTTTTGTAATTCGAAACTTTGCGCTAACCCTTCTGATGGTGCAGCGTATTGTTGTTGTAAGCGGTTTTCCATTTTTTCACTAACTTGTAAAAGTGCAGTTAAGTTATTGTTCTCATGTTTGTCGTAAAAAGCTGTTGTATAAATCTGATCATCATGGAAATTGTCGAATTCGTCATCTTGCACATCAAATTTTACATGACCTTTTTCTTTTTCAGTAATAGGTTCACCTAATCTATCTCTAACGACTTCTTTGGGTGTTCCATATTTAATTTTTGATTTTGATGAAATCACATTCTGATTACTATAAAGTGCATTTACTTTATCATCAATGTAACTCACCATCACAAATGATCTATAATCACCAGAGTAGTAAGTATGCCAATTTGTACCGTACTCATTAGAAGTCACACGTTGTGCGTCTCCTAACTTTTTGTCAACTTCATCTTTAGTCATGTTCATTTGAATATTATTCACAGCAAATTCTTGTTCACTCGGCACTTTCAACGCATCATCAGAAGCAGATTGTTCAGATGTCCAACCATCTACTTTTGATTTAAACTGTTGTTGTAACGATGTCATAGGAGTTGTTTCTTTGATTGGAACGACTAATACTATGATTAACAAAACAACTATATATAATAAAATTTTTCTGATTTTATACACCCACTATAAAACTAGTCTCTATCACCATTAAAAATAGAGTTTCTAACAATTACATAATCCACTTTTCTTAATGCATTCAAATCTTTGCCACCTGAATACGAAATTGAACTTTGTAAATCTTGTTGCATTTCTATTAAAGTATTCAATAAAGAACCTTTGTGTTCAACAAACATTTTTTTACCTTCAACATTTTTGTGTTCGCCTTTTTGGAATTCAGAAGCACTACCAAAGTATTCTTTATACATTTTACCATCTAATTCAACAGTTTCGCCAGGAGATTCTTCATGAGCTGCAAATAATGAGCCCACCATTACCATTGATGCACCAAAGCGAATTGATTTAGCGATATCACCATGTGTTCTGATACCACCATCAGCGATGATTGGTTTTCGTGCTGCTTTACTACAATGGTTGAGTGCTGATAACTGCCAGCCACCAGTTCCAAAACCAGTTTTAATTTTAGTAATACAAACGCGACCAGGGCCTATACCTACTTTCGTAGCATCTGCACCGGCATTTTCAAGTTCACGAACGCCTTCAGGTGTGCCCACATTACCAGCTATTACAAATGTCTCTGGAATATGTGTTTTTATATGTTTAATCATATTAATGACTGAATCTGAATGACCATGTGCAATATCAATTGTAATATAGTCAGGGATTATTTTTTCTGCTGCTAATTTTTCAACAAAACCGAATTCACGTTCTTTCACTCCTACAGAAATAGATGCGAACAAACCTTTATCTTGCATCCTTTTAGTAAATGGAATACGAGCCTCTTCGTCAAATCTGTGCATAATATAAAAATAATTATTTTCTGCAAACCATTCTGCTAATTCTTCATTCATCACTGTTTGCATATTTGCTGGTACTACCGGCAATTTAAAGTTTCTTGAACCAAATTTAACAGTTGTATCACATTCAGAGCGACTATCAACAATACATTTATTTGGTATCAGCTGGATATCTTCATAATCAAAAATTTTCATAATTTAACAAACCCCTAACATTTTTAATAAAACAATAATATAATGGTAAGATTTTCATGATGATTTTAAATATTATATAAGGAAAATACATGTTTTTACATCAGATTCCGAACAATAACTTTTTAATTTATCTTAACCAATTGATAATATACATTGTTTTACTATAAATGTAAACGAACTTGGGTCGTATTTACCAACTTGATTTTTTAACACCTGGAATTTGTCCTTTATGTGCATATTCACGAAAAGCAATTCTAGACATTGCAAATTTTCTATAAACACCTCTAGGTCTTCCAGTAACTTTACAACGACGTGTTAATCTTGTTGGTGAGGCATCTCGTGGTAATTTTCTTAAAGCTTCATAATCTCCTTTAGCTTTCAATTCTTGACGTAATTCATAATACTGAGCGACTAACCGTTCTCTTTTTTGTTCTTTTGCTATTTTTGATTTTTTTGCCATTAATGTGTCTCTCCTTTTAAATCGTAATCATTTCGTTTTAAATCATAACACATCTATTTAATTAATCAAATAGAAAGTTCTAAATTCAAATCTTTATTACAATTTGTTTGAATGAGATAATTCGTATTTTCTTTAATGTATATATTTTTAGAAAAGTAATTGAAATTGAATAATTTATATGATAGAATTTTAAAGCGTAATCATTCCTGTTAAGAAAGAGGTGTCAACTTTGCGCGTAAATATTACATTGGCTTGTACTGAGTCTGGCGAGCGTAACTATATTACTACTAAAAATAAACGTAATAATCCTGAGCGTATAGAACTTAAAAAATTCTGCCCAAGATTAAACAAATATACGTTACATCGCGAAACAAAATAATATGATGTTAGACCTTATCTTTTGAATACGACATATTTAAAAGTAATACAGAACTTAAATGATTTGTTAAGTTCCAGAAATAAAGGTGTTTCCGTAATGGAGACGCCTAAGAACGGAGATAGGGAGTGGGACAGAAATCTAATTTTTCTAATAAAATTTCGTCGTCCCACCCCGGCACAGCTGACTAGAACTGAAAAAAGCTTGATATAAGCGCATTTTCAATTCAGTCAGCCACTGCCAATATAAAAATGAGCCTGAGGACATGTGCTATGTCCCAGGCTCTATTTTTTTATAATCATTTTTATTGAGAATATCTTTTTTGTTTATTTCATTATCTATAGTCTTTTCATAATAGGGCTGCGTTTATTTTTATTTGAAATCTTAAATTTGATTAGATCATCACACATAAATAAACCCTTTTGCCATGCATTCCATAGCTTTCAAATCTTATAGGTCATTAATAAGTGTTAATTAACATTTTACAACTTAATTGTCACTTTTAAATTTTTACGCAGTCTTCTAATCAACCGTAAAACATCTTATAATAGTATAAGTATCTATTATTGGAGGAGAATTTTATGGAAAATCGCCACATGTCAGACGAGCAGAAAAGTCATATCATTAATTCAATAACGACAAAAACAAAAGACAAAAGTATTTGTAATTGTGAACATCCCAAAATCGAGATTTTAAATGGGCATTATTTCGCGCCCTTATTAACAGCTTCATTAGGAAATGATGCAACGCCGTTAATTGCACTAATGTGCAATAATTGCGGTAAACTCCATTTTTATTCACAAAACTTTTTAGGAATTAAAACGAGATAACATAAAAAGGTAGCCTCCATTATATTGGAAGCTACCTTTAATTATAAATTCTGCTTTAAGGTTTTAAAAATCTTAAAAAGTTAATACCCATCATATTAACTTAGTCTGCTACTTCTAAATCTACATCATTGATATCAATACCTAATGCATTCGCCACGCCTTTACCATATTCACTATCAGCTTTGTAACAGTGACGGATATGACGGTGTTGAACTTCTAATGTAGTACCTTGCATTTCATTTCCAGTATTTACAAATATACGCTCTTGTTGCTCTTTAGATTGTAATCTAAACAAGCGACCTGGTTGTTCGAAGTAATTGTCATCATCTTGTCTATAATCATATTCATATGCTTCGCCTTCAATTGGTAATCCAGGTTTTTTAAATTGTGGTTGATCTTCAAAAGAACCATCACTATTTGGATAATAGTGTGTGCCACCGCCTTGATTATTATCTAAAATTCTCATTTGACCATCTCTACTGAATGGACAAATATTTTCAACACCTACACCTTTAGGTTGGTTTACTGGAATTTGCCAATGGTTAGCACCCAGTCTGTAACGTTGTGTATCACCATATGAGAATAAGCGGCCTTGTAACATTTTATCCGGTGAAAAATCTAATCCTGGAACAATGTTTGTTGGCGCAAATGCAGCTTGTTCAACATCTTGGAAGTAGTTATCAGGGTTACGGTTAAGTTCCCATTCACCAACTTCAATTAGCGGATAATCACCTTTATACCAAACTTTAGTTAAATCGAATGGATTATCTTTATGATTTCTTGCTTGCTCTTCAGTCATCACTTGAATATATAATTTCCATTTTGGATAATCTTTATTTTCGATTGCTTCGAATAAATCACGTTGTGATGATTCTCTATCGTTAGCAATAACGCTTGCTGCTTCCTCAGGTTGTAAGTTTTCAATGCCTTGTTGAGTTCTGTGATGGAATTTCACCCATACACGTTCACCTTTGTCATTGTACATTGAATAAGTATGAGAACCAAAGCCATGCATATTTCTAAAACCTTTTGGAATCCCTCTATCTGACATCAAGATTGTTACTTGATGTAATGCTTCTGGTAACGAAGTCCAAAAGTCCCAATTGTTTTGCGAACTACGCATATTAGTTCGTGGATCACGTTTTACTGCGTGGTTAAGACTCGCGAATAATTTAGGATCTCTAAAGAAGAATACTGGTGTGTTATTACCTACTAAATCCCAGTTACCTTCATCCGTATAAAATTTCAAAGCAAACCCACGGATATCACGTTCAGCGTCTGCTGCCCCACGTTCTCCAGCTACCGTTGAAAAACGTGCAAACATTTCTGTTTGTTTCCCAACTTCTGAAAAAATACTTGCAGAAGTATATTTTGTAATATCATTTGTTACTGTGAATGTACCAAATGCTCCAGAACCCTTCGCATGCATGCGTCGTTCTGGAATAACTTCTCTATCAAAATGAGCCATTTGCTCTAAAAAGTACCAATCTTGCATTAATAGTGGTCCTCTAGGTCCTGCCGTCATACTATTTTCTCTGTCCGAGACTGGCGCACCAAAAAGGCTTGTCAATTTTTTATCATTACTCATAAAAATTCCCCCTCGATTTTCTAAATAATAATAATTATTATCTAGCACTTATTTTAATGTAATATGATTTTAAAAGCAACAAAGTATCATTGAAATATGTGAAAGTTTTCTAAATATTTAAATATTTTATGAATTTTAAGTCATAAAAGGCATTGCTTGTATCACTTAAAAGCATTAAAATGGACTGTATATATAAAATTCAATAGATTATAGGAGATTTTTTATGGCACAAAATAATATGAATCGTGGTCTTAACTCTCGACATATTTCAATGATAGCAATAGGCGGCGCCATTGGTACTGGTTTATTTGTAGCAACTGGGAATGTTATATCTCAAGCTGGTCCAGGCGGCGCAATATTGGCGTACTTGATTATTGGCGTAATGCTATATTTCTTAATGTCATCTATCGGTGAATTAGCTACGTTTTATCCTGTTTCGGGGTCATTCAGTTCATACTCTACCCGTTTCGTGGATAGTTCATTAGGCTTTACGATGGGTTGGTTATATTGGGCAATATGGTTACTCGTAACGAGTGTTGATATCATTATATCTGCAAGCGTACTTTATTATTGGGATGTATTTCAATTCTTCTCACCAATGACGTGGAGTATTATCTTTTTATGTTTACTCTTTTTACTGAACATTTTTTCAGTTAAAGCTTTTGGTGAAACAGAATTTTGGTTATCACTTATAAAAGTTATCACAATTGTTGTATTTATTGTGATTGGTGTATTAACTATTGTTGGTATCTTAGGTGGTAAAACATATGGTTTAAGCAATTTCACAAGCGGAGAAGCACCCTTTGTTGGTGGAATTTCAGGCTTCTTAGGCGTATTACTGGTCGCAGGTTTCTCAGTTGGTGGTACTGAGGTTGTTGCTGTAACGGCTGGAGAATCCTCCAATCCGCATCGTTCAATGCCTAAAGCAATTAAACAAGTATTTTGGAGAATTTTATTATTCTATGTATTATCAATAGCTGTCATATCAGCAATTATTCCTTATACTGATCCAATGTTATTGAACAAAAGTGAATCAGTAGCGCAAAGTCCATTTACAATTGTATTTGACCGTGTAGGTATTGCATTTGCAGCATCTGTAATTAACGCTGTAATTTTAACTGCATTATTATCTGCAGCGAACTCAGGTATCTATACTACGAGTCGTATGCTATTCTCAATGGCAGAAGATAAGCAAGCGCCAAGATTCTTAGGTAAATTAAATAAAACTACAAAATTACCAATGGCTGCACTTTTTGTTACTTTTATCATTGTATTAGCTATAATTATTATCGCCCAATTCAAATCTGATATTATTTTTACATTACTTAATATCATTGGTTCTTTAGTCATTGTAATTTGGGGATCCAGTATTTTAGCACAAATAAGATTACGGTCAGCAATTAAAAAACAAAATAAAAATCCTGATGATGTACTTCCTTATAAAGCACCATTTTACCCATTAGGACCTATCATTGTAATTCTTGCTTTACTATTCTTATTTGTTGGAAATTCATTTGGTGCTGTAATGGCTGGTGATTTCGGAGCATTATTCCGAAATATTTTCCCTATGGTGATTTTAGCTATTGTTTACTTTAGTCATAAGTATTTCAAAAAAACTAAAATTGTTAAACTTGAAGAGTTGGATTTAAAGAGTCACGATTACAGTTAATGTCTTAGCATTGATGCACTGAAGCAATTATTTGTTTCTTGGGTCAATGCTTTTTCTTTTATAATAAATCGTGTTTATTGAATTCAACACATATTCAAATCTATAAGGCGATGATATTTTCAGTTGAAGAGAAATATAGTATAATGGATTATAATAATAAACGTAACTTAGAGGTGGAAATTATGATTGGACAAACGAATTTATTTGACGATATTTTAGAAACTGAGGAACGCTTCGTTATTGTTGTGCAATCACTTGAAGATAGACATAACCGCTTAATTAAACGCACATTAAGGGAGTATAGTAGTTTAGACCATTCACAAATGGAAAGTCTTTTTAACCATCTTAAAGATTTATTTCTCGAAGAAGATTTTGAAGAGAATCAATCCGCATTTTCTATTACAGTCTACACAAATTTAGATTATGCAGCTGATCAGGTATACGCGCATGTTAAACGACATCGCGGTAAAAATGAATGGACACATACAGCAAAATAAATACGTAAACGAACTTTAGACGATTGCTCTATTCATAAAACAAATCACCAATTCAATGGCTTGATATGCCAAGGAATTGGTGATTTTTTAAATTGAACAAATATAAACTAAACTTAAATCCAAGCCTATTTTATTATTTTTTGTAACGTATGTGGAATGCCATTATCAATATTACTTAAAGTAATTTCATCAGCTACAGCCTTCACAGCGTCATTTGCGTTGTCCATAGCTACTGCATAGCCTACAACTTCAAGCATTGATATATCGTTAGAACTATCACCAAATGCGACGACTTGTGCTATATCTATATCCAATTTCTCACATAGAGCAATAATTGCATTTCCTTTAGATACGTCTTTTGTCATAAATTCTAAAAAGTAAGGTTTGCTTGTTGTAACATCTACAGCTTCATTGAAACTGCCATCTAATTCAGTGTTAATAGCTGAAACTTTAGAAACATAATCAACGCCCATAATTTTAGGCACATCTGATTGAATATACGCCTTTATATCAACTACATGCTTCATTGGTAAACCAGTAAGCTCTGATTCAATGTTCATGTATTCGTGTTCACCTTCATATATGATGTGACCATCTTGATAAGTTAAAACAAACAATTCATGTTTTCTACAAAAATCTACAATTAAATCAAAATTTTCTTTCGTTATTGCTCGGCTCACTTCAACCGCTTCATCACGAACATTGATTGTTTGACCACCATTGTAACTAATCACATAACTATTATGTCGATCTAACTCTAACAATTTCGCAGTGGGTAGCATACCTTCAGTTGGACGACCTGAAGCTAAAATAACTTTATACCCTTGTTTTTGTATCTCAATTAAATAAGATTCTGTCTCAGGGCTGACTTTATTTTCAGCATTCATCAACGTATCGTCCATATCCATTACTATTACTTTATATTTACTCATGTTGCCTATCTCCTTTCAACATCTTCATTCTATACTACACCAAATTAAAGATGTTGGTACAATACTTTAGTTTCTACACCAGATTCGTTGATTGTAACAAGTTCAGATCGGCAACTTTCAAATTCATGCTTTAATTCTCTTACCAACTCACCACTACGTTCAGGTGCAATTAAATTTAATACTGTAGGCCCTGCACCACTTATTACTGTCGCATAGGCTTGGTACTGTTTAGCAATCGCTTTAATCGATTGGAACTCAGGTATTAAATGCTGTCTATAAGGTTCATGGAAGCCATCTTGCTCCATCATCTTGCCAGCAAGTTCATAATTATGCTGTATGAGTGCACTAATCATCGTATTACTTATTGCACTGTTTTGAACCGCTTTTTTGTGTGAAAAAGTATCAGGCAACGCATTTCTTGAGTCAGTTGTCTTCAATTCATATGATGGAATTGTGATAATAATATCTACTTTCGGTGTGTCAATATAAGACACATCTGTAACCTTTGTATCTGGATTATAATACCCGAGTACTAAACCACCATATATCGTAGGTGCGACATTATCAGGATGCCCTTCAAATTCTGTAGCAAGTTGAAGCAATTCATACTTAGACAATTCTATGTCACCAAAATAGTTAGCAATATAAAGCGCACCTACCAATGCAGAGGCTGAAGAACCTAATCCTCTCGCTAATGGAATTTCACTTCTCATTTCTATATCTAAGTTGGGTAAAGTAACGTTATACTTACGCGCAACCTTTTGAGCAACTTGGAAAATATAGTGACTGTCATCAGTTGGTAATCCTTCAACATTTGGGCCGTTATGGTTAAATGTCCAAACATTATTCTTACTTACTTTCACATCTAAATATAAAAATTTATTTAAAGCCATTCCTATAGAATCAAAACCGACACCTAAATTTGCAGTAGATGCCGGAATTTTTAAATATAACCTATCGCTCATGCTATAGTGCTCCTTTGATGTAGTCTAGAATACTCTTTCTATCATTTGGTAAAGGTTTAATAGGGTTATCTAATAAAGAAATTGCAGTGTCAGGATCTTTTAAGCCATTACCTGTTAATACAGCTACTACCTTTTTACCTTTTGGTAGTTTTCCAGAACGGTGTAGTTTAATTAATCCCGCGATTGAAGCATTACTTGCAGGTTCACTAAAGACGCCTTCTTTTCGTGCCATAAGTTGATATGCTTCTAAGATTTCTTCATCAGTTACACTGTCGACTAATCCATTAGATTCATTCAATGCATTTGTCGCTTTATCCCAACTTGCAGGGTTCCCTATTCTAATTGCTGTTGCAACTGTATCAGGATCCTTCACTACTTTGTTTTGTACAATTGGCGAAGCACCTTCAGCTTGGAATCCGTACATGTTAGGTAATTGCGTATCATGCTTGTCGTGATATTCTTTAAAACCTTTCCAATAAGCCGAAATGTTTCCAGCATTACCTACTGGTATAGATAAAATATCAGGGGCAACACCGTCCAATTGTTGAATTACTTCAAAGGCACCTGTTTTTTGACCTTCAATACGGTATGGATTCACTGAATTTACAAGTGCAATTTCACCATTTTTAGCAACTTCTTGAACAATTTCTAAAGCTTCATCGAAATTGCCTTCTATTGAAACAATTTCAGCACCATACATAACAGCTTGAGATAATTTGCCTAAAGCAATTTTCCCTTCTGGTATTACAACGATTGCTTTTAAACCAGCACGTGCAGCGTATGCTGCAGCTGATGCTGATGTATTACCTGTAGAAGCACAAATCACTATTTTTTTGCCTTCTTCTTTTGCTTTGGCCATAGCCATAACCATACCTCTATCTTTAAACGAACCTGTTGGATTTGCACCTTCATACTTCACATGTAATTCAATATCAAGCATCTCTGACATGTTCTCACAGTAAATTAAAGGGGTATGTCCTTCATTTAATGTTAACTGTGGTGTTGCTTCATTTACGGGTAAATATGATTTAAATTCTTCTACTAATCCTTGCCATCTTTTCATAAATATTAAACCCCTTCTACTGGATAAATTTTCTTAACAATATAACCTGACTCTGTAATAGAGGTCTCTGGTGCTTCATCGATACCAACGATGACTATACCTACAGTATGCGCATCACGCTCTGATACTGATAATGATTTATGGAAAGGTAATATACTTTTAATTTGAGTTTCAACTTTATTTATTTCTTCACCATCTGTTTGGACTACTAAGTAATAACTTTCTTTATCTTTAAACGAAATTGTATCCTCGTCATCCATCATTTCTTTTGTTTCTGCAGTTTTCAATTCAAAGTGTGGTGGTAATGTATGCAAATTCGTTTCAAAGTTTAATGTGACATTCAATAAGTCACTTACTACAGCACTACCTGTAGCTAAACTACCTGCACCTTTACCATAAAACATTGTTTCACCGACAGCATCACCGATAACATAAATTGCATTGAATTCATCTTCAACTGAAGCTAATTGATGCGATTTATTAACTAGTGTTGGCGCTACAGAAGCTTGTACTTGGCTATTTTCATATGTACCTTTACCAATTAATTTGATTTTATAGCCTAATTCATCGGCTACTTTAATATCTGAAAGTTCAACGTCACTAATACCATGTCTATCTACATCAGCTAAATTGATGACTTGGTTAAATGATAAATAAGACGTAATTACTACTTTTCTTGCTGCATCGATGCCTTCAACATCATCAGTAGGATCTGCTTCAGCAAAACCTAATCTTTGCGCTTCGTCTAAAGCATCTTTAAATGATGTTTCTTCTTGTGTCATTTTACTTAAAATAAAGTTTGATGTTCCATTTAAAATACCCATGAATTTACTGATATTATTTGCATTTAAACCGTTATTTATCGCATTGACGATTGGTATACCACCTGCAACACTTGCTTCATATTTTAAAGCTACATCATTTTTTTGAGCTAATTCTTCTAATACATTCAAGTGAACTGCCAATAAATCCTTATTTGCTGTAATAACATGTTTTTTCTCGCTTAAAGCACGTTTCAACCAATCTACTGTTGGTTCAATACCACCCATGACTTCTACGACGATATCAATTGAATCATCATTTAATATTTCATCAATGTCTTCCGTCAAATGATACTTCGAAACATTTATAGGTCTTGAACGACTCTTGTCGCGTACCAAGATATGTCTAATATTAATATCTTTGTTCATTGTTTCTTTAATTTGTTCTCTATTCTCTTCAATAATTTTTACTACACCTGAACCTACAGTACCTAAACCGAGCAGGGCTACATTTAATTCCTTCATAAATTCATTCCTCCGATTGTTCTTCTAAAAAATACAATTGTACAGTTGAAAAATACTTGAATATGGTATAGTATAAATTCATTCATTATTTTTGTAAAGCTTGAAAATCTAAATCGTATATCTATCCTATCACTCTCGTGATAAAAACTAAACAAAATTTTCTGATTTTTTAGAAAGGTTGTATGTCACTATGAAAGTTTCAAAATTTGGAGGAAGTTCTGTTTCTAATGCAGAACAAATAAAGAAAGTATTAAATATTGTTAATTCGAACGAAGATAGAAAAATCACTATTGTTTCTGCACCAGGCAAACGACATAAAGAAGATGTGAAAACAACTGATTTATTAATTCGTCTATACGAAAAAGTAATTGATCGTTTAGACTATGTTTCTAAAAAAGAAGAAATCATTCAGCGCTATGCCGATATTATTCATGAATTACATATGAGTGATACATTACTATCTACGATTGATCAAACACTAGAATCTTACATTGCTACATTAAAAGACAAACCTTCTCGTTTGTTAGATGCTTTATTATCTTGTGGAGAAAACTTTAATGCTCAATTGATCGCTGAGTATAATAACAGTCAAGGCATCCCTACCCGTTATATTTCGCCCGGAGATGCTGGCATAACTGTTACAGATTTACCCCAAAATGCCCAAATCTTAGATCAATCTTATGAAGCATTGTATAAATTAAGAGAATATGATGAAAAATTAATTATTCCCGGTTTCTTTGGCCTTTCAAGACAAAATTACATTGTTACATTCCCACGTGGCGGTTCTGATATTACTGGAGCAATTGTCGCTAGAGGTGTTAGAGCAGATATATATGAAAACTTCACAGATGTATCTGGTATTTTCAGAGCCAATCCTTCTATAGTAAAAGATCCTGAAGTGATTGACGAAATTACTTATAGAGAAATGCGTGAACTTTCATACGCCGGCTTTGGTGTCTTCCATGATGAAGCACTGCAGCCATTGCATAAAGATAGAATTCCTGTCGTTATTAAAAATACAAATAGACCTAATGATATAGGGACATATATTCGTCATGATAGAGAAATCAACTCTAATAACGTTATCAGTGGTATTAGTTGTGACAAAGATTTCACAGTACTGAACATCAAAAAATACTTAATGAATAGGCAAGTTGGTTTTACACGTAAAATATTAGGTGTACTTGAAGATTATGAGATTTCATTCGATCACATGCCTTCAGGTATAGACAGTATCAGTATCATAATGCGTTCAAAAGAAATTCAACATAGAGAAGAGCAAGTCTTGAACGATATTCGCGAACGTTGTGATGTTGATGAGTTGAGTGTAGAGCACGATTTAGCTGTACTCATGATCGTAGGTGAAGGTATGCATAGAATTGTCGGCACAGCCAATACAATAACGCATGCGCTTGCCGAAGCTAATATAAATTTAAAAATGATGAACCAAGGTGCTTCGGAAATATCTATCATGTTCGGTATAGATGTAACAGATGCAGAAAAAGCGGTTAAATCAACATATGAATACTGCTATAATGGTCAATGTTTAAAAATCTAACACGATGCATTCATAAATATTAAATAAAGAAATCCTTCAAATCAAATGTGCTTTAGTTAAAAGACTGACATTCTGATTTGAAGGATTTTATATTGCTTTCTTTTCTGAAATTAATGCTTGGTTAATACGTTCATCTCCAACAACTAAGCGCAAGATAACGAATTGATAATAACTTAATGAATCAATGACACTTCTATAATTGGGAATTTGATGATAATCGATAGGATCCAACAATTCATACATCAAGACAATTTCTGGTTTAACATAATCTACATCCCATTTAATTGAATGGAAATAAATATGTTTCTCAGGCATCCTAATATTATGATTCCATCTAAACATCCAATCTTCATCTTCTACATCATAAACAATAATCGTCATAATGATATCTTCATTATCAAAGATATTAGCGTGTGTCACTTTAGGAAAATCAATTTTCGTGAAATCAGACGTTGAGGATGTGCCATCATATAGCACAGATTTAAATGTTTTAGGTATATATTTTAAAACTTCCCCTAAAAATTTTCTTTCAACACTTATGTCTACTTTTCCATTTAAATTAAATTTATCATGCAAAAATAATTGTTTAGCAACTTCACCATTATATTTAAATAAACTAGCTACATTTTCATTTAGCGTCTCTACAATTTGTTTAATATTATTATTTTTAGTATCTGGCAAATGAGCACCTCCTATCAAAGTAAGCGTTTCCAATAATATTCATTATATAATTTGTAGAAGTGTTTTTCAATGTATAAAACATGAAAATGTGAAATAAAACACATTTAATTTTAAAAATCACCTATATGTATAAAATCATGTGCTAATCTGGTATTTAAAAATTCAGGTCTATTAATAAGCAAAAATTGATCAGCACTTTGTATTAGCGCAACTTGAATTTCAGCTACTTCAGGTATAGTCTGATATAATGAATTATCTGCCATATAAGGCATAGCAGCAAAATACCGACTAATACGATATTTTGAAAATGTTTGGGCAACATCTGTACCTACTATAATATGATATTCACTGCTAACCACACCATTTGATAATATAATATTAAAATTTGTATGTTTAGCTACATATTTAATAATATCCGTAGAATAACTAATCACTGAGATTTTAATTCCATTATAAAATAATTGATCAATTATTTTATAAGCAGCAGGATGATTATCAAATGCGATAATTTCATTTTCATTGATCTTCTCAGTAATTTGCTCGAGATAACTTTTAATAGCACTCAAATTGTCGTCCTCCATCTACACTATTTATATTGCGCATAATTTATTATATCTATTTATAGTCATAAGTAAAACTATAAATCATTGTTCAAACGTTCACTTTGTTAACTTTTATTATAGAATTAATCACACAAATCATTACAATTGTTATTAATAATGATTTTATTGTATTTTTTATAACAATTTAATAAATACAATTTGTACTACTTTAAAGAAAGGCGTAAAATAAACCTTGTTAAAAATTAAATTAAGATTAGGATGATACACATGTTTTTATTTTCTATTTTACTTATAATAATTGTTCTATTAATTATTATTGTATTTATAAATCATCACCTTATGAAACATAAGCTTGATACTGAAATATATTCTAAGAATCAATTAGTTAATAAAATCAGTATGGTTACGAGTGAAAACACATACTTAAAAAATCAGATGTTAGATATTGATGCAAATAACGATACATATCATCATGGATTAAGAAAAGCCAAACAGGATTTAAATGAAATTTTATCACAATACAAAACAGACGCTAAGATTAAGTTTTATGACATCATTGCTACAAGTAATCTTGCAGTAAAACATCCGTTATTTGAATATGCAAGAACATTCGATTATATCGTGATAACTGATAAAGGGCTCTTCAACATTAATGTTAAAAATTGGAAACAAAAAACGTTCTACCATTTTAATGTAGACCCTAACTTAGAATCTTTATCTAATAATGAAGACACAGTAAATCAAACTGTCGGTCGCTACATTGCGAATCAATATCATTCACAATTTCAAACAACACGAAAAACAAGTTATACATTTATAGAACGTATCAAAAATAACTCAGTGATTTTTGAATTTTATAATTATGATCCATATGAACAATCTTCTCAAAATGCCAAAGTATTAGAAGATAAAATAAATGAACACTTAAAACGTCAAATCAAGAGTATAGGACTTGTTTATTTTACAGATGGTAGTGTGAATATCATAGATGGACCAACAATTAGAGGAGATTACGCAGAAACCGTCTCTTCAAAATCGTCTTTAAAAGAAGTGATTGGTGAAACACTAGCATCTTCAAATGAATCATTAACTGAAGAACAATATAATAAATTAGTGAATCATATGCATTAATCGATATTACTAGAAAGAATAGTAGCAAAAATAAAAAGGTAGCTTCCTAAAATGGGTAGCTACCTTTTATTTTGTGCACAAAGTCACATGATTCCTTTTAGCATTTATATGCGTACTTTGCACAACCATGTGCGGTTAATTACTTTAACTCCAAATATTCTCATTGTTGTTTTTTGCTTGTTGTTCGGCTTTTTCAAATACGTCTCTGTATTTATCATTAGGTGCATAATATTTTTCTTTAGCCAAACCTTTTTTTATTAATTCTTCATTAAACATTATATGCTTATCTAACCATAAATAAGCTAATGTTCTTCCATATTGATCTTCTTGTTCTTTATCATATTCCAAAAAAACATCTTTGTTTGTCAATTGTGCTTTAGAATAATCAGAAGCTTCTTTACCATATGGTTGAACTGGAGTATCAGGTTTAACTGTTTCTGGTGTGTCCACTCCGATAAGTCTAACCTTCAGTTCTTTGTTATTGTCATCTTTGGCAACCAAAGTATCACCATCAACAACACGTTCAATGTGCACTTCCTCAGTTTCGTTAGGTCCAGAATCTGATTTTGATCCATTATTTTGAAAAGGCCCTGTTCCATTTATAAATTGAAACGCAAGTACACCTAACACAATCACACTAACAACCAATATTGTCATTTTTTTAGTCGATTTCACAGTTGCACCTACTTCTTTTGAATTGTCCAAATTATCATATAGAAAATCAATTAAGTCGTCAAGTTAGCGTAGTCCACAATATTTTATACTTTAATTCAAATGACAAAATTCTGTTATAATATTCAACGTAATTATAATGACGATTAATATTATTTTATTTTATATCACTGATAAACTCGTGCTATAATACATTAGATAGGAGTGAACAAATTGAGTATATTTAAAGAGAATATGATTACAATCATCGCAGTGATTATTGCAGTGATTGTAGGACTCATATTACAAAATCAATTTCAATTACCGTTAATGGTATCAGCAGTCGTAGCGATTTGTTTAGGTGTCCTTATTGGTTTCATTGTTTTTGTTATCCAAGCAGTCGTAACGAAATATAAAAAGAAATAACCTTTACTGCCGCATATCAAATGCAGGCAGTTTTTTTATGTATCATTTTAATACGTATTAGCAATAGAACGATAAGAAATAAAATTTTTCACTTTAGTTTACATAACTATATTATAGTAGTTTTAACATCTTTCTTAAATTATCGTCGTTACTTTATAGATCCTTTTCACAAAATAAAAAAAGTCGAGTAAAAAGTTAAAACTTCATACTCGACTTTTTTATTTTAAGTATTTTTTATGAATGTCAGTATAGCATTAAACTCTTCTTCATTCGATGAGTATGTGCGTTCCTCAACTTCTCGCACTGTAGCATTTAGTAACTGATAACCTGCCACTTCATCATCTTCTAAAAATGCATTAATACTACTCTCTAATTCTTTTAATGATGCCGCTCTCAATGTACTTAGTTTAATCTTGTTCATCTACCCATCCCCTTATCAAGATAAATAATATTTATTAGTTACATATTACTACTTATACATTATACATACAATTAATAATACAATAGCTTCAAATATTAATGTGCATTATAATGCTCTTTGTTGACTGTGATAATCCTTTTATCTTAAAATTAAGTTTCAGTTTATAATGATTGAGGTGATTATTTTCTTCAAATCAAAAGAAGCGCGTGCATTTATTATATACTTTGGAATATGTCTTACTTTATTTACATTATATTTATTACCTTTCGTGCACGCGATATTCGGTTAATATAGGTGTATCATTACAATTATATTATCTCAACAAACAGCCCCAAATAACTCAAATCGAGTTATTTGGGGCTGTTCTTTATTAATAATGTTTTAACGTAAGATGTTATTAAAATAGCTAAGATTTGCATGAGTAATATAATTAATAGGTGTCGCTTCTTTAGACAACATATCCTGTGTTTTAATTAATTTTTGTATTTGCAAATCATTTTTATGCTTGTTTTCCATCTGACTTTTAGTAATAAAGTGGGCTAAAAATGGTATAACTATGATAGTGATTATCCAGTTTGGAATTTAAAACCACCAATTAATACCTTCCATGAAAACTTCATCTATATCTTCGTCTCATTTTCATTATAAAATTTATACAATATTCTTTTTGAAAACCATTTCAATAGTAATTTTACTCTCTTTTTTGTATACTAAATTAAAGGAGGAATTAAATGAAAAATTTAATTAAAAAATACCCTATTTTATTCTTTTTCATTTTAACAGTTTTTTTAGTTATTCTACTTAAACTAACTATGAATTTTTTGCATTTTTCAGAATTTGTCAATACTATTATCGCGGAATCTTTTCTAATAATAATATTACTTGTAATATTGAAATACCTTAATTCACTAGATCTTTTTAAGTTTACAATAAATTCATTTTTCAAAGGAATTCTCTATGGTTGGTACGCTATAATTATATGTTTTATATTAATTGCTACTACTTTTAACGAGATTATTGAATTTAATCCAAGTGTTTATACATTATTGTTGATTATTGTAGCTAATCTATTAATTGGCTCATTTGAAGAAATATTATGCAGAGGGATTATCTTTAAAAATTTATTGAAAAAATACACCCCTTTAAAATCTGCTCTTATCTCGTCTCTAATATTTGCATTAGCCCATATAGGTAATTTTTTTACTAATGATAACAATCTAGAAGTAATTTCTCAGATAATCTACGCATTCTTTTTAGGAGTGTTGTTCTCTGCTATATTCTATGTCACTAAAAATATTTGGTCAGTCATTTTACTACATGCTTTAATTGATTTTTCTGGAAGTTTATCACCAAATAAAAGTGCTCCAAACTTAGATATAATAAATATGATTATAAATGCATTTATGAGTTGTCTAATTGTTTTACCAGCACTATTTATAGGTTTAATGATATTCAAGAAAATTAAAGTTTCAAGAGTGTAATAATTTGTACACTCTTTTTTCTCAACACCTCTATAATTTTATCTAGTATATCTTATGCGTACAAGTTTTATTCTTTCACTATTTTTCTTTTCTATCTTTAATATCGTTAAAGAAGATTTGTACACACGATGTTAAGTCTGTATCATATTGTTTTGAAATGTAATCCAAGAAAGACTAGGTCATAAAACAATGAGTATAACTGAATAAGTGTATAGTCATGTAACAGAAAACATGAAGCATAAATCAAAAGAAAACTTCGAAAAATTCATTCAGAATAAAGAACTCTTTTGAAACCTGCACCCAAAACACTTCCTAACATTAAATCGGCGCAAAAAAACAACCCGAGATCATTCATTCAGAATGACCCGAGTTGTTAATATTACTGGTATTATCCCTCTTGCTTAGCACCTAGTATTCTTTAAGGTATTGTTCTCTTTCCCATTCAGAAACTTGTGTTCTATAGAATAACTAGGTGTTTTATATATTTTATTAACTCTTAAAACCCTTACGATATCGATTATTCACTGTATACGATTTTACGGGGTTTTAAAATGTTGCACCCATTTTCGCACCCAAAAACAGTAGTAATCAAAAACTGGGTGCAGACTGTTGCCCATCTATTAATTTAGGTGGGTTATTTTATCTCCACAATATCCTTTAAATATATCTTACTTAAACCAGTTCCTTCATATAAATGGAGTACTCATTAAACAAATAAAAAACCCCCTCTAATTATAGAAGGGGCAAAGTATAAAATACTACTAAAGGAGTCCGTGTAAACGGATAAATCTATTTTAACATAAGCATAAAAATAGGCAACCTACCATAATAGGTTGCCTAAATACTTAAGAGGACTTCTTAATTGTTAGGAAATAAAGAAGTATATATACTATAACATAAAAAAGACAACCCCAAACGGGATTGCCTAAAAATGTAAATTTTAATAGCTTATGTCGGAAGCTAAATATAATATAACATAAAAAACACCCAGTGACATGCATAGGTGTTAGGGATGCCTTTAGTTTACAAACAAATATAAGGGATTGCAAACGCATGTAATTTTATTTTACCACAAAAGAAAAAATAACCGCATCAATTAAGATACGGTTATTTGTAATGAACAAAATTTTATAGAATTATGTGAATAGTTGAATACACACCCCAACGATACTAATAATCGCGGGTACACTAATACCAATCCAAAAACGTTTTGTAGTTACTTTTTCTTTACTAATTTCTTCTTTTAAATCGG
The DNA here is from genome assembly GCF_049943195.1 of Staphylococcus caseorum. Lineage (NCBI taxonomy): Bacteria > Bacillati > Bacillota > Bacilli > Caryophanales > Staphylococcaceae > Staphylococcus > Staphylococcus caseorum. The sequence goes on from NZ_JBNFUA010000001.1 coordinate 1,023,324, forward strand.
TGACAGCTTTATTAATTTTTAATTCAACGTTATCAAATCTTGAATCCATGTGTTTTTGATGTTGTTCAAACTCTGGTCGTGTAATATAGTCCATACTCATATTACCTACCTCCACTTCTTGAAATCCTAGTGTACCAGTGCTTTGGTTACTTGTATAACTTCTAGTTGAGTCTCCGCCATACTTTTTATAATTGGGATGATTATTGATTTCATAAACTTTATTCGTGTCCATGATAGTGACTACTCATTTCATTTTGTAGTTCATCAATATCTTTTACTTCACCATGTACAATTTCATGTTGATTAATAGCTTGATTAAGAGCATTTCTTAATTGTTTAGCTAAGCTTGGATTCATTATTATTTTTTGGTTTTCTAGAAAACCATTAGGCGTGCTTTGTTTAAAATTAACCATGAAATCAGTAATGCTTGTTTGAACATCTAAAGAATTAGCATAAAACATTGAGAAATCTTCTCCATTTATATAACCATCACTTTTTTCAAATGTTATTTCATTGTTGTTTTCCATATTATTATACCCCTTTCAAACTACATTAAATACAATATTATATACATAGTATAACAAATTTAACGCGAACGAATAGGCGAACACAAAAAATAGGGCAAGTGCATGACGACACTTACCCTTAGTATGATAGCTATTCATATTGTAACATATTATTTAATTGTTCCCCATAATGAACCTAACTTACCAGTTTTACTATTCCACGTTCTGACCGGCATGTATACTGTTTCTCCTTCAAATGTGTCCCACGATACCCATACATGACCGTCATATTTCTGTATTTCACTATAATTAATAGATTGCCCTTTCTGTAACACTCCAGCTTGTGGCCAACCAGTCCACGGTCCTGTATAACGTGTAATGATTCCTTCGTTTGCAGTTACAGTGAACGTTGCTTGCTCTGCTTTGTATAGAACGCCATCTGCATTCTCTTTCCAATCAGTAGAAGATACTATTTGTTCGGTTTTGTGTTCATTAACTTCCTGTTTTACATCTTCTTGTTGAATTGTTTCTGCGTTACCAGTTTCTAATTTACCACCATCATAATAATGTTTGATACGTTTAATGAAGTAATTTTCCATTTTATTATTGTTAGCAGTTGTATTAGCTGCACCTTTACCAACGTGAATATCCCAAGAACGATGTGGACAAGATGTGCCAAAATATTGACGATGCAGATTAACAGTTGATCTATTGACTGGTAAATCATAAGACTTCAATATATCTGCTGCTACTTTTAATGTAGCTTCTTCATTTTCTAAAAATAAATTATCGGAAATACGCCCCGGATAACTTTCACACACTTCAAGCCCGATTAAGTTATTGTTTGCCCATGTGTTACCACAATGCCATTCTACATAATCTGTTGGGTGGTACCATAAACATTCATTACGGTTAACATAAACGCTTGCCCAACCATTAACATGCGTACCAGCTTTTTCACGACCGTATAACCAAGGTAAATACTGTGAAGGTGTCATACTGCCATAGTCGTTATGAATGACAATTCCTTGAATACTTGGCTTAGGTGATGTTATTTTATTACCTTTAATATGACTAGAATAAATATGTTTCAATTCTTTCACGCTCCCATTATTAGCTTTATCTTGTTTTTTATTCAGTTTGCTAATGTCGTATGTTTCTATTGGTAATCCTGTACAAACTTCTGCTTTTTCATCTGATAAATCAGTACCTTTAGGTCTTAGTTGAATGTGCAGGTGGACTGCCATAGGATTGTCGTCATAGTTAGATGAACCTTGTAACCCAACTACATCTCCTTGATTAATTGAATCACCTTTTTTGAAACGTAGAGAACCACGTTGTAAATGTCCGTATATCCAATCATTACCGTTTGCGTCTCTTACTTCCAGTGTACCTCCAAAGTTGCCATGTGTTTCAGCTGTTACTATTGTTCCACTTGTTACTGATGGTACATCATTTGTAGCATTAGAATACACATCGAACGCTCTATGATAACCACCACAAAATGAATCGTAGTTAATTCCATTTTCTATATAATTACGATAGCCATAATTCTTTGGATAGTTATCGTATTGTCGTGGGTCTGATGATATTTTCCAACCTTTTTCAGTTAAATAATCAATCGCATTCTTCATATATAAATCTCTCCTTATTTCATATTATTATCTTTAGTATTACCTGTACGTCTGTTGAACGTTTCCCAAATGCCTGTAGCCATTAGCCCACTAATTAATCCAGCTAACAAACGACCAGCAATTGATAATTCAGTTACTATCTCTGGTATAAAAGCAGTAACACCTCCGACTGCCACACCTATCACCATTGAAATAATTGGTATGATATTTTTAGGCACAACACTCGCTTTCTTGATAACTTGTGTTAATGCAATTGTGATTACTGAAATAATTCCTGCAAATGCTATAATTTGTTCCATATTGTTATCTCCTTTTATATATAATAAAAAGCCACCCCGTTAGGAGTGACTTAATGATTTATTCTTCTTCCCATGACCATTCTTCAGTAGCCATGATTTCTGATGCTTCTGGTGCATCTACAATTTGTACATCAGGGTTATTGTGTAAGTCATGCGTTAATATCTCTGCATACTCTAAATGACAAATTGTTCTACTTCCATCTTTATTCTTACGCCAATATTTTGTGTTATACCCTAAATTTTGGAAAAACTCTAAATCTGCAATTACGAATCTCATACTATAGCCCCCATCTTTCTTTTTCTAATTGATAGTTATGTTGAATTTCTTGTTCTGATAATATTCTGTTGTATATTTGTAAAGAATGAATCACATTGTCTCTATTAGGACTTAACTCCAATACACTCAACATGCCTTCTAGTTTATCTTTACTATCATCAATTATTAATTCACTATCTAAAACACCATTTATATAAATTCTGTTTTTCTTGTTCACATAGTTATAGCTGTAAGTTATATGACATTTCTCATTTACTGGTACAATACTGTTAGAATATAAATATAGTCGTGATGTGCTTCCTATAAAGTTTAAAGCTTTATATACACCTCCTGAAATTCTCACTTCCAAACCATTGTTTATACCCTTTAGCAATTTGTTTGATGTATAAGAGTCTTTTATAGTAGCTAATATGGAAACTGTCCACTTTTGTTTTTCCTTACCTTGATAAGCTAAAGGGTTTTGTGGAATGCTCACGAAATCATCTATGCCATCAAAGTGTAGACCGTCAATGTATCCACTGCCTTCTGTATTGTATGCAGAATTATAAAGACTTGCACTAAGACCGTTTCCACTTAAATCTCTAGGATATTTTTTCCACCTATTGTTATTCGTAACTCCTTTAAAGTCATAATAAAGAACTAATCCATCTTTTACAGGATTAGGATATAACAACTCATTTCCTTGATATATAAACGGAATATTTTTATCCCCTAATTTAACTTGTGACATATCCTACACCTCACTTATGAAATACAATGTATTAGGTTCTTTAGTTGCTAATTGATTGTATTCATCTCTCGTATAAATTTTAGGAGGTGCTAATAAGGTATCTCCTTTTGGACCTTGTTCACCTTTTAAACTTTCTAATTGTTCAGTTGTAAAATCTTCATATTGAAAAGCGTCTCCCTTTTCTCCTTTGTATATTTCTGGTTGTTCATTCATTATTCTTTTAACTGCATCATCTACTAAATTAACACTTATCTCTTTTTCAACTGCTCCCTCAATACCACTGTCTTTGATGTCAAATGTGAAGTTAGCCACATGAATACTTTGTTCTGCATTTCTTAGAAATAACTTAGCTTTAATTCGACCCGCGTGTGATATAACATTGTTCGGTATATTATACTGTAAAATCCCTTTATCGGACATAATTACTTCCAAAGTTTCGTCTAACCAAATTGATCCATCTGAGTGGAACAAGTCTAATACTGGTGTTAAATTTGTATTATTTAAATTAAAGGCAGCCTTGCGATGATTTATAAATATTCTCAAAGCTGCGCTTCCTTTATCCTCTGTATAAAAATAAGTGTCTGAATTATTTATACTCATTTTTTCTGTGTCTATACTTGTGGTAATGTCTTTATTTTTATATATTTGCATTAACTTTCACCCTCCATAATAAAAAGCCGACTCAATGAGCCGACCTTAGTTGTTAGTATCTTGTTTGTCATAAAATCGATTTTCAAAGTTTTCAAAACGTGAATTTAAAGTGTCAATCTTTGAACTAATTTGCAATATTATTTTAATTTCTTCTCTTTGTTGTCTTTGTTCGTCTTTCACTTCTTTAATATCTTCAGTATTTCTCGTCACTTCGGATTCAATTCGAGTAATACGATTTTCATTATCTTTCTTATCCTTACTTATCTTCCACGCAAAAGTTGCTATCGCTAAAGCAATAGGCAAAACAGAGAAGATAAACCATGTCGTTAATTCATTTACATTCAACATCGGACCTCCCACTTTCTATAAAATAAAACCACAAGCCTAAGCCTGTGGTTGTTCTGGATAATCTTCACCAGTGATTTCTTTGTATTCTTCTTTACTTATAACGCCCATATCTACATACCATTGCATATCTTCTAACGAGTATATATGCCAACCCCATTGAGTTTTTAAATCTTCAAATTTAGGATACATAAACATATTATTCAACACCTTTGTTATCTATTTGTTTTTGCAATTCGACATTTTGTTTTGTGAGTTCCGAGACTTGGTCAGTCAACTCCGATACTATCTTTGCTGTTTGAACAGAACTCATTTGCAAGTTGCCAAACGCCACTCTTACATCTTGGTCGATTGAATAAGGGATTGCGTTGTCAATATCTACATTGTCATAATCCTCATTGAATACGATGACACCATTTTCAAATTTGTATTTCCTATCTTGAAATGTTGTAAAAAAATCAACAGGAATATGTTCTGTACTCACATCAATACCTGTTTTTTGATTTTCAACTAAAGTATAACTTAAAATTTCATTTTTATTATTAACTAATATCTTCATAATAAATGACTCCCTTCAATTTGGAGTATTTTAAATTTATTTGCAGAAGTGTTGCCTGTATTACTAGCAACGGTATACATGAAATCTCTTGATATTGTGAAAGATGTATCATTGGATATATCAAAGTTAAATTCCATCATGACTGGAGCAGTTGCTAAAGTATTGTGTAAATTCGTGCTAGGAATACCTACAGTTTTTTGTCCTTTATCCATCGGTACAAAATACCATTTCGCACCATTGTACGTGTCGTCAATTAAGAACTTAACTGTTTTGTAATCAGAAAATTTCTTGCCTTCGTTTAAATCGTATGTTGTATCAGCAGTCATTGCAGAACCACTGAAAATTGTTTCCCATACATTTGATAGTTTATTGTCCACTGCTTCTGTAATCATGTTGTTTATACTATTTTGTAAATCTTGAAGTTGGTCAGAAGTTTCTGCTTTAGTTTGAATGTTTTCATCAATGTAAGGTTTTGTGTAATAGTTTTCAGTTAACGCATCATTACTTACCAAGTTCGCTACGTCTGCTTTAGTCGCATAATTATCATCATCTTGAACTGTTAGGTATTTTGCGTCTGCTTGCTCGGGTGTCATGAAAACTTCTCTTAGTTCAACTTCCGTTTTGAAACCCGCAACCTTGCTTTCAATTTCCGTTCTAGCATTATTTGAAGCTGTTACAGCTTCGTTTTTAGCAGTGTTTACTTGTTCAATGTTTGCGTCGGTAATTTGTGTTAATGATACGTTGGCCGATGTTATCTTATCATCAAGGTTAGTTTGTTCAGCGTTTGATTTATTTTCAATTTCTTTTATTGAATTATCTTTTAAAAGAATAATATCTTTTTGAGCTTGTGTAGAAGCAGTTTCAACTCTCACTACATAATCATCAATATTTTTAATCGCTTCCTCAATCTCAAATACTTTGTTTTCAATTCTCGCTTTCAAATCATCAAACATACGAATATATGTTATTTTGCTAACTGCATCTATTTGATTTATTAAAGCGTCTTTCACTTTAAAACTAAATTCATTTAAAGCTGCTATATCATCACCGTTTCTAGGTGCTACATATACTTGAGCATTCACAGTTGTATCTGTACTAGCTTGTAAAAACTCATGATCTAAAGTTATTTGTACAATCCCATTCATAGCATCTACAATTTCTAACTCCTGTGTTCCTGTAGATGATTTGTTTTCACTTTGAAACAGTCCCCACACAAGGGCGTTATCTTCACCCACAAGTAAAGGAGCATTATTTCTAGTGATTTGTATTTTTAGTGTTGCTGTATTTTTGTCTATATTATAAAAACCGAAGCCAAAATTAGCAATCGGTTTTAAATAGGGTTCATTTTTAAGTTCGAACTTTGCAATTTTGTTTATAGCCATTCATATTCCTCCTAATCCCAAGTCCAGTTGTTTACGCTTAGAACATGTGCGGCACTACGATAAACAATATCATTTTTCGTATTTGCGATTATATTCCCTTGGATAACAGCATTTGTTTTAACACCTGTTAAACGAATACCTATATAAGGTTTATCTCTTACGTCAATTGAGTTATTATTTATCATAACTTTATACACTTCTTCTGCTGCTGCAATTACAGATGTTAACCCTGTATTACCAACGCCAACCAAACCAAAGACTTGGTTATTTGCTACAGATATAGCATCTGTTCTATCAAACCATAAAAAAGTCGTGCTGTTTAAAGCACGATTATCATGAATAGATATTAAACGATTTAAGCCTTGTTTTTTACTTGAACTTACAATAATATTTGTATGTTTCATTTGTTCAAAGTTGTTAGAGTTAATAGCTACACTGTTACAATCTCCAATTTCAATAAATGTTTTACAAATACGACAAGCGTTATCTGTCACAGAAGAGTGGCGCATCAATTCTGATGTTATCAATGTTTGACCAACATTATTAGCGTTAACTGTATTAGATGGCGCATTCCATTCAAAATTATTATTGCTAATTTGAATGAATCTGCAGAAATAATCGTTACCATCAAAACGTGTACCGTTGATATTTACAACCGATTTATCTGTAGTACTTTTAAAGTTTTTAAATACGTTATCTTTGATAACTACATTATCTAATGGTTCTGGTACTGATAATGTAACTCTAGGCGCTGTTTTAGTAATATCTTCCATCATTAAGTTACTTGTTGTTCTATATAATTGGATGGCTCTTGCATACCCTACAGTGTTATACGCATTAAACTCGTTACCACTAATTTCTAAATGATTGATACCTCTAAAATGAATCCAACCACCAAGCCATTCGTTTGTTTTAGCCATTCCTACACCGTCACGCATAACGTTATTTGTTATTTTGACGTAACTAGGATTATTACCTATGATACTTCTATGTTGACCGACAATATTTGGTGCAGGGTATTTAACTTTCCCTTTATCGTCTTTAATAGGTAAAAACTTACATTTATTAATTGTTATTTTACGTGTTGGCAGACCGTCATAACTTGAAATATCTTCTTTAGCGCCGCCACCTTGTCTGTAACTGTGGTCAAGTTGTATCGCTTCTTTGTGATTGGTATTATTTGTTAATCTATATCCTATAAACGCACAAGAATCGAAATCAATATTTTCACAACCAAGTAAATCAAAAGTATGTGTAGATGAACTCTCGTAAAACACCATATTTCTAAACGTAACAGTACTCGCATGGTGTAAAGTTGTTATTAAGTCATAACCTTTTTCCAAATCACCAACAAAACGACCGCCTTCTATATTTACATTAGAAATTCCTGCCTCATACCCTTGTTTACCATAAGAAGTACCATAAAACAGATTTCCTTTATACGTCTTTACAATTCTCGCACCTAAACCAAAACGAATATTAACATTAGATGCTAAATCAACTGTTTTCGACCACGTATAATTACCATCGGGTATTAAAATAGTCGAACCGTTAGGTCCGACTTTATCAATCGCTTTTTGAATTAATGGAGCAATATCTTGATTTCTATTTGTATCTCTTTCTAAAAGCAAGGGGTTAATTGTGACGTAAGAATCTAATTCTAAACGATCTTCACTAGTCATAAGACCGTCATTGTCATATGATGCTATACGACTTAGCTTCTCCGTTTCATAATCAATACGTTCTCTTAATGTAGATTTCTTTTGACCATCTAAGGTTACTCTTGCATCCGACACTTCTATAATTCCATCGCCGTTGTTGTTTTCAACAATATTTCGTATTAAAACTAATAACCAATCTAACCTGTCTTTAACAGTAAAAGCATGATTGTAATCAATACTCACTGCTTTATGAACATGTTTGTCCGTTAGATGCTTATTGAAGTCATTTAAAAGATAATTGTAAAACTTTTCGATTGTAACAAAGTTTTTAATGTTTTTTTGTCTATATCCCTGCGACAATTCTAAGTCTAAATCTTTTTCTAAAATCATTCAGTATCACTCTCCTCTAGCACTTTGACTCTCCCTCTTACTTCTTCTAGTCCTCTGACCAATTCATTAATTGCTGTTTTTTGAGAGTTGTTTTTAATTTCTAATTCTTCAATCCTTGCTTTTAATCCATTAATTTCATCTGTGTTTGATTGCACCATTTCCGAAGTGTCGATGTCTTCCCTTCCTATTAATCCGTCAATATGAACAACGGGGAAATATTCATTTCCATCTTCATCTAACGAAGGTTTGATTTCTACTGATCTAGTCATCTATTAGTACACTCCCTACTGATTCACCTGTTAGGTTCATTTTATAACCGCCTATCACATTGAGCTTTCCACCTTTTACATAATTGTTCACACGTTTGATTTGATTACTTATTCTACGTTGAATAGAAATGATGTCCTCTGCAGCGTTGCTAAATTCAACTTCTACTGGTTCGTTTACTAATGGGTGATGCTTAGTTATCTTAACGACCTTTAAATCAGTATTGAAACCTAAGGGTCTATGAATCAAACGCATTTTATTGTATTCTTTTATATCTTCATAACTAATATAATTCGTTGATAATTTAACTGTCGGCACATCGTTAAGTTGCGATTTCAATTCCTTTTTCAATTCCGTTTCACTTGTGATACTGTCACTATAAAAAGTATTAGCTTGTAATTTTCCAAATTGTTCATAATTAGGTGATTTGTATTCTGTTTTGGCTTTGTATATACCATCACCATTTAATGTGGTTGTAACATTAAACACTTTCGCCGAACTTGTACCAACGTACATACACGCTTTAGACTTTTTGTAATCCACCTTACTATCTTCACCCTTGAATATAACTCTGATTTTATGTTTTCCTTTACTTGCTTTTTTATCGAGTATTATCTTATCTGTCTTAGCATTTTTACTGTAACAACTGTAATTACCAATTAATTTTGTGTCGTAATATACAGATACAATGCCACCTTTAGACATCTTTTTAAGATTCCAGTAAATTGTTTCATTTCCAAATTTACAATCAATTTCCCCATCGTAGTATGCACCAACTTGTTCAGTTGACCATGTGCCTGATCTTTCGAATTTACCCGTGTATGTTAAATCGCTAGGTTTTAATGGTTGGTAGTCTTTAAACTCTTTTGTTTCAAATTTCTTACCATATCCGACAATATATGTTTTCAACTCTGTTGTAGTGGTAGTTGCTTGAACGTTATCTGTATTATATTTATATATCAGTGGCTCACCAGACATTTTATAAAATTCATCTTCTGTGTAAATGTGAACAGCTTTGTTATATGCAAAATATATATAGTTAAATAATTCGGCACCCTCTACTAACATTTCAAGCGCATTTTTATCACCTAAACTATCTACATAAACATCATCAAAATTCCCGTGTGTAACATAATAAAAGCCCATAGGATTATCTTTGAAGATTGTTCCCATGAACTTTCTATAACTTACTTTTATTTGTTTGTCCTCACTTGAAGAATCAGATTCGATTTTATTTTTACTTTCATCTTCTACAAAGTGATTTTGTAGTTCCATAAATATATGTTTTGCGATAACGTCATTAGTGATAGTTGTACCATCTGCCTTCAAAGATGTACTTTTTATAACATAGGATTCATCTTCCCATTCAACTAATGATTCGTTAACTATGGCATCAAATATATCAGCATTATTAGATGTTTTATAAGCAGTAAAAGATATTGATCGTTCATTGTTCTTCTCCCACTCATACACAAATGAACCATAATCTGTGATATGTTCCTTCAACGTGCCTGATTTGTTTTTCAAAATTAAACTGTATGCCAATTCTTTTCACCTACCTATAAATAAAGTTGAAAGAGAAAGTTATATCAAAATCTGATAAACCTTCGCCTTCAACTATAAAATAATTAAATCCTTTTTCTAATGTAAGCCAACTCATATTGGTATCTGTACCTACACGACTACCATTTTTAACCGGATATACACCTTTCAACATGAATGTGTCTGTGTAGCCCAAATTACCAGTATATTCAAATTCATCACCTGTGGTTAAACTTCTAATTTTAAATCCTTTCGGAGCATTGGCATGTACAGTTATATTTAAAGTGTGTCGCAGTGTTGGATCAATTGTGTCTGACGACCCATTATAAATACGAAACTTTTTCGTTCTATGATGGAAGTCATCTGATTCATCAAATGCTAGATAACCATTGCCGAATTGCCAATCATTTTGATTCGATAAACTCATTTCATCTGTTTTTAAATATGATTCTGAATATCCATCTTTGACGCTGAAAGTCATTTCAAAACGAGTTGTCGAAAAATCTGCGTAGTCTGGATTCATATCTGGATTATTAACTTTATACTTAATGCCTGGATTATCAGAGGTTACGATATAATAAGGTGTTCTTTTGTAAAATATGTTTCTAAGTTTTTGTTCCATTAAATTAATATCTATTTCGTCGATACCATCAAAGCCAAACTTAACCATTAAATTAAAAGGAGCAAATGAGGCTACACTTGGTAGCTCACCATCTACTCCTTTCATAGTTATACTGTCTTCGACTGATACAGGGTAAGAGGCTTTAGCATCAAGAAAAATAAATCTACTTATATACTCATTGATATCCTTTGTTCCATTTTCATCAATAATTTTTAACCATCTGCCGTCTATCATCATTAACCTCCTTGATTAAAGCTAGCCATTCTCATATCTTCTCCTAAAATTTGAGAAATGATATTCGCTGCATCTTTAGGTGAACCTTGTTTTTGATTGCTTAACAGTTTGATAATTGTCTGTGTAAGTTTATTGTTTTGATCATTCACTCTTACAAGCTGACTTAGCATTTTCTCAATTGTTGAATTATCGTTATTAACTGTGACATTCGCAGAGCCATTATCCATACCAATTGCTGTCATAGCTTTTTCCATTAAGCCAACTGCACGGTTACGTTTAGATTTATGAAGTGGAATGATAGCTTCAGCTCTGTTTCTTTCACTAATTTCAGCAAGTTTATGTGTAGTAGAAATCCCACCATTTTCATATTTTCTTGGTCCATTTGGTGACCAACCGCCATTGGGATTAAATTGACTTCTCCAATATTTGTTATTAAAGAAAGCCAGTAATTGGTCATAACCCGATTTAATATTTCCATGACCTTTCATAGCGTATGATTTAAATGTGTTAGGTACATACTGTAGTAAACCTTGTGCAGGATTGCCGTTCCTTGAGTTAACATCATCTACACCATTTTGTACTGCTCCTGCATTACCGCTAGACTCAGCATTAATAAGTGAGATGATATTTTTTAAATCATTTCCTTTAAGGGATACGTTCATACGATTAGCAGCTTTCTTAATCTCTGGTGCCCATTTACTAGCTGCTTTCTTCTTACCTCCACCACCTAAGCCTTTCAACCACTCTAATACGTTAGCTTGTGGTTTACCGTTCTTATTAAGTTGGAAGTGAAGATGTCCACTACCAGCTGTGAAGTTACCAGTGTTACCTGATTTAGCGATTAAATCGCCTACACCTACTTTATCGCCTTTTTTCTTGAGTTGTTCGTTCAAGTGCATATACCAGTTAGTTAAGCCATTGCCTAAATCAATTTCCATTGATTTACCGCCACCAAAGTCATTCCAAACTTTAGAAACTTTACCACCTGCTACGGCTTTAACAGGAGTCCCAGGGAGCATACCAAAATCGACACCGAAATGTTGTCCACCATTAAATCCTAATCCACCTGTATAAGCTCCGAATTTCTGCCATATATCATGTTTAAATAACCATCCAGCATCTCCGTCTCCGCCTTCAGCTTCTTCAAACCAAGACTTAACTTTGTCTACTAAGGATTTTTTAAGACTACTAAATGCTAGTCCAGCCATTTCCATAGTTTTGTTTTCTTTCCCAAAACTTATATGACCAATCATCTTTTCTACTAATTTACCTGGATTTTTTACATAGTCCCAAACATCGCCAATTTTATCCCCTAACCAACTAGTGGTATCTTTACCTTTATCTACTAATACCTCTCCACCAGCTTTTACAGCTTTGCCAGCATCTTTGACTCCCTCTTTTGTGCTGTGGTAACCGTCTCCAAGTTTTTTGCCTGTCTCTTTGACTATTCCACTACCTGCTTCTTTAAGATAATCGAATTGATTTTTCTTCTTCTTCTTAGATCCTTTACTAAATCTCGGAATCAAACCCATATCTTGATAGCGTTTTGTGTCATTTGCGTTATGAACTATATCACCAGATTCTAAGGGCATGACTACATTTCGCCCTTTAGGTGCGTATAAAGAACCATTTTTGCGTTCGATTATTTCTTGAACGCCACCTCCTGGTGCATTGCCAGAGCCCTTATCATTCACAAGAGCCATGGTACGTTGTCTTAAACCACCATTTGAATCTGTAGCAACAGAAGAACCATCGTAAGTTCCTGTTGATAAATGTGGGATTTTTTCTATTAGATTCTTATCTGTAATAGCTTTAGATATCTTATTAACCCCGCCAATCATACCATTTAATCCATCTACAGCTTTGTTGGCAACGGTTTTACCTAATTCACTAGCAGCGCTACCCATATCTTTACCAATATCTTTAATCCATTGTAGTGTATCGCCTAGCCATTTTTTGAAACCTTTATAAACAGACTTCGCTTTTTTCCAGCCTTCACCAGCAATATTACCGAAACTTGTTTTAGCTTTGCCCCACATGTTACTTACATTAGTTTTAACAGAACTATAAGCTTGACCGAAATATTTGCTTGTGCCTTTCCACGTAGATTTAGATTTATCCCAAGCTGTACTAGCGGTATCGGTAAATTTACCTTTTGCTTGATTATAAACACCTGTGACCTTGGTTTTAGCTTTCTCATAAGTTTCACCAAACCATTTTTTCGTGCCATCATATGCTGATTTGGATTTATCCCATACTTTACCTGCAGCGTCTGTAAATTTATCTCGCGTTTTAGTATAAACGCCTGTCACTTTATCTTTCGCTGTATTGTAAGTATCACCAAACCATTTAGATGTATTTTTCCAAATACCTTTTGTTTTACCTGTCGCAATATCTTTAGCTTCTTCGAGTTTATCACGGGTTGATGTCTTCACGTTTTCCCAGGTATCAGACACGCCTTTAGTCACTTTGCCCCAAATATTACCGGCTGTATCCCAAGCTGAATTCCAACCATTTTTGAATGATTGTTGGATATTTCGGCCTTTTTCACTAAACCAACCCTTGGTATTTTCCCAAGTTTCACCTAGTTTATTAGTAATCGATGACCAGAGATTGCCTCCAGTTTCAAGCGCATTATTCCAACCTGATTTAATGTTAGACCAAATATGACCGCCTTTTTGAGAGAACCATTCTTTGCTACTTTTCCACTTTTCAGACAACCAACCTGTTAAAGAATTCCATAAATCTCCGCCATTTTCTATGGCAATGTTCCAGCCATCTTGAAGTGCATCCCAGAATTCCTGACCTTGTTCAGAAAACCAACCTGTGAGTGAGTCAAAGCCACCTTTGATATCTTCGCCAGCTTCAGAAATATTTTCTTGCCAAGAAGAAACGGCATCGCCAATATCTTCAACTTTGCCCCAACCTTTTTTGAAAGCTCCAATAATTTCATCGGTTTGATCGCCTATCCAAGTGCCAATTCCAGAAGCTTGTGAACCTACATCTTGCCAAAAACTATTCCAATCATCTTTTATAAAATTTTTCGTTTTTTTATACCATTTTTCAGAATTAGAATAAACATGACCACTAGATAAATCTATGTCATCCGCTATATCTTTATTGTTCTTTTTAACTGATTTACGTATTTCACCAGTTTTCCCCTCGATAGTGTCAATAGCTTCATCATAGTTACCTTTGGCTTCTTTGACTCTTTTATCATGTTCTTTTTGATCAATTACTTCATAATCAAGTAAATCATCAGCTTGACCAATATCATCATCACGTTGTTTTTTTGCTTCTTTTTTAACTTTTTTCTCTGCCTTGACTGCATCTTTAATTGCGTCACTTGCTTCTTGGGTATCAATAGCACCTGTGTTTGCGTTCATTCTTGATAAAATCACTTGTTGTTCTTTTTGGCCTTTAACTAAAGCTTTAGTCGTAATATTAGTACGTTCTTCTAGTTTAGCTTTTAAATCTTTTTCTTCTTGCGCTGTGAGTTTACCGTCGTTAAACTGTTTGAGCTCTAATTCTTCGATTTCTTGGTTAAGCTGTTCAAGTCGTCTAACTTTTTCATCAGATGCTTCTTGATTCTTTTGAATCATATCTTGCTTTTCTTGAGCCGTAAATGCTTCACTATTTTCAAGCATATCTTTCAATTCATCAGTCATTTTTTGGTTATGCTTTTTCGTTTGTTTTAAGGCTTCTTCTCCGCCTTTACGTACGGATGTTTCAAGTTGTTCACGCATATCATCTGTGATTTTACCGTGATTTAATTTAATATCTGATAAAATACGTGTCGTTTCTTCTGAATACTTCACATATTTATCTAACGCTTTTTCAGTTTCTTTAGAAACACCTTTGCCTAAAACTTTAGTTGTATCGGTTGCTTTATCTGAAGCTGTACCAACTTTATCCATGAATTTTTTAAAGCCATCGCCAGCTTGTTTTAATAAATCGTCATCGTCTAAGTCTTTATAGCCTTGTTTCATTTCATCGAAGAAAGTTTCTTTGATTTTACTACCTGTTTTCGAGAACCAACCACCAAGGTTTTTGAGTTGCTCAATAGCACCGCCACCAAATGTTTTAACAACATCAAGCAAACCATCAATGCCCTTTTTAAACCAATCCACATTATTATAAGCTTTTGTGAATGCACCACCTAACAACGTAACACCTGTGATAGCCAAACCAATGGGACCACTTAAGAATTTAACACCATTACCTAAAAGTTTAGCACCTTTGCCTAACAAATTGACTTTACCAGTAGCTTTACCTGCTGTTTTACCAAAGCGACCAAATAACCCTGCTGAACCCTTAGCACTCTTACCTGATGTGGCAATGGCACCTGCATTCGCTTTAGTTGCGCCTGCATTAATTGCTGCTTCTGCAGAATTTTCAGCCATACGTCTGTTAAGTTGAGCATAACCTCCAGCTGCTGCTTGAACTGCTCTTAATAATAGCCCAACACCTAACGTTACGGGACCAATCGCGGCAGCTACACCTGCAATAGCGACACTAGCTACTTTTGCGCCTTTAGGTAAATCGTTTAAGAAATCAACCGTTGATTTCAAACCACCGACCATACCCGATAAAGCAGGTTGGATAGTTTCAAAAACTGATAAACCAAGTTCTTCTGCGGCTGATTTTAATTCTCTTAAACTACCACCTAAGCCTTTTTCCATTGTGTCGCCCATTTTCTTAGCAGAACCTTCACTGTTATCAATAGAATTAGCTAGTTTGTCATAGTCTTCTTGAGAAGTATTAATAACAGCTAATGCACCGCTCATTGCTTCTTTACCGAATATTGTACTTGCAGTTGCAGCTTGTTGGTCCTTAGATAAACCACTAAATTTATCACGTAATTGATCTAAAACATCACGCATTGGTAGCATCTCGCCGTTACTATCTGTAATAGATAAACCAAGTTCATCCATCTTCGTTTTCATAGCTGCAGTTGGTTTTGAAAGGTTCGTAAACATCGTACGTAATGCTGTACCAGCTTTTTCGCCTTTAATACCTGCATTACTCATTAATCCAATTGCTGTTGAAGTATCTTCGATACTATAACCTAACGCACCAGCAACAGGCGCTGCATATTTAAAGCCTTCACCCATCATTTGTACATTAGTATTCGCATTCGCACTAGCTGACGCTAAAACATCTGCAAAATGACCACTATCTTTAGCTTCTAGCCCAAATGCCGTTAAACCATCGGTAACAATATCAGAAACAGTGCCTAATTCTTCACCTGATGCAGCAGCTAAATCCATAATACCTGGCAAGCCACCCATCATATCTTGTGATTTCCAACCAGCCATAGCCATGTAGTTCATAGCTTCTGCACTATCTGTCGCACTGAATTTAGTTGTTGCGCCCATTTCACGTGCTTTAGCTTTCAACGCGTCTAAATCTTTACCCGTAGCGCCTGAGACAGCTTGTACTTTACGCATACCGTCATCAAATTCAACACCTAATTTACCAGCATAACCCATAGCGCCAGCAATCGGGGTTGTTACATACATAGACATATTACGTCCCACTGAACGCATGTTTTGGGACATCTTGCCATACTTCTCTGACATTTTGTCTAAATGGTCAGCTTGTTTTGTGAATGAGCTATTAGCGACCATCTGTTGTTTATTCATTTGCTTTAGCTCTTGTTCAGTTTTATTAATACTTTTTTGTAACCCATTCATTGAAGCTTTTTCATTATTCACAGCTTTTTCAGCTTTGGCTAAGTCTTTCGGATAGTCTTTAA
Organism: Staphylococcus caseorum; assembly: GCF_049943195.1. NCBI lineage: Bacteria > Bacillati > Bacillota > Bacilli > Caryophanales > Staphylococcaceae > Staphylococcus > Staphylococcus caseorum. Next base: position 1,040,181 of record NZ_JBNFUA010000001.1, read on the forward strand.
TCGTTTTAGAAAGTTTATCATATTCTTTTTCAGCTGTTTTTACTGCGTCATTAGACTGTTTATAAGAAGCTTTAACCTTTTTATTCTCTTCTGTAATGCCTTTATGAGACTGTGTTAACTTCTTAACATTAGCCGTTTCTTCTTTATGACTTGCAATGAGTTTTTGATGGACTTCACGTTGTTGTTTAGTCGCATTTGAAGCTTGCTTAATTTGTTCCGTAGAAGCTTTACCTGATTCTTTTAAGCGTCTTTCTGCAGAACGTAAGTCATCTAATTTGGTTTTAGCTTTAGCCTTTTCAGCACTTAATAACGATTGTTTCTTTTTAGCGTTGTCTAATTCATTATTAGATTTTTTCATTTCTTGATTAGATTTGCGCATCGCATTATCTTGTTTCTTGTGTGCTTCGGCAAGCTCTCTAACTTTTTGTTCTTGTTGTTTAATACTGTTCGATGCTTTTTCATAAGCGCTTTTAACGTTATTTAAATCCGTTTTGGCTTGATCGTACATTTTCTTTTGGACTTTCATTTTATTATTAAGCCCATCAAGACGTGTTTGGTACTTTTGTACAGACTTCTCAGCTTTACCGAAACTAGACATATTCGCTTTAACTTCTGAACCTAATACACCCATCTGGCGTTTAAGACCTTTCATGCCTTGTTCTATGCCTGTGTTATCCATGGTATTCTTTATCGCGTAACCTTGAATATTATCCAAATATGTATACCTCCCTTCTTACCTATCCATTCAATAGTTTAATTATGCCTTTACCTTTGATAACTTCTTTTTCTTTTTTAGACTTAGTTTGTTGTTCATCTTGTTTGTCATCTGCTTTTAAAATTGCCAACAATTTAAGATATGGTTGTTCTCTAACCTCTGTTAAAGTCCACCCAAATTCCTTCATACAAAAATGTTGTAGATTTCTAATGTTCGATAAAATTTCTTTTATTGAGCTTGTTCTTCTGTCTTTCCCTCTTCGCTTGTTTCATCTTCTGAATCTGTTTCATCTTCACCGCTGATTTCTCGAAATATTTCACCTAATACATAAGAATATGTTTTTGTACCCATGTTGTTTAAAACGTCTTCTTCTGTTAAACCTTGTTTTTCAAACAAACTAACTAAATAATCACGTTCCATTTTTCTAACTTTTTTCATATCTGCTTTTTCTTTATTTACTTCTTTTTCACGATTTTCCATCCATTCATAAAAACGTTCTGCTTCTCCCATTTTGATTTCTTCTTTTAAGTAACTTTCTACTTTACCTGTTTCTTCGTTTTTAATTTCAAATTTGATCATGTGATTATCTCCTTTAATTGAATTATTTTTGTATACAAAAATAGGCGACTTCGGTCGCCTTGTTTATTTATTCTGCTGATACATCTGCATCATTTTCATTTGCATCTACTTCTACATTATCTGGTTCATCTGGTGTGTTCTCTGTTACTGTAACTGTTGTTGTTGCTGTTTTATTACCATCAATCGTAGTTGCTACAATATCGGCTGTTCCTGGCGCAACACCTGTTACTTCTCCAGTTTCTCTATCTACTTTAGCGATTGTGTCATCAGATGAAGTGAATGCGACTGATTTATCTGTTGCTGTAGTTGGTGCTACAGAGGCTTGTAGTGTCACTGTACCGTCTACATCTAATTCTAATTCTGTTTGGTCTAAGGTAACGCCTGTTACCTTAATTGGATTGGTTTTGAAGGCTGGCACGTTAGTTTTCGGCGATTCGCCATGCTCATTTTTAAAAGTAGCTTGAAACGTACCTGCTTCATATTCCGTATTTGCTTCTAAACCTTCTACTGTCACTATCGCATTGCCATCTTCATTACGTTCAGCGCTTGCGATAACTTCATCACCTTTATAAATATTTAAAATGTCTGCCATTTTATTACCTCCATTTCTGTTTTCATTAAAAAACCCCTATTCTGCAGAAATAACAGCCGACTTACTTTTAGCTGTTACTCCTACATTTTGGGGTGCCTTAGGGTGTTTCTACTGCTTCGTTATCGTTTGAATTGTCATTGTCTGGCATTTCGCCTTCTCCAACATTTTCGTAACCAGGGAATACACTTTGGAACAATTCTTCTGACCCTTCTTTACCAACATGATAACCATAAGTACGTGATTCACCATTAATAGTACGTGCAATCCAATCACCTGTCAGTTGTTGTGGTTCTGGTTCTTCTGCTTCTTTTGGCGTTGTCTTCCATTCGATAGATTCAAGACTCATTGTCCCTTTAGTTAATGCAAGATATACAGGTTCGCCTGATAATAAATCTTCTGATTCACCAATTAACGCAACATAAGGCGCACGTGTTTTTTCGCCAACCCATGAAGTACCGTTATCGGCCACATCACGACCTAAAACAGCATCTAAATCTTTGTCTGGCACATTAAACACATCAAGTTCTGATTGAACTTCACCTGTTCCTTGCTTTTTAGACCATACGGTCTTATTTGACGCACGCATTTCAACTTTTTCAGGGGCTAATCCTGAAATATTAAGGTTGACCGTACCCCCTTTTGCGTCTTTCCATGTCATTAACTGTTTAATTTTTTCATCTTCATCAAAAATACCTACATGTACTTTTTCAAATCCTACTACTGCCATAATTTTTCCTCCTTGAATTAAAAAGAACGCATCTATTCGACACGTTCACCTTTGTAATATTGATTTTTAGGTATACCACGATATCTACGTGACATCACATACCTTTGCGTTGCTTTAAAATAGTCATCTAATTGTGATGATGCTTGACTTAAATTTACATTTGATAGTAAATAACGAATACGTTTAGTTATATTTATGGTTTGTTGATGGTTATAAGCTTCAACATCAACTTGAAAAAAATATGTTTCCGAAAGGTATTTATCAGAAACATATGTGCTTGGGCGATCTAATATTGGTGTTAAAACGACAAATGCTTCACTCGTATCATCAACTTCTGTTACTTCGTAATAATAAATACGATTATTGACTTCTGATGCAAGGATAGGGTCGTTAATAATGATATTCGTAATATATTTGAGTATATTCATTTTTTGTTCGACTCTCTTCGTATAATGCCACGATACTTGGTTTGTGATGCATCTAACGTTTTGGCAATGACACCGTACCCTTGTGGTGTATACTTTTTACCGTTTCGTGTATAGCCATGTTCATTAAGATGAATGATATTTTTTCTTTCCTTAGGACCTTCCCAATGAATCATAATCCGTCGTTGACCACCGACCGTTTCAGGATTCCCTCGCTTCATTTCTTGAATGGTAGCACCTGTATCTCTAAATTCTTCGAATTGATATTTCAACTCTTGTTTTAAAAAATCAGATGCTTCAATTAAAGCTTTATCATTCTTTGCCTGCATCGCTTTTTGACCAAATTTCGCTTCCATCTTTTTCATTATCTCTTTTTCGCCCTCGATTTTCACATCGTATATACCTTTCTTTTTATATTTACTCATTTTTCGCCTAACACCACCGTAATAAAACCTCTTTCGGGTTTATCAAATCGCACATCGTATATATTGAATAAATTCTTTTCCAACCTAAAATCTTCAACTTCAACGCTATGTTTATTATTAGGTGTATATGATTGTAGAGGGTCTCTTATTGCTATTGTTAGACCATATTGTGTTTCATTTACATTTAGAACTTCTTTGTCTTTCATTGAAGGACTATAAGTTTCTGCCATGCATGAATGTAATTCACTTTTCTCTAAATCGTCTGGATAAGGTCCCTTTTTAACAAGTTCATAAAACGTTACTGGTGTCCTTAAATCTCCATTACCTAATTCAGGAGGTTTGAAATTATTCTTCATAATCTTCATCCTCCATATTTTCTAATGCAAAAGAAGTTATTTGAGATATAAAGTTTTCATGGAAGAATTCTAATAAATCATTATATGCGTATCTAGTACGTTCATAAACAAGTTCAGCACCTCTTAATGATTCATTCATAACGAAACTTTGGCATCGATAGCTAATATCTTCATATGATTGTTTTAGTAATGATTCGATATGCTCATTCTCTGCTGCATGAAATATTTTCAAGCGTTTTTTCATTTCTTCCACATGTTCATTCGCAATCAATTAACCACCTCTTTCACTTTTCTATTAACCAACCCCTATTCAGCATAAATAGTGGCAGATTTACTATTTACTGCCACTTCTACCTTTTGGGGACGGTTAGGGCGTTTCATTTTCTGAATCTTTACTTGGCTTACCATCTAATTTCAAGTCATATAATAAAGCCACCTTATTATCATCTGGTAAACCATGAGCATTTTGTTTAGCAATAAAAACATCAGCATCTTCTAAAGCTAACGTCTGATCATATGACTTAATATTTACTTGTCCAGTTTGAACAGCATAGTAACGATTACCTACTACAAATAACGCTTTATCTTCTTGAATGAATTCAGAAGTCGTAACATCAACATTAAACGGTAACGATGTAACCCATGCTCCATTCACTGTTTGCATTGTGTTTTGAGCTTTAACATAAAACTGGTCTGCAGGATTTACTACTAAAGCTACACCAGAAGATACATCGACTTTCGAACCGTTTTCTTTAGTAGAAAGTGTTGTTAACGCTCCAGCAAGCTCATTAGCTGTCGTTTTAGCATCTTCAAAAGTTAAAGTTCCAGTTGTTTCTTTGTCTTTCGCTCCTGTAATCTTTCCTTCATCATCAATAATAAGGTCTTTCGTTAATCCATATGGTTCGTTAGACGCAGCGCCTTTGCCTAAAACAATACCTTCTTCTAATTTCAATGCCATTGCTTCAGATAATTGTGTACGAACATAACGTTCAACCCATTGCGGACCAAAGTCCAACATATCTTTAGGTACAATGGCAAACGCAGTTAATTTGTTTTGAGAAAAATTTAACTCTTTGAAATTAGCTTGAATTTTACCAAATATTTCTCCCCAAATTGCTGCACCGCTAGGGTCTCCTACAATCATACGTGTTTTAATACCAGCTAAACGGAAATTGATTTTTGATAATAACGGACGAGCTTTTTGCATATCTTCAAAAACACGCACAACGGTAGTCTCTGGTAAAATAACACCTTCTTTGTAAGTATCTAAATCTGCATCATCTTCAACTAAATTAGTGAAGAATCTATTTTCTTCAGCAGTTAAAACATTATTCCCACGGTTCATTCTAATTTGGTTATCACTAGTAGTGTTATTCACTTCATCACGCGCTTGTTTTAATACTTCATCACGTAATCCGTCTGAAAATGCTGCCATATAATTGTTATATTTTTGTTCGACTACCTCTTGTTCTGCTTCATTGCGCACTGCTTCAAAATATTCTTCGCGCAAGTTTTTCACGTTTTTATCAACGTCATCTTTAAATTTAATTGTCATAATTATTCACTCCTATAAGTATTTTCGTTTCTTTTTGTTTTCTGTAGGTAACTTCTCTTTTAAAGAGGCAAATTCATTAGTCAAATTAACAATTGCATCTCTCATCTCATTGTTAATTTGTTGATTTGAAATGTTTTGCTTGTTATCACTATTTCCTTTAGGTATATCAGATACATCTTTAGTACGGTTGGCAAATCCTTTTTCAACTGCTTTTTGTGCCGTGAACCAAGTTTCTTCTTCCATAAGATTTACAATTTCATCACGCGATAAATTTGTTTTTTCTGCATAAATATCAACGATAGATTCATCAATAGTTTCTAATGCATTCACTGTTTTTTTCACTTCTGATTTATTACCTATTGCTATAGTTGAAGCTTCATGAACCATAATTGAAGCGCCTTTACCCATAACAGTTTCATCGGCAGCCATTGCTATAATAGATGCTGCGCTTGCTGCTAAAGCAGTGATTTCAACAGTTATGTTAGATGGGTGGTTTTTCAAGTAGTTATAAATCTCTATGCCTTCAAATGCATCTCCACCTGGAGAATTAAGTCGTATTGTAATATCTTTGTCTACATCATCTAAAACTTCAGCGATATCAGCACTATTAATTGTTTCATCAGCAAATATTGATGGTTTGGCAATAGGACCTGAAAGAGTGAGTATGACCCCGCTATCTTTTGCTTCGTTTTTAAATTGATATTTAGCGCTCGCTTTCATCAATTCCTCCTTACTCGTCATTTTCCTCACCCCCTTTCAATGTATTTTCTCCTTCTTTCTTATAATTTTTAGTCAAAATAAAACGGTCTCCACCTTCTACAGGTTCGAGACCGAGCATTTCACGCACTTCATTTTGTTTTGCTGCACTTGAAGATATTAATTTATCGACTTTTTCTGCATTCTTGATTGGATCAACTTTGTTTATACCAGCAACTTCTATACGTTTTCCATTTAAAAATTCATTTTCGCTAAATAACTTACTATTTAATTCATCTTCTATTTTTGAAATAAGTGGGTTAATACAAAAATCAATGTAAGCTTCCATAGCATTTGCTAAATCAGAAACATCACCATGTATTAAATTAGGTGGAATACCAATAATTTTAGCTACATCATCAATAAATAGTTTTTTTACTTTTTGAATATTCTCTGCTCCATTATCAGTTCCTTTTGAACCATCACTTTTAGTTAAGTCTTCATATTGAAATCCTGATACTTCTGGAACAATAGCCACATTATTATTTTTAAATTTATCGTATATTTTATTAGCAAACTTTTGCAATCTACTCATTTGCTTTTCTGATATTTCACCGCCGCCATTCTCTACTCTTAATAGCCCTCGTATTTGATTTTTTCTTAATTGTGTATCCATCATACGACCAAATAATTCACCATAATCAGAAAACAGACTATTAACAAATTTTTGTAATTTATCGTTGTTATAATTCATATATATAACTTCACTCATTTTAAAAGACCTTTTAAATTGATAATCTTTTATAACGACATCTTTAAACAAATCTTCGTACAAAGTATATTCTTCTCTATAGAAATCATCTGCTACAACTAAATCATCAGAATCAGTTTTAATAATTAAAACTTCGTTGTCATATACTAATTTATATATAACCTTATGCCAAAAATCAGTTGCACTAGAATCTGTATTAGGTTTAACGTTCAATTTATAATAAATTTTATTCTTTAATAGTTTGTTTTTATCTTTAACCCAAAATTCAGATTGACTAAATGTCCTTGCGATAAAGTTTATACATGTTTCTAAAGCAATTCTCTTTAAATACCCTCTGCTTGCAGGATCGTCAGCTAAATCTAAATCTAAAGCATCTCTAAGTTCTATATTTCTTTTGAATGCATCTGCAAATATACCCAATTAACCACCTCCTAACTAGAAATCAAGTTTATCTAATAAATCAAATGCTTTATCTAAATCAACTTCTTGTAATTCATCTAATTTATACAAAGCATGCAGAAAAGCGTGAAATCCATCAGTCTTACGACGGTGTTCATCTTTTTTAACAAATTCTTTATTCCCATCTTTTTTAACTTCAACAGCAACATTATTTGTATACCAACGCATTAATGGATTATCTCCAAATATTACTCGATGATTTGCAAATAGCGTTTCTATTCTCGGCGCTAAAAGACTGTGTACACCTCTAGGGTTTCTTAATACTTCTATATCAAATCCAGCGCCTTCAAAATAAGGTCTCAATAAATCCATTCTAAAGTTATCTGCTACAACCATTTGAATAGCATATTTTTCTCTCATTTTTTTAAACCAGTCAATAATATGAATCGGGTTAATAGAAGGTTCATCTACAATTGTTAATAATCCTTGTCTTTCCCATTCTTTTATTGGCGGTTGAAGATTAGCTTGGTCTAAATATTGTTTTCTAGCAAAAGAATGACTAATCCAAATAACATCATCACCTTGTTTGAACAATAAACCAACAGCTGCAAAGTCTTTTATACTACCAAAGTCTAAACCAGCTATAGCTGTTTTATTTTTTAATAAAGGAATTTCTTGATTAGTAGCGTATATGTCTTCATAACTTGCAACAACTTTTGCTAAATCAACTTCTGGATAATTCATTCGTTTAGTCATAAAGTTTTCACGACCACTTGGACTATGTTCTAAATCATGATATTGATTAAGAACTTTACGATATAATCGTTTGCCATAATCGCTTATCGGTTCTTCAAACATAGGGTTTGCTTTACTCCAGGATTCTGGTGTAGACATTTCTTCTTCATCATCTATGCGACAAATGAATGGAAAAAGTCTGTCATTAGGTGATTGACCTTTTAGAATATCCATTGAACGATCTTTTAATTTATCTAAAAATCCTTCTCTAACAAAGCCATCAGTTCCAATAAAAAATTCCCTAGGGTGCTTAACTTTTCCAAGTCCACTAGAAAATACATCTACAATATCGTTATTTTCATATCTATGAACTTCATCATAAATTATAAATCCTTCACGTCCACCATCTTTACTTCCTGCGTTACTTGTAGCATATTCAAACTTACTATCTGTCACTTCTGATGTAATACGTTGTTTTGTTAAATCAAAGAAACCTTCACCTTCAACATCGTTTATTTTTCCACTATAAAGATTATGCTTAGTTATTTGTCTATGCATTTCTTCAAAAGATGTTTTAGCTTGTTTTTCAGTGTTGGCAACAACTGTACCATCGTAGTTAGCTATACCATGCAATTCACTTATAAAATAGTTAGATAGTCCACTTATCAGACCATTTTTACCAGCACCACGAGCAACTAGCCAGAAAAATTGTTCGAAATAAAGTTCATCTTCTTCATCAAATAAAAATACAAATGCAATAAGAAATTTTTGAAAAGGTTGTAACTTAAAATAAAATTTCTCAATAAATTTAATACAACGTTCTATTTGATCTTCATCAAAGTATAAATCTTCTCGATAAAGTATATTTAACTCTAAGTGTTCGACTAACCATTGTCGCTCTTTATTAAATGTTATTTCACCGTTTTTATATTTATCTATATAACGTGTCACATATTTATTTACTGAGGTCATAATAAGCTTTTCCTTTCTTCTTTAATTTCTTCTTTTACATCTTCTGGTAATAATTTAGTTAGTTGCATAACTACTTTTTGATAAGAACTATCTCTTTGATTAAAATGTTTAGCTACTGGTCTCTCTCGTTCATATGGAGGCGTGTTTTCTGATTGAGTAAATAATTCATAATCACCATTAGTTTGTATGTCTAGCCAAGCATCATCTAACAATACTCTTAGCCTAGCAGCTTGAATAATAAGCCCCTGTGCTACTTTCATTCTATCTTGGGGTATATCTTTAAATATCTTGTTTAATCGCTCTGTTTCAGCCTTAACACGTTCTTCTTGGTGTTCTATATGCTTTTCGTCATTCTCCAAATTAATCACCTCTTTCTCTTTCGCATAGGGGTGGGGGGTTATGTGTGAAATAAACACTTCAAATGTGGAATATAGACTACCTATCACCGGTTCCCTTAATCTTTTCTAAACGAAAAATTTTTGGGCGGGGGTATGTATGAAAATTATTTTTGTTTACCAAAATTCGTCATCCCATTTTTTCTTTTTTGGTTGAAACCAATTTTTAAAATTCCTTCCATGGATTTCGTTATGACATTCAACACAAAGCGTTTCTAAATTGTCATCTTCAAGTGCTAATTCAGGATGATGTTCTAATTCTTTCTTATGATGAACAACAAGTTTTATTTTCTTTCTGTCATTCTTGTTCTTTTCATAGTAATCTATATTAACTTTCCCTTGTGCTTTGCACATTTGACATTCATAATTGTCTCTTCGTTTTATCTCTTCTCTTTTATTTCTCCATGACTTATTGTTATAAAATATTCTTCTTTCTTCTTTGGTTAATGCCATAGATGAATCACCTTACACAAAAAGAAACACACCCGCGGAATGGATGTGTCTCGATATAATATAGTATTGTTTATTTATAATTGTTAGTACCATTTGTATTCTAGCATTATCGCTATAAATATATTATATAAAATACTAATGATGATTACTAATTAGTGTTGATTGTGTTTATCTTGTTGATTGTGTTGATTGTGCTTATTGTGTTTATCTTGCTCATTAAGATACACATTCACGATATCTGTCATACGACTTTCAAAGTTTGTTCTACCTATATTCATTATCTTCTTAATTTCTGTAGGCCTCTTTCCTTTCTTAATTTCATAAAGTATATTTAGATTCTTATCATTGTCTATATGATATTCGTACTTATCAATAAAGCTTACTACTTCAATATGCTTATACAATATTCTATAGATTACATCATTACGTGTCACGATATCTAATACTTTATCGCTCGTTCCACCTTGCGCTTTAGGCATAGTAGACTCAACCCCATACTGAGCAGTAGAGTTACTATCTAACTCATAACCTTCTTCAAGTAATACATTCTTTCTCCAATGATATTCATATATCATTTCCTCTATTTGATCTGCATTATACATGACTTACCTCCAGTTACTGTTCTTTCAACATTTGTTCTATCTGAGTTTTTAATATAAAGTTATCTAGTTCTAACTCTTTATTACGACTTTGCATACCTATGTATGACAACAGCAAGAAGATAACAATTACTATTAATACAATACATGTGATAACTAACATGTTTCACACACCATCAAGTTAACGTCACCCATCACTTACTCACCTCATATTTCTCTGCACCTTTTTCTTCTATCACAACATCGCTATTCATCACTTGCACACGCTTGCCATCTACATTAATAACTAATGCGCCACCGTCATTATATTTAGTTCTTACATTGTCTCCCTTATACTGTTTAACTACTTCTCCAGTTTTACTATATACAGTTACTGTTCTATCCAATCCTTTTGTGTCACTCTCATGATCTTTCTTTGCATCATCCAGCCATGTGCAACCACCTAAGAATACTGTTAATAATAATGATGCTGCTAATATTATTTTTTTCATCTTCTACTCTCCTTAATATCTTTTCCATCCATCTATTTCATAATCCATTGGTGTGTTATTTACTATGTCATTTGCTTGCTTTCTTATAATGATTTCATATGCTACTTCTTTACTTAGTTCATATAGTGCTATGATTAATAATGTTTTAAATATACATTTCATTCACTCACTGTCCTTTCTATATTTGTTACCTTTCGATAACGCTTTACTAATAAGACCGTTATTAAAACTAGATGGCACTACACTTAACAACCCTTTAGGTTTATTTGCAATCTCTCTAGCCTCTTCCTTACTCTCTGCACTCACAATATCGTAACGCTCATTCTCACGTTCCAACCTACTAACCTTTGCTTTATACCAAGATAAATCGTCTATAAGGCTGTTTCGTTCTTCCAGCATCTTGTTATATTGTTCTGATAGCTTCTCGTTTTCTTCGGTTAATTCTTTGATGTTTTGACGCATCTCATCTATCATTTCTGTTTGTTCTTTACAAATCTCTTTTAAGGTACTCACTCGCCATCACTCCTTTATATGATTTCAAATCCTTTCAATTCTTTTACCAATTCATCTTTATTTTGAATATCAAAACTCTTTTGAACGCCTCTGGTTTTTATCGTTACTTTATTTGATTTGTTAATCCACACTTTGAAGATGGGTCAATTTTTTACATTGCATGAATTACCTTCTAAAACTGTGCCATATTGATAGGTTTCTGTTTCAAAAGGATTAACTTCACCGCGCTTTTTAATTTCCACATCAACATACAACCCGATATTATTTAACATGGTTTTTAATTTTTTAACCGTCACCCTCACCACTCCTTTACATAGTTGCCCACATTATCAATAGCATCATTGCCAGTATGATTACGACTGCTAGCCAAACTGTGAATTGTTTCATTCGTTATCACCTTCTAGTAAATGAGGTTGTTCAAATTGATTACCAATAATTTCAAAAAGTCCGTTTAAATCTTCATGCCATGACAAATATTGTTTAACACCTTCTGAATAAAATTTTGCACCGCCGTATTTAACTACACCAATGTGTCTACCATGTTCACCATATTTTGTTTTAACAACATCACCTTCAAATATGTCCTCACCGTTCTTATCTTTAAGTCCGGTGGATTGCATGAGTACGAAATTATCTATATCCATACAAGATGAACTGAATGTTGTATGGTCAATTACATCTACACCGTTATCAGAGAAACATACAACTAAATCTTTATCTGTATAGTGCATAGCTTTACGATCTGTTTCATACACTCTAAACTTCGGTACCATCTACTCCACCAACCCTTTCTCATGTGTCCAAATTAATTTAAATTCGCCATCAATGTATGCGTGAAATTCTTTGCTGTGTTCATTTTTCCATGTGCTAATACTTGCGTGTTCCCAAACAGCAAATAAGTCGTCTGTGGTTACCTCGACCATACTTTTAAACTCTGTATCTTCATCAATTTCTTCTTCGGTTGTAACTGTGAAAGTTTCGTCAAGTGGCATAGTATTACCGCTATTAAAATATATGAATCCATGTATATCAAAACCGACATTGTAATAATTTTGTTTACCAATAAAAATCTTATTTTTTATATCGTTTTCCTTCGCCCACTCAATCAATTGCGGTAATGTTTTCTGTACTTTACGTTTAATCTTCATTCCTAATCCCCTCCATTATCTTCCTATTCGCTTTTATATCCTCACGTGGTACTACTACGATTACACTTCTATCATTCGAAGATATTACGAATCCTTTAACACCTTTATCACGTAGTAACTTTGCAATTTCATGTGTCTGTAGCCCACATGTATTTAATTTATATTTAACTTTTATAGTATCTGATAGGATCATGATAATTTATATTTCTCCATTACAATGTCGTACTTCTCAATAAACTTATATCTGTCTTGATGTAACTTCTCGCTCCATTGTGTGTATTCGTCCATTGCTTTAAGTTGTTCAATTAATCCTTTTATTTCTCTTTGTGTCTGTTCAGTGCCAGCCACTGCTTTCCAATATCTACTTGTACCAACTTCTGCGTTATAACTTGTGTTGCTATACTTTAAGAATTGTTTATATGTTCTATCAGCTCTTTGAAATAACGATTTAACAATTAAGTCTGAATTTTTTAGTAGTATTTCATTAGGTGTCATTTACTTCACATCCCACTTATCATATGCACGTTCGATATACCATTTAGCTTTTGCCACATCTTCTTTACCATTCTTGTGTGGTGAACGTGCTAGATACTTAATTGCATTACCAATGTGATAAGCTACATTAGAATTGTAATGTTGTGTTACCTGCTCTATGAAATTTATGACTTCAATATCACCATAGTTATAATGTGATGGGTGGTTGACTGTGTCGTTACGCTTACGTTGTTGTACGTCGTTGGATTGGCGCAAGTGTGCAAACTCTGAATTACTCAAATCAATAGTTGCTTTCACTTCACCACTTGATACTATTTCTTCTGTTTCTTTATTCTGTATACTCACACTCTCTGTCTTATCCTCAATACTCTTAGTCCACAAATCAAAGTAGTTATCGTCTGTAATATCGTATAAGTTACCTAACGAATTTATAGTAGCTGCATTCTCTCCATCATCATTGAACACAATTTCTTCCACACGTCCTACAACAGTCATGCCATTATTGTTCTCACTCTTACCAATGTCATACACAATTACATATTGCTCTAAATCTAAATCTCTAATCTTCATCTACTTCACCACTTTCGGAAATACATCATTCTCTGCTAAATGTTCAAACCACTTACTACTACGCTTAGCGTCCTCTATCATCTGCAGGCGTTCCTGTTCCTTACGCTGCTTATGTTCTTCCAACTCAACCTTACGTTCAGCACGCTCTTTGTCCTCTGCATTGAGTCTGTCCACACCTTGACGTTGGTCATACTTTCTAATGTAGTTTTTTAAGTGTCGTCTACCTTTTTTAGCATGATGTTTAATTCTCGTGTAATGGATACCAAGTTGCTTAGCTTCCTTATAATCTTCCACATCCACAAACACTTCTTCGTTATCATCTATCATCACGAAACATAAGTTACCTTTATCATCTTTAGCTCTACTTAAATTGACGTTCATTCTTATTCTTCCTAGAATCCTCTATCTATAATTGTCGGTTCTTCAAATCTAATCACTTTTGCGTCAGTATATTCATCTTCTTTAATTGGCATTTCATTGTAGATCCGTTCCTCTATCTCACAATCCTCATCATTAACATTTGCCGGAAAAGTATAAGACTTCTCGTATGTCACGTTGTATCTAATCCTGATTGTTTCTTCATTCATCGGAATCACTCCATTGCTTTCTTACGTTCTCGTCTAGCCTTTATCAAATCTTCATATGTTATCCAATCCTTGCCAGTGTACTTAGGCGCTTTACATATCCACGTTAACGTCACATCTTGATACAAGTATCTGAATAACTTAGCTTTCAACTTAGCTGTATCTGTAGCCATTCCTTTAACGTCTATGACTTCAACCAACTTATCCTCATTCCATAGTGCAAAGTCTGCAATGTATTCAGCTTTTCGTTGCTTACCAAAATTAGGGACCAACTCATATCTTGGCTGCACTTCAATATAATCAAAGCCATCAATAAACTTTCGGCCTTCTAAGTATTTGTAATACTCACATTCAACTTTGCTATCGAACACAATCCCTTTACACTCAACTTTCTTAGCATTGTATTTACTCATTCCGTCACTCCTGTATGAAATCAAATATGCTTGTTTGATCTACTCTAGTTAAATTGAAATGCTTCTTTATTTTTTCTAATCTGTTATCTGTAACGATGAATTCATCTAATCCATATCGTTTATACAATCCAAATAACCTATTCGTTTTATTGTTAAGTGGTATAACAGAACCAACCACTTTACCCGTACTATCTTTCAAATCATATTCAGTGCTTAACCCCAATTACCTCACCTCTTGAATAGCAGGTCGTATTTGACGTTCAGCAAGCTTGAAGTAGTATAAGCTCTCTAACTTATTTTCGTCTCCATTTGCCCACTCAATCATTTTCTGAATGTACACATCAGAACATTCAAGGTTTTGTTTTATTTCATCAATTGTTACCATGCGTCTCTCTCCCTGTAATCATCACCAAGAACTCTCACTTGTCTTGAATTATGTTTCATTCTTGAATTGATGCGTTGCCAATTCATATTTTGATTTAATTCTTTATCGCTGAAGTTAGTAGTAAATATATTATTTTTACCTACTCTGTTATCTACAATGCTGAATAGTTTATTTAATGTATGTTCAGTGTTTTCTACACCTATATCGTCTAATACAAGTAAATCTATATTACTTAGTAACTTAACGAGTCCATCTGTCGTTTCTACTGAATTTTTGTTGTAAGTAGCTTTGATACGGTCCATTAACATTGGTATGTGCATAAATGCTACAGAATAACCTTGTGCTTTAATTGCTTTTGCTATGGCATAAGCTAAATGGGATTTTCCAGTACCATATGAGCCTTGTAGTATTAAACTCTTAGATTCATCTATAGAAAATGTTTTAACGTACTCTATAGCTGTCTGCTTAGCGTCTTCTTGTGTTTGATTTTGTGGTTGATAATTATTTACTGTTACATCTTTAAGTGAGTGATTTACATTAGATTGACTAAATATACGATTAACTGCTTTTTGTTTACGTTTTCTTTCTGCTTCTTTGCCCGCTGCAATCATGCTACACTCACAACCATCACGATATTCATAACCACTACTAAATGTGTGTAGATCATATCGGTTACCGCACTTTTCACAATAAAGTCCTTTCTCTACGTCATTAGCTTCATATTGTTTAAGCGTTTCTGTTATTCTAAGGCTTAACATACGTTTCATTTAATCACTCCTAATCCCAATAACTAGAGTCATACTTCATACGTTCTAGTTGGTCTTGTCCAGTAGGGTTTATTTCTTCTGTAAAGTCATTCATATAGCTTTCTTGACTTAAAAATGTTTTAGGGTACTTTTGATACTTCTTATTAGTAATAGTCTTCAAGTACTCTCTAGTTCCATCCATGATAGTTTCATAACTATGTTTCTTTAGCGCTGATTTAAATAAGCTAAATGCTTTTTTCTTGTCTAGCTTTTTATCATAAAGTTTCCACCAATTCTCAAAACGTTCACGCGTAACGTCAGTTGCGCTAGTATTATTCTTATTGTTGTTATTCTTAATATTGTTATTCTTAGTACTGTTATTCTTAGTGTCTTTATTTTGTATATCTACGTTTTGTATATCTACGTTTTGTATGTCTACGTTTTGTATGTCTACGTTTTGTATGTCTACGTTTTGTATGTCTACGTTTTGTATGTCTACAAAATTGAGACGTACGAAATGATGATTGATTGTATAGATGTTCTTGCTAAACCCGTTATCAGTTCTTTCTCTTTTTACAGAAATGATTTCTTTTTCAACAAGTTCTTTTCTATGGTTATAAAATCTGTTCTTGCTAATGTTTAGTTCGTGACATATTAGGCTAACACTAGGAAAAGCAGTATCTTTACCACCTGCATAAGAAGTTAGATAAGCATATATAGCTTTAGCTTCAATACTCAATTCTGTGTCTTTCATAACTTTCTTATAAACACTTCCGTATCCACCTGTAATGTCTATCAATCTATCGCTCATTGTTTCTCACCTCTTAACATGCTATTTAATTTGTCATCAACTGCTATCCAGCTATTCTGTAAGTGATATAAATCATCGAATGATTTAACACCTATATCATGCTGTTGATTATGATGCTTTCTACATAACGCAAGTACATGTTTATCATAATGATTCATTGTTTTACGGTTCATTCCACGCCCTACAGTTTCATAATGAGCTAAATCACTTCCAGGACTACCGCATATCACACAGTTACGATTGACCGTTGCCCAGTACAACATTGCTTTTTCACCTTGCAATAGTTCGCTTGTTTCAACTCTCATAGGTACTTGATGATGGAACATAAACGCTACGATTAATTCTATTAATTCACTTGCTACACGCTTAGTACAGTCCCTTAAACTAATTCGGTCATAGCCGTTCATTATTTCTAGTTCTGTTTGAAATCTTTGTCTCAATGCTTCTACTGGTTCTCCCCAATACAGTTCTATATCTCTACACAACGCGAATATCTTTTTCCGTTGGTCATTAGTAAGTAATTTATTATCTGGTACAGTCACATCTGCGTTTACTACGTAACCGTTATCTATTAACTCTGTATGACTAGTCTCTAATTCAACACCAGTGGCAACGACGGAATATGTACCGTCGTTATCCAATTGGTATCTAGTAATTTGTTGCATTTAATCACATCCTAGAATGGAAGGTCGTCATCATTTATATCAATAGGACCGTTAGCATTTGCGAATGGATTATCTTCGTCGTTTAATGAAGCTTTAGGTTGACTTTCTCCATTTTCTTCAGCCTTCATTTTCTCGTCTTTCGGAATTGGTTTATTAACTACACCATCACCATTTTTATATGGTTTAATATATGAAAAATCACTGAAATATTTCCCTTCATTTTTATTGAATTTCCATTTCAAAATCAGATGACAAGGCTTGTTTATTAAGTCATTCGTATCAAATTCTAGGCTAGGAAGATTTAAATTAACCCCTAAACGTGTTAATAACTCTATTAATTGCTTTTCTTGGAACTCGTATTTATAAGGTGGTACAAATTGATTGTGTTTATACTGCTTACCTTCGTCATTTTCAAAAATGATAGTAAAATAGCGATTTTCATTATCTTTAAATTCAATGTCCTTAACTCTAACTGTGTATTCTCCTGCTTGAAATCCTGCTGAACCGTTATAGAATTTATCTTGGTTTGTATCTTTTACATATTGCGTTTGTCCTGTAATTTTCATAATTGAATTGCTCCTTTTTGTTTATAATATTTACTGATACAATTTATTTAGTTTGTTTTAGAAAGAGGTGAAATATACTTATGCTATGGTGCTTAGTCATCTTTGGTTGTTTTATTTTAGTTTTTATATACTATTATTTATCTTTAATAAAAAAGTCGCTTAATAGATTTAACGATTTAACTTATTATTTAAATTTACATATCGAACATTTATATAATTTAAATAACGGTGAAGTAAACAATCGTAAAGCTAACGAAATTCTATTTAAAGGCAGTTTAATTAGTGTTTTGATAAAGGATGTCTTTGTTTTAGATCAATACGACATAATGAATCCATCAAGAGTTCAAGATAAAATAATACAACTTCAAAACAATAGAGAACTTGAAGATAAAAGGCTTAACGATTTAAAGAACCCAAAATACGCTATAGAGAGAACTCTTTCTTTACCGGCGAGATTGCTAAACATAGTAATACCAATACAAATGTCCTTGGGTATAAAATATTTAATAAACTTTATTTTTTGGGTATTAACTGTATTAATACCTTTTGTCACCAAAGTAATGGAAATATTACAAAACTACATAAAATAACCAATGCGATTAAAATTAATACAACAACAAACACATTGAATATTAAATTAAAAGTTCTTGAGATATCGCCTAGCAAACGGTATATATCTTTCCAAACTATCTTAAGCAAATCTTCTTGAGATAGTTTATTTTTATCTTCGTTCATAATTATCTCTCCTTTAGTTTCCGTTTCTAATTGCTTCTACTACGTCGTTAATACTGGGGTTAACAAACCGTTTGTCATTGATCGTCACACTTTGTGAGTGTCTAATTTTCGTTTCGAACAAACTTGAAGGTTCTGCATTTAACACATAGTCGTAATTTTTTTGACCGTCTACTTCTGTTTCTTCAATAGTCATTCTTGCTAATACATCTGATTGGCTCACTACAGCTTTTTTAATCTGTTCTTGTGCTTCAATTGTGATAGTTGGATTGATTGTTCCACCTTCATCGTCTTTGTCCTTATTGATGCCCTCATGTCCACTGATAGCTAAGTGGAATTGATACTTCTCTTGTAGCTTAGAAATAAATCGATACATACTAACAATTCGTGTAGCTGTTTCGCCCCAATCATTAAATGTAGGCTTTCTATTTTTGCCGCTCATAACATCATCAATTGTTATATCTCTTAACTTCTGTATAGTTTCAATTACAACTACATCTATTTCTTTGCCATGCTCGCGTAACTTTTCTAATATCTGTGGCAAAGACTTAATTACATATGAAAAGTGTTTATAATTTTTAACTGATACAACTGCACCATCTTCTGTAACTGTTGTTCCATCTTCATTAATATCAAGTACAAGCGCGTTATTATCTTTAGTTAAGAAAGTCGTTTTCCCAGTACCAAACTTGCCGTAAATAGCAAACTTATAAAATTTATTAGCATTTTGTTTACTGATATCTTTAACTCCTAGTTGAGTTAAAAGGTCTGCTTGTTCATTGTTTTGTTCAATCATTTATCTCACCCTCAAACTTTGTGTTTGTTTAATTTCCACACCGTCAACATCGTCATTTTCTTTAATATGTTTCAACAATGCTTTTTTATCTAATTTGGGCGCTTGTGAAAGCCAAAAGTCACTTGGTATGTGTTTTTCTTCAATTACATTTAAAGAAGGTGGATTATTTTGAATGTTGTAACTGTTCAATGCTGTTTTGAATTTAGTTTTACCTGTTGCTTCCATATACACTTTCAATGATTCTTTCAAGCGATCAATACCATTCTTGTTAGTTGTCTTACGTTGTTGTAGTCTCTTGATTTCGTCATCTATGGCTTTGTTGTCACTTTCTAGTGATTTGATAACTGATACATAACCATCTGCTTTATCTTCTAAAGCGTCGTTGATGCTTTCCAGTGTGTCGTTTAAGGCTTGTTCATCACCTTGTTCTGCGATTAAGTCGTAAACTTGTTTATAATTGTCAGTTAGATTAAATAATGTACTCATTTATATTCCTCCTACCATGTCATCACAGCGCTCATTACTCTATCAGCTTCATCGGTGTTCTCATCTATCCATTTGAATACGGATTGTTCTAAGATTTCTCTTGCAGTGTTTACTCCTAGTTCTTCATCAGCTACTAAGATTTCATCTATAAATACATTGTCTAATGTTTCAACAGATATATTTACTTCAAATTGCGTCATCTTTCTAACACGTAAGATGAATTGGAACCCTTGAACATTAATTACTTTCTTACTTTCATCATTGATTCTGTAATACATTTGACGACCTCCATTAATTAGGTGTATATTTAAGTAGTATATTTTTGTCTTAATTCTCGACCGTTAAACGTGCCCACGCTTAGCGGTCTTTTTTTCTGTCTTTAAATAGTTAATCCAACCGTCCCAAGCCATGTAGCTAAAGCAAACAGCTACCCAGTAGATTAGAAATAAGTGGATAAAGTCTTTCGTGAATATCAAAGCTATGAAGAATATGACCACTGCTGTTGATAATGCTAGTAAACCTCTCATTGTTATCCCTCCTATTTTCCTAACCTGTCTATAACTACAGACAAGGCATTTTTTATTTCTGGATATTTATATAAAACTCTTGTGCCAATTCTTCTAGTTACTGCAACAACCTCTGGTTCACAAACAATTTTCTGTTCTAATGTTGATTGACTCAATCCAGTCATCTTAACTAAATCTTTCATATCGACTGTAACGAGTGTACGTTTATAAGTTTTTAGAATTTCTTTAACTTTTTCGTCTACCATTTTGTTGATGTGATCATCATTGATTTGAAGATTTAACATAGTATCTGCTCCTTTCTGGTATAATTTATTTATCTGTGTGCAAAGGGGGTGTTATTATGAATAAACAAGAACTTTTTGATTTACTTCAAGATATTGATGATAATCTAAGTGATGATATGTTTTCCGAAGAAAATGTTTCTAAAAGACTGCAAAAACATCTAAATGAAGATGGGAATTTGGAATATACCAACGCTATTCCGTATTGCATATCTGAGTCTCGAACTTATGCCCAAAATCTAATCATGGGCGTTTTAATACGTTCTGGATTAATTGAACATATGAAAAGCGACTTAAAAGATTAATAAATATCAACTTTTCTTTTTTTACTTAGTTTTTCAACAAGTTCATCAGTATCAATATTTAATCTATAGTTTTTGTTTTTCCCAACACTCTTAATCTCTTCCGCCAAGATGACGATTAGGAGTGTTATTTTTAATACTTGTTTTAAGTTCATACTTAATCCTCCTATAGCTTTTATTATTATAGTTTCGTACAATAGTGTTATCGCTACTGCGATAGTGGGTGGTGAAATTTAATATGGTTGCTAAAATCCCAACTTTTGAGTCTAATGGTTCTCTTACTGTCGAGGTTAAATTAGACAATGCTTCAAATGTTATTTTGGTGAACAAAATTAATTATCGTAAATATTTAAAAGGTCAGAGATTCAGCTATTATGGTGGTTACTTTGATAGAAACCCTGCTGTAATAACTATTAATGAATCTGGAATTTTTTATTTGATTGTCGATAGTAGTTCTTATTCCTTTAGATACTTTTAGGATCAAGCTCTCGTCTTATTCGAGGGCTATTTTAATGTTGCATTATCATAAAACTCTCTAAAAACTGAATCTAATATTTTATTGAAATTATTTATGGTTAGATTATATTTAACTAAAACATCTATAATTTCTTGTATTGCTTTTTCTTCGTCTTTTTCACTAATGATTTTTTCAAATTTCATTCCGTTTCCTCCTATTGTTCGAAATTTCTTATATTGCGCAATATGTTTTCTGCTATAATCACCTAAGGAGGTGATATTATGTCTAAATATGAAGATATTGTTATTGAGTCTGTTAATCATGTTCAATCTGAATTTTTTACCCAAGAAGATATAGATTCTAAGATGGACGAAATTACAGATTTTGATGGTAATGTCGATATTAACGCGTTGTTTAGTTATATAGTTGAACTGAACACTAGTTATTCAGCAACCCTACTTGCTGATACACTGGAGCGTTTATCTGACAATGGTTTACTCAAATAATAATTTGCAGCGTCTACTTATTTTTAGTAGGCGTTTGTTTTATTTCTGTAACTTTCAAATCTACTTCCAAACCCTTTATTTTATCCCTCATTGAATTTCCTCCTACTGTTCGAATTCTAAATCAAAGTTTTGTTCTATCTGGTCAATCGCCCACTCAATCATTGATTCCAAATGTTCTTCTCTATCTACTTCATATGAATGTTCAATATTGCCAAGCCCTTTTAACGAAGTAACATCACTATGAATAAAAGTTGGACCCTTATCTTGTTTTGCTAAATGCAATGTAATTACAATGTTATTTAATTTTTCGATTTGTTCTTGTGTCATTTAAGTTCCTCCTATATTTTTATTACCTCTGCTTCATAACCGAAGTCAGTAAGTAATTCATGTATTTTTAATCTGCCTTTTTGTGTCCATTTTGTTTGTGGTTGTGTATCTGGTGTTCCATCTGAACGAACGATATTTATCGTTTCTGACTTTGTATAACCTTTGTTCATATGTTCTGTATATAACACCCATTGTTTACCTACTCGACGTTGTATACGTGCTTCATGTAGTAATTTATTTAATTTTTGAGCAGACAGACCGTAATCAGCTGCAATTTGAGTTATCGTCATAGTTCCTGGCGATTTTAATATTTCATCTACATAGTCAGCTTTGGGTTTAAGTTCTCCAATTTCTTGTTTTAAAAGTAAATTATTTTCTTTTTCTTGTTTGTATTCCATAAGAATATTGATAATGTAATCTGGGTCTTTCATAGTTTGTTCTATTACATTTTCAGTAGCGTAGATGCCATGTTTGCGAATAGAGGGTAAAACTTCTTCAAATACCCATTCTTCAAACTCTTCTGCTTGTGGTAATTTTGAATTGGTTATTAATCTGTAAAGATTACCTTCATCAATAAATTTTTTGTTTTGATTACCTCCCATCGAAGGGACTAGGTGATTCGCCCACCCCTTTAATTTTGTATGTTGCTTTATTGCTTTATAAGGGTCTTTGTATCCTAATTTCTTGGCTACTTCTGTCGCTGGAAACCATTCTTTCCCTTCAATAGTTAAGACTTCTAAATTCCCAAACTTTGAATTTTGAAATAACTGTAATTCATTCATGATTTCAACACTCCTGTTTATCTTTATAATTTATAATTACTGAATTCTTTTTCTTTTCCCTTAATACGAAATTTTCGTATTCGTTACCTAAAAAAATATCATCATAACTAACTTGGAATGCTGCTAGGTATTTTGATAACAAGCTATCTTTTATATTTGATGAATCTTTTTCCATATTTTGTATGGTACGAGAAGAAACTTTAAATAGTTGCGCTAATTCTATCTGAGTTAAACCGTTGGAAATTCTCAACTCTTTTAATGTTCTCATTAGCATCACCGCCTTTCGATACACCAACTATAATACGATTTTTTCGTACTGTCAACACATAAATTCGTTTTTTTCGTATAAATCATTTACATTTGTCCGTTTATTTCGTATAATACGAAATAAGGAGGTGCTATTGTTATGGAAAAAAATCACCGTAATAAAGTAATAGCAGCTAATATAAAAAAATTAATAAAGGAAAATAAAATTAGCCAAAAAGAATTAGCAAGTAATATAGATATATCTCCATCAACTTTAAGCGATTATTTAAACTTACGTTCTAACCCTTCTCATGGGGTTATACAAAGAATCGCTAATTACTTCGGAGTAATGAAAAGTGATATAGATTCAACGTATAGAGAGAATAATGATATAACAGAAATTTATAATAAATTAGAAGAAAAAAGAAAAAAACGTGTTTTAGCATACGCAGAACATCATTACTCAGTGCAGCAACAAGGTGAGAGTATTATTTACCTACAATCATATAAAGATTCTAAGACTGAAGAAGTAACTGTAAATGGTTACGTATCAGCAGGCACCGGTGAAACTTTAGTAGATGATATAGAATTCACAGTGAACTACCCTGCTGGCGTTGTTCCACCCCACGATTTCGCTTTACAAGTTAATGGTGATTCTATGGAACCACTTTTTGAACACAAAGAAATTATATTTGTAGAAGAAAATACAAGTATTAATAGTGGGCAATTAGGTGTATTTGTTGTAGACGGTGAAGCATACGTTAAAAAAGTATTTATATATCAAGATCACATACGTTTAGTTTCTCTAAATTCTAAATATGAAGATATGAATTTTTACGGAGATTCTGATGTTAAATTTGCAGGCAGAGTTATTCTCTAATTTTTTAACTATAAATTTACAAAATTAACAAAAAATACTATATCGAAACAATACACGTGTCTTTGTACACGTGTGCAATTAAATATATTGTTCAGGATAAAAGTATATGTGAATTAAATAAATAAACTACATTTTTAATAATATGTATATCATTCTGAATATTGTGTAAAATGTTAAAAAAGAATTTTCTATACCTACTACAATTCATAATATATTTTATGTACACTAATAATTAATATGTTTTTATAACATAAATATATTATTAGGAGAATTTATAATGAATAATGATTTTAAAACTTTCGATAGTATGGAAAGCTCAACTAAAAAACCAAAATGGTACGAACGAAGTTTATTAGTTATTTTAGCACTTATATTTATTTACCCTGTGGGTTTAGCTTTAATGTGGGGATTCAAAAAGTGGAAATTATGGATAAGAGTTGTGATTACTTGCTTATTTGTAATAGTTTATTTGAGTAGTCTTGGAAATAACGATGGGGAGAAAGTTAATAACTCCTCCAATCAAAAAAACCAGGCCAATAACGATTTAAAGAAAGAATTAAAGAATGTAAACGCAGAAAATAAGGACTTAAAAAAAGAAATTAAAGAACTTGAAAATAATAATGATAAAGAAGATAAAAAAGATGAATCTTCTAAAAAGACAAGTGTACAAAATGATGTCAATAAAGGATCGGAAATAGAAAAAGATACAAAAGAACCTGCAGCTAAACAAGATACGAACGAAAATAAACCAAACCGCGAAGCAAAAGCTGCATTAGGTTCAGCTAAAACATATGCTGATACAATGCACATGTCTAAAGATGCTATTTACGACCAATTAACTTCTTCAGCAGGTGACAAATATCCAGAAGATGCAGCACAATACGCTGTCGATAATCTAGAAGCAGATTATAATGAGAACGCTTTGAAATCTGCTGAAAATTATTTAGACATGATGGATATGTCTGACGATGAAATTTACTCTCAACTTACTTCAGATGCTGGTGATAAATTCACTCCTGATGAAGCTAAATACGCTGTCGATCATTTAGAATGATTAAAATAAAGGAAGATAACTATCAAAACCAAAGATAAAATAGCTTTAACTATGTGCTTTTTAGTTATAATACTAGCTATATTAATTACATAATAATATTTGGGCAGTCACCACTGCCCTATATATTTTTATCTTTTTATAGTTAAAATTTAACCACTTATAATCAATAAAGTTAAGGAGAATGTGAAATGAAAAAGGTAGTATTTTTATTATTAGCAAGTTTTCTGGTGTTAACAGCATGTGGGAGTGAAGAAGAAAGTAGGTTAGAAGACAAGAAAGAAACAAAATCGTCTGATAAAGAAAGTAAGAAAGATGATAAGAAATCTGATGAAGATAAAAAGAGCAAACCGGACGATAAATCTAACGAAGAAGTAGCAAACGAGGAAACACAAGCACAAGAGCAACAAAGTACAGAACAACCTGTACAATCTCAAGAGCAAGTAAATACTCAAGAACAGCAACCTGTCCAGTCGCAAGAACAAGCACCTGTAGTTGAGGAACAAGACGGTTTAACAAGTGGACCAACTGAAGAAAACCCCGCCAACCTTAATCCTAATGAAGAACAAAATACTAATATGAATGGTGAACATGTGGTTTCTCCAGGTTGGACACAAGACGAACAAAGCGCAGCATATGAAGAATACAAACAAGGTAAAGAAGCACAAGCAGCAGCCGGACCAAATGCGGTACCTGGTGCTGGATTAATGGATTTAGATGAATAATTCTACGGGCAGTCACCACTGCCCTATATATTTTTATAAATTATTATTGAGGAGAATGTAGAATGGAAGGAATTAATAAAGAAATATTAAATGTTTTTGAAAAGAATAATTTAAATATCCCAAATATACCTGAAAATAGAAATTATTGGTTACTTCGTACTGAAGGAGGCAATTGGTATGAAGAATTTACTAGCGAAAAATTTATTGCTATTGGTTGGAATAAACTTGATAAAAAAGATTACTGTGAAAGTGTTAATAAAGAACTAGCTTTAAGAATTTTAGATAACTATTATCCTGAGAACAAGCAACAAACTTTAGTTATTAACAATATTAATAAATTCTACAATAAAATGAAAATAGGAGATATTGTGATTCTACCGTCCGAAGGCTCACAAGTCTTAATGTTTTGCGAAATAACAAGTGATGTATATAATCAAAATATTTCACAAACTGAAATTGATGAAGGTAACTGTCCATATGTTAAAAGACGTAAAATAAAAACGATTAAATTGATTAGTAAAAGAAACTTAGATTTAAAATTGTTTAAAATGCTCCAAAGTCATCACACAATTTCTGATATTAATGATTACTCTAATGAAATTGATTCATCACTACATGATTTTTACGTTAAAGGTGAAAAAATAGTTTATTCTATTAAAATAAATAAAAAAACTACTCTATCAGCGGAAAATTTAAGGACATTAACTAATATTCCATGGATTGCAAACGAATATTTACATAATGATTTTTATAATCTCTCAGATTTAATGAGTACTATTTATATAAAGTCGCCAGGTAAACAAGAATATGAAGGAAAAGGTAAAAATGCCGCCAAATACTTTGTTGGTTTTTGTATAATAAGCAATATTTTATTAGGTGGCAAAGTTGAAATAAAAAATTTCACTATAGAAACTAATGGTTTAGCTGAAGAGTATATAAAGATAAATGAACAAAAATTAAAAGAAGATCATGAAAAAAATCGACACCAAGAAGAAATGGAAAAACTGAAAATACAAGGTGAAGCAGAAGTTCCAGATATAAATAAATATAAAAAGACACCTAACTAATAGATGTCTAGAAATTTAACATTAGTAAATATAATTATAACAGATACTAAAAAGGAAGTGATTTTAATTGAGTGAATATTATAAAACTTAAATATTTCAAATATAAATTTCAGTAAATAAAAAGCAATAATATATATAGGTACCAGGAGAATCACAAACATTGAAACTTTAGTTAAAATGTTTAAAATAGCAATAATTATTTCCATAGCGTTCTCCCTCCTTTTACTTTTTTATTTATTATACTTTATATTTTTGAATTAAACAACATTAAAATGGGCACCCATACCGTGCCCTATATATTTTTATCTTTTTTACCAAATAACAGCTCTAAAAGGAGTGATAGAATGGCACAAATTGAAAAAAGAGGTTCTAAATGGAGATGTAGAGTTTTTTATCATAACGAAAAGGGAGATAGAAAATCAATCTCTAAGAGTGGTTTTAGAACTAAGAGTGACGCTAAACGTGCAGCTGTTGAATTAGAGAATTCTCTGAATACAGGTATGCAAGTACAAAAAGATTATTTGTTAGATGACTGGATGGAATATTATTTAAAAACTTGGCGCAATGATAAACTTAGTCAAAGCACAATTGAAATAGAAAAATTTTCAAAAATGAGAGTTCTAAAATTTTATGGAAACATCCCTATAAAATCAATAACATCATCATTACACCAAGAGTTTATAAATGACTTAATAGAAAAAGGATACAGTAAGTCAACGATTAAGAAATCTCATTCTTTTCTAAACCGAGCTTTGCAACAAGCTGTTTACGACCGTATTCTACATTTTAATCCATGTGATAACGTAGAATTGAAACATAGAGATTTAAAAAACCCTGAAAAAGCACAATATATACCAAAAGATAAAATAAAACCGTTTTTAGCAGCCGTAAAAAAACGAGATGTATATCAATATTATATGTTCAGATTTATGGTAGAAACAGGAATACGTGTGGGAGAAGCTAACGCTTTATTTTGGTCTGATTATGACAAAAAAAATAAAACTATTTCAATTACTAAGTCTTACGATCAAAAAAACGATAGATGGAATCCTACTAAGAATAAAGAAGATAGAACAATATATATAACAGAAGATTTGGCTAAAGAGCTAACTAAATTGAAGTATCTACAAAATGCTAACAGAATAGTCAATGAAGATATTTACAATGATTCACATGATTTTATATTTTGTAATTCTTTTGGTGACCCTATACCTCGAAGTACAACTCATAATACTATGAAACATGTAACAGAAAATATATTAGGTTTAGAAAAAGGTTTAAGCATCCACAAATTAAGACATACTCACGCGACGTTGTTATTAGAAAGTGATGTACCTATGAAAGTAATTCAAGAAAGATTGGGTCATAAAACAATGAGCGTGACTGAACAAGTATATAGTCACGTAACAGAAAACATGAATCATAAAGCAAAAGAGGACTTTGAAAAGTTCATTCAAGAAAAAGAAATCTTTTAAAGTCTGCACCCAAAATGCACCCAACACACTTCTTAAAATTAAATGGGTGCAAAAAAACAACCCGAAATCATTCATTCAGAATGACCCGAGTTGTTGATATTACTAATATTACCCCTCTTGCTTAGCACCTAGTATTCTTTAAGGTATTGTTCTCTTTCCCATTCAGAAACTTGTGTTCTATAATAATCCCACTCAATTGATTTAGAGTTAATAAATTGATTATAAATATGATTGCCTAAAGCTTCTTTAATTGGTGCGTTATTTTTCATTGCTTTAACAGCAGTGTATAAAGTTGAAGGTAAATCTTCTATACCAACAGCTTCACGTTCTTCGCGATTCATTTCATAAATGTTTTGGTTAACTGGTTCTGGAACTTCTAGTTTATTTTTAATACCATCTAAACCTGCTTCTAAAAGTGCTGCTAATGCTAAATATGGATTGGCAGCTGGATCTACTGAACGTACTTCAACACGTGTAGATAATCCACGAGAAGTTGGTACACGGATTAATGGTGAACGGTTTTTACCACTCCAAGCGATATAACATGGTGCTTCGTAACCTGGAACTAAACGTTTGTATGAGTTT
This sequence comes from Staphylococcus caseorum, assembly GCF_049943195.1. Lineage (NCBI taxonomy): Bacteria > Bacillati > Bacillota > Bacilli > Caryophanales > Staphylococcaceae > Staphylococcus > Staphylococcus caseorum. The sequence continues at coordinate 1,069,188 of NZ_JBNFUA010000001.1, forward strand.
ACTAAAGGATTACATACAGCTGTGAAACCACGTGCGTTTTTCAAAGTACCTGCTATGAAATGATAAGCATCTTTCGTCATTTGCATATCGCCATCTGGATCATAGAATGCGTTCTCTTTGCCCTTGAATAATGACATATTAAAGTGCATCCCACTACCATTAACACCGAATAAAGGTTTCGGCATGAACGTCGCATGTAGATTATGTTGACGTGCAATTGTTTTTACAACAAGTTTAAATGTTTGAATTTTATCACAAGCTGTAATTGCATCTGCATATTTAAAGTCGATTTCATGTTGACCTGGTGCGACTTCATGGTGACTCGCTTCAATATCAAAGCCCATGTCTTCAAGTTCTAATACAATATCACGACGACAATTTTCACCTAAATCTGTTGGCGCAAGGTCAAAGTATCCACCATTATCATTTAATTCTAATGTTGGTTCACCTTTTTCATCTAATTTAAATAAGAAGAATTCTGGCTCAGGCCCTAAATTCAAATCTGAGAATCCTAATTCTCTCATATTTTCTAAGACACGTTTTAAGTTTGAACGTGGGTCACCTTCAAATGGTGTATGATCTGTTTTATAAACATCACAGATAAGTCGAGCAACTTTTCCTTGTCCTGCTGTCCATGGGAAGATAACCCATGTATCTAAATCTGGGTATAAATACATATCTGACTCTTCAATTCGAACGAAACCTTCAATTGAAGAACCATCAAACATCATTTCATTATCTAATACTTTTTCTAGTTGGCTAACTGGTACTTCTACGTTTTTAATTATGCCTAAAATATCAGTAAATTGTAAGCGTAAATATCTTACGTTTTCTTCTTTAGCAAACTTATGAATATCTTCTTTAGTAAATGTACGTTTTGGCATTGTAAATGTCCCCCGTTAATATTATTTGATAAAACGTGATAAGTCACCACGATTTATCGGTATTGCTTCTCGTTGTGGTTTCTGGGTAGCTTCAACTATCATTTGTTTTCTTGTTTCTTGTTCATCATCAGAAAGATGACTTTGCTCTTCATTAAGAATTTGCTTAATACCCTTGATATTAAATCCTTTTTCAATCAGTTTTTTAATTTCTAAAAGTCGTTCCAAATCATTTAATGAAAAGAGCCTCTTATTGCCTTCTGAACGTTGTGGTTTAATCAGTTCATGTGTTTCATAGTAGCGAATTTGTCTTGCGGTTAATTCACTCAATTTAGTTACAACACTGATAGAGAATACAGGCATATTGCGTCTTAATGTATCGTTTGACTTCAATTCCCTCACCTCTATTTTTGAACTTGTTCTAAATTTAGCACAATTTTTCAATAATTTCAAAAATATGTAAGGTTTCCTCACATATCCTTTGAACCCTTGGTATCACTAACGTGCGTCTTATCAACATTTATAAATCATATTAATTTTTAGAAAATTCCTTTAATTTGTTCAAAAAAATCCATATATTTTATCTAAATTCACATCATTAGCAAGTATATTACTTCAAAATGTGTGTTTGATAGAATACATGGATTTTAGCTTCCTTTTATATCAGTTGCTGTGATTTAAGATTTGCTGCAGCTCTTGTTACTGCCAATTTCACATGCTCGTAAGTTAAGCCACCTTGTACATAGGCTTCATATGGTGGTCGAATTGGACCATCAGCTGATAATTCAATAGACGAACCTTGGATAAACGTACCAGCAGCCATAATAACATCGTCTTCATAGCCTGGCATAGAAGCAGGTTCTGGCTTAAAGTGCGCGTTAATCGGTGAAGCATGTTGAATACTTTGGCAAAATTGAATCATTTGCTCTTTGGTATCAAATTCAACTGTTTGTATAAGATCCGTTCTTGGAACATCATATCTTGGTTTTGTACGCATGTTCATTTTTTCTAATAATAGACTCGTAAACAATGCGCCTTTTAAACTTTGGCTAACAACATGAGGTGCTAAGAAAAAGCCTTGGTACATTTCTTGTAATGAGTTAAGGGAGGCGCCCGCTTCTTTACCTATACCAGGGGCAGTTAAACGGTATCCACATCTAGCAACTAATGATTCTTTGCCGGCAATATAACCACCAATTTTAGCTAAGCCACCACCTGGATTTTTAATTAATGATCCAGCAATTAAATCTGCACCGCATTCTATCGGTTCATGCGTTTCAACGAATTCACCATAACAATTATCTACAAAAATAATCACGTCCGGATACTGTGATTTTATTGTTTGAATTGCGCTCTTAATCACTTCTAAATTAAGAGAAGGTCGTTGATCATACCCTTTAGAACGTTGAATTGCAATAACTTTGGTTTGTGGTTTGATTTGATTCATTACTTCTTCTATATCTATATCATCATCTTTTAAATCAACTTTATTATAACTCACGCCGTATTCTTTCAAACTTTCAATACCATTTCCATTTATGCCAATAACCTCTAATAAAGTATCATAAGGATTTCCTGTTATATATAACAGCTCATCACCATATTTTAATGTGCTTTGTAAAGCAATCGTTATCGCATGGGTACCTGAAATAATTTGCGGTCTGACAATAGCATCTTCTGCTTTAAAAACATGAGCATAAATTTCTTCTAAATGGTCTCTACCAAAATCATCATAGCCATAACCAGTAGTGCCTTGCAAGTCATTTTCAGTTGCTCTAACCGCATGAAATGCATCTAATACTTTTTCCTGATTAACATATGCTGTTGCCTCAATGTTTCTGAAATATGGTGCTAATGTTTCTTCTGTATTAGCAATCAGCTGTTTCATATCTTCCATTAATCATTACTTCCTTCTATTCTTTTTTATATCCTTTAATTTCATAAGTCGCATCATCTTCATTAAATATTAATTCTGAGACAAGTGTATGCTGTTTGAGAAAATATAATCTATCCGCATTCGCACTTGGTATGCTTTCTTCATAATATGTGAGTGCTTTTTGCACTTGATCAAATAGCAATTGTTTTACTTTGTCTATATCTGCTTCATCTCGACTAGAAACAAATACCGATGGCTTATTCGTTGTCGGTGTCGCGCCTTCATGTAAATCTTTTTTATTAAATATAATCGCTTGCGGAATTTGTGCCATATCTAAATCTGCAACAATTCCATTCACAGTATCATATTGCGCTCTATACTCAGGATGACTACTATCAACGACATGTAATAATAGATCCGCATTTTTTGCTTCTTCAAGCGTTGATTTAAAAGCTGCAATTAATGTCGTTGGCAGCTTTTGAATAAATCCAACTGTATCTGAAATAATTAAGTTAAACCCATCGTTTATCTGGATTTGTCGTGTTTTAGGATCAAGTGTTGCGAATAATAAATTCTTTTCATATGTTGTTTCATTGGCAAGCATGTTAAACCAAGATGATTTACCTGCGTTCGTATAACCTATGAGTGCAACTTGGAAAACATGGTTCTGTTCACGTTTATTACGATAACGTTCACGATGTTCAACTACTGTTTCTAATTGATGTTTAATTTCATTCATTCTCGTTCTAATATGACGGCGGTCCATTTCTAGCTTCGTTTCACCAGGGCCTCTTGTCCCAATACCGCCACCTAAACGTGACAAACTACGTCCATGTCCTTGCAATCTTGGCATTAAATAATCAAGTTGCGCTAATTCAACTTGTAATTTACCATCTTTACTGCTTGCTCTTAATGCAAAAATCTCTAATATTAATTGCGTTCTGTCGATAATTTTCACATTTAAATTTCCATTTAGCGCTTTTGATTGTGCTGTTGTTAATTCATCATTAGCAACAACGACATCGATATCATGATATTCAATATACGCTCGAATATCTTCTAATTTCCCTTTACCAACATAATATTTTCTATCAAAATGCGTTCTGTTTTGAGTAAACTGTTCTTGAACGTTTAGTTGACACGTTTCTGACAATGATGCTAATTCTTCCATTGTCGACTCAAAATCAAATTCATCATCATTTTGAGCATGTACTCCAACTAAAATAGCTGTTTCTAATTCTTTTTTTGTATTATAAGTTTGTTGTTGGGTCATAACATGCACCTCTTTTCTTAGCTATTCTATCATAGTGTATATATAAAGACTACAGCGCCAATTTATGTTAGATTATTTATAAGAGGTGAATTAAAATGACTATATATGACATAGAAGTTCAGAAACCAAATGGAGAATCGTACAAATTAGATACGTACCAAGGACAACCCATGTTAATTGTTAACACGGCTAGTGAATGTGGTTTTACACCACAGTTCGAAGGACTTCAAAGTTTATATGATAAATATAAAGATCAAGATTTTATAGTATTAGGTTTCCCTTGTAATCAATTTGGAGGTCAAGAGCCTGGCACTGGTGAAGAAGCTACACAAAACTGTAAAATTAACTATGGCGTTACTTTCCCAATGCATGAAAAAGTTGATGTCAAAGGTGAAAATCAACACCCACTATTTGAATTTTTAACTAAAGAACAAAATGGTGTCTTCAATGAAAAAATCAAATGGAACTTCACTAAATTCCTAGTAGATAAAGATGGTAAAGTTGTAAAACGCTTTTCTCCACAGAAAAAACCTAATCAAATCGAATCAGAAATTGAAGCATTATTATAATTTGAAGATTTTATGATTTTCTGAAACAATATTAATCATTACAATATCTATAAATAAATATAAGCTACACTAGATATCAATTAATCTAGTGTAGCTTTTTTAGTTTTTAATTTTTAATTATATATTTTCTGATTATGATGTTTGAGGTGCATCATCAATTGTAAAAGTACTGATAGCATGTTTATAAATAAAATGCTGTTTACCTTGAGATAATAAGCATACTACATACTTATCATAATCCTCAATAACACCTTTCATTTGAAAACCATTCATTAAAAACACAATCACTTTTGTTTGATCAGTCTTAAATTGTCCTAGGAATTTATCTTGGATGTTTTCTGTTGTCTTCATGTTCTATACTCCTTTTCTTTATTTGGACTGAAACTTCATCTAACATCGATGAAAGTGACATTTTCTCTTTATCTAACCATACTACGTCTAGCTTATTTTTGAACCAAGTCATCTGTCGCTTTGCATAGTTTCGAGAATGTTGCTTTAATTTATCTATTGCGTCATTTTTATTTGTACCGCACTTCACTACAGGCAACATTTCTTTATAGCCTATAGCTTGCATACTTTGACATGATTCATATCCCGCATCTACGAGTTGTTTCACTTCATCAAGTAAACCACGTTCCAACATTATATCTACGCGTTTATTTATTCTTTGATATAATATGTCACGCGACATTTCTATCCCTAATAATAATGTATCATAATTTTCTGTATATTGTTGAACTTTCTTTCGAGAACTTAAAAGTTTTTTTGTTTTTAAATAATATTGTATTGCCCTGCGCACTCTTTTTCTATTATTAGGATGAATATCTTCTGCTGACTCACTATCAAATGATGATAAATACTGATGTAACGCTTCATTTGATAGCTGATCTAATTCTGCTAATTTTTTATCTACTACTTCACTTTCTTCTTCTGTGATTGTTTCATCTTCAAACGCATAATCGTGAATCAGAGACTGGATATATAAGCCCGTGCCTCCAGCAATTATAGGCACACATCCTCTATCAGTAATCTCAGTTATTAATTGCTGGGCTCTATTTTTAAAATCAAATGCAGAAAATGTTTCATCTGGTTCTAATATATCTATCATATGATGTGGCACGCCTGACATTTCATCTGGTGTAATCTTTGCTGTACCTATATCCATATGCTTGTATACTTGCATTGAATCGCCACTGATAATTTCACCATTAAATTTTTTCGCTAATTCAATGCTAAATTCTGTCTTTCCAACAGCAGTCGGTCCTACAAGTACGATTAAAAAAGGTTTATCGTTATGCACGTGTATATCAACTCTCTTTAGTTATTTACTATTATTATTTATCTTTTTTAAAATTTGCTTTTCAATCCATTCATACATGTTATTCCATGTAATATCAGAATCCGTATCGAATAAAACTTCATGGCGTTTATTTTTGTATAAATGGACTGTTACATGTTTCACACCACAGCGTTTATATAATTTTCCTAGTTTTCTAATACCTTTACCTTTGCCACCTAACGGATCGTCTTTACCCGATATGAGTAGTACAGGAAGTTCTGTATTCATTTTTTCAATATTTTTTACACGACTTGTGGCTAATGCGTGTTTTATTATTTGGTATATAAGTTGATTGGAAACTAAAAAACCAGTATTCGGATCTTTTATAAATTTAGCCACTTCTCGAGCATCGCTAGATAACCAATCGCTTGAAGTTTTTTGATTTTTGATATCTTTATTGAATGATTTATACATTAATCGGTTAATCCACTTCAATCGACGTCGTTTCCCTAATATTAAAGTAATGATTTTCATTAATGCAGCAATGGGTAGACCTAAATACTTTGGATATTGTGCTGTGCCACTAAGAATTAAACCTTGCGCTGCATCAGGATATTTTTGAGCAAATACACGCGCTATAATAGAACCCATAGAATGACCAATCATAATGTATGGGATGTTCGTATAGTGTGTACACATTGTTTGAGCAATTTCATATGTATCATCCGCTACTTGCGATATATCATCTATATGTCCGCGTTCTTTTTCATTTATTTCTTTACCATGGCCTCTATGGTTATGGCGTAATACATCATATCCTTGTTGATTAAACGATTCAACAAGTTCATCATATCTTCCCATATGTTCTGCCATACCATGAAGCAAATGTACAACACCAATTGTTTCATGTTTGGCTTTATCTAATTTCACTTCTAACATTGTGCCATCTTCAACAGTAATCTTAAATTCCTTTTGACTCATGTGATAGCCCCCAAATCATGCATCATTTCAATCTTCTTATACTATACAATATACCCTCAAAATTCAATGTTATCAAATAGAATGCAAAACGTTAACCACTAGACAACGATATATTAAAAAACATTGATTTTATAAATACTTAAGAAAATGTTCTCACCAATAAAAATGCAATAATCCTTCGAAACCCTAATATGATTCTATTTTAAAAATGTTATACTCAATATCAAGTATTGAATCAATAATAGGTATTGAGTTAATCATGCTCATCATAAAATGTAAAACAAACAACAATTCGTCGAGGAGGACATCTAATGGATATAACGATTTTTATTTTTATTTTATTAGCTATATTCTTAGGTGCTTTAGTCCGAACATACTTTGGCTTTGGAGAAGCTTTAATCAGCATGCCTTTATTAGCTTTAATAGGTTTAGATATAAAAACAGCTATATCTTTAGTGGGTATCGCTGGTCTAACTGTGGCTTTATTCAATATTTTTTCTGAAATGAAGCATATTAAATATAAGACTTTGGCAGTCATGATGTCCGGTAGTTTAATCGGCATACCTATAGGCATATGGATACTCCATCATTTTGATACTGGAAAAATACAATTACTGTTAGCTATTTTTCTAATCTTTTATGGTATTTATGCATTTATCAAGACCGTTTTTCTTACCCATCACGCTAAAATTAAACTTAAATCTTCTCTATGGGAAGTTTTGGCAGGACTTGTTTCCGGCGTGCTAGGCAGTGTTTATAACTCTCATGGTGTACCAATCGTTATTTTCGGAACGCTAAGTCAATGGCATATTAAAGACTTTAAAAGTACAATTCAGGCTCATTTTCTATTAACAGCTATCTTTGTTGTCATAGGTCAATTGTTGGGTGGTATATGGACGAGTCAAACTATTCAATTATTCTTAGCTACTTTACCTGTATTGATTGTTGCAGTTTTATTAGGTAAGTATTTATCGAAAAAGACACACCATAATCATTTTGAAAAATGGATTTATATTTTTATAGTTATCTTAGGTATATTAATGCTTTCAACACAGTAATTAGATTTTATATTACTTGATTCAGAAAACAAAGACTTAAATATAATTTAGCAAAGGTTGGTTTATTATGTTTGAAAATTATGCTTCTAAAAAGTTAATAAATAAAATGCACGAAATGGTAAATGACTTTTCTCCAATTAATTTTGAAGTTGAAAAATGGAATCATGAATATGAGGCTTTTAATTTTAACTTAGCCCATCATACTTTTAAAAGTCGGTTAGCTAAGAAGACACCTAAAAAAACTGGTTATTTTGTTGCAATGTGGCATAAAAATGAAATAGCTCAAAATACTCCTTTTAATTGCGAGGGTTCTAAAGATTACTTGGTTATTAATATTATTGATGGTGATCGTAAAGGACAATTTATTTTTCCGAAAGATATTTTGTTAGCAAATGGCGTCTTAACTTCAACCCAATACAAAGGCAAAATGGCAATGCGTGTTTATCCCAATTGGGAATCAAATTTAAACAAGACTGCATTAAAAACACAAAAGTGGCAAAGCCCTTACTTTTTAGATTTATCTGTCCCTTTCAACGAAAAAGATATCTATACATATTATGATATAAAGTAACACAAAGATATATTGAGGTAGACAAACAAAAACTGGCGACAAAGTCCTAAGACCTTGTCGCCAGTTTTACTATTTATACATATTTATTCTTTAACTGCTGGTTGGTTATTACCTGTTTGTGCTTCTGTAATCGCAGTTTCTAATTCTTTTGTATATAATTCTTTTTGAATATTTGTATAGCCTAATAATTCAGCCATTACATCAATTACTTGTTCTTTATAATTTAATACATCATCAATTTTGAAATATAATTTACCTGTACGACGGATAAAGAAATCTGTTGGACGGTGAACCATTTCATTTTGAATTGAATAAATTAATTCTGTGTAGATATCTAATGGTAAACCAGTTTCTTGATATTGCGCAGTTTGTGCAATTTTGAATAGCTCTTCAGCGTTTGAACCATATTTAGATACAAAGTGACGTGCAGTCGCTTCGTCTATTTGATAAGCTTTTGCATCTTCAACTTTTTGTTCAATATATTTATCAAAGTTTTTACTGCCGCCTACATCGCCGCCAGAGATTGGTAAGTGTTTTGTTGCCGCTTTAGCGAAAGTAAGTTTATATTCTGATTTTAAGCGTTTTGCTAATAAATCAACAATTTCTACTGCCATATGACGGTAACCAGTTAATTTACCACCTGCAATTGTTAATAAACCAGATTTACCTTCCCAAACTTCGTCTTTACGAGAAATTTCCGAAGGATCTTTACCTTCTTCTAAAATAAGTGGTCTTACACCAGCCCATGATGATTCGATATCTTCATCAGATACGTTAACATCAGGGAACATATAGTTAATTGCTTCAATTAAATAATCTCTATCTTCTTGGTTAACTAATGGTGATGTCTTAACATTGTCATAAAAAGTATCTGTAGTACCAACATATGCTTTGCCTTCACGTGGAATAGCAAAAATCATACGGCCATCTTTTTCTGTATCAAAGTATACAGCTTGACCTAGTGGGAATTTAGATTGATCAATTACAACATGAACACCTTTTGTTAAACGTAATTCTTTATTGTTACGTGCATAATCGCCACTACGTACTTCGTCTACCCATGGTCCACTTGCATTGATAACTTTTTTAGCTTTAATTGGGTAAGTTTCATTGCTAATTTGGTCTTCTACTTGAATACCATTAACTGTTTCATTTGAATCATATGTGAAATGAACAGATTTTGTATGGTTAATGATAGTAGCGCCTTTTTCTTCAGCACGTTTCATTACCTCGATAGTTAATCGAGCATCGTCTGTACGGTATTCAACATAAGAGCCACCAGCTTTAAGACCAGCTTTTTTAACAAGTGGTTCTTTTGCAAGTGTTTCTTTTGCATTTAACATTGTTTTACGTTCAGCTTTTTTAACACCTGCTAATCTATCATAAACGCCTAAACCAATCGATGTAGTGAATTTACCCATAGATCCGCCTTTATGCAATGGTAATAACATGCGTTCTGGTGTTGTTACATGTGGACCATTTTCATAAACAATCGCACGTTCGCGACCAGTTTCTGCTACAACGCCTACTTGTAACTGTTTTAAATAACGTAATCCACCATGTACTAATTTAGTAGAACGTGAACTTGTACCTTGTGCAAAGTCTTGCATTTCTACTAAAGCGACTTTCATACCTCTGTTACTGGCATCTAAAGCAATCCCAGCTCCGGTAATTCCGCCACCAATAATCACAACGTCATAAGCGTCATTTTTCAATTCTTTCTTAATCTGTTCTCTTTTTAAAGTTGATAAACTCATAAAATCCAGCGCCTCCTAAAGTATTAAAAAAAGAGAGACCCATCCCATACATATATAATTGTACGAATTGAATCTCTCATTTCTCATCTCGATATTATTAACTTACCCGTATTGTAGCACAGATAACACTTTTAAGTCTAATTTTTTTACTCATCATCTAATTTAAAGACTTGAGTAGCTTCTACAGCTTTCTTCCAGCCTTTATAATATTTTTCTCTTTCTTTTTCTTCCATGTCTGGATTGAATTGTTTTTCTAATTTCCAACGGTTAGCAATTTCATCTTTACTATCCCAGAATCCAACTGCAAGTCCAGCTAAGTATGCTGCACCTAATGCTGTTGTTTCGCTAATTTCTGGACGTTCAACACCAATGTTTAAAATGTCGGATTGGAATTGCATAATGAAATTATTCTTAACTGCGCCGCCATCGACACGTAAATTATTTACTTTAATACCAGAATCTTTTTCCATCGCTTCTAATACGTCACGTGTTTGGTAACATAATGATTCTAAAGTAGCACGAATGAAATGTTCTTTTTCAGTACCACGTGTAAGTCCGAAAATAGCACCACGTGCTTCTGCATCCCAGTATGGTGTACCAAGACCAACAAATGCTGGCACAACGTATACACCTTCAGTTGATTCGACACGTTCTGCATAATTTTCTGATTGTGGCGCTGAATTAATCATTCTGAGTCCATCTCTTAACCATTGAATTGCAGAACCTGAAACGAAGATAGAACCTTCAAGTGCATAATTGACTTTACCATCAATACCATACGCGATTGTTGTTAATAAACCACTCTTAGAAGTTACAGCTTCTTCTCCTGTATTCATTAACATGAATCCACCAGTACCATAAGTGTTTTTCGCATCACCACGGTCGAAACATGCTTGGCCGAATAGTGCTGCTTGTTGGTCACCAGCGATACCAGAAATTGGCACTTCTTTACCGAAGAAATGATAATCCACAGTATTAGCATAAACTTCACTAGAAGATTTTACTTCAGGTAGCATTGAATTCGGAATTTCTAAAATGTCTAATAATTCTTGATCCCATTCTAAATCATGAATGTTGTAGATTAATGTACGACTTGCATTTGTATAATCTGTGATATGTGCTTGCCCACCTGATAATTTCCATACTAACCATGAATCAATTGTTCCGAATAGTAAGTCACCGTTGTCAGCTTTTTCTCTTGTACCTTCAACATTATCAAGTATCCATTTTACTTTTGTACCTGCAAAGTAAGGATCTAATAAAAGGCCTGTTTTTTCACGGAATTTGCTTTCTAAACCTTGGTCTTTTAAGTCTTGACAAATACTTTGTGTTTGACGCGATTGCCATACAATTGCGTGATAGACTGGACGTGACGTATGTTTATCCCAAACTACTGCTGTTTCACGTTGATTTGTAATACCGATACTCGCGATTTGATCTGCGCCAACATTTTCTTCATTAAGCACTTCAGCAATAACTGCCAATACAGACGTCCAAATTTCGTTTGCATCATGTTCTACCCAACCAGATTTAGGAAAATATTGTTTGAATTCACGTTGTGCTACGCCTTGGATTTTCCCATCTTGGTCAAAAAGAATCGCTCTTGAACTTGTTGTACCTTGGTCAATTGACAAAATATATTTTTTCATATTGATAATCTCCCCTTTATTATATTTGTTGAATAAATAATGTATGTGAAATGTATGTTTCCCAACAATCTATCTGTATACATTTCTTTTTAATAATTCAACAAACATATTCATATTACTTATTTTTTTATAATATAAGACCTGTTTATATTTTAACGTATAAACAGGACAGTTAAAACTTATTTAATAAATTGTTTCGATACCTTTTGCACTTTTTGCTTTGTTTAAAGCGATTCCAAGCGCAATTGTTACAATTAATAACACGATTGATACAATAGACATCATATCAAACGCACCTTTATAGAACAATCTATAAATGACCGCACCCATCATACCACCTGTAATAGGTCCTAAAACCGGAACAATTGCATAACTCCAATTTGATTTGCCTTTACCAGCTATTGGTAAAATGGCATGTGCGATACGAGGTCCTAAATCACGAGCAGGATTAATGGCATAACCAGTTGGACCACCTAAACTTAAACCAATCGCAACAATTAAACTACCAACAATTAATGGATTTAAGCCATCAGCTATTTTATTCATTCCAATGAATAATAAACCCATTGTTAAAGCAGCAGTACCAATAATTTCACTTAAAAAGTTGGCAAAGTAATTTTTTATTGCTGGTGCTGTAGAAAACACAGCTAATTTTGTATCTTTATCTTCAGTTGCTTTCCATTGTGCTAAATACATTAACCAAACTAAAATACCACCGATGATACCACCAAGTATTTGACAAATGATGTATCCAGGAACCATACCCCAGCTTAATGCACCGTCCATTGCGAACGCTAAAGTAACAGCCGGATTTAAATGCGCACCAGATATTTCACCAGTAGCGTAAACGCCCATAGTTACGGCAAGTCCCCAACCTGTAGCAATTACAATCCAATCAGCACCGTTACCATTGCTTCGTTTTAAATTAACGTTGGCAACAACGCCACCCCCAAATAATACTAATATTGCTGTTCCCAATAATTCAGCAAAATATACACTCATAGAGACTCCTCCTAAAAAAAGACAAAGAGACTCCTACAATTATGTCCAGTGTTGAACCACTGGTTTAATGACTGTAGAAATCTCCCATCTCTGTTCTAATTATTAACTTGTGTTCATCTTACACCTCTATTGAAAGCGTTGTCAATCTTTTTTGTAAAAAAATTGCCACAATTTAAAAATCAATAACAGCGCTTTCTTTAATTTCGAATTGCTGAGTATGACAATTAATTTTTGCTGATAAGCCATAAGGCATGCTGTGCTTGGGTTCATTGTGTCCAAATGACAAATTATATAAAATTGGAATGCTTGGTTTATTACTTCTTTTAATAATTTTTAATATTTCATTTTTATACGCTTCATAATATATTTGATTAAATGGTTTACCAAAAACAATGCCTTCTACTTTATCTAACACCCCTATTTGTAATAATTGATTAAACATTTTCGAAAATTCTAAAGGAGATGGTGTATCTTCTGAAGTTTCTAAAAAAAGTATCGCATGATTGAAATGCTCTAATTCCGGAAATATGGGAGTATCTATCAAACTCACAAATGTTTCTAAATTACCTCCAATTAAATGGCCACTCACAGCACCGGCCCCATTTATAACTTCATAACTTTGGTTGTCTCTTTTAGTCCTAGCAATATTTTTATTTTCTACTTTCCATTCTAATCCTGTTGGTCTTGTATAAGGCGTAGGCAATCGTTCGCCAATTGCTGAATCATTGAACCAACATTTTTCAATATCTTTAATTGTATAGCTATCCATTTCTATATTCTCCGCAAAATCTGTTAATAAAGCTTGTCCATAAAAACTAACGATACCCATTTTATAAAACATCATGTGCACAGTCGTTGAATCAGAATAACCCGAAAAAATTTTGGGGTTATCGTAAATTGCTTGAAAATCTACATAGGGTAATATGCTAATGGCATCTTCACCACCAATACAACTTATAATCGCTTTTACCTCACTATCTTTTAATGCTTCATTTAAATCTGAAGCACGCAGTTCAGGGTGTTCACGAACATATTTAATACCTTTGAGTGCATTGGGCATGATTTTTACATGCAAACCAAATACGGATTCCAGTCGTTCGATTCCTTGTTTTGTTCGCCATAAAATAGAATCTTCTCCGGCTAAACCAGAAGATAAAGATACAATAGCAACAGTATCGCCTCTTAATAATTTCCTCGGTTTTATCATTAAATGTTCCCCCTAGGCTTTTAATTTACATAAATTGATACTTAATCATTAAAAAATGGTATAAAAAAGAATTAGCTATAATCTTTAGAAATGATTATACATTAATAAAATGATTTAATCTGTTTCTAAAATAGCTAATTCTGTTAAGACAATTACATTATGATCAACATCATTCAATCTTTATGCTTTAATAGAACGATTGTTAATTTAACTGCTTTAGCTTTATTACCATAAATCCCGATCACTTGTAGTGATATATTTCGCACCATTTTTTACCGCAACATCAACTTCCTCAACGTCATTAATCAATCCACCAGCAATCACAGACGTATTCGTCTGTTCATTAATGATTTTTATTGGCTTTGTTGCTATACCTGGCAACACTTCAACAAAGTCAGGCTCAACACGTTTTATAAGCTCAATGCTTCTAGTTAGTGCATGACTATCTAGAATAAATACACGGAAAACGGTAGTCGTATTCAACGCTTTGGCTTTGTTTATAACTTTCGTTTTTGTCGATACGATGCCTTTGGGATGATAGTTTTGAATGATAAATTCACAAGCAAATTCATCGTGACTCATACCTCTAATTAAATCAATATGCATATACACTTCTATATTATTCTTCTTCATCAATTCCATAATACTTTTAATATGACCTATATGCGTATCTAATAACACACATTCTTTATAATCTGTCTGTATCAGTTTTTCTAAATCTTTCATTGAGCGAATAGCCGGTAAAATATATGGCTTCATCCACTAACCTCCTATATAATACGCTTAAATAAGCGTTCTAATTCATAATTTGAAAAATTAATGATTATCGGTCTGCCATGTGGACATGTAAATGGATCTTCTGTTTCTCTCAATTGATTCACTAAATCTGCCATTTCATTATTTTTTAAATAGTGATTTGCTTTAATTGATTTCTTACAACTCATCATTATAGCAGCTTCTTCACGTATTTTTTTAACATTCACTTTTTTATGTTCTAAGACATACTCAATCATATCTTTAATAATTTCTTCCGCTTCAGCAGCAGGAAACCACACTGGATAACTATCAACAATATAATCATTACCACCAAACGGTTCTAAATGCACACCCACTTTATCTAATTCTTCTACGTGTTGATTGATAATCATCAACTCGTCTTTGGAAAAGTGAAAAGTTAAAGGAATTAATAAATTTTGTATTTCATTAGACACATCACCTATTTTTTCTCTAAAATATTCGTATTTAATCCGTTCTTGCGCAGCATGTTGATCGATCATAAACATACCGTTCTCATTTTGCGCAATAATATATGTGCCATGTACTTGACCTACGACTTCCATATAAGGTACACGCTGTGAAGAATTGCTACTGATACTCCCTTTAATATCTGGTGCTTCAGCTACATCTTCAGAAGGTGCTAATGTATTAGTAATATCTTGTTCTTCCATATCTGTCAAGACATCTCTTTGCGTCTTAGCATAATCATAAGTCGATTCTTGCACTGAATAGGAATCCTCTGAGGAGGTATTCGGACTTGAGAGTGTATGATCTAAGGCTTGATTAGATTGATTTGTTTCATTGGGCTCATTATCATCAAGGTCAAAATTCAAATTCGTTGAATGTGTAGCATCTCTTTGCTGTTTACGTTTCTCAAAATCAATTTTCTGTTGTTCAAATTTATCCAGCACTTTATTTTTCTGCGTCAATTTATTCATATCATTTTGTGGTATTAAAATACGATCTTTAAAAGCTTCTCGTATTTTTTCTACAATCAATTCAAACAACTGATCTTCTTTAGATAAACGTACCTCTAATTTAGTTGGGTGCACATTGACGTCGACCAGTATCGGATCCATTTCAATATTAATATAACAAATCGGGAATCTGCCAATCATTAGCAGTGTATGATAACCTTCTAAAATTGCTTTGTTTATCAAAAAGTTTTTGATATATCTACCATTAATAAAAATAGATATATAATGTTTATTACTTCGGGAATGTTCTGGTTTAGCAACATATCCCTCTAAGCGATAGTCGCTCGTTTCACCAGAGATATGTACTAAATCTTTAGCCACTTTCATCCCATATATTTCTGCCATTACTTCATTTGTACGTCCTGAACCATTTGTTTTTAAAATCGTTCTGCCATCTGAAATAAGTGAAATACGAATGCCTGGATGACTCATTGCCATACGATTTACGATATCAGTAATTTTACCTAATTCAGTATATAAACTTTTAATATATTTTAAGCGCGCTGGTGTATTATAAAATAATGATTCAACTAATATATCAGTACCTTGTTTCGCTTTTGCAGGTTTTTGATTAAGAATTTCACCATTTTCCACATAAATCTCTTGGCCTTCTTCATTATCTGTACATGTTTTCAGTGTCACTTTGGAAACAGAAGAGATACTCGCTAATGCTTCTCCACGGAATCCAAGTGTGCGAATATGAAACAGGTCATCATCTGCATCTAGTTTACTTGTTGCATGACGATGAAAGACGAGACCTAAATCTTCTATATGAATACCCGTACCATTGTCAACGACACGAATGGATGTTACGCCAGATTGTTCAACTTCGATATTGATTTCAGTCGCTTGGGCGTCAATGGCATTTTCTAATAACTCTTTGACTACTGAGCCTGGACGTTCAACAACTTCCCCAGCAGCAATCTTATTCGCTAATGATGTTTGCAACTCTTTAATTTTACCCATTTGACTTCACCTCTATTTCAATTGTTTTTGTAATTCACTTAATTTAATTAATGCTTCTATCGGCGTCATGTTAGATAAATTCAACGTCTTAATTTCATTTTCTATTTCAGATTGCTCGACCGGCGCATCAAATAGTTCAAATGCTGTTTGTTCAAATTGATTTCTATTATCATCCTGTTTTGCATATTCAGATTGCTCAGGATATGTTGCAACTGCTTCTTCTACATTTGAGTATTGCGCTTCTTGAATACTTGAGTCTACTTCAAGTTTGTTAACTACGACTTGGTTTTCTTGTTTATCAGTCTGTTCAAACGCATCTAATATAACTTGCGCACGTGAAATTACTTCATCAGGTAAATGTGCTAATTTAGCTACTTGAATACCATAACTATCATCTACTGCGCCATCTTTAACCTTATGCAAGAAGATAAGTTCACCTTTATATTCGTTTGCTGCTACATGCACATTTTTCAAACAAGATAAAGATTGATCTAAAGTTGTTAACTCGTGATAATGCGTAGAAAATAGTGTCTTAGCATGAGACGTATTCGCAACGTATTCTATCATCGATTGTGCAAGTGCTAATCCATCATACGTCGATGTACCTCTTCCAATTTCATCAAAAATAATCAAACTATTTTCTGTCGCATGTGCGAGTGCTTTCTGTGCTTCTAACATTTCAACCATAAATGTACTTTTACCTGATACAAGATCATCTGCGGCGCCTATTCTTGTAAATATCTGGTCAAAGACTGGGAGTGTTGCAGATTCACAAGGGACGTATGCTCCCATTTGGGCCATAATACTAATTATGGCTACTTGACGCATATAAGTGGATTTACCCGACATATTAGGTCCAGTTATTAAATAGACAAATGTATCTTGATCTAATTCACAATCATTTGGCACATAATCATTATGGTCCATCACGCGTTCGACAACCGGATGACGCGAATTTGTTAATTGTAGTGTTTTATCTTCACTAAAATTCGGACGTGCATAGTTATATTTTTGCGCAATTTCTGCAAAACTTTGTAAACAATCAAGTTCTGATATAACTTTTGCTTGTTTTTGTAAACGTTCTGTATAGGTTTTAATTTTTTCTCTTAGCTGAACAAACAATTTATATTCTAATTCGATTGCTTTATCTTCAGCGCCAAGAATGATGTCTTCTTTTTCTTTCAATTCATCTGTGATAAAACGTTCTGCGTTAGATAATGTTTGCTTGCGATGATAACCAAATGCTGTGGGGTCGAAGTCTTGTAAGTTCGCTCTAGTAATTTCAATAAAGTAACCAAACACTTTATTAAAACTAATCTTTAATGATTTAATGCCAGTACGTTGGCGTTCTTTAGCCTGTAATTCAGCTAGCCATGACTTTCCATTTTTAGATGCCTCTAAATACTCGTCTAACTCACTATTAAAACCAGTTTTAAAAAGGCCACCCTCTTTTACAGAAATTGGTGGTTCTTCTTTTAAACTTTCTTCTAGTAAGCCAAGTAATTCATCTAAGGGCTCTAGCGCTTTAAATTGTGCAGTCATCTGTTCATCAAAATCATTAAGTAGATTTTTAATATTTGGGATTTCTGAAATAGAATGTTTCAACTGAATTAAATCGCGTGCATTGACGTTGCCATAACTTACACGGCCTACTAAGCGTTCAATATCATAAACTTGATTCAAATGATTTCTTAATGTATCTCTTTCGATGAAATGATTAATAAACTGTTCTACTGTATCTAAGCGAGATTCTATATGTGCTTTATGGATAAGTGGTCTATCAATCCACTGTTTTAATCGTCTGGCACCCATTGGCGTCTTAGTCTCATCCATTAACCAGAGCAATGTTCCTTTTTTAGTTTTTAAACGAATACTTTCTGTTAATTCTAAATTTCGTTTAGCGTAAAAATCCATTTTCATAAAGTCTACCGCTTCATATTTAACAACTGCTTCAATATGGGATAAATCTCTTTTTTGTGTGTGATATATATAATCTAACAACAATTGTGTCGCATTAAATAAGTTGTCTTCCGTCATAGTATTCACACTATACTGTGCATCTGAAATTTCCGATAATACCGTTATCGTTTCAGTTGTTAAACTGATTTGTCGTTTTAAATTATCATCAATATTCTCGTTTACGACGATTTCATTAGGATTAATAGTTGTAATTTCATTCATTAGTGTCGCTGCATCTTCGAAATGTGTAACTTTCAATTCTCCAGTTGAAACATCACAATAACTTAATGCGTAAGCGACATTATCTTTCACAAAACTTAATATATAGTTGTTTTGTTTTTCATCAACGCCACCTTTATCCATTACCGTTCCAGGTGTAACGATTCTAACAACTTCACGACGAACCATACCTTTAGTCTGTCTTGGATCTTCCATTTGCTCACATATAGCTACTTTATATCCATTGCTAATCAATGTTTCAATGTAGCCATCTGCTGCATGATAAGGTACACCACACATCGGTATTGGGTTCGTTTTTTTGGCATCCCTTTTCGTCAAAGTGATTTCTAATACTCTTGACGCCTCTTTCGCATCATCGAAAAACATTTCATAAAAATCGCCCAATCTAAAAAATAATAGACAATCTTGATATTGTGATTTTATTTTTAAATACTGTTGCATCATAGGAGTTTGGTTAGTCATTTTGATATTTCACAATCCTTCTATTAGTTTCTTACTTTTCAAACATTAAATTCAATTATTATTGTATCTTTGAATATGTATTTATAGTCATGTAGCACACATTTAAAATATGCACTGAGCGTGTTTTCATATTCATTTTTGTAGCGAAAGCCTCTTTAATGCTATCCATTTTCGTTTAATTTTCTTTAACTTCATTAGTTAATTTAACTCTTAAATTTTAACATAATTTTAGATATTACGCCTATTTATTCAATCGTAGCGTTAAAGCTTAATTATTATCAAACGCCTTTATAAGCGTTCTTAGAAAAACCTTAATTTGATGTATTCAAACTATATAGATGCATATATGTTATATGTATATTGTCTATGCAAATGTAATGATAAATAAGCGATATTAGCCTCACCAACAAAAATGAGACTGAGACATGTGCTATGTCCCAGCCTCATTTTGTATTTATACTACAAATCCTAATAATCATATTATAACATTCAATAACTTTATATCCTACAGTCGCTTGTTTATAACAAGCAATTTACATATAATTATTTATTCTTTAATTCATCATTTGCGTCATTGATAAAGTCATGTACTGTCGCTATATCCATATCAAGCATAATGAGTGAACGTAATGGTAAATTTTCAAAAAGTGGAGCTAATTCTGGATCTTCTGTTACTTTATCTATGATTTCGTCTAATTGATATTGTTTCAGTGATTGTTTGATTTCATTTTTCCTTAACACTAATTCATATACATAAGTATCTTCATGGATCCAATGCGATTTTGTTTGATTAGTTATATCTAGAGTAATTGATTGCTCTAATCTAATATCTTCAACTGATGAACCTACATATATTACATAGTCTCCATCATCTATTTGCCACTGTCTTGTATTATTATTAAACCAGCGCAAAGCTTTATAAGGTATATCAAACGTAATTGTTTTTGATTCATTTGCATCTAAAGCAATACGTTCAAAATCTCTAAGTTCTTTGAGCGGCATATCTATATCACTTGCACGGTTACCAATATAAATTTGTATAACTTCTTCCCCAAATATTTTCCCAGTATTTTTGATATCTAGATTAATTTCCAAACTATTTTCTTGAGGTGCAACTTGGACATTAGCGTACTCAAAAGTTGTATAACTTAAACCGTGACCAAATGGGAATTGCGTTTTGATATATTTTGTATCGTAATATCTATAACCAACATATATCCCTTCTCTGTATTCTTCTTCTGCTTTACTTTGAGTAAATGTTAAATACGAAGGAACATCTTCAATTCGTTTTGGAACAGTTTCTGTTAATTTGCCTGCTGGATTTTGTTTACCAGTTAATACATCTTTGATCGCTTCTCCTACCGCTTCACCTGATAAATAGGTTTCGACAATAGATTTCACTTTATGTGCCCAAGGCATAAGTACTGTCCCGCCATTTTGTAAAACCACAGTTACATTTTGATTCTCACTCGTTACTGCATCTAATAATGCTAATTGATTGTCTGGTAATGCTAAAGCATTTTTATCGAATCCTTCAGTTTCATAACTTTCAGGGTAACCTAAAAATAATATTACTTGGTCATTTTGTTGAGCTACTTTTACTGCTTTTTGTTGAAGCTTTTGATCTATTTCATGATTACTAATATAATAACCCTGAGCATATTCAACTTGATGTGTATTAAAAGCATCCAATGGCGTTACAATGTTATATGGATTAACTTTAGAAGAACCGCCACCTTGAATTCTTGGTTTAGCCGCAAGCTCACCAATCAAGCCTAATGACGACGAATTTAATGGTAAGTTATTGTTTTCATTTTTTAATAAAATAATACTTTTACTTGCTAGTACTCTTGAGAAATCATGATAGCTTGCTTTGTCATAAGACTGTGCTTCATCTTTGATTTGATGTTGTTTTATTAACGTTAAAACACGATCCACTGAAATATCTAATATAAGCTCGTCCAATTCGCCACTTTCTATAGCCTTTGTTACTTCAGTCAATGTGCTTTCTCCCTTACCAGGCATTTCTAAATTGAGCCCTGCTTTTAATGAATTAGAACGCTGTTTTACCGCCGACCAGTCAGAAACAACGACACCTTGGTACCCCCATTCATTTCTTAGCACATCTGTAAGTAGCCATTTATTCTCCGAAACGGGAACATGGTTAATGGCATTATAAGAACTCATAATCGTAGCTGGCTGAGCATATTTCACGACTGTTTCAAATGCACTAAGATAAATTTCTCTCAGTGTGCGTTCATCCATATTAGAAGAATTGGTAAAACGTTGATTCTCTCTATTATTAGCGGCAAAGTGTTTTACACTTGAACCAATGCCTTGAGTCTGTATGCCATTAATATAAGCTGTTGCAAGTTTACCAGCAACTAAAGAATCTTCGGACATGTATTCAAAATTTCTACCAGCCAAAGGATTTCTTTTAATATTTATACCAGGACCTAACAACACATTAACTTTTTCACTTTTTGCGATTTGTCCTAAATATTCACCATATTGACGTAGCAATTTTTTATCAAATGAACTAGCAATTAATGCTAAACTTGGAAAGCTAATTGTTTCAATGCTTTGATTTAAGCCTAAAGCATCAGCTCCCTCTTCTTGCTTTCTTACCCCAGAAGGACCATCAGTTAGTAGTAGTGCATTTAATCCCTTATCTTCTAAGTCATGTGTATACCAAAATGCCTGTCCAGTTACAATTTTAATTTTCTCTTCTAATGTTAGATTTTGAATTATTTCATTATTTTTCATAAGATACCTCTCCCTTAAAATAAGTATTACGAAATACGCGTAGTTCCAAATGAATTATTTATTTATCAAAATTATCTTGTTTAGTTTGTAATAAAATGAATTGTTTCTTCAAGTGCATCATCAGCTTCAGGTGAATATCCAAGGTCATTTATGAACGCATGATATGCATTTTCATACAATAAGCATGACACATTATGTCCGGATCTTTCTAATAACTCAGCATAAGCTATACCATCACTTTTTAGCCCATCATTTTCAGCTACCATAATCAAAGTATCAGGCATTTCAGTTGGTATATTTGCTCTTAATGGCGATACATAAGGTAAGTTTCTGTCTTTTTTGTTCTTTAAATATAAGCGTTGACATACATAAATCAGTTTTTTCATGTCTTGAAAAGCTGCACCTTGCTGTTTATAGCTGGGTTTATCTAAAGAAACTAAATCTGTTAAAGGATAGTATAAAATTTGATTTTGGATTTTAATATTTTCTTTTGCTAATTTTAATATTAATGACGCTGCTAAATTCCCCCCTGCACTATCTCCGGCTATACTAATTCGAGTTGTATCAATTTCAAAATCACCCGCGTATTTCAATAAATAGTTTAATCCCTTATAACAGTCGTTCAATGCCTCTGGGTATTTAGCTTCAGGTGATAAGGTATAATCTATACCTGCAATAATGTAACCTGTTTTGTCGGCAAGTGCTCTCATGAAATTATCATTCACATATGAAGAACCACCAATAAATGCACCACCATGAATAAAATAAAGTAACGGTTTCTTGTCATTCGCGTCGCTATCATTTCGGTATACATTCAATGAAATTAAATTTTTCCATCCGTAAATTTTATACGTTTCTTTATAGATTGAGCGACTGTAGTTTAATAGTTTTTGATCTTGATTTTCCATAGCTTTTCTAAAGGTTTTAAGATTGAATCGAATCAAATATTCTAATGCAGGTCCAGGAAGCTTAGTTAATAACTTCATACTACCCATAGCATTTTCTTTTTTATCTTCACTTAATTTTTTTCGAACAATATCCACAGTAGTATCACTCCTTTTATTTACTCACAACATAATAAATAAAACTTTTCCTTGTATCCCCCATTCTATCCCTTCCACAAAATATTTAATTGCACTTTTTCCATATAAATAGTATATTTTCTATCAATAAGGAGGAAGTATTATGAATTGCGCTATAAACGATGAACTTGATTATATATGTAATATGATACAATCCAATACTGGTATGAATATTTTAATAAGTAGTGCAAATATCACTATTAAAGAATATAAATTTTCAAATCGAGAAAACCCTTTTCTTAGCACAGATAAGTTATATAAAGATCTATTTATGGGAATTGAATCTACTTTTGAAATGCCCATAATTAAATCTCTTAATGATATGGAATATTATTTATGTATACGAACAGAAGATTTTGACTTTACTATGGGGCCTTGTGTGTTAGAGGAAGTGACTCATAGTCTTTTTTATGATTATATAAAGCGTTATAAAGTACCACTTTATTTAAAAAAGAATTTGCAAATTTATTTTAACTCTATTCCTACATATGAAAAAAGTGACCTCATTCATATGGGGCAACTCATTTATTTTTTGTTATTTAGAAAGCAAATTTCACTATCAACTATCAAAGAACAATCTATAAATACGCCCGTTTTAGAAAATAATATTGATTTCGAACTTTCTATTAAACGACTAAATGAACAACTACATCATGATATTTTGTTAGAAAACAAATTTAATGAATATATAAAACATGGAGATATTGATAACATAAAAAGAATTTTTAAAAATACAATTAATTTAGACTCAGTCGGCGTAGTTACGCCTGATAACCTTATTCGTAATGATAAGAATCTTGCTATTTCTGCTGTAGCTATAGCGAGTAGATCAGCAATTGAAGGTGGATTACACTACGAAGTAGCATACTCAATGAGTGATCTACTCATTCAAAAGATAGAAGTAGAAAAAGAAATTGATTTAATAAAATCTGTAGAATATATTTTTGTAAAATTTGCCAATCAAGTTAAGACATTAAATAGTTCTAAATATACAAAACCTATTAATTTAGTACAACAATATATTTATAACCATTTATATCAACCTTTAACTTTAGATATATTAGCAAATCATGTAAATTTAAGTTCTAAATATTTATCTCATTTATTCAAGAAGGAAGTTGGTATTACGATAAGCGCCTATATTACAGAAAAAAAACTAGAAGAATCTAAATTATGGCTAGATAACTCAAGTTTATCTATTTCTGAAATAGCACATCAACTCAGCTTTTCAGATCAAAGCTACTTTATTAAAGTTTTCAAACGCTCTATTGGATTAACTCCAAAACAATACCGCTCAAAAAATTATGTAACTTAATTTATCTATATAGTTATTAATATAGTAAATGTAAAATATTCATAATTCTTAATAAAAAAACGAGACTAAGTCTCTATAAGTAATCAAGAATAATAGCACGACATAACTTGTTTCGTTATCCATCTAAAACTTCCTGATTAGTTATTTGAGTCTTAATCTCGTATCGTAAATCTGACATAGCTTATAAGAAGCGTTTTAATATGCCTTTTCTTTTCAATATCATTAATAATATATAACTGATGATAGCACCAATAATACTAGAAACGATAAATGCTAACATTAATGGTTTAATAGCAAAATCTGAAAAGCCAAGTATCCAAGCTAATGGAATACAAATTATACTACCAATAATACCTGTTCCTATCACTTCACCCACCGCAGCCATGAAGATATGCTTACGGTAATGATAAAAACCACTTGCGAGTAGTACACCTACCATACTTCCAGGAAAGGCGAAGAAGCTACCAGTACCAAAAATCATGCGTAATACAGAAGAAATAAATGCTTGAGCTAGTCCAAACCACGGACCAACAAACACAGCACATAGTACATTAATCAAATGTTGAATAGGTGCTGCTTTAATAGGGCCTAACGGAATGACAATGATACTACTCAACACTACATTAATAGCGATGAATATTGCGGTTAAAGTTAACCTTTTCGTCTTAATTGTCTTCATTCGGTTCATTCCTTTCCTGAAAGTACATTACACGCTAGTCGTCATTTTGTTCATGTTGATTTAAACGATCAGACATTGTACTTATCATCATTTGTAATAAATCGTTGGCTTCAGTTTGTGATTCTCTGAACTCTTCCACTATAGGTAATACATTAATATCTTGCTCAATACCTTGTATTTTACCTTCAGATTGTTTTAGCGCTTCTGTTTTACCGTAATTTTGTAAGTTTACGGATTGCTTTTGTGTTTTCTTTAAATCTTTCATGCGTTGTTCAATATTTTTATTGTAATGAATTTGTTGTTCTACAGTGTGATAATCTTTAACTGTATCCAATGATTTGATTCGTTCACTAATGCGATTTGCTTCAGCTAATATGTCATCTTTTTCATACATTATTGAGTCACCACTGCTTTTTCACTCATGCGTAAGAATGTACCATTTAATGAAAATTGTTTCGCTTCATCAACTTGTACATCTACAATTCTACCTATCATTTCTTTAGGTGCTTTAAAGTTAACGAGTTTATTTTTTGAAGTATAGCCTGCTAACACAGTATTATCCTTCTTACTAGCACCTTCACACAATACTTGGATGACTTCGCCTTCATATTGTTTCATAGCTCGTTCTGAATAATAAGCCACTTTTTTATTTAATTGTTGTAATCTATCTTTCTTCACGTCTAAAGGCACATTATCTTTCATCTTCGCTGCTGGTGTACCATCTCTTTGTGAATAAATATAAGTATATGCATGTTCAAATTCAACTTCGTCATACAATGTTAAAGTTTCTTCAAATTGTGCTTCAGTTTCATTTGGATAACCTACGATAATATCCGTAGTCAGTGCGACGTTAGGTATCTTCGTTTTAATTCTATCTACTAAATCTAAATAGCTTTCACGTGTATATTTACGCCCCATAATTTTTAATACTGCATTGTTACCTGATTGAACTGGTAAATGTACATGAGGTACAATATTGCCCCCGTTAGCAATAACTTCAATCATACGATCCGTAAAGTCCCAAGGATGACTTGTAGTAAATCTCACTCTTGGTATATCAATTTGTGTAATATCTTCTAATAAATCACCCAAACCATATTCTAAGCCCTCTATATCTTTACCATAAGCGTTAACGTTTTGACCCAGCAGCGTAATTTCTTGATAACCTTGACGCGCTAAATCTCTTACTTCAGCAATGATATCATCTGGACGTCTACTACGTTCTTTACCTCTTGTAAAAGGCACAATGCAATATGTACAGAATTTGTCACAACCATACATAATATTTACCCAAGCTTTAATATTACCTTTTCTCACTTTAGGAAGGTTTTCAATAACGTCTCCTTCTTTTGACCATACTTCTACAACCATCGCTTTTGATAAATAAGCTTCTTCTAAAATTTCTGGTAAACGATGAATATTATGTGTTCCGAAAATCATATCAACGTTCTGGTACGATTTGAGAATTTTGTTAACAACTGATTCTTCTTGTGACATACAGCCACATACGCCGATAACTGTTTCTGGTTTTTCTCGTTTTAAGTGTTTTAAATTACCAATCTCACTAAACACTTTACTCTCCGCATTTTCACGTATTGCACATGTGTTAATCAAAATCACATCAGCTTGATTGATATCCTCTGTTGCTGTATAACCTAAAGCGCCTAAGATACCAGCCATGACCTCTGTATCATGCGCGTTCATTTGGCAACCATATGTTTTAATTAAGAAGGTCTTCCCTTGACCCATATTACGATATTTTTCATCTATGTGAAAATCACGGTTATAGTTTACTTCTTCTTTACCGCGTTTACGTGCTTCTTTTAAACTTGGTGGTTGATAGACATGCTCAAAATACTTGCTATAATCTTTAGGCTTCTTATCTCGTTCAGCTAAAATATCTATAGAAGTACTTTTTCTTTGCTCTTCATTCACTCTACAAAATCCTTTCTATATCATATAAACTAAGAACAAGTGTTTTTAAATATGTTTTATACTTTGGTATTTCAACCTAGACGTTCAAAGTTCTATAACTTTATCCATAATCATTACTTCATTATATTAAATTTAAACCCAAAGTGCAAAAGGTCTTTCCCAATAAATAAAAACGATTCAACATCTTGATATGTTGAATCGTTTTTGTTTATTATTTATTTTTTAAATTTCGTCATATTTTCCAGTAAGTGTCTCGATTGTAATACCTTCAGGGACATGATAAAACTTAACCTGACTAATCGTACTCGGTATTTCTAATTCAACCATACGCTCATTTAACTTTTGAATCAAGATCAAACATTCATTCATCTCACCTTGTACTGTCGTTTCTAGTGGTCCAACTCTATAAGTCAAACCAGAATCGTCAATTATCTTTATCGCTTCATCAACATAAGGTATAACATCTTCACCATTAGCAGTTTTCGGAATAATTTGGACACTCATTAACGTATCATGCATATTTCTTCAGCCCCTTATATGTTTTACTTATCTTTTAGTTTATCAAATAAGATGTTCAAGGCATAGATATAAAACGTTAATCATTTATATCATAAGATTTATTTTAAAAATCTTCACTAATTTGTGTCATTATTATCATTTTAGCAACCATACCACCATTAGCTGCTGCATCTATAATTTGACCCGCGAAATTATCTTTTGTTTCACCTGCAATATAAAAATGCTTAATCGAAGTTTCACCAAAAGCATTGACTTCAAATTTTTTATTTTCATCACGCTCTAAACTCAAATTTTCCAAGAAATCAAAATGAGTATCCCATTGCATTTGGCTAAATGCACCTTCAACTTCAACTTTATCGCCGTTTGACAATTTAACATGAGTTAATTGACCATTTTCCCCGCTTAAATCAGCGATGGGTTCGCTATATATATCAATATTTTTAGCTTTAAGCCAAGCTTTGTCTTCGGCTGTAACACTTTCCCCATTTGTAAAAACGATAAGTTCTTTTGAAAAGTTGCTTAATAATTTAACCATATGTGTCATCATCTCAACGGAATATATGACAGCCAACTTACGATGACGCATTTCATAGCCATCACACCACGGACAATAAAATATAGATTGTCCATAAAAATCATTGAAACCAGGTATGTCTGGTCCTTGTTCTTTTAATCCTGTTGCGAGTAACACTTGTCTAGCTGTAAATGATTGTGCTTGGGTAAAAACTTCAAATCCTTCATCATTTTCTTTAATATCTATAACACGTTCTGCTAAAAATGATACATCTTTGTATTTAGCAATATCTTGTTTTGCTTTTTGTTTGAATTCAGTTGGTGAAATACCATCTTGTGTTAAATAACCATGTGATTCTGATGTCACTCGATTTCGTGGTTTATCCTCATCGATAACTAATGTATGCATCATACCTCTTCCAAAATTTAATGCTGCGCTTAAACCAGCAGGACCGCCACCAATAACTATGATTTCATAATCCATTTATTTCACTCCTTTACACCTTT
Source organism: Staphylococcus caseorum (assembly GCF_049943195.1). Taxonomy (NCBI): domain Bacteria; kingdom Bacillati; phylum Bacillota; class Bacilli; order Caryophanales; family Staphylococcaceae; genus Staphylococcus; species Staphylococcus caseorum. The sequence goes on from NZ_JBNFUA010000001.1 coordinate 1,097,988, forward strand.
TAAAGACTCTTAATATCTATAATTAATCGAATAATATAAGAACTTAGCGTTAAGCCAAGTCCTTTAATTTTTTTTGTTCTAAATTATTTATTAAACTACGTTCCGCTTCATCCATAATTTGTTTAATAGAACACCCTTCACCATGACTAAAACTATCTTCGAGTAAGCTTTGTTTGCCATCTATAGTTACAATAATTTCATAAATTGAAACATCTTGCCATCCATTTTTTAATTGATAGCCGCCTTTTGCACCACTATTTGCTGAAATTATCCCAGCTTTTACAAGTCGTGTTAAAATTTTAGATAAATAAGTCGTAGAAACTTTCAATACGGCTGCTAAGTCTTGTACTGGTATTCTTTTTGAATCGCCGTCACTTTTTATCATAAATAATAAAGCGTGTAATGCATAATCTGTTGCCTTAGAACATTTCATTTGTTTATCAACTTCCTATTATAGATATAATATGTCTATAATATCTCATTATGTTTTGTTTTGCAAATATTATTTCTAATGTTGGTTAAAATAACATCATAAATGGTTAATTGCGCTCATTTTGATAATGGTTTACAGCATCAATGATTGCTTGCGTAAAATCAGCCATTAACGGAGACCAATTATCTCGATTTTCTCTATCATAAAGATTATATTTTTTGTTAATAAAGAAATTTTTTCTTAGACGCGCAGTTAATTCTAACTGAACGCCAGCTTTGTGTTGGCAACAATTAACAAAATTATCATCGTGAAGTCCAGAAATATGGGATGGTGCATCTTTAACAATGATATTAATTTCAGATAAATAGTGTTTAATATATTTTATTAGTGTTTGATCTTTTCCTCCAATATACACTTCTGGTTTATCACCCATGCAACCATGAACAGAAATCGCATGCCGATTATCATCGATCATTTGTAACAGTTTTGGCTCATCAAAATGTCTTGATGTCACATGTAGTTCGTGATTTTTATTATGACGTACACCTTTAAAAGTATAAAAATCATAGTTACCACGCTCACTTATCGATTGAGCAAGTTCAGTTGTGCCACGTTCAATCGCCCCACCATGGACTGCCGTAATAATCATTGGCTGACTTGCTCGCCGCGTATGAATTTCCCAATCTTTACCTTCACTTGTCTGTAACAAAAGTTCAGTCATTGAATTAAATTGGTCTACCATCGTATTCCCTCCAAGTATAAAGCACTGTTTAGCTTCTATAATACTATAAACAAGAATAAAATATTCCTACATTTACTAAAAAAAAGCTGATACTATACGATATTGAATGTGTCTTTATTCAAGCCCCGTATGTAATCAGCTTATATACTATCATTTAATTATTTTTACTATATGAATATTATCTACACTTCGAATTTAAACAAATTGCTTTGTTAATTCATTGAACTGCGTTTCATCAATATGAATATCTCTTTTAGCTAATGGCGTATCTTCCATCTCTTCAATTTGAGATTCATATGAAGGTGTTTCAGTATCTTGATAAACAATACCTTTAATTAGAGAATCATACTCTAACACTTTTTGTGTTGCATTACTTTTATCTGTAACATCAAAACCTTCTATATCATCAATACTTGTAAGGTTTTCTTTAAACCAATCATAAGTATTCACTTTATTATATGTTACACATGGTGAAAAGACGTTCACAAATGAAAAACCGTCATGGTTAATAGCATCTTCAAGCATTTTTGTAAGTCCTTTTATATCACTTGAGAAGCCTTGTGCTACAAATGTTGCTCCAGAAGATAATGCGAGCTCTAATGGTTTAACATTTTGCTCGATATTTCCTTTTGGTGTTGATTTTGTAACAAAACCTGGCGCTGATGAAGGTGATGTTTGACCTTTAGTCAGTCCATAAATTTGGTTGTCCATTACAATATATGTCATGTTCATATTTCTACGCAATGCATGAACAGTATGGCCCATACCTATTGCGTAACCGTCACCGTCTCCTCCGGAAGCAATAACAGTCAAGTCTTTGTTCGCCATTTTCACGCCTTGTGCTAATGGTAATGAACGACCATGTATACCATGTACGCCATAAGAATTTACATATCCAGATAAACGACCAGAACAGCCGATACCAGTAATGATTGCTACTTCCTCAGGTTCCAAGCCAATATTGGCTGCTGCTTTTTGAATCGCTGCTTGGACTGAAAAATCTCCACAGCCCGGGCACCAATTGGGCTTAACATTATTTCTAAAATCTTTAAACGTTGCCATTTATACCAGCTCCTTTAAATCTTTGGCAATCTCAAGTCCTTTTGTTTCAATTTCATGTGGCAAGAATGGCGTGCCATCGTATTTTGTTTGGTTCACTAATTTATCACCCAATGTAACATTCATCTTCAAGATACTTGCAAGTTGTCCTTGGTAATTGTGTTCTACTACGACAACTTTCGATGCTTTATCAATAGATTTTTGAAGTGTTTCTTTAGGGAAAGGATGCAATTGTCTAATTTGTATATGATTTACTTTTAAGCCTTGTGCTTCTAGTCTATCCTTACCTTCTTGAATTGCGCCTTTAGTCGAAATGAAACCTAAATATAAAATATCTGCTTCATCATGTTGTTCATCTGCTTCTACTGGTTCATTAATTAGTAAATGCTCAGTTTTACGCATACGTTTATCCATTTGTTGTTGTCTGTTATCAGCTGCTTCACTCGTCTTACCTTCTTCGTTATGCTCGACACCTGTTACATGGTGTATACCACCTTTAACACCTGGAATAGGTCTAGGTGATACGCCACTCTCAGTCAATGCATAACGTTTGAAATAAGCTTTGTCGTCTACTTCTCGTTCTATATCAGATTGAATTGTTTCGCCACGGTTAATTTCGATTTTGTTATAATCTAATTTTTCTACAGTTTGTTTGCCTAATGACAATTGTAAATCACTTAAAATAATCACTGGACATTGATACATTTCTGCTAAATTAAATGCTTCAATCGTAAGATAAAATGCATCTGCTGCATCAGTAGGTGCAACTACGATTTTAGGGATATCTCCATGTGTACCGTATATCATCTGCATTAAATCAGATTGTTCTTGTTTAGTAGGCAATCCTGTAGAAGGCCCACCACGTTGGGTATTAATCACTACAAATGGTGTTTCTGTCATACCAGATAAACCAATCGCTTCCATCATTAATGAAAGTCCAGGTCCAGCACTGGCAGTAAAAGCACGTACACCAGCATAGTTTGATCCAATAGCCATGTTTGCAGCAGCAATTTCATCTTCAGTTTGTACAACTGTGCCGCCTACTTTTGGTAGATTATCAATCATGTACTCCATAATTTCTGAAGCAGGTGTAATAGGATATGCCGCCATAAATCTTGATCCAGCTGATAAAGCACCTAAGCCAATTGCATCATTACCAATCATATATAGATGTGGTGTTCCATTTGTTTCTTCTAAAACAAAGTCACCTTCAACAGTATTAAGTTGCTCCATCATTAAACGATAACCTTCATTTAATGCTTCTATATTCATTTCGACAACTTTTGCGCCTTTTCTAGTAAACATATTAGTAATAAGCGTTTCAAAAGCTGAAATATCTAATTTCATCACTGCACATGTCGCACCAATAGCAACCATGTTTTTCATTAAGGCAGTGCCTAATTCTTTTGCTGTTGCCGTAAACGGTAAATCTATGAGTTGCGCACGACAGCCTTCAGGTTTTTCTGGTTTTGCCTTGCTGTCTGCAATGATAATACTGTCTGTTCTCATTTCATGATGGTTAACTTCTATTGTTTCTTGATCAAAAGCGATTAATATATCTAAATCATCACTTATCGCGTGTACAGGTGATGTTGATACTCTTATTTTATTATTCGTATGTCCGCCCATTATTCTACTTGAAAAATGACGATATCCATATAAATAGTATCCTTTACGGTTCATCGCAGTAGCAAAGATTTCCCCCGTTGATTCAATACCTTCTCCTTGCTGGCCGCCAACTTTCCATGATACTTGTGATTTCATACCATCTTGCCTCCTAATGGTTATAATAATTCATAATCAATCATATCAAAATAAACCACCCTATTACTATGTAAAGAGTGGTTTATTTTAAAATTCATACTAACGGACGATAATTAAAATGGATGATCATCGTTGATGAGCACGCGTTCAATATGCGTTGCTTTACCATCTTTATTAATATCTATAATAACACCAGATAAGACACTACGTCCTTCATCTGGCACTACATGTCTTTGTGGTAGGCTAGTAATAAAGCGTGTGATAACTTCTCCTCTATTGATTCCAAGTATACCATCATAAAATCCTGTCATACCTACATCTGTAATATAACCTGTACCACCTGGCAATATTCTTTCATCAGAAGTTTGAATATGCGTATGTGTACCTACAACAGCACTCACTCTATTATCTAAATACCAACCCATTGCATTTTTTTCAGAAGTTGTTTCCGCATGAAAATCTACAAATATATAATCCGTCTCTTTTTGTGCTTCAGCAATTAATTCATCTGCTTTTTTGAATGGATCATCTATATCTTGCATAAATGCACGACCTTGTAAGTTAATAATCGCCAATTTCAAGTCATTGATTTGAATAATGCGCATACCTACACCTGGTGCTTCATCTGGAAAATTTGCTGGTCGAACCATGCGCTTAGCACTTTCTATAAAGTCATAAATTTGACGTTGTCCGTAAGTATGGTTCCCCATAGTCATGAAATCTACGCCTTCTCTTAATAATTCTTTATATATCTTTTCAGTTAATCCTTTACCATGTGCGGCATTTTCCGCATTTACAATTGTAACTGTAGGACGATGCGTTTGTTTAAGCTTAGGCAAGTACGTGTTAATTGCTTCTCTACCGACTTTACCTACGATATCTCCAATAAATAATATTCTCATTTACTTGTTCATCCTCTCTTAATGTTAGTTTAATGTAAATAATTTAAGTTGAAAAGGTTCTTTAGTAAATATTTCTTTAATTTTTAAGTTTTATATTTTGTAATGGGGGTATAATTCATTATAGTAATTATTTTAATCCACAATATAGGAGTTGGAAGTAATACATGTCAATTAATATCGATCCACAACATTTTGCTGATCTAGTTGTTACAGCAAATCCATCAAAAAGTGAAGACGCAGAAGATATAGCAAAAGATAGTCTAGAGCTATATATCAATGCTTATCGTTTAGCAGAAAGATATGCAAATATCGCTACAAACTGCTGTGATACAGCTGAAATTATCAAAGAAGTTAAAGTTGCAGATTTAGAATTAAACTAATTAATAAAAATATAAATTGCTTAGTATAGTGAAGTTTTTCTTCAGTGTACCAAAGTTGAGGCTGGGACATAAATACATGTCTCAGCCTCAACTATTATATGGACAGTGGCTGACTGAAGTGAAAATGCGCTTATACCAATCTCTTGCACTCCATTTTGTCAGCTGCGCCGGGCTGGGCTCATACGATGAAATCTTATTAGAAAAATTAGATTTCGTCGTCCCACTCTTTTTTAATGTTTGAGACTTCAAATATCTTTCACTATTTAAAAGCCGTATAATATCACTTTGTTCGAGAAATGTCATAAACACAATTAATGATACGAATCATCAAAAAACTGCCAACAAGTCTTATGACTTTGTTGGCAGTCTATCGTTAGTCATTGAATGGCTAACATTTATTTTGCGTATTCAATTGCTCTAGTCTCACGAACAACTGTCACTTTTATATGACCAGGATATTGAAGTTCGTCTTCAATTTGGCTTTTTATATCTCTTGCTAAGCGATGTGATTTTAAGTCGTCGATAGTATCTGGTGATACAATAACTCGAATTTCTCTACCTGCTTGAATTGCAAACGCTTTTTCGACACCATCATAATTTTCAGAAAGTGTTTCTAATCTTTCCAATCTTCTAATATAATTTTCTAATGTCTCTTTACGAGCACCTGGTCTCGCAGCTGATAATGCATCTGCTGCTGCTACCAATATAGAAATAATAGAAGTTGGTTCAACGTCACCATGGTGGGAATGAATTGCATTAATAACTGTTTCATTTTCAGCATATTTTTTCGCTAATTCTACACCTATTTCAACATGGCTACCTTCAACTTCATGATCGATTGCTTTACCAACATCATGAAGTAGACCAGCACGTTTAGCTAATGTAACATCTTCACCTAATTCAGCTGCTAACATACCACTTAAGTGTGCAACTTCGATAGAATGTTTCAATACATTTTGTCCATAGCTTGTACGATATTGTAAACGACCTAAGATTTTAACTAAATCTGGATGCATATTATGCACATTTATTTCAAATGTAGCTTGTTCCCCTGCATCTCGAATAATATCGTCTACTTCTTTACGAGCTTTGTCTACCATATCTTCTATTCGTCCAGGATGGATACGTCCATCCGAAACAAGATTTACTAATGCAGTTCTTGCAATTTCACGTCTAATTGGGTCAAAACCAGAGAGGATAACCGCTTCTGGCGTATCATCTATAATTAAATCAATACCCGTTAATGTTTCTAACGTACGGATATTTCTTCCTTCTCTACCAATGATTCGACCTTTCATTTCGTCGTTTGGTAAATTAACAACTGATACAGTAGATTCAGAAGTATGTTCTGCTGCTAATCTTTGAACCGTAGTTGCTAACAATTCTTTTGCATTTTTATCGACTGCTTCTTTTGCTTCTTTCTCTTTTTCCTTAACAAGTATTGCAATATCTTGTGACAATTCATCTTCAACTCTTTGAAGTTGCTCTTGTGCAGCTTCTTCTTGAGAGAGACCAGAGATGCGTTCTAATTCTTGTTCATGCTTATTTATTAATGTTTGAACACTACTCTCTTTTGCATCTACTTGTTGTTGTCGTTCTTCAAGTTTAGACTCTTTTTGCTCTAAAATCTCATCTTTTTTATCTAATAGATCAGATTTTCGCTCTAAGTTTTCTTCTTTTTGAAGAAGTCGAGCTTCTTGCTTTTGAAGATCACCGCGTCTTTCACGAAGTTCGTTTTCACTTTGTTCTTTTAAGATTTGATTTTCTTCTTTAGCTTCTAGGAGCTTTTCCTTCTTAGTATTCTCTGCTTCCTTATTACCTTGTTCAATAATATCTTCTGCAGTTTGTCTTGCTTGTAATTGCTTTTGATGCAATAGATTACGGGCTACAATGTACCCTACAACAACTCCGAGAATAATACCTAGCAAAATGAGTAGGAGGCCTAATAAACTCACACAAACACCCCCTTTTTATCTAGGATTTTGCTCTGTATATCAATTTCAATATGATTATATGAAGTTATATAAGAATCATACAATGTAATTGTACGGTTTTAAACTAAGAAGTGTCAAGGTTTCCTACACATTAATTCAATATTTGAGACCCCTCTTTTACACTATTTCTCCTATAACTATTGTTGTCACTTATGTTATTAAGCTTATATAGCAAAATATTTGTCATATTATATTTTAAAATTCTTATATTTATGTAAAAAAATAAGCGCATATTTTTATATATACACTTATTTTATAGTAAATCTTTAAATTGCTTTAGATAACACTATTCGTCTTCAAGAAGCGTAGTTTGTTTTTCATCTTCGTCTTCTTTAACATCACCATCAACAATGCCTAGTGCTTCACGCAATCTACGATTAATATCTTCTTTAATTTCAGGGTTTTCTTTCAGATATAATTTAACATTTTCTTTACCTTGTCCCATACGATCTCCATTGTATGAATACCAAGCACCTGATTTATCTACAATTTCATTTTCAACACCTAAGTCAATAAGTTCTCCTTCTTTAGAGATACCTTTACCATACATCATATCCACTTCTGCAACTCTGAATGGTGGTGCTACTTTATTTTTAACAACTTTAATTTTCGTTCTATTACCAACAATATCTTGGCCCTGTTTTAATTGTTCAGCACGACGTACTTCTAAACGTACAGAACTATAGAATTTTAACGCACGTCCACCTGGTGTTACTTCAGGGTTACCGAACATCACGCCTACTTTTTCGCGAATTTGGTTAATAAATACTGCTGTTGTTTTTGATTTGGAAATAGCGGCTGAAAGTTTACGCAATGCTTGTGACATTAAACGTGCTTGTAAACCAACATGTGTATCACCCATTTCACCTTCAATTTCAGCTTTTGGAGTTAATGCAGCAACGGAGTCAATAACTACGATGTCAACAGCACCACTTCTTACGAATGCTTCAGTAATTTCCAATCCTTGTTCCCCATGGTCAGGTTGAGATAAATATAGATTTTGAATATCTACACCTAAAGCTTCTGCATAGACAGGATCTAACGCATGTTCAGCATCAATAAACGCCGCAACGCCACCATTTTTTTGTACTTCTGCAATAGCATGCAATGCTACTGTAGTCTTACCAGAACTTTCTGGTCCATATATTTCTATAATTCTTCCTTTAGGGTAGCCACCTACACCTAACGCATTATCCAAAGTAACTGAACCACTTGAAACGCTAGAAACTCTTTGGGCTTTATTGTCACCTAATTTCATAACTGCGCCTTTACCAAATGATTTTTCCATATTTTTAATTACTGTATCTAAAGCTTTTTGACGATCGTTATCCAATGCTGGACCTCCTAATTGAGATTAATCTCTGTAAAATATCTTAATCCTACTATACCTTGATTTAAATAATTCTGCAAGCTTTTTGCGAATATTTGTTCGCTTATATAGACGAAATTTACAACTAAAACAGAACACACGTGCTATATTTTTAAGTTTTTGCAGCCTTTAAATGCTTATTTAAACCAATTTAGTAATCGTATTAGTACATAATTTTGAGTTCTGCTTTTTATTGAATTTCTTCTTTGCGTCATTTTAAAGGACTGAATTTCAAGTCGTTCATTTTCTAAAATGCCTAAATAAATTGCATCCTTATAATACATTATTGAAATACCTACTTCTGTTTGATACAAATCTTTAACGATATTGGCAGAGACAGAAAGTTGAGTTTCAATTGTATCATGTTCATCTATAAATTGCGTATGATGTGGTAACATCCCTTGAAGTAATTGTGAAGTATTAAAATTCTTCAGTCTAGAATATAATTCTCCATCTGTAACAGCATCATATAGAGCAAATGATTGATGAATTTTATCCATCAGAGATTGTTCCAGTAGTATATCATCAGAACCATAATAATATTCACCAATACGTGATAAAATTTCTGATTTAATAGGATCGATAAGTTGCTCGCATTCACGTTGCGTATCTCCATTTGCCGTTAATCTAATATTAACTTCATGCGTTCCAGCCAATGGCGCAATCGTAGGATTTGTCTGTGCATCTATTAAATCCATTAATACTGTTTCTACTTTAGATTCGCCGATGCCTGCAAAACGCAATAATTCTGAGAATATAGTGCTTTCACCATTGAAGAAGAATGGCAAAAGTTCGTTTTTAGCCATAGGTTGCATTTCTCTTGGTGGGCCTGGTAACAATACAATACGTCGTTCATCTTGATCTACTACCATACCAGGCGCCATGCCGACTTTATTTTCTAATACATGTGAACCTTCTATAACTAACGCTTGTTGACGATTATTTGGAGTCATTTCAATATTCTGCTCTTCGAAGAATTGTTCAATGTAATTCAAAGCATGTTTATCAATGATTAATTCTCGACCTAATACCTTAGCAACCGTATGTTTCGTTAAGTCATCTTTAGTTGGGCCTAAGCCACCAGTTAGTATAACAGTATCATAATGATTAAATGATGCTTTTATCACTCTTTCTAAGCGTTCTGGATTATCACCGATTACTGTATGTTCTACCACACTGTGACCTACACCATTCAGCAATTTCGATAAATATTGTCCATTGGTATTAGCTATTTGTCCTAATAATAATTCTGAGCCTACTGCAATGATAGATATTTTCACAACTTCTCCTCCTCAACACCAAGTTACATGATTTACTTTAGTTTATACTTTTTATGCATTTAAAAGCGAGCGCAAAATTATTCGATAAACTTAATTATAAATCTTAATTCCTTAAAAAACTAAAGATTAGATTTTTATATATTTTAAAAAGCTTAGTAAATCTTAATAAATCAATTATTATACTATTTTATCAAATAAAATAAAAACAGCCCAAATTTTATCACTTTGGACTGTTTTGCTATATTAAAGTACTTAATTTTATTGGTAAGTGTGGGTGTGGGACATGTATTGGAACTGCCCCCATTATTTCGCTTTAAATACATCTCTACCTTTATAGAAGTATTCAATTCCAGATAATATTGTGAAGAATACACCGATGTATAACAGAACTTGTCCTAATTCAAAACCAATCCAAGTTGCTAAAGGATCACCTAGGAGAATCCAAACAATTGCGACCATCGTAACAGCAGTTTTAATCTTACCTAATTGCCCTGCAGCACTTACAAAACCTTGCTCAATTTGTAATAGACGTAATCCTGTTACAGCGAACTCACGTGCAATGATAATAATCGCAACGATTGAATTTGTTAAATCAATTTGTACAAGTGCGATTAAAGCGCTTGAAACGAGTAATTTGTCAGCTAATGGGTCTAAGAATTTCCCCATATTAGTTACAAGCTCCCATTTTCTTGCTAAATAGCCATCAACAAAATCACTTAACGACGCGATAATAAAAATAATACCACTAATTAATAATTCAATTCTAATTTCATTGCCACCGATAAATGAAATGTTACCAAATCCAAAATCTATCAGTGCAAATAGAAGAAATATTGGAATTAGTATAACTCTAAAAACAGTTATCCAATTCGGTATATTCATAAGAAGTCCTCTTTTCTTTTTTATAACTTAATCGTTGCTTTATACTTTAACAGATTATAATACTAAAACAGCTAAAATCCATAATAGTGCTGAAATGATAACAACAACACTAACTATAACAGCTACTTGCAACGGTTCTTTATTCTTACTGCGATATGTTGGCTTATTTTCTTTAGAAAAAGCTTCAATCGTCTCTTGCATGCTTTCATCATTATTTGGGATTTCGTCTCTATGTGCTTTGATTAACTGTGCAGAATCAATATTAACGGCTTTTGCATATTTTTTAATAAAACCTTCTGCATAATCAACTTTATTCAAAGATTCAAAATCGTTATTTTCTATCAAAGTCAAAGTTTGACGTTTTATCTGTGTGCGTGTTTCTAATTCATTTAAAGTCATACCTAAGCGTTCTCGGCGTCCCTTTAAAGTTTGACCAACTGTGTTCACGATGTCAGTCCTCCTTGATAACTATTCATTTTTTTATTCAAAGAAACCAAATCCGCCACCAAATTCATCGTTACCAAAGTCTAAGTTGTTTTTACTTTTAACAGTTTGTTTCTTCATTTCTTCATAATGAATTTCTTGATTTTTATTTTCTCTTAATTCAATAATATAATCGAAATCGCTCATCTCATAATCACTTGTTTCAACAAACAAGTCAGGATGCTCTACCACCTTGATTGAAGGCAAACTCATCACTTCTTTTACTAATTCTTGGTGTTTTACATTAGATTCTCTTGCTGTTACAGCACCATCAATAATATAAACATGATTAGGATCGTACTCGCCTTTGATTAATGAGCTACGCACAGTTTGTTTGATTAATGTAGAACTGATGAACAACCAACGTTTATGCGCACAGACACTGCCAGCAACAATAGATTCTGTCTTTCCAACTCTAGGCATACCTCTAATGCCTATTAATTTATGACCTTCTTCTTTAAATAATTCTGCCATAAAATCAACGAGTAAACCTAAGTCTTCTCTTTCAAAACGAAATGTCTTTTTATCGTCAGCATCTTGCTCTATGTACCTGCCATGTCTTACTGCCAATCTATCACGAAGTTCAGGTTTGCGTAATTTAGTAATAGAAATATCGTCAATTTCAGTAACAATATTTTCAAATCTACTCACTTTTTCTAAGTTATCAGACTTAATGAGTAAACCTCTACGACCTTCATCAACGCCATTAATCGTTACAATATTGATACCCATCATACCTAACAAACTAGATACATCGCCTAATAAACCTGATCTATTCAACGTTATCTCATATTCTAAATACCATTCTTTTTTAGTAGCTACTGTCATGAAATAAACACCCCTTAGTTTAAAAACAACGGTTATTTTATAATAGACTGGTGCTGAAGAAACATCTATTAATATCACTTTTTTAAATCATGTGATTTATTGTACTGTTATTATATCATTGAATGTTTCATAGTTGGCTTATTTTTTTACACAATATTAAAATTTATAAATACCATGCGCCATTCACTTTTTGTACTGTTCCCGTGATACTCTTTGCTAATGGATGGCATAAATAACTACACGTATGTGCAACTTCTTCAGGTGCAATCAATCTTTGTTGTGGTAAATCGCTTGTTATGTCACTAAGTTCGTCTGCCGTCCAGACTTGAGTCATGTTGCCACTAACTAAACCAGGTGCAATAGCATTAACCGTAACATTTGTCATAGCTAACTCTTGGCTAAGCGCTTTAACAAAACTAATTTGCGCACCTTTCATAGCTGAATAAACAGTTTCCATGCTTGCGCCAGTTTCGCCCCAAATAGATGAGATAACGATGATTCTACCATTTGTACTTTGTCTTAATTGATCTGCAAAATATCGACTTGTTCGTATAAATTGACGCACATGTATTTGATAGCTCGAATCGATCATTTCGTCTGTCATATCCTGTAATTGTCCATATAAAGCTGAACCACTAGTATAAATTAAACAATCTAAATTCTTTATAAAGCCAAAAGCTTTGTCCAATTCATTACACTGAGTTAAATCACATTTTACAAATTGTACTGACTTTTGTTCATAGCGCTTAGTTAGAGTTTCTATGTTTGATTTATTATAGTGTACGATGACTTCATACCCATCCATTAATAAACGATCGACAATTGCAGAACCTATTGTACCAGATCCGCCCATGACCAAAGCCTTCATTTTATTTCATCTCCAAACGACTATCTACAACTTGTGTTAGATTTAAACATGTATTTGCTGTTTCGTTCACGCTATCTAAAGTGATACTCTCAACAATGTCTAATAAGTCGAATAAACTTACGCCTTCAAAATAAAGTTTTGTGTATTGATTAGCAATATACTCTGGTGAGTTTAAACCTGAGATAAATTCTCCGATAAATTGTTTTTTCAATAAATTAAAGGCCTCTGCATCACTTAGTTTTCCTTGTGTGTTTTCTAATTCCTCTAATAATAGTGCTTTCAATTTATCAGGATATTGCGTTGCACTCGTGATAACTGAAAAGCTATAGGTTGGTTCTAAAACAAATTGATAACCAAATGTTTCATCTATTAAATCTTGATTAAGCAACGTTTGATAAAAATCTGTCTCTTCACCAAACACCATTTCATAAAATAGTGTCATTTCTAAATCACGTTTAACATAGGCTTCGTTAGGTTCATTTTTTAAAGTTTCATTTTTAAAACCAAGCATTAATCTTGGTGATTGAAGTTTCATGGATTCTGAGACATTGACCTCATTAACTTCGCTTTTTTCCGCTAAAGCATCTCTGACAATTTGTGGTTGATTCACTTTATCTCTTTTATTTTCGTGCTCAGAAATGACTTCATAAATGTGCTCTGCATCTACATCACCTACAACAAATAACACCATGTTCGATGGATGGTAGAATGTTTCATAGCATAGATATAAATCATCTTTAGTTATTTCATAAATGCTTTCAACACTACCTGCAATATCTACACGAATCGGATGTGTTTCATACATAGCCTTTAGCGTATTGAACATTAATTTATAGCCTGGTTGTTCTTGATACATTTTAATTTCTTCTTCAATGATTCCTTTTTCTTTATCAACTGTCTCTTTAGTAAAATAAGGCGTTTCTACCATCGTTAATAAACGTTTGATATTGCGGTCTACATTATCAGTAGCACTGAATAGATAGCTTGTTCGATCAAAGCTCGTAAAGGCGTTAACTTGAGCGTTGTCTTCCGCAAAAGCAGTAAATAAGTCTTCTTCTTCATTTTCAAATAATTTATGTTCTAAAAAGTGTGCTACGCCATCAGGTACTGTGACATATGTATCGCTACCATGTGGTTTAAATTTATTATCTAATGAACCAAATTGTGTTGTGTATGTTACGAAGGTTTTTTGAAATCCTTTTTTCGGAATAACAAATAATTTGAGTCCATTATTTAACTCAGCTTCATAAACTTTTTCGTCTATTTGTTTATAATATTTTTCATTCATCAGTCATTACCTCCTTTCGTCAAAATGTAAATCGTATCTAATATTGTTTCTTGTGCTAATTGCTGAATCTCTGCTCTAGATACATTTTGTATACCTTCAATAAAACTTGTTTCTGACATATCTTCATCAAGTAAAATATTGTTATTTAATATTTCAATAATACTTTTTGGTCTATCATGAGATTCTTGACGTTGTGAAATAATTACTTTTTTAGCTAGCTCTAATTTATCGTCATCAAACTCACCTTGTTGGAATTTTTCAAATTCAGCTATTATTGTATCTTTAGCTATTTCATATTTGTCAGCTGAAACACCACTAAGTACAAACATAAAACCATTTTTAGCATCCATTTGAGAGTGTATTGAATACGCTAAGCTCTGTTTCTCACGTACTTCATTAAACAATACGGACGATGGATCACCGCCAAACATGACATTTAACACGACCATAGCAAAGTATTGTGGATCGCCATATCGTGCTGGGAATTTATATCCCATATTTAATTTAGCTTGATCCACTACATCTGTTTCAATAATTTCTTGTGGTAAAGTATGTGATGTCGGTGTTGGTACTGCATATGATAATTCAAATTGAAAAGGTTTAAGATCAAAATATGATTGAATTTGTGATTTCACTGCTTGCTCATCTACGTTGCCTACTACATAAACCGCGCAGAAGTCATCTTTTAGCATAGATTGATATGTATGATATAAATTTTTTGGTGTTATGCCTGATATGTATTCTACTTGCCCTGACGCTATATGGCGATAAGGTTGGTCTCCAAACATATTTTTCAGTAAGTTTAAAAATGCAATTTGTGATTTATTATCAACTATAGCATCTAATTTTTTTGTTAATAACGATTTTTCTTGTGCAACAAAAGTTTCATCAAATTCACCATCTGCAATTAACGGGTTCCAAATCATTTCTTTTAACAAATTCAAACCTTTTTCAAATAATGGTGTCTGGTCTTTTAAATAACGTTCATTTACGATTTCTAAAGATATTGTAATTACATGCTTGTCTTTGAATTTTGAAATAAAACTGTTGACGTATGCACCATATAATTGTGATAAGTGTTGGTTAAATGCTTTATCCGTCGGCCATTGTTTTGTCGCACGAACGAGTACTTTGCTCAATAGCGAACGTGCTGTCATAGTTTCGCTATCTAATGGCGCCATAAATTTCAATGTGATTGTGGTTGTTTTAAATTTTGTTGTTGGCATTACTTTTATATGCAAGTCGTTTTGCTGTTTATCTATCTTCAAATTGTCATGCCCCGCTTTCATAATTTTGTTTTTATATTCTATTTCTAACCGTTTTAAATTTTACTAAACTACTTTTGAAATAATTAAAAGAATAAAGTATTGGATTATCTTCATTATCGTAATGTATTAATTTCAAAAGCATGAGCCCTTCATGCGGTGATGCGTCTAGTACGTCTGAGATATGAGGTTCGTAACTAATTGCCTCAATTTCTGTATTTGCATAGGCAACTTTTTTATTAGCATAAGCTTCAATCGCGTTTAATAAAGATTCATCGCTATTTTGATACTGTGCACACGTTAAATCATCAGCGGACACTTTATCTAAGCAATATACTACTGGTTGTCGATCTGCCAGTCTGACACGCTCTATAATGGTCACAGAAGCTTTATCAGGAATATTTAATCTTAATGCATCCAATGAAGTAGCTGGTTTCTCATCTAAGCTTATAAATTCTGTTCTAGCATTAAAGCCTTGTTGTTCTATCATTTGACTAATACTTACAAGTTCACCTAAAGGATAGAAGAACGGGTGCAGTGATTTAACACTCGCACCTTCCCCTAAGTTATTAGATAATACTTGTTCTGTAATCAATTCATCTACGGCATCATAAACGTCATCTGTTTTAACGTTTAGTGTTCTAGCCACTGCTAAATTACTTGGCAATGGCTCTCCAGGACTCAATTTACCTTCTTTAATTTGTTGAATCATCCACTCTTTAACTTTATACACAGAAGTAAGTTCCATATTTACACCTCATCACTATCTAAATCCACAAGTATCTGTCTAGGTTTGCTACCTTTTTGTGGTCCAATAACTTGATTCCGTTCTAAATCATCCATCAGTCTTGAAGCTCGATTATAACCAATTCTAAACTGTCTTTGTAGCAAGGATGTACTTGCTTTTTGTTGTTCAATTATAAATATATATGCTTCATCATAAAGTGAATCTTCACTTTTCATTTCTGATTTTTCAACTGGTGCATCTGGTTCCATTTCTTTAACATAGTTCGCTTTTTGTTGTTCAACAACATAATTAACAATATCTTGTACCTCTTGATCGCTTAAAAATGCACCTTGCACGCGTGTTCTCGTAGAGCCACCATTTGCAACGTATAACATATCACCTTTACCTAGTAACTTGTCTGCGCCGCCACTATCTATGATCGTTCTAGAGTCAATTTGAGAACTCACAGCGAAAGCGATTCTTGACGGAATGTTATTTTTGATTATACCAGTTATAACATCTACAGATGGACGTTGTGTTGCAATAATTAAATGAATACCTGCTGCACGTGCCATTTGAGTAATACGTTGAATTGCATTTTCCACATCTTTACCTGCAACCATCATTAAATCTGCTAATTCATCAACTATCACCACAATATATGGCAACTCAGATTTCTTCTCTTCTAGTTCCTTATTTTGTCGTCTAATTGCTTCGTTATAGCCTTCAATATTTCTAGTTGAAGAATGTTGGAATAGATCGTAACGTCTTTCCATTTCAGCAACTACTTTTTCTAGTGCTTGTGATGCTTTATGTGGATTTGTCACAACAGGTATAAGCAAATGCGGTATACCGTTATATATATTCAACTCTACCATTTTTGGATCAATTAACATAAGTTTTACTTCATGTGGCTTAGCATTAAGTAAAATGCTTGTAATAATGCCATTAATACAAACTGACTTACCACTACCAGTTGAACCTGCTACCAGTAAGTGAGGCATTTTATTTAATTCAACTGTAATTGGATCACCTGAAATGTCTCTACCTAATCCAACTTCTAATTTGTTTTTGGCAGGAAACTTCTCATCTAATACTTCTTTTAATGAAACGAGTGATACTTTGTCATTAGGCACTTCTATACCGACAGCTGAACGACCGGGTATTGGTGCTTCTATACGAATATCTTTCGCAGCAAGTGCTAAAGCAATATCATTATGTAAATTAACAATTTTACTTACTTTCACACCTTGCGCAGGTTGTATTTCATATTGTGTCACCGCTGGA
The DNA here is from genome assembly GCF_049943195.1 of Staphylococcus caseorum. NCBI lineage: Bacteria > Bacillati > Bacillota > Bacilli > Caryophanales > Staphylococcaceae > Staphylococcus > Staphylococcus caseorum. The sequence goes on from NZ_JBNFUA010000001.1 coordinate 1,115,539, forward strand.
CCAATTTTTATTTGAGTCACTCTAGCATTAACACCAAAGTTTTTGAGCGTGGTTTCTAGTAACTGACCTTTTTTTTGTACTTCTGCCTTAGATGTAGCTTTTTGCTTAGCAGGTTGATTGAGTAAGGAAAGCGGTGGTATTGTATATGCTTCATTTTCAACCTCACCTGCTTCGGATATGGAATTTGCGCCTTCTTCATCTGAGGCTTGTTCAGATTCATCTATCAACTGATCTAATGAAGCTTGTTCCTCTTTAGAACTTTGTTGTGATGGTATCTGCTCATTGGCACCTTCTTGATCGCGCGTGCGTTGACTACGTTTGTATTTTTTATTTTCCGTAGGTTGAGCGCTGTCTTCATCGTTATCACCATGCCCATATATAGGTATGGATTGTTGCTGTTCTGCAGTTAAATTAGAAACTTCAGGTAAATCACTTACATCTTTAACTTCATTATTAGCTTCATCCTGAGTAGCAGCTTGTTGTGCTTGTAATTCAGCTTTTTTCTCTGCTTTCACACGCACTTTAGCATCTTTTTTAATTTTATTTTGTTTTCTTTTTTCTTTTAAGTTTACTGAAGCATCTTGACTTTTAATTTTCACCTTTTCAAATACGATTTTCGATACATCACGATGACTTTGCTTTAAAAGTAAAATTGCACTTGAAGCAATCAATAAAATTGTCACAATAATAATACCAACAATAGAAATTAAAGGCGTGAATAAAGTTAATAAGTAATATCCTATTAACCCTCCACCAAAATTAGGGAAGTTAGTCTGTTCATAAGCCTTATAGACAAATGACAATACTGGTTCTCGTTCAGCTTGTGCATTATTAGTAAAGTAAAAGAAGATTTGTGTCACTAGCAATAGTGCGAATTGTAATAGAAAAGCACCAACTGTACGTCTTGTCTTCGGTAATGCTTTATAATAAGTAATAAATATTGTGCCTATAATTAGTAATATATATGTTAAGAAACGGCTATTACCGAATAAATAGTTCAAGAAACTATCTATCATTGTTCCAATAATACCAAGTTGGAACGCGCCTAGTATAATTAATACAAAAGCGATAATAGCAAAAACATATCTTATAGGACTGTCGCTTTGTTTTTTCTTTTTATTTGTTGTTTTCTTTCTTGTATTTGTTGGTTTTCTCTTAGTTGTAGTTCTCTTTTTTGTTTGTGCCACGTTCCACACCTACTTTTCTAACTCTGATTTCAATTTTATTTTAATCCTATACCCATTGATTGTTATGTGAATCACTTTTATTCATCGTAAATAATATGTATTTAGGTTTTATTATATAAGTATGTTTGTATAATAAAAGTTTATTTGTATTCTATAATAACATAAAAGAGGTAAGACAATGTTCGCTTTGAGTGGATTTAAAGGTTGCTTGCATGTCATATTTAAGATATAACAATCAACTGCAATCTACTTTTAAATATGTTTACCTAAGCGTTTGTCTTAACCTCTTTGTTTAGTATGGAAACTATTAAATTTCAGAAATAACTGGAATAATCATCGGACGACGTTTCGTATTTTCAAATAATAACTTGATAATTTGATCACGCATACTTTGTTTGATTTCAGACCATTCAATGCGTTTTTCTTGTAGTCCTAGTTCGACGATTTCACGTACTTTTTCTTCAGCTTCATTTAATAAAGCTTCACTTTCTCTAACATAAACGAAACCTCTAGATTGAATTTCTGGTCCAGCTGCAATTCGTCTGTTTTTCGGATCAAGTGTTACGACCGCAATAAAGATACCATCTTCTGCTAATAAATGACGATCTCTCAGAACGATATTTCCTACGTCTCCAACACCAATACCATCGATAAGTACATTACCAAAATTCACTTTTTCATTTAAAATCATTTCGTCACCATCATAGTTAACGACATCACCTTTTTCCACAAGGAAGATTTTCTCAGGTTTTACGCCTGATTCATTCGCTAATTTTGCATGAGCAATTTGCATTTTAAACTCACCATTTACTGGTATAAAGTATTCTGGTTTCATAATATTAATCATCATCTTCAATTCTTCCATGCAACCATGACTTGAAGTGTGTATTTTTTTACTACTAGGTAAGATTTCTGCACCAGCGCGCGCTAATTCATTTAGCGTGTTACCAACGATGACTTCCATACTTGCAGAAGCAGTAATTGCTAGGAATACAGAATCCCCTTGTTCAATATTCATTATTTTATGTTTCTTTTGAGCCATTTGGCTTAATGCTTCTACTGGTTCACCTTGCATACCAGTTGCAATAATAATAACTTCATTTTTAGGATGATTTTCAACTTCATTAATTGGAATTAATAAGTCCTTAGAAATATCAAAATAGCCCATCTTTCTAGCGATATTAAATGAACTTTCTAATGAACGGCCTAAGAAAGAAACTTTTCTATTCAATCTCTGAGCCAAATTCAATACTTGCTGAATGCGGATAAAGTTCGATGCGTAACATGAAACAATTAATCTGCCTTTTACTTTAGTAAACGCATCATACATATGTGATTCAATTACATTTTCTGGTGTATTATAACCTGGTTTTTCCGCCTCAGTGGAATCACTGATGAGCGCAAACACGCCTGCTTCGCCTATTTCAGTCATTTTTTTCAAGTCTGGTGCATAATGACCTTGTAGACTTTGATCAAATTTAAATTCGCCAGTATAAACAATTGCACCATATGATGTATGAATACATACGCCTAAACTGTCTGGAATACTGTGCGTTGTATTGAAAAATGTAATGTTTACCCCTTTAAAACGCATAACTGATTCATTATTCACTGTATAATATCTTACTTTTTTATTAATATTACGTGCTTTCATATTTTCTTTAATTAACGCGATTGTCAATTTAGAACCGTACACAGGTGCATCTACTTGTTCTAATACATATGTGACAGCTCCGATAGCGTGTTCATGGCCATGCGTCAAAAATATACCTTTTAATTTATCTTTATTATCAATGACATATTGAATGTCAGGAATTACAATGTCCACACCTAGCATTTCATCTTCTGGGAACATCAGTCCTGCATCTAACATGAACATTTCATCGTCTACTTCAACGACATACATATTTTTCGCAATTTCTCCAACTCCGCCAAGTGGAATTATACGAATATTTTTATTTTTTTTCTTAATTAAACTCAAAATGTTACCTCCTATTTAAATTCCCGTCCATATATAAACTCATAGTATATTATAAGTTAAAATAGGCTTTATGTACACTATTAAAGTAATTACTATAAATAGTTCGGGATTGATATCAATAAATAAACAATTACTTATAAATCTACAATATTTTCTATGTTTTGTTTTATATTTTCATATTCACGTTTTTACTACAATAGAAACTATGAATTTCCTAAAAATTAAACTTTAGTCTTATTCACTTATGTATTTAATTATTTACGCAATAATTCTGCTAATATTTGCATTAAATAAAAAAGAAACCAGTATACTTTGATATGAAAACCGTTTAAAAATAGAACAGGAAACATTCTATCGTAACGCGATTCATATCATTTACTAGTTTCTAATAAAATTCGATTTTTTATTTTATATTAATTTGATAAAAGCACTTTATGAGACGCATTCACGCGACCTTGTTTATCAATTTCTGTTACTTTTATTTTAAATGTATCTCCAATTTTCAATACATCTTCTACTTTATCAATACGTTCATTTGCAATTTGTGAAATATGAACTAAAGCATCTTTACCAGGGAATAATTCAACAAATGCACCGTATTTTTCAATACGTTTTACTTTGCCTTCATATACTTGGCCAACTTCAGCTTCACGCGTAATGTCTTCTATGATACTACGTGCTTCGGCGATTGCATCTTTATCAACAGCACCTATGAAGATTGTACCATCTTGTTCAATATCAAGTTTCACACCTGTTTGATCAATGATTTCATTAATTTTCTTACCACCAGGTCCAATAACATCTCTGATTTTTTCAGGTTTGATTGTCATCGTAACGACTTTAGGTGCAAACGCACTTAACTCACCGCGTGTTGTATCAATTGTTTGTAGCATATGATCTAAAATAGCTAAACGACCTTCACGTGCTTGGTCTAAAGCTTCTCTAATAATCTCTTTTGTTAGACCATCAATTTTAATATCCATTTGTATTGCAGTGATGCCTTCAGACGTACCGGCTACTTTAAAGTCCATATCACCTAAAGCATCTTCCATACCTTGAATATCCGTTAAAATAGTGTAACTATCATCACGTGTTACTAACCCCATAGCAATACCGGCTACTGGTGCTTTAATAGGAACACCTGCATCCATTAAGGCTAACGTAGAACCACAAATTGACGCTTGTGAAGATGAACCATTTGATTCTAATACCTCACTCACTATTCTTACAGTATAAGGGAAGTCTTTAGTATCTGGAATAACATGACTCAATGCACGCTCACCTAAAGCACCGTGACCAATTTCACGACGTCCTGGAGAACGAACTGGACCTGTTTCACCAACTGAATAGTTAGGGAAGTTGTAATGGTGCATGAAACGTTTTTGTTGTTCCTCACCAAGGCCATCAAGAATTTGATATTCGCTCATTGAACCTAATGTTAACACAGATAGTGCTTGTGTTTGACCTCGTGTAAATAAGCCAGAGCCGTGTACGCGTGGTAACACACCAACTTCTGATTCTAGTGGACGAATTTCATCTGATTTACGGCCATCAGGTCTGATTTTTTCTTCAGCGATTAATCTTCTTACTTCTTCTTTTACTAAACTATTTAAAATGCCATGCACATCTTTAATTAGTGCAGCGTTGTTAACATCTTCTTCATCAATAAATTCTGAAACGACTTTTTCTTTTAATGTGTCAAGATTGATATCACGTTGCTGTTTATCAAACGTTAATACAGCTTCTTTCAAACCATTGGCTTCAGTAAGCTGTTTCACTTTTTCTGCAAGCGTTTCGTCTTGTTCAACAGGTGTGAATGGTGTTTTCACTGGTTGGATGTGATCCACGATTTCTTGTTGGAAATTAACTAAACGTTGTATTTCATTATGACCAAAGAAGATTCCCTCAAGCATTTCACTTTCAGTAATTTCACTTGCGCCTGCTTCAACCATATTTACAGCATCTTTGTGACCAGCAACTTCTAAATCAAGACGCGACACTTCTTTCTGTGCAACAGTTGGGTTAATTACGTATTCGCCATCAACATAGCCTACGTTGACACCAGCAATAGGTCCTTGGAATGGAATGTCTGAGACACTAAGTGCCATAGATGAACCTATCATTGCTGCCATTTCTGGAGAACAATCAGGATCAGAACTTAATACGGTATTCATGATTTGTACATCATGCTTATATCCTTTAGGGAAAAGCGGACGAATTGGTCTGTCGATTAAGCGCGCAGTTAATGTTGCTTCGTCGCTTGGACGTCCCTCACGTTTTTTAAATCCACCAGGAATTTTACCTGCTGCATACATTTTTTCTTCATAATTTACCATTAATGGGAAAAAGTCAACATCGCGTGGTTCCTTTGAAGCTACCGCAGTAGATAATACTACTGTATCACCATAACGAACTAGCACGGCACCATTAGCTTGTTTAGCAAGTTGCCCTGTTTCAATCGTTAATGATCTATTTGCCCATTCAGTTTTAAAAACTTTTTTCTCTTGAGACATTACGAATCTCCTCTCATATATCTATTAGTTACATCATATCATTTCTTAGAAAAATTTTATATTAGTATATTACTTTTTAAATAATATGCTTTCTAGATTATAAAAAAGGGAAAGGACCCTGAAGGTTCTTTCCCTTTCAATATCCATCTTAAAATTAACGACGGATACCTAATGATTTAATTAATTCACGGTAACGTTGTACATCTTTGTCACGTAAATAGTTAAGTAAATGTCTACGACGACCTACCATTTTTAATAGTCCACGACGTGAATGGTGGTCTTTCGTGTGTTGACGTAAATGTTCGTTTAATGTAGTGATTTCTTCAGTTAACACAGCGATTTGTACTTCTGGAGATCCAGTATCCGCTTCGTGTGTACGATATTCTTTAATTAGTTCATTTTTACGTTCTTGTGAAATTGCCATAGTCAATTTCCTCCTTTAATTTTTATGCGCCTTTAACCGAGCGAACCGTTGGAGACTCGGACTGCCAAGATAAAGGTGCCTTAAATGTGTAAAACACATTCGACTTAAATATTATATGATATTTCGTCTCCAAAATCAACTGATAATAAGTATTTCGCTTTTTCTTTATCTTTATTCATTTGTTCTACTAAAGGATCTATTCCATCAAATTTAATTTCTGGTCTTAAATAATGATGCCAAAATACAGTCACACGCTCGCCATAAATATTTTCATTAAAATCAAATAAATTCACTTCTATGACTACTTGAGCTTTAGAAGGGTCGTGAAATGTTGGTTTCACACCAACATTAGCCACACCTCGATAGACCTTTTTATTCACCCCAATTTCCATACTTACCGCGTAAACGCCATTTTTAGGCAACACATAATCACCGCTAGGTTGAACATTTGCTGTTGGAAATCCAATTGTTCTTCCACGTTTTTCACCTTGCACAACTGTCCCTTTAATACGATAGAGATAATCTAATTCTTCATTAGCCTTTTGCAAGTCACCTGTTTTAAGCGATTTTCTAATTTCAGTAGTTGAAATTTTTTCAGATTCTATTTCTTGTTTACTTACCACTGTCGTATTAAATTCAGTCATTTCATTTAATATCATCATATTACCTTTACCAAATTTACCAAATGTAAAATCAAAACCAGCTACTACTTCTTTAACATTATTTTTTATAATATACTCTTCTATGAAAGTTTCAGCGGGTACATTGGCAAATTTTGAAGAAAAGTTAATAACAATACAATAATCTATGCCATAGGACTCTAATATTTCAACTTTATCTTGTATTGGTGTTAAATAATCGGTACGTTTACGTTCAGGATTTAGAACTACCGAAGGATGAGGATCAAACGTCATCACAGCTTTTTTTAAATTGGATGATTTTGCTTTTTGTTCTAAAATATCAAATACTTTCGCGTGCCCCTTATGCATGCCATCCAAAAAACCAAAAGCCATGGCAACAACTTCTGTTATATATTGATCTTCTTGAATTGGATGAGCTACTTCTATCACTTTCATGCGTATTTCTCCTTTAGTTAAATACCTTCTTAGGCTTAATTTCGTCAATTTTTTCAGGATGTGGCGCATAAATTGCTAAGACTTTATTGTCTGTAACATCTACCAATGCCACTATCGTATCTATTGTTTCTGTGAATTCATTTTTATAGAATTTTTGGCCATTTAAAATTTTGCTTTTTACTACAGCATCTGAAATCAAAATTTGTTTTAAACCTTTTAATCCATATTCTATAGGAAATAGCTTTTCTTGTAACGCGTCATGCTCATGTAATTCTGCAACGTCATTTAGTGTAAGACTTTCATCTACATCAAATCCACCACTTTGAATTCTAGTTAATTTTGACATATGGGCTGGATGTCCTAAGGCTTTCCCAATATCTGTCGCTAATGTTCTGATGTATGTTCCTTTGCCACATTCAACCAAAATTTCGAAATGACAACTGTTATCTTCAAAGCGTAGTTCGGATGTACGGTTAATATGCATAATATTAACTTGTCGTTCTGGTCTTTCTACTACTTCGTTATTCCTCGCATATTCATATAGTTTTTTACCATTCACTTTTACTGATGAGTACATCGGTGGTATTTGAGTAATCGTTCCTTCAAATTGATTCAATATTTTGTCAATATCTTGAACTGTAATTTCATCTTGCGCAATAGTTGTTCGCTCAAGAATTTCACCGGTTTGATCCTCGGTAGTTGTACTACTTCCAAGTGTAACAGTCGCTTTATAAGATTTTCCCATATCCATAATGTAATCACTGACTTTAGTTGCACCACCAATACATATAGGTAAAACGCCTGATACTTCTGGGTCTAAAGTGCCAGTATGTCCAACTTTTTTTGTTTTTAAAATTTTCCTCAATTTAAATACTACATCGTGGCTTGTTAAACCACGTTCTTTATACACAGGCAAAATACCGTTATACATCTTTACGCCACCTTTAATGCTCTTTTTTTACATTACTCTCATATTAACATGACTTAGCTTACTTTGTGTTATGTAAAAAAGCTGAAACATAAAATCTAAAGAGATTTTGTTCCAGCTTGGTATAATAATTAATCTTTTTTGTGCAAATCTTGAATCATTCTTTCAATTTTATTTCCGTAATCAATTGATTCATCATATTCAAAATTCAATTCAGGAATAATTCGTAATCTCATTCTTGAACCTAGTTCAGATTTAATAAAACCTTTTGCCTTTTCTAACCCTTTAAAAGTATCTTCTTTTTGTTTTTCATTACCTAATACTGTTAAATAGATTGTTGCAATTGATAAATCATTTGTTAATTGCACATCTGTAATCGTTAAAAATCCGATTCTTGGGTCTTTGACTTTGTTATTAGCGATATCCATAATTTCTTGTTTCATCTGTTCGCCAACACGTTCAGCTCTCATATTCATTATATTCACCTCACACGATTTATTTGTCCGGGAAATGTTTCCTTACTTAAAGATTATATGACAGTTCATTTCATAACGTCAAACAAATTTATTATTTCAGTTGGTTATATTTTTAAAAGTTTCGTTCGAGTCCTGTACACTTTATATTGTACATTATTAACAAAAAATAAACATTTTATGACAGTTAGGCATTATTTTAATTCCTAACTGTTAAGTTATGAAACATTTTTTCATTAATAGTCAATAAAATCTATTTTAAATTGCTCAAGTGTTTAATATTATGCCCAACTGTTATTTTAAGAAGATTTTTTGACATACAAACACCTAACCTACGCTTATAAATGTTTTTTATAAAGTTTTACACATTATATAAATTGTAATGTTATACTGTAAGCCAACTTAATAATTAAATTTATTTATTTTAGGAGTTGTGAATGATTGGAAAAACCAGAAAGACTTTTATATATTTATACCCGCTTTTTAAACGGAAAGAAACTCAATAAAGAAGAACTCGCACACCAGCTTAACGTCAATGTTCGTTCAATTCAGCGAGATTTTAGTGATATTAACAGTTTTTTATATGAAGATAATGAATGGCATGGTATTGATGGAGAAATAATATACGATAATAACTTTGAAAAACATTGTTTAAGAATCAACCAATATAAATTTAAAAATAATTGATTACTTAACTTGTTATTTAGATTGAAAAATTTTACACCGATAATACATGAAGACACTTATAATCTTATTAGAGGACTTAATGCAAACTCTAATTTTGCTGAAAAAATCCTGTCTAACAAACTCTTAAGCCAGTTCAAGGTGACGCGTGAGATGAGCAAAACCACGTTAATTTTCAGACTCCAAATGGCCATTGAAAATAATAATTTTGTTGCAATACATATAACTAATAATTTGACTATAAAAGTAATACCTATATATACTAGATATTTTTCTAACAAATACTGGTTTACTTATTTGTATCAAGGAAAGATACAAATATTAAATTTGTCTTCAATTATAAATATCGATCAACTTAATGAAGTGTTTGATAAAAGTATTTTTTCAGATATTCAGTCTGTAAAGTTACTCATTAAAGATCCTCTGTGGTCAGAAATACAAAGACAGTTCATTATTTTAGACAGAACTGAAAGTGATCATGGGGCTATCGCACATATTATTATTTCAAAAAAAGAAAGCATACAAATTGCATATGACTATCCACAATATATTACAATTATAGAACCTCAACATTATGTAGATGAATTCAAAGCACATATCCAGACTTTGTTTAAAAACTATTACATTTAAAATTAGCCTATACTCATCTTAGATATCTTCTATGCTGAATATAGGCTTTTTTATAATTAATATTTCAGTGTTGATGCTCTATATTTTTTTGCATTGCGCTAATTTTTCTATAAAAATCTGAATTACCTTTTTCTCGCTTTTCTTTTTGTTCTTTATTCCAGTTGTAATATTCTATTTTACTCAATTCTTGTTTTTTTCTTAAACGTGTTTTGTGTTCTTGGTAACTTAACACATTGCATAATGTAACATGGCGGTTTTGTTTTGAAGCAAGTACGAATAAATGATCTATTAGGTAGTCACATATTGAACTATGAGCAAAGTTCTTCAAAATCGAAATATATAATTCTTCCTCACTAACAAGATAAATGCGATGCTTATCATCGTTTAAAAGTTTCAACAACAAATCAAAACTCATTCTCTGAGAAGGTAATCCATGTTTAAATGTTAAAAAATCTTTTGGTATTCCTGCAGTATGCCCCGATTGATAAGGGAAAAAATTAAGTACCATAACTCTGTTTGGATCAATATTAAAACGTTTTAGAGTCGAAGAAGCGTTATATAAATATTTCATAAACCATCTATGTTTATCTATATAGGGTAAAAACAGTTTCTCACCATTAAATGTTAATCTACCTTGTATATCCAATAATATTCTTTGCCGATAATCTATCACTACAGATTCTGGTATATCAGGTTCGTACATTTTAAAATCGTTTTCTGGCTGCTTTTTTAATATAACAATATCAGCTAGATTAGGGTTCCCAAAATATGGTCTAGCTATAGCAGGATTTATTTCTGCATTTTCAAATAAAATTCTTTGTCTATTTTTATCAATAATTACTTTTCCGTTTGCAAAATCTATCATTTTTTTAAATCTAGGTATTTCAGCAAAGTTATTCCCAAAATGCTCTTTAAAATATGCTAAATCCTGTGGATGTAAAAACGCTGTCGTATCATCATTTTTTATAATTTGTTCTAAAGTATTTTGATCATAAATAGAGTTATATTGCTTCAAATATTCTTGCCAAAATTCATTGATCTCCCTTAAATATTCACTCATCATTTATAACCTCCTATTTCATTTAATTGTAATTAAGTACATAGACAGCTAGTGTCAGTAAAATAGTTATCCCAAAATTTCACTATAATATTTCGACTTATTCGCAACCAAATAAATACCTATGATTTACAAAACATATGCTACCCTTTTTTAATATTTAATTATTGTGAAAACTGTTTGGTTAAAGCGTTTTTATAATTTTATTTTTAAAGTAAGCTACATCATTACGAGGGGGGTAAAATTTTTTGTTTCTAATTGAAGTTGTAATATTAAGTCATGTTATATTTTAATCCATAAACTAAATCGCTAGTTTTTTATGTAATAATATCATTATACTTATATATTTCACTTTTGGATAGCACTTTAATATTAAAAATACAGCCATAGCAACTTTTCCAGATAAAAAGCCTCCAATAATTTGTATGCTTAAGAAAGACTACATACTAATTACTATAAAGGCATTTGATTTATTTTCATATAGAAAATCATTGTTCAAATTCAGTTATATATTTTCACTTAAAATATGACAATACTTTGAGCCAACTCTTGCGGCAAAGCACTAGCCAAAAACTACAGGTTGAAGCTGTGCCTGCTGAAATCGTGCATAAAAAAATGCCAACAAAGTCAGAGACTTTGTTGACACTCTGAAAGCCTCTAAATTACTGGAGGTTTTCTATCATTAAATTGGATTCATCTCCAATTATTTATCTTTTTATTTCGACCATTTCGAAAGCTTCAATAATGTCGCCTTCTTTTAAGTCATTGTATTTCTCAACTGTGATACCACATTCGTAGCCTTTAGCAACTTCTTTAGCATCATCTTTAAAACGTTTTAGAGTGTCTAATTCGCCCTCAAATTGCACAATATTATCTCTGATGACACGAACGCCAGCGTTACGCGTGATTTTACCATCAATAACATAACTACCTGCGATTGTACCAACTTTAGAAACTTTGAATGTTTGACGAACTTCTGCTTGTCCAATTATTTGTTCTTCGAATTCTGGATCTAGCATACCTTTCATCGCGAATTCAATTTCTTCTATGACACTATAAATAACACGGTGTAGACGCATATCAACGCCTTCAGTCTCAGCAGCACGTTTCGCACCTGTATCAGGACGCACGTTAAAGCCAATAATAATACCATTTGAAGCGTTAGCTAATGTAACGTCAGATTCGTTAATTGCACCCACAGCAGTGTGAATGATACGTACATTGACGCCTTCAACGTCTATCTTCATTAGAGATGCAGCAAGTGCTTCTACTGAACCTTGCACGTCACCTTTAATAATAACATTTAAGTCTTTCATTTCACCTTGTTTCATTTGTTCAAACAAGTTATCTAATGAAACACTCTTGCTTTCATGACGTTGTTGAATTACGTTCGCTTCATGGCGAGATTCACCAATACGTCTTGCTTGTTTTTCATCTTTGAAAACCACAAATCGATCGCCTGCTTTTGGCACATCATGAATACCAGTAATTTCAACTGGTGTAGATGGTCCTGCAGTTTTAATACGTTGGCCTAGATCATTGACCATAGCACGAATTCTACCATACGTATTTCCAACTACTAAAGAGTCACCAACGTTAAGTGTACCGTTTTGTACTAATAATGAGGCTGATGGACCACGTGATTTATCTAATTCGGCTTCGATTACTGTACCGACAGCTTTTTTACTTGGATTAGCTTTTAATTCTTGTACTTCAGAAGTAAGTACAATCATTTCTATTAAATCATCAATGCCATCTCCGCTTAATGCTGAGAGTGGAACAAAGATTGTATCGCCGCCCCAATCCTCAGGTACTAAACCATATTCCGTTAGTTCTTGCATTACACGGTCTGGATTTGATGTTGGTTTATCAATTTTGTTAACAGCAACAATTGTAGGTACATTTGCTTCTTTAGCATGATTGATTGCTTCAATTGTTTGAGGCATAACACCATCATCTGCTGCTACAACTAAAACAGTTATATCCGTCACTTGTGCACCACGCGCACGCATTGTTGTAAACGCTGCGTGACCTGGAGTATCTAAGAACGTAATTTTTTTACCGTCATTTTCAATTTGGTAAGCACCGATATGTTGTGTAATACCACCAGCTTCTGCAGCTGTTACTTTTGTATGACGAATAGAATCTAGTAACGTTGTTTTACCATGGTCAACGTGCCCCATGATTGTAACAACCGCTGGACGTTCAACAGCATCTTCATCTTCAGTTTCATCATCGAAGTAAATTGATAAATCTTCTTCATCAATAACAATTTCTTTTTCAGCTTCAACACCGTAATCATCAACGATTAACTCAAGTGTTTCTTCATCTAATGATTGATTAATATTAGCCATAATACCAAGTAAGAATAACTTTTTAACAATACCTGAAGACTCTACGTTTAATTTCTCAGCAAGTTCACCTACTGTAATACCTTCTTGATAAGTGATTTTTTCTGGAATTTCTTTAGGTTCTTCTTGTTTCATTTGTTTTGCTTTTTTATTATTCTTTTTGTTGTTTTTGTTATTCGGTTTATTATTGTTTGATTTATTATTTTGGTTACCTTTGTTATTTTGATTATTCTTGTTGTTTTGGTTACCTTTATTATTTGATGATTGTTGCTTGTTTTGAGCAGTTTTTTGTTGTTTTTTCTCTGCTTCTTTTGCTTTTTCAGGTTTGTAAATTTTATCTAATGCGTGGATTTGATTATCTTCTAACGTTTGCATATGACTTGTTACCTCAACGTCCATCTTTTGCAATTCGTCGATAATATCTCTACTCTTTAATTTTAAATCTTTAGCGTATTCGTAAATTCTTTGTTTACTCATATAGTCACTCCTTACGATATTCATCAATCATTGACAATAACTTTTTAGCAAAGCCTTGATCAGTGATTCCAATGTTTACACGTTCTGCTTTACCTAAAGCCTGTCCTAATTCAGCTCTCGTTCCAAATATGCGTAATGATATATGGTAACTTTCACATTTGTTCTGCATCACTTTCATTGTGTTGTCAGAAGCATCTGTTGCAATGATTACGAGCTTTAATTTATTGTTCTTCAAATCATTTATAATGACTGATTCGCCTGTTTTCACTTTTCCTGCACGCATTGCTAATCCTAAAAAATTCACGATTTTTTCTTTTGTCATTTAGGTATCTCTTCACGATAGATAAGACGTATAATCTCTTTATAAACAGGCTCTAACGTTTCAGCATTAGATTTGAAATATCTTTCTAATGTTTCCTTTTGTTGTGCTTCTTCTACTAATTTAACATTTTTAGATACATAAGCGCCACGGCCTTGTTGTTTGCCAGTTGCATCAGCAAAAATTTGTCCGTCTTTATTAATTACAACTCTAATCATGTCATTCTTAGGGTACATTTCATTTGAAAGTATACATTTACGCATTGGAATTTTTTTCTTTTTCATAAAGTTATCACTCCAAGTTATTTTTCAGCGTCTTCTTCTTCAGTTACTGTTTCAGAAACTTCATTGACTGTTTCTTCCGAATCAACATTTTCTTCGTCAACAACATCATTAAGTTGATCTTCTGTATCTTCAACATCTACCGGATAGACACCTGCTTCTCTAGCATCTGTTTCTGATTTAATATCAATTTTCCAACCAGTTAATTTAGCAGCTAAACGGGCATTTTGTCCACGTTTACCTATAGCTAATGATAATTGATAATCTGGCACTACAACTACGGTTGATTGGTTTTCTTCATCAACAATAACTTGTAATACTTGTGATGGGCTTAAAGCATTTTTTACAAACACTTTAGGATCTTCATCCCATTGCACAATATCAATTTTCTCTCCGCCAAGTTCTTCAACAACAGCTTCAACACGACTACCTTTAGAACCTACACAAGCACCTACTGCATCGATGTCATGGTTGTCTGAGTGTACACTGATTTTTGAGCGATCGCCAGCTTCGCGAGCTACAGATTTAACTACAACTGTACCGTCAAAGATTTCTGGTACTTCTTGTTCAAATAAACGTTTTAATAAACCTGGATGGCTTCTTGAAACGTATATTTGTGGTCCTTTTGTAGTTTGTTCAACTTTGTTCACATACACTCTTATTCTTTCGTTAGGAATGTAGCTTTCATTTGGACTTCTTTCTGCTTCAGACAATACAGCTTCAGTACGCCCTAAGTTTACATATACATAACGATGATCTACTCTGTCAATAAGACCAGTAACAATATCATCTTCTTTGTCGATGAATTCATCATAAAGTATTTCACGTTCAGCATCACGTAAACGTTGCATAACAGCTTGCTTAGCTGCTTGCGCACCTACACGTCCAAAATCACTTGGTGTTACGTCTTCTTCGTAAATATCACCAATTTCATATGCTGGGTTTTTTACTAGTGCCGTACTTAAATCGATTTCTTCTCTGTTATCAAATGATTCTTCAACCACTTCTTTACGTGCGATAACATTGAATGTACCTTCATCCATATTTAATTCAACAC
The DNA here is from genome assembly GCF_049943195.1 of Staphylococcus caseorum. Lineage (NCBI taxonomy): Bacteria > Bacillati > Bacillota > Bacilli > Caryophanales > Staphylococcaceae > Staphylococcus > Staphylococcus caseorum. The sequence goes on from NZ_JBNFUA010000001.1 coordinate 1,130,977, forward strand.
GAACGTTTCTTGCACTTTCATAATTCTTTTTATAAGCAGTAATTAACGCCGCTTCTATAGCATCAATTAATACTTCTCTAGGAATTTTCTTTTCTTTTTCTAAGTACTCAGTAGCTAATAATAATTCATTACTTGACACGATTTATCATCCTCCTCGTCACGTTATATAATTACTGCATGACGTGCTTTAGCGATTTTACTTCTTGGTATTTCAACTTGTTTTGTTCTTGACTTATCTTTGACTTCCATAACTATTGTTTCATCATCAACTGATTGCAATATACCTAACCATTCTTTTGCGCCTTCGATTGGAGCATATAAAGAAACAAATACGGGTTTAGTCACAGCGTTGTGATAATCTTTTTCTTTTTTAATTGGTCTTTCAGCACCAGGTGAGGCAACATCTAAATAATACATCTGTTCGATAGGATCTTCTGAGTCCATTACTTCACTGATTTTTTCAGAAGCAAGCGCACAATCATTTAAATCTACGCCACCTTCTTTATCGATAGATACTCTTAAAAAATGATCGTTTCCTTCTTTTGTAAACTCAACTTCTACTAATTCAAAATTTAAGTCGTCAAGGACAGGTTGAATTATTGCTTCAACTTGCTCAGTTATTTTACTCATGCTGACCTCCTGTTTTGGCAAATAGAAAAGAGCGGGTATTATGCCCACTCTTTCTGCCTGAGTCTAATTTTTTAAGCACTGTTATTATATCATATGTTTATTTGGTAGACAAATAACTATATTTGTAAAAAGCCTATAATGACAAGTTAATTCATGCTTTTTGTTTTTTATTAAGTCTTTTCGTTCATTACATATCGAATATTGATAATTGCGCTTTATCAGGTAAATTAGGTAAAGAGCCTAATTCATCTAAGTATTCTATTACTTTTTGTGATAAACCAGCCTTTTTATTTAAATCTTCTTTAGATAAAAATGGGCCTTCTTCTCGAGCTTCTACAATTCTTTGCGCAACATTTTCACCTAAACCTGGAACAGATATAAATGGTGGAATCAATGTATCGCCTTCAATAATAAACTCAAATGATTTACTTTTTTCTAAACTAATTGGCTGCATACGAAAACCACGCTGTGCCATTTCATTCATTATTTCAAGCACTGTTAAAGTATCTTTTTCTTTTTTAGCTAAATCCATATAACGTGAATACATATCATTAACAGTATTACGAATACTTTCTTTATCTTTAATCATTGTAATTAAATCAAAGTCAGATGCACGTACTGTGAAATAACTTGCATAATAATATAGTGGATAATGTACTTTAAAGTAAGCAATTCTTACCGCCATTAGCACATAAGCTGCGGCATGGGCTTTAGGGAACATGTATTTTATTTTTCTACATGAATCTAAATACCAATCAGGTACTTCATTATCTACCATTGCTTCAACCATATCATCAGTCAATCCTTTACCTTTACGCACAAATTCCATTGTCTTAAAGGCAAGTGACGGCTCTAAACCGTTATACATTAAATAAACCATAATATCATCACGACAACAGATTACACTCGCTAAATCACATTTACCTGAACGTATTAAATCTTGAGCGTTCCCTAACCATACATCTGTACCATGTGATAATCCTGATATTCTAACAAGCTCTGAAAATGTTGTTGGTTTCGTATCTTCTAACATTTGTCTAACAAAGCCAGTACCAAATTCTGGTACACCAAACGTGCCAGTTTTACATAAAATTTCCTCTTGTGTGACACCTAAAGGTTCAGGTGAACTAAAGATGCCCATCGTTTCTTTATCATCCACTGGAATTGTTTTAGGATCTATTCCTGATAAGTCTTGTAACATACGAATCATTGTTGGGTCATCGTGTCCAAGTATATCTAACTTCAGAACGTTATCATGAATGGAGTGGAAATCAAAATGCGTTGTCATCCAAGATGAAGACTGATCGTCCGCTGGGAACTGTACAGGTGTAAAATCATATATATCCATATAATCAGGTACAACTATAATCCCACCTGGATGTTGTCCAGATGTACGTTTAACGCCTGTACAACCTTTAACAAGTCTGTCTACTTCTGCGCCACGTTTATGGATACCTTGGTCATTTAAATAACCTTTCACGTAACCAAAAGCTGTTTTCTCTGCGACTGTACCAATTGTTCCAGCACGGAATACTTTATCATCACCAAATAATTCTTTTGTATAATTATGTGCATTCGGTTGATATTCTCCACTAAAGTTCAAGTCAATATCTGGTACTTTATCGCCTTTAAAGCCTAAGAATGTTTCGAAAGGAATATCTTGACCTTCTTTAATAAGGACGCTACCACAAGTTTCACATTTTTTATCTGGTAAATCAAAACCAGAGCCAACAGAGCCATCATCAAAGAATTCACTCGTTTTACATTTTGGACAAATGTAATGTGGTGGTAATGGATTAACTTCTGTGATTTCTGTCATGGTTGCTACAAAACTTGAACCTACAGAACCACGTGAACCAACGAGATATCCATCATTTAAAGACTTTTTAACAAGCCGTTGTGAAATAAGGTATATAACAGAGAAACCATTACCTATAATACTTTCTAATTCTTTTTCAAGACGATCAATTACAATTTGTGGTAAATCTTCACCATAGAGGTCTTTCGCATTAGAATAGCTCATTTCTCGAATTTCTTCATTTGCGCCTTCCATTCTCGGTGTATATAGCTCATCTTTGATTGGAACAACGCGCTCTATACGATCTGCTAGCTCATTTGTATTCTTAATGACAAGTTCATAGGCTTTTTCTTCACCCAAGAAGTGCAATTCATCTAACATTTCGTCTGTAGTTCTAAAATGCGCCTTTGGCAATGTAGAACGGTTTAATGGATTACCAGGTTGTGCAGCAATCAATATTTTACGCGCAATCGAATCATGTTCATTCAAATAGTGTGCATTGCCTGTAGCTATGACTGGAATATCGTTAACTTCACCCGCACGGATTAAACGATTATATATTTCATGTAATGTTTCATTATCACGTATCAGTTCTCTATCAATTAGGCCTTGATATAAAGCAGGAGGTTGAATTTCAATGAAATCATAGTATTGAGCTATACGTTCAACTTGAGACTGGTCTTTTTGCATTACTGCAGTAAATACTTCTCCTTCGTCACATGCAGAACCAACGAGAATACCTTCACGATATTCATCTAATAGTGAACGTGGAATTCTAGGTGTTCGATAATAATATTGAACTAAGGACGCACTTACAATCTTGAATAAGTTTTTAAGACCCTGTTGATTTTGAACAATAAGCGTGACATGGTTCGGACGTGCACGTTTGTAAGCATCTTCGTTTGATAACGATGTATTAATATCTTGGTGATTATGAACACCGAGTTCTTCTAATTGTTTAAGCATTTTAATAAACATATAAGCCGTTGCTTCCGTATCGTAAATCGCTCTATGGTGTTGAGTTAACTCTACGCCGTACTTTTTGGCTAAGAAATTCAATCCATGTTTACCGTATTCAGTATTGATTGTTCTTGATAATTCAAGTGTATCTATTACAGCGTTTGTAGACGCGCCAATACCAACATGTTCATATCCGGTATCAATAAAGCCCATATCAAAGGATGCGTTATGTGCCACGAAAATAGCGTCCCCTACCCATTCTTTAAACTCAGTAAGGACTTCTTCAATTTCTGGTGCATCAACTAACATATCATCCGTGATATGTGTCAAATTAATAATAACGTCGGATAAGCGTTCATGTGGGTTACTAAAACGTTCAAACTTATCAATGATTTCTCCGTCTTTAACTTTGACTGCAGCGAGCTCGATAATTTTATCGTATTGATTGGATAAACCAGTCGTCTCAACGTCGAATACAACGTATGTTGCTGTTTTCAAATTACGATCCAAAGGTTTGTATGCAATAGGTACTCCATCGTCAACTAACATACCTTCCATTCCGTAAATCATTTTAATACCATTTTTTTCAGCTGCCGCATGGGCGTCTGGAAAGGCTTGAACACCATTATGGTCAGTCACTGCAATGGCTTTATGACCCCACTTTGCTGCTTGATCTACGTACGATGAAATATTAGGTATGCCATCCATTTGACTCATTGCCGTATGCAAATGGAATTCTACTCGTTTTTCTTCAGATTTATCTTGTTTCGTAGCTTTTTTAATTTCTTCAATATCTGACATCATCATCACTAAATCACGAACAAATGAATCTTCTTCTATACGTCCTTGTGCGCGAACCCATTTACCGACGCTTAATGCCTTAAAGTTATCTAAATCATCTTTATTTTTACGAGTGAACATTTTTAATACGAGCGAATCTGTATAGTCAGTTACCTTCAATTCTACAATGTGTCGCCCGCTCTTCAACTCTTTTAAGTTAATATCAAAAATAACGCCTTCAACTGCTACTTTGAATTCTTCTTCAATAATAGAATCTATCGGTTTAATATTATCAATTTGGATTGGTTTACCAATTTGACACTTAGTTACCGAACTTTCATTATTATCTTGTTGTTTTGCCTTCTCGGCTTTCATTTTTTCTAATTTTTCAGTAGCTTCACGTGCACTTTTTTCATCTTCTTCTTGAATATGTGCTTCTAATGATGCTAAGTCATCTTCGTTGCCCACACTATCCGTTTCAAAAACTATCTTACTAATATCGAACCCACACTGTTGAAAAGCTTTAACTAAGCTACCATTACAGGCTTTATCAAAATGATCTCTCTCGATATCATTTTGACAAGTTACTTTCAGTACATCCCCCGACATAATTAAGCGTTTTTGCTTTAATTGTCCTTTTACTTTAGGTGAAAGTTTTGTTTGGTCGATACAATGATTAAAATACTTTATCGCATATTCATCTTGGTTTGATTTATTATTTATCGTAATATTACATTCTACATTTGCAATTGATTTAAACTCTTCTGTAATTGCACCTGTAAAAAGCAAATAATCTTCTATTGATAGAAAGTGTGGTAATGTGATTTGAAACACCCATGTACGATCTGTTGTCTTAACATCCACACGCGTTAGTTCACTTTGCTCCAAAATTTCTGGTTCCAAATGGTTTGTTATTTTAATTTGGTCAGCTAGGATTTTAAATTTTTCCTGATTTGTCATTGCCATGACGATAACCACCTTACTATTAATTACACTGCTTTACTTGTATATGCTTACTTACATTAAATGACGGTGTATGTATTATTATTCCATTCTCTATATTATAACGGATATGTGTGAAATTCTAATAGTTAAACTTAATAACTTAAATTCATATTTTTGTGAATAACAAATGGGAGCGGAACAGAAATCAAACTTTAAAATTTGATTTCGTATTCCCGCCCCCTCTTTAAAAGTTTGAAACAAACACATTTAGAAATCAGACAACTATTGTGCGTTCTCTAATTTACACTCACTAATATAGTATGCCATATTTATGTGCCAGCCTCATGATTTTATATAAGTAACATCTACCAATTCACTTTTTAATTATATATTTGTATATAATTCATTTACATAATTAATTAAATTATCAATATGCACATCTTCACTGTCACCAGTATCGCGGCGTTTAACTTCTACAATACCTTCTGCAGCATTTTTGCCTACGACGATACGTATTGGTAGACCGATTAAATCAGCATCATTAAATTTCACACCAGCACGTTCTTTACGGTCATCATAAAGCACATCATAATTTTCTTTTAATTGCGTATATAATTGATCCGCTAATTCACGTTGATCATCTTTTTTAGGATTGATTGTGATTAAATGTAATTCAAATGGTGTGACTGATTTTGGCCAAATAATACCATTTTCGTCGTTATTCTGTTCAACGATTGCACTTAATGTTCTTGAAATACCAATACCATAACATCCCATTAATAATGGTTGCGCTCTACCTTGGTCATTTAAGAACGTGGCGTTCATTGATTCAGAATATTTTGTTCCAAGTTTAAAGACTTGGCCTACTTCAATACCTTCTGCAAAGTGCGCTTTGTCTGAGCTATCTGCTAATAATTCACCTTCTAAAATAAATCTGAAATCTCCATAGGCTTCTACTTCAAAGTCACGACCTACATTTGCGTTTAACAAGTGATATCCATCTTCATTCGCACCAACGACGATATTATTCAAATCTTGAATGAAATTATCTGCATAAATTTTAATGTCTTTATCAAAAACTGGACCCAGTGAACCCGGTTTTGCACCTAAAATATTAATAATTTCATCTTCAGTTGCTAACTCTACATTGTCGGTACCAAAATAAGCTTTTAACTTAATATCGTTAATTTCATGGTGACCACGAATTAATACTAATATAAATTCACCATCGACATTAAATATCATAGATTTAGTAATTTCGTCTAATGGTTTATTTAAAAATGTCGCAAGCTCTTGTGCTGTATGCACATTTGGCGTTTCAATTTTTGTTAACGGTTGTGCATCTTCATGTTTTTTATTAGGATGGTAGACCACTTCAGCTTTTTCTATATTTGCAGCGTAATCACTTTGCTCACTGTACACAATCGTGTCTTCACCGATTTCGCTTAACGCCATAAACTCATGTGTATGACTACCACCGATTGCACCTGAATCAGCCACAACAGGTCTCGCGTTAATGCCTACACGGTTAAAGATGCGACCATATGCATGGTACATATCTTCATACGCTTCATCTAGTGATGCTTCATCAGCATGAAAAGAATAAGCATCTTTCATTATAAATTCTCTACCACGTAATAGACCGAAACGTGGGCGCTTTTCATCTCTAAATTTAGATTGTATTTGGAAAAGCGTCATTGGCAGTTGTTTATATGATTTCAATTCATCACGGACAATTGAAGTCACAACCTCTTCATGTGTTGGACCAAGCGCAAATTGGCGACCATTACGGTCTTGCAAACGCATAAGTTCTGGACCATATGCACTCCAACGTCCTGATTCTTCCCATAATTCTGATGGTTGTAATGCTGGCATTAATATCTCAACGGCATCAATACGCTCCATCTCTTCACGTACGATGGCTTCAATATTATTTAATACTCTCGCGGCAATTGGTAAATAACTGTAAATCCCACTTGTGCTTTGTTTGATTAAACCTGCTTTTAATAATAGTCGATGGCTTAATGCCTCAGCACCAGCTGGCACTTCTTTCATAGTTGGTATAAATACTTTTGATTGTTTCATTTAAATGCTTCTCTCCCTCTTTATAAGAAATAACGCTGAATATCGTTCCAAGTCACTAATACCATAACGATTAATACAAATACGGCACCAATGGCGATAATTGTAGTTTCTGCTTTTTTATTTACTGGTTTTCTAAAGATTGCTTCATAAATTACAAATAAAATTCGTCCACCATCTAACGCTGGTACTGGTAGTAAATTCATTAATCCTAAGTTAACACTTAGCAAAGCAGTCCATGAAATCAAGTTAATTATACCAGTTTTAACGACAGAGTCGACAGTATGATATATACCTACTGGACCATTCAACATATCAAATGAGAATTCTCCAGTGAAAATACTCGCGATCATACTTACAATTGCAGTGAAAATAATTTTACCTGCACTAAGTGTTTGTTCCACACCCGCTGCAATTGGTTTGAAAATAGTGTGTTCAGTCGTTGCACTATAACCTAATAAATATTTTGTTTCTGAGTGTGTTTTCGTTACTTTTTGTTCAATTTTTTTAGGCTTAATATCAAATGTTTGTTTGTTGCCATCACGTTCGACGACTAATTTTGTCTTATTATCTTTTATATCTTTTACTGCTTTATCGATATCATCTTTACCATCAATATTATGATTTCCTACTTTAACAATCGTATCTCCAGATTTAAGACCTGCTTGTTCAGCAGGTGAATCTTTAACAACTTCATCAACTGAATTTGTTGCTGTACCTTGATAATATGCTAGACCAATAAATAATACTAATGTAAGTAAGAAATTAAACAGTGGTCCTGCGAATAAAGTTAAGAATTTTTGATAAGGTTTTTTATACGTGAATTGACGATCTCTAGGTGCAATTTGAATTAAACTACCATTCTCTACAAAGTATGATTTCTTAGCTATTGCATAGCGTTGTCTTTCTTGATCATATGATGTTACACCTTCAATGAAAAAGCCATCTTTAAAATCACATTGTTTTACTTCTATTGCTTCAATTTGTTGAAATTTGTGTTGATCATCTAAAATGATGTGCGTAATTTCATCTTTGTCATTTAATTTTATTTTTACATGCATACCTGGTTGAACTGGTGGTTCTTCTAAACCATCACCAGCCATGCGTACATAACCTCCGACAGGTAATAATCTAATCGTATATAATGTTTCATTTTTTCTGAAACTAAATATTTTAGGTCCCATACCAATTGCAAATTCCGGACACATAATGCCTGCGCGTTTTGCAAAAAACATATGTCCGTACTCATGAACTGTGACAAGGACACCAAAAACGATTATAAATGAAATAATTGTTACTAGAAAACTCACTTTGCTACACCTCATATTTTCGAAATAAATTGTTTGCTCATACTATATATTAATTCATACGATTCATTTTCTTATGACTACTTGCTTACTTTAGATTATAAAAGTATAACACAACAATGCTGAGTGACACACGTAACTTTAATATGTCTTCAAGTCATTCACTTACATTATACTTATCATTTTGCAGTCGTAATTACACAAAGTATTTTTGCTTGTGAAAAGGAGTTAAGAAATAAAATAACTGTATTGCAGTTATTTTATTTCATTAACTCCTTATTTTTGTTTATATAATTGTATAGTATCACTTTGAATCTATAGTTAAGCTTGTATTAACAAGATGTTTAATAGTGGCAATACAAACATAAAACTGTCAAAGCGATCTAAAATACCGCCATGGCCAGGCAAAATACGACCAGAGTCTTTTACACCAAAATGACGTTTGAAACCTGACTCAACAAGGTCACCAAGTTGTCCAAACATACTTAAAACAATCGTAACAATTAATAATATCCATGTTGCAATATTAAAGTCTACAAACATAATCATAACAAGTGGAATAATTAAACTACAAATCAATCCGCCAACAAAACCTTCTATTGTTTTATTAGGACTAATCACAGGCCATAATTTATGTTTGCCCATTAAGCGACCAAAAATATATGCCCCTGTATCTGTTGACCATACGATTAGAAATGCAAATAGTATGTAGTGTAAGCCTTCAGACCTTGTTTCATAAAGATACATAAACCCAATACCAACATACGCAATCGTCATTAAACAAAATGCAGCGTCCATAAAACTAAATCTATTTTTAGAAAGCACTGTATAACTTAATAAAATAAAACTCATTGCTATTAAAGACTTTAATTGTAAATCATTAACCCAGTTACCGGCGCCTTGAGGTAACATAATAATTAAAATTCCTAGCGCACTTATGATACCTGGCACCGATAAAAACTTAATCATATTCATATTAAGCAATTCTTTTAATGCTATGAACGCTAATAAATACGAAAACAGCATTAATATAACTCCGCCCTTCAGTAAGACCGGGAGGAAAATGATAAGCGCTATGATTGCCGTCAAAGTTCTAACTTTCATACTATTCTCCTAACTACTTATAATCCCCCAAAACGCCTTTGACGAGATTGATAAATTTTAATACAGTTTATTAATTCTTCTTTATCAAAATCTGGCCATAATTTTTCATTGAATAAAAATTCACTGTAAGATACTTGCCAGATTAGGAAATTACTAATACGTTGCTCTCCTGATGTTCTAATCAAAAGGTCCGGGTCAGGGTAGCAATGAGTCATTAAATGGTCATTAATCATTTCTTCAGTGATTGCTTCGCTTGTTAAACCTTCAGCAGTCAATTTGTCATAAATTGATTTCACACTGTGAACAATTTCGGCTCGTCCGCCATAATTTATAGCAAAGACCAATTTTAAGCCCGTATTATGCTTTGTTTCTTCTTTTGCTTTATCTATCGCTTTAAGTGTAGATGTTGGTAAATGCTCAATAAAACCAATCGTCTCTACTTTAACATTATTTTCTATCAACTCTGGTAGAAATGTTCTTAAAAAGTTAACTGGCAAGTTCATGATGTAATTCACTTCATTTTTAGGTCTTGTCCAATTTTCTGTAGAGAAAGTATACAATGTTAAATATTTAATTCCTAAATCACTAGCTGCTTTAGTGATTTTTTTAACAGTTTGCATACCTTGGTAGTGGCCTTTTATTCTAGGCAATTTTCTTTGTTTAGCCCAACGACCATTACCATCCATAATTATAGCAACATGTTCGGGTATATTATGTACTTCCAAATCTATATCGGATTGCTTATACTGATTTTCTTTCTTCTTTTTTAACTTTTTAAACATGGTATTTCCTCCGAGCTTGATCATCTCTGTTTATTATAATTAGATTCTAGATGCAATTATCTACCATTTTATCATAATAGATAGGTGCATTGAATAAACAAATAAAAAAACTGTACCAAAGTCTGATTTGATACAGTTCAGATAAATATATGATATACCTCTGCTTCAAGCTCTAACTATAAGTAATTATATACCTTAATGAGTGAATAGAAGTATAATCATCATTACCATGTTTATACTGACATTATATCTTTTTCTTTTTCTTCTAATAATTTATCAATTTCTTTAATTGAGTTGTCAGTTAATTTTTGTACATCATCTGTTTGTGATCTTAAATCATCTTCAGTGATATCGCCATTTTTCTCTTGTTTTTTAAGTACATCATTTGAATCACGACGAACATTTCTAACTGCTACTTTCGCATCTTCGCCAATTTTCTTAACATCTTTTACAAGCTCTTTACGGCGCTCTTCAGTTAATGCCGGAATAACAATACGTATAACTTCTCCATCACTTGAAGGATTCACACCTAAGTTAGCAGCGTTGATTGCTTTTTCAATATTACCAACAGATGATTTATCATATGGTGCAATTACTAATAAACGTGCTTCTGGCACATTGATACTAGCAAGTTGTTGAACTGGTGTTGGAGCACCGTAGTAATCAACATTTACGCCATTTAATAAATTGGAATTGGCTCTTCCAGCACTAATATTAGCTAATTCTCTTGAAAGATTATCAACAGATTTTTGCATTTTTGATTTCGTATCATTAATAATGTCGCTCATTCTCATACACCTCTAATTATTTTGTTATTATTGTTCCTATTTTTTCACCCATTACTGCACGTTTAATATTACCTTCTTCAGTAATTGAGAACACATTCAACGGAATATTGTTATCCATACAGAATGAAGATGCTGTTGAATCCATTACTTGTAAACCATCTTGTAACATTTGAATATGAGTAAGATGTTCATACTTAATAGCATTAGGGTCTACTTTTGGATCAGCAGAGTAAACGCCATCAACATTATTTTTACCCATTAAGATAACATCGGCTTCAACTTCAGCCGCACGTAAAGCTGCTGTAGTATCAGTTGAGAAGTATGGATTACCAATTCCCGCTGCAAAAATAACTACACGTTTTTTCTCTAAGTGTCTAATTGCACGACGACGAATGTATGGTTCTGCAACTTGTTTCATTTCAATTGAAGTTAAAACGCGTGTGTCGCATTCTAATTGTTCAAGGCTGTCTTGTAACGCTAAAGCATTCATTACCGTTGCTAACATACCCATGTAATCAGCAGTACCACGATCCATGCCTAAGTCACTACCCGTTTTACCTCTCCAAATATTACCTCCGCCAACGATAACTGCAATTTCGCAATCCATCTTTGCAACTTCGGCTACTTGTTCAGCCACACTTTTAATCGTAATTGGATTAATTCCAAATCCATCGTTACCTGCTAGTGCTTCGCCACTTAATTTTAAAACAACACGATCGTATTTAGAAGTTTGAGCCATTGTCTTATCCTCTCTATTGTAAAAATATGTAATTGATACAAGTAAAGAAGACACAATAGGTCTTCCAATACAAAAGTAAATCTTTCATACGGAGCACAAAGGTGTCTTCTTTCTTGTTTTAACTATGAAAAATTATTTCATTTGTCCTTTTACTTCGTCAGCAAAGTTTTCTTCACGTTTTTCCATGCCTTCGCCTACTTCATAACGTAAGAAGTCAACAAGTTTTCCACCTTTTGATTTCAAGAAAGCTTCAACTGTTTGATCAGGATCTTTTACAAAGTTTTGGTCAACTGCACAAATTTCTTGTAAATATTTACGTAAACGACCTTCAACCATTTTTTCTACAATTTTTTCTGGTTTGCCTTCGTTTAGTGCTTGTTGTTTTAAAACTTCTCTTTCGTGATTAATTTCATCTTCGCTTACTTGTTCAGATGAAACATATTTAGGGTTGATTGCAGCAATGTGCATAGCTACGTCTTTAGCAGCTTGGCCATCAGTTGAACCTTCAACTACAGTTAACACACCGATACGTCCGCCCATGTGTAAATAAGAACCAAAAGCATCGTTATCTGATTTTGTTCTAATAGCAAAACGACGGATACTTAATTTTTCTCCGATAGTTGAGATAGATTCTTTAACACGTTGGTCTACTGATTTACCATCAGCTAATGTAGTTTCTAATAATGCTTCTACTGTTTCAACTTTTGTTTCTAATACTTGGTTAGCAATTTCTTTCACTAATTCTTGGAAACCTTCGTTACGAGCTACGAAGTCAGTTTCTGCATTAATTTCTACAATTGCTGCTTCATTGCCTTTTTCTTCAACATGAACTAGACCTTCTGCCGCAATACGGTCAGATTTTTTAGCAGCTTTTGCGATACCTTTTTCACGTAAGTAATCAACAGCTTTGTCGATGTCACCATCAGTTTCTGTTAACGCTTTTTTACAGTCCATCATACCTGCACCAGTTTTTTCACGTAATTCTTTTACAAGTTTAGCTGAAATTGCCATTTCATATTCCTCCATTATTTAATGAATTTTAATATATTTGTTTTTAAAAAAGGGTGATAAGCTTGAATATCTTATCACCCATTTTACATTATTCTTAGTTTGATTCAACAGAAGTGTTTTCTTCAGTTGTTCCTGCTTCAGTAGCTTCTTTTGATTCATTTAAATCAATATTTTGTTCTGCTGCTACTTCTTCATTAGATACACCTTGTTGACCTTCTAAGATCGCATCTGCCATTTTACCAGTTAATAATTTAACGGCACGAATAGCATCGTCGTTTGCTGGGATAACGTAATCAATTTCATCTGGATCACAGTTAGTATCCACAATACCAACGATAGGGATGTGTAATTTGCGTGCTTCAGCAATTGCGTTGCGCTCTTTACGAGGGTCAACTACAAATAATGCTTGAGGCATTGATTTCATATCACGAATTCCGCCTAAGAATTTGATTAAACGGTCGTATTCTTTTTTAAGTTCTACAACTTCTTTTTTAGGTAATACTTCGAATAAGCCATCTTCTTCCATTTTTTCAATTTCAGAGATGCGTTTGATACGTTTAGAAATTGTTTTATAGTTAGTTAAGATTCCACCTAACCATCTTTGGTTTACATAGAATTGACCAGCACGTTCTGCTTCAGCTTTCACTGAGTCTTGTGCTTGTTTTTTCGTACCAACGAATAAAACTTTTCCGCCATCTTCTGATACTTGTTTAATGAAGTTATAAGCTTCTTCTACTTTTTTCACTGTTTTTTGTAAATCGATAATGTAAATACCGTTTCTTTCAGTGAAAATGTATCTTTTCATTTTTGGGTTCCAACGACGTGTTTGGTGACCAAAGTGAACGCCTGCTTCTAGTAATTGTTTCATTGAAATTACTGCCATAATTAAAATCCTCCTATTGGTTTATTACCTCCACAAAAAGCTCATATAAACACGATAACTAAATATCGCACCCTTTATACTTATACTTTTTATGTGCGTATTGGCTTCATAGCCGTGAATAAATATATCATATTTGTGTTTATAAAGCAATACTTTCACATTACTATTTCACACATTAAAAGAACATCTAAAAGTCTTATGATTTAGACGCTCTTTTTGATGATATATTTTTAAATTCATTTACGTATTTATTATTTAATTCTTTCTAGCTCATCTAAGAATTTTTCTTTTTTCACTTTAATAAATGTACCTTTCATTCCTAAAGAACGCGATTCAATAACACCAGCACTTTCAAGTTTACGCAAAGCATTAACAATAACTGAACGTGTAATACCTACTCTATCAGCAACTTTTGATGCAATAAGTAATCCTTCTTTACCACCTAATTCTTCAAAGATATGCTCGATTGCTTCACTTTCAGAATATGATAAAGAATTAATTGCCATGCTAATAGAAGCTTTGTCTCTTGCTTCTTGTTCAACTTCACTATGTTTTTCACGTAAGATTTCCATGCCAATAACTGTAGCAGCATATTCGCCAAGAACTAAATCATTCTCAGAGAAATCTTCTTGAACACGTCCAAGGACTAAAGTACCTAATCTTTCACCGCCACCTAAAATCGGGAAAATTGTAGTTCTGCTGATTTTGAATAAATCTTTGTTTTCTGGTGGGAACACTGATAATACGTTTTCAATATCAATGTTAGATTGTGTCTCTCTAACATCCATTAGTTTATCCGTATATTCTTTAGGTATGTGTCTATTTTCAAGCATTTGTATAATACGATCATTTTTCAATAATTCATTTAAACTTGATCCTAAAATCTTTCCTTTTCTAGAAACAATAAATACATTTGTTACTGTTACACTACTTATTGTTTGTGCTACATCCTTAAAATCAACGGCAATACCTTTGTGCTTTTGCAAAAGTGTATTTAATTCTCTAGTTTTCGATAATAAGCTCATATTCCTTCTCCTTTTTATTTATATTATAAAATAAATGCACTTAAATCTTTGTTTGTTGAAATTGATTTCAACTTATCATCAACATATTGTGGTGTGATGTCTACAACCGCATTGGGCATACTTGGTGCTTCAAATGATAAATCTTCTAGCATCTTTTCAAGTATAGTATGCAAACGACGTGCGCCAATGTTATCAGTATCTTGGTTTACCTGGAAGGCAATTTCTGCCAGACGTTTAATCGCGTCATCGGTAAAGTTGACTGTCACTTCTTCTGTTTGAAGTAGCGCTTCATATTGTTTGATAAGTGATAATTTCGGTTCAGTCAAGATTCGTACAAAATCTTCTACTGAAAGGCTTTCTAATTCAACACGAATTGGGAAACGACCTTGCAACTCAGGAATTAAATCACTTGGTTTAGCCACGTGGAATGCTCCAGCACCAATAAATAGCATATGTTCAGTGTTAACAGTACCATATTTCGTTTGTACCATGCTACCTTCAAGTATTGGTAAAATATCTCTCTGAACGCCTTGTCGAGACACATCTTGACCTGAATTTTGATTGTTAGTTGCAACTTTATCGATTTCATCAATAAATATAATACCCATTTGCTCGGCAAGTTCGATTGCTTGTTGATTTGCTGATTCTTGATCAATCAGTTCGTCGGCAAATTGATCCGTTAATATTTTACGTGCTGTTTGTACAGGGACTTCTCTTTCAACTTTTTTCTTAGGCATGAGTTGTTTCATCATATCTTGCATTTGTTCATTTTGATTTGTGCCTAACATCCCCATAGCGCCTGGGTCTTGCTCTACTTTTAATCTTACTTTTTCTTCTTCCAATTCACCATTCAATAATTGTTGTTTAATTTCAGAACGCTTTGTCTTGATTTCTTCTGTAGGCGTATCCTCTTCTTCTTCATTGTTTTGACCAAAGTTTGGCATCGAACCACCAAATAATGATTCTAAAGGATTATTCCCACTGTTATTCGCATTATTCGCTTTTTGCTTCATACTAGGTACTAAAAGTTTTACTAATTTTTCATTTGCTTTTTGCTTCGCTTCTTCTTCGACTAAAGCTTTCTTTTGTTCTTTAACCAGTCTAATAGCTACGTCAACTAAATCTCTTACCATGCTCTCAACATCTCGACCGACATAGCCTACTTCTGTAAATTTAGTTGCTTCTACCTTTATAAAAGGTGCACCTACAACTTTAGCCATTCTTCTTGCTATTTCTGTCTTACCTACACCTGTTGGTCCAATCATCAAAATATTTTTGGGTGCAATCTCTTGTTTAGCTTCATCAGCTAAAAGACTTCGTCTATATCTATTTCTTAATGCAATTGCTACTTTGCGTTTTGCATCATCTTGTCCAACAATGTATTCATTCAATTTTGAAACGATATCTTTTGGTGTTAATTTAATGCCAGTCGTTTCCATAAAATAAATTACCTCCGTAATTTTGATTTCAATTATTCTAAAAATTATTTTTAAATTTATTTATTATTACTATATCCTAAATTTTTACAATTATACATTTTTATTTTTTCATTGCGCTTTTTTAGTTTTAACTTTTATAATTTTTCAACTACGATTTGATCATTTGTAAACACACAAATATCAGATGCAACTTTTAAACTTTCATAAGCCATTTCTTCTGCAGTTAAGTTTGTGGCATGACGTTTCAAGGCTCTTCCAGCACTCAAAGCGTAATTACCACCTGAACCAATTGCTATTAAAGCATCATCTGGTGCAATCACTTCTCCTGTACCACTTACAACAAGGATTGAATCCTCATCCATAACGATTAACATTGCTTCTAGTTGACGCAGTTGTTTGTCACCTCTCCATTCCTGAGCTAATTCAACTGCGGCTCTTTCTAAATTACCACCAAATTGTTGTAGTTTAGTCTCGAACTTTTCGAATAACGTAAATGCATCTGCAACGCTTCCTGCAAATCCTGCTAAAACTTTATCGTTGTATAAGCGTCTAACCTTACGTGCTGTTTGTTTCATGATCACTTGTTCACCAAGTGTTACTTGACCATCACCTGCCATTGCTGAATGGCCGTTATGTTGCACTGCAAAAATCGTTGTCGCATGAATAGATGTACTCATAATCTAATTCTCCTTTTTTGCACGAGGATGTGCGTTTAAATATACTTTTCTTAATTGTTCATTTGTAACATGTGTGTAGCGACCTGTAGTCGATAAATTCACATGCCCTAGCAATGATTGAACGGTACGTAAATCAGCACCCTGATTAAGCATGTGTGTTGCAAATGTATGTCTTAATTTATGTGGGTGAATATCCGTGACGCCAGCTGTACGTTTTACAACATCGTTCAACACATAACGAACGCCGCGCTCTGTGATAGGCGCACCGTTCATATTTACTAATAAATAATTATGATCACTTTTGTTTTTAGGTTTAAATAATTCTAAATATCGTTCTATACTTTGTTTACAAAATTCCCCAAATGGAATAAAACGTTCTTTACCACCTTTACCTAACACTTTTACACCAGGTGAATTCATATCTAAATCATGCTCTTTTATATGGACTAACTCCGAAACCCTTATCCCTGTTGCATAAAGGAGTTCCAAAATCACTCTATCTCTCAAACCTTTTTTCGGGTCTTTTTCAACAGTATCAAATAAAGCTTCCATTTCTTCTTCATAAAAAAAGTGTGGTAAGTATTGTTCTTTCTTGGGATGCACTAATTGAACAAATGGATTTATAACTTTTTCATCTTGCGTCATCCAATATTCATAAAAACTTCTCAGCGTAGAAATTTTACGAGAAACTGAGGTTCTTTTCAAGTTTTTCGAATATAAATAACTTAGATAGTTTCTTGCATCTTTATATTCGAATGCAGATAACTCTAAATATTCTTGACTTAAAAATACATTAAACTGTTCTAAATCATCGTGGTATGACTTTAAAGTATGCTCTGAAAACTGTCGTTCAACTTTTAGCATAAATAAATATGCCTGCTGGATTTCTTCCAATAAAAACCCCTCCATCAATATGAATTGTAGCATATTGATGAAGGGGACTGCGAAAAATAACTATTAAATTGAGTCAAACTTACAAAATTTTTAGAAAATGGTTATATCAACGAATATTTTATAAAGTTTGCTTATAATTATCTAGATACGATAACGCGCGATCTGCAAGTTTTTCATAACGTAATTTTTTATCTTTAACACGATTTTCTAAAGTTGGCAGTAAACCAAAATTCGCATTCATTGGCTGGAAATTTTTCTCGTTTTTAGCATGAGAAATATAATATGCCATACTTCCAATCATTGTTTCTCTTGGAAATACTACGCCGCCTTTACCTTTAATTTTATGCGCTACGTTGATGCCTGCTACTAAACCACTTGCTGCACTTTCAACATAACCTTCAACGCCAGTCATTTGGCCAGCAAAATGAACTTCTTCTCTACCTATCAACTCATACTTTTCCGTCAACACGTCTGGCGAGTTAATAAATGTATTTCGATGCATCACACCATATCTTACGATTTCTACATTTTCTAAACCAGGAATTAAACGTATAACGTCTTTTTGTGCTCCCCATTTTAAATGTGTTTGAAAACCTACAAGATTATATAATGTACCAGCCGCATCATCTTGTCTCAATTGTACGACTGCATATGGACGTTCGCCTGTCTTAGGATCTTCTAGCCCAACTGGTTTCATAGGTCCAAACAATAAAGTTTTACGCCCACGTTCCGCCATAACTTCAAAGGGCATACATCCTTCAAAATATTTTTCTTTCTCGAATTCATTTACTGGTGCAACTTCTGCTTCCATTAATGCATCATAAAATGTATTGAATTCTTCTTCAGTCATTGGACAATTCAGATATGCTGCTTCACCTTTATCATAACGAGATTTCAAATATACTTTATTCATATCTATACTTTCTTTTTCAATTATTGGAGCTGCGGCATCATAAAAATACAATTGATCTTCACCAGTAGCTTCAACAATTTCAGCAGCCAATTTTTCTGTTGTTAATGGACCAGTAGCAATGATTGTATAACCTTCAGGTATGCTATTAATCTCTTTATTTAACACTGTAACATTGGGATGATTTTTTAAAGTTTCTGTAACGTAACCAGCAAAATCATGTCGATCTACTGCTAACGCACCACCAGCAGGTACTCTTGCTTTGTCTGCTGCATTAATAATAAGTGAATCAAGACGTCTCATCTCTTCCTTGAGTACACCAACTGCATTCGTTAACGCATTGCCACGTAATGAGTTTGAACAAACTAATTCAGCAAATTGATCAGTGTGATGTGCTGGTGTTTGCTTCACTGGCCTCATCTCTATTAAATTAACTTTAATCCCTCTTTGAGCTAATTGATATGCTGCTTCTGAGCCAGCTAGACCAGCCCCGATAACATTGACAGTTTGAGTCATTTAATTTCCTCCAATACATTAAAAATAGCAACTACGACATCATATCATAATTATAAATATATGCGTCTACATTATAAATATGTGTCGTTAGTTGCTTATAGAATTATTAACAATATTCGTAATGTACGTTTGTATTACGCAATATTTAATAAATGATATGTTTGTTTATTTTTGCAGTTCTTCTTTATAATCACAGTTTGAACAAATAACCTGACTTTTACGTCCTTGTTTTTTCTCAACAAGATATTGTTCACATTTAGGACAATCACGACCTACAGGTTTATCCCATGTAACGAAGTCACACTCAGGATATTTTGAACAACCGAAGAAAATACGGTTCTTTTTAGATTTGCGTTCAACGACATCGCCCTCTTTACATTTAGGACAAGTCACGCCAATCGTTTTGATAATGGCTTTCGTGTTACGACAGTCTGGGAAGTTAGAACATGCCATGAATTTACCATAGCGTCCCATTTTAATTACCATCGGAGATCCGCATAGTTCGCAATCTTCTCCAGCTGGTTCATCTTTAATTTCAATTTTTTCCATTTCTTCTTCTGCACGTTCAACATCTTGACTAAAGCTACTGTAAAAATCACGAATTACTTTTTTCCAAGGAATTTCGCCATCAGCTACTTTATCCAATAATGTTTCCATGTTTACAGTAAAGTCGACATCAATGATTTCAGGGAAATAATCCTTCACTTGTTCATGAACGATTTCACCTAGTTCAGTTGGAACAAATCGCTTACTTTCATTTTTTACATAATTTCTTTTTTGTATCGTATCTATTGTCGGTGCATACGTAGATGGTCGACCAATTTTCAATTCTTCCATTGTTTTTACTAAACGCGCTTCAGTATAACGCGGCGGTGGTTGTGTGTAATGTTGAGAAGGTTCGATATTAGTTGCTGTAACCATTTCGCCTTCTTCAATATTAGGTAATTTATTTTCTTTACCGCCTTCATCGTCGTCTGTAGTTTCAATGTATAGTGTCATGAAGCCTTTAAACTTAATTGTTTGTCCATTCGCACGGAATTTTAAATCATTTTGTGTTAAATCCATAGCAACAGTATCAAGAATCGCAGGTGCCATTTGACTTGCGACAAAACGTTCCCAAATTAATTTATATAGTCTGTGTTGATCACGCGTTAAATAATTTTTCATTTCATTTGGTGTACGCAATGTTCCAGATGGTCTGATTGCTTCATGGGCATCTTGATCGCCTTGTTGTCCTTTAGCTTTACGATTTGACGTATAGTTATTACCATACGTTTCTTCAATATAACTTTTCGCTTCAGTTTTAGCTTGATCAGATACTCTTGTTGAATCTGTACGCATATATGTGATTAAACCGACTGTACCTTGTCGTTTCAAATCAATACCTTCGTACAATTGCTGCGCAAGCATCATTGTTTTTCGTGCTTTGAAGTTCAATTTGCGCGCAGCTTCTTGTTGTAATGTTGATGTTGTAAATGGATTAGATGGATAACGTGTTTTTTCTTTTTTAGTTACTTTCGTTACCTCAAACTGGTCTCCATCTAGTTGTGTAGTAATTTTTTCTACATCATCTTTATTTGTTAACTTAAATGGCTTGTTTTTTAAATGAAGGAATTTGGCATTGAATTTGGATTTCTTATATCTAAATTCGCCTTCAATTTTCCAATATTCTTCTGGTTTAAAGTTTCTGATTTCATTTTCGCGATCAATAACTAATCTAAGTGCAACAGATTGGACACGTCCAGCTGACAAACCTTTTTTAACTTTTTTCCACAATACCGGCGATATATTATAACCAACTAAACGGTCTAATATACGTCTCGCTTGCTGAGCGTCAACAAGATTCATCTCTATGCCTCTAGGATGTTTAAAGCTATCTTTCACGGCATCTTTTGTTATTTCATTAAATACTACTCTATTTTCTACTGATTCTTCTAAATTTAATATGTTCGCCAAATGCCAAGCAATTGCCTCACCTTCACGGTCAGGGTCACTCGCTAAGAATATTTTTTTTGCTTTCTTAGCATGTTTTTTAAGTTCTTTAACAACTGGACCTTTGCCGCGTATCGTAATATATTTTGGCTCAAAATCATTTTCATCATCTACGCCCATTTGGCTGCGTGGCAAGTCTCTAACATGCCCCATAGATGCGATAACTTTATATTTTTTACCTAAATATTTTTCAATGGTTTTAGCTTTTGCAGGCGATTCAACTATGACTAAATTTTCTGTCAAAGTAGTTACCCCCTTGCATTTCTAATTACAAAGATAAATGATAAACGGTCTATTTTGTTTTTGTCAATGTTTTTAATTTTAAGTTACCTGGATTTCTAAGAATATTGACTAAAAAAACAAAACAAATGTCATCGTAATTTCATAATTATAAAATGCCTTTTCTTTCATTAATAAACTTCCATTTAATGTCCATTAGATTCAATTAAATTTCAATTATAATTTATTAATATATCACTTGCTTTTAAAACAATTTTTGCTCCTTCTTGAGCACTTAATAAATTTCCTTCAGTCATCGGATTAAAGATAGAACCTGGTAGTACGTATGCTTCTCTATTTTGTTCTAAGGCAAAATTCGTTGTAATACATGTGCCACTATTTGCTTTAGATTCTGTAATCAATACACCTTTTGACAATCCACTTATTATTCTATTACGCTCAGGAAAATGATGCTTTTGCGGTCTTTGAAAAGGAAGGTATTCACTCACTACAAGTCCTTCGCTTTCTAATCGTTTTCTAATTTCAAACGTTTCTTTTGGATAATGTTGTAAATGACCAAAACCTAGTACTGCAATTGCAGACATATTCATCGATAAAGCATGTTCGTGTGCCATTTTATCTGCGCCTTTAGCTAAGCCAGAGATTATGGTTAAGTTTCCTTTTTTAAATGAAGGAAAAAGAAAGTTCAATGCTTTTTGACTATATTCTGTCGCATGCCTTGACCCTATAATAGCAAGAGTTTGAGGAGATTGCATTAAAGATAGCTTTCCTTTATAGAAAAGGATGAGTGGCGGCTCATAGATTTCACGAAGTAATATGGGATATGTAGACTGTTCTATTGAAATGTACTTTAAATTCCATTGTCGTAACAATGTTATTATGTTTTTAACTTCTATATTTAGATATTGCTTATAAATTTCTGCTTTTCGCTTTGTTTTTAATGTACTTAAAAATTGTTTGAGTTCATGATTTTGTTCCACTTGATCATAGTCTAAAAAACTAGGATTACACCTTAACAGTTGATGTATTTGGTGTGTCGTTAAACCTGAAAAACGTAATTTTAAATATTCGTGTTCTCTCATTATAATTCTCCTTTTCATCTCAATTATAATGGAAAACAGCAGTAGTTTAGATTACAAAACTACATCATTTTCTAGTGAAAAGTAACAAGATTTTAAGGAGTAATTCTCTATTTTAAATTCACTTCAAACTAGAACTACCTTATATTTTAATGACTAAAATAAAGCTTATGTACGTATTACTTCTAACTAAGATTAGCCAAGTTCTAAAAATTTTCAATCGTTTTTCTTCTATTATAAAAGTAACTACAACAAGTGTCATAAAACAATGGTTATGCAACTTAAAATTTCTCTTCTGTAAATTGAATCCTTCAAATTCATAAAACTTATAAAGAAATTTACGCAACAAAAAACGGTTGATAAGAAAAGAATATCTATGCCTATCAACCGCGATTATTATATTATCTAAAATGTTTGAATACGTAAAATAGCACAAACTCCGACATATTTTCGGAATTTGTGCTGGGTTTGTACAATACAATTATTGTTTTACAGTTAATAATTGTTCATAGATGCCTGCTTCTTTAGCTGCATCAATTAATGTTGTACCAATTTCTGATGGTGTATCTGCAGTTTTAACACCACAATTGTTAAGTGTTTTAACTTTTTCTTCAGCAGTACCTTTACCGCCTGAAATAATCGCACCGGCATGGCCCATACGTTTACCTGGAGGGGCTGTTTGTCCTCCGACGAAGCCTACTACAGGTTTAGTCATGTTAGCTTTAATCCATTCAGCAGCTTCTTCTTCTGCTGTTCCACCGATTTCACCAATCATAACGACTGCTTTTGTTTCATCGTCTTCATTAAATGCTTTTAGCACATCAATAAAGTTTGTACCATTGACTGGATCGCCACCGATACCTACGGCTGTTGTTTGACCAATACCTTCTTCAGTTAATTGGTGTACAGCTTCATAAGTTAAAGTACCTGAACGAGATACTACGCCTACGTGACCCTTTTTATGAATATAGCCTGGCATGATACCAATTTTAGATTCATCAGCAGTAATAACACCCGGACAGTTAGGTCCAATAACACGTGTTTCTTTACCTTCTGAGTAACGTTTAACTTTAACCATATCAATTACTGGAATATGTTCTGTAATACAGATAGCTAAATCTAATTCTGCATCTATACATTCTAAAATTGCATCTGCTGCGAATGGCGCAGGTACATAGATAACAGATACTGTAGCACCTGTTTCTTTTTGTGCTTCTTCAACTGTATTGAATACTGGTACACCTTCTACTACTTGTCCGCCTTTACCTGGTGTTACCCCAGCAACAATTTGTGTACCATATTCAAGCATCTGTTTTGTATGGAAAAGGGCAGTTGACCCTGTGATACCTTGTACAATTACTTTTGTATTTTTATCAATAAATACGCTCATGTTAGTGCTCCCATCCTTTCCTACGCTTCTTTAACAAGTTTTACGATTTTTTGTGCGCCTTCTGCCATAGTTGCAGCTGATTCAATTGCTAAGCCAGAATCTTTAAGAATTTCTTTACCTTTTTCAACATTTGTACCTTCTAAACGTACAACAAGCGGTAAAGTAAGCTCTACTTCTTTAACTGCAGCAACGATACCTTCAGCAATAATGTCACATTTCATGATTCCACCAAAGATATTAACAAAAATACCTTTTACGTTGTCATCACCTAAAATGATTTTAAATGCTTCAGTAACTTTTTCTTTAGTTGCACCGCCCCCTACATCTAGGAAGTTCGCCGGATTGCCACCAAAGTGGTTAATTGTATCCATAGTTGCCATAGCTAAACCAGCACCATTTACCATACAACCGATGTCTCCATCTAATGCAATATATGATAAATCGTACTTAGAAGCTTCGATTTCTTTTGGATCTTCTTCTTCTAAATCGCGTAATTCTAGGATATCTTTATGTTTAAATAATGCATTATCATCAAAGTTAACTTTTGCATCTAATGCCAAAACATTACCATCATTAGTTGTTACTAATGGGTTTATTTCTACAATAGAACAGTCTTTTTCGATGAAAACATTATAAAGTGAAACTAAAAATTTAGCTGCTTTATTAATTGATTCTTTTGGAATATTAATATTAAAAGCGATTCTTCTAGCTTGATATGGTGCTAAACCAACAATAGGATCAATAGTTTCTTTGAATATTTTTTCAGGTGATTCAGCAGCAACTTCTTCAATTTCAGTTCCGCCTTCTTCTGATGCCATCAAAGTAACACTGTCAGTCGCACGATCAATTACAAATCCAACATAATATTCTTTTTGAATATCGCAGCCCTCTTCTATGTAAAGGCGCTTAATTTCTTTACCTTCAGGACCAGTTTGATGTGTTACAAGCGTCTTACCTAATAATTCTTTAGCGTAAGTTTCAACTTCAGATAGTGATTTAGCGATTTTAACTCCACCTGCTTTACCTCTACCCCCAGCGTGAATCTGTGCTTTTACCACATATACTTTTGAATTTAATTCTTTTGCTTTTTCTACCGCTTCGTCAGCAGTGAACGCTACGCGTCCTTCTGGGACAGCAACGCCCATAGTACGAAATAATGCTTTACCTTGATACTCGTGGATATTCATTCTCCATCCTCCTGTTTCTTAGGTTAAGTTCATAACTAATTATATGAAATGTAAGCGCTGTTGTAAACTCATTTAGCCCAGTTATTTAAATCTTTTGTTTTTTACCATTAATTTGAAAGTGATTTAATTGGTTCAAAAGTTTTTCTGTGTTCATTTATAATGCCGTGCTGACTTATACCATTTAAATGTTGTTGAGTGCCATACCCAACATTTTTTTCGAAGCCGTAACCTGGGTGTTTAACTGCAAGTTCGCGCATATATCTATCTCTATGTTCTTTGGCTAACACACTTGCTGCTGCTATAGATACACTTTTGGCATCTCCTTTAACTAATGATGTTTGAGGAATATCTACATCTAGTGTCATCGCATCTATCAGTAAATGTGTAGGCTTAACAGATAAAGCCTCAACTGCTCTTTTCATTGCCAATTTAGTTGCTTCATAGATATTAATTTGATCAATTTCTTCAACTGTCGCCACACCATACGCGTATGCGTATACTTCTGATAATAATTGCGTTTCTAAAAAATTTCTTTTCTTTGCAGAGAGTTGTTTTGAGTCATTTAAGCCTGTGAAATGGTGATTCTTATTTAAAATGACTGCACAAGTAACAACAGGACCAGCTAACGGCCCTCTCCCCACCTCATCTATGCCACAAATTAACGCTTTGTCATCATCAGCTAGTATTTCATTTTCATAATGAGACATCACTTTATAATTTTCTAGTAATGTTTGAACTTTTTCCAATTGTTTTCTTCTAGAAACAATCGCATTTTGTACACCCTTACGATCATCGTCGTTAACAGAATGATTTTTTAAAGTTTCTAACGAGTGAATATCTTGCAACAATAATTTAATTTCTTGAATAGTTTGTTTCATAAATATTATTTACACGTCCATTTCACTAGCGATATCAAAAGTATACGTACCGATTCTGGCATTTCTCACTTCATGTATAACTAAATCAATAACCGCTTCATAATCGACTTCATTACCACGTCTTAATAATCCGCGACGACGCCCTATAGCATCAAACCACTCTAGGTTCTCTGCGTCGATTGGCACATCAACTTTGTAATGTTCCTTTAACCCTTCATAGTCATGTGCTTTCATAAATTCTAAGCCATAAATTGCTACTTCATCTAAATGCACAATACTATCTTTGATAGCCCCAGTGATACTTAATTTCTTACCAACTAATTGGTCTTCAAATTTAGGCCATAAGATACCTGGCGTATCTAACAATTGTAATGATTTCCCTACTTTAATCCATTGTTGTTGTTTCGTTACACCTGGTGTATTACCCGTTTTAGTAACAGATTTATTTGCTAATTTATTAATTAATGTTGATTTTCCAACGTTAGGAATGCCAACGATCATTGCTCTAATCGCACGTGGTTTTAATCCTTTTTGCTTTTCTTTCTCGAATTTCTCTGTTGTTGCTTTTATTGCTGCTTGCTCTACGAGTTTTAAACCCTTGCCGTGTTTTGCATCAATTGCAACAGGATAAAAGCCTTTGCCTTTAAAATATTTTTCCCATTTTACTAGCTCTTTTAAATTTGCCATATCTTTTTTATTTAAAATGATCACACGTGGTTTTTGTTGTATTACTTCATCAATCATTGGATTTCTTGAACTATACGGGATACGTGCATCTACAAGTTCAAACACTACATCTACTTTCTTTAACTCCTCGGATACTTCTCTTTTTGCTTTAGCCATATGGCCTGGATACCATTGAATTACCATATACATCACCTTTCTCTATTTACGCTCTATTTAATTAAAAGTTTTAATTATATACTTATGCTTTAATTTCGTTTTCTATTCTTTGACTTTAAAATCATAACACGTCACCTATAACGATATAAATAAAATAATGTCATTATTATCTCATTAACTTTAATTTTACAACATTATTTAGTAATATACTTCAAATTATTTTAGACACCACGTTTAAATCTTTAAAAACGATTAAAATTCTACTGATTTTTATTTATCCTCTTTAACTTTTAAAACGCTTAAGACTTAATGAATTATATTTTTCTAAATAAATAATAGTTATTTTTATCTAAATTCATAAAATATCGTTACAATGGAATTATATTTATTACATATACAGGAGTCGTTTATGAAGCGTAAATTTTTGTACACATGTTTATTCTTATTACTGGCTGTTATTGGACACAGTTATGTTATTTATAGATTTATCCATGATGGCGTTTTATTTACAGGGCCTAATGATGGTATGGAACAAATGGTGCCAATTCAAATGTATTTATTTGATAATTGGAGTCATAGCAATTGGTTTTATGCTTCTGACTTTGGTCTGGGCGGAGACTTTTTCACTGACTTAAGTTATTACTTTTCAACAAATATTATATTTATTTTGAACGTCATTATTATTGTCTTACTTAAAATAGTCATCCCAATGGATACCTCTGACGTGATGTTTTGGATGACAAATGCCTTAGTCGTTTCTATAATTAAATCTGCTATAGCAATGATAGCAACATTTATCTATGTTCACTATATTTCACACAATCGCAAAGTGGCTGTATTAGCATCATTTATTTTTGTAATGTCACCACTTTATTTTAGGTTCACTGTTTATTGGCCATTTTTTAGTGATGTTTTTATATGGTTACCATTATTACTATGGTCAATCGAACGCTTCTTAAAAAGTGGTAAACCAGGTTTCTTTATTATTATCGTAACTATTTCTTTAATTAATAATTTTTATTTTGCCTATTATCAATTATTAACAGGACTTTTATATTTCATAGCTCGAATGATTTTCAAACATAAAAATGATCTCGTAACTAGATTCAATGCATTTATGACATTATGTATTTCAGCATTAATTGCATTAGGTTGTAGTTTGTTTTTCTTTTTCCCAGCAATACAAAGTTACTTTAATAATAGACGCATCCCTTTTAATGGAGATGTAGACTTATTTGAACCTTTTAACCAAAACACAAATATATTTTACGACAATTATTTAATCGTCATACTTTTCTTAACACTTCAAGCATTGCTATCATTCAAGTTATATAAGCATTTTTATTTCAAATTATTCTCGATTTTTACGTTGATTTCAATTTGTGCTAGTTTTCTACCATTTGTGGATCAAGTATTTAATGGCTTTTCAGCACCACAAAAACGTTGGCACTACCTCATCGCTTTTAATTCGGCTATTTTAATAGGACTTTATGTAAAATATTTTAGAACCTTATCTTTAAAAACGTACATATTATCCTCTTTAGTCTCTTTAGGTTTTGTCTTTGCAAGTGCTTGGCAATATGACAAGTTTGTTTCGTGGCTATGGTATATCCCTATAGTCAGCATGATTGGTTTACTCATACTTTTCGTTAAAGAACCTAAAATAAGAACCAAATTAACGCATTTCTTTATATTGTCTATTATGATACTTTCTGTTTTAGTGTCTGTCGTATTTATACGCAACCAAATTTATTTTGATGATCATGTTCAACGCGCAAATAGCTATTATGTAAATGCAAGTCTCTTTGACACGCCACTTCAGCAACAGTTAGTTTCTGATATGAAAAAAGGAAAATCTGAAGATGAGCGCATTGATTGGCGCGTTAATGAGCAAGATAATACACCGATGTATCAACATTTTAAAGGAATGAGTCTTTATTCAAGTATTTTTGACCACAATATACTTGATTATTATTACGATGATTTGAAAATCAACATGAAAGAAGAATCTGTAAGTAGATACCAATCAACGAATAGCAGACAAAACATTAATAGTTTATTATCTGTTCGTTATTTAATGTTAAAAGATTACCAAAATAACGTGCCTGCACATTTCAAAAAAGTTAAAAAAGATGGACAATACCAAATCTATGAAAACACTTTAAACTTGCCTTCAGTGCGTGTTTCAGATCAAGTCTTTGATGCACAAAAGCTTAAAGAGCCTATAGATAGGGAACATGCAATGATTGATGGAATAATTTTAAATAATGAGGGTAAAACATACACAGATAAAGCTAAAAACTTATTAAATCAAACCGAAATTACCTATCAAAACATGAATCGTAAAACAGACAAAAAAATATATATTCCTAACAATAATAAACAGGGTCAAGTACAAATCCATGTTCCAGAAAACATTAGATCACAATATAAAGATTTTTACGTGACGCTAAAAGTTAAACGAGGTAAACCTGACAGCAATTTTTCTGTAAATATAAACGGTTATTCGAACAATCGGTTATTCAACAATTCTACTTATCGTACTGGGGTTGACACACAACTTTATAGAACGCAACCAGATGAAAATGGTAATATAAACATTGCACTTAGCCCTAGTGGTAATTATGAATTTGAATTACAAAGTTTACATGGAGAAAATTATAAAAAGCTTGAAACCGCATATAGCAAACAGAACAATGCGGGTCATTATCAAGATATTAAAAATGGCATTAAAGTAACATTAGGTCGCCATAAGAAAGGCATTGCTTCTATTAATATTCCTTATAGAAAAGGTATGACTGCATACGTGGATGGTAAAAAAGTAAAACCTTTAAAAGTAAATTATATGATGACAGGTGTGCCTGTAAATAAGGATAGCAGTGAAATTACAATTAAATACAGACCACAATACTGGTATACTATGATCGCAGTTTCAGTCATAAGTTTCATCTTGAGTGTGATTTGGTGCATTCACAAAAATAAAAAACCACAGCGCAATTCAAATTAATATTTAAAAGGAGTTTGTCAGAGATGAGGTATGACTATGTTTCGTAATCTTTGGGCCCACAAAGTTACAAGATTTATTTGTATCGTTGCGCTAGGTATAGGCGTTGCTTTACTAACATTCACACCATATATCTTTCGTTATTTAACTGAAGGTATCGTATTTAGTGGGAGTGGTGATGGCTATAGGCAAATGATGCCATTTCAAATGTATTTGTATGAACATTTTAGCCAATTCAAAAGTTTTTATGATCATTCATTTGGATTAGGTGGCGATTATGTAAAAGATTTAGCTTATTATTATGCTACTTCTCCATTTACTTTGGTTAATTTTATTTTTGTTTGGCTATCAGAAGTGTTATTTAATAGTAATCCAAGTAACATAACATATTGGGCAAGTAACCAACTGATTGTTGCTTTTGTTAAAGGTGTAGTAACGTTCGTACTAGCCTTTTACTATTTTAGATATATAAAATTTAAAAACCATGCTGTTTTTCTGGCTTCTATGTTATATGGGGCCTCAACAGTAGTAATTTATTTTAATTTTACCTGGTCATATTATGGAGATTTGCTTATTTTTCTTCCACTCTCCTTATTGGCTATTGAACGATTTTATAGAGAAAAGAAAATAGGTCTATTTATTTTTGCTGTAGCTCTAACTTTATTTTCAAATTTCTATTTTAGTTATTATGAATCTCTTGTACTCTTTGCATATTACTTTTATAGATTAGTGTTCCCCCACCCGAGTGATATCGTAACTCGCAAGCAAAAATTATGGATTATTCCTGTAGCAATAGTATTAAGTACACTAGTCAGTATTTGGGGGTTCTATACTGGGGTTACTTCGTTTTTCAACAATGATAGAGTAAGTAATCCACATTTTAAAATAGATATGTTTACAGATTTCGCACGACAAAAACACTTTTTTAGCAACGGCTTTTATATCACTGTTTCAATTATCGCTATGGTAGCATTGCTATCATTTAAGTTATATAGACATTATTATTATAGGTTTTTTGCAATTATGACTTGGATTATGTTAGTTGGTTCATTGACACCCTATTTTGATAGTATGTTTAATGGTTTTTCGACACCCGAACGCAGATGGGTTTACATATTTGCTTTCGCCACTGCAGCATTAATCGCGTTATTTATTCAACACATTTCAGAATTAAAACTCAAGTCTTATATCTTAGCATGTGTACCCGCCTTGCTGATTATGTCAATCATGACAATTATAGTTGAGAAAGAAAAAATGACTTGGATGCTCGCTTGTCTCATTATTATGATCTTTATTGGAATACTTTTATTTAAAAGGTCACTACTGAAAAAACGTTGGCCATTAGCCGTATTATTAGTATTATTTATCGTTCAACAAAGTATGATTCTTTCTAATCCTCACTTTAATAATGTGAGGAACTATGAATCCACAAAATCAGCTATGCATGCTTCAAAATACAAAAGTCCTGCTTTATCCAAGAAAATATCTGAAATCAATCAACAGCATAATGACGATCCACTGAGTAGAATTGATTATATGTCGCAATATGGTCTTAATTCACCAATGATCTATCATTTTAATGGTATTGCTTTATATTCAAGTATTTTTGATGGTGACATATTAAAATATTATGATCAGACATTACAAATTAATATGCATACTGATAAAAATAGTACTTATCGATTATTATCAAACAGAGCGAATTTAATGGCATTATGGAACGTTAATGATCGTATACGTCGACCAGATGATTCGAATATGTCTTTCGGTTTTGAACCTAAAGATACGATTCATCATTCAAAAAATGAGTCATTTATTCATTCAACAAACGAAATTAAATATCCAAGTGCTCATATAACCAACAAGGTGTATGATCCAAAAGATCTTAAATCACCGCTTGATAAAGAACAAGCAATGTTGCAAGGTGTCGTGCTCAACGATAAAGATGCTAAACCTAACAGCCAATTTAAGGCTAATGAGAATTTATTGGGCAAAACCTCTACCTCATTAAATAATGCACATAGGGATAAAGACGGAAAGCTTATAGTGACAAAAGACAAAGGTGGCATAACTTACACCCTGCCATCCTCCATTGCAAATAAATACAAAGATATGTATATAGAAATGGATGTTGAACTATTAAGTCCTGACAAGCAACATGACGTCGGTGTGAACGAATACAATCAAGGTCGTAATGAATTGACTTATAAATATCGCCGGTTTGTCACGCCTGTTACAATGCGTGTAAAAGCAGATGAAAAACTACGAGTTAAATTGTCACAAGGTAAATATCGTTTTAATATTAAAGGCATTTACGGTGAAAACTATGAAACTTTAAATAAAGCATCTAAACAGTTAGATAATGTACAAGTGTCTGAACAACGTTCTGGTTATACAATTAAAAAAGACAAAAATGACGAAGGCTATCTTGTCTTACCAATGGCATATCGTGATGGTATGAAGGCGTATGCCAATGATAAAACACTCCCTGTAAAACAAGGCAATGGCATTATGACCGTAATTCCAGTTGAAAAAGGACAAGAAAAAATCGAACTCAAGTATATGCCACCCCATACAACTATCTTGGTCGTTTTAAGTATTCTAGGTATTATATTGAGTATTGGATTCACGAAATGGATTAAACCAAAGAATTAAGCACGATAAAGGGAATGAAACAGAAATCTAACTTTTCTAACAAGATTTCGTCGTCTCACCCCGGCAAAGCTGACTGTAAAGTTGAATACAAGGGCTGAAGCACTTGCATAAGAACTACTTGTCTTCAAAAATGAAGTAGTAGTTCTTTAAAAGCTTGATATAAACGCATTTTCAGTCCATTCAGCCACTGCCAATATAATAATTGAGGCTGAGACATGTACTTTGTCTCAACCTCTTTAATGAGCTACTTAGATTTGCTAGAAACGTCGACTAAAATTGTGTTTCTAGCAGGACAACCTGATGCAGCTTATGTTATATATATGTATCAAAAAAAGCGACTCCCATTGGGAATCGCTTTTTTATGTCTAATTTGCTGATTAACGAATTTCTTTAATTCTAGCAGCTTTACCACGTAATTCACGTAGGTAGTATAATTTAGCACGACGTACTTTACCACGGCGTTTAACTTCAATTTTTTCGATTTTTGGAGTGTGTAATGGGAATGTACGTTCCACACCAACACCTGAAGATATTTTACGTACAGTGAAAGATTCTGAAACTCCTCCACCACGGCGTTTAATAACTACACCTTCGAATAATTGGATACGTTCGCGAGTACCTTCAACAATACGTACGTGAACTTTTAAAGTGTCACCTGGACGGAATGAAGGTATATCTGTGCGTAATTGCGATTGAGTTACTGCTTCGATTAATTTGTGATTACTCATTATTTTTCTCTCCTTCAACCTATGTTCTTACCTAGACAAAATATAGCAGCGGACCATAGTGATTTTCGTGTGTCGCACACTTAAAATATATTAGCATATTACTAATCTTTTTTCAATTGCTTTTTATATCTTTCTATAATTTCTTGGTCTTTTTTAGTCAACGGATACTGTTCTAATAAATCCGGTCGTTTTTCCCATGTTCTTAAAATTTTCTGTTCATGACGCCAGTGATCAATGTGTGCATGGTTACCTGATAATAAAACGTCTGGTACATTCAAATCTTTATATATACGTGGTCGTGTATATTGTGGAAACTCTAGTAAACCATCTTGAAAGGAATCATCCATGTGAGATTGTTGATTACCTAAAACACCAGGTAAAAGTCTAACTACCGCATCTGTCATTACCATCGCTGGTAGCTCGCCACCAGTCAATACATAGTCCCCCATTGAAATTTCGTCAGTGACTAAATGTTCACGGATTCTTTCATCATAGCCTTCATAATGCCCGCAAATAAATACTAAGTGTTCTGCCTGACTAAGTTCATTAGCAATTGCTTGAGTAAATGGGCGACCTTGAGGACACATTAAAATGACCCTTGTGTCTTCTGTTCGCTCAATACTATCCATTGCATTGAATATTGGTTCCGGCTTTAACACCATCCCCTGACCGCCTCCAAATGGGTAGTCATCCACTTGATTATGTTTGTTTTCAGCAAAATGTCTAAAATCCACTGTATTTACTTGTAACAAATCTTTTTCTTGAGCGCGTTTTAAAATAGATTGATTTAAAACACCTTCAAACATACCAGGAAATAATGTTAAATAGTCGATTCTCATTAATCTAATAATCCTTCCATAGGCGTGATTTGTATACGTCTACCTTCTACATCAATTTCTTTGACCACGTCCGCGATATAAGGAATGAGGTATTCTTTGTCGCCTTTGACTACCCACACATCGTTTGCACCTGTTTCAAATATCTCAATCACACGACCAATTGGAGTATCTTCATTAAAAACGGTACAGCCAATGATATCTGAATAATAAAATTCATGTTCTCCAAGCTCTATTTCTTCATGATCACGTTCTTGTAAAAGTGTTTCACCTTTTAAGTGCTCGATATCATTAATGTTATTGATACCTTCAAACGTAAGCATATGCAGTCCTTTATGCATACGATATGAAGCAATTTTAAATTCAAGTGGTGCTTTATCTTTACGTGCTATTTCAACTATTTCCCCAGGTTGAAAACGTTTATCTGTAAAATCAGAATTAGATTTTATTTTTACTTCGCCTTTAATACCATGTGTATTTACAATTTTTCCAACTTCAACTTTCATATATGTGCCTCCGATAAATGTATCTTATAAGTGTTGTGTAATTTTTATGTATTATTTAATTATTATAACATGTATAAATCTAACATAGTAATACATTCCTCACTAGAAAATTTTCTTATTCTCAACTATTTTAAAGCACTGATTATAATATTTCTCATTAAAAAAAGAGCACCTAAAACGGTACTCTTACAAATACTATATTTGTTTAATAAGTTTAAAACTTATTTTTGGTCGTCGAATTTTTTCAAAATACCTTCTCTTGATAAGATATTGTGAACTGTATCAGTCGGTTTAGCACCGTCTTTTAACCATTTAAGTGCTAATTCTTCGTCGATTTTAACTTCTGGTGCTTTCACATTAGATGGGTTGTAAGTACCGATTTGTTCGATATTACGACCGTCACGTGGTGCACGAGCATCTGCAACTACGATACGATAGAATGGATTTCTTTTTGAGCCTAAACGTGTTAAACGAATTTTAACTGCCATTTATATTCTCTCCTTTTAATTTCATAAGTATTTATTTTCTACAAGAAATAATGATACCAGTTCTTCCGATATTTGTAAAGAGGTTATCCTTTACCAATTTTAAAAAACATTTTTTTCTAATCAATTACCTTGTAAACTACGCGCTTTTGTCAATTTCCTCTTTTCATGCACTTTATACAACTATGATATACCTTATGTTATTTTAAGTCTCTTGACATCTATATTTAAAAACTATACATTGAGACTAAATTAAATAAGCGCATGCACTAGGGGTGTTTTTAACTGAGATGAGTACAACTCAAACCCTTTGAACCTGATCTAGCTGAAACTAGCGGAGGAAAGTGTGAAAGATTTTATATCATATATTCAAGGGGCAATCTTGCCTTTTTTACAATATCACTATTTTATCATTTCTAATACACAACTTTCTATAGTGAGGGTTGTGTATTTTTTTAATTTGAATTTTTTAAAATTTTAGGAGTGAAAGTTATGAATAAAACTGTTTTAGTAACTGGTAGTAGTAGAGGTTTAGGTGCAACGATTGCAAAAACATTATCGCAACAAGGGTATAATATTATAATCAATTATTACAAAAATAAATCGTTAGCAGAAGATCTTGTTTCTGATATCGGCTCAGATTGTGCAATTGCTATTCAAGCTGATGTCACAAATAGAGATGATATTGATTGCTTAATTGAACAGGCCACTCAATATTTCGGAAAAATTGATGTCGTAATTAACAATGCACTCGTAGGTTTTAAATTTGATCCTACACAGCAAAAATCATTTAAAGATTTAACCTGGGTTGATTACCAACAACAAATAGATGGTACTTTAAAAGCTGCCTTCAATGTAACACAAAGTGTCATGCCTCAATTTTTAGAAAGACAGCAAGGTACTATTATTTCTATCGGTACAAATTTATATCAAAATCCTGTTGTACCTTATCATGAATATACAACTGCAAAAGCTGGATTAATTGGTTTTACTCGTAATATTGCTGCTGAACTTGGTCAATTTGGCATTAGAGCCAACGTGGTGTCAGGAGGCCTCTTAAAAACAACTGACGCAAGTGCTACAACGACGCCTGAAGTATTTGACATGATCGCACAAACAACACCGCTTAAGCGTGTGACTTCACCACAAGACATTGCAAACATGGTTGCATACTTAGCTTCTGAACAAGCAAACGGTATAACTGGACAAAATTTCACTGTAGATGGTGGCTTAACGATGAATTAAAAAATTATAATTAGGAGGTGCTTTCTATGTCTGATAAAAATCAAAAACAACTTAATATTGGCGTTTTACTATATGCTTGTGGTCATCACCAAGCTGCGTGGCTAATGCCGAATTCTAGTGTGAATCGTATTGGTGAAATTACTTATTATCAGGAATTAGCTCAACTTGCTGAAAAAGGACTATTCGACGCAGTATTTTTCGCTGATAATCAATCTTTTCCTGCAAAATCTTCTACTGATATGCCAGCATTTTGGTTCGATCCTATCGTCAGTTTATCTGCTATTGCTCATGTGACAACACACATTGGACTTGTCGCAACAATTTCAAGTACATTCTCAAACCCTTTTACTGCATCTAGACAATTGCTCAGTCTAGATCATGTATCACATGGACGTATAGGTTGGAATCTTGTCACCTCTATGACAGATTTAGAAGCCTTAAATCACAGTATGGAAATGCTCCCTGATCATAATGAACGCTATGAAATTGCTGCTGAATTTGCAAAAGTGATGAATCAGTTATTCACATCTTGGGATAACGAACATTTTCTACATGATCGAAAGAACAAAAAAATTATTAATGATGATTACATTAATGCTATTAATCATCATGGTAAACATTTCAAAGTTAAAGGACCATCAACAACACCAAGCAGTCCACAAGGTCGTCCAGTTGCTATGCAAGCTGGCGCATCTTCACAAGGTATTGCTTTGGCAACTCAATATGCAGATGCAGTGTATTCAGTATCCTGGAACTTTAAACAAGCACAAGCTTTTCGAGAAAAGCTAGATCAACAATTACAATTATCACAAAACAGTAATAGATATATCAAAATTTTTCCCGGTCTAGTTACATATGTCGCTGAAACTTACGAAAAAGCCTATGCTAAGAAAGAAAAATTAGACAAAGCCTTACCTGTGGAAACTGCATTAAAACAATTAAGTTTCTTTATTCAACAAGATTGTCAAAACTGGGCGTTAGATGAACCCGTGCCTCCCCTGCCTCCTGTAGAAGATTTCACAGGACCAGTTGGACGTTACGAAACAATATTGGAAATCATTCGTGATACTCATCCAACTGTACGAGAACTACTTGGTTACTTAAATGCTGGTGGTGGGCATTTCACATTGATTGGTACTCCTGAAGCTATCGTAGATCAAATGGAGTACTGGTTACTAAGTGGTGTAGCCGATGGTTTTAATTTGATGCCGCCTGTCTTTCCAGATAGTTTAGAGGATTTCGTAGCATTGATTGTGCCAGAATTACAAAAAAGAAATTTATTTAGAACAACTTATAATGGTCATACTTTCCGTGATCATCTGGGGTTAGAAAAATTTTAATCATTCTACAAATAATATAGTTGACGAAAAAACCAGAACAACGATTTGGTTACAAGTCGTTGTTCTGGTTTTTTATTTATAGTTATACAAAATTTATGATTTTAGAATGGTAAGTTCATACCGTTCATCATATTTTCCATTTGTTTGCGTTTGCCTTTTTTGCCTTTGCCACCACCGGAAAATTGTTTCATCATTTTTTTCATATCAGTGAATTGTTTCATTAATCTATTGATTTCTTGCACTGAACGTCCTGAACCTTTAGCAATACGTTTTTTACGAGAAACATTTAAAGTCTCAGGTTTGTTACGCTCATTAGGTGTCATTGATTGAATAATGGCTTTAATATGATCAATTTGTTTATCATCCATATTCATATTTTCAATGCCTTTCATTTTGTTCATGCCAGGAATCATTTTCATAATGTCATCAAGTGGCCCTAGACTTTTAACTTGGTCTAATTGTTCTAGGAAATCTTCCAATGTAAACGAAGATGTACGCATTTTCTTTTCTAAGTCTTTTGCTTTATCTTCATCCACATCTGTTTGTGCTTTTTCAATTAAACTCAATACATCTCCCATACCTAATATACGAGATGCCATACGTTCAGGATGGAATGCTTCTAACCCATCTAGTTTCTCACTCATACCTACAAATTTAATCGGTTTTTGAGTAACTGATCTGATTGAAAGTGCAGCACCACCACGTGTATCACCGTCTAATTTTGTTAATGTTACGCCAGATACTTCTAATTGAGAATCAAAAGATTCTGCAACATTCACAGCATCTTGACCAGTCATTGCATCGACAACTAACATAATTTCATCTGGTTTCGTAATT
This sequence comes from Staphylococcus caseorum, assembly GCF_049943195.1. NCBI lineage: Bacteria > Bacillati > Bacillota > Bacilli > Caryophanales > Staphylococcaceae > Staphylococcus > Staphylococcus caseorum. The sequence goes on from NZ_JBNFUA010000001.1 coordinate 1,169,492, forward strand.
TCTTTTACATCGCTTAATTCTTGCATTAACGCTTCATCAACGTGTAAACGACCAGCAGTATCAATAATAACAAAATCTAAATGCGCTTCTTTTGCATGTGCGATTGCATTTTCAACGATTTGTTGTGGCTTAACTTGATCGCCTTCACTATAAACTGGAATGTCGATTTGTTTACCTACTGTTTGCAATTGATCAATTGCCGCAGGACGATAAATATCTGCTGCTACTAATAATGGTTTTTTATTATATTGTTTACGCATTAATAATGCTAATTTACCAGCAGTGGTAGTCTTACCAGCACCTTGTAAACCAACCATCATCACTACAGTTGGCGGCTTGTTAGCCATTTTAATCGTAGCATTTTCCCCTCCCATAAGTTGGGTAAGTTCTTCTTGTACAATTTTGATGACTTGTTGTCCAGGTGTTAATGATTTCATAACATCTGAACCTAAAGCTCTATCTGATACAGTTTTGACAAATTCCTTTACCACTTTAAAGTTAACATCGGCTTCTAATAATGCTAATCTTACTTCACGCATCATCAATTTAATATCTGCTTCAGTAACTTTACCTTTGCCTCGGATTTTTTGCATCGTTCCTTGCAGACGATCGGATAATCCTTCAAATGCCATATCAAATACCCTCCTTTATATACTTTTATTCTAAATCTTCAAGTGCTTGAATGTATTGTTTTATTTTTTCTGGATCATTTATGTGCTGTTTCATATGTTCATATATTTTTTGTCTTTGTTCAAAATTTCGGTATAACCCTAATTTTTCTTCATAATCTTCCACTAAATCGCCAGTTCTTCTTATATTATCATACACTGCTTGGCGACTCACATCAAATGTGTCAGCAATCTCACTTAAAGAATAATCTTGTAAATAAAATAATTCTAAATAGTTTCTTTGTTTGTTTGTTAATAATGATTGGTAAAAGTCAAACAGATAATTCATACGTATCGTTTTAATTAAATCATTTTGACTCATCTGAATTACCTTCAATTTCTGCTTCATTCTGATTTGACTCAGGTGCTTCTTCGACATTTTGCTCAATCATATCAGCGAATAACCCATACACATAGCTTTCAGGATTGAATGGTTGGAGATCATCTAATTTTTCACCTAAACCTACGTATTTAACTGGAATATGAAGTTCATTACGAATTGCTAATACGATACCACCTTTAGCAGTACCATCTAATTTTGTTAATACAATACCTGTAACGTTTGTAACCTCTTTAAATGATTTTGCTTGTGACAATGCATTTTGACCTGTCGTTGCATCAAGACAAAGTAAAACTTCATGAGGTGCCTCTGGTACAGCACGTCCAATAACTCGTTTAACTTTCTCTAATTCATTCATTAAATTGGATTTATTTTGTAAACGGCCTGCAGTATCACATATTAAAATATCTACGTTTTTACTTTTAGCTGCGTTAATTGCATCATACATTACTGCAGCTGGGTCTGAACCTTCTTTTTGGCTCAACACTTCAACACCGACGCGTTCGCCCCATACTTTAAGTTGTTCAATTGCACCGGCTCTGAATGTATCTCCAGCAGCAAGCATTACTTTTTTGCCTTCAGCTTGGTAACGATGCGCTAATTTACCAATTGTTGTTGTCTTACCAACACCATTCACTCCGACCATAAGGATTACATTTAATCCTTCATTTTCTATATTCATCACTTCTGAGTTATCATCATCTTGGTGATAGATTTCAACAATTTTCTCAACAATAACTTCACGTAAATCCTCTGTTTCAGTAATATTGCGACGTTGTGCTTCTTCACGTAATTCTTCTACAAGTTGCATCACAGTATTAAATCCAACATCTGCAGTAATTAACATTTCTTCTAGTGCTTCGAAGAACTCTTCATCTACCTTACGATAACGTGCGAGTAAATTATTAAGTTGTGCTTGGAAATTCTCACGCGATTTTTCTAAACCGGCTCTAAATTTGGCACCGAGCTGTTGTGCTTCAATTTCTTCAAAATCTTCAATAGAGATTAAACCATCATCATCAAAGTCAGCTTCTTTTAATTTTTTAACTTTTTTCGCTGGTTTATCTTGAGTTTCGTCCTCTCTATCTTGTGATGCTTCACCTTGTTGTTCTCCGTCTTGTTGTTCTAATTCTTCAAGTTGTTGCTTTTGTTCTTCTGAAGGTGCTGAAAATTTATCTTTTAATCGTTTGAAAAAGCTCATGTTTGTTCCTCCTTAATCACTTCATCAATCGTATTTAAATTAACACTTACTAGTTTGGAAACTCCAGATTCTTGCATTGTTACACCATATAAGCGATCTGAGAATTCCATTGTACCTTTACGGTGTGTAATCACAATAAATTGAGTTTGGTCTGATAGATTTTTTAAATATTGTGCATAGCGTATCACGTTTGCTTCATCAAGCGCCGCTTCAACCTCATCTAAGATAACAAATGGCGCCGAGCGAACTTTTAAAATCGCAAATAATAATGCAATGGCACTCAAGGCACGTTCTCCACCACTAAGTAGTGACAAATGTTGTAACTTCTTACCAGGTGGTTGCACAATGATATCTACTCCTGCAGATAGATAGTCATCATCTGTTAAGCGGAGTTCTGCTTGGCCTCCGCCAAACAATGATTTAAATACATCTGAAAAATATCCTTGAACGGCATGAAATGTTTCTTTAAAACGATCTTTCACTTCTTGATCCATTTCTTCAATAAGTTGTTCTAAAGTTGTTTTCGCTGCTCTTAAGTCTGCACGTTGTTCATCTAAAAATGTAAAACGCGTATTAATTTCTTCAAATTGTTCAATCGCATTTAAATTAACTGGTCCTAGCTCTTCAATAGACATTTTAGTTAATTTTACTTTTTTGCGTAAAACGTCTATATCTTCATCTAAATCATATAATTCACTCGCACGTTCATATGTTAAGTGATAATCTTCGCTCAAATGATCAATCGCATAATTAATTAATACATCTAAACGGGACTGCTCTGATTTAATATCCTGATAGCGATTTTCTATAGAAAGAATATCTTGATTGGCTTCTTGAAGTTTTTGATCTGTCACTTCAATTGTATCATTCAATTCGAGTCTACGCGATTTAACGTCTTCTATATTTTGAGATAATTTTACTTTTTCGTCTTTACTTTGTTCCATATTATATTGAATCGTTTCAAATGCTTTTTCGCCGGTCATTTCATCTGAATTAAAGAGTTTAATTTGCTCTTCTAATTTTTGATGTTGCACAATAACATCATTAAGTTGTTTTGCAATTTTTGACTCAGTTTGTTTCTGAGTATTTAAACGTTCTTTTACAACTGCCAAATCAGATTGCTTTTGATGTAATTGTTGCTGGATTTGCGTTGTGCTTTCTTTACCTTCTTTAGAAAGTTTTGTATAAAGATTGATATCATCTTCTAATTTTTGTAGTTGTGTTTTGATTTTAGATAATCTTTGTTTTTTATCATCAAGTGTTTGCTTACTTGTTTCGCTTTGGTAACCATCATTTTTTTCAAATTCAAACTCTTCATGCTCGTCTTTTAAATGCGCTTCACTTTTACGTAATCTGTCTAGTTCTAATTCATAATTATGAGCATTTTGTTTAATAGCATTATAATGTTGACTTGTATCAAAATATTTTTCGCTCAGTTGATCTGACTCATTTTTAATATTTTGAAATTGTTTTTCAAATGCTACTGTTTGCTGTTGATAATCTTCGAATTGTGCACGCATCGTTGATAGTTCATCTTTTTGAGCTAAAATACTTTTAGATTTACGATCTCCACCGCCCGTCATTGAGCCACCAGGATTCACGATATCCCCTTCTAAAGTCACAATACGCGTACGATAACGAATTTTACGTGCTAATTCGTTGGCATTTTTCAATTCATCTACAATTATTGTATTACCAAGTAAATTTTGAACTACATTTTGATAATCTGATTCTACTTCAATTGCTTGTGCAGCAATATTAATAAAACCCTCACTATTTTGTGCAGTTTTCATAATTTCATTACCAATTTGGCGAGGTTGAATCACATTGAGTGGTAAAAATGTCGCTCTACCCAAACCGTTTTGTTTTAGATATTGAATTGCCTGTCTACCATCTTTTTCCGAATCTACAATCACATGTTGTAGTGATGCACCAAGTGCAGTTTCGATTGCTTTAGTTAAATCGGATGGCACTTGAATTACTTCAGCAACCGCTCCACGTATCCCTGAAAGTTTATTATTTTTAGCCTTAAGTATATGTTTTACACCATTAAAGAAATAGCTGTATTCTTCCTGTTGCGTGGCCAAACTATCAATACGAGATTTTAATTTATCGTTAAATCGATACGCTTGATGCAATTTTTCTTCGTACTCAGACTGTTGCTGTTTAAGTTGTGTTAATTTTTTTTCATAATTATTGAGCTGTTGCTCAGCATTTTTCAATTCTTTTTGAGTCGTCGCGGTTTGCTTTTCAGCTTCATTGATGTCGCTTTGAATTTTCTTCAGTTGTTCAAAGGCTTCTAGTAACCTACTATCTAAACGGGATTGCTTCGTTTCATTTTCTTGAATGGTATGTTCTAAAAAGCGAATGTCATTATTTACATCAGATTGTTCAGACATAAGTTGATAATATTCATCTTTGATTGTCTCTAATTTTTCGTCATGCTGTTCATCACTGACATAGAGTTGTGATTCAAAGTATTGAATTTTTTCATTTAACTCTTTTTGTTGGTTTTTTAATTTATCTATTTGATTTTGTGCATCTATCTTTTCTTTGTTTAAGGTTTCTGTTTGTATTTTAAGACTTTCTTGTTCTTCTTCAAAACGTGCGTTCGTTTGTGATTGATTTTTCTTACGTTCTTCTAACACGTTAAGTTGTCCTGCATACTTTTCAACTTCTTCTGTCGCTTTAACAAGTTGAAAATTTAATGATTCAATATGTTCATCAAGTTGTTGTCTTTCAGATTTATATTTATTTAATGCTTGTGTATATTGTACTTTCTCTGCATCTTTTGTAGCTTGATGACTCTTTAAATTATTTAAATTATCATCAAGTTCATGAATATTTTTACTATATTGTTCAATATCATAGACCGTTACAAGTACATCACTTCTTTCCATTTCTTTGGAAAGATGTTTATATTCTTTAGCAATAGCTGCTTCTTCTCTTAATGGTTCAACTCGTCCCTCTAAATCATATAGAATATCTTGTATTCTTGAAAGATTGTCTTCTGTTTGGTCGAGCTTTTGTACAGAGGCAGCTTTGCGTTTTTTATATTTTAAAACTCCTGCAGATTCTTCTAATATTTGTCTTCTATCCACTGGTTTTGCATTTAGTATTTCATCTACACGTCCCTGCGAAATAATACTAAACGCTTCTTTTCCTAAACCTGAGTCTAGAAACAAATCAATAATATCTTTTAATCTTGCACGGTCATTATTAAGATAATACTCACTTTCACCACTTCTGTATAATCGACGTGTTACAACGATTTCTGTCGCGTCTAATTGTAACTTGCCGGAGCTATTATCTAATTTCAATTTAACTTCTGCATAATTTTGAGCTTTTCGATGTTCTGCGCCTGAAAAAATAATATCTTCCATTTTAGCACCACGCAGTGATTTAGCTGATTGTTCACCTAACACCCATTTTATTGCATCTGTTATGTTACTTTTCCCACTACCATTAGGTCCTACAATTGCTGTTACACCTTCATCAAATTGTACATTTGTGTGCTCCGCAAACGATTTAAACCCAAAGGCATCTATAGATTTCAAATATACCATGCTATTCTCCTTTAAAGTGTTCCTTGCTGTTTCACAGTTTAGAAATACCCATGTATTAACCTGAAGGCTAATATATTTCTTAATTAACTACATTGCTATTGCGAAGGTTTTAACAATATATGATTCACTTCTTATCATATTGTTTTATAACAAAGTTATTTAGCTTTGTTTTTCATTGATTTATATGCGCTTTCTGCTGCTTTTTGTTCGGATTCTTTTTTAGTCTTCCCTTTACCTTCCGCTACTGCAGCATTTTCTAAAATCACTTCAGAAGTAAATAAACGATGATGCGCTGGTCCTTCTTCATTAATTAAACGATAAGTGACATCACCTTTATTTTGTCTATGGACAAATTCTTGAAATTGGGTTTTAAAGTCAACAACGCCATCAAGTTCTTCATCTTCGACATACGGAAAAATAATTTGTTCTGCAAACTTCCACACAGATTCTAAACCTTGGTCTAAATATAATGCACCTACAAATGCTTCAAATGCATCTGATACGAGTGAGGGACGGGTTCTGCCACCTGTTTTCTCTTCACCTTTACCTAACAAGATAAGTTCATTGATTTGAATTTTTTTCGCAAATATTACAAGTGAAGGCTCACAAACAATTGTTGCACGCATTTTTGTTAAATTACCCTCTGGCAATTCTGGATATTTATCAAATAAATAACGTGAAACCGTCAATTCTAATACCGCATCTCCTAAAAATTCTAATCGTTCATTATGCTCTAAACGATTCATATTAAAATCATTTATAAAACTCGAATGCGAAAATGCTTGCTGATATAATTCTATTTGTTTAAAATTCAAGTCTAATTCTTGCATCTTCTGCGCAAATTTTTTTTCAAATGCTTTAACCATTTCTATTTTTTTATAATTGGTCAATCTATTTCCTCCTCAGATTTAATGCTAAAGTACTAATACCTTTATATTTTACGTGAAAATACAATAAAACTAAAGAAAAAACTGTCTACTGTATTTACCATCTATATATCTAGTAAAAATCGCTATAGCAGTATTATCTTACAATATAAATTCTGTTTAAAATCAATAAAAAATCTGAGCCGTCATCTCAACGACTCAGATATTTTTTTTATTATTTTTCGATACTATTAATAAAGTTTACTGCGTCACCAACAGTGTTGATTTTTTCAGCTTCTTCATCAGGAATTTCAGTACCAAATTCGTCTTCTAATTCCATAACTAATTCAGCAATATCAAGTGAGTCAGCGCCTAAATCATCTTTGAAAGATGCCTCTTTAGTTACTTTTTCAGCGTCAACACCTAAACGGTCAACGATGATATCTTTTACTTTGTCGAAGTTTTCCACGTCGATTCACCTCCTTTAAAAAATCTAATTATAGACTTATATATTTTCCCACTTTATCAATTGAAATACAAGTAGTATTTCGAATGATTGTACTGTATAACATTATATTAATGGATCTTATACAATAAAGTGTAGTAATGAAGTTGTGACACAATCATTTTAAATCTATACTTTATACCTTATCATAATCTCCTATGTGAGATCAGAAGTTTTATAAAACAAAATTTGTCATGCTGTGTAGCACTTACTTACATGTACATACCACCATTGACATGTATTGTTTGACCCGTAATATACTTCGCTTTGTCTGAAGCTAAAAATGCTACAGTGTGAGAAATGTCTTGATCTTTCCCAAATTTTGCTAATGGGATTTGTTCTAACATTTTTGCTTTAAGCTCATCACTTAAAGCATCCGTCATATCAGAAACAATAAAACCTGGTGCAACAGCATTTACTGTGATGTTCCTTGAAGCCAGTTCACGTGCTGCTGATTTCGTTAAACCAATTACGCCAGCTTTAGTCGCAACATAGTTTGCTTGGCCTGGATTACCCATAGCTCCAACAACACTTGATAAATTAATAATTGCACCACTCTTTTGTCTTAGCATTTGTGGTGTCACTTTTTGAATACAGTTGAAAACACCTTTTAAGTTTGTATCAATTACGTCATCCCATTCTTGCTCTTTCATACGCATAAGCAAATTATCACGGGTAATACCTGCGTTATTAACAAGGACATCAACTGAACCAAATTCGCCAACAACCGCTTTAATCATTGCTTTTACTTCATCACCATTTGCAACATTTGCTTGAATAGCAAAACTTTCAACGCCTATCGCTTTAATTTCTTCTACGACAGCATCCGCTTTTTCTTTGTTTCCCGAAAAATTCACAGCAACATTGTATCCTTCTTCTGCCAATTGTATCGCTATACTACGTCCTATACCTCTTGAAGCACCAGTTACTAATGCACTTTTAGTCATTTTCATTCCACGCTTTCATATCTTCTAATGTTTGAATTGAAGTTATTTTCACATCTCTATTTATCTTTTTAATTAAACCTGAAAGTACTTTACCAGGACCAATTTCAATAAAGTGATCTACACCTTGATCAATTAACCATTGTGTTGAATCAATGAATTGTACTGGTGAATATAATTGTTTAATCATATTATCCTTAATTACATTTGCATCTGTTTCACCTTTTGCGTGCACATTTTGAACTACAGGGAATTGCGCATCATTCCAATCAAATTGTTCAATATACTCAGCAAAATCGTCTTTGATCACTTGCATCATAGATGAATGAAATGGGCCAGACACAGCAAGTGGTAGGACGCGTTTCGCACCTAATGCTTTACCTTCTGCCACTAATTTATCTATTAATGTTTTATGTCCAGAGACAACGATTTGTCCAGGTGAATTAATATTTGCTGGTTCAATAATTTCTTCATCTGTTGAAAGTTTTTGACATATTGCATTAACATCATCAAAATCCAAACCTAATACTGCAGCCATACTTCCAACACCATCAGGAAAAGCGACGGCCATCAGTTGTCCACGCTTACGAACAATTTGAACTGCATCGTCAAATTTCAATACACCACTCGCTACTAGACTCACATATTCACCTAAACTATGGCCCATTGTATAATCAGCATTTAGATTATTGAGTGCTTGTAATAAAGCTGAGCTATGTGTTAGCAACGCAGGTTGTGTATTTTCTGTTTGACCTAATTTGTTTTCTTCATCTGAAAACATTGTTTCTAAAATATCAAAATCCATTTTTGCTTGTGCTTGATTAAGAATCTTTGTTGCAGCATCATTTTGATTAAATAAATCATTTGCCATCCCGACTTTTTGTGATCCTTGGCCTGGGAAGATAATCGCAGTTTTACTCATTTACTTTACCCACCGTTTCTCTCATAGTTTCTACAATATTTTGTTCTCCAGCTATTTTAGCTTGACGGATTGCTGAATAAAAAGCTTTCGCACTAGAACTACCATGTGCTTTTACTACAATGCCATTCAATCCTAATAATACCGAACCACCATATTCTGCATAATCCATTTTTGACATCAAACCATTTAAGTCTTTACGTAATACAAGTGCGGCAATTTTATTCTTGAAACTACTTAGAAGCGTTGTTTTAAGCATTTTACCCATCGCTTTTGCAACACCTTCTAAATTTTTAAGAATCATATTACCAGTATATCCGTCTGTAACTACAACATCAGCTGCGTCATCCATTAAACCTTTTGCTTCTACGTTTCCTGTGAAATTGAAGACATTTTGTTCGTCCATCAAACTAAATGCTTTTTTAGTTAATGTGTTACCTTTAGCTGCCTCTGTACCAATATTCAACAAACCTACTGAAGGCTGTTCAACGCCCCTGATTTTTTGGGCATAAACATTGCCTAATTGGGCATATTGTAATAAGTGTTCCGGCTTGGCATCTGCATTAGCACCTACATCCATAAACACAAATCCTTTTCCAGAAATTGTTGGCAAAGTGAGGACTAATGCTGGGCGTTCAACACCCTTAATACGTCCTACTATAAATAAACCAGCAGACATCAATGCACCTGTATTTCCTGCAGATACACAACCATCTGCTTCACCAGCTTTAACCGCTTCAGCCATACGAGCCATTGAGCTATCTTTTTTACGTTTAATCGCTCTAACTGGTTCATCGTCCATCGTAATTTCTTCTGTACAATGACGTACTTCTACACGACCATGTTTGAGTGTGCATTTAGTTTGATCACCAAATAAAATTATTTCTAAATCTTTAAAATCATTCACAGCTTTTTCAACAGCTTCTAAAACGATTTCAGGTGCATCGTCTCCACCCATCATATCAATCGCTATTTTAACCATCTTGTTCATCCTCACTTGTATAATACATTTTGAATGTACCTCTAAATACCAAAGTATCTTTGACATACGAATTTACTTTTATCATATAATATTTACTTGTAATTTCAATCGCTTGTGCATCAGCACGTACTGTATCATTTAATTTCACTGTTTTTAAAAATGCTACATTACTTTCCTGAGTTAACACAACAGGTTTATGTATCAGTGCTACACACAAGGAATTCGCTTGTGCAAAAAGTACATGTCCTCTGGCAATTTTATTTCTAGTAAATACAGAATCTTCATCAATATCTATAATTGAAGTTGCGAGTTGATCAGGCTGAACATTTATTACATCGCCTATGATTTCACTACCATCAATGGATCGAATACTTTCATAATTTTTTCTTGCTACGGATTTAATTCGTTTTCTTAGTTCTGGAATATCTAAGTATGTACGATCTAACCTAATAGTTTGAATACTCACTGAAAAAAGTGTACTCAAATCTAAATCTGTAATAAAGGGGTTTTTTTCAATTTCTTTTTTAATTGCTTCGCGTCGTTCTTGTTTTTTTAACTTCATTTTATTCTAACCACCTAAATCACCTAATTTTTAGTACCAAGTCTTAAACATTCCTAACATATCATAACACTTTCTATTTCATTAGCTCAACAAAAAACATACTTCCTTAGATGTTTTTCACGTCAGATATCCAACATAAAAAAGTATTATAACGTTTAAAACGATTTTCAGTGGGATTAATTAGCAAAATAAATACAAATACTAATCATTCTATATAAATATTTATTAAGATATTGAATTAAATAAAATTGAAATGTATAATTTGAATTGTTTTGAAGATTCATTATATTTATTTTTCAAAAATCATTCCATTAATTGGATACTTTATTTAGGAGGATCTAATGAAAAAAATATTATCAACTACATTACTGTCATGTTCATTATTAGCCTTCACTACAAGCTATGCTGATGCACAAGAAAGTAATAGTATTAAGCCTGAAAGTTTAGAGTCATCAAATACCCCTGCGATTAATAATGATGCAGATGTAGAACAATTTTTACAAAATAATGCACAATCTCTTGTTAACCAATCATCCAAGACTAAACAAGAAACTATCAATAAAGAAGCTTTCAAACAATATAACGTGATAGATAAACAACAAGATAAAACTGGCGTCACACATTACGCATTGAAACCTAAAGTAAACGACATTACATCAGACGGCACAACAATCAAAGTACATGTCAATAAAAACGGTAAAGTAACATTGATAAATGGTAATGTAGATAAACCATACATAAAAGTAGAAAATGAAGCTAAATTATCTTCTGCTAACGCTGAAAACAAAGCTTTTGAAGCAATAGGCAAAGCAAAGTCTGATGTAAAAAACATAAAAAGCTATCCTGTTGTCAGTAAAAACAATATTGATATAAATAGTGATAAACAAAGACTTGTTTATGATATTGAACTTAATTATATTTCTCCTAAAGCAGCACATTGGAAAATCCAAATTGATGCTACTACCGGTGAAGTATTAAAAAAACAAAACGTTATTAAAAATGCAACAACTGAAGGTAAAGGGACAGGCGTTAATGGAGATGAAAAACAACCTTTAAGCGTTACAAAAGCAAATGATTCATATTCATTACTCGATACTTCTCAAGATGCAGTCATAGAAACTAAAACTGCAAATGAAACGACAAATGCCTATTCACCTATTACAAATGACAGCAATCATTTCAATAAAGAAGAACAACGCGCCGGCGTAGATGCCCATTATTATGCCAAAGAAGTCTATGACTATTTCCTCAATAAACATGATAGAAACAGTTATGATAATAACGGCGGTGACATTGATTCGGTCGTTCATTATGACAAAAACTTTAATAACGCCGCCTGGACGGGTCAATATATGATTTATGGTGACGGGGACGGCCAGACGTTTAAGGCATTGTCAGGTGCGAATGATATCGTTGCCCATGAGCTCACACATGCAGTAACAGAACGCACTGCAGGTTTAGAGTATAGTCATCAATCGGGTGCATTAAACGAATCTTTCTCTGACGTTTTTGGTTATTTTGTTGATTCAGACGATTGGTTACTCGGTGAGGATGTTTATACACCGAATAAAGATGGCGATGCATTAAGAAGTTTGAAAAATCCAGAACAGTATAACCAACCTGCGCATATGGATCAATATTTACAAGGCAGCCAAGATAGCGGTGGTGTTCATACCAATAGTGGCATTCCTAACAAAGCTGCATACCTAACAATTAATGCGATTGGCAAAGAAAAAGCTGAACAAATTTATTATTTAGCACTCACACAATATTTAACGCCTAACGCTCAATTTTCTGATGCAAAGGCATCATTAAAAGAAGCTTCTAACCACCTTTATGGTACGAATAGCGAAACATCTAAAGCAATTGAAAAAGCTTGGTCTGACGTAGGCGTTAATTAACAAACATTATACATTCAATTTAAGAACGGGGCCGAGACATAAATACATGTCTCGGCCCCGCTTTTTATACTTTCTCTATTAATCAAAACTCATATATAATAAGTTTTCTTCAACAAATGTTCTCAACATTTGATATTGAGATTCGAAAAAGACACCCGATTGAATCAATTCAGCTGCTTCATCTCTTGCTACTTCTAACATTTTATAATCTTCAACAACATTTGCGACTAAGAAGTCAGGCAAACCACTTTGTTTCACACCAAAGAAATCGCCAGGCCCTCTCATCTCTAAATCACGTTCACTTAATTCAAAACCATCTGTCGTTTGTGTCATAATATTCATGCGCTCTATACCTGTTTCTGTTTTCGGTGAAGCAATGAGTACACAATAACTTTGTTGTTCACTTCTACCTACACGCCCTCTTAACTGATGTAAAGTAGATAAACCGAAACGATCAGCATCATAAATCATCATGAACGTTGCATTAGGTACGTTCACTCCTACTTCTACAACGGTTGTAGATACTAAAACGTCTATTTCATGATTACTAAATTGCTGCATTACTCTATCTTTTTCTTCTGAATGCAACTTACCATGTAGTAACCCTACTTTTTCAGTACCATAATATATCTGTAGCGATTCATACAACTCAACAACGTTCTGTACATCTTCTAAATGCTCAGAACTTTCAATTAGAGGACAAATTACATATGCCTGCCTACCTTTTTTTAATTCCGAAGTCATTTGATTGAGTACACTTTCATAAGCTTCATGTTTGGACCATGAAGTAATAATCGGCTTTCTGCCTTTTGGTAATTGTTTAATGGATGACACATCCATTTCACCAAAAACGGATATAGCTAATGTTCGTGGAATGGGTGTAGCTGTCATGAAAAGGACGTTAGTCATCGCACCTTTTTCTCTCAACAATTGACGTTGATTCACACCAAAACGATGTTGTTCATCTGTTATTACTAGACCTACATTATTAAATACTACATCATCTTGTATTAAGGCGTGTGTGCCGATAATACAATCAATTTCATTATTTTGTAGTTGCTCTAGTAGCAACTTTCGTTTTTTACCTTTTACTGAACCTGTAAGTAAGGCCACATTCATCCTGTCACCGAAAATTTCAACTAAACTTTCTGCATGCTGTTCCGCTAATATTTCAGTAGGCACCATCAATGCTGATTGAAATCCCGCAGTTTTCAGTGCATACATACAGATTGCTGCTACGACAGTTTTACCTGAACCCACGTCACCTTGTAAGAGACGATGCATTCTTATTGGTGCTTTTAAGTCTCTGAATATTTCATTAACACTATGCTTTTGCGCGTCAGTGAGTTCAAATGGAAGGCTGTCTATGAAATGTTTCACTAAATTGATATCATAATCTACTTCAATCGCTTCATCTGATGTTTTCTCTAATCGGTTTAACCATTGCATTCGTAACTCAAACATAAATAATTCTGTAAAAGCATATGTTCTACGTGCTTTAAGCAAAGATGCCTTGTCTGTAGCAAAATGCAACGCTTTAATCGTATCCTCTAATGATTCTAATTTATATTTTTGTCTCAATTCATCAGAGAGCCATTCATGTATAGTGACTTCTCCCAACGATTGTCGAATCATATCCCTCAATGGTTTTTGTTTAATGCCTTCTTTAACACGATAAACAGGTTCAAATTGTGAGTTTTGAGTCTCTTGTTGATTAAAAAACATTCTACTGCCATTTATCTCTTGTTTACTTCTATTCCATTTACCTTTTACCGTAACTGTACCATGCAATTCAATTTTCTTTTTTAAATATGGTTGGTTGAAAAAAGTACATTTTACAGCAATATTATTGACCATGATATGTACGGTTAACTTAGATTTATTACGACCAAAAAAAGCGACAGTAGGCGTCGAATATACTTCTCCTACCACTGTCACTGTCGCTTGATCTTCGGCCGTATTCAAGTCAATTACTGTATTATCTTCGTAACGGGTTGGTAAATATAAAATTAAATCCTCTACAGTATGGATATTTAATTCATTTAATACGGACAACCTTTTCGGGCCCAGTCCTTTTATCTGTGATAAAGGAAAGGGACTATCTATTAAATTGACTTTTGACATTTTTAATCACCAAATATTTCTTGTTTTAGACGCTGACCTGTTGGTGTACCAGCTAAACCTCCACGACCAGTTTCACGCAATGCTGATGGCATCGTTTGGCCAATCTTGTACATTGCTTCAATCACTTCATCTGTGGGAATTCTTGAAGTTACACCTGCTAAAGCCATATCAGCAGAGACAATTGCGTTTGATGCACCTGCAGCATTTCTCTTCACACAAGGCACTTCAACTAAGCCAGCTACTGGGTCACATACTAAACCTAGCATATTCTTCAAACAAATTGCAAAAGCTTCAGCCGATTGTTGTGGCGTTCCGCCAGCAAGTTCTACGGTTGCACCTGCTGCCATCGCTGCAGCAGAACCTACTTCTGCCTGACAACCGCCTGCTGCACCTGAAATTGATGCATTGTTTGCCACTACAAAACCAAACGCACCAGAAGTAAGTAAGAAGTTCAACATATCTTTTCTTGTAGGTTCAAGGCGTGGTTTGAGCCCAAATAATACGCCTGGTACTACACCTGCAGAGCCGGCAGTAGGTGTTGCACAAATTTTACCCATTGCTGCGTTGACTTCATTTGTTGCAACTGCTTTACTCACTGCATCCAATAAAGTTGGTCCAGCTAATGATTTACCTGTCTTCAAATAATTTTTGATTAACACAGCATCTCCACCAGTTAATCCAGTAGTTGAAGTTACGCCTTCTAACCCTTCATCAAGTGCATTTTCCATCGTTTGTAAGTTTTTATCCATGCCGGCATAAATATCAGCTTCGGATAAGCCAGTTACTTCCATTTCTTGCTCTAGCATGATTTCATGAATTTTTTTATTTTCTGTTTCACATTTTTTTACTAGTTCTTTCACACTTTTAAACATGCGTTACCCTCCATTAGGCGTCGCCCATGAGTGAAACTGTCACTACACCTTCGACGTTTTTAATTTTATCTATAATTTCATCTGTCACAGATTCATCTAATTCACAAGTCATTAACGCTTGGTCGCCCTTTTCTTTTCTAGAAACTTGCATACTCCCCACATTGATACTAGAATCACCTAAAATATTTGCTACACGACCAATCGTGCCAAATGTATCTTTGTGAAACACAAGCAGTGCTGGATAATTACCGCTTATCGCAATATTAAATCCATTAATAGCAACTACCTCAATTTTACCGCCACCTATAGAAACACCTTCAACAGAAATTTCTTTATCAGCATCTCTCATATTGATAATAGCAGTGTTAGGGTGTGATCTTTCTTCAGCCATTTCTATAAAATTCACTTTCATTCCCATTTGCTCAGCTGTTTCTAAACTTGTTTGTATGCGGTCATCATCTGTATCATAACCTAGCAAACCACCAACAAGTGCTACATCTGTACCATGTCCTTTGTATGTTTCCATAAATGAACCATAAAGATAGATATCAACTTGTTTTGGCAATTGATTAAATAAATCTTTTGCTACTAATCCAATTCTTACTGCACCAGCAGTATGAGATGAAGACGGCCCCACCATTGTAGGTCCTATAATATCGAAAACTGTTTTATATTTCATAATTATACCCCACTCTTATTTTTAATGTTTCTAATGTAATGCGCTTACATTTATATGCATGCAACTCATTATAACAATTAAGCAAGACATTATAAACCAATACTGGTTGCATTATTCTCATTTAAAAGAAGACTATTGTTGTATAAGGTTTAATTAAATAAAAATGTTTACTTTTAATTTAATTATACAAATCTTTACATACAATAAAATAATTACTGTCACAAAATTTATCC
The DNA here is from genome assembly GCF_049943195.1 of Staphylococcus caseorum. NCBI lineage: Bacteria > Bacillati > Bacillota > Bacilli > Caryophanales > Staphylococcaceae > Staphylococcus > Staphylococcus caseorum. The sequence goes on from NZ_JBNFUA010000001.1 coordinate 1,185,854, forward strand.
TTAGTAGACTAACTCTATATTTTTTAGTTTATGAACTTTTTTCATCTAAGACGCCTGCCATGATACGAATAATCCAAAACAAATCGCAGCCTATAGGTTGAGGTCATGTCCTAGTGAAGCAAGTATGTAATATATCTTGAAGCTATAGTTCTACTCACAGAAAACGTGCACAAAAAAATTGTCAACAAAGCTTTTAGACCTTGTCGACAATTTAAAATAGCTTCCTAAAGTGGAAGCTATTCATATATACAAGTGTTCAATAAATATATTTATTCTATAGAGAATAGATATTGATATACAGGTTGTTGGCCATCATGTTGATCTAATTCTACTTCTGGATAAGATGCTTCAAGCCAAGTTTCAATATCCGAAGTCAATGATGCATTTGCATCTTCGCCGATAATCATCGTAATGATTTCACTATCATCTTGAATCAGTTCAGACAATAAACCTTTAACAGTTTCAAATTCATTTTCGTTACTCGTAACGATTTTGTCTTCAACTAAGCCCATAAACGCATCTTTTTTAATTTCAACACCATCAATTTTTGTATCTCTTACAGCATATGTCACTGAACCTGATTTCACTGCTTCAAGTGATTCAACCATGCGTGTTTTGTTAGCTTCAAGCGCATCTGATTCATCATAATTAAAGAGTGCTGCAATGCCTTGTGGTATAGATTTAGTTGGGATAACGACAGCTTCAGCACCTACGATATTTGCAGCCTGTTCGCTCGCCATCATAATATTTTTATTATTAGGTAAAATAATTGCGCGTTTACATTGTGACTGTTCAATTACTTTAACGATATCTTCAGTTGATGGATTCATTGTTTGACCACCACTAATCATATGTGTTGCACCCATTGATTTGAACAATTCAGATATACCATCTCCCATTGAAATAGCAATAACTGCCGTTTCAACTGTTTCAGGTGTTTGAGTATCTCTTTGACCTACTTGTTCTTTTTTTACAACTTCTCGGTGTTGTTCACGCATGTTTTCTACTTTTAATTTAATAAGTTCTCCATACTGTTGGCCATAATTAAACACATCACCTGGTTTTTCACTATGTACATGTACTTTAACAATTTCGTCGTCGTTTATGACTAATAATGAGTCACCATATGTACTCATATCTTCTCTGAATGTTTGTTCATCAAATACTTTTTTATTTTTCCCGAAACGTACCATCATTTCTGTACAGTAACCGTAAACGATATCTTCAGTATTAATTACACCATGAAAATCATGGGCTTCATTAACTAACGAATCTTTATCTAATTTAGCAGTTTCAGCACTTACCGTTTCACCTTTTAATGCTTTAAGGAAACCAGCATAAACGACAACCAAACCTTTACCACCACTATCTACTACACCCACTTCTTTTAATACGGGTAATAAATTAGGCGTGTTTTCTAGTGAGATTTCTGCTTCTTCTAAAATATATGTCATCAATTCGATACAATCTTCAGTTTCTTCTACTTTGCGCATAGCAGCATCTGCAGCATCTCTAGCTACAGTTAATATCGTACCTTCTACAGGCTTCATAATTGCTTTATATGCAGTTTCTACACCGGCTTTGAAACTTTCTGCTAATTGCTGTGCATTGATCTCATCATATGCTTCTAAACTTTTACTAAAACCTCTAAATAGTTGTGATAAGATGACCCCAGAGTTCCCTCTAGCGCCCATTAACAAACCTTTTGAATAGGTTTTCCCTAGTTCACCGATATGCTGCGACAAGTTTTCTTCCACTGCTTCTCTTCCAGATGTCATCGTTAAATTCATATTTGTCCCTGTATCTCCATCTGGTACTGGATACACATTTAATGAATCAACCAAGTCTGCATGATTTGATAAATTTTGTGCCCCTTGTATAATCATTTCGGCAAATAATTTACCATTTATTTTGCTAACCATTCCGTATTGTCCTCCTAGTTCTTAGTGCCATTATTAACTCGAACACCTTGTACAAATATATTTATTGAATTTACTTTTACTTTTAATGTTTGCTCTAATGTGTATTTTATTGTTGACTGTAAATTGCTCGCTACTTCAGATATCTTAGTACCATAACTTACAATGATATACATATCAACATCTATAACGCCATCGCCTTCTCTTACAACAATACCTTTAGAATAATTTTCATGCCCTAATATTTCAGCAATTCCATCTCTTACTTGTTGTCTAGAAGCCATTCCTACAATCCCATAACATTCTACTGCTTTGCTACCCACAACTGAAGCTATTACTTCGTTTGAAATGTCTATACTACCATAATCATTTGTGATTTCTAATGTCATTTAAATTGGGCCTCCTAGTTTATGGTTGTTTAATTAACTATAAAATTAACAAATAATATAATTTATCTAATTAAGCAAATTTCTACATTTATCCACAGTTTATAATTATACCATAATTTGATTTTAACAAAAGTAGAATCTATGTAAATAGAAAAAATCATTCTTCTTATTTACATCCATTTTTATTTGTGGTACATTATTCAAGTATGTAGTAGATGCGTGTATTTATATTTATTAAAGGAGGTACTTTCATGGGCAAACAATGTTTCGTAACAGGTCGTAAAGCTTCAACTGGAAACAATCGTTCTCACGCTTTAAATTCTTCTAAAAGAAGATGGAATGCTAACCTTCAAAAAGTTAGAATTCTTGTAGACGGAAAACCAAAAAGAGTTTGGGTTTCTGCACGTGCTTTAAAATCTGGTAAAGTAACTAGAGTTTAATAAATATAATGCACGAAAAAGACCAGTCCTTATGTGGAGGATTGGTCTTTTTTTATGCGCTCATTTAAATTAATTCATAAACTTGAGCATTATTTGTCGTTGTATTTTAATCTTTACTTCTCACCATTAATACATTACCTTCAGTAATATTCACATTACCTTCTGCTTGGTTGAGTTCGTTGGAAATCGTTAACGTAGATCCAAGTTTAAGTTGTTCCTTTTCAAGATTATATTTAAAATTATTTAACGAGATAATCGTAGGGTACGTAACTGGAATAAATGAGATATAACGATAATTGTCATTTTTCTGAATCGTATATGATCCTGTTTTTAAAAATTGAATTTCATTATTCACATCAATAAGTTTTATGACAATATTTTGCTCTGTATATTCTGGTTTTTCTAAAATTTGTAATGCACCCATAAAATGATCTAATCGACCGCCTGTAGCACCATAAACACAAATTTCTTTATAACCATTGGTCACTGCTTGATCAATACCTAAAGCTAAGTCTGTATCATTTTTTTCCGAATTAAATGGATTAATGTCAATTCTTTTTTCAACAAATGCTTTTTCTTCACTAGTAATTGAGTCAAAATCACCTACAGCGAATCGAGGTGTTATTCCTGCTTCTATCAAAAGTAACGCTCCTCGATCAACCCCAATCCAATGCGCATCTGTTTCAGTGTTTAATAAACTTTCAGGCAAATTTCTATTACCACACAATAAATTCACTTTCATTAGCTTCAGCCTTTCAATGTCTTAGTTACTACTTTGTAATCATCATGTTTGAAAAAATATGATCCCGCAACTAACATTGTAGCACCATGGTTTATAACAGTTTCAACAGTCTCATTGTTAATACCACCATCTACTTCAATTTCAAAGTCTAAATTTAATTCATCTTTGATTTTCGATAGTTGATCTAATTTATCAACAGTATCACTAATAAATGATTGACCTCCAAAACCAGGATTCACTGTCATCACTAATACAAAATCTACCATTTTTATCACTGGTAAGATTGCATCGACTGGTGTTCCAGGATTAATTACAACACCTGCTTTTACATGCTTATTCTTTATTTGTTCTATCACTCTATGAATGTGAGGTGTTGCTTCTACATGCACTGAAATCATATCAGCACCGTAGTCAGCAAATAATTCGACATATTTTTCTGGTTCTTCAATCATTAAATGAACATCAATTGGCAGTTTGGTACCTTTACGTACTGCTTCAAGTATCGGTAAACCAATCGAGATATTTGGCACGAATTGGCCATCCATAACATCAAAGTGTACACCGTCTACACCTGCTTCTTCTAATGCTGTTAATTCTTCTTGTAATTTTAAAAAATCAGTTGATAATAATGATGGATAAAGTTTTGCCATTTAATATCTTTCCTTTCTATTTGCAATTTCATTAAAGAGTTGTAAGTAATGATCATATCTAAATTGTGCGATATTTCCTTTTTCCAACTCTGTTTTCACGTTACATTTCGGCTCATTAATATGATTACAATCTCTAAATTTACACTGTTCGCCGTATTCATTAATCTCCATAAAGTAATTTTTTAATTCGTCTTTTTGGATATGTGTAAAATCTAACGCACTAAACCCAGGCGTATCTGCAATATAACCATGGCTTCGTTCAAAAAGTTCTACATGTGTTGTAGTATGGCGACCGCGGTTAAGCGCTTTTGAAATATGTTGTGTTTCAATATTCAGTTCTGGAAAATATTTATTTAATAGTGTTGATTTGCCGACACCTGATTGACCACTTAATACAGCAAGTCCTTCTCCCCAAGCAGCAAAAACAGGTTCAATATCATCATCGATACTAATGAATTGTGTTTTATAGACCATATTTTCATAAACATTTAACAATTGCATAACTTTTTGCTGCATTTCTGCTGAGGCTAAATCTCTTTTAGTTATGAGTATACGCGGGCGCATATGATATGAATGCGCAATGACTAAAAATCTATCTAGTAATTGCGTTGAAAAATCAGGCTCTACTGCACTCATTACTAATATAAGATGGTCCACATTGCTAACAAGTGGCCTTTTCAATTCATTTTTTCTATCATGAACGTATTGAATATACCCTTCTGTTATATTCTCAACTTCGAAATCAACTAGATCACCAACGATCGGTGAAAATTTATTTTTTCTGAATAAACCGCGTGGTTTCGTATCGTATAGTTCCCCTTCTACATCTACACGATAAACGCCACTTAATGATTTTATAATGCGTCCTGTCTTCACTTAGACACCTCTCTTTAAAAACTATTATCTTATATATTATAGCAAAGCCTTTTTAATTTAAATATGATTTAAGACTATTTCGTATAAAAATAATAAAACCTATAAAATAAAACACCATTTCAACAGACTTTATATCAGTTGAAATGGTGTTTACTTATATTGGTAAAGGTAAATTAGCAACACTAAACTTACTTCGTTCGTTAAGTGCGAGTTCGGATCGTAAGCTTTGGCTAAAAATCATATGGAATATCTTTATCAGCGACGATTTTATCGTCAACGCGAATGGTATATCCTGCCGTCTCGCCTTTTTGAATTGTCATTGGGATTTTTACTGTTTTGTTTTCTTTTATCTTGTACGTCTGTGAAGCTGAATCGCCTTCGTCATCTTTATCTCTTACATAAACTTTGACTTCTTGGCTCTCATCATCATCACCTGTATACTGTACCTGATATGTCTCTGTATACGTCTTGTCTAGTTCATCATCTTTAGACTTATCTTCATCTTCTTTATCAGAATCTTCTTTGTCTTTGTCCTTGTCTTCATCTTTTTCCTCAGGTGCTCCTTTAGAAACTGTGAATCCAATCGTTGAACCTTCATCAACTTCTTCACCTTTTGGTGATTGGCTGATAACGTGATCTTTTTTAACTTTGTCGTCGTCTTGCTCTTCATTAACTACAACTTTAAAGCCTTTAGCTTCTAATTCTGACTTAGCAGTTTTAAAAGATTTGTTTTCATAACCTTCGACATAAACTTGTTTTGTACCTAATGATTCAGTTAATTCGATATTACTATCATTCACTTCAACTTTATCGCCAGGTGATACGTTTTGTCCTTCGATTAATCCTTTAGCTACATTTTGGTTTGTATACGCTTGTTTTACTTTAGCGTCTTTAATGCCTAAGTCTTTCAACTTATCCATCGCTTCTGATTTAGGGATACCATAAAGACTAGGCATTTCTGTTAATTTAGGTCCTTTAGATAAAACGATATCCACCTTACTCTTCTGCTCTAAACGCTCACCTTTTTTAGGTGTTGTTTTAATAATTTTATTTTCAGAGTATTTATCGCTATATTCACGAGAAATATCACCAAGTTCTAATTTATTATCTTTTAATATTGTTTCTGCTTCTTTTTCAGTTTTACCAGATAAGTCTGGCGTCTCTAAATACTTACTCCCAAACATTCCCATAGCCATAAAACCAAATAAGCCAAATAATAAAAGAATGATTACAATAGCATAGAAAAACTTCTTTTTCTTTGAACGTTGTTTCGTTGGCATTGCATATATATGCTCTTCACTAGATTGGAATTTTTGTTGATTCACAATAGGGATTTGCATCGTTTCTTTAATATTTTTATGTTGATTTTCTGATTGTGTTTGATTAGCAATTTCTTCTTTATTTATAGGCACTGTTTTAGTGTTAGCATCATCTGAAAGATATTTCGCTTCATGCTCTCTACTTTTTGATAGTGCACTATCAAGATCTTCTTGCATATCTTTAACAGTTTCATAACGTTCGGATCTATCTTTTTCAGTTGCTTTTAGCACAACATTACTTATAGCTTGTGGCACATCTGAACGATGCTCAGTAACATTGGGCATCGGGTCTTGTATATGCTTAATTGCAATACTTACTGCGGTTTCTCCTGAAAATGGAGGCTTCCCAACAAGCATTTCATACAATACTACACCGATGGAATAGATATCAGTTCCATTATCTGTAGACTCTCCTCGTGCTTGTTCTGGAGATAAATACTGTACTGTACCTAACACATGATTCGTTTCGGTCATTGTTGTTTCACTTAACGCTTTAGCAATACCAAAATCTAATATTTTTAAAGTTTTATCTTTTTCCACTAAAATGTTTTGAGGTTTTATATCACGGTGAACAATTTTAGTATCATGCGCATGCTTGATACCATCGATAATTTGTCTCGTAAAATTCAACACAGTTTCAATATCTAATGGACGATTTTCTTGAATGTATTCTGATAATGTTGGACCTTTTATGTATTCCATCACTAAAAAGAAGTTATCTTCATTTTCTGTTACATCAAATACACTAACAATATTGTCGTGTGAAAGTTGAGTTAAGTTATGTACTTCACGCTCGAAACGTTTAATTGTTTCTTCTTTTTCTCCCGATGGAATTCTAATTGCTTTAATTGCTACTTGTCGGTTGAGTATCGAGTCTTCAGCAAGATAGACAGTACTCATACCACCGCCACCAAGTTTTTTAATCACTTCATAGCGTTCATTTATTAATTTGCCTATCATACTTTATCACCTTCAATCTCAGCCAAAATTAAACTTACGTTATCATTCGTATCTTGTGATAATGCAAGTTCTATTAAATTTTGTCCCTGTGTTTCTAATTCATTATCTTGAATTAATACTTCTTGAATCATATGGTTACGAACAAAATCAGTTAGACCATCAGAATTCAACATTAAAAAGTCATAAAAATTCGTTTTTTTCACAAAAATATCTGGCGTAACTAATTTATCCGTACCCATCACTTTCGTAATAATATTGCGTTGTGGATGCGTAAACGCTTCTTCAGTGCTTATTTGGCCTATCATCATAAGATGATTCACGAATGAGTGATCGTTGGTAATTTGTTCAATATCTCTACTATTCACTAAATACGCACGTGAATCCCCAATATTTGCAACAACTACATAATTATCAAATACTAATGCACAAACACAAGTCGTACCCATACCTTGATATTTTGGATTTTCTACTGACAATTGATATAATTCACGATTAATCGCTTTTAGTGTTGTTCTCAACCAATCTTCAGCTTGATCTGCCTCGATGAGATTTTCTTCTTCAAATCGACTTTGCAGTTCATTGGTTACAAATTGGCTTGCCACTTCACCTGCAAGATGTCCGCCCATACCATCACAGAGCACTAATAACTGTTGCTCTGTTTGATTATAAAATACGCCACCTGCATCTTCATTTTTATCACGATATTGTCCCGTGTCAGTAAAAAATTGTGCTTTTAGCATGTCTCTACCTCGTTTCTACTTTTCGTTCCTTCGCTCTTAATTGACCACACGCAGCATCTATATCTGCACCTTGTTCACGTCTAATTGTTGCATTAATACCTAAACGTTTTAATTCTTTCTCAAATTTAAATATGTCTTCTTTAGGTGTTTTAACATAATTACGTTCCGGTACGTGGTTAACAGGAATTAAATTAACATGACAATTTAAGTTTTGAATTAAATGCGCTAATTCTCTAGCATGTTCAAGTTGATCATTAACGCCACCAAACAAGCCATACTCAAACGTAATACGTCTATTTGTTGTTTCTTGATAATAATTAATAGCTTCCATTAATTTTTCAACGTTGTATGCTCTGTTAATAGGCATTAATCTAGAACGTATTTCATCATTTGCACCGTGTAAACTCACAGCAAAATTAATTTGAATGTCTTCATCTGCGAAATCATAAATACGTGGAATAATACCTGAAGTTGATACCGTAATGTGACGGGCACCAATATTCAATCCATTATCGTTATTGACAATTTTTAAGAAATCCATCATTTCATCATAGTTCTCAAACGGTTCACCAATACCCATGATAACAATTTGTGATACGCGTTCTTCTGATTCATCTAGTGCTTTTTGAACAGTAAGTACTTGCGATACTATTTCACCCGCTTCTAGATTACGTTTCAATCCACCTAATGTAGATGCACAAAACGTACAACCAATACGGCAACCTACTTGTGTCGTCACACATACTGAATTCCCATATTCATGTCTCATAAGAACTGTTTCAATTGTATAGCCATCTTGTAGTTCAAATAAAAATTTGATTGTACCGTCTCGGCTCTCTTGTTTAACGACTGTCGTCATAGTTGTCATTGTAAAACTTTCTTTTAAAACTTCTCTAAGTTCCTTAGATAAATTCAACATTTCGTCGATGCTATCTACGCGTTTTTCGTAAAGCCACTCAAAAATTTGTTTCGCTCTGAATTTTTGCTGACCATTTTGTATCAACCAATCTTGCATCTCGTCATATCTAATTGAATAAATGGACTGCTTTTCAAAATTGGGAAGAAACTTATTCTTTTTCTTCTTTTCTTCAGTAATCATAATTTAATTTTCCTTTCTTCTAATCCTAGTAATGAAAAAGCCATCAGAGTTGAAATCTTGAGGTAGTACTTGCATCGTTTTCACTTTTTCTCCAGTAATCGGGTGTTCAAATGTGTCAAATTCAAAATCTTTATTATCTTTTAAAAATGTATATACTACATTCTCATTTTCTAATTGTTCAATTGTGCATGTAGAATAGACTAACGTGCCACCTGGTTTTAAATTATCTTTCACATTATTTAAAATTTCCAATTGAATTTCAACTAATGATTGAATCGATTGTTGCGATTGTTCATATTTAATTTCAGGTTTGTGTCTTAGGACACCTAAGCCACTACATGGTGCATCAACTAAAATCTTATCATACACTTTACCATATTTTTCAGTCGCGTCGTGTTCAAAAGCAGAAATGTTAGACAATCGTAATTTTTTAATATTGAAATCTATCAAATCTATCTTATGTTCATAGATATCAGTTGCATCAATATGTCCTGTGCCATTTAATACTTCTGCAATATGGCACGCTTTTCCACCTGGCGCACTACATGCATCTAATACTTCGTCGCCCTCAGTTAATCCCATTAATTCCGCAACGAACATAGAACTTTTATCTTGGATAGAAACTAAACCATCTTTGAACATACGTGATTCGATAATTGGTTTGCCACTGATGTGCAAACATGTATCAATTTCATTATCTTGTTCCACGATATAATCATCTTCAACTAATCTTCTAATTGCATCTTCAATTGAAATTCTTGTTAAATTCACACGTACAGTTGTCGCTACTTTTGTTAAAAATGATTCCGCGATTGCTTCAGTTTTTTCAATACCAAAGTGTGTCGACCAATGATCTACTAACCATTTTGGCAAACTGTATTCGATAGCGATTCTTTTTTTATCATCAGTGATTTCAGTGAAGTCTGGCAAATCACTGCGCATAATATTACGTAATATACCATTTACTACGTTACCGTTATGCGGTCCGCCCTTACGTTTAGCAATTTCTACTGCTTCGTTAATAATCGCATGTTCAGGAACCTTGTCTAAATAAACGTATTGATAAATACTCATCCATAGTAATTGTCTTACCCAACCTTTGAGCTTCGTTTGAACGAAAGGTTTTAATAGATAATCCAGCGAAAACTTTCTTTTTAATGTGCCATAAACGAGTTCAGTAAATAATCCCTTATCTGCACGATTTAATTCATTATTAGATAAAACTTCATTAATGATGATATTGCTATAAGCTTTGTCATTTATGATGTCTTGTAAAGTTTCAAACGCTAATTGTCGTACGTTCGTGTCTATTGTCATAATAATACCTTCCCAACGAGTGGCGTTTGCACTCCACTTAAGTAATTTGCAGCAAGCATTCGTTTTTTACCTGCAACTTGTATGTCTGTTAAAGCAATAGCATCTTTGGAACCAGTCGCGACGATAATTGCTTTTTTAGTTGTTTCTATAATCGTACCTGGTTCTCCAGTTTTATCTTTTTCAATTCTAGATGCATATATTTTTAAATTTCCGTCATCCATTACTGTATAAGCAACAGGCCATGGTGACAGGCCGCGAATATGGTTATATATCTGTTCTGCTGAAAGTGTCCAATCAATTTTCTCGTCTTCACGATTAATATTAGAGGCAAATGTTGCTTCACTTTCATTTTGAGCAATACTGTCGTTCGTGCCACTTATTATAGATGGCAACGTTTCTTTCAGTAAGTTTGCACCTAAAAAACTCAATTTCTCGTGCATCGTACCTACATCATCTTGCTGTTCTATCTCGATAGCGCGTTGAGATATAATATCACCAGCATCTAATTTTTTAACCATATACATAATAGATATTCCTGTTTCCTTTTCACCATCAATAATCGCTTGATGAATTGGAGCGCCACCTCTATATTTAGGTAACAATGAGGCGTGGACATTAATCGCACCCAGTTTAGGTGATGCTAATAATGTTTCTGGTAATATTTGTCCAAAAGCTGCTGTGACGATTAGGTCTGCATTTAAATCAATAAGTACTTTTAAGTCTTCTGATTGTGCTAATTTTTCTGGCTGGTAGACCGCAATGTCATGTGCTACTGCCACTTTTTTTACAGGTGGTGGTGTAAGCGTACGTTTTCTACCAACTGGTCTATCAGGTTGCGTTACAACTGCGATTACATCATGTTCAGCAATTAGCATTTCTAAAACTTTAGTTGAAAAATCAGGTGTCCCCATAAATATTATTTTACTCATTGTCAAAATACGCCTCCATTTCAGCTTCACTTAAAAATTTACTTACGCGCTCAGTAAATAACTTACCTTCAAAATGGTCAATCATATGTAATATCATACGTGCAATATCATCATATGCGGTCATTTCAACTTCATTACCATTTTTATCATTACTTTTAACAACGATCATTTTACTTCTTGTCACTTCACCATATACGTTAGGTATACTAATAGATCCTTCTAAATCTGTAACTTTCTCATTAGATTCGCTTATTAATTGAGGATTAATCAGTTGTAACAAGCCATCTACTTCCATATCTATAATCGCTACTTTTTGCGATATACCAATTTGTGGTGCACATATAGCGGATGCACCTACGTCATACATTGTATCTTCTAAATCGAGTAACAACTCCGCTAATTGAGCGTCAAATAAAGTAACATCAGGTATTGATCTTTTTAGAATTGGGTGTTGACTCGTAACAAGCTGTTTAATTGTCATCATATTTCTCCTCACAAAAATTCATCATATCATTATAACTTATTTTGACCAAAAATGCATCATGCATTGTGCAACAGCTAATTGAAATAGCTGTACTAGCCGTTTATATTTCAATTTAAAAATATATTTCATGCGTTTTTAATACTACATATAGCTTAACAATTCCAAAGAAAAAAAAGGAAATATTTTATCGGTTTACAATAAAATATTTCCTTCGTTTTACATATACTTCGGTTATATAAATTTTGGTTTTCTTTCTTCTAGTCCATAGACAATCTAGTGAGCTGTTTGCCAAACTCATCAAAATTATAAGGATTCAGCCATTTTTCAAACTTAATTTTATATTCATACCATTCACTTTCTATCATAGATAACCAACATGTATCTCTATTTCTATTTTTATAAATTGTATGATTTCTAAAGATACCTTCATATCTAAATCCAAGTCTTTTGGCCGCCTTAATAGAAGGTTGATTCAAAGCATCACATTTCCATTCATATCTTCTATAACCTAATGTTTCAAATACATAATTTGCTAATAAATATTGGACCTCAGTTGCAATACGTGACTGTTTTAAAACATTTGAATAATGAATATGGCCCACTTCGATAGATGCATTTTTTTGATTTATTCTTAACAATGACAAAATACCAACCGCTTCATCCGTTTCGTTGTCAATAATTGAAAAGAAATAGGGGTCTTTCGATTTAATTTTATTATTTATGTAGACTTTAAATTGGTTAAAATCTTGAGTTTGTTCATCAGGTAGATATGTCCAATTCGGGGCATCTTCTTCTACGCTAAAATGATTGAATAAATCATCGATATGTTGTGTTGACAATTTTTCCAAGCGACTATATTGTCCTTTCAATGACTTTGCTTTAGGAAAACCTGGCAATTCAAAATCATTTATTATATCACCAATTGGTTGATTGTATTCATTATATACCATTGCCATACCGCCCCTTTATTGACTCGTACTATGCCGAAATTTATAGCTCATTATACACTCATTTGGATGAATTTTTAAGTCTATTTGATTTACATTAAATCTTCAGAGGTTGTATTAAAAAATTCGGCCAATATTTGTGCATCTTCATTTTTTAATTTCGTTTGCTTACTTTCTATGCGTTCAATTAATTCAGGACTTAATTTCGTATTATATAAAGATGCGATGCGATTTGATAATTCAACTATACTTAATCCTGTAGCTTCTCTCATATTCATTAAACTCATAGACAAATCCCCTTAGATATTATATTTACATGATGAAAAATACCCACCATTGTATTTTATTGTTGATTTTAAAATCTCAGACCTTTATTTTAAATAAGTTCGATATCAATTTATATTGGACTCGTTACTATTCAATATAACTGTACAAAGCATTAAATGCAAATTTTAAATTTGATATGTTTTTTATATATTAAAATTACATACATAACAATTGTTATAGACATTTTTAATTTTAAAAATAAAAAGTTAAAAAGACCTTTATAATAAATGGTAGCTCGCTATTTACTTTTAATAACATTGTTAATTTAACTTAAAGATTTAATTACATTCACCCTATGTTATTGATTTTAGTTATTCTTTTATAATATGGTTACCATATACTTTTACAAAGGATGAATAAGTTTGGATAAAGAAAACTGGTTTATAGCTATTCTAGTAATACTTATGTTTTTAGCGTATTTATTCCCCTTTATAGATGCTATTTATAATCATTAGCAATATTAATGATTTGTATTTTCCTCACAAAAACTCCTCCAATATAATATTTCACTGATGCAAATCGACGGATGCCAAATATATTAACCGACATTGTAAACAATCACTCATATATATAACACTAAAAAAGACAAACAGTTAACTAAGACTTTAAAAACGTCTCAAGTTAAACTATTTGTCCTTTTTTGAAATTTATTTAATTATACAAACCGCTGTAAACTTTGGGTCACCTGTAGTCAATATATTCAACCAAATTACTTACATCATCATTTGGGGATTAAAAAGTCTATTTTACCATTGTTTCACAGTGTCTATAAAAGCTATCATATCAATGTTTTAAGGGTATTACACTAATTATAAATTCCCACAGTGTTTGCCCTTTTCTAATTAATCTGCCCTTTTTTTGCCCTTAAAATATCCATCTATTCATTTAGGTGGGTTATTTTATTGCATAAAAAATAGCCGCCTCGAAAGGCGACTGTACACTTAAAAGTATACGGAAAAGAGTTAAACAATAAAAAGTTAGGGGCCTTCGCAAACCCTATACTCAAATTAACATTATTTTTATTTTATTTCCACAATATCCTTTAAATTTATCTTACTTAAACCAGTTTCTTCATATAAATAGAGTAATTGTGTATGAACATCTACTTTGTGTATGTAACCTTCTATTGTTTGAATATAACCTTTTACAAAGTATCTAACTTCTATCGCTGGATCGTTGTACATTTTAAATATCAATGTATCATTTAATATATTTAATTGGTCATCGCTTAATTCGGGCTTTTCTATTTTGTTTTGGTCTTGCATATATTCTTTCAAACGCTCATGTTGTTCAGGTATTGTGGAAAACGGTTATGTGTATTTTATAAAATATAGACTAATTTGTATAATATGGTTGTATTTTTAAGAAGAAATAAACATATTATAAATATTAAGCAGTTCTTTTTTATTACGTTCAATATGTTTAATATGAAAGCGTGCCATAATAGTGTATACTTATTCTAATAAAATTAGAAATGAGATTATTATGAAAATAGTAGAAGTGAAATCTAAGAATGGTATTAATTTTATGATTTTAGATAGTAATAATGAACCTATAATAGATGCAGTACGCTATTTGAAATATCTGGATAGTGTCAAGAAAAGTCGGAATACTAAGAAAACTTATGCTTACGCACTAAAAAAATTTTTTATATATCTAGAGTATAAGGAAATAAAACATCGAGATGTTAGTTTTGATGATTTTGTTGATTTTGTAAGATGGATGAGAGCACCTTTTGAATATGAAAATGTTCTTCCTTATAACCAAAAAGAATCAAAAAGTAGTGCCAAGACAATTAATCTGACTATTACTGTAGTGTCCAATTTTTACGACTATCTTTATAGAAGTAAAAAATTAGAAGTTAATTTTTATGATTTTTTAAATACTAAAGGTAAACATCATAAAAAATATAAAAGTTTTATGCATCATGTAAACAAAGATTATGGAACGTTAAAAAATATTTTGAAAGTTAAAGAACCAAAGAGAAAATTAGAAGTACTAACTAAGGCGGAAATAAAGATATTATTAGAAGCAGCTAATAATATAAGAGATGAATTTTTAATCCAATTATTATATGAAACTGGATTACGCATTGGAGAAGTACTATCGTTACGTATTGGTGATATCAAATTTGATTTTAGGAAAGGCCACCAAATAGTTTTGAAAAACAGAAACAATAGTAACGATTCATATTTAAAAACTGGAGAGAGGAAAATTTTTATATCTCAATCTTTAATTGATCTATATGATGATTATGTATATGAAATAATTGATGATCTTTCCATATGTTCTGATTATCTTTTTGTAAAATTAAAAGGTAAGAATGTGGGAGAAGCTATGCATTATAATGATATATCTTCATTATTTAAAAGATTAAAATATAAAACATCTATAAACGTCCATCCTCATTTATTCCGTCATACACATGCAACTATTTTTTACAATGAAACGAAAGATATTAAGCAAGTTCAAGAAAGACTTGGTCATAGTAATATACAAACTACCATTAATTTATATGTTCACCCAACCGAAGAAGATATACGTGATGATTGGGATAAAGTAAAACATCAATTTCAAGTTTTTAATAAAGGGGAATAACTATGTCAATGCCACTTAATTTACCTACAAACAACATTTTGGTTGATGAATTATGCACAATACAAAGTAGAACGATAAATATAAAAGGAGAAATTTTAATAACTGAAATTTATGATGATTACTTTTTTAAACATGATGTATGGCATATTTCATCTTTTAATAAATTCAAGCAATTTCAAGATAATCTTAAAAGCTATAAAGACAAAAGGAAAAATATATTTTTTAGGATTAATAATAAAAATTTGAATTTAGAATTTAAATACATTTTTTTGAAACTTTTGGTTAAAGAGGATTGGTCTTTAGGTAGTGTATTTAATTCTGGAGCTGTGAAACTCAATAAAGTCACTGAGTTCTTTAATGATGCTTATCCTGATTTAAATTCTTTACTAGATTGTGATATTAATATATTAGAAAAAGACTGGTTTAAATGGTTAACCAAAAATAATATTCCAATAAAAAGACAATCATCAACAATCGTTTTTGGTGAATATGAATATAAAAGTGGTTTAGCTTCTTTTTTAAAGAACATGTATATTAATCTGAAAAAATTTATTGATAAGAGAGAAGAATGGGAAAAAGATAAATGGGATATTAGGAACTTAGAAAAGTATGGACTGAGTTATAATAAAACACTTACTGGTCACTATTTGAACTTTGAAAAAATTGATTCAATCAAAATACGAGAAGCAACAAAAAAATATTTGAAAAATCGTTTGCTAACTGGTGACATAGCATTTGGTACTGCAAGATATTATATAAGAATATTAACTAGATTTTTCCAAAGTATAACTGAAAAAGAAAAAACATGGTCTGATTTAAATAAATTAGATAGATATCATATCGAATCATATATAGATTTTTTATTTGAATATGCTAATAGCAAAAATGTAAAAAGTTCGAATAATTTTGTAAAAGAAGAATTAAAAGCAATTAGAAGGTTCCTAAATGATATCACTATGCAAAATTATAATATAGCTCCATCACAGGACATTCGTTTTTTAATTTACCCACAAGACTTTCCTAGGTATGAAAAGAAAAACAATAGCCAAATTGATTATATTCCTGATTTTGTACTTGAACAGCTTTTTGAGCATATAAATGATTTGCATAAAGATTTAATACCAGTGGTTTGGGTAGCTTTTAAAACGGGTCTGAGAATTTCTGATGTATTAACTTTAGAAAATAGTTGCCTTGCAAAAGTTAATGGGAAATTTTCAATAATTACTGATATTGCTAAAACCTTTGTAAAAGGACATAGAATACCAATTGATGACAAATTGGCTGATATAGTAGCAGTTTTAATAGCTAATTCTAAAATAAATAGTACAAAAGATAATAATCCCAATAATTACATTTTCGCTATTTACAAAGGAAAAAGAAAAGGGATGCCTTTCACACAGCATATGGTTAGGGCTCATTTAAATCATTTAGCAAAAACTAAAAATATTGTTGATGAGCAAGGTGAAATATTTCATTTTAAAACTCATCAATTTAGACATACTTATGCAGTAAAATTATTAAATGGCGGAGCAGATATATTAACAATACAAGAATTATTAGCACATTCTTCACCTGAAATGACTCTTAGATATGCTAAATTACTTGATGATACAAAAAGAAAGGCTTTTGAATCAGTTATTGATCAAGGTGCCTTTAGTTTCGATGTCGATGGTAAAATCAAAAATATACAGCATAGTAGTGAACTATCAGAAAAAACATTAAATTCTTTATGGCAAGAACATAAATTAAACGCAATGGACAACCCTTATGGCACATGTCATGCTAGATTGAATGGTGATTGTCCTTATATGGAAGCACCCCCATGTTTAACATGTAATTCTGGTAAACCATGTAAGGATTTAGCTATTGGCTTTTCTGATTTAGACGTTGAAAAATATGAATTACATATCAAATCAACAGTTAAGTCAATAGAATTAGCTAAAAATTATAATAGAAAAGACATGGTTGAAAAGCATACTAATATATTAAATAAATACGAAGAAATCTTAGGTAGTATAAAGGATGGAAGTATTATATTTGGTAGAAGTAATAGACTAAAAGTATAGAGGTTAATATGGAAAATTTTAACAGGAAAGAACAATTGAAACAGTTACATGCAGAGCGGAAAGCTAACACTGAGAGAAAAGTTACTACAGCAATAAACGATTTGATTCAAAGGAAGGAAGAAATTAATTTTAATATTGTTTCAAAACATTCAAGTGTCTCTAAAGCCACTTTATATAACAATAATGAAATTCGTAAAAGAATCGAAGAGTTACGTGAAAAAAACAAAGAAATATTTGTGAATAAAAATAAAAGTGACGGAAAAGATGCATTAATTGCTTCGTTGAAGAGGAAAGTAAATTCATTAGAAAAAGAGAAAAAGTCTCTAAAAGAAGAACTTAGTACTTTATACTCCAAGATGTATGAGGAAATTTAAAATAATCCTATTAATAATAACGTTTGTCATATCTTTAAATAATATGACAAACGTTATTATTAGATAATTTATGGACTTTATTTTTTTTATCAAGTAAAGTAAAAGAATTGTTGATTGTATCAATTTGTAAAATTTTCCCAGTATAATTAAAAATATACCCATCTTTCCAATAATCAATAGAACTTAATTCACCAGTATGTAATTTATATTGGAAAACATAGTTTATATTAGTCAAAGTATCCTCTGTTAATAAAGGTTTGTCATCCTTATTTTGGTCTTTGATAAACTTATTTAAAATTTCGAATTGTTGGGGGAGCGTGGCAAAAGCTTGCCATTTGATTTTTCCACGACCTTGTGGGATTTTAGGATTTAAATATTCTCTTGGTATTTTTCTGTAATCTGTTTCGTATTTATATTTATCTGGAGCATTAGGATTTGGAATAATAAAGATCACCTCATATCAATAGTAGAACATATGTTCTATTAATTCAAGTGAAAAAAGACTATCATTCTGGATAGTCTTTTTATTATGCTATTGATTAAATTGTTTTATTGTATCGCCAATTTCATCTCTTACACGTTGAAATTCTGACCAAGCTTTACCAGCTGGATCATCAAAGCCCCAATGTTCTTTTTTTACATTAGGTGGGATGACTGGACAATTTTCATCAGCGTCACTACAAAGTGTAACAACGAGATCTGATTGTTTTAAAATTTTATTATCGATTAAATCAGAAGTATGGTTTGATATGTCATTATCCACTTCTTTCATAGCTTCTATTGCCTTAGGATTTACACCATGTGTTTCAATACCGGCAGAATATACATTCCATTTATCGCCAAGTATTTGTTTACCCCAACCTTCAGCCATTTGACTGCGACAAGAATTACCAGTACATATAAAGTAAATTGTTTTTTTATCCATAAATAGTTTCCTCTCTTTTTAGAAAATAATAAGTGTTAGATATAACCCTAACAGTGTAATAAATAATACCGGAATCGTTATAATAATACCGGTTTTAAAGTATGTTCCCCAAGAAATTTTAACACCTTTTTGAGTAAGTACATGTAACCAGAGAAGTGTTGCTAACGAACCAATGGGTGTTATTTTAGGTCCTAAATCAGATCCGATAACATTCGCATAAATCATACCTTCCTTGAGTATGCCTGTTGTTTGAGATTGACCAATCGCTATTGCATCTATTAAAACAGTTGGCATGTTGTTCATAATAGATGAAAGGAATGCAGCTATAAAACCCATGCCCATGATACTACTAAATAAGCCATAACTTGAAATATTTGTTAGTACATCACCAAGAAGCGTTGTAATGCCCACATTTTTTAGACCAAATACCACAAGATACATACCAATAGAGAATAAAACAATATTCCATGGTGCACCTTTAATTACTTGTTTCGTATGAACAGCCTTAGATTTACGTGCTAATAATACAAATATTAAAGCAATGATACCAGCAATAATTGATACTGGAATATTTATAAACTCACTTATTAAATAACCAACTAGCAATACAGTGAGTACAATCCACGAGATGTTAAAAAGCTTTTTGTCCTTAATCGCTTCTTTTGGTTCTCTAATATTTACTGCATCAAATTTTCTTGGGATAGACTTTCTAAAATAAAGCCATAAGACAAGAATACTTGCGATTAAAGAGAATATATTAGGTATAATCATTTTACTGAAGTACTCAACAAATCCAATATCAAAGTAATCAGCAGAAACAATATTAACTAAATTACTAACAATAAGTGGTAATGATGTGGTATCTGCAATAAAACCACTAGCAATAATAAATGGAAATATCGCTTTTTTATCAAAACCTAGACTACGTACCATTGCTAAAACAATAGGCGTCAGTATTAAAGCCGCACCATCATTTGCGAAGAAGGCTGCTACAACTGAACCTAAGAGCATGATAAAGATAAACATTTTCAAGCCATTACCCTTTGATGCTCTCACCATATGTATAGCAGACCATTCAAAGAAGCCAATTTCATCTAATATGAGTGAAATAAGAATAACTGCAACAAACGTTAAAGTCGCATTCCAAACGATTCCAGTAACTTCCAGTACATCTGAAAAACTCACAACACCAGTAATTATAGCCACTACAGCACCAATTAATGCAGTAATACCAATATCTAGACCTTTAGGTTGCCATATAACAAAAATTAACGTTAATACAAATATTGTGATTGCTAATATCATCATAATTAACACTCACCTTTCTCTACTGTTTCACATATACATGGGACTGTACTGGAACCCAATAGAGTCAGTCGTGATGTAACGTCATCTAATACGTCATGATTCAATTTGTATAAATTTTTATTACCATCTTTTCTGGATGTAATTAAATTATTGTCTTTTAATACTTTCATATGATGACTTAATGTGGGTTGAGAAAAAGAAAAATGCTCTAATAAATCACAAGCGCATAATTCACCACAAGATAACAAATCTAATATTTCAAGACGGCTACTATCAGCAATCACTTTTAAGTATTGTGATATTTCTTTATAATTCAATTTTTCTTCTTCCTTTCTACTTGAAACCTTTTATAACGTTGATAATTTTTATTACCACCTGACAAATTAAACACTTGTTTAAAACCTAAATTAATAAGTACGTTTTGTGCAGCATTCCCAGTAGTACCTTTATTACAATAAGTCACTATCTTTTGATTTTCATCTAATGTTTTTGCATAACTTCTCAACGTTTTCAATGGGACGTTAATCGCTCCATCAACATGATCAACTTCAAATTGCTTTGGAGAACGTACATCTAAAATCAATAAATCATTATTTTGTTTTATAACTTCTTCAGGCGTTATAATTTTGCGTCCTCGAGTAATATTGTGTCCAATCATCCCTGTATAAATAACAGGATCTTTAGTTGTAGAAAAAGGAGGTGCATATGCTAAATCTAAATGAAATAAATCTTCTGCATTGGCACCAAACGTTATAGCAGTAGCTAGTACATCTATTCTCTTATCTACACCTTCATACCCAATAATTTGGGCACCAAGTAATTTAGAATTGTTTTTATCAAATATAGCTTTAATTACCATTTCTTGGCCTTGCATATATTCTGGACGATTCGGTTTCACATTGTGTAATACGTCAATATCAATATCTAAATCAATAGCTTCTTTTTCAGTTAAGCCTGTTTGGGCAATTGTCATATCAAATATACGAACAATGCCTGTTCCTAAAATACCTTTATGTTCTAGATTTCCACCAGTTAATCGATCTCCTAAAATACGTCCCATTTTATTTGCTGTAGAACCTAGCGGTCTATATATAGGGTTACCAGTAATTAAATTATAACTTTCTGCTACATCACCAATTGCATATATGTGAGGAATATTTGTTTCAAAATACTTATTGGTTTGTATTGCTCCAGATTTTCCAATATTAATACCAATTTCTTTAGCTAATTTAGTATTTGGTGTGACACCAATCCCAATAATGATTAAATCTGTATCAATTAATTCGCCAGTTTTTAAGCTCACTCTATTTATTGTATGATTTTCATCATAATCAATAATATCTATTTCATTATAGGTATATACGTTAGCTTTATCTTCAATATATTCTTGAATCATAAAACTGATATCGTAGTCTAAATGAGGCATAAAAGTACTACGTTGAACAATTGAAGTATTGTAATTAGATAATTGTTCTAACATCTCTAGACCAATAAATCCACCACCAATGATTGTTATATTCTGAACATCATTGCCCTCAATATAATTATAAATTGCTTTCGCATCATTAATATTTTTAACTTTAAACACATTGTTATATTCTTCGCTATTTAATTGAGGAAGTTCTTTAGGCGATGAACCTGTTGCTAATACTAATTCGTCATATTCTTGAATCATCTTTTCATCATTTACTAAATTGGTAACTGTTATTGTTTGATCAGTATCATTTATCTGATTCACTTCATATTTTGTATAAATATCTATATTAAAGCGCTCTTTAAACCATTTAGCATTTCGTGGCGTGAGTTCATCAATATCAGATACATTACCGCCTATATAGTAGGGAATACCACATACTGAATACGAAATATCACTATCTTTATCAAAAACGGTAATTTCCACATCTTCACTATTTCTTCTTGCTTTAGCCGCGACACTTGTACCGGCAGCAACTGAACCAATGATTACAATTTTTTTCATTATGATAACCCTCCATAAGGTATGACAAAATAATTATCAAGACTTTCATTTTTAATCTTGTTTATCCAAATTGATTCATCTTCTTTTTTGTTACTAAAAAGGTCATCACGTTGATTTAGCGTAACTAACGATTGATTAACAACCCACCAATTATGGCCTATATTAGCTCTATTTAAATCTTCTACTAAACGTTTAGATTCTAAATAAGGTGTTTTTTCTGCTAGTGTTACGATTATCATCTGTGTTAAATTTTTATTTTGAATTTTGGGTAATAATGTTTCAACATTACTGGTAGTTTGAGTTGATTTTTTCTTTAGTTCTTTATGATGATTTTCACTAGAATCAAGTAACAGCAAGGTATGGCCTGTAGGAGCTGTATCTACAATTACGTAATCCATGTCTTCTTGATTCTCCATAATGTCACTAAAGGCTTTGAAAAATGCTATTTCTTCTGTACAAGGTGATTTTAAATCTTCCACAATATAATCAATATCGTCTTGTGGTGTATCATCATTCACTGTGGCTAGTATTTCTTTTTTATACTTTTCTAATGCTTGTTCTTCATCAATATAAGCAGTATTTAAATTACTTGTGGTTTCAACATTAATTTCTTTAGTAGGGTCAGTCGTTGCTAAAAGAATACGATGTCCTTTATTAGATAATGCTGTAGCTAATTGCGTTGCTACTGCCGTTTTACCAACGCCACCTTTTCCCATTGTAAATAAATATTGAACTTTACCATTTTCAATTTCATCTATTAATTTATTGAATTGCGGATGATCTTCAACAATAAATTCATCATTTTCAATTAAGTTATCATCATTTAATAGATTAGATAAACTTTCTATACTTTCTGCTTTCTGTTTTTTATATGGAACGTAATAGGCATGATTGTTATTTAACCATTCAGTAAAATGGTTAATATTTTTATCTTGTTCTGATTTCATTTGACTCGAAATTAAACCGTGACTTTCTTCTATATAGTTGTTAATGACTATATAGAATTTAGAAATTGATAGTTGTTGTAATTCTTGTTGCGCTCTTTGAATTTCATATATAGATGATTGGTTAGGTTTAGCAACTAATATCATTGTCGTATCTTCTTGGTTGCGTAATTTTTCAAGTGTTAAGTTATATTTGCTTCTATTTTCATTTAAACCCGATAATTGACCTAAACAAGAAGCGTCATTACTCGTTGTATTTAAATAATCTGTCCAAGCAGAAGGTAATTCAAGCATTCTCAGTGTGTGACCTGTCGGAGCTGTATCAAATATAATGAAATCAAATGCCTGTTCTAAAGTTTCGTCGGATAAGAAATTAGTGAATTCATTAAATGCTGCTACTTCAACTGTACACGAACCACTTAACTGTTCTTTCATCTCAGAAAGTACATCTTCTGGTAGAATGCCCTCATAAGGTTCTATAGCTTGTGCTTTATAATCGTCTGCTGCAGCAATCGGGTCAAAATTGGCTATAGAGAGATTAGGTATAGGTTGATATGTAGTTAATTTATTAGATAATTCCATTTGAAATACATCTTGTAAATTACTAGCTGGATCAGTACTTACTAAAGCTACTTTCTTTCCATTCTTCGCTAAATTTAAAGCAATAGAACTTGATATCGTCGTTTTGCCTACGCCACCTTTACCAGTAAAAAACAAATATTTTGTTAACTCAACATTATTTAAATTCAATTTATTTAAGTATTTAACAGCATCCATCTCCACCACAGCATCCTCCATTTCTCATCTGATTAACCGTAATAATTTCATCGGCTTCTTCTTGGGTAATATAAGTACCCGTTTTAGCTATATTGCCTTCTATAAAAGTGATTGGTAAAACTTCATTACCTTTTTCTTGAATTAAACGAATAGCTTCTTTATTTTTAATAAATTCATTCGGATTATTACTCATATTATAACGTTGAACTTCTATTTGATTTGATTTTAAATATTCATTGATTTGGTTCGTCTTTATTAGTGTTTCATCCGGTTCTGGACCACATACGCCAGTAGAACAGCACATAGCTTCTTCGTATATTTCAATATTTAACATTATACTCACCTCATTAATTATTTTACTACCATAGATTAACATCTATATAGATTAGTGTCTATGTATTGATTTGGATTTTTAAAATTTTACTTAATTTGAGTTTCTAATAATATAGCTAGGAAGAAAATATTTTTACTATTGCTGTGGAGCATGTCTAAGTTTATGTAAAATTATAGTTTTTTAATCTTGCAATAATGTATATATTGATTTATATTTAATATATCAAAAAAAGTTGATATATTAAATGGAATAAAATTATTTAGACAATAAGGAGGTGTGCCTGATTGCGAGTAAACCACGCAAGTACTTTATCTGTTGGTTACTTTGTAAGTTATTTAAATCTTGTTATGGTATCAAGAGAAGTCACTTTAAAAGAAGCTACAATATATATGGAGAAGGAGTTCTTTAAAGGTAATATTCATCAGTATGGTGAATCAACAGAAAATAACTACAAACAAGCAATACAAGAATTGAAATAAAGATAATATAAACTCTAATCAAATATTATAAAAAAGAGGTGTTCTTTTTATGGAAGTTATTAAAGCAAAAACTGATATGAATGAAGATCAACAATTAGATTTTTATGAAAACATGTTTAATGCACTTGCCGACAAAAACAGATTGAAAATACTAAATCAAATTAGCCAGAGTTCTAATAAATCATTATGTGTGTGTGATTTAGAAGCGTTATTAGATTTAAAACAATCTAAAATTTCTTATCATTTAAAAAAATTAGTAAGTGCACAGATTTTAATACCTGAAAAATATGGTACTTGGAACTACTACAAAATCAATGAAGCACAAATTCAAGTTGTATTAACTGAAGATACTTGCTGTAAAATATTATAGGATTTATCTTATTACACATCATATTAATCAACTTTTTTTAATTTATATATCAAAAAAAGTTGATTAAATAAATTCAGAGGAGTTATACTAATGACAGATTCAATCATAGAATTCATAAAAACATTTTTAATGTTATTTTTTGAATTGTTAGCATTATTTATAGTTGTAAGTTTTATTGTAAGTTTAATTCAACAAGTAGTATCAGAAGATAAAATACAAAAGCTTTTAAGCAAACCAAATAAAGCAACCAACTATATATTAGGAATGATTTTTGGTGCTATTACACCATTTTGTTCTTGTTCTACTATCCCTATACTTGCAGGTTTGTTAAACTCTAAAGTTCCGTTTGGTCCAGCTATGAGTTTCCTAATCGCTTCGCCACTCATGAATCCACTCATGATATTTATGCTATGGATTCTATTAGGTTGGAAAGTTGCTGTTGTTTATTTTGTTGTATTAGCGATATTTAGCATTTTAACTGGTCTTGTTTTTTCAAAAATGAATTTAGCAGAGAGTTATAAAGGCGTTAATGTCAAAGGCGATGGATTTTTCAATAATAAATCAGGATCTCGTTTTAAACAAGCCTTAAATGATGCTTGGGCTTTCCTATATCCAATGTTACCTTATTTAATTATTGGTGTATTTGTCGGTGCATTTATTTATGGATTTATTCCAGAAACATTTATAACTCAATATGCGAGTGGCGATGGTATTATCTCTGTTGTTATTGCTTCTGTTATTGGTATACCTATGTATATTAGACCAGAAACGATGCTTCCTATAGCTGAAGCATTAGTATCTAAAGGCATGTCTTTAGGTACAGTGGTCGCATTAATTATAGGTGGCGCAGGCGCAAGTATTCCTGAAGTCGTATTGTTGTCCAAATTATTTAAAAAGAAATTTGTAATATCTTTTGTTATAGCAATTTTAGTAGTGGCAGTTGCTACAGGCCTAATTGTTAACTTAATCATTTAAGGAGGTGAAGTAAATGGGTATCAAAGACGCGTTAAAAAAATTAAAACCTCAAGAGCAGTCATGTTGTTCAGTAGAAATTGAAGAAAACACGGATAATAAAAAAGAAAAAGAGGAAGCAAAAGAAAAAGATAATAATAAATGCTGTTAATCTTAAAAAGGATACTGGTTTCATAATCAGTATCCTTTTTAAGATTGTTTTAACATATAATACATAAATACTATGTTGAAAATACTGTTAATTCGGCTTTTGTATTAATTAAATACATATAATGAATGGTGCCCACTTAACCATGCCACGCCCTTCGGGTATACGTGGGTTTAAATATTCTCGTGGTATATTACGATAATCGGATTCGTATTTATATTCATCTGGTGCATCTTGGTTAATAATCATATAATCACCTCATGAATATAATAGAACACTTGTTCGTATATGTAAATAAAAAAATACATTCCATTCATTGTTTAAAAATAGTATTATAGTATCAATGTATTAATTTTCTTAGGAGGTATGACATGAAAATAAAAGATAAACTTTTTATAACCAATTTAAAATATAGCGCTTTGTATGCAGGCGAAGAAAAAGGCGATGTACAATTTAAAGAGAGTCTAGAAAATTTTGAAGATTTATCGGATGATAACTGGTCTATAATTTTACAGTTCGATGTTATCGGATTAGAAAATATAACTACTAGAGATTTAGAAAAAGATGGAATAATTTTACTTACTTATTCTGAACTACCTTCTAAAGAGCTGAGATTTGATGGTATGCAAGGCACACAAATTAAGAATGGAGAAAATTTTAAAAAATCATACGGAATGGGACTTCCACATGATATAGATATAAACAATATAGATAATATATATTTAAAAATTTTGTACTTACCTGATGCTTTCGGCGAATCTCAAGTATTCACGAATCATTTTCATTATATGTTGAATGATAGTGAAAACGAATTAGCAAAATTTACTTTCCCTTTATCCTTAATGAAAAGAGGAAATCTAAATGAGTAGACCCGATTTATCATTAGTAAGAAGTATGAACGAAACAGACGTTGGGAAAACCATTCCCGAAGCTACTACACTAAATAAATATGATATAATGGAGATAAAGAAAGTTACAATTGAAGCCTTAATGGAATATGAAGAGAGATCCTTAGATTTGGGAGGTAGAAAACAAATGAGCGAATACGTGAAAAGAGAAGAATACGAAAACTTCAAAAATCATTTAGATACTAAATTTGATAGAATTATAGATAAGTTAGATGAAAATCGTAGAGAAATTAAAGATGATATTACAACCAGCAGACAAGAAATCAAAGATGATATAAATGAATTTAAAAATAGAACGCTAACTGTATTTGGTCTAGCTGTTACAGTGATTGGTATAGCAGTACCAGTTGTACTTCACTTCATATAAAAAAAGGACAGATTTTCTAACCTTTTTTAGTGCAAAAAATAACCACCCAACAAAAACTATGGGTGGTAAAATTCAGGCAATCTATTTTTTTGGTAATTGTAAATTTAAAACTTCAACTTTTGCTGCTGTATCATTCGGCAATTCTTCCACTTCGCCTACAAAACCTATTGAACCTAAAGTAATGACTTTATATTTATGACCATTCTCATCTTTAAGTGAATCTAATTCTTCTTCTACTTTTTTTCGTGTATCACTTTCAAAACGATAAAGCTCTTTACTACTGTCAAAATCTAGAACGATAAATTCGTAAATTACAATTTGCATATTGCCACCCCTTATAATTAATAATTACTAATTCAGTATAACACAATTGTATAGAACTCAATAAAAAAATAGGGCAAGTGCATGACGACACTTACCCTTAGTAGTATGAAAATGTAACAAGTACATTAGCAACTGTTTGTGTTGTACCATAAAAAAAGACGCCGAAGCGCCTGGAACTAATTGTAAGAATTAGTTCGTTAAAAGAAAGGATACATATATATATATATATTATCAGAATATTCTATAAATAACAATGGATAATAAAAAAAGAGCAAACACGGGACAAATGTGTCTGCTCTTCAAGGACTTGAATATAGCTACTGAAAGTGAGTAAGCGTATACACAATGGTTAGAAAGTCTTTTGATATTTTTGGCACAAAATATCTAAGTAAACGATATCATATTATACTAGTTATTACTAGTGAATTTAACTAATATATCCCCACAATTGACCTACCCCATGATTAGGTGGAGCTACTTTATTCCATGTTCTAATAGGCATGTAGTAGCGAGTGTTGTTCCAATCAAAGCCAATCCATACATGGCCGTCCTGTAAACAAACTTCATCATATGGAGTATATCCACTAGGTTGGAACCAGTAACCGAAAATATCATCGTTTAATTTTGGAGAACCAACACGTGTAGCAATTGCAGTATTACCACATGTGAATGTAGCTGATTCTGGTTTGTACCAAGTACCGTGTTGATTTTTCTTCCAACCAGTAGAACCTACATTAGTTTGTGCTTCTTCTTCGGGTTTTGTACTTGGAACAGTAGACTTATCTGGAACATCACTACTTGCTGGACTACCAGCTTTTAATGATGGATCGTTGTAGTATTTTTTAATTTCTTTAATGAAGTAATCTTTCAATTGGTTTTTAATATTAGATGATGCTGCACCTTGTCGAACTGGGTCGAAACCTGTATGAATTGCCATACTTCTGTGCGGACAAGCTGTTGGAACAAATTGATTATGCAACATCACTGTATCTCTATTAACCGGCAATCCATAATAAAGCATATCAGCTGCAGCCTTTTTGAATACTGCTTGTTCATTCGCCATGAAGTCTTTATTACTAGCGTTCATTGATTCATTAACTTCATAACCGATATAACTATTATTACCGTTAGCATCAGCGACATGCCAAGCTACACTGTACGTATCTATCGCACGCCACACTGTGTTTCTATCAATATAGTAATGTGCTATACCTGCTTCGTAACGTGCTACTGAAGCATTGCGTAAATTATTATAATCTTGCTTAGCTGTGGCATTACCTGCTGTATTGTGGATTACAACACCCTTAACATTACCACTACGGTTAGCCATTTTATAATTGATTGTGTGGTTAATCGTTTCAATTTTAGTTGACTTCTTACTTGCACCTTTATCTGCGTCTTCATAAGGTGGACGTATAATTCCTAAGAAATTGCTATAGTCATGGTCTTCAATAAATGCTGCCGGACTACCTTTAGTTAAACTTTCGTTGTACCAGTTTTGATCTATACTGTTGAAGTATGTTCCATTTGCTTCTGTGACTATACCTGTATGTCCATACTCTCCACCAAATACAAATATATCTCCAGGTTGTGGTATTTGATTCTTACCTTTAATAACTTGGAAACCTTTAGGCCATTTATAGTTAATGAAATCTTTTGCGTCTCCCTGTGGATGTACGTCCCAATACTTTTTAGTAAATTCAATAATAAACGTTGCACATTGCGCACCGTATGGTTGACCGTCAGTAAGTCTATTCCCGATATTTTTAACTGCCCATTTAACGCCATCTTGTTTCTTCATATATAAACCTCTCCTTATTTCATATTTAAATCTTTTAATGCTTCTTCTTGATTCTTAGCTTTCTTAGTTACAACAAATGTATTTTTGTATACACCATAGAAAGTTAACGCTACTGGTATACCTGTATTAAGCACGTTTACCCATGCATCAACCTTTTGTGGATTAATCCATTCTGCACTAATACCTGATGCATTTAACGCCATGTATAAGGCACCTAAGAAACCACCTATTAAAGCTATGAATTGTGATACTTTATCTTTCTTCATCTAATTACCTCCATAATAAAAAGCCGACTCAATGAGCCGACTCTAAAAGAATACTTGTGCAAAACCTATCGCTGCTGCAAAAATACCACCTAACGTCGTTATGATGGCAATTGTTACTTGAACAGCACCCATTTTCTTTTCTTTAGTTGTTGCCTTAATTTCCTTTATTGCATCTGTGTTTGATTTTGTTTGCGTTTCAATATTAGAAACACGCTTATCAAATCCAGTTAAATTGCTATTAATCTTGTCTAAACTATCTATCATTTTATCTTGTTGTTTTATCGTTTGTTCGCCTCGTTGTTGATCTAACTCTAACTTTTTATCTAGTTTATGGTATAAATCTTTTAACTCTTGGTCGCCTCTGTCAATGTACTGATATATTTTTCGTTCACGTGTATTAAATACATCGTGTGTAACAAACTTATTTTCGTCTACCATATAACTCCGCACCACCTACAAACGATGTAACACCAGTCCACGCTGTCAATATTAAAAAGTTGAATGGTGTTAGCCAATTTAAATTATTGTACAACCCGGCGCTCGTCATAACGAAGTAGAATATCGACGAGGTTAAACCACCTACAAAGATGAAGAAATAATATTTGCTGTTTTCTTCCATACTTGTCACAAACAACGCACTTATAGTATATAGAAAACCAGTAACCATAATTATTAAACCCCATAACCAAATAGGCATGATTTCATTTAAAGCTAGATAAAAAGGCGAATCTTTCAATATTGTTTCTGGACTTGTAAACCAAAGTACACCCCGTCCAAATATGGTCGAACCTAGTAGTAGGGATTGAATGATTAACAATATTTCTTTTGTGTCTAACTTACTAATACTAAATGTCCTTTTCATTCACTCACCCACTTTCTATAAAATAAAACCACAAGCCTAAGCCTGTGGTTGTTCTGGATATTATTTAAAATTTTTATTACAAAGTAATACTTTAGGTTTATCAAAAGATGATTTAATGACCTCATAACCTTTTTTGTCTCTGTTTTGGCTAACTAAATTAATTAGATTTTTAATTTCCTCAGGTGTTCCTTGAATATCATATCCTCCAATATTAATTTTCATTTCCATTCATCTCCGAATTCTCTAGTAATTTAATAAATTCTTTTTTTATTTCGTTTATTTCTAAAGAATTTATTATTATCCCTAAATTGATACCGATTGTAGAGTGTGATATCAATTTTGTAGGTTCTTGTACTTCTTTTATTTCTCCAAAGTTATCAGCAATAAATACTGCTTTGTTAATTCCTAAAAACATTAATCTTTCTCCATTAAAAATGAATTCACCTGATTTTGTACTATAACCAGTTGCATTGTATAAAAATACTGGTGAACCGCTTGATCCTGGAACTATAGTCATATCTATTAAAAAATGGGGAGTACCATCAAACTTTATCGCTGGATGAGTTGCAGTTATTCCTTTTCTGAAAACAGGGAAGTTATTAAAAGTATCTGATATACCATTAGGATAGCCTATCATGATTACTTCTTCGGCAAATTTTAAATCTTCTAAATCATTTATATTCGGTAAATTTTTATCGTTTAAGAAAGCGATATCCATTTTTACAGATTCATCCTGGAATTTTTTAAGCATATCAGCTATTATTATTGCGCATAAATCTATATCACCGTTAGGGTGATTTACTATCCTGTTTTGTAAATCTTTTAATAAAAAATCTTCTTTTTCTACAATTTTATTTTCACTAGAGAAATACTCGTTTTTCGACAAAGTGATTCTTATTGAACTGGATTCTTCTATAACATGCTTGTTTGTTAGTATAACTGGAATTGTAGTATCTTTAGAGTAAATAAACTCATAAAAGAAACCAGTACCTGACGAATTCTTGTCCGTAGTGATTTTAACAACGACCTTTGATAAAAAACTCATATAATCCATAATATTACCTCTTTTTAAGTATAGTATAGATTATATTTTAAAGTTTAACTAGACAAAAATTCTTCTCCAGTGATTTCTTTGTACTGTTCAGGTGTTATCCAATTTGCTTTAACACTTTCGAAAATCTTTTGTTTATCAAATAGTTTTAAATTGTATAAACGTTTAAGAGTCGTGAACATCAGACATACCTCCCTGTACTTTTAATAATTTTGCTGTTAAATTTGCAATATCTTGTTGTAAATCTTCAATTTTAGAATTATGTTCTAAATCATTAGCTAAAAGTTGAGCGTTTAAAAAATCATGTGAATCAGGAATATCTGGTTCCTGTTTAGGTAATGTATCTAACCATTCCTCACGAGTGGCACCTATCCACTCATCACCATCAAAATAATAAGGTTGATATATGCCTTCTGGTGGAGGTGTTTCTGTCCAACTTTCATCTGGATAGTCATCTTCTTTTTGGACAATCACTGGTGTACCATCATATAAATAAATTATCTTCATTTTACCCCTCCTAATTTAACCATTGCGCAGACCCTAACGCATAATCTGCAGAAGTCCATGTGCTACGTTCGCTGTCAGGAATATTTAATTTAACTACGCCATCTGGTGTGATATATCCACTTATTGCTACTCTATTAGTTGATGACCTTAAATAGAAAGTTTGCATAGTTGATGTGAAATTTTCTGGAAGTTGCGCGATTTGAATATCATTAGTAAAGTTTTCAACATTTATTCTTATGGAACATGTTTCCACGCCATTTGCTATAACTTTTCTGTAACTACACTTAACACCCCCCCAAGATAGTGATTTTGTGTCTTTTTTAACACCGTTAATTGTATCGAATGGTACCCAACCTGTGTCGGTTTGTTTACTTGCTAAGTTTTGCCATTCAGTCCATCCGAAATTAGCATTTTTAGTTCTTACGTACATATCATTTGTATTGAAGGGTTCATATATTGCTTTAATGTAGGAGGTAGAACCTGTACCTCGTCTTAGTGTCAGAAAACCATTTGTATTAACTGGTCTGTTTATTCCGCCACCAACCCAATAAAAGCCGGGCGGTAATGTTTCATCAATAGTATCAAAATCAATGTCACTTACTTGAATTTGACTTCCATTATCATTAGTTAGTTTATGTTTTTGCCAATTTAAATTACTTATCTCTTCATCTAATGTTTGAGGTGATAAGAACCCGTTATCAGCTACCGTTTGATTAAACTCAGTAACTTTTGTATCTACATGCTCAGTAGCTTCTACAGCTTTACTATCAATGCTATTTATTGCTGTTGATGCTGTATCTTGAACACTTGTTTTAACATTATTAGCTGTAGTAGTTATATCTTCTGTAGCATTACCTTTCAATCTAGTTACTTCTTTTATTGTGGAACTTTTTAAATCTTCCACGGTTGATTCAACGCTGTTTACTTTGGCTTCAATAGTAGTTAACGCTTCTTGTAAAGCATCTTTCATTTGTGTAACATAATCTTCCCCATTTGCAATAGCTTTTTCAATGGCTAACACGCGTTCTGTTAAATGTTCTTCTAGCTCATCAAACTCAATGATATAGCTTAATTTTGTTTCCCCATCAAATTTCCAAGCAAGTGATTCTTGAATTGTGAAACTAAAAATACGTTCAGCTACGACGGCTTGTGTTTCTGTTTCATCTGACTGCTTAGTCACGTAGACTTGCGCTGTTACTTTACCAGGCATTTTAACCAATTCATTTGGTAGTACCACCTCTAGTAATCCATTCAAGCCATCTGCAATAGTTAACCTCTCCGTTATTCTTGATCCATTGGAATGGACTAAAACGATAGACGATTTTATATTTTCAACACCTATTAATAACGGTTTATTGTTCTGTGTTACTCTAAATCTAAATATTGCTGTATCTCTATCAGCACTTGAAAATGCGATATTTAAGTCGCTTCTCGGTTGGTATTCTGCCGATGTTTCAAGTGTTAAATTAGCAAGTTTTTTTAATGGCATTATTTAACCCCTCTTTCTACATATTTTGAAGTTAGGTAATTAATTTGGTTTTGTTGTTTTTCAATAATTTTATTTTGTTCTTGGATAGCGTTTATAATTGGAGCAATAAGTTCTTCATAACCAATTGAATAAACATCGTTCCCACCATCTTTTTCGTGATGTTGAACACCCGCAAAATCAATGTTTATATCTTCTACTATCTTTTGAACATCTTGTGCAATAAAACCTTGATGCAATCTATTACGTTTCTTGGAACCATCTTTAGGAATAGGGTTTTTATTGCCAAATTCATCTACGATAAACTCTCCATTTTCATCTGTTTCGTAATAATCCTCACGTAAATCTAAACGATACTCAACCGGTTTTAATTTTTTGATGAAATCTAATCCTAAACTTGATTTTGTAATATCTGCTTTATCTCTTTCATCTGAACGTAATTGTAAAGCTTGAAAGGCATACGGAGTAGTCTTACTATTTCCAAGTTGTAGTTGATTTGAACCTGTAACACTAGCGTTCTGTCCGATCCCTGTTATATTTTCGTAACCGCTCATTGTAACATCGTTTAAGGCGTTGTATCCCAACCCTGTTGCATTCTTAGTATTTTTTAAATAAGTACCTCCATTAGCACCTATAAATGTATTTCTAAAACCAGTTTCATTATTTGCACCCGCAGAATGTCCTAATATCGTATTTTCTTGCGCTCCATCTGAAACAGCCATTGCGTTCTCGCCGATAACAGTATTTGCAAAAGCATCACCTTTTGAACGTGCCATCGCATTTCTACCAATCACAACGTTACGGTCTATCTTATCTTCGTGATTTCCCCATCTCCAGCCTGCAGCACCATATCCAATAATCGTATTGTGTGAAGCGTGTACTAATTCTTGAGCGGCAGATTTACCTATAACAGTGTCTTGATAACTATCCATCATATGCCAACCGGCACGACCACCTACGAATGTTGAGTATTTAGCTTTAATACCATATTGGAAAGCATTTTCACCGATTGCTACAATACCATCGCCATTTAGTGTTTGTTCCATAGCATTATATCCAATACCTACAGAACGTTTAGTTGTTATGTTATAACCCTGTGCGTTTCTACCGACAGCTACATTACTTTGATTATCTTCTTGTCTGCGTGCTGTAAATGCTGGACTATCAACTTTACCAGCATAATCTCTCCAATTGGGCCAGTAGGTATTTAACGTATTGTTTATATCGGGTTCGGTATATAGTTGATGTCTACCTACGATATTTTCAGACGAGCCAGCCCATTTACCAGCGTTACCACCAATATAAGTACCTCTATCTGTGTAATTGGATTCTTTCAATGCGCCAGCGCCAATTGCGGTAGCCGAATAAGAGGCATCTAATTCTTTCCCGGCATCTTGACCAATCATTGTATTTCTTTTTTGACCATGTGCGTGTTTAAAAGCTTCAGAACCATATACTGTATTACCATATGAGTTAACTAAGTCTAAATTCACATTCAAACCTGCATTAATACCATTTACAAGATTATTTAATCTCTGACCGTTTTGTTCTACATTGTTAATCTGTTGAGGGAACGCACTTAACTCAAATTCAACCTCATTTATAAATAATTTTGCACCTACACCAAATGATAAGTTTTTAACAGGTTCGTCTAAAATATAAGTACCCTCAGGGAAATAAAGTATATATCCTTCATCTATTTTTAATAGATTTTCACTAGACAACTTATAGCCTTGTTCAACTTCTTCGAGTAGATCTAATTTGTGAATATTTACATAAGCCATACCTGACCAGAGTTCATCAATTTTTGAGTTCATAAATAAGAAATCAGCAAGTAATCTTTCAGATAGTATAGTATGGACTGTGTTATTATTGAATGTTGAAACCCTGCTGTCTATGATTTCTTTTCTTCCATCTTTAAATGAACCTAATACTAGGTTACTAACTCTATTGTTAGTGTAGTTAATTACATTTCTCATATTCCAATTGACTTTCAATCCCGTATCTGTAACAAAGTTTAAATAGTCAATTTGTTTTGCTTCGTGTACATGTTCATCAATTTTATGATGATATTTAATATAGTTCACCAAATCATTGTGTTGTTGCTCAATTGTTTTAAAATTGTAAAATATATCTCTTCTAAATTCATGACCTAAAGATAATGGAAATGATTTTTCTAATATCATATATTATCCTCCTCTAATAGAGTTTCATTGTTTGCTTTTAATGTATCTTTCATTTCTTGTTCTGATTTAATAAGGAAGTCCAAGTTTGACCTTGTATACTTTTACTCCTTTTTATTCTAACCACGTAAATTGTTGATATATCCAAATATCTTTTTGTGATTTATTTCTATCATTTTCATGGACATATATTTTCAATTCACCGTTAGTTCGTGCTTCAACTCTAATTGGCAAACTGTTGCCATCTGTGGAGCAATTGAAGAAGTTGTTTTTTGTAATAAAACCTGTGGGAATATATGCGATTTGTTTATTGTGGGGAATATTTCCTATATTTAGTCTAATAGACTTAATTCGGATATCTCCAAATCTCACTTCTTTAAGCCCACATTTAAAGTCTCCCTCTCCAAATCTAGTATTTTTATCAACCTCTGGAATAAATTGGAAATCAACCCAACCCGTGTCTCCTATAACTGTTTCTTTGAAATTCATTAAATCTTCAATATTTGTTTCAACAGTTTCCATTCCTTGTACTGCCTGTGTATGAGTAGCTGCATAATACGGTTCACCATTTTCATCTAATGAATATTTAATTTCAGTTGGTTTATTCATCTATTAACACACTCCCTATTGAATCTGATGCTAATTTAGGCATAGAAAAAGACGACCCACCAAGTGACCCGCCTTTAACTAAATTATTCATTCTTTTTATATTTCTACTTATACCTTGTTGAATTTTTATAATATCAGTTGGTGAGTTACTGAAATCAACTTCCACTGGTTCGTTCACGATTGGATGTGAATATGTTAACTTAACCACTTTTAAATCTAAGTTGTAGCCTAGTGGTTGATGAATAAATCGAATCTCACTATTTTCATGAATATCATCATTCTTTAAGTAATGCTTATCCTCCATAGATCCTAAATAATTAGTTGATACTTCCACTGTGGGTTCATCGTTTAATTCTTGAATAAGTTTTTTTCTTAACTCTGTTTTATCAAGTACGTTATCGTCGTATAATGTGGGTGCCACTTTAGGATCGTCTTTATCAAAATGTGGAGAATAATATTCATCTGTAACATGATAAACATCAGTACCTTTCAATACAGCAGTTAGATTCAACACTGTTGATTTCTCTGTCCCTACATACATACATGGTTTAGATTTCTTATAATCCACACCACTCTTAGCTCCTCTGAATACTGCTTTAAAGGTATGGTTACCTTTTGATAAGCGTTGAGCAATGATAATTTTTTCGGATGTTGCAGTTTTGCTATAGCATTCATATTTACCTATATGTTCATCATCAAGATATACGTCTAACACGCCACCTTTAGCCATTTTCTTTAATGTCCATTCAAGTGTCTCGTTACCCCACTTACAATTAAATGTTTTAGTATAACTAGCGCCAACACTTTCAGTACGCCAAGTGCCATCTTTGATGAATGCACCAGAATAATTTAAGTCTTTAGGTTTCATAGGACTATAGTTTTTCGTTTCAGCTCTCGTTTTCTTCTTACCAAAACCTTGTATATAATTAAAAAGGTCTGTAGTTGTTGTAGTTGCTTGTACTTCACTAGAGTTATACTTGTATATCAACGGTATGTCGGTTGCTTTATAGAAACTATCTTCATCGTAGATATAAATCTTTTTATTATCTGCAAAATAGATATAATTAAATAATTCTGCCCCTTCGGTTAAGTATTCCATTCCGTTTTTATTACCTAGTTCATCTACTGCTACACGTTGGTCAAATTTACCTATAATTTTATAAGTATAACCAATCTTATTGCCCTTGAAACCAAAATCTAAATACTGTTCTAACGTCATTGTAGGCTTACTATCTTCTTCTGATTCTTCATTGTTTAGTTCTTCGTTTTCCAAATCTTTCTGTATATAGTGATTTTGGAACTCCATAAATATATGTTTCGCAGTGACTTCATTTATCACATTCATACCGTCATATTTAATTGCAGTAGACTTCACAACATAGTTTTGCCCTTTCCATTCAAGTAACATTTCGTTCAGTAATGATTCGAATAAATCCCAATTCATAGACGTTTTATATATAGTAAAATCAATAGATCGTTCATTGTTTCGCTCATAACTAAGTTTCCAAGAACCAAAGTCATAATCGGTGAGTATTTCTCCGAAAGTACCTTTTCTATTCTTTAATATCATGTCTTTCAATTCATTCACCTACCTGTATATGAACGGGAATATCCATTGAGTTGATACTTTGCTTATATTCTCGCCTGTAATTTCTATATCATTAAAACCTTCATCTAGCGTTAACCACTGCCAATTAGTGTCAATACCTACACGATTGTTATTAATGAAAGGATGTACGCCATTTATGGTTAGCGTTTGATTATTCTTAATAGCTTTCTTGTACTCGAATGTATCTCCAGTAGTTTTATTAGTTACCTTAAATCCTTTAGGTGCGTCTATATTAATGATTAACTTGAATCTATGTCTTAGCAAAGGGTTAATCACATCAGATGAACCATTATAAATTTTAAAACTCGTTGTATCATGTTTGTACTTAATTTCGTCGTCAGATAACAAACCACCTTCGAACTGCCAATCACCACTTGATAAACTAAATTCATCTGTATCTTTCAGTGATTCTGAATAGCCTTTGAATACTACAAAAGTCACTGCAAAAGTAGCAAATGAGTTAGTTAAGTTTTCATTATCATTACTATCACAATACACTGCGTATTTCTTACCAGGCATATCTGAGTGCCAAACATAATATGGTTCACGTTGGTATAATATATTCCTCAATTTTTGCTTGTACAACTTCAAGTCTTTTGTGTCTAATCCTTTAAACGAAAAGTTTAAAATCAAATTAAAAGGACCGAACGTAGTCGGCCCCATAAGCACTCCATCAGTACCATTGATTTCAGTTGTATTTGCATTAACTTCCACATCTTCTTCGATGTGATCTAAAAACAATAAATTAGCTGTATCAGTTAATTTAACATCAAAGTTATCATTAAATAATCTAACTTCTTTTTTCAAATTAGAAAGCACCTCCCATATTGTATGCCATCATTTGCATTCTCTTGCCTTGGTCTCGTGAAATATCTTGTTCATTATAACCTTTAGGTTGTCCTTCGATATTCTTACTGACACCTAGTATCTTCATCAACAAATTATTTTGTTCTCTAGTTGCTTGTAACTGTTGTTGCATTAATTGGATTTCAGTATCATTACTACTTTGATTGCTATTACTATAATTATTACTAACCTGATTAGGTCGTTTATTCTTCTTATCCTTAATCTTACTTTGTGCATAAGTAATAAGTTTCATCGCATCGCTTGCACGTGCTGGATCAAGTGGAACTACTACTTCACTGTGTCCATCTTCGGCAAGGTTATACATACCGTTTTGGTTTATGATTCCACCTGTTTTATAAGGTAAACCATGTCCAATACGGTTAAGCATTTTCTTAGGTCCATAGGTAGCTTTAGCGTATCTCATACCGGCAATTAGGTTGTCCAATGGGTTCCAAATATCACCATGTCCTGGTAATTTATATTGTCCAAATGTTCCAGGTTTAACTTGTACTAAACCACTAGCACCGGATGCGTTTCTAGCTTTAGGGTTGAACGTTGATTCAGTTCTTGCTTGTTCTTGCCAAGCTTTAATGTATTGACTAGTTTGTGGTAGTCCAGCCATTCCCAATGCTTTCTTGATCGTGCTACCGTATTTACCGCCGGCTTTGCCACCACCATTGTTTTTCTTAAGCCAATTTGTCGGGTCAAACGGTACTCCATTTTTTCTCATTTCATAGTGTAAATGGGGTCCAGTAGAACTACCTGCGCCAACACCTTGTCTTGATGGATCACCACCTGATTTACCAAGTACAGTACCAGGTTTAACTGATTTAGTACCAGTCCAATTCAGTTTGCTTAAATGTCCGTAAATAACTTCCATAATTCCTGATTTGATAGACATCATGTTACCAAATCCGCCATTCCAACCGTGTGAGCCTGTAGCTTTACCTGATACAGTGGATTGTACCGTTGTCCCGTAAGGGTAGTTTATATCTAAACCATGGTGCGCTCTTGGGAACGGATAACCTTGTGCCGAAGCTTCTGCTGCTGTTCGAGCAAATCCAAAGTTGATACCACGTGACAAGTCAATATATCCACCGTCACCGTCCCCACCTTCAAGTTCATCAAACCAACCAGTCAATAATGTTTTTAACCCATTTTTCAGACCACTATATCCAAAGTCCATGACTCCACCCATAGCGCCTTTGACACTCGAGAAGTCAACACCGAAATGTTTCATCACTTTACCAACTAATTTACCAGGGTTGGAAGCGTAATCCATCACATCCCCAATAGCTTTACCTAGTGAATCTTTTGCTTGTTTAGCTTTTTCTTTAGTCCAGTTGAAAGCATCCTCTGCAAAGTTTCCACCAGCATTACCAGAGTTTTTAGGTACATACATGTCACCATGTGGTTCCTCATGTTTATGTCGTTTCTTAGCTTGTTTCAATAAGTCTGCACCAGTACCAGTTGAAAGATGTGGACGTAAAGCTTTGGATTGTATACCATTATGAACTGCGTCACCACGTTTTAACCTTACAACTTTGTTGCGTCCTTTAACCTGTTGTAATTTACCGTTTCTACGTTGTATGATTTCTTTGTGACCACCGGGTCCTCGTGCGTTACCTAAACCTTTATCATTAACTACTGCTCTAGTTGATTTTGTCAGTTGTCCTTGTGAGTTAGTTTGAACACCAGGACTCGCTGCAGTACCAGTTGATAATGGTTTGATTTTATTCTTGATAAGTTTTTTCTTCATTATCTTATCTGAAAGTGTATTGATTCCGTCAATCATAGCGTTGAGTCCTGAGATAGCACCGTTAGCGACACCTTTACCAAGGTCACTAGCTACTTTCTTGAATCCATCTTTAGCGTTCTTAATGAAGCCTTTGAGTTTGTCTAACCATTCAACGCCTTTGTTATACATGGCTTTGAAACCATTAACTACTCCATCTTTAGCTCCAGTTGCAAGATTAATCACGGATTTCTTCAAGGATTTCCATTTATCTACTACTGAGTTTTTCAAATCCTGTGTAATATTCTTAGCTGTATTGAATAGATTTTTGAAAATTCCTTTGATACCTGACCAAAGTTGTTTAGCTACACTCACTACTGTATTCTTCAAAATACGCCATAGTTTGATTACTGCATTCTTCAAGGCATTAGTAATATTCTGTAGGTTCTTCCTCATTCCTGAGAAGTTACCTTTTAGTAAATTAGATAAGGCTTTAGCAATATTAACCACAACAGTTCTCATAGTTGAGAAAATTACAGTTACTGCTTTTTTCAGTCCGTTAAAAATTGTTCTAATTATGTTAGACATTACTCGGAAAGTTTGAGGTACTATTTTTCGGATTAAAGCTACTGGATTAGTTACTGCTAGTTTGATGTTCGACCAAATAGCTTTAGTAAATTTCCAAATACTACCAAAAATATTACGCATGAAACTTGAAATCCATCCGAATACTCTCTTAACGATTCCCCAAATAGAACCAAGAACAGAAGAGAATGTTCCTCTTACTGCACCTAATGAACCTGATACAACTTTCTTAATTAGGTTTAATCCTAGTTTGAATACACCAAAGATTTTACCTACGAACCAAAGTTGAACTAAATTCCAAATGAATTGGAAAGCTCCAAAGAATATATTTTTTACACCTGACCACATTAATTTGAAGTTACCTGTGAACAGTCCTGAGAATACCTGTATTAAACCCATGATAACTTTTAGACCACCATTTACTACACCCTTGATAGCCTCCCAAGTTGAGACGAAAATATATTTGATAATCGCCCAGCCAACTTTAAATATAGCTTGTATTCCCGGCATAATAAATTTAATAAAGGATAAGATTCCTCCAAATACAGATTTGAATAATGAACCTATTCCTGAAAGTATTGGTCGTATTATAGACCAAACAACCATAAATCCGATCTTAATATTGTTTAGTGCTTCCATGAATTGGGGACCATTTTCTGCCCAAAATTGACCGAAAGTTTTAGCTAGTTCTCGTCCGAATTTTGCAATCGCATTACCAATTGGTGTAAGCACGGTCATAATACCAGACCACAATATTTTAAATCCAGCTACAACGCCACTGATAGCACCGTTCACAATATTTCTGAACGTCTCAGATTTCTTATAAGCTATAACAAAGGCTGCACCAAGTGCGACAATAGCAGCAATTGTCAATCCAACTGGACCAGTAGCAAGTGTTAATGCCATTCCTAATTTAGGAAACAGTGAAGTGACACCCGCAATGATTCCACCTGCTGATTTACTTGCGACCGCTACTTGTCCCATTATTCCTAAAAATCTACCAAATGGACCAAACACACCGGCAACCATGAAACCTATCTTACTGAAAATACTCAACAATGGACCAACTGCAACAAGTGTTAATGCTGACCATTTAACAATTCCGCCCAATACTGATTGAGTTGTACTACCTAAACCGTTCCACCATTTAACAACACCACTAATACCATTAGCAATAACTGTGAAAGCATTTGCTAATTTAACACCAGTCTGTGTTGCCCATTTTTGAGCGCCATCAGATTGTAATAACTTTTCAAACTCATGTAACGAACCTTTAGCTTGTTCGAACACACCACTTAATAGACTTTCACCAATCATACCCACATAAGCTTTAGTATTCTGAACCATACCTTGCCAAGATTTAGAATAAGCACCAGCCATACCTCCAGCAAAGTCGTCCATTACTGTGGTGAAGTCTTTCGCGCTCACTTCTCCGGCTGTGACCATTTCTCTAAACGCATCGTAAGATACACCTAGGTGTTTAGCCATTGCGTTACTGAAACCGGGCATGCCTTCTTCAACCATATTCAACTCTTGGGTCATTAACTTACCTTGACCTTGTACACGGTTAAATATCATTGCCATTTCTGATACAGGTCTGTTACTACCTACGGCGGCATCACCAACAAGTTTGATATAGTGTTCAAGTTCCTTACCTTCTTTTACACCTGCTGCCAATGCACCGGCTGCGACGTCGGTACCTTCTGCCATTGTGGTCATACCACCTTTAATAGCATTGGTTACCTGTCCAGTGATTGAACCAACTTCTTTAGTTGAATATCCCAATCCTTCAAGTTTATCTTTAGCTGTGTCTAAACCAACAAGTCTATCGAAACCAAGTTTTGCAGTTATACCACCCATAGCAGCACCAGCTATTAATGCAGGTTTGGTAATTTTACTTGTAAGAGTCGAACCAATTTCAGCCATTTGGGTCGATACGCCTCTTATCTTCGTACTCATACCTTCAAAGCCTTTGCCCATCTTAGCCCAACTTGTATTATCTACTTTTTGAGCTGTTTTAAATTCATTCATCTCATTTGTAGTATTAACAATTTGTCGTCCTAAGAAGTGCATTTCTCGTTCTTGATCAGATATACTTTTCTGTAACCCTAAAGCCTGACTACTTGAATAACCTTGAGCTTTTCCAACTTCATGGTATTGTCTTGTTAATTCTTTTAAGTTTTGTCTTGATGCTTTATGAGCTAAAGTTAAATCTTTAACATTCTTTTCATACGAAGCAACACTTTTCTCACCATATTGTAATTTCTTTGATGAAGTAGATACTTCACTTTTCAAAGCTCTAAACGATTTGTTAATCTGACCAACTGTACGCTGAATACCCATATCTTTCATGGATAATTCTATTCGCATACTTCTTATATCTTCTGCCATTTCCTCACCTACCTTTCAAATGTATTTTCGTTAGATAGAGAAAGCAGTAATCATCGATTCACATTTGTAATTAATAGGTACATTCAGAAACGCTAGTATCATACTTGATTCGTAATCCAACTTATTATCCTTTTTCATCTTGTCACCCCTTTATCAAGTGAACGCTGAAATCATTGACTCCTTATGCTCTTTTTTCTTAGCCTCTCCATTCAATTCATCAAAGACAAAATAAAAAGGCATATCCAAAACATTATTAATGTTCTGACCGCCTTCTTTCACCATGTCTTGAATCGTTGCTTTAAGATTGTTTTTATAATCTCCCCAACTGTTGACAGTGGTTTGCTTTATTTTTTTATCAGTCACTTCATCATCGACACCCCGACCGCTTGCAACGAATGTCACCTGTTCATACAGGTTGGTCATCGCTTCATGTAGCGGTAGTCCATCGATTAACTGTGACTTGGTAAAC
The DNA here is from genome assembly GCF_049943195.1 of Staphylococcus caseorum. NCBI lineage: Bacteria > Bacillati > Bacillota > Bacilli > Caryophanales > Staphylococcaceae > Staphylococcus > Staphylococcus caseorum. Next base: position 1,230,264 of record NZ_JBNFUA010000001.1, read on the forward strand.
TGTTCATCATAAATTCTTACAACAAGGTCAAGCAACTGGTGTAAATCTTTTATATTAGGGTTATTGTTTGAAGATGAAAGGAAATCTACACATTCATATACGAGGGATAACTTTAAGGAGGGACGAGTATTGAACGTGTCCCACTTCAAAGGTTCACCTGATGAATCAAATTGCGTAACAAATTCTATACTGTTACTTTTCATCGTCAATCACTCGCCTTATTATTTTTTAGGAAGTTCACCAGTAGAGATAAACTCGATATTTTCTCTGATAACTCTAACCGCATCTGGAGCATGTAATCCGTCCATTAATTGGTCAGTTGTGAATTGGTTGTTGTAAAGGTCACAAATAACTTGCATCATTTCGTCCATTGCTTCCATTTCTGATTTATCTTCTAATTTTTCTAACTGTTTAGTAGCTTTCATTAACTTACTGAAAGGAATAAAAGTTGGTGTTTTAAATTCTTGTGTTACTAATTCCCCGTTTTCTTTAACTTCTTGGATTAATTCAATACTCATTTGTTTAGTTTTAGTTGTCATAGATAATTACCTCTTTTGTTTTATTTTTTGTTATAAGAAAAGAGATGCTCACAATGTGAACACCTCATTCATGATTGCCTTGCCCCTATTCAGCAACAATCGATGCTGAATCAATACCAGCATCAATTAATACGTTTTGGGGAGTCTTAGGGTGTAACTGGTTTAGCGTCAGGATGTTCAACACCAAATACTTTTTGATAAATAGCGTCACGCATTGCTGTTTCGCCTTTTTCGTCACGTCCAAGAATCATTGCTTGTTTACCTTCAACACCTTCAATGTCTGTAGGCATGAATTCACCAGTAGATGCATCTTGTGAGAACTCAACGCCATCTTCTTTAGTTTGTCCTTCAACTTCTGGGAATGTGAATAATCCTTTTGGTAAACCAACGTATTCAACTGCACCAGATTCCATAGTTTTTTCAAAGATAACTGAAACGTATGGTGGTGTATTATCTCCAACATAAACAAGTCCATCTTCTGTTTTAGTTAAACCGAATAGAGCTACACGATCTTCTAATGGTAAATGGTGGAATGTAGATTCAAGTTCAATTGTTCCATTCGATACTGCCATTTCTGCCACAGAGTTATCACCGTAAGCTTTTTCAATTGATTGTTCTTTAGATACCGATACTTCTTGTAAATACTCAATACGTTCTACTTTCTGCGCTTCTTCACCGTGTACTTGATAGTGGAAACCTGTTAATCCTGTAAATGAGTTATATTTTTTAGCCATTATAAATACCCCTTATTAATATATTTTTTTCCTCTGTATTGTTTAGAGGTTTGATACAATTTGAAATCTGGGTAGTATTCAGGTTTGAATGAATTGAATTCTCCGAACCCGAATTGCTCCCACATGATTTTTGAAACACATAAAATAAGCTCCCTACTGAGTAAGGAGCCATTGACTTGATTATTTTGTTGTTTAACGAACACATCTATTTGTAATAAATACTCATAAGTTAGAGGATTGTCATCTGCAAAATCTGACATCACCGGACTAAACACTTCATCAATAACAATTACGTTTTGAGAAATGTCGTTAGCGTTAGGGTGAATTAGAAACTCAATATCACCATTTCGGAAATGTTTAGAAATGACAGGGTCATCTAACAAAGCATTGTGAATCTCAATGAACAAATCTGTCATCTCTTATTCATCTCCCTTTTGATGATGTCGAAATACTGGTCGTTGTAATAACGTAAGACAGTATTAACTGTTCCAGCACCTCTAGGTTTGTAGAAAGAACCATTTTTAAGATAATGACCTTTTTCATTAATGTAAGCTAAAGATTTATGATCTCCTCGCCAGTAAATGTTCCCAATCATTTCAGAACCCACTTTATTCGGATTCCTTAAATCAGTACCAACAGCAAGTTCACCAGTATCTTTAACACGATTTAAATTAGTTGCGATTTTGTTCCTTATAAAGTTCCCACCAGCTTGTATAGCTTTCTTTTCCGCCTTGTTCATACTTGGTCGACTGTAAAGTTTGTATATATCACTTTCGATTGCTTCAAGACCTTCTATTTTTACGACCATATTTTAGAACCTACTATTTTAATAGTGTATTCATCTTTAGGAGCAACATTTTTAATGTTAAATTCAGTGTCTTGATACATACCTGTCTGTATGACGAAGGTTTGTTTTACATTGGGAACAAACTCTGGAAAAGTATTACGAACAACTAACGTCACATTGACACTAGAGGTTTCTAAACTACTTAGTTCAATATCTTTACTAGATGGTTCATATATTTCTCCCCATGATTTAAAAACTTCTTCTTTTCCACCCATACCAGGATAAGGGCTATCAGTACCACTAGAGTAAAACGTTACAAAGTCTTGCATTGCATCAACTCTCATACGGATAACCTCCCCTTAATTTCTGTATGGCACCAAGCACACCGTCAGGACATGTTTTATAATCAATGTCTGAATAAGCATATCGGCTTCGGAAATAATGAGAAGCAAGGAGAACAACACCACGTTCAAAAATATTACTTTTTTCGAAATATTCTTCGTTACGTGTTAAATCATCAGGATAAACAGAGTCTTTGATTTCTGACTCTGCCCATTCCTTATACATTTCAATTAGTGAATCTTCCATTGAATGTGTAACGTGCATATGAAGCTTAAGGGTTTCCAAATCCATCATGAATCACCCTTTCTTATTGTGCCGATGCATCCGCTGAATCTTCGTTAGTGTTAACTTCAACGTTCTCAGGCTCAGTCGGTGCGCTTTCTTTAGTAGTGAAAGCAGGAACATCAACTTTTGCTGATTCTCCCGATTCGTTACTAAATGCCACTTTATAAGTACCTGCTGGATATTCAGTAGCAGCATCTAAACCTTCAACTGTTACTGACGCTGTACCATCTTCTGAACGCTCAGCTTGTCCTACAACGGATTGTCCTTTATATACTTTTAATACATCTGCCATCGTATTGCCTCCTAATTAACTGTTATTCTTGCTGATTTGATGTTTGCCTTAACATTAATGTTATTAGGCTTCGCTGGGAGTCTCTTCTTTCGAAAAGTCAGCTTTAACAAAGAATCCAGCGTTAGCATCAGCTTGTTGAACGTCAAAACGGAAAGCTCCCATTAAATAACGTCCGTAGATGTTGTGTTGGTTCCAAGAAAGTGATACGTCTGAACGATCTGCAAAGAATACGCCACGTTTTACATCGCCAATGAAAGCATTAGCTTCACCTTGTTCACCTAGTAAGTCGTCACGTACTACTGTTACGTTCATACCTAATACTTTGTTCCCAGCTGTGTTAATAATTGAATCTTGTAGCAAATAACGTCCGTTACCATCAACTAACGTATCTAATTGTTGGTAGAATGATTGAGAACAAATGATTTGACGGTCATAAGCAGGGTCAAGATCAACGTTGATTAGTTGTTTTAAACCGTTAACACCTGTTACTGTTTTTGGTGCAAATGATTTCAATACTGTACCGATTTTCTCGTTTAAAGTATTGATTTTTTGTTCTTGAATATTATTTGATACTAATTGAATTAAATTATCTGCACTGTCAGCGATTGCTTCTTCAGATAAAGGAATAGCGCCACGATATGTGTTAACTTCCCAACTAATTTCCTTGAATTCTGGTGCTGCTAATTCAGGGTTTTCTTTCAGTTCTTCAACTGTGTTAAATTTCTCTGTAGCACGTAAAACAATAGGATGTTTACCAGACGGGTTTTTAACAGATGTTTTTTGAACCAATGTTGATAAATCTTGAACTGTTTTGATTTCATGTTCAGCAATATAAGAAATTGCTTCGGGGATAATTACACCTACATCGTCAGATTTAACACTTGCACGAGTATTGCCTTTAGATTTAATATAATCTGCTAAACCTCTAACATATTCCTCTTTTTTTCTAGTCTCTTCTGTACCTGAGTTGATTTCCGGTTTGAAAGTTTGATTCATTCTCGTTTCTCCTTCTTGTCCTTGTGATTTGAATTCAGGGTTATCTCCTTTCGGTTCGTCCCCTTCATCTTCTTTATCTTTAAGTCCTATTTCTTCCTCGACTTTTGTAATACGTGTATCTAATTTCTTAATTTCTTCCAATGCATCTTTAGCTTCATCCGGCTTTTCGTCCGCAATAGCTTTCTCAGCGACTTCTACTTGTTCCGCTCGTAATGAACGTAATTCTTTGATATTTTCAGACATTTATATTGCCTCCTACTCGATTTTTTGCATAAAAAATAGACCTACTTTGTTTTAAGTAGATCTAATTGCAATTTAAGTAATTCATTTTGTGTTCTTATTTCTTCTTGCTGTCTCATGCGAATTTCTTCTTGTTCCTGTTCCTTAACTGCCTCAATACTTCTTAAAGCTGGAGCAACATCCGTATCGTTATATGCCGGATAAGTCACGACTGATACGTCGAAAAGACTACGGATTTTATTTAATGTTCGTTTGAACAATCCATCATCTCTCTTTTCGATTGTGTCACCATCATCATCAAGGATGAAACCAAAACTACATTGATTGATATTTCCTACACGAATGTTTTCATATAAATCACGACTGTAAGATGTATCAGGCAACTGACAACGGAAGTACAACCCTTCATCATCAACTTTTAAATCCAAAGTCTTAGAAGTCGTACGTCCTAACACCTTACTAGAATCATGGTCAATCAAACATCTTACATCAGATAAATCAGCATCTTTTAAAGCTTGTGGGCTTATAGTCTCAACAAACCCACCTAAGTCATTTGATAATGTGTTAAATCGTAAGGCATAACCTTCCACAATCATTTTTTCATTATCAACTGCTTTAATCGTTTCTGTAGAACGTAATTCTAAGCTGTTTCTTAATTCAATGTTATTCAATATTATCACCACCCTTCAAAGTGGGTTGACCCTCTGTATCAGGATTTGGTGCTTGGTTGTTTGTGCTTGTTTTTCTTAACTGGTAATCGTCAGCAATATCCGCACTGATGTGATTAAGGTCAAAGCGTGGAATAGCACCCACACCGTTATCATACGGTTGTCTACCGATATCAAAACGGTATTCATCGTGTGTAATAGCGCCTTTTTCAAGTTGAGTATTCAATGTTTCAATGTAAGAATCCCAGTCAATCTTACGGAAGGAACTACTATCAAATTTAAATTCCTTATTGTATTGATCTTTACCATTAACAAGTTTGAAATTTAATTCAGATTCCCAAGTTTTCATATAACCACCTAAACAGTTGGTTAAATAATCATTGTTCACATCTTTTAATGATGTGTTGGAAAGTTCCATACCGAATTTAGACAAAGGTATTTGAAAGGCTTTTGCAATAGCCTTGGTAGGTGTTTGATTCTTGCTGATAACGTCTAACAACGAGCTGTCAATTTCTAACTGCTCGTAATCAAGTGTTGAATCAAGTACAAGCACCTTACCTGCGTTATCCTCGCCTGCGTTAGCCTTAACAAATTCATCACGCAACTTATTTCTAGCTTCTTGGTTCAACTTACCGTCTTTAACTTTCAATAACCCCGAGTTCTGACCACCATTCGCAAAGAACTTAGTAAAGAAACTCTTTGTAAAACTTTGTGTATTCATATCTTCCTCAATAGCATCTAAGACTCGTAAAGCGCTGATACCATCTAAGGTAAAAGGTTTAATATCGATAATGTCTTTAAAATCAACATCTAAAGACTCGTTATTTTGTGAAACTTCGTAATAGTAGTTTCCTTTTTTATCAGTTTGTATGTTCACTCGACTCGTAGCGAGATGAGTCAATTGGACAATTTGACCAGCCTTACGTTCCACATGAATATAACCATGACCAGTAAGCAATGCGTTCATCATAACGATATACTTCAACATGTAACCATTCATATAAGGATTAGGCGATTTGTTTAATAACATTTCTAATCTATCCTTATCCTTATACACGCCGTTTTCCTTAATTCTGATATCAAGCTTTGCAATATCTCGACTAAGTAATGTAACAGCAGTCCATAAATCGCTGTTTTTAAGCGCCTTATGCTCGTTGTAACCCACTAACGATAGTGGTATGGATTGAGTTGGAAAAGCGCTTAGCAAAGCGTCATCAGACTGCATGACAATTGGCGTACTTCTTGTTTCATAAAATATTCCCATTAGTTTTATACACCCCCTTTACAGATATGTCGTTTATTCTGTCGGTTGTTGGGATTTCTCACCAACAAGTATCAATGCAATGAGTATTAATGTTGCTCCAGTAACTATTAACCCTGTAACCAGTCCCCATTGTATGTAACAGGCTGTGTTGACAACGATTAATCCCAATAAAAAAAGCAACGGTATCAAGTTATTGATAATCGCTGCTCCTATGAGTTTAAATTTGTTTAAAGTGTTCATTTTTTAGCCTCCGATAATAAATATTCGATTACTAAAATCCCTTCTTTACAATCGCTAATACCTAAGTTATATTTTTTAGTTTGTTTTTTAAAATCTTCAATGTATGATTGTAATTCTTCTCTTCCACTTTTTGCATGAATTAAAATTTCTTTATGATTTTCAATTTCACAAACTATGAAATTAGACTTACCGAAGTTATCGATAAAATCATTACCATAAAATGAGGTTTCCAAGTCGAGTAAAATCTCATTTCTAACTATAATGTTTTCATTTGTTAACTGTAATTCCTTTTTAGCAGTTTTTATTCGTTCGTTATTTGATTTTATCCACTCTTCAAATTGTGTAATTTCCTTTTTCAACTCATTTAACTTAGCTTCATAAAATTCAACTTTGTTCATTTAGTTGACCTCCTAGATCAATTCAAATTTGTTAATATTATCAAGAACTATTATATGATAAGGTAATCCACTTTCTTTCCACATTTTTGCTAATTTTATTCTTGATTCCGCTGTAGAGTTAGCATTCAAAGAAAGAAAAACTATCATATTCTCTTTATCCAAATAAATATCCATTTATCAGCTCTCCTAAAATCCGAAATCATCGGACATGATATAATCTTGTAAATCTGATTCAAATTCGTAATTAATAGCTTGACTGTATCCTGTAACTAGACTTACAAGTGCATCAATTTTCTGTCTGTTGATTTTCTTATCTAATATCATCATGTTGTTGTTATCAGTCTTAGTAATTGCGTTTCCAATTGCTAAATTCAAGTTAGGATTGTTATTATGCACAACCCGTTTCTCAAATACATCTAATCTAAACTGTTTCAATACTGGACCAAGTGATTTATAATCTTGTGCAACTTGTATTAAAGGATGTCCGGTTTCTTTTTCCATCTTGGTTACAAAATAGGACGATTCCCACGGATCATAACAAATGGCTTTAACGTTTAACTCGTTATCGTCAATAAAATCAATTAACCAGTTTACAACTTGTTCAGGGTCAATGATTCCTGACTCAGCATGTGTCAAACTAGCTTTATCAGTACGAACTAACTTCTCGTAATCTATTTTATCCCTCTTAGCCTTCTCTTGAATCGAGTTCTTGAAGCCTACAAACACATGTGCGTCAACGTAATACTTCTTATCCTCTAACGGATAGATGAATGTCAAGGCGGTTAAATCTTCACTTCGTGATAGGTCGACGCCTATGTAAACATCTTTACCTTTGATGTCCAATTCGTCCTCCATGTAACCAGCTTGCCAATCGTTCATCTGAATATACGTATCTTTACTTGATTGTCTCCACAGGTTCATGTTCTTAACCAAGATACTGTTTAAATCGTTCTTATCGATACCTTCTTGTACATCATCGTTTATATTCTCACGCAATACCTCTGCAATACTTTCAACTTCTAGCAAAGGATTGGATTTAATCCATGTAGAAGGGTCATGTATCTCGTCCTCACTGTCTTGTTCAGCACAATATACAAAATAGTTATCATTCTTAACTTCTCTGTTCAGTAAACGTGTTATATATTGATATTCTTCATACATAGGTACGTTCAAATCTTCACCAGCTGTTGAAATGATAATAAGCAAAGGAGATTTCAATAATACTTGTCCTCTACTAATCGATTGCAACATATCATTAGACTTAGCAATGTGATATTCGTCAATAATACCTAACGAATACTGTTCACCCTCTTGGCTTCCAGCATCTGAAGATGTAGCACGAATCTCAGAACCATCAATAAGGTTATTTATGATTTTCCTACTGTCTGTAATCTTTGTATTCTTTTTAGTGTATTGTGACCTAGAGTTAACCGCTTCAAGTTGTGACTTAACCATCTTATAAGCAATAGATGCTTGGTCTCTGTTGTTTGCAGTCAAACCAATAAGTCGTTCAGCTCTTGGTTCGTCACCGTACAGTAAATCGTACAATGCTAACCCAGCTATTGTTAAAGTCTTACCATTTTTACGAGCCATTGAGACATAAGCTTTAGTGTATCGTCGATTATCTTCCGAATCTCGCCAACCCATTAAAGAACCAACGATAAACGTTTGATATCCAGCTAATGTTAATAGTTTTCTACTCTTTGGATCAGGTAGCTCACCAAAGAAATCAATAACATTGTTAGCTCTCTCATAATCGAAATGATAATTGAGTAAAGGATTGCTCAAATCGTCTAAATGCCTTTGACAACTCTGTATATTCTTTCGACTAGCTAAAATCTCACCACTGACTACTGCTCTTGCATATTCTGTTGTATAATCTCTTTCGTAATCTATCATTTTGCAAATCTAGCCATTGGGTCGGCATCTTCCTTCTTAGTTTCAGTAGGTGTGAAGATTTTAAGTCGTGAATCAATGGTTAACCCTAGCTTGGGTGCGATAGAATTGATGATATTGAAAGAATCTACTTTAACTCGGTGCCAAGGATTAACTTTCGAACCTCTTTCAGTGAAAGTTACCGTTTCACCTCTGGCAAGTTCTACTGTTGCACGTTGATAGTCAGAATACGCTTGGCAATACGCTGAAACGAGAGCCAAGTCTAAACTAGCTATCGGTAATTCTTGTAATAGCGGGATAATCCTGTCATATTCTACTTTAGCAGTACCATCTAACCAATCAGGAGGCTTATTATCCAAAGGTTCCAAGTCTCTGATAGATTTTTCCGCTGCTTTCTTACTTTCTTGTTGTTCTACGGTAAGGTTTCCCTTATTCTCTGACAGCAATTTCAAGTTTCTTCCCATGTTTTAACCTCCTTTTGATTAGATTTAATTCAAATAGTACGCAATTTTACTTTTATTACTAGAATCCGACTCGCGGAAGGGTATCGGGTCGGGATTTGTCCTGGTTAAAAGTCCGCCATTGAAAGTGACTGCCCCTTCATAAAATTAAAAATAATTTATATAAAAATATTATTTAAATTCTAAAATCAAAACTTTTAAAATATATCCCGGTACATTTCAGAGCCGAATGTTAAATACCCGCCGTCAATATAAATTCGACTTAACTTATAATTTTCATTTCTCCACTTTTAATCTTCTTTGTTTCTCTCGAATAGTCTTAACGTTATGGCAAGCGTGACACAGTGGCTCAAGATTACTCTTATCCAACCTCTTATCCCAATCGTCTCTCAACTCAGCTATATGGTCTACCACATCTGCTTTGGTGTACAACCCTTTGCGTAAGCAGTTGCAGCATAACCAATCATGTGCAAGCATTACACTATGTCTTGTGTCCTTCCATGCTTTACTGTTATAGAATCGAATGAATGTTTGATCTCTTTCATATCTAAATGAATCATAATTCTTTTTATAATCATTCTTTAATTCTTTATGTTCATCACAATAACTTTCATTGAATGATATTAATTTATTACAATTAATCTTATTACATTTCTTTAATGGAATTGTTCTAACATCTTTCACAAACATAATCATTTGATTAAACAATCAATTGAATAATCTTTCATTACATTTACTTATTACTTTGTTATCAAAGATAGAACTAAACATAGAATAATATTAGCGAAATAATAAACATAATGTTCTATCAATGATTAGCAAAGTCTTATGAACTTACACATTGTTATAGCTTTCTATGTGTTGTCTTACCTATCTCTTAAACGGTTCAAGACCTGTTGTGCTATCAACGTGTAAGGTATTGGGTCACAGGTATCAAGGTTGTAACCACGAGGCTCAAAGCCCTGACCTATAACCATACACCTATTCACCGACCACCTAACAAGGCATGTGTCTAATGTGTCCTATTCAAAGGCACCTATATAATGTGTGCTTATCTTTGTGGCGTATGAATACGTGCATATAAAAAGACACACCCAATCACAAGGTGTGCCTTAGTTATAATATAGTATGTGGCGTTGTTTAACCTCGTTACCACATCGAGCATAATATAGTATTGTTTATTTATAATGTGAGTTTTACCTCATGGGTCAATTATATAAAATAAATTTAGTATATCCTAATACTGCGCAAACTCTGCAATCTCTGCATTTTCTGCATACTTACTGTTGTGCTTCCATGTACACTTTGACTATTTGTTTAATGCGGTTATATATATTACGTTCACTTATATCTAATAACCTTTCAATCGTGCTTACCTTTTCACCTCTCTTTAATAACTGAAGTAAATGGTAGTTCTTGGGATTACTTACTTTATGTTCATGTTCATCCACAAAGGATGTCTCGGTCGCTAACTTTTTAATCTGCTTATTGTTCTTATCGTTCATCATCACTCTGACTAATACCTTATCACCAGTACCACCCTGCGCTTTAGGCATAGCCGATTCAATACCATACTGTGCAGTAGATGTACTATCATACTCATACACTTGGTCTTCAATTAAATTAGTTCTCCAGTAGTACCCTGTAATTAATTCTCTTACCGATGATTCACTGTACATCTAATACCTCCAGTTATTTAATTCGTTTATCCCACTTATCTTTAATCTCTCTAATATCTTCATCAGTAAGCTCATCTTCCTTCAATCTCAACACAACATCGCCATGATCATTGAATATAATATCTAATAAGTATGCCACCTCATATTCCAGCGCATCTATCTTAGTATCTTTGACTGTGTTTAATATAAGTGAAATGACTGCGATTACGCCTAGAAGTATAGTTGCTATTATCCAGAACATCATTCACTCACCTCATAATCCATCGGGTACTGATCCACCGCATCGTTTGCTTGTCTGCGTGTAATAATTTCATTCGTAACATATTTGCTTAGTTCGTATACTGCTATGATTAATAGTGTTTTAAGTATTCTCATTGGTCACTGTCCTTTCTTGGTGGTGTAGCGTGTTTTCTATCAGGTATGGGTTTATTTATAGACCGATGATTATTAAAACTAGATGGCACTACACTTAACAACCCTTTAGGTTTATTTGCAATCTCCTCCGCCTCTTCCTTACTCTCTGCACTCACAATCTCGTAACGCTCATTCTCACGTGGTTTGATGACTTCAGTGAAGGTGTGGTTAGTCGAGTCGGTTATGTGTCGGATTAAATAATCAGTCACGCTGCAACACTTCCTTTACCTTTTGTAGTATGTCTTTCTTACAAGTCTGATTCTTTGATGAACGTTCCATTGATTGTCTTTCCTTTTCTTCCTTTGATTTCGTCATACGCGTACTGTAAACAATCCTCTAATGTCATTCCATGTTGTTGTGCCAATATAATTAAAGTAACGACTGTGTCGCCTATACCGTCTTTTAAGTCGTCTAGTTTGTTGCGTGATAATGCTGCACCAACTTCTCCAGCTTCTTCATAGAATTTCAACGCTTGTCTATCTGGATTACCTTTGTCTAGGTTCTTATCTATACTCCATTGTTCTACTTGTTTGATTAATTCGTTCATAATCATCTTTCCTTTCTATATTAGAATTTTGTATAATGAAAATTAGTAAATAAAAGCGAGGTAATAAAATGTCAAAACTTACAATCGATGTACAGAAAACTTTAAACAATAGACCAACAAACCAAACTACTTTAATAAATATTGATTTACCTGAACAATGTCCTTATTGCGATCAATTACAGACCCCAAAATTTCTATCTAGTTCCGGAATTGAAGAAAATTCTTTTGAATTTTCTATAATTTTAGAGTGTAATAACTGTAATCAACATTTTTTACAATCCTATAAATTCAATAATTCATCATCATTCACAATGGGCAGAACAACTTATAAAGCAGATAAATTGCCACCTGAATATCAATACGACAATGAAGCACTTACTTCCGAAATAATTTCATGCTCTAAAGACTTTGCCAATATACATAAACAACTTAAAATGGCTGAAAAGCATAACTTATACGAACTATTAAAATTAGGTTATCGTAAAGCTGCCGAGCAATTAGTTTGGGATTACTTGATAAAATATGAAGAAAAAAATGAAAAGTCGTTACAAAAAAAACAACTCCCTGAAAGAATTAGACTTCTTAATTTACCAGAAAGCAATTGGCTTTCTGATTTGCTTTCGTGGGTAGGTAACGATGGAGCACACCCTTATCAGCGCCATGAAAGTTTAAATAATGAAGATATGAAAGTGCTTTTAAACATACTTATTAGTAATATCCAAACTTTAATCCAGCAACATAACTACAAATCTTATCATTCTGAAAATAAATAAGTATCTTCAATAACTGTGATAAATTGACCGTTTTTATTGTATAAAGCTACAACATTTCTATAAGGATCTTTTTCACTTCCACTACCAACTGTTGTTTCAACCTTTATTAAATTTATTTCTTTCACTTCAGTTGGTAATTCTTTTTTCACTAAATATTTATCCATTATTTTTGCTCCAATCTATTAATGTAGCCTACCAAATCTATATAGCGACTTACACCAGGATTGTTTTCTGCTTTCAAACGTATGTGGTTGGTTAGGGTGGTGTATAGATTAACGTATGAGATAAACTCATTTCTTTGTTTCTCTGATTCCTGCCACTCGTCAAAGTAAGTATTAGATTGTATACGTAATGCTTTGTTTTCGTGTTTCTGGTTCTTGATAATTCTGTCTGCCCCTTTAAAAGCATTATCTTTAATATCATTCAAACTACGTAACTTCTCATTCTCCCGTTCCAACCTCAATACTTCACATTGAGAACGTTCCGCATAATCCATTGCGTTCTCTGCTCTCTTTCTGTACCTCTCATTATTTGCTTTCAACACTGCTATATCATCGATTAGTGTGTCGCGTTCTGCTTTGATTTTGTTGTATTTAAAAGTTAACCTTTCTTTTTGGCGTTCTAACCAACTGTTATAATCTACTTCATAACTCACCCTCACCACTCCTTTACATAGTTGTCCACATTACCAATAGTATGATTGCCAGTATTATTACGACTGCTAGCCAAACTGTGAATTGTTTCATTATTCGACCATACCTTTCTCTTTCGTCCATATTAAAGTCAATGTTCTATCATCATTCATGATATAAAATGCTAATGAATTACTCTTTCTTAATTCTCCTATACTTTTATTGAAGTTAGTACTTGTAAAACCATGTACTGTATAATGTGCCAATCTTTTAATATCGCTGAATTCGTCAATTTCTTCCTCGACTTCTATAGTGAAAAGTAGTGTAGGTGTTAACGGTTCCTCAAAATACAAATCTCCACCAATATCGAAACCTAATTTATAAGTAACTCCATCAAAGTTTGGATTTGATTCAAATACTCTATGCTTTATATCATTATCCATCGCCCACTCAATCAACTGCGGTAAGTTTAGTTGTTTCTTAGTTTTAATTTTCATTCCTAATCCCCTCCATTATCTTCCTGTTCCGTTTTATATCCTCACGTGGTACTGCTACGATTACACTTCTATCATTCGAAGATATTACGAATCCCTTAACACCTTTATCACGTAGTAACTTTGCAACTTCATGTGTCTGTAGCCCACATGTATCTAATTTATACTTAACTTTTATAGTATCTGATAGGATCATAGCGCTAACTCTTTCTCTATCTCTGCAATACTTACTTTTTCTGCATACAATCTATTACTGTCCGGGTATTTCATAACATAGCTTCTATTCTGTTTACATGACAGATAAGTTATTGAATCTTCTTTAACACCTAACATGTCTGCACATTCTTTACGTGTACCATGACAAACGACTTCTTCACCTTTATATATCACGTAATCAAATTTAGCTTCTCTCCCCATCATATCCACTTCCTATCGCTATATCATAAGTATCATCAATGACTTTCGTGTACTCTCCCATTTCAACTACTGCTTGTGGTTCTCCATCGTTGTATATCAATTCTTTAACTGTTCCATATTCTGATAACGTTTTACCTCGCTTAATGAACCAAACAGTGTAGCCGATATCCAAATCTCTAATCTTCATCTACTTCACCACTTTCGGAAATACATCATTTTCTGATAAATGTTCAAACCACTTACTTCTACGCTTAGCGTCCTCTATCATCTGCAGGCGTTCCTGTTCCTTACGTTGCTTATGTTCTTCCAACTCAACCTTACGTTCAGCACGCTCTCTATCCTCTGCATTGAGTCTGTCCACACCTTGACGTTGGTCATACTTTCTAATGTAGTTTTTTAAGTGTTGTCTACCTTTCTTCGCATGGTATCTAATTCTCATGTAATGGATACCAAGTTGTTTTGCTTCCTTGTAATCTTCTACATCCACAAACACTTCTTCGTTATCATCTATCATCACGAAACATAAGTTACCTTTATCATCTTTTGCTCTGCTTAAATTGATATTCATTAGTCTTTTACCTCCGGCTCACTAAATTCTATAAACGTTCCATCTAAATAATCATTCACGTATTTATCCATGTCTTGACCAATACGATCTAACACATCGTTCGCTTCTTCATTTGGTCTTTGTATAAATGGCACTGTCTTTTCAAACGATGCAGTATACTTAATCTTTATTGTTTCTTCATTCATTGGAATCACCTTCTATATGAAATCAAATATATCTACTTGATCCACTCTAATTAATTTATATTGCAGCATGATTTCTTTTAACCGTTCATCATTTACAATGTATTCATCTAATCCATATGCTTTATATAATCCGAAAATTCTGTTATCTCTACCATTTAACGGTATGACTGAACCAACCACTTTACCTTTAGTATCTTTTAAATTGTATTCTGTGTTTAATCCCATAACTTTCTCCAGTTCCAATAGTGATCCAAAGTTGTTCCAATTTTTTATGTTTATGGAACACCTTCCGCCTTACTCTCCCAACATTTTTACCCATACCGTTCCAAAAGTTCCTAGTTTTTCAACTCTCCCCTTATATATACTTTCTCTTATATATATACTATTTTTTCTATAGATTTAGAAAAGTTGGAACAATTGGAACAAATGGAACATGGCTAGAGCCACAAGGGTTACAGCTGTTCCAATTTTAAAAATTCTTGGAACACTAACTTGATTTTTGGAACACCTTTATTATTCTTCTAATTTATCCTTGTGAATATAACACCATTGTGAAGTTGGATAACCACCTATTCTTTTTTTAATTTGTGTATATCCTTTTTCAATGATTTTCTTTTTAAACTCTTTTCTTATTAATGGATGTTTGTAACCTTCGAACTCTGACCAATCTCTATAATCTTCATAGACATCAGTTGCTCGTTTTTGTTCTATATCATAACTATCCATAAAAGAAGATAATGGATCATTGTCTTTTCTAAAGTCGTCCATTTCTGTTTGAACAGCTGATGGTAAGTAGATGCCATTATTCTTCAATACTTTTTTTAATCCACCTAAAGCTATATTGAACAGATATGACTTGGATTCTTCTGTAGTAACCTTCTTAGGTAGGTTAGGGTCTTCTTTTGATGTTCCTCTAATGCGTGCATTGAATGGCACAATGATTAACCTGTCGAATACACCGTTGCTATTTTCATACCAACGTGGCAATCCGTTTGCACTGAATACTAATTTGGCATAGTTTTCAAATGCGAATACATCTTGTCCTTTATATGCAGCTAACACTGGCTCACCAGTAGATAACTTTTTAAAGTTTGAAGCGTCATCTATACTTTTAAGTGGTATGTCATCACCAGCGTTAAGTAGTTTGTGGTGTAATGATGATACGTTGAACTGTTCACTTAATGCTTGTAGTGACACACTCGAAGTGTTTTCTGTTCCAACCATCGCTTGCATCATTCTTAATAACAATGACTTACCATTACCACCGCTACCAACAAATAGAAATGACTTTCCAATGAAGTTCTCTTTATATAGAAGATATCCGAATATTTGTGTGAACATTTCTACGATTTCTGTATCTTCGTCAGCTATGGTAAATAATGTTTCACTTACGATTTCAGACTTCGCATCTGCATCATAGTTAACATTGAATCTTGCAGTGAATATCAAGTCTGGTGTATGCGATATTAATTCGTTTTCTTTTATGTTATAGACACCATTTTTAACTGGTATTAAGTGAGCTGGTTCTTCATCTTTATGAGGTGCCATTGTACGCAAATATTCTAATACTTCTGTTTGTTGCGTTCTTCTTAATTTCGGAATTTGTGTGACCATTGCGTGTTTTACCAAACGTTCGTCATCTATATAGATACCGTCTTTATATACATGAAGTCTATTGTTAATATTGATCACGTGGTACTTACTCATGATGTATTCGGCAAACTCATTATGATGAAACTTAGGTTGTTGGTTATCTTCTTTCTTAAAGAATCTAGCTTCATTCTCTTGTATGATGCTTTCCGTTTGTTTTTCTGCAAACTCATAGATGTTATCCATGTAATCCTCCTTTCTTACTTAATAGGGTCATACTGTAAATTGTTGTTATTGCAATGCGTTTTATATATTCCATTGAAATGATGTAATAGTTTTCGTTCTTCTAAAGGTGGATGGTTTTGTAAGTTCCACATGTTTAATAATTCGTAAGCTATATCACGACTGAATTTGTTTATGAACAATCCAGCCATAGCTTCTGTAGCATGTGTGCGTTGACCATCACCTACACCTTTTAATAGGTTTAGCCATTCGTCATCTTCTTTACTGCGTTTGTGTGTGCCATTCTTACGCATCGTTTTCTCTTGTTCTTGTATGCGTTTTGCATGTTCAACTAATGGTGTTGGATCTAACAACTCGTTATCAGAGTAATGAAGTTTGTAATCTGAACCATCGTTTTCTGTTGTTGGTAAATTCATTGCATGGCATTGTGAAACACTTGCTGGGTCGTAAAACACTACTGACTTACTACCTTCATATTTATTCTTTTCTAATTCGCTTTTCATCTTTAAAAATTTGAGAATGAATAATGTGACTTGTTTATAATATTTAGATTCAATTTCTTCCATTAAAGGTATACATAATCTATAACGCTGTTCACTTTCTGTATGACTATGCGTTGGGTATATCACATAAGCAAATTGAAATCGGTCTTTAATAAATGAAGGAAAATTAATTGTGTTAGGTATATCATCTACATCAATAGTTATCATGCTTCTAGTTTTTGTGTGTTCATTGTTTCTATATGTGGCGTAACCAGCCACCATTACACCAGCACTTCCTTTGTCTGAATGAGTTTTAACATTTGATAATGTGTTAATTAATTCATGAAAGGTAAGTTGATAATGTAATGGATTAGCTACGTCGCTGTGATTCTTAAAATATGTGATAGTGTGTTTAACGCTCATTTAAATCAATCACTTTAGAATTTCTATCAAATTCTTCTTCGCACTCATCTCTGAAATCTATAACATGGCCTTTTTCTAAATATACGTATTCTGCCGCATCTGGTGAAGGTAGATGGTCCTCCATTTCAATATAAATATCATAAATTTCATTTAATTTTTTAATTATAAAATCTTTATCGCTCATTTGAATATCCCCCTTTAGAATGGTAATTCGTCTTTTAGATCGTTTGTTCCGTTAGCAAAAGCATTGGTGTTATTTTGTTTGGTGTTCTGATTAGAACCTTGTCCCTTACGTTCAACAAACGTAACTTGGTTAACAACTACATCAGTTGTGAAAACTTTTTTACCATCTTTGCCATCAAAACTACCTGTTTGAATCGAACCTGTGATTCCAACTTTTTGACCTTTACTAAAGTTGTTTGCTATTATTTCAGCAGTTTTGCCAAATGCTTTACATGTTAGAAAATCTGTTTCATATTCATCAGTTTGTTTATTTTTAAATGGACGTTGTATCGCTACTCTAAAACTCGCTACATTGCTGTTTTGTCCTTTAAGTTCTACATCTGCTACTAAATTACCTACACCATTAAATTGATTCATATTTATTTACCATCCTTTTTATTTTTAAATTGTGTAATTCCGTTATCTAATCTCATGATTGCTTCTTCGGCATCTTCACTTGATAGTTTGTTTAAATCTATATTCATTTTCTTTCTTAACTGTTGTTCGGTTATATCCATTAGTGGTGCCAATTCTTGAATTTTACTTACAACATCTTTTGTTTCTGAATCGCTCGCTGCTTCAAATGGTTGCTCCGGCATTACATCACCGTTGTAGATGTATAATCCTAGTCCATGTAAAGCTGCTGCTTTAACGAAGCAACGTTTATATGTTTTGTTGATTTGGAACATGTCTGCTTGTTTGTATGCTACTGATTTATTTTTAAAGTCTAATACCGGTAATGTTTCCGTTGCTGTTTGCCCTTTAATCGTGATAGATACAGTCACGCTATAACCTTCTGGTGTAGCAAGATATGGAACGAAGTATTGCTCGTTCGCTACTTCTGGATGTGGATATTCGTGTATCTTCACTGAATATTGTGGGTCAACTTTCATTAATTCTTGGTGTGCATATGACCAGGAAAGGTAAGATAAACCGTTCTTCTTGTCTACATGATCATTAACGTTTAATTGATTTAATTGTTCAAATAATGATTGTTCACTCAATTGAATGGCACCACACTTTCAAATGTTACAATTGCATATTTTTTTAGTACTTCCACTTTTTCGTGAAGTGTTTTATCTATGGTTAATATTTCAAAATCATCTTCATCAAAACGTCTTGCATTAATTTTGTTGTCTGTATATTCAACTTCTTCAATATTTTTATTAGGTCTATTAGTAATATATAAACCTAAACCTTTACGTTTGATTAAGAAGTATATTTTTTCGTGTGAATCCGTTTTAGTTGGTTTTGTCATAATCGCTTATCCTCCTCTAGTAAATATAGTTTTTCGTCGAAATCTTTTTTATCGCTTAACGCTTTCCAAACTTGTGTTTCGATTGTCCCTTTAGTTTTAAATTTGATAATCTCCACTCTGTCATGTCCACCATGTCTGATACACCTGCCACGTGATTGCTGATACTGTGTGAAGCTATAAGTAGGGCAATAATAAATAACTTGACTTGCATACTTTAATTCGATTGCAGCACTACCAGCTTGAATTTGTACCAATGTGACACTGTTAGTTAAAGTTGGGCGTTCTTCTTGCGTCGGTAGCTCAAAGTTTTGGCCGCTTACTTCGAACACTGTTTTATCTAACTTACTTATCATCTGTAGTAGATTGTCTTTTTCTTTAGTGAATTGATAAAAGATAACAACATTATCATTGGTACTTTCCAACAATTCTTTTGTGTAGTTTACTTTTGATTTTTGGTTCGATAAGTAACGTAATGTTGCAGCTAGTTTGGGAGGGCTATCTAATATGACTCGTTCGTCATCTATTTCAATCACTCTATCTTTTGCTGCCTTTTTATAAATAGTTGATTTATTAAACTCAACAAAACGTTCAGTTACTTGTGGCAAATCTACAAAGTAAGATGTTTCTTTCATAGTTGATATTGATTGCCAAAGGCTTTCTAATTTATTGGTATTTTGGAAATCTACAATTTGTTTAATGGATCTACCGCCAAAATGCTTAGTTTCGTATATAGCATGTTTCTTTAGAAACTCTGTTTTATTCTTGTAAAAATTGAAGGTAATTAAATAATTCATAAACTTCTCCCAATTCTCACCAGGCGTTGCAGATAGCATTGAAAAGTTAGTAGATGCTTTGCACAATTTTTGCGCTGCCTTTCCTCTGTTGCTTGTCGGATTCATGAAGTAATGTGCTTCATCCAGTATCACAAAGTAGTTTTTATAGTTTGAATATTCTTTAGCAAGCATTGATGATGCTATAATTTCATATTCAATTTCTATGTTTTCGTGTTCTTCTACTTTTTTTATTTCGTAATCCCATTCGTTACTTTTCTTTTTAGTTGGAGGGCAAACTATAAGTAATGGCTCACTATCTCTATGCTTCAAGTAGTGGTAAATAGAAATTAATGACTTACCTGAACTTGTACCTAAAGCAAAGTAATGTGATGGGTTAGCTTCGTTCAACACTTGTTCTTGTGTTGGATATAGAATCACTGTTTTACACCCATTTCGTTAGCCATATTGATAGCAGTTTGAATGTTTTTCCATGCGCCCTCTGTAATTAATGTGTCGATAGTTTCAATTAAATCTTTTACATAAGAAACGTCGTTAGCTACAATCGCTATCGTGCCATGTTGTTTTAATGAATCAATCTGGGCTATTTGAATTGGTTTAACTCTTCCGCCCTTTTCACGTTTGACTTCGATAAATAATGCAATTCCTCTATAGATTGCAAACAAGTCGGGTATGCCTACTGGAACTCCAGGACTTCCACCATGCGTTTTCATAACGAAAGCTCCATTGTCCACTAAGAATTTGCGAATCTTGTTTTCAACTTTTTTCTCTGGTTCCAATTGCAAACCTCCTACGTATGATATATAATTAAGTTGTGTATTTTTACTTAAGTTTCTTCAGACTGTTAAGCGCTCCAACGCTTATCAGTCTTTTTTTCTGTCTTTATATAGTTAATCCAACTGTCCCAAGCCATATAACTAAAGCAAACGGCTACCCAGTAGATTAGAAACAAGTGAATAAAGTCTTTTGTGAATATCAAAGCTATGAAGAATACGACTATTGCTGTTGATAATGCTAGTAAACCTCTCATTTAATCCCTCCTACAACCATTTTTTATTTCTAAGTTTTAAATACTCTCTCAACTTTTCAATGTCGATTCGTGTCATGTTTGCAGACAAATCAAGGTACAAGTCTTTAACACCTAGATCATCTTCATCATAATCACGTAACCATCTGTAAACAGTTGATTTTCCAACATCGAATACCTTTGCTATAGTTGGTGGTTTTCCGTATAGTGGATAAAATACAACTTGGCTTTCATCTTCTACAACATTTTGTTTTGTTGGTATATCTGTCATAGTTATTACTCCTTTCTGTTACTGCTTTCTCGCTTTAAATAATTCTTCTGATGTATAGCCTGGGAACAATTTTTTGTTTATTAACATTGCTTGTTCAAAAGTAAATGAATATTTCCCTTTTGTTCTATCTCTTACGGTTGTGTAAGGAATGTTCAAAACCCTAGCTATATCTTTTTCTGTGATGTTATGATCCTTCATCGCTGTAAGTAGTTTTGGATACAAAATAATCACCTCCAAAGATACGATGTTTTGCATCTGTGTACGATGTGTCGTATCTACAAGTAATACTATATACGATTAATCGTACACATGCAACCATTTTATTTAAAAAAGTACGATTTTTCGTAATAAAACTCTTTACTTCCTATTTAAATGCATGTATACTTAATTTATCAAATACGAAATGTCGTACAAATAATGGAGGACTTTACAATGAATAATAGGAGCGAATTTGTAGAAGAAAATATCAAAGAAATGGGCTACAACACACGATCATTTGCGAAAGAAATCGGCGTTAGCTACACAACTTTACGTTCTATGTTGGAAAGAAACTTCGAGGGAGCAAAAATAGAAAATGTTATTGCTGTAGCAAAAGGAATTGGCGTAACAGTTGATTATTTATTTAATTTGGGTACTGAATTTGAAGAAGTTGAAGCTGCGCATTCAGAAGATGACCTAACTGAAGAAGAAATTAAAGAAATTAGAGAATTTATGCAAAAATATAAAAAGTAATTGTTTTAGGGGTTGAGTGCATTGCAAATGAGAGAAGAATTATTGAGCAACTATGAGAATTTAAGTGTAGTTGAAACTCAGTTTCCTGTAGATAAAGTTAAGGGGGATTATAAAAGAAACAAATACTTACCTAATGGGTTAGTTATTTTAAACAATGATTATGACCATTATATTCAGAACGGCGTATTAGCAGAAGAATTAGGGCATCATGAAACATCTTATGGAAATATCACAGGAGTATATTCAAGAAAAGATAATATCAATGCTGCTCGACAAGAATTGAAAGCTAGAAGATATGGATTTAAATTGGCTGTCCCTTTAGAAAAATTAATAAAGTGCTATAAACAAGGGATATGGGGAGATTTATATGAGATGTGTTTGTTAATGCAAATTGATAGATCATATTTCTTTGAAGCTATAGAAGATTATAAAAAGCAATTTGGAAACTATGTAAAATATGATGGTTACTTCATACAATTTGAACCATTAAAAATAATGAAGAAAGATTAATCCAACTTACATTGAGTGTCTGGGTACACTCATATCTAATTGTAGGTTGTTTAATATAAAATAAATTTATTATAAGGGAGAATGTAAAATGAAAAAGCTACTATTTTTAGTATTAGCGAGTTTTTTAGTATTAGCAGCATGTGGGAACGAAGAAGAAAGCAAGCTAGACGATAAGAAAGAAACTAAAGCGTCTGATAAAGAAAGCAAAAAAAACGATAAGAAAAAAGATGACGATGACAAATCAGATGATAAGTCTAATGAAGAAATAGCGAACGAAGAACCGCAATCACAAGAACAACAAACTACTGAACAACCTGTGGAATCACAAGAACAAGTGAACACTCAAGAACAACAACCTATTCAGTCGCAAGAAGAAGCACCTGTAGTTGAAGAACAACCAGTTCAACAAGAACCTACAGACCAAGAAAAGATGGAAGCTAATGCTAAAGTAGCTAAAGAACATGGTTATACTGGTATACCAAACGGTGATGCTGGGTTACTAGAACCAGCAGACGAATATTATTCTAACGACCAACTAGACCCAGAAACTGGTCTACCTATGGATGATGCTGTACCACATAAAACAAATGAATAATTCTAAGGGCATTTAACTATGCCCTATATATTTTTATCTTTTTTAGGAGGAATGACCTATGTGGAGCGAACAATTCAAAGATAAAGAAGGCAAAACTAAATATCGCTACTACGAGAAGTATAGAGACCCGTATACAGACAAATGGAAACGAGTAAGTATTGTTATGAACAAAAATACTAAAGCTTCTCAAAAAGAGGCTGTGTTCCAATTAGACGATAAGATAAAAAGTAAGATGTCTACTAGCACCAATAACAATTTAAAATCATTAACGGTTCACAATTTACTAGATGAATGGATTGAGTATCACAAAAATACATCTGGTTTAAAAGTAACAACTTTAAAAAATTCAAAAGTTCGTTTGAACAATTTAAAGAGCAATATAAATGAACATACACTAGTTTCAAAGTTAGATGTAAAACATGTGCAAAAACTAATTAATGGACTATCAGAAATGTATTCAGAAAACCAAGTTAGACGACAACTCAATGATATGAAAAAAGCTTTATCATATGCAACGAAATTTTATGGATACACTAACAAACATATGTTAAATGATGTGGAAGTACCCAAGAAGGCTAAAACACTAGAAGATATAGAAAAAGAAGAACAAAAAATATACAACTATCTTGAGATGAATCAAGTGTTAAAAATACGTGATTTTATATTAACAAAAAAACATTCGGACAAAAGGTTGAATTTATTTGTAGCTAGCTTAATAGAACTACAAGCGCTAACAGGTATGAGAATTGGAGAAGTTCAAGCATTACAAGAAAAGGATATCGATTTTCAAAATAAAACAATAGATATAAACGGAACAATTCATTGGATAAAATATGAAAATGGATATGGATATAAAGACACAACTAAAACTAGAGGTTCAAGAAGAACGATTTCTATTAACAAACGTGCAGTTGAAATCTTAAAAAAAGTAATATTGAAAAATAAAAAATCTGCTCATTGGGAAAAAGATTACATTGATCGTGGTTTTATCTTTACTACAAGATTTGGCAATCCATTATATTCTCATAAAGTAAATAAATTATTATCAGACGCTGCCATTGAATTAGGTATAAATAAGAAAGTTACTTCCCACACCTTCAGACACACTCATATAAGTATACTCGTTGAAATGAATGTATCACTCAAAGCAATTATGAAAAGAGTTGAACATACAGACGAAAAAACAACGATTCAGATATACACCCATGTAACAGAAAAAATGGACAAACAGTTAACCGAGAAGTTAGAAAACATTCCCAATTAAACAATCTGCCCTTTTTCTGCCCTTTTTATAATTTCAGCACCCTCTATAACCCTTGTAACCACTGGTGTTAAGCCATTTTACACCCCTTATTACATCATCATTTGGGGATTAATATCAATTTTCAATGATAGCTTGTCTTTTAAATATTGGTCATGGTAATAATCATCTAAATACTTAAGCGCTTCGTGTAGCGCTGGTTCACTTTTATATTTAATTAAGATTTGGAAGCGATATTCATTATTTATCCTTGATAATGCTGCTGGTGATGGTCCTAATACTAACGCTTTGTCTGATAAATGCTGTAATAAAATTTTATGAATATGTTTCGATGCTTCCATTACTTTCTTCATATCTTTGTGTGCAATAGTGAAATTAATTAAAAAGAAGTAAGGAGGATATTTCCCTATTTTCCTATAATTCATCTCTTTGTTAAAGAAAGCTGGATAATCATTTTCTTGAACATCTTTAATCGCATAATGTTCTGGATTATAAGTTTGAATGATTACTTGTCCTTCTTTTTCGTGACGTCCTGCACGGCCTGATACTTGTGTTAATAATTGGTAAGTACGTTCACTTGCTCTGAAGTCAGGAAGGTTCAACATTGTATCCGCATTGAGTACACCTACGAGTGTGATATTAGGAAAGTCTAACCCTTTCGCAATCATTTGAGTACCTAATAAAATATCACCTTTACCTGAGCCAAAATCATTTAATAATTTTTCATGCGCACCTTTACGAGATGTAGTATCAACATCCATTCGTATAATGCGTGCTTCTTGGAACACTTCTTGTAATAATTCCTCAACTCTTTGTGTACCAGTACCAACCTGTCTGATATGTTCACTTTCACAATTAGGACATTTGTTCGGTGGTGTTTCTTGATGACCACAATAATGACACTTCAATTGATCCGAAGACTTATGATAAGTCAATGAGATATCACAATTGGGACATTGTGGTACATGACCACAATCTCTGCATAACATAAATGATGCATAGCCTCGACGATTTAAAAACAATACAATCTGTTCTTGTTTATCTAAACGAGTTTGAATGGCTTCACGTAATTGTTCTGAAAACATAGACCGGTTGCCTGAACTTAATTCAGCTCTCATATCAACGATTTCAATTTCTGGCAATGCCTGTTGATTGACTCTGTTAGGTAAAGATAACAGTTCATAAACACCCTTATCTGCGCGCGCGTAAGTTTCTAAACTTGGTGTAGCACTCCCTAATATCAATGGACACTGATGATATTGACTGCGCCACTCTGCGATATCACGTGCATGGTATCTAGGATAATCCTCTTGTTTATAAGATGATTCATGTTCTTCATCAATAATGATCATGCCTAAATTTTTAAATGGTGCAAACACACTTGACCGTGCACCAACACTTACCCGAGCTTTACCATCTCTGATTTTTTGCCATTCATCATAACGTTCACCTTTTGACAAACCTGAATGGAGCACAGCTACTTCATCACCAAATCGTTGCTTAAACCTTAAAACCATTTGTGGGGTTAAGGCAATTTCCGGCACTAGCATCATAGCTTGTCTATCTAAATGCAAGACTTCTTCAATTGTTTGCAAATATACTTCAGTCTTTCCTGAACCAGTCACACCATGAAGTAAAAAAGTTCTCTGCTCATGTGCCTTAATATTTTTAAGTATTGCTTCAAACGCTTGCTGTTGGTCAACTGTGAGTTGTTGCTTTTCGTCTTGTTCAAATACACGCGTTTCAAAGGGGTCACGTTCAACGATTGCATCGTATTTTTCCACAAAACCTTTGCGCATCAGTGTATCAATGCTCGATTTTGAAAAGTTCATTGCTTCTAATTGTTTCAGTAATACAGTATGATGACGTTCATCAATTAAATAAGCATATAAATCATATTGCTTTTGAGACTTTTCTAAAGAACCAAGTACAGCATCATATTCAAAACCTTCTATCACTCTCACAGCACGTTGTTTCTTTTTACTGAGACTTTGAGAAAGCAATGTTACTTCACTAATATCACCTTGCTTTAACAAAGGTGATATGACGGATAAATCATCATTATATTGAGCTTCTTTATACGCATAATGCCCTTCGCTATCAAAACGACGACGTAACTGTTCAGGAATTGCTTCATCATTTTCAATTGAAAAAACTTTTGTATATTTAGCTTTAATTGCACTCGGTAACATCACTTCTAACATAGAAATTCGCTTCGTCACAAAATAATTATTATACCAATCTGTTAACTTAATAAGTTCTTCAGTTAATTCTGGTTTAATATCTTGAATTTCTTTTATCTCTTTTAACTTAGCTATGTCTATATTTGCGTCAGGTTGTTCTGTTATTTCCATAATATAGCCTTGAATTGTTCTTGGTCCAAAAGGCACAATGACACGCATACCAACTTGTATCATAGATTGTAGTCTTGTAGGAATAATATAATCGAACGTAAAGTCCACACTTTTAGAAGGTATATCAACAATTACTTTTGCTATCATTTTATTCCCACCTTGTTTCTAAACTATCTAAGATATGCTCCGCTAATATGACTTTTTTGTGTTTTCCTAAACTAATAGGACCTCCATTTTTAAAATACATCGTATAGTCATTATCATCCGAACTAAATCCTATTGAACGATCGCCTACGTTATTAGCAATAATCACATCTGCATTTTTATGTTGCAGTTTTTTCTGAGCATATGTTTCAATATTTTGTGTTTCTGCCGCAAAGCCTACTAAGAATTGCTTTGTTTTGTGTTCACCTAGATATTTCAAAATATCTGGCGTACGTTTAAAAGTCACAGATAATGTACCGTCTTGTTTTTTTAGTTTGTGCTCTAACATTTCAGCAGGTGCATAATCTGATACTGCTGCAGCTTTAAATACGATATCTTGTTCATCAAAGCGTGTTTTTACCACTTCAAACATTTCCTCAGCACTCTGAATTTGAATAACATTCACATTTTCTGGAGGTGTTAGGTGTGTAGGTCCAGATACGAGTGTGACGTTCGCTCCACGCTTAGTTAGTGATTCTGCCAATGCATAACCAATTTTTCCTGATGATCGGTTAGATAAATAACGTACTGGGTCCAACTCTTCGACAGTCGGTCCAGCAGTGATTAATGCGTTCATACCTTCAAATCGACTGTCTATCGAATAAGATGCTTGTTCATTGTCTTTGAAAAACTGGTTTAACCTTTCAACAATTTGCAAAGGTTCTTCCATGCGGCCTTTTGCTACATAGCCACATGCTAAAAAGCCCTCACCGGGTTCAAGAAAATAATAACCATCTGAACTCAGTGTAGCGAGATTGTGTTGTGTCCGCTTATTTTCATACATATGCACATTCATCGCTGGCGCAATAAATTTAGCTGTTTCAGTAGCAAGCAATGTCGACGTCACCATATCATCTGCAATGCCATTTGCAAGTTTGGCAATGATATTTGCTGTCGCTGGTGCCACTACGATTGCGTCCGCCCAATCACCTAATGCAACATGTTGTATTTCTTCCGGATTCTGTTCTAAAAAAGTACTTGTATAAACTGGATTTCTACCAATTGCTTGAAAAGCTAATGGGGTCACAAATTCTTGTGCATGATCTGTAAGCATAACTCTAACGTCATAGTCTGCTTGCGTTAATTTACTTGTTAAATCAATTGCTTTATACGCAGCAATGCCACCTGTAACAGCAAGTAATATTCGTTTCATTGCAAATCTCCTCCAAATAATTTAAATATGACCTCTTAATAGGCTATAAATTTATGTTTATAAATAACACAAAGGTTAATTTGTTATTAAATGCTTTAAATAGATGATTAATCACCATTATACACAAAATTTTAAATTAAATAAAAAAAGGGAGCAGGATAGAAATCAAAATTTGATTTCTATTCCCGCCCCCGTAAGGCTTACTAAAAAAGCTTGAAACAAGTACAATTAGATATCAAACAACTACTGTTCAATCTAACAATTGAGTCTGAGACATGTATTTATGTCCCAGACTCATTTGAAAAACTTTTAATTAGCAGCATGCTAGTTGTTATTTATATGTTTCAAGATTAACTTTTAATTACTTAGATGGTATTTTGTAAAGTCCGTCAGGATAAACATCTCCGCCAGCGATTTCTTCTAGCGCTTTACCTACAGGTTTTTTTGCATCATATTTGCTTAACAATGCAGATTCTGGATTTTCATCTATTTCACGAGCACGTTTTGCAGCAGTAGTTGCAATTAAATATTTTGAATTAACTTTTGCTGTTAATTCGTTTAATGGTGGGTATAACATTATTTTTTTGCCTCCAATATCATTTTTCTATATTTCGCTTCAATACGTTCTCTCTTCAAATGCTCAGCTTCTACAATAGATTGAATACGTTGTTTAGCTAACTCTACTTCGTCATTAACTACAACATAGTCATACAAGTTCATCATTTCTACTTCTTTACGTGCTTCATTCACACGACTTTGAATTTTTTCATCAGACTCCGTGCCACGACCGACTAAGCGTTCACGTAAATGATCTAAACTTGGCGGGGCAAGAAAAACAAACAATGCATCAGGGAATTTCTTACGCACCTGTTTCGCACCTTCTACTTCAATTTCTAAAAATACGTCATGGCCTTGTTCCATCGTATCTTTAACATATTGAACAGGCGTCCCATAGTAATTTCCTACGTATTCAGCGTATTCTATAAATTCATCTTGTTTAATTAATTCTTCAAATTCTGCTTTTGCTTTGAAAAAATAATCAACGCCATCTACTTCACCTTCACGCTTACCACGTGTGGTCATTGAAATAGAATATTTATAAGATGTGGTTGGATCATCAAATATTTTTTTTCTAACTGTCCCTTTTCCTACACCAGAAGGTCCAGATAGTACAATCAATAAACCTTTCTCATTATCCATGACTTACTACCTCTCTAAGCTAATCTTCTATTATTAACATATGATACCATAAGAAACATTCAATTGTATAGCGTCCCACAACACAAACTTTGCTCATGACCTAATCTTTACGCCATGTTACAATATGTTGAATGACTAAAAATAAGGTGGCTGATAGTAATGGCATATGATGGTTTATTCACTAAAAAAATGGTGGAATCTCTACAATTTCTTGTAGGTGGTAGAATCCACAAAATAAATCAACCAGAAAACGACACACTTCTTGTCGTTGTGCGTCAAAATCGTAAAAATCATCAGCTTCTACTTTCTATCCATCCAAGTTTTACTAGAATGCATTTAACTAATAAAAAATATGACAATCCATTTGATCCTCCTATGTTTGCACGTGTGTTCCGTAAACATATTGAAGGTGGCTTTATAAAAGCAGTAAGACAAATTGGTAATGATAGACGCGTAGAAATAGATGTACAGAGTAAAGATGAAATTGGCGATACAATACATCGTACAATTATATTAGAGATTATGGGTAAACACAGTAATTTAATATTAGTAAACGAACAGCACAAGATTATTGAAGGCTTTAAGCATTTAACACCAAACACAAATCAGTATCGTACTGTAATGCCTGGTTTTCAATATGAAGCACCACCCGCGCAAAACAAAATTAATCCATATGATATATCTGGAGAAACTGTATTAAAATATATAGATTTTAATAGTGGGAAAATAGCTCGACAATTACTAGATCACATCGAAGGGTTTAGTCCATTAATTACTAATGAAATTGTTAGCAGAAAACAATTTACGACTGCCCAAACTTTGCCTGAAGCATTTGATACAGTAATTGAAGAAACTAAGGGTGAGCCCATACCTGTTTTCCATAAAAATCATAAAACAGGTAAAGAAGATTTTTACTTTATGAAATTAAATCAATTTTATGATGATGTTGTAGAATACGATTCACTGCATGATTTACTTGATCGCTATTATGATGCACGTGGCGAAAGAGAGCGTGTCAAACAACGTGCGAATGATTTAGTTAAATTTGTACAGCAACAACTTCATAAATATCAAAATAAATTAAGTAAATTAATTGATGAGCAAGAAGGTACCAAAGAAAAAGAATTACAGCAACTATATGGTGAGTTAATAACAGCCAATATTTATCAAATTAAGCAAGGCGATAAAGAAATTACGACGCTTAATTATTATACTGGTGAAGAAATTACAATTCCTCTTAACCCAACCAAAGCCCCTGCTGTCAATGCGCAGAATTATTATAAAAAATATAACAAGTTGAAAACAAGAGCACACGAGTTGCTCCATCAAATTGAATTAACTCAAGAGAATATTGCTTATTTTGAAAGTATTGAACAACAGCTCGCACATATCTCTGTTGATGAAATTGATGATATCCGTGATGAGCTAGCAGAACAGGGCTTTATGAAACAACGCAAACAAAACAAGAAGAAAAAGAAACAAACCATTCAATTACAAGCATATGTTTCAACTGATGGTGATACGATTCTTGTCGGTAAAAACAATAAACAAAATGATTATTTAACGAATAAAAAAGCAGCAAAAAATCATCTTTGGTTCCACACGAAAGATATACCAGGCTCTCATGTTGTGATACTTAGTGATGCACCAAGTGAAGAGACGATTAAAGAAGCGGCCATGTTATCTGGTTATTTCTCCAAAGCTGGTAATTCTGGACAAATTCCAATAGATTACACAGAAATTAGACATGTGCACAAACCTTCAGGTGCCAAACCAGGTTTTGTAACATATGATAATCAAAAAACGCTTTTCGCTACACCAGATTATGATCACATTCAAAAAATGAAAGTAAAATAATTTTTTATTATGCGTTAGGATTATCAAAGCGCATAATAAAAAAGCTAGGATAAAGTCGTTTGTTTTTTCAAAAACGATTATATCCTAGCTTTTTTCATTCTCTAATTTAAGTTTATTCTGGCAATGCTAGTTGAAAATTAACACCAAATTTATCTTGTATCCAAGCAAATTCTCTAAATGGTGGCATTTGTGTTTTAGGCATTAAAATAGCCCCACCACTTTTCAGATTACTGAATAAGCGTTCCATTTCTAACGCACTGTCTACAGTGACATATAATGATACGGCTGGATTCATTTCTATATCGACACCATTCATATTATCAATTGCCATAAACACTTGATCTTTCAACCTGAAAATAGCGTGTTGTACAGCCCCTGTTGGTTCTTCATCACTTTCACTATATCTTACCAATGCCAATATTTCAGCATCTTCAAATGTATTAACATATAAATTAATTGCTTCTTCTGCATCTCCATTGAACATTAGAAATGTAGTTATTTTTGGTATAGCCATTATCCAACCTCCTTAATTCTTCTTAATACTAGAATAAATGATAAATTGTAAAAAATCGAATATACAACGTTATTATAAGTTGTAAAATATTTTTAAATTCTTATTTGCAAACGTTCAAATTATTGGCTTATGTTAAATTAATAAATCCACTACCTAGCACGTCACGTACATCATGTATAACTAAGAAAGCTTTGTCATCTTCTTCATTCACTAATTTTTTGACACGCGTGACTTGAGATTGTGGCACTACAACATATAACATACTTGTTTCTTTTTTACCGAAACCACCCTTGCCTTTAAGTAACGTTGAGCCCCTGCCTGTAAAACTGTTAATTCTATCACTAATATTTTCATTTTCATCTGAAATAATTGTAACAGCTTTTTTAGGATTAAAGCCTTCAATTATAAATGCAGTTGCACGTTCAGTAATGAATATCATAATAATCGTAAACAACACATTTTCTAACGGTAATACAAATAAGAAAGAGAGCACAACTAAACCATCTAATAAAAATATGCCTTGTGACGTTTTTATATCAAAGTACTTATTCAGCATTTTAGCTACAACTGAAGTTCCTCCAATGACACCACCTGCTGCAATAACCAAGCCGATGCCCACACCTACAAACACACCACCAAAAGCAGCGTTGATTACAAAGTTATCTATACCAGTACTAAAATTTTCAGTTAAATCTAAAAATAGAGAAATTGCTGTATTTGCAATAAAAGTATATACAGCAGTTCTTGTACTTAAAAATTTCCAACCTACAATAATAACAATTGTATTAATAATTAAAGAAGTTAAAGCTGGTGACCAACCAAAAGCATATTTAAGCGCTAAAGATATACCAACTGTGCCTCCATCCCCAAGATTAGATTCTAGAATAAAGCAATTTACTGCAATTGCACTGACAAATGCGCCAATTAAACAAATAATGATATTTTTAGTATGATCACGGAATAATTGTTTCATCATTTTCATTTAAGCACCCCTTACATTTTCAAAAATTAAACCCTTTTGGTAAACAATTACGATTGGTATTTTCAATTCAGTCAGCTAAAATTAATATAACTATAGAGGCTAAGACATATATTTATGTCCCAGCCCCATAAAAATATATTATTGTAATTCTAAGTTATACATCGTATTATAAATGCAAATGTACCACAACAATAGTGGTCACACCACTTTGTATTTCTTGTAACGCTTTTAACCCATTGCATTCAAAAAATGTATAACTGTCATCTCTTTTTTAGTTGAATGACAATATCGTCTTTATTTCTTTTACTTTCTAATATTTACAGTTAGAATAAATATAAATCCAATTGGAGGTATTTCATGTCTTTTTATATTATTCCATTACTTATTGCAGCATTAGTTTTATTAGTAGGTTATATTATTATTAAAATTATGATCCGCTAATAATAACTTTACTACACAATGACACATTTTAGTTTTAAAACGGTCAGCACATATAATAAGTATTATAAATTATATTGATAAACTTTGTTATTACAAAAATAACCTTAATTTAACGAAGTTCAACAAAAAGTTTGCTATGTCAAAATGATTTAATATAAAGAGGAAGGTCAAAATGAAATTCATTCTGATCTTCCTCTTTATTATGATCTTAAATACGTCTATACATATTACATTTTATGAATTACTTAATATGTCCTTTTTGTTTAATAGTAGTCTTTGATTTCTTATATATATTTGCTTCTGATGTATTAGATAGCCATTCGTTTTTATCGTTTGAATGAGATGGATGTCTATAATCGTCTTCTTTTTTTAAAAAATCGTTTAAATGTGCAAAGTAATTATATGCTTTTTTTGGGTCTTCTGTCATAATATCCCCTCCAACTCACATTTTAAGACAAGTTGTCTCGCCATTCAACTAATGTACCAATATCATTGTCAGAAATTTCTCCCTTTTCTTTAGCTACCTCAATTAATTCATTATAATTACTTAAAGTAAAGAAAGGTATTTGGGCTTCTTTAAATTGTTCATCCGCTTTTTTTAGACCGTACGTAAATATAGCTACTACGCCTAGAACTTCAGCTCCCGCTTCTTTTAATGCCTCTACTGCAGTTATAGAAGATCCACCTGTTGAAATTAAATCTTCAATGACTACCACTTTTTTACCTTTGCTTAACGCACCTTCAATTTGGTTTTGTTTACCATGGCTCTTACTCTTAGAACGCACATAATTCATCGGTAAATCTAGCGCTTCAGAAACATAGGCAGCATGTGGAATGCCCGCTGTTGCAGTCCCCGAAACGATTTCGACATCCGGAAAATTATTTTTAATTAACGAACTTAAACCATCTCTAATATTACGTCGTACTGACGGATGACCTAATGTCACACGGTTATCGCAATAAATAGGTGATTTAATACCTGAACTCCATGTAAACGGATCGTTGGGCGAAAGTGAAACTGCTTTAATATCTAATAGTGATTTTGCTATTGCTTTAGCCATTCTTACTTAACCAACTTTCTTTAATTTTATGATAACTTGCGACCGGATTATCACTTTGCGTAATTGGTCGACCTACTACAATATGTGTCGAGCCTAATTGTTTCGCATCTTCCGGTGTAGTAATCCTTTTTTGATCATCTGAATGCGCATGTGCTGGTCTGATACCAGGTGTTACTTTTAAGAAGTTTTTACCGAGTTCACCTGTAAGTAATGCTGCTTCAAGCGGTGAACATACGACACCGTCTAAACCAGACGTTTTGGCTAGATACGCATAATTAAGCACTGCATCTTCTATAGAACTTTGAATGTTTTGTTCATTTCTTAACATAGATTCTGTAGTTGAAGTAAGTTGTGTAACTGCTATAATTTTAATATTTTGGTTGTGTTTTCTTAAACCTTCTAATGCGCGTGTCATCATTTCAGTTCCACCAGCAGCATGTACATTGACTAAATCAACGTTTAATTTACTTAACCCTTCCATTGCCTTACCCACAGTATTCGGTATATCATGTAATTTTAAATCTAAAAAAATATCATGCCCACGTGCTTTAATAGATTCTATAAATTGTGGTCCAGTTTGATAAAAAAGTTCCATACCCAGCTTTACAAAAAGTGGCTCATCAAATTGATCTAAGAATGCATCCGCCGTTTCTGATGAATCAAAGTCTAGTGCGATAATTGGTAAATTATTCATAATATGTTCTACACCTCGTATTTTAAAATCTTCTACTATATGAACTAAGATAAAATAATGTTATGCACTCGCACTATTATTTTATCTTAGTGGTATCAAACTTAACTATTACATATTTTTCATTGTAAATGTCATGCTTTCAATCACTGACGTTAGTGCATCAGCTGTGTCTAATGAAGTGAGACAAGGTACGCCATTTTCAACTGATGTACGTCTAATTTGGAAACCATCACGTTCGAATTCCTTACCTTTCGTCATCGTATTTACTACAATTTGTACTTCACTTTGTTGAATACGCGTTAATAAATCATCTTCTTTGCCAATTTTACCAACAATTTCTGTTGGTATATGATGCTCAGCTAATTTATTCGCAGTACCTTCAGTTGCTAAAATTTTATAGCCTACTTCATTTAAACGATGTGCGATACTGACTACTTCTTCTTTATCTTTATCACTCACTGTCATCAATACAGTACCATGATCTTTTACTTCCATACCGCTGGCTGTTAATCCTTTGAATAGGGCTTTTTCCATTGTTGTATCTTTACCCATAACTTCCCCTGTTGATTTCATTTCAGGTCCGAGCGTAATATCAACATTTTTTAACTTATTAAAGCTGAACACTGGCGCTTTGACAAAAACACCTTCAGCATATGGTTGTATCCCTGCTTTATAGCCTAAGTCTACAAGTTTTTCACCCATAATCGCACGCATTGCTAGCTGAGCCATCTGGATGTCCGTAATTTTACTTAAAAATGGTACCGTACGACTCGAACGTGGGTTCACTTCTAAGACGAAGACGCCATCATGAGCGATAACAAATTGGATATTAATTAATCCTATAATATTTAATCCTTTAGCTAGTCTAATCGTATAGTCTTCTAACGTATCCATTTCTTGTTGCGTTAATGTTTGTGGTGGATAGACTGCTATGGAGTCTCCAGAGTGTACACCAGCTCTTTCGATATGCTCCATAATGCCAGGGATTATAACAGTTTCCCCGTCAGATATAGCATCCACTTCAATTTCTTTACCTGTCAAATAACTATCTACTAGTACCGGATGATCTGGGCTCGCTTTAACTGCTTGGTTCATGTAATCTTCTAGTTCTGCATCACTATTCACGATTTCCATCGCACGTCCACCTAATACATATGAAGGTCTTACAACAACTGGATAACCAATATTCCTTGCATTTTCTAATGCTTCTTTAGGAGACGTTGCTGTTTTACCTTTTGGTTGAGGTACATCGATTGTGTGTAATAATGCTTCAAATTCTTTACGGTCTTCAGCACGATTTAGATTTTCTAAAGATGTTCCTAAAATTTGAACGTCATGTTTAGCAAGTTTATCTGCTAAGTTGATAGCTGTTTGACCACCAAATTGTACAACCACACCCTTAGGTTGCTCTAAATCAATAATATTCATAACATCTTCTTCTGTTAATGGCTCGAAGTATAACTTATCAGAAATTGAAAAATCTGTTGATACAGTTTCTGGATTGTTATTAATGATAATTGCTTCATAACCTGCACGTTGGATTGCCCAAACTGCATGCACTGTTGCATAATCAAATTCTACACCTTGTCCTATACGAATTGGTCCTGAACCGAGTACAAGAATTTTTTCTTTATCTGTAACAATAGATTCGTTTTCGTATTCATACGTACCGTAATAATATGGCGTTGCTGATTCAAACTCTGCAGCACAAGTGTCTACCATTTTATAAACTGGCGTTATACCATTTTTTATTCTTAAATCATGAACTTCTTCTTCGGTCATATCAAAACGGTGTGCAATGACACGATCACTAAAGCCGTAATCTTTCGCAAATTTCAGATATTCGATGTCACCTTTATTAGCCTTCAAATCATGCTCAATATTAATGATGTGTTGGAATTTATTTAAGAAGAAGTAATCAATTTGTGTCATTTCATGAATTTCTTCTAATGTTGTTCCGCGACGAATCGCTTCACCTATAAAGAATAAACGTTCATCATCTTGGTCATTGATACGTGCTTTAATATAATCTAAATCATATGAATCTCCGTTAGGCAAACCAAGGTGATGTACACCATATTCTAATGAACGGATTGCTTTAAGTAATGACTCTTCGTAAGTTCTACCAATTGCCATAACTTCACCAGTTGCTTTCATTTGTGTTCCTAAAACACGTTCACCTTTTTCAAATTTATCAAATGGGAAACGTGGGATTTTCGAGATAACATAATCTAAAGTTGGTTCAAATGCCGCGTAAGATGTTTCTGTAATTGGATTTAACATTTCATCTAA
This sequence comes from Staphylococcus caseorum, assembly GCF_049943195.1. Taxonomy (NCBI): domain Bacteria; kingdom Bacillati; phylum Bacillota; class Bacilli; order Caryophanales; family Staphylococcaceae; genus Staphylococcus; species Staphylococcus caseorum. Next base: position 1,267,272 of record NZ_JBNFUA010000001.1, read on the forward strand.
CGTTAAACCAACTGCAATTTTAGCTGCTAGTTTAGCAATTGGATATCCTGTTGCTTTAGAAGCTAATGCTGATGAACGGGACACACGTGGATTCACTTCAATAATATAATAATCCATAGAGTGTGGATCTAAAGCTAATTGCACGTTACAGCCGCCTTCTATTCCTAAGGCACGGATTACTTTTAATGACACGTCACGTAGCATCTGATATTCAATGTCTGACAATGTTTGGCTCGGCGCCACAACAATCGAATCGCCTGTATGTATACCAACTGGATCAATATTTTCCATATTACACACAACGATTGCGTTATCGTTTTTGTCACGCATTACTTCATATTCAATTTCCTTGAAACCAGCGATTGATTTTTCAATTAAACATTGTGTTGCTGGACTATAATGTAGACCGTTCGCTACAATTTCTTTAAACTCATCATCATTATGGCAAATACCACCGCCAGTGCCTCCCATTGTAAATGCTGGTCTTACGATGAGTGGATAGCCTACTTTTTCTTTAAACATAAACGCTTGTTCTACGGTGTTTACAATATCACTTTCAGGCACAGGTACCTCGAGTTCATTCATTAATGATCTGAATAATTCTCTATCTTCTGCCTGTTGGATAGATTCTAATTTAGTACCTAAAAGTTGCACATTGTTTGCTTCAAGTTCACCACTATCATGTAGTTGAATGGCCATGTTCAATCCTGTTTGTCCACCTAATGTAGGTAACAAGGCGTCCGGTTGTTCTTTACGAATAATGCGCGCTATAAAATCATGAGTTAATGGTTCAATATATACTTTATCTGCAATTTCTTTGTCAGTCATAATTGTTGCTGGATTCGAGTTTACTAATATTACACGATAACCCTCTTCTTTTAAGGCTAAACAAGCTTGTGTCCCTGCATAATCAAACTCTGCAGCCTGACCGATGATGATTGGACCAGATCCAATAACTAAAATCGTTTCTATATCTGTACGTTTAGGCATTTGACATACGCTCCTTCGCTTTATGATTATTCATCATGTCGATAAATTCATCAAATAAGTAATTTGAATCAGATGGCCCTGGACATGCTTCAGGGTGATATTGAACTGAAAATGCCGGTAGTGACTTATGTCTTAAACCTTCTACTGTGCCATCATTAATTGCAAGATGTGTAATTTCTAAGTCACTATCAATTAATGAGTCTTTATCGATTGCATAACCATGATTTTGACTCGTTATTGCAATTTTTCCTGTTTTAAGATCTTTCACAGGATGATTGGCACCTCTATGACCGAATTTCATTTTAAACGATGTTGCACCTTGAGATAAGGCGAAAAGCTGATGGCCTAAACATATACCAAAGAAAGGAACGCTTCCTAATATACCTTTAATCATTTCAACTGCAATTTTCACTTCTTCAGGGTCTCCCGGTCCGTTAGAAAGCATTACGCCATCTGGAGTCATTCTCATAATCGCTTCAGCTGAAGTATCATAAGGTACGACGGTTACATTACAACCACGCAAATTCAATTCTCTAACAATATTTTGTTTTTTACCAAAATCGACCAATACAACACTCAAATCATACCCAGTTGAAACGTAAGGTGTTTTCGTTGATACTTCTGTTACTTCATTTTTTGGTAATTCAGTCGTTTTCAACTGTTCTACTAATGATTCAATTTCAGCTTTATTATCAGTAAAAGCTGCTTTTAACACGCCGAAATTTCTGATTTTTCTGGTAATACTACGCGTATCAACACCTGAAATACCAGGAATATCATATTCAACTAATACGTCATGTAATGTTTTTTGTTTTCTAAAATTACTTGGATGATCACTTGCTTCTTTAACAACTACACCATTTAGGGTAGGTACAAGTGATTCAAAATCATCTCGGTTTATACCATAATTTCCGATAAGTGGATATGTAAATGTAATAATTTGGCCCGTGTATGACGGGTCCGATATGGTTTCTTGATAACCCGTCATTGCAGTATTAAAAACAATTTCTCCTACTGTTAATTGATCAGAACCAAGGGGATAGCCTTCGTAATATGAACCGTCTTCTAAAACTAGATAGCGTTTCTTCAACATTATTTTTCCTCCTTAAATTTAACTTCACCCTCAACCATTGTTAATACTGGCGTACCATATACTTTATAACCGATAAACGGCGTATTACTTCCTTTAGATGCAAAGTCCTCTGCTTTTATTTCACTTTCTTCATCTAGGTTAATAATTGTTAAATCTGCTAATCCGCCTTCTTCTAATGTACCATAAGGTAACTCGAAAGTCTGAGCGGGTTTAATCGTTAAATAATCTACTAACTGTTGTAACGACCAGTCACCATTTTTCACAAAATGCGTATACAATAATGGGAAAGCTGTTTCGCTTCCAACAATACCAAATGGTGCTTTTGTCATAGGCTGTGCTTTTTCTTCTGCAGCATGTGGCGCATGATCTGTTGCAATACAGTCTATCGTACCATCTAATAAACCATCAATCAGTGCTTCTCTATCTTCTTTGCTTCTTAATGGAGGGTTCATTTTATAAATCGCATCATCACCTGGAACATCATCTTCAGTTAATAATAAATGATGTGGTGTAACTTCTGCTGTCACGTGTATACCTGCTTTTTTAGCATCGCGAATTGCTCTGACGCTCTCTTTTGTAGAAACGTGACATACATGATAATGTGCGCCAGCCGCTTCTGCTAATAGTACATCACGTGCAATTTGTACTGCTTCACAAATATTTGGAATACCAGGAATGCCTAAAGCTTCACTGCGTTGCCCTTCATGCATAGCGCCATCATAAATTAAACTATTATCTTCACAATGTGCTACGACTGCTTTATTCACTTTTGCTGCCGCTTGCATGGCCTCATACATCATATTAGCTTGTTGAACACCAACACCATCATCTGTAAATGCAAACGCGCCGTTGTTAGCAAGTGTTTCAAAATCGACATGTTCTTTACCAGCTTGTCTCACTGTAATAGCTGCGTAAGGTAATACTCTTACTTCAGCGTTATCTTCTATTAATTGATTTAAATGATTTAAATTTTCTTCTGAATCAGGTACCGGACGTGTATTTGGCATTGGGCAGACGGTTGTAAATCCACCTCTTGCTGCTGCTTTTGTGCCCGTTGCTATTGTTTCTTTATGTTCCCCGCCTGGTTCACGTAAGTGCACATGTACATCTACTAAACCTGGAGAAACAAATTGTCCTTTAACATCTATAACTTCAGTATTTGTATCTACCTCAATTTGCGTAGCTATTTGTTTAATATGTTGTCCTTCAACTAAGATAGACACCGTTTCAAATTCACCATTTTTTAAGATTTTAGCATTCGTTAATAATTTCATTTGTTTCTGCCCCTTTCGATTGTAAAATATAATCTATAACCGCCATGCGTAAGTACATGCCATTTTCCATTTGTTTGAAAATGCGTGATTTTGATGCTTCTACAAGTGAATGTTCTATCTCCACACCTCTATTTACTGGTGCTGGATGCATCACGATTGCTTGTGATTTCAGCCTATTATATCTCTCTTGCGTTAAACCGTATTGATTATGATAGTTACTTACTTCAAATTGTGTTGTGTTCTCATCAGTATGTCTTTCATGTTGTACTCTTAATAACATTACTATATCTACCTCATCTATAACAGTATCAATATCTTTATACGGCGCATCTAAGGAATCATCTTTCCAAGCATCTGGGCTAGAAAACATTACATTAGCACCAAGTGTTGTTAGACTTTGATAATTACTTCTGGCGACACGAGAGTTTTTAATATCACCACAAATTAAGATATTTAAGCCTTCAAAAGTTTGATATTCTTCGTAGATTGTCATGATGTCTAATAAGCTTTGTGTCGGGTGTTGCCCACTGCCATCTCCTGCGTTAATAATTGGTACGTTAAGCGATTTTAATTCGTCATAATAAGTGGTTTGTGAATGTCTTATTACCAGAACATCTGCACCTACTTGTTCTAAAGTTTTACATGTGTCATATAATGTTTCCCCTTTTTGAACAGAAGATGTATTTGTTTCAAAATCAATTAATTTCAGTCCTAATTTTTGCTCTGCTACTAAGAAACTACTTTTCGTACGTGTCGAGTTTTCAAAAAATAGATTTGCTACAAATTTATCTTCATAACGTTGAGGTTGTAGTTCACCATTTTTTATTGCACTCGCACGTTTGACTAATTCATATATTTCATTTGTAGTTAGATGTTCCATCGATAATAAGTTATCCAATTTTTTAGCCTCCTCATAATGATCAATGCTTATTTATTCGCGGGTGTTTCCTTAGGTAAGATAAGATTGAGTATAATGCCTGCTAAAGCTGCTAATGCCATACCTTCAATTTGCATATTGATACCGACGCCATTTAAGTTAAAGACGAGATTACCAATACCAATTACAAGGATGACTGATGCAATAACAAGATTGCGGTTACTTGCAAAATCAACTTCACTTTCGACTAGCATCCTCAGACCACTTGCTGCGATAATACCAAAAAGTAATATAGATACGCCTCCCATTACTGGTGTAGGTATTGATGAGACGAGCGCTGTAAATTTACCAACAAACCCTAAAATAATAGCAATAACTGCTGCGCCTCCGATGACGTAAACACTATAAATTTTTGTAATGGCTAAAACGCCAATATTTTCACCATAAGTCGTGCTTGGGGGGCCACCAATCAAACTTGCAAACATGGTAGAAACACCATCACCAATAATCGAACGATCTAAACCTGGGTCTTTAAAAAAGTTACGCCCTACAATTTTATTAATAACCATTTGATGACCAATGTGCTCACTTACAGTCACAAAGACAATAGGAATCAGGACAATGATTAATCCCATATGAATGGATGGCGTATAGTCTTTAAATGGCAAATACACGTCCGGAAATTGTAACCATTTTGCTTGCGCTATTGGCGCAAAATTGACAAGTCCCATCAATGCTGAAAGGATGTAACCTGTGATAATACCAATTAATACTGGTATCAGGGATAGGAACCCTTTGAAATAACCCTGTACTACAATTGTTACAATCAATGTGGTCATTGCTACTGCTAAATAACTTAGATTATATCCTTGCATCTCTGAGGAATTCTCAAACATTGCCATATTCACTGCTGTAGGTGCCAAACTTAACCCTATAACCATAATGACTGGTCCTACAACAACCGGCGGCAGTAAATGCATCAGCCATGCTGTTCCAGTTAATCTAATTGCTAACCCGATGAGTACATACATTACACCGCTCATAAACAACGCCATCAACATGTCACCTAAGCTATGTGAATTAAGTCCTGTAATAATGGGTGTAATAAATGCAAAACTCGATCCTAAGTATGCTGGTATCTTCGCTTTGGTAATTAGTATGTATAACAATGTCCCTACACCAGAAGCTAATAACGCTGAAGATATAGGTAATCCTGTTAAAAATGGTACGAGTACAGTTGAACCAAACATCGCAAATAAATGTTGTGTACTCAGGAATGCCCATTGTCCTAATTTAGGTCTATCTTGCACATCTAATACTGGCTTAACTGTCCGTTCAAACATTGTTTCATTTTCCATGTTTTATGCTTCCTCTCATAAAAAAAGTCTCTTTACATTAAATTCATGTAAAGAGACTAAAAAGTATATATCTTGATTATTGCTAAGTTGATTTATAGCCATTGACATTTTGACTATAGTTAACTCGCAATAAAACAAAGTATATGTGAAGAGGAATGTTATCAACATCGTGCATTTGACAACTATAAATGAATTGCTTACGTATCTAATGCTTAGATCGTAGCTGAAAATTTAAATCCTCTTCCCTTTTCCAGTCTCTCGTACTGAATTAAAAGGTGCTATTCAATTACTACTGCATTTCTATCATCGATTTCTTCAAGAAAAACTGCCACAGCTTCTTCCCTTGCTGTTGGTATGTTTTTACCAACGAAGTCTGCACGTATCGGTAATTCTCGATGTCCTCGATCAACTAGTGTAGCTAACCCTATTTTCTTAGGTCTAGCGTATTGTAACACTGCGTCTAAGGAAGCCCTCACCGTTCGTCCTGTATATAAAACATCATCAATGATAATTACGACTTGATTTGTAATATTAACATCAATTTCATATGCGCTTTCTTCAGCTTCATTTATTGTCTGTTCTAAATCATCTCTAAATTGAGTGATATCAATCGTTCCAGTTGGTACAAGTTTCTCTTCTATGCGTTCAATTTTTTGTTGAATACGTCGCGCTAAAAATGCACCGCGCGTTTTAATACCTAGCAATATTAAATTATCAGTACCTTTATTATACTCTAAAATTTCATGTGCAATACGTGTCACCGTTCTTTGAATCGCTGCTTCATCCATAATAACTCGTTCTGACATTTTAGGCACCTTCCTTAATTTGATAAATATCTATCTCATTTAATACAAAGAAAACCTCATGTCTTTATTAAGACATGAGGTTTAGTTATAAGGTATCATAAACAAACAAGAGATTTATCTTCACTTAACTTAGATGCTTTCTCTACACAGGGATTTAACCGCTATGTTTCCCATTGCGCTGATAAACTTCAGCTACAACAGTGTTCATTTGCTTTCACAAACACACAATATGTTTATGTACCTTATATTAACTACATGTCTTCGAAGCCTCTCTGGACTTTCATTTAAAGACGTATGACGTTCTATTAAACTGTCACTATACTACCATGAATACAATTCACTTGCAAGCGGTCAATTAAAATTCAAGTTAATCATTAGAAGATGTTTATTTCATTCATATGGTGATTTTTCTTGCTTATAAACAAACATAAAAAAGCTACTAGGTTCTAAATATAGAATTCTAGTAGCTTGTGCTTATATATTAACTTGAAATCTTCAAAACTTTATATTTCAAGTTCATGCTTATTATTTAGTATCACTTTTACGAATATCTGCTAATAATTGCTCAAAGTCTTCAGGGAGTGGTGTAGACTTTTCAATATATTCTTGTGTCACTGGGTGTTCAAAACCAATGATACCTGCATGTAGTGCTTGTCCACCAATATTCAGGGTTTTCTTCTGTCCATATTTTGGATCACCTACAAGAGGGAATCCAATATATTTCATATGTACACGTATTTGGTGTGTACGCCCTGTTTCTAATTCACATTCTACTAAAGTATAATTGTTAAAATGCTCTAATACATTAAAATGTGTAACCGCTTCTTTACCATCATCAACCACTGCCATTGATTGACGATCGTTTTTATTTCTACCAATTGGTGCCTCTATTGTACCGTAATCATGCGGTATATTGCCGTGAACAAGTGCTACGTATTTACGTGTCACAGTTTTCTTAACTAATTGATCTACTAAACTACGATGTGCAATATCATTTTTGGCTACCATTAATAGACCAGATGTGTCTTTATCAATACGGTGTACAATACCTGGACGTACTTCACCATTAATGCCAGATAAATTTTTCATTTGATACATTAAACCATTTACAAGTGTCCCTGTTGAATGCCCAGCTGAAGGATGCACCACAATGCCTTTAGGTTTATAGACGATTGCTACATCATCATCTTCATAATATATATCTAAATTTAAATTTTCTGGATTGATATCTGCTTCTACAATTTCTTTTTCAGTTACTACAATATGGTCGTTTAACTTCGTCTTATAATTTGGCTTAATTAGCTTATCATTTACTTTTACAAGTGATAATTTAATCCAATCTTGAATCTGTGTACGTGACCAATCTGAATTGAATTCAGGTAATACTTTGTCGATACGCTGGCCTGCGTCATCTTTATTTTCTATTTTATACTCATGTATAGTCATGCAAAATCTCTCCTATTCTTCGTTCTTCATATCTGTTAACAAAGCGATAATAATTAACAAAACGCCTATCGTCAAACTAGAGTCAGCTACATTAAATATTGGGAAGTTATAACCAATTATATATGTGTCAATAAAGTCAACAACTTCGCCGTGCAACACGCGATCAATAAAGTTACCTAAAGCACCTGCAAATAATAAACTAATAGCGATTTGCATTAACAAACTGTGTTTTGCTTCTTTAATATAAAATACAATGAGCACTACGAGTATAATAACTGTAATTATATAGAAAAAGCCCATCTTCCCGCTCATAATACCCCAAGCGGCACCATCATTTCTGTGAGAAGTTATATTTAAAAAGTTGGGAATAACTTCAAATGTTTCTCCAACCTTCATTGAACTAGCAACAATAAATTTTGTGATTTGATCTAATATTAATATAACGATTGTTATGAATAAAGAAATACCAATATAGTACGGACGTTTCATGTCTGTACCTCCTATTCTAATCTCAGTCGCTTTTACAACATCTTTCATTATATCCTAATCAAACTTATAAAAAAAGTTACAGTTTGAATATCTGGTAAAAAAGTTACATTATTAATACTTAAAAGGCTAATATTATTCACATATACAATAAACCAATTAAAAAATCATCTACATTTAACAATCAAACGGCTCACCATGTTGCCTAATTTTAAATGTAGATGAAATATTTTATGTTGATGTAATAACAGTATGATATAGAAGCGCCTAGACCCAGCATATGTTTCAACATGAGCTGAATACTGCAAGTTGAAGTTGTGCCCGCGGAAAGCATGCACAAGTACTGCCACAAAATAAAAAAATATACAAATATATATTAAATAAATCTTGCTATAAAAAATATAGTCATGAGTTATCGAAAACATATTTCATATTATTTTGCTATTAAATCAAGGTAGCGACTTGTGCTGACTCCTGTGGGAAAAGCACGTGCCGAAGACTACAGGCTGAGGCTGTGCCCGCGGAAAGCATGCACAAGTACTGTTACAAAATAAAAAAATATACAACTATATAATAAATAAGTCTTGCTATTAAAAATATAGTCATGAGTTATCGAAATCATATTTCATATTATTTTGTTATTAAATCAAGGTAACGACTTGTGCTGACTCCTGCGGGAAAAGCACGTGCCGAAGACAACAGGCTGAGGCTGTGCCCGCGGAAAGCATGCACAAGTCGCTACCTGTATATACTATTATGTTTAAACACTTGCGTTTTTCTTAGGATGGATATATTTATAATCTTTAACTTCGTCTTTCGTTATAATTCGGTTTGATATTTCAAAAGGCTTGTTATAATTCATTTCACTCACTTCTAATGAACCATTGTCATTTCGTTGTTCAATATAAGCTACATGACCATACTCACCTTCAGCAGTCTGTAAAATGCTCCCTACCTTAGGTGATTGATTTACTTTATAGTCACTTTTTTGTGCAAACGATGCCCAATACTTTGCGTCGTTCCAATTTTTCCCTATTTTCATACCATCTTCTCTTACTTTTTCAAAGACGTAGTGCGTGCATTGTCCTTTAGTATACGTATTATATTTCATTGGATCTAACGACCAAAAATGATTTGTTGGCTCAGTCATATCTTGGTTATCTAATCCTTCATATGCGGCAGCAACAATAATAATAGTACTTATCGCAAACATCGTACCAAGTCTTTTTTTCATTAATTCACACGACCTTATTATAATTAAATCGAAATTGTATACCATCTGGGCCTGTTAATAATTTGTGAGTAGTTTCAGGGTAATGAAAATCAATAATTGCTAAACCATATGTTCTATTATTTTCAATTCGTTTAATACTTGATAGCCAATTATTAACCACTAAATGTTGGTGATAACCATTAGAGGATAAGTAAAATGCGCCATCTGTTTCTAATGATGATGTTTCAAGTCCGAAATAATTATTATAGTACTGCTTTACTTTGCTTAAATCAATCGATTTTAAATTCAAATATCCAATGACGCTTTCATCTGGAATACCTTGCCATTTTTCATTTGAAGTAAACGTTAATAAATTTGGCACGTTAATCGGTTGCGTTTCAAGCACTACTTTTTCATCCTCAAATAACCAGTCTTCAATTGGATTATCAACATAAAATTCTAATCCATTGCCTTCAGGGTCTTCTAAATATAATGAGGTCGTCACATCATGCTCTCCACCATGTACTGGAATACCCGCTTCACTTATTTGAACAAGCAAATCTGCAAGGTCTGTCTTTGCAGGCAACCTAATCGCCAAGTGAAATAATCCTGCTTCTGAACGTAATGGCTCTCTGCCCTGTATAACTTGATTAAAAGTCATAAAATGATTTAAATTACCAATCTCATATTGAATTGTTGAATAAGATTCATTTACTACATTCATACCTATGATGTTTTCATAAAATTGTTTCATTTCATCTTTATCTCTAACATTTAACGTAATGCCATTTACAAAATGTGCGCTTTGACTATGGAACATGTATAACACCTTTCTAAAACTCTAATAAATTCAGTATACTTGAAATCCATTTTTATACATTAAAAAAGCTCATTCAATACAATTATTTTCATTTATTTCTTCATAGTTATCTTAGGAGTTCAAACATGAAAAGAGCCTGAGACAAAATACATGTCTCAGACTCAATTATTAATAATTGATGGTGCTACGTTTTATACGAGTGTCTTTACAACTTCTTGACAACGCGGACATAAATCATCAAGTTCGCCAACTGAACCGAGTTCTTCACTATAATTCCAACAACGTTGACATTTTTCACCATGCGCGTGTTCAATACGGATATCACCATATTGATAAGCCACACCGTTTTCAACTGATTCCACTACTTCTGCTTGAGAAGTGATGAATAACTGCTGTAAATCAGAGAATTGTTGTAAAAATGATGTTGCATCAAAGTTCTCATTACTGCCAATTATAACTTTAGCTTCTAACGATTTACCAATTACTTTTTCACCACGTGCTGCTTCTAATGCACGGTTAACGTCATCACGTAAATTCATAAATGTATTCCATCTATCTAAAAATTCACGGTCAACTTCAGTGCGTTCTGGCATACGAGTTAAGTGAATACTTTCTTCTTCAACATGAGGAATATGAGACCACACTTCTTCAGCAGTATGCACTAAGATTGGTGCTAATAGTTTCGTCATATCCACTACAATTTGGTATAACACTGTTTGCATACTACGACGTTTATGAGAATCACGTTCTTCAATATATAAAATATCTTTACCATAATCTAAATAGAAATTACTTAGTTCTACGTTAATAAAGTTTTGAACTTCTTGATAGATGTCTAAGTAGTCATAGTTATCATAATGATCTAAAGTATTTGCTGTAAATTCACGTAGTCTATTTAATAGATATTTATCTACTTCTAATAAATCTGCTTCAGCTAATGCATCGGTAGCAGGGTTATAATCACTCACGTTCCCTAACATAAATCTTAATGTATTTCTGATTTTACGATACACATCAGAAGTTTGTTTTAAGATTTCATCTGAGATACGAACGTCAGCTAAGTAATCAACACTACTTACCCAAAGTCGTGCAATATCTGCACCTTTTTGTTTAACAATTTGATCTGGCACAATCACGTTACCTAATGATTTACTCATTTTTTTACCTGATCCGTCCATAACAAAACCGTGAGATAAGAGCATTTTATATGGTGATTTACCTCTTGTCGCAACAGAAGTTGTGATTGATGAGTTAAACCAACCACGGTATTGGTCACTACCTTCAATGTATAAATCAGCTGGATAAGATAGTTCCGGACGGCCTTCTAAAACGCCTCTGTGAGAAGAACCAGAATCAAACCAAACGTCCATAATATCTGTTTCTTTAGTAAATTCACCATTTGGACTACTTGGGTGTGTAAATCCTTCTGGTAATAAATCTTTTGCATCACGTTCAAACCAAACATTAGAACCAAAGGTTTCAAATAAATCTGCAACATGATTAACAGTTTCGTTTGTCATGATGATGTCACCATTTTCAGCATAAAATACTGGTAATGGTACGCCCCATACACGTTGACGTGAAATAACCCATTCACCACGGTCACGGATCATATTGAAGATACGTGTTTTACCCCAATCTACTTTAAAATTAGTTACTTCGATTGCATCTAAGATATCTTGACGTACTTTATCAATAGAAGCAAACCATTGTGGCGTTGCTCTGAAGATAACAGGTTTTTTCGTACGCCAATCATGAGGATAACTATGTGTGATAAATTCTAAATTTAATAAAGCGTCTTTTTCTTTTAACACATCCGTAATTGCTTTATTAGCTTTGTCATAGAACATACCTTCAAATTGACCAGCTTCTTCTGTAAAGACACCTTTATCATCAACTGGGCTAATTACAGGTAATTTGTACTTCTGACCAACGATATAGTCATCTTCACCATGACCAGGCGCTGTATGAACACAACCTGTACCAGCATCAGTAGTAACATGTAAGCCATTGATAACCAATGAAACACGGTCAACAAATGGATGTTGTGTTTCCACATACTCTAATTCGCTACCTTTAAATTCTTTTTCTAATTCAAGCGTGTTTTCATCCCAGCCTAATGCTTCAACAACATCACTCGCTAAGTCTTTACCGATAATGTATTTTTTACCATTCACATTATATTGACCATAAGTTAAATCAGGATGTACTGTAATCGCTACGTTAGAAGGTAATGTCCATGGTGTTGTTGTCCAAATGATGAATTTTGCATTTGAATCTACAACGCCCTTACCATCTTTAACATCAAATGCTACGTAGATAGAAGCCGAATGTTTATCTTGATATTCTATTTCTGCTTCTGCAAGTGAAGATTCACTTGATGGTGACCAATATACAGGTTTTTTACCTTTATAAATTAATCCTTTGTCTGCCATTTCGCCAAATAAACGAATTTGCGCTGCTTCATATTCTGGTTTTAATGTGATATATGGATTATCAAAATCACCTTTAACACCTAAACGTTTAAAATCTTTTTTCTGATTTTCAATTTGTTCTAAAGCAAATGCTTCACATTTTTTTCTGAATTCAGCAATAGATAATTCTTTACGTTTAACACCTTTTTTAGTTAGTGCTTGTTCAATAGGTAAACCGTGCGTATCCCAACCTGGGACGTAAGGTGCATAAAAACCACGCATTGATTTATATCTAATCATCATGTCTTTTAAGATTTTATTCAGTGCATGTCCCATATGCAAATTACCATTAGCGTATGGTGGACCATCATGTAAAATGTATGATGGATTCCCTTCATTTTTATCTAACACTTTTTGATAAATGTTTTGAGCTTCCCATTCTTCTTGGATCTTAGGTTCTTTATTTGGTAACCCTCCGCGCATTGGGAAATCTGTTTTTGGCATTAATAACGTTTCTTTATAATCCATTTTATACACTCCTTGTTCCGATTTTCATACTAAATTCAATTCATTCGTACAATAAAAAGAACCCTAAGTTCAATTAACAGGGACGATTAATACCGCGTTACCACCCTGATTAACTCAACTTAGAGTTCTCTCATTGTTCATATATTTTTTTAAAATAACAGTGATATAAACATCTTACATATGAAAGGCTCTCACTGTCCCTAACTCGCTTTGATATGCAAAGAGATGCTTACGCGTCTGTTATTTATATTAATTACTATTTTTTATCTGTTTCAGTATTTGTAGCCTGAGCGTCTGCTTCTGCAGTACTATCTGCTTCTGCTTTCGCTTTCATCGCTTTTTCTTCTTCAGTCAAATCATTTTCATGTAAATGATTAATATTCTCTTGAGTTACTTGTTCAGAATCAAGATCATAATTTAATAAATAATCCCAATCTTCGCTTTTTAGTAAATCAAGTTGAGCCTCAACTAACATACGGAAACGTGATCTAAATATTTTTGATTGGCGTTTCATGTCTTCAGTTTGGAATGAAAGACGACGTGCTTTTTCAACTGCATCATTAACGATTTTATTAGCTTCACTTTGTGCTTTAGAAACTGTTGCTTCAGCATCTTTAGTTGCAGCTAATTTTGTTTCTTCCCCAGCTTGTTTCGCATGAATTAAAGCATCACTTACAGATTGATGAACATCTTTATAAGACTGGATGTTTGTATCTTTATCTTCAATGACTTTCTCTAATTGCTTTTTGTCTTCTTTTAAACGTTCAATTTCGTTACTTAGTTGTTCTAAATAGCTTTCAACCTCAGTTGGTTCAAAACCAGTTTTTACGCGTGTAAAGTCTTTGTTTTTTATTTCATTTGGTGTAAAAGGCATGCGTTATCCTCCTTCTATAATACACTATTTTAGCACTTCTTTAAATATCTGAAATAGTGCTTTATGTCTATATTTTCTATTTTTTTATAATCATTTGTATGCATTTTTATTGATTGAAATCTAATTTGACTTGTTTATACGTTAGATAAGTATAACATTATTTGAATAAAGTTTTATACGAAATTCTTACTTTATCTTTTTTTGTTTTACCACCAATATCAGTAATCATTGCTCTACCATAACCTTGGATTGACAATAAGTCACCACTATCAAGTTGAAAATCTGTAGCGTCAATCATTGTATGATTGACCTTGACACGCTTTTTATCAATTAATTGTTTAGCAATTGTACGCGATTTGCGAATCATTTCTTTTAGGATGACATCTAAACGCAAACCACTCACAGTAGTTTCATATGTTTGCCAATGCTCTTTTGATTGTATCATATCTTTTATAGGAATAGAATTAAGTTTAACTGTAGCACCCTTAATTCTATTTAGCTCTAACATAATATAAGATTCCAATTGCTTTGTCAAAGTAAATTGAATTGAGTCATCTACAATAATATCTCCTAATTGCTCTCTTTCTATCCCTAAAGACATAATTGTTCCTAATATATGTTGATGTTGTAGCGTTACAAACTTTTGAGGATAGTCTATTTCAAGCAATACAATTTCAAACAGTTCTTCTTCTGGCACAAAATAATCAGGTGCAACAATGGCCCTTTTGCGTTCTGCATAAGGCCCACCAAAGAATGTCACTTCTAAATCACCATAGCTACCGACTATGACACTCATAATATATTGTCCACGTGGATCTAGAAATGGTGTTAATATAGGCGCATACTGCTCATTCGCACGATTACACTTATCTATAAGTTGATCTATTAATTCATGTTCTTCTTTTCTAAAATGCTGGTAAATATCGATGCTAATCACTCCACATACAAGAGAAAGCACCTCGCGTCATACAACGTTAGGTGCTTCTCATTTATTTTATACATTAGTTATAGTTAAACTTAAATTCTATTTAACGTAAATTGATTTAAGCTAAATTACTCAAAATTAGATTAAAAATACTTGCTAAACCTTGTCGGAATAAAACAAGTACAATTATTGCTACAATTGATGATATATCAATCATGCCAATTGGAGGAATAATTTTACGGAACTGTTCTAAAAATGGTTCATAAATTTTAGCCAAAAATTGACCGAATTTATTTTCTCGTGCATTAGGTATCCATGACATAAAGAAATAAACAATCATTCCGTAATAATAAATTTGAACCAAGAATAAAATAAAACTAAATATACTTCCTAATAAACCTATATCCATTTATTATTACCTCTATTCACCTTGGTATTCCATATTTTCTATGTGATCTGTTATACTACCAGCTACTTCTATATTATCTGGAGTACATAAGAATATATCTGATCCTACGCGTTGAATGTCTCCACCGATTGCATAAACTGTACCGCTTAAAAAGTCGATAATACGTTTAGCAGAAACTTTATCAATACGCTGTAAATTAACTAAAGTTGCGCGACGATTTTTGAGTTCGTCTGCAATATCTTGAGTATCTGAAAAAACACGTGGTTCAAATAAACACATTTTAGAACTTTCTTCTGTAAAACCGAATTGATCTTGTTCTTGATTATTCATATTCACAACGTTCCTTGCATTATTTTTTGATGAAGTGTTATTCATTTGATACTTCCTTTCACCTGAGGATTGCTGTAATCTTGATGACTGCTTTTTGGGAACGGATTGTATGGATCTTTGTCGCTCTGTATTTTCATTATTTTTATATTCATTGAAATTCGTTTGAGACTGCGCTTGTTGCTTGTTTTGTTGTCTACCTTGTTCTTCTTCTGGTGCTTCTAATTCGTCATCTTCTTCTTCAACCACGAAAAATCCACTAAATAAATCTTTTAAAGCCACGGGGCTCACTCCTCTTTTCCTACAAGTTTAGTCCCAATTCTCACAAATGACGCACCTTCTTCAGCAGCTAAATGGAAATCATTACTCATTCCCATCGATAACTCAGTACATGGTGCATAATTTAAATTGAGCGCTTTAATCTCATCTCTTTTATTCTTTAATGATTGAAATAAGCTTTTTATATATGACTCGTCATCAGTTAATGGAGCCATAGTCATAAGACCAACTACTTCTAAATTTTCATATTGTTCCAACGTTTCAATAAAAGTATTCACATCTTTCAATGCAACACCTTGTTTAGATTTTTCACCTGAAACATTTACTTGAACAAAACACTTTATTTTGTGTTCCGCCCTTTTGTTAATTTCTTTTGCTAATTTAAGACGATCTAATGCATGAAAGTAATCAATTTCATTGATCACTTCTTTCACCTTTCTTGTCTGTAACGAACCAATAAAGTGCATTACAATATCATCAGGTAAAGCTTCTTTTTTAAGTTGAAATCCTTCTAAACGATTCTCACCAAAATGTCTAATCCCCGCATTATAAGCATCATTAGCTCGGTCTATTGTAACATACTTTGTCACTGCAATCACGTTTGGTAACGTTGAAATATTACCTTTTTCGCAGTATGTTTTTAATTGTTTTTCAATTTGTTCTAAATTCTGTTGTACGTTCAAATCTCTACACCTCTTCATTATTGACCGATAAATGCTAACATGCGGCCAGTATTCCCTTTCTCTACTCTATATGAGAAAAATAAGGATAAATCTTCAGATGTCGCATAGTTGGTCATATAAATATTATCTTTAGGAACACCTGCATTTTCAAGTAATAAAGCATTTGCACGTTTTAAATCAATGCCATGTCTGTCATTGGCTCTTGTCTTAATGTATTCATTTATGTCTATCGGTAATGATTCAAATTTTGCTTTAATATCATCATTAATTTCATAAGTTGTAGAAGTTGCAGGTCCAATAACGATATTCAAATCATTTAAATTAAAATCGATATAGCGGATGACTTCATTCACAATTTGACCGACAGTGCCCCTCCAACCAGCATGTGCTAAAGCGATGTAATGATGTTTTTCGCTATAAAAATATATAGGTACACAGTCCGCATAACACATTGTAAGCAGAAGATCAGATTCATACGTATATAATGCATCTACACCATGTAAAGCATCCGTTAAAATATCAATATTCGTACCTCTATCTTTAGCTGTCACCTCTACAACTTTATTTTCATGCGTTTGTATAGGAAATACCCACTGTTCTCTCGGGTATTGAATTACAGCTGCAAGCTCTTCTTGGTGTTGTGTAACGTGCTGTGGATCATCGTTAATATATCTAGCCATATTAAAAGCTGATTTGGGATAGGGACTCAAACCTTCTTCTCTTGTTGTTATACCCAATTTTACATTATTTAAATGGCTATCCTCATATTTCAATATATGATTATCTTTAATAAATTTATCATGCATACTATGACCCTCCATTAATTAAAACTGCAATTTCTCGCTATGACTTCTTATAGGAGACCCGCGACAATAATTTATTCTAAAATCTCAGACAAATATATGATTAAGTTATACTCATAGATAGCAATAAAATTCAAAAAAGTCATCAGATCTTTGGACCTGATGACATCATTGTATTTATTATTGACTACTTTAAGCTTTAAGCCCTATGTACACAAGGCGAGCTAGTTCGAAAATTAACGTCTAGTTCTTCTTGAACGTCTTTCTTCTCTATTTCTGATAAAGCTTGGAATGTCATCTTCATTTGTAGTATGACTTCTGCCTTCACTAGCACTTTCTGATGGTTGAGAAGTATTTGCTGTATTTGATGCAAATGTATCTTCTTTTGTGCTGTTACTACTTGTTGCACTTGTACCGAAACCAGTATTTGAAGCTTTACGTGCTTGTGATGAAGGTTTATCTTCAAATCCAGTAGCGATAACTGTAACTACAATTTCGTCTTGTAATTCTGGATTAATTACAGTACCGAAAATCATATTTACATCTTCATCTGCTGCATCTTGTACGATATCAGCTGATTCTTGTGCTTCGAAAAGTGATAATGACTCTCCACCAGTGATATTCATAAGTACACCCTGTGCACCAACGATTGAAGTTTCTAATAATGGTGACGAAATCGCCTTTTTAGCTGCTTCTACTGCGCGGTTTTCGCCAGAAGAAACACCGATACCCATTAATGCTGAACCTTGGTTAGACATGATTGTTTTCACATCTGCAAAGTCAAGGTTTACTTCACCTGATACTGCGATTAAATCAGAAATACCTTGAACACCTTGACGTAATACGTTGTCGGCTTCTTTAAATGCTTCCATCATTGGTGTTGATTTATCAACGATATCCAATAATCTGTCGTTAGGAATAACAATTAATGTATCTACAGCTGCTTTCATTGCTTCTACACCAGCTGCTGCTTGTGTTTGACGCTTACGACCTTCAAAACCAAACGGACGTGTAACGACACCTACTGTTAATGCTCCCATTTCTTTAGCAATTTTTGCTACGACTGGTGCAGCACCAGTACCAGTACCGCCACCCATACCAGCAGTTACGAATACCATATCTGCGCCTTGGATAGCATCTTCGATCTGTTCACGAGATTCTTCTGCAGCTTTTTTACCAATGTCTGGGTTCGCTCCAGCGCCTAGACCACGTGTTAATTTTTCACCAATTTGGATTTTAGCTTCAGCTTTAGACAGGTTTAAAGCTTGTCCATCCGTATTGATTGAAATAAATTCAACATTATTCATACCATGGTCAATCATACGGTTTACAGCGTTGTTACCGCCGCCCCCTACACCGATGACTTTCAACGTCGCTAAATGATTAAATCCTTGTTCAAATTCTAACATTTATATTTCCTCCTAGTTTTAATGGCCAATCAATCGAATAGAGATTTCATAAGTTTTTTGAATTTACCTTCTTCTTTGTCTTGAGGTTTACGTTCTTCATCTTGGTTGACGTCTACTTTTTCGTCGTATTCCTCAGGTGCTTCTGGTTCTTCCATTTCAGAAGCTGACGTTTGTGGCTCTTCTTGTTTGTTTGATTTTTTCTTGAACCAGTCAAATCCGCTTGATTTTGTGCTATGTTCTCTTTCATCAGATTCGATGACTTCTTCTTCGAATTCTTCACTGTCATGATTACTAATTGTAACATAATCTAACAATTCGTCGAAAGTAATGCTACTAGAAATTGTTGAAATTGCTGAAGAAAATTCAGGTTTTCTAATACCCATTTGTGATGGTGTATGAATTCTTACTTTTTCACTGACCATATCTTGTAGTAATTCTTTAACTCCTAATAAGTTTGCTGAACCACCAGTAACAACGAAACCGCCGTTAACTTTAGTAAGTCCTAGATCTTGTAATATATCAAATGCATTAAAGAAGATATCTTCAACACGTGCTTCAATAATATCTGCTAAATCTTTTTGAGTAAATTGAGCTTCTTCTTCACTATCCACTTGATCCACACTAAATACATCATGATCAGAAGCAGATTCAAAGAAAGCGTGACCATATTGATGTTTAATTTTTTCTGCTGTTTCATAAGATGTGTTTAAACCTTGCGAAATATCTTCTGTGATATCTCGACCAGCCATCTCTATTGCCTCAGCATCAACAAGCTCACCGCGTTCATAAAATGCAAGTTGTGTAATGTCTTCACCGATATCGATGATACATGTGCCTAGCTCTTTTTCAGTAGCTGATAGCACTGAACCATAGTTATACGCATCTGAATACACATCTAATACATCTACGCCACAAGATTCCACACATTTAATCATATTGATTAAAATTGATTTTTGAATTGCAATAACACCAGCTTCTACTTTCAAACCATGTCTAGCAATTAATTCTTTTGGATCTGAAACTTCATTTTCTCCATCAACAATAAATTTAATTGGGAATGCATTTATAATTTCAGTTTCTGGCACATCATTTTTTTCGCGAATACCTTCAAGCACACTTTCAATATGTGTACCATTCAATTCTGTATCTTCATGAAATTCTATTTCATTTGCTTCATCAAATACTTCAGTTCCGACTATTGGAAGTTTTAAAAACACTTCTTTAATATCAACACCTGAAGCAATAGAGGCTTTTTT
Source organism: Staphylococcus caseorum (assembly GCF_049943195.1). Taxonomy (NCBI): domain Bacteria; kingdom Bacillati; phylum Bacillota; class Bacilli; order Caryophanales; family Staphylococcaceae; genus Staphylococcus; species Staphylococcus caseorum. Next base: position 1,287,542 of record NZ_JBNFUA010000001.1, read on the forward strand.
GATTGTATCTTTTATCGCTTGTTTAGCGATATCGAAATCATCAATAAGACCATTTTTAATCCCACTTGTGTAGGTCTGTCCTGTACCTATCACATTTATACCATTGTGAAATTTTTCGCCCACTATCGTTTTAACGCTTGATGAACCAATATCTATACTTACATAATAATGCTCTTCCATAGATAGGCACCTCCTGACAATAACTTATTCAAGTTCACACTATTAACAGTTTACAATACGTTTTGATGCTTGTGAACTATAAACACGTGTATTTGTCGAAATTTTTTAATTATTTTTGTCTGATTCTTTATTTATTTTGTTTAATGCGCTTTGTAACTCGTCTTTTGCAGCATCTATTTCTGTTGTTTGTTCGTCTACATTTTTGTCACTTGCTGATTTTGTTTCATTACCACCACCATAAGGAATAAATGATGCACCTACTGATAAATCAATATATCCTGACTTTTTCAATTCGCCTGATTCATCACGTTCTAACGATTGAGACATTTGCGGATAATATTTCATTTTATTAGCAATCGTATTGAGATTACCAAGAATTTGAATGTCATCAGATGTGAATAATTTGATTTGATTTTGTAAATTTTCTTGAGGATCATATTTAATTTCTGCAATCATACCTCTCACATTTGCTGGCATTTTTGCAAGTTCATTAATAATTTTTTCTTTCTCCTCTTTTTCAAATCCTACTAATATGGGTCCATCATCCGTTGCATTACCATCATAGTTTTTCAATTCTGTACCATTTTCTAGAATAGGCACATAATTATCTTTCTTTTTCGTCATTCCAACAATTTGATTTTCAGTGACTTCAACCGTTAATTTGTTAGGCATTTGTTTCGTAATTTTCGCGCTTTTTATCAATTTGTTGTCTTTTAATTTATCCGTCGCTTTTGAAGTGCTATATGTGTACATTCTGGAGTTGTCTTTAACATCAATCGCTTTATTGATTGCACTTTTGGAAACATTATCATTGCCTTTTATTTCCACACTGCTTATCTTACTTAAAGGCGTGAACATATATATAAGAATCAAAATGATAATAAATAACAATACACCAAATACTGAATATTGAATTTGCTTTTGTCGTTTTCGACGTTTTGCTCGTTTTTCTTTTAAGTATTCAGAGTCAAATTCACTTACTTTATTAGTCATTCATTTTCACACCCTTTAAAAAGAAGGTAAGTGCGCTTGGAAACTTTTTATAAATTTATTTCCACGCTCTTCAAAAGTATTGTATTGATCCCAACTTGCACAGGCCGGTGATAAAAGTACAACGTCATTTGGTTCTATAGCGTCTTGTATTTTATCGACTGCATCTTGTACGTCAGTCGCCGTTATTACGTATTTGCCCTGACTTTCACCTAGCTTCACAAATTTACTTTGCGTTTCTCCAAATGCGACCATCACCTTGACGTTTTTCATATAAGGAATAAGTTCATCAAAGTCGTTACCACGATCTAAACCACCACATAACCAAATAATTGATTGATCAAATGAATTTAATGCAAATTGTGTTGCAAGTGTATTGGTTGCTTTTGAATCATTGTAATATTTATTCGTTTTGTTCGAGCCGATATATTGTAATCTATGTTCAATACCAGAGAATGTTGTAAGACTATCAATGATTGCTCTTACTGATACACCAGCTAAAAGTGCAGCTAAAGTCGCAGCAAGTATATTTTCTAAATTATGTTCACCCGGTAAAACTAAATCATCTTTATGAATGATTCTAAATCCTTTGAACACAATAAAACCATCTTTTACATAAATACCATCAACTTCTTGTTGTGTAGAAAAGTAATAGGTTTTGGCACTTAATGATTCCGACTCAATTAAATGACGCTGGTGATAATTACAGATTAAATAATCGTCCTCTGTTTGATTTTTATAAATTTCTTTTTTAGCATTTTGATAGTTCTCTAATGATTCATGATAATCAAGATGTGCCGAGTATATATTTGTGATAATAGCAATATGCGGCTTGTATCGATCTATACCAAGTAGTTGGAATGAAGATAGTTCCGTAACTAAATAATCACTTGCTGTGACCTCTTGAGCTACTTTAGAAGCGACATATCCAATATTCCCTGATACTTTACCTGTTACTCTACTTTTTTGAAACATATCGCCAATTAATGACGTTACTGTAGTTTTACCATTTGTACCTGTGACACCAATAATAGGTGCTTCTGATATCAAATAACTCAATTCAACTTCTGTTAAGATTTTCAAGCCTTTTTCTACAGCAGCTTCAAGTAAAGGTACAGTATAGGGTATTCCAGGATTTTTAACTATAATATGATTACTATCAAGTAAAGACAGCGGATGTTCTCCTCCAATGACTTTAATCCCTCTATTTTCTAAGTCTTTCGCATGTGAGTCTTGGCTTAAATCTTTGCCATCATTAACTATGACATTCGCGCCCAACTTATTTAACAACTTAGCTGCTTCATAACCACTTTTCGCTAAACCAATTACTAATACATTTTTATTTTCTAACCCTGTATATTTCAGCAATTTAATTCACTCCAATCCATAGGCCGATTAGTCCTGAAATCAAGCCTACTGTCCAAAATACCGTAACAACTTTCTTCTCATTCCAACCAACTAATTCGAAATGATGGTGTAATGGTGACATTTTAAAAATTCGTTTGCCTGTTAATTTATAAGATGTAACTTGAATAATTACTGATAAAGTTTCTGCAACAAACACAAAGCCAATAAAAATGAGTGATAATTCTTGGTTTAGCATAATTGAAATTGTGGCAAATATACCACCTAATGCCAAACTACCTGTATCTCCCATAAACACTTTAGCTGGGTTTAAATTGAATGGTAAGAACCCAACTAATGCAAAAATCATAATAATACAGAATAGACCGATAGATGTAGCACCTTGGAAATACGCCATAATTGCATACATAACAAATCCAATTATAGATAAGCCTGTTGCGAGTCCGTCTAAACCATCTGTTAAATTCACTGCGTTAGAGAACCCTACTTGCCAAAACACAATAAATAATACATATGCAATGGATAGTGGTATTTCTGTATTCGTAAATGGAATATGTATTCCTGTAGAAAAATCAGTTAAATTAAACGCTTGGCTCAAAATGAAGAAGATGACTGCTATCGCAATCTGTGCTAAAAATTTTTGTTTACTTGTTAATCCTTCATTGTTCTTTTTCACAACAATGATGTAATCATCTATGAAACCGATTAAGCCAAACCCTATTGTTACAAATAATAGTAAAATTATTGGGTTAGGATTTTCCATAAAAATAATTGCAAGTATCGAAGTTACAATGATACTAATCAGGAAAGTAAGTCCACCCATTGTAGGTGTGCCTGTCTTTTTCATATGACTTTGTGGGCCCTCTTCCCTGATACTTTGCCCAAATTTCATTCTTTTTAACGTTGGTATCAATACTGGGACTAATATAAAAGTGATTAAAAGTGCAATAATTGCGAGTAAATAAACCATATTATGCTCCTTTATATATTTAATTGGATTATTTCTTAGTGCTAAGTGGCTACAATATGTATAGAGGTAAGTAGCTTTACCAGTTATTTAATTAACGTCATACGCTACTAAATACTGACAAGCTACTATTTTTGAATACCTCATAATCATGAAACAAATATTCTAACATGAGTTAAAATTGAAATCAGAAGTTGTGCTAAATAAATTTATTCTTTATCTTCTTTGTTTTCTTCATTGTCTTTAGATTTTGATTCGTCATCAGCTGTTTCTCCATTTATTTCTTCAGAAGACAACGTTACTTCTATCTTATCTTTTTTACTTATCTTTTGACCTTCTGTTATAGATTGCTCAGAAACAAATCCGCTACCTTTGGTAGTTACTTTTGTATTCGTGAGCTTTTCAAATGCAATGACTTCTTCTTTAGTCCAACCGGACATATTTGGCATCGTAACATCGCCATCAGTCAATAATAGCACTCTACTATTAGGCAATACCTCTTTATCTGCAGTAACAGATTGTTTTGTGATTTTCTCACCGTCACCTATAACGATAGGTTCTAGAGATTTACTATTCACTTTGTCTTGTGCTTTTTGTGTTTCTTGACCTTCAACATCTGGCACTTTGCTGTATTTCACATCTGATTTGTCTTTAGAATTTTTATCACCAACATTCAGATATTTCAACGTGTTCTCCATAATTGGTTTAAAGGCCTTACTCACACCACTTTCATATGCTTCTTGATCATTTTTCTGAGCTAAACTCATACCAGCATAAACAACAACTTCAGGGTCATCTTTTGGTGCATCACCGATAAAGCTTACGAAATATGGATTTTCACCCTCTACGTATCCACCATTATCTGAATCCGCTACTTGTGCTGTTCCGGTTTTACCTTCTATTTCATAACCATCGATTTTATAGTTTTTAGCATTACTGTCTTCGCTGTTAACAACCTTATCCATTTCAGTACGTACTTTTTTAGCCGTATCTTTTTTGATTGGTTTACCAGCGATTTCTTTTTCACCTTTGTAGAAAGTATCATTACTTACAGGATTAGATACACTATCTATAAACCACGGTTTCAACATATTACCTTCATTATAGAACGCTGATTGCGCTTGTAACATTTGTACTGGTGTTACAGTCGTTGATTGACCAAATGCAGATGTTTTTTGTTGTGCTTCATTATCCCATGCGATGTCACCAGTAGCTTCACCATCAAACATACCGTTCGTTGATTCACCGAATCCAAATTTTTCATACCATTCTTTCATCTTATCTGAGCCAACTAAATCTTGTAAATGCATCATTAGGGTGTTTGAAGAATATGTGAAACCAAGTGACATTGGTATCTCTCCCCAACCTACTTTGTTCCAGTCGGAAATTTTCGATCCCATGACTTCTCTTGGTTCTGCCGTATATTTTTTATCTGGTTTAAATTCTCCTTCTTCAATTGCTGCCGCTAAACCAAAGTTTTTAAATGTGGAACCTGGTTCATACGTATTTTGATACAAATCATTCGCCCATTTTTTACCAAAATCTTCGCCAGTTTCTGGGTTGAACGTAGGTCGTTGACTGTATGCAAGAATTTCACCTGAATCTGCATCCATGACTACAGCAAATAAATCTTTCGGTTTATAATGCTCAACCATTCCATCTAGTGCTTCTTCAACAAAGACTTGAATGTTGGAATCTATAGTTAAATGGACATCATCACCGCGTTGTGGTGTTTTCTCTTTTTTTGTATTTGGCGCAATGTAGCCCCAAATATCATGAATGTAAGATAACGCACCTTTTTGTCCTGATAAATAACTATCGAATATCTTTTCAACGCCCATAGCACCATTTAGTTCCCCAGTATCAGGGTCTTTTTGTGCTATGCCAATAAGATGTGACGCAAAGTTACCATTAGGATAGAAACGTTCAGTTTCTGGATAGAGCGTGACACCAGGTAGATTCATTTTCTCTATCTTTTCTTTTTCTTGATAGGTTAAATCAGAACCTTTTTGTCCAAATTCAACTTGAAATGCTTTCTTATTATCCAGTCTTTTTTCAATATCTTCCTCAGACATATCTATCACTGTCGCTAATTTCTTCGCAGTTTCTTTTTTGTCTGTAACATGTTTCGGTTTCTCGCTGCCTTCACTCGCTTTTTTATCAACAATAGCAACGACTTTATATCTTTCTACGTCTTCTGCTAGTACTTTTCCATTACGATCATATATTTTTCCACGTTCAGGTTGCTCTTGGCTTTGGACTAAATATTTTTCGTTTGCCTTCATTATTAAATCTTCGCCGGAAGAGTGCCCTGTCAACATAATATATGAGTATCTTAAAACCAACGTAAAAAAGAGCAGTCCAAATCCGAGAACGAGTAGGACTGCCCCTATTTTACTTTGTTTAATTAGAAAGTTCGGTTTTTTAAATCTAATTTTTCGCTTCGCCATTATTACGCACTACCTTTACATTGTCGTTCTTAAGGCTCATTCCTTCGTCTTTTGCCTTATCGTAAATGCGTTCATATGAAGAGTTCTTTTTAATTTCAGATTCTATTGCGCTGTTTTCACTTGATTGTTGTTCGATTTTAGTATCTAAATCTGCAATTTTTCCTCGAGTATCATACGCATCCATTTTTAAAGATAGCATATAAATACTTATTAAAGCAATTACTGTTATAAGTCCTATGTATAACATTTTCTCAAACTTTGTAAGTTGAACTACTACTTTGCGTTTTACGGTTTTGGTTTTAGGTTGCGTTTTAGGTTGTTTCCTCGGTTGTGATTCGGGAATCTGTTGTTCTGATCCATTATAAGGTTGATAAATCTTCTCTACTGCCACTCATCATTCACTCCTTATTTCAATATTTCTGCAACACGTAACTTCGCACTACGCGCACGGTTATTTGTATCTAGATCTTCTTCAGCAGCGGTAATGGGTTTACGGTTAACGCGTTTCAATTTAGGCGTGTACGCTTCAGGTATGACTGGCAATCCCCGTGGAACATCTGGACCTTTTTCATATTCTTGAAACATCTGTTTGCATAATCTATCTTCCAATGAATGGAAAGTTATGACTGAAATTCTACCATCAATTTTTACTGCACCTATCGCTTGTTCTAGTGAATCTTCGAATGAAGATAATTCATCATTCACTGCAATTCTAATTGCTTGGAAAATCCTTTTTGCAGGATGTCCGCCTTTTCGCCTAGCTTTTGCAGGTATACCTTCTTTTATTACATCAACGAGTTCTAGCGTTGTTTCGATTGGCTTTTGTTCTCTGTTCTGTTCTATACGACGCGCAATTTGTTTTGAAAATTTTTCTTCGCCATATCGATGAAAGATTCTGACTAATTTTTCAAATTGCCAATCATTTACAACTTCATAAGCTGATAACGATTGTGTTTGATCCATTCGCATGTCTAATTTGGCATCGTTATGATAACTAAACCCACGTTCAGCTACATCCAATTGTGGACTGGACACACCTAAGTCGTAGTAGATGCCATCTACTTTTTCAATATTCAAATCATTTAAAATTTCAGTTAATTCTCTAAAGTTGCTATGGACAAAGGTCACTTTATGTAAGTGTTCTTTCAAAACTTCTTTAGCATTTTCAATCGCTGTTGTATCTTGGTCGATTGCTATAAGCCTACCTTCGTCACCCAATTGATTTAATAAATAGAGGGCATGCCCTGCGCCACCTAATGTACAGTCGACATAGACACCATCTTCTTTAATATTTAAATAATCAATGGTTTCTTTAAGCATAACGCTGACATGATGAAACAAATTTAACTCCTCCTATTAAAAATCAAAATCAATCAGGTCTTCAGCAATATCTTCGAAACTATCTTCAGATTCTTCATAGAAACTGTTCCAAGTTCCTCTATCCCAAATTTCAATACGATTTGAGACACCTATTACTGTACATTCTTTGCTTAAGTTAGCGTATTGTCGCAAGTTTTGCGGAATGTTAATACGCCCTTGTTTATCCAGCTCTACTTCTACGGCTCCCGAGAAGAACATACGCATAAATTTACGTGCGTCCTTTTTATTCATTGGTAATGTCTTCATCTTCTCTTCGATAATTTGCCATTCTTCCAAAGTATAGCCAAACAAACATTTGTCGAGGCCTCGAGTGATTATAAAACGTTCATTTAAGTCATAGCGAAACTTGGAAGGCACTATCATACGTCCTTTTGTATCCAACTGATGCTCGTATTCTCCCATGAACATTTATAATCACCTCACCTTCTCATATATATAATTTACCACATCTCACCACTATCCTCCACTAATTATACAAATATAACCATAATTTCTTATTCAACGTAAAAAAACACCCGATTCATCAAAAAGATGAATCGGGTGCACCCTTACTGTCTCTAAGGTTTTATTATAATATGATCAAAAGTGTAAGAAAGTGGTGGATAAGTGGAGGGATTGAACACATTCATCCCAAAATCATTCATAATTTGTAAAGGGTTCCATATTCTTTCTTGTAACCCTCCCATTGGATGAAGTGTGCCACTTAATACTTTGAAATGTTTCATGCTAATTTCATTTTCTCGTTCAATATTTAATAAATATCTATTTATCAAATAGTCGTATTGCTTTTGATGAATTGAATTATTTTTTTCTAATAACAATGTATTATCATTGTTGCCTTTTACTTCTGCTTTTAGCGATTGATACAGTGTTTCTTGCTGTGCTTTCATTGATTCAATTTGATCAATGAATGTTTGAGATGCTTGTGCTCTAACAAATTTTTGTTTAGCATCTTCAATTCCATTTTCGATAATTTGGTTTTTATCCAGTTGATATTGTGCTATTAATTTTTCAATTCTGTGATTAATATAAGTAATTCGTAAGCGTGGTAAGACGATTGGCATTGAAACATCCAATGTTCTAAACACATCGTTTAATTCGGTCCAATACTTTATTTCACTTGGTCCACCAATAAAGACAACAGTGTTAAATAACCATTCTTCCATAACAGGTCTTGTTACCACATTATTTGAAAACCTTTCCGGCTCTGAATCTACTATATCTAAAACCTCTTGAAGCGTCATTGTTTTATCTGATTTATTCAAATAGAATTGACCCTCTTTGAATGTCAGTAATTGTCTCATATTATCTTCGTGTAAAAACAAATGCACATTTGTATCTGTTTGAATCATTTGCTCCAAACCACTTGCTGTTGTTTGTGATTGTGTTTTTCTAAAGGCTGCATCAACATCAAGATGATTTTCCACAATTTTTCTGATAAACGGTTGCTCTAATCGACGTAGTTCAGAATCATTAGCGTCCAACAATAATAAACCATATGTTTTAAATACTTCATGTAGCAATGCTTTAAACATATCGGACCAACTATCATGTGCATCAATAATATTACGACACATTTCAATTAAAGGTCGTGAATGTTCAGTTTCATTCAGTTGTTGGAAAAATTGATTCAAAGTTTCCTTGAGCTGAGCTTTATCAGGATTATAATGTGAGACACTTGCTTCTGGTGGCTCCATTGTATGATATTTGATTTTATGTAACTTAGCATCTTGATTATTATATGCATAAGTATGATTTACTTCGTCAAAATCATGATCTTCCCCTGCAATCCAAAACACAGGTACGACATGTTTATTATAATCTTTAGATAGTTGTTGGCTTAGTGTAATAATAGAAAATATTTTATGGAATGTATACAAAGGTCCACCAAATAAACCTGCTTGTTGTCCGCCAACAATTACTTTTGCGCCATCACTTAATAATTTAATATTACTTTCTTGTTCCTCAGTCAAAGATAAATCGCTCATATAATTTCCAATCACTTGCGCTAATGCAACTTCTCTTCCATTATTTTCACTTAGAAGTCTTTGTTTATAGTTATTCTTATCCATTGCATCTAAATGATAAAACTGAGCTAGTGTTGAATCACTTTGTTTAATTTTTGAAATAAATTGATCTTTTTCGTTAAGTTTCATAGTCATACAATCCATTCGTAATTCTCCTTATGTTACTCTATTCCTAATCAGTATAAAGTTTATGTACTATATTGACAATTTAACGGCTTAAAATAACCTGTATTTTTTACTTTTTAATTCAATGCACATACTATAATAAACGATTTTTGAAAAAGTGTGTTTATGTATTTGAAATAAGCATTGTATACAGTCTACTTTAACAGTATGTTTCCCGTCGTCATTTTTGTGAAATATCATTAGAAATAAGGTATAATAAAATATAATAGTACAAAGGGGGAAGACGCTATGAGTAACGTAAAACGTCTTGATATAAATTATAAAACAGACGAATTATTCGAAGATTTTAGAAACTTCGGCAACAAAGATTTGTATATGGTTGATGAACTTCGTGGAGAAATGATAGATGCGAGTTCAGATTCACCTTTTTATGGTATTCAAATCGGAGATAGATTAGGTGCAAGAATGGCATTGTATCGTAAAGGCGATGTTGAAGAAGTCTACTTCCCTGATTTCGACGATTACAACGTATTGTGGAAATTAGAAGTATTAAACGACTTTCAGAATCGTGGTTACGGTAAAGAGTTGTTGGATTTTGCAAAAAAACAAGGACTTCCTATTAAAGTAATTGCTCGTAACCAATCTAAAGCATTCTTTATTAAACAAGGATTCAAAGATGTAAATGCAGTAAACAAAGATGGACATGATGTTCTAGTTTGGACACCATAAAAGAGTACGAAAGATAAAACATATGTCTCAGTTGTTTTATTTTCATTAGCAGTCTGATGCTAAATGCATTTGTTTTCAGCTTTAAAAAACTACGCGTCTACTTTAATGTAGACGCGTAGTTTTTTACGACCGCTTCAACTCTTGGAATCCTCTTTTAGTTATCCGAAAAATAGCAGGGGCTCGAAATCCAATTTAATTTCGTATTCCTGCCCCTTTTTTATTTCATATAAATTAATAATTCATTGAGTGATTTTATTGTATAATCCGGTTTGATATCAGTTTCATTTATTTTATTTCTAGGATTAAACCAACACGTGTCAATTTGGGCATTTTTACCGCCTAAAATATCTGATGTCATAGAATCCCCGACGATTATGGCATTATCTCGTTTGTCTTCACCAATTTCCTTAAATACATAATCAAAAAATTCAGGCATTGGTTTTTGGTAACCTGTTTGTTCTGAAACAAAAACGCCTTTAAATAATTGACCAAACTGTGCCTTCTCAATACGTCGCTCTTGCGTTTCTAACACACCATTCGTCACAATATATAAATCATGATTTTGTTTTAAATACTTTAAAGTTTCAACTGTGTTAGGAAAGAATTTTATTGGTGCTTTCGCTAATTCGTCTCTAAATATGTGATCCGCTTCTTCACCATCCACTGTCATTTCATGTAAATCAAAATATACTTCAAATCGCTTACTTAGAACCTCTTCTTTCGTTAACTTATTAATTTGAAAAGCTTCCCAATGCGCTTGATTCACTTTCATAAAGGTTTTTAAATCGTCATGATTAGCGATCAATTTATATTTTTCTGCCATTTTGAAAAATGCATGTGATTCCGCATCATGAAAATCTACGATTGTATCGTCAAAATCTATGAGTAGACTTTTAGAATTCATTTTTATTTCCCCTCTTTTTATACATATTCATTAATATAATTGAATACATTTATTGCTTTTATTCACTCAATAACAGTATACACATTTTGAACATACAAAAAAATGGCCAAGGTTATCACCTTGACCACTACTTCCTATTTTAATAATTAGAATCCAAACAATTGACCTAATAATCCGACACCGCTTGATACAATATCTACAATACTTGTCCCTAATTCTACACCATTACCTGATTGTGCTGCTTGTATAGTATTTGCGATAGCTTCTGCTAATTTAGACATAAAAATCTCTCCTCTATTTATAAGTTTTATAGTTTATTTTTACTAGAATCCGAATAATTGTCCTAATAGACCTACACTGCTTGATACGATATCTACAATGCTTGTCCCTAATTTAACTCCGTCTCCTGCAATTCCTGCCTGTACTGTTTCTTTTATTGCGTTAAATAAATCTGACATATTGATTATCTCCTTTAAAGTATTATTTTTTAAAATCTACTTAGATTAAAATCCTAACGCTTGAGAAATTAATGCTGCCCCATTAGAAATGATGTCTAAAACGCCACTTCCAATTTTCATGCCATCTCCTGCAATACCAGCTTGTACTGTATTTTTAATTGCTTCAAATAAACCTTCCATTATAAACACTCCTTATAAAATAAGATTTCTCTGACTGAAAATTATGTTTAAAGTGATACTTATAAAATATGTTTTATTTGTGTATCACTTATTATGTATAATATAAGATAATATTTGATTATATTGTTCGAAATTCCTTACTTAATCATAAAATCGCTGTATCTGTTATTTAATTGCTAGTTTGAAACAGTTATGAATCCTTAATTGTATTTCGCACAATTAAATAACTTTTCATAATGTTGGCGGATTATTAATTTTTTGTAAGAAAAGCATTGATTTTATCAGAATTTTTTAAAATTAATGTATAATCACAATTAATTTGTAGTATGCTGATATAAATAAATTCAACAGACTATATGAATAGATTGGGAGGAACATTATGAAAGCAGTGCTTAAAATTAATAAGCATCTAAGTTTAAGAGAGGCTCAAGCAAGTGACATTGAAGATTATCTCTCAGTCCCTTTTAATGAAGAGCTTTTAAGAATGTATGGCTCTGAAATAAATTCAGAAACTGAAAAGCAAGAATCTGGTGCTAAATTATTAATCGCGAAAATTATAGCTAACCCATATGAATGGGTTATTGACTATGACAATTTATTTATTGGACAAGCTCGTTTAACTTTAGATGAAACAAATAATAAATCTAAGTTTGCAATAGGTATATTTAATCCACAGTTTTGGAATAGAGGAATTGGTACTCAAGTAACACAACACATTTTGGAATATGCCTTTAATGACTTAGGCCTCCATAAAGTTTATTTAAGAGTCCTTTCATATAATTATAGAGCTATAAATTCTTACAAAAATGCAGGTTTTATAATTGAAGGTAGCGATCGTGAAGGTTCATATATAAATGGAAATTATGAAACCGACTTATATATGAGCATCTTATACGACGAATTTAAAAGTAATTTCATCAATAAAGGTAAACATTAAAAAAGAAGACTCCAAAATTGGAATCTTCTAGTAATCTCTATAAAGTCACTGTTCCTTTTCAATTTAAACCTCTTTAACAAAATTTCTATTTGCGGTTATAAATGTACCATTCATTGTTTTAAGTCGTGGCGTACCCTTTGAAGATGCTACTACTTTTTGAATAGCTACTTTTTCATTAACCTTAAGCTCTGTCAAAGCTTCACCACTAAAGTCCCTATTTTGATATTCCTTACAATCTTTTGTAATCATCACTGTTTCAGGTTTCTCATAAATATATTTATTGGCGTTACTAGTAGCAACACGATAAATAAACTTTTGATTGGCTGTTAACACTAATCCATCCACTGTGATAAGTCTTGGTGTATTCTTTTTAGTATAGCCAATGTCTTTAATTTCTATTATCTCACCTATTTCAACATTAACATCTGCACGTTCTTTAAACTCCAGATCTTTATATAAATTGACCTTTTTCGCTATACCAATCGTTATTGGATTATAAGTGAAATATTTATTAGGCGCCTCTGTCTTTCCAGATTTTTTATCATTCACAATAAATTCAGATTTAAAATTTTGTCTATTAAGTTTGAGCGTCTGCGCTGCGTTAGGTAAATTCATGTTAATTGTATACTTCTTATAGTTATCGTGAATTAAATTAATGTTAAAGTCAAAATTGCACTTACTTAAATCTTCAGTTTTTACGTATAATCGATGCTCATCTTCAGAGAATTCAACTTCGATTGCGTTGAGCTCATAATTAATTTCAGTAAGTAACACTTGATTAATTGTAGTTTCTGGAGCTTTATAAACTCTTATAACTTCTCTTAATTCATCATCAATAAGATGCGTGCCTTCATAAACAGCGAATAGTTCTTCTTTCATTGGTAAATAATCTTTTACAGATTCAGGCATTAAAAAGTGAATTTGATTATCTTTCACATATCTATCTGCTTTTCCACCTTTTAATAGCATGCCGATAAAGTCAAAAAGTTTCTCATATTCTTTATTTATAAGCATTTGATAAATATTTTTATATTTATCTCCAATGATATAATCTTCAACGTTTTTATCATGTTCATTTAAAGTATCTATCATTTGTTGAAATAGACTATAGAATACATCTTTATTTTCACTTTTTACAAATCTTCTATTATTAAATAATCTAGAAACGAAATCTACTTCTACAAGTCGACTTAATGATTGAAATTCTGCCGTTTTAGGTATATCCAATTTCAACACTTCTTGTAGTACCAATAAATTAAAATGTGTTTTTTCTATAATATTTGTTTCACCTACAAGTGATTGATTATATGAATATCTATTCACATGATAAACAGGCGTTGAATTCATAGAAGCTGTTTTACATTTAGAAATTGCATTGATAAAGAACAATTTATCTTCACCAAATTTCATATGCTTGAATTCAATATTATTATCAATAATGATATCTCTTTTAATAATTTTACCTGGTGGTCCTACAGCTCTAAAAATCTTATTAATTTCATATGGTACTAAATTATTTGCAACTTTATATGAAGTAAATCTTCCTAATTTGCTAATTGCTTTATCTGTATGTTTAATACTGTGTCCAAACGCAACATCTGAATTATTCTCTTCAGCTTGGTTTAATAGCGTCGGTAAACCAGTTGAATCTAACCAATCATCTGCATCAAGAAAAGTTATGTATTTTCCATTCGCATTTTTAATGCCTACGTTTCTAGGTTCAGCAGGACTACCCGTGTTCTCTTCTAATTTAATGAGTTTTAAAAAACTGTATTTATTTTTATATCCTTCAATTATTTTTAATGAGTTATCACTAGAACAATCGTCTACAAATATCGCTTCAATTTTATCTTCATTAATATTTAATGCCCCAATTGATTCTATACATTCATTAAGAAATAATTCTTTGTTGTACACTGGTACAATGATAGACAGCAATTTTTCCAATTCCTAATTCCCCTTTTAGATGATTTAGTATTCATTATATAATATAAATGATTACTTAAGTATTTTTTATAAAAAACAATCCCTACTTATTTCTATAAGTCGTTAAATTCTTAAATATGTATAAAAATCGTTCGTTATGTATTTATTAATATTTTAAAAACTACTACCTAAAAATAACATAAACGGTAATACACAACACTTTAAATGGAATTATTTTAAAATACTTATCATTCAAGTATTTAATGCAATGGAAATTATAATTGAAATGCGCATCCTCTTTATATTTATAGCGTCTATTATTGTTAATTACTTTACAATATCATCTCCATAATTTGTAAAAAAACCTTTCACTCCTATTTTTTTCAAGGACTTATAGTCATTCCTACTGTTTACAGTAAATGCGTGTACTTGCATAGCATTGTTTTCAACACTTTCTATAAGCTTACGATCTATTTTTTTATGCGAAACTCCAACTGCATAACTATAACTACTTATACTTTCTAACATATTATTATCTAATTTGCTTAATTCATTATCATAAATCAATTTGACCAATGGTATGTTTTCATTCTCATTTTTAATTGTTTTTAAAGCTTTATCATCGAACGCTTGTATAACGATGTATTTAGAGTTAAATAACTTTTTATTTTTTAATTTTTCTACTGCAATATGTGCCATATTGGGATTATCTTTAGCGTTTTTTAACTCAATATAGTATTTAACATCGTTACCATATTGGTCTAAAACCTCATCTAAGGTTGGAACCTTCAAATTTTGATTTTTCTTATCTCTTAACTTCAATTTTTTTAGCTCTTCAATTGTATAGTCTTCTACCCTACCTTTTCCATTTGTAGTTCTATCTATTGATTCATCATGCATAACGACTAGATTATTATCCTTAGTTATTTGTAGATCCAGTTCCAAATAGTCAATATTCATTTCATGAATCGCTTTATTATATGCTGGAAAGCTATGTTCAGGTTCATAACCACTAGCACCCCTATGAGCAATAATTAAAGGTTTCTTTTCAGTACCTTCATAGCCTTTAACTTTTGGTATGAAGATTATTATAGATACTATAATAATCAGAATGATCCCAGGTAAAACATATGTATAAAATGATTCTCTCTTAATTGATATCGCCCCATTTTGTTTTAAAAAACTATAAAAAATACATTTTTCTTAATTCTTTAATTATATTGCATTATCCATATATTTAATATACCATATCATACTTTTTTTACATTCATACTTTTTCCTCCTCATAATAAAAAGTCGACATGAATATGCCGACTTAAACAATTGATAATATTTTTGTGTTGTGTTAATTTATAGATAGAAAAAGGGCAACACACTTTAAGTGTATCGCCCAACTGAGCCCGTTAAAAAGACGGTGGCTTTAAAATGATAATTTATATAAAAATAACCATTTAACCGGCCAAAGTTAGCGATGGTTATTTTTTATGGTTTAATTTAACAACTGTAATAACTAAACCCAACAAGGTAACGATGAAAGTACCGAAACCTAACATTAAGTGAAGCGCTTCTACAATTGAAACCACACAAGGCGTCTCCTTTCTAAAGTTTTTAACGGTACTTTCATAAGCACCACCTCACTTTATACTGAGATTAGCCACCATCTATCCAACTTGCTCGCTCTAATTTTACTATATTTTTAATCTATAGACTATTACTTTTGTCGACCTATAGAATTTGATTATATTTTTATATTGTGGTAATTTATAGATAGAAAAAGGGCAACACACCATACGTGTATCGCCCTAGTGAGCCCGTTAAAAAGACGGTGGTCTCGTTTAATAAATGATTAAATAACCATCAAACTCGGTCAAAGTTAGAGATGGTTATTTTTTATGGTTTAATTTAACAATTGTAATAACTAAACCTAATAATGTAACGATGAAAGTACCGAAACCTAACATTAAGTGAAGCGCTTCTACAATTGAAACCACACAAGGCATCTCCT
This sequence comes from Staphylococcus caseorum, assembly GCF_049943195.1. Taxonomy (NCBI): domain Bacteria; kingdom Bacillati; phylum Bacillota; class Bacilli; order Caryophanales; family Staphylococcaceae; genus Staphylococcus; species Staphylococcus caseorum. Next base: position 1,304,166 of record NZ_JBNFUA010000001.1, read on the forward strand.
TTCTAAAGATTTTAACGGCACTTTCATAAGCACCACCTCACTTTATACTGAGATTAGCCACCATTTATCCAACTTGCTCGCTCTTATTTTACTATATTTTCTAATCTACTGACCATTACTTTTAATGACCTTTTTTCACTGCGTTATGATCAAAATATTTCAAACTGATAAGTATAGGATTAAAAAAGAACCCCGTCGCAACTATCCTATTTCAACAAGTTTTATAATACCTATCTTTTCGAAAGTAAAAAACTTTTAGTTACTATACAAAAATCAATGTGTGATTCTAATACAGTAAGTATAAAAACTGAAAATTTATATATAGAGTCCAAAAAATACAAAAATTATCGTAAAACCTAATTGAACCCACCTATTCAATTAGGTGAGTTTAAAATGATATTTATCTAGTCATAATAGTAAAGAAAAGCACAAAATCACCAAGGAACAACGTCATTATTATTTGTAAAAGTTATATTTTTAATATTTTTACCTTTTTCTACTAAATCAATAACTCTTTTGATACCTACATCAATTGAGTTTGCTCCCATTTGTTTAGCAGTTTCTGGGTCTAGACCTCCAAATTCTGTGGCTACCATTCCAGGATCAACTAAATCTACAGTGATATCATAGCCTTCTTTTTCTAATTCTTTTGATAATTGAATAGAATACATATTTAAAGCTGCTTTTGATGATTGATAACCAGCGACACTTGCACCATATACGATTGAATCCTTATCTAAAGCTGAATTAAGAGACCCCATCATACTAGACATATTAATGATTTTTGCTTCTTTCACTTTTTTGAGTAACGGTAATATTGCTGAAGTTACATTCATAACTCCAAAAACATTAACATCAAACTCATTTTTCACTTTAGTGACATCAAGTTTAGATGGACTTGACGCTTCTAAAGCTATACCTGCATTATTAATTAAAACATCTAAAGAGTTTATTTCTCGAGCTGCATTCTGTACAGAGTTAATATCAGTAACATCTAGTTGAACTGTAGTCACGGACAAGCCTTTTAACTTTAATTCTTTCACAATAGATTGACCATCTTGTAAACTTCTATCACCTAAGATAACATGATAGCCTTTCTCCGCTAATACTTTTGAAATTTCTTTTCCCATTCCTCTAGTAGCACCTGTTACTAGTACTTTCTTTGGGTTATCCATACTTTAAAATCCCCTTTTCATATTAACGTTACAAACATTTAATAATTTCCCTTTTGAACTAAATACAAATATTATCGCTTTATTGGCTTTCAGACTAAAAACTACTTACTTATTTTGTTTAGATTTGTGTATTCTTATAGTTCTCAATTTCAATGAATTTATCTTTTCTGATATTTAATCTCCTAGTACTTAGATAAATTACAGATTGACTTCATATATCAAAATTTTTAGACATACTTTAAAATGTTTTGGTTTCGAATATTTTATTTATCTTTTGATTGATTTCTTTGAACACATTCATTACGCAATTTCGATTTGAAGAATATAAATTATTTTCAAATTCTTCAAGTTTTTTAAACTATTTTATCTCCACAATATCTTTCAAATTAACCTTACTTAATACTATATCTTCATAAAAATGTAGTATTTGTGTGTATGCATCTACTCTGTGTATATAACCTTCTTTAGTTTAAATATAGCCATCAACAAAATATCGTAATTCTATAGATGGATCATGATACATTTTAAATATTAAAGTATCGTTTAAATCGTTCCACTGATCATCATTTAGTATATATCTATTTTATTTTGATCTTGTTTAAATTGATTTAACATTTCATATTGTTCAGGCATTGTAACGAATGGTTATGTGTATTTTATAAAATATAGACTAATTTGTATAATATGGTTGTATTTTTAAGAAGAAATAAACATATTATAAATATTAAGCAGTTCTTTTTTATTACGTTCAATATGTTTAATATGAAAGCGTGCCATAATAGTGTATACTTATTCTAATAAAATTAGAAATGAGATTATTATGAAAATAGTAGAAGTGAAATCTAAGAATGGTATTAATTTTATGATTTTAGATAGTAATAATGAACCTATAATAGATGCAGTACGCTATTTGAAATATCTGGATAGTGTCAAGAAAAGTCGGAATACTAAGAAAACTTATGCTTACGCACTAAAAAAATTTTTTATATATCTAGAGTATAAGGAAATAAAACATCGAGATGTTAGTTTTGATGATTTTGTTGATTTTGTAAGATGGATGAGAGCACCTTTTGAATATGAAAATGTTCTTCCTTATAACCAAAAAGAATCAAAAAGTAGTGCCAAGACAATTAATCTGACTATTACTGTAGTGTCCAATTTTTACGACTATCTTTATAGAAGTAAAAAATTAGAAGTTAATTTTTATGATTTTTTAAATACTAAAGGTAAACATCATAAAAAATATAAAAGTTTTATGCATCATGTAAACAAAGATTATGGAACGTTAAAAAATATTTTGAAAGTTAAAGAACCAAAGAGAAAATTAGAAGTACTAACTAAGGCGGAAATAAAGATATTATTAGAAGCAGCTAATAATATAAGAGATGAATTTTTAATCCAATTATTATATGAAACTGGATTACGCATTGGAGAAGTACTATCGTTACGTATTGGTGATATCAAATTTGATTTTAGGAAAGGCCACCAAATAGTTTTGAAAAACAGAAACAATAGTAACGATTCATATTTAAAAACTGGAGAGAGGAAAATTTTTATATCTCAATCTTTAATTGATCTATATGATGATTATGTATATGAAATAATTGATGATCTTTCCATATGTTCTGATTATCTTTTTGTAAAATTAAAAGGTAAGAATGTGGGAGAAGCTATGCATTATAATGATATATCTTCATTATTTAAAAGATTAAAATATAAAACATCTATAAACGTCCATCCTCATTTATTCCGTCATACACATGCAACTATTTTTTACAATGAAACGAAAGATATTAAGCAAGTTCAAGAAAGACTTGGTCATAGTAATATACAAACTACCATTAATTTATATGTTCACCCAACCGAAGAAGATATACGTGATGATTGGGATAAAGTAAAACATCAATTTCAAGTTTTTAATAAAGGGGAATAACTATGTCAATGCCACTTAATTTACCTACAAACAACATTTTGGTTGATGAATTATGCACAATACAAAGTAGAACGATAAATATAAAAGGAGAAATTTTAATAACTGAAATTTATGATGATTACTTTTTTAAACATGATGTATGGCATATTTCATCTTTTAATAAATTCAAGCAATTTCAAGATAATCTTAAAAGCTATAAAGACAAAAGGAAAAATATATTTTTTAGGATTAATAATAAAAATTTGAATTTAGAATTTAAATACATTTTTTTGAAACTTTTGGTTAAAGAGGATTGGTCTTTAGGTAGTGTATTTAATTCTGGAGCTGTGAAACTCAATAAAGTCACTGAGTTCTTTAATGATGCTTATCCTGATTTAAATTCTTTACTAGATTGTGATATTAATATATTAGAAAAAGACTGGTTTAAATGGTTAACCAAAAATAATATTCCAATAAAAAGACAATCATCAACAATCGTTTTTGGTGAATATGAATATAAAAGTGGTTTAGCTTCTTTTTTAAAGAACATGTATATTAATCTGAAAAAATTTATTGATAAGAGAGAAGAATGGGAAAAAGATAAATGGGATATTAGGAACTTAGAAAAGTATGGACTGAGTTATAATAAAACACTTACTGGTCACTATTTGAACTTTGAAAAAATTGATTCAATCAAAATACGAGAAGCAACAAAAAAATATTTGAAAAATCGTTTGCTAACTGGTGACATAGCATTTGGTACTGCAAGATATTATATAAGAATATTAACTAGATTTTTCCAAAGTATAACTGAAAAAGAAAAAACATGGTCTGATTTAAATAAATTAGATAGATATCATATCGAATCATATATAGATTTTTTATTTGAATATGCTAATAGCAAAAATGTAAAAAGTTCGAATAATTTTGTAAAAGAAGAATTAAAAGCAATTAGAAGGTTCCTAAATGATATCACTATGCAAAATTATAATATAGCTCCATCACAGGACATTCGTTTTTTAATTTACCCACAAGACTTTCCTAGGTATGAAAAGAAAAACAATAGCCAAATTGATTATATTCCTGATTTTGTACTTGAACAGCTTTTTGAGCATATAAATGATTTGCATAAAGATTTAATACCAGTGGTTTGGGTAGCTTTTAAAACGGGTCTGAGAATTTCTGATGTATTAACTTTAGAAAATAGTTGCCTTGCAAAAGTTAATGGGAAATTTTCAATAATTACTGATATTGCTAAAACCTTTGTAAAAGGACATAGAATACCAATTGATGACAAATTGGCTGATATAGTAGCAGTTTTAATAGCTAATTCTAAAATAAATAGTACAAAAGATAATAATCCCAATAATTACATTTTCGCTATTTACAAAGGAAAAAGAAAAGGGATGCCTTTCACACAGCATATGGTTAGGGCTCATTTAAATCATTTAGCAAAAACTAAAAATATTGTTGATGAGCAAGGTGAAATATTTCATTTTAAAACTCATCAATTTAGACATACTTATGCAGTAAAATTATTAAATGGCGGAGCAGATATATTAACAATACAAGAATTATTAGCACATTCTTCACCTGAAATGACTCTTAGATATGCTAAATTACTTGATGATACAAAAAGAAAGGCTTTTGAATCAGTTATTGATCAAGGTGCCTTTAGTTTCGATGTCGATGGTAAAATCAAAAATATACAGCATAGTAGTGAACTATCAGAAAAAACATTAAATTCTTTATGGCAAGAACATAAATTAAACGCAATGGACAACCCTTATGGCACATGTCATGCTAGATTGAATGGTGATTGTCCTTATATGGAAGCACCCCCATGTTTAACATGTAATTCTGGTAAACCATGTAAGGATTTAGCTATTGGCTTTTCTGATTTAGACGTTGAAAAATATGAATTACATATCAAATCAACAGTTAAGTCAATAGAATTAGCTAAAAATTATAATAGAAAAGACATGGTTGAAAAGCATACTAATATATTAAATAAATACGAAGAAATCTTAGGTAGTATAAAGGATGGAAGTATTATATTTGGTAGAAGTAATAGACTAAAAGTATAGAGGTTAATATGGAAAATTTTAACAGGAAAGAACAATTGAAACAGTTACATGCAGAGCGGAAAGCTAACACTGAGAGAAAAGTTACTACAGCAATAAACGATTTGATTCAAAGGAAGGAAGAAATTAATTTTAATATTGTTTCAAAACATTCAAGTGTCTCTAAAGCCACTTTATATAACAATAATGAAATTCGTAAAAGAATCGAAGAGTTACGTGAAAAAAACAAAGAAATATTTGTGAATAAAAATAAAAGTGACGGAAAAGATGCATTAATTGCTTCGTTGAAGAGGAAAGTAAATTCATTAGAAAAAGAGAAAAAGTCTCTAAAAGAAGAACTTAGTACTTTATACTCCAAGATGTATGAGGAAATTTAAAATAATCCTATTAATAATAACGTTTGTCATATCTTTAAATAATATGACAAACGTTATTATTAGATAATTTATGGACTTTATTTTTTTTATCAAGTAAAGTAAAAGAATTGTTGATTGTATCAATTTGTAAAATTTTCCCAGTATAATTAAAAATATACCCATCTTTCCAATAATCAATAGAACTTAATTCACCAGTATGTAATTTATATTGGAAAACATAGTTTATATTAGTCAAAGTATCCTCTGTTAATAAAGGTTTGTCATCCTTATTTTGGTCTTTGATAAACTTATTTAAAATTTCGAATTGTTGGGGGAGCGTGGCAAAAGCTTGCCATTTGATTTTTCCACGACCTTGTGGGATTTTAGGATTTAAATATTCTCTTGGTATTTTTCTGTAATCTGTTTCGTATTTATATTTATCTGGAGCATTAGGATTTGGAATAATAAAGATCACCTCATATCAATAGTAGAACATATGTTCTATTAATTCAAGTGAAAAAAGACTATCATTCTGGATAGTCTTTTTATTATGCTATTGATTAAATTGTTTTATTGTATCGCCAATTTCATCTCTTACACGTTGAAATTCTGACCAAGCTTTACCAGCTGGATCATCAAAGCCCCAATGTTCTTTTTTTACATTAGGTGGGATGACTGGACAATTTTCATCAGCGTCACTACAAAGTGTAACAACGAGATCTGATTGTTTTAAAATTTTATTATCGATTAAATCAGAAGTATGGTTTGATATGTCATTATCCACTTCTTTCATAGCTTCTATTGCCTTAGGATTTACACCATGTGTTTCAATACCGGCAGAATATACATTCCATTTATCGCCAAGTATTTGTTTACCCCAACCTTCAGCCATTTGACTGCGACAAGAATTACCAGTACATATAAAGTAAATTGTTTTTTTATCCATAAATAGTTTCCTCTCTTTTTAGAAAATAATAAGTGTTAGATATAACCCTAACAGTGTAATAAATAATACCGGAATCGTTATAATAATACCGGTTTTAAAGTATGTTCCCCAAGAAATTTTAACACCTTTTTGAGTAAGTACATGTAACCAGAGAAGTGTTGCTAACGAACCAATGGGTGTTATTTTAGGTCCTAAATCAGATCCGATAACATTCGCATAAATCATACCTTCCTTGAGTATGCCTGTTGTTTGAGATTGACCAATCGCTATTGCATCTATTAAAACAGTTGGCATGTTGTTCATAATAGATGAAAGGAATGCAGCTATAAAACCCATGCCCATGATACTACTAAATAAGCCATAACTTGAAATATTTGTTAGTACATCACCAAGAAGCGTTGTAATGCCCACATTTTTTAGACCAAATACCACAAGATACATACCAATAGAGAATAAAACAATATTCCATGGTGCACCTTTAATTACTTGTTTCGTATGAACAGCCTTAGATTTACGTGCTAATAATACAAATATTAAAGCAATGATACCAGCAATAATTGATACTGGAATATTTATAAACTCACTTATTAAATAACCAACTAGCAATACAGTGAGTACAATCCACGAGATGTTAAAAAGCTTTTTGTCCTTAATCGCTTCTTTTGGTTCTCTAATATTTACTGCATCAAATTTTCTTGGGATAGACTTTCTAAAATAAAGCCATAAGACAAGAATACTTGCGATTAAAGAGAATATATTAGGTATAATCATTTTACTGAAGTACTCAACAAATCCAATATCAAAGTAATCAGCAGAAACAATATTAACTAAATTACTAACAATAAGTGGTAATGATGTGGTATCTGCAATAAAACCACTAGCAATAATAAATGGAAATATCGCTTTTTTATCAAAACCTAGACTACGTACCATTGCTAAAACAATAGGCGTCAGTATTAAAGCCGCACCATCATTTGCGAAGAAGGCTGCTACAACTGAACCTAAGAGCATGATAAAGATAAACATTTTCAAGCCATTACCCTTTGATGCTCTCACCATATGTATAGCAGACCATTCAAAGAAGCCAATTTCATCTAATATGAGTGAAATAAGAATAACTGCAACAAACGTTAAAGTCGCATTCCAAACGATTCCAGTAACTTCCAGTACATCTGAAAAACTCACAACACCAGTAATTATAGCCACTACAGCACCAATTAATGCAGTAATACCAATATCTAGACCTTTAGGTTGCCATATAACAAAAATTAACGTTAATACAAATATTGTGATTGCTAATATCATCATAATTAACACTCACCTTTCTCTACTGTTTCACATATACATGGGACTGTACTGGAACCCAATAGAGTCAGTCGTGATGTAACGTCATCTAATACGTCATGATTCAATTTGTATAAATTTTTATTACCATCTTTTCTGGATGTAATTAAATTATTGTCTTTTAATACTTTCATATGATGACTTAATGTGGGTTGAGAAAAAGAAAAATGCTCTAATAAATCACAAGCGCATAATTCACCACAAGATAACAAATCTAATATTTCAAGACGGCTACTATCAGCAATCACTTTTAAGTATTGTGATATTTCTTTATAATTCAATTTTTCTTCTTCCTTTCTACTTGAAACCTTTTATAACGTTGATAATTTTTATTACCACCTGACAAATTAAACACTTGTTTAAAACCTAAATTAATAAGTACGTTTTGTGCAGCATTCCCAGTAGTACCTTTATTACAATAAGTCACTATCTTTTGATTTTCATCTAATGTTTTTGCATAACTTCTCAACGTTTTCAATGGGACGTTAATCGCTCCATCAACATGATCAACTTCAAATTGCTTTGGAGAACGTACATCTAAAATCAATAAATCATTATTTTGTTTTATAACTTCTTCAGGCGTTATAATTTTGCGTCCTCGAGTAATATTGTGTCCAATCATCCCTGTATAAATAACAGGATCTTTAGTTGTAGAAAAAGGAGGTGCATATGCTAAATCTAAATGAAATAAATCTTCTGCATTGGCACCAAACGTTATAGCAGTAGCTAGTACATCTATTCTCTTATCTACACCTTCATACCCAATAATTTGGGCACCAAGTAATTTAGAATTGTTTTTATCAAATATAGCTTTAATTACCATTTCTTGGCCTTGCATATATTCTGGACGATTCGGTTTCACATTGTGTAATACGTCAATATCAATATCTAAATCAATAGCTTCTTTTTCAGTTAAGCCTGTTTGGGCAATTGTCATATCAAATATACGAACAATGCCTGTTCCTAAAATACCTTTATGTTCTAGATTTCCACCAGTTAATCGATCTCCTAAAATACGTCCCATTTTATTTGCTGTAGAACCTAGCGGTCTATATATAGGGTTACCAGTAATTAAATTATAACTTTCTGCTACATCACCAATTGCATATATGTGAGGAATATTTGTTTCAAAATACTTATTGGTTTGTATTGCTCCAGATTTTCCAATATTAATACCAATTTCTTTAGCTAATTTAGTATTTGGTGTGACACCAATCCCAATAATGATTAAATCTGTATCAATTAATTCGCCAGTTTTTAAGCTCACTCTATTTATTGTATGATTTTCATCATAATCAATAATATCTATTTCATTATAGGTATATACGTTAGCTTTATCTTCAATATATTCTTGAATCATAAAACTGATATCGTAGTCTAAATGAGGCATAAAAGTACTACGTTGAACAATTGAAGTATTGTAATTAGATAATTGTTCTAACATCTCTAGACCAATAAATCCACCACCAATGATTGTTATATTCTGAACATCATTGCCCTCAATATAATTATAAATTGCTTTCGCATCATTAATATTTTTAACTTTAAACACATTGTTATATTCTTCGCTATTTAATTGAGGAAGTTCTTTAGGCGATGAACCTGTTGCTAATACTAATTCGTCATATTCTTGAATCATCTTTTCATCATTTACTAAATTGGTAACTGTTATTGTTTGATCAGTATCATTTATCTGATTCACTTCATATTTTGTATAAATATCTATATTAAAGCGCTCTTTAAACCATTTAGCATTTCGTGGCGTGAGTTCATCAATATCAGATACATTACCGCCTATATAGTAGGGAATACCACATACTGAATACGAAATATCACTATCTTTATCAAAAACGGTAATTTCCACATCTTCACTATTTCTTCTTGCTTTAGCCGCGACACTTGTACCGGCAGCAACTGAACCAATGATTACAATTTTTTTCATTATGATAACCCTCCATAAGGTATGACAAAATAATTATCAAGACTTTCATTTTTAATCTTGTTTATCCAAATTGATTCATCTTCTTTTTTGTTACTAAAAAGGTCATCACGTTGATTTAGCGTAACTAACGATTGATTAACAACCCACCAATTATGGCCTATATTAGCTCTATTTAAATCTTCTACTAAACGTTTAGATTCTAAATAAGGTGTTTTTTCTGCTAGTGTTACGATTATCATCTGTGTTAAATTTTTATTTTGAATTTTGGGTAATAATGTTTCAACATTACTGGTAGTTTGAGTTGATTTTTTCTTTAGTTCTTTATGATGATTTTCACTAGAATCAAGTAACAGCAAGGTATGGCCTGTAGGAGCTGTATCTACAATTACGTAATCCATGTCTTCTTGATTCTCCATAATGTCACTAAAGGCTTTGAAAAATGCTATTTCTTCTGTACAAGGTGATTTTAAATCTTCCACAATATAATCAATATCGTCTTGTGGTGTATCATCATTCACTGTGGCTAGTATTTCTTTTTTATACTTTTCTAATGCTTGTTCTTCATCAATATAAGCAGTATTTAAATTACTTGTGGTTTCAACATTAATTTCTTTAGTAGGGTCAGTCGTTGCTAAAAGAATACGATGTCCTTTATTAGATAATGCTGTAGCTAATTGCGTTGCTACTGCCGTTTTACCAACGCCACCTTTTCCCATTGTAAATAAATATTGAACTTTACCATTTTCAATTTCATCTATTAATTTATTGAATTGCGGATGATCTTCAACAATAAATTCATCATTTTCAATTAAGTTATCATCATTTAATAGATTAGATAAACTTTCTATACTTTCTGCTTTCTGTTTTTTATATGGAACGTAATAGGCATGATTGTTATTTAACCATTCAGTAAAATGGTTAATATTTTTATCTTGTTCTGATTTCATTTGACTCGAAATTAAACCGTGACTTTCTTCTATATAGTTGTTAATGACTATATAGAATTTAGAAATTGATAGTTGTTGTAATTCTTGTTGCGCTCTTTGAATTTCATATATAGATGATTGGTTAGGTTTAGCAACTAATATCATTGTCGTATCTTCTTGGTTGCGTAATTTTTCAAGTGTTAAGTTATATTTGCTTCTATTTTCATTTAAACCCGATAATTGACCTAAACAAGAAGCGTCATTACTCGTTGTATTTAAATAATCTGTCCAAGCAGAAGGTAATTCAAGCATTCTCAGTGTGTGACCTGTCGGAGCTGTATCAAATATAATGAAATCAAATGCCTGTTCTAAAGTTTCGTCGGATAAGAAATTAGTGAATTCATTAAATGCTGCTACTTCAACTGTACACGAACCACTTAACTGTTCTTTCATCTCAGAAAGTACATCTTCTGGTAGAATGCCCTCATAAGGTTCTATAGCTTGTGCTTTATAATCGTCTGCTGCAGCAATCGGGTCAAAATTGGCTATAGAGAGATTAGGTATAGGTTGATATGTAGTTAATTTATTAGATAATTCCATTTGAAATACATCTTGTAAATTACTAGCTGGATCAGTACTTACTAAAGCTACTTTCTTTCCATTCTTCGCTAAATTTAAAGCAATAGAACTTGATATCGTCGTTTTGCCTACGCCACCTTTACCAGTAAAAAACAAATATTTTGTTAACTCAACATTATTTAAATTCAATTTATTTAAGTATTTAACAGCATCCATCTCCACCACAGCATCCTCCATTTCTCATCTGATTAACCGTAATAATTTCATCGGCTTCTTCTTGGGTAATATAAGTACCCGTTTTAGCTATATTGCCTTCTATAAAAGTGATTGGTAAAACTTCATTACCTTTTTCTTGAATTAAACGAATAGCTTCTTTATTTTTAATAAATTCATTCGGATTATTACTCATATTATAACGTTGAACTTCTATTTGATTTGATTTTAAATATTCATTGATTTGGTTCGTCTTTATTAGTGTTTCATCCGGTTCTGGACCACATACGCCAGTAGAACAGCACATAGCTTCTTCGTATATTTCAATATTTAACATTATACTCACCTCATTAATTATTTTACTACCATAGATTAACATCTATATAGATTAGTGTCTATGTATTGATTTGGATTTTTAAAATTTTACTTAATTTGAGTTTCTAATAATATAGCTAGGAAGAAAATATTTTTACTATTGCTGTGGAGCATGTCTAAGTTTATGTAAAATTATAGTTTTTTAATCTTGCAATAATGTATATATTGATTTATATTTAATATATCAAAAAAAGTTGATATATTAAATGGAATAAAATTATTTAGACAATAAGGAGGTGTGCCTGATTGCGAGTAAACCACGCAAGTACTTTATCTGTTGGTTACTTTGTAAGTTATTTAAATCTTGTTATGGTATCAAGAGAAGTCACTTTAAAAGAAGCTACAATATATATGGAGAAGGAGTTCTTTAAAGGTAATATTCATCAGTATGGTGAATCAACAGAAAATAACTACAAACAAGCAATACAAGAATTGAAATAAAGATAATATAAACTCTAATCAAATATTATAAAAAAGAGGTGTTCTTTTTATGGAAGTTATTAAAGCAAAAACTGATATGAATGAAGATCAACAATTAGATTTTTATGAAAACATGTTTAATGCACTTGCCGACAAAAACAGATTGAAAATACTAAATCAAATTAGCCAGAGTTCTAATAAATCATTATGTGTGTGTGATTTAGAAGCGTTATTAGATTTAAAACAATCTAAAATTTCTTATCATTTAAAAAAATTAGTAAGTGCACAGATTTTAATACCTGAAAAATATGGTACTTGGAACTACTACAAAATCAATGAAGCACAAATTCAAGTTGTATTAACTGAAGATACTTGCTGTAAAATATTATAGGATTTATCTTATTACACATCATATTAATCAACTTTTTTTAATTTATATATCAAAAAAAGTTGATTAAATAAATTCAGAGGAGTTATACTAATGACAGATTCAATCATAGAATTCATAAAAACATTTTTAATGTTATTTTTTGAATTGTTAGCATTATTTATAGTTGTAAGTTTTATTGTAAGTTTAATTCAACAAGTAGTATCAGAAGATAAAATACAAAAGCTTTTAAGCAAACCAAATAAAGCAACCAACTATATATTAGGAATGATTTTTGGTGCTATTACACCATTTTGTTCTTGTTCTACTATCCCTATACTTGCAGGTTTGTTAAACTCTAAAGTTCCGTTTGGTCCAGCTATGAGTTTCCTAATCGCTTCGCCACTCATGAATCCACTCATGATATTTATGCTATGGATTCTATTAGGTTGGAAAGTTGCTGTTGTTTATTTTGTTGTATTAGCGATATTTAGCATTTTAACTGGTCTTGTTTTTTCAAAAATGAATTTAGCAGAGAGTTATAAAGGCGTTAATGTCAAAGGCGATGGATTTTTCAATAATAAATCAGGATCTCGTTTTAAACAAGCCTTAAATGATGCTTGGGCTTTCCTATATCCAATGTTACCTTATTTAATTATTGGTGTATTTGTCGGTGCATTTATTTATGGATTTATTCCAGAAACATTTATAACTCAATATGCGAGTGGCGATGGTATTATCTCTGTTGTTATTGCTTCTGTTATTGGTATACCTATGTATATTAGACCAGAAACGATGCTTCCTATAGCTGAAGCATTAGTATCTAAAGGCATGTCTTTAGGTACAGTGGTCGCATTAATTATAGGTGGCGCAGGCGCAAGTATTCCTGAAGTCGTATTGTTGTCCAAATTATTTAAAAAGAAATTTGTAATATCTTTTGTTATAGCAATTTTAGTAGTGGCAGTTGCTACAGGCCTAATTGTTAACTTAATCATTTAAGGAGGTGAAGTAAATGGGTATCAAAGACGCGTTAAAAAAATTAAAACCTCAAGAGCAGTCATGTTGTTCAGTAGAAATTGAAGAAAACACGGATAATAAAAAAGAAAAAGAGGAAGCAAAAGAAAAAGATAATAATAAATGCTGTTAATCTTAAAAAGGATACTGGTTTCATAATCAGTATCCTTTTTAAGATTGTTTTAACATATAATACATAAATACTATGTTGAAAATACTGTTAATTCGGCTTTTGTATTAATTAAATACATATAATGAATGGTGCCCACTTAACCATGTCTTGTCCTTTGGGTATACGTGGTTTGAGATATTCTCTAGATATATTACAGTAGTTAGATTCATATTTATATTCACCAAGTGTGTTTTGGTTCATAATCATATAAGCACCTGATGAACACAATAGAGCTTATGTTTTATTGTGTAAACAAAAATTAAACTTAATACTCTTACGATTACTATTACTTTTGCATTCGTACTTTTTCCTCCTTAAAATAAAAAGCCGACATGACTATGCCGACTTAAACAATTGATAATATTTTTGTGTTGTGGTAATTTATAGATAGAAAAAGGGCAACACACCATACGTGTATCGCCCTAGTGAGCCCGTTAAAAAGACGGTGGCCTCTGTATCTAATTATAGTATAACCTTCTACTGCCAGCCAAAGCGAATAGAAGGTTATTTTTTATGGTTTAATTTGACAATTGTAACCACTAAACCTAATAATGTAACGATGAAAGTACCGAAACCTAACATTAAGTGAAGCGCTTCTACAATTGAAACCACACAAGGCATCTCCTTTCTAAAGATTTTAACGGCACTTTCATAAGCACCACCTCACTTTATACTGAGATTAGCCACCATTTATCCAACTTGCTCGCTCTTATTTTATCATATTTCTTTTTACTACTTCTTCAAATCTTGTTTGATTTCATCCATCATTTTGAGCATCATATCACTCTGTTTATTGTGTTTTCAATTCATCCTTTATGTCTTTCAAATCTTCATCACTTAGTTTCTTATAATTATTCCTAAACAAGTATTTCATTTAGATAAATTTTTATAATTTCAGCCTTTATTTCATTATCGCGTTGCATTATTTAAAATTAAAACATACAATAAAAGTATAAAATACATTAAAAAAATTAAGGAATATAAGTTGAATTAAATACCTGGTCGTATGTTAGTTAATGAAGGACTTAATGTTGGATAAAGATAGCTACTCTTTTCATTAATAAGCAAAATCAAGTTATTAACAATACCATTGCTTTAGTCCTGTTAAATAATGCAGCATTAATTAACAAAGTCGTATTTAATAATAACACTAGAAATTGGTATCTTTTAATCCTTATTATGAGTACATCTATGTAAAAGATAATAACAACTTTAGAGTTATTGGGAGAATTGTTCTTTAATACTCAGCATATTTTATGCTTTAGTATATATTTTAGAAGCAAAGGAGCAACTTAGAATGAAACAACATCAAGAAAAAATATCTCAATCAGAATGGGAAAAATACCAAGCATTTCAGAAGTACACAGCTAGTAAAAAAAGAAAAAATTGGCTTATTGGTTGTGGAGGATCTCTAATTTTAATTGTTTTAATTATTATTGGAATTTCAGCATGTACAGCCATTTTTGTAAATAATGATGAAAAAACAACATCTAGTGATAATAGCGATAGCGATAAAAAACAAATATATAAATTAGGAGAAACTGTTAAAAATGGAAACTTAGAAGTAACAGTCAATAATGTTGAAACTGCTAAACAGGTCGGTCCTTCTATTTTACCTACAACACCTAAAGATACTTTTATCATTGTAGATGTGAAAATTAAGAATAAAGGGAATACTGCTTTAACTGTTGATAGTAATATGTTTAAGTTAAAATCAGGTGAAAAATCATTAGAAGCAGATTCTCAAGCTTCTATCTCTGCCAATCAAAGCGAAGATGGATCTATACAAAATTCTTTCTTCCTTGAACAGGTAACTCCAGATAGTATCACAGAAGGAAAAGTAGTTTTTGATGTTTCTTCTGAAATTATTAAAGCTAAAAACAATAAATTAGAAGTCTCTTCTAGTTTCTTCAGTATTAAAAGCGTAATTTTTGATTTGGGTAATATTAAAGAAACCGCAATGAATAATCAAAATGAACAGGAATTAAATAATTCAGTTATGAATATATCTAATGAAAGAAATTCACTAGTCCAAACTACCAACAATAGAACCTTAGATTCTGATATAACCTCTGATAATAACCCACGTAGTCAAGTCGAAAGTCCTACCAAAAAAGAAAACAATAGTTTTAACTCAGAACTTAACTCAGAACTTAACTCAGAACTTAACTCAGAACTTAACTCACAATCAGAACAAGATAAAAATAAGACTGAAGTAGATGAACGCACAGATAATTTTTATAATCAAGAACTAGATGAAATTAACACATCATGGATTGACGAAGATACTAATTTTTATGATGATTTTCCTCAGTCGAATTATGAAAAAACAGATATGCAATCAAATGAATTAGAATAATATTTAAGGGAAGTTCTTAAATCCCTATATATTTTTATTAAAAAGCACCTAGTGATTTAAATATAAAATTAAATATGCTTGAAATATTTGATATATTATAAGTAACAATTCGTGATAACCATTCTACTTCCCACTCTATAAAGTAACTCATTTCAAATTAAATCCCGCTATACCAGATGTTAATTCATCTGGTGTTTTTTGGTCATTTATCGTATCCCTATATATATTCATCTTTTTAGCTCTTTGAAAAAGAACCTAAAAAAAGAACCCCGTCGCAACGGAGTTCTTTTTTGAATAATATGTAATTTATTCTCTTAGTGTCCTGGGAGGGATTCGAACCCCCGACCGATGGCTTAGAAGGCCATTGCTCTATCCAACTGAGCTACCAGGACATAATCTTTTTGAACACAAGAATAATTATATCTAACTTAGCCTAATAAAGCAATACTCCAAGCATTAAAAATAAATATGATTTTTCACTATAATAAACCTTTTATCTTATTTTCGTACTATTTTTGAAATTTAAATTAAAACAACCGCTGAAACTGCCATCTTAATTATTTTTTCCTTTTTAATATCATATAAAAGTGCATATCTCTAATGACTATAATATGCACTAATCATATTATATACTAAATGTTTCACTATCAATTATATCGTGATTTCGATTACGGAAATTTAATTTTGCGCTTTGTTCTTCTTCATTGATCAATAGCTCTGCATAAGTTTCTTCAACTCGGCTTCGTGATTGTGAAATACTACCAGGATTGATAACATGAATGCCACCAATATTTTCATATTTTGCTACATGTGTATGACCATAAAAAGCAAATTCACAACCTAGCGCCATAGCCTTTTCAGCTAATTTCATTCTTGTACGATTAACGCTATATAAATGACCATGCGTGGAGAAAGCATGAATGCCATTTTTTTCTATTTTTTCTTCATTTGGAAATTCTGGAGAAAAATCTGTATTTCCTTTCACTCTATGAAAATGACTTAGTTCACTATCATCATAAGCAAATTCAGAATCGCCTAAATGCAATGCAACATCTACATCTTCATGATGATTGATGACATCAAAAAGCACGCCTTGTTCAGTGTGATTGTCACTGACTATAATCCATTTTGTCATTAAGCATCACCTTCTAAATAGTGTCGTAACTTCTCTATTGCTCTACCTCTATGACTTATTTCACTTTTTTCCTCAACAGTGAGTTGAGCCATTGTTTTATTCTTGTCATCTATATAAAATATCGGATCGTAACCAAATCCATTTTCTCCAATTTTATTTAATGTGATTTCTCCTTGAACTGTGCCTTTAAATTGAACTGTTTCTTCATTCGGCGTACTCATGCTAATTACACATACGAACTGTGCACTACGATCTGTTTCCCCGCCTAATTTGGAAAGCACTTTTTCTATATTAGCATCGTCATCTTTAGCTGTGCCAGCATATCGAGCCGAGTATACACCTGGCTCTCCATTTAAAGCAAATACTTCAAGTCCACTGTCGTCTGCAATCACACGTTTGTTTAATGCTTTTGCCGCTGCTTCTGATTTTAATTTTGCGTTGGCTTCAAAAGTATCACCAGTTTCTTCTACATCAAAATCTTCAATAATTTCAGAAATACCTACGACATTAAAATCTGGAAAAATAACTTTAAAATCATTTATCTTACCTTTATTATTTGATGCAATTACAATATCCTCCACTATGATGTTCCCTCTTTCTATACTTCTATTTTTTCTACTTTCGTTTCCATATTTAACCATTCTTCAATTATTCGTTCGATATGCTCTGTTTCACCAGTAGCAAAAAATCTATGCTCTGGGTGGGCTGTATAAGCAGCATGTTCATTACTAAACGTTAATAGTGCACTTACTTCACGTGCTGTCTCTAAACCAGAAGAAATCACCACTTTTTCGCCACCAAAATAATCGTTTATTGGCTGATAGAGTAACGGATAATGCGTACAACCTAATATAACAGTATCTGCATTACTATTCCTCCAATGTTTCAATGTTTGATGCACGATAATACTTGTTATTGTAGGATCTTTATAACGCATTTCTTCAACTAAAGGAACAAAGCCAGGACATGCGATACCAGAAACCTCTACATTAGGATTAATATTTTTAATATGATATCTATAAGCCTCAGATTTAATTGTACCTTCTGTACCTAAGATTAAAACATCGTTATTTTTCGTTGTCATAATTGCCGTTCTCGCACCTGGCTCAATGACACCAATGACTGGAATAGCTAATAATTTTTGTAAATGTTTTAAAGCAACTGCAGTAGCAGTATTACAAGCAATAACAAGCATTTTTATATCAAATTCCATCAGCTTTTCAGCTAATTCTGTTGTGAATTTCCTAACTTCTGCGCCTTCTCTTGGGCCATAAGGGCAACGTTTAATATCACCCAAATAATATATTGTTTCGTGTGGTAGTTGGCGCATGATTTCTTTTGCTACTGTTAATCCACCGACACCCGAGTCTATTACACCAATTGGTTTCTCCATATTCAATTACATCCTTATTCATTTGCTTGTCCTTTATTGTAGCACAGCCTTGATTTCAAAATCATTTATCAAGACTGAAATACAATATTATTTTTTGTTATACAGATATAATTATAAGAACATTAAAGATCTGACCACTAGTGGAATAATATGAATGAGAGATAAAAGACTCTAGCTATATTCCATGTCTTTTCAAAATCCGAAGATCCTTAAAATAAAAAAGACTTAACATCTGTTTTAAATAGATGTTAAGTCTTTAGTTTATATTATATGTTATTAATTGACTTGGTGATCTGAACCAAAGAATGATTTAAACATATGGAATGATGTTTCTCTATTTAATGCTGCAATCGATGTTGTTAAAGGAATACCTTTAGGACATGCATTGACACAGTTTTGAGAGTTACCACATGCTTGTAATCCACCGCCACCCATTAAGGCTTCAAGACGTTCATCTTTTGTCATTGAGCCTGTTGGATGTAAATTAAATAATCTAACTTGAGAAATTGCTTGTGCACCAACGAAATCATTATTGCTAGTAACGTTAGGACAAACTTCTAAACATACGCCACATGTCATACATTTTGATAATTCATAAGCTGTTTGACGTTTTTTCTCAGGCATACGAGGTCCAGGACCTAAATCGTAAGTACCATCAATTGGAACCCAAGCTTTCATACGTTTCAAGTTATCGAACATTCTAGTACGGTCAACTTGTAAGTCACGAACAACTGGGAAGGTACTCATTGGTTCTAATTTAATAGGTTGTTCTAATTGATCAACAATTGCAGAACATGATTGTCTTGCTTGACCGTTAATCACCATTGAACAAGCACCACATACTTCTTCCAAACAGTTCATATCCCAGATAACCGGTGTTGTTTTTTCACCTTTACTATTAATTGGGTTACGTCTGATTTCCATTAAACATGCTATAACGTTTAAGTTTTCTCTATAAGGAATTTCAAACTCTTCCTCATAAGGTTTTGATTCTTCTGTATCTTGACGTTTGATAATTAATTTGATTAATTTTTGGCTTGGTTGTTGGTTTTGTTCTTCTTGCGCTGCTGTTTCATTTACTTCTTTTGTATCTGCCATAATTATTTACCTCCTTTAGACGTCGTAGAGTAGTCTCGTTTACGAGGTGGAATTAAGCTTATATCAACATCTTCGTAAGTGAATTTAGGCGCTTCTGTTTTTCCTTGATATGTTGCTAAAGTAGTTTTTAACCATTCTTCATCATTTCTATCAGGGAATTCTGGTTTGTAATGTGCACCACGAGATTCATTTCGGTTGTATGCACCGATTGTAATTACACGGGCAAGTACAAGCATGTTCCATAATTGACGAGTGAAGAATACTGCTTGGTTACTCCAAGTTTGAGTATCTTCGATATCAATATTGTTATAACGCTCCATTAATTCTAAAATCTTTTTATCAGTTTCTAATAAAGTTTTATTTTCACGAACAACGGTTACGTTGGCTGTCATAACTTCTCCGAGCTCTCTATGCAATTTGTACGCATTTTCTGAACCTTGCATATTGAGTAATTTATCAAATTTCTCTTGTTCTTCTTTCACGCGTTTTTCAAAGATACTATCATCTAAATCAGTGTAAGAAGATTCGATATTAGAAATATATTCGATAGCATTTGGACCTGCAACTGTGCCACCATAAATTGCTGACAATAATGAGTTGGCACCTAAACGGTTACCACCATGTTGTGAATAATCACATTCACCAGCTGCGAACAAGCCTTTGATGTTTGTCATTTGGTCGTAATCTACATATAGTCCTCCCATTGAGTAATGTACTGCTGGGAAGATTTTCATTGGAACTTTACGAGGATCATCACCTGTGAATTTCTCGTAAATCTCAATGATACCACCTAATTTTACATCTAATTCATGTGGATCTTTATGTGATAAATCAAGGTATACCATGTTTTCACCGTTGATACCTAATTTTTGGTTAACACAGACATCAAAGATTTCACGTGTAGCAATATCACGCGGAACAAGGTTACCATAATCCGGATATTTCTCTTCTAAGAAGTACCAAGGTTTACCATCTTTATAAGTCCAAATACGTCCACCTTCACCACGTGCTGACTCACTCATTAATCTGAGTTTATCATCACCTGGAATTGCTGTTGGATGGATTTGAATAAATTCACCGTTTGCATACATTGCACCTTGTTGATAAACAATTGATGCTGCTGAACCAGTATTAATCATTGAATTTGTAGTTTTACCAAAGATAATACCTGGTCCACCTGTAGCCATGATAACTGCATCAGAACCAAATGATTCAATATCAGAAGTCGTTACGTTTTGAGCAACAATACCTCTAGCCATGTTGTCATCATCTTTAACTATGCCTAAGAATTCCCAGCCTTCGTACTTAGTAACCAAACCATCTACTTCAAAACTACGAACCTGCTCATCTAAAGCGTATAGTAGCTGTTGACCAGTCGTTGCACCAGCATATGCTGTTCTGTGATGCATTGTTCCACCAAAACGTCTGAAATCTAATAAACCTTCATTCGTTCTGTTGAACATTACACCCATACGATCTAATAAATGAATAATTTGAGGTGCTGCATCTGTCATCGCTTTAACTGGCGGTTGATTTGCTAAGAAATCTCCACCATATACTGTATCGTCTAAGTGGACTGTTGGTGAATCGCCTTCACCTTTTGTATTTACTGCTCCGTTGATTCCACCTTGTGCGCACACAGAGTGTGAACGTTTAACAGGAACAAGTGAGAACAAGTCGACATGTGCGCCTTGTTCTGCTGCTTTAATTGTTGACATTAGACCGGCAAGTCCTCCACCGACAACAATAACTTTTTTCTCTGCCATAAATAGTCACTCCCCTAAATATAAATCTGAAACTTATTTTTTTATCTTATAAAAACGCAAGAATAGCACTTATACCAATGTATGAAACTACGATAAATACCACTAAAGAAACCCATGTGAAAATTTGTTGCGATTTTTGTGATTGTAATACACCCCATGTTACTAAGAATGACCATAAACCATTCGCAAAGTGGAATGTAACAGCTAATAAACAGACAATATAGAACACTAACCAAAATGGATTAGTTACGATGTCATGTACCATGTCAAAGTTGACCTCATCGCCTAACGCACGTTGAATACGTGTTTGCCATACATGAATAGCAACAAACACAAAAGTGATAACACCTGTTATACGTTGTAGTAGGAACATCCAGTTTCTAAAAGCTGAATAATGTCCTACGTTCTCTTTTGCCGTAAAGGCAATATGTACACCATAAACTGCGTGATACAGAATCGGAATGTAAATCAATACAAATTCCAATACAATTAAGAAAGGTAAGGATTCAATGAATCCAGCCGCTTGGTTAAATGCATCTGCACCTTTCGTCGCTTGGTGGTTTACGAGTAAATGGAATATTAAAAATCCACCTATAGGTATGATACCAAGTAAAGAATGTAAACGTCTTAAATAGAATTGATTTTTCGAGTATGCCAAAAGGAAGTTCCCCCCTGTGAAACAGTTGATTTTTTTTGAAATTCTTTCTTAGAAATATATAAAGCGATTACATAATTTCTTTCAAAAACAAACGTACAACACTAAATTATAATATTATATATTTGTTGCAATACAATATTATGCCGTATAATTCTAAACATTTAAGTGAATCCTTAATTGAATATTACTTATTGTTTAAAAGGTTTGATTTCAAATGATAATTTTTCTCAATTAGAAAACGCTTCCACATACTTTTAAAAAAAGAATTCCTCTTATTTGCTATTGTAACACTAATTAAAAACAATTTGGGCATGAGAATGATTCTCATGCCATAAACATTTTATTTTTTATTGTGTAAGGCTTGATGTAAATTTTGGGCTACATTTTGTGGTAAGCCTGATGTTTTCAAATCATCAATACTTGCTTCTTTCATTTTCTTTATTGAACCAAACGTTCGCAATAATTTCGTTTTACGCTTAGCACCGATACCATCTACTGTATCTAATACTGATTGCAAACCTGTTTTTTGGCGTGTTTGTCTATGGAAAGTAATAGCAAATCTATGCACTTCATCTTGTATCCTTTGTAACAGATAAAATGCTTGGCTATTTTTTTTGAGCGGAACGATTTCAGCACTTTCTCCATATAATATCTCTGACGTTTGATGCTTATCATTTTTACGAAGACCTGAAACAGGGATATCTAATCCTAATTCATTCTCGAGTACATCTATTACACCACTCATATGGCCTTTACCACCATCTACAATAATTAAATCTGGCAATGGTGTGCCTTCATTTAGGACACGTGTATAACGTCTACGTACCACTTCACGCATCGATTTATAATCATCTGGTCCATCTACTGTTTGAATTTTATATTTCCGATAGCCTTTTTTATTTGGTTTACCATCAATAAACGAGACCATAGCAGAAACTGGATTCACACCTTGTATATTAGAATTATCGAACGCTTCAATTCTAATTGGTGTTTGAATACCCATGCGGTCACCAAGCTCTTCGATTGCTTTAACTGTTCGGGACTCGTCTTTTGCGATTAACTCGAATTTATTTTCAAGCGTCACTTCAGCATTATGATTAGCTAAATCTACCAATTCTTTCTTTTTACCTTTTATAGGTTGCACAATTTTTGTATCTACAACCGAACCAACCATAGCTTTATCTAGATGTTGTGGAATGTGCACTTCTTTAGGTAACAAATGTTGATTCAAATCATAAAATTGCCCGATAAAAGTATAGAATTCTTCTTCTTCTGTTTGTTGTATTGGTATCATCGTCGCATCACGTTTAATCATATTACCTTGGCGAACGAAAAACACTTGTATACACATCCAACCTTTAGATACGCTATAGCCAAAAACATCTCTAATTGTATAATCCGATGTTGTGATTTTTTGTTTTTTAGTTAAATTATTAATATGTTGTATTAAATCTCTATATTCTTTTGCTCTTTCAAAATCCAATGTTTCACTAGCATCTTTCATATTTTGTTCTAAATTACGCAAAATCGTTTTATCTTCACCATTTAAGAAATCTGAAACCTCTTTAGTCATTTCTGCATACTTTTCTAATTCAACTGGATAGACACACGGCCCTAAACATTGACCAATGTGATAATATAAACATAATTTGTCAGGCATTTTATCACATTTTCTAAAAGGATAAATGCGATCAAGTAATTTTTTAGTCTCTTGTGCAGAATACGCATTAGGATATGGTCCAAAATACTTACCAGTGCCTTTTTTAACTGTTCTTGTAACAATTAATCGTGGGTATTTTTCTTTAGTAATTTTAATAAATGGATAACTTTTATCATCTTTTAATAAAATATTATATCTTGGTTGGTATTGTTTGATAAGGTTAAGTTCCAATAACAGTGATTCTGTCTCACTAGACGTGACAATAAATTCGAAATTTCGAATCTCTCCAACTAAACGTGTTGTCTTTGCATCGTGAGCACCAGTAAAATAAGACCTTAATCTGTTTCTTAATTTCTTCGCTTTACCGACATAAATAATTTGGTCATTACGATCTTTCATCAAATAACAACCTGGTTCAGTTGGCACAACTGTAAGTTTCTGTTTGATTTGTTCTTGATACGTCTCCACGTTAATGTCTCCTCCTTTCACTTCATATTTCCTTTAAATCTATATAATATAACGACATGAAAGTAAATATACATCATGTTTCAGTTAATAATTTTTAATCATATATACATCTCATTGTTTGAGTTTTAAATATTACCTACAATCTATTATAAATAGTACCAGCGCATTAAACAATCTATTGAAACGCTAATAAATTGAAAACTGGGACATTAAATAAATTAATGTCCCAGCTTTGCTAATGCTTTACTATAAATGTTTCTCGATTACTTCTGCTAAGTTTTCTTTAGGTTGGAAACCTACTACTTTATCTACTGGTTCGCCATCTTTAAATACGATTAAAGTTGGGATACTCATAACTTCAAATTTAGCAGCTGTTGATGGATTTTCATCTACATCAAGTTTTAAAATATTAGCTTTGCCGTCATAGTCACCAGCTAATTCTTCTAATACTGGAGCAATCATCTTACAAGGGCCACACCATGTTGCCCAAAAATCTACTAAATTTACACCTGATTTGATGTTTTCATCAAAGTTTGAATCTGTTGCTTTTACGATTGCCATAACTGCCAATCCTCCTTAAATTTCAAATGATGAAGAAATTATAACAGACTTTATAACATTCTGCATATCTCTTGCTCACGTTTATTTTAATTCTGCCACGGTAACGCCAAATCCACCTTCGCTTGGCATTCCGTTTCTATATGATGACACACTTTTATGTCGTTTTAAATGTTTTTGCACACCTTTTTGCAAAGCACCTGTTCCTTTACCATGAATAATATAAACTTGTTCATAATTACTCAACACAGCTTGGTCTAAATATTGATCCACAGCCACCATTGCTTCATCATATCGATAACCACGTAAATCGAGTTCCATTTTAATACTTTGTCGATTTTCTCGCTTAATCATCTTGGCAGGAGCTTCTTTGGTTTTCTTCGTTTTTTCTAAATCTTCTAAGGGTAATTTCATTTTTATGATACCCATCTGTACTACAGCTTCTTTATCACCAATAAGTTCTAACACTTCACCTTTTTGGCCATATGTCAGGACTTTCACTTCGTCTCCAGCCTTAATATCGTCCCATTTTTGCTTTTGGACATTTTGTTTCAGTGACTTAGCTTCGTACTGATCTTCAAGCTGTTTCTTCTTATCGATTAATTCATGCTCTTTAACATCGGCTCCTTTTTTATCTCTAAGTTCACGTAGCTCTTTAAGAATGTCATCTGCTTCTTTCGTAGCTGATTTCACACGTTGATTTGCTTTCTCTTTGGCTTCGCTTAAAAGTTGTTTTTCATAATTCTGATATTGTGCGTACTGTTTAGCAAGTGCGTCACGCGATTCTTGTGCTTCTCTTACTAATTGATCTAATTCGATACGCTGTTCGTCAACTCGTTTAGAATTATTTTCTAATGATGCAATCATTTCATTAATTTCTTGTTCATCTTGTCCAATCATAGATTTGGCTTTTTGAATCACTTGCATATTAAGTCCTAATTTTTTAGAAATATCAAACGCGTTTGACCGTCCAGGAACGCCCATTAATAATTTATAAGTCGGACTTAATGTATTTACATCAAATTCCACACTGGCATTCATTACGCCTTCCCTATTATAGCTGTATGCTTTTAATTCAGGATAGTGTGTCGTAGCCATTACAAGTGAACCAATTTCATGTACATGATCTAATATGCTCATTGCTAAGGCGGCACCTTCACTTGGATCTGTTCCGGCGCCCAATTCATCAAATAAGATTAAACTATTTTTAGTCGCATTTTGAAGTATTTCAACAATAGTTTTCATATGTGAAGAAAACGTTGATAATGACTGTTCAATGGATTGTTCGTCCCCGATGTCACAATACACATTTTCAAAAATACTTAATTTACTGCCATCAAGTGTAGGAATTAGCATGCCTGATTGAGCCATAGCTATAATTAACCCCAGTGTCTTGAGGGTCACCGTTTTACCACCCGTATTTGGCCCTGTTATAATCACAGTTTCTATATCTTGAGCAAATTCAATCGTATTCGCAACAACAGAAGTTCTATCTAGCAACGGATGAAATGCTTTCGGTAAATAAACAGTTCTATCCGTAGTAAATTTTGGTTTCGTGCCTTTAATTGAACGTGCATAACGTGCTTTAGCTGTTAAAAAATCAATTTGACCCATAATAGATTCTGAAATCAAACAAGCGTCTGCTTCTTCAGCAACCTGTACAGTTAGTTCAGTCAATATACGTTCACGCTCTACAGCTTCATCATTACGGAAACTACTAATTTGATTACTCATTTCTACTATTGAGGAAGGTTCAATATACAATGTTTGACCAGATGCAGATTGGTCGTGCACAATCCCATTGAAATCTTGACGATACTCTGCTTTCACTGGTATAACATTACGATCGTTACGCACTGTCACAATGGCATCAGATAGCTTTTTTTGATTGCCTTGATGCTTTACAATTTTATCTAAATTTTGTTTTATGCGTTGCGTTGTTTTAGAAATCTTACTTCTAATACCTTGTAATTCGTAACTAGCATCATCAAATAAATCATAGGCATCACATTTTTGATGTATATTTTGATACAAGTCTGATAAAACAGGTAGTTGCTCCATTCTATCGTTTAGAATTGGGTAATTAATTTCTTCTTCTTCTTCGTTCAACAAACTATTATAAAATGTTTTATATTGATTTTGTATTTGTATTAAGCGTTTAATTACATTTAATTCGCTAACATTGAGTACGCCACCAATTGTCGCTCTATGAATAAATGAAGATATTTTTGCTAAACCACTTAAACTTGGCATGCGATGCTTATTATAGATTTGAGCTATTTCATCTGTTTCATTCATTTGAAATTCGACAGTATTGAAATCAGTTGCTGGAGTCATCGCTACAACTTTTTCTTTACCTAAATCACTTATTGCTTCATTCTCTACAAGTGCCTTTATTTTGTCGAATTCCAGGACATTTAATGATTTCTGCCTCATATAATCCCTCTATTTCTTCAATTTAATATTATTTTCTATAAGCGATTTAAACGCCTCTCGTGACATCGTATTGATTACTCTGTCTTTTTTAACGAACCCTTTTTGTGCAGTCGCCACACCGTACTTCATGAATTCAAGATGATCTACATGATGGGCATCCGTATTAATAGTTAATTTAACATTCGGATGTTTTTTAACTGTTTCGGCATTTAAATCTAACCGTTTAGGGTTTGCATTAATTTCTAAAATCGTGTTTGTCTCTTCAGCAATTTTACATAATCTATCAATATCTGGTTCATAACCTGGACGTTTGCCAATAATACGACCTGTTGGATGTGCAATATGTCTGACATATGGATTGCGACATGCGTTTTCTAAGCGTTTCATAATGTCTTCCTGCGATTGGTTAAAACTTTGGTGTATTGCTGCAATGACATAATCTAATTGCGCCAACACTTCGTCATCATAGTCTAAACGACCATCAGGAAGTATGTCCATTTCAATACCTGAGTAAATATCAATTTCTTCATATTTGTTATTCAAAGCTTTGATTTCTTCATTTTGGCGTAATAGGCGCTCAACTGACAAACCATTAGCAACTTTTAAGCTTTGAGAGTGATCTGTAATCACCATAAATTGATGACCTTTAGCAATGTTTGCTTCTATCATTTCTTCAATACTGAATGCACCATCGCTATACGTCGTATGCATATGAATATCTCCATTAATGTCATCTAATTTTATAATATCTGACAGATCTTTATCGAACTCACTTCCATCTTCACGCATTGCTGGGTCAATCCAATTCACACCGAAATGTTCATAAATTTCTTTTTCACTTTGATATTGAAGCAATTCGCCATTTGCTTGTTCGATACCATATTCACTCACTTTTTCATCATTTTCTTTAGCTAACTGACGAATACGAATATTGTGATCTTTAGAACCAGTGAAATGCTGTAGTGTGTGATAGAAAGCTGAAGGTTCGATTAACCTGAAATCTACACCTATTGTTTCATCATCATAAGTTACTTCTAATGATACTTTTGTTTGACCAACAGCTACTTCTTTAACTTTATTAGGAATATCAAGTAATGCTTGTTGTACCTTTGTCGGTTCATTTGTACTTATAATATAGTCTAAATCTTTACTCATTTCTTTAAATCTTCTGTAACTACCCGCTACTTCGTATTGTTCAATATCTGCAATTGAGGCTAAATGTTCGTTAATTTCAATGTTTAAGCCTCTCATTTGGTCAATCGGGTATTTATCTTTTTTCGCACCAAGCGCTTTAACTGCCTCTAAGATATTTTGCTCGGTTTTTTTAGCAAAGCCGCTTAATTCACTCACTTCACCTGCTTCACAAGCTTTTTGTAATGCTTCTTTGCCATCTATATTTAATTCTTTATAAAGTTTAGCTATTTTCTTACTGCCTAATCCTTGTATTTTCAATAAAGGAATTAACCCTTCTGGCACTTCCTCTTGTAATGACGCTAAAGTCGAAGATTTCCCCTCTTGACGATATTCTTTAATTACGTCTCCTACACCTTTACCAATGCCTTTTAATTCTGTAACATCCTCAATTTGATCAAGCGGACGTTCATCTATTTCAAGGCTTTGTGCTGCTTTTCTATACGCTGAAACTTTAAATGTGTTTTCACCTTTTAATTCCATATAAGTAGCTATTTTTTCTAATAATTGAATAATATCTTTTTTTGTCATTACTTTCACTCCATAAAAAAAGGTCAAGACAGATTACTGTTATGCGTTCATCAGTAAATTGGTTATGCCCTGACCTCCTGTATTTTAAAAATCTATATATTTTACGAAAATTATGCTAACTATATGTTTAATACGAATGTCGATACATAAGGAATATGTAATAACATATATTCGGCAATCATCGAGCTTGAGAGTTGCTGTTGGATGAATTCTAATGGATAAAGTGCTGCACTATACAATAATGTTGCGCAAATAATAATTGAAGATATTATTCCCATTAGCATACCAATAAATCGACTTATTAAATTGAGCCCTTGGTATTGAATCACTTTATCAAAGACTACAATAACCCCATAGCAAAGCATTTTGGTAATTGTCGCTACGATTAAAAATGCAATAATGTGGTCGAATCGCTGTTGTAGATTATCAAATTGAAAAGCATAATTCAAATCGTAAGCCTGTGTTTTAGGAAAAGGTATAAATAATTCCAATCGTTGAGATATTTGCAAATAAAATCGTTGTGCTACCCATAATGAAAACAGCGTAGCACCTAGATGCAATGCACTTAACCATACACCTCTTCTAAACCCAATCATTCCTATGTATATAAAAACAATTACTATTAGTATATCAAAAATCATTATTCATCACTGTTTTTCAGTTGTTTTATTTCTTGTTGTAGACGATGATTTTCCTCTTCTAATTGTACTTTTTCATGCATGATATTTACCGCTGTTAATATTGCTTTTCTTGTCGTGTCTAGACCTGCACTTTTACTGCCCAATTCCTTAATCCTTTCATCGACGAGATGTGCTACATAACGGATATGCTCAGGATTGTCCTCTCCGACAATTGTATAGCGCTGATCATTTATAGTGACGTTAATCCGATTTTTAAACTCTCCCATATAATAACTCCTGACTTTTGTTTATATTTCCGAATTCATTCTCTGATTGATTCTTTTAAGTGTTTAATTTAGTAATTTATACTATTTATTACGAACCATTATACACGACAAAATATTATTTTGTAAGAGGTGTGATTTGTAATATTTGAAATATTTGTTATTCATAATATTTTTGACAATGTAAACGAAAATGCCTCTACATAAACTTTTAATAGATGGTACTTTCACAGGTAGCTCGGTTATTTATACTTGTGATATGATGTTCAGTGTCGAAATATAAATATTAGCAATCCATATAAAGTGAGGCCAAAAAAAACATGACAAATGTTGTACTTAAATTAACAAATCAAGAAATCCAGCAATTAATGTCTAAAATTCAATTTGATACATCGAATGTTTCTCAGGGAATGAAAGGCAAAACTAAATATAAAAGCACTTCAATTTCAATTTATAATTCAAATAAAGTCATGTTTCAAGGTAAAGATGCAGACAATATAGCATCCCAACTCTTACCTAATACAGCTAAACCTGCAACATCTACAACGAATTCACCCAAAAAAACTTCGAGCACTAAACAAACTATTCGATATAACAATTATCAATGTATTGGTAGTGATGAAGCAGGCAGTGGTGACTATTTCGGACCACTTACTGTGTGTGCTGCGTATGTTTCTAAGAAAAATATTCAAATATTAAAAACGCTTGGCGTCGATGATTCTAAAAAATTGACTGATGCAAAAATCATCGAATTGGCTGAACAGCTTGTGACTTTTATCCCTCATTCTTTGTTAACTATGCACAATGAAAAATACAACGAAAAACAAAAATCTGGCTGGTCACAAGTTAAAATGAAAGCAGTATTACATAACGAAGCAATCAAAAATGTGACGCAAAAGATAGATACTGATGAATTAGACTATATTGTCATTGATCAATTTGCTGAGGCTGGTGTATATAAACGCTATGCGCTAACCGATTTACCCTTCAGCACTAAAACAAAATTCGAAACAAAAGGTGAATCTAAATCTATAGCAATTGCGGCAGCCAGTATTATTTCACGTTATGCCTTTGTTAAAAATATGGATAGCCTCTCCCGTGCTGCTAAAACAGAGATTCCTAAAGGTGCTAGTAATAAAGTCGACCTTGCAGCAGCTAAAATCATTGAACGCAAAGGCATTGATTACCTAGACTCTATCACTAAAAAGCATTTTGCTAACCGTGCCAAAGCAGAAAAATTAGTACAAAAGAAACATCGTTAGCAAATAAAACCTTTACTAGATTTTAAATGAATTTCACTATTAACACTAAATACTTATTATAAAAATCTTGATAGTCCATTTGCGATGGTCTACCAAAATTTCATAACGAGATAAACCAATTGCCATAAAAGCATTTGGTTTATTTTTTTATAAGTATTTATCATTGAGACAATCTTTGTTCAATAATGAAATTATTATTGTTTAAATAAAGTCAGTGGTTTGTCCTACTCTTACGGTAAAATCGCTAGCCGAAGACTACAGGCTGAGGCTATGCTCATGGAAAGCGTGCACAAAAAACTACCAACACATAGACTTTATCGACAATCTAAAAACCTTGGCAGTCCATAATAATGGTCTACCAAGGTTTTTAATTACACTATTTTATCTAATTGTTGCACCTTCTGCTTGTAAAGCAGCTAAGATGTCTTCATGTACTGCATTTACTTTGTCATCTGTAAGTGTTTGCTCTGTATCTAAATAAGCTAAACGAATTGCAATTGATTTCTCATCTTCAGCAATATGTTCACCCTCATAAACATCAAATACTTCGGCATTTTGTAAAATATCTCCACCATGATTTTCAATGACTTTCACTAATTTTGCTGATGGTATTGTACGGTTAATAACTAAAGCAATGTCTCTTGATACACCTGGGAATCTAGGGATAGGTTGATAATTAATATATCCAACTGCGACAGCCATCAATTTCTCATAATTTAATTCAAAAACGTATGTGCGTTTTAAGTCATGCTCTTTTTCAACTTGAGGATGCAATTCACCCACAAAGCCAATGATTTCATCGTTTAGTTTAACCATAGCTGTTCTACCAGGATGTAAGCCATCAATTTCTCCAGATTCATAGTCAAATTGGATATCTAATTTTTCAGCAATGCGATCTACGATTCCTTTGACAACAAAGAAATCAATTTCTTCTTTCTTACCTTGCCAAGCATTAACTGTGTAATCACCTGTTAAGATACCGCTTAAATATTCAACTTCATCTGGTAATTCACCTTCACCATTACCAAAGAATACGCGACCTAGTTCATACAAGCGCACATTATTATTTTTACGTGCGACGTTATAAGAAACTGCATCAATTAAATGAGGTACCAAACTTTGTCGTAAAGTAGCATGCGCTTCACTCATCGGCATTAATAAATCAATTGTAGCGCGTTCTTGTAGCGCGAAATCTTGTGCTCTTTGTTTGTCTACCAATGAATAGTTAATTGCTTGGCTTAATCCAGCGCCTTCTAGTGTTGCTTTCACGACACGAGACTTACCTTGTCTATCAGTTAAAGCACCATGTGTGACTTCCTCAAACACAGGTAATGTTGATGGGATTTCGTCGTAACCATAAATACGTGCAATTTCTTCAATTAAGTCTTCTTTTATTGTAATATCTTTACGACGAGAAGGTACCATAACAGTTAAGATATCTTTATTTCTAGTTGTTTCAAAGCCTAATTGTACAAAAATCGCTTCAATTTCTTCCGCTGATAGTTCAAAACCTACTGTTTTATTTACTTTATCTATAGAAATTTCAATTGGAGTAACAAATTGACCTAAATCACCTTCTGCTACACGACCTTGTGTTACTGAACCGCCCGCATAAGTTTGAAGTAAATAACACGCTCTATCCACCGCTTCATCTACAAATTCTGTAGCAATGCCTTTTTCGAAACGACTAGAAGCTTCACTTCTTAAGTTTAATCTTCTTGAAGTATGTCTAATAGAAACAGGGTCAAAAATTGCGCCTTCAATCACAACATTCGTTGTTGATTCAGTCACTTCTGAGAAATCGCCACCCATTACACCAGCAATTGCTATTGGATTTGTACCGTTTGTAATAACGATATCACTGTCTTTCAATGTTCTTTCTTGATCATCTAGTGTAGTCATTTTTTCATCAGCATGAGCTTGACGTACTTCTATTTGACTTGAACCTATTTGATCTTTATCAAACATGTGTAGCGGTTGTCCGTATTCTAAAAGTACATAGTTTGATATATCTACGACGTTATTGATTGGACGAATACCTGCTTTGATTAAACGCATTTGCATCCACTCTGAAGATGGCGCTATTGTTAAACCATTCACTACTCTTGCACTATAATATGCAACTTTATCTTTATTTTGAATGTTCAGGCTGATTTCATCTGATGCTTGTCCAGAAACCTCTTTACTATTTGTTTCTGGTTTCTTCATCGACACATTGTATAATGCTGCTGTTTCATAAGCTGTACCAATCATACTTAGTGCATCAGCTCTGTTTGGTGTTAAATCAAATTCCATCACTTGGTCATTTAAATATAACGCAGTCATAGCATCTGTACCTGGCGTCACTTCTGATGAAAAGACATAAATACCATCTTCAAATTTTTTAGGGACAAGATTGCTTGGCACACCAATTTCTTGAAGCGAACAAATCATACCCTCTGAACGTTCTCCACGTAATTTAGCACGCTTAATTTTTATGCCGCCAGGTAATCTACCACCTACTGTTGCAACAATGACTGTCTGACCAGCATCAACATTAGGCGCACCACACACGATTTGTACCGGTTCTGCTTCACCAATGTCTACTAAACATATATTTAACTTGTCAGCATCTGGATGAGGCGCTTTAGATTGTACGTAACCGACAACTAAATTTTTAGTTTCTTTTGTATAATCTACAACATCATCTACTTCAATCCCAGTACGTGTAATTCTTTCTGCAAGTGCATTTACTGGTTCATTAATATCTACGTAACTTTCTAACCATTCTTTTGAAATAAACATTACTTTTCACCTCTATCTTCTACAGCTTTAAATTGATCTAAGAAACGTACATCATTTGTATAGAAATGACGTATATCCTCAATACCATATTTCAACATTGCAATTCGATCAGGCCCCATACCAAATGCAAAGCCAGTATATTTATTTGAATCGAAACCTGCCATTTCTAATACATTAGGATGTACCATACCAGCGCCTAGAATTTCTATCCAACCTGTTTGCTTACAAACATTACAGCCTGCACCTTCACATTTGAAACATGACACATCTACTTCTACTGAAGGTTCAGTAAATGGGAAGTAACTTGGACGTAATCTAATTTCTCTATCTTCGCCAAACAATTGTTTAGCTAATAATTCTAACGTACCTTTTAAATCGCTCATTTTAATATTTTCATCTACAACTAAACCTTCAATTTGAGTAAATTGATGACTATGCGTTGCATCATCAGAATCGCGTCGATAAACTTTACCGGGGCATAAGATTTTTACAGGACCTTGACCATTGCGTTCTTCCATCGTTCTCGCTTGCACAGGAGAAGTGTGTGTACGCATTAATATTTCATCTGTAATATAAAAGCTATCTTGCATATCTCTTGCTGGATGTGATTTAGGTAAGTTTAATGCTTCAAAGTTATAGTAATCTTTTTCTACTTCAAAACCATCAACAATTTCGTAACCTAAACCTAAGAATAAATCTTCAATCTCTTCAATCGTTCTTGTTAAAGGATGTTTAGAGCCTATTGAAATTTTACGGCCAGGTAATGTGACATCAATTTGTTCTTCTTTTAATTGTTGTTCTAATTGTTCATGAGCTAAAAGTTCTTGACGTGATTCAATTTCACCTTCAATGGCTTGTCTCACTTCATTCACTTGTTGACCATAGGCTGGTTTTTCTTCGTTTGATAAATCTTTCATATGTTTCATTAAACCAGTAACTGAACCTTTTTTACCTAAATATTTAACTTTTACGTCTTGTAATTCTTTTTCATTTTGAGCTTCATTAATATCAACTAATGCTTGCTGCTTAATCTCAGTCATCGCTTCTGTTTGTGCCATACATAGTCCTCCTATATTAAAATCTAAATGTATAATGATTGTTTGTAAAAACGCAAAAAAAGACTTTCATCCCTTGAAACTGGGACGAAAGCCTTCCGTGGTACCACCCAAATTTATGCCTAAGCATACACTTGTTGTCATTGATAACGGAAATGAAGTCCGACTTAAATTTCTTTAAGTAACCAAAAAGGTGAAAAAAACTAAATACAGTGGATTATCTTGCAGTCTTAGGATAATCTCCCTTAAGCAACTGTATGAAAATAGTCTACGTCTTTTTAAAGGTTAATATTTATTTTGTAATATCATTAACTATATTATATACGATAATTGATTAAAGGGTCAACCTTTCAAGTGATACATCACGATACTACCAGCTATTGCTACATTTAAGCTTTCAGCCTTGCCATATATAGGTATTGTTAAATTTTGAGTCGTTTTACTCAACAATTCAGGGTTTACACCTTCACCTTCATTACCTAAAAGTAACGCGAACTTTTCTTGGCTTTGTATTTGATTATAGGCTACTGCATTATCCAACGCAGTACCATACACTTCACCTTCAAATTCATCAATAAATTCACTTAAATCTTGTGACACAATTGGAATATGAAAGACACTGCCTTGACTCGCACGCATAACTTTATCTTGATAAGGGTCTGCTGTGCCTTTTTCAAGAACAATTAAATCTAATCCTGCAGCATCAGCGGTACGGATTAGTGTTCCTAAATTACCTGGGTCTTGAATACAGTCTATTAATAGCACTTGTTGGGCTTTCCGTGTTTCATGAACAGGTTTTTCAATCACTGCAAAGAAGCCTTGTGGCGTAACTGTACCTGATAATGCTTCAGCAACTTTTAAATTGATTTCAAATACTTCTTCAGCATAATTAATCATACCATCATCGAGTCTTTCAATATCAACGACATACAATTGTTCAATTTTTAAATTGCTCTTGTATGCCTCTTCAATCAAATGATAGCCCTCGATAAGTGCACGTCCTGTTTTATCTCTTTCACGTTTCTTTTTTAATTTAATTGCATTTTTAACTTTACTATTTTGAGCCGAAGTAATCATTTCCATAGCATAGCCTCTTTATTTTAGTATTTTTTAACTTTTAAATTTATGTTTAATATTTGTACTAATTTTTTTAAAAAATGTAGAAAATTGACTTTCACTTTCCACTAAAATATTATCTCCTGTATATGTTACTATATCACCTTTGACTGGTGAAGCGTTATTGAGAAATCTAACTTTCAACGTCTGAGTTGTTTGTATGTTTTTATGATTCATCACTTGAAAATGTACATGTGGTTCAGCAGCATTTCCTGAATTACCTACATTTGCGATATGTTGTCCACGCAACAACGTATCTCCTTTGTTAATTTTAAATGAATCCGGTTTGATATGTGCTATCATACTATATTCATTACGTCTGTGTTTAATAATTATATAATTACCTTCAGGATGCATTGTATTATATTCACCAGGTGTGCAATCAGGAATCCCGTCTACGATTTCTTCTACTACTCCATTTGCTGGAGCTAAAATAGGCGCATTATAACTAAAATAATTCTCACACAGCGTAGAATCACCATTATATGTAAAACCTTCAATTACTTTTACAAAATCAAAAGCATTGCGTTGGTTTTTATATCGATAGTGATGATTTAATAATTCATTTGAGCCACCAGTATGAACAAGCCAATCTTCTTGTAAAGGGATGGTATAGCTACATTTAGAGAACTTAATCAAATGTGATTGTTTGATCGGAATTAGCGCCATTCCAATAATTTTTTGATATTTATTTAAAATGACACTTGCACCTGATTCCATATTACTGTCAAACCAAATGTACTCATCTTGACGATTTATATGTAAATGTTTATACAACCTGTTTGTTCCTCTAATACCATTATATGCACTCAACAATTTTTTGAATTCTTTATAAGAAGAAACGTCTTGAAAATAATCACTAAAATGCTCATAAAGCCAAATCGCATCACTATTTTCTATTTTATCTATAATTATTTGTGCATTCATTGTTTCCATAATTTTACACAACCTATCAGTTGAATATAAATACTATCTATCTCTAACATAAAAAATCGCTCAAAAATTATCAAGTGAATAATTAGTGAACGATTAGAATAGGCTATTATTAAGCCATTTAATTAAATGAAATTATTTTGATACAACGTCTTCGCCATTGTATGAACCACAGTTCTTACAAACGCGGTGAGATAATTTATATTCTCCACAACTTGGGCACTCTGTCATACCAGGTACTGAAATTTTGAAATGCGTACGACGTTTATTTTTTCTTGTTTTTGACGTTCTTCTTTTTGGTACTGCCATGATATATCCTCCTTATATTCAAACACTAAATAGAAATTTTCAGATTCAATAATCCATTATACTATAGATTATTAAAATCCGCTATTACTCTTCGTCATATAATTGTTGTAGTTTTTGAAGCCTAGGATCAATTTGCTTAGATTCAGATTCTTCCTTATCTTTTGCAAGCTCAACCGCTTCTTCTTCGTCAATAACTTCCCAACCATTGCCTTCACTTAACATCTGATCGCTTTCGCTTGAAAAAACACGCATTGGCTTTCCAATGATAACTAGTTCTTCAGTAATATCTTTTAGATTTATCATACCGTTTGTTGCATCATGGTAATGTTCATCTTTATCTTCGCCATTACTATACTCATCATATCCTTCTAAATCAAAAATCTCTTGAGATTTAATATCTATAGGAGTTTCTACAGGAACTAACGTACGTGCACATGGCATCGTATACGTTCCGGTTATATGCATATCTGCAATGACTTCATTTGATCTGACGGTTAATTCACCTTCAACATCAATATCAGATAGATCTATTAAATCTAATGATTTTACTAAATGATCAAAATTAACCGTTTGATGAAATTCAAATGGTTTATCTTGGAATTTTCTTAATTGTGTTATTGACCATTTCATAGGGCTTCACCTCTAACAAGCACAAAATTTATTTTAACTTTATAGACATAAGTTGTCAAGATTTTTTCTTAACACATTTACATCTGTTACAATATATATAATGAATTCTGAAAGGAAGAATTGCAAATGAAAAGCGTTGCACTAGTCACAGAATATAATCCTTTCCACAATGGTCACTTATACCATGCCCAGAAATCAAAGTCAATTACCGAAGCCGAAGTTTCTGTCGCAATTATGAGTGGAAACTTTGTAATGAGAGGCCAACCAGCAATTTATAATAAATTCACTCGAACACAAATGGCGTTAACCGCTGTCGACTTAGTTATTGAATTACCTGCCTACTCTGCTATATCTGCAGGACAGTATTTTGCAGAAACTGCAGTTCAAGTAGCAGATTATTTAAATATTAATCATTTATCATTTGGTAGTGAATCTGGTGATATAAATGCATTTCTATCACTTGCTCAAGAAATGAATAAAGTAGAAGATTCCCCACAATTTTCTGAGAAATCTAAAGAAGGTAAAAGCTACCCACGAATAATTAGTGAACTTATCTCTGATCATTCGTTACTTTCATCACCTAATAACACTTTAGGGATATCATATGTGCGTGCGATTCAAAAATGGGCACCAAGCATCCAACCTTGGACGATACCTCGAGAACAAAGCGCTCATCATGATGATTTAATTTCAAACTTTGCTTTTGCGAGTGGTACTTCGATTCGTAAATCGATTCAAACAGGTGATGAACAATGGAAAAAGGTTGTTCCTGAATCAACTCAAACACTTTATGGAGCGCCTCACGTCTCAATTGAAGACACCTTCACTTATATAAAATACGCGATTTTAAGCCAAGACGTGCAAGCTTTAGAACAAATCCACTTAATGAGTGAAGGCTTAGAACATCGTTTAATACATTTAATCAATGAAGCGACTTCTTTTGAACATTTAATGAAATTAATTAAAACGAAGCGTTATACATATACGCATATCCAACGTTTACTTATGAACATTTTACTGAATTTCAAACAACAAGATAAACCTTCAACAATTGAAGCCGTTAGAGTATTGGGCATGACACAAAAAGGACAGCAGTATTTAAAATATTTAAAAAACGCTTTTCCAGAACGTAATTATATAACTCAAGTCAATAAACAAAACGCACATTATTTTACGAATGAAATACACGCCACTCAGATTTATAATTTTCTTTCTAATAGCACCGCTACCGACTTCAATACACCTGTGATACGTGTTTAAGACAGTATATATTAACCATAAATTAAAAAGGGCTGACCGCATACCTAAAAGTATGATGTCAGCCTTAAACTAATTTTAATTATCCCTTTACCTATTTGACTAGATACAGTTCAGCGATTTTGTATACAGTCTAGAACCACTATTCAATTTGTTAAGTATCGGTTCTTTATAGTTATTTTCTAAATTTTTTGTTCAATGCTTTTTCCACATGTACTGGGACGAAGTCTGAAACATTTGCCTTATATGCAGCAACTTCTTTAACTACGCTTGAACTAATAAACGAGTAATTTGTACTTGTCATCATATACATTGTTTCTACATCACTATTTAGCTTCTTATTCATTGAAGTCAGTCTCAATTCATATTCAAAGTCACTTACAGCTCTCAAACCTCTAATTATTGTCTGTGCGCCAATATCGTCACAAAAATCAACAAGTAAACCATTAAAGTGATGAACTGTAACGTTATTCAAATGTTTCACTGATTCTTTAATCAATTCTATGCGTTCTTCAATTGAAAATGTTCCTGCTTTACTACTGTTTTTTAAGACACAAATGTGAAGCTCATCAAAGCGATCAGCACTTCTATCTATAATATCTATATGCCCATATGTAATTGGATCAAAACTTCCGGGAATAACTGCTTTAGTTGTAGACATTTTAATCTCCTTTTTCTAATAACAAAGTGTCTGTCAGTCCATAATGATAACGCTTTATCACATGGAAAGGATCAGTATTAATTTTTTCGTGATGATTGAACTCACAAACGATAATACCACTTTCTTTTAATAAATTAAACTTTGCGATTTCTTCCAACGCTTCATCTATAAGTCCTTTTTCATATGGCGGGTCCAAAAAAATTACATCAAATTGAATATCACGTTTCGAAAGTGCTTTCAACGCACGGTCTGCATTGTTTTTATATACTTCAGTTTGCGATTCTATATTTAAATTTTTTAAATTTGCTTTAATCACTTTAACGGCTTTAAAATTTTGATCTACAAAGATCATTTTATCAATACCACGAGACAAAGCTTCGATACCTAAAGACCCACTACCTGCATATAAATCTAAACCTATTCCTGAAACTTCATGAAGACTATTAAAAATACCCTCTTTCACTTTATCCATCGTAGGTCTTGTATTGCGCCCTTCTAAACTCTCTAGCGCTTTACTTTTATATATTCCTGAAATCACTCTCATATTATTAACACTTCCATTCTTAAATCAAATTTTATATAATGCATATTGCATGTTAAGGAGGTTACAATATTGAAACAATCATTTATAAAATTAGGCGAAGGCCTCACAGACTTATTCGAATTTAACACTTTAATAGCATATAATTTCAAACGTATCGACCATATTGTGTATTTCCACACTGCTACTTTTAAAAAAAAACCTTCTTCAGTAGCAATCGTTATGCATCCTACAAGTGAAAATCACTTCCAAGCTATGTATATCATGGTTAATGCTTTAAATTATCCCTATCCTAATTCAAACAAAAAGTTTGAATTAATCAATGAGCAAGCAAGACTATACAATATAGATATCAAAGAGGTAGATGTACAACCGAGTGACACCTTCCACGACATCGATTTATATTTTAATTACTTAATCAGCGTTTTAAGACTGCAACGATGGATTCCACCATTGCAATAATTGAATAAAACAAGCCACTGTAGACTATGATTGTACTATTGTGGCTTGTTTAACTGCCCTATATTAAGTCATTAGCTAGATTGCTATGGGTTAGATACAAAAATAAAGCTTTTAAAACTTTTGAATCAAGATATTTCATGCTGTTCTTTTTCATAAACCTTTTTTAAATATTTATAAGGCGAACCTTCAATATTTTTCACATATTTGAGCTTCATTAATTTCTCAACAATTTGATCTGCTTCTTCTTCATTTATATACATTACGACATAGCGTTGTTGTCTATTTACACTTACGATATGACCAAATTTTCTTACTTGTCTTTCGTGTTTCATATGTTTTAAATAAATTATCAAACTTGTTCTAGCTATAGTGTTCATTTTTTTCACTCCAATTATTAGCCATTATATAATATCATGTCTTTTTCTTTTTATAAATAACAATTATTTTGATGTATCACAAACATTTGCTATATTACTTTATATACTCAAAACTGAGGAGGATTGCTCGTGACAAAAATTAATAAATTAATTAAGGGCGGATTTTTAAGTACGCTAGGTTTAGTCGGTAGCGTGTTATTAATTACTAAATATAAAGCTAATCCGAATAATCAAAGTATACCATCTTTCTTTTCTAAACCTGCACCATATATATTTGCCCATCGTGGTGGTATGGCTGTAAGACCAGAGCAAACTAAACTTGCTTTTGATAATGCAGCAGCACACGGGATTGATGGATTTGAAACAGATGTGAGACTTACAAAAGATCGAAAACTCATCGTTTTCCATGATGTAGACGTGGATCGTACGACTAACGGTTCAGGTAAAGTATCAGAACATACTTTAGCAGAGATAAAACAGTTAGATTCAGGATATCATTTTGTAGATATAAACGGTCATAAACCTTATCGAGGTCACAAAGATGCTTATATTTTATCTTTTGATGAATTACTTAAATTATATCCAAATCAATTGATTAATGTTGATTTAAAAGACAACCCTGAAAGTGAACATGGCCATCTTGTACCAGAAATTATATTTGAGGATATTGTTGCTAATAATGCTCAAGATCGCGTATTAGTAACAAGTTTCCACAGTAAACAAATTGAACGTTTTAATATAATAAGTAATGGCACTGTAGCTATTGGCGCAGGCCAAAATGAAGTGGCAGAAGGCTTCTTAAAGTTCTATTTAGGTCTAGGCGATACCTTTCAGCCACGTGCGCACACCTTCCAAATGCCTGTTTCGTTCAAAGGTATTAAACTAACTTCACCAAAATTCATTCAGTGGCTTAACACGCGTGATATCATCCCAGGTTATTATGGAGTGAATAATCTCGACTTAATGAATGATTTGATTTTTAATGGTGCGCATACACTTGTTACTGACAGACCCGATTTAGCAGAACGATTTAAACATACTTATCACTAACAACGCATGCGTCACAATAAAGCTGGGAAACCTCAATGAGGCGTCCCAGCTTTTTCAATATTTATTATTAATGACTCTAAAAATTCAACTTAAAGTGAACAGCTACATGATCCACCTGTAGCACAGCCACTTGCATCTTTTTGGAAAAATGGATTGCCTGTTTCAATTTTTACATTTTCAGAAACAGCGTATGCAATTTTAACAATCACCTCATCTATTAAATCCTGTAATAAGACTTCTTTTTGTTTAAAATCCATTACAACTGGTAGCATTTCATAAGCACGTTTACGTTTACGTGTATCTAGCATCACCGTTTGGTAATCAGGGTGGTATTTACCAAAACGCATAATTTCATCATACTTATCTTTTGATTTCAAAAATGCTTGGTATAGTAAATGTGCTTCATCATTATCCGCTAACTGTTGTTCAGCCTCTTTATATTCTTTATATAATCTTGATTCAAGTATTTTATCACTAAGTGCTTCAATTTCATCAAGCACTGTTAATGTTTCTTCAGTGATCATCGTTACAAATCTCCTTTCTATTTATCTTCAACAAAAATAATTGTGTAGTAACCATTTGTTACTTCGCCACCCATTTCATTATATTTAGAGTTTAACATCCTTGATCTATGAATATCTGAGTTGAGCCAACTATGTATTAACGTTGGCACTTCGTTGAAGTCATAGCCAACATTTTGACTAGCAGATACAAATGGCACCTCTTGCTCATTGAGCTGTTGTTTTAAAGCATCTTCAGTAAATTCAACACTATCAGTACCAATTGCTTCATACAAGTTAAATGAGGCAATATGCGTTAAATGATTATTAACTTTTAATGGCTTGGCATCTTTTAACTTTCTCATTTCATTTGTAATTTCATAAAGTGTCGTCAGCTGATTTGAGTTTTGCTCATAAGTAATATTACTATATTTACTTTTAACCTCTTTATCTTCTTTGGTAGATAACATTTGATAGGGTTTAAATGCTGCTAGAGCTTCACTATCTAAATATCTAACTGCTACAACCTCATTAGATTGTTGATCTATGTAAACTTGCGCATACATATCTTCAAATTTAATTAATGCTTGTGTTTTCATATCTGAATCAGATAGCTCTAATTCATATTGCTTACCATTAACAGAAATCGTTGGTTCGGGATTAATACTATATTTTTCAAAAACGTGTGACGCATCGTCCTGTATTTTTATTGGATTTACATTAGCATCTTTACCTGTTGCATAAACAGATTTAACGATACCTTTTTTAGTAGTAATCAAATAATATTTATCTTTTTGCTTAAACACATAGTTTTTAAAATTATTTTTATATGGATAAACTCGATCAGCTTGACCATATTTATCAGTTAATTCATCTAAGCTTTGACCAACCCACGTACTCACACCCTTTTTAGGTTTCGGGTTTTCAGCGTTTGTCTCAGTTTTTTGAGCATCCTTATTTTGTGTCGTTTTAGTTGAATCTTTATTAGGATTTTCGAGTACGTCAAACTTTAAACGCGGTGAGTAAAATAGATAAATTAAAAAACAAATTAATAATAATACACCAATAATTTTAATTATTAGTTTTTTCATCGCTCACCCACCTATATATTACTTTCATTTATTGTACATGTTTCATTATGTCACAAGCAAGGTATGTCGTTGTAAATTCTTTGTTAAGATTAGCACAGGTCATTCAAAATACACATTTTTACGATTCAGCGATACAAGTGATACATCATCTTTTTTCGGGTATAGTTATAATTGAGAGGTGAAAGTCATGACAACAATTCGTATTCACGGCGCAAAGCAAAACAATTTAAAAGATATTTCTGTCGATATACCAAAGCATCAAATAACGGTTTTTACAGGTCGCTCAGGTTCAGGAAAATCTTCATTAGTATTTAATACAATTGCTGCCGAGTCAGAACGTCTTTTAAACGAGACATATTCTACATATATACAACATCAATTAACTCAATATTCAAAACCAAAAGTAGATTTGATTGAACACCTACCAGTTGCTATGATTATCAACCAAAAACGACTAGGTGGCAATTCACGTTCAACAGTAGGAACAATATCTGATATATACGCTTCAGTGAGATTATTATGGTCTCGAATCGGAGAACCTTTTGTGGGTTACTCTGACATATTCTCATTTAACAATCCTAAAGGAATGTGCGATACATGCTCAGGTCTAGGATACGTGGAGGACATAGATTTAAATGAGCTGTTAGATTTTAATAAATCTTTAAATGAAGATGCGATACGATTCCCCTCTTTTAGACCAGATAGTTGGAGAGGAAAGCGTTATTTATATACAGGTTTATTTGATAATGATAAAAAATTAAAAGATTATACACAAACAGAACTTGATACGTTGTTGTACACAAAGCCTACTAAACTGAAAAACCCGCCTGATAATTGGCCTAAAACAGCCAAATTCGAAGGTTTAATTCATCGCTTCAGACGTTCTTTTTTACTCAATGATAATTTTGAAAAAAATAAATTTAGAGAAGCCATAGATCGTGTCGTGACTT
Source organism: Staphylococcus caseorum (assembly GCF_049943195.1). Classification (NCBI taxonomy): domain Bacteria; kingdom Bacillati; phylum Bacillota; class Bacilli; order Caryophanales; family Staphylococcaceae; genus Staphylococcus; species Staphylococcus caseorum. The sequence goes on from NZ_JBNFUA010000001.1 coordinate 1,349,126, forward strand.
CAAAAGAATGCCCGAAATGTCATGGAAAAAGATTACATCCAGATATTTTAAAATGTAAAATTAATGGTTTTGACATCGCAGATTTCACTCAATTATCCATTGATGATGCATTAGATTTCATTAAAAACATTCATTCAGATAAAGCGCGTGTCATCATTGAACCACTACAACAACAGTTACAATCTTTAAGTTATATTGGGCTTAATTACTTAACTTTATCTAGAGAAACTACCACGCTTTCAGGTGGTGAATCACAGCGCATTAAATTAATAAGACACCTTAATAGCCCTTTAAGTGATTTGGTGTACATTATAGATGAGCCTAGTGTTGGTTTGCATCCTGATGACATACAACGTATAAATGAAATCATACAATCTTTAAAAGACAAAGGTAATACTGTGTTGGTCGTTGAACATGACCCTGATGTTATACGTATTGCTGACCATGTTATAGATTTAGGCCCGCTTGCTGGAAAAAATGGTGGCGAGATTACATTTACTGGGTCTTATAATGCTTTATTAAAATCAACTACCAGTACAGGCGTTGCCTTACGAAGAATGCATAAGCTTAAATCACAACCTAGAGAGCGTCAACGTTTTATTAAGCTTTCTAATATATCTCGTAATAATTTAAAAAATGTTTCAACTCAAATACCAGAAGAGGCTATGACTGTAGTGACTGGTGTCGCAGGTTCCGGCAAAAGTTCTTTAATTCATGAAGGATTAGAGCAGTTACAAGACACCATTTTTATTGATCAAAAACCTGTGCATGCTTCAAGTCGTTCTAACTTACTCACTTATTTAAATATATTTGATGAAGTTCGAAGCTATTTCAGTGAAGAAACAGGATTAAAAAAATCTATGTTTAGTTATAATTCAGAAGGCGCTTGTCCAGAGTGCCATGGTAAAGGTATTTTAAAAACCGAACTTGCATTTATGCCAGATTTCACTCAAACGTGTGATGTTTGTAACGGACTAAGATATAAACCAGAAGTGCTTGACGCTAAAGTAGCAGGTTATTCCATCGCAGATATTCTTGCGCTAACTGTAGATGAAGCAATTGAATTTTTCCATTCAAAACACAATATCTCAACACCTTTGAATGCTTTAAAATCCACAGGTCTTAATTATATGACATTAGGTCAAACGTTAAATACATTGTCAGGTGGCGAAGTTCAACGTGTGAAACTAAGTAAATATTTAACACGTACTGTAAATCACCACACTTTTGTCTTCGATGAACCTACAACAGGATTACATGAAGATGACATACCTATATTATTAGACTGTTTTAATCAACTCATTGATGACAACAACACAGTAGTAGTTATAGAACATAACTTAACCATGATGACGCATGCGGACTGGATTATTGATATAGGTCCTTATGCTGGTGGCCAAGGCGGACAATTACTATATGAAGGACAACCAAAAGGATTATTAGATACTAAAAATTCTGTAACTGCTAAACACTTAATACGATACTTGAATAATTAGACTGAATCTCTAGCATTATTGTTTATTAACTATATCACTGTAACTAAAAAAATCTTTCCGTAAAATGACTAACAGTCATTTAAACATTAGTTATAATCCAAACGTTGCTTTGATTAGCGATGTTGTTTCTCCACCAGGATAGATTACATAAAGTAATGCGTATACTGCTAAACCAGTGATTGCAGTGAAGAACCATACAATTGATGCAATTGGACCGACAAATCTATGCACTTTAAATTTCTCTTTAAAGGCCGTGATAATTTGTGATAAACCTAAAATTCCGCCAATTGTTGCTAAGTTGATATGGAATACTAAGAACATAGTGTAATAAATCTTCATTGAATCAGGACCGCCGAAAGCAGTGTTACCAACGAAAATCGTTCTCGAAGCATAAATGATAAAGAACGCGAGTGCAAAAAATGCCGCACTTAGCATTACTTTTTTATGACTTTCGATTTCTCTTTTCCAAATTTTGCGCCAACCTATTGCAACTAAGATAGCACTAATAACTATAAAACTTGTACTTAAAGTAGGTAAAATTGGTAAATTCATATATTACATCCTCATTATTAATTATTAGAACATTTGAATTAATGACACGACGACAACGAGCACAAAGAATACTACTAAATAATTCAATGAATAAACGAACATTTTTGTTGCCCATTTCGTTTGATCTAAATCTTTCTTAAAGCTTGTTAACCACATATATACCCAACCTAAATTTAGCAGTGTTGCTATCACAATAAACGTTGTGCCTAATGTGCTAAGTAAAAATGGTAGTGGTAGTAAGAATACAAGCCATATAAACATGCTCACTCTCGTACGGCTAAACCCTTTAACAGATGGTAGCATTGGTATATTTGCTAATGAATATTCATCTTTACGTTTAATTGCTAACGCATAAAAATGAACTGGTTGCCAACAGAATACTACTAAGAATAGTGCTACTGCTACCAAACTGAGGTTTCCTTCGATTGCAGTCCAACCAATTAATGGTGGCACTGCACCTGGAAAACTACCAATGACTGTATTCCAAACTGTATGACGTTTAGACCAAATAGAATAAAATGAAACATACCCAACGATGCCTATCAAGCCAATTACTCCCGAAGGTATGTTTAACGCAAATAGTAATGCCTCCCCTATAAGCATCATTCCAAAACTGAGAATCAATAAATTTCTTTCTGAGATTCTCTCATTAACAGTTGGTCTCTGTTGTTTACTTGGCATGATACTGTCAATATCTTGATCATAGTAATTATTTAAAGCACATGCGCCCCCCATAATTAACGTAGAGCCCACCAACATCATTAAGATTTGTGGTATTGACGAGAGGAAGGAATGATTCGCCAACACAATTGCAAGCCATGAACCAGCAAATGCGGGTAGTAAGTTTCCTTGTACAAGCCCCATTTTGATGATTTGCTGTAACTCTTTAAAAGTTACACGACTAGAATTATGTGACAAAGTTTGTTCTTTGTTCATAATTTCCCTCCTATTTTTTTCATATAATACAATGATATATTAAATTTGTGTTATTGACTACATTTATGTAAAGTTATTTGTGACACTTTAACGACTTTCACAAATAGTCATTTTTGTGACACAATTTAATCTATATTTCTTGTTATAATGTTAGTTAAGATTTATTTAAATTTTATAAGTATGTCTTTTCGAGATTAATAATTACAATAATTACGACAAATGATGTTACAACTAAATGTAATTTAGTGTCTCAAGAGTTTTACATATAAGTGGGGGGTTAATTCTTGTTTAGCAAAAAAAACCTAAAATGGTTATCTGTTTTAGCAACGCTCATTATGGCTTTTGTTCAATTGGGTGGTGCCTTAGTTACCAAGACTGGTTCTGAGGATGGATGTGGATCTGACTGGCCTTTATGTCATGGTGCATTTTTACCTCAAAATTTACCAATTCAAACATTGATTGAATTAAGTCACCGTGCAGTTTCAGGCATATCCATGCTTGTTGTCTTATGGTTAGCGATAGTTGCTTGGAAACATATTGGTCATATTAAAGAAGTAAAACCGTTAAGTATTATAAGTGTTGGATTCTTAGTCATCCAAGCGCTTGTTGGTGCAGCAGCAGTAATGTGGCAACAAAATTCATACACATTGGCTTTACACTTTGGTATTTCATTGATTTCATTCTCATCAGTGTTTGTCTTAACTTTAATTATTTTTGAAATTGATCGAAAATATGAAGCTGATGAACTATTTATCAGAAAACCATTAAGAATTTATACATGGATTATGGCAATTGTTGTATATTTAACTATATACACGGGAGCACTAGTAAGACACAAAGAAGCCAGCTTAGCATATGGTAAATGGCCACTGCCATTTGACGATATCATACCGCATAATGTACAAGACTGGGTAAACTTTACGCATAGAGGTATGGCTTTAATTGCTTTCATTTGGATATTACTTACATTTATCCATGCAGTAAAAAATTATAGCCATAATCGTACAATACGTTTTGGTTATACATCTGCCTTTGTCTTAGTCGTTTTACAAGTTATTACAGGTGCTTTATCTATGATGACAAATGTTAATCTATTCATTGCTTTGTTACATGCGCTATTTATTACTATATTATTTGGCTTAATCGCATACTTTATAGTACTAATGCTTCGAACAATTCGAAGTGGCGGATAAATAATTTTTATTGGTTAATAAACAAAAAAGTACTTAGACAAACCAAATGCTGAAACGGCATTTGGTTTTTTTATAGATATTATTCATTAAGATCACCTTGCTGTATTGATATCAATATCTATTCCTTCTTGAAATAGCATTTTTCATTGATTGTGTTACATATATTCATTTTCATTTGTGCTTACATTTTAAAAATCCCAACATAAAACAGCCGTCAGATTCCTATTTAGAGGAACCTGACGGCTGTTTAATTGTACAATAATACATTTAATCTACTGGTTCTTTTTCAATTTCAATCAATAAGTCACCTGTTTGGATTGCTTCTCCACTTTGAACTGTAACCTTCTTAACCACACCATCAAATGGTGATTGGATTGTTGTTTCCATTTTCATTGCTTCTGTAATTAATAAAGCTTGGCCGCTCGTAACAGATTCGCCTTCTGAAATTTTAACTTCAGTAACTGAACCTGGCATCTGAGCTCCGATATGATTTGGATTTAATTTATCCGCTTTTGGTTTCACACTTTCACTTGCCTTGACGTTTTCATCTTGAATGAAGATACGACGTGCTTGACCATTCATATCATAGAAAATTGTACGAATACCTTTTTCATCTGGCTCTGTAATCGTCTTAAGTGTGATGATGAGTCTCTTGCCTGTATCAATTTCAATTTCTACTGTCTCGTTAGATCTCATACCAAAGAAGAACGTTGGCGTATCTAATAATGATACATTACCAAATTGTTCTCGCGTTGAGATAAACTGTTCATAAACTTTTGGATATAACACATAACTGATTATATCTTGTTCTGTAACTTCTCTTTCTTGTTTCTCTTCTAATTCTTTTCTAACCGCTTCAAAATCAACAGGCTCTAGGTATTCACCTGGTCTATCTGTTAAAGCTGTTTGACCTTTTAAGATGACTTTTTGCAATTGTTTATTAAAGCCACTTACTGGTTGGCCAATTTCCCCTTTAAAGAACGATACAACAGATTCAGGGAAATCTAATTTATAACCATCATCGATGATAGTTTGTTCATCTAAATCATTTTGTACCATGTATAGAGCCATATCACCTACTACTTTAGAAGAAGGTGTTACTTTTACAATATCGCCAAATAAGAAGTTGACACGTTTGTACATTTCTTTCACTTCATTAAATCTATTGCCCAGCCCTAAACTTTTAGCTTGTTGACTTAAGTTTGAATATTGTCCACCTGGCATTTCGTGCTGGTAAATTTCAGTATTAGGTGATTTAATATCACTTTCAAAATCACTATAATACTGACGCACTGTACCCCAATAATGAGATAATTCTTCCATGCCATCAATATCTGCACGCACATTTCTACCAAAACCGTTTAATGCATAATATAACGAATTAGAACTTGGTTGACTTGTTAAGCCACTCATTGACGCTACAGCAGTATCAATGACATCTACGCCAGCATCTATCGCTTGTTTGTAAACAAGTATGCCATTGCCACTTGTATCATGTGTATGCAGATGGATAGGTAAATCTACTGCAGCTTTTAATTCTCCAATTAACTCGTTCGCAGCTTTAGGTTTCAATAAGCCGGCCATATCTTTAATCGCTAAAATATGGAATCCTTCTCTCTCAAGTTCTTTCGCCATATTCACATAATATTCTAACGTGTACAGGTCAGAACGATTCGGATTCAAAATATCGCCTGTATAACAAATTGCACCTTCCGAAATTTTACCTGCTTCTTGTACTGCTTCGTTTGCTATTTTCATTTGATCTACCCAGTTTAATGAATCAAATATTCGGAATACATCAATTCCAGCGTCTGCACTCTCTTTGACAAACTTTTTAATTACGTTGTCAGGGTAGTTTTTATAACCAACTGCATTAGAAGCACGTAGTAACATTTGGAATAGTACATTTGGAACAGCTTTTCTCAATCTTTCCAATCTTTCCCACGGGTTTTCTTTTAAGAAGTTAAATGCGACATCGAATGTTGCACCGCCCCACATCTCTAATGAAAAGCTATCTTTCATTACATCCGCAGTTTTAGAAGCGATGTTCATCATATCTTTCGTACGTACACGAGTAGCAAGTAATGATTGATGTGCATCTCTAAATGTTGTGTCTGTAATTAATACGTCTTCTTGTTGTTTTAACCAATCTGCAACTGCTTTAGGTCCTTGTGTGTCTAATAGTTGCTTAGTACCTTCTAATTGATCAACTTCTTTTTTAGCAATCTTCGGAATTGGAGATGCTTCATAAATTGGTTTTGGTCGTTTTTCGACATTAGGGAAACCATTAATTGAAACATTACCTATATATTCTAGTGTTTTTGTACCACGGTCGAGTGTTGGTGCTATATCAAAAAGTTCTGGCGTTTTCTCGATAAATTTCGTTGTATAATCGCCAGTTTTAAATTGTTCATGTCTCATCACATTAATCAAGAATGGCACATTTGTTTTAACGCCACGTATTCTCATTTCTTGTAACGAACGATCCATTTTTTCGTTTGCTTGTTTAAATGACATCGCATGCGTAGATAGTTTCACAAGTAATGAATCATAATATGGTGAAATTTCTGCACCTTGGAAACCATCACCAGCGTCTAATCTAACCCCAAAGCCACCACTTGAACGATAAGCTATAATTCTACCCGTATCAGGCATGAAATCATTTGTAGGATCTTCAGTAGTAATACGACATTGTATAGCGTATCCTAACGTTTGAATATCTTTTTGTTTTGGCATACTAATTTCATCATCAAATAATACTTCGCCGTCTGCTACAAGTATTTGAGTTTTAACAATATCTACGCCTGTAACCATTTCAGTAATTGTATGTTCAACTTGAACACGTGGGTTCACTTCTATGAAATAGAACTCATCTCCTGATACTAAGAATTCTACAGTACCTGCGTTAACATATTTTATATTTTCCATAAGTTGGATCGCAGCATCAGAAATTTGTTCTCTTAAATCATCAGACAATGCAACAGAAGGCGCTACTTCCACTACTTTTTGATGACGTCGTTGCACAGAGCAATCACGTTCATATAAGTGTACGATATTGCCATGTTCATCACCGATAATTTGAACTTCTATATGTTTTGGATTATCAATGTATTTTTCAATATATACTTCACTATTACCGAATGATTTTTCAGCTTCAGACTTAGCTCGGTGGAATGCGTCCTCTAATTCATCTTCTGCATGGACGATACGCATGCCTTTACCACCGCCACCACTTGTTGCTTTAATCATAAGTGGATAGCCTGCTTCATTTGCAAAAGCTATAGCATCTTTTTGATTATCAATCGGTCCATCAGTACCTGGGATAACTCTTAAATCTGCTTTAATTGCTGTTGATCTTGCTTTAACTTTGTCCCCAAACATATCTAAATGCTCCACACGAGGACCAATAAATTTGATGCCTTCTTCCTGACATCTGCGTGCGAATGTTTCATTTTCACTTAAAAAACCATAACCAGGATGAATTGCATCTACATCGGCACGTTTCGCCACTTCTAAAATGCGTTCAATATCTAAATATGATTCTGCAGGACCTAAATCTTCGCCTACTAAGTATGATTCATCCGCTTTATATCTATGTAAAGACCCTTTATCTTCATTTGAATAAATCGCAACTGTTTGTACATTTAACTCAGTTGCTGCTCTAAAAATTCTTATTGCTATTTCTCCACGATTGGCTACCATAAGTTTATTTATTTTTTTCACAACATGGTCCCCCTTAAAATTTGAATTTTCTAAAAAGTTTGATATAGAAACCATTATAGCAAAATGCGAACAATGTATACAAATAAAAGTTTGTTCGTATATTCTCGAATAACTACTTAAACGGTTGAATTGTGATCACTGATAGATAAAATTTCATCCGTCTGTGATAGTCTCTAAACACTGTAGTATACGCGCATTTCTATGGAATTTTATCATAGCTTAACTATAATAAAAAATTATTAAAATCAATAACTTTTTATTATCATTAACTTTAAAAACACTAAGTTTTTCAAAATTAAGATGTCTGATTATAAAAATAAGCAAACGTTTTCAACATTTTACTGTTGTAACGTTTGCTTTTACAAATTACATTTTTTATATCATAACTACCATAATAAACTAACTTATGATTTTCTGGAGATCCCTGGATTATTGTTAATTTTATTTGCTTTTTTCTTTCTTAATTCTTCGATTTTAATTTGTTTCGCTGTAATTAGCAGTAGACCCATGGCGATACTTAAACTGATCATTGAAGAACCACCAAAGCTTATGAATGGTAATGGTACACCTGTTAACGGAATTGTACCTGAAATACCACCTAAGTTAACAAATGTTTGACTGCCGATATAACTTGCAATACCTACACAAACCAACTTGTAAAAGTAAGAGTTAGTTTTATTTGCTAGTTCAAATGCTCTGTAAACTATAAAGAATAGTAAGCATATCACGACGACGCAGCCTACCAAGCCTAACTCTTCAGCAATAATCGAAAAGATAAAATCAGTATGTGGCTCTGGTAAGTATCCTAATTTCATAATACTATTACCTAACCCTCGTCCAAACAGTCCACCATTTCCGATTGCAATCAAGGAGTTAGAGATATGATACCCAGTACCTTCTTCATTACTAAATGGATTTGTTAATGTACTAAAACGGGCAGTCAAGTAATCTGGAACTAATCCTAATAGTAAGAACAGTGACCCTATAATAACTACACCGAACAAAATCATCAAACCATATTTGAGTGATTTTTGAACACCAATGCCTGCATAAAATATGATTGAAAAGAAAATAATTAAAATTAATAGCGTTTGTCCTACATCTCTTTGTAAAAGTACAAGTGCTATACAAATTGAAGCCAAAATAATCGGTGAAGCTAATAGTTTTGGTTCTTTAAAAACTTTCGGTCGTTTCTTTTCTATCATATAAGGTATATATACAATGATTGCAATTTTCAATAGTTCCGAAGCTTGTAGGTTCATAAAACCTAAATTGAGCCAACTTTTCGAACCATTAATATTACTTCCTACAAGTAACGTGGCTAAGAGTAAACCAACCATTATCATCATCATCCATTTCTGAAATCTGATGGATTCAAGGAATTTGACATTCATAAAGAATGCCATGAAAAAGACAAGAATTAAACTCATGATTACATACATTAATTGTCTTGTATAAAAGTAAGTCCCAGTCACTGGAACGCCACCTGTCAATGAACCTTTTGTAGCTGCAACCATACTTGCGCTATATACCATTACTAAGCCTATTAGACATAATAAAATATATGTAATTACTAACGGATAATCAATAAATTTGGCATTTCTACCAATATATCGAAAAAATTGTTTTATGTTATTCATTTGACATATCATCCAATTCTAATTATTAATATCATTTATCATTACCAGCTCAAATTCGTAACTTTAAAACGATATTTATTGTTGTAAATCGTCTTAAGATATTGGGTCTGTTTCATAAAAAATAAATTACACTTTTAACATTATATCAAACATCACTCTAATATTTCGAACAAATATAACACTAAATACTATTATTTTAACCATTAATTTCGTCATTTGTCTATTTTAAACAAAAGAAAATGGCTGCGATGCAATCAACAATATATTGATGTCCCAGCCACTCTGAAATATGTTATGTAGTTTTGAAGATACTACTTATACAAGTTGTGTGTAATTTTAAAGCTGGTCAAACTCTTTCCAGCTAAAAACTCTATTTATTTAACCATATTAAACATTAGTAAATGCGTCATGCAATTTAGAAAGTTCTTTTTCTAATCGTAGCATTAAATCTTTGCCCACTTCTATATCGACTAAACCGAGTTGAACAGCAAAATCTACTTCTTTTTGCAATCCAAACATTTGAGTATCGAGTACTTCTTCATATAACGGGCATTGAGGTAACGTCAGATTATCCATTTGTACTTTTATAAGTTGGAGAATCCTATCAGCATCTTTATTCAACTGGTCATATGCCGCACTGTTCATTTTTTGATTCTTTACCATGACATACTCCCCCTATCAATTGTAACTTTATATGTAGAAGTGTATCTTACTGATTCATAAAAAGCAAGTGAATTCCTTAATATACTAAACCGTGTTATTTGTGATAATATTGATATTAAAGAAATCTTTATCTCAAATATATTTATTTATGGAATCGTCAGCATGCTGGCATCTGTAGTGTAAACGTTTTATTTCAACACGAATTTTATAGTACAATGCGTATATGAAATGTTCACTTACAAGCGGAAAACATTCACAAAAAATTCATTTTTACATATTTTTGTTATAAAGATAGATAAGATATACAAATAGGAGTGGGACTATGATTCAAATTAAGGGCGCAGTTAAATTTCCAATATCATTAGATAGTACAACTTGGATTTTTGATGATAGAAAAGTACTAATTGAAGATTTAGAAAAAGGTGTATTTGACGGTACAAAACCAATCAATTTTGACGATAACCGTGAATGGAATCGTGCAATTTTAGAAGGTCAAACTAATCCACCAACTTTAAATTCTGAAATAAAATATAAAAGACGTGCAGTATTGGAACAATCATTCGTTATCAATATGACACCTTTTTTCAAAAATGCTGAACCACATGATTCTGCAAAAGCAATCCGTTTATATAATGAAAATGATGCTATCGAGGTTCCGATTGACTTATTACCTTACCTCTTTTTCCAATTCGCTAAAGATGGTAAAAGATTATATGATGACTATAGCGTAGATAGCTTTGTTTACATTCCAAATGAAGGTTATTCTTACCAATTTGCATATGTTACTCATATTGAGGTGATCTAAGTATGAAAAAAGTTCAATGTATTATTTGTGATATGGAAGTATTTATCGATCAAAATACATTAGAAGCGAAAAGACTTAGAAATGATCCGATGCACACATTTATGTGTGATGAGTGTAAAAGTAGACTTGATACACCTAAACAACGCAATCAAGTAACGACTTATAATCATCTTTAACACATAGTTTTATATCACATCAATTTAATAAACTAACTTTATAATTATAATAGCTAATTATTCAATAATTATGAGCCGTAACAAAAATGCAGCTCAAATTGTTAAATGATTAGCTATTTTTTTTATGTTATAAAACATCATGTACATATGTTGTTAGTAACAATATATATTTAATTTACTTAACCGCGTTAACTTAGATGCCAATTCTAAAATAAAAGAACCAAACTAGAAATTATTATCTAGTTCGGTTCTCATATTAAATCTTATTTAATTATTCATTATCTTGCATCATTTGTTTGACACGTTTAGATTCTTTTTCACGTGCTGATTTTTCTAGAACTGTTTTTCTAATACGGATATTTTCTGGTGTAACTTCTACAAGTTCATCGTCATTGATAAATTGTAATGCTTCTTCTAAAGTTAAAATTCTTGGGCGTTTCATACTTACAGTTTGGTCTTTATTAGCAGAACGTACGTTTGTTTGGTTTTTTTCTTTTGTAACGTTAACTGTTAAGTCATTATCACGGTTATGTTCACCAACAACCATACCTTCATATACTTCAGTACCAGGTTCCATGAAGTTTGTACCACGGTCTTCTAAGCCCATAATTGCATAAGCACTAGCTTTACCTTGATCAAGAGATACAAGTGCACCGTTTCTTCTGCCACCGATACGACCTTTAACACGTGGTCTGAATTCTTCAAATGTATGGTTAATGATACCGTAACCACGAGTTTGAGACATAAATTCTGTAGTATAACCAATTAAACCACGAGCAGGAACCATAAAGAGAATGCGTGTTAAGCCATTATCTGTTGTAACCATATCAAGCATTTCACCTTTACGTTGGCCTAATGACTCGATTACAGGACCTGTATACTCTTGCGGCACTTCACATTGTACACGTTCAAACGGTTCACATTTCGCACCATCAATCTCTTTTAAAATAACTTGAGGTTTAGATACTTGTAATTCAAAGCCTTCACGTCTCATGTTTTCTATTAAGACTGATAAATGTAATTCACCACGACCTGCAACAATCCATTTATCTGGAGTTTCAGTAGGCGTAACTTTTAATGAAACGTCTGTTTCTAATTGTTGATCAAGACGTTCTTGAATTTGACGAGACGTTACATAATCACCTTCACGGCCTGCAAATGGCGAATTGTTAACTCTAAATGTCATTTCAAGTGTTGGTTCATCAATTCTTAATACAGGAAGTGCATCTTGGTGATCACTTGGCGTTACTGTTTCACCAACGTTAATATCTTCCATTCCTGATACGGCAATTAAATCGCCAGCATATGCTTCGTTAACTTCTTCACGTTTTAAACCGAAGAAACCGAAGATTTTTGTTACGCGGAAGTTTTTAACAGTTCCGTCTAATTTAATTAAAGATACACTGTCACCTACACGCATCGTTCCTCGGAACACACGTCCTACACCAATACGTCCTAGATAATCACTATAGTCTAATAGCGCGATCTGGAATTGTAATGGTTCGTCTCTGTTATCAACTGGTGCTGGTACATAATCGATAATTGTTTCATATAGAGATTGCATATTTTCATCTTGTGCTTCTGCATCTAAACTTGCAGTACCATTAACAGCTGACGCATAAACGACTGGGAAATCTAATTGTTCGTCAGAAGCTTCTAACTCGATAAATAGATCTAATACTTCATCTACTACGCCTTCTGGACGTGCTTCTGGTTTATCAATTTTATTTACAACTACAACTGGTTTTAAGTTTTGCTCTAATGCTTTTTTCAATACGAAACGTGTTTGTGGCATCGTTCCTTCATAAGCATCTACTACAAGTACAACACCATCAACCATTTTCATGATACGCTCTACTTCTCCACCGAAGTCAGCATGTCCTGGTGTATCTAAAATATTAATTCGATTGTCTTTATAATTCACTGCTGTATTTTTAGCAAGGATTGTGATACCGCGTTCTCTCTCAATATCGTTAGAATCCATTGCTCTTTCATCTACTTGTTCATTTTCACGGAATATTCCTGATTGTTTTAATAACTCATCTACTAGTGTTGTTTTACCATGGTCAACGTGAGCGATGATAGCTATATTACGAACGTCTTCTCTTCTATTAGTCATTTATACAAATTCCTTTCTCGAGTAAATTCCCACTTTTCTTTGCAACTTTTTTATTATATCATATAATTGGTTAAAGAAAACTATAAAGGTGTGGTAGTATGCAACAAAAAAAATCGAAAGCAATATTCTGGGTACTTGCTGTAGTAGCTGTAGTATTCTTGCTTTTATTTAGCTTTAGTTTAGCTGCAACAAATGTTCCATTGATGATTTTAACACTTATATTATTCATTGCAACATTTGGTTACGGTTTCACTTTAAAAAAGAAATATCGCGAAAACGATTGGCTATAATCGAGTCAAATTTTATATACAATCTATAAAAGCGTCTCAATTCTAACAAATAGGATTGAGGCGCTTTTCATAGGTTGTTTTTTCTTCTAAAATGCTCTTTTATTATTTGTTTTTTAAACGTTGTTGCAATAATCCAATGATTTCATTATTTTTTTGAAAATGTTGATCAATGAGTTCAGCATGCAATTGTTTATTCGCCATTACAATCGAACTAGGTTCATAAATTGATAATGCGTCTCCCATTAAATCTGTACCTTTTCCACCTACTTCATTTAAGACAATGAGTCCACCTGCAAAATCCCAAGGTTGTAATCTAGGTGTAATATATCCAGCTAATTTTCCAGTTGCGACATGAATAATTTCTAAAGCAGCTGATCCATAAGCTCTGGCACTCCTGGATTCTTCTACTATAGGTTTAAATAGTTCTCCTAAACGTGGTTTGGTTAGCCAGTTAGGATTGATACCGATAATACTTGTACTTAAAGGCGTCGATTTTATTTCAGGAAGTCGATTTTCATTTTCGAATGCTCCTTCCCCAGTCTTAGCATGATATAGTGCATCGTTCATTACATCATATACAAATCCTGCATAAGGTTGTCCATCATTATAAATACCAATGGAAATTGCGAAATTTTCTTTTTGATGAACAAAATTCAATGTGCCATCAATTGGATCTACTACCCATACAACACCTGACACATTATTCAGGTCATGGCCATGACCTTCCTCACCAATAACGTGGTGGTTAGGGTATGTCTGTAAAATATTTTCAAAAATATAGTTTTCTGTAGCTTTATCTACATTTGTCACTAAATCATTAGGATTTGATTTCGTTTCTATTTCTATATCTTCTTTCATTATTTTTTTTACATTATTCCCTGCCTCTAATATGAGACCTTTAGCAAACTCGTAAACAGTCATTGTATCAGCTCCTTATTCACTTCTCATTATACAGTAATTAATACTCAAAAAGTTAATGCGCAACTTTTCTATTTTCTAATAATAATATGTATAAAAATATATTTTGAATATTTTATGGTTTCTTACATGTATACCCTATTTTATCTTTTATACACGCGCACTATAAAGTTATATTTTAGGTGCGCATAATGGGCAAAGACAATGTTAATCCAATTATATTATGCTACAATACAGACGTATATAATGTTTACAGGAGGCCCCAATGACTAAGTACATATTTAAACCTAGAGATTTCAAAGCATTCACAGTTGATGGTCTTGATGCAAGAATGGAAGCGTTAAATGAACGTATCCGACCACAGCTGAATGAATTAGGTGATTATTTTTCACAATATCTAGAAACAGTAACCGGTGAAAAATTTTATCCACACGTAGCTAAACATGCGCGTCGAAAAGTTAACCCACCAAAAGATACATGGGTCGCATTCGCTACAAATAAACGCGGTTATAAAATGCAACCACATTTTCAAATAGGTCTGTTTGAAAATCAATTATTTGTCATGTATGGTATCATGCATGAAACAAAAGACAAAGCACAACAAATAAAAGCTTTCGAGGACCAATTTGAAACACTTAAAAATTTACCAAATGACTACAGCATTAGTCCTGATCATATGAGCCAAGAAAAAATTTACATTCATGAAATGTCAGATGAAGACCTAACAAAAGCGCTCAATCGTGTTAAAGAAGTTAAAAAAGGTGAGTTCTTTGTAGCTCGTACATTGTCACCAAATGCCGAACAATTAGAAAGCGACAAAGTCTTTTTAAACTTCCTCGAAGAAACCTTCGAACAATTACTCAAATTTTATAAATAATTCATCTGAAATATCTAAAAAGCACGCGACTTAAATTCATTTTAAGTCGCGTGCTTTTTCTATTATTACTTATTTATCTTTATAAATGATTACCAGGAACATTTAATAAATGTACGGGTCATCATCTTTTTTTCGTTTCATTTCTGCCTCAGGATCCATGTCTTGCTGCTGGGGCTTTTGTTTTTCTTTTTCGTTATTATAAATATTATAATTTGGCATCTGATTAATTTGATTACCTTGTTTCGTGTTATCTTTTTTCGCAAATAACATAATACCTACAATTAACCATAAAATCATTGCGATAAAGTTTCCACCAGATATACCAATAATAGCCGAAACAATAAATAAACATCCTGCTAGTATGCGATTACCTTTAATTGTAAAGACCGCAATAATAGCTAAAATCGTTGAAATAAGTGTAAAGACACCTTGTAGTACGATAGAAGCTTTAAAGGCTCCAGGGGTAATTTCTGTCCCTTGTTGTTGGTTCATTTCATTAAATACTTCTTTAAATTCTGGTACGTTGATGAAATTATATGCAATAACCATAAATAATAAGTATATTAAACTAAGACTAATTGCTATCCATGCTAGGGTACGTTCTGCTTTCCTACTCATATGCTTCCTCCTATAAATTCATTAATTATATCATAGCAAATTTATGAATAATTAAAAATAACCACGACCTATCGCTAAATGATATTATGTTAGAGCGATATAAATAAAAACCCGATTGCCTCACATTATGTGAACAATCGAGTCTAGTAGTTGAATACCAAATTGAATTATTATAAAACAACACAACTTTTATTATGATTTGTCTTTTGTTTCAGAATCATTTTGTTCTTCAGATGTTGTATCTTGTGTTTCTTCAACATCTTGTGAAGTCATTTTCTTACGTTCTTCGAAATTCTTTCTACGCTGATTTGCTGCACTCGGTTGTTGTTTACGTTTTTCTTTTTCACGTTTTCTGCGTTCTTTTTTCTCTTGTTTAATACGTGCTTTTTCTTCAGCTTTTTCTTGCTTCAATCTAGCAGCTTCTTCAGCCTCTTCTTGTTTACGACGTTGTTCTTCTTCTTGCTCAGCTTGTTTTCTTTGTTGCGCTTCATACGCTTCTTGTTTACGGCGTTGTTCTTCTTCTGCTATACGTTGATTTTCTAATTCTGTTTCTTTAGCTTGTTGTTCTTGTTGCTCATTTGTTACTGCATCTTTGCTACTTTGATCTTCGTTGACAACTGCTTCACCATCTTCATTATATACATTGCTAACTTGACCGAAATCATCTTCAGTACTTTGACTGTCATCATCAACATTATTGTATTTTCTTTGCTTATAGTTATATTTTGCTTGTCTAGAAAGTACTTGTGGTTCTTCATCAGATGCATTATTTTCAGAGTTTACTTTTTCTGCAACTTCAGAGCTATAACCACCTCTTCTTAATTGATTATCATTACTTTGTTGTTCTACGTCAGAAGTTTGTTGCTTTTCAATATATTGAGGTGAGTTTGGTTCTGATTGTTGCTCATAATTTGAATAACGCCCTTTGTACCCTTCTGCATAATATGCAGGCACTGTTTCTACTTTTTCTTTTCGTGCAAACATCATGATTGCCACGATTAAAAATAGAATAGGAATAATTAGTGGTACAAATAACAACACTAATGGCAACGTCACTATCGTTGCGATTAAGAATAAGAATCCTGATAAAATTCTTATATTCATTGAAATTAAGGCTAAAAATGATAAAAGCAAGCAGACAATGAAATATACTATAATCGCCCACACGCCATTTTGTAGCCATATTACAAATTGGATTGTGTTTAACCCATTATTCGCTAATATTTGTTGAACAAAATCATTGCCATTCAATGAAGTCTCCAAATTTTGTATTGATGCTTCACTACTAAAAGATACTAGTGCAATAAACATCGTAATAATGGTTAGTAATAATAAGAATATCCAACTCAACCAACCTAATACTTTTTCTGCTAGTCGACTCACCGGACGTCTAACTTGAGTATATTGCTCTCCTGACATGTCTTTACAACTCCTTATATTGCTTGTCAAACTATTATATCGAATTAACGATCAAATAACTACTAACTATGACTTATTTTAATGACATTTTAAAATTTAAAAATCTTTCATTATATTCACTTAACGCCTCTTTACCTAAATCTTTATAAACTTCTAAATTGGCTTGTTCTTCCTTTGTTGGATAAAACCGTTCATCATTTTTTATGCTTTCAGGCAATTGAGTTCTTGCTGCCTTATTAGGTGTCGCATAGCCCACCCATTCTGTATTTTGTTTACTATGTTCAGCATCTAATAAAAAGTTCATAAACTTATAGGCACCTGCTTTATTTTGTGTGGTCTTAGGTATAACCATATTATCAAACCACAGATTTGAACCTTCTTTAGGTACTACATAATCAAATTCTTCATTTTGTTGTACGATAGGAGCTGCAACACCGCTCCATACCACTGCAATATTTGCTTCATGCTGTTCTAACATCATTGAAATTTCATCACCTACCACGCCTTTAACATTAGGTCCTAAACGCGTTAAGTCTTCCTCAGCTTCTGCTAAATATGATGAATGTGTCTCATTTATACTATAACCTAATTTATTTAAAGCTACACCTATCATTTCTCTCGCACCATCTACTAATAATATATCATTTTTATATTTTGCTTTATAAAGCTGATCCCACGACTCAAAGTTATCATTTGGGTATATATTTTTATTGTAAATAATACCTACAGTACCAAAAAAATAAGGTATTGAATACGTATTATCTTCATCAAATGGCATATCAAGATAATCTGCATCAAGATTTTTCATATTAGGTAGTTTCTCATGATTTAGAGGTAATAACAATTGTTGTCTTTTCAATTTTTGAACTGTATAGTCACTCGGAAAAGCAACATCATAATGAGTGCCACCATTTTTAATTTTGGCTTCCATCGCTTCATTTGAATCAAATGTTTCATAAACGACTTCTATTCCTGTTTCTTTTTGGAATTGTTTTAATAAACTAGGATCAATATATTCTCCCCAATTATAAACATAAATTTTTTCACCAGTCTCAGAGTGCTGCTTTGAAGTGAATCTTTGGCTGATAAATAAACATATCAAACCAACGACAATAGAAATTATAATTAACTGTAAAAAACGTTTCATTATAATATACCCCGTTTCACTTGTTTTTTATGCTTAAGTATTTTTTTAATAAAATAATACCCTAGTATACTTAACATAATACCAACAAATAAAATGGTAGATATTGCATTAATTTCCATGCTAATACCTTTTCTTGCCATTGCATAAACTTCTACGGAAAGCACACTAAATCCATTACCAGTAACAAAGAAACTGACAGTGAAATCATCTAATGAATAGGTCAACGCCATAAAAAAGCCCCCGATAATTGCTGGCATTAAATGAGGCAACATTACCTTATTCAATACTTGAAACTCCGTTGCACCTAAATCACGAGCCGCGTTTAATGTATGATTATTCATTTCATATAATTTAGGTAACACAATGATTACCACAATAGGAACACAAAAAGCAATGTGTGAAATAAGTACCGTAATCAACCCAAGACCTATACCAGTAAAATGTCCTATAGCAGTAAACATAATTAAAAATGAAGCGCCAATAACAACATCAGAAGATACCATTAAAACATTATTTAATGTAAGTAATGAAACTTTTAATTTCTTGTTTTTTAAATGATATAAGCCAATTGCACCTAATGTTCCTATTACAGTAGCACATCCAGCGGCTAATAATGCTACACCAATCGTATTAAAAATGACAGACATTAATCGGTCATTACTGAATAACGATTGATAATGTTCCAAAGTAAAGCCATCAAAATGAATCATATTACCAGCAGCATTAAACGAATAAACCATTAAAAATAATATTGGAGCATATAAAATAGTGATTAATATACCGACATATAATTTGCCATACCATCTCATATGATTCACCTTTTCCTATTCGTAACATTAGTATTCGTAATAATTAAGATGAACGCCATAAATACGATTAAAAACAACGCAATCGTTGAACCCATTCCATAGTTTTGTATCACTAGAAATTGTTCTTCTATGGCTGTCCCAATATTAATCACTTTATTACCTGCAATAAGTCTCGTAATCATAAAAAGTGACAATGCTGGTATAAACGTGACTTTAATTCCTGTCAATACACCTTGCTTCGTAAGTGGTAGGATGATTTTTCTAAATGTTGTTAGCTTATTCGCACCTAAATCACTTGAAGCTTGCAAAATATTTTCAGGAATATCCTTCATACTATTAAAAATAGGTAAAACCATAAATGGAATATAAATATAACTTGCTACTATTAAAAAAGCAGGAACAGTAAATAACAATTCCATTTTAGGCAAATGTAAAAAATTCATTATTTGATTGATAATACCATCATGACTGAAAATGCCTATAAATGCATAGGTCTTCAGTAGTAAATTAATCCAAGTTGGTACGATGAGTATAAGTAACCATATATTTTGATGTTTAGATGAACTTATAAAATATGCAGCTGGATAGCTTATAAGTAGCGTCATACACGTAATTGCTGCAGCAAAACATACCGAGTCCCAAATCATCGTGAAATATTTCAATGAAATCATCTGTTTATAATTTTCCAAACCAAAATGCCCTTGCATATCAATAAACGAGAAATAAACAAGAAGCATCACAGGAACAACGATAAATAAAACCATCCACATTATATAGGGTATAAATAAAAATGTATTAATCTTGCGCATAATCGATTTCCTCGTAACTTTCAATACGCTTATCAAATTCAGCTTCACTTTCACCTGGTACCATAATATGAATTGCTTCTGGTTCAAAGTATAAACCAACTTTACTATTAACTTCTGCTTTTTTAGTAGAGTGAATCAGCCATTCGTAACCTTTACTATCAATGCAATTGATTTCATAATGTACACCTCTGAAAAGCATAGAAGCAACTGTCACTTCGAATAAACCTTGCTCCAGTTGAATCAAGGATATATCTTCTGGCCTAATCACTACTTCTACATGCTGTTGTGGTGGTATACCCATGTCTACACATACTAAATCTTGGCCGTAAATGTTCACCACATAGTCCTTTATCATTGTGCCTACAATAATATTTGATTCTCCTATGAAATCGGCAACGAAACGATTTACTGGTTCGTCATATATGTCAGTTGGCGTGCCAGATTGTTGTATTTTACCATTTTTCATTACAAATATATAATCACTAAGCGCTAACGCTTCTTCTTGATCATGTGTAACAAAAATAAATGTTATACCTAATCTAGACTGTATTTCTCTTAATTCATACTGCATTTGCGTTCTTAATTTTAAATCAAGTGCTGATAAAGACTCATCTAATAATAATATTTCTGGCTCATTCACGATCGCACGTGCAATTGCAATACGCTGTTTTTGCCCCCCACTCATACCTTCAATTGTTCTATCTTCATAGCCAGTGAGTTTAACAAGATTTAATGCTTCTTGCACTTTTTTATTAATGGCGCTTTTGTTCATTTTCTTTAATTTTAATCCAAAAGCAACATTATCATAAACATTTAAATGCGGAAATAATGCATAGTCTTGAAATACTGTATTCACCTTGCGTTTGTTTGCTGGTATATGATTAATTGACTGATTTTGATATATAATATCGCCTTCATCGGCTTGTTCAAATCCTGCAATAAGTTTTAAAATTGTTGTTTTACCACAACCAGAAGGTCCAAGTAATGTATAAAAATGACCTGACTCAATATCTATATTAATTTTATCTAATATGGGTGTATCATCATAAGCTTTACTTACAGCATTAAAAGATAATAACGGACTCATTTGTGCTTCCTCCTATAAATATGATGCAGTTGCAACAATCATAACTCGAGCTTCATTTGATGTAGAATTAATTAATTTATGTTCTTGCTTTGCTTTAAAATAAAGCGCATCTCCCATTTCAGCATGAAACACGTTACCACCTAACATTAATGTAACTCCACCTGCTAAACAATATATAAATGTATCCGAATTTGAAGGTTCAAAATTTTTATATGCAGCATTTCCATTTAGAGTAATTATAAGTGGTTCCATTTCAAACTCATTAGATTGCGAAATTGGCCAATGAAGTATATTGATTCTCAATTTGAGTAATATAGCCTTTTGATAAATCTGTGCGTTCAGCTAACTCTCCTTGAGTGAGATTTTTTATTTGTCTTAGTGTTTTAATCTTCTTACCTATATTCATCATGACATTCTTTATATAAATTAACTTTTTAGGATTATACGGCATTTTATGATGTGCACTACACTAAAATTTCGCAAAAATAAAAAAGCTATATACTGTTTACTTTTATCAAACGTTTTATTTAATGCTTAATAAAAATATCAGAATATAGCTTATATAACAATAGTTATTTTTTAGTTGCACTAAAAAACTTTTGACTGTTGTCAGTTTGAACTGTTTTTACTGCTTGGTAACTATTATATCCACTACTTTTTTCGAATTCTTTAAAAATCTGTTTTTCTTCTGCTTTTCCAGGAACAATTGTTTTGAATTGTCTGTAGCGATCTAATAATAATTTACCTTCTACTTCTGATTCATAAAAAGATTCTACAGCATTGAAAAATGATACAACTTGCATCATTTCATCATTTGACCACTCAAGATCTATCGGATATTGATACTCCATATAAGTATCCCTCCTACTTTTTTATCAAATATTTTAGTTTCTTTTAGATGTTACATTTTAAAATAAAAAAGGGAGCGGGACAGAAATCAAAATTTGATTTCGTATTCCCGCCCCCACAAGGCTATCGTTATATCTGTTACAACAATGAAATTACATTGTGTGTACTGGTAAACCTATAGCTTTTTCAGCAGCTTCCATAGACATTTCACCTAATGTTGGGTGAGCATGTACAGTTAATGCTAAATCTTCAGCATTCATTCCAGCTTCGATTGCTAAACCTAACTCAGAAATAATATCAGAAGCGCCAGTACCAACTACTTGAGCACCTACTAATGTATTATCTTCTTTAAGCGTAATAAGTTTAACAAAACCAGTAGTGTCATCTAATGATAACGCACGGCCGTTAGCTGCATAAGGGAATTTAGAAGCAGTAATTTTTAATCCTTCTTCTTTAGCTTGAGCTTCTGTATAACCTACTTGAGCAAGTTCTGGCTCAGTGAAACATACAGCAGGCATACCGATGTAATCTACTTCTGATGCTTCACCAGAGATTACTTCAGCTGCTACTTTAGCTTCATAGCTTGCTTTATGCGCAAGTGGTAAACCAGGAACGATATCACCAATTGCAAAAATGTTTTCAATTGAAGTACGGCTCTGTTTGTCTACTTCGATTAATCCACGTTCTGCAAATTTAAGACCTAATTCTTCTAAGCCTAATTCATCAGTGTTAGGACGACGACCTACAGTAACTAATACATAATCAGCATCGATTGTTTGTTCTTCGCCGTTTACTTCGTAAGTTACTTTAACGCCGTTTTCAGTTTCTTCAGCAGATTTAGCCATAGCTTCAGTTACAATGTCAACGCCTTTTTCTTTCATACCTTTTTTAACAGGTTGCGTCATTTGTTTTTCAAAACCGCCTAAGATATCTTTAGCGCCTTCTAAAATAGTAACTTCTGAACCAAAGTTTGCAAAAGCAGTTCCAAGTTCAGAACCAATATAACCGCCACCAACAACTACTAATTTACCAGGAACTTCTTGTAAATTTAGAGCGCCAGATGAATCAATTACACGATTTCCAAACTCGAAGTTAGGGATTTCAATTGGTCTTGAACCAGTTGCAATAATCGCGTTTTTAAAGTTATATGTTTGAGCACTTTTCTCATCCATAACACGTAAGCTATTGTTATCAACAAAGTAAGCTTCGCCTTTAACGATTTCTACTTTATTACCTTTTAACAATCCTTCAACGCCACCAGTTAATTTTTCAACTACTGATTGTTTGAATTCTTGAACTTTATTAAAATTAAGTGAAACACTTTCAGCAATAACACCTAAATTTTCTGAGTTCTTAGTTTCATCATAACGGTGTGAAGCGTGTAACAATGCTTTAGAAGGAATACATCCAACATTAAGACATACGCCACCTAATGTGCCTTTTTCAACGATTGTTACTTTTTGACCTAACTGTGCTGCACGAATTGCTGCAACATAGCCTCCTGGTCCTGCTCCGATTACAATAGTGTCTGTTTCAATTGGGAAATCTCCAACTACCATATTTTACCCCTCCATTAATAATAATTCTGGATTATTCAATAAACGTTTGATATGATTCATAGCATTTTGGCCAGTAGCACCATCAATTTGTCTGTGGTCAAAGCTTAATGATAATGATAATACTGGTGCAGCTATTATTTCTCCATCTTTAACAATTGGTTTTTGTGCAATACGGCCAATGCCTAATATAGCTACTTCTGGGTGATTGATTACTGGAGTGAACCATTGTCCACCAGCAGAACCAATATTACTAATCGTACATGTAGCATGTTTCATTTCATCTGCAGCTAATTTTCCGTCACGTGCTTTAACAGCAAGTTCGTTAATTTCGTCTGAGATGCTGAACATTGATTTACGGTCTGCATGTTTAACAACAGGAACTAATAATCCTCTGTCAGTGTCTGCAGCAATACCGATGTTCCAGTAATGTTTGTGTACAATCTCGCCAGCATCTTCGTTAAATGAAGTGTTAAGCGCTGGATATTTTTTAAGTGCAGAAACAAGTGCTTTAACAACATAAGGTAAGAAAGTTAATTTAGTACCTTGTTCAGCTGCAACTTCTTTGAATTTTTTACGGTGATCCCATAATTCTTGAACATCAATTTCATCCATTAATGTTACGTGAGGCGCAGTGTGTTTTGAGTTAACCATTGCTTTACCAATTGCTTTACGCATTGCAGGTATTTTCTCAGTTGTTTCTGGGAATTCGCCTTCTGTAGAAACTGGTGCTGATTGTGCTGCACTTGAAGTTTCTTCAGTTGTTGTAGCTGCACTTTCATTTGAAGCTGCTTCTCCGCCACCATTTAAGTAAGCGTCCACATCTTCTTTAGTTGTACGGCCATTTTTACCTGAACCTGAAACAGCTTTAATGTTAACGCCATTATCACGAGCATATTTACGAACTGAAGGCATTGCTTTAACGCGTTTGCTTTCATCTATTTCTTCGTCTTTAGAAGCTTGTGCAGGTGCTTCTTCTTTAGTGCTTTCTTCTGCAGGTGCTTCTGTTTCTTCACTTGCTGAATCGTCACTTTCACTACCTTTGAATTGCATTTCTTCTGCATCTGGTGAATCGATTTTTACGATTGTGTCACCAACAACTGCTACAGTACCTTCATCTACTAGTACTTCTTCAATAGTACCTGAAACAGGTGATGGGATTTCAACAACTGATTTATCGTTTTGTACCTCAGCTAAAATATCGTCCTCTTCAATTGTATCTCCAGATTTAATAAACCATTTTACAATTTCACCTTCGTGGATACCTTCACCAATGTCGGGTAATTTAAATTCAAATGCCACGTTATTATCCTCCTAAAAATTCATATTAAGTCAAAAATTAGAAATTGAGCGATGAACAATTAAGTCACTATCTCATGCTATAAATATAAATTTAGATGAAGTAGGTGTATCAACTAAACTGATATCATCCTACTTCATTAAATATATATTAAAATTCTAAAGTTTCTTTCGCTTTTTCAATGATGTCGTTTTTGTTTGGTAACCAAACATTTTCAGCTTGTGTAAACGGATAAACTGTATCTGCCGCTGCAACACGAGCGATTGGCGCTTCTAATGAAAGAATAGAGCGTTCTGCTAATTCAGAAACAACTTGTGCTCCAACACCAGCTTGACGTTGCGCTTCTTGTATTACTACAGCACGTCCTGTTTTTTCTACTGAAGCAACAAGTGTTTCGATATCGATTGGTTGAACTGTACGTAAGTCAATAACTTCGACTGAATAACCATCTTTTTCTAACTCTTCTGCTGCTTTTAATGACTCTTGTACCATTGCACCATATGCAATAAGCGTAATGTCATTACCTTCTTGTTTCACGCTTGCTTTACCAATTTCAATTGTGTACTCTTCTTCAGGTACTTCATCACGGAAAGAGCGGTATAATTTCATATGTTCTAAATATACAACTGGGTCATTACTTCTGATTGCTGAGATTAATAATCCTTTAGCATCATACGGATTAGACGGAATTACAACGTGTAAACCTGGTGATTGAGCTAAAAGACCTTCTAAGTTGTCAGCATGCAATTCTGGTGTATGAACGCCACCACCAAATGGTGCACGAACAGTAACAGGTGATTGTTTAGAGTTACCAGAACGGAAACGCGTACGCGCAATTTGTCCTGCTATAGAGTCGAATACTTCAAATACAAATCCTAAGAATTGTACTTCCATTACTGGACGGTATCCTTGAGTAGATAAGCCTAAAGCTAGACCACCAATACCAGATTCAGCTAAAGGTGTATCAAATACACGGTCTTCACCGAATTCTTTTTGTAAACCTTCAGTTACACGGAAAACACCACCGTTAACACCGACGTCTTCACCGAAAAGTAAAACATTTTCATCGTTTTGTAATTCGGTTTTAAGCGCGTTGTTAATCGCTTGAACCATTGTCATTTGTGCCATCGGTTACTTCGACTCCTTCTCTTTATAGATTTCATATTGCTCTGCTAAATGTGGAGGCATTTCTTCATACATGTTTTCCATCAAGTCAGTAACTTTTTGTTTTTCAGTATTATCTGCCTCTTTAATAGCAACTTTAATTTCAGATTTTGCACGTTCGATAACTTCATTTTCTTTATCGCCAGTCCATAAACCTTTATTTTCAAGATATTTTCTGAAACGAACTAATGGATCCTTTTTCTCCCATTCAGAATCTTCATCAGATGTTCTGTATTTCGTTGGGTCATCTCCAGCCATAGTATGTGGACCATAACGATAAGTGATTGTTTCAATTAAAGTTGGACCTTCACCATTAACAGCTCGATCACGCGCTTCTTTAGTTGCTTGGTATACTGCTAAAGCATCCATACCATCAACTTGAATACCTGGGATACCAACTGCAATAGCTTTTTGAGCTAATGTAGTAGCAGCAGTTTGCTTGCTACGTGGCGTTGAAATCGCATAGTTGTTATTTTGTATAACGAAAATTGCAGGTGCTTTATATGCAGAAGCAAAGTTAATACCTTCGTAGAAATCACCTTGTGACGAACCACCATCACCAGTATAAGTAATTGCTACAGCACTTTTACCACGTTTTTTAATACCAAGCGCTACACCAGCAGTTTGAACATACTGTGCACCGATAATAATTTGTGGGCTTAATGCGTTAACGCCTTCAGGCATTTGATTACCTTTAAAGTGTCCTCTTGAGAATAAGAAGGCTTCAGTTAAAGGTAAGCCTTGCCAGATTAATTGTGGAACATCACGGTAACCTGGTAATATAAAATCTTCTTGTTCTAAAGCGTATTGTGAAGCTAATTGCGAAGCTTCTTGTCCTGCTGTAGGAGCATAGAAACCTAATCTCCCTTGTCTGTTTAATGAAATAGAACGTTGGTCAAGAATACGTGTCCAAACCATTCTCTCCATTAATTCAACTAATTGCTCGTCTGATAAATCTGGTACTAGATCTTCATTAACGATGTTACCATCTTCATCCAAGATTTGGATCATTTCAAATTGAGATTCAGTATCTTTCAATACTTTCTCTGCATCGAATTGGGCTTTCAATTTCGGAGCCATTCAATTCACCATACCTTTCCCGTATAATAGAAACTTATTTTATCCTTCAATATTGTACCACAAAACTGTTACACTGTTAAATAATTTGAAAAAGTTCTGTAATACTTAAGACAAGTACAGTTTTTAATCTGTACCACTGTTTTTCATAGCGCTGTACTACTCCAAAACCGAGTCACTATAAAGTAATTCCCTTAAAATTGTAAGCGCCCTCATATCATATGCTATAACGTAGCTTTTTAAAATTCAAATTTATCGCTTTTAAATTTAAGAAAGATTGTCTACATCTTCTTTTTCTTTGTTCACTTTATTCATTGCATCTGAGTATTTTTCAAATGATTTATTCATATTTTTATATGATTTCGAAACCGCTTCTGCTTTATTGTCTATTTGCTCTTGACTCACTTCGTCACCCGAAGTATAACCAAACATATCTTTTTCCTTATTCAAAATATTTTTATATGCTTTGGCGTATTCATCATGTGCTTTGTATTTATCTTTAAGCGCTTGGTTCAATTGTGTCACTTCTTTTTTCTTATCTTCATCGCTTATATTATCAACATGCTTTTCAGCTTTTTTAAATGCTTTTTCTGAGTTATCTAAAGCTTCCTCTTCTTTTTTAAATGTTTTTTCTCTTTCTTCAACATTGTCCACGACTTTTTTCGAAGTATCTTTCACTTCTGCTTGGTCCTTACCATTAATTTGCTCAACTAATTTTTGCTTGTCTTGTTCAAGACTATTTAATTTCTTCCCTACTGAAGATACAGGTTTCTCTTCATCAAATGCTTTTTGTACTTTTTCGTTATAATCTTCTATTTCACCTTTGTCTGTTGTACACCCCGCTACTAACATTGTAGAAGCGAGTATCGCACCGATGCTATACTTTAATTTCATTTTTTGAGAAATCCTCCTTTATTTGTGTGTTATATTATATAATATTTTATAAGAAATCAAATGTATCACTGTATTTTAAGCGTTAAACTTTGGTATATTTTATATTAAGGAAGGTGTATGAACAAAATGATAACAATGAAAGATATTATCCGAGATGGTCACCCCACACTTCGTGAAAAAGCAAAAGATGTAACAATACCGCTTTCTGACGAAGATCGTGAAACTTTAAAAGCTATGCGCGAATTTTTAATTAATAGCCAGGATGAGGAAACAGCTAATAAGTATGGACTTCGCTCAGGAGTTGGACTTGCTGCTCCACAAATTAATATTGCCAAAAAAATGATAGCAGTTTATTTACCAGATGATGGTGATGGCAAAAGTTATGATTTAGCATTAGTTAACCCTAAAATCATGAGCCACAGCGTTCAAGAAGCTTATTTACCAACTGGCGAAGGTTGTTTAAGCGTAGATGAAAATATTCCAGGACTCGTCCACCGTAAATATCGAATCACGGTAAAAGCTACAGATATAGATGGTAATGACGTGAAATTACGTTTAAAAGGTTACCCAGCTGTTGTCGCTCAACATGAGATAGACCATATAAATGGCGTAATGTTTTATGATCATATTGATCCAAACAACCCACTTACGCCACATGAAGATGCAGTAGAAGTTTAAGCTATTAAAAATAATATGCCGTTAGCACATTGAGGATTTCTCAAAGCTAACGGCATTTTTTACATAAAGTCATCTCTTCGTTCAGTAAATGGTATATCTAATTTTTTGAGTTCTGTCTTTAAGTCGTTTAATTCTTTAATGTCTATAAATTCTGGGTCATGATTATGTTTAACGTAATTTTGATCACCATTTACAGTATCAATTATTTCATTATAATTAAAAAACATGATTACTTGTTCTGTACGGATTTCAAAAGTGATATCTTGAAATATTTTATCGTTTCGATTTTTTTCTTTTTTAACATCTTCTATAATTCTTTTCACTCGATCCATTTCTATCACCCTTACCCATCTATCGTTTCTATATTTAATATATTACTCTGTGCAATATTAAATAATAACTCTCTTTCATCATAATTAACTTTCAACGCACACTCAAGTTTTATGATGATTTATTGCAGTATTTTACATAACTAAAGATTTGAATTTGCGGATTAAATATTAATTATAATAAAAATGAAATTATTTGTACTTATTAAAAGAGGCACTAAAGATAAAACTGCTTTATTTATTCTACTACATCATGTAAAATGAGAAATAACTGAAAACATATGAAACATAGTGTTTGTAGTTTTCTAAACGAACGAACTGAAGATCTCCCTAGAAACATACTGGGCAAAAAAACTAGTATGTTCTATTTATATACAGTATCAGTGTCCATGCATAATTAGAAGTGCAGTTAATTTCAAATAACCAATGGATACTTAACACTTTTATATTACTAGGGTTTTACTATACAAAATTAAAAATCAAACATGATTTTAGGAGGAAATATATAAAATGGCAGTATTTAAAGTTTTTTTTCAAAAAACAAAAGAAGAAGTAATAGTACGTGAACACACACAAACAATTTACGTTGAAGGACAAACAGAAGAACAAGTAAGAAGATATTTAAAGGATCGTAACTTTAACATTGAATTTATTACTAAATTAGAGGGCGCACATTTAGAATACGAAAAACAATCAGATCACTTCAATGTGGAGCAAGCTGAATAATGAAACAAATTCACAAAAATGAAGTTGCGGTTTATGCGCTTGGTGGCTTAGGCGAAATTGGTAAAAATACTTATGCCGTTGAGTATCAGGACGAAATCGTTATTATCGATGCAGGTATCAAATTCCCTGATGATAATTTATTAGGTATCGACTATGTCATTCCTGATATTACTTATTTAGAACAGAACCAAGATAAAATTGTTGGTCTGTTTATCACTCACGGACATGAGGACCATATAGGTGGTGTGCCCTACCTATTAAAGCAAATTAATGTGCCTATATATGGTGGACCATTAGCTTTAGGTTTAATCAGAAATAAATTAGAAGAACATCATTTATTAAGAACTGCAGAACTTATTGAAATTGATGAAAGCAGTGTCATAAAATCTAAGCATTTTGAAGTTTCATTCTATCTAACTACACATAGTATTCCAGAAGCATATGGTGTTATCGTTAACACGCCAGAAGGAAATATTGTGCATACGGGTGACTTCAAATTTGATTTCACACCAGTTGGTGAACCTGCAAATATAGCTAAAATGGCAAAATTAGGTGAAGAAGGCGTACTTTGTTTGCTTTCTGACTCTACTAATTCACTTGTACCAGACTTTACGCTAAGTGAACGTGAAGTTGGTCAAAATGTTGAAAAGATATTCCATGATTGTAAAGGTCGAATCATATTTGCTACATTTGCATCAAACATTTACCGTGTGCAACAAGCAGTTGAAGCTGCAATTAAACACAATCGTAAAATTGTTACATTTGGTCGTTCAATGGAAAACAACATTAAGATTGGTATGGAATTAGGCTATATCAAAGCACCACCAGAAACGTTTGTTGAGCCAAATAAAATCAATACCGTGCCTAAGCATGAATTATTGATTCTATGTACAGGTTCTCAAGGTGAACCAATGGCAGCATTATCTAGAATTGCCAACGGTACACATAAACAAATTAAAATCATCCCTGAAGATACAGTTGTATTTAGTTCTTCACCTATTCCAGGTAATACGAAAAGTATTAACCGCACAATAAATTCACTTTATCGCGCTGGTGCTGAAGTTATTCATAATAAAGTATCTAATATTCACACTTCTGGTCATGGTTCTAAAGGTGATCAACAATTAATGTTACGTCTGTTACGTCCTAAGTTCTTTTTACCAATCCATGGTGAATATCGTATGCTAAAAGCACACGGTCAATCAGGTATTGAGTGTGGCGTTGAACCAGACAATGTGTTTATCTTTGATATTGGTGATGTCTTAGCATTGACACATGACTCTGCTAGAAAAGCTGGTAGAATTCCATCAGGTAATGTATTAGTTGATGGTAGTGGTATTGGCGATATCGGTAATGTAGTCATTCGTGATCGTAAACTATTATCAGAAGAAGGTTTAGTGATTGTCGTTGTAAGTATAGACTTCAAAACAAATAAACTACTTTCTGGACCTGATATTATCTCACGTGGTTTCGTATACATGCGTGAATCTGGACAATTGATTTATGATGCACAACGTAGAATCAAAACGGATGTTATTTCAAAATTAAATCAAAATCCAGAGATTCAATGGCATCAAATTAAATCATCAATCATTGAAACGTTACAGCCTTATCTATTTGAAAAGACTGCACGTAAACCAATGATCTTACCAGTCATTATGAAAGTAAATGAAGATAACAATCAATCATTTGCTAAGAAACCTAGCCCTAAAAATGATAAACCTAAAAACAACAACACGAAAGCACCAACAAAAAATCCAAAACCTAACAATCAAGACAAGAAAAAAAAACAATAATAACAACAATCCAAAACCTAAACCTAAAAAAGATGAAACAAATCAATCATCTGAATCATAGGTATTATAAAACAGTCCACACATTGTCAAAACATTGTGTGGGCTGTTTTGCTATGACTAATCTATTTTATATAAATTGATTATTTTGCAATGTAAAAGGAATTCTATAATTTCTACTGCTTAAGATGGTATTTTAAGTCTTTTACCATTGATTAACATACCTCGTTTAATTAATAGTATTTTAATGATTCTGCAACTGAATTGGATATAAAAAAGAAGCCTCCTGTTTTGGAGACTTCTTCAATATTACTCATTTATCGAACCACTTTTTTCTCAAAACGATTTAAGTCATTATCATGCCCTATCATAATTAATATATCACCGATTTCAATACTAATATTAGGGTCAGGAGAAACTAATATTTCTTTACCTCTTTTTATAGCAATAATACTTATCCCGAATTGTGCTCGAATACCTAATTCTATAATGGTTTGGCCAGCCATTTTTTCGCTCGCTTTAATCTCTACAATTGAATGTTCATCTGCAAGTTCTAAATAATCTAACACACTTGCACTTGCGACATTGTGAGCAATTCTTCTTCCCATATCTCTTTCAGGGTGAACAACCGTATCCGCGCCAATTTTATTTAAAATTTTTGCGTGATAATCATTTTGCGCTTTAGCTGTTACTTTTTTTACACCTAACTCTTTTAAAATTAAGGTTGTTAACGTGCTTGATTGTATATTCTCACCTATAGCTACGATGACATGATCAAAATTTCTGATACCTAAACTTTTCATAACAGCTTCATCTGTTGTGTCAGCAATGACAGCATGTGTCGCAATATCACTATATTCGTTTACACGTGCTTCATTCATATCAATTGCCATAACATCCATATCTAATGCGTTAAGTTCTCTTACTATACTGCCACCGAATCGACCTAAGCCGATAACCACATACTCTTTGTCCATATGCGTCCTCCAATTTAAAAAATCACGGATAAGATAGCTATTCATCAGTCAAGACGAACTAGTGAATAACTATCAATACCTCATTTTAAAAAATTAATTTATTTTTTTCCTTCAACATAATCTTTGTCGAAAACAAATAATCTTAATAATAATATTAACGATGGAATGAGTAAAAGTAAACCTAAAACAAATGCAATAATTAAAGCAATGGCCATGCTACTATTAACAACGCCTTCATCTATACGAACATATGGGTATAGAATGTATGGCATTTTGCTGGCACCATATCCGAAAAATGCAAATCCCATTTGTAGTATAACAAGGATAAATGCAAATCCGTGCCATTTTTTCATTAACGTAAGTACCATAACACCTATAAAGCTTATAAAGCTTAGTAGGAACATCCACCAATAATCAGTTACTGCGCTTAAGAAATGCGCTTCGTTTTGTAGTCTTAACGATACAAATACGAATAATGAAATTGCAATCATCGGTGGTCCCCAGAACAAGAACCAATATCTTAATAAATCATATGCTGGTTTATCTTTAGCTTTTGAAGCATAGTACGTAAGGAAGCCTGAAGAAATGTATAGCACTGATATAACAGCTAAGAATACGACAGACCATGAATAAGGACTCAAGGCTAATTCAATCCAGTCCAAATCTATATTATCACCTGAACCTGTAATAAAGCCCCCTTCTGATATTGTTAACGTTGTAGCAAGCGCTGCTGGAATAAACAATCCTGACAGGCCGTACATTGCTAACCAAATGAGTTTTGAATCAGGTCCATAATTTTCAAATGCGTAAAAGCTACCTCTAATTGTTAGTAATATTAATGCTATTGAAGCCGGTACGAGTAGTACCGTACCAAAATATTTTGCCGCATCAGGGAAAAATCCTACGATGCCAACGAAAAAGAATACAAAGAAAACGTTTGTTACTTCCCACACAGGATTTAAATAACGACCTATTAAATGGTTAATTTGTTTATCTTGTTTAGTTACTTTTGCGTGAAGTGTAAAGAACCCAGCGCCAAAATCAATAGAGGCGATAATAATATAAGAGAATAAAAATATTCCAAGTACTGTAATACCTATATAAGCAAATATCATTACTCATCACCTCTTTCTGGTGTATTTTCTTCTACATCTTTATATGCTGGTTTATTTCTGAACATACGAATTAATACATATGCGGTAGTCACGATTAAAATCATATATAAGATACCGAATAATATTGTCACGAGTGTTAAACCACCTGCTTGAGTTGCAGCATCAGCTACTTTAAGGTAACCACGAACCAACCATGGTTGACGACCTTGTTCAGTTAAGAACCAACCAGCTTCAATTGCAATCATTGCTGCTGGTCCAGTTAATAATGCACCATACAATATTGGTTTTGAATAAGTGAATTTGCGTAATTTCTTAAATATAAGCGTTAATATAAACGCGCCTGATACGATTAAGCAGAAAACACCCATAGAAACCATAATATCAAAGTAATAGTGTACAATCATCGGTGGATGCAGTTCTTCTGGAAACTCATTTAATCCTTTTACTTCAGTATTTGTATTATTGTCAGCCAAGAAACTGAGTATACCAGGTATTTTTATGGCACCTGATACTTCTTGTGTTTCTTCATCTAAACTACCAAAGAATATTAAATCTGCATTGGACTCTGTTTCAAAGTGCCATTCATAAGCAGCAAGTTTTTCTGGTTGCTCTTGATGTAGAAACTTAGCTGATAAATCTCCAGCTAACATAGAACCTAAAGTAAATACTACGCCAAGAATCATTGTTAGTTTCAATGCTTTTTTATGATATTCTGTATCTTTCTTGAATTTGTTTTTCAATAATTTAAATGCAGCAATTGCAGCAAGTACAAATGCCATCGTCATAAGTGCTGTAGCAACAACGTGGAACGATCTAATTAAGAACGATTCGTTAAACATTGCTGCCCAAGGTTGGACGTTAACCATTTTTCCATCTTTCATATCGAAGCCAGCTGGTGTATTCATAAATGAATTGACCGCTGTAATGAAAAATGCTGAGAATGTACCACCTATAATGACGGGAATACTAATAAGGAAATGGGTCCATTTACTCTTAAATCTATCCCATGTATATAAATAAATACTTAAGAAAATTGCTTCAAAGAAGAAAGCAAATGTTTCCATAAATAATGGTAATGCAATAACGTGACCACCCATTTGCATAAATGTTGGCCATAATAGTGATAATTGCAGTCCAATAATTGTACCTGTCACAACACCAACAGCTACCGTAATGGTATATCCTTTAGACCATCTTTTGGCTAATGTTATATATTTTGGATCATTTCTTTTTATACCTAAAAATTCAGCAACAGCAAACATTAATGGCACGCCCACACCAATCGTTGCGAATATGATATGAACCGCGAGTGTCATCGCAGTTAAAAAACGGGCTAATTCAACTGAATCCATAATATCACCTTTTTTATTTATTTGTGACAAAAATCACAACGTTTATTCATTATAAACTACTTTACGTTGTATTGAAATAAGTTGCGTTCAAAATATAGTGACAAATTAATGACCACTTGCATGTAAGTCAAAGATTTGTAATAATTTAAAAAGTTTCTTATATTAAAGTATATCGAATTTAAAATAGGAAGGATGAGTTTTAATGGATCAAATAATTATTTATACGCAAAATGAATGCCCACCTTGTACTTTTATTAAAAACTATTTGTCAGATAAAGGCGTGTCATATAGCGAAAAAAACATCTCAAATTCCAAATATAGAAATGAAATGATAGACTATGATGCTTTCGCCACACCTTTTATCTTGTTGAATAATGAGCCGATGTACCAAATTGATATTGATAAAATCAACCGTACTTTAAATATAGAATAATCATCAAACAATGTAGCTATCCTACATTTGAATGAGTAAATCTTTCACTTTCTAAACTATATGATTTTTAGTGTTATTACAAAGTTACTGTTTAACAACATGCAATGACTTACTACATTAATTCTTAATTTTTTTAATTCATAGCAAAATAAAAAAGCTGATAGCGCCACTATAAGTGGTCTATCAGCTTTTTTCGAACTCAAATGTTCAATTATTATTTATTATTTAGCATATTGCTCAACTAGTTCTTGTACTTCTTCAGAAGTTGCACAATTAATTGCTCTTTGTGACAATTCTTCCATTTCATTTTGGCTTAAACCTTTGATTTGACGACGCGCTTTAAGTACTGATGTAGCACTCATTGAGAATTCATCTAATCCTAAGCCTAATAGTAATGGAATAGCGATTTCGTCGCCTGCCATTTCGCCACACATACCAGTCCATTTACCTTCTTTATGTGATGCTTCGATCACTTGTTTTACTAAACGTAAAATTGAAGGATTGTATGGTTGATACAAGTATGAAACGCGTTCAGACATGCGGTCAGCCGCCATTGTATATTGAATTAAATCATTCGTTCCAATACTGAAGAAGTCAACTTCTTTTGCGAAGACATCTGCTAATGCAGCAGTTGAAGGAATTTCAACCATGATACCTAATTCAATATCATCAGAAACTTCTGTACCTTCTTGTTTTAAGTTTTCTTTTTCTTCAAGTAATAATGCTTTAGCATCACGGAACTCATTGATTGTTGCAACCATTGGGAACATGATATTTAATTTACCGTAAACAGATGCACGTAATAATGCACGAAGTTGCGGTCTGAAAATATCAGGTTGGTCTAAACATAAACGAATCGCACGATAACCTAAGAATGGATTCATTTCTTCAGGTAGATTCAAATATGGTAACTCTTTATCGCCACCGATATCTAATGTACGTACAACAACACGTTTATCTTCCATCGTTTCTAAAACTTTTTTATAGGCTTCGAATTGTTCATCTTCAGTAGGCATTTCATCTCTACCCATATATAAAAATTCCGTACGATATAAACCAATACCTTCTGCACCATTTTCAATAACACCTTTTAAATCATTAGGTGTACCGATGTTTGCAGCTAATTCAGCATGTTTACCGTCAATTGTTTTTGTTTCTTCATTGCGCAATTTTTGTAATTCTTTTTTATCTTCGAAGAAACGTTCACGTTTATTTTCATAAGCGATCACTTCATCATCTGTAGGATCAATAATTACTTCACCAGTTAATCCATCAACGATAATTATATCGCCTTGTTTAACGTCTTTAGTAATAGATTTTGTACCTACAACTGCAGGAATCTCTAAAGAACGGCTCATAATTGCTGAGTGTGATGTTCTTCCACCAATATTTGTTACAAAGCCTTGCACGAATTCTTTATTTAACTGAGCAGTATCTGAAGGTGTTAAATCGTTTCCGATTATAACAACGCTTTCATCAATGATACTTGGGTTTGGTAACTCTACACCTAAAATATGTGCTAACACACGTTTAGAAACGTCACGGATATCAGCAGCACGTTCTTTCATGTATTCATTATCCATATTTTCAAATATAGTAATGAATTGTCCAGTTACTTCAGATAATGCAGTTGGTGCGTTAACTTGGTCATTTTTAATCTTGTCTTCAATCGGTTGAATTAACTCTGGATCATCTAAAACTAATAAATGAGCATCAAAAATTGCTGCTTTATCAGCACCTAGATTTTTTTCAGCGTTATTTCTTATTTTTGTTAATTCAACTTTAGATGTTTCGATGGCATCATTGAACTTAGCAATTTCAGCGTCGATATCTGTAATCTTTTCACTATTATATGAAAGATCTGGTTCAACTAATAAATATGCTTTGGCAATCGCTACACCATCAGATGCAGCAATACCATTTATATAGTTAGACATATTATTTAGTTAATCCTTCTTTAGATAAAATCTCAGTGATTGCTTCGATTGCGTCTTTTTCATCGCTACCATCAGCGTAGATAGTGATTTCAGCATCTTTACCTACACCTAAACTCATAACACCCATGATTGATTTCAAGTTAACTTTTTTACCGTTATATTCTAATTGAATATCTGAATCAAATTTTGAGGCAGTTTGAACAAGCATTGTCGCTGGACGAGCGTGAATACCTGTTTCATCGATAATTACATATGATTTTTGTTCCATAATTTATTTCTCCTTCGTATAGTTAGAATCGTTAGTTTATTATAAAACCTAACATAATTTTATATAATAAGATTACCAAATTATATATATAAATTCAATTCCTTGCACCCATGTCATGACAATATTCAGCGATTATTTAACAATTTGTGAAAACGCTGTAGTTTTACACGAGTGATTTAACAACTTTTTCACATTTTTGGATATGATCATTGCCTATTTTTTTCATGAAATAATAACTTATAGAAGCAGTGATTGCTTGACCTACTACTGGGAACCATTTCGTTTGTTTTGCTGCAGTACGTTTCGCTACATCACGAATAACTACTTTGAGGATAGCACTT
Organism: Staphylococcus caseorum; assembly: GCF_049943195.1. Classification (NCBI taxonomy): domain Bacteria; kingdom Bacillati; phylum Bacillota; class Bacilli; order Caryophanales; family Staphylococcaceae; genus Staphylococcus; species Staphylococcus caseorum. The sequence continues at coordinate 1,387,192 of NZ_JBNFUA010000001.1, forward strand.
GATACTTTTTTACCAATAAATTGGCTACCTTGAATTGCCGCCGTAGTAAGCACACGTTCTTTCATGTCGTCTCCCATTGTATTAACTTGTTTATGATCAAGACCATAAATTTTATTTACGTCCTCAATAACATCTTTCATAAGTTTAATATCTACACTGAAGCCTAAACCTGGAATAGGTACTACACTTACGCCAGATGATAACATTGATTTTTTTCTCACTAAAGCCTCTGCACGTTGGCGACGCTCTTCAATTTCGTTATATGTTGTTGGTATACTACCTTTATTTTTTATATCTTCTATATTTAAAACTTTGTTTCCTACTTTTTGTGTAACGTTATTTGTGATTTTATTTTTAAAACTCATTATATTCACTCCTTAGTAATTTCTATACACTAAGAATAATACCCGTTTTTTCACACTTTACTGTATTTTTACAAAAATCGCTTTTAAATATTTTGAAGGTTTGTAGTGTGCATGCGTTTTAAAATCTTTTGGTAAGCCCATGACATCAATGATTTCAAAGTCCACTTCTTCTTTAGTTAACGTTTCCGTAACTACATTTTTAAATGCTTTTAATGAAAATGTACTGTTGTTTGTACATAATAGTAATGTACCTTCAGGACCTAGTATATCCAGTGCACCAACGATTAATTTATCGTAGTCTTTTAAGACAGAAAATGTTTTTTTCTTGTTTCTCGCAAAACTTGGTGGATCAATCACAATTGTATCGTAGAAGAAATCATGACGACGTGCATAATTATAGAAATTAAAAGTATCCATAACATAAATATATTGTGACGCCGGGTCTATAGAATTTAAACCGAAATTACTTTCAGTAAGCGCACGAGAGCGGTTAGCTAAATCAACACTTGTTGTCATCTCTGCATTATCTGCAGCTACAACTGAGAATGCCCCTGTATAACTGAATAAATTCAGTAAATTTTTATCTTGCGCGTATTGCTCTTTTAATTTCTTTCTTACTTCTCTTTGATCTAAAAAGATACCTGTCATAGGTCCATCGTTTAAATGTACATTGTAAAATGTGAAGTTTTCTTCGATGACAATTGGAAATTCTGGTGCATCTCCGTCAACGAAGCCACCTTCTACAGCGGCATCTTTAAAACGTAATTTTTCAAAAATTGACGTATAACCGAATATTGCTTTCAGTGCACTCAAAATATTATAACGGAACTTATAGATTCCTTTAGAATACCATTGAACTAAGTAATGACCATTGTAGTTGTCGATTGTGAGACCACCAACACCATCACCTTCGCCGTTAAATACTCTAAATGCATTTGTGCCCTCTACATTATAAAAATATTCACGTTCTTTTTTCGCAGTATTAAATAATTTTTCAAAAAATTGTGTATTAACCACTTCATCACGTGAGTAACTCAATACCCAACCGATGCCTTTATGTTGACGTCCAACGTACGCAGTTGCAATATACTGGTCTTTATCATTTAGTAGCTGAAATAAATCTCCTTCATGTAAGTGATCATGTGCGTAAATATCATCTTCACTTACCAATGGATATTCATTTAAATATTTTGTTTCTTTACCTCTATTTAATGTGGCAGTTTTCATAAAATTATGTCAGCCTTTCTACTATTTTTTTATATTTATCTCTCGCTTACCTATTTTATCATTTCAAGTACATCGTAACATCATTAATATTCATTTAACTCAAACGTTTTGACTAAGTATTTGTCATTCTTAAACTTTCTTAATAAAAAAACCTATCTTCCAACCGATTGGAAGATAGGTTCGTTAAACAACATTATTAAGTTTTTAATCTCTAGAAGGTTCTCGTAATTTAATTATAAACGCTACTACAACTGCAATTAACATCATAACTAAAATCGGTGTAATGAATATTGAAAGTAATAATCCGTGAACCATAATATTCATAAATTCAGTAAATAATTTAAAGAATAATAAACTTACCATAAATAATTGTAGATAATAAAATCGACCTTTCAAATAATTCGTCAATGTCGTTAAAATATAAATAATGATGATAATCATTAAGATGAACAACGTTATCCATTCAATGACATATTGCGTTTGGCCAATCTCCCAATTACCAGAAACAAATAATGAATTTCTATTATTAAATTCAATTAATGTGAAGAATAATAAAACCGCGCCACAAAATAATTCTACATAACTAGGTTTAATCCATTTTGGTTTCTTCATCCAATTTGGAACATCATCTTCTTGTATATCAATAATATTCTTCCATTTTTCAATAAATTTATCTTTCTTATCTCTTGCTTTCTGAATATCTACACTTCTACGAGTCTTACGCGTAAATTCTGTCGTTTTGTCTTGTAAAGTTTTCCAACGTTCCATCGTTTGGTTCGTTACAGTGTCTTTACTCGTTCTAGATAATTCTGGTTCTTCTTCGCCTAATTCCTGTTTTGTTAATGGTAATGATCTTCTTAAGAATAAGAAATTCCAAATTGACATTTGTCCCAGTAACCACATAATTATGAAAAATGTGTTAACGCTTAAGATGTCAATTGGTATAATTTCATCACTCTCAATTCTTCCATATAACACCAATTGTGTTATCAAATAACTAAACCCATAACTGAAAATAATCCATAAATAATGATATTTTCTATGTTCTTTATTTAACTCATCTTTATAAACGATATAACCAATGTGAATCACAAATGGTATTACGAAAATAATAGCGAAAAAACTATAAACTTGGGTCATCAAGATTAGCGTTATGATAAAGAAGAGAATACCAATAACTAAAAAGAATATTGAAATATCGTAGTCATATCGTGTTGTTCTAAATAAAGTAATTCCTAGCATAATTAATCCAATGCCAAATATAATTATTAAAATGGCGCTAACTACTGGAAAATTCCCTATGTAATTGCTCATTACCCTAATTATTTCAGCAAAAAATGCGTTTATAAAATCCCATACATTATGAATGTGTAAATCAATTTTACCTTTGCCATTTAATTTATGAATCATTGGTAAATTAATTAAAATGATGAGACCTGTGAAAAGCGAAACGATGCCTATAATATAACTATATAATATCTCAGCGTGTTTCTTCATAAAAGACATACCATTCACCTCAAAGTTATTATATATTAACATTTAGCTCTTGTCTTTAATAATCTCAATAAATAAGTCTATAGTATGATATAAATTAGTTGTATAGTCAAATTTCCACATATACCTTTACTCTAAACAATTTATTTAATATTACTTTTAATTTTACAGTTTTCTCCTCCATTTTTTAAGTACTTTTGTTTAGCCCTTTGCTCTTCGTGGTATTTAGGTTGTATAGATGATTAAACATGAAGGAGTGTTTTGTTTATGAGCAAAGAAGAATTAAATAAAAAAGCAGCTGAAAAAGCTAAAGAAACTGAAGATAAATTAAAAGATGAAAAAAATTCATCTGAAAAAAATAGCGAAGAAACGCAAAAAAATATTCAAGATACTTTTGATTGATAAAAGTATCACTTAGACATAAATACCTGTGTCTGGCTTAATTATTATACTAGTAGTAGCTATTTGATAGCTATTCTACTTTGTGGGAGCGAAAATGCAGAATCAAATTTTTGATTGCTGTTTCGCTCTTTTTTTAGTTTTCTGCCATATTCCCTCACTTTCCGCCTAACATGAAACATATAGCTATTTTAATATAGTAGAAGGCTAAATATATCTTGAAATACATAATATTTTTGATTAACTTCATTTACAACCTTGACAGAAATGATTAAAAATCATACATTAGAGTTAAATTAAATAATCATTCGCACTAGGGGTGTTTAGTGACTGAGATGAGGTATACCCTCAAACCCTTTGAACCTGATCTAGATTAAACTAGCGTAGGAAAGTGTACTGCGATACTTATTAAAAGATGGTATCCGTATGCCTGTATTTAACGCGCACCTTTCTAGAAGGTTGTGCGTTTTTTTATATAGGAGGAGTATATATGTCAAAAGGATTAAAACTTTCTGAGATACTAGTAACTGTATTAATAGCAGTAGTTTTCGCTGTCATTTATAACATTTGGAATTTTGTCTATAAAGCACTACAAGTTACAGGGCTTCATTTTGAAGAACTAACTTACGGTGCCTGGTTTATGGCAGCTATTGTAGCTTATCTTATTATTCCTAAAGCAGGTATCGCTATTTTAGCCGAATTTGCTGCAGGTGCTGGTGAAACGATTGTCATGGGCCGTTTTGATATTGCTACAATGGTTTATGCTTTAATACAAGGATTAGCATGTGAACTCATCTTTGCGCTTTTCAGATATAAATCTCGCTCAGCAATGGTTGCAATGTTAGCCGGTTTCTTGGCTTCAGTATCAACATTGCCATTAGATTTTGCTTATGGTTATCTCGGTGAAATAGCTGGTTGGAACCTTACATTATATATAGTATTTAGACTTATAAGTGGAATTGTCGTAGCAGGCCTTTTATCTTACTATATTGTGAAAGCCTTAGATCAAACTGGTGTCACTAAATTATTCAGACCTGCAACTCAGAGCGATTACGACAATTTATAAGGAGCAATAAACTTGATAGTCACAAAAAATTTACGTTTAAAATACCCTAACGGTCATAATAAAATATTTGATAATTTAACCCTTCATATAAAAGACAAAGAAAAAGTATTGCTCTTAGGTCCTTCTGGTTCAGGTAAAAGTACGTTATTAAACGTTTTAAGTGGTATCGTTCCTAATCTTATAGATTTACCTATGAAATATGATGAATTACAAATTGATGAGGATTGTGGCTTTATTTTTCAAGATCCAGACACTCAATTTTGTATGCCTAAAGTATATGAGGAACTCGCTTTTGTTTTAGAAAACTTGCGTGTACCACGCGATGAAATGGAAAGCCGTATTCAATCTGCCTTAGCAGCAGTAGATTTAAATGTCGATGAAAATCAACATATTAATCAATTAAGCGGTGGAATGAAACAAAAATTAGCAATTGCAGAAACTTTGTTACAACAAGCAAACACCCTATTCTTAGATGAACCAACAGCAATGCTAGATGTGGATGCAACTGCGGATTTATGGCAAAAAATAAAAGCATTGTGGCATGACCAAACTGTATTAATTGTAGAGCACAAAGTAGAACATATTTGGCAACATGTTGATCGTGTCATTCTATTAAATTATGATGGTGCCATAATAGCCGATGCACCTCCTAATAAGATATTGCATGACTATGAGCATCTATTAACGGAATATGGTGTGTGGCATCCTAATGCTTGGCAATCCGCCCCACCATCATTAAAAACACAACATGTTTCAACTACGCAACAATCAGATGATACCTTTAAATTTAAAAACGGCTTGATTAAACGAGGTAAACAGCAACTGATTAACATATCAGAATTAAACATTTGTGCTGGTGAATGGATTACCATCACCGGCTCGAATGGTAGCGGCAAAACTTCCTTATTAGAATCGATGATGCAACTCATTAAATATGATGGGAAAATGTATTTTAACAATCATGCATTATCAAAAATTAAAACTGCCGCAAAGCATATGTATTTAGTTTATCAAAATCCCGAATTACAATTTATTACTCATTCTGTATATGATGAAATTTACATTCAATATAAGAATAAAACACGTTCAACTGTTGAAGCTGAGCGAGAAACACAGAATATGCTTGAAATACTTAATTTACAAGCAGTTAAATCACAACATCCATATGAACTGTCTATGGGTCAAAAAAGACGTCTAAGCGTTGCAATTGCACTAAGTTCATCTTCTGACTTTATTTTACTTGATGAACCTACCTTTGGTCTCGATAGTCATAATACATTCAACCTTATTAAATTATTCCAAACACGTGTACAAAATGGACAAACGATTGTTATGGTAACGCATGATTCAGAAATTATTGCACGGTATCCAACCCGAAGACTTCATGTCGATCAACATCAATTAACTGAACTAAAGGGTGATACTTATGTTTGAGATATGGAAAAAACACTATTCATTTGTTGACGACGTCAACATTATTACTAAATTAGCAATGGCAGTCATTTTGTTTTTCTTTGTTATCTTTGTACATCAATTTGATTACATGCTCTATATAATGTTATTAATGTTGATATTTCTACTTTTATTTAATGGATTGCAATCCAAAATCACTTTTATTTTCATACTCTTTACTATCATTTTTAGTTTGATATCTGCTTTATTCATGATTTTCTATGGTAATGGCACACATACAATATTTAAATTAGGCTTTATTCAAATTACTACCGAAAGTTTATATCGTGGTTTGCACTTAGCAATGCGTACGACAACCATTTCTCTTTTTGGAATTTTAATTGCCTTCACATCACAAATCGTCATGATTTTTTATAGTCTTATGCAACATCTCAAAGTTAAACCTAAAATAGCATATGCATTTATGGCAGCAATTAGAATGGTTCCTTTAATGTTCACTTCATTATTTCAACTCAGAAAATCATTGAAAATGCGCTATCAAATGATTGATTCACGTAATTACAGAGGCTTTAAACGTTTAAAACATCTTGTAATACCACTACTAAGTCAAAACATTAGAAAAGCGCATCAATTATCAGTTGCTATGGAGAAGAAAGGATTTAAAGACGGACCTAGAACATACTATTATTATGCACCTTTCTCGTATAAAGATCTTTTATTAATCGTAGTTGTAAGTTCTATTTTAATTGTTGCATATTTCCTAGCACAATATGTTCCAATCACAGGAATTAATGATGTGCGTATTTCAAGTATTTACTAAATTACATTACTGTCCATGTAATTTAAACACAAAAGCGTTAAGACAAAACTTAAACCACTTTGTCTTAACGCTTTTGTGATAACTTATTCAATTTATATAATTCAAAATATCTATATATAAATTACTTTAATTGTTATTTAAGTGCTTTATCACTAATGTCCTTTCGATAAAACAATGCATTGCTTTTGATTTTATCGACCGCTTCATATGCTTTAGCTTTAGCACTTGCAACATCTTTGCCTTCACCTAAGGCCAGAATAACACGCCCACCAGATGTCACATATATATCTTGTTCTTTTTTTAATCCACTCACAAAGTATTGACCATCTAAATCGAAACCTGAAACAGTTTTACCCTTTTCATATTTTGCTGGATAACCTTTAGATGCAAGCATAACGCCTACTACAGAATCGGCTTTCCATTGAAAATGAATTGGTTTTTTAGCTTCTAAATCTAAAATATGCTGCATTAAATCACTTTCCATACGTGTTAAAAGTACTTGAGCTTCAGGATCACCAAAACGGGCATTAAACTCAATTACTTTTGGTCCTTCATCAGTAATAATTGCTCCAATGTATAGTACACCAAAAAATGAATAGCCTTCACTAACCAATGCTTTGGCAATAGGCTGTGCAATTTCTTCATTTGTTTGTTTGATAATAGCATCCTCAATGTGAGGCACTGGACAATACGCACCCATACCTCCGGTGTTCGGACCTAAGTCACCATCAAATGCCCGTTTATGGTCTTGCGCTATACAATCAAATGGCACAGCATAGTCATTATTTACGAAAGTCATTAACGAGAATTCTTCACCCTCAAGAAATTGTTCAAAAACCACAATGCCTTCTTCTTCCGGGTAAAGTTCTTCTACACCTGATAATGCTTCCTCATAGCTTTCCGCAATGATAACCCCTTTACCTGCTGCTAACCCATCTTTTTTCAATACAACTGGATACTCACATGATTGAATATAAGCTAATGCATCTTGCTTATTTGTAATTTCTGTATATTCAGCAGTTGGAATACCATATTTTTTCATTAATTCTTTAGCAAATAATTTTGAACCTTCGATTTGTGCAGCTGCTCGATTAGGTCCAAATACTTTTATTTGTGCAGCTTCTAATTTGTCAGCTAATCCATCTGTTAAAGGTTGCTCAGGGCCAATGATTGCCCATGTAATATCATGTTGTTGTGCAAATGCTACAATTTGTTCATGTTCTGTTTCTGCTATTTCACTATGTACCTGTGCAACATTCGACATTGCGTCATTACCTGGGATTGCAAATATTTCATTAACAAGTGGTGATTGCTTCAATTTGTGCGCTATAACGTGCTCTCTGCCACCTGCACCAATTACGAGTACTTTCATAAAGTTTATTGCCTCCAATTCCCTTAATGTTTAAAGTGTCGAACGCCTGTAGTTACCATTGCAATACCATATTTATTTGCCATATCAATAGATGCTTGATCTTTAATTGAACCGCCTGGCTGAATAATCGCTTTGATACCTGACTTAGCTGCTAATTCAACTGTATCATCCATTGGGAAGAAACCATCTGATACCATTGCAACCTGATCATTCATTTCTATCGCACGTTCTATGGCGATTTCTGCTGACCCAACACGGTTCATTTGTCCTGCGCCAATTCCGACTGTTTGTTTCGCATTACTGAGAATGATTGCGTTACTTTTCACAGATGCAACCACTTTCCATCCTAATAACATTGCATCCCATTGCGCTTCGGTAGGTTCAACTTCTGTGACTACTTTCATATCGTCACGTGTTAATTTCACATTATCTTTATCTTGTATTAAATAGCCACCTGAAACAGACACGACTTCTTGTTCACTGTTATCAATCGTCATATCAATTTCTAAAAGTCGTATATTTTTCTTTTTACTTAAAATGTCTAATGCTTCTTGTGTGAATTTTGGAGCAATAATAACTTCTAAGAATATTTCATGTAAAGTTTCTGCCAACGTGCTATCTACAGATCTATTTAAAGCGACAATTCCACCAAAAATAGATTGACTATCCGCTTCAAAGGCATATTGATAAGCATCATTAATTGATTCTCCAACACCTACACCACAAGGATTCATATGTTTTACTGCTACTGCCGCTGGTTGTTCAAATTGCTTAACAAGTGATAAAGCTGCATCTGCATCTTTAATATTGTTATAGCTTAATTGTTTACCATGTAACTGTTTGGCGCCTCCAAGTGTGTGCGCTGCAGTAGATGTACGAACAAACTGTGCTGATTGTTGTGGGTTTTCACCATAGCGTAGACTTTCTTTATTATCTTTAAAGAATTCAACAATTGCTGCATCATATTGATTTGTGTGATCAAACACTTTGATCATCAGTGACTTACGGTATGCTTCATCCAAATCGTCATTTTTCAGTTTTTCAATAACTTCATTATAATCTGCTGGATGTACGACTGTCGTGACATGTTTAAAGTTTTTAGCTGCAGCACGTAACATAGTTGGTCCACCGATATCGATGTTTTCGATTGCATCGCTTTCTGTAACATCAGGATTCGCTACAGTTTCTTTAAATGGATATAGATTAACTACCACCATATCTATAAGATCAATATGCTGCGCTTTTAATTGTTGCAAATGTTCTGGCTTATCTCGATCAGCTAGTATACCTCCATGAACAGATGGATGTAATGTTTTAACTCTTCCATCCATAATTTCTTCAAATTGTGTTAATTCTGAAATTGATTTTACTGGAACATTCGCTTCGACTAAAGCTTGCATCGTGCCACCTGTAGAATATAACTCATACCCTAATTCGTTTAAGGATTGGGCAAATGCCACAACACCACTTTTATTAGACACACTTAAAATTGCTTTTTTCATTTTGTATTGGCACCTCTTATTTAATGATTTTGGATATCACTTTCGGATATAATTCATGTTCCATCACTTTAATTCTTTCTTCTAGTTGTTCTTTCGTATCGTCCGGGTATATATCACATGTCCATTGTTCGATAATTTCTCCTGTGTCCATCCCACTGTCCACATAATGCACTGTTGTACCTGTAATCGTATCACCGCTCTCCAGAGCTTGGCCTACTGCGTCTTTACCTTTATATTTAGGTAACAGTGAAGGGTGTATATTAATAATACGTCTATTGTATGCTTTTAATATATTTTCACCAATCAGCTTCATATAACCTGCTAGAACAATCCATTCTACTTGCTCTGAAGTAAGCCATTCGATAATTTTACGCTCATAATCTGCTTTAGAAGGAAAATTTTTAAGTTCATTGATGTGAACATCTAAATTATATTTTCTAGCACGTTCAATACAATAAGCACTTACTTGGTCTGTGTATAAGGCAGTGACTTCTATATGAGGTAAATTACCTTCTTCGATTTGAGTCATGATGCTTTCAAAGTTACTACCTGATCCTGACGCAAAAATAGCTATTTTAGTCACAGTTATACCCCCAATAATTGAATTGGTTGATCACCTTTAACGATTTCACCAATTTGGTATGCCTTTACTTGTTGTTGTTCCAATATATTTAACACTGCTGCTTCATTTTCTTTGTCTACAATTAATGTAAAACCAATGCCCATGTTAAAAACATTATACATTTCTTCAGTTGAGATTTCCCCTTGTGTTTGTAACCAGTCAAATATTTGCGGTGTTGGAAATTTTGACACATTAATTTTTGCTGTAACTCCTTCAGGTAATGCTCTAGGAATATTTTCATAGAAACCACCACCAGTAATATGCGTCATTGCATGGATTTTCACTGCATCTTTTACAGCAAGCACTGGTTTAACATATAAACGTGTAGGTTCTAAAAAGACATTTAAGAATGTGCGTTGTTCATCAAACTTATCATTTAAATTAATTCCTGATTTATTAATTAAATTTCTAACTAAACTATAACCATTTGAATGAATACCACTAGATTCAAGACCTATAATAACTTGTCCTGGTACAACTGAAGTGCCATCGATATATTCATCTTTTTCTACAGCGCCTACAGCAAAACCTGCTAAATCATATTCTCCTTCGTGATACATTTCTCCCATTTCAGCTGTTTCTCCACCAATAAGTGCAGTGTTTGTTTCTTCACAGCCATCGCTTACCCCTTTGACAATCTGTTCAACGACTTCTGGAATTACTTTATGTGTTGCAATATAATCTAAGAAATAAAGTGGCTCTGCACCGGTCGTTAAAATATCATTCACACACATTGCAACGGCATCGACACCTATCGTATCGTGCTTATTGTTATCTATAGCTAATTTCAACTTTGTTCCAACACCATCAGTTCCTGAGACAAGTAAGGGCGCTTTCATATTCAATTGCGACAAATCAAATGTTGCACCGAAACCGCCAAGTCCACCAAGTACTTCCTTACGCATCGTTCTTTTAACATGACTCGACATACGTTCTACCGCTTCATAACCTGCGTTAATGTCGACACCTGCTTGTTGGTATGCTTTAGACATTTAAATTCCCCTCTTTATCAAAGTATTGTGTATGATTTGCTAAATATTCTTTTTGACGTTCACTTAAATGCTCTAGATAGTCTGACTCATAGTCATAAAGTCCAGCTGGGTAATCTCCTGTAAAACTTTCCACACATAAACCACTGTAAGGTGCATCTTCATTCAGACCAATAGATTGAATAAGCCCATTGACAGTTAAGTATGCTAAAGAATCTGATCCAATATGGTCACTAATTTCTTGAGGCGATTTATTCGCAGAAATCAGTTCAGCTGTTGTCGAGACGTCTATGCCATAAAAACTTGGAAACATAAACTCTGGCGAAGCAATACGAACGTGCACTTCATTAGCGCCTGCGTCTTTTAGCATTTGTACAATGCGTCTACTTGTCGTACCTCTTACAATGGAATCATCTACAAGTACAATATTTTTATTATGAACGATATCTTTAACTGCAGACAGCTTAACTCGTACGCCCTGCTCTCGTAATTCTTGTGTAGGTTGAATAAATGTACGCGCTACGTATTGATTTTTAACAAGTCCCATCTCATAAGGTAATCCGCTTTCCTCTGCGTAACCTGAAGCCGCAGATAGAGAAGAATTAGGCACACCAATGACCATATCCGCATTGTCAGCTGGACTTTCTTGGGCAAGCTGTTTACCTGATTGTTTTCTAATTGCATGAACATTTTTACCAGCAATCGTAGAATCAGGTCTTGCGAAATAAATATATTCCATTGCTGAAATTGCAGTTGTCGTATGTCTTGTATAAGACTCTACTCTAATACCCTCGTCATTAATCACAACATATTCACCTGCATGAATATCTTGCACAAATTCTGCGCCTAGTACATCAATCGCACATGTTTCACTAGCAATGATATATGCACCAGTCTTCATTTTGCCTACAACTAACGGGCGAATTGCATTAGGGTCAACTGCACCATACAACGCATCTTTTGTTAATAATGCGAAAGTAAAGCCACCTTTGATTTTTCTCAAGCTTTCTTGAAGCGCATCTTCAAAGGTTGGCGCCTTACTTCTACGTATTAAATGCATAATTACTTCTGTATCTGATGAAGAATGGAAAATAGACCCCTGATGTTCTAATGATCTTTTTAAACTTTGTGCATTAATTAGATTACCGTTATGACAAACGGCGGCACTCATATCATAAAAATGATATAAAAATGGTTGCATATTTTCTATTCCTTTATTACCAGAAGTGGCATAACGTACATGACCGATTGCATGTTTATAGGATTTAAAAGATTCAAGTTGGGTATCTGAAATTGCTTCAGTAAGTAAACCCATACCACGTTGCCCAACAAGTGATTCGCCATCCGAACACACGATACCAGCGCCTTCTTGGCCGCGGTGTTGTAAACTGTGTAACCCCATATATGTTAACTGTGCAGCTTCTGGATGATCCCAAATTCCAAATACACCACACTCTTCATTTAATCCACTGTAGTCATACATTTAGGAATAGCCCCTTCCCATAATTCATTCAGATTTTTAACTTCTCGCGTTACTTGAACTTCCTTGTTTGATACGAAGAATTGGCCGTCTTGAGTTAACTTACCAATTTCTACTGCGTTTTCTACATCGAACGATTGACCTTCTTTAACTGCAACAACATAACGTCCTTGTGTTTCACTGAAAAGTTGTTCGTTTGTAATATCTAAATTAACGTTCATGCCTAATTGATGATATGCACTTATTCGTGCCAATGTCACTAATAACCCACCCTTACCAACTGTTTGTACATGTGACGCAACACCATTACGAATTGTTTGTTTAATAGCTTCGCCTTTACGTACTTCATCTGATAAATCAATCGCTTCAAACTCATGATTGACCTCTTTGTAAAGTAGTTTCTCAATTTGACTTCCGCCAAAATCATCTTTTGTTTCACCAACAATGTATAAAGTATCTCCTGCATGCGGCGTAAATTCATTTAGATATTGAATATCTTCAATTAATCCAACCATACCTACAACCGGTGTTGGGAAAATAGATGCTTCTCTATTTTCGTTATATAATGACACGTTACCAGACACGACAGGGGTGCTTAAAACTTCACAAGCTTCTGCCATACCTTTTGTTGAGTCTGCAAGTTGTTGATAGATTTCTTTATTTTCTGGAGAACCATAATTCAAACAATCTGTCATAGCTAATGGTGTAGCACCTACAGATATTAAATTGCGATATGCTTCAGCAACGACCATTTTCCCTCCTTCATATGGATTATTAAAGACGTAACGTGCTTCGCCATCGATTGTTGATGCGATAGCTTTATTTGTACCTTCAACACGTACTACAGATGATTGTAAACCTGGTTTAACAATAGTATTTGCACCGACTTGTTGGTCGTATTGTTCGTATAAATAACGTTTTGATGCAATCGTAGGATGTTGTAGTAATTGGTCAAACACATTTTCTACATCAATATTGCTATAATCATTTTTTGCTGTATTATATTCTGGCGCTTCACCTTCTAGAGTGTATACAGGTGCTTCGTCTGATAACGGTTGTACTGGTATGTCAGCATATACTTCGCCTTCATAAGTAAGAACAAAGCGATCTGTATCTGTTACCTCACCAATTACTGCGCTATCTAGTTCATGTTTGTCGAATAATTCTAAAAATTTATTTTCTGTACCTTTTTCAACAACAAGTAGCATACGTTCTTGTGTTTCAGAGAGCATCATTTCATATGGTGAAATGCCTTCTTCTCTAGTCGGTACATTTTCAAGTTTAAGATGTAAGCCATTGCCACCTTTTGCTGCCATCTCTGAAGATGAGGACGTAAGTCCGGCTGCACCCATATCTTGTATACCTACAAGTTCATCAAATGTAATTGCTTCGAGCGTTGCTTCCATTAATTTTTTACCAACAAATGGATCACCAATTTGAACAGATGGTCGTTTACTTTCACTATCTTCACTTAGTTCTTCAGAAGCGAATGTAGCACCATGAATACCATCACGGCCGGTTTTTAATCCAACATAGATGACTGGGTTGCCTTCACCTTTAGCAGTTCCTTTTTGAATCATATCGTGGTCAATAACACCCACACACATAGCATTAACTAAGGGGTTACCATCATATCTACTATCGAATTCAATTTCGCCTGCAGTAGTCGGGATACCAATACAGTTACCATAACCGCCAATACCAGCGACAACACCACGTAATAAACGACGATTTTGTTTCTCTGTTAATTCACCGAAACGTAAACTATTTAATAAATTGATAGGTCTTGCACCCATAGAAACAATATCTCTAATGATACCGCCAACACCTGTAGCTGCGCCTTGGTAGGGTTCTACTGCTGAAGGATGATTATGTGATTCAACCTTGAATACTACTGCTTGATCATCGCCAATATCTACAACACCAGCGCCTTCACCTGGTCCCATCAATACATGTTTACCAGAAGTTGGAAATTGTGTTAAAAATGGTTTTGAATGTTTGTATGAACAATGTTCACTCCACATTACAGAAAAAATACCTATTTCAGTAAAATTAGGTTCACGTCCTAAGATTTCACAAACTTTATCGTATTCTTTATCAGTTAAACCCATATCTTTATATAAGCGCTCTAATTTAATTTCCTCTGAACTTGGCTCTAAAAATTTAGACATTTTGTTCCCTCCAACTATTTACCATTGCTTCAAATAATTTCACTCCACTATCAGTGCCTAAAATTGACTCAATTGCGCGTTCTGGATGTGGCATCATACCGCACACATTTCCTTTTTCGTTAATAATTCCGGCTATGTCATTATACGAACCATTCGGATTGTCCAGATATTTTAAAATAATTTGATTGTTGGCTTCTAATGCTTCATACATTTCTGGCGTACAATAATAGTGACCTTCACCATGTGCAACTGGATAAATTACTTCTTCATTCGCTTCATATAAATTGGTATACATCGTTTTATTATTTACAACTTTTAAAGTTTCATTACGACTAACAAATAAATGAGAGTCGTTATGCAATAATGCACCTGGTAACAATCCAATTTCAGTCAAAATTTGAAAACCATTACATACACCTAAAACCGGTTTTCCTTCATTTGCAAAACGTTTAACTTCTTCTGTAATCGGTGCAACACTCGCCATCGCACCTGAGCGTAAATAGTCCCCGAATGAGAAGCCGCCAGGTATAAGTACACCATCAAACCCTTCTAAAGAAGTATTTCTATAATCTACAAATTCTGCTTGGACACCAGCTTTCACTGCCGCGTTATACATATCTCGGTCACAGTTTGATCCTGGAAATTTCAACACTGCAAATTTCATTAAGCTTTCTCTCCTTCATCCAAAACTTTGTAACTATATTCTTCAATTACAGTATTAGCAAATAATTTTTCACTTAGTGTTGTAATGACATTGTGTACAGCTTCGTCAGTTGCTTCATCAATTGTCATATATAAAACTTTACCTACACGAATATCGTTTACTTGTTTATATCCTAAATCATGTACTGCGCGGTTTAACGCTTGTCCTTGTGTATCCAGTACTTGCGGTTGTAAAGTGATGTGTAATTCGATTGTTTTCATTTTTATAATGCCTCCAATTTATTTAAGAAAGTTTGATATGTTTCAATAATTGATCCCGTGTCCTCACGATATACATCTTTATCAAAATTTGTATCGCTATGTTTATCCCATATGCGACAAGTGTCTGGTGAAATTTCGTCAGCTAATATTATTTGACCATCTGTCGTACGCCCAAATTCAATTTTAAAGTCTACTAACCTTAAATCCATTTTATCCATTAACTGAACAAGTATCGCGTTTATTTCTTTAGCCGCTTCTTTTAAAATAGCAATTTCATCATCTGTTGCTATGTGTAATAATTTAATATGATCTTCAGTAATCAATGGATCATTTAAATCATCATTTTTATAGAAAAACTCTACGAGTGGAGCATCAAATTCATGGCCTTTTTCAAAACCTAATCTCTTTGTTATAGAACCAGCTGCAATATTTCTTACTACTACTTCCAAAGGAATAATATCTACCGATTTCACAAGTTGTTCAGTTTCAGAAGTTTGTTCAATAAAGTGACTATTCACGCCTTGAGCTTTTATAAAATTAAAAATTCTAGAAGTAATTTGATTGTTTAATCGTCCTTTACCTTCTATGAAATCTTTTTTAGCCCCATTTCCAGCTGTCACTTCATCTTTATATTCAACGCGTAGTATTTCAGGTTCTCCAGTTGAAAAAATTCTTTTCGCTTTCCCTTCATATAACAAAGACATTAGTTGTATCTCCCTTCAAATGTGTTTAACAATGTTTCTTCAGAACGAGTCACATCATCAGTTAAAACAGTTAAATGACCCATTTTTCTATCTGCTTTACGAGTGTTTTTACCATATATATGCACATGCCAGTCTGGATGATCAGCAAATTGATCTTCTAAAAGATCTAAATCTCTACCTAATAAATTCATCATTACTGCAGGTTTTAGCAATTCAATAGATTGCGGTAATTTTTGTCCTGTAATCGCTAATATATGTGTGTCAAATTGAGAGTAATCACATGCTTCTATAGAATAATGTCCCGAATTATGTGGTCTCGGTGCAATTTCATTAACATATAAATGATTGTGTGCATCGATAAAGAATTCCACTGTAAATGTGCCTACAAAATGGATGTGGTCAATAATTTTTTTAACTTCATTTTGTGCTGCCTGTTCTTTTTCGATATCTGTACGGGCTGGTACAATTGTTTTAAATAGTATTTGATTTTGATGTTCATTTTCTTGGAGTGGAAAGTACGTGATTTGGTTATCATTGCCAATCGTCACTGTAAGTGAAACTTCTTTTTTTAAGTCTAGAAATTGTTCGGCTACACATTCTTGTTCATCAACAAGCAACTTTGCTTCATCAATATGAGTTGAGTCTTTAACCAAAACTTGGCCTTTCCCATCATAACCACCGAAACGTGTTTTTACGATAAATGGATAACCAATGGTTTCAATTGCTTGATTCAAATCACTTGGTTCAGATAATTGAACGAATGGTGCAATTTGAGTTTGTGCTGCTTGCAATGTTTGTTTTTCAGTCAATCGGTCTTGTAGCAACTGAATTGCTTGGTAGCCTTGAGGAATATTGTATTTTGAGACTAGTGTTTGCAGTTGACTAGCTGAAATGTTTTCAAATTCGTAAGTAATGACGTCCGATGATTCACCAAGTTGATTTAAAGCTTCTTGATTATCATAAGCGGCATTAATAAATTCATGGGCAACATATTGACATGGGCACGCTTGATCAGGATCGAGTACAATAACTTTAAACCCCATTTTTTGTGCAGATTGTGCCATCATTTTACCCAGCTGACCTCCGCCAATAATGCCAATAGTGGAACCGAATTTTAATTTACTGAAGCTCATGTTGCATTTCACTCACTTTCTCAACTAATGATTTTTCGAAATTTTCCAAATTCTTTTGGACTTTTTTATTGCCAATGCTTAAAATCCTAGCCGCTAACACGCCTGCATTCTTGGCACCAGCTTTGCCTATTGCAGTTGTTGCTACTGGTATACCTCCAGGCATTTGAACGATAGATAATAGAGAATCTAATCCTTTTAAACTTTTTGACTCGATTGGCACCCCAATCACAGGTAATGT
This sequence comes from Staphylococcus caseorum, assembly GCF_049943195.1. Taxonomy (NCBI): domain Bacteria; kingdom Bacillati; phylum Bacillota; class Bacilli; order Caryophanales; family Staphylococcaceae; genus Staphylococcus; species Staphylococcus caseorum. The sequence continues at coordinate 1,405,111 of NZ_JBNFUA010000001.1, forward strand.
TGTCATTGATGCTACCATACCTGGTAAATGTGCTGCACCACCTGCTCCAGCAATAATGACGTCGTATCCTTTGTCTCTTGCTTCTTTAGAAAATTCAAACATTAATTGTGGCGTACGATGCGCTGAAACTACTTTTTTATCGTAAGGAATTTCTAATTGATCTAGCATAAGGCAACTTTCTTTCATTGTCTCCCAATCAGAAGAACTCCCCATTATAACTACCACTTTCACAATGAACACCCTTTCAGAAATTTGAAATGTTACTACTATTAGATGTATATTACAGATATAGCATAACAACTAAACGATGGTTTTTCAATCAAAAATCGAACTTTAAATCAAAAAAATGATTCAATCTACGTCTTTTGGTTGTTATTCATCAAGTTTTTTATGTTAAAGTTAAGTAAAGTACACACATTGGAGGAGGATTTTTTCATGGTCGCTAAAATTTTAGACGGAAAACAAATTGCAAAAGATTACAGACAAGGTCTTAAAGATCAAGTTGAAGCATTGCAATCTAAGGGTTACACACCTAAATTATCTGTAATACTTGTAGGTAACGATGGTGCAAGTCAAAGTTATGTAAATTCTAAAAAGAAAGCAGCAGAAAAAATTGGTATGATTTCTGAAATCGTACATTTAGATGAATCAACATCTGAAGAAGACGTTCTAAACGAACTTAAACGTTTAAATGAAGATGATACTGTGAGCGGTATATTAGTACAAGTACCTTTACCAAAACAAGTAAGCGAACAAAAAGTTATAGAATCTATAGATCCAGCAAAAGATGTGGATGGCTTCCACCCTGAAAATATTGGTAAACTTTATATAGACCAACAAACTTTCGTTCCATGTACACCATTAGGTATTATGGAATTATTGAATCATGCTGACATTGATTTAGAAGGAAAAGATGCAGTTGTTATCGGACGTAGTCATATCGTAGGACAACCTGTATCTAAATTATTATTACAAAAAAATGCTTCTGTTACGATTCTTCATTCAAGAACTAAGGATATGCACAGTCATTTAAAAAATGCTGATGTCATCGTTAGTGCTGTCGGTCGTCCAGGATTAGTTACAAAAGAAGATGTCAAAGAAGGCGCAGTTGTGATTGATGTTGGTAACACGCCAGACGAAAATGGTAAATTAAAAGGTGATATTGCTTACGATGAAGTAAAAGAAGTTGCAGGTGCAATTACTCCAGTTCCTGGTGGCGTTGGCCCAATGACTATTACTATGGTTTTAAATAATACACTTATGGCGGAAAAAATGCGTAGAGGCATTGAATAGTCGTTCGAGAATGATTAGTGCGTATTGTTACTATTAATATATGAATAAAGAGAGGTTAGATTCCACTTTGTGATATCTAACCTCTCTTTTATATAATATTCAAGATTCAAATGCTTCATCTAAATAATACTTACACAGCAACAATTATTTTAGGTATAAATAATTCAACATGTATTTTCAATTCATCGACGCCTATTTATCGTAAAGTTGTGATAATAGATTTCAAGAAAAAGCTTCCTCCATATCCATATATTTCTAAATATCTTTAAAAAAACTGTTCCAGTTAAAATTTTGCTATATAACCTTGTGCAGTTTTGTTATGAATAATATATTCAACCTTTTTTCCGCTGTTGCTATGCTTTCTAACTTACTATTCATTTATTATGGTGTAGATAAATGAATAAAGTCATTTTCATTAAGCCCATCATATATTATTGAAGAAACTTCACATTCATAATCTCTATTATCATCTCTTTTGACAGTATAAGTAAGTGATTTAAGTCATCTCCTACTATTAAATAGTGTCTTTTACATGGCATTCCAATTTTCCACTTTCTACAATAATATATCGCTTCGATCACTTCGATAAAAAATTGACTGAGATTTTCCGACGATATCTTTTAAATTTCAATTAAACCCCCTACGCTACTTTCGTATAAAATTTAATATCATTTGAAGTTTGTTATGTCAAAATTCACAGAACGTTCAATTTACTAAATATTAACTGAAAATTACAGCTAGATTCAAAGTCATAAGTTATATTAGGACTATAGTACGATGTATTCTAAACTCATTTAAAGTATAGTATAGTTGAATAAAACAAATGACGGTCATACGGAGGTTAACGTTATGAACAAACTAATACAGTCATTATCAGCCTTAGGCGTATCTGCTACACTTGTGTCACCTAACTTAAGTGCAGAAGCTACTGATAATTCAACACCAGAACTAAAAGGTACTAATGATACAATCATCGAAAAAGGTGACGATTACAATTTACTTAATGGTGTAAGTGCCTTTGATAAAGAAGATGGCGATTTAACTCATAAAATTACCGTTGATGGAGATATAAATACAAATAAAACTGGAAAGTACAAAGTTGAATATAAAGTTGAAGATTCAAATGGCGCTATAAAAAAATCAATACGTTATGTTGAAGTTAAGTAACACATAGATTTCATACATAGTCTCAAGAAATCGTAAATGATAACGATTATCACAGTTTTTAAGACAAAATTACTCTTTCGACTTAATTATGACACTTTTCACAAAATGTACACATAATTTTAACAAATCTTTAAAAGCCCGTCAGACATTGGTTCTGTTGGGTTTCTTTTAATTTTACAATAATTTTTTTCGCACAAACACTTGTAATAATTGCGTAATATCTTAAAATTGATGTTAAGCCCTACAATTGTAGTATTAGGAGGTCAAAAAAGTGTCAAAATTTAAGTCTTTGCTTCTACTCTTTGGCTCGCTAATTTTACTTAGTGGTTGTGAGAATGTAGAAGTTTTAAACCCAAAAGGGCCAATGGCAAGTGATACGAAGTTCTTGATTATCTATTCAATCATCTTCATGCTTGCTATAGTTGTCGCTGTAATTCTCTTGTTCACAGTCTTTCTATACAAATATAGAATGGGCAAGACAGAGGAAACAGGAAAGATGCACCATAGTTTTTTACTTGAATCGATCTGGTTCATTATTCCAATAATCATTGTAATTGCTATAGCCATTCCAACGGTTAAATCACTTTACATGTATGAGGAAACACCAGACAAAGAGGATGATCCTATTGTAGTTTATGCTACAAGCGCTGGTTTCAAGTGGTTCTTTAGTTATCCTGAAGAAAAAATTGAAACTGTTAATCACTTAACAATACCGAAAGATCGTCCGGTTGTTTTCAAACTCCAATCAATGGATACGATGACAAGTTTCTGGATTCCACAACTTGGTGGTCAGAAATACGCGATGACAGGTATGACGATGGACTGGACATTAACATCCAGTGAAGAAGGTACGTTCCGTGGACGTAACTCAAACTTCAATGGTGAAGGTTTTTCTCGTCAAACTTTCGATGTTAACTCAGTAAGTCAAAGTGAATTTAATGATTGGGTCAAAGATGCTCAAAGTAAAAAAGAGTTAGATCAAGATACATTTGATAAGCAACTTTTACCAACTACTGAAAATGAAGAGTTAACTTTCAGTGGTACCCATCTAGCATTTGTTGATCCTGCAGCAGATCCTGAGTATATTTTCCACGCTTATGATCGCTACAACTACGTACAAAAAGATCCGAACTTTAACACTGAAGAAGAATTAACTGAAGATGTGTTAGATGAACCCGATCAACCTGCACGTAAACCGCAAATCACAAATGCGAACTATGAGAGACATGGTATGAAAGCCATGATTCTTGGCAACGATGAACCATACAACAGTGAATTCAAAGACGAGGAAACACATAACGTCGAGGAAATGGACAAAATCTCTAAAGGTGCTAAAGACGAAAAAGTATCTGAAATAGAGAAAAAAGAGCATGAATCTGGAGGTGGACATTAATGAATTTTCCATGGGATCAATTACTTGTTGAAGGTTCTTGGATGATTACAATGGCACAAATCGGTGCCCCATTTGGAATCATTGGACTAATCGCAGTAATTACTTATTTTAAATTATGGAAATATTTATACAGAGAATGGTTCACATCTGTCGACCATAAGAAAATCGGGGCAATGTACTTAATCTGTGCTGTATTAATGTTCGTTCGTGGTGGTATTGACGCATTAATGATGCGTACACAATTGGCTATACCAAACAATACATTCTTAGAAGCAAACCACTATAATGAAGTCTTTAGCACGCACGGCGTTATTATGATTATCTTTATGGTAATGCCATTCATTTTTGGTTTATGGAATGTCATTGTACCTTTACAAATTGGCGCTCGTGATGTTGCATTCCCTGTATTAAATAACGTAAGTTTTTGGTTATTCTTCTCAGGTATGGTTTTATTCAACATGTCATTTATAATCGGAGGCGCACCTGCGGCTGGCTGGACAAATTATGCACCGATGGCAGGAGAATTCAGTCCCGGACCCGGAGTCAACTATTACTTAATTGCAATTCAAATTTCTGGTATCGGTACACTGATGACGGGTATTAACTTCTTCGTAACTATACTTAGATGTAAAACACCTACGATGAAATTTATGGAAATGCCAATGTTTACGGTGACTGCTTTCATTACAGCTTTAATCGTTATCTTGGCTTTCCCAGTACTAACAGTAGCATTAGCACTATTTACAACTGATAATATATTCGGTACAGCGTTCTTTACAGTTGCTAATGGCGGTATGCCAATGCTTTGGGCTAACTTCTTCTGGGTATGGGGGCACCCCGAAGTATACATCGTTATTCTTCCGGCATTCGGTATATACTCTGAAATCATTCCAACGTTTGCGCGTAAACGCCTATTTGGTCACCAAAGTATGGTTTGGGCGACTGCAGGTATCGCATTCTTAAGTTTCTTAGTTTGGGTTCACCATTTCTTCACAATGGGTAATGGTGCATTAATTAACTCATTCTTCTCGATTTCAACAATGCTTATTGGTATACCAACCGGTGTTAAAATATTTAACTGGTTGTTCACGCTTTACCAAGGTCGTATTACCTTTGAATCACCAATGCTATTTGCATTAGGATTCATACCTAACTTCTTAATTGGTGGGGTAACTGGTATTATGCTTTCTATGGCAGCAGCAGATTACCAATACCACAACACGTACTTCTTAGTAGCCCATTTCCACTACACATTAGTAGCGGGGGTTGTATTTGCCTGTCTAGGAGCTTTAATATTCTGGTGGCCTAAGATGACTGGATTTAAGTTGAACGAGAAATTAAATAAATGGTGTTTCTGGTTCTTTATGATCGGTTTCAACATTTGTTTCATACCTCAATTCATACTAGGTCTTGATGGTATGCCACGTCGTTTATACACTTACATGCCAGAAGATGGTTGGTGGTTACTAAACGTAATCTCAACTTTCGGTGCCCTATTAATGGCATTAGGCTTTATGTTCTTAGTCGCAAGTATTGTATACAGCTTCTTCAAAGCACCACGTGAAGCAACTGGTGATAACTGGGATGGCTTAGGTCGTACATTAGAATGGTCAACTGCAGGAGCAATGCCACCTAAATACAACTTTGCTATCACGCCAGACTGGAACGACTATGATACATTTGTTGATATGAAAGAACATGGTCGTCATTATTTAGATAACCATAATTACACAGATATCCACATGCCGAATAATACGCCAGTTGGTGTGTTCATGGGAATATTCTTCACTATTGGTGGTTTCTTCCTAGTATTTGAAACAATGCTACCGGCTATTCTTTGCTTAATTGGTATCTTTGGCACTATGATTTATCGTAGTTTCCAAGTAGATCACGGTTATCATATACCAGTTTCTGAAGTAGCTGAGACTGAAAAACGTTTACGTGAAGCACGTATAAAAGAAAAGGAGGCTGTAAGTCATGAGTCATGATGCAAACACAATTGATCAACGTTCGCATGAAGGTGAATTAAATAAGCTTGGCTTTTGGATTTTCCTTACAGCTGAATTCTCATTATTCGGGACGTTATTTGCAGCATTACTAACACTGCAACACGGTGGCGATTATGCTGGTAAAATGACTACCGAGTTATTTGAATTACCGCTCATTTTGATAATGACATTTGCTTTATTAATTAGTTCTTATACATGTGGTATTGCAATTTACTACATGAGAAAAGAAAAAGAAAAATTAATGATGATTTGGATGATTATCACTGTATTATTAGGTATCGTCTTCGTAGGTTTTGAAATCTATGAATTCACGCACTATGTACATGAGGGTGTTAATCTTTCTATTGGTTCTTATTGGTCTAGTTTCTTTATACTATTAGGAACACATGGTGCCCACGTATCGTTAGGTATCGTCTGGATTATCTGCTTATTAATTCAAGTAGCCATGCGAGGATTAAATAAAGACAATGCTCCTAAATTATTTATAGTAAGTTTATATTGGCACTTTTTAGATGTTGTATGGATCTTCATCTTCACTGCCGTATATATGATAGGGATGGTGTTTAGCGGATGAATACAATAGTAAAACACACAGTAGGTTTTATTGCCTCAATCGTTCTGACAATATTAGCAGTGTTTGTAACTTTATACACATCTATGGAACTTAACGTTAAGATTACCATCATTTTTGGTTTTGCTTTTATACAAGCTGCAGTTCAATTATTAATGTTCATGCACTTAACTGAAGGTAGAGACGGAAACTTACAAGCATTTAAAGTAGTATTTGCGATTATCATTACCTTAATTACTGTTATTGGTACTTATTGGGTAATGCAAGGTGGACACTCAGCTCACTTATAATCCAAGAAAAGACTTCTCTTTTAGAGAAGTCTTTTCTTTATTATTTATTAAATTATAGAAGTTAATTTCTATTGATTTTATGATGTTCCCCTACTTTTATGTTCAATTTAAATTCACATTCATTTTATATACAACACTTTTAACAGAAAACAATGTAAAATGGATTTATACGATAATAAAATGACTTAGGAGGACTTAACAATTATGAAACAACCAATCATTATAGATACCGATCCTGGTATTGATGATGCCGCTGCTATAAGCATTGCGCTGAATCACCCTAACTTTGATTTACGAATGATTACGACAATAAATGGTAATGTTGGCATTGAAAAAACAACAGCGAATACATTGAAACTCAAGCAATTTTTTGCAAGTGATGTACCCGTTCATAGAGGCTCCTCTCAACCATTAGTTTCCGAAATTGTAAATGCAAGCAAAGTTCATGGTGAGTCAGGTATGGATGGTTATCCATTTCCTGAAGCAAATGAAAAAGATTTAGCTTCAACACATGCTGTGGAAGCAATGCGAAAGGCTTTATTAAATAGTGAAATTCCTATAACACTTATACCTATAGGTCCATTAACGAATATTGCCTTATTACTTTCTACTTATCCAGAAGTAAAAGATTATATTAAAGAAATTGTGTTAATGGGAGGAAGCGCAGGACGTGGTAATGTCACTCCTTTAGCGGAATTCAATATTTATTGTGACCCTGAAGCTGCACAAATCGTTTTTAATTCTGGTTTGCCTTTAACTATGGTAGGACTTGATGTAGCAAGAAGTTCAACCTTAAGCCATTCATTTGTAAATAAACTCCAAACACTAAATGAAACTGGTGATATGTTGCATCAAATCTTCAAGCATTACAAAGGCGATGATTTTGAAAAAGGGATTAATGTATACGATGCATATACTGTGCTTTATTTGCTTCATCCTGAAAAATTCAATGTGCAGGAAGCCGATGTTCAAATAGAAACGAATGGCACGTTTACAAAAGGTGCCACAGTAACAGATTTTAAATCTCGCTTCCCTAATTGTTCAGTGGTCATGTCCATTCATCCAGATACGTTTGAGGACATGTTCGTCAATGCACTAAAATACTGTAAATAAAATAAATATGATTTATACCATATTATGACTATTACTTATACCTAAGAAAAAAACACTCCTAATACTGTCATCAAGTTAAAGGCTATACCTTTGTTCTTGGCAGTTAGGAGTGTTTTAAATTTCATGATTTTAGGTTATTACAATAATCAAGTAACTAATAACGTTGCCCTACTTTATTATAAGGCTTGTCTTGTTTTAGTAATTCATTAAAAATATGTTTTATCTTTTTCTCATTATTAACTTCATTATGCTCATAATTTGTCCCAAGCACTACAATATAATCGTCATTGAAGTATGCTGTAAATACTTGTCCAAAAAAACCACCATTAATCCTATTTTTAGTGGGAAGTGAATAAAAACCATAACGATACGCTATTGGGTAACGTGGCGTTAAGCTTTCATGTAGTAAAGGCGTTGTTATATTATCTTTGAACAATTCATTCTTTTGTATACTTAAGATCAATTTACCCATATCATGAGGCGTCATATATAAATTACCTGCGCCGTAATATTGGTTTAAAATATTAGGCTTCTGTCTCACCGGATTTCCTGTATTTTCATCATTTTTATATCCTTCAGCCATATCTTTTTTGAAAGTTTCATCATTAAAGAATGCTGTATGTTCTAATCCATATGGCTTTGATAATCTTTTTTCAAAATTCTTTGAAAAAGATTCACCAGTTACTTCTTCTATCACACGAGATAAAACTAAATAATTAGCATCATTATATCTATTTTTATTATAAAATTTAGGCTCAATCCCTCTGCGTTGAATTGACTGTACTGCACTATCTAAATTTTTATAAGAGGTTGAAGCTTTATATTTATATAAACCGCTTTGATAAAGCATAAGTTGATTTAATGTAATAGGTTTTGAAGTTTTGAACCATGGTAAATACTGATTAACCGTATTATTCATATTTATTTTTTGCTCATTTTCTAATTGCTTAAGCATTAAACCTGTAGTGAATTTTTGAGATGAGCCAATTAAATATAATGTATCTGCCCTATTCTTTTCCTCTGTTTCAAAATTTTTGAAACCATAGCCTTTATTTAATTTAAGTTGTCCCCGTTCAAAAACAGCTGCAGTCCCATTAAAATTAACTTGTTCTAAATATTGATGAATCGCATTTATTTGTGGGTTGTTTTTATCCATCACTGTTTTTAAATGATTCGTATGAACACTTTGGTATTTCGTATCCTGTTTATTATCTTGATAATATCTGTATCCAATTGTAAAAGTGATGATTGTTAGAATAAAAATTAAAAAAATTGTAAGTTGTTTTAGTTTTTTTGCTGTCATCTTGCTGCCTCTACATAAATTAATCTATATTTTGAATATAGTCTTTTTCAAATTGATCTGTAATTGCATCTATATCTTCTACATTCAGAGAGAAATAGAGCTTAATTTTTGGCTCTGTTCCAGATGGTCTAAGAGCGATAAACCCATCTTCAAAAATAAATCTAATTAGATTCGTTTTTGGTAATGTTAATGCTTCTGTTGTACCTTCTATAACATTTCTATTTTCACCCGTATGATAATCTTCTATTTGTTTTATATCCATACCACAAATTGAGAATATATCTTTATCTCTAAATTGACTCATTATATTCGAAATCTTTTCTACACCTTCCGCCCCTTCAAATGACGGTGCGAGGGTTCTATCTTTAAATGCACCAATATTTTGATAAATATCTTCCATAGTGTCTTTAAATGTCAAACCATTTTTAGATAATAGATTCTTATATTTAACTAATAAAGGTACCATTTGAATTGCATCTTTATCTCTAGAAATTGATTTCGCTAAATAACCGTGACTTTCCTCAAATGCAAGTAATAATTGCGTCTCGTTATCTGCACTTTTTTGCTCAAGTAAATCAGATATATATTTGAATCCAGTTAGCACATTGTTAACTTGTACATTTAATGCTAATGCTAATCTTTCTGCTAATTCACTTGTCACGATAGATTTTATAATATAAAGCGGTGCACCAGCTTCAACCAAGTCTTGAAATCTCAATTTCATAAATAGTAATCCAATTTCATTACCATTAAAATATCGATAATCATTTTTTCCATAACGCTCAATAAAACCAAATCTATCTGCATCAGGATCTGTAGCTATGACAAGTTGTGCGTCTGTTTTTTCTGCAAGTGCTAAGCCGTAATTAAAAGCAGTTTCATCTTCAGGGTTAGCAATTTCTACAGTTGGGAAATTGCCGTCCGGTGTAGATTGCTCTTCTTCTATCACAAAATTTTGGTAATCCAATTCTGTTAATATATTTGAAACCAACGGTAAACTTGTACCATGTAAACTGGTTAATACTACTTTTGCATCTTTTTCATCAATCGAACCTACTAAATCTTTAACTTCACTTTTATATTTGTCGGTTACTTCACTAGTAATATACTTAATTTTGTCATTTTCTTTTAATACTTTAAAATCGCCCTTTTCAATTGATAATGGGGATTCTATGGTATTAATATAGTTGCTAAGTTGTTCTGATTCATCAGGTAGTAATTGACCGCCTTTTTCATCATAAATTTTTATACCATTATAATTTTTAGGATTATGACTAGCTGTTATCATCACACCTGCATCTGCATTCAAATGTCTCACAGCAAATGATAACTCTGGGGTAGATTTATAATCTTCTGATAAAATAGGTGTAACATTATTATTAGCAAGCACACTAGCCATTTCTTGTGAAAATGCTTTAGATAAAAACCTCGTATCAAAGTGTATGACTACTGTTGGTGAATCACTTTTATTACTTAAATATTGAGCTAAGCCTAAAGCTACTTTGCGAATCGTAAATGCATTTAATCTTCCTGGTCCTAAACCAAAAGTGCTTCGAATACCTGCAGTTCCAAAAGCTAAACTTCCTTTGAACCCTTCTTCTTTTTCTGTTTCTGTTTGTACTTCATAAAAATCTTTCACTAAACTCTCATCTATTTTATCTAACCATTCTTGCTTCATACTCACATTTCCTCCTTATATCTTTCACTAAAGATATATCCATTTCAATTATTAATTTTTAAAATATTTTATAGAAAGCATTGTTCTTAAATTATAACGTAGCAAAGCTCTTTTTTCTTATATTTATAATTCTTTTGTCATTTCCTTGCAACACAGTTATTGTTCACAAGATGATATTTCTATTATATATTATAGCTCATGTATCGCTATAAATCATTTCTAAGCAAATGACATTTTTGTTAGTTTCTATTGATAAACTCCAATGTAAAAGCCTTATACTTCACATACCCTCATTTAATTTTACTTTAAACTTGAAAATAACGCATTCATAGTTGATATTTACTAGCTATAGTAATAAAATTATAAGTTATAGTACATTTTCTTCTTTACAAATATTTAATATAGTTAAAAGAGCTATAACATTTAACGATAATATAGTAACATGTACAAAATCATATACATGGGGAGCTTCAAACATGAATAAATTTTTTAAATATTTTTTAATATTTCTATCTTTAGTTCTTGTCGTTGTTCCGGTTATATTTGCTATCATTCTACTCAAATCATCTCAAGGTGCTTTTGAGAATTCTTTTAACGATGGTGATTCCTCGAGGAAATCAAACATTCGTGAATCTAAAGTCGATCCTTCAAAAGATCCTATTTCTATCTTATTTCTAGGTATTGATGGAAATAGCGGGCGAGAAAAAAATGGGCAAAGTACTGAACAATCAAGAACCGATGCAATGATTCTTTCAACATTTAGTTCTGATAAAGAACAAATAAGAATGCTAAGCATTCCACGTGATACAATCAGCTATATTCCAAAAGTAGGTTATTATGATAAAATCACGCATGCACATGCTTATGGTGGACCTACAGCTTCAATGGATTCTGTAGAAGCTACTTTAAATGTACCCGTTGATTATTATGTACGTATTAATATGGACGCATTTGTAGATGCTGTTGATGAACTTGGTGGCATTGAATATGATGTCCCTTATGACATCAGTGAACCAAATACAGATGACAGTGGCAAAATAAAAGTTGAAAAAGGCCTTCAAAAACTAAATGGAGACGAAGCATTAGCAGTCGCAAGAACGCGACATCAAGATTCTGATTTAAAACGCGGTCAAAGACAAATGGAGTTAATTAAAAAACTCTTTGCTAAGGCACAAAATGCTGATTCCTTTAGTAAACTAGATGATGTTATTGAAATAGTTGGGAATAATTCAAAACACAATTTAAGCTATGACGAGGTAAAAGCACTTGCGACATCTTATTTAAAAGATGATGTTGAAATCAAAAGTAAACAACTTAAAGGTGAAGATGATTACTTAAATGGAATCTATTATTACAATCCAGATATTAAAAGTATTCAAGACACTTCAAATTTATTACGCGATGATTTAAATTTACCTGAAATTGAAGATACAAATGAATTCTTAAATCAACGTGTCACTGATTTTTATGGTACACTCGTACCACAAACAGAGTTAGACAGTAGCCTACTTAGAAAAAATCAAAATGATACTTCCAATGATGAAGATGAAGACAATTCATCTGAATTAAATGACACTGAAAGCAACGATAATTCACAACAACAGAATAGCGACCAGCAACAGACTGATCCTAATCAACAACAAGTAGACCCTAACCAACAACAAAACAATAATAATCAGCAACAACAGAATAACGACTGGCAACAAACTGATCCTAATCAACAACAGGTAGATCCTAGTCAACAACAAAATGCTCAAGAAGTACCAACTAATCAATATTAACTGTGGAGAGGAGCTCACTATATGTCACGCAAAACATACGAAAAACTTGCTCATATAAACGGAATGTTTAATGTTTTAGAACAACAAATGATACACAGCAAAGATATGGCGCTTTTTAGAAATGAATTTTTCTATGTCAATCATGAACACCGTGAAAACTATGAAGCTTTACGCATATACTATAAAGATAGTGATAATAACCCTATCATCGATGGTGCATGTTATATTGTTGGACTTCCAGAAATATTCGAAAAAGTTGATGTTTTTGAATCAGAATTACCGTTTTCATGGGTTTATAATCAAAATGGTATAACAGAAACAATGAAAGAAATTAGCGTACCTATCCAATATCTTATTGCGGCTGCATTAGAGGTTACAGATGTTAATTTATTCAGACCGTCTGGTTTTACTATGGGTATGAATAATTGGAATATTGCTCAAATGCGAATTTTTTGGCAATATACTGCGATAATTAGAAAAGAAGCACAATAATCAATAAATGAACGCCCTATCATATTAAACTTTGATAGGGTGTTTTTTTAACCAAAATAAATGAAATGAGGAATAGTTATGTTTAAAATTGTTACCACGCCTTCCATGATGGAAGATGCATACAGTGTTCGAAAACAAGTATTTGTTCTTGAACAAGGTGTACCGCTAGAAAATGAAATAGATCAATATGAAGCTATTGCTACACATATCGTTGGATATGATGAAAACAACCTCCCCTTTGCCACTGGTAGATTTCGTCCTCATGACAATGGCGTTAAAATAGAAAGAGTTGCTATTATTGCGTCTCATAGAAAATCTGGATATGGCAAATTACTTATGCGCTTTATAGAAGATGTTGCTAAAAACCAAGGCCATCATTCGTTAATGCTAAATGCGCAATGTCATGCTCAAACATTTTATGAATCTCTAGAATATGATCCTTTTGGAGAAGTTTTCATTGAAGAAAATATTGAACATATTGCTATGGCAAAATCAATTTAACACAATTCATTTTTTTTACATTTATATTGCAACTATTCTTTGTAATATTTCACAACGTGTAATATTACAATATTTTTTAAAATAAGCTTTATAACGCTTTAAATCAGATGTTATAGCTTTTCCAAAACTTAATTAGATTAATTTTATATTACAAGTCAGTAAAATTAAGACACTCAACCAAAAGTCGTATTATAATGGATATTAAATATATATAGTTAAAGGGGCAGTTTAATGACTAAGAAAAAGTTTACTTATAAAGTACCGTCGATGGTAGCACTAACGTTAGCAGGTACAGCTTTAACAACTCATCAAGCACAAGCTGCAGATGATGCTCAAAATCAATCTACAAATGGGAATGTGTTAGATGATAAGAATACACTTAAACAAAGTGAACAAATCAAATCTGAAGTTAGTAAACCTACCGCTAATATTTCAGGTACACAATCATATCAAGACCCTACACAAGTTCAACAGACTTTAGCAAACGAAGTTAACACTTACGATGCAGAATTAGATGAGTTGAACTCTGAACAAACACCAAGTCAAGATACATACAATCAACAAACTGAAGAGCAAGCGAACACGCAATCAGAAGCTAATGAAGTAACTGAAAACAATCAAGATTCTGAAAATGCTCAAAGTATTGAACAAAATTCAGCTCAAGACACCGCTTCTTCTGATGTAAACGAGCAACAAATTGAAGAAGATACTTCTGCTCAAAATGTTCAAGACAATGAAGATAATTCAACTGATGATACAACTACTCCAGTTGATAACACTCAGGTTGTTGAAAATTCGCAACCTACCGAACAAAATTCAGCTCAAGACAACGCTTCTTCTGATGTAAGCGATCAACAATCTGAAGAAGATGCTCAACAATCTGAAGAAGATAATTCTGATAAAGACGTTCAATATGGTGAAAATACTCAACCTTCTGAAAATAACAAAGAAGACAGCACTTCTTCTGACTTAAACGAACAAAATTCTGAAGACGCTCAACAATCTGAAGAAGATAATTCTGATAAAGACGTTCAAGATGATGAAAATACTCAACCTTCTGAAAATAACAAAGAAGACAGCACTTCTTCTGACTTGAATGAACAAGATTCTGAAGACGCTCAACAATCTGAAGAAGATACTTCTAATGAAGACGTTAAAGATGGTGAGGATACTAAAGCCTCTGAAGATAATAAAAAAGACAACACTTCTTCTGACTTAGATGAACAAGCTTCTGAAGATAATAAAAAAGACAACACTTCTTCTGACTTAGACGAACAAGATTCTGAAGATGCTCAACAATCTGAAGAAGATACTTCTGATAAAGACGTTCAAGATGATGAGGATGCTACAGCTTCTGAAGATAATAAAGAAGACAACACTTCTTCTGACGTAAACACACAAAACACTATAGAAGACAGTAATGCAACATCAACTGCGACAGCTGTCGCACCTAAATCGAGTGCGCCAAGTGCTACTGCGACAACATTAAGTCCAGAAGCTACTCCTAAACTTAGAGTAGCTTCTGCAGATACAAATAATACGTTTTCAACGCGAGCTGCAGTAACAAAAGAGGCAGGTACAACAAGTTCACTGCCAGCATATACTCCACAAGTGAATTCATCACTTAATGACTATATTCGTAATAATAATTTTGTAGCTCCAACCTATGAACAAGATATTGCAAGCTTTTTACCACAATATAGTTATCGTTATGGTAAACCAGAAGGTATCGTTTTACACGAAACTGCAAATGATAATTCAACTATTACTGGTGAAATTAACTATATGAAGAACAATTACAATAGTGCTTTCGTACATGCTTATATCGATGGTGATCGTATTATAGAAACAGCAAATACTGATTATCTTGCTTGGGGCGCTGGTCCAGCTGCAAACGATCGTTTTATCCATGTTGAGTTAGTTCATACACATGATTATGATTCATTTGCACGTTCAATTAACAATTATGCTGACTATGCAGCAACAAACTTACTCTATTATGGTCTGTCACCTGATAGTGCTGAGTACGATGGACAAGGTACAGTATGGACTCACCAAGCTGTTAGTACTTTCCTAGGGGGATCTAATCATACAGATCCGCACGGCTATTTAGCTTCATTTAACTACAGTTATGATGAATTATATGACTTGATCTATGAAAAATATTTAATTAAAACTGGTCAAGTAGCACCTTGGGGCGAATCATCTTCAGGTAGTACAAGTGGTTCAGACGATTCAAATGAAAATGTTGAAACAGATACACCAGATAATAATACTGGCTCAGAAGAACCAGACAACACTGGAAATACTAACGAACCGAGTAATGGTTCTGGATCTGTAGAAGATAACGACAATACGGCAAACAACGATTCGACAAGTAGTAATCAATTAACAATAACTGAGCTTACAAATAAACAAGGTACTGTATCTAAATCTAACCATGGTGTTTACACTTCTGTTTATGATAAACAAGGTGTTCAAAAATCATACGTAAATGGCAACACTTTTAAATTAAGTAAAAAAGCTATGCTAGGTAATAATGGTTTTTATTTAATAACTGATAATGATACAAATACGAATTTGGGTTGGATGCAAACTGGTGATATTACAGTCACAGAAGTTGCTACGAAACCTGAGGCGAAACCTGCAGCGAAACCTGTGACAAAACCTGTATCAAACAATACTCAAAATCAGACTCAAAGCAAAACTCAATCTCAAAACAAAACTCAAAATCAAACTCAATCAGTAAGTAAAATTGGTCAATTAAATAATACAAATTCTGGTATTAAGACTACAGTTAATGATACAAAAGCCAAAGATGCATCTAAATTATCAGGCCGTACATTTAATGTTACAAAACAACGTACACAAGGCGATAACACTTACGTATTAATTCAAAACGCTAACCAAAATACACCATTAGGTTGGGTTAATACAAAAGACATCAATACACGTGATTTAAGTAAAACATCTGCTAAAAATGGTCAGTTCACAGTTAAATCTACGAATAATGGACTTTATGCAGTGCCTTGGGGTACAAAATCTCAACAATTAGATTCGTTAAAAAATGTTAAAAACAATCAATTTAATGCTTCTAAATCGGTTCAAGTTGATAAAGATGAATACGTATACGGTAATGTTAATAACAAGACTGGATGGATTGCAGCTAAAGATTTAAATACAAATACAAATCAAAATAATAAAGTTGTAACCGAAGCTCAAACATCTGACGTAACTAAATCGGCAGTTACACCTTATAAATTTGATTATGTAATTTATAATGCTGATGGTAGTTATTACTTAGATCCAACTTCTGCTCAACCAGCAGGCTCGTTAAAAGATTTCTATGAAAGTATCTTTACAGTATTTGAGAAACAAGTTATCAATGGTGTGACTTGGTATCACGGCAAATTATCTAATGGCCAAATGGTTTGGATTAAAGAAGAAGACTTACGCAAAGAATTAATCAAATATTATCAATCTGGTTTAACGCTAGATGAGGCTGTAGCAATTCAAGCAGGTTTGAAAACTAAACCTCAAATTCAACACACACCAGGTAAATGGGAAGATGCTACACCTATCGAGATAAAAAATGCTATGGATACGGGCAAATTAGCACAAGACCCTACTCAAAAATATCAATTCTTACGTTTAGATAAATCTCAAGATATCTCTTCAGCAGATTTAGATAAACTTTTAGTCGGTAAAGGTATTTTAGAAGGTCAAGGTGAAGCATTCAGTGAAGCAGCTAAAGCTTACAATATTAATGAGGTTTATTTAATCTCACATGCCCTATTAGAAACAGGTGACGGTACTTCAGAACTTGCTAACGGCGGCGATGTAGTAGATGATAAAGTCGTAACAGATGGTCCAAACAAATATTATAATATGTTCGGTATCGGAGCAGTTGATAGCGATGCAGTTAAACAAGGTTTCGCTACTGCTAAATCTAACGGTTGGGATACAGTTAAAAAAGCAATCGTTGGTGGTGCTAAATTCATCTCAAGTTCATATATCAGCCAAGGCCAAAATACACTTTATAAAATGCGTTGGAACCCTGAAAATCCAGGTGAACATCAATACGCAACTGACGTAAGATGGGCAGAGCACAATGCCACACGTATTAAAGGTTTCTATGATTCAATGGGTAAATTAGGTAAATATTTTGATGTAAATACTTATAAAGCTTAATTTACACCTAAAATATTATACTTGCTTTTATATAATTAAAATAAGAGTACATGATCACTCAATAGAGATTTTCTATGAGTGAAACATGTACTCTTAAATTTTTATATTCTGATGCTCTCATATAAATTACTTGGTCCCAATAACCTAGCGTAAATAAGCCTGATGGACGTTTAATTTATACAGCAAATGGTTTAAGTCTTCTATATCTTGTGAAGTTAAATTTTGGCATCGCGCTTCAATTAAAGCTACCCTCACCTCATTAATTTGTTGTACGAGTTCCTTTGTCTTATCCGTTACCATTAAATCTTTACATCTTAAATCTTTATTAGATTGTTTACTAGTTATGTATCCCATTTGGCAAAGTTTTTTTATCCAACGTGATACAATTGATTGTTCTTTATTAATTTTCATAGTTAAGTCATATTGAGATAAAACTTCATAATTGTATAAAATTCTTAACATTTCTAATTGCTCTGAAGTTAAATCTGTACGTTGGCCAAACCTTCTACTTACTAAGTTCAAATCGTTACTTGTCAGTGTAATTAATTGTTCTAGTTGTTTGTACATGTTGCTTCATCTCCACTATGTTAATTTACTTGTTACCACCAATCAAATGACACTATTATATTTCTTAATATTATAATGTCATTCTACATAATATACAATAATAAAATACAAATCGATCTATTTTGTTGCATTTCTCATATGATTTATAATAAATTAGTATCAGTGATTATAAAATTCATCCGGTACTTTTAAAGGAGAAAAAGCATGGCACAATTAAAAAAAAGAGATTACTTTTTTGACAATGCAAGAGCAGTGTTGATATTTCTTGTGGTCTTTGGTCATTTATTACAACCATACAATGAAGCAAGCACATATCTATCTTCGTTGTACTTAACAATTTACAGCTTCCATATGCCAGCATTTTTATTTATTTCTGGTTACTTTGCAAAAAAAGCAGGAGAAGCTGGTTATTTAGAAAAAGTCTCTAAAAAACTATTAATACCTTATATTATTTTCTTTGGTTTTTTCTCTTTATATTATTATTTAACTGGTAAAGAAGATAGCGTTCAGTTCGATCCTTTCGATCCCGTGTTCGCACTTTGGTTTTTACTTACATTATTCTTCTTTCACGTAATTTTAGTAATTGTTAAAGACTATAAACCTTATTTTGTCTTACCAATAGCAATCATTTTTTCATTATTTGCTGGTTATTCAGACAATATTGATAATTATTTAAGTTTTTCAAGAACGATTATGTTCTTTCCAATATTTTATTTAGGTTATTTATTTACAAGTAAACATACACAAATTTTAAGAAATAAAAAGTTCGTCCCTATTGCTATTATAGTTTTAGTTGGTTTCTATGTAATCTATACCATTCATCCAATCAATTCAGACTGGTTGTTAGGTGATTCACCTTACATGTCATTAGAAGGAAAACAAGATCTTTACAGTCCCTTCAAAAGATTACTCCTTTATTTTATTATTTTAGTAACTATGTTTTCTTTCTTAAATTTAATACCTGAAAAAGAAAAATTCTATACTTATATAGGACGTAGAACAATGCATATCTATTTATTACATGGTCTTGTAATCGGAGTAGTTCGTGGTTTTGGTCTTCATCCGTTTAAAGATGAAATATCCATTTTAACTTATATTTATCTTTTAAGTGCAACCTGTATCATTGTCTATGTTTTATCAACACGTTTTGTATCAAAATGGACAAACCCAGTTATCAATTTACAGTCACCTTCTAAATTTAAAGGTTAATAAAGGTTTTTACCGAATTGTATTTATTTTAAATATGTTATGATAGAAATACTTTGATGATATCTATTAATCATACATAAAAAAATACAATTCGGTATTTTTAATCTTGAGGTGAAATATTCAATGAAACTTTCTTTAAACGATAATGCTAAATATTTAAGTGCACCAAGCATACGTCAATTTTCAAGTCGTATAAAAAACATTGATAACTGTATCAATTTAACGATTGGTCAACCAGATTTCCCTATGCCAGATGTAGTTAAATCTGCATATATTAACGCGATAAATGAAGATCAAACAACTTATTCGCATAATAAAGGGTTAATTGAAACTAGAAACGCTGTAAGTGAATATTTTGAGCAACGCTACCATTTTAAGTATAGTACTGAAGAAATTATTATTACTAATGGCGCTAGTGAAGCATTAGATACAGCATTACGAAGTATTATTAATCAAGGCGATGAAATTATTGTTCCTGGCCCTATCTATGCAGGATATATTCCCTTGATTAAAACCTTGGGTGGCGTTCCAATTTTCATAGATACAACTCAGTCTGAGTATAAAATCACTCCTGAGGCCATAGAAGCTCATATTACGAACAATACAAAAGCAATATTACTCAACTATCCAACAAACCCTACTGGCGTCATATTATCGTATAATGAGGTTCAAGCAATCACTGAGACATTGAAAGACAAAGAAATTTTCATAATTAGTGATGAAATTTATGCTGAAAACACATTTAGTGGAAAACATACTTCTTTTGCAGAATTTAATGCAATCCGTGATCAACTTTTACTCGTAGGTGGTTTAAGTAAATCACATTCTGCAACTGGTATTCGTATTGGATTTTTAATTGGACCTGAGTACTTAATTGAAAAGTTAACATTTATGCATGCCTATAATTGTATTTGTGCAAATGTACCTGCACAAATTGCTTGTATTGCTGCTTTAAATGAAGGCTTGGAAGCGCCACAATATATGAATAAAGCTTATATTGAACGTCGTGATTTTTTAATTCATAAATTAGAGTCACTTGGATTTGAACTTGATGCTAAGCCTGAAGGTGCTTTTTATATCTTCCCTAGCATCAAAAAATTTACTGATGATGATTTTGAATTTTGTATTAATGTACTTGAAAAAGCACACGTAGCAATGGTACCAGGTTCATCCTTTACTGATTTAGGTAAAGGGCATGTACGTATATCCTATGCTTATGAACTTGATGCCTTGAAAGAAGGCATGAGAAGGCTAGAAGAATTTCTTAACGAATACTATCAATAATAATTTTTTATAAACACAAAAATACCCGCTAAATATTGAATAACCTTCAATGTTTAGCGGGTACTTTATATTATAAATCTTCATCTTTTTTAAAAACATTTTTTTCAGCAAACGCTTTTAAAATTTGATAATAGGTAACCGACTCTTCACCTTCCATATCAAATTGTTGAATAACATCTTCGGAGATTTTGCTGAATTCTTCTTTAAGTTTCAATCCTTTTTCTGTTAATCTCACTTTAACTCTACGTTCATCTTCTTCTGTTCTGATACGATTAATAAGGTCTTTTTTTTCTAAACGTTTAATTATAGGGCTTATAGTACCAGAATCTAAATAGAGTTCATCACATAACGTTTTAATATAAACATTCTTATCGTTTTCAATATAAAGCAGTACAATATAGTTAGGAAAGCTTATATCATACTGTTTTAAGTAGCGATTAAAACGATTTACAACTTCTTTACTCGTTATATAAAATAAGTAGCACATTTCTTTTCTTATTTGGTCGTTAGTGTCTGATGTCATTGTTCTCCCTCATTTCTTTTCATTATAATATTAATATATTTTTAAATTACAGTCAAATATATTAGAACTATTAAAAGAGTTTTATAAATAATAAATTTACACCTATACATTGATACGCTATTTGATTTTTACATAATAATAAACTCCTTTTAATTATTCCCCTCATTCATTTTTGTTTATTCTCTTTCTAGGAGTAAAATCAATGAATAAAAACGCAGTATGAGTATACATAATAATATGCTAAAATCGTGTCCTAGGTGATAACATATGAAAATATATAGTAAAGTCGAAGTTGCACTTGTAAAAAGCGCATAAAAAAACTGCCGACAAAGTATGATACTTTGTCGACAGTATGTACTTAACCTTCAATAAAGGTTAATATATTAATTCCTTATGGGAATTTAGGGAATTGGTCAAAATCAGGATCACGTTTTTCTTTAAACGCGTCTCTACCTTCTTTTGCTTCATCCGTTGTATAGTAAAGTAATGTTGCATCTCCAGCCATTTGTTGAAGACCAGCTAAACCATCTGTATCTGCGTTCATAGCAGCTTTTAAGAATCTTAAAGCAGTTGGTGAATGTTTCTTAATATCTTCACACCATCTAACAGTTTCATCTTCTACTTCGTCTAGAGGTACTACTGTATTAACTAATCCCATATCTAATGCTTCTTGTGCATTATATTGGCGACATAAATACCAAATTTCACGTGCTTTTTTATGTCCTACGATACGAGCTAAATAACCAGAACCGTAACCAGCATCAAATGATCCTACTTTTGGTCCAGTTTGACCAAAGATAGCATTATCTGCAGCAATTGTTAAGTCACATACAACGTTTAATACATTGCCGCCACCTACTGCATAACCTCTTACCATTGCGATAACTGGTTTTGGAATTACACGAATAAGTCTTTGTAAATCTAATACGTTTAAACGAGGAACTTGATCTTCACCTACATAGCCACCGTGGCCACGTACTGACTGGTCTCCACCAGAACAAAATGCTTTATCTCCCTCACCTGTTAAAATAATAACAGCAACACGTTGATCATCACGTGCTTTAGTAAATGCGTCCATCATTTCTTGTACCGTGTTTGGTGTAAAAGCATTACGCACTTCAGGACGGTTAATTGTTACTTTAGCGATTCCATCGTAATATTCATACTTAATCTCTTTATATTCTTTAATTGTTTCCCACTGTCTAGTCATTTTGCTCCTCCTTTTGAATAAAACCTAATACTATTCTATCAAATTCTGCCATTTCTTCCACATGAACAGTATGACCACTCTGTGCTATTTCAAAAAGTTCAGTTTTCGGTATAATTGAAACTATTTTTTGAGCAATTTCACAAAATTTACCATCTAAAGTTCCAACAATAATACATGTCGGGATTTGTATTTGATTCAATTCCGACCATAAATTAGGCATGTTGCCAGTACCGTAATCTCTCAACGCTTTTGCTAATCTTGATGCGTCTTGGCGCATTCTCATGTTACGAATACTTAATTTAGTAATCTTATCTAAGTCATGTTGTGTATAAAATAGTGGCAGTTTTTCCCAATCATTAACAAAAACTTCTAATCCTGCAATTTCTAATACTTGGGCACGTGCATAATCAACTTGTTGTCTTTCTATCTGTGCTGTTTGATCTTCAATGCCTGGAGATGTACTTTCCAAAACAAGACCTGTCAATTTAGTGTTGCCATGAATTGCATGATACAACGCTATTCTACCACCCATTGAATACCCATGTAAAAATAATTGATATGCACTAAACACTTCTAGCGTTTCATCTAACTGTTGGCTAATAAAAGGAAAGTCCCATTCTCGATTAAATGGAGATTCATCTACACCATGTCCAGGCAAGTCAATTGTTACGATATTTACGCTTTCTTTCAACATTTGAATATGGTTATCAAATGCGTGCTGATCACTAATAAATCCGTGTAGCATCACTAATAATTGATTGGTTGATTGATTCGATCGATGAAATTTATAATGTAACATTGATAATATCACTCAACTTTTTATAGAGTTTAAGATGTTGTTGTAGGTTATCTTCTCTATGCGTCATAATTTCATAAATATGTGCGCCAAATTTGGATAACTCAGTGTATTTAAATGCTTCAATAGATTCAAATCGTTTAAATGTAAAGTCGTAAAGTAGCGCAGTATGTTCAAAATCCAATCCTGTTGGTGTGCCAAATAATCTTTCAAAATATGCATCAGCTGTATCTTTCTGTGGTAAATATGAAAAGATTCCCCCACCATCATTATTTAATAACACTATATTCAAGTTGATATCATTTAATTTAGATATGAGTAAGCCATTCATATCATGATAAAAGGCTAAATCACCAATCAACAATGTCACTTTCTTGTGCACCGCCATGCCTAATGCTGTTGAAGTAACACCATCGATACCGTTAGCTCCACGATTTGAATAAATCTCTGCTTCACAGTCAGTAAACAAATTATCTACATCACGAATTGGCATACTATTACTCACAAATAATGCATCAGCTGTTGTTAGTTTGTCTAGTACATTTGCTACGTAAGCCGCTTCATCTGTCGCAGTTCTTACATAATCTTTAATTTCAACTTTGGCATGTTTCTCTAATGATTGCCATTTTTCTAACCATTGCTTACGTTCAACTGTCGTCGTCTCAGATAATTGTCTAAAGAAATCATTTGCAGACATCTCGTAAGAAACATGAGGTGTTATTGGAAATGCATCTGGTCTATCGTTATTCTGCACTAAGATTTGAAATGCCTTCGTCTCTTTTAACCATTGGTTTATTTTTTTGGAAATAACTGGTTTACCTACTCGAATTATAAAATCAACATCCACTTCCAACCCTGCTCTAAATAAAAGATCATAGGTTGTTATTACATTAGGATGATGCTCACGACGTAATTGACTTAATGGGTCAGCAAGTATAGGCATATCATGTATCGTCGCAAATGTGAGTATTTGATCTACATCTTGATGCTGCATATCGCCAACGATAATAAGACCTTTGCGTTTTTTAACAATTACATTTATTTCATTGAGACTCGTCGTTTTTTGGTAATGTGGCATAATCTTCGTATCTGAAGTTAACCATTCAACTTTTTCTAAATCAGGTGTCAGTGGCTCTCTAAATGGTAAATTCAGATGAATTGGACCTCGATGCGGGCCATATAAATACTGACTCGCTTTTTGTAATTGGAATTTAACTGTATTCGTCATAAAGTCTTGGTCATCATTACTATCAGCAATTGGGAAATCAAATTGATATTGTGTATAATTTGCAAACATATTTGTTTGATCTATTGCTTGTGGTGCCCCAATACCTCTGAGTTCATGTGGACGATCACTTGTTAATACCACGAGTGGTAAATGACTCAAGCTACTTTCAGAAATGGCTGGTGTATAATTCGCAGCAGCGCTACCAGATGTACAAAGAATCGCAACTGGTCGCTCACTGCCTTTCATTAATCCCATCGCAAAGAAAGCGGCACTACGTTCATCTGGATGAATCCAAGATTTCATTTTAGGGTGTGCTTCAATCGCAATTGCCATTGGTGTTGAACGAGATCCTGGACTTATCACTATTTCTCTTATTCCGTATGCATATAGTTCTGAAACAAAAGTAAATACCTGTTTTGTTAATGCAGTTGTATGGTTATTCATATTTCTCGACTCCTAATGCTTTCATCATTGGGCTAAATTTAACAGCAGTCTCTTCTACTTCACTATCCGCATCAGAATCACTTACAATTCCACAACCAGCAAATAATGTTGCTTGATTTTTCTTAATCAACATAGATCTAATTGCAACGATAAATTCACAATTATCATACATGTCAATATAGCCAACTGGCGCGCCATAAAGCCCACGTGTTCCAAACTCATTTTGTTCAATATATTCAATTGCTTCCTCTTTTGGGTAACCTCCAAGTGCCGGCGTCGGGTGAAGATTATCTAATAAACCAATGTAAGATTCACTAATCAATTGTCCTTTGATTTTCGTATACAAGTGATACAAATGATCATTTGTTAAAATTTGTGGCTTTTCATTGTAAGTAATATCTTCTACATACAAATCAATGTCATTCAATATGCTATCTACTACAAAGCGATGTTCATTTAAGTTTTTTTCATCATTTAAAAATGCATTTATATTTTCATTATCCACATCATCTTGATGCGTACGTTTAATCGTACCTGCAACTGCTTTTGTAGATAATATTTCATCATTAATTTCCATTAATTGTTCAGGTGTTTGTGAAAAGAATACACTGTCTTGTGATTCTAATACAAATAAGTAACTATTATGTTCACCTTGTGTTGCTTGGTTTAAGATATAAGGGATGTTTATATTTTTATCAAACATAATCAATCGTTTTCTTGCAAGCACAATTTTTTTGTTTTCATCTAATATATCTATTGTATCTTTAACTAAATCACGCCACTCATCTTTATAAATATCCTCAATGCGTTTAATTTCACCTTTTTCAAAATCTGGGCTAACATTTTCTTGAGTTAACTTATCTATAATCGTTAAAAATGAGTCGATTTCAAATTGATCTGCTTCTACAGTATAGGTAATATACGTGTTTCCTTCTTCCATAGTTACCAATACTTCAGGTAATATAAAATGATTAATACCAAATTCACGCCACTCATCTCCAGATTTATGTGTTGAAAATTGGAATCCGCCACATATTTTTAAATGATGTCGTTCTGAATTTGGATGAATTAAATCAATATCACTTTTATATTTTTCCCATTCTCGGAAAATAGATTGTTTACTTTCAAAGTCATTTTTAAATCTTTTAATAGCATGATAGCCAAAGAATGAAGTTTTGTTGTCATTTTTTTTAAAATAAAAACGGTCTCCTGCACTGTCTTCCGTAACATGGAATAATACAGTAGGATCTAATTCATAATTTAATTTTGCTTCTACAGAAACCCAAGTATGATTACTTTCGTATACCGCTTCGACAATTTCACTTTCCTTGACGTCCAAAGTCATCTATTTCACTTCTTTCATTTATCAGTTTGCACTCATTATAATATTGTACCACTTTTCACAATATGTGTATGGTATCTAGCCTATTTCATTTATATAATTTTCACGTTATTTGACCTTTACAAGTTCTTCCATTAAAATAAATTTGATAAAAAATATTTTAATATAAAAGAATTCGAGGTATAAAATTTTATGGCATCTCAATATCAACAATATTCTACTGTCAGAAAATACTGGCACTTAATGAGACCACATACTTTAACCGCTGCTGTGGTACCAGTACTTGTTGGTACTGCTACTGCAAAAATATTCCTACTCGGTAGTGAAGATCATCTAAGTCTTGCTTTGCTTTTAGCCATGTTAATCGCTTGTTTATTAATTCAAGCTGCAACAAACATGTTTAATGAATACTATGATTTCAAAAAAGGGTTAGATGACCACACTTCTGTAGGAATCGGTGGTGCAATCGTTCGAAATGGCATGAGTCCTAAGTTAGTCATGAATATAGCCATTGCATTTTATGTCATTGCTGCTTTACTAGGACTATTTATAGCCATCAACAGTTCGTTCTGGCTCATACCAATTGGACTTGTGTGTATGGCAATCGGCTATTTATATACGGGTGGACCGTTCCCTATTTCTTGGACTCCTTTTGGTGAAGTATTCTCTGGAATTTTCATGGGTATGATTATTATTTTAATTGCATTCTTCATTCAAACAGGTAATTTACAAAGTCTAGTTGTTTGGATCAGTCTTCCAATTGTTATAACAATCGGTTTAATCAATATGGCTAATAATATTCGTGACCGTGTTAAAGATAAAGAAAGTGGTCGTAAGACATTACCTATTTTATTGGGTAAAAATAACTCTATACGCTTCTTAGCATTAATGTACATTGTCGCGTATGCATTAGTTATCTATATTACGTTCTTCCAACCTGGTGGTTCAATTTTCTTTTTACTTGCTTTACTGTCATTCCCGCTACCTATCAAGGCTGTACGTAGATTCAAAAAGAATGACACGCCAGCAACTATGATGCCAGCAATGGCTGCAACAGGAAAAACGAACACATTCTTCGGTCTACTTTATGCACTTGGTATTTATATTAGTGCTCTGCTTGGTGGTATTTAATATATTTCTCAACAAACAACTTTAACCAAGCAATCAAATAAAGTAAGTATTACTTTTTCGATCTTCATACTCATGAAGATCGATTTTTTTTTACTTTTTAAACGAATAAAAGCTCAGTCTTTTACATGTACCATGTGATAATGCATATGACCGTATAAATCAAATTCACTTGTAGATTGGAACCCTAATTTTTTATAAACATGTAACGCCCCATCATTGAGTAAATCACAATTTAAGCTCCATTTTTCATCTGGATACGTCTCTAATACATGTTTAATTAATTTAGTAGCGACACCTTGCCCTCTGAATTCTGGAAAGGTAGCAACTGTTTCTATATACCATTCATCATCATTAGCTTCTTTCATTGGCATCGGCGTCCCATAAGCTCTAATGTCTTCATCTAATTCCATATCTAACCAAGCCTTTTCAAGCTCTAATTCTTTATCACCAGGGTATGCAATTAAGCAACCTGCAATTTCACCATCGATTTCGTATATCCAAGTGTTACTATAATGGCCTCTATATTGTACATCCACCATACTTTGTTCCATAATTTTTAGTAATCTCTCTTTTTCAGTATATTCCACTAAGTCAATGTCTAATTGACTCCAAATGATATAACATAATTTTGCAATTTCATGCTTATCGTTAAGTTTAGCTTTTCTAATCATTTGTATGCTCCTTATTATGTTTATTTAACTATATTATATATGAATTAAATAAAAAGTTCGAAACAATAATTGGCTTTTTACGATAATTTGTTTTTCATTGATTGTTTTCGATTGTTGAATCACTTAATATAAGAGATAATTAAGATAACAATTTTAAAATGAAAGGACTAGACATATGAAAGTAAATAAAGTCATTTACATTGTACTTGCATTTATACTCGGTTGGTGTGGTATTCATAAATTTTACTCAAATCAACTTTTACAAGGTATTATACATTTAGTGTTCTTTTGGACAGGCATTCCATACATTATCGCTATCATTAGTGGTATCATTACGATTTTCTTTAACAAAGCAGATGAAGACGGTCTTATTTCTTTTGGAAAATAAGCATTATTTTATTAAAAGTTAAAAATTTTTCTATTTTCTCCAATATTCCATCGAAAATTGGGTAAAGAAACTATACAGCAAATTAAGGAAATTTGAATTGTAACTTAGGAGGATTAATAATGAAAAATATTATATCACGTGTTTTCAGATCTGTAGTAGTAGGCTTTATTATAAAAGGAATCAAAAACTTAATAAGTAAAAAATAGATTTCACATACATTGAAGTTTACGAAAAGAATAAAAAAAGCTAATCGTTTCTAAAAAAAACGGTTAGCTTTTTTATTTATATACAGACCTATCAATATTATTAAAATTTAAAAAAACGCCCACCAAATAGTGAGTAGCAGAGTGTCGACAAAATCTATGACTTTGTTGGCAGTTTTTTATGCACGCTTTCCACGGACACTGTCTCAGCCTGTAGTCTTTGACTAGTGCTTTTCCCACAGGAGTCGGCCCAAATCACTGCTGTTTTTTAAAACAAAAACAATATCATCAATTACAATTATTCATTGATTGCATTCATATAAAGGCAAAAACACAAAATAAATATATACTTGAATTAGAAAAAACATTCATTCCATTTCATGTAAGTATTAAACAATGAAATGAAAGAACAAAGATTCCCTCAAGGGAATAGTATCTATTAAAAAAACCAAATGCTTTATAGCAAATGGTTTGTCTAAGTTCTAACACCCACCAAGTGGTGAGTGATTATATACTATTTTCTAATTGCTTTCATAATAAGTGAAACAATTAGGATTAATACGATTGCCCCGATTAAAGCTGGTAAGATTGGAACGCCACCTAAAACTGGTCCCCAAGTGCCTAATAATCTACTACCTATAGCTGAACCGATTAAACCTGCAATAATATTACCAATAATTCCACCTGGAATATCTTTACCTAAAATTGCGCCGGCTAACCAGCCAATTAAACCGCCTACTATAATCATAATAATAAAGCCCATATATATCTCTCCTATTTTCTTATTTTATCACATTGCATAGCTTACCACTTTTTTTGTTTATATACAACATCGTAAACAATATTCATTGTAAAAATAATTTTATTTTTTCTTACAATATCTTGAGTTAAAATCAAAAACTTATTACCTCGTATTATTGGTAAAGATCTAAGCATATCTAATTTTTATAATCTTATTGTTTATAATATACTTTTTCCCTAGTTAGTTCTCAAAAAACATTACTATTATTTAAAACTTAAATTCCTATCTACTGTAATTATTAATACATCGCTACTTTGACATAAAAAACCTTCAAAGTTTTCACTTTTAGTGTCTACTTTGAAGGTTTTTCATTATTTTTCTGATTTAATTCATACTCATTTTTAAGTTCATCATTTAAAAATAACAAATAAATTTAAATGCTTATAGCTCTTTAAATCGTTTAATTGTATCGCCCATTTCATCTCTTACACGTTGAAATTCTGACCATGCTTTACCTGCTGGATCATCAAAGCCCCAATGTTCTTTTTTTACATTAGGTGGGATAACTGGACAATTATCATCAGCATCACTACAAAGTGTAACAACGAGGTCCGACTGTTTTAAAATATTACTATCAATCATGTCGGATGTATGATTTGAAATATCAATGTTTACTTCTTTCATCGCTTCTATCGCCTTGGGATTTACGCCATGCGTTTCGATACCTGCTGAGTAAACATTCCATTCTTCGCCTAGTATTTCTCTTCCCCAGCCTTCAGCCATTTGACTACGACAAGAATTACCAGTACATATAAAGTAAATTGTTTTTTTATTCATCTATTACTACCTCTCTTTTTAGAAAATAATTAGTGTTAAATATAAACCTAATAGGGTTACAAATAAAACAGGGATCGTGATAATAATTCCCGTTTTGAAATATACGCCCCAGGATATTTTCACTCCTTTTTGAGTTAACACGTGTAACCAAAGAAGTGTGGCTAAAGAGCCGATTGGTGTTATTTTAGGGCCTAAATCAGATCCAATAATGTTGGCATAAATCATACCTTCTTTTAATAATCCTGTGGCACTCGATTGACCAATTGCTATTGCATCTATTAATACAGTTGGCATGTTGTTCATAATAGATGAAAGAAATGCAGCTATAAAGCCCATGCCCATGATACTACTAAACAAGCCGTAACTTGAAATATTTGTTAGTACATCTCCAAGTAAAGTCGTAATGCCGACATTCTTCAAACCAAAGACGACGAGATACATACCAATGGAGAATAAAACAATATTCCATGGCGCACCTTTAATTACTTGTTTCGTATGTACCGCTTTAGATTTACGCGCTAATAATACAAATATTAAAGCAATGATACCAGCAATAATAGATACTGGAATATTTATAAACTCGCTTATTAAATAACCAACGAGTAAGAAAGCAAGTACAATCCAAGAGATGTTAAAAAGTTTTTTATCTTTAATCGCTTCTCTTGGTTCTCTGATATTTACTTCGTTAAATTTGCCAGGAATAGATTTTCTAAAATACAACCATAAAACAAGAATGCTTGCAATCAACGAGAATATATTAGGTATAATCATTTTACTTAAGTATTCAATAAAACCTATATCGAAATAATCCGCAGAAACTATATTAACTAAATTACTAACAATAAGTGGTAATGAAGTTGTATCTGCAATAAAACCACTAGCAATGATAAATGGAAATATTGCTTTTTTATCAAAGCCTAAATTACGTACCATCGCTAATACAATAGGTGTAAGTATTAAAGCTGCACCATCATTTGCGAAGAAGGCTGCTACAACTGAACCCAAGAGCATGATAAAGATAAACATCTTCAAGCCATTACCCTTTGATGCTCTAACCATATGTATAGCAGACCACTCAAAGAACCCAATTTCATCTAATATGAGTGAAATTAGAATAACAGCAACAAACGTTAAAGTCGCATTCCAAACGATTCCAGTAACTTCCAGTACATCTGAAAAGCTCACAACGCCGGTGATTATAGCAACTACAGCACCTATTAATGCAGTAATACCAATATCTAAACCTTTAGGCTGCCAAATAACAAAAATTAACGTTAATACAAAGATTGTGATTGCTAATATCGTCATCATTAACACTCACCTGACTTCATATCTTTACAAACACATAATTCATTTGTAGTATTTATTAGATTTAAACTTTGATTAATTTGTTCAAATACATCGTGGTTAAGCTGATACATGCGCTTATTCCCCTCTTTTCGTGTAGTAATTAACTCACACTCTACTAACGATTTCATATGATGACTTAACGTTGGCTGAGAAAATTGAAAATGTTCAAATACATCACATGCACATAACTCACCACAAGAAAGTAAATCCAAAATTTCTAACCTACTAGGGTCAGATAAAACTTTTAATACGATCGATATTTCTTTATATGACACGTTTATCTCCCCTCTCACAAGTACATAGAATACCATCTATATAGATGGTTGTCTATATGATATTAATAATGTTATAAATTGAAATTTGAAATAATCGTCATGATATATTATAATTGATACATCAAAAAAAATTGATTAATTAGAAAGGTGTAACTCATGAACATTATAAAAAATGTGAATCATTTAAATGAAGATGACAAATTAACCTATTATGAAAATATGTTCAATGCACTCGCTGACAAAAACCGCTTAAAAATACTTAATCAAATTAGTCAGAGTCCTAATAAATCACTATGTGTATGTGACTTAGAAGCGCTATTAGATTTAAAACAATCTAAACTTTCTTATCATTTAAAAAAATTAGTCGATGCACAGATTTTAATTCTTGAAAAGCACGGTACATGGAACTACTACAAAATCAACGAAGCACACATCCAAGTCGTATTAACTGAAGATACTTGCTGTAACATATTGTAGTTTTCATCTTATTTAACATTAAATTAATTAATTTTATCGATTAATATATCAAAAAAAGTTGATTAATATATTTAGAGGAGCTTCACCAATGACAGAGTCAATCATCGAATTCATCAAAACATTTTTAATGTTATTTTTTGAATTGTTAGTACTATTTATAATTGTAAGTTTTATCGTAAGTTTAATTCAACAACTCGTTTCGGAAGATAAAATACGAAGACTGTTGAGCAAACCTAACAAAGCAACAAACTATGTATTGGGTATGACTTTTGGAGCTATTACACCGTTTTGTTCTTGTTCCACTATTCCTATTCTTGCCGGATTATTAAACTCAAAAGTTCCATTTGGTCCAGCTATGAGTTTCTTAATCGCTTCCCCACTCATGAATCCACTCATGATATTTATGCTATGGATTCTATTAGGTTGGAAAGTTGCTGTTGTTTATTTTATTGTCTTAGCATTTTTCAGTATTTTAACAGGTCTTGTATTTTCAAAAATGAATCTGGCAGAGAGTTATAAAAGCGTTACTGTTAAAGGGGATGGTTTCTTCTCAAATAAATCAGGATCTCGTGTTAAGCAAGCGCTAAATGATGCTTGGGCTTTCCTATATCCAATGTTGCCTTATTTAATTATTGGTGTATTTATAGGAGCATTTATTTATGGATTTATTCCTGAAGCATTTATAACTCAATATGCAAGTGGCGATGGTATTATCTCAGTTGTTATTGCTTCTGTTATTGGTATTCCAATGTATATCAGACCAGAAACAATGTTGCCTATAGCTGAAGCATTAGTATCTAAAGGCATGTCATTAGGTACGGTGGTGGCGTTAATTATAGGTGGTGCAGGCGCAAGTATTCCTGAAGTCATATTGTTATCCAAATTATTTAAAAAGAAATTTGTAATATTTTTTATTATAGCAATTTTAGTCGTAGCAATTGCTACTGGTCTAATTGTTAACTTAATTATTTAAGGAGGTGTAGTAATTGGGTATCAAAGATGCATTAAAAAAATTAAAACCACAAGAACAATCATGTTGTTCAGTAGAAATTGAAGAACATACGGATAAAAAAGAAGAAAATAACGAAAAAAAAGAAGAAGACAATAAAAATTGTTGCTAGTTTTCTCAAATTTTAAAAATTAAAAAACGTACACACAAAGGAATCTTCCGTAAATTCAGAAGATTCCTTTGTGTGTACGTATCTTTATTTCAAAGTCGACTACTTATATTTTAACTCGACATCATTTTAATAATGTTTTACTTTACGATAATTACAGGGATTTGCACGCGTTTTGCAACTTTATGACTCACGCTACCTAATACCATTTCTTGTAAGCTATTTAGGCCACGGGTTCCTAAAATTATAGCTTGATACTCACCCTCATTAGCAATTTTAACTACTGTATCAGCAGGAACGCCATGTGCAATTTTAACTTTATATTCGACACTCTGTTTCGTGAAAAATTCAGTGATATTTGATAATTTATCTTCTCTTTTATTATTTAAACCCTCACCCTGATTACCATGTAATACATCAGTTTTCGATTCATCAACATTAACAACTGTAAGTATCGTAACAATCGTATTTTCATCTATAAAATTTAAAACTTCTTTTGCTGAACGCAAACTGTTTTCTGATCCATCCGCCGCTAACAAAATTGACTTATACATAAATAGCACTCCTTTAATTTAAGTGATTTTCATTTAATTGGCTTAACTCAGACACAATTTTCCGACTATCTGAGTTCAATTTTTCAACATAGACAACATTATGCTTCTCTTCAAATTTTCTTACTATAGTATCTATTGCATCTACTGCCGAGTCATCCCACAAATGTGCATCATTAAAATTTAATTCTATTGTTTTATTTTCAACGTTAAAATTAATTTGTTCCATCATAGAATCAATAGATACAAAAAAGATTTGACCTTTGAAATACAAATAATTCACATTACTGTATTCTTCTAGAATAACATCAATTTTTGAAATTTTAGTAGCAAAAAACAATGCGCTGAAAACGACTCCAATTATTACACCAATTGCCAAATTGTGTGTCATTAAAACGATAATGACAGTTATTATCATAACGATAGCATCTGTTTTAGGTGCTTTTCGGATATATTTAAAAGAATTCCAATCTACAGTTCCTACAGATACCATAACCATGATACCTGCTAAGATAGGCATAGGAATTTGTACAACAATGTTACCTAATACTATAATCATAAATATCAGAACAATGCCGGCAGTAAAAGTAGACAATCTACTATTTGCACCTGATTTCACATTAATGACTGATTGACCAATCATGGCGCAACCTCCCATACCACCAAAGAAACCAGTAATGATATTAGCAATGCCTTGGCCACGTGATTCTCTATTTTTACTACTGTAAGTATCTGTAGCATCATCGACAATTTTAGCTGTAAGTAGACTTTCTACTAGACCTACAACAGCCATTGATAATGAATAAGGAAAAATAATTTGCAACGTTTCAAAAGTAAATGGCACATTAGGAATTAAAAAATGTGGTAGTGATTGCTTAATCGTACCTAAATCTCCTACCGTTCTCACATCAGCTTCAGTGTACATATAGATTGCAGTTAAAACGATAATAGCAATTAATGGTGCAGGGACTGCTTTTGAAAAACGGGGTAAAATATAAACAATTAATAATGTTATGATGACATATACATATGTTGATATTGATATACCAAAGATATGTTCTATCTGGGACATAAATATCATAATGCCTAAAGCATTAACAAAACCAATCATAACTGAGCGGGGTATAAATTTCATCAATCGGCCAATTTTCAGCAAACCTAAAATCAGTTGTATCGCACCCATAAGTATAGTGGCAGCTAAAAGGTATTCTACGCCATGTTCTTTAACTAAAGGGACCACTAATAGTGCTACAGCCCCCGTCGCACCTGAAATCATAGCAGGCCTTCCGCCTACAATAGCAGTTACAGTTGCTATTATAAAGGCTGCATATAACCCCACCATAGGATCAACCCCTGCTATAATTGAAAATGCGATGGCTTCAGGAATTAATGCCAATGCAACAACTATACCAGCAAGTATATTTTTACCAGGCTGATTTAACCATTCCTGTTTTAATGTTTCAATCATATTTACTCTCCTTTATAATAAATTATAAAATAAAGTATAACAGAATAGTTTCATATGTATACCCCTTTATGAAACTAACTTCAAAAAAATCTATAGGTGGTGCTTTCCAATGCATTTAGGCTACGTAAGGCCAGTCGTAATAAATGATTCAATGATAGAACAAAATAAGAAAATTGCAAATTATACAAAGAATATTTTTGAGGAGTCTCACGCTCATAATAAAAAAAGAATTCAATTAGAATTACTTTTAAATGAAAACTTATCTACAGGAGATACGTTATATATAACTGATTTATGCATACTTGCTGATTCTACCAAACATTTAGTAGATATATTAGATAGACTTTCAAAGATGGACGTTTCACTATACGTGATAAATTTAAAAAAATACATTAATAAAGCAACTAAAGAATCATTCTTAGAAATACTACATAATATAACTGATTTTCAGAGTGATATCGTTAAATTTAGAACCCGTATAGGGTTAGAAAACCACACCAAAGAAGGAAAAAATATGGGGAGACCAAAGCGAGATGATAAGAATCTTAAAGACGCTATAGAAATGTATATGAGTAAAAAATATACTTTAAATGAAATTAAAGAGAAAACGAATATAAGCAGAGCAACTTTGTATCGTCATTTAGATAAATAGTATTTTGTTGGAAAATGTAAAGTTCAAAATAAATTGGCCTTTACATTTTCTTTTTAGAACAAAAAAATACCGAAATCCTGTTAAGGACTTCGGTATTAAAAATCTTGTTTTATTAACGGAAACGGAGAGATTCGAACTCTCGCGCCGCTTGCGCGACCTACACCCTTAGCAGGGGCGCCTCTTCAGCCAACTTGAGTACGTTTCCAATGGCTCCACAGGTAGGACTCGAACCTACGACCGATCGGTTAACAGCCGATAGCTCTACCACTGAGCTACTGTGGAATAATTGATATCTCAATCAAGCACAAATACTATTATATCAACTACAGAGAAATTTTCAAGTACCTTTAGCAAAAAAATATGCGGAATATTTACACTAAATTAATATAATATTCCACATATGACATTTTTACATTTATATTTTAGAAATGTTTTGCTATTTATTTTCAAATAGAGAATATTTTGCTAATGCTTCATAAATATTTAATTGTGGTTTCGTATAGTCTATAGGAGATTCAGGATCAAAAGTAGCCACCCTAGCTGCTCTATCCATCATATAGTAATAATATATGCCATTTAAGTATTGATGATGCATACTGTGCGCTGAAATATTAACAACTATAGTTTGGTTATCGACAAATGTGACTTTACATTTTTTATCTTTTAAAGCTCTTATCGTTTGTACATAATGAATATTGATCCAAGTGTTTTCTTCTTTTCGGTCTGAATGTGTAGGAAAAAAGTAAGTAGGAAATAATGGAGTGAATAAAATTGGGGGTTTACTATTAATGCCAGTAATTCTCATTGTGTCTTCTTTTTTAAATACATAACTACTACCATAAAATCTACATGAACGATCTATAATTTTATGTGTCCGTTCCTTTACGATATCACGCTCCTCTTTATACTTTAATACACAAGTACCTTCATTTAGTCCTATAGATAAATTACATGGTTGAAGAACCATATCACCTTTTTTAATAATGTATTGTTGAATCATAGCTGACGCCTCCTTAAAACTTATGGTGATACTCAAATAATATAACACAAAGATTTTAAAATCAACTTATATAATAAAATATTTTATAAGTTTTCTACAATTGATTTTCAGTTATTATACTTTTGCATTTTCTTATTTTTTGAAAAGTTGCAAATTACACTTATATTTTCGGAAAAGTCTGACTATTTATTGATTTCAAAAATAAAAGGCTGTATACTATATGTAAATATAGATAGAGGGGCTGTGTTGAAAATGAAAAACAATACAAATGTTAAATACAATTCATTAGAATCTTTTGTATCAACGATTAATGATTTAGGTATTGAGTTAATCATTGATGAGTCGTTAAGAAATGTCCGTAAACAGCAGTTAGAACACCTCATTGACCACGCACTTAAGAATAAAAACGAGCAGGATTTCAAACGTTATACTGAAGAATACAGAAACCTGGAGGAATTTCTCGTTGGATAATTTAATAGATTGTTATTTAAAATAAGGTCTATTCCCTACTTACACCAATAAGTTAGAGAATAGACCTTTTTGAGTTTTATTCTTATTAATAACACTTACTTATGACATTAATCTAATGAGTTCATGGCGGTCGATATCGCCAAAATAATGATAAATATCGTAGTTTGAAAATGCTTCTTCAATACTATCAAATTCGTGTAACGTACCTTCTAATGCATTTTCAAGTTCTGTAATATCACCTTCGCCAAAGAAATCTCCAAAAATTCTTGCATGCTCAATACGACCTTGTTTAACATCTAATTTAATTTGAACGAAGCCTTTTTCAAACTTCTCTTCTCTTTCAAAGTTATATTTTGGATTTCTACCATAATTCCAGTCCCAAGTACGATATTTCTCGTTACTCAATTTTTCAATATTTTTCCAATCTTCATCTGTAAGTTGATATGTTTCGACTTGATTTGCTTCTCCAAAAATAGTTTTTAAGATAATATCCTTAAAGTCATCAATATCAATAGGTTCTTCAAGAAATTCTGAAATATTTGCGACTCTACTACGTACAGATTTAATTCCTTTAGATTTAATTTTTGCAGGATTTACTTTTAATGCATTCTGAACTTCGCTCAATTCACTATTTAACATTAATGTACCATGGCTAAACATACGCTCTTTCACTTTTACCATAGCATTACCTGAAATTTTAGCTTTACCTACTTGAATATCATTTCTACCAGTCATTTCAGCATCAACACCCAACGATTTTAATGCTTCAACAATTGGTTCAGTGAATTTTTTGAAATTATGGAAACTGTTACCATCATCATCTGTTATGAAACTGAAGTTTAAATTACCTTCATCATGGTAAACAGCACCCCCACCTGAGATACGTCTCACAACATCAATATTATGTGCATCAATATATGGTTTGTTTACTTCTTCAATCGTATTTTGGTTTTTACCAATTATAATAGACGGTCTATTCACATAAAATAGAAAATAGCTGTCGTCTTTCGGCATATTTTTTAAAACATATTCTTCCATTGCTAAATTTAATGTTGGATCTGTAATATCATTATTATTAATAAACTTCATCTATTGCACTCCTTTTCCCTATAAATATACCCTTACCTTATTTATGCTATATTTGCTCTGAAAATGCCAATCATTTACTTTAAATATGATAAAAAGTTTCAAAATCGGTTTATATCACACAATTTAATGGTTATTTGTTTATTTGTCCTAATTTTTTTTGTATAATACTATCTAGTTAGCATTTCTAGGGAGGACTAAAAATGACTGTTGCAGAAGTTGGAAATATAGTAGAATTTTATGATGGTTTAAAAGGACGTGTAGAAAAAATTAATGATAATTCAGTAATTGTTGATTTAACAATTATGGAGAATTTCAATGATTTAGACTTGCCTGAAAAAACTGTTATTAATCATAAGCGATATACAATCGTTGAACAAGAAGGATAGTAAAAAATGCATAGAATTTCAAAGGCTTTAATCTGGTTTCTTTTAAGCTTTATTGTATTTCACATCATCCTCTTCATTATGTGGGGAGAAAAACAAGAATATTGGTATTTATATACTGGCATCATGCTTATAGCTGGTATTAGTTATATCTTTTATCAAAGAGATATAGAATCTAAGAGATTACTTACTTCTCTAGGTGTTGGAATTATTACTGGTATCGTATTAATTATTATTCAGCTGATTATTGCAGCAATTTCTTCGGATATAAAATATCTTGAATTAATTAAAGAATTAACACGAACTGGCGTATATTTTAAATGGCAAATGTTAATAACATTAGTCTTTGTTATACCTTGTCATGAACTCTATATGAGAACAGTTTTACAAAAAGAATTGATTAAATTAAACATACCAAGTTGGCTTAGTATTATAATTACGGCGCTTTGTTCGGCTTCATTATTCTACTATCTAGATAATTTATGGATTGTTTTCTTCATCTTTATCGTACAAATTGCACTCTCAATAAGCTACTTTTATACGCGTAGAATTGCTACCACTGTAATAGCACAAATCGTTGCAGTAGTAATTCTATTAATATTCCATGCTTAACTTATTGTGGAGCTTTATACGTTCTATTAAAAATTTAAAACTGGAAGATGCTCATTAAAATAATGGTCATCTTCCAGTTTTTTTGTACTATATAAAATAAATATATTAGCAGAGTAAGCATTTTCAATAATTTCAACACTAAGCCATTCAAACGCTAGCCGAAGACTACAGGCTGAAACTGATGCCTGCCTTATACAAACGCGTATGAAGTCATATTTATATTACAATCTTTCAAACTATGTTATTACATTAAAGCTTTGTTTTTGATTTATCTTATACTGCTCATTTTTCAAATTTCTAGATATTAATTCTACCATTGTTATTTCGCCAGTTTCATGAATAACTGCATTTTCTAAATACTGTCTATAATTTCTATAACAATAATCTGTCATACTTACACGATACATATGATTCAGCCTAATGTTTTTTAAATTGACACGGTTAAACGGTGCAGCAGTCATATCAATAGTGTAATCCACGCCTTGCCAAAACGTACATAATGTTTCATCAATAATTGTTAAACTGAGTTCACCTTGGCTAAATTCTATATGTGAATAACCATATTCTAGAATATCTTTAATCTGCTGTCCTTTTATAGTTAAATCGACTGGCACGTCAGGATGTGGGTACGCTTTATATAATGCTTCATTGGTTACTGTTGCCTCTAAGCCCTCTTCTCCACTGGTAGGTAAATGTACACATGAAATATCATAATCAAACTCTGAGCGAATACCGTCGTGTAAAAGTTGTGTGAAAGGATGAGGTTTTGTAATAACATCTCCTAAACCATTTACTTGAGCAGAAACAGGTGTAACATTTAAAACTTCTTTCCCCCAATGTTCAACAGTTTTTCTATCATAAAATGTTAAGTTTAATAAATCCTCATCTTCCTTATACTCATTTAAATCAACGATTTGTGACTCCACATCGTCTAACTCATAAGAGGTAGTTCTTTGCTTAAAGTTAATTTTCACATGAACTAATTGTTCCGCATTTTGACCTGCTTGCACATACAAAGTTTGATCATCTCTACCAATAAAGGTTTGATGTTGATGACCAGTAATCAGTAAATCAATCACACCTAGCGATTGCATAATTTTTTCCGCTTCATTTACGTTTTGCTCGCGTTCATTTGCGGATTTATTAAGTTGGTTTATACCACCATGATATATGACTATGAGAAAATCCGGCATTTCAGTTTCATGAATAAAACGAATCCACCTTTTAGAAGCCACTAAAGTTTTATCAATTTGCAGCTCGTTCTCCATTTCAAAGTGTTCGCGGTTCATCAATCCGTCTGAAGTCAATCCAACAATAGCTATCTTGACCCCTTCTATCTCTTTTATCGTATATGGTGTAGAAAAATAAGGTTCTCGTGTACGCTTATATTCAATATTCGCCGATAGCCATGGAAACCTGGATAAAGAGACTGCTCTTGAAAAGAAGGATAAACCGAATTTAAATTCATTAGGACTGATACCACTTGCATCATATTGCATAGCATTCATCAGCTTTATCATAGGATGACGCTTATACGGCGCAACAACAGCATAATAAAATGCAGCCAATGAGCCTGCCAAACTACCGCCACTATCCAACAAAATCACATGTTCATTTTCTTTTCGTTTCGTTTTAACGTAAGTACCTGCTCTATATATATTAGAACCATGATCCCCGTTTAGAAAATGACTGTGCATATCTGAAGTTGTGATAACATCTATTGTAATTCTCTCGCTTTTTTTCATATGCCTCTCCCCTCATTTACCTAAGTTTAACATGTTTTTAAATACCCATGATAGCAAAAGGAAATATTACATTCTAAGAATTTTAATCATTAAAAACCCCTCTCTTGCACTATCGTTACAAGAAGGGGTTAACTTTATATTTAATCATCATATAATTATCAAAATGGAGTTTTAGCCAATTTGAATGCGTTCTTTCGGATAATGGTATTTGTCTGGCTCTCTACGGCCACCAATCATAATAATGAAACTGATAAGCCCTACACGACCAATAAACATCAGTATCATCAATACGACCTTACTCATCCCGCTTATATCATCAGTAACGCCTAACGATAGTCCACATGTTCCAAACGCTGACATCACCTCGAAAAATGCTTGTAGAAATGATAGTTTGCCATTTTCAACTACAAGTATCGTAATCGTACCTGCAAATGTAAGCATTCCTGCCATTGTAAAAACAGCAAATGAGCGTTGTACATCTGTCGTATGAATTTCACGATTAAATGCTTTAATCGAAGTTTTTTCATTATTATTGCTAAAGTTCAATAAGAATAAAATTAAGATTGCGAAAGTAGTCGTTCTGATACCACCGCCTACTGAACTCGGAGAAGAACCAATAAACATTAAGATACTCATAATTACATTCGTACCTTCTCCAAAATCACTTACATCAATAGTTTGTAACCCGGCACTTCTCGTTGTTGCAGATTGGAACAGTGCATAAAATAACGATTTATGCCATGTCATATTTTGAAAAGCATGATTATGTTCAAATAATAAAATAATTATAGCGCCAAATACAAACAATACTAAGTAAGTCATTGTTGTAATTTTTGCAAATAATGAAAATCTAAAATTAGGAATTCTATTTTTAATATATGCTTTAACTTCAATTAATACTGGAAAGCCTATAGATCCTAAAATGATTAAAAACATAACTATAGTTTGAACAAAATAGTCATTGGCATAAGGTATTAACGATTGTCCTGTAATGTCTAAACCGCCATTTGTCGTTGCAGATACTGCTACAAACATGCCCTGCATAATTGCATATTGCAAATCTGGATTATCTCTATAAAAATAAAATGCTAATAACGAGGCACCAACAAGTTCTATAATTAAAATTGTACGCACAATATCTAGAATCAGTTTAACTGTACCACTCATAGTATCTTTATTATTATCAAGCATAATAAGCTGACGTTCACGCATACCAATATGTTTTCCTAAAAACACCCATAGCATCGTACCTATAGCCATGACACCAATACCACCGATATTTAGAATAATCATAATTATGATTTGTCCAAATGTAGTATACGTCTCGACGATATTAACAGGTGATAAACCAGTCACACTCACGCCTGAAACTGCTACAAACAAGGAATCAATCGGGTCAACATTAACCCCAGATTTATGAACAAATGGTAAATTAAGCAATAAAAATGCTACGACAATTGCAACAATATAATACATCACTATCCCTTGTTGAGGGCTTGATTTTTTTAACAATTGATTGAAAATGGACAACGTTTATTCACCTCAACGCTACTTCAATTTAATCTTGATATCCTTAAGCTTACCGTCTCTGTATATTTTAGCTGGTAATGTATCCAAATCATCTTTATGATTAAAAATAATTTGTCTATATCTTAGATTATCTTCCAATTCTTTACCATCTAATTCTACTATGACATCATTTTTTTGCAACCCAGATTTTTCACCTGTTGAGTTTTCTTTAACATCACCAATTAATACACCTGATTTCACATCTTCAGGTAGTTGTATTGATTGACGGGTTTCATCATCGATATCGGCAACATTCATGATACGAATACCTGTATTAGGATATTTGACTTCACCTTTAGCTTCAAGTTCTTTTGCTATTGATTCAGCTTGATTTACTGGAATTGCAAATGCAATACCTTCTACATTATCCATATCGATCTTCAATGATGCAATACCTATTAATTTACCATCTCTATTAATCACGCCGCCACCTGAGTTACCAGGGTTTACCGGCGCATCGATTTGAAATGCATCCATTAATACATCATATTGTTCATCTTTATCAATATCTACAGGTATATGACGGTTAAGACCTGAGACGATACCTTCTGAAACGCTACCTTTAAAATCAACACCTAATGGATTCCCTACAACGATAATAGGTTCCCCTAATACTAAAGTGCTTGAATCACCCATTTTGATTGGTTTAACGTCGCTCCCAGACTTAACTTTGGCTTTAACTACTGCAATATCAGAGAATTTGTCTGTGCCAATAACTTTTCCTATTGAGTAGTCTCCATTGCCATATGTAATCTTCTGTTCTTTCTTGTCTCCTACTACATGCGCATTTGTCATGATAAAAATAGAGTCGCCTACTTTTTTGTAGACGACACCTGATCCTAGCTCATTTTCTTTACCTGCTTCTTGTGTCTCTTTCTCTGCAGAAGAACCTTTGTTGCTTGTATC
Source organism: Staphylococcus caseorum (assembly GCF_049943195.1). NCBI lineage: Bacteria > Bacillati > Bacillota > Bacilli > Caryophanales > Staphylococcaceae > Staphylococcus > Staphylococcus caseorum. Next base: position 1,449,134 of record NZ_JBNFUA010000001.1, read on the forward strand.
ATTCTCAACCGTTACTACTGATTTTGTAGCACTATTTGCGCTCTTCATCGTTGCTGTATATGACTTTTCTTTACCATTATTACTTTGGAAAATACTATCCTTATCATTACCGTTTTGATCAACATTAGTAAATATTGCGTTCATCAAAGTTAATAATACTATAACTGCAATAACAATAAGTACTTTCGGCCAATGCTCCTTAAAGAAATATTTAATTTTATCAACGCCACTTAATTGTCCATTTTGATTGGCGTGACTTGGTTCTTGTTGTTCAGTTGCATGCTTATTACGTTCTGTTGTTTGCTCTTTTTCCTGTTCTTTTGCATCTGGATCTTCATCTTCAACGTATGACTCAACTCGCGTTTGTTGTGCTTCTTCTGAATAAAAATTATTTTCTCCATCAATTTTTGACGACTGATTGTTTGATAGTGTGCTTTGGTCAGTAACCACAGTATCATTTTCTTTATTGTCTCGACGATAATTAGTATCTTGCTCAGATTTACTTTGAGAATGATAATTAGCATTTTGCTTCTGTGGGTAGCTTGAAGACTGTTCGATATCTGATGCCTGTTTATCACTTGGTGTATCTATATCTTCTTTAGAACCACTTTGTTTAGCCATCAAAGCCTGTTGTTGCTGTATCTCTTCTTGTGTTAGCTTTTCGATACGTGCTTTTCTTAAATTTTCTTTCACACGTTCCTCATTATTTTTGGCTAATTTTTGCGCTTTTTCTTCACGCTGTTCTCTGGCCTCATGCTCTAAATGTACACGTTGTTCACGTTCTTCATTATGAAAAAACTCACGTCGTTTACGTCCGTATTTTTCTTTAGGAATGACGTGTTTTTTATTTTGAGTCACCTTAATTCCCCCTAATCTTACATAAATCTTCACACTCTATTATGACATATCATAATAGAGTGTGAAGATTTATTTTGTTTTATAAAAATAGATACATTCTGATTATAATCACTTTCTTACTAAATTTCTAACTTTAAATGATATTATCAAATATTTTGACATATCCTTGCTCAATTTTAGTAAACGATACTATTAAAATTCCAAGATAATACCTTATTGTCTCCACATATTTTTCCATAAAAAAACTGGAAAAACTCTATGAGCTTTTCCAGTTACATTAATATTTACTTTTGTTTTTCTTTTTTCTTGTTATTTCTTAATGAAGTTAACCAACCAATAACTACTAATAATATCATGACAGTCCAGAAAATAGATTGCCATAACGTACTATGTGGGAAGTGTTCAGGTAAAACAGCGATTTTTTCATGTGCGAGCACCATAACCACCAATTTAATTCCTACCCAACCAACAATAGCAAAAGCAGCGCCTTCTAAACCTGGGTATTTGTTTAATAAATTTACAAACCATGTTGCAGCGAAACGCATAATTACAACGCCCAACATACCACCTATGAACATAACAGCAAACTGACCTAAGTCCATGCCGCCGAAGTGGATGCCAACTGCAGGTAATGTCACTGCAATTGCAAGAGCAGCAAGCATTGAATCAATAGCAAATGCGATATCTGCGAATTCAACTTTTAATACAGTGCCCCAAAACGCTTTAGGACTTGCGTGAATCTCTCCACCATCTTCATCAAAGTGGTGGTCATCTCCAGCTTCTTGTTCTTCTTTGTCTTTATTTTTAAAGAAGGATATTAAATTGCTAATGGACATGTATAGTAGGTATAGCGCACCAAGTGCTTGTATCCACCAAAGATTTGCGATAATACTGATTAAGAATAAAGAAATAAAACGGAATACTAATGCACCTAACAAACCATAAAACAAAGCTTTTTTACGTTGCTCAGGCGGTAAATGTTTAACCATAACTGCCATAACTACGGCATTATCTGCAGCCAATAGTCCTTCTAAAAATACTAGAACAACGAGCACCCATAAATAAGGTAAAATCATACTTGGATCCATATAGGACAACTCCTTAATTTTTTAAACATAAAAATAGAGACCTAAGCTAAGTTAGTGTATTGCCGCTATTTAATTTAGTTCACTTAGTTTTTTACACTAAAGAACAAATCGATCGCGTTATTCACTATTAGCAAAGGTCTCACTCGACAGTTTGTATCTGCCCATTTCACCGGAAGCAATTAAGCTTCGTAATGACGATAAAATGACTATGTTAAAAAGATATATAAAGTATTTTCCTTAAGCATATAAATGCATGCTTCATATATCTTTTTAATAACAGTTGAGTTACTCCCCTCTGACTACAAAGTCATAGGTATTCTATTAATATCGTTATTATACACAAATTATAGTTTTATAACAAACCATATAATTTAATTTCTGGAAACTTCTCTTCAAACCATCTTGTTGCAAATTCATTATCAAATAAAAATACATAATTTTCATAAATATCTTTAACTAAAATTGAACGCGATGTACTCATCTTATCTTTAACTTCTTCTTCATTTTCTATCCAACGTGCAATTTTCGGACCGACTGCCTCCATGACAACATCGACGTTGTATTCATTTTTCAAGCGATGTTCGAACACTTCAAATTGTAACTGCCCTACTGCCCCAATAAGAATTTGGTTTGTGTGTAGTGCTTTATAATATTGAATCGCACCTTCTTGAACTAATTGTTCAATACCTTTATGGAAGTGCTTTTGTTTCATAACGTTTTTAGCTGAAACTTTCATAAATAGTTCTGGTGTAAATTGTGGCAGTTCTTGGAAACTAAATTTTTGATTACCGCCGACTAACGTGTCACCAATTTGGTAATTACCAGTATCATACAAACCAATGATATCTCCAGCTACCGCATGGTTTACTGTTTCTTTATCATCAGCCATAAATGATGTTGAACGTGTGATTTTTTGTTTTTTCTTCGTACGTTGTAATGTAACGTCCATGCCACGTTCAAATGCACCACTCACTACACGCATAAAGGCAATACGGTCTCTATGTTTAGGGTCCATGTTCGCTTGGATTTTGAAAATAAATCCTGAAAAATCTAAATCATAAGGTTTTACTTCAACTTCCTCTTTTGTTTGACGACTATGCGGCATTGGTGCATGATCCACATAAGCGTTTAAGAAGTTTTGAACTCCAAAATTAGCTAATGCCGAACCGAAAAATACGGGCGTTAATTCACCATTTAATAATGCTTCATTATCAAAGTCTTCTCCCGCTTCTTCTACTAGCATCAATTCCTCAATAGCTTGAGAAAACGCGCTATCATTTTTCATCTTGTGATCTTCTTCTAATTCAAAATCATCATTTAAGTGCAGTGTATTTTCTTCATCTCTAAAAGGTTCAATTGTATGTGAATCGCGATCAATAATACCAAAGAAATTTTGTCCCATTCCTATCGGCCAATTCATTGGATATGTTTCAATTTCTAAAGTAGATTCAATTTCATCTAATAATTCAAAAGGTTCTTTACCAACACGGTCAAGTTTATTAATAAAGGTAAAGATTGGAATACCTCTCATTTTACACACTTTGAAAAGTTTTAGTGTTTGTGGCTCAATTCCTTTTGCACAGTCAATTACCATAACAGCACTATCTACTGCTAAAAGTGTTCTATATGTGTCTTCTGAAAAATCTTCGTGTCCTGGTGTATCTAAAATGTTGATTTTATAGTGATCATAATCAAACTGCATCACTGAACTTGTAACTGAAATACCACGTTCTTGCTCAACTTTCATCCAGTCACTTGTTGCAAACTTCCCACTTTTTTTACCTTTAACAGTTCCTGCTTCTCTAATCGCACCACCAAATAATAATAACTTTTCAGTTAATGTGGTTTTACCAGCATCAGGATGAGAAATAATTGCAAAGGTTTTTCTAGATTCTACTTCTTCCTTTATACTCATTTTTAATCTCCTTTAATCCTCAAGTATCAATCTGACAATGTCTGTACCAATCTTAGTTGCTGTAGACTCATCAAGTAACGTAAACAAGTGTATCACAAGTTCATCATTGATATCATCTTCATTTAATGTTGTATCTATTTCTAATGACCAATTTAATTCTGGGAGCGCAATTAAATAAATTTCCGCTTTCGTATCTTCATAAATATATAAATTTGAATGCACATCATTACAATTTATATTGCTAATCTTCAACGGGCCCACCACCAAATTTTTTATATGCCGCTTCTAAACCAATTAAATCATCTCTATGAGGTACTTTTACATGGCCAGGCATAATTTGATACGGTTCCCTACCTTTCGAAGCTAACACTACGGTATCTCCAGGCTCGGCGATATCAATCGCATGGCGTATTCCTTCTGCACGATCCTCAAATTCGATGTAATTATGATGTGTCGCACCTTGTGCCAGTGCTTGTGTTAACACTTTAGGATCATCGTTAGCTGGATTATCTGGTGTGAAAATCACATAATCTGCACGGCATGCAATGCGTCCCATTTCAGGCGCTTTGCCCATATCTCTTTCTCCTGCCAAACCACATAAGAAAATTAATTTTTGTGAAGTAAAGGGCTGAACCGCATCGATTAATTTATCCATACCATCTGCTGTATGTGCATAATCAATAATCAAATCAATTGGCAGCGCTGGGTCTAATACTTCAAGTCTGCCTTCCACTGGTTCTAAGCTTTCAACTGCTTTTACAATTTCACTTAACTTAACACCCTTACTCCAAACAGCAATCATTGCGGCCATAATATTAGAAACATTAAAGCGTCCAACATAAGGTGATTTCACATAAAAATCACCCTCTGGCGTTACGAAATTAAAAGTCACACCTTGTAATGATTCATTTATATCTTCAGCCATAAATTGTGCTTTATTGTTAATGCCGTAAGTAAACGCTTCAAATGGTGATACTGATGCAAGATATTCAGAAAATTCATCATCTTGATTTAACACAACAAATTTTTCTTGAGACAAATCTTGGCCAAGTTGACTAAATAATAGTGATTTTGCATGGCCATATGCTTCCATTGTACCGTGAAAATCCAAATGATCTTGTGTTAAATTTGAAAAAATTGCCACATCGAAGTTAACGCCACTTAAGCGCCCCAATGACAAACCATGGCTTGAAACTTCTAAAGTCATAGCCTCTGCTTTCTTTTCAACAGCTTCATTGATTTTTTTAGTTAAAGCTACAGTTTCTGGTGTAGTATTAGAGCCTTTTGATTTATCTTCATTAATCTGAAAACCATTTGTGCCTAAGTAAGCACTGCCTTTACCTAATTTTCTATAGATATGGTGTATCATTGTAGCGATTGATGTCTTGCCATTTGTTCCCGTGACACCATAAGTTACAAGTTGTTTGCTTGGATAATTAAATAACTGATTTGCTAATAGACTTGCTGCGCGTAAAGTATCAGGTACTATGATTTGTGTCACGTTACCGTCTAATTCTTGCACTTGACTTACAACGACGATTTCGCAGCCTTGGTTTACTACGTCTTGACAGAATTTGTGACTATCAACGGTATAACCTTTTGATGCTACAAAAACGCTGCCTTGTTGTGCAGTACGAGAATCAGTTGTGATATCTGTTACATCTCTCTCTAACGTACCGACAACCTGTTTTACTCTAATTTTTTCAAATAACAAATTTGCATCCAACATTTATCGCTCCTTTATTTCCAATACTTCTATTATACACATTTTTCTTTGATTTTATAGAATCTAATATCTAGATTTTAATAATTTCTTCCTATTATATGTGCGTTTTTATAATATGAAAATTACATGATTTTTTTGAGTTTAAATTAGCTTTAAATTGCTTTGTTAATTTTATGTAACCCGTTTGTTAATATTTTTTATATATTCGCTTAATTTTTGCTTTTCAAGCATACATTATATTAAGCGTGGTAATGTATTAATATACAATGACTTAATTTTTTGCATACAGATTTCTGAATTCAGTATGAATCATTTCATATCAGTATGTAAAATGATATAATCTTTTGTAATTATGTTTTTTCTTTCGCATGTCAAGAAAATGCGTTAAACTTAGCATGAGCTAAATTTATACTATTGGAGGGTGGCTTAAATGGTTACTCAAAACAAAAAAATACTAATCCTTACTGGATCCTTTGGTAATGGTCATTTACAGGTTACTCAAAGTGTAGTGAACCAGTTTAACGAAATGAATCTAGACAATTTAACAGTTATTGAACATGATTTGTTTTTAGAAGCTCACCCAATACTGACTTCTATATGTAAAAAGTGGTACATTAACAGTTTTAAATATTTCAGAAATATGTACAAAGCATTTTACTATAGTCGTCCCGACCAATTAGACAAATGTTTCTATAAATACTATGGACTTAATAAATTAATAAATTTACTGTTAAAGGAAAAGCCTGATTTAATCTTGCTTACTTTCCCAACACCAGTAATGTCTGTTCTGACAGAACAATTTGACATGAACATTCCAATTGCAACTGTAATGACAGATTATAGAATGCAAAAGAATTGGATAACTCCCCATTCTCAAAGATATTATCTAGCTACTGAAGATTTAAAAGAGGAGTTTGCTAGCATAGGTATTCCTAAATCGCATTTAAAAGTTACTGGAATCCCTATTGCAGATAAATTTGAAGCGGATATTGATAAAACATCGTGGCTTCGTCAAAATCACTTAAACCCTGACAAACCAACGATACTTATGTCTGCAGGTGCCTTCGGTGTATCAAAAGGCTTTGATCAAATGATACAAGAAATATTAAATCGAAGTCCACACTCTCAAGTCGTAATGATTTGTGGCAAAAATAAAGAATTGAAACGTACGTTATCTGCGCAATTTAAAAATTACGACAACGTGCTCATCGTAGGTTACACTAAGCATATGAATGAATGGATGGCTTCAAGCCAATTAATGATTACTAAACCAGGCGGCATCACAATATCCGAAGCCTTGACACGTCAGACCCCAATGATTTTCTTGAATCCTGCTCCAGGTCAAGAATTAGAGAATGCAAATTACTTTGAAGAAAAAGGATTTGGTTTGATTGCTGACACACCTGAAGAAGCAATACAGCAAGTTGCAACATTAACAAATACACCATCAAAAATAGCAGAAATGACTCAGTCTATGAATGAATCTCGAATTCCATATTCAACTTACAAGTTGTGTAATGACTTGTTAAATTTACTAGATCATTCATCTCGCTATGAAGAAGTTTACGGAAAGGTTCCTTTATATGCAAAGCTCTTCGTTAAATAAAGATAATTATCATTCAAATAAAAACTTTATAATCTTGTTAGTAATTTTGTTCTTAATGGAATTTGCCCGAGGTATGTATATATTAAGTTACTTAGCATTACTTCCAACAGCAACCTCAATTGCGGTAGGTGTCACATCTATCGCTATTTCTGCTCATTTTATAGCTGATGCAACAACCAACTTCGTGATTGGTTTTTTACTTAAACGATTAGGCACAAAACTCGTACTCACATTAGGTTTTCTACTTGCATTCGGTAGCTTATTCTTAGTCATTTGGTTCCCGACTTCTCCGATTGTTCTAATTATCAGTGCAGTATTACTTGGTATAGCAGTTAGTCCTATTTGGGTCATTATGCTTGCAAGTGTTGATGAAAAAAATCGTGGCAAACAAATGGGTTATGTTTATTTTTCATGGCTCCTCGGTTTACTTGTCGGCATGGTTGGCATGAACCTTATCTTCAAGTTCCACCCGACGAAATTTGCGTTTATGATGTCATTGGTTGTACTTATTGCTTGGATTTTGTATTACTTCGTGAAGATAAGACTGACGAATTATAATACGCGACCAGTCAAGCAACAATTAGGCCAAATCGTAGATGTTTCAAAACGTCATTTAATTTTATTCCCAGGTATTTTGTTACAAGGTGCTTCAATCACGGCATTAGTACCTATCCTACCTACATATGCAACGAAAGTTGTCGGAGTATCTACTGTAGAATATACTATGGCGCTTGTCTTTGGGGGTATTGGTTGTGCGATCTCGATGCTCTTCTTATCAAAAATCATTGATAGACATGGTATATTATTTATGTACAGCGTCATTTTTGGTGGTTTTCTACTATATACGATAATGATATTTGCTTTATCACTGATTACAGATATTACACTTGTATGGATATTGGCAATCTTTATTGGTCTGATGTATGGTATATTACTACCTGCATGGAACACATTTATGGCAAGCCATATACATATAGATGAGCAAGAAGAAACTTGGGGTGTATTTAACAGCGTACAAGGTTTTGGTTCAATGATTGGCCCACTTGTCGGTGGTTTAATCACTCAATTCACAGCTTCTGTAAATAATACATTTTATTTCTCAGCATTATTATTCTTATTCTTAGCTATATTCTATGGTTTATATTTTATTAAAAAAAGAAAATATCATCTAAACTCATAATATTTTCAATGAGATTATAGCCACAAAATAAGGAGCTTGGACATAAATATCCTATTCTCAAATTAAAACAGCAATCTATTAGTTTCTAATGGATTGCTGCTTTTCTATGTTAAAATCGGAACAATTATATAAATTTATACAAAAAAATAAGCCACTTCGTATAATAAAGTTACTCTAACATAATTTTAAAACGAGGTGTCTTATGTATAAAAATTATAATATGACTCAGCTAACACTACCAATGGAAACTGAAATTTTGATTCCTAACAATGATATCGCACATGCAGTTAATCAAATTGTTGAAACAATTCCAGAAACAGAATTCTACGAATTCAATCACTTAAATGGTGCATCCTCTTATCACCCTAAAATGTTGTTGAAAATAATTCTTTATGCTTATACACAATCAATATTTTCTGGACGAAGAATTGAAGCTGCACTTTCAGATAGTATTCGTACGATGTGGTTATCTCAAAATCAAAAACCATCATATAGAACAATCAATCGTTTTAGAGTACATCCAATCATGGATAAATTATTAAAGTCCCTATTTGTTAACTTTAGAACCCAACTTATAGAACAAAAACTCATTGATAATGAGTCCATATTTATTGATGGTCTTCCATTATCAAGACAATATTTGTCTTCGACAAGTTCATAAATGAAATTTAAATCCAATATATTATCTACTCTACGTAATAAGTGATTACTAGGAACTAATTCCGATATTGAAATCATTTCATATTGATCTCTTTTATCGATTGATTTATTCAACATTACAAACACCACTACTGTTTAATTTAAATATATTATATTATTTTTGTTTAAAAAATGGCAGTAATTTGTGCCGACTCCTGCGGGAAAAGCACTAGCCGAAGACTACAGGCTGAGGCTGTGCCCGCGGAAAGCGTGCACAAAAAAGTGCCAACAAAGTCGGAGACTTTGTCGACACTCTGTAAGGAGTCACTAACAAGTTGTTAGTGACTCCTCTTTTAATTCCATTTTTTATCGTAAGCAATCATAGATGCTACTAATGGGCATTATTTAAGCTAAGTTAAAGTTATCTAATACTTTCCATTTTTCATCTTTCTCATCGTAATAAACTAAAGAAAGTTGTTCAATTGTTTCTTTATAATCAATACCCGCTAATTTCAATTGTCCATAAATATCTTCGAACTCTTGGCTTGTTAGTCCTTGCGCAATTGTAAAATGTGGTACAAATGAGTGATCTGGCACGCCATGGAAATCACCATTGTTAAATTTGTAGAATAATTTTTCTAAAGTTTCAGTTTTTTCAACTTTAAAATAAATGACATTGGTAATCGGCGCGAAGTTCGATGCTTTTGTTGCATGAACATCAACGGCTGGTATACCCTCAAGTCTAGATTTAATTGTCTCTTTGACAGATTCTAAATCGCTATCGTTTATTTTAAATTGCCCCTTAATCGTGATATGCGGCATAATTGACGCATAATGAGCATCATAACGCTTACGATATGCATTCACTTCATCTTGAAACGCTTTTGACGGAATTAATGCTAATCCTAAAATCATTTAAATTCCTCCTTTGTTTAACATAATTACATTATATCAAATTTCTGAAAAATTCGTTACTTTAAACTAAATTTTATTCAGATTATTAAAATGAAATATTATCTGACAAAAAATACTTTAGCAAATCATCGAGTAAATGCTTCCATGATTTCCATCTATGGCCGCCTTCAAACTCTATGTAATGATGCGTGAAGTTATTTGCTTCAATAATCGATTTCAGTTCACGGTTAGGCGTTAGAAAATCTGCACGCTTACCGTTTGTTGGTAACTCAAAGTCTGCTTCTTCTAAACCAACCGCATGCCATATTGTTAACTGTTCTTGAAATTGACATCGTTCAATTAAAGTTTGAATCACTTCATCATGTTGTGGACTTAATAAACCAACTTGACTAAAAATTCTTGGATAAGATAAAGCTGTCATTAAAGCTACGCTTCCAGCTAAACTATCTCCAAGTACTATACGCGCATTACCTACTTTATATGTAGGAAACGTTCGATCAATAAAAGGTAAAATTTCGTTCGCTACTGCTTTAACTGTTAAATGCGTACGCGCACCTTGTGGATGAAATTCTGCACGTCGTTTATCAACGTCTTCATAATGAAAGCCAACAAAGATTGCTTTTTCAATTTCATTCGCTTCACGTAGACTTTCATAACTTCTATGAATTCTTCCAAAACTAAAAAAATCTAAACCATCAAAACAAAATACAACTTTATACTTAAATAATTCAGAAAAATCTTTTGGTAAATAAATAGATAGTGTGACATCTCGTTCTAATAATTCGCTAGGAAAACTAATTTTATTAATTCTTCCTGGTTGAAAATCATACATAAATAATGCGCCCCCTAGTAGTCTTAATGACATTGTACCAAGAGACGCATTATTTTAAAATATTTCAACTTAATTTTTTATAAAATGAATACTGAGTTATTCCTCAAACTTTTCTTCTTTTAGTCGTTTAGGATAATCTTTATGCCAAAAGACAGCATTAGGCAATTTCTTAGGATCTGGTTTATAAATTGCTTTTTTACCTGATCCAAGGTCTTTCTTCTGTTTCTCATAATCTTTCAAGGCGTTAATTGCAGGCTTATGCAATATCCAAATTGCAATGATATTTAGCCAAGCCATCATACCTACACCTAAATCACCCATCATCCACGCTACATCAGCAGTTTTCACTGCACCATACACTGTAGCTGCAATGAGAACAATTCTAGTGATATTAATATAAACAAAAGTCATTTTTTTCGAACTTTTTCTAGTTAAATACGTAATATTGGTTTCAGCAATATAGTAATATGCCAATATTGTTGTAAAGGCAAAGAAGAATAGTGCAATCGCAATGAAGTATGACCCTATTCCTGAGAATGCAGGATCGAAATGATAACCACTGCCTTGGAATGCTTTATCAATACCAGCTTGCGCGTACATTGCTGTACCAGAATAATCTTTATCTCCATTCGACATCTCTACAAAAATACCATTATCTTTAATCAAACTGGCTTTACCGTCTGACATGTCAGCGTTACCAGTGACATTATATGTACCTGAAAGTAAAATGATTAATCCTGTTGCCGTACACACAAAGAGTGTATCAATATATACTGAGAATGATTGTACTAGCCCTTGTTTAGCTGGATGAGATACTTCTGCTGCAGACGCAGCATGTGGTCCCGTCCCTTGACCTGCTTCATTTGAATATAGACCTCTTTTAACACCAATTTCAATCATTGCCCCAACGATTCCACCAAATGCTGCTTCAAACCCAAATGCAGATTTGAATATTAAAGCAAATAGCGCTGGAACTTGTTCAATATTAATAAATATAATAACAACTGCCATTAAAATATATAAAATTGCCATAAACGGAACAACTGCAGTTGCAGCGTTTGCAATCCATTTAATACCACCGAATATAATTAAAGCAATTATTACTGCCAAAAATGTTGCGACTATCCAAGGTTCAAAACTAAACGCATTTTTCATTGAACTAGAAATTGCATTGGATTGAACACCTGGTAATAATAAACCTACTGAAATTACTGTTACTACAGCAAAGATTAAACCATAAATTTTACCGAGTTTACCTTTGATACCATATTCGATATAGAATGCTGGTCCACCTCGATACTGCCCCTTTTCTTCCCTTTTATAAATCTGACCGAGTGTAGATTCAATAAATGCACTACCAGCTCCTAAAAATGCTGATGCCCACATCCAAAATATCGCACCAGGACCACCAATGAATATAGCAGTCGACACACCTACAATATTACCAGTACCTACACGACCTGCTAATGATAGTGCAATCGCTTGGAAACTGGATATACCTGTAGGTGATTTCTCCCCTTGAAACATTAGACGTATCATTTCTTTAAAATGTCTAACTTGGAAAAAGCGCATCATAAATGAAAATAATACCCCTGTAAGTAACAAACCATAGACTAAAGGCTTGCTCCATACAATATCATACAACCACGTAAGTAAACTCTCTAACATAACGTATCCCCCTTGTTGTACCATTATGTATAATGATATTTTTTATCATTATACACATATAAAATGTTCCGCGCAACGCATTTCATAAGTTATCTTTTTCACAATTTATATATTTTTAATTGTGAATTAATAATAAAAATTTTTAATAACTTAAATTCTCTAATGAAATAATTTTACACTATTTAATGCATTATGTGACTTTAGTTAATATTCTATAAAGTTATTTGAATCGATTTCATTATTCATCGAATTGACATCAATTTTTATCTTTTGTTCTGTAGCTATTTGAGATATACTAAATAGTACTTCAAATACGATTTTTTAGGAGGAAAAGTCCTATGCTTAATAAGGTTTGGTTTAGAACAGGTGTTGCCTTACTTATCCTGTTTTTACTAATCAAATTAGTAATGGAAGTCCATAGTGTCTTCACACCATTTATTGTTATTATTCAATCAGTGTTGTTACCACTGTTACTTAGTGGCTTCTTATTCTATATCTGTTTACCTTTTCAAAAAATACTTGAAAAAAACAAAGTCCCACGTTGGGGTAGTATAACAATTATCTTGATTGCGTTAGTTATTATTATAAGCAGCTTTGTAGGTTATATTGCACCGCTGATAATAGAACAAATTTCAAGATTAATTAAACAAATCCCAGCGCTACAAAATGAAGTTCAACACATTGTTAATTTTGCTTTAGATCAAATGGAAAGATTACCAGCAGATGTAACAGACAGAATTAATAATATGATTAAATCAATGAGCGATGGCGCTACTAGCTTATTATCTAATTCATTAGGATTCGTGACATCATTTATTTCTACTATGTTTCTACTCATCATGGTGCCATTCTTCCTAATTTATATGCTAAAAGACCACGAAAGATTTATTCCTTTTATTGCAAGATTATTTAAAGGGGATAGAAAAGTGTTCGTAGTTGAATTATTAAAAGACTTAAACGAAACAGTTAAATCTTATATTCAAGGTCAAGTAACTGTAAGTATTATTTTAGGTGTCATTTTATATATTGGTTATTCTATTCTAGGACTTAACTATACTTTATTACTTGTTATGTTTGCCTGTCTGGCCAATATGATTCCATTCTTAGGTCCTTGGATGGCATTTGTACCTGCTGGAATCATTGGCATTATACAAAGTCCAACGGTATTTATTTGGGTCTGTATCATTACACTGATTGCACAACAGCTAGAAGGAAATGTCATTACGCCAAACGTTATGGGTAAATCTTTAAACATACATCCATTAACAGTCATTGTTGTGATTTTAGCAGCAGGTAACCTTGGTGGTTTTGTACTCATTCTTGTTGCTGTGCCACTATATGCTGTTATTAAATCTATCGTCCGTAATGTATTCCGGTATAGACAACAGCTTATTGAAGCAGCTAATAGTGACGTCAAAGATTAGCTCGTTTATAAAAATTGTTATTTAACTAAAAAAGCTGAAAGATCCTTTACATTAATAAGGATCTTTCAGCTTTTTAGTTTGTCATCATAGTGCCACTTTTTATAGTTTTTAAAAAAACACCTCTAACGTGCAATAATTACTACACATTGCTCATTAGAGGTGTTTTGATTATTATTTAACGATATGATAACCACTGTCAACATGAATGTTTTCACCAGTTACTCCACTAGAGAAATCACTTAATAAGTATGCTGCAGTTTTACCTACTTCTTCTTGATCAACATTACGTTTTAATGGGGCGCGTTCTTTTATCTCATTTAAAATCGTATTGAATCCGCCTACGCCTTTTGCACTTAAAGTACGTATTGGACCTGCTGAGATTGCATTTACACGAATATTTTCTTCACCTAAATCTAATGCTAAATAACGGACATTTGCTTCTAAACTTGCTTTAGCAACACCCATAACATTATAATTTTGAACAGCAAATTCGCCACCTAAGTATGTTGTAGCTACGATACTACCACCTTCAGGCATCAATTTTTTAGCTTCACGTGACACGATTGTTAATGAGTATGAACTTATGTCTTGCGCTAATAAAAATCCATCGCGAGAAGTATCTATGAAACGACCACGTAAATCTTCCATGTTTGCAAAAGCGATTGAGTGATAAACACCATTAATGTTTCCAACTTCTTCGCCAATTTTAGCAAAACCGTCGACAACATCTTCATCTTTTTGAACATCAATTTGATACATATGATGTGTTTCTTGATTCAATTGTTCTACTAATTTTTCTAACTCTTTTTTACTTCGATCTTTACGATATGTAAATACTAATTTTGCACCTAATTCATCTAATACTTTAGCTACACCAAATCCGATACTACGTTTATTAGCAATACCCATAATGACAAACGTCTTATTTTCTAAATTAAACATGAGAATAACTCCTTTATTAAAGTTTTCATTTTAAACCGGTTCGAGAAATCATCAGAAAGCTTTGACTCATTGACTCGATTCCAATTCCAATATCCCTTATTTTAACATTGGTTTGATTGTTTAAACAGTTTTTTTACTATATATAACCTATTTAATTAATATCTACGCTTTCTATCAAATGAAAGTTATTTTAAACCTAATTATAAAAGTAAGGCGTCAGAGGTACATAAAAATTACTTTTTTAACTTAACGCTATACTCGTTACTAATAATAAAATTCTAATTCACGTTTCAATTCATCTACATATTCTTTAGAGCCTGTTACAATCACTCTATCTCTATAGCGTAATTGTGTATCACCATGAGGCACGATAGACTCATTATTTCTAATGATACGTACAAAGATAATATCGCCATCGAATGGGAAATTACGTAATTGAATTTGGTCATATTGATGGTTTAACATTGCGATTTCATATAATGAAGTTTCAACATTACTTAAAAGATTAAGCATGTTTGGCGTTTCAATTAAACCTTTCAGTAATATTTTGTTACTCAAATAACTACTGAATACTTCTATGCCTTCTTTTTGTAGTTCAACATCACTAGAGCTTGATTCTAACCTACAAATTACACGTTTAACGCCATGTGCTTTAGCCATCAAAGCAACTTTTCGGTTAATATCATCATCATTAGTTGAACAGACTACAATGTTTCTTTCAAATAAGCCTAAACGTTCCAACAACTCTTCTTCATAATCAGCAATTTCAATCATAGAAATGGCGTCAGATAACTTGCGTTTATCACTTAAATCATTTCTATAATAAAGTGAAACTTGATAAAGCTGTGAAGTTAAATTTTGAGCAATAGGTATTGTTAATTGGTTTTTACCGATTAAGCTAACTTCAATTTGTCTTGTTGCTTCATCTGGCATTGGGAACATCTTTTTAAAGACAATAGGTACAAATACACATGTAATAACTGAACTTAGTATTAAAATACCTGATATTTCACTAGAAATAGTACCTAATTGTTCAGCGATTTTCGCCGATGCGATTACTAAAGATAGTGTTGAAGTCAGTAGAAAAGCCGAAGAAATCGTTGTTTTCATATCAAACCATCTACGTATGTAAAACACAGGAACTAATTTCGAAATTAAAAATGCTAATATTAAAAAGGGTATAATTAATAATAACGATGGTTCTTTAATTAACTCTGGAATGTTTAAATCTACCCCTACCATTATAAAGAATATAGGAATAAAGAAACCATAACCAAATGAATCTAACTTCTCTACCATATCTTCATCTGGACCTAATAATGATACAACGACACCTGCTAAGAATGCCCCAAGTATATTTTCAGCACCTACGCCTTCTGCTAATGCTACTAACAAAATGATCAATGCAAAGACTGCACGTATTCCTATTTGTGTCGTACCATCCATCAACATTTGCAGGAATTGCGCTTTCTTGAAGATACCTCCTAAGAAATAAAAGATAAGTGTAAATACAACTAAACTACCAATTAACCAAAGTGATGTGTTGCCAGAAGCATGCATCGCACCATAACCTGTAAGTAGTATCATTGTCACTAAATCTGCTAGTACAGCAACAAGTAGGATAAATTGTCCTATTGTAGTGCGCATAATGTTCATTTCTTTTAAAGTTGGTACTACTACACCTAAAGAAATTGTGGAAATAATAATTACCATAAGTAAAACATCATCTATTAATCCGAACCATTTAAACATATAAGCAAATACAATTGAAATAATCATAATAGCCATAAATACAATAACTGCTAATTGTAAATGCCCAGGTTCTTGTTTTTTAGATTTTTCTTCTTGTGTAGTCGAACTTTTATCTTTTTTAAATGCTTTAAAATCTATTTCTAAACCACTTAAAAACATTAAAAAGATAAATCCTAAAGTGGATAAAATATTAAGCATCGCATCGCGCTCTACTAAATTTAAAAATGAGTGACCAATAACGATACCCATTAATATTTCAGCAACTACGACAGGTAAAAAACTAACACGTAGTCTATTGACTAAAATTGGTGTTAAAAATGCCGCTAATACAACGACAACAAGCGATAGAAATTCCATATAACCCTCCTACGTTAAATAAGACATAAATGACGTTGCTAAACCAAAATAAATTAACATACTTACGATATCATTAATTGTTGTAATAAAAGGGCCACTCGCCACTGCGGGGTCGATTTTCAATTTATCCATAACTAACGGAATCATTGAGCCTACTAATGTACCGACTGTCATTGCTATCGTCAAACTAGCGCCTACAATCACTGCTAATATGGGTTGACCATAAAGTATCAGTATAATTAAAAATAGCACTATTGAGCAAATTAAACCACTTAAAAAACCACTTCCAGTTTCTCTCAGTGCTACTTTGAATTTACTTTGCTCGTAAATTTCACCAGTTGAAATATTACGCACAGAAACGGCAAGCGATTGTGTACCAGAATTACCTGACATCCCACTTACAATTGGAATAAAGGCAGCTAATAATGCCACTTGCGATAAAGTATCTTCGAAAGAGCCTAAAATTGTGGCAGTAATCATACCTAAAAATGTTAATATGATTAACCATGGCAAGCGTTTTCTAGCTGTTTTTATAATGGAATCATTCGTCGCATCAACATCTGACACACCGGCTAAGCGTGAGTAGTCCTCGCTAGCTTCTTCATCCATAACATCTAAAATATCATCGATAGTAATAATACCAAGTAAATGATCTTGATAATCTACTACAGGCATCGCAATAAAATCATAATCTCGCATTTTTTGAGCAACATCTTCTTGATCATCTGCCGCATTTGCACTGATTACACGTTCACTCATAATATCTTCAATATATGCATCATTTTCAGCCACAATTAAATCTCTTAATGAAAGTACGCCTGCGAGTTGTTTATTATCATTCACTGTGAAAATAACATAAATTGTTTCGGCATCTGGTGCTTGTTCTTTTACATGCATCATTGCTTCTTTAACTGGCATTGTCGCTTTTAAAGAAATATACTCTGTTGTCATGATACCACCAGCAGTATCTTCTTCGTAGTGTAGTAATGCTTTGATTTCTTTAGCATCTTCACGTTTCATTAATGTGAGTAAGCTAACAATTTTTTGCTTAGATAACTGATTCATTATATCTACAGCATTATCATAAGACATGTCTTCTAGCACTTTACTCGCATATTCGGCATCCATAGTGTCAAAAAGTGATTCATATTCATCTTCGTCAATTTCTAATTGCTCAAAGAAATCAGCTACTTCTTCTGGTGATAATACTTCAAATATTCTTTGTCGAATTTCTTCATTGCTGTCTTCAAAGTATTCACTTTGTTCATATGTATGCATCGCTAAAAATTCATTTCTAAATTCATCGATATGGTTTTCAAGCAACAAATTATCTAACAACGCTTGATCATATACTTGTTCGTCCTCTAAAGTGATTGAATCCTTTTCATTAGCCAATGGCCCCACCTCCATGAATGTTAAAAATCATATCCTATTAAATATAGATTCTATTGCGCTATACTCATCATTAATCTCAATCTTTTTATACGTGATTGGATGAATAAAAGTTACGCGTACACAGCGTAATAATTGATGTGTATATATTGGATGCTTTTCTCCATATAAATCATCGCCCACGATTGGATGTCCTATATGTTGAAAATGCACACGTATTTGATGTGTCCTACCAGTTAATAAATGTACTTCACTCAAACTATAATCTTCAGAACGTTGTAGGCATTTAAAACGTGTTCTCGCTTCTTTACCCTTCACGTTAACTTGCCGTTGAATAATACTAGCTGGATCTCTTGCAATAGGTGCATCAATCAAGCCTTCATCTTTCAAACTCCCATGGCATATACATAAATATCGTTTATCAACCTGTGTCTGAGACATTAAATGATGGATAAATCCATGTTTGGTAAAAATAACGATGCCAGATGTATTCCGATCTATCCGAGTTACGATATGAGGGTTAATTGAGAGGGATGATTGTTTAAAATATCCTAATACTTGCTCGACTAAGCTCAAATGTTTATGATCTCTCGACGGTGCACAATTTTGAAGTGCAGGTTTCGATACAACAAGTAAATATTCGTCTTCATATAAGATATTCAATCTATCCGTAAAAGGCAGCAAATTCGAACTTGGCGTTTCATCCCCTAAATGAACTTGAAGCACATCGCCAATTTCTAACTGTTTTCTAACTGTAACTGGCTGTCCGTTAACAACTAAAGCGCCATTATGTTTAATGGCGCTTATAGTCCGCTTAGAATAATGGTTTTTTTGTAAAAATGTTCTTACCATTTCTGGACATTCAATATCATATGTGAATTTCATTACTCATCTTCCCCACTAGAGATAAAGGAATCATGTACTCTTTTCCAGAAAGGAAATGGTCTAAATCTAGCAAACCTTACTTTTTCATTAGCTACTCTAAATTGTATAGCATTAACATTTTTATGTTTAATACTTACATGATCAATAGTAGTTAATATCGTGTCATGGTTAACAGGTGTTATCAAACAGGTATGGTGTTTAGGCAATACTAAAGGCGAGCCTACTGTTCTAAACACTCTATTATTAATTGATGCAATTTCTGCAATTTGCATTGCTTCTAGAGATGGATGAATTAACGCGCCACCTAAGGCTTTGTTATACGCCGTTGAACCTGATGGTGTAGATACACATAAACCATCACCTCTAAATCGTTCAAATTGATTACCTCGTATGTTCACATCGACCACTAAAGTAGAACCATTTTCTGTTTTCATAGTTGCTTCGTTTAAAGCTAAATATCTTGTTTCGTAACCATTATCGTTATAACGCACAATAATTTCTAACAAAGGATATTCTATGACTTGGAATTCTGAATTATTAATTTCAATAATTAACTTTTCTACTTCATGTGGTAACCAGTCCGCATAAAATCCTAAATGACCAGTATGTACCCCTACAAACGCACAACGAGATAGCATGTGGCTATATTGATGGAAAGCTTGTAACAATGTCCCGTCACCGCCCACTGATATAACTATCTCTGGATTATCTGGGTCTTCAACCATTTGAAAATCCTTCATATGGTTAATCATTTTATGTTTCAGTGCATTCGATTTCGAATCACCTTTAGATAGTATCGTATAACGCATGATTACACCCCCTAATCATTATTATGTTTCTTAGAGCGTTTTTTAGAATAATATTTTTGTGCTTCTTGAATTTCTTCTTTAATTTCTGACATTTCTTCATCAAGTAAAAACGCTGCTTCCGCTGCCCGTTCAAGGCGATGTTGAATCTCAGGTGGGTAATCTCCATCATATTTATAACGTAATGTATGTTCAACAGTGGCCCAAAAGTTCATGGCTAGCGTTCTGATTTGAATTTCTGCTAATATTTTCTTTTCTCCTTTTAGTGTTTCAATAGGATATTCAATAATAACATGGAATGAACGGTAACCACTTTGTTTGGTATTACTAATGTAATCTCGTTCTTCCACAACTTTAAAATCTTCACGTTGTCTTAATAAATTAACTACAACTTCAATGTCATCAACAAATTGACACATTAAGCGTAACCCTGCAATATCATACATTTCTTCATGTAATCGATCAAAAGAAATTTGACGCTTATTTGCTTTATCAATAATGCTAGTCATTGGTTTGACACGGCCAGTTACGAATTCAATTGGCGAAGCATTGTCTTCTACTTCATATTGTTTTCTAAGGCCTTTTAATTTAATTTTCAATTCGTCCACCGCTTGTTTATATGGAGATAAAAATTGATCCCATTGATTCATAATGCCTCACTCCGCTTCACTCTAATTCGAAAGTATCTTCTACAACGGAAACAAACGCTTTACCATAATTTAAATTACCTTGTATGTTATCCAATATGTAATTAAATTCCCTTTCGAACTGCTGTAATTCTAATTTATCATTTATTATTATTTTCTTACCTTTGTTTTCATGTAGCATAGACCAAGTTTCTTGAACAAAAATTAAATATGAATACGATTGTCCATCATCCAAGATGTAGGCAAAACTATAATTATCACTGTCAACAAGCATTTGTCCTGCTTCTTCCAGACCTTCTGTAGACGCTTCTGTATAGCAATTGATACTATCTTCTGTTACTTTAATTTCATTTACATAAATACGCATGCTTGTTCCTCCTTATTCTTCATCATTTTAACATAATTCTATCGCACATAACACGTTACAAGGCTAATGTTACGACAACAATTTAGCATAATACCTAAAGTATTTTTAAATTTAAAATGCAGTTCAATTTAAATTATGTCGTAAGTGTTTTAGAATAAATCATTATATGCTTTAAAGGAGTGTTTCTCGTGGCAACTAACAATGAAATTGAATTCAAACAATTATTATCTCAATCACAGTACCAATCTATATATAATAAATATTTCCCAGACATGCAACCCTTCAGTCAAACAAACTATTATATAGATACTGAGCAATTTGATTTACGCTCACATAAGTCTGCACTAAGAATACGCGTAAAAGATGAATACTATGAAATGACCTTAAAGATACCTGCCGAAGTTGGCTTAATGGAATATAATTTTGAAACAGATGTTATACCCGAATTAAATAAAAAATTAGTCGAGAATGATTTACCATTAGAAATCACCGAACAATTAACTAAAATGAATGTTGACATTAATCAGCTTGTTATTCTTGGTGCTTTGACTACTTCACGTTTAGAAAAAGAAATCCATGGCAATTTACTCGTTTTAGATAGAAGTGACTATTTAAATTATCAAGATTATGAATTGGAATATGAAGTTGAAGATTATGATGATGGTTTAATTCAATTTGAAATGATTCTTGAAACATTCGATATTAAACACGAAACACCCGAAAATAAAGTACAAAGATTTTTCAATCGCAAATCAAATTTGAACAACAACTAATTGCGCACAAGTTTAAAAAGTCGAATTACTTCCAAATGTAAATATTCGTGTTATATTAGTTATATATTAAGAGAATATGGTGATAAAATGACACAGACACCTTACGAAATCATTGGACATGACGCATTATATAAGATGATTGACCATTTCTATTTCTTAGTGGAAAAAGATGACAGAATTAACCATTTGTTTCCTGGAGATTTTCAAGAAACAAGTAGAAAACAAAAACAATTCTTGACTCAATTTTTAGGTGGATCAAGCCTTTATTCAGAAGAACATGGTCATCCAATGTTAAAAAGACGTCATATGGAGTTTATAATAACAAACAACGAACGCGACGCATGGCTTGAAAATATGTATAGTGCTATTCAGCATGCAGATTTCCAAGCAGGTGTCGGCGATTATTTGTATGAAAGATTACGTTTAACAGCGAATCATATGGTTAATACCGAAAACTAATTGTAGGTGAAATGTACATGACTGAAGAATTAAAATTAATACATGCTAATAGTCGTGAAGATGCGAATCTTTCACCTGTGAGTAAGATAGAAATTTATTCTTTTTTCGACCCATTCAGTAAAGATTGCTTCAAATTATCAGCAATTCTCTCTAAATTACGTATAGAGTATAAGCAATATATCAGTATAAGACATATATTAAATCCATCTTTACGTGTCTTAACAAAATGCCAAGCGCAGAGCACATCGGACTTAGATAATATTGCACTCGCATATAAGGCTGCTGAACTTCAAGGCCGCATACGTGCAGAACGTTTTATACACCTTGTACAAAATGAAATTATACCAAAAAGAGATATAATCACTGAATCAATGGTCAATAATTGCATAAGTAATGCAGGGTTAGATTATGAAGTCTTTAAAGAAGATTTGCATAGTAGCTATTTAAAAGAAAGCTTACAAGTAGACTTGCATATTGCACGAGAAATGGAGATTGAAGAAGCACCTTCACTCGTATTCTTTAACGAAGACGTTCACGAAGAAGGTTTGAAAGTTGAAGGTCTCTATCCTTATCACATCTATACGTATATCATAAATGAACTAATTGGAACACCAATTGAAAAAAAATTACCGCCTACACTCGAAGGTTATATACAACAACAGCAATTAGTTACTAAAGAAGAGTTACTTACCATTTATGAATGGCCTGAAAAATTAATGAATAAAGAACTTAAAAAATTAGCACTGCAACAAAAGATAGAAAAACTTAAATCTCCAGATGGAAAATTTTGGAGATCTAAAATTTGAATGTGCAATAAACAGATAATCACACTTTTTTAACAAATAAAAAGATAGCCTTTTGGGCTATCTCAGAATGCCAACAAAGTCGCAGGCTTTGTTGGCATTTTTTATGCATGCTTTTCCCCAAGTATCAGTCCACATCACTATTTATATTTCGGAGCTGAGACATAGCCTCATCTTACTATAGTTTTCATTATTATTTTATTTCGCAAATACTGCAAAACGTTGTTGGATATGTTGTGCATCTACTGCTTCATCTATCATTGCTTGAGCAAAATCTGCATAACTTACATTTGAGCCAATAACTTCGTCTGCACTCAATTTATATTCTCCTGTTTTCTCACCATCATATTGGAAATCTGGTGCTGGACAAACAAATGTCCATTTTACATCTTTTCGTTTTTGTATTTCTTCTAGTGTTTTGATTTGTGCTTGGCTAGTCTTTTTAAATTGTTCAGGAAAATCTGGTGCGTCTATCAACTTCAGCGTATGTGCTTCATCTACATATAAACTACCTGCCCCACCAATAATTAACAAACGCTTGTTGCTGTTACTTACTAAATCGCCTAGATGTTTCATTGATTTACTATGTTCATCTAATTTATTTTCATCAGGTTGCCCAAAAGCATCGATAACTACATCAAATTCTGCAATGTCAGCCGTTGTTAAATCGAATAAATCTTTTTGAATCACTTGATCTGCTACTGTTTTATTTGAACTTCTTACAATGGCAGTCACGTCTATCCCTCTATCATAAGCTTCTTTTGTAATGAGTTGCCCTGCTTTACCATTTGCTGCTACAACTGCTAATTTCATATATACAACCTCTTCCTTGTATTTATTTTAAGTACAAGTTAATTCTATAACTTTAATTTTTTAAAGTCAAACGAATAGTTATTCATATTTTTGAATTTAATTAAAAAAGGATATAAAAAAACGCCGTGTCTGATTACACGGCGCTAAACAAAGGGGATGGGAGAAATTTTCTCACTTCAAACAAAGGGGTATGTTTGTTATGTGATTAATTTCATGTTTATAATATAACACGCTAAAATGCGTCTTTCAACCATTTAGTTTAAATAAAATCACTTTGTCACAAACTTGTCATATTGAAAACGAATACATTCACACTAAGCTTTCATAAGCTTTTCAAAAGCGTCTAATTTTTGTTCGAATACTTGGCAAGCTTGTTCAATTGGTTCAGGAGTTGTCATATCTACACCTGCGTTTTTAAGTATTTCGATTGGGTAATCTGAGCTACCTTTTTTCAAGAATTCATTAATATATCTGTCCACTGCTGGTTGGCCTTCAGCCAAAATTTGACGACTTAAACTTTGAGCCGCACTATATCCAGTTGCATATTGATACACATAATAATTCATATAGAAGTGAGGAATTCTTGACCATTCTTTACTAATATCTTCATCTGTTTCAACAGAATCACCAAAGTATTGTCTATTCAATTCTGCGTATTCTTCATTCATACGGTTTGCTGTAAGTGGTTCTCCTGCCTCTTCGATTTGATGAATCTTATGCTCAAATTCAGCAAACATTGTCTGTCTAAATAATGTTGCACGGAAACGTTCAAGTTCTTGATTAAGTAATAATAGTCTACGTTCATCATCTAAATGTTTGTCCATGTAGTCGCTTAATAATGCTTCATTACATGTAGAAGCTACTTCTGCTACAAAAATTGTATAACCACTTGAATTGGCTGGTTGGTTTTGACGACTGAAATAACTATGTGCAGAGTGACCAAATTCATGCACTAATGTATATAAATCACTCACTGTATTGGACCAATTTAATAATATAAAGGGATTAGTTAAATGCGCACCTGAAGAATAACCACCTGAGCGTTTACCTTTATTTTCGTATACATCTACCCAGCGATGATTTAACCCTTCTTCAACAACTTTCATATATTCTTCGCCCATAGGTTGTAAAGCTTTTACCATCCAATCTTTAGCTTCTTCATACGGCATTTCAAATTTCACATCTTTAACTAAAGGTGTATAAAGATCGTACATCTTCATATCTTCTAAACCTAATAAGTCTTTACGTAATTTCGTATAGCGATGTAATAATGGTAAGTAGTTATGCACAGTTTTAACTAAATTATCATATACTTCTTCTGGTATATGATTATTACTTAATGCTGCTGCTCTTGCAGTTTCGTAATTATGTGTTTTGGCATTAAACACATTCTTTTTCACTTCGCCAGCTAAAGTTGCGCTTAATGTATTGTTAAATGCGCCATAGGCTTTATATAAATTTTCAAATGCAGATTTACGTAAAATACGATCATCTGATTCTAAACATTTTATAAACGTACCTTGCGTTAATGAATGATGATTCCCATCTTTATCAATTGCATCTTCAAATTCTAAATCAGCGTTACTAAACATACCATATACATTATCTGATGTTGCTAAAGCATCTTGTGCCTCAGTAAGTAATTTTTCTTTATCTGCACTTAAAACATGAGGTCGTTTTTCATTAATCAGTTTCAAATCAAATGCATAACGTTTTAAATCATCATTAGATTCAATGAAATTTTGGATTTGTACTTCATCAATTTGTAAAATTTCTGGAACTAAGAAACTCCATCCAGAACTAAATTTAATAATAAGTTGATGTGCACGTGACTCGTATCCCGTGTACTTATCATTTGCAGTATCTTGATCTTGTTTTAGATGAGCATATACGTATACTTTTTCTAATTGAGAACCCAGTTCGTCTTCTAAAGCTAATGCGTTATAAAGTGTTTCTGCACTATCAGCTAAATGACCTCTAAATTGTTCTTCTTGTCCTATGTTATTTTCCACTTCTTTAAATGCTGCTTCAAAAGCCTCATCTGATTCGAAAATAGTAGTTAAGTCCCATGTATATTCAGGGTATTTACGTTCTTGTTCTTCTCTTGTTAATTGTTCAGTCATAATATTAAGTAAACCTCCTATAAAGTTCATTATTATAATTTTCTCACGTAACAATCATTTTTGCACGTTATTACGTCCAATGCTATAATTCAATTTCTGAAATTTCCTAACCATTTCCCTAGCAATTTCTTCCTTATTAACATCCCCTGTATAAAATTCATTATACTCAATTAATTTTATAAAATCACTTAACTTAAATTGTACATGCTTTAACATAAATAGAAGTTGTAATTGCCAATATACTGGATGAGATTTCACATATAATTGTTCTGGGAAAATGATACCAAGATGTTTACTTACCCATGACTCTGATAATTGTAATTGGTACATAACACTAAGACTCGGCTCAAGTACCGAACGCCTATTACGACAATGCTTCAAGTATTTAATGATTGCAGTTTCACTTAACTTTAAAGTTAAATTGTTATATTGAATATCTACATGAGTCGAGTTATGTATCAAAGCATCATTTGCAACAATCTCTCTTTTCGCAACATAACGTTTGCCACCAAGATATTGTAATATCTTATATTTGTACAGTTCTTGTGTGTAATCATTCCAAGCAATTAAATGGCGGTCTTTTAAATTAATATAAGTTCGTTCATAAGTTGTAAGCATTAAAATTTTTGTTATCTTATCATAACTTGGATTATTAATAATCCATACAACATCTAGTCCACATTTTTGTAAGGATATACTGCGTTTTTTTATATTTGATATCGTAATTCGTGAAAATTGTATTTCAATTGCTATACTGTGATTTATGATTAAATCAGGGTATTGATAACATCCTGTTATATAAGGTTCTATGGCAACATCATAATTATATTTTTCAAACCATTGAGCAAGATAGTATTTAAGACGATAGTGTTCATAAGTTTCTCCTTTATTGCATGTAAGCTCCCTTTTACTTACATGGGCAAAATGAGGTGCAATGAATTGGCCTTTTTTAAATATAACTTTATTATTACAATGCGGACACGTATATTGATGCCCTTTTTGAGCAATCATTGCTGATATGATTTGGTTACTTTCATTTCTTGCACATAACATAATTTTACCACCTCATTTTATTACACTGTTACAAACGAATCATTACTTTTAAAATATAGTAATGATAGAAAATGATTTATATACCACTGATAATTGAACATAAATAAAATAAGGTACACAAAAAGACCTGCTGAAAATTAAATTTCAACAGGTCTCAATTTTAAATAAAAAAATTTATATTATTCTGTCGCACTTGGGAAATAACGACGTACTTGCGACGCAACATTATGACTCATAATAATTTTTGCATAGTCGTTTAAATATACTTCTGATTTGTCAGTAGGATATGCGAATTCAAGTAATTGACTATAACTATCATTAATTGATTCTTGATCCACTGTTTCATCAAAATGAACAGCATAGTAGTATATATTATTAAAACTGTATAATAAATCTTCAAAGTCATCTACTGATTGATTGTTGTGATGTGCATAATCAATAACTTCTTCTAAATCGTTAAATTTAACAATTACTGTACGTGTGCTTTGTTGTTTATGGTCGTTATTTTCTTGATCGTGGTTGCTTTCTTTTTGTTGTTGACGTTGTTCAAATAAATCTTCTAAACTATCATCTTGATCAAACCTCTGTGATAATAAATCGTTCACTTGATAATCAAGTTGTTCGTTATCACCATTCTCTGACATATTAATAAGGTCTTCATTTTTAGATTTAGATATTGTTACTTCAACACCTTTTTCAAAAGCATGTACTTGTATCCATAAAGGGCCTTCAACTACAAAATCTTCTTCTTCGTTGACTTCTTCCATCATGTTCCAAAAGAACTCTTCACCACGCTTACGATTTGTCCACAAATCCTCACGTTTAAAACCTCTAGCCTCTATATCACTATATGTTATAAATAATTTAACAGTAGTATCGTCAACACGCTCTATTCTCATATCATCTCACTCCTTACAGTCGATGAATAGTAATCATTATTGTATTAGAACGTAGTAATAATTACAATTGATTTGTTTCATTAATTTTTACTATTTCCTAATTGGTCTCTTATATTAACACATACCCTAACATAAGCCAAAAAAACAGCACTAATTACCAAGTGCTGTTTCGCTTTTATCATTCTTCAATCAAATGGCCCATTGTTTTTAAAAGTCTTGAAATATAAAATAATCGGTTCATTTGACTTCACTCTGAGTCTATTTGTTATGCTAAATATAATAAAGCCATAAAGCAACATCATAAATATGCTACTTTATGGCCAATATTGTAAATTATAATTTGTTTTAGTCAACCATACGTTGCGCTTCTTGTAATTGGAACGTACGTACTTTTCTTGGTAAGAAACGTCTGATTTCATCTTCGTTATAACCAACTTGTAAACGTTTTTCGTCTAAAATAATTGGACGACGTAATAAACCAGGGTTATCTTGAATAATTGAATATAAATCTTGAAGCGGTAATGCGTCTATATCAACGTTTAACTTTTGGTAAGTCTTAGAACGTGTAGATATAATTTCATCTGTTCCGTCTTCAGTCATTTTTAAAATTTGTTTGATTTCGTCAATTGTTAAGTGTTCTGAAAAAATGTTACGCTCCGTATACGGAATGTCATGTTCTTGTAACCATGCTTTCGCTTTACGGCAAGATGTGCAACTTGGTGAAGTAAATAATGTTACCATACATCTCACTCTCCTATTTTTCATGAATTTAAATTCATTAGATTTCAATATTTATATGATTAAGAAACTTTCAAGTAAACTTCGTCTTCCTTAACCTTACAATCAAAGTATACCCTTTCAACATTAAAATTAAATGAGAATTCTTTAATTTTTATCAAAAAATTTAAAATAAAAGCAATTCTCAATAAATTCGGATAGAAATATTGATATGTCTATAGTTTAACATAAATTACAAATGATTGAAATACTGTTATAATGTACGTAATATGTATTAAATTAAATTTTAGAAGGTAGGCATCTAAAAATGGAAACATTATTTTCAGGTATCCAGCCCAGTGGTATTCCAACACTTGGTAATTACATTGGTGCATTGAAACAATTTGGTGAAGTCCAAGACGATTACAATTGTTTCTTCTGCATCGTGGATCAGCACGCAATTACTGTTCCACAAGATCGTTTGAAATTACGTAAACAAACAAGACAGCTTGCAGCAATTTATTTAGCTTCTGGTATCGACCCAGAGAAATCCACATTATTCATACAATCAGAAGTACCAGCGCATATACAGGCGAGTTGGATGCTCACTTCGATCTCTTCTATTGGAGAATTGGAACGTATGACACAATTTAAAGATAAAGCTACTAAACAGACTGAAGGCGTTCCAGCAGGTTTACTTACATATCCACCGTTAATGGCTGCAGACATCATAATCTATAACACGAATATTGTCCCTGTGGGCGACGATCAAAAGCAACATATAGAATTAACTAGAAATTTAGTAGATAGATTTAATTCTCGTTTTAACGATATATTAATTAAACCCGAAATACGCATACCAAAAGTGGGTGGTCGTGTTATGAGTTTACAGGATCCGACTAGAAAAATGAGTAAAAGTGATGATAATCAAAAGAACTTCATTTCCTTACTTGACCAACCAAATACTGCAGCTAAAAAAATCAAAAGTGCAGTAACTGATTCAGATGGTATTATAAAATTTGATAGAGAGAACAAACCAGGTATTTCTAATTTATTATCCATTTATTCTAGTTTAACGGATGAATCTCTAGAATCATTACAAAGTAAATATAAAGACTCTAATTATGGTGTGTTTAAATCAGATTTAGCAGAAATCGTAAAAACATTCTTAACAGATTTTCAAGAAAAATATGAGTATTACTTTAATTCAGATGAATTAGATACTATTTTAGATAATGGTAGAGATAAAGCTCAAAAAGTTTCTTTCAAAACATTGAAGAAAATGGAAAAAGCTATGGGCTTAGGTCGTAAAAGATAATTATAACGGGCACATTCTATTTGATTAGAATATGTTGAAATGCCAACAAAGTCAGTAACTTTGTTGGCATTTTTTGTGTTAGCTTTCCATAATTACTGTCTCATTCTGAAGTCTTCAGCCAGTGCTTTAAATACATGTATAACTAATTGAGCAAGAAATGTTGTCTCAATTTCAAATAGTAATAACTAGTAAAATTCAGTTTAATATACAAAGTAAACAGCACACCAACCTTATGTTGATGTGCTGTTTGTAATTTTTATTTTGTTTTTCAAAAACTATACTAGTTATTCTTTCTTTTCACCAGTTTCACGATCAATACTCTTATCTATTTTTACATTTTTCAGAGATGTATCTCCACCAATTTGGTGA
This sequence comes from Staphylococcus caseorum, assembly GCF_049943195.1. Lineage (NCBI taxonomy): Bacteria > Bacillati > Bacillota > Bacilli > Caryophanales > Staphylococcaceae > Staphylococcus > Staphylococcus caseorum. The sequence continues at coordinate 1,479,460 of NZ_JBNFUA010000001.1, forward strand.
TAGATTATGCCTTTAACTTGTGGATTTGTTAAATGCGCTTCCCCTTTTTGATAAATCGGTGCGACCGGTGCGTCTTTCAACATCATTTCTTCTGCTTTCTTCATAGCAGCATTACGTTCTTCCGGTTTTTTCAATAATTTGCCATTAGCATCTTCAATTAATTGATCATACTCTTTACTGCCCCAGCCAGTATTATTCTGAGCAGCACCTGTTGTCATAATGTTTAAGAATGTTAATGGGTCTGGATAGTCTGGTCCCCAACCAGACAATGAGGCTTCGTGTGTTTCAGAAGACTCTTGATTCAAACGTTGTTTAAATGGCAATTGTTTAATTTTCATTGTGACACCAGGCAACGTTTTTTCTACTTGCGCTTTAATATATTCTGCTGAAATTTTTGAACTTGGTGTATCTTCAGTATTCATCGTAAATGTCAGATCTTTTATACCCAAGTCTTTTTTAGCTTTTTCATAATGTGCTTTGGCAGCTTCTGGATTATATGATAATGGCGAATCAATCGTTTCCGCAAAATCTTTACCATCAGGTGTTTCTGCTGTTAATTTAGAGGTGAAACCATCTGTTGCTTCCGAACCATCATTTTTAACAGCATCTACATAGCCTTCTTTATTAATTGCTTGTGAAATTGCGAGTCTCATATCTTTATTTTTAAATGCTGGTACAGTTTTTTGATTTAATTTGATATAAAATGTACTTGCTAATAAACGTTTTTTCAAACCTGCATTATCTTCATATTTATCAACCTGATCTGCTGTAATAACAGTATCATCAACAGAGCCTGTATCATATAAAGACGCACCTGCTTGTTGGTCTTTTAATACTTTATAATTAACGCGATCTAAATGAACCGCTTCTTTATCCCAATAATCTTCGTTTTTTACAAGTTGAATTTTATCTTCAACCCTCCATTGATCTATCTTGAAAGGTCCATTAAACACTGTTTTATCAGCTGTAGTACCATATTGCTGACCATGTTTTTTCACAACTTTTTCATTTTGTGGCATAAATGTACCAAACGCGAACATTTCATTAATATACGGAATTGGTTTATTTAATTCCACCTTTAATGTATGGTCATCTAGTGCTTTAACGCCTAATTCGTCCACGTCTTTTTTACCCATATTAATATCTTCCGCATTTTTCAAATCGTACATAATATAGGCATACTCAGATGCTGTTTCAGGATTCACTACGCGCTTCCAGGCAAACTCGAAGTCATGCGCAGTAACTGGATCCCCATTCGACCATTTCGCATCTTTACGCAATTTAATCGTTAACGTTTTACCGCCATTACTTTCTTTAGGCAATGCTTTAGCCACACCTGGTTGTGCTTTATCATCTTTATCTAATGTATATAGACGTTTCATGTGTTTCAGATTGCAGTGCTTCCGCTTCTTCATCTGTTGTAAATACATAATGGTTTGGTCGTACTTCATGCAATGAACGTTTGTCATTGTTTTCTGCGTCTTCTTTAAAAACTGTTCTCTTTCTCACTCTTTCACTTTCAGGGTCTGGCTGAGGTACAGCAGAAAGCAAAGATTTGGTATAAGGATGCATAGGATGATGATAAATTTCATCAGCACTACCTAACTCAACGATTTTACCGAAATGCATCACTGCAATTCTGTCAGAAATGTATTTCACCATTGAAAGGTCATGGGCAATGAATAAGAATGTAATGCCACGCTCTTTCTGTAATTTTAATAACAAGTTTACAACTTGCGCTTGGATAGAAACGTCTAATGCAGATATCGGTTCATCAGCGATAATAAACTCTGGTTGCACTGCTAATGCACGTGCAATACCAATACGTTGGCGTTGTCCCCCAGAAAATTCATGTGGGTAACGGTTCGCATGCTCTTTACTTAAACCTACTGTTTCCAATAAATCATAAACACGTTTCTTACGATCTTTAACACCAGAAGCAAGTTTATGTATATCAATACCTTCAGCTACGATATCCATAACTTTTAAACGCGGATTTAATGATGCATAGGGATCTTGAAAGATCATTTGTATTTTTTTATTAAATTTCAATGAGTCTTTACGATTTTTAATCTTTTGAATATCTACGCCTTCATATAGAATTTCTCCATCTGTAATATCATTCAGTTTAATAATGGCTTTACCTGTAGTTGATTTACCACAGCCTGATTCTCCTACTAAACCAAATGTTTCCCCTTTAAATACATCGAAAGAAATATTTTCGATGGCTCTAACTTCATTTCGCTTACCTTCATTAAAATATTGTTTTAAGTTTTTCACTTGTAATAGCACATCTCTATTATTCTCCATCGAACGACACCCTTTCTACTTGTTGAGGTTTATCGTAATTATTTGGCATTTTACGTAAACGTTTCTGCACCATTTTTGGTGGCTCGACATGAGGGGAACGTTCGTCCAACAACCATGATTTCACAAAATGTGTAGGCGATACTTGAAACCAAGGAGGTGGCGTCTTAAAATCTATATCTAATGCAAATTGACTACGCTCTGCAAAAGCATCTCCTTTAGGTGGATGTAATAAATCTGGCGGTGTTCCTGGAATAGCTAACAATTCTGTTTCTGAACCTGTAGTTAAATCTGGCATTGATGATAATAATCCCCAAGTGTATGGATGTTTAGGATCATAGAATATTTCATCTACATCTCCAGTTTCTACCATTTGCCCCCCATACATTACTGCGACACGATCTGCGATATTCGCAACCACACCTAAGTCATGTGTAATGAATATAATTGATGTACTAATTTTATCTTGAAGCTCTTTCATCAACTCTAAAATTTGTGCCTGCATTGTTACATCCAGTGCAGTTGTTGGTTCATCAGCAATTAATACTTTAGGTTCACATGCAAGTGCTGTTGCAATAACGATTCTTTGTCGTTGTCCACCTGAGAATTGGTGCGGATAAGCAGAGAAACGTTTTTCTGCATTTGGTAAACCTACTAAATTTAATATTTCTAAAGCACGTTTTTTCGCATCTGTTTTATTATAATTTCTATGCTTCATCAATGGTTCCATAACTTGTTTGCCAATCTTCATCGTTGGGTTTAAAGAAGTCATTGGATCTTGGAAGATCATAGATATATCTTTACCTCTAAGTTTAATTAATTCTTGTTCTGATTTCTTTGCTAAATCTTCACCTAAGAAATTAATTTCACCTTTTTTAATTCTGCCTGCATCACCTTGAAATAATTTAGTGATTGCTTTCGTTGTTACTGATTTCCCTGAACCAGACTCACCAACAATTGCGAGCGTTTCACCTTTATCGACAAAGAAATCAACACCTCTAACCGCTTGCACTTCCCCAGCATCGATATCAAAGGAAACATGCAAATTATTCACTTCTAATACTCGTTCTGACATAAATGTTGCCCCCTTTTATTATCTGCGCATTTTAGGATCAAATGCATCGCGTAATCCATCACTAAATAAGTAGAAGAATAAAATTAATAAACTTAATACTACTGCTGGTATAAATAATTCATGTGGGTGAATTAACAGCATCGCTCTACCTTCATTTACTAACGAACCTAATGACGTCTTAGGTGCTGGTACACCAATACCAATGAAACTTAAGAACGCTTCGAAGAAAATGGCATTTGGTACTGTAAACATAGAAGTTACTACGATAACGCCAAGTGTATTAGGTAAAATATGTTTGAATATTAATTTTAGTTTTGATGCACCTAATGTTGTAGATGCTAAAACAAATTCTTGTGTTTTTAACTTTAAGAATTCACCACGTACCACACGACTCATACCAATCCAACCGGTAAGTGCCATGGCTAAAATGATGGTCCAAATAGATGGCTCGAAAATTAATACGAATAAAATAACCACAATCAGTGTAGGTATCGAAGCAACCACTTCTATAATACGCTGCATGACATTATCTATCCGTCCGCCAAAGAATCCAGATATTGCCCCGTACACAACACCTATAAATATATCGAGCAAAGCTGCTACTACACCAATGAATAAGGATACTTGCGCGCCTTGCCAAGTTCTTGACCATAAATCTCTACCTAACTGATCTGTACCAAACCAAAAGTTCTCTGTAACGCCTGCTTCTTTATAAGCATCGACACCTTTTGCGCCTTCACCATCAAATGGCAAGAATGGTATTTTATCTAGCACAGGTATTTTAGCTGGTAAGTTACGTCTATCTACATCTTGTTCAGCAAAATCGTGTGAACTTATTAAAGGACCAATTAATGCGAGTAGTACGATAAGGATTAAACCAATCATCCCAACTACCGCTAGTTTATTTCGTTTCAATTGCGTCCATGCATCTTGCCAAAAGTTTTTACTTTCTCTTTGCATTTCCGGTTCTTTTTCAATGTCATTCTCGCTTCTAATAAAATCAGAAGCTGGTATACCTTCTGAATTATGTGTCATAACTGCATTTGAATGATCATCTGTTAATTTTTCATCTCTTTTATCAGCCATTATTTTTTACCCCCTTGTACACGGATACGCGGATCAATTAAACCGTATAAAATATCTACAATGAAAATGGAGACAATAAACAATGTACTGAATAAAATTGTCGTCGCCATGATAACTGGGAAGTCATTCGTAGTGATTGATCTCACGAATTGGTCCCCTAACCCTGGCACACCGAAAATATTTTCAATTGTCAAAGTACCAGTTAAGATACTTGCTAACATCGGTACAATAATCGTAATAACCGGTATCAATGCATTCCGTAATGCATGTCCAAATAGTACTCTCATTGTTGAATTACCTTTTGCACGTGCTAACAAGATATAATCTGAACTTAAAACTTCTATCATCTCTGCTCTTATGTATCTTGCCACCGTCGCTAGTACTGCTGCCGATAGTGCTAATGATGGCAGTATCGCGGTCGATATGCCTTCCCAACCTGCAACTGGTAACCACTGTAATCTAACTGCAAATAAGTATTGTAACAATACTGCTAAAACAAATGATGGTACTGATACTGCAATAACCGAAATGACGGTGGCTGTATAATCGACCCAACTGTTTTGCCGTACTGCTGCTATAACCCCTAAAATCAACCCTAATATCACACCAATAACCATAGCTGTCAGTCCCATTTCAAGCGATGGTAATAATCTTGGTTGTATTAAGTCCCACACAGGTTGGTTATCATATTGGAATGAGTTACCAAAATCCCCTGTAACGACATTCTTTAAATAACTTGCATACTGTACTGGAACAGGTTCATTCAAACCATACTTTTCATTTAAAATTTGCTTCTGCTCTTCATTTAATTTTTCATCATTAAATGGTGAACCTGGCATAAGCTTCATTAAGAAAAATGTAATCGTAATGATTATGAATAATGATAAAATCATATATCCCAAACGCTTTAAAACATACTTAAGCATATTTTATCCCCCTTTAAATTCAGAATAAACATTCCCTTTAAAATATTCAGAATATTTATTAACATTATACTTTTCCTTTACCCGTAAAGCAATATTGTTTTGCTTTACATTATTAAAGACTTTTTAAACAATTTATTTTATAATCTTATACAAGTGTTGATATAATTGAATTTATAGAAGTTTATATTCATTTTTTAGGTTTATTAAGTTACAATAAATTTATTGTATAATTGGAGGAGTTAATTTGAAATACATAAAAAGTTTACTAATTTGGGTTATTTTTACACCTTTACTCTCTTTATTAGTCTGGTTATTTGCTTCACATACGTTAGTGCTTTATATTAATACCTTTTTCTATATTTCCATTTCATTGGCTATCATCTTCTTTATCGTTATCGTTGTTCAAGAAGGCATTTTAGATCCTACAAGCTATGGTTTTAGAAGACTAAAATATCAACTTACTAACAAAAAACATAAAGACACACTCGAAAATGATGAGTTTTTCAAACCGACGCAAGCAAAAAAAGAAAATTATTTTGTTACGCCATGGGTTAAAATTGCATTTGTATGTAATTTATTTTATTTATTACTCTCTATTGGTATTTCTTTTGCAATATAAAAGACTGCATTAGATATTGTTCATTTTTCCACAATACTCTAATACAGTCTTTTTATTATCTTGTTTCTATATTGGGGTTAAAGAATAAAGCATAGTAAAGTAAAACAAAACCGATTAATACAACTACTGCAACATAGACTGACATCATCCATGGCAGTAAAAATGCACCCAAAATTAATCCGAATCTAGATAATACATTGGCACCATAATATGAGACCATACCAAATGTAGAATACGTACTGCGCTTGTCATCAGGTATCATTAAAAAGCGTTGCGCATTTTGAATTGGCGAATAAATTAATTCCCCTAACGTGGCAATGATTGCAAATAAACACAATATCCAAAACGCACTGGCTGACGTCAATACACTATAACCAACCGTATACAATACTATACCGATGATAAAGACCACTCTTTTAGAAGTTTGCGCTATAAGTCGATTCACTGTAAAAGTTAACGTCGCTACCACAATCGTATTGATAATCATAATGACAGTAAACATCCTTACGCCATCTATGTAAACTCCTAAAAAATGAAAGGCTTCAAACTCATCTTTCAATCTTACTACGACATATGAATTTAAACTGAGTTCTGCCATAAAAATCAGCATCATTCCTAAATTAAAAATCATATAGTATTTATCTTTTAGCACAACATGATAACTATTCACAAAATGTTTAAAGCGAGAGGTCAGTGGCTCTTTTTTATTATAAATTTGTTCTACATCATAATATTTTTCAAATAAATACCAACTCACTAACATAGCGAAGAAGAACATAATAAATAATAAATGCTTGTGACCTAAGTATAGTAATGCACCTAACATCATTCCTATCGCCGTACTAATATTAAACATCCAATAATTAACTTGATATACATATTCCCTTACCTCTTCATATATCGCATCCATGATAGCCGCTTCAAAAATAGGTTGACTCGCCGCAAATAAAATTTCAAAAATAAATACAATAGCACAAAAAATAATTAAACCGATACCGTCCATAGTTACAGTTATACTTAATATAATTAAGCATATAGCATATAAGAAATGTATATAATTAACGACTCTCTTCCTATTATAATTATCTCCTAAGTATCCACCTAGAAAAGACACGAAAAAACTAACAACAATATTTGTGATTAAAAAGGCACCGGCAAAAACCGCATTTGTTTTGCTCGTTAGATATAAAGCCATGAAGGGTAAAATCGCTTGACTCGCTACATTCAAGATGAAATCCGCTATTAGTCTTGTTTTCAAAGTGGTTGATAACGTCATAAATTTCTTCAAATCTCATCCCTCCTGACTCCGAAATTATTCCTATTATACATTAATTGTTTGTTGTGTACATACAATTTTCAAAATTAACATTTTTTCATCATAAAGTTAATAATGATAAATATGTATTCTAAGTGCAATTATCGGAAGCGTATTGATACTGAAAAAATAAAAATAAACCTAAAAAAACAGCCAGAATTTTAAATTCCGACTGTTTTCATCAATTTATATATCTTAGACATATTTCATTTAACTCTTTTAAAATGAAAGTTTATAGATTTAATCAGCGAACTTTTTCAATACGATTACGGCATTGTGTCCACCGAAACCTAAACTATTACTCATCGCGTAATTAATTTCTAAGTCTTCCGCTTTGTTTGGTACAATATCAAGATCACATTCTGGATCTGGAGAATCTGCATGAATTGTTGGCGCAATGCGACTATCTCTAATAGAAAGTGCAGAGAATATCGCCTCTAATCCACCTGTCGCACCAAGTAAATGACCTGTCATAGATTTTGTTGAACTTATCTTTAGTGAAGCAGCAGCTTGTCCAAACGTATTTTTAATTGCTTGGATTTCTGTTAGATCTCCTACTGGTGTGCTTGTACCGTGTGCATTAAGATATTGCACTTCCTTAGCTTCTATACCGGCATCATCTAAAGCAGCTTGCATTGCACGTGAACCACCTTCGCCCTCTGGTGAAGGTGCAGTAATATGATGTGCGTCGCCACTTGAACCATAACCTACAACTTCAGCATAGATTTCTGCGCCACGCGCTTGAGCTGACTCTAGAGATTCAAGAACTACGACACCAGCACCTTCGCCCATAATAAAACCATCACGACCTTCTTGGAATGGTCTACAAGCTGTTTCTTTATCATCATTTGTAGATAAGGCACGACTTGCACTGAAACCTGCTAACGCCATATGCGTTATAGGTGCTTCAGCTCCACCTGAAATCATTGCGTCTGCATCTCCACGTTGTATAACTTTAAATGCTTCACCAATTGAATTCGTACCTGTCGCACATGCAGTCACTGTCGCACCATTAGGTCCTTTAGCACCTAAATCAATTGATACTTGTCCTGCTGCCATGTCTGGAATAAGCATTGGTACAAAGAAAGGACTCACGCGTCTAGGGCCACGGTTTAATAATTGGCTATGTGAAATTTCAAATGTTTCCATACCGCCAATACCAGACCCAATCCATACACCTATTCTATTAGCAGTATCTTCGTTAATAACTAATTTAGCATCTTGTACTGCTTCTCTAGCTGCAACCACTGCGTACTGTGTAAAGCGATCCATGCGTCGTGCTTCTTTTTTAGGCATATGGTCTTCTATATTAAAATCTTTTAGCTCACTCGCTAAATGAACATTATAATCTGTTGTATCTACACGTGTAATCGTATCAATACCACTTACACCGTTTAGAGCATTATTCCATGATGTTTTTGCATCATTACCAAGAGGTGATAATGCTCCAACTCCTGTAATTACAACACGTTGTTCTTTGGTCATATTTTATCCTCCTATTTTCCCCATCTTAAAGTTACAGCGCCCCATGTAAGACCGCCACCAAATCCTACTAATACTAGAACATCATCATCTTTAATCTTGCCATTTTCTAATTCTTGAGAAATGCTTAACGGTATTGAAGCCGCTGAAGTATTCCCATATTTATCTACTGAAACACTCATTTTTTCTTTTGGAATGCCTAAGCGTTCTCGCGCTGATTCCATAATTCTTATATTTGCTTGATGTGGTACAAACATGTCAACGTCTTCAGGGGTTAAATTTGCTTTGGCTACTGCATTGTTAGACGCTTCACCCATAATTCTTACAGCAAATTTAAATACCTCGCGTCCGTTCATGGATATTTTTCCATTTTCAGGATTTAAATATAGATATTTACCGCCTGAACCATCTGAACCCAATTCATAGCTTAAAATACCACGTCCTTCAGATACTTCTCCAATTACAACTGCGCCAGCACCATCACCAAATAAAATTGCAGTTGAACGGTCTGTAAAATCAGTGATTTTAGATAATTTATCTGCACCAACAACAAGTATATTTTTATAGTCTCCTGACTGAACAAATTGCTTAGCATTTATCATGGCATACATAAACCCACTACATGCTGCAAGTTGATCCATTGATGCAACTTTGCCAACGCCTAATTTTTCTTGTAATATGTTAGCAACTGTAGGAAATGGGAAATCCCCAGTTGATGTTGCAACGATAATCATATCAATTTCTGATGCTTCGATATTCGCATCTTCTATCGCTTTTAAACTTGCATGATAAGCTAAATCTGAAGTTTCTTCATCTTCATCTGCCCATCTTCTTTCTTTAATGCCAGTCATTTGTGAAATCCATTTATCTGAAGTTTCTAAAAATGATTCAAAATAGGTATTGTCTACAACATTTTTAGGTGTGTATGCACCAAAACCTTTAATACCCACGTCCATGGTTGTACACCTTCTTATTTTTGATTTTAATTTTAATACCAGGTATTAATTTAACATAATACACATTTCAAATACAAGAACAACAGCTAACTTATAAGATGTTTTACAGATTAATTATAATTTAAACCTTCTATTATAACAATGTAAAACTATGAATCTAACTTTGCTACTATACAAATAGCGCTTTCTTATTTATAATGAACTTATATATATTATATTGGAGGCATTACATAATGAAATACCTCGCAACTTTATTTTGGTCTATTGTCTTATTGCAAATGATTAACTTTGTGCTTAATAGTTTAGCAGGTGGTGGCGAGCTTAACCTCATCACACCTATTGTAGGCGCGATATTTTTCACTATTATTATTGTTTTATTTGAAATGGTTATTAAAGGCAATAATGATGATACAAAGGAACAACATTAGAGCGCGTCTATAATTAGACACGTATAAAATGCCAACAAAGTCAGAGACTTTGTTGGCATTTTTTGTGCACGCTTTCCACGGGCACAATCTCATCCTGTAGTCAGCAGTCGCATCAAATCACTGTCAGCTTTTAAATCTTGATTGCTCATTTCTTCATTCATCTCTAATTTGAGCTTAGGTAAAATCTCTGTTTGTATGAGTTCTTCATAAAGTGATTTCGACTTTTCAATCACATTTTTATACTTCTTATACATAAGACACCTCGTTTTAAAGTTATGTTAGAGTAACTTTATTATACGAAAGTGGCTTATTTTTTTGTATGAATTTATATAATTGTACCGATTTTAACATAGAAAAGCAGCAATCCATTAGAAACTAATAGATTGCTGCTTTTAATTTGAGAATGGGATATTTATGTCTCAGACTCTTATCTACGTGCTACACCATTCCTGTTATTGGGTTCGTATTATTATTTTAAGGTGACGCTCTATTTAAATGTTTTACTTATCAGAAGCTTGTTAATTAAAATTATACTTATTCCGTGTCTGGTTTAATTTCTTCAAATGTCAAACCATCATCCGATAAGTCTATGTTTACTTTCGTGCCTTCTGTTAAGTTTTCTTTAATCATTTTACGTGCCAACGGTGTTTCAATTTGTCTTTGAACAAAACGTTTCAATGGTCGAGCACCAAATTGTGGTTCATACGCTTCTTCACCTAGCCATGCTTTTGCTTTATCAGACACATCAATTGAGAGTCGTTGTGACATAAGTCTGATGTTCAATTGTGCTAATATTTTATCTACAATTAAACTCATATCTCCAATTGTTAATGGTTTAAAGAGTACAATATCATCCATACGGTTGATAATTTCAGGTTTGAAGTATTGGTTTAAGCTATTCATCACAGCTTTTTCAGTTGCATCTGTGATGACACCTGCATCCTTAACGTTTTCTAATAGCACTTGAGAACCTATATTACTTGTCATAATAATAATTGTATTTTTAAAATCAACTTCTCGCCCTTTAGAATCCGTTAAACGACCTTCTTCTAATATTTGTAAAAGCACATTAAATACATCTGAATGCGCTTTTTCAATTTCATCTAACAATATCACTGAATATGGATTACGGCGAACAGCTTCTGTTAATTGTCCACCTTCATCATGACCTACATAGCCTGGAGGTGCACCAATTAAACGTGAAACTGAATGTTTTTCCATATATTCACTCATATCAATACGAATCATATGTTTTTCAGAATCAAATAACGTTGATGCTAATGATTTAGCTAGTTCTGTTTTACCGACACCTGTTGGACCTAAGAATAAGAAACTACCGATAGGTCTATTTGGGTCTTTAATACCTGCACGTGCTCTTACAACAGCATCTGCAACTAAATCTACTGCTTTATCTTGTCCTACTACACGTTCATGTAAAATATCAGATAGATTTAATAATTTTTCTCTTTCAGTTTCAACAAGTTTAGATACTGGTATACCCGTCCAAGAACTAACGATATCGCCAATTTCTTCATCTGTTACTATTTCACGAATAATGCGATCATTATCACCGTTTTGTTCGTTTTGGAATGCATCTTCAAGTTCACGTAATTCTTTTTCTAATTCTGGAATTTTACCATGTTGTAATTCTGCTGCTTTTTCTAAATCATAATTGTTTTCAGCATCTTCTAACGCTTTTCTACTTTCATCTAACTCTGTACGTTTTTCTTGTAGTTTTGCTATTTTACTTTTTTCTTCTTCAACACGAGATTGTATCGCATTTTGTTTTTCTTTTTCATTAGATAATTCTTGTTGCAATTCTTGTAAACGCTGTTTACTTAAATTGTCAGATTCATTTTTTAAGGCACTTTCTTCTATTTCTAATTGCATCACGCGTCTATTGACTTGATCTAGTTCAGTAGGATTAGAACCCATTTCAGTACGGATTGTTGCACAAGCTTGATCCACTAAATCAATCGCTTTATCAGGTAAGAAACGATCTGTGATATAGCGATCTGATAATTCTGCAGCTGCTACGATTGCTTTGTCTTGTATACGGACACCGTGATACACTTCGTAACGCTCTTTTAGTCCACGTAAAATTGAAATTGTGTCTTCTACATCAGGTTCAGATACATTTACTTTTTGGAAACGACGTTCTAAAGCCGAATCTTTTTCAATATATTCTCTGTATTCATTTAACGTTGTTGCACCAATACAATGTAATTCACCGCGTGCAAGCATAGGTTTCAACATATTACCAGCGTCCATAGCGCCTTCTGTTTTACCCGCACCAACAAGCATATGGATTTCATCAATAAATAATAAAATTCTGCCATCTGAATCTTTCACTTCTTTTAATACTGCTTTCAAACGTTCTTCAAATTCACCACGATATTTGGCACCTGCTACAAGTGCACTTAAATCTAATTCAAAAATCGTTTTATCTAGTAAAGATTCAGGCACATCTTTACGTACAATACGTTGGGCCAGACCTTCAACAATAGCTGTTTTACCAACACCAGGTTCACCAATCAATACTGGGTTGTTTTTTGTTTTTCTACTTAAAATTCTGACTGTATTTCTAATTTCTTCGTCACGACCAATGACTGGGTCCATATTACCTTTACGTACTTCTTCAACTAAATCGCGACCATATTTTTCTAATGCTTCATAATTTGATTCTGGATTTTGTGACGTCACGTGATTACCCCCTCTTATTTTTTTAATAATTTCTTCGATGACCTCTTTTTTGTTACCGATAAACTGTTTTGTTGTTTCATCAATTTCCATGGCAGAAAGTATAAGATGTTCCATAGATATATATTCATCTTCATAGGACTTCATATAAGTTTCTGCTTTATTTATAAGTTCATTTGCTTTAGGACTGATGTATTGCCCATATTGAATGTTTTCTCCTTGAACCGATGGATAACTTTTTAATTTTTCATTATATGCTTTAACAAGTTGTTCTGTATCAATATTTGCTCTTTCTAGAACACTTTTAAATAAGCTTTCATTTTCTTCAAGTGCTGCTTTAAGCACAGCTTCAATTTCTATATTTTGATTCTCATTTTCTTTTGCCAATTCAACTGCTTTTTGTAAAGCACCTTGAACTGCATAGGTCATTTGATTAATATCCAAAATGATTCACCTCACCATTAAGAGTTTGATCAAAACAAATCAAGTTTGACTTTGACTTTCTTTGACCTTAATTTAATTATAGTCCTTTTCATTTAAATAATCAACAAATTAGTCTACATTTTAAAATTTATTTTATTCTTTTATAAGTCAGTGTATATCAGTGTTTTGCCCATTTTCTACTACGCTTAAACACTGTTTTTATACTTTTAAATGACATTGTAAAAATTGGATTAAAATATATACTCTGCTAGACTGCTTGTAACTTTACAATAAAGGATGTGTCCAAAATGACCGAAGAAATGAAAACGCCTGTGCCACCTTTCAATGCGCAGACCGCCTTACAAAAAGTGAAAATGGCAGAAACTGCATGGAATACTAGAAATCCAGTACAAGTGTGCTTAGCATATACAGAAGACTCAGTTTGGAGAAATCGTAGTGAATTTTTCGAAGGTCGTGAGCAAATAAAAGCATTTCTTTATAGAAAATGGGATAAAGAACTAGATTATAAATTAATGAAAGCATTGTGGTGCTATACTGACAATCGTATATCTGTTAGATTTGAATACGAATGGCGAGATGCAAGTACAAATCAGTGGATGCGTACACATGGTAATGAACATTGGGAATTTAATGCCAATGGCCTCATGACAAGACGTGATATGAGTGCGAATGACTACCCTATTCATAAAGAAGATAAAAAATATTAAAGAATAAAGGTGCAATTAATCATATTGCTACTTTACGACCACTCTTGACTAGTAAATACAGCAATAGACAAAGACTACAGTTTGAAGCTATTGCCTTGGAAAACATGCATAAAAATGTCGACAAAGCATAAGAATTTGTTGATATTCTGAACGTCCTCAAAAATTGGGGGCGTTTTTATATACTTTTAATCACAAACTTTCACATATTACTTTCTACATTATGCATAATTTTTTAGATAGTATATGTTTTAATATTTCATCAGTCATAGCTTCAATACCTGACTTTTCTAAATGAATACCATTTGGTGCAAAGTATTCAGAGTGACCCTCAAAACGTTTGTACCAATCGATGAGCGTGACATTATCATGCTTTTCAGCTGCATTATTCATCGACACATTAACGTGTCTCTCATACTTTCTTAGTACACGCGTGTTTTTCAAATAAACTTTAGCGCTACTAAATTTACCAATTAATTCATCTAATTGTTCTTCAGATGGTATGGTATGTACTAAATTTTTCTCGATTTTTACTGTATTAAAAGTTTTTTATTCGAACCTGTATCTTTACCTCAATGATCAAAAGCCCCTACAAAAACGAATAGCCTTGGAATCAAAATAATAATCAATATTACAGTTCTAATAAATCTGTCCTTATTAAGCTTATTTAACGTAAATGTTTTGAAGCTATTCTTTCTAAACGGTGTCTTAATATAACCATAAGATAATTCTGCGTAGCGACCTATTACCACAACACTTTTAATGAATTGAACAATATAAAAATAAACACCTTAAATTGCTCAAAGTTTTCAAACAAAAAAACTAGCCTAAGTGAAAGTACATTTAAAAACGTACTTACTAGACTAGTTTTCATTCTAAATATTAAAGCTTAGCTTACGCCTAAAGCAATTTTAGCGTAACGAGACATCTTATCTTTCCCCCATGGTGGACTCCAAACGATATTAATCTCTGTATCCTTAACTTCCGGAACTTCAGCTAATACTTCTTTCACTTGATTCATAATCTGCGGCCCCATTGGACAACCCATAGAAGTCAGTGTCATATCTACTGTGCATAAGCCTTCATCATCAACATTCACATTATATATTAAGCCTAAGTTCACAATATCAATTCCTAACTCAGGGTCAATTACCATTTCTAAAGCACCTAATATGCTATCTTTTAAATCTTCCTCCATAAATTTCACCTCTTCGTATTTAATCTTATTAACAATATATCAAATATCTTACAAAACGCCAATAAAATGCTATGATGTTCATACATCAATTATCAAAGATTAAGGAGATTTACATGAAACCTTATTTAATTTGTCTAGATTTATACGGAACACTTTTGAACGATGAAAAAGTGATCACACCATATACCAAAGAAGTACTAACAACTTTACAAAATCAAGGTCACAAATTAATGATTGCTACTGGTCGACCTTACAGAGCAAGCCAAATTTATTATCATGAACTTAATATGAATACACCTGTCGTTAACTTTAATGGCGCATTTGTACATCATCCAAAAGATGATCAATTTGAAACAATGCATGAAAGATTAGATTTTGATTTAGCTCGAAATATTATTCAATCTTTAAATGATTTTGGCGTTACTAATATTATTGCAGAAGTGAAAGATTATGTATTTCTTAATAGCTATGATCAAAAATTATTCGATGGTTTTTCCATGGGTACGCCAAAAATTGAAACAGGCGATTTACTTACTTGTTTAAATGAATCACCGACTTCAATTTTAGTAGAAGCAGAAGAATTTATGATTCCTAGAGTTAAACAAATGCTTACACGATTCTATGCAGAAAATATTGAACACCGTAGATGGGGTTCACCTTTCCCAGTTATAGAAATTGTAAAACAAGGTATCAGCAAAGCACGCGGTATTGATTATGTTAAAACACATTTAGACATTGATAGAAATCATATTATCGCATTCGGCGATGAAGATAATGATTTAGAAATGATTAAATACGCAAAACATGGTATCGCAATGGAAAATGGCTTGGATGAGTTAAAACATATTGCAAATGAAATCACGCATTCAAATAATAATGATGGTATTGGTCGTTACTTAAATGATTACTTCCAATTAAACATTCCGTATGAAGTAACTGTAAAATCTTATATTTAATATGAGATTTACTCACTAGGAGGCAATTTATTATGAATAAAATCGTAGTCGTTGGTGCTGTTGCTGGTGGTGCGACCGTTGCCAGCCAAATAAGAAGATTGGATCAAGAAAGTGAAATCGTGGTCTTCGAAAAAGATCGTGATATGAGTTTTGCGAACTGTGCATTGCCCTATTATTTAGGAAATGTCGTAGCATCAAGAGATCAAATATTAGAAGCAACACCAGAATCATTTTACGATGCTAAACAAATTGTAGTGAAACCTTATCATGAAGTAACCTCAATCAATGATACTTCACAAACCATAACTGTTTACGATTACGTACAAGATAAAACCTTTGAAGAACGATATGACACATTAATTCTAAGCCCTGGTTGTAGCGCTAATACGTTAAACTTAAACAGCGATATGACATTTACTTTAAGAAATATGGAAGATACAGATGCAATTGAATCCTTTATAGAAGCAAACCAAGTAAAAAAAGCACTCGTAATCGGCGCTGGCTATATTGGTTTAGAAATTCTAGATAATTTATATGAAAGAGGTATCGCACCTACATTAGTCCATCGTTCAACACATCTCAATAAATTAATGGACGAAGACATGAATCAGCCAATTATCGATGAAATTGAGAAAAGACATATAGACTATCGTTTAAATGAACAAGTGTCCAAAGTCATTGGTAATGAAGTACACTTTGAGTCAGGTAAAGTCGAAGATTACGACCTTATAATAGAAGGTATCGGAGTCAAACCAAATTCAGCATTTATTGAGTCATCCAATGTCATTCTTGATGACAAAGGCTATGTGCCAGTGAATGATCAGTTTCAAACTAACATTCCTAACATCTATGCTTTAGGCGATATTATCACTTCACATTATCGCCATGTAGATTTAAATGCACATATCCCGTTAGCTTGGGGTGCTCATCGTGGTGCAAGTATCATTGCAGAACAATTAGCCGGTGACCCATCTATACAATTTAAAGGCTATTTAGGTTCAAATATTGTGAAATTTTTCGATTATACATTTGCAAGTGTCGGTGTATCTCCACAAGAACTTTCGAACTTCGACTATGGAACTGTTGAAGCCAAACAAGGAGAACATGCCGGTTATTATCCAGGTAATTCAAAGTTACATTTACGCATTCATTTTGACAAAACGAACCGACGTATTTTACGTGCGGCTGCTGTTGGAAAGAAAGGTGCAGACAAACGTATAGATGTGCTCTCTATGGCAATGATGCATAAATTAACTATAGACGAACTAACAGAATTTGAAGTTGCTTATGCCCCGCCCTATAGTAGACCTAAAGATATCATTAATATGATTGGTTACAAAGCGCGTAATAAATAGCACTAATGATTCAAACTAAAAAGGGATCTTCCAAAATTGGAAGATCCCTTTTTAGTTGAACTTGATTTATGTTTTAAATTTTTTATAAACCAAATAGTTGCGTAATTGGTCCCCATGGCAAGATAACACCTAAAAGCATAGTAATTAAAATAACAATAATCGTTGTCCACAATAAACTATGACTTGATTGACCTTTTTTACGTTTTGCAAGTGACACTTCCATGAGTGCAACTACTGCTACGCCACCAATCATTTTCAATGTAAGTAACATATGCCCACCAGCGTTACCAGATGAAAATGCTTGAATCCACGTCCAAAAACCTGAAATTAAAACTAATACCATAAACACTCTTAAGAGCATATGAATCGGTTTAAAGTAAGGTGATGCGCCTTGTTTTACTGAAAAATTAAAATAAGCAGCAAAGAACAAGATTATTAATAACACCCAACTTGCAATATGCATGTGTAACATAATATATAACCCCCACACAATTTTTACTTCAATAATATGTAAAACAGAAGTATGTTGCACCTTTTAATTAGTAAAATAAAAGGTGCCTTTCTTAATCATACTCAAAATAAGTATATTTTTCAAAAAAGAAATTCTGCACTACTTATTTTATTTGAATATGCCCATTATTGCAATGTTAATTCTATTTTTCGCATATTAAAACCGGGCATCACATACGTTAGCCCGGTTAATATATATCGTTTATTTTTCTGCGATAAAATTAGTCAGTGTACCAATGTTATCAATTGTAACTTTAACTTCATCACCTGGTTGTAAAAATTGCGGAGGATTCATTCCTGCGCCTACGCCAGCAGGTGTGCCAGTTGCAATAATGTCACCTGGATGTAAAGCAACATATTTAGAAATTTCTTCAATTAATTCATCTATTTTAAGAATCATTGCACTCGTATTACCATCTTGACGAATATCATTGTTTACTTTTGTAACAATATTCACGTCTTCAGGTGTAGGTAATTCATCTTTAGTTACGATGTAAGGTCCAACTGGGCATCCGCCAGTTAAACTTTTAGATAAGAATGCTTGATCTTGTGCATCTTGAGCTTTACGGTCTGTAATATCATTAATAATTGTATAACCGTAAATGTAATCTAATGCTAAGCCTTTTGGTATTTTTTCACCAGATTTTCCAATAACAATACCTAATTCCCCTTCATAATCTAATTGATCTGTAATATCTTTATGATTAGGAATTGTACTATTATCTCCAGTTAATGAAGAAGCGGCTTTAGTAAATACGTACAAGCGTTGAACTTGGTGATTTAATTCGTTAGCATGATCTTGATAATTACGTCCAAAGGCAATGACATTATTAGTTGGTGTTACTGGTGGTAAAAATTCAATGTCAGCAAATTGTACTTTATAATCTTCGCCTTTACCACTATCCTCTGCAGCAACAACTGCTTTACGAACTTCTTCTTGAAAATCTACGACTTGGTTTTGTTGAAGGCCGTCTAATAACGTTTTAGGATGGAATGTGCCCTCAGAAAAATCTGCAAAAACTTTTTGTAAGTCCCACGCAGCTTCTTCACGTTTTACTTTCACACCATATGATGTCTGTCCTTCATGTCTGAATGATAGGAATTTCATTCAATATCAGCTCCTCATCTATATCTTATTACATATTATAACTATATTTACTACTAAATAACAAATAAATAACTAGAATTTTCAAAATTCTATTGTTTTGTCTCTAATGTGTCTTATTTTAAGTAAGTAATTTTTCGCCATAACCACTCGATGGGTCCATATTTAAAGAATTTCAAATAATAATAACAAGCTAAAAGTTGCAAACTATATACCACTACTACAATAATATAAGATTGATAGAGCGGTAACTTGTTGTATAAACTTAAGCCTACGTCATAATAAATGAATGTGAAAATGATACTTTGTGATATATAAACTGATAAACTGAGTTTTCCAGGATATTTAAAAATGTCTAGTACTTTCGCAGTTTTGGCATATTGACATAAACGAACAAAGATCAAAATGTATCCCATCGCAAGAATCGGACCGCCAACCATTGAACTTATGATTGAAAATGTATTGTTTGCATAATCTAAAGCAAATGGAAGTTTAATAAAATAACCGATAATAAATAAAGTACTGCCCCAAGTCATGGCACTGCGTGGGTTGTTTTGAATCTTAGTTATTAAACTTAATTTTTGTGCGGCAATACCTATAAGTATGTAAGGTAAAAGATCAAGATATGCAGCTCTTGTAACAATATCTATAACACTATATTTACTTTCCAATCCATTAACTTGTAAGAATTCAAAGTAATGACCGTTTTGTTTGATATCAACCAATTGTGCGAGTGACTTACCTGAATAATTACTCGCTTCATGTCGTCCTTTATTCCAGTACGCTAAAGAAATTGGAATCACCAATATGACAATTTTCATTATAAATAAACCAACAGCTGATTTAATTAAAGTCTTAGGTTTCAATTTGATAAATAACACTGCAATCATACCGGTAAAACCATAACCAAATAAAATATCTCCATTAAATAAAAAATAGCCATGTAGTACACCAAAAATAATTAAAACTACTAATCTTCGATATATAAAAGGATAATAAGACATCCCTCTACGTTTACTATTTTCATACATAATGGCTAATCCATATCCAAATAACATTGTAAATATTGGATAAAATGAACTGATAACGAAAAGTGTAACAACGCGGAATAGCCATTCATCGGCGCCGTGCAATACTCCAGGTAGATATGTTTCCTCATAAGGAAAACTAAAAACTAAAATATTCATTAATATGATGCCAAACAAACTAAAACCACGTAATGCATCTAATTCAAATAATCTGCGTTGCGGTGACACAATATAGCACCTCTTTTGGAAATTTAAGTATCAATTGTAAGTTGACCAAATTTAAAGAAATATAAATATCCTTTAACTTCGGTTTTTAATATTGTTTCTAGTGTGGTGCGGTAATATTCCATCTGTATCTTATAACGCTCTCTTAATTGAGCACCAATTTCTTCATCTGACATATTTCGACGTCTATTAAATGCGTCTGTCTTATAATCTACAAAATAATATTGATTATCTTTTAAAAATATAAGGTCTATCATACCTTGAATGATTGAAGCATCTTCGTCAACTGTTTTTAAATGATCCACATTGGATTGATTCACAACGAATGGTAATTCACGATATATTTCATCACTGGATGCAATGGTTGCATATAGTTTACTATCAATAAAAGTGTAGATATCCTCATAGCGAATATCGTCTTTCGCATCTTCCGGTATGATATGTTTTTCAATCATGTGATCAATATGTGCATGTAATTCACTTTGTGATAGGCCGTCGCGTTTAAATGGTAGATGTTGCATCACTGTATGCATCAGTGTACCAACTTCATTTGCTTTCCTTTTAGAGCTATGACTTAAAAAGCCAGGTCTTTCATAAGACGATGTTCCTATACGATATTGTCTCACTCTATCATAATTTGTATCTGCTTGTTCCGTGTCTAATTGACGTTTTAATTCAGATACGGACTGCTTCGAAGGTTTATCGATAGCATCTTGATACGGATACGTATAGCTCAGCTGTTGATGAATTTGTGATTTAATTGCTTCATCATTCGTATTCATTGTCTCAATATCTTCTATCGTGCGACGTTCACTTTCTTCTACTACCGCTTCTGATGCAATATCTTGATAAAAATCTGTATTCAATTGAACATAGGGTTTCATCGTTGCATCGATGTCACCAATTGAGCGTTCAAAACGCAATTCAATCGGTAAAGCAGACGACTGATGTTTTGACAATATTGGGTAAATCATATCAATCGGTCTTTGCGCAGTTAGTCGATAACTTACAGGCAAATGGGTATCCGACACAGAAACTTGTTCAAACTGAGTTAATTCCTTCTCATCCTTAACACGTCCAATTAAAAATAATTGTTCTTTTGCACGTGTGAGCGCAACGTATATGAGTCTCATTTCTTCAGAGACCATTTCTTTTTCTGCAATGGCTTTATACGTAACGGATGATAGCGAAGGGTACGATAAGTTACTTTCCACATCGTAATAAGTCATTCCTAAACCATAAGTTTGATTTAAGATCACTGGTCTATGTAAATCATCTCTTCTGAACTTACGAGATAACCCAGAATATATTACAAATGGAAATTCTAACCCTTTACTACTATGAATCGTCATCATTCTAACCACATCATCATTTGGACCAATAACGTTTTCTTCTCCAAAATCTTTGCCACGTTCTATTAATTCATCTATAAAACGTATAAATTGATATAAACCACGGAAACTGGAATTCTCAAATTCTACTGCTTTATTAAATAATCCATATAAATTGGCGCGACGCCCTTTGCCTCCAATAATTCCACTAAAATATTGAATCACATAATGATCATTATAAAACTTATCAATCAGCTGATAAACTGGATGACTTTGGCTATAATGTTGATACATCTCTATATCTTTTAGAAACGCATCTAATTTTTTTACCAATTTTTTATTTGCAACATCATTTGCCATATAATTTTTAATTGATTGATAAAAATAATCATCATTAGGACTAAATACGCGGATATTTGATAATTCATCTTCAGTGAATTGATAAATCACTGAACGCATTAATCCTACTAAATAGATATCTTGTAATGGATTATCAACTGTTCTTAAAAATGATAATATCAACCGTATTTCTACTTGTTCAAAATACCCTTCCTTACTATTCACATGGAACGGTATATTGTGGTCTTTAAACGCCTGTTGAATCTTACGCGCCTGGCCATATGAACGTTCAAGTATCACGATGTCTTTATAGCTTGGTTTACGATATTGCTCTAATTTCATATCATATATTTCATGTTTAGCCATTATTTTTTCAACTTGCTGAATTATATACTCAGCTTCTTGTTCTGCACCGTTTAAATCAGACTCAGCATCTTCTACCAACATATTCATCTGAACATCATGAGGCTTATCATCGTAAGGGGCGCCATAATACAATTGTGCCGCATCGTCATATACAATTTCCCCTACTGCTTGATCCATCATATGTTTGAATAAATAATTAGTCGTTGTCAGTACTTCTTCTCTTGAACGGAAGTTTTGTGATAAATCAATTCTCATACCATTTTCTAAGCCATCTAATGAAAAACGATTATATTTTCCTATAAATAAACTTGGATCTGCCTGTCTAAATTTATAGATAGACTGTTTCACGTCACCGACCATGAATAAGTTGCCATCTGATTCATTACCTCGTTTAATACACGATAATATTTTCTCTTGAACTCTGTTCGTATCTTGATATTCGTCAACAAGAATTTCTTCAAATTGTTGGCGGTACATGTCCGCAATTTCTGAAGGCGTACCGTCATTATTCATTAATACACGCAACGCAAAATGTTCATAATCAGAAAAATCCAAGAGATTTCTACTTCTTTTTTTCGAATTAAATTGCTTTATTACATCTGCTGTCACTTGTGTTAGATATGATACTCTCGGTGCTAAGCGTTGCATATCATGTTTCAATTCTTCAGCTTCACGTGAAAAATAATCTTCCTGAACTTTTGAGACCAATGCTTTATATTGATCATAGTGTTTTTTACCATCATCATATGCATCAAGCATCATCTCATTCGCTTCTTTAATCTTCTTGTTCTTAGCTGGAAAACGCGCTTCAAATTGGTGTTCAGCAATGACTTGCGTATTCAATTGACCGCCTTCCATCGCTTGATTTAAAAAGTGTCGTTCCTTCTCTAATACAACTACTTGTTTATCTACTTCTTCTAGCATCATGAATAAATCATAACTTTTATTCAACGCTTCTAATGCTGAATTCATAAAAATCATTGCTAAATCATTCAGTAATTGTAGTAAATCATCTTGTTGCTCCGCATCATAATAAGGGGTAGCTAAATTTTGCAACCAAGTTATAGGATTTGGATTCGCCACGCTAAAATAAAACATTTGTTTAATCGTATTTCGTAGTTGATCATCATTTCGATCAGATGATAACTGTTCTGTTAAATCTACGAAACTTGGATCTAACACATCATAATGACTTTCCAATACTTCATCAATCGTCTGTTCAAGCAGTAAAATATTTTCCGCCTCACTGCTTGTTCTAAAGTTAGGATCAATATCCAAAACATCGTAATGATGTTGTATTAATTTCAAACAAAAACTATGGAGTGTAGAAATTTGTGCTTGATGAATTTTGATACGCTGATTTTTCAAATGTGCATTATCAGGTGATGCTATGGATGCTTCTTGAATACGTTGATCTACACGATATTTCATTTCACGTGCACTTGCGTTTGTAAAAGTCACTACAAGTAAGCGATCAACATCTATTTCATCTTTGATAATTCGCTGAATAATACGCTCAACTAAAACAGCTGTTTTTCCTGATCCTGCAGCCGCAGCTACAAGTACATCTTGTCCTTTGGCATAAATACTTTTCCATTGGTTATCAGTCCATCTTGTATCAGCTGGCTTTGCTGGGATTTGACTCATAATTCATCTTCCTCGCTTTCTAACTCGACATTTTGCACTGCTTCTAACGGATTAATCGACTCATCTACAGTACGATAACGTTTGCTATCAATCGCACCATCTACATGACATACAGATTTATAATTACAAAATTCACAAGGCAACGTTTGATTATATTTCATCGGTGCAACTTCTGTATGGCCATCCATAATACTGGATGCAGTTTCAATAAAGTTCTTTTTATTATGCTTTATTAATTTATAAATTGTTTCTTCATCAGCAACTTTACTGTTACTTTTAATTCCTCCGTCTTTTTTCAATCCAAGTGGTACAATATCAGAATTATAACTTGGTTCTAATCTTGTATCAAAAGCGTCTAATACAGAGTCATCACTATTTAATAACCCACTTAATTTAAATGAATTTATAAACTCTGTATCTCGTTTATCTTCGTTTAATTGGTTCCATGCCAATTTAATACGCGGTTCATGTACATGAAAATATAAAAGCCCTCCTGGTTTAGTCATCTCTGTTAAACCTAGACGTGATTTATTTTGTAACACGATATCCATATACGTCATCATCTGCATTTGCATACCATAATAAACTTTAGTTAAATCCAGTGTTCCACCATATTTTGAAGACTTATAATCAATAATATTCACAAAACTTTGATTACCATGCTGATATGTATCAATACGGTCAATTTGTCCACGAATGTTGATTGGAACACCTTGTGTTGTCTTCAATGGCTCAGCTAACAATTCACTATTATCACGTGGCTTTCTTCTAAACCCTGCTTCAAAACGTTGTGGCGTGAATTTTGTATGACTGCCTTGATATTTGAGCGCAGTCAATGTTGTCTCAACTATAGCACCGATACGTTGTGATAAATAACGGTAGTAAGCCGTTGAATTCAACAAGTTAAATTGAACTTCAGGTAGTATTTCAGATAAAGCCTCTACTGTTAATTTATGAATTTGCTTCGTGTTTAAGTTTTTAAAATCACCATTCACTTTTTCTGAAATGAATTTCAACACTTGATGGAAAATATCGCCTAATTCAAAATTTTCAAGTTTGTATTTTGTACGTTCGTTAAGTCGTAAGCCATGTGATGCGAAATGTTTAAATGGACAGGCCTGATACCCTTCAAATCTGGATACACTTGCATTAATCGTCTTACCATATAAATCTGTAGACAATGATTCACTTAATTGTACTGTTTCATTATCATACGTTAATGCCGACAATAAATAACTCAAACCATCGTTTAAGTTATCATCGTCTCTCATCACTTGATATGTGTCTAACCATGTGTCAGCGACAATTTCATCATCTAACCATGCTTTTAATGATTCAAATAATGCAATTTTAGTTTGATGTGGATGTTCCATTAATGACAATGGGTTAGCTTGGTGTTGATGATGAATATTTTCAATGTCTAAATTTGTGTATAACTGTTGAATTTGATTTAAAAATGGGCTCGGTTCTTTTTCATCTCCACTTGTGCTCATCAAAGAATAAGAAAATGTTACAGCTGCACGGCTTCTTGTCATAGCAATGTAGCACACAAATGCTTCATCCATTTGTAATATATCTGCCGTTGGACTCAATTCTATCGTTGACTGTTCTTGGAAGTATTTCTTTTCATCGTCTGTAATCAAACTCGATGATGAAACGGTTTGTGGCATGACCCCATCATTTACACCGACAAGGTATACATGCACTTTGTTATCAACTTTAGCTAAATCCATTGTCCCTATGCTCACTTGATCAATCGTTTGTGGTATCATCACAAATTCTAATTGCTCTAATCCAATATCAAACAATTCTAAAAAACGTGTCTGAGTCATAGTCTGTTCGCCAAAAACAGTAACTAAATCGTCCAATGTTTGAATAAAACCATTCCATATCTGGTCAATTTCTTCTGCTTTTTTATGTTCACCCTCAACATCTAATGTGTCTCGCTCTGTCATCAATTGACTTGGTAAATCAAATGCTTCTATCGCTTCATAAAAAGCTGTCGCAAATTTAATTGCAGTTGTAGCAGTATTCATTTTTTCTTCAAACATCATCACTTTATCAATAACATCTGTTTTCATTTGAATTACACGTTCAAACGTTTCACGTTCTTCATCAGTTAATGGTTGGCGTTTTAAGCCCATTTTCCTAAATTGTTCAACATGGAAGTATTTTTCATCAATCCAACGTTTGCCATAGATACCCCGTTCAAGTACAAAGTTTTCTAAAATATCAATAAGATAATGACTATCTTTAAACTTTTTAGATAGTATATTTGTCTTAAATAGACGCATGAGTGGATCAAAATTCCAATTCGTTTGTATAACTTCAATGAGTGAGCGTATCATTTCCATAATAGGGTGATGCGTCATAGATTCTTTAATGTCTATATTGTATGGAATATCGTATTGCGGCAAAATCGATTCCATTAAATATGCATAAGATTCATCTCTATATAAAATTGCGATATCTTGAAAACGTCGACCTTGTTCGCGGTTTTCTCTCAATATACGACGCGCTACTTCATTAATTTCTTCACGCATTACAGAGGCCTCTAGAATTTCAATATTACCTTGTACCGGGATTGGCTCGAATTGCAATGCATTAAAGTTATGCTCTAAATGTGTTAAATCATTATTGTTAAAACGCTTTGTTTCGTTAAAATGTTTAGTATTCACCTTAATATTTAAGTCATTAGCGATGTCTTCAATATGCGTTAAAGATTCAGATGGTTTTCTAAATAAACTAAACGTATCTTTGTCTCCATCTGTAGTTAACACCACGGTAACCTTTTTCGCATAACTTACTAAGCTTCGAATAATTTGATATTCTAACGTCGAAAAGTTATGAAAACCATCGATATATATTTCAGCTCGCTTCAACCACTCAGATTGATCCATCATCGTTATAAAGCGTTGAAGAGAATCCTCAGTTGATACATATTCACCATTTATTCTATCTTCTAAATGTTTATAAATGAGCGCAATGTCCTGCAATTTATGTTTCGTGCGTGTTTGTAAGTGATTTGCAGCTATATATTCCTCTAATTGTTCTGGAGAAACTGCATATTTTTTAAAATCTTGTATTTGTTCATAAAGTTTTTCACTAAAACCATAGTATTTAACTTGAGAGCGATAAAGTTTCAACTCTGTTTGATGTTGTTGGATGATATCATAAATCATCATCTCTGTACCTGCTTTTGATAACTGTTGTTCCATCAAGCCACCGACTTCTTGAAACACGCGGTAACTCAAATGTTCAAAGTGTAGCACTTCTGTTCTAAGACTACCACTTAGTTCAGGATCGTTTACAAATGCTTGTTCGAGTTGAAAAGTATTTTGCGTAGGAGCAATTAATACAATGGGATCACCTAGTGGATCTTGTTTCATTTTACTTTTAATTTCTTCAATGATTTCATGTGACTTCCCTGTTCCTGCTCTTCCAATATAAGCATTTAATTCCATGGCAAACTTCCACTCCTTTGATTCACATTTTAACATAGAAAAGCTTGTACATTGTGAATCTTTAACCTGATTTCTCCAACTCTGTTAAGTATGTGAACCAGTTGTTTATAAAAACAAAATGAACCTTCATATGTATTTTCAAATTCCCTAATCATCTCTGATTTAAATTACCACTACACCGATGAATGAAACTTATTTATTTTGATAGATTTTTATAAAAAAAAAGTGCTAATCCATTAAATTAACAGATTAGCACTTTTTTATTATATTAGGTATCTATGCCTTAAATTCGGTTATTATTTATTTTGATCTGTATCAGGATCAAAACCAAATTTCATTTCATTAAGTGGCCAGAAACTAAATGATACTTTACCAACGACTTGATCTTCATCTATTAAACCAAATGAACGGCTATCTTTACTTACTTCACGATTATCACCGAGCACAAGTAGCTTGTCTTCAGGAATTTTATTTTTTCCATCTACTTGGTTTAAATCTTTTGTTTCAAAGCTACCTGTAATATATTCATATTGTTTATTTTTTTTGTTTGAATCTAAATATGGTTCTTCTACTTCTTTACCATTTACAAACAATTTATCTTTTTTATATTCAACGTTATCGCCTGAAGTACCGATAACGCGTTTAACATAGTCGCTTTCTTTATTTGCATGAAAGACAATGACGTTACCATTTTTTATATCGCCAAATTTATAACCAAACAAATTGACCATGACACGTTCGCCGTCTTTTAGCGTAGGATCCATGGAATCACCTTTAACAGTATATGGTTTTGCCACAAAATTTACAATTAGTAATACTAACGCTACTGCAACGACAATCGACACAATCCATTCCAATATCTCTTTTTTCAATTTTTACACCTCGTCTATTTAATTAAAGTTCACTGTGAATTTTCCAAATGGAAAATATCTCAAACTCACATTTCCAATAATATCTTCTTTCTGTATAAATCCAGTCGTTCTAGAATCTTGTTTATTTTCACGATTATCATTGAGTACAAAATAAGCATTCGGGGGAATGATATCTCCTTCAGATTGCTTAATATTTCTAAGTGATAAATCATTTATACTACTGCTCGCATAAGGCACATCAACTGTCCTGTCATCTCTATATAACGTCCCGTTCTTATACGCAATAGATTGCCCAGGTTTGCCGATAATTCTACTAAATTGAATTTCATCGCCTTCACGATACATTATAATATCATTATTATCTAATAAGTTAAATGTAGTTTTAATCTTATTTACAATAATTCGATCATCTTGTTTAAGGTTTGGTGCCATCTTATCATCCTTTATGACAGCACCTGTAATTACAAACGCTTGTATCAATAGTACAATAATAATCGCAAATATTATGGAAATCAAATGTTTTAATATAAATCGCACGCTGTCACTCCTCTGAAGAATGCATAAAATGTTTCTCTATTTTTCGTCCTACAAACCATACTATTAAAATGACGATGATGATAGTTATCAATCTTATAGGACTTGTGAATAAGGTTGTAATATCATTCCCCAACCAACCTACAAGCCCAATCATAACGAATTTTGAAGCTATAAGAACGGTCAAATAGGCATGTGCTTTAATATGCGATAAACTTGCGACAATATTGACTAGTGCACTTGGTGTAAATGGAAAACACATTAAAATAAAAATTGGAAGGACACCTTTTCTATCAATGAAATGTATCAATCTCTGAACAGATGTACGTTGTTGTATTTTCTTCATATAACGTGTATGCGTAAGCCTTCTAAAAAATAGGAACACAATATAACTACCAGCTACTGTGCCTATCCAAGCCAATAAAGTTCCGATGATAAAACCGTAAGCATTCACGTTAACAATGACAAATACAATGATTGGCAAAATAGGAATAAAGGCTTCAATAAATGGCAGTAAAAAACCTACAATATATCCTAAGTTTCCGAATAAATCAAACCAATATTGTACTTGTTCTTCTGTCATCTAACCCATCTCCATCATTTCTATTGATTATAATTATAAGTGTAACATCCTGTTTTTAAAACTATAAAGTACTAGATTTAATATAAATCAGTCTCAAGAACGAAAAAAGCATCATGTCAGAGACTTATAGTATTGATGACCATGATATGCTTGAAAAATTATAGCTAATTATTATACATTTTAGCGTTATAAATATAGAAAAGACCCATTCCAAATTTATCTTTGGAATGGGTCTTTCATTAAAGCATCGTTTTAATGCAATAATTTATTGTATTATAAACGTTTTTCTAATTCTGCTTTTTTATCTTCAAATCCAGGTTTACCTAATAAAGCAAACATATTTTGTTTGTATGCTTCAACGCCTGGTTGATTGAATGGATTCACGCCTAATTGGTAACCACTCATTGTACAAGCCAATTCGAAGAAGTATACGATATAACCAAATGTTTCTTCATCTAAACGAGGAATATCAACAACAATATTTGGAACGCCACCATCTGTATGCGCTAATAGTGTACCTTCAAAAGCTTTTGTATTCACTTCATCTATTGTTTTACCTGCTAAGTAATTTAATCCATCTAAATTATCATTATCTTCTTCTATAGTAATGTTTTGTTTTGGATTATTTACTTTTACTACTGTTTCAAATAAGAAACGACGTCCTTCTTGAACATATTGGCCAAGAGAATGTAAATCCGTTGTATAGTTTGCACTTGAAGGGTAAATACCTTTGAAGTCTTTACCTTCTGATTCGCCAAATAATTGTTTCCACCATTCATTGAAATATTGCATTGAAGGGTCGTAGTTGATTAACATTTCAGTGTCATAACCTTTTGCATATAAAACGTTACGGATTGTTGCATATTGATAAGCAATATTGTCTTCTATGTTTTCTGATGACAATTCTTTACGTGCTTTAGCCGCACCTTCCATCATTGCTTTAATATCAATTCCAGCAACCGCAATTGGTAATAAGCCCACTGCAGTTAATACTGAATAACGGCCACCAATATCATCAGGCACAACAAATGTTTCATAGCCTTCGTTTGTAGCTAATTCTTTTAATGCACCTTTTTCTTTATCTGTAGTTGCAAAAATACGTTTTTTCGCTTCATCTTTGCCATATTTATTTTCAAGTAATTGTTTAAACAATCTAAATGCAACTGCTGGTTCAGTTGTTGTACCAGATTTTGAAATTACATTGACTGAGAAATCTTTTCCATCTAAATAATCAATTAACTCTTGTGTATATGTTGAAGATAAATGATTACCTACAAAGACGATTTCTGGATACTCATCACTATTTCTAAATGAAGAAGTTAACATTTCAATAGCTGCACGTGCACCTAAATATGAACCGCCGATGCCAATTACTACAAATACATCTGTATTCTCTTTAACACGTTTAGAAGCTTCTAAAATACGTGAAAACTCTTCTTTATCATAATCAACAGGAAGGTCTATCCAACCTAAGAAATCACTACCAGCGCCTGTTCCTTCATGAATTGTTTTATGAATTGATTTAACGATATCTTTTTGTTGTTGTAGTTCGTGTTCTCCAAAAAATTCTAAAGTTTTACCATAATCTAATTGAATATGAGTCATTTGATATTGCCTCCAGTGTTTTTAGTTTCAATATAATATTACTAAGTTTATTTTGACTATTCAAACAACTAGCCTATAATCAGTCATAAATTATGACAATTTTGCTAATTATCTTTAGCGCTTCAGTTTTTTTATTCATTATTATATACATATTGATAAAATCCTTTAATCAATATTTTTCCAATATTCATAACATAAATACTTCCTTTCACGAATAACATCTTCTGAATGTTTTTGCATATTTATGTATAAAAGTGGTTTTATTTTCATTAAACATCTGCTATACTATTCAATATCAAATAAAAAAACAAATTTTAAAAATATCAATTAGAGGTGGAAATTATGAAAGAGAAAATAGTATTAGCATATTCAGGCGGTTTAGATACAAGTGTTGCAGTAAAATGGTTATTAGATAAAGGTTACGACGTTGTAGCTTGTTGTTTAGACGTAGGTGAAGGTAAGGATTTAGACATCGTTCATCAAAAAGCACTAGATATGGGTGCAAGTGAATGTCACATTATTGATGCTACTGAAGAATTCAGTCAAGATTTCGTATCATATGCAATTAAAGGGAATTTAATGTATGAAGGTACTTATCCATTAGTATCTGCATTATCAAGACCTTTAATTTCAAAAAAATTAGTAGAAATTGCTAGCAAAACAAATTCAGTTGGTATTGCACATGGTTGTACTGGTAAAGGGAATGACCAAGTTCGTTTTGAAGTAGCAATTAAAGCTTTAGATCCAGAACTAAAAGTATTTGCTCCAGTTAGAGAATGGGCTTGGAGTCGTGAAGAAGAAATAGATTATGCAATTAAACATAATATCCCAGTACCAATTCAACATGATTCACCTTATTCAATAGACCAAAACCTATGGGGTAGAAGTAACGAATGTGGTATCCTCGAGGATCCATATGCTACACCACCAGAAGATGCATATGACTTAACTAACCCATTAGAAAACACACCTGATGATTCAGATGAAATTGTACTTTCATTTGAGCAAGGTATCCCTACTGCTTTAGACGGTCAATCATATAAATTAAGTGAACTTATTTTATATTTAAATAAATTAGCTGGTAAACACGGTATCGGAAGAATTGACCATGTAGAAAATAGACTTGTAGGTATTAAATCAAGAGAAGTCTATGAAACACCTGCAGCAGAAGTAATTGTAAAAGCGCACAAAGCACTTGAAACAATTACCCTTACAAAAGATGTAGCACATTTCAAACCTGTAATCGAAAAACAATTCTCAGAACAAATCTATAATGGTTTATGGTTCTCTCCATTAACAGATAGCTTAAAAGTATTTGTCGATAGTACGCAACAATATGTTACAGGTGATGTACGTATTAAATTATACAAAGGTAATGCAATCGTTAATGGCAGAAAATCACCACATACACTATATAATGAAAAATTAGCTACTTATACAAAAGAAGACGCGTTTAATCAAGAATCAGCAGTTGGTTTCATCGATATCTTTGGCCTACCTACTAAAGTAAATTCTATGTTACATGGTGGATATAACGATGAGCAGTAAAGCTTGGGGTGGGAGATTTAGTGAACAACCAGAAGCATGGGTCGATGAATTCAATGCTTCTATCCACTTTGACAAAGCATTAATTGAATACGATGTCCAAGGTAGTATTGCCCACGCAACGATGTTAGCCAAACAAGGTATTATTTCTGATTCAGACTGCGAACAAATTATAGATGGTTTAAACGCTATTTTAGCTGATTATGAACAAGGTAATTTAAACTTAGATGTCTCTTTAGAAGATATTCACTTAAATATCGAGCATGAATTAATTAAACGTATCGGTGATGCAGGCGGTAGATTACACACTGGCCGTAGTAGAAATGATCAAGTTGCTACTGATATGCATTTATATACAAAAGAAGAAGTTAACTACTTAATTGAATCCATCA
Source organism: Staphylococcus caseorum (assembly GCF_049943195.1). NCBI lineage: Bacteria > Bacillati > Bacillota > Bacilli > Caryophanales > Staphylococcaceae > Staphylococcus > Staphylococcus caseorum. The sequence continues at coordinate 1,512,557 of NZ_JBNFUA010000001.1, forward strand.
CTGCTTTCCAACAAACAATTGTAAAAGTTGCCGAAGCACATGTCGATACCATCATGCCAGGTTATACGCATTTGCAAAGAGCACAACCAATATCGTTTGCACATCATATATTGACGTATTATTGGATGTTAGAAAGAGATAAATCACGTTTCCAAGATAGCTTGAAGCGTATCGATATCTCCCCTCTTGGTGCAGCTGCATTAAGTGGCACGACTTATCCTATTGATCGTCATGAAACGCAAGCTTTATTAAACTTTAGCGCACTTTATGAAAATAGTATGGATGCTGTAAGTGATAGAGATTACATTGTTGAAACGTTACACAACATTTCATTAACTATGGTTCACCTTTCTCGTTTTGCTGAAGAAATCATTTTTTGGTCATCAGCAGAAGCAAATTTCATAACTTTATCTGACGCATTTTCAACTGGTTCTTCCATCATGCCGCAGAAGAAAAATCCTGATATGGCAGAATTAATTAGAGGTAAAGTTGGACGTACGACAGGTAATCTTATGAGCATGCTTATGACACTTAAAGGTTTACCGTTAGCATACAATAAAGATATGCAAGAAGATAAAGAAGGACTCTTTGATGCTGTGCATACACTTAAAGGTTCCCTACGTATCTTCGAAGGCATGATCGATACAATGACGGTGAATGTGGATCACTTACAAGAAACTGTCTACAATGATTTCTCAAATGCAACAGAACTTGCAGATTACTTAGTCAACAAAGGTGTGCCTTTTAGAAATGCACATGAAATCGTTGGTAAAATTGTGCTTTGGTCTATACAACATAACGTTTATTTATTAGACGTTCCGTTAGAAGAATATCAAAACGCACATGCCAGTATCGAAGCGGATATTTATGATTACTTAAAACCTGAAAACTGTGTAAGTCGTAGAATCAGTTATGGTTCAACGGGACAAGAAGCAGTAAAACAACAAATCAATATAATAAAGCAACAACATTAACAAAAAGAACTGGAAACCGTGCTTAAATAAGCGGTTTTCCAGTTCTTTTTTATTACATATTCTTAAGTCGTTATAAACACCCGTATAGTACCCTATGACGCAATGACAGTATTACTAGTTAATAACATTCTAATAGCAGAAACGCTTCTGAGAAACACCTTTTATAAGCTCTACAAGGTACAGTAACATGCTTCTTTTTGTAATTTTTTATTATAAATTGTAATTATATGTTAAACATTATTTAGTTTGAATAAATATGTTGTAAATCCTATTCTTATTTCTGATTTTATTTTGTACTATGAGATTACAGTTCAGATTAAGGAGTGACAACATTATGAAACACGTCAGTAAATTTATCATTTCAAGTATTGCGGTAACATCATTATTGAGTCTTGGTGCATCTCCAGACATTCAAGCTAGTGGTAAAGGCAGTCAGATGGAAAACCAGAATGCTTCTCATTCACAACAAAGCCCTCAATCAAACGGTATAAATAATAAGCAGAACGAATTACATAATTTAACAGTTGAAAAATTCACAACAATCGCTCACAGAGGCGCAAGTGGTTATGCACCAGAGCATACACTAGCAGCTTATGATAAGAGCCATAATGCTATAGGCGCATCATATATAGAAATTGATTTACAAATGACTAAAGATGGTCACCTCGTCGCAATGCACGATGAAACTGTTGATAGAACTACAAATGGTACAGGTAGAGTCGATCAATATACACTTGAAGAACTGAAAAAATTAGATGCAGGCAGTAAATTTAATGCGGCAAATCCTCAATATGCAAATTCAAATTATGAAGGTGTCCAAGTGCCGACATTAGATGAGATTTTCCAACGCTATGGTTCAGATGCCAATTATTATATTGAAACTAAATCGCCCGATGTTTACCCTGGCATGGAGGAAAAACTTCTAGACACATTAAATAAACACAATTTACTTAATAGTGAATCCCTTGAAAATGGACATGTTATGCTTCAATCCTTTTCACAAGAAAGCTTATTAAAGCTACAAAACCTAAACCCTAATATCCCTCTTGTACGTTTATTAGATAAGGGTGAATTACCTAGTATGACACAACAAGACTTTAATGCGATCAAACAGTATGCAGTTGGTGTAGGTCCCGAACATACAGATTTAACAAAACAAAATGTACATAACCTCAAAAAAGCAGGTCTTTTAGTGCATCCGTTTACTGTTAATGAAAAAGCAGATATGCAACGACTAAATGATTATGGCGTACATGGCGTCTTTACAAATTATCCTGATTTATATAAGCAAGTAATTAATGAAAATGAAGCACAAGTAAAATAAAACTTTTTATTAACAATAACAAATGCCTATATTAACAACCATAATAAAAACCATCCTGTAAAATGTTATGTTATTTACTATAGTGATGAATTAGTTTATTATTGATAATAGCTATCAATAGGAGTGTTTTTTTGAAATATTTTTTAATTATTATTGGTTTGTTATTTACAGTCATTGGTTTTGCTGGCGTTTTATTACCATTATTACCAACTACACCATTTTTATTAGTTGCAGTACTTTGTTTTTCTAAAAGCTCTGATAAATTTGAAAAATGGTTAGTGCAAACAAAAGTTTATGTGAATTATGTTGAAAGTTTTAAAGAAAACAAAGGCTATACTTTGAAGGATAAGTTCAAACTTTTGTTGAGCCTTTATATAGTTATCGGCTTTTCAATTTTCATGATAGACCACCCTTATATAAGATTGGGTTTGTTAATAATGGTAACGTTGCAGACGATAGTTTTATTTACTTTTGTGAAAACATTACCAGCAAATTTTTATGACAAAGAATAATTTGCTGGTAAAAATATCAGTGTTGAAGAAAATATCATTATATAATAACCATCCCATTACTGGATATATGGTTTAACTATTGAATTTATTAAAATCATTTACTTAAAAAGTTAGTTTTTAAATTAACTTTTTAGTGTGTGCCGACGAAGCCTGTGACTTTGTTGGCATTTTTTTGTGTACGCTTTTCCTGTGTAGGACATCCTCAACCTGTGGTATTCGGCTAGTGCTTTATTAACGAGTAAGGAACCTGTACAATAAACTGCCCTTTCTCAAAAGAAAATAAATTAATATATGTACTGTATCAACAAATAGAGATACCCTGAATTTTCAAAAAGAATTAAGTAATAATTTTCATAGATATAGAGTGTTTCGAGGATATAATATCTATAAAAAAACAAATCAAAAGCTTTTCTAGCAATTGATTTGTCTGTTTTTTAAAACATTAGTTTAAAATCTAAGTTTTTTATTTGTGAGCTTCGGTAACTATAATCTTCTGAAAAATTTAGTTTTTAATTGTTATATTCAGATTTAAGCAAGCTAAATACATAACTATCAACGAATTTTCCATTCAATTTTTCATCTTCTCTTAAAATGCCTTCTTGTTTAAACCCTAATTTCCGAGGAATTTTTTGACTTTTAATATTTTTAGTCGCTGTTTGTATTTCAATTCTGTTCAAATTTATTTCATTGAAACAGTAATCAATTAAAAATTTTGTGCATTTTGTCATTATTCCTAAATTTTCGTAATTTTGATCAATATAATAGCCTATAGATGTTATTTCATTCAACCAATTTATATAATGTAATCCGATGACACCAATCAATTGTTCGTTGTACCAAATGCCACAGTGAAACCCATCATTTTCTATAAACTGATTTAACCCAGATTTTATAAATTGCTTAGTATCTTCACTCGTTTTCGTGAATTTTACAAAGGGAAGCCATTCATTTAGATAGTCTCTTGAATTATCAACTATATTAAAAAGTGCTTGAGTATCTCTTTCTTCTAAAATTTTAAGGCTTAAATTGTCATTAATCTTTGTTTTAAACATAGAATCCCTCCTTTTAAAATCATATAAGTGTGTTTATGTTTTGATATTTTATTTAGGTGTAAAACAAATAATAAATGTATTTTCCTTTTCATTTATTATAGATTACTCAAATATCCTTTCTATTTATAATCAGAATAATCGAAGATATAAATAGTAGTGTTGCAGCTAAGATAAATGTGAATCTCACACCAAATAAGTCGGTCAAATTACCTAAAATCAGAGAGGAAACCCCGAAAATTGCAGTTATTAAAGCGTCTTTTGCTGAGTAAATATTAGGTAAAAGTCTATGAACCACACTCTTCTGTATCAAGGTCTCTTGAGCAACATCCTTAATTTGATTTACCAAACCAAATAATAAGGATAATACTAATGCCATCCACGGAGTCGACGTTAAACCAAACATTAGAGTTGTTAAACTAGCTAAGAAAGCTCCAACTAAAATAACTTTACTGGAAAGTCGATCTACTAAATGTGACCATTTCAAACTTAAAAATCCACCTATCATTAATCCAGAGAAGAAAGTCGCGTTTATATACCCCCACCATTGTTCTCCAGTTTGCAGAGCTTGATCTACATACACGTACATAATTGCAGCTACCCATACCACATTTGCAATAGATTCAAAAAATTCTACGATACTAATAGTACGTAAAGTGGGTGTTTGCCAAATAGTTACCCATCCTTTTTTTAATACTTCCCAATTTGATAGTTTTATTGATTGTTCATCGCTCACTATATTTTTATCAATACTAGGAATTAAAAACATCATAAAAGTTGATGTTACAAACAAGAAAAATGTAAACCAAAGAACGTTTACTCCCCCTATAATAGCAACAAGCATTCCTCCAACTGCCCATCCTCCTAAACGAATTGTTTGATCAAGAATAGCAAGAAAACTATTAGCTTTCACCAGAGCATTTTGTTCGACTAATATTGGAATAAAAGCATTTCTCGCTGGATTTGCCCATCCGTCTAAAAAGGAAATGGTAATTACAAAGAAAAAAATTAAAAAAGATGTGTTAAAAGAAGAAAAAACTTCTATATAACCTATAAGTATAATTGTAGCTATTGTTTTACCCAATTGGGAATAAGCTAAAAGTACCTTCAACCTGACTCGTTCAATAATTAAAGGAGCGACGATGCCACTTACAAACCTTGATGCCGTTATAAAAAAAGGTACAAAAGCCATATAAGTTACAGAGCCTGTTAATTCGTATATTATTGCTATTAAACCCACCATATAAAAAACGTCTCCGCTATTTGCGAGAGATTGACCAATCCATAAAAAACGAAACGATGATTTATTCATCAGATATTACTCCTTGAATTAATTTATTATTTAATTTTTGTTTTAAATTAAAGATAATCTTACATCGGCTCGTCATCCTTTTCTTTATATGGTTTATAAGGTGGAGTTTATTATTTAGCGATTAATATTCTTTTTTACAATAGCATAACTAAAAAAGTTAGACAAGTCTGATAATTCAGAAAATAAATACCATAGCGCTATAAATTAAATCAATATTAATAACAACTATAAGCTTAATATATATTCCATGTGTAACATACAAAAAACTTCAAGGTTTTCACTTTTTAAATGTCTACTTTGAAGAGAATATAAAGTACAATAAGTGATTATTCATTAACCGAAAGATGAGTAAAGTTTCTACTAGTACTCACAGCCTTAGAAAATGGGCAATCGAATATCAAGAAATAGATTATTAAATCATATATACTAACCAAAAAATGTCGACAAACTCATAAGACTCTGTCGACATTTCAAAAGGAAGTTTCTCTTAAAAAATAACTTGTAATAAATAGAAAGTACCCACTATTAAAAATTAATAGTGGGTACTTTTTATTGTATCTAAATCAATAACTATTCAAACCATTTATACTCTATTCTACGTTTTATGCCCAACCACGGTAACGTGCTGCCTCTGCAGTACGTTTAATACCAACGATAAACGCAGCTAAACGCATATCAATTTTTCTATTTTGTGATAATTCATAAATTGTATCAAAAGCAGTTATAAGTTTTTCACGTAATTTAGTGTTTACTTCTTCTTCTGTCCAATAATAACCTTGATTATTTTGTACCCATTCGAAGTATGAAACAGTTACGCCACCAGCACTTGCTAATACGTCAGGAACAAGTAGAATGCCACGTTCAGTTAAGATACGTGTTGCTGCTGGTGTAGTTGGACCATTAGCAGCCTCAACCACGATATCAGCTTTAATATCTGCTGCATTATCTTCAGTAATTTGATTTGTAATTGCTGCCGGAATCAGCACATCACAATCAAGTTCGAACAATTCTTTATTTGAAATTGTTTCTTCAAATAAATTCGTTACTGTTCCAAAACTATCTCTTCTGTCTAATAGATAGTCAATATCTAAACCTTCTGGATCATGTAATGCACCATAAGCGTCTGAGATACCAACAATTTTCGCACCCATGTCGTACAAGAATTTCGCTAAGAAACTACCTGCGTTACCGAAACCTTGAATTACCATACGTGCACCTTTTAAATCTAGTCCTCTTCTTTGTGCAGCTTGTTCAATAGCAATTACTACACCTAAAGCTGTTGAACGATCACGGCCTTGTGAACCGCCTAAAACAATTGGTTTACCAGTAATGAAACCTGGTGAATTGAATTTGTCTAATGAACTATATTCATCCATCATCCATGCCATAATTTGAGAGTTTGTAAATACGTCTGGTGCTGGAATATCTTTAGTTGGTCCAACGAATTGAGAAATTGAGCGCACATACCCACGAGATAGACGTTCTACTTCATGAATGCTCATTTGTCTTGGATCACAAATGATTCCACCTTTACCTCCGCCGTACGGTAAATCCACTATGCCACATTTCAATGTCATCCACATTGATAGGGCCTTAACTTCTTCTTCATCAACATCTGGATGGAAACGAACTCCACCTTTTGTTGGTCCAACAGCATCATTATGCTGTGCACGATAACCAGTAAATGTTTTAACAGTACCATCATCCATACGGACAGGAATTCGAACTTCAAGGAATCTTAAAGGTTCCTTTACTAAATCATACATACCATCGTCAAATCCCAGTTTATGCAATGCTTCTTTAATAATTTGTTGCGTAGAAGTAACTAAATTATTATTCTCAGTCATGATTCATTTCGCCTCTTTTTCGTAACTAATGATTTCGCTTTCATGATAATTGTAACATAACATTTTGCTTTTTAAAGAGTTTTCAAAACTTATATTTTTTTACTATAAATTTACTCGAAAACGCTTCTCACTTTGTCTAATGCAAAGTCTAATTCTTCTTTTGAAATAATAAGTGGTGGTGCAAAACGGATCACAGTGTCATGTGTTTCTTTACATAATAAACCTTTTTCTTTTAATGATTCACAATAAGGTCTCGCATCTTCATTTAATTCAATTCCGATAAATAAACCACGACCACGAACCTCTTTAATTGCAGGATGATCTATTTTTTGTAGTTCAGATTTGAAATAATTCCCTAATTCTAATGAGCGACCAGGTAAATCTTCATCGATAATAACATCTAATGCAGCATTTGAAACTGCACAAGCTAATGGATTACCACCAAATGTAGAACCGTGAGATCCAGGTGTAAACACGCCTAATACTTCTTCATCTGCTAATACAACTGAAATTGGTAATACGCCGCCGCCTAATGCTTTACCTAAAATGTATACGTCTGGTTTAACGTCATCCCAGTCTGTTGCAAATAATTTACCTGAGCGACCTAAACCAGCTTGAATTTCATCGGCAATAAACAAGACATTGTGTTCATCACATAATTCTCTGATTGCTTTTAAGTAACCTTCTGGTGGAACATTGATTCCAGCTTCCCCTTGGATTGGTTCAATTAAAATTGCAGCAGTATTTTCATTGATAGCGCCTTTAACAGCTTCAATATCTCCAAAATCAACTTTATTAAATCCTTCTAATAATGGACCATATCCACGTTGATATTCAGGTTCTGATGATAATGATACTGGTGCCATAGTACGACCATGGAAGTTACCATTGAATGCAATTACTTCTGCTTTATCTGGTTCTATATTTTTAACATCGTAAGCCCAACGACGTGCAGCTTTTAATGCAGTTTCAACCGCTTCAGCTCCTGTGTTCATTGGCAATGCTTTTTCTTTACCTGAAAGTTTACAAATTTTTTCATACCATTCGCCTAGATTATCACTATGGAATGCACGAGACACTAAAGTAACTTTATCTGCCTGGTCTTTCAATGCTTGAATAATCTTTGGATGTCTGTGACCTTGGTTTACAGCTGAATACGCAGATAGCATATCCATATATTTGTTACCTTCTGGATCTTTAACCCAAACACCTTCTGCTTCCGATATGACGATTGGAAGTGGCACATAGTTTTGTGCTCCGTAATGATTTGTTACTTCTATGATTTCTTTTGATCTTGACATGATATCTCCCCTTTGAAATATTTTAAGAGTCTTTTTAAACTCTAAAACGATACTTGTTCATAGCATAACGTATTTAGAGTTCAACTGAAACCATTTTCTAAAACTGCTCCCTTGATGCTACTTATAAGCCGATACATCAACATAAATCAAGCTTTAACATATCTATAAACAACTCAATTTCTATGTAAGCCCTTACATATATAATGACATAATTCACTACGTTTATACAAGATAATTTTGTCTGATTTAAAAAATAAAATATCCTTTATTATTTTTACATAAAATTGTATATTCAATCATCAATTCATGCATTATAGCAAAGGATGAATTAATAATTATACACTGTTATTTACTCGTAATTATATATAATTACGAGTGAATAATACCTAGCACAATATCTACTAATCTAACAAATCCATAATAATTATTATTAATCTATAACTTTTTTTAGATTTTTTTCGTTTTATTTCATCTAATAACTGCTATTCTTTTGTTTTTATTTGTAAATAAAAAAAGTAGTATAACTATCACAATATTTTAAAATAATTGTGATAATACACTACTTGTTAAACTATACGCTATTTATTATCTGTTCTTGGAAGTGGATAGAATCCTTTATTAAACTGTTCCCATAATTTTGGTGGCAGATGATGCTTATCTTTTCTATTTGGATCAAAGTGAGAAATAATTTGATCTTCTTCGCCATTTTTAATTTTACTAACAAAATTGTGATCTAATAAGATTTCTCTGCCTAAAGCTACAAGTTCTACATTTGTTGATTCAATCGCTTCAATTGCTTGTTCCGCTGTAAAGATTGAACCAATACCAACAAGTGGCATACGACCATTAATCCATTGTAGTAATAATTTGATACGTTCTTGACCTTTATATTGTCCTTCACGTGTTTTCGAATGAATATCCATCAATGAAACGTGTAAATAGTCTAATGGTTTTTCACTTAAATGGTTTACTAACGTTTCTGTAATTTCCATGCTTATTCCTGGTGACTCTGCTTCTTCAGGGGAAAATCTATATCCAACGATAAAATCTTTATTCCCGTGACGTTTAACTGTTTCTGTCACTTCATCAACAACTGCATTCGCGAATTTATAAGGATCTTCGCCCCATTCATCATTACGACGGTTGTAATAAGGTGAGACAAATTGATGGATTAAATAGTGGTTAGCGCCGTGAATTTCTACGCCATCGAAGCCAGCTTCAATCACTCTTCGTGTCGCTTCACCAAACGCTTTAATTGCTTCTTCTATTTCTTCAACAGTAATTTCGCGTGCATGGTGTTCTTTCTGTTCTCCAAAACTTTTTAATGAAATGGGACTAGGTGCAACAACATCTCCATTAGGCGTTAAATTAGGTAATGCTTGGGCACCACCATGATGAATTTGAACAATAGCTTTTGACCCATTTTTCTTCATTGCCTCAGCTAAACGTTTCAACCCTTCTAAGTTTGAATCATGTGCTACAGAAGGTTGTCCAGGAAATGCTTTTCCTAAATCTGTTACATTACTAGCAGCAGAAATAGCTAATCCCACATCTTTTGAACGTTGTTCCATATATACTACTTCCTCATTTGAAATCGAGCCATCATCATTTGAAGATACATGTGTTAGCGGTGCTAAAACGAATCTATTATCTAATACAACTTTATTAGGTAATGTAAGCTTTTCGAATAACGGTTGAAATTTTTTATTCATTACAATAATCCTCCTAAGTAAAATACCTTATCACTTTTTCCACACTATTTAAGTGCTTGTTTATTCTAACTATCTTAACTATAAAGATAAATGAATATGCTCACGCATGTAATTTTTGATTATCTCCTCTTCACAATAAAAAAATACTGACATTTCTTATCGAAATGTCAGTATCTTGTTAAAGATGTTTTTTCATCTTTAATCGCGTTTTTGGACTGTTTAATCCAAACCGGCAAGCGTTCTTTAATTGTTTGAAACCCATATTTTTCGGTTTCTTTAATTTCATCTAACACTGATTGCTTTTCCTTCTTACGTTCATAATTTTTAAAATAGTCATTATCTTTTAAAGAAAGATTCAGTTTACCTTCATCATCAATTGAAATCACTTTCGCTCTTACAATTTGTCCTTCTGATAAAAACTTTTTCAAATTATGGACGTAATCATCCATAATTTCGGATATGTGGATTAATCCCTCAGCATTGTCCGGGGTTTCTACAAAAGCGCCATACGGTTGAATACCAGTCACACGAACTTTGATATGTTGACCTACTGTATAGTGATTATTCAACGTGATAACCCCTTATTTCGTTTTACTTAACACTATTATAATAGCATAAATTATAACTTGGTACTAACATTTAATAGAAAAATTTCACATTTTATAGATTTCATACAATAATTTAACAAAATAAAAATGTTAATCTTATATACATAGCAAGTTTCAACTCTCATTTCGCACTTGAAATTACTAGACTAGAACAATTTTTATACATAAGTATGGGTCTAGCTATTTTCACTACATTTAATTACATTGTTAATTTTTAAGCTAGTCTCAATAAAAAAACAGGCTCAACTGCACACTCAACATAAATTCACTAAATTGGGTGTTCGATTGAACCTGTCTTACATATATTATATTTTACATGCTACTTATAATTGCAATACTACCATTTTATATTCGCTTAGTTTTGTTTTTCTTCGATATCAATTGAATCAATTTTAATATCATGTACTGGTTTATCTTGAGGACCTACTTTTGTATTTGCAATATCTTCTAATGTTGCTTTACCATCAATTAATTGACCGAAAACTGTATGTTTTTGATCTAACCAAGGTGTACCACCATTTTCACCATATGCTTTGACAATCGGTTCTGGCCAACCACCATCAGCTAATTGACTAAGCATTGATTCAGGTACTTCTGTCATTTGTACAATGAAGAATTGAGATCCATTTGTATTTGGACCAGAGTTTGCCATTGATAAAGCACCATATAAATTAAATGCTTCAAGTGAGAACTCATCTTCGAATGCACCACCATAAATACTTTCGCCACCCATACCAGTTGCTGTTGGATCGCCACCTTGTACCATGAAGTCGTTAATTACACGGTGGAAAGTCACACCATTGTAATAACCATTTTTAGCATGTGTTACAAAGTTTTCTACTGTTTTTGGTGCCACGTCAGGTAACAATTTAAATGTCATATCGCCTTTATTCGTGTGTAATACCATTTTAATTTCGTTACCGTTTATTTCTGAATTTAACTGAGGATAGTTCGTCATTTTTATTCTCCATTTCATGTTAAGATGATATATGTATTCTAACACAAATGAAGGGATGTATTGAACTATGTTATATCGTTTTGCACATAAAACTGGAAGCTACGGTGTCATAATAAAGGAAGAAGATGAAAATCAAGTCTTAGTTCAAGTGGAACAAGTAATCAAACACCCAAAACAAGGTGATTTACATAGCCCAAGAGAAACTGAAAATGTATTTTTTCATGAGCGTAAAGCGTTAAGTCATTTTGAAAAACGCTATACAACTAAATCGCATCTTAAACCATTTACTGATGATGAATTGCCTTATGAGCAATCATTACAACAAGCAATCACTAAATTGGAGATTAAATTAAAAGATCAAGATACATTACATGCAAAGAAATCACTCGACAATTTACAGCAACTTAAGAAGGATTACGCAATTCAATATAAACAAAATTTTGAATAAAAATACTGCGTTTCTTCTTATTTAAATAAACATTTAATTCATGTGTTTCATGGGTTAGCCATGTTTTTCAGAATAGTCTAATTCATGTATAATAACCTTATACTATTTTTAAAGGAGGATAAAATAATGAGTTTGTTACATATAGCGGTTCTTCTACCGTTAATATTTGCACTCATTATTCCATTTGTATATCGGTTTCATAAACGAATACATTTAGGATGGTTTGTGTTACCTATCCCCGTCGTCTTATTTATATATTTCCTCTCATATATTTCAACAACCATGTCAGGAAATACCGTAATGCAGAGAGCAAACTGGATGCCTCATTTTGGTATGAATTTCGATTTATACGCGGATGGTCTAGGATTACTATTCAGTTTGTTAATCACTGGCATTGGTAGTTTAATTGTACTATATTCTATAAGTTATTTAAGTCGACAAGAGCAGTTAGGAAATTTTTATTGTTATCTGTTGCTCTTTATGGGTGCAATGTTAGGTGTTGTTTTATCTGATAATATTATTATGTTATATCTATTTTGGGAGTTAACTTCATTTTCTAGTTTTCTACTCATTTCATTTTGGCGTGACAAACAAGCATCTATTTACGGTGCTCAAAAATCAATGCTTGTCACTGTATTTGGTGGCTTATCACTTTTGGGTGGTCTTATTTTACTATCACTCGCAGGTGGCTCTACAAGTATTCAAGAACTTATTGGGAATGCATCTGAAATCCAAACAAGTCCGTATTTCATTTTATCAATGATATTTGTATTAATTGGAGCGATGACAAAATCTGCTCAAGTTCCATTTTACGTTTGGTTACCAGATGCAATGGAAGCGCCAACGCCGGTCAGTGCCTACTTACACTCAGCTACGATGGTTAAAGCGGGTCTTTACTTAGTAGCACGTATGACACCCATCTTTGCACTCTCACAGGGTTGGATTTGGACAGTAACTGCTGTCGGTTTAATCACTCTGTTTTGGGCGTCATTAAATGCTACAAAACAACAGGATTTAAAAGGTATATTAGCGTTTTCTACCGTTTCACAACTTGGTATGATTATGTCTATGTTAGGTATAGGTGCAGTAAGTTATCATTTTGAAGGTGCTGAAAGTCAACTTTATGTTGCTGCGTTCACCGCTGCTGTGTTCCATCTCATTAATCACGCTACATTTAAAGGTGCGTTATTTATGATTGCTGGTGCCATTGACCATAGTACAGGTACTCGTGATGTAAAAAAATTAGGTGGATTGCTAACAATAATGCCTATTTCTTTTACAATTACCATAATCACCTCACTCAGTATGGCAGGTGTGCCACCGTTTAACGGTTTCCTTTCTAAAGAGAAGTTCTTGGAAAGTATGATTGAGGTCACAAACGTTAACCTATTTAGTTTAAATACGCTTGGCTTATTAATTCCAATCGTAGCAATTATTGGTAGTATATTTACATTTGTATATTCTATAAGATTTATAGGCCAAATCTTCTTAGGTAGCCATAAATCAGATGCTTTACCGAAAAAAGCACATGAAGCTTCTATACTAATGTTGGTTTCACCAGCTATTTTAGCAATATTAGTTATTGTATTTGGGTTCTTCCCTTCTATATTAACGGGATCAATTATTGAGCCTGCTGTTAATTCAATCAGTCAAAGCACTGGAACGCATGCAGAATTCCATATGTTCCATGGTTTTACACCAGCATTTTTCTCTACCATTGGTATATATATTGTTGGTATATTACTGATTTTATCGTTTGGCTATTGGGTTCGCTTATTACGCGCACATCCTACAAAACTTACAATCAATTACTGGTATGATAAGTTCGGTAACGATTCGCCAGGTTACTCAAGTAAGTTCACAAATGCTTATGTGACTGGTTTTACGCGTAACAACTTAGTAATTATATTTATTTCTTTAATTTTAATTACTTTAGCTACATTATTAGTAACACCATTTAGTATTAACTTTAAAGACGTGAGTGAAGTACGTCCATTTGAATTAATCATTGTAGTACTTATAATTACATCAGCTTCTATGATTATATTTGCACGTTCAAGACTGTTCAGTATCATTATGGCAAGTGCTGTAGGTTATTCTGTCGCTATCTTCTTCATATTCTTTGGCGCACCAGATTTAGCCCTTACACAATTTGTAGTTGAATCAATTTCTACAGCGTTATTCTTATTGTGTTTCTATCACTTACCAAACTTAAACAGACATAAAGAGACGCGTTCATTCAAACTTGTAAATGTTTTAGTTTCAGTTGGTGCAGGTGTGGTTGTTACTGTGCTTGGACTAATTACTTATGGTAATAGACACTTTGGTTCTATCGCTGAATTCTATAAAGAACATGTATATGATTTAGCACATGGCACTAATATGGTAAACGTCATACTTGTCGATTTCCGTGGTACCGATACTTTATTCGAAGCCTCTGTCCTCGGTATTGCAGGTTTGGGAGTTTATACAATGATTAAACTCCGTACAAATAATAAATCAAATGATGAAGGAGGTAAAAACGTTGAAAAGACAGAAGAATAATATCATCTTTCAATATTCAGCAGTTCTTATCTTCTTCCTCATCGTAATGTTTGGACTTTCATTATTTTTAGCAGGACATTACACGCCAGGTGGTGGCTTCGTAGGTGGCCTATTACTATCTAGTGCCCTAGTCATCATAGCTGTAGCTTTTGATATTAAAACTATGAGGAAAATCTTTCCTTGGGATTTCAAATTATTAATAGGTGTTGGTTTGCTATTTTGTATAGCAACACCTATGGCGAGTTGGTTTTATACTAAAAACTTCTTCACGCACACACCGTTTGAAATACCTTTAGGAATTTTACAACCGATGGAAATGCATACGGCAACGTTCTTTGACTTAGGCGTAATGTTTGCGGTTATCGGTACAGTAATGACTATAATTTTATCGATTGGAGAGAATGAGTAATGGAAATAGTGATGATTTTTGTTTGTGGTATTCTCACAGCAATGAGCGTCTATCTCATTCTTTCTAAGAGTTTGATACGCATCATTATTGGGACTACTTTGCAAACACATACAGCCAATTTATTTTTAATTACAATGGGTGGATTAAAAAAAGGAGAAGTACCGATTTATGAAAAAGGTATATCTTCCTATGTTGATCCAATTCCACAAGCGTTAATTTTAACAGCAATTGTAATTTCATTTTCTGTAACAGCGTTCTTCTTAGTACTAGCCTTTAGAAGTTATAAAGAATTAGGAACTGACAACGTAGAAAGTATGAAAGGAGTGCTAGATGATGATCGAGAGTAATCTCATTATTTCACTACTCGTCATACCAATGTTGACTATTATTGCACTTGTGTTCATTGGTAAGCGCCCTATTATTAAACGATACGTTGCACTAAGTGGGACAGCTGTCACATTAATTTTTGCATTTATTAACTTAAACAACGTATTAAAGCATGGGATTATAACTTTAGAACTTGGTTCATGGGAAGCACCATATAGTATCGTATTAGTGCTCGATATATTTAGTATCCTTCTCGTGATTTCAAGTTTAATCGTAACAATGCTGATTATTTTATATTCTTATCAATCAGTGGGCATAGAACGTGAAACGTATTATTACTACTTCGCAGTAATGTTCATGCTGACAGGTGTCATAGGTTCATTTATCACGGGTGATATTTTCAACTTATTCGTATTCTTCGAAGTATTCTTACTGGCATCTTATATTCTATTAGTTATCGGTGGTACAAAAGTACAATTAAGTGAAACGATAAAATATGTACTTATAAATGTTACATCATCCGCATTCTTTGTTATTGCGGTAGCAATGCTCTACTCTGTAGTTGGTACGTTAAATTTAGCCGATATCGGTGAAAAATTAGGACAACTACCTGCTGCAGATACTGGGATTGTAAATATCATATTCATCATGTTTATCTTTGTATTTGCAACGAAAGCCGGCGTTTTTCCAATGTATATTTGGTTACCAGGTGCTTATTACGCCCCACCAATTGCAATCATTGCCTTTTTCGGTGCATTACTAACAAAAGTTGGTGTCTATGCAATTGCTAGAACATCAAGTCTTTTTATTCATGATACATCAAGCTTTCCGTTCTATATTATTCTTTTCTTAGCACTACTAACCATTATCTTTGGTTGTGTAGGTGCAGTCAGTTATTTTGATACTAAGAAAATTATTATCTACAATATAATGATTGCTGTCGGCGTTATTTTAGTCGGTGTAGCTATGATGAACCAAACTGGCATGATGGGCGCAATTTATTACACGTTACATGATATGTTAATTAAAGCAGCACTATTTTTCTTAATTGGTGTTATGTACAAAATTACTAAAACCCATGATTTACGCAAATATAGTGGTCTCATTAAAGACTATCCAGTTTTAGGTTGGTCATTCTTTATTGCGGCACTTAGCTTAGCTGGCATACCGCCACTCAGTGGTTTTTATGGTAAATTTTATATTGTACAGGCTACCTTCGAAAAAGGTTTCTATTTGAGTGGTATTGTCATACTACTTTCAAGTCTTGTTGTACTTTATTCAGTCATTCGCATATTCTTACAAGGATTCTTTGGCGAATCAAAAGGATATAAAGTGAATCCTAAATTACAATATAAAGGGATACTGGCGATTGCTATGGTCTCAGTTGCAATTTCAGTAGTTTTCGGATTATCTGCTGACTTTCTACATCCAATTATAAAAGATGCTGCAGAGGCATTCTATAATCCTAGTGTTTATATTGATGGCGTATTGGGGGGAAAATAATATGGCAGTCCAAATATTAGTGAATTTACTTTTATCTGTTTTTTGGTTGTTTGTAACAGGGAGTTATACTTTTAATAACTTTATACTAGGCTACTTATTTGCCCTATTATTAGTATACCTAATGCGTGGTATTTTACCTGGAAGATTTTACATTATTACAGTTTATAAAATAGTTAAACTCTTCTTCGTTTTCATCATAGAATTAATAAAAGCCAACGTCGATGTGATACGCATTATTGTTAAGCCAAAGATAGACAACGAACCAGCATTTTTCACTTATAATACAGATTTGAAAACAGACTGGGAAATTGCGTTATTATCTAACTTAATTACCTTAACACCTGGTACAGTCGTGTTAGGCATAAGTGATGATCGTACTGAAATTTATATACACTGCATTGATTTTAGTACTAAAGAGGAAGAAGTGGAAGGTATTAAATCTTCCCTTGAAAAAGTCGTTAGAGAGGTAGGCGAAAAATGATGAACTATAATATAATTTTAATTATCGCATTAGTCATCGTAGCGTTGTCTATGCTAGGTATGCTTGTACGTGTAATCATAGGCCCTTCTCTAGCTGACCGTGTTGTTGCACTTGATGCAATTGGTATTCAACTTATGGCCATCGTCGCATTATTTAGTGTGTTCTTAGGTACTAAATATATGATGGTCGTTATTCTAATGATTGGTATTTTAGCTTTCTTAGGTACAGCAGTATTCGCGAAATATATGGATAAAGGTAAGGTGATTGAATATGATAACGACGATCGTCATTAGTATCGCACTTATTTTAATTATCCTTGGTTCACTTATTAGTGCACTTGCAGCGATTGGCCTTTTACGTTTAGACGATGTCTATTCAAGAGCACATGCTGCTGGTAAAGCAGCAACATTAGGAGCGATGTTATTAATTAGTGGCGTATTCTTGTTCTTTATTGGACGTGAGGGTTACGCAAGTATGCAATTACTTATCGGTATATTATTTATCTTAATCACCGGTCCACTATCAAGTCACCTTATTATTAAAGCTGCATATAATTTAGATACACCCGCTTCAAAACGAACAAAACGTAACGATTTAAAAGATGAGTTAAAAGATACAAAAATCTAATATAAATTGCTTTTCCTACATTATGAAACACTCAGCTATCATTAAATAGCTGAGTGTTTTTTATTCTTTATAGACGGAGACTAAGATATTTTGACCAGTATGTTTATTTCTATTTGTCATAAGTTAAATTTAATGATATATTAAATCGTAATCATTTCGTTTTAAAAGGAGTTTGAATGCTTATGACAACTTGGACAATTATCGGCGGTGGTTTACATGCAGCTACAATAGCTATCAAATTAAGATCGAAGGGGTTAAAAAGTGATCATTTAAAAATCATAGACCCTCATCATAATCTCTGTGAACAATTCAATAATTATACTAAACGTATAGACATGCCCTATTTACGTTCTCCATGCGTACATCATGTCCATCCTAATCCATTTCATTTGAAACAATATGCTAAGAAAATGCACTATACAAACCCAGCCTATGGGCCATACAAACGACCAAATCGTGACATGTTTATGGATCATACACATGAGCTTATTCATTATTTTGAATTAAACCAAAGTCATATACAAAGTTATGTCAATAAAATAGAAAAGGACGACAAGCAATGGTTAATACAATTAAGCAATAGTGAATGGATACATACAGATAATTTAATTATTGCTTTTGGCTGTAATCATGATACATACACGCCTGAACTATTTACACAACACCCCGATATATCCCATGTGTTCGATGACGATGGATCTTATGATCCAGAAACCTCACATGTCGTTGGTAGTGGTATATCAGCTGCACATTTATGTTTAAGACTATTAAAAGAAAATAATAATAAAATTCACTTGTGGACGAATAAACCCATAGATGTACATGATTTTGATGCAGACCCAGGATGGCTCGGTCCTAAAAATATGACGTCTTTTAATGCGATTCAATCTTCTGAACAAAGATTTGATATTATTAAACGCGAGCGACATAGAGGGTCTATGCCTAAAGAACTCGAATTAAGGCTTAAAAAGTACATCAAACAAAACAGATTGAGTATACATGTCAATGAACTTACAAATATTCAACAGCATCACATTTGCACTGAAAATGATTGCTTACACTATGACCGCATTTTATTAGCTACAGGATTTAAAGAATCAATCATGCAACAGCCTATTATTAAGCAACTCACAGATCACTTCCAAGCACCTATAACATCGTGTGGCTTGCCATTTATCTCATCAACCTTAGAATGGTTACCTAACCTGTTTGTCACAGGCGGTTTAGCTGATTTAATGCTTGGTCCATTTGCGCGTAATATTATGGGCGGACGAGAAGCTGCACTTCGAATTGCAGAAGCTTATGATGAAATTGAAAGTAAAAGTAAAACAAAAAGAGCGATATAAAGTTATTTAACTTTATATCGCTCTTTTTATTTTTATTAACGTTTCAAAGGCTTTATAGCAATTGTTCCGCGCATAACACAAATTAATCTATCTGTATCGTCTTTAATATCTATATTCCATACCTGTGTTGTCTTACCTTCATGTATGATAGATGCCGTTGCGTAAATTGTGCCCTCTGTGGTAGAACCAATATGATTTGCATTCATTTCTAATCCTAGTGGTACATATTGATCCGTATCGATTAAATATGCTGCACCCATAGAACAAGCTGTCTCTCCTAATGCTAAACTTGCGCCACCATGTAAATAGCCAAATGGTTGTTTAACTTGATCAGTTACTGGCATTGACATAATTAATAAACCCTGTGCTTCTTTTTCTATTTTCATGTTTAACGCTTCTAACATATTAGTCATTGCTGTCACTCCATTTTCACTTAATAGCTTTATAGTACCATAGCAGCAATTGTACCGAAAATAATTAATGGTATATTGTAAAACATAAAGTTAGGAATACACGTATCTCTAATATGATCATGCTGACCATCAACATCTAAACCTGCAGTTGGGCCTAATGTTGAATCACTTGCTGGCGAACCAGAATCACCTAATGCACTTGCTGTACCAATTAAAGCTATAAGCGCCATCGTGCTTAATCCTAATGATTCACCTAAAGGAACAAATAATGTAGCTATAATAGGTATCGTAGCAAATGAGGAGCCAATGCCTAACGTGACAACTAATCCAATCAAATACATTACGATAATACTTATAAGTTTGTTATCTCCTATCACACCACTAATACCGTTCACTAATTTAGCAATATCTCCTGTTTCATTCATTACACCCGCAAAACCATTTGCAGATAAAATAACGACACCGATAAAGGACATAATTTGTATACCATCTACAAATTTTTTGTCTAATTCAGTCCATTTATATGCTCTAGAAATAAAGAATACTAGGACACCTGCTAATGCACCAAAGATCATTGAATCTGTAAACAATTGTACAAGGAATGTTGCAATGATTGAAACTACTGTAACTATAAGTATATAAGGTTTAATTTCAGTTTGAGTTGTATCTTTTACTTCATCACGCTGAATATATTTTCTAGGTTTTCTATAATAGTATATACCTGCAATCAAGCCGACAATATACCCTAGCGACGGGATGAGCATTGATTTCCATATCATACCCATTTCAATTGGGTGGCCTGCTTTTGAAAAACCACTTTGAATAATTTGATGGAAAATTTGACCAAAACCAAATGGCATAAGTACATAAGGAAAACATAAACCAAAGCCTATAATAATCGCTATTTGTCTTCTATCGATATTAAGTTCATTAAACAAACTAATGAGTGGTGGTATAACAATTGGAATAAATGCAATATGTACAGGAATTAAGTTCTGACTCATTATACTTATCGCTAATAATGCAACAATAATAATAATTTTCACTTTTATTCGTGACATTTTACTATTTTCAGCATGGATAGCATCTATAATTTTATTCACTAAATAATCGGTAATGCCACTATAAGAAATAAGTGCTGCAAAACCACCTAACAAAGCATAACTAAGTGCTACTTCAGCACCATCTACTATATTTTTACCAAAGACGGACACAATTTCAGTGATATTCATTCCTGAAATTAAGCCACCTACGAGCGCACCAATAAATAAACTTATCACTACATTTAATCTACATAAACATAGGACAATCATCAGTACGACTGCTATAACTACTGCATTCATCACAAAGCATAACTCCTTTACCACGTTATCGAACTAAAGCATTGCGAGATTTATAATATCAATATCTACTTCAATTGTCAATGACATTTACCCAAAGCGTTCTCATATTTTTCAACAAATTTATCATTCATCACCTGTCGTCAAATGATTGTTGAATGTTCTTTTCATATTATAAATAAAAAAATGGAAAACCCTATAAAATGATTTATGAGTTTTCCATTTTAATAATAACAAAAATATTTAAATTACTTTAATGTACGCAACCATTGAACAATGGTTGGTATTAAATAGCCTGTCGGTCCTTTTGGTCCTTTATGTGTGTTGCTATGAGTTGTTGCAGGGCCTGCAATGTCAAAATGTAAATGAGGTGTTTCACCTGCAAAATGATTAATAAATGTAGCAGCAAACAAAGCTTTTCCATGACCATTCGTATGATTAACTAAATCTGCGACTTCACTTTTACGGATTAAACTTTGTTCTGTAGCAGTCATTGGTAATTCAAAAACATATTCGTCTACTAATTGTGCTTTAGCCAATATAGCCTCAAGTTGTTGTTCTGCATTATGTTTAAACACTGCAGCTTTATCTTCACCAAGTGCGGCTACAGCTGCGCCAGTTAAAGTTGCAAAATCAAGAATGACTTGCGGTTGAAATTGCTTTGCATAAAATACCGCATCTCCTAATACTAAGCGTCCTTCAGCATCCGTATTTAATACTTCAACAGATTCACCGCTTAACGCTGTATAAACATCGTCAGGTTTCATAGCTATTTCATTCACCATATTTTCAGCGGCTGCAATAACCCCTACAATATTTACTTTAAGTTCTAATTGACGTGCCGCTTCAATCATTGCAATCACATTCGCAGAACCACACATATCATACTTCATTGTTTGCATACCTATTTTAGGTTTAATAGAATAGCCACCAGAATCGTAAGTGATACCTTTACCTACAAGTGCGATAGGCTCAGCATCCGCATTGCCTCCATTATATGTAAGTGTAATAACTCTAGGGCCATGCTTTGAACCCTTACCAACTGCATGTATCAATCCAAATCCTTCACGTTGTACCGTATCGCTATCTTTAATATCGACAGCAACGTCTGTATCTTTAAAGTGGTTTTGAATGCATTCAGCATAATAACCTGGTGTTAATATATTAGGCGGTATATTACTATAATCGCGCGCTAAATTAATCGATGAACCAATAATTAATCCTTGCTTAACAAATGTGTGCACTGTTGAACTTTCTGTATGTATATCTAAGTCAAGTTGATAAGGCGGCATTTTATTCGTTTTATAACCATCAAATTGATACGTTGCTTGTTCACTTTGCTGCCCTAAAATTTCTGCAACCGTATCTATCGTGATTACCTGAGAGCCAAACGTATCAAATAAGAGCGAAGCCTGAGTAATTCTGTCTTTTTTTAAATATTGGAATAAGTTACCAAATACTTTTAAAAAATCACTATAGTTCGTTGTTTTTAAATTGCCTAAACCAACTGTGATGAGTTTTAATTTTTTACCATTTAATGAAAACAGTGTACTAGAAATTGTCCCAACATTTGTATTAATAATTTGATTACGTTTTAGTTCTTCTAATTTTTCAATTATATTTTCATCTTCTACAGTTAACTCGCTAATTTGATTCAAGTGTTCCGGCACACTAACTACTAAAGTTTTATTGTTAATATTAGTATTGCTTTGCATTGTTACTTCCATTGCGCATCCCTCTTTTTAAATTAAATTTTTAATGTGTCATTGTCTAACAATTATTTTATTAAAAAAGATACTACAGTTTATATGGCTTAATGCTTTTTCATTTAATAAAAAGACCTATCTATTTACTAGACAGGTCTTTTTAAGTACAGAATCACATAGTGCATGCGCCTGTATTATTTAATTGATATATTAAAATTTACCTTTTTTAAATGCTAAGCCGACACCGCCAAGTTTGTATACTGCACGTGTATCGATAACTTTTTTCATGAATGCAGCTTTTTTACCTTGGATATCTTTACCGTAAACAACGCCTACACCATCATTAGAACCTAATGAACATACAGTACCACGATCAACATATTCAAATTCTTGAGTTGGTTGACCTTCTAAAATATTTTTAATATTTTTAGCAGTTTGTTCACCTTGTTGCATAGCAATTTGTGCAGTTGTTGGTAATGGACGTTCTTCACCAGCTGGGATAAATGCAGAAACATCACCAATTGCAAAGACATCGTCATAACCTTCTATAGTTAAATCTTGTTTAGTAACGATGCGTCCACGTTTAACACCTTCAAATGATTCTTCCATTAATTTGCTACCACGAACACCAGCAGCCCATACAACTGTATTAGCTTCTAATTGTTGCTCTTCATCGTTAACTTTTACTACGAAACCTTTTTCGTTAGCTGCAACGATTGGAGTACCAATTTTGAATTCTACGCCTCTATCTTCTAAGTAACTTACAGCATGGTTAACTAATTCATCAGAGAACATTGGTAACATTTTTGGAGCAGCTTCGACACAAGTTATTTTAACTTTGCCTTGTTCTACACCATATTTATTACATAATTCAGGGATGCGGTCAGTTAATTCACCTAAGAATTCCACACCAGTAAATCCTGCGCCACCAACAATAATAGCTAAATCCTTGTCATCTTTTTGTTTAGAAGATGCATAGTTAGCAAATTTGTCTTCGATATGACGAGATAATTTACGAGCAGTTAAAACGTTTTCAATTTGGAAAGCATGGTCTTTCATGCCTTTGATACCAAATGTTTCAGTTTCGAAACCTAATGATACAACTAAGATATCGTAATCAAAGATACCAGCGTCAGTTTCTACTTTTTTAGCATTGCGGTCGATTTTTGTAACTTCTGCTTTAACAAAGTTAACTTTGTCTTTGTTTACTACACTTTCAACTGGATATAGTAAATCTTCATAGCTAATCGTACCTGCTGAAGCTTCATGTAACCAAGTAGCTTCATAATGGTAATCATTTTTATTAATTAATGTAACTTCAGCTTCATCTGCTGAAATTTGCTTTTGTAATTTTGTAATAGTTTGTAAACCTGCATAACCCGCACCTAAAACTAATACTTTTTTACGATCTTGAGCCATTTCATTCACCTAAGCTTTCATAATTTTTTTGTTGCCATAGTCTTTTGCTATACCCTATATTTTAATTAGTAATTCACAAAAAAGACATTTTTTACCCAATACTAATTTTATAGTTTTTATAGCTTATTTTCAAGCGCTAATGCCCATATTGTTTATTATTTCACATAAACTTATAAAAGACTATAGTTCACCTTGGATATTATGCGAACTATAGCCTTTAAATTTTAAAAATCAAATTAACAATCTTCTGGAGAACCAGCAACTTTGGCTGTTCTAAATGAACTACCACAACCGCAAGATGCAACTGCGTTTGGATTATCAATTTGGAAACCGCCACCCATAAGTGACTGTTTGAAATCAATTCTAGTACCATCTAATACAGGTTTGTCATATTTTTCTACAAGTATTTTCAAACCGTGGACTTCCAAGACTTCATCGTTGTCACCTGGCTCTGCTTCAGCTGACATGCCATAAGTAAGGCCTGTACAACCGCCACCATTTATTTTAATTTTTAAATAACCATCTGCCATATCATTTTGTTGTAACATGTCTTTTACTTCATATGCTGCTGCTTCAGTTATTTCAACTACTGCCATTATAATTACCTCCTAAAAAATCCATGTTTCTTCTATATGTGCGTAAATTTTTTGTAATAAGTCATCTGGCGATTCACCTTCAACGATATCACCATTCACTAGTGCGTACAACCCACTTGAACATAGTCCACAATTTTGTAGACATCCATATTCTAATACGTCTACTTCAGGGTCATTTTCAAGTTGATTATATACGTAGTCCCCGCCTTTCGCTAAATTCGAAATGCAGAACTCAATTATTGGATTCATAATACACCCTCTCATAAATTATCAGTTAAACAATTATAACAAATACTGGACATATTTGACTACATACTAGCTTATAATATCTACACTTTTAAACTGACTTATCGAACAGAATAAGCAGTTGATTATAGATATATAATAACTCTGTTAAACATATTTATTTATCAAATAGATCACGTCAAAACAAGCCGTTATTACTTAAGTTGATGAAATAATAAATTCTGTTTCAAATTAAATGTAATTACAAATAATAAAGTATCTACTTTATTTGTAGAAGTATTCAAAAAGGCTTATAATATATCTAAGTAAGCAGATTATAGAAAATTGGTATATCGATGAAAGACGAAATATGATTTAACCACATTATATTTAATAACTTACATTGACGAGTTTAATATAAAATACATCTCATTTTATCTTATTGCTCAATACAATTTTTACTAGAGGGGTATCACAAATGAAAAACTTAGTATTATTAGGTGGCGGTTATGGAAATATGCGTATTATGTCACATATTTTACCATCTGCACTTCCTGAAAATTATTCGGTCACATTAATTGACCGTATGCCTTACCACTGTTTAAAGCCAGAGTTTTATGAGTTGGCTGCTGGTACTAAATCTGATAAGGATGTTCGTATGAATTTTCCTGATTCTGATCGCATCAACAATGTTTTTGGCGAAATTAATGATATTGATTTAGAAGATCAAATTATTTCCGTTGGCAATACGAAAGTAGATTATGATGAATTAGTAATTGGTTTAGGCTGTGAAGATAAGTATCACAATGTTCCAGGTGCTGAAGAATACACACATAGTATTCAAACGCTATCTAAATCTCGTGAGACATTCCACCATTTAAGTGAATTACCAAATGGTGCCAAAGTAGGTATCGTTGGTGCTGGATTAAGTGGTATCGAATTAGCAAGTGAATTACGTGAAAGTCGTGAAGATTTAAAAATCTACCTCTATGACAGAGGCGAACGTATTCTACGTCGTTTTCCTGAAAAGTTAAGTCAATATATTGAAAATTGGTTTAAGAAAAATGATGTAACTGTAGTACCAAACTCTGATATTAACCGAGTGGAACCAGGTCGTATCTATAATAATGATGTACCTGAAGAATTAGATTTAATCGTGTGGACAGCAGGTATTCAACCTGTTGAAGTAGTAAGAAACCTTCCAATAGACATTAGTAAAGGTGGCCGTGTTATTTTAAATCAATATCACCAAGTGCCTACCTATAAAAACGTCTATGTGGTAGGTGACTGTGCAGAATTACCACATGCACCAAGTGCACAGCTCGCTGAAGCACAAGGTGATCAAATTGCAGATGTTATGAAATTACAATGGCAAGGCAAAGCACTTCCAGAAAAAATGCCTGAAATTAAAGTTCAAGGTTTCCTTGGCTCACTTGGGGATAAAAAAGGTTTTGCTTATATAATGGACCGTACTGTTACCGGGCGCTTAGCTTCTATTTTAAAATCAGGCGTACTATGGTTATATAAATACCATAACGGTTAAATAGCCCTCTCTTCTCAATTTCACTATTAAGAAAAATAAATTTGGACAATAAAGCGCTTAAGACATTATAATTAAATGTCTCAAGCGCTTTATATTTTTTAAAAACGTAATATTAAATGAAAGACTAAACAGTAAATGATTAATGCGAATCCATAAATTTCGTGATATCTTTTAATTGAACATAACCATCTGATACATATGCTTCATTTATAGTAACTAATGGATAGAATAATTCATCTTCTTGAATGCGTTCAATGTACTGTTGATCATGATCTGTTAAGTTCTCAGTATCTTTTTCAATATCAATATATGTGAATTCAAACTGAATATCTGGATACTTCCTTTTTAACAATGGTTGTAACCAATCATAAGTATTGCGTGCTGTTGGTGCATTAACACAACTTGCACAAACAATATCTGCACCATAAACGATTACACTAGCTTTATTCATTTTAACATTCCCCTTTTGTATCGATTGATAGATTTTTCCTTACATTTCTATTATAATAAAAAGATAAG
This sequence comes from Staphylococcus caseorum, assembly GCF_049943195.1. NCBI lineage: Bacteria > Bacillati > Bacillota > Bacilli > Caryophanales > Staphylococcaceae > Staphylococcus > Staphylococcus caseorum. The sequence continues at coordinate 1,539,600 of NZ_JBNFUA010000001.1, forward strand.
TAGAATATGAAATAACTCACTTGAAAGGAGGCATTTCCATGCCAACTGAAAACGTAACAATGTTTGATCAAGTAGCAGAAGTAATTGAAAAACTGCGTCCCTTCTTACTACGTGATGGCGGTGACTGTTCACTCGTTGATGTAGAAGATGGTATTGTTAAACTACAATTACATGGCGCTTGTGGTACATGCCCTAGTTCAACAATCACTTTAAAAGCAGGTATTGAACGTGCTTTGCATGAAGAAGTACCAGGAGTAATCGAAGTAGAACAAGTATTCTAATTGATATATTCATATATAGATAACATCTAAAGATCAAGTTTCTTTCGAGCACTTTAATTAACTATTTCACTTTTGCAATGCGAATAGTTTCAAAGCATAGACAAGCTAAACAAATAACATCGTTTAGCTTTTTTATTTTGCTAAAATTACAAGTGCTTTAATATAGATGTATGCTTTGTCATAATATCAATTTTCTGACTGATTATACAATATTACGGACTTTTTTCACCGTGACTCTCTAATAAATGCATCCTAAAAATAGTATAGGGAATACGAAATCAATTTCTGATTCGCATTCCCTATCTCATAATAACTATTTGTCTTTATAAATGGAGAAGTATTTTTTTAAAAACTTAATATAAATACATGCTCAGTTTAGACATCTAATCTACTGATTTATCAATTTGGTCGGAGACTTGTTAATAAAGCGCTAAATTATTCTTGTAAGTGTTGATTAATTCTTTCGCTTATATACACCCAGCCTTTCCAGCCAATATGTACTGCATCACTTACAACATATGGTTCATAATCTTTATCTGACATATCATAAACTTCCCCGCCATGTTCTACAATTGTTTGATTGATTTTTTTATAGATACCTTGTCTTCTGTGTTTATCAATACCAATATAATCATACCACTTACCATTAGATGGTAAGATTATATATTCAACATCAGCACCAGCTTCGTTTAGTGTATCTACTAACAATGCTAAATCATTAAACTCAGGCGAGTTAATATTGAACTCATAATCTCTATTTATTTTACGTTTATGGCTTTTTATTAAATCCCAATATTCATCTCTAATACCAAACTCATTTGATTTTGTTCGTGCTTTTCCATATTTTTCTGCTTGCTGTTGAATATCTTTCCATGACTGGCCTTCTTGAGTTACAGGTTTAACTTGCGATAATGGAGAGGAAGTTAACGGAAACATAGCTTTTATTAATTCAATTTTTTTAAATTGATTATCTTTGAAAGATGAAATATAAGCATCATTAACATTTTGGGGTTGTTGCGCTACTTTTTCCAAGTACGACTTATTTTCAGCATCTTTAAACTGTAACAACCTTTTAGCAAATCGTTGTTTAAGTTCAGGGCTTAAATTATTTTGTTTAAACAGTTGATTTAACTGCGCTTTAGAAATACGTGCTTTAAAATTTTCAGAGGTTAAACCATTATTAGTAAACCATTGTGGTGATACAATAAAGGCCATTTTTTTACCTTTAAGATTATCATATTGCGAACCAAGTTCTACTGCGTTAACTAAATCTGTTGAACCACCCGTTCCAATTAAAAATGGTTTGCCAGAAATATTTTTATCATTGTTTATTAATATAGCTGGGTTAAAAGGATCATCTTTTTCAAGTTCACTCGAACCGTAAATTGGATAATATGCATCAGATTCATACATTTTATCTTGAATTAACGTTCCTTTTAACACTTGATCTGATAATGATATACGTTGTGCTTCTAACGTTTTTGAATTGACCAATCCTGTAAACCAATTCACTGGTATAGCTAAGAAAATCCCAAACAATATAAGACTTACGATAATTGGTATAAATGGCTTTAATTTCATCTTAATTCTTCTAAAACCGCTACAATTTTATTTGGTGTTTCCCATTCGTCTCTATCAAAATCCATGATTGAAACCTCAATATCTAATTTGTTTTGTATTTCTAGTAAAAGCCCGACTGTTTGAAATGAGTCTATTATGCCTTCTTCAAATAACTCAACATCTGGATTCTCTTTAACAATACTATTTTCAGCTACTTCTTCTAATAAATCTAAAACTTGCTCTCTAAATTCCATGAAAATTCCTCCTATTTTTTAAAACAGTTTTCCTGAAAATATCAGAAAACCAAATGTCACAAAATGAAATGTGATAACGATACTTAACATTGTGGTAAATTGATTTTGCCATCGTGGTGGGTGGTTTTTCCGCCACTTTTCATAATAACCGTAGCCAATAAAGAGTGCCGCATGATACAAACCATATAAAATATAATGAAATTCAATACCATGCCACACACCCATGATTAAAAAGTTAAGTGAGAACGCAATATTCGACATCGTAAATTGGCTTTTCAATAATTTTTTCTTTGACATAAAGAATAAGGCCCTCATATATATACAATCTCTAAACCAAAACGATAAAGACATATGCCATCTATTCCAAAAATCCTTAATATTTTTAGCTTTAAAAGGTTGCTTAAAGTTTTGAGGCGTTTGTATGCCATACAAATAACTAAATGCAATTGCAAACAACGAATAGCCTGCAAAATCAAAAAACAAATATAAACTGTAGGCATACATATACAACCATTTTGCAGAAAATCTCGTAAAATCTAACATAAGTGGATTGATTGCATACATTTGGATTAAGTAAGCAATAATATATTTATACAAAAATCCTAGCATTATAAAATGAATTGCTTTAACTAATAGTTCACGATAACGCTCACTATTAGGTACCTTATTATCATCTTTTACAAATCGTTTATATCGATCAATAGGCCCTGATGAAATGGTTGGAAAGAATGAAATAAATTGTATGACTTTCCAACTTTTTATTTCTTTAATTGAGCCGTCACGTATTTCCATCAATAATTGAACACTTTTAAAAGTTACATATGAAATACCTAAAAATCCTATGAACTCTATTACTTTATTTTCGTGAAGTTTCAGCTGTGCAGTTCCAAACCAAGAACTTTGCATCACTTTCACAATAATTAACGGTAATATAGATAATGTGATTACCATAAAAAATTTGTTAAATGTATTATTTTTAGCTCTAGATTTCCAATAATACATAATAATTACGACTTGCCAAATCGTATAAAGCACAAAATTTATAACCTGAACACTTAAATAATCCAGTCCAAATAAATTGTGCTTTTCAGATGAGAAAATAAGTACAATCATTATCGCAGTACTCACACCATTATATATACGACTTCTTTTACCCATAAGACCAAGAATAATGACCGGTATTAATACTATAATTGCTATGAGAAAAAACATAAATGTGCCATATGGAATCATTACATTACATCCTCAGCAATCTTTTTACGATCTAATTTACCATTTACTGTTAGAGGCAATTTATCTTGGAATATAACTTTCCTTGGTATCATATATTCTGGTATATGCTGTTTTAATTCATATTTGATGCCATGAATTGCTTCTTGTTCATTTTCAACACGGTCCGCTTCATTTACTACGATTACCGCATTTAAATGTATGACTTTATTACCTTTATATATTGGCACTACTATAGCTTCCTTGATACATGCTATTTGGCGTAATTGAAATTCTATTTCTTCTAATTCCATTCTGTAACCATTTAATTTAATTTGAAAATCTATGCGACCATTAATAAACCACTGGTCATCTCTTAATTCTGCCTTGTCACCAGTGTAGTATTGTTTTTTATTATTGTTTATTTTAAAAACTTCATTAGAACGCGCCTCATCTTTGACGTATCCTTTGCTTACACACTTTCCAGAAATAACAAGCTCGCCTTTATCTGAAAGTGACAAAAATGTACCTGGTCTTGGCACTCCTACCGGTAAAGGATTATATTGCTTAATTACCGCTTCAGTAATCAATATGCTTGTAACAGCTACAGTTGCTTCTGTAGGACCATATGTGTTGTATATATAAGCAGATGGAAAACGCTGTAATAACATTTCGGCAGTTCTATGCGTCAAAATTTCACCACAAAAGAAAAATTCTTTTAAACTCGTGTATGTTGTCTCAGATAAATTAGGTAGCATTAAACACATCTCCATAAAGGATGGCGTTGAAACCCATATATTTATGTTTGAGTGCTCCAGCATCTCATTTAATAGTTTAGGTTTATTAATCATCGTTTTATCTACTAAATTTAATGTGCCTGCGGTAGCGATACATGGATACACTGCCATTACTGATAAATCAAATGAAAATGGTGCTTGATTCAACCATTGTTGCTTATAACCTAATGCATTAAGGTCAACCATCCATTTAGTGAATTCATTTAAACTTTCGTAGCTTATTTGAACTCCTTTAGGCTCACCTGTTGAGCCAGATGTGAATATCGTATAAGCAATATCCTCACCTACCATTTTAGAATCAAATTGTTTCATGTTTAATGTACTTATTATCATACTGTGATCTATCACATCAATTTTCTTTATATTTATATCATTGTCAGTTGTATTGAATATAAATTGACCTTCTATTTTTTCAATAATGGACTGAATACGATCTTTAGGGATAGATGTATCGAGCGGTACATAACCACAACCTGCTTTAATACTTGCTATCATGCCGACAATCATAAATGGAGACATGTGGCCATATAAAATGAGCGGTCGCTTCGAATCTTTAATAATGTCAGCGAGTATATTTGAATATTGGTTTAATTCACGATACGTCAAACTTTCATTATTATGTTGAATTGCTTTATGATCAGGGTGATTTTGGGCATTTTCAATTAGTGAATGTATAATATCTTTCATGCTTCTCTCCTCTATTAAAATTCATTATAAATAAAGTTGTTATGAGTATCGCCAGTACCATATATGAGATACAACGCTATAAAAATAGCAAAATAAAGCAGCGTTATGAGCCAGGGTTTTAACTTATGAAATAATGAATCTTGTTCTATTTTTTTACTCATTGTTCACCTCTTCTGTTTCAATTCAGACTATACTATAATCAAATTATGTAATAAATAAAATTTTATTAACCTAAGCAATTTACATTGCGTTAACATTTTACTAATATATTATACATTTTTTACCACCGCTTGACAATTGAATAAACAAATTTATATATAACAAAAATGTTATATTGAATGACGCATAAAAAGAGAGGAATTAATTTTTATTAAATATTGATATAACAAAATGAGCCACATTAAAAATTAATGTTCTGTTATTTTATGTATTTAAACTTACGAATGTTCATCGTTTATTAAAAATGAGTATTTATTACCTCATTTTTATAATCAATTCAAATTTGAGCAAAAAAACTGCTAACAAAGTCAATGACTTTGTTAGCAGTTCTGAAAAACATGTAATTTAATTTTATGAAATCGGTGTTTTAGCATTTTTATGACTTAACACTAAGCGTATATTATCGACGCAAAGTTGAATCATACGATTTCTCGTTACTACAGATGCACTACCAATATGCGGTAAGATGACTGCATTTTTCATTGATAACAATGGATGCGTCATTTCAATCGGTTCTTGACGTAAGACATCCAAGCCACATGCAGCAATTTCTCCATCTTGTAAAGCATTGACAAGTGCTTCCTCATCAACAACTGCACCTCGTCCAATGTTAATGAATATTGCATCATTTTTCATCTTTTTAAATGCATCAGTATCAAATTTATTTCTTGTATCTTCAGTAAGTGGTGCTGTACAAATAATAAAATCACTATGCTCAAGCAATGTATCAAACGGCACGTACAAAGCGCCTAACGCTTCTTCAGCGTCTTTATGTCGTGATCTATTGTGATACATAATATTTGCATTGAATCCTTTCAAGCGTCTCGCAAAGGCTTTACCGATATCACCCATGCCGTAGATACCCACCTTAGCATTATATAAATCTTTACCTGCCAAAAGATATGGTCCCCAACTTTGCCATTCACCCTTTTGTACGTATTGTTCCGCTTCAACAATGCGTCTTGCCACGGTCAACATCAAAGTGAAGCCCAGTTCTGCTGTTGTCTCAGTTAACACGCCAGGCGTATTCGTAACAACTATCCCTTTACTTTGTACAAGTTGCACATCTATATTATCAAAACCAACTGCCATATTTGCAATCACTTTCAAATGAGGCGCTGCTTCTATAACTTCTTCGTCAATTTTTTCACTTAAAGTTATAAGACAAGCAGTTGCATCCTTTAAAGAGTCCAAAAATTTATCTCTTGGCATTGGTGTATAAGATTCGTTCCAAACTTCTACATCCGCAAGTGTTTCTAATTGTTCTATAAATGACTTAGGTATTTTTCTACTAACGACTATTTTATTCATACAATCACCCCTACATTTTGAGTTCTTTGATCACTTCATTCAAATCTTTAAACGTATAAGTCGGCGGTATTTCTTTTAGTACGATTTGTTCCTTAGTTGTGACGCCAGTTTGTACATGTATCGTATCAATGCCCACATTAATTCCTGAAAGAATATCCGTATCATATAAATCTCCAACCATTGCTACTTCTGAGCGCTCTAAATCTAAAATTTCTAATGCTTTTTTCATAATAATAGGTTCAGGTTTACCGATAAATGTCGGTTGAACACCTGTAGATACTGTTACAACACTTGTAATAGCTCCGTTACCTGGTAAAAAGCCTCGTTCTTTAGGTATCGATACATCTTGATTCGTTGATATAAATTTTGCACCATTGCGTACGCCTAATGTTGCAGTGGTTAATTTTTCATAAGTCACTGCTTCATCTAATCCAATTACTACGTAATCAACAAACTCATCGTCTTTCAATATTAATCCATGACTAGTGAGTGCTTTTTCAAGGCCGCTACCACCTAACATATAAACAGTAGCACCTGGTGATGCTTCTGAAATGTATTCAGCAGTTGCAAGTGCTGAAGTAACTACTTCATCAGCCTTTGCATCTATACCCATTGTATGTAATTTAGAAGCTACTTCTTCTGGTTCTTTCGTAGAATTGTTCGTTACATATAAGTGTGGAATTTGTTGTTGGTTTAGATATTCTATAAATTGCGTTGCACCATCAATCGTTTCATTACCTTTATACATCGTGCCATCTAAATCAATAAGATAAGCTTTGTAATTTTTCATTAATACTTACTCTCCTTTTTTACCAAAAGCTGTAACTGGCACATCTTCACTTTTTAAAAAATGTATGACTTCTTCAATAAATTGTTGATAATAAGGCACTGCCTCATCAAAAAGTGGTATAAGACTGGCCGTATCAAGTTCATCATAATAGTGGACAAACTGCTTTCTTACATCGACCGTTTCATTGATGTGAACTTGTGTGTCTTTAGAAATCACTTTTTCTAATTCTAAAATATCGATAACATCTTTATAGTTACCTGGGTCTCTTAATATAAAGCCATCAATTACCATATTTCCAATATCTACAGCTGACTCTATAAACATTTGTGCAATACGTTCAAACGCATAGTGATTATCTTTATTTTGAGGATAATCTGTAATTAATTGTTGTAAATAATTTAACTTTGTATTCAATTTTTCTTTATTAACAAAATACATCATCGTCACCCCTATCACTCTAATCATACCATACCTTTGCAGTCGAATTCATTTATCGTTATACTGTGAATTAAGACTTTTTAACCATAGAAAATATATTAACTACTGCATTATATTATAAGTCACACGCTACGAGGAGTGTAATAAAATGATTGATATGTATCTATATGACGACGACGAATCAGCTCAAGTCCAATTTGTCGGTTTTGTAGGCGAACATAGTCGTTACGATTTGATGTTAGTCCAAACCAATCGCCATTTTGGTAAAACTATCGTATTAAATATGCAAACAAATAAATTTGGGATTATCGGCACAGATGATTTAGAAGAAGAAGGTTACATCTCGTACATACTTGGTGTTAATGAAGATGAAGGAAATGAAATCACCGAATATTTAAATGAAGTCATTCAATAGTTATTAACTGTTGGAAAAGTTCATCGTTCTTTTTATATCACTTTTTCATACGAAAGGCCTGAGGAAACAATGCGAGCAAGAACTACAGTTCCAATCCGTATTCCTGAACATGAACAATCAACATTTTTTAATATAGCAAAAGAACTCATCCGTAAATTTTAACGGATGAGTTCTTTTTAAATTGGGAGTTTTAGGTTCTGCTCCCGTTTTATTAATCAATATTTATTTTTCTGTATCTTGAATACTTGGCTTAATCTTTACATCTTGCAATTTATTTTCTTCAAAATCAGGATCAGCCTCTTCAGTTTCATCTACATGTGCTTTAAGTTCCTGTTCCGGAATACGTCTCAAGATAAAATATGGGCAACCAAAATTACAGTATTCTAATAAATAATCCTGTATTGTCGAAAAACGTTTGCTCAACTCTGCCTTTTTGTTTTTATCAGTATAAAAACCTTTTAATCTTAATTGTTCGTAACCAAAGTCACCTACGATATAATCATACTTATCTAATATGTCAGAATAACGATTTGCGAATGTTTCCTCGTCAAAACATTCTCTATACTCTTCTATGATTTCAAAGTAGTGTTCATTCACTTTTATCATTTCATTCACCTAATCTAAGTATACTATCCATGCATTCAATGAACACCAAACTGCTATAGTCAGTCTCATGTGATGTATATATACTTTATATTTCTAATAAAGACTTAGTCCATAAAGTGAAGCTAAAATAAGCACACTTAACAAATGAACTAAGTCTTTTTCGCTATTAAATCTTTGTATCAGTACCCAATTTTTCTTCACCAATACGATGTCTTTCTTTTGCTGCTGCATTCACTTGCTCATCTGCATGATATGAACTTCTTACAAGCGGTCCAGCTTGGCAATGTTTGAAACCTTTATCCATCGCAATTTTTCTTAATTTACCAAATTCTAATGGTGTATAGTATTTTTCAACTTTTAAATGTTTACGTGAAGGTTGCAAATATTGACCTATTGTTAAGATATCTACATCATTTGCTCGTAAGTCATCCATTGTTTCATAGATTTCTTCATGTGTTTCACCTAAACCTACCATTAAACTTGATTTAGTCGGAATATCGGGTTGCAACTCTTTTGAGCGTCTTAAGAACTCTAACGTACGATCATACGTTGCTCTTGCACGAACTGTCGGCGTTAATCGGCGGACTGTCTCGATATTGTGATTTAAAATATCTGGTTTTGAAGCCATTAATGTTTCTAATGCTTCAAAATCTCCACCCATATCTGATGGCAAGATTTCTATTGAAGTAAACGGATTACGTTCACGTACCTTACGTACCGTCTCAGCATAAACATTTGAACCAGCGTCTCTTAAATCATCGCGTGCTACTGCTGTTATAACAACATGTTTTAAGTTCATTAATTCAACAGATTCAGCCACGCGTTCTGGCTCATCTAAATCTAACTCGTTAGGTAATCCTGTCTTAACTGCACAGAAACGACAAGCACGTGTACATACTGCACCTAAAATCATAAATGTAGCAGTACGACGTTCTCCCCAACATTCATGTATATTGGGACACTTTGCCTCCTCACAAACTGTATGCAAATTCTTTTCGCGCATCATTTTCTTCAGTCCAGTGTAGTTCTCATTAGTGTTTAGCTTTATTTTCAGCCAATCTGGTTTACGTAAAATTTCTTCGTTTTTAGTAGCCATATCCGCACAATCCTCCTGAGTTTGAAATCTGTAATCATTATAACGAAATTTTCAATAAATTTAAACGTATATTGTTAGTTTTTAAAATTCTAGTAATTTTTCCTTGAAGATATCTCTTAAAAATTCAGGCATTAAGTAATCTATAGCCTCATCTTTTAACATTGGGAAATAACGGCCGAATGTATACATATCAACTGTTCCTAGAATGTAAGTCGCTTCATCATCAATTTCTTCGCCGTTAATAAAGTAACGTGATTCAGACTCAATAAAACCTAAATTATATAATATATATCCACCAAATATATTACCTCTAAAGCCTAATCCTTGTGCATGCTCATGAATATACTCTTGTTTTTGGCTTTTTATTATAACGTTTTTCAATTCTTGACCACTTAATTTAACTCGTACTGCATTAATTGGATGAGGTAGCATCTGATGAATATCATATTCAGTGACTTGATCAGCAATGACACCTTTAACGATTAATCCAGCATTGATAATCGTACAGTCAGCATTCGTAAATTCAAATATACTTTCAGCAAGCATATACGATGTTTGTGTAATAACATCTGTTCTACGTGGTAGCTCTATTTGTCGATCGATAATAGGATCACTTAAAAGCGCCTTACCTTCCGCTTCAAAATTTGTCTCAACTTCAGGCAAAGTTTCTACTGGATATATCGTAGCTTCTTTTTTAACGACTTGTTTGTTTTCAATTTCAAGGGTAACTTCACCTAAAAAATTACCGTATTTGCCTGCAGCTGCCATTAATACACCATTATTCATTTCACCATTTTCAAAATAATGATGGGTATGACTACCTAAAATAAGGTCAATTCCAGGAATTTCTTGGCATAACTTTTCATCGAAGAAAACACCAACATGACTCATAATAATTAATAAATCATACTCGCCTTCATTTGCACTAATTTCATCTTTAATGGCTTCTAAAGGATTAGTTACTACCCAATCAAGTGCTCTATAAAAAGGTGTGAATGGTGCAGTAGCTGCAATAAATAAAATGCGTACACCATCTATCACTTTAATTAAAGATGGTGATAGATGATTCGGTAATTGTCCTTGTTCATCAAAAACATTTGCACAAGTCACTTCGAAGTTCGCATCATCATAAAGTGTATTTAAAGCTTCATGTGAAATTGTCATGCCTTCATTATTGCCAATCGTGGCAATATCACATTGTGCCTTATTTAACAATTCAACATTTTTTATACCCATCGTCGCCTCAGTAACTGGCGCAGATAAATCAACATGGTCGCCAATATCTAAATAGAGTGAGGGATGATTTAGTTTCGGTCTATCTTCGGCTAAATATTTTGAAATTCGTGCATATTCATGTAAATGACTATGTATATCATTTGTATGATAAATCGTTAGTTTCATCTATATTTCCCCTCCTCTTACTTTATAGGAATGATTTTATTATTAAGTATATACCCATAATTAACATAAATGTACGTAATAAAAAGACTACTGTATCTGATTTTATGGATTGATTCACTTTCACGCCTAGTTTAGCGCCAAAATAACTTGCAATAATTAAAACAATAGCATACGACCATGCTACATGGCCTTGTACAATGTGTCCTGCTGAACTCATTATACTTGTGAAAAATATCATCATCATACTTGTACCGACTGCCACATGAGGCGGGAACCTAAATACAATAAGCATTAATGGTGTCATTAATGCACCGCCACCAATGCCGAATAATCCAGTTAAAGTACCAATAAATAGCGTCGCAATAAATGCTACTAGCGGCGGTACACTATAATGATATTTTTTACCATTACCATCGACATAACTGCGCTCATATTTGGGTTTATCAAATATTTTAAATGGCTTAATCTTATTTCTTATAATAAGTAAGATGGCTACAATGATTAAGAATATACCGAAATATAAATTAAAGGATTCTAACGTTAAATAGCGACTTAGTAGTGCTCCAATTAAAGAACCAGGCAATAAGCCAAATAAAAATATTGATCCGTTCTTCACATCTACTTGCTTTGTTTTTAAATAACCTAACGTTGAAGTTAAACCCGTAACTATTAAAATAACGGAAGATGTTCCTATAGCGATTTGAGGCGTAATACCTTCTAATAGGTTATTCTCTACCCCAAGATATATCAATGTTGGCACGATAATGATACCGCCACCGATACCCACAATAGAGCCTAAAACTGCTGATAACCCTCCAATTAAAATCAATAATATAATTGTAAACATGTAATCTCTCCTAGAATAATTTTAATTGTTGCGGCGCTAACCCTTGATAATCTATGCCTAATATTTTTTGATAAGTTTTTGCATTTTGAGCAGCATGGCCACCAGAATTATTATTAAAAACAACATAAATGTTTTTAGCTTTGTGTTCTAATACTTTCACTTTATTTACTAAATCTTTTAATTCTTGTTCATTATAATCATATAAATACCTTACATCTCTCCACGCTTCATCGGTCATGTCTTTTTTAGTCCAGCCGTGAACATTTCTCCCATGATACCTAACAAATGCAGTTTCATGCGTAATGCGATTAACTAACGGAATCGAACCTTGACCTGCTTGCGGTTCATCACACACAGAATGAATTATTTGTTGCTGCGTTAAAAAAGCTAATGTTTCTTCTTTATACGCGTCATTAAACCATGATCGATTACGAAATTCTACACACATAGGAAATGCTTTGAGTTGCTCACGAATATAACGTATATATGTAATATTTTGAACTGTACAATCAAACCATGGTGGAAATTGCACTAATACCATAGCAAGTTTATTTTCGTCTTTTAATGGTTGTAACATCGCTTTAAATTGATCAAATAATATTTGTCTGGTTTCTGCATAATCATGATAATCAGCATGTAAAGTTAATGCTTGATGTATCTTTACGACAAATTCAAAACGTTCAGGTGTTTCTCTTATCCATTTTCGTATATTTCTTTCAGGTTGAATTGCATAATAAGTAGCATCTAATTCTACTATCGGGAAATGACTTGCATAGGTCACTAGTTTATCTGTCTTTCGTTGCAAGTCTTCATATAATGAATCATGATCGCCCCAACCTGTTAATCCAATATTTATCATAGTATCACCAATGTAATGATACCATATATGTTTTATTGGATTCACTTGATTAAATTTAATTTACTATAACTTTAAAAAGTAAGAAATTGCTATATAATACAGAGTTCACTTAGCCTATTTTACTCATTCCTATATTATAGAAAAAAGATTGCTCATAATGTAAGGATACGAGCAATCGTATAGCGTGAGGCATCTATATTATTGATATAACAATTTAACTATTCAATAGTGCCTTTGATTCATTAATTATACGTTGAATTAACAACATAGCGGAAACATTTTGAGCAAGTCGTGGGCTTTGACCACTCCATAAGTGTGTCCACTGTGCGTCGCCTTTTTGAGCTGCTTCTTTACGAATCGCACTCGTTAACTGGTTTTGAATTGGATAATCTGGTATGTCATCGTCATATTCATCCATTTTATGGATAAAATCATTATCAATACCTCGAGCGGGCTTTCCAGTGAATACATTAGTGACTACAGTATCTGTTTCTTTACTTTGTTGTATCATATTTTTATATAGTGATGATGCGCCACTTTCTTCAGTAGTTAAAAATGCAGTTCCCATTTGAACTGCTTCTGCACCTAAAACGATACTTGCAACAAGTCCACGACCATCCATAATACCGCCAGATGCAATAATTGGTATATCAATTGCATCAGCAATCTGAGGGACAAGTGACATCGTTCCAATTAATGGCGTCTGATTACTTCCAGTCACAGTAAACGAACCTCGATGACCCCCTGCTTCACTACCTTGTGCAATAATAGCATCTACCCCTGCACTTTCATTAGCAATCGCTTCATCTACAGAAGTTGCAGTACCCATAATGGTTATATCTCTTTCTTTTAATTTTGCAATCGTTGTTTGATCAGGTATACCGAAAGTAAAAGTAACCACCGGCACGCCTTTTTCAATAACAATATCAATCGCGTGATTAAATTGATGTGTTTCATCCATATTCAATACTGGCTCTTCAAGGTTAAACGCACGCCGATACGGTTTTAACCAAGCATTCATATGCTCTACCTTATCTGGAATATATAATTTCTGACTAGGTACAAACAAATTAACTGCATACGGTAAATCAGTCAGTTGTTGTACATAGGTAATTTCTTTTTCAAGTCTTTCAGGTGTGAAATAACCTGCACCGATACTTCCCAATCCTCCACTATTACTCACAGTTGCTACTAATTCAGGCGTTGTGTTACCTGCCATGCCTGCTTGCAAAATAGGAAATCTAATACCTAAAATCTCAGTAATTCTAGATGATAATTTCATTTAGCACGCCCCTTTTCAACACTTATGTTTAACTGCAAAATGAGTATGAAAGTATTATAAAATGTTATTTCTTGTTGTATGCTTTCATTTGTTCTTCGATTTTTTCATTTTCTTCTTCATCCATTTCATCTTCGATTTCCATACCTAACATTTCTTCAATAAGATCTTCATAGGATACAATTCCATCTGTGCCACCGTATTCATCTAATACAATCGCCAAATGTTTATGCGATACAGTCATTTTTCTTAACACCCACTCAGCCCTATTATGCTCATTTACAAATAAAGCTTCAGAAGTATATTGTGACATATTGTTATCAGTCTCACGGCTCCATGCTAATAAATATTTCGAATGGAAAACACCTATAACATTATCTATATCTTCATCATACACAGGATAACGGGTATATGGGTTTGAAACAACTGTATCATATGCCTCTTTATAGGATACATCTGATGAAAATGCTGTGACATTTATTCGAGGTGTTGTATCAATATCTTTAATTTTTAATTTTTCAAAATCCATAACTCCTTGTATACGGTTACGTTCCATTTCATTAAAGGCACCTTCACTACCGGCAATCGAAACCATCTGTCTGATTTCCTCTTTTGAAAATCGTTGCTGGTCTTCGTTGCCTTTGGAAAGAAACTTATTTATTGCGTCAGTCATACCATTTAAAACTAACGTTATTGGTTTAAATATCATAATAAAGAATGAAATCGGTGTATAAACTAAACGTGAGATCCTATCAGGGTACGTTGCGGCAATCGATTTGGGGATGACTTCAGATATTACAATAATTGTTACTGTTGTCACTGCTGTTGCAATACTAACACTTATGCCTAAATCTACAGCTAAAATCGTTATTAATGTAGGTAAAACAATATTTGCTATATTATTACCAATAAGAATGGTGGTAATAAATTGACTTGGTTTGGTTAATAATTTCGATATCTTTCCGGACTTTTTATCGCCCTGTTGTGCTTCCGTTTGCATCTTCATCTTATTCGCAGCTGTTAATGCGGTTTCGCTGCCTGAAAAGAAAAATGAAGCAAACAAAAGTATGATTATCGCTATAATCATATATGCATTACTCCTTTAGTAAAATTTATAATAAAAAAATTTATAAGTTATACTTTAATTCCCTTCTTTCATAATTTATAAACGTTACAAAAGGATTAGTATTTTGAATCATCTAATTGTGAAGCATTAACTAAATTAAATTTTAAATAAGTTAATTAGCAAATATCATCCTTTAGTACTATTTCTTTTCATTTATATATTATGAATTTTATAGCTATGCTAGAATTAAACTAAGCGTGACACTTAGGTACGCTAAATTTGGGAAACTCTTCACAAACTCACTTTTATTAGTGAGTTTTTTAAGCTAACTCTACAAGGAATGTTTTATTTATGGGAAATTTAATGATGTATACGGCTTTTGCCTTTTTCTGTATATTATTCTTAATAATAATTTTCAGTATCCTATTTGATATTAGCAAACTCGGAAAATGGATTATTATTTGTACAGTAATGATACTGCTCTTATCAATTATCGTTTTGTACAGAACAGGTGCAGACCTGAGAAGAGAAAATATCAGTACGCTCCAATACGGCACTAGCCATACATAAAAATAAGTGCCCGACCAATTCATATGGCTGGGCACTTATTTTCTTATCCTTCTTAAAATTCGTCAAACCATCACTCTATTAATGGTAAAATATTCGAAATATATCTTAACTTCATTCTATTTTTTCAAGAAAATATTTCACGAATAGTATGTTTGATGTATACCTATGCTATAAACTTCCCTTGTATTTATTGAAATTTTGATAGCCCATAAAGTTGTTTCTTCATTAAAGGGGTGTTTTTTTATTAAGTACTATATGACATTAGTTTCTGCCTTTGCTACATTAGTCGCCTATTTCATACCTATATTATCTTTTAACAAAGTATTTAATGGCAACTTATATTTTTATAGCGGCTTTTTTATCATCATAATATTAATTATGATTAATATTATTTCAGCTATTAATGGTGATCGCGTTGTAAATAGCATACTGTGTTTATTAACATTGGTAGCACTACTTATTTTCATTTTTCCAATATGGAAAGTTTTAATTTTCTAAAATCATGCATAAAAAAGCACGAGATGATACGCATGCTTCGATAACATTTAAAGAATAAATGGTATTGAATTTGTATCTCTCGTGCTTTTATTTTATAAGAAATTGTTGAATCAGTAGCTATGATTAGCCAATTGATCCTTCCATTTCGAATTTGATTAAACGGTTCATTTCAACAGCATATTCCATTGGAAGTTCTTTTGTAAATGGTTCAATGAAGCCCATTACAATCATTTCAGTCGCTTCTTCTTCTGAAATACCACGACTCATTAAATAGAATAATTGTTCTTCTGAAACTTTAGATACTTTTGCTTCATGTTCTAACGAAATATTGTCATTAAATACTTCATTATATGGGATAGTATCTGAAGTAGACTCGTTATCTAAAATTAACGTATCACATTCAATGTTTGAACGTGCGCCTTTTGCTTTACGGCCAAAGTGCACGATACCACGATAAACAACTTTACCGCCATCTTTAGAAATAGATTTAGAAACAATTGTAGAAGATGTGTTTGGCGCTTTATGAATCATTTTCGCCCCAGCATCTTGTACTTGTCCTTTACCAGCAAATGCGATAGATAATGTACTACCTTTAGCACCTTCGCCTAAAAGTACACAGTTTGGATATTTCATAGTTAACTTAGAACCTAAGTTACCATCAACCCATTCCATATTACCATTCTCATATACTAAAGTACGTTTTGTAACTAAGTTATATACGTTGTTCGCCCAGTTTTGAATCGTTGTATAACGCACATGTGCGTCTTTGTGTACAATGATTTCAACAACAGCTGAGTGTAACGAGCTTGTTGAGTATACTGGCGCCGTACAACCTTCGACATAGTTCACAGATGCGCCTTCATCAGCAATGATTAAAGTACGCTCAAATTGACCCATGTTTTCAGAGTTAATACGGAAATAAGCTTGTAAAGGTGTATCTAGTTTAATGTTTTTTGGAACATAAATAAATGATCCACCTGACCAAACAGCTGAGTTTAACGCTGAGAATTTATTATCTGCAGCAGGTACTACTGTTGAGAAATACTGTCTGAATAAATCTTCGTTTTCTCTTAAAGCACTGTCTGTATCTTTAAAGATGATACCTTGGTCTTCAAGTTCTTTCTCCATGTTGTGGTAAACAACTTCTGATTCATATTGTGCTGAAACACCAGCAAGATATTTTTGCTCAGCTTCAGGAATACCTAATTTATCAAACGTACGTTTAATTTCTTCAGGCACTTCATCCCATGAGCGTTCTGTATTTTCTGATGGTTTAACATAATAAGTGATATCATCAAAGTTTAATTCTGATAAATCCCCACCCCACTGTGGCATAGGCATTTTGTAGAATTGTTTCAATGATTTTAATCTATAATTAAGCATCCATTCAGGTTCACTTTTCATATTCGAAATTTCGCGGACAATATTTTCTGTCAAACCGCGTTCTGATCTAAAAATGGAAACATCTTCGTCGTGGAAACCATATTGATAATTCCCAACATCAGGTGCTTTTTTAGCCATTTAAATCACTCCTTTTATATATTAAAAACGACTTACGTGCAAGTTCATTTATTGTATTATTCTCTTTAACTGTCTGCTATAAGAATAATGATTTCATCTATATACATTCATGAAATTTCATGTTGTTCATACTAGTTTGAATGGGATTTTACACAATGTCAATGCTTCGACTCGAATTAGTCTTCTGCATTGCCTTCCTTTTCAACTGTACCCTTTTCTAAGGCTTTCCAAGCTAACGTGGCACATTTAATTCTTGCAGGAAATTGCGAAACACCTTGCAGTGCTTCAATATCTCCCATGTCTTCACTGATTTCATACTCTTCGCCAAGCATCATTTTCGAGAATTCTCGACTCATTTTCATGGCATCAGCTAAAGAGTTGCCTTTAACCGCTTCGGTCATCATTGAGGCGCTAGACATTGAAATAGAACAGCCTTCTCCATCAAATTTAGCATCTTTGATAAAACCATCTTCTATATCAAACGTAAGATGAATACGATCCCCACACGTTGGATTGTTCATGTCTACTGTCATAGAGCCATTATCTAAAGTACCTTTATTTCTAGGGCTTTTGTAATGATCCATAATTACTGAACGATACAACTGATTTAAATTATTAAAATTCATATGAGAAAAACTCCTTCGTTTGTTTCAAGGCTTCAACTAATTGGTCAATATCTTCTGTCGTGTTATAAATATAAAAACTTGCACGGGCTGTAGAAGATTGTTTTAACCATTTCATTAGTGGTTGAGCACAGTGATGCCCCGCACGAACAGCTACACCTTCAGTATCAACTGCAGTTGCAACGTCATGCGCATGAACATCAGTCATATTGAAAGTAATGATACCAGCACGACGATCTTTTGCCGGACCATATATCTCGATACCTTCTATCTCTGACATTTTGTCATAAGCATACTGTGTTAATGTCGCTTCATGTTGATGAATTGCTTCGAATCCTAAATTTTGTAAATATTTTATAGCCTCTGCAAAGCCAATCGCTTGTGCAATAAGTGGTGTACCTGCTTCGAATTTTGTTGGCAAATCTGCCCATGACGCTTCATATTTATCAACAAAATCTATCATATCTCCACCAAATTCAACTGGCTCCATGTTATTTAGCAATGTACGTTTACCATATAACACACCAATACCCGTTGGACCAAGCATTTTATGACCACTAAAACTATAAAAATCAGCACCTAAGTCTTGCATATCTATATCCATATGAGGGGCAGCTTGCGCACCATCCACACTGATAATTGCACCATGTTCATGCGCAATTTCGGTAATAGCTTTGATATCATTTATAGTGCCCAATACGTTAGAAACGTGAGCAATCGCAACTATTTTAGTTTTTTCATTAATAGTCGCTTTAACGTCCTCAATCGCTAATTCTCCATCTTCAGTTAACGGAATAAATTTCAATTCTGCTTTTTTACGCTTCGCTAATTGCTGCCAAGGTACAATGTTGGCATGATGTTCCATTTCAGTAACAACAATTTCATCACCTTCAGAAACATTCGCATCGCCATAGCTATGTGCAACAATATTAATCGCTGCTGTCGTGCCACGTGTGAAGATAATTTCTTCAAAATATTTCGCATTTATAAAACGTCTTACCGTTTCACGTGCATTTTCATAGCCATCTGTTGCTAATGAACCGAGTGTATGAACACCACGATGTACATTAGAGTTATATCGTTTGTAGTAATCATCAATCGCATCAATCACTTGGATAGGCGTTTGACTTGTTGCTGTAGAGTCTAGATAAGCTAGTCTATTACCATGTACTTGCTGCTCAAGAATTGGAAAATCTTTTACAATTTCACTAACATTTAATGATTCGGTCAAATTATCCACAGACCTTTCTTAATTAAAAATCTATAATCAGACCTTAGTAAAGTTAGGAAGACTCGTTTAATTCAAATTTAAAACGTACTTAATAAGAATCATTCGCTTTCCTAACACTTGAATTACTACTGTCCTTAACGTAATTAATTTCGTTAATTATTTATTAATTTTAAGTTCAATTACTTCACGTAATTTGCGTTTTACATCTTCAATCGGTAGTTCACGAACGACTGGATCTAAGAAACCGTGAATAACTAAACGTTCAGCTTCTCGACGTGAAATACCACGACTCATCAAGTAGTAAAGTTGTTCTGGATCTACACGACCTACTGATGCTGCATGTCCTGCTTCTACGTCATCTTCATCTATTAATAGAATTGGGTTCGCATCCCCACGTGCATTTTCAGAAAGCATAAGTACACGTGATTCTTGTTGCGCGTTTGATTTAGTACCGCCATGTTTAATGTAACCAATACCATTAAATATTGTTGAAGCACTTTCTAACATAACGCCATGTTTTAAAATATAACCATTTGTTTCTTTACCGTATTGTACGATTTTAGACGTTAAATTGATTTTTTGACTACCCGTACCAACGACAACAGATTTTAATTCACTTTCTGAGCGATCACCAATTAAATTAGTAGTATTATCGATAATTTGACTACCTTCATTCATTAGTCCTAATGCCCAGTTAATTGTTGCGTCTGTTTCTGTCATACCACGACGAATAATGTGACCAGTAAAGCCTTTGTCTAAATAATCTACTGAACCATAAGTGATTTTCGAGTTTGCACCAGCACTTACTTCTGAAACGATGTTAAGTTGGTTACCTTCACCGCTTGCATTTGACAAGTAGTTTTCAACATACGTTACTTCTGCACTTTCTTCAGTAGTAATGATAACGTGATTATAGAAACTTGCATTAGCATCGTCATGTAAAACAACGTATTGAATTGGATGTTCAACCACTACGTTTTTAGGTACATATACAAACATACCACCATTAACAAGCGCTGTGTGTAATGCTGTTAATCTATGTTCATCAACAGTTACTGTGTCATTCATAAAATATTTTTTCACTAAATCAGGATGATTCTTCAACGCGTCTGATAATCCTTCAATGATTACGCCATCGTTTTTTGCAGAATCAGAAACCTTTGTAAAAGCAAGTGTATTATTATGTTGTATTACTAAGTTCTCAGTGTTTTCTACATCAATAATTTCTTTTACTTCTGCAGGTAGGTCTTCTATTGATTCATAAACATTACCTACTGTTTCATGTTGTTTAAATGAATCAAAATCCCATTTGTTAATTTTTGTTTTATCTGGTTTTGGCATTTCTAAAGTTTCAGTTAATTTCAACGCTTCTCTACGTAATTCAGTTAACCAAGAAGGTTCATTATGGGCTTGTGAATATTCAACAAGTTGAGCTTCAGAAATGTTCAAAGTTTCAGTCGTCATACTATTTTTTCCTCCCATTTGATGATTGTATGATTTAATTCATTGGTATAAATCAAAACCTTAAATCTTCATCTAAATTAATGTTTTCATATGATTTGAGACTTATTATTGAGCGTTGAACTCTTCTTTAACCCATTCATAGCCTTCTTCTTCTAAACGTTTTGCTAATTCAGGCCCACCTGAAGTAACTACTTTGCCCGCATACATAACATGTACATGGTCTGGAGTAATGTAGTTTAATAGACGTTGATAGTGAGTAATAATTAATGCACCGAATTCTTCGCCACGCATTAAGTTGATACCTTTAGATACTACTTTTAGAGCATCGATATCTAAACCAGAGTCAATTTCATCTAAAATTGCGAATTTTGGTTCTAACATCATTAATTGAAGAATTTCATTACGTTTTTTCTCGCCGCCAGAGAATCCTTCATTTAAATAACGTTGTGCCATATCTTGATCGATATCTAAACGATCCATTTCTTTATCTAATTTTTTGATGAATTGCATCAAATTAATTTCATTACCTTCTCCACGTTTAACATTAATTGCTGAACGTAGAAAATCTGCAGTTGTTACACCAGTGATTTCTGATGGATATTGCATTGCTAAGAAAAGGCCTGCTTTTGCACGTTCGTCAACTTCTAGTTCTAATATGTTAACGCCGTCTAATAAAACTTCACCTTTCGTTACTTCGTAGCTAGGGTGTCCCATGATTGCTGATGATAATGTTGATTTACCAGTACCATTTGGTCCCATTACAACGTGTATTTCGTCTGTGTTAATTGTTAAGTTAACACCTTTAAGAATTTCTTTATCTTCAATAGACACATGTAGGTCCTTAATTTCTAATGTTGATGGCATACATATTCCCTCCGTATTATATGATATGTTTTTCTTATCTAGTTTATAATAATTTTAATCTACAGTCAAAAGACTGAGCCTTTGTTACATCTTCTAATTATAACGTAGTTATATTTGAATATAAACCTTTTCAGGAGCTAAATTAAAATCGTTATTAAAACACAATCATTTTCGATAGGGATTCTTAGGTTTTCGTAACTGATAATAATATCATCGTTGTTCTCAATGCCTATAATCTTTTAAATTAAGAGTCAATGTTCGTTTATATGTGATAAACAATATTTTTTCTGCATTGGTTTTAATATTCTCATGCTCACTTTTATGCTATTATCATTTATATATTTTCAATCCAAAGGAGACTATCATGTCAAAAATAAAATGGTCAAATATTAGTAAAGGGTTTGCTATGGGAACAACTGATTTAGTTCCAGGAGTTAGCGGAGGCACTATTGCCCTCTTACTTGGTATTTATGACGACTTTATTCGTTCTATTAGCGGTCTTTTTTCTAAACGCTTTTGGGAAAGTTTAAAATTTTTAATACCAATTGGTTTAGGAATGGTCCTAGCTATAGGCTTATTAAGCAAAGTTATCAATTACTTACTGAGTGAACACACAGTACCAACGATGTTCTTTTTTGTTGGTTTAATTGCAGGCATCATCCCATATTTATTAAATACTTCTCGCTTTAAACAAACTTTTAATATTAAACACTATTCACTTCTTGTGTTGGGCATCATTATAATTGTTATCATTACTTTATTAAATAACGGCGACAAGCATGCAGGCGAAACACTAGAGCTTTCAACTGGTCTTTTCATTAAGTATTTTATTGCTGGTGCGTGTGCCTCTAGTGCTATGTTGCTTCCAGGTATATCAGGTTCATTTATGTTATTAGTGTTTGGAGTTTACGGTACAGTAATGTATGCACTCTCAGAATTTATTTCGCTAAACTTTAATGCCATTCCTGTATTAATTTCAGTTGGTTTAGGTGTTATTGCCGGTTTCTTATTTTCCAGTAAAATTATCCAACACTTACTGACTTACCATACTTACTTAACCTACGCATTAATTATTGGTTTCGTAGTAGGTTCACTATACGCGGTATTTCCTGGCCTCCCACATTCTATTTTAATATGGATTATTTCAATCATAACGTTGGTTTGTGGTTTTATTATTAGTTATAAATTAGGGCGCACTACAAAAGATTAAAATCAAATATATAAATTTTAAATGCCATCGAAAATGCTCGATGGCGTTTTTAAAGTCCGTTTTCCACAAATTTTCCGGCGGCACAAAAAATAAATTTAGTTTTTTTAAAATATGTAAATCTTGACAGTGGATAACTACACTCATTTTTTATATAATAAGCTTTCAATCTTTTTTAGATTGAATCAGAAAATATTGGAGGAATTAATTAATATTTGGGAACCCTTATTAGTTTAATCACGTTTATTATTTTATTAATACTTACTGCATTCTTTGTCGCTTCAGAGTTCGCAATAGTCAAAGTTCGAACATCGAGAATCCACTCGCTTGCAACAGGTAATAATAAAAATGCACTTTCAGCACAAAAGGTAGTAACACACTTAGATGAATACTTGGCTGCCTGTCAATTAGGTATAACAATTACCGCTCTAGGCATCGGTATGGTCGGCGAATCAACTTTTGAGTTTATGTTACACCCGCTTTTCAGTAGTTTAGGTTTATCAGATTCGATGATACATGTCTTCACTTTAATTGGCGCTTTCGTAATTGCAACCTATTTACACGTTGTAGTCGGCGAAATGGCACCTAAGACAGTTGCGATTCAAAAAGCCGAACAAATTACATTAATCATAGCTAAGCCAATGATCATGTTTTACAAATTATTTTATCCATTTATATATATACTTAATGGTTCAGCGCGATTAATTTTAAAAATGTTTGGTATGCAACCTGCTAAAGAAAGTGAACTCTACCATTCCGAAGAAGAATTAAAATTATTGATTAAAGAAAGTCATGAAGGCGGAGAAATCTCTGAAAATGAATTAACGCATATCAATCGTGCATTTGCTTTTGATGAAATGACGATTAAAGATGGTTATATTGCTCTCGATAAAGTTTCAGTTATTGATATTAAAAGTGATGTAGATGAAACAAAATCTTATATAAATAATGCGAATTACACAAGATTCCCTGTATTTAGAGATAACCCAACTCAAATTGTTGGTTACCTACATGCTAAGGACTTTTTAAATGATGATTTAACAGCTCTTGAAGATATTACAAATGATATTCTAAAAGTGAGTCTTAATACTAAATATCATCATGTACTAGAGCTGATGAAATCACATCAAATCCACATCGCACTTGTCGAAGATGAAAATCGTAATCCTATTGGTATGATTACCATGGAAAACATTTTAGAGAATATAGTTGGCGACATTAAAGATGAGCACGATTTAGTCTAAATATGTACTTTAATTAAAACAGTATTTCGAACGTAGACAAACCACCTACGAAGTTAAGCAACTTTGTCGGTGGTTTTTTGTAGTTCTTTAAGTACAATCTTATTATTTTATATGTCAGAAGCATTTAGTTCAGACACGATTACTGCCTTTTGTATTGAAGTATTATCCAAGCACTATATTAGTCCCATCTAATCAAACGTCTTGTAAGTATCAAGATAAAAGACGAAAAAATAACCCGAAAGTATATGTCCCATTACTTTTAAATCATTTAATGATATAAAAGCATCCCATAACCTCCGAGCTATTAAATAAAATATCAACAGCGAAAGTGATATTTTAGCGATTCTATATATAATCAATACATAAACCTTCCATTTATTATAGAAAGCTTACCATTAATTTATTAGTTCTCCCATTGAAAATGAAACTGATTTTTTCTCAATCAATCTATTTCAATTCTTTTATTTTACTCACCTGAGATCACTATTTCAAATATATGAGATAAGTATGCAGCGCATGTTTCAATTTTTTATTACAATTCGCTTTATAAATTCTTTACACAACACAAGTTCCTAGAAATTTCATAAGCATTTACTCACACTTATCATAATAAACTTGAAGAATACATCCAAACTCAGGTCTCCCTCAGATTAAAGACAAAACATTCGAATTTGTAGATAGTTTTGTGCATGCTTTTACGATCGCAGCCTTAGTCTGTATCTTCAGCTTGTACTATTACTATAGTTGTCGGCGTAAAGATTTGTCATTTTCACTATTTACTATAAATTAAAAAGAACCCTCAAACCGTTGTAGTTAAAGGATTCTTCATGAAATTTGGTATTATTTTGCTGGAATAGTTGAGCAATTTATCAAGGAAGTTTATGAATAATCAAAATACTGATATATAGGAATTTTTAGTTCATTCAAGTTAATTTATTGTTCATACCCTTGCCCTTATTATCAAAATTACACGCTTTTTTTGCCCTTGAATTTTATCCAGAAGCTTTCTTTTTCTTCAATGCCAAATAAGCACCAAAGCAAGCTAGAAGGGTTCCCATTATAAGATTTATGCTAACTACCGATTCTCCCATAAGAACGCTTGCCGCTCCTCCAATTGCTGGAAACATCGCAACCATATATCCACTTTCAGACGCACCGATGTTACTAATTAATTTCAAATAAAATAACCATGCTAAAAATGAAGCTAATATAGATAGATATAATAGTCCAAACCAGAAATTAGGTTCTTGTGGTAACGCATATGAGTATCCTTTAAAACTAGTATAAATAATTAAAAATAGTACGGCAGATGACATACCTATTGTATTAGCTAAAACCGGATTAGTATTGTTATCACTATTATATAATGAAAATACATCTCCAATAGATGTAATAATAGTACCAGCTAAAGCCATTATTACACCAATTATAAATTTACTTGTTAGATTATTTAAATCTGGGAATAAAATTATAAAAACACTTAATATGCCTATAAATCCACCCCAATATATCCTATTAGGTATTTTCTTTTTAAAGATTAGACTTATAAATATCGGTGTTAATATCGCCTTCATGGAAAATATAAGAGTCACTATTGCTGCAGTACTATAAAATGTACCATAATAGAGCAACAGATAACTTATTGTAAAATTACACAAACCAAACCCAATCACAGTTAACCAATTCACACTTTTTAAGTCTACTTTTTTCATTAAAAAGGAGAGTAGTATTGAAAACAAAATTAAGGCAATAACCGATCTGTATAATAGTGCAACTTCTAATGGTACGCTATCACCTTGAACTTTCACAGCTATAAAATTTAAACCCCATACTAGCATACAAAAAAAATACATTAAAAAGTTCATAATTACACACTTCGCTTAATATTTAATTTATCAAAAACAAATACAATAGAGGATACTAATAACTCCATTTGTTCTTCAGTATGATTTGGCGTTACATTAATTCTGAATCTTTCAGTCCCGCTCTCCACAGTAGGTGAATTAATTGCTTGGACATATATGTTAAAATTATCAAATAATAATTTAGCTGCTTGAGTACATTGCTTAGAATCACCTATTATAACTGGCAGAATGTGAGTTGTACTCTGTTCTAAAACTTCTATACCATTCTCTTTCAATTTATTCCTTAAATATCTAGTTTTACTTTGTAAATTTTCTCTTAATTCATCATTTTTTCTAACTATTTTTATACTTTCCAAACACCCTGCTACTATAACTGGAGGTAACGCCGTAGTGAATATAAAACCTGGTGAATATGATCTAATAACATCTATTAACCAACGTTCTCCCGTTATATAACCACCAATGATTCCAATACCTTTAGCCATTGTTGATTGAATAACGTCTATGTCATTTTGCACACCAAGAACATCAGAGTATCCTCTTCCTTCCTCGCCATACATTCCTATTGCATGAACTTCATCTAAAAAGGTTAATGAATTGTGTTCTTTTGCTAAGTTTACTATTTCATTTATTGGAGCAACATCCCCATCCATTGAATAAATTGATTCAAAAACAATTATTTTTGGAATCTCATGACCATATCTACTTAATAAATTTTTCAAATGCATAACATTGTTATGTTCAAAAATTTCAATTTTATTTTTCACACTTCTCAAAGCATTTATTATTGAAGCATGGTTTTTTTGGTCTGAAAATACTATCATATTTGGAAATGTTCTTAATAATCCTTGTAATGATGCATCATTTGATGAATATCCAGTTGGGAAAATTAAGGCCTCTTCTTTTTGATGCCAATTTGATATTTCTTTTTCTAACAGCTTAAAATATCTATGACTTCCACCAATATTTCGAGATCCTCCAGACCCTGCTCCAAATTCTTTCAATGCCTCTTCCATACTATTAATAACAGTTTCATTTTGTGACATGCCTAAATAATCATTGCTACAAAAAACGATTAATTCCTGACCACTTTCTCCTTTAGCCAAAGGATATTTTGTTGATAATCTATTAACTTCAGTAAACTCTCTATAACTTCCATTTTCTTTCAATTCTGAAATCTTGTTAAAAAATAAAGTTTTATACATTATCATTCCCCTTTATAATGTTTTATCCAGCAACTGATATTAAGTTAATATTCCCTTTCAGCTTATATTATATCACCCATCTTAATAATATTTAAATATAGTTTATAGCAATTTAAATATTATGTTGTTTATATTTCCTAACTGTAACATTTTAATGCCTAACTGCTTTTCAAAACAGTATATTTTTGATAACTATTTTTAAAACATTATTTTTAGTTTAGTAATTAATATTTTGTATAAAATTGCCAAAAGTTATTAAACATATGCACAAAAATTCTATATTAATGAAAATGCTAATTAACTTTATATATTTTATAAATGCAAAACTACCCACCAACACTTCTGCTGACGGGTAAAAATCAAAATGATTTTATGTTATCTTTTTAATTTACTACAAGACAGTTATGTACTAAAAATAACCGCTTAGGGAAACTTTAGATATTAAAAATAAGACTCAATTACAGAGATGATGAAAGTAATAACTTTCATCATCAATTTGGAAAACAATATTCATATGGCTATAGAAAAGTAACTGCAGAATTAAATAAACATAGTGTCAAAAAGGTTAACCATAAAAAAGAACCCTCAAACCGTTGTGGTTAAAGGATTCTTCATGAAATTTGATGTTATTTTGCTGGTACAACCGCACCATCGTATTCTTTGTTGATATAGTCTTTAATTTCTTTAGATTGGAGTACATCAATTAGCGCTTTGATTTTCTCGTCATCTTTATGACCTTCTCTTACGCCAATTAAATTCGCATAAGGATTGTCTTTTGCTTTCTCTAGAACAATCGAATCATCTTTAGGGCTTAAATCTTGATCAATTGCAAAGTTTGAATTAATAATTACAGCATCAGCATCTTCGTTTTGATAAATTTTAGGTAGATACTCTGCAGATTGTTTATTATTAAATTTGATATCTTTTTTATTTTCTACAATATCATCAAACATAGCGTCTTCTGTTTTAACGCCATCTTTTAATTTAATAAGTCCTTCATCTACGAAGAATTTTAAGAAACGTCCTTCTTCAGCTGGATTATTCGAAACGTATACTGTTGCGCCTTTTGGTAAATCTTTTAAACTTTTATGTTTTTTAGAGTATACTGCCATAGGCTCCAAGTGAACGTTTCCTGCTGATTCCACTTTATAGCCTTTGTCTTCCTTCTCTGTTTTTAAATATGGTGTATGTTGGAAGAAGTTCGCATCAATTTCACCTTTATCTAATAATTTATTCGGTGTTGTATAATCATTAATCGTTTTGATTTTTAATTTATAACCTTTATCTTCTAACAATGGTTCGGCTTTTTCTAATATTTCTGCGTGCGGTGCTGGCGAAGCTCCGACTGTAATTGTCTTATCTTTTTCATCTCCGCCACCGCCACATGCTGCTAATAAAAGTGCTAAAGCTGCTACAGAAACTAAACTTAATATTTTTTTCATATAATAAAGTCCCCTTTTAAAAATTTATCGTTTATCTATTTTATTTGTAGACCAGTCACCAATAAATTGAATGATAAATACAATAATTAGTATTAAAACTGTTGATACAAATATGACGTCATTTTGATTTCGTGTGAAGCCAGTTAAATACGCTAAGTTACCTAAACCACCTGCACCAATTACACCCGCAACTGCTGTTGATCCAACCAAAGCAATTGCAGTAACTGTAATACCAGATATTAAAGCTGGCATTGCTTCTGGTAAAAGGACTTTTTTTACTACTGTCCATGTATTTGCACCCATTGACCAAGCCGCTTCGATTACGCCTTTGTCGATTTCTTTAAATGCAATCTCTACTAATCTTGCATAGAACGGTGCAGCACTAATGATCAATGCTGGTAAAGCTCCAGTTGGTCCACTGATTGTTCCTAATATTAAACTTGTGAATGGAATCAACAAGAGTATGAGAATAATGAATGGTATCGCTCTGAATAAGTTTACGATAAATGAAACTACACTATAAAAGACTCTTGCAACTGGTGATTTACTTTTAGCTGATAAGAAGAGTAAAACACCTAAAATCAGTCCTAAAACAAAAGCAAATGCTGTTGCTATTACAGTCATATAAATTGTTTCATATGTTGCTAACCAAACTTCGTCCCAACTGATATTTGGCATAGTAACCATCTCACGGAGTATGTCACCAAACGAATTACCCATGCTTTAACACCTCCACTGAAACGTGTTGCGCTTCTAAATCGTTTTTGAACTTTTCGAATTTTTCTGAATTTACTGTTGGTAAATGTACTACTAAAAAGCCGATTGAACCATCTTTCGTATGTTTAATATTAGCTTCCAATATATTTACATCAATATTATGCGTCTTAGTTATGTATGATACTAACGGCTCCGTAGTATTGCTTCCTGTAAAATTCAAGCGAACTACATAATCATTTTCCTTTAATGATATTAAATCTGTGATAGATTCATCAAAATCATCGTCTAAATCATCTTTCACAAAGCGTTTTGTTACTGCATGTTGTGGGTTTTCAAAGACAGTTGTAACCTCGCCTTGTTCAATTACACGGCCACTTTCCATAACAGCGACTTCATCGCAGATACGTCGAATGACATGCATTTCGTGTGTAATGATTACGATTGTTAAATTTTGTTCTTCTTTAATCTTTAATAATAATTCTAGAATTTCATCGGTCGTTTGAGGATCTAACGCACTTGTTGCTTCATCACAAAGCAATACAGTAGGTTCATTAGCTAATGCACGCGCAATACCGACACGTTGCTTTTGACCACCTGACAATTCCGATGGATATGCATTTTCTCTTCCTTTTAGTCCTACCAATTCCACTAATTCTAAAGCACGTTGCTTCGCTTCACGACGCGAAACACCAGCAATTTCTAGCGGGAATGTAATATTATTTAATACATTTCGTGACCACAGTAAATTAAAATGTTGAAAAATCATGCTCACTTTTTGACGTTTTTTTCTTAAATCTGATTTAGATAAATCACCAATCTTATCTCCATCAATAATTACGTCACCTGAAGTAGGTTGCTCGAGATTGTTCAAGAGTCTTACTAAAGTACTTTTCCCCGCTCCTGAAAAACCAACCACTCCAAAGATTGAGCCTGATTGAATGCTTAAATCAACATGATCTACAGCTAGTACGTCGTGTTTTTTTGTTTTGTACCTTTTGACTATTTGATTTAATTCAATCATCACACTTGCCTCCTTGTATTACACTATCAATTAAAAAATGCTTCCCCTTTTATTCAGTGAAGAAAAGAGAAAGCATTAATCGCTTCTCTCATCTCCCAAAGTTAATTATAACTTCATGTGAATTGGCACCATTTCTGATTCAGACGGTTGCCGGGCTTCAAAGGGCACATCCCTCCACCACTCTTGATAAGAGTATCATTTATTTAATTATTTTTAATCCTATCATCGCACTCATGTTTCGTCAATAACTATTTTAAATTTTCTAACAAATAAGGAACAGATTGAAATGCGTAAATTCTTTTCTGTTCTTTACCTTTAGACATCAGCATGAGCACAGGTACAGATTGTATTTCTTGCGCTTGGCTAAAATCAGGATGAAAATTCAAATCTATTTTCGTAATTGGTAGCTTCAAAATTTCATTTGCTATATCTAACATGCGTTCTGAAACTTTACAAGTTCCACACGTTGGTGTATAACCAAATATTAAATATTTTTCTTTTTCTTCATGTTCGTGCACATCTGCACGGTGTTCACTTGTTACATTCATGTTAATAAACTTACCCTTTCAGCTATATAATCTAATTTTGCTTTAGCTACTTTTTCTGCATCTTTTACAGAAAAACCATGTTTTCGCAGTACTCTGGATAAATATGGTTTAGGGCATCTAGCAACCTCACAATATTGTCTATCTATGCGTATATGTTTACTTTCACTGAGATATCGTTTGAACCATTTCCGTATCTTTTCACCTTCTTTATCTGAATCCACAAGAATATACACTTGTTTATCATATAAAGTTTCAACCATTTCATCGATTTTATCAATGCCCATAGTACCGTTCGTACATATGATATCAATTGGCTGATCAATAACTTGCTTTACCCGTTTCTTGTCTGACTTGCCTTCGACAATGATCACTTGGTTTAGTATCGTCATGACATCCACCCTCTAAATGTTGATAGTTGTTCAATCTACTTAGTTCTTCACAATACTTAGCGACTATAAACATAATTTACATATTCCTAATCTTATCTTATTATTGAAAATGATTTTTGTCATTTAAAGACATCTAATCAGATGATCTTTTTCTTATATAATATCTGTTCTTTAGTTCTACTAAGCTTTGCTCTACTATAGTTCACTTTATACATGTTTATTTTTGACAAAAAGCATATAAAATAGATGTTCTTATTAAAAAAACCCCAAGATAATCAATATCATGGAGTTCGCACTTTATTTTTTATTCACCAATCATTTCTGAGTATTGCTCAGCAGATAATAATTCATCTAATTGACTTTGATCGCTTAATTCAACTTTTACCATCCATGCTTTATCGTATGGTGATTCATTTACGAATTCTGGGCTGTCTTCTAATTCTTCGTTAGACTCGACAACTTTCCCAGTAACAGGTGCGTAAAGTTCTGAAACTGTTTTTACCGATTCAACACTACCAAAAGTTTCACCTTCGTTAATGTCATCGTCGACTTCTGGTAATTCAACGAATACGATATCTCCTAATTCACCTTGAGCATATTCAGTTATACCAATTGTTACTGTATTGCCTTCAATTTTAACCCATTCATGTTCTTTAGAATATTTAAATTCACTCGGTACTGCCACAAGAATCCCCTCCTAAATGATTTTACATATTAATGATGCCATATGAAAAGCTTTCAAGCAACTATTTCTCGATAACATAATTCAATCAAATCTTTTTCATAGCAATAGATGAAGCGTTTACACAATCACTATTGTAACCACTTATTTAATTATGAAATTAAAATTTATTTTATAACCAAGTTTCCTTATATTGGTCTTCTTTAAATCCAACTGTAACTTTATTTCCTGAAATAGCTAGTGGTCTTTTAACTAACATACCATTTGAAGCCAATAAATCTAACTTTTCATCATACGTTAAATCTTTTAACTTATCTTTCAATCCAAGCTCACGATATTTTGCGCCATGTGTGTTAAAGAGTTTGTTAACATCAATTTCTGTCGCTTCAATAATATCTTTAAACTCGTTTTTAGTAGGTGTATGTTGAACGATATCAATAGGTTCAAAACTAACACCATACTCCTGTAAGAACTTAGCGGCCTTCTTACAAGTTGTACAATTAGGATACTGGTAAAATTTTATCATTATGCTGTACCTCCTATGTCTAGTTAACACTAATATATCAAATTTCTACGTAAAACGCTCTTAATTTCAGGCTGATTTTTTTAATAATGGTTAATTGTCAGTTATAATAGGGCTAATAATATCTAAAACAAAGGAGTTATACTATGCAACCAATAAATACTACAGACAATTTTAAAGAAACAATACAAAGTGATAATCCTGTGATCGTTAAATTTGAAGCAGGCTGGTGTCCAGACTGTAAAGCTATGGATATGTGGATCGACCCAATCACTGAAAAATATAATGATTACCAATGGTTCACAGTAAACCGTGATGAATTAGAAGACGTAGCGTCTGACAATGATGTAATGGGTATTCCAAGCTTGTTAGTTTTCAAAAATGGAGAAAAATTAGCTCATTTACATTCAGCAAATGCAAAATCTCCAGAACAAGTTGAATCATTTTTAGCAGAAACATTCAAATAAATCATAAAGTGTTGCAGATGATAATCTGAGACATACATTTCAAAGATAAATAAAGGCCGCATTGAATTCTATTTTCAATGCGGCCTTTATTTATCTCAACAGTCGTTTAAATGACTACTTACTTACTTTACTGCAATTTTTATATGATAGTTAAAATTTATCAATTATATTATTAACGTGACGTTCTCTATGCGGTACTTCATCTTCTAAATCAGTTAGATACAAAAAGCCAACTAAGCTCTCATCATCTTTCACTCCAAATAACGCACGCATTTCAGGTTGAAATATATATGCTGGCGTTTTCCAACAGGTACCAATACCAACTTCATGTAAAAGAAGCATTAAATTTTGAGTAAAAGCTCCAAATGCCATATAATTTTCTAAATTTTGTTTTTGTCTTGGATCTTCTTTTAAGACTAGCGCTAGCATGCCACCAAGATTTGTAGCTACATTATAATGATCTTCTTGTTTTTTCTTCAGATTAGGAAAAGCAATTTCTGTAAGTTGTTTACTCATATCTCCTAATCTATCTTTAGCAATATGAACAACTCTCCATGGCTCTCTCAAACCGTGATTAGGTGCATCAGTAGCTTGTCGAATAGCTTGATATAAAGCTGTATCATCTATCTTCATATCTCTTTTGAACACTTTAATACTACGACGTTGTGCTATTGCATCTTGCAGTTCCATATAATATCGCCCTTTCACTATTGATAATTATTTTCAATTATAAGATAGGTCACGATTATTTTCAAATTACTCATATAACTTTAATTGTTGTTTTAGCGCTTCAACATGAATTTGACCTGGCGCTTTAGGACTATCAAGACAGCCATACGTTACAGTGCCTCCAAATAACCCCTGTGCAGTTCTAGATATTAGACCTAATTTTGACATTGCAATGCCAATCACTTGTTGAGGAACTGAATCAGACGTTTCTGACATCGCACTTAATAAATTCAGCACATCTTGTTTACCAAGAGGCATTACTGCAACTTTTAAGAAATCTGGTCCAAGTTGGTGCATTTTAAAGTAAAGATGCTTTAAAGCTTCCAGTGCTGGTGTTTTTTTAAAGTCATGATAAGACAATACTACTTGGATTTGTTTGCTTTTAGATTGTGCAATTAAATCTATCAAAGGTTGTGTTGATTTCCCAGGTTCAAATTCAATATCAACTAAATCAACATGTGTTAAATTTATTATTTCAGCTAAGGCGTTCAAATATGCTTCATATGGTAACGTGCCCTCTCCACCTTGTGAAGAAGTACGATAAGTGACGAGTATCTTTTTCCCTAAATTTAAATTATAGATATTGTCTACTACTTTAGACACTTGGTTCACATCAAAATCCGCCCACTGATCTATTCTAAATTCAATGATTTCTATTGAATCTTGAAATTTGATTAAGTCTTCTATAGTAGATTGTGAAAGTTCTTTTTCTGGCGCTATCGTAACAGCTATATCAACTTCAGTCATTTTTAATACTTCCTTTATTTATTGTGATTAAAATAATTGTATAACAATTTTCAAAAATAAAACAATCAATATACATTAACTTATAAAATGACAGTATTAATCAAAGAGTGAATTTTATATGATTTAAAAATTATTCTACGGGTATACAGTAATAGTAAGTCATTAAGGAGGTAATAAAATGGCAGTAAATTATGAAACTAAAGCAACAAATACAGGTGGCCGTAACGGACACGTTCAAACAGATGATAAAGCAATTGATGTAGCGGTTATTCCACCAGCACAAGCTGACGCTGAAAAAGGTACAAATCCTGAGCAATTATTCGCAGCAGGTTATGCTTCATGCTTTAACGGTGCATTCGATTTAATCTTAAAACAAAACAAAGTGAGAGATGCTGAACCAGAAGTAACTCTAACTGTGCGTTTAGAAGATGATCCAGATGCTGAAAGTCCTAAGCTAAGCGTTTCAATTGATGCTAAAGTTAAAAGCGTATTATCTCAAGAAGACGCTGAAAAATATTTACAAGACGCGCACGAATTTTGTCCATATTCAAAAGCTACACGTGGCAACATTGACGTTGATTTAAACGTAGAAGTTGTTGACTAGTATTTAATATATAAAATTTAACCCCTAGACTCTATCTCGAGTCTGGGGGTTATTTTGTGCTTTGATGTTTCTGCCCTCTTATTTCTTGATGTCTTTAGTATTCTCTGTCTGGGTATTTAATTGTCATCATCACTAAATTGAGTGAAAAAATAAACAACTAAAATTGCAAAAGAAACCAGGATAAGTGCTGTCAAAGAAACAATAATTATAATTAATGCCTCCAAAAGTCTTGCCTCCACTTTAGTATATACCACTATATTATATCATAATAGGTCAAATCAATTTCAATTCATTAAAATTCAAATTTAATTTACAGAGAAAATTTATAGTGATGAATTTATTAATCATAGGAATTTTAAGTTAATTATATTTTTGACATAAGTAAATGGAAAAGTTGCCCAATCATTTCTTTTACTATAGTATTATAAACAAAATGTCAGAATATTAATTATTTTATTATATACACTTTGTACAGTTTAGGAGGCATTCAATGACAGATATACGTTACTTAACAAGTGAAGATTCATCTATTTATCGTGCTTTTTTATTAAAGGGCATCCACAAAGAACTTGAAGTATTTGCATGGAAATTGCAAAATGAAAAATGCTTAATTGAATTAAATATAGAAAAATTACTTTCTTCACAAACATCTGATTATGCAGTGCTTGGTGCCTTTGAACAAGATGAATTAGTTGGTGCAGCTACTTTAATTCACAGACAAAAATATAGCTTATCTCATAAAGCAATAATGGAAAACATGTGTGTCCAAGGTCATGACGATGATTCAAGAGATCACATTTCTAAATTATTAATGCGTCATATTTTCCAAATATGCCATGACAAAGAAATAGAAATCTTATTAACTTCACTCATTTCAAATAACATTAGTGGAAAAGTATTTTTCAGCAACCTCAATTTTGATACACTCTTTTTAGAAGAACATGCTAGAAAATATGAGAACTATTACGTCGATGAACATTGGTTAATATATTACTTTAAAGACAATGATTTAGAATTATTCAATTAAATTGTTGATACCTGTATATGAAATAATGTTATATTTATTTCATATTCACAATAGCTCGCTCTATGTAACAAAACCATCGAATTAAGGCAATTTTTCAAAAGTTTTCCTATAATGGCTTGCAATCAAAATCATTTAGAAATATTATTTTAATAAGTTATACTTACAATCAACATATGCACATTAATAGACTATCTTTCCAATTATAGAAAGGACTGAGCAAATTGAAATATGCTACTACATTACTATCTTTGTTCTTATCATTAATTACTTTAGCTACACCTTTACTAGCTGTTAACAAAGTGATCGAAGGTGATATGGCAATATTAGCAGGCGCTTTATTTATATTAGGTGTTTTCTTATTTAACTTATACGCTTGTATACGTGGCGATCGTGTAGCTAATATCTTTGCTATGTTCGTATCCATCTTCGCATTCATTCTAATGAGTTATCCAATGTGGAAAACATATGTAATGGGCTTTATAGGTTAGCTTCCTTCTTATACATAACTTCATCTTTTTTCTATCAAGTGCATCTATTGATTAATTTAAATTGATCAATAGATGCACTTTTATTTTAAAATTAACTTTTCTAAAAAAGTTTATATAAGTTTCTATTTTTCATTTTACAAATCAAATGAAAGCGCTATAATTGGACAGATAGGGGGGATTCAAAGATATGAATTTAGCTTTATTAGGTTTCATTATGATTATCGTTTTCTTGATATTAATCATGTCACGTAAAATGTCAGCATTAACAGCATTAATTGTTGTACCAACTGTTTTTGCTTTGATTGGCGGTTTCTACTCTGGTCTTGGCGAATATATGCTCAAAGGCATTGAAACAGTTGCACCAACAGGTATTATGCTCACGTTTGCCATTTTATATTTTGGAGTTATTATCGATGCTGGGTTATTCGAACCTGTCATTAATCGAATTATTAAAGTAGTTAAAGGGGATCCAGTTAAAATTGCAATGGGTACTGTTGTCTTAGCTTCAATGGTCGCGTTAGATGGCGATGGCACTACTACATTTATTATAACTGTAACTGCAATGATGCCATTATATAAAAAAATTGGCATGAGCTTATATACACTTTCAACCTTAGCACTACTATCAATTGGCGTTATGAACATGTTACCTTGGGGCGGCCCGACAGCACGAGCAATTTCATCTTTACAGGTTACCACTGAGGAAGTTTTCATACCTATTATTCCTGCAATGATTGCAGGTATCGTTTTTGCTTTTGCCGTAGCATACATATTAGGTAAACGTGCAAAAAAATACATTACTTCTAATACAAATATTGATTTAGATGATGTAAGACCTACAGATACGAAAGAAGAGTCATTATTAAAAAGACCTAAAATGCTTATACCAAACGCAATTTTAACAATTTCATTAATTGTTTGCCTTGTTATTGGACTGATGCCGATTCCGGTTATGTTCATGCTTTGGTTCGGTGTTGCAATCGTACTCAATTATCCAAACCTAAGTATTCAAAATTCAGTAATTAAAAAACATGCTGGTGATGTACTATCAGTAATCAGCCTTGTTTTTGCATCTGGTATCTTTACAGGTGTTATGGATGGGACACACATGGTTGATGAAATGGCAAATACATTAGTGCAAATTATTCCTGATGCTTTAGGAAATCACTTTGCTTTAATTACTGCCCTACTTAGCGGGCCATTCACTTACTTTATGGCTAATGATCCATTCTATTATGGCGTATTACCAATCCTTGCTGAATCAGCACAACAATTTGGTATATCTAAAGTAGATATGGCCAGAGCTTCAGTATTAGGACAACCGCTTCACGTATTAAGTCCATTGTATGCTGCCGGTTACTTACTGGTTGGTATGCTAGATATTGAATATGGACAAAACCAACGTATTGTTATCAAATGGGCAATAGGATCTAGTTTATTTATGATTCTAGTCGCTTGTATTCTAGGTATTATACCTTGGTAGAATTATTTTTGGACGCGTATAACAACGTTTGAAATTAAAAGAGCTTGGGACATAAATATCCCATTCTCAAATTAAAAGCAGCAATCTATTAGTTTCTAGTGGATTGCTGCTTTTCTATGTTAAAATCTTCCGATTTTGAAAGCGCATGCTTGCCTGGGGTATGGGAGTGGGACAGAAATCTAATTTTTCTAATAAGATTTCGTCGTCCCACCCCGGCAAAGATGACTAGAAGTGAAACAAGCTTAAGATTATGCGCGTTTTCACTTCAGTCATCTACTGCCAATATAGCAATAGAGTTGAGATATTATTTGTTTTACAGACTCATACTATTCCCCTAGGCGTCAGCTCTTTACAAAATCGGTACAATTATATAAATTTATACAAAATAATAAGACGCTTTCGTATAATAAAGTTAACCTAACATAACTTTAAAACGAAGTGTCTTATGTATAAAAATTACAATATGACTCAGCTAACACTACCAATGGAAACTGAAACTTTAATCCCTAACAATGATATCGCACATGCAGTTAATCAAATTATTAAAACAATTCCAGAAACAGAATTCTACGAATTCAATCACTTAAATGGTACATCCTCTTACCACCCTAAAATGTAGATAAACCAATTGTTATCAAAGCATTTGGTTTATTTTTATATTTTTTCGTTGATATAATCTTTGTAATTAATTCATTTACCTTCATTAGTATCTATATTGGCCTTTATATAAGTTCAATCAATGAATAATCTATCGTTTTGTTTTTGTTTAAAAATGGCAGTGATTTGGGCTGACTCCTGCGGGAAAGCACTAGTCGAAGACTACAGGCTGAGGCTGTGCCCGCGGAAAGCATGCACAAAAAGCTGCCCATAAAATCGTAAATTTTTTCAACGCTATGACTGAAAACACTCTTTTGAGTGCTTCCAGTTTTTTTATTTAGTAATATTTATATTTTTTGATTAACACACACTAAAAAGCGGGTATATAAAAAGAAAACGCATAACCCATTGCGTTACACGGCATCAAGCATTATTTATTTGAATTACTTGTTTATTAACTTTAAAATTATATGGCTACAAAATATGATTAAATTTCATTTATTTCACAATTATCGTTTCACTCATCTCATACATGGGTAAAACTTAATGTCGGATTTACAATATTAAGGAGTGTTATTTATGAATCAGCTCAAAGAGTGTAATTATATTAATCCTTCGAAAGTTTCACTTGATTGGGAATGCTTTGTCGTCAGTAAGACTGATATGGAATTAGATGGATTACCTAGAGAGCTTATTAATTCATGGATGGCTCAAAGTATACTTGAACCATTCTCTATTAGAAATAATGAAATTAATTTTAAAACAAAAGATATTAAAGATGCCTTAAACAAACAAAACTGGTATTACGAAACATAGATTGCTAAATATATTTAGGCTATGCTTATATTATTAAGATATAAACTCAGCGCCCGTTTAGCAGAAGCTAACATTTCATGATCTATATAATTACTATAAAAATACGAGTTTAATTCATTATAGCCAGTTGCATCTTTAGGGAAGTTATTATCCCTTTTAATTTTGTGAGCGAGTTGTCCAAGTGGTGTATCGTCTTCTATAAAACTAATTACAAAATCATAAAATGTCATAAGCATTACCTCGATTTTATATATTTTTAATCGTTACATGATTTACCATATCTTACTTTTGTCTAATCATATCAAATATAAGATATTTGTCTACCACGATTCTTTTTATTATTTAAAAAATTAAAAAGAATTGTTGTTATAGCTATATTTAATTCGAAAATGTAAACTTTATAAAGTTTTTTTAATTTAAACGATAAATAGCGACTTTTTATGATATGCCGTAACTTACAGTTAACACTGTTTTACGTCCAGTAAACTCATATATTTTCGAACGAAAAAATGGCTGTTAGATTTCCGTAGAATTCTAACAGCCATTTAAAAAGTCTAGGACATAAATACACGTCTCAGATTTATTATATTTATAATACCTATACTAAAACATTACCGTTCTGATCAGCTGGTTTCAATAACGTAAGGATAGCACCAATAATTGCTAATATTTGAGGAATACCTGTCCAACAAAATATTAAGTATAAAATCCCTACGCCTGTTTTTCTAGCGTAGAATTTATGAATACCAAAGCTACCTAGAAACACTGCTAATACAATGTAAATCACTTTATTTACTTCATTCATAGTTAAATCTCCTCGCTTATTTAATTTAATTTCATTATACATCAAACTACTTAATTAATTAAATAATATTAATTATGGTTATATAATAGTTCAAAATACGACCGCTCAATTGTCAAAATTTCACTATATTCATTTGGCATAATTTCATTACTTAACTCTATTAATTCAGTCAAAATATAGTCCATCAATTTAGCTTTTATTTTAGAATCATCAAAGTGTGCTTTCACTTGCTCAATCATTGTATTTTCTTCCATAAGTAATAATGCACGACCATATACTTTATCAACTTTGCCCCGTTGAAAAGTCGGCATTAAATAATCAATAACTTTATCCACATTGTCAAATTCATCAAAGGCTACTTGTATATGCGAACTAAGTTTACTCGCTATTTCTTTGATACGTTCATCTTCTTGTTTGTTATCAGGCATTAGCTTATTTCGTATATAGTCTTTTTGTTTTATAATTTTGGCTTCAGTTTCATCATATTGTCGTTTATTATCAGAGAAATTCTTGGTCTTTAAACTATTAACTGCTTCTTTAGTTTCTTCTAAGTTCACATTCATGTTTTCCAATGTCTAACCACCCCTTTCAGAAAATCATTATTTAAATTGTATAGTATTATCTTTCCTAATTTTAACTTTTGAAACTTTTAATTAATCAAACGTTGTTCATCCATTTAATTGTGACTCAATATATTGTATATCAATATTTACACTATTGCTGTTAAGTATTTAGTGATAAACTGATAATGTTATAATAAAAAATTATATTTACTACATTTAAAATTACAAAAAGCAATTATATTATGTCTTAAATCATTGGCAATTTAACTTTTATATTAAAGGAGGTCTAGTGCTTTGAGTCTACATTTCATGATTATATTCTGGTTATCATTAGTTTTTCTAGTTTGTGGTATCGTGTTACTCATCACTTACAAAAACAAAAAGTCTCAGCAAGCTAAAGAATCATTACTTGGAGCAACATTTATGTTGATCCTTTTAGGTGTCGCTGGTATTTTATGCTCAATTATATTCAGTTAATCAAATTAAGTCCTAATCACAACGCGAATAATCCTTTAAAGATTATTTTATGTCGTGGTCAGGACTTTTTTAATTTCTCATAAAATTGTAAACCTAAATTACATGTACAATTACAAAACTAAATTTTTGAAATAAATCGGATGTAATCGTAATTAATCAGTAAGAAAATGATAAATTGTTAACATAGCAATTCCTAAAATAAAAAAGTATATAAAGCGTTTATACGCTCTCCTTTTCTCATGACGAACCTCTTCACTTGAATGGTTAACATTTTCGTGCAACCTCGTATTTATAAATAAAAATGGCATTGTTCCTAAAAATGCGAATACAAGACTTAATATTATTGCTATCAAAATATTCATAACATCACCTCTATTAAACAATTTCTTCAATATTCTTATTCCCTGTAATTAACATTTTAACTAAATGAGTCACATTTACTTTCAGTTGTGTTTAATACCATTTTCAGC
This sequence comes from Staphylococcus caseorum, assembly GCF_049943195.1. Classification (NCBI taxonomy): domain Bacteria; kingdom Bacillati; phylum Bacillota; class Bacilli; order Caryophanales; family Staphylococcaceae; genus Staphylococcus; species Staphylococcus caseorum. The sequence continues at coordinate 1,581,602 of NZ_JBNFUA010000001.1, forward strand.
AATATAGTTTATAATGTTAATTAAATAATAACTTTTGAAAAATAAAAATTAGGAGGGTTGATTTTGAAGTTAACATACTTACCTCAATGGGAGGTTATTAATCAAAGTCAGAAACAATTTGTAATACAGGAAGATGCCAATTCTATTTCATTAGTTAGTCCAATCAATGACTATGCAATGGGTATCTTAAGTCAAGTTCATTTTTCTATACAAAATGGTGAAGTGATTAGCACTACTGTAGAGAATAATAGTAAAAATCTAAAAATAGAAATTAATGAAACACAATCACAACTTAAAATCATCGACATTTAATTTTTAGGCCAAGCCCTTTCTACAATTTGTATAAAATTTTATTTACAATATTGTAGAAAGGGTATTATATAAATAAGATATTTACGCATAAAAAATGTGTTGTGATATTTAAGTCGTTTTAATAAAGACGGGTGAGTGATAATTATGAAATTATTCAAAAATTTACTTTTACTAGTAACTGGTGCACTTATAGTACGAGCGTTATTATTAAGTGTAGACAACTCAACTGACGAAAAGGTCGAAAATAAAGTTAGCATACAAGATAAACAAAAATCTTAATATGTAAATTAACTGTACTCATAATCGCTATTGATTTAGCTTAGCGATTATGAGTTTTTTTATGTTAAAATTTAAACTTTTTACTTTAAAAACATAATAGTATTTTGAGAATGGGACAGAAATCTTTTTTTAACAAGATTTCGTCGTATGAACCTGGCCCGGCAAAGCTGACTTTAAAATGAAATACAAGAGCTGAAACGCTTTTTCAATTCAGTTAGCCACTACCAATTTAATAATTGAGGATTAAAAATTAAAAAAACAACAAAACCCATAAGGCTTTGCTGACCATTTAAAAAACCCCTAATTAAAGGGGCTTTTGACTATAACGGGAGTTATGAATCTTCACATGTCAAAGGACACGTAGAAAACCCATCTCCGTTAAATTCTATCATGCCCTAAGACATGCCTTGGTTATTATATCAAAATAAAAGTTGCCAATACAATCAAAAACTTATTATATCGTCAAATGCGTATATTAAATTTCATAGCGCAGCACATTAAGTTATAATTAATGTGTATTTATTTTCTAAAAGCGAGGTCATTATGCAACACTTTAAAAGTAAAATTGAACATTATCAAATTTATATATATTTTGTAGCACTTATACTGGGTATGTTAGCTGGTTTAACATCACAAATATTTTCTGTTTTTCTAGAGTCTGTGATCTCAATTTTTATTGGCATTTTAATGTTTAGCATGTTTTCACAAATTCCTTTTTTCAATATTCGCCAAAACCTTTTTAACATGAAATATATAATTGCCTTAATTTTATCTAACTTTATAATCATACCTATCTTTGTTTATGCCTTGATACAACTATTTGATGTTAGTTCTGCTCCAATATTAATTGGACTTTATCTTGTACTGTTAACACCGTGTATTGATTACGTTATCGTCTTCACTGCATTAGGCAAAGGAAATGCGCAGTATATGCTTATTTCTACACCTATATTATTTGTATTACAAATTATTCTACTGCCCCTTTATTTCACTATTTTTTTACATAATGAAATATTATCAATCATTGATATAGGACCATTTATTAATGCTTTTTTCACATTCATCATTATCCCATTAATACTGGCATTATTATTACAACTGCTCAGTAAAAAATCTAGCTCTATAAATCGCGTCTTAAATCTTACTGCATGGTTACCGGAACTCTTCATGTCACTTGTGCTTTTTTCAGTCGTAGGTTCACAAATAAACAAAATCACAAATGATTTAAATATTGTATTAAGTGTTGTACCCATTTATATCTGTTTTATGATTATTGCACCTATAATAGGCTTTTTTTGTGGAAAGTTATTTCGTTTAGATATTCCAAATATAAGAACATTAGCTTTCAGTTCTAGTACAAGAAACGCATTGGTGGTGTTACCCCTCGCTCTTTCCTTACCAGATCATTGGGTAACCATCACTACAACGGTCATTATTACTCAAACATTAACCGAACTCATCGGTGAACTTGTTTACATTAAAGTTCTTCCAAAGATTATAAAATAAACAGCTAAAATTGAAAATTTGTATCTCAAATCCCCTCATTTATATATTGAGCAATTCATTTTTTTGGTATAATTATTAATAATATTCTCAAATTAATCATATATATTCGTTTGTTCGGATTGCTGTATGGTAAACTATCTAACAAAGAGGAGCTTGATGTTATGAAAAAAATTGCATTAGTCTTATTAGGTGTTGTTTCATTTGCACTATTAGTAAAATCTATATTAAGTACATCTACTGATTACGGAACAGATGAATATATTGTTGAAGAAGATAGAACAAACGATCAATTTTAATCATTGTTTAACACTGCAATTCTATCAAATCATTTTAGAAATAGATAAAGCTAGGCTGAGTTCATATACACATTGCTCAGTCTTTTTAAAATCCAATTATTTCCTATTTAATCGAAAATGCTTTAATATAACTATTAGGTAACATTTTACACTAGAAAGTTTTTGGTTTCCCCTTTCTTGCACTTTCGTATTTCTATTTGATGAGGTGATAAGATGCAAATTTTAAGAAAAGTATATGAAAATAAGGCACCTATTTATCATATAAAGACAAATTTAGGTCTATTAATTAAAGTCAAAACTGATGACACATCGAATAAAACGGAAATAACTCACTTATTAACTGCCGTTGCTAAAGATATGGATGAGAAATTAAAAAATAATATTGAATAATGGGTAAGCTATACACCACTCGTATTTATTCAAATAAAATACAGTCCAATAAATTGAATTTAATTCAACTTATTGGACTGTATCTTTATATACATTAATTCATAACAACTATAATAAAACCTACAAATAATATAAGCATAGATAATCTAGGTTTTTGCTTTCCTACTAATCCACTAAGTAAGACTAATGATAGCCCTACAATCAGTAATTGACCATTAAAAGTTGTAATACCCATGGCATCACCAACCATCATAATCACACCATAAACAATTATCAATGCTATAAATATGCTACAAACCAATGATAGTATATTGAGTAACTTCATCTTTTACATCCTTTTAATTTAAATGATACTATTAATATAACTTATCGCCATTATAAAAGAAATGGGAGTGGGACAGAAATCTAATTTTTCTAATAAAATTTCGTCGTCCCGCACCGGCACAGCTACTGTAAAATGGAATACAAGCGCTTCAGCGCTTGCATAAGAACTACTTGTCTTCATAAATGAAGTAGTAGTTCTTTAAAAGCTTGATATAAGCGCATTTTCAATTCAGTCAGCCACTGCCAATATAAAAAACTGAGGCTAAGACATGTGATATGTCCCAGCCTCGAAATCTCGAATCGAAAATATATTCCACACTAAAGTTTGGAGGACTTCTTGTGCTTAGTTATATTTACCCGCTTTTATATAATAAAAACCTAAATAACTAAATTTTGTAAATCGTTCTCAAATTATTTATTTAAACTTATAATTGATTTATCAATAAAGAATATAGCGATATATGTAAATATTAATAAATTTAAATAAAATTAATCATACTGTTGGAAATGAATCCAACAAAAAGTTATCCTATAGTTAAAGCATTAATAACTAGCAATTTATTTTATAAAAATAATTGCAAGTTATGATAACAACTCAATTCTTTATTTTTAACCATTATGTGTTACTAATTACATAGAATTGTTTCAGATAAAAAAGGGTGATGAAATGGAAGTACTACGTAAAGTTTATAAAGATAACGAGCCTATCTACCATGTCAAAACAGATAAAGGTTCTGTTATTAGAATTAAAGGTTCTGATGATTTAACGGACTCTGAAACTGAAGAATTGTTAATGTTAGTTTCTCAAGATATTGATAAAATGAAAAAACAATAAATCAGGAGCTTAACAATATACACTTAATTTAGTGTGTATCGACTATAGACGTTCTCATAAACATTAAGGGGCTATCACATTTGTTTGAAAAGAACGGTTTTCTAAATGATTTTATTGTAAAGACGATGAGTTCAAATAGAACTAAATTACATCTGGGTAAAATCCTAGTTAAATTAAAAAAGTAGTTTCCATTTTGGAAGCTACTTTTTTAAAATCTATCTAATCAGGTTTGTCTTAATTTTAAACGGTTCCAATGTATTTCGTTTATTAAACCTACTTATTATCTTGCTATCATTTCGAATGTAATATGAGGAATATTGTCTTCTAAATAAATATCAGAAACGCCTTTAAAACCAAATGATTCATAAAATGATTTTAAATAGGCTTGTCCGGAAATGCTGATTAATGATCCACTATATTTTTCATTTATAATATCTATTGTTTTCTGCACAATATTACGTCCATAGCCTCGCATTCTATAGTTTTGTGCCACTAGCACCCTTCCGAAGCTAATATGCGACTGGCCATCTACAATACGTGTGTATGCAGCAATGTGGTTTTCATCCTTCAACATGATATGCAACGCTTCTTCATCGTCTTTATCTATTTCTTGGTATGCACATTTTTGCTCTACTACGAATACTTTTATTCTTTCTTCTAAAATATGTAATAGTTCAATATTTGATAAATCTTTTGTCCGTTTAACTACTAATTCCATAAAACACCTCCTACAATTCTTAGAAAATAAACTGAATTCATATTAACGATAATAGTTCAGTAGTTGGTTACAGTCTATTTCTACGTATATTATTGTTCTATAAGCTGAATTAAATTACCACAAGTATCATTTATAATCGCAAGTTTGGTGCCATCAACTTCCTTAGGCTCAGTATGAAATTCGACACCTAAATTAACTAAACGCTCATGTGATGCTTCCAAATTTTCAACCCCAAACATAGTTACGGGTATACTAGCACTATATAAACCTTCTTGATAATTTTTAGCGATCTCACTCACATTAGGTTCTAACACTATTTCAACTGGATTATTAGAGTTATTTTCTTTTACGGTCAACCATTTAAATTCTCCGCCCATTTCAATATCATGTTTCAGTTTAAATCCTAATTTTTCTGTGTAAAATTGTTTTGCTTTATCTTGATTATCAACAAAAATACTCATAGCAATAATTTTCATATGAATCCACCTTATCTCTCTTTTTCGAATTTTATATTATTAATACATTTTAATGCTTCTCTTATTTAGCAAGCTAATTTGCATAATACCAGTATATGATAACGCCTTTATAAGTTCACTAATTTGAAAATAAGTAGTGTGTATACTACAATTATATACGGATTTTATTACAACTCGTTTGGGAGTGATTAATTGTGAAAGTACTAAATGAATTACGCGAAAAATATAATTTAAGTATCTCCAAATTAGTTATCAATTTAAATAATAACTATGACAAAGATTTTAGAATTTGCCAGATTTGGGATTGGGAAAATGGATACCGTAGTGTTTCAGAAAACGATGTTGCTATTCTCGCAGATTATTTTAATGTTTCTAAACAAACATTTAATGCATAATAATACTACGATATTAAACTAAGTACGCATTAAGGGACTGAAATTCATATAGCTGACCTAGTTATAATAAAGTGGAAAACGACAATCGTTTTCCACTTTATTTTTTAAATACAATCGTAATAAAATAATCTACGCCTTCCATCCTATTCGTAACAGATGGTGTAACGCTCACAAGCTCCCAATGTTGCTTATCATTAACTTCTTGTAGGAATTCGTTTACACGTTCATCGAAAGCTTCAAAACCCTCTTCATATTGCATGTGTAATGTTTTTATCATCATAAATAAATTTCCTCCATAATCATGACTTCTACCATCTATTGTAAAATGTTCAATAGTTCAAAACAAACATTTCATAATAGTTAATAAAGCATGAAACACTAATATCGATGTATACTTAAAATTCTAAAACTATTTTAGTTCATAATTTAGCCAATCTACAATTTCATTAAATATACTTTTGTTATAAGAAGATTCGTTAAATATTTCGTGTTGTAACCCGTCATAAATATGAATAGATTTATGCTCAGAGCCTATTTCATCATATAATTGAATTGAGTCCTTATAGCTAACTAAACCGTCTTCTTTACCATGTAAGATTAATATATTATCCTTGAACTGCTTTGCGTTATTTTTTAAATACTCAACACCATCAAGTATTGTATAAACGAGCCCCATGGATATTTTTTCAGCAATTAAATCATCTAATTTATACTTTTCAACAACTGTTTGGTCAGAACATAATCCATCACCTAATGCATTTTCTATATATTCATGTGGAGACATACTTCTATCTGGCTCACCAAATAATTTAATATTATAACGTGTTAACGCTCCCGAAGTGATTATCCCATCTACTGCATTTGGATATTGTGTGCCAAATAATGTCACTGTATATCCTCCCATACTATGGCCAACCAAATATAATTTGCCCTCAAAATTTGATTTCACGTAATTAATAACTGTTGATAGATCCTCCACTATTTCATTCATATTATTATAATACGTTTGAGGACCTTCCGAGCGTCCATGCCCACGTTGATCATATCGGATGACATTGAATCTATTTGAATTTAAATGCATTGTTAATTCATCATAGCGATCTAAATGTTCTCCTAAGCCATGTACTACGATAATATTTGCTTGTGCGTTTTCAACATCATTAATCTTCGTATAAATTCGGGTACTATCTTGAGAATTTAAATATTTTATATAATTCATAAAATCCACCTTTTCATTTAAATTATTTCGCCTCAACAATTTTATTCTAACGGCTCTCTATATCAAAATGACTATTTGGTTATTCACTTCCGTATGAGCATTAATATATTATATCTATACCCCTAATTTTCTAATATATTTTATATTAATAAAGATAAATATATTTAAATCTCAACCATGGTATTTCATCTTCCATAGTATATAAAAGTATATGAATAAAAAATGCCAGCAAAGTCAGAAACTTTGTTGACACTTTGAATTAAAATCTTATTTACAGAGACCATTTGAATACTCTGGGTTATCTTTATTTAGCAACCAATTGCCAGTATTTAAATAGCTGGCATAACTAGACCAAAGAACATAAGGGAAAAGCAAGATACCTGAAATAGGTTTGTTTTTAAAAAATACAACAACGTTAGTCGTTACTGCTATTAATAAAATAAAACTCTCAATCAAGGCGATGCCCCTTACTTTCTTTTTAAAATACAATAATGACCACAGAAAATTCAAACTAAGCTGAGTATAATGCGTAACAGTTGCTGCTTTGGTATTTGTTCCGTTACCTTTAACCAAATTATAAGCCACGCCCATACATAAATATAATATTGGCCAAACAATAGGAAACGCATATCGTGGTGGAGAATACGGTGGTTTTTCAAATTTACCATAATCTTTTGGCGCTTCTTTTGCAGTAATTTTACCTATAATATTGCCGCCCACAAAAGGTAATAATGTTCTCGTTAATATTTTTATCATTTCCATTATTATTTCTCCTATTTCAAATTTTTTATAATTGAAGATTGCTTTATATATTCAACGTTGTAAAAATCAGCCATACTTTTGAGAAATTCTAAAAGATAAGTTTCATCTATATTATGTTGTTGAAATTGATATTTTAAATCTTTCTGGAATTCATTTTCTGATGAACTACGTATTTTTTTAAAATACCCCCACATATGATCATAAGCATTGATGATAGAACCTTCAGTTGGCTTTAGTGTTAAAGCATATGAAATCAAAGATGCTATATCTCCATATGTCGGATTTTCTTTCATTATTTCTCTAATATTATTGTAACTATTTTGATCGTGCCACAACACTTCATATTTATATTGTCGCCATAACTGTTCAATTTGATAGCGTTGTGCCATGTTTATCTGTCCCTTTTTTAATACCACATCTTGCCGGTATTTTATCTTCTTTCCATTTATTGAATAATAATATTTGATATAACTCAAATGCATCTTCTCCGTATACTTTACGATCACCAAAAACATAAAATGGAGGTAGCATTTCATGTGAAAAATATTTTTGATATTCTTCTTTATAAACAATTTCACTCAAACGCTCTATATCATTATTAAAATCAACAGAACGTTTTCCTCCACGGCGAATATGCTCTTCGTTCATACTTTCTAAAAGCTTAAAAGTATCTATAATGTACGGTTCTCCATTGTTATAAACATGAGCAACGATGGGATGTTTAATATAATTGCTGTTTACATCAACAAGGTTTAACTTTGCTAAACATACTCTAATAATTTGATATAATTCTAATACTTGCTTTGATAGCCTTCTATTATCTAAAAAACGTGCACTTTTCTTATGGTCTGAGCTTATTCTGAAAATTTGCATATGCATCTTCCCTTACTTTTACAGATTATGAATCCTCTAACAAAGTCATTTTTTAAATCCCTACATACAGTATTCACTTTTAAATATTTATATGCAAACGAGAGCTATTTTCCCCAATTTAAATTACCTCTAAAATGAATTAAGCTTGAGTAAATAAAATGCTAAATTAAATGCTTTGTATATTTTTCTTAAATAATCGCTCTAAATTCGTCTAATATCAACCTTTGTCCAACTTTTAATTCACAGTTAATGATATGCTTATACAGGAGGCTGATATTAATGTCAAAATATATATTGTCGTATAATTTGAATTCTATTTCGTATGGTTATGAAAAATTACCTGCTAAATTAAATGCCTTAGGTAATGCTTTGTATATTTATAGAGGATTATGGCTTTTAAAAAGTGATCTAGATAGAAATGAAATATACGAAAGTATTAAAAATTCCTTTAATTCAAACGATGATTTTTTAATATTTAAATTCGAAGAAAGTCCATTAGGTATGTTGAGCGAACAAAAATACGATGAAATCTTACAAATACTTAATGACTAAACACATCCCAAATTACTGATGTGTTTTTTATTTACATAAATTTCATGTAATAATTATTGCTAGTAAATCATATTAATACGATTTTAAAGTGCATGCTTGCCTGGGATATGGCTCGAGCCTGTAGTCTCTCGCTCATATTATTCCCCTAGGCGTCAGCACTTTATAAAATCGCTACTATCCCAGTTATATACACAAAATAAGTAAATCCTATAAATATTAATTTATAGGATTTACTTATTATTATTCATTAATTATAAAATATCTTCATCTAAATATTTATTAACATCACTTATTTAATCGTATTACCACCATCTAATACAATGGTTTCTCCGGTCATAAAATTGGTCGCGTCACTTGCTAAAAATAAAGCGATTGCTGCTACTTCCTCAGGTTCACCAAATCTTCCTAAAGGGATACCAGCTAAAGCGTCTTCTCTTGCCTTGCCTACCCATGCTTTATCAGACAATTCTGTTGCAACAATTGTTGGCGCAATAGCGTTAACGTTAATATTAAATTTTGCCCACTCAAATGCCAAGCTCTTAGTTAAATTAACAATTCCAGCTTTTGTTACTCCATAAGCAGTATGTTTATCTAATGCTATTAAAGCATTTTGGCTTGCCATATTAATAATTTTTCCACCTTCACCTTGTTCAATAAATACATTTCCAACTTTTTGAGCCATTTTGAATGAGGCAGTTAAATTTAAATCAATTTGTTTTTGCCAAATCTCGCTAGACATTGTTTCCGCTTTATCTAAAAGCGCAACACCTGCAGAATTTACCAATATATCAATACGACCAAAAGTCTGCTTTGTTAAATCAATCGCATTATCTATATCTTGTTCATTTGTTATATCACATTGAATACCTAGAATGTGATCACCTTTCAATTCATTTACACTATCTTTTATATCTAATACTGCAACTTTAGCCCCTTTTTGTATGTAAAAATCGGAAATTGCTTTACCTATACCACTGTTACCCCCAGTAATAATAGCTACTTTATCTGTAATATTAAAATCTTTATCAAATCCTTTATAATTTTGCATAATATCCGCTCCTTTTACTATATATTAAGTATACTAGTTAAATTAAGCGCTTACAAAATAATCCTCTTATACTTTTCTAAATATTTATTATAATTTATTGTTATTAATTCTTTTAACTTTTAATTTTAAACGCAAAAAAACACCCACCCCGTAGGGTGAGTGTTAAAGATAATTTAATATTTTAAATTATGCTTTGTTAACGTTAGCAGCTTGTTTACCACGGTCACCATCAACGATGTCGAATTCAACTGTTTCGCCTTCTTCTAATGATTTGTAACCTTCAGAATTGATAGCTGAGAAATGTACGAATACGTCGTCGTTATTTTCTACTTCGATGAAACCGAAACCTTTATCTGCATTGAACCATTTTACTGTACCTTTATTCATATGAAAACCTCCGTGTGCTTTAGCACATATATTTGTAACTTGTTATTAAAAAATCCAAAGGAGTAAAATTCAATGAATAAGACTACTTTTAAAATTTCCGAATTAAAAATTACTTGAGTACAAATATACTATGGATATAACACTTTGTCAACCTCTTCTATAAAAGTTTGTGTTTCTACATTTTAATTAAACTATCAGGTTTTTGTAAATATAAAATTAAATTAGCTTTTATTACCTTTTTTACAACAAAATAACTTTATATGTAGTACAATTAGATATAATTAGTTATACATCGTTCAAAACAATTAAAAAGTCACAAAAAATTACGAACGCCTTCATTGTATAATAAATATAAATTCAATTTCCGAGGAGAAATTTATGCAAATTATTAATTATAATATCAATCTTGACCACGTCACTTACACTGTTGAAACTAAAAATGGTCATGTATTCACTTACAGTTTACCGAAAGATACTACTTCAAATAATATATATCGCTATTTAGAAATTTTATCAAGTAACGTAGATGGAGCTAACTCATAAATGGGCATATTAATCACTATTACTTTCATAATTAGTTTAATTCTATTGATCATTAGTTTATTTTCATTTTATGAATTTAATAATGAGCGCAAAGTCATCAGCGAAAAAAACTTAGACAATAATCATGAGCTAGGTATTCAAAAGCAATCTAGAAAACTAGTATTTTTTGGTGCTATCTTATTTATTTTATCAGCCGTGTTTTTTGCACTTTCTATAATTTTATTATAAAATATAAATTAACAATAAACATTCCAAGCATTTATTTTAGAACATAAACACACCATTTGTTATAAAAGCATTTGGTTCTTTTTTATGAGCAATTTCTTTATAATGCGACGTTAATAGCGAATATTCCAATTTTGAAAGGACACATCATGATCAATAAAACCTTGAATTTCACTGGTTTAATTTTCATTATTTTACTTTTTTTATATACTTCTATTAATTACAATAGTTTGCCAGAGAGAGTACCTGTGCACTTTGATTTATATAGTAACCCAGATGCGTGGGGATACAAAAAAGAAATATTCATTCTTCCAATAATAATTTTAGCTTTATGGGTTTTCATGTATCTCTTATTTAAGTATTACGTAAAATTCGAAAATTTTAGATCCAGTTTTGAGAATAAAACAATATCCAAAGACGCTATAAATTTCAATAGAAGATTCATTACTATACTAAATTTCGAGTTATCCACGCTTCTATCTTTCATGGGTATTAAAGACATATATAACGCTACTGGCGGAAATATTGATATAGGTATATTTCAATTTATCATCATTTTAGTAGTCATTTTTTCTACAATTATTTTGTACCTCTACATGTGCTATAAACACAAATATTTCTAAAGTTTACTACTTATAGTAGAACACCACTTAAAAGAGTCATTCCTCGCCCTTTAAGTGGTGTTTATATTATTATATAAAATCTTTCTGAAATGCTATGAGGCATTGTTTTACAAAAATACAGTCTTTATCTTTAAAATAGATGGCTGCTTCATATTGGATAGGCAAATTATTTTTTAACGTTTTAACATTTTCTTTCATTAAATTTGTCTTGCCCCCATTAATTCTAATATCATCATTCAAACAATCTGGTGCTGTGAGGACACTTCGACCTATATCCCACGCACTAAGTAAATTATAGAATGATTCTGTATCTAAACTTTCTAGAAAATTTAGCCCTTCACTTTTCGTTTCAGGGTTTTTAATAAACAGTGCAATTATTTTATCTACGCTGTTTCTTCGTTTATCACCATTACTTGTTGCGGAAGCTTTCGAGAGTATTACTTTATAGGCGTTTATGACATTATTTAAATCCATAGCTATCAAACCTCTCTACATATCTCATTTAAATTAACTTTACTATATCCATATAGCAAATACAAAAGTATCCATTCACTATTTTTATAAAGTATAAATTTCTGCGCACACTTTTAAAACAACGCTTAATCCCTAAAATGATATATCAATTTCTCCTACATAAACTGCATTGCCAGTTATTTCGATTTCGTTATTTTCTGCAACATTCACTATCATTTGGCCATCCTTCTTCATTTCTTGTCCTTGCTCTACAATAAGTTTCATGGAAGTATGAGCCTCTTTTTTTATATACTTGGCAAAATACGCCCCCATGACACCTGAAGCAGTGCCAGTCACCGGATCTTCTATTGTTCCTGAAAAAGTTGAAGAAAAATGACGGCCATGCATATCCGCTTCTTCATGATAACTTTCTAGGCAAAATGGATGTATAGATGCGTTTGGTATTTCATTTAAAATTGAAGAAAATACCTTGTTATTTGGTTCCATTTTATTAAAAATATCAAGTGACTTTATAGGTATTAAAAGTGTCCATGCCCCAGTGCTACCGTACATTATGGGTAGCTCATCATCAAAATCTACTTCTTCAATGCCTATTGCTTTTGCTAAATCATATCGGGATCCTTCAAATTTTTCAAATTGTGGTAATGCTTGTTTCATTGTTATAAGTATTTCATTTTGATCATTCGTTGTAATACGTATCGATAAGACCCCTACATTTGTTTCAATAGTTAGTTCTGTTTTATTTTCTAACCATCCGTTTGTCTTTAACGCATAAATTGTTGCCATTGTTGCGTGTCCACAAAGCTCCATCTCTTGTTTTGGTGAAAAATAGCGTATTCTAAAGTCTGCTTTATCAGATGCTATTGGAAAAGCTGTTTCATTAAAGCCTACTTTAAAAGCAACGTCTTGCATCTCCGTTTCTGTTAAGGTGTCTCCATTTATAACAACACCAGCAGGATTACCTTTATTGGGCTTTTTACTAAAAGCATCATAGTGATACACTTTTATCGATTTCATCTATAATCCTCCACTTTTTCTATAACTTAATAGTTTTTATAAGCGTATCATGCATCCATAAAAACTGAAAATCAGAAAATGAAAAAACACTAGGTATTTATGGCTACCTAGCGTTTAACTTTATAACTATATTAATATTGCTTAAAGCAATGTATTTAAATCATTTTTAGATATTAATAGCATTAACCACATTAAAAGAATGGAATTGTTTTACTCGCTTTCATAATATCTTTTGTAAAAAAGAATTGCCTACCTTCTCCAGTATATGCAGGGTTCAGTATCATGTTCGCTTTAGCGCTATATAACCATTCAGGATTAATGCCAGAATTTAGTATTTCTTGGAATTCTTGAAAATCTTTTTTCCAATTTAAATTTGGCTCCATATTTATCACCTCAAAGATATAATAGAACACTTGTTCTTGTTTGTAAACAAAAAAAGAAGCCACTGTTACAACAGTTAACTTCTCCCTTATCACACTTAGATCCCAAGAACATAAATAGAGTATCAAGTTCAAACGTAGATACATGTAACCAAGTAAAATTTGTTTAACTCACTGGATTACGCTCTATTTATGTTCTTATCAATCTATTTAGTCTCCCTATTATGTCTTTTTTCATACAAGAAAGAAATGAAACTTCCAAGAAAACCTAATAGTGACATGATCACACTACCAAGCAGTTGATCTTCCCCTGTGCCTATAAACATTAATAAGAAGATTAAAATCCCAATCAAGGTGCTCATCCCAAGAGCCTTAACATATACCAACATTTAGAATACCTCACTAAATCCCCAAAATACCATACTAAACCATTCTATTATTTATATTTAGTATCGTAAACCACCTTTTTACACTTTTTAGATATAAAAATAAGGCTAACGCAACGCTGCGCCCGCCTTAAATTATAATCTGTTAACTTTTTATTAATTAAATAAGCATGAGTAATTGATTAAGTGCTATATGCATCGTCAATCCTTATAGAAGTAATCTTGTCTACATTTACATAACTATCACAATCTTTTAGATAAAAGTAATTATGCTTATGAATGCCTTTTTCAAATCTTTTAAGTGCTAATGCCTTATCAATTTTCCATATATTCTCTACATACTCACGGTAAACATTGCCATCGCTACATTCTATTATGAATACATATACTTCACTCATGTGTGGTCACCCTAATTAATATTTTATGATTCTCATACGTTAACTCTATTATCCACCTAATCAGTTATGGTTGCAACACAATGTGCAGCTATTTATATATCAAGACCCTCTTTTCCACAATTCTGATTTATCATTCCAATAGTAAACAAGCGTATAAGTCATGAAGTAATTTATTGAGTATAATGAGGTCTTATAAACCACATTTCAGTTTCATAATCATGTACTACTCTGTGAGCTACTTCTGTTTTTTCAGCGCCACCGCCATCCCAATTTTGATCTAATGATTCAAATTTATCACTAGCGCCATTATAATTACCTTCCGTTACGATTGCTGTGTGGCCTGCACCACTACCAAATTCATCATTGAATACAACGATATCGCCAGCTTGTGCTTGGAAGCCCTCATAATTTTTATAAACCGTTGCCTCGCCCTCAAAGTTATTTTTAGTTGGAATTTCTTTTGCATAGTCACCTTCTAATCCATGACCATACAAATAATCCCATTGCTCATTCACTAAATCAAAACATTGCCAGCCATATTCATCATCATAATCCCATCCCTTACCTTCTAACGTGTTCATATGACTTATAGCTTCCTCTTGAGTTGCAGTCGTCGCAGCAGAAGCAGTGTTCAAATGTGTAAGTCCTAATATGCTTAAAACACCTATAATAAAAAATGTAAAAATTTGTATGTAACGTTTAATTATAAATCGTCCCTTCTAAGTGTTATTTTACTGAATAAACTATGCAAGCAATATTGTCATTGACTTGTAAGCTAAAGTGTAAAATAATTCAATCTTAGAATAATATATCATATCGTTTTTAATTGCCGATTACACTAATATTAATTCCATTTTAATTTTTTTGGTTAATCTGTAATATTCAAATTAATTTCATTATGAAGTTATCTCGATAGTCAAAAAAAGACCCCTTAATTAAGGCGTCTCAGAGTGTCCGACTTTGTCAGCGTTTTTTGTGTATGCTTTTAGCAATTACAAAAACTGCCTGTAGTCTGCGGCTAATACTTCATCAACTCGTTAGGCATCAGACCAAACCACTGCAATTTCTGTAATAATTTAAAAACAATCCATAGCAATTTTTAGATTAAAATGTCGTTCTTTTCCACATTCATTCTAAATTGTTCAATTTCTTTAATGCTGGTTAAAACAAATACTTTTTTATCGTTTTTATTTCCCTTAATTTTTTGTAATAAATATGGTTTTCTGTGCTTAGGGAAATTCCAAATATATTTTAAAAATGTGAGATTGATTCTTTCTTTGCAATCTTTGCCCATATCAATTCTAGTCTTACCAATATTTTTAAACAATCTCTTAAAAACTCTATAAAAACAAATTTTTCTTGGCAAATCTAAAAGTATCACAGTATTTGCAGCATTTAATCTTTCATCTAAGATACCAGTATAACTTCCGTCAATAATCCATTTCTTTTTTTTGCAATAATGTTTTTTGAATTACTTTTTGTTCATTAGAACTTGTCATAACCCAATTAGGTTTCCAAAATAATACGTCTAAATGAAAAACAGGTATATCTAAAGCATGTCCTAGTTGTCTTGATAACGTTGATTTTCCAGAACCCGAAGATCCGATAACCATTATTTTCTCCATATATTTACCACCAATCTATTTAAATGAGTTTCATTCACTATACAATAATTTAATTGCTTTCATTCTTACGCGTTACTCATATTCATTACAGTATTAGTCATGTGGTTTATTGATTAAATCATATGTAAAATGCTCAACTATTTAAATTTAACATTACCACTGATACATAAGAAAAGAATATTAAAATAGATCCATTTAATAAACATACTACACGTTCAGTCGGAATAACGGACATCTATATTTAGATTCATACATTTAAAAATCTACCTATTGACCAAGAAAAAATAGAAACTTATAGAAAAATAACTTAAGCGCATGGATAGACTGGTATACTTAATGTTGATAGCACTATCAACTGACAAATAATATTCTAATAATCAATTAGTCCCAGATACTGAGTTACTTAATAACAATTCAGTTCCTTATAAAATAAGCGAATTATTCATCAGGTATTTAATTTACCCTATTATTGTTAGAATTATGTAGAACGTTGTTTCTTAAAAGAGGAGAATATTTATGAATTTAAACGAATTTCAAGCACATATAGAAGATAAATTACCAGCGTTAGATAGCTTTTACGACAGAGCTATCAACTTTCAACTAGAAAAGGATAAAAGACGCCCCCCGAAAAAACGTTGGTCAGAGGCAAAAATAGAAAGAGCAGCAAATGCGATGTATAAAGATTTGATGAAAGGTATTTATGAAAAAATTAAATCTTTAGTGGAAGAAAGAGAAAAGAAACCGAATGATGTATGGATTGATTATTTAGAAAAATATGAGCTGTACGAACAAATAAACGAATCATTATACGAAATAGAATTTGATTAAAGAATCACAGGTCAACTTACTAGGGAGTGGGACAGAAATCTATTTTTTAACAAGATTTCGTCGTATGAACCAAGCCCGGGCTAAGCTGACTGTAAAATAATTGAGGCTGAGACATGTATTTTGTCTCAGCCTTTTTGCATAATGTTCATTCCCTATTAACTTTATTCAACTTCTTTTATTAAATTTAATGACTGTATATATAAATATTGGAATTAAAATAATAAATTCTAATGTTCCTATAACGAAAATGAGCACTTCAATGTTAGCACTAACTATTTCATTACTTAATATTAGAAAATCCCATAAACAGTGATATATAATAAGTGGTATAAAGCTCTTTAAATTTATTGAGAGACAAGCATACACTATTCCACCTAAAAATACCCCAATCATTTGGTTTATCACTTCACTTATTGATGCTCCGCCAAAAATATTAACTGCGTGAAATAAGGAAAATAATATCGCACTAACTAAAATAGCTGTTACTATTCCACCTTTTTGTAAAAATGTTTGCAACACTATACCTCTAAATACTACTTCTTCACTAACACCAACTAAAAGTGTTGTTACTAATATTAAAGAAACAATCGGTATTTTGCCGGTAAAATCTCCAGTTATAAAAAATGCAACCAATGTAATGATGATCAAAATAATAAAAGGTAAAAACCAAAAAGAAAGCCGCATGTTAAATAATTTTTGTCTTGAGAAAAGCTTTTGATACATAAATATGGAAAGCACACTCATAATAATTTCAAAGTAAATCAATACTTTAACCATTTCAGAATTCTCATAATTATACCCAAAAATATAATGCATTGTTGACATAGCTAATGCCATAATTAACGTAATGATCAATACAAAAAGTAAAGCTTTCTTTCTTTTGTTTTTCATTTTATTCATCTCTCTCATTAGTGTGATTTTCAACTCCAGTCTATTTTTTTATCACGCTAAACCATTTCCAATAAGTTCCCATTCTCCATATATATTCCAATGGTCCATATTTAAAGTATTTCAGCCAAATACTTGTGAATAACAATTGTAAAATATAGATCACAATACAAATCCATAAAGTATCCATATAATCTACTTGATCACTATCCACACATAATATAACCAACCAAATTAATAAAGTTTGTCCTACATAATTTGTAAGCGCCATTCTTCCATATAATTGTAATGGGCTTAAGATTTTACCAAAGATTCGTACTTTTATAATTAATAATAATAGTGAGACATAAAATAATGCTATAAATGGACTAGTAATAATTATTAAATGTTCATACATTTCTTTATTTTGAATATATTTATTAATCAATTCATTGTTCGAAGTATCTTCTAAAAATTTATATGTAGGAAATACATATGAATTCTTTAGCAAAATCCAACTTAATGCAGATATCACTCCAGAAATACTTGCTGTTATAATTAACACTTTAGTCTTAATGTTCTCAAAAATATTAAATTGACCTGCTGCAAGTCCTAATATGAAATATGGTATCGGTAATATTGTTTTACTACCTATATATATACAAATAACTAGCAATATTAAGCCAATGATTAAATTGATATATTTTTTGAAATAAAAACAAGGTATTAAGATTAAACCAATGATTGAATATAATAATAACGCTTCACCTGGTTGAAGCAATTGATGTAATAAACCAAAACACGCTAAAATTACTAATCTTCTTATAAATACGATATTACTATTTAATTGTTTTGCTTGAGCATTGCGAATAAATATATAAAATCCGACACCAAATAAAAATGAAAATATTGTAAAAAATTTACTTTCAACAAAAAAATCAATGAACTTTAAGTAACTAGCCTGATCATAGTTACTGGGTACTGGCAAAGCAAATATTGAAATTATATTAGTAAGAATTATTCCTAGTAAGGCAAAGCCTCTCATATAATCTAATTCTGAAATTCTATTGTATTTTACGCTATCGTTCATATTATCCTCCTAAATTAAATAATTATTTTTAAAGTTGACCTTCATGAAGCCAAAGATAATTTTAACAAAGGCGCGTATTAATACAACTTACATTATTGTCACACTTTATTTCACTAAATTTAAAAACACCTCACTTATGTAGCAGCTAGTTTATTTTACTGACGCCATCGTACATTTAAAAACATATATTCGAAAATATTAAATCAACACAAACTAAAAAAGGCTAAGCCACATTGGCTAAGCCTTTTAATATATCGTGCGCGGGTATTCATTAAATCATTTTCATACTTGTGTTAGATAACTATTAAAAAGTGACATTACCTTCAAATTTAAGTACAGTTTCTATTTTAACAACATGATTTAAATTAATTACTTTGTTTTTTGGTTTTGTCACAAACAATAAATTTTCGGATGATTTATCAACATCAATTTCCTTAGCTCGTTCTAATTTACCTGTTACCAATAATAAATCTATACTCACAACATTTTCTTCTTTCAATAAATCAGTCACTATATTTATATTCATTTTATAAATCTCCTTTTCAACATTATCTTCATTATACATCAAAATGTAATTTTTTACTTGATAATCAAACTTTATTATTAATTATACAATTTAATTGTTATATAATCGTATAACAATTAATGATTTTCACAGTAATTAAGGGTGCCTAATTACAACAGAATTTAAAACTACCCCACTACACTTATAAAGATACTTAACTTAATCTTAACAATTTATTTTCACTATTAAATTTTAAGTGTAGTACAATTAAGTTATTAAATTATTTTTTAGGGGGATATATAAATGAAAAAGATATTATTTTTAATACTAGCAACCTTTTTAGTATTGGCTGCGTGTGGGAATGAAGAAGAAAGTAAGTTAGACGACACAAAAGAAACTAAATCTGAAGATAAAGAAAGTACAAAAGATGATAAAGAATCTGATGAAGAAAAAGATAAGTCAGATGAAAAACAAAAATCTGACGACAAATCATCTGAAGAAGTAGCAACACAAGATGAAAGTACTGAAGAAGCTCAATCACAAGAACAAGTAAATACACAAGAGCAACAATCTACACAACAAGCACCTGTTCAATCACAAGAACAAGTACCTGTGGCTGATGAACAAGCGACACAAGAACAACAAAGAACAGAAATTGATTTAAACAGCTTACCAGGTGGCGATTTCACTACTGAAGGCATGTCCAAAGATGCTCAAATGCAAATAGAAGAATTAACTAGACAAAAAGATTTTGAAAGATTACCACAAAAAGACTACAACGATCAAGTATCTGCAATTATGAATAGTGAAATGAATTAATATTACGGTACATTTGTCAAATGCCTCTTTTTATTTATCAATGAATTGATTCAACTTATACTTAATACTCATAGACAAAAAAGGTTTAGCCACAATGGCTAAGCCTTTTAATATGGAGACGGCGGAAGTTCATTAACGCATTTATGTATTGAAACAGGGGCAATATTAGAAGCGCATAAATATCAAGACATTATTACGCATTCAATTTGCGTTGTAAGAGATGATGAATATAGTGATTTTAAAATACTTACACCTTGTGGTACATGTCAAGAAAGACTATTATATTGGGGAAATAAAATTAAAGTCGGTGTAACAACTGATAATAAGCAACCACAATACAAATTTTCAAATGATTTACAGCCCTACCATTGGACTAAAGCTTACGATGACATTGACTTCTCAGAATAAATTTAATATACAATAGGTCAGCTATTTTTTAGTTGGCTTTATTTTATATTATCTATACTTTTCGAAAATCCAGATGACTTGTTCTCAAAACCATTATTTTTATAAAAGCTGTGAGCATTATCTCTTTCTTCTCTATTACCACTATTTAATGTGATTGTTTTGCATCCTAATTGTATTGCTAAAATTTCTAAATCGTTTAATAAAAGTGTTCCATAGCCTTTTTCTCTATAATTAGAATTAATAACAAATGCTAGTAAACGCATATACTCACCATTCTTTTCATAGAACATCATTTTGCACATCCCACTTAAACCGATTATCACATCATCTTTTATTAAAAGTAACAAATAATAATCTTCATGACTGTATATCTTTTTTAAACGATTAAATAAGTCCTCTGCCGTTGTTGGATAACCTAACTCTTCATATAAAACTAATAATTCATTTATCTTATTAAAATCTTTTTCTTCAAATAATCTTGTTTCTATTGTCATAATATAACCTACTTATATATAAAATTTCATATGTGGCTTTTCTTCTTTATAATATTCTAATCTATCTTGCAACGTACCTGTATGCAATTCTAACTTGTTGCCGTCTGGATCAGTGAAGTATATTGACTGTTTATCTCTTACGTCTCTATTACGTCCTTCTAATATATTAACATCGTTATCCTTTAACCATTGATACCAGTCGTCAAATTCACTCTCATCTATTGTAAATGCCATATGTGTATATGAGTATTGAATTTCATTTCTAGGTATATCTTTTTCTTCATTAAGCGCTAGCCACAGACCACCTAATATGAAATACGCTGTTTTGCCACTCTCTACTAAAATTTTAGCTTTTAATATATCTTTATAGAAAGCAATAGATGTCTTAATATCCAAAACTGAATAAGTAACGTGGTTTATAGATTGAATCATTAAAAAATTCCTTTCATATTATATAATCACTTCAATTTTTTCTCCATACGATAATTTGTAGTTTCGAAACCCATTTTATTATATAAAGATACAGCTCGCTTATTGTGTCCGAATACATGCAAACCAATGCTTACTACTTCTTTATTTTTGCAGTATTTTTCTATACATTCCATCGTTTTTGTACCTAAACCATGTCCTCCATATGTATCCTTAATTTTAATGTCATAAATAAAACATTTCTTTTTTTCTTTAACAGCAAATATATGGAGCCATAGGTATCCTATATCCACACTATTATTTATCACAGACAGTAAATATTGATTGCTTGTATTTAATCCATCAGGCAGTAAATTTTCAAATTCTGTACGCGCTCTTTCAATTGAACCATCTTCCTCCCAACCACCACTTCTAACATGTTCTGCAGCATATTCAATTATACTTTCCTCATAAAATACTTTGAAAGTTTGCTGATTCATGTTTTCTATGTAAAGACTCATATTTAATCCCCCCTTAACCTAATAAATACTTTGAATTATATGATATCATTGTTTCAATTGATTGAATATTCAAATAATAGAGGTTAGGGCGTATTAAATTTATGATAAAAGGAATTTTATTTGATTTAGATGGAACAATTTTAGATAGACCTTCTTCGTTAAATAAGTTTATGGATTATCAATATGACAAATTCATTAATTACCTAAACCATATTGATAAAAATACTTTCAAAAGTAAATTTATTGAGTTAGATCAAAATGGTTATGTTTGGAAGGATAAAGTTTATACACAATTAATAGATATCTTTAATATTAATCATATAACCGCTGACATTTTACTAGATGACTATATCAACAATTTCAGAAAACATTGTTTACCGTATCCAAATCTAAAAGAATTGTTAGATACACTCGTCTCAAAGAATTACAAAATAGGTATCATCACTAACGGAAAATATCCTTTCCAATATAATAATATTAAAGCATTAAAAATCGAACACTACATGGATATCATTTTAGTTTCGGAAAAGGAAAATATCAAAAAACCTAATCCTCTTATTTTTGAAAAAGCAGCTAAGGAATTAGAAGTAGATTTATGTGAGTGTATTTTCATCGGTGATAGTTTTAAAAATGATTATGAAGCATCTAAGTTAGCAGGAATGCATAGTATATACAGATTAAATGGAAAAAATGATATTCATAATGTAACTGATAGTATTCAAAATTTGTATGAACTAACTGGTATTATTAAAAAATTCTAATAAGACCATATAAATTATTCGTTAATATTATATATTTATAATTAAAATAAAATAAAAAGGTGGATACGTATGGAATTCAGAAAAATTCAAAGTGAAGATTATAATAATTGTGCTAAAAACTTAGTTTCAGCTTATGAGGGGCCCCCATGGTATAATGATTGGTCTGAAAAAGAAGCATTACTTAGAATTGAAGCTACAATGAGCGGCTTTAATTCTAGAGGTTATGTCATTGAAGAAAATGACAAAATAATAGCCAAGTGCATAGGTAGAATAGACTATTATTTTAGTGACATGAACCAATTTTGCATAGACGAATTTCATGTCGTCCCTGAATTCCAAAACAATGGTATAGGTAGAAATTTAATAAATTCTGTCTCTAATTCACTCAAACCTAGTGGAATATATAAAATTTTTCTAATTACAGGTGGAGAACCAGCAGCAAAATTTTATACAAAAAATGGATTTATAAAAACAAACGAAGGAATCATGATGGAACTTGAATTATGATTAAAAAAACAAGTACAATTAGGATCAAAATAAACGATATCAATTACGTAAAGCATTGAGATTTGAAATATGTATCAACTTAAATACAAAAAAGGCTTAGCCACAATGGCTAAGCCTTTTGATATGGAGACGGCGGGAGTTCATTATACCGTTCATCTATACATTTAAATATCGCTATAAGTATTGTCATATCAATGTTTAAATTGTCTTATAACATTAGTGTAAAATGTTAAAATTGAAAAAACAACATATTTTTGGGGCAACATACACGTATTCGTTTTAGTTCAGCTGAACCACAACGTAAAAAAATACCATTATCTATAGTTATATGTTATAATAAACTTGTCTTTGAATTTCAATTGGCATACTTCCTATAATAATGTGATTTGTGGAATTTCATCTATTTGGGGAGAATGACTTTGATTAGTTCCCACCACTAGGCTTATCACCTAGTGGTTTTTTTGTGTATCAATATCCACTTTATCATTTCTCGATGCAATACAGACGCTCTCACAGAACGGAAAAAATACCCCTACCCTGAATTAAGGTAGAGGTTGGCGAAAGATTGAAAATCTCTATTTTGATTTTACCACTATTATTATAAATTAAACATCATATTACGAAAATGCTTTAGCAAATATAGTTAGCGTTTGATTTCTTCCATCGTCGTTAGTTACTGAATGAATATTGTAATCTTTATTCCCCCACTTGATACGTTGTGTGGTGTCTATGCCTTCACGGTAACGAATAATAAAGCGTGTAGGTTGCTCACTAGCAGTCACGCCTTCGTAATTGTATTCAGAACCTTTCAACGTCTTAATATCTGCCCACGGACGACCTATAATTTCTTCACCACTAGCACCGGGAAGTGGTCCACTGCTTATTTCTTTATAAATCTTAATTCTAGTATTAAAATGATATGCCATTTATTTCACCTCACATTTAGTTACGGACTTTTATGTCTGTCACTGTTACTCTTTTTTGAGTAATAGCAAGTGGACTTTTTTGTCCGTCTACCATTTCATATTGGTTAGACTTTTTTGTTTAAGCAAAGCTCATAATTGAGCCATGTAGTTTTAGAAAATCCAAATGTGGTTTCTCTAATACCCCCTTGCTAAATCGACAATCTGGTTTACATCGCCCTCAAGAATTGTTCATAACTATCAAACAAACCTACATAAGCATCTAACATGGACGCTGTTCCATCTATACGACGTTTAGGTGACTGATTCTTAATAGGTACAATGTTTCCGTTCCTATCAGTTTCCACACCAGTATTAGTCAAGCACCACTTCAATATTGGATTATTATTATAATTGATTTTATGCTTCTCTAAATCTGCGCCCATATTCTGCATTGGTAAACTTAATGTTTTAGCCCCTTGTGGCGTACGAACTAATTTAAAACCGTATGCTTCCATTTCATCTACCCAATATCTAGCACTGTAGTTATCGTAATATATCCACAATGGCGTTATATCAAAGTCATTTAACATTTCTAGGAACCAGTCTGTGATGTCGCTGTAGTCAATTGTATTGCCACTACATAGCCTTAACAATCCTTGTTCATGCCATTTGTCGTACGGTATCTTATCTTCGTCTACACGCTTACGCAAATTATCTTCAGGCAACCAGTACATCTGATGGACGTATCTTATTTCAGTTTCAGGGTCTACAAATAGTAATGTGGCACAACTTAAATCTGTAGTGATTGAAAGGTCTGCCCCTCCAATCGCATAAGTACCAGCAAAGTCTTTAATATTAAATGTATCTTCATTATTGATAGCTTCAAACGTAAGCCATGCACTATTGGTTACTTCACGTATATTGAAGTCTTTGGTTAAGATACCCGTTAAGTCATTAGGATTATTCTTGGCACGTGCCACCTTGCGCTCTAAATCATCAACTTTTTTAGATATACCTAATGCAGGATTGGACTTTTGCCATCTGTCGGGCATTTTATATTCTGCCTTATGATCTAGTTCATACATGATTGGTAAGAAGTTATCATCTTCAAAATTGCCATCTACCACATTACAAGCGTACTCGTACAAGTCATCAAATATTGTGCCACGATGTGTGCCTGCTGTTGTAATCATGATTAGTAAAGGCTGTGTACGTGCTGACTGTGACTGTTTCATTACCTCGTATAAATTTCTATCTTGGATTGAGTGCAATTCGTCTATAACAACCAAATGTGCATTAAGCCCATCAAGTGAATTTGAGTTTTTGCCTAGTGATTGCATTTTACTAAAGTTATGGGGAAAATATAAATCTGCTTTACGCTTACGAATATTCTTATTTAAATCTGGACTTTGCTTAATCATTTCGTGTGCTTGGTCGAATAGTATATTTGCTTGGTCACGCTTAGATGCCACAGAATACACTTCTGCGCCACTTTCACCGTC
Organism: Staphylococcus caseorum; assembly: GCF_049943195.1. NCBI lineage: Bacteria > Bacillati > Bacillota > Bacilli > Caryophanales > Staphylococcaceae > Staphylococcus > Staphylococcus caseorum. Next base: position 1,607,260 of record NZ_JBNFUA010000001.1, read on the forward strand.
TGCAATCATCATGTACAATGCAATTGCGCTCAACATGGTTGTCTTACCATTCTTACGACCTACAAAGAAAAATGATTCAGTGTAACGTCTGTAGCCTGTTTCTTTATCCACAAAACCAAAGAGAGCCGAAATGTAGGCTTTCTGGAATAAGTCTAATATTAAAGGCTTACCAGCTAACTCACCTTTTGAGTGCCTACAAAACATTTCTATAAATTGGATTGCTCGATTAGATTTAGCTTCATCAAACTTATATTTCGGGTGGTCTTTCATATCCTGAACGAGTTTCTGATATTGTTTCTTAACTCTATTTGAAACAGTAATATTACCACTTTCTATTTCTTGGTAATACTGTTCAATGTAATTAGGCATTGCCTACAAAGTCCGTAAGTTTATCAATTTCATCAGACTGTTCAGGTAGTAAGGATAGTAATTGCTTTAATGTTGCGTTGTACTTCGTCACAGTGGCATTGTAAGACTTCATAGCAGGGTTTTCTTTGAGATACTCCTGTTCACCTTGCTTGAATAGATACGTTGCACCGTGTAGCTGTACAGTAGCCTTGAGTTCGTCCATTGTTTCTTTCATGAACGTTAATTCTTCCAGTAGATCATAAGCCACTGGTTTATTGATATTTTCTTCTTGGTCAATCTGTGCTTTAAAATCTTCTAAGTTAATTGATTTATATAATTTTTTCATATAATTCTCCTTTTAGTATACTTTTTATACCTCTAAATATTCTAAATATCGTGTGGAGGAGAAATTAACTCCCCACCTCGTTCCCCGAGCTACCTTTTTCAAAAATTAAAAGTGGGGGGACTAAATATTTTCATAAAATTAATTTTTATTTTTATAAATTATTTCTTTGTTAAGTTTCCATTACTATCAAACTTTAAATCTTCACGAGTTGCTGACACTTGGAAATGCTCTCTATTATGACAGTCTTGACATAATGCTTCGAGATTCTCCCAATTTAAAGTAACCATTGGATCACTCACATTAGATTGATTCAACCAAACTTTATGATGGCAAATTGTCGCAAGTCCTCCACATCGTTCGCAAATATAATGCTGTGAGGACATATAACCATATCTGCACTTCTCCCACTTACTGGACTTATAAAAGGATTCGTTTATACTCCTAGCCATTGTATGAACGCCCTAACGCTGTTAATGATACCAATAAGCCATCTATCGTACGCTTAAGCCTTTCACTGTCCTGTGTCTGTGGGTCAAACCATAACTGCAATATAAACTTAGCTGTTGTTTGTGCTAATGGATTAGAATGTTCTCCATCGTCCCAATCTTTACCAGTCGTTAAGTATAAGTAGTCTGGTATCGATTCTATCAATGGCGTTATAATATCGTCGTTATAGTCACCATCTATACGCAAAGCATTGCGTCCTTCTTCAATAGTTATAATCATATACTCACTCCCTATTAATAAAGGACACCAGTTATTACTGATGCCCTAACTGTTATATATTAGACTTCTGGTGTAGCTGCTGCTAACTTAACGAATGCTTCATCTACTAACGGCTTACAATCTGCAATAGCCATTGCTCTAAAGTCAATCAAGCCACTACGGAATGATGATTCAGTTGATTTCTCTAATGCAATGCCTTGTGGTAAGTTAAAGCCTGCATATTGGAAGTTACCTAATAGAATCGTGCCATCTTCGATATGGTCATCTAGGATTACCTCTTTACCGAAGATATAGCCAACACTTTCATTTTGAGCATCTTGTATAAAGATTGGGCGTTGGTTAGCGTCTATCACACCGTAAACAGTGTTATATAATGTTGCATTACTCATTGCAAACTTAGCACCTGCATTGTATCCACGTTGCATTAATGCTAATGCTTTTGTGAAGTCTGTATATGCACCTGTAAGCTCTACAGTGTTTGATGTGTCCCATGTGATACCAGTTAAGATGCCTTGACCTTGGTCTGTACCTGTACCGTTCACAAGTGCATAGTCGATTGTTTCCACGACTGCTTGAGTTAACTCTTGTACTAGGTATTGTTCAAATGCTGCGATGCTCATTGTTTGAGCTTTCACACTGATTGAGAATACTTTGATAATTTCATTGCCTTCAAATTGGATTGAAACTGTATCAGGGTGTTCTGCTTGTACTTCTTGTCCTTCCTGATGCCATTGCCCTTTAGCGGTAGGAGTGCCAATCGGAATACGAACTTTAGTCGGAATGTTAAAATTACGTACATGTGAAATTAATCCACCTTGTGTACGTGCTTTAGAAATTACTTCGTTTAACGTTTGTTCTGGTAATACTGCACTTGAATTACTTGAAGATGCAAAACCTTCGGCACGTTGTTCAACTTCTTGCGCTATATTAAATGCACTTTGTTCAAGATTAGATAAGTCTTGTCCTAGCATTGTTTTAAAGAATGCTGAACGATATTCGTTAGATTCAAAAATAGTATCTTTATTTAGTTCTAGTTGTCCTCTAATTTGTCCACCTGTAATTGGGTTGTATGATCTTTGTTGCACGTTGCCATCTCCTTTACCTTCATTATTTTCTTTATCTTGAATATTTGCTTTAGCTTGGTTTAAGCCTTCGATTTCTACATTTAATTTTGTAACATCTGCATCAGGGTCATTCTCGATTGTGCCTTTAATTTCGCCTGCACGTGTTTCAATATCTTCTAAACTTGAGTTTCTATAATGGTTAAATGCTTCTTGTACTGTATTAAAAGTCATATTATTTAATCTCCTTTGTAAATAACTTATTTAAGTTGATTTTTGCTTGGTTAATTTGTTGCTGTCTGATTTCTGCATCTTGTATTTGATTTCGAGCTTCCACGCTAGCCTCTTGATAAGCAGGATAATTCACAATGGAAAACTCTAATACTTTATCAATCTTATTAATTGTTCTAGTTCTTGTATTTACATCATAATCATTACCTTGATTACTACATGTAAATCCGAAAGACATACCTGTCATATCGCCCCTGCTAACTGCCTGAAAGCAAGAGCGTGCTTCTTCTGTATCTGGTAAGGTTGCCCTCATATGAAGCCCTACATCGTCTACCCATAAATCCATTGTCTTAGGTGACTTTGCCAACGGTATACGGTTCATATCATGTGACACTAATAACCTCGTATCATTGAGCTTTAAGCCATCTAATGCTGAACGCTTAACAACTTCTGTATATGTGCCTGTAGGCGTTTTAATGAGTGCTGGTTTATCAAATACGATTGGTGTACCTTCAAGCACCATTTCACCACTTTGAGAATCAGTTTGTATTTCTGCTGATCTAATTTCCTTCATCGGTGTTATCCCCCTTATCTCCCATTTGGTAATTCTTCGCTAGTGTTTTTTCAATATAATTGAGTGACTGAATACGTTCGTCCCCATCTTCCACATTAGGTAAGTTGAGTAAATCCAACGCTTGGTTAATCGTGAGTACGCCCAATGGTAACAATTCTTTTATAACATTCGTTTTCGATTTATTACTTGCATACTGTAATTTAGATGATTCAAATACAATACGATTCGCAAACGCCTTCTCACGTTCACTAAATATCTTTTCAGTTAATTCTGATGATATTTGTATCGCAAAAGGTTCAACGATAGACTCAAAAAATGCTTGCCACTGATCTTCGTTATAGTTACCAGTCACAATTGATTCATTAATACCGAGATAGTCGTATATCTTTTGTTTAACTGCATCTACCTGTGACGTGTCTATTTGCACATCTGATACATTTAACGGTTGGTATTCCATTGAAGTATCAACGGGTATCACGCCACCGTTATTTGCCATAGTAAGGTAGTTATTCATAAATTCTTCTTTAGCTTCTTTTAACTTACTTGGACTTAATGCCTGCGTATACTTCACAATACCTCGTATTTGAGCCGAGTTCTTAATTGCTTCACGCATACCCTCATTCTGTGTATGAGCCAATTCTAGGGCTGACATGATAGCGTCGTTACTATCGCCTAGTAGCTCGTTACTGTTAAAGTGTCGGCGTAATATTGCCACCTCTGATATATGGAAGTGAACAATCTTACCTTCTTTGAACAAACACTTGATATATACTTCGCCTGCACCATCTACCACAAACTCAACACTATTTGGTGTAAGTGGGTACAGTCCTGATAAATTACCTCGATTATCCTTTTGGACTAATATAAAAGCGTTATTGTATAAAAAGTATTGTGTTGTAATCTTGTACAAGAAATCGTAACCACTCATATATGGATTCGGTCTATCTTGTAATAATCTATTTAATTTAGAATTTTTCGTTTCATTTTTAGAATTATCAATCACATGCTTGCCTGATAGCTTAGCAACGTGTCGTGAGATCGCATCTACTGCTGAACGGTATATATCATTGCTGTACGCATCACCAGTAAACGTTGATAGTGATTGGAAACCACCACTTAACATTTCAAAATTCTTCGTCTGTTGTTCCTTATATTGTTCTAGTCCTAGCATTTTATCTATCCATTTCGGCACTTGCTCACCTACTTTTATTATTTTTTATACTTGATATACTTTTTATACTTATATTCATCTATATTATACCACATCAGGGTATACAATTCCATGTTTGTCAAGGGTTTATACGTTATTTAGATATAAAATATCTGGAATATCTTTAAAGTGTTCGACATCGAACTATTTGTGATTAAATTTAGTGTTATTTATTTAAATGGTACTCTTTTTCTAATCAATAATTCTTCATTTCTTTCCCCTCTTTTTCCGTAAGTTTTGAAAGTGTACTTTTTAAAATATCGTGTATTTTTTTGAGTTTCAGTCCATAAACAAACTGGAACGTTTATTGTGTCAGCAATTTTTATCACACTGTTCATTAGTTGCTTACCATGACCTTTTTTGTTTGAATGTAAAGCATCTACTTCTATCATTAGTGGAACATTAAAACATTCAGCGTGATTCTCGTTAGGTCTACGCAAATTAAACGCTATAGTCCCTTTAAAATCTTTTGTAAATAGTTGTATGGTTTTACCAAGCGGCAAAATATAGAAATCATTATCTGCTAATTTTAACAGTTCTAAAATAAAATTAGAGTCGATTTTTTTGGAACTATTCACTAATATTTGTAATAAACCAGATTTAAATGTTTCTTGGTTAACCTCCACATTGTTTTTAAAATTATTATTTTTAACCATACGTTCAAAGATATTATGTTCAATTTCAGTTATAGTCATATTAAAATCTCCCTTTTTATATCTTGTAGCATTTTAACGCTACAAAGCTACAATCACGCTACATCTCTAAGCCCTTTCACATCAACGTTTACAGCGTTTTTCGTAGCGAAACTACAAATTTCTATACTCGCTCAATATATTTATATATATTTTGTTACTATAAATATATTCATTTGATAAAAAACTACGCTACAGCTACAATAATCCTTTAACCTGTTGGTGTGACTGACTTCAAGCGTGTAGCGCATGTGTAGTTTTTGTAGAATTACCTTCATTTTTCGCTACATTTTATTATTTTTTCTTAAATCCAGCTCTAACAACTTCTTTACCACTAATGATATATCGAACTGATTTTTTCCAAACAACGCCTAACTCATTCTCGATTAATGTTCTGAAATCAGATTTATCTATTGGGTTTCTTACATAATTACTACTACACCATGCTTTATAGTCTGTGTATGTGTCTGTGTCTGGTGTGTTTAAAAAGTAGTTTAAATCTCGATTTTCTAGGTACTCGCTCAACGGATTGTTATTATCTTTAAACGTTTCCATAGTTCTATCTGAACGCTCATTTTTAGTGATACGTGATCCAGAACGTTGTAACATTTCGGCTAGTGTGTCGATAGCTAATTTCAATACGTACTCTTTAGCACTTTCACTATAAATTTTATTAGTACTTTCAGAAACAGATAATCTTTCTTCATCTTTAAAACTGTGTTCAAATGGTATAATGTGCAAACGTTTATTTATTTGTTGGCCACTTTCTTTAAATTTAGGATAGTGATTACTCGCAATTATAAAAGGTGTTTGCATTCGAACAGAACGGCTACCTTTACCCTTTTCCTCAATTTCGAGATATCCTCCAGTGACAGCAGATTTAATATTTCCACTGTCCTCAATTTCAATATTTGGTAGATCATCAACAATATTTGCCATTTTTCCATATACACTTGAGCCTGCAAAATTATTATTTGCTAGACGTTGTGGGCTAACCGATGATATTTGACCTCCAGAATCAAAGGTCGCACTTATCATGTGTTGTACAGTCGATTTCCCGTTATCTGCCACAGTGCCTAGAAGATACAGTATTTGGTCGATAAGCAATTCTGGATATAATACCTGTGCGAACATTTCGTGAATGTTTTTGATGGTTGCTTCATGCTCACACGACACTTTATTTATAGTTTGATTTATAAATTCATCATAAGCATCTGGATTATATGCTGTCGGTAGTTTGTCGATAATGAAAATGTCTGATGTAAATTCTTTAAACACTTTCGTTTTATAGTGAATCAGTCCATTTTTAGCAGCTACATAATTAGAATTAACTTCAGTTTGAATTTTGCAAGTATCAATAATATAGTTACGTACTTCCTTCACTGCGTTATCTTTTAATATTTCTAAACTTCTGATAATCTCACGTGTTTTACGCCCAGTTTTATCTATTTCATAAATACCATTTTGAGGATTATAGATATAAATTTCACCGTCAGCGTCTGGATATCTTACAAATTTATATTCTTGTAACACGTATTCAGCCATTACTGTATGAGCGAACGTTGGTTTTCTGTTTGTGTCACCTTCTGGATAAATCCACCATGATTTCTTTTTTATTACTCGTGATTTAACTAAATTTATTTTGAAATCATCTGTTAATTTTTTATATACCTCATTTTGATTACTAATAGCTTTATCCAGTTCTAATTGTCCCCACGTTGTACTGCCACGCTTACTATCCCATTTATCAGTAAGATTATTATAGCTTTCAAATATACGTTCCATCTGTTGCTTATCTTTACCTGTATAAAATGCTAAATAGTGTAGTAAACTTTGTACTGCTTCACTAGGACTTTCAAAATGTTTTTCATAATGTCCTTTTAATAAATCACTAATTTTATCTTTAGCTTTAGATTTCAACATGATATTTAACACTTCTTCATCAGATAAATTACTTTTATGATTAGGATTATATGTGATTGTATTTTGCGATTCTTCCATTTTAAAATATCTTTCAACAATATTATTAATAGTTTCTTGCTCATCACAAATTTCACTTTGTCCGATGGTATGACCTGTAACTGTCATAAATCTACTTGAATCATATAATTCAATATCTAAATCTTTACGTTTCTTTTTACGATTATCAGGCAACACACCTTTAAAGAAACAATGTAGACCTGTTCCACTAGGCGATAATTCACAATAGGTTAATTCAGTCATTTCTATTGCTAGATCAGTTTGTAATTGGCCTGTGTCAGGATTGACTGCATAATCTATATCCAAACAGATGTAATTATCATCATTGCTTAATACAAAACCTATGCCATTATATTGTTCGTCACTATCACAAAGTGAAACGACATCTTGAAATTCGAGCCATGTACTAACATTTGTAGAGCTTGCTTTATGACCTTCTGTGCTATATGGGACTTTACTATATACTTGTTGTTTTTCTATCCATTCAGCACGCCACAATACCCATTTATCAAGTTGTTTCAATTCTTCTGGTATTTCTTCTTCGTTTACTTCTATAATTTTATCTAATGTTGTTATAGCCACATAAAGCCCCCTTTTCTCTAAATTTGTAGATACGTAACATTATTTTTGCTATAATAAGAAATACATAAAGTTTCTTTAACATTTAATTCTTACGCGTTATCTTCGGTTTGGTCGCCAGCAGATAATGCGTTTTTTTCTTGCTTAATATCAGTTTGAATATCTTCTTGCATGTTCTCAATGTCACGTCGGATTGCTAATAAGGTAGATTCCACAATATAATTTTGCTTAATGTTGTTATTAATAGCTTGGTGATATATAGGCTGATTCTTCTTGACTGCATACTCTCTTTCATCTTGTAACTCGGTTGTTTCTGTACTCACATAATCTAATACGGCTTGTACCTTATTTCTCAAATCTGCAAATTCAATACTTTCTTGTAATTTTTCTGTGTATAACATATTATTTACTCTCCTTATAAAAATTAATAATTTTATTATCTTTGCCTAACTGAACATTTATACCGTAAAAAGCACAAACATTTTTAAGTCGTTTCGCTTTCTGCTTGAATTCTTTTAGCGATTTATGAAAATCTTCATACAAACAATTAATTTCTGGTTCAATATCATCTAATGCGATATTTGCTATTGCATTCGCTCCTAAATTATCTCCTTCTTCTCTATAGGCTTTTACTTTTTCACTTAATACACCTACTAACTCTGAAAGTCTGTTCATCTCTCCATTTAAGGAATAAACTTTATTAGAAGCACTCACCATTTCTTCAAAAGCATTTAAAATATCATTATTCATTTTCCTAATCCTCCATTAATTGTTTTTTAATTTTTCTATCGTTAAACCATTCTGTTATAGCCCATGATGTAAACGCTAGTGGTGTGTATAAAGCCAAACTATTGAATATATCCTCGGTTACATAACCTACTGCAAATGAAGTCAATGAGCTTGCTGTAATCAAACTGCTAAATAATTTCATGATTTCACCCCGTACTTATCATAGATACTTTTACTAACTTTAATGTCTAAATTAAATCGTTGTTTAGCTTCGGTTAATTTCACAACATCATCTAAAATAACTTGGCGTACTTCTAACATTGCTGGTGTCATACCAGACTTACCAATCATCTTTTTATAGCCAAACGCTGTAGAAACTGCTTTATTTGCGATTGTGTTAGGTTTGATAAAATTGATAGGTTTATCTGATTTGTGCGCTTTTTGGATAATCGCCATTGCTTCTTTTTGCTTTTGTTTATCCAACATACGAAATGCTTCATAGCCTTTAAGACCTGTAGCATGTCGTAATTCTTTGATGACTTGCTTAACCCATTTCTTAAACTCATCAGCTTCATCACGTCTGCTATTCCAAATCGCTTCATATATGCCATATTCAGAAATAATTGTTATATTTGGATTACCTTTCTTATTACTACGCATAATGTGTGTAGTAATATCTTCTTTATCAATATTACGTGTCATACTTGGTGCATCTCTGTACCCTAATGCCTTTGCAACATCACCAGCTACTGCCCAATACTCACCATCTTTTTCCATAAATCGAATTTCTTTGTCATTGAAAATTTGTTTAATCATTTAATCCCTCCTATTGTCCTACTGTGATTGAATTACTAAAAAGCTGGTCGATAGGCATTCCATATAATTCAGATAAAATTTTTGCTTCAGTCAAACTGAATTCACCTTTGCCACTCTCCTTAATTTGGTAGCGTTGTGGTGAGATACTAAGTTTCTTCGCAATAGCTTTCTGTGTGTGCCCGTGTTCCTTACGTGCGATGTAGAGTATTGGATATGTTAGTTTTTTCATTTTGTTTCCTCCTTTTTTAAATAAATTTCTACTTTTAGCGGAAAAAGATTTTCTAGTGAAACATCTAAAGCCTTCGCAATTTTATAAGCACTATTCATTGATGGTGTTGTTTTATTATTTTCAAACAATGAAATTGCCGCTGTACTTAAACCTGTAATTCTAGCTAATTCTTTCTGCTTTAGATTTTTATTAATTCTCAACTCTTTCATATTGTTCATACTTAAAACCTCCTTTTTTAACTGCAGCAAATATTTGCTATAGCTAAATTTAACCATAGCTAAAAAAATGTCAAATAAAAATTTACTGCAGTTAAAATTAATGGTACTCTTAAAATAAAGAAAAATGAGGTGTAACAATGGATATAGGGCAAAACATCAAAAAAATAAGGAAAGAAAAAAAGATAACTTTAGAAGAATTGAGCAAGAAAACTGGCTTTTCTGCTGGCTACATTTCGCAAGTTGAAAATGGAAAAAGAGAAAAACCTTCCCGTGAATTTTTGAAAAGTATTACTTATGGTCTCGATGTTTCCGACACATATTTAACTACAGGAAAGAAAACACTGACTGATTTATCTGAGGATGAACTCAAAAAGAGTTGGGAAAAATCACAGAATAGTTTTAAAGAATCTAGAAAGAAATTCAGGGGAGAAATTGATAACGATTTAAAGGAAATTCTCTCGATGGAATTAGGTTATACAGAAGAGATATTTTTATCAGCAGCGTTAAATTTCCTAAGGAACTCCACAGGAAATGACCTCGCCATAATAACTGGAATTTTAAAACAATATAATGATTACAATCGTATTTATTACATCACTGAAGATAAAGAACCATTGCTTCAAGATATCGAAAACATGAAAGAACAAATTGAAGTTCTTTTTCAAACTCGTTATGGTATTGCTGTATATGAAAAACCTGAAAAGAGTGATTAAAATTGCAACACAACTTAAAGCTATCTCACAACATTTATAAAGATGCTAAACGTGATACGTATTACTTCCGTATCAAATACTACGAGAAAACGGGAGAACGCAAAGAAATTAAACGTACTGGATATAAATAACGTAAAGAAGCTGTGAAAGCATGTAACGCTTATATGGACGAATTAGAGGGTATTGGTAAGATTAATCAATTACCGTTCGATGAATTGGTGCAAGAGTATGTTGAGTGGTATTCTGCACGTCGTAAAGCATCAAGTTTAAAATCACTTAAGACACATACCAATAATCATTTATTACCATTCTTTAAATCAATGGACGTATTCAACATGACAACGCAAGACATTATGAAGTTTCAAAATAAGAAGATGAAAGAAGGACGTTCTGCAGAGTATTTGAAAAAAATGCACGTGTTTCTAGTATCTATACTTAACCATGCTATGAAGTATCATGATCTAAAACAAAATGTTGCATCATTAGTAGGTAATTTTGAAATTGAGACACAGAAACGCTTAAATTACTGGACGTTGGAACAATTCAATCAATTTCACAATATGCTACCCAATATACAACAAAAAGTATTTTTCAAGCTATTGTTTTATAGTGGCGCACGTAAGGGAGAGATTAGAGCGCTCACATGGGACGATGTAAACTTTGACGATGATTATATCCATATAAATAAAACGGACTATCACGGTATCGTGACAGCCCCTAAAACGAAAGCGTCCATACGTGATATATATTTACCTGCTCACATGATGGACGACTTACAAGAATATTTAAATTGGTATAAAGATAATAATATTTATAAATCTAATTATGTACTATTTGGCACATTTTTTAAAGCATTTAGTGAAAGTGCTGTCGATAGATGGTTTACTGGTACACTTAAAAAGCTTGATGAAACATTGTCTGACGGTGAAACTTTCCCACATATTGTTATCCACGAGCTAAGACATAGCCATGCCTCAATGCTAGTCAATCATGGCGCTAGTCTAATGATAATAGCCCAAAGGTTAGGACATTCGTCTATTTCCGAGGTAAGCTCACGTTATGGGCATTTGTACCCTAGCACTCAAAAAGAAATAATAAAATATTTATGACGTTGTGCAAAATTTGCACGGCGTTTTTTTATTGCTTGGGGCTAAACTGGGGCAATATTGGGGCAACAAAAATAAAAAGCCCTTAACCACAAGGGTTAAAGGCTACACAGTGGAGACGGCGGGATTCGAACCCGCGTCCAGAGGTCCTGATACAAATCTTTCTACGTGTGTAGTCTATCATTGAGTTTCGCATAATGGTAAGTGATAGACGGCCATCATTATGCTAGTTTGATTAATCTCTTCTAGGCAGACTTCAAACGGCAGTGCCTAGCGTATCCTACTAAAGGTTGAATCGCGGTTAACGGCACATAGGAGATGCCGTTAGGCGATGCAGACTGCTATTACGCAGCTACTGCGAAATTATTGTTTTCTTTGCCAGTTATTATAACTGTGTGTGTTAGTGACGGAGACAACCCTCCGACACGCTTAACCTGCTCATGGTACCCCTGTCGAATCCAAAAACGCCCCCTAAATAGTATAAAATGCACTTCCTGTCCACTTCACGCTTATCGCTCAGCTTTTTAGAAAGCACATATTATATTACCAAAGATCAGGGTCTTTGGCAATATATCCGCTTAATAATGGTCTTTCATTGCTCTGTCCATGTCACGTTTTACTGCTTTATCTTTCAATGCTTGTCGCTTATCGTAATTTTTCTTACCACGTGCAACACCCAACAATACTTTACAGTGTCCATGTTTTAAATAGAGTTTCAATGGCACAATCGAATAACCCACTTCTCTCGTACGCTCACCTAATTTTTCAATTTGACGTTTGTGCAATAAAAGTTTACGTGAACGGCGAGGATCATGGTTAAAGCGATTGCCTTCTTCGTACGGGGCAATGTGCATATTATTAAGATACATTTCACCGCGATTAACTTGCGCATAACTATCTTTAAGATTAGCACTGCCACGACGAATTGACTTAATCTCAGTCCCTTGTAACACAATGCCCGCTTCAATCGTATCTTCAATGACGTAATCATGTCTGGCTTTACGATTTTCAGCTAGTGTTCCTGGTGATTTTTTCTTTGGCATTGAGTTTCACCTCTTTGTTGAGTTATTTTTTCTTCTTACGTGCTTTATTCTTCACATTTTTATCTTTATAAAATGGTTTGTGTTTTGTATTACCACTATTTGATTTATCGTTGTTACGTTGATTTTTACCTCGACGTTGTTTGTGTTTCGTTTTATCCTTGCTATCATCTTTAGATTTATCTGATGATTTGCCACGAGGATTCGCTTGGATTGTCTTACCACGTGAAGGTCTTTGACTACGTTCATTTTTAGGTAATGGCATACCAACGATTTGGAAATCGATCATGCGCTCATCTACGTCTACGTTGATGACTTTAATTTGAACTGGGTCGCCTATACGGAACACTTTAGCCTGACGTTCACCAATCATTGCCATTTGACGTTCATCAAAATGGTAAAAATCGTCTGTCATATTCGAAACGTGTACCATGCCTTCAATCGTATTTGGTAATTCAACGAACATACCAAAATTAGCAACTGAACTTATAATACCTTCGAATTCTTCGCCAACATGTTGTACCATATATTCTGATTTTTTAAGTTCATCTGTATCACGCTCTGCTTCAATCGCTCTACGTTCTCTTTGAGATGTATGATCAGCAATTTCTGGTAACAGTGCTTCCCATTTTGACTTCTCTTTATTGTTCATAGATTGTTCTACAATATATTTACGTATTAATCTATGTACGATTAAATCAGGATATCTACGTATTGGTGACGTGAAATGTGTATAGTATTCAGCTGATAAGCCAAAGTGTCCTAAATTCACATCATCATAGCGTGCTTGTTGCATTGAACGTAACATCATTGTTGAGATAACCATTTGTTCTGGTTGGCCTTCAACTTCTTGTTGAATCTTTTGTAATGTTGAAGGATGGATTTCTTCTCCTGTACCTTGAATCATTAGTCCAAAATTCGTAATAAAATCAAAGAATTTACGTAAACGTTCTGATTTTGGTTGTTCGTGAACGCGATATATGAATGGTACTTCTAAGTGATCGAAGTGTTCTGCTATCGTTTCATTTGCTGCAAGCATAAATGACTCGATTAAGCGTTCCCCTTCGCCACGTTTTCTCAATTCTACATCTGTTGGGATACCTTCTTCATTAACGATTACTTTTGCTTCACTAATATCGAAGTCGATTTCACCACGACGTCTTCTCATGTTAACTAAACGCTGTGATAGATCTTGTGCTAAGTCTAGCATTGGTGTGACTTCACTGAATTTTTCACGTGTGTCTGCATTTTGATCTGTAATGATTTCATTCACTTCATCATATGTCATACGATAATTTGAATGTATCACACTATCAAAAATCTCATGCTTAACGACTTCTCCACGTTCATTAAATTCCATGCGACAGCTCAATGTTAAGCGATCAACATCTGGGTTTAAAGAACAAATACCGTTACTTAAGCGGTGTGGAATCATAGGAATCACACGGTCAACTAAATAGACACTTGTAGCACGACTATATGCTTCTTCATCTAAGGCTGATCCTTCAGTGACATAATAACTAACATCAGCGATACTGACTGTTAATTGTGTATGTCCGTTACTTAACTTTTTAATTCCAATTGCATCATCTAAATCTTTAGCATCTGCGCCATCAATCGTAATTGTAAGCTCATCACGTAAATCGTGACGACCTTCAGTTTGTGATGGTTCAATTTCATCCGGCACTGCTTCAGCTTCTGCTAAAACATTGTCTGGAAATTCAATTTCAATGCCATGTTGATAAATGATTGATAATATATCTACTCCTGGGTCGTTTTTATGGCCTAATATAGCCGAAACTTGTCCTTCGGGATTGTTTGTACCATCTGCGTACTTAGTGATCTGTACGAGTACTTTATGACCGTCTATAGCACCTAAGTTATGTCCTTTAGCGATAAAGATGTCTTGCATAATACGTTTATCATCTGGTAACACAAAACCAAAATGGCGTGCTTCGCTAAACGTACCAACCACTTGTGTGACTGAATGCGTTTCTATCGATTTCACTTCGCCCTCTAGCTTACCTTTGTGTTCACCCTTTGAATTTTGTACTTCTACTAGTACTGTATCACCGTCCATGGCTCTATTAATTTTTGTAGGTGGAATAAAGATATCATCCATTTCACCTTCTTCTGGACGTAAGAATGCAAAGCCTTTTTTATTCTGGCTTAGTTTACCCTTCACCAATTTTGATTGTTGGGATTTGTTAGATTCCTTGCGTTGATATCTATCTGTTTTTGTACGTTGAATTAAACCTGTTTGTTCTAATTCAACAAGCACCTTAATTAAGTCTCTAAATGAGTCGGCACTATTTAAACCTAATGCATCTTGAAAATCAGATACAGACATGGGTTCATAATCTGGTTGTTTAATAATTTCTTCAATGGATGGTTTTAAATTCATTATGCCCCTCCTTTCTCTTTTTAAATAATTCTATAATTTTTATTCAGACCAATCTAATGATTCTAAAAATTGGTATACATCTTCAAATACTAATTCTTTTTCTTTATCAATTGTAATGACATGTCCGGAATTCGCATACCATTTAATATCTTTTTCATCAGACTCGCTCTCATTGTATATAATGTTTGCAGAATCTGTATTGATCATTTGGTCTTGTTCTGCTTGAACGACCAATAATGGATCCATTACTTCGTCCACATGATCTCTTACATCTTGGATTTGTCCTTGAAGCTCTTTTAAAGTTTCAGTAGGTTGAAAAACGTCCATTTCTTTATTAATTGTGGTTTCGTCTTTACCTTGATACTTTTTAAAATTGCGGGCATATTCTAGTACACCATCAAACATAGACCCTTCCGTCTTAATGTACATAGGTGAACACATAGTTATAATACCCTTTACATCTCTGTTTAAGCTTAATTTTAATGCATAGCAGCCACCAAGGGACAAACCAGCGACTACAATTTCATCGTATCCTTTTTCGACTAAAAAGTCATAACCGTCTAATGCTTCTTTAAACCATACAAAAGGACTGGATTTTAATATTTCTTCAGGGGGTGCAGCATGTCCTTCATAATGAGGCGCATAAGATGTGTACCCTTTTTTCTGTAAGAATCGACCTAATTGTCTTACATCTGATGAATTCCCAGTGAAACCATGTAATAATAACACAGCTCGGTTGCCTTCTTCAAAAAAGAACGGCTCTGGAAGTTTGATTTGCATCGTGATTCAACCCTTTCGCTTATGCTTTGATTTCGAGTTAATTAATTTTTATAAATTTCTTTTTAGCATACAACATATCTATTATAAATAAAAAAGCCCGACTTTAACATTGTCGGACCTTATAAACCAAAATAACTTATGCCTAACATTAACAAGAAGAAAATGACAGACAATATAATTGTTAATCTATGCAAGAATAAATCAACACCGCGTTGCTTTTGTTTACCAAATAACTGTTCGGCGCCACCACTTATCGCACCTGATAGTCCATTACTTTTACCTTCTTGGAGTAATACAACAGTTACTAATGCAATACATACTAAAACTAAAATGATCATTACTACTGTATGCATGAAAATTGTCCTCCATTCATTATATACGAATCGCATTATACCACACGTTCGTCTTCTTTAGCAAACTACTATCTGTTGAACGTACTCTTACGTTTAATAGATACAGCTAACATATAAATCGCTAATACAAATGACATAATCAGTACAACTGTTAATGGAATTAAATTAATTCCAGCTTTAACATCTAATATTGATCCATATACTGGACCGATATTAACTACATTATACAAGATTTGTGAGATGAATACAGCAAACATAAACCACCACAAGTAGGTATGTCTATTCCAGATGGCGATGATACCTGCTAAGTTAGCAAATATGTACATTACGCCTGTAAATTGAAAACTATTTTTAATTGTTCCAACAGCATTTTCCGATGGCTTTTGTTCACTATTTAAAAGTAATTGTTTAATTACACTATCATCTAAAACAACAAATAAATGTACTGCATAAAGAATAGCGATGATTAATGAACTATAAGCAATCAGATGGGCCGTTTTTCTTTCTCTTGATTTAGGTTTTACATCCATATAAATTAAGGCTCCTTCTATGATTTACATCTTTAATTATATCAGTTTCATAGTGAAAGATGAACAATTTAAGCAAGTCTTACTATATAAATTATGTGACATAATTTATATAGCCGAACAGTAAGGTAGTACTACAAATTCTGTGCGTCAGGATTACATATACCTTCATACCTCCAGTTAAGCGGATGTATTCATTAACTGCGCACCACTCAAGTGACCTCTTGAGGATTACAATAGCTAAAGCTATTGCATAAGTCCTACTAATCTCAATTTCATTGAGATAGTAGGACTTTAAAAAACACGCAAGCCATAAATGACTTGCGTGTTAGCGCGTGAACTCTTTAATTTTTAAGCGGTATTATTTAGATAAGTTATAGAAAGATTTAAGTCCGTCAAACTTAGCAGTTTCGTATAATTCATCTTCGATACGTAATAATTGGTTGTATTTAGCAATACGGTCTGTTCTTGATAATGAACCTGTTTTGATTTGACCAGCATTTGTTGCAACAGCGATATCAGAAATTGAAGTATCTTCTGTTTCACCTGAACGGTGAGAAATAACTGCTGTGTAACCAGCTTTTTGAGCCATTTCAATAGCTTCAAATGTTTCAGTTAAAGTACCGATTTGGTTAACTTTAATTAAGATTGAGTTACCGATACCTTTTTCGATACCTTCTTCTAATTTAACAGTGTTTGTAACGAATAAATCGTCACCTACTAATTGTACACGGTCACCGATACGTTCAGTTAATACTTTCCAACCGTCCCAGTCGTTTTCGTCCATACCGTCTTCAATAGAGATGATTGGATATTTGTTAACTAGTTCTTCTAAGAAATCAACTTGTTCTTCAGCATTACGTTTTTTACCATTTTCGCCTTCGAATTTAGCGTAGTTATAAACGCCATCTTCAAAGAACTCAGAAGATGCGCAGTCAAAGCCTAAGAATACATCTTTACCTGGTACTAAATCAACTGCTTTAATCGCTTCTAAAATAGTCTCTACAGCGTCTTCAGTGCCTTCGAATTTAGGAGCGAATCCACCTTCGTCACCAACTGATGTTTCTAAACCACGGTTTTTAAGGATTGATTTTAAGTTGTGGAAAATTTCTGCACCCCAACGTAATGATTCTTTAAATGTTTCTGCTCCAACTGGTAATACCATGAACTCTTGGAATGCGATTGGTGCATCAGAGTGAGAACCACCATTAACAATGTTCATCATTGGAACTGGTAATTGTGTACCGTTGAATCCACCTAAATATTTGTAAAGTGGTTGGCCTAATAAATCAGCTGCTGCACGAGCTACTGCTAGTGATACACCAAGAATAGCGTTAGCACCTAATTTACCTTTGTTTTCAGTACCATCTAATTGGATCATCATTTTGTCGATAGATACTTGTTCTAATACTGAAAATTCACCTTCAACTAATTCTGGTGCAATAATTTCGTTTACATTTTCAACTGCTTTAATAACACCTTTACCTAAGTAACGGTCTTTATCACCATCACGTAATTCTACTGCTTCGTGTTCACCAGTAGAGGCACCTGATGGAACTAATGCGCGACCAAAAGCGCCACTCTCAGTTAATACTTCTACTTCAACTGTTGGGTTACCGCGTGAGTCTAAGACTTCGCGAGCGTAAACATCTGTAATAATTGGCATGTTTATAATCTCCTTTATAAATAAGTAGTTTAGAAATATTAAATTTCATCTTCATTATAGCTTTAAATACTATAAATACAAAGTAATTTAATTCTCTTGTGTTGTTTATAGATGCTATAAATTATCAGAATAAGAAACCCTTCTATCTAAATTTATAGCATCAATTTTCACTCTAAATTTTAATTCATTAAATTAATGATTGATTAATGATTCACCAGTCATATCTTCTGGCTGGTTTACATTGAGTAAATCTAATAATGTTGGTGCTAAGTCACCTAGACGACCTGTTTCACGTAATGTTACGCCTTCTTTAGTAACGATAACTGGAACTGGATTCGTCGTATGTGTAGTCATTGGTTTATCGTCATCTGTTAATACCATGTCTGAGTTACCATGGTCTGCAGTAACGATAGCGTGACCACCCATTTCTGTAATCTTATCAACCACTTCGCCTAGACATTCGTCTACAGCTTCTATTGCTTTAATCGTTGGTTCAAGCATACCACTATGTCCAACCATATCAGGGTTAGCAAAGTTTAATAAGATTAAATCTAAGTCACCTTTATTTAATTCTTCAATTAATGCATCTTTAACTTCGTATGCACTCATTTCTGGTTTAAGATCGTAAGTTGCGACTTTTGGTGAGTCGATTAGACGACGACGTTCACCTTCAAATTCAGCATTACGACCACCACTCATGAAATAAGTGACATGCGGGAATTTTTCTGTTTCCGCAATACGTAATTGTTTCAAACCATTGTCTTGAACAACTTCACCGATAGTATTTGTTAAATCAACTTTTTCAAAAACGATTTCTGCTTTCACATTGTCGTTATATTTTGTAAACGTTGCATAAAATAAATCGTCAATTTGTTCAACATTGAAACCTTCGAAAGCTTTGTCTGTAAAGATTTCAGAAAGTTGCCCTGCTCTGTCTGGACGGAAGTTATAAAAAATAACTGCGTCGCCATCATTCACACCGTCATTTTGATCTTTTACGATAAATGGTTCAACAAACTCGTCTGTTAAATCTTTCTCGTAGTTAGCTTCAACACCAGCTTTAGCTGATTCAAAAGTTTCACCTTTAAAATTACGGATTGCATTATAAGCTTTTTCTTCTCTATCCCAACGTTTATCACGATCCATTGCGTAATAACGGCCTGAAATAGATGCAAATTGGCCAATGCCAAGTTCATCGAATTTAGCTTGCGTTTCTTCGATATATTTTAGTGATGATTTTTGATCTACGTCACGTCCGTCTAAGAATGCGTGAACATAGACTTTCTCAACACCTTGTTTTTTAGCTAATTCTAATAATGCGAACAAGTGTTTATAATGACTATGAACACCACCATCAGATAATAAGCCAAAGAGATGTAGCGCTGAATTATTGTCTTTAACGTGTTGAATTGCGTTGTTTAATACTTCATTATCAAAGAAATCACCGTCTTCGATAGATTTATTGATACGAGTTAAACTTTGATAAACTACACGTCCAGCACCAATATTCATATGACCAACTTCTGAATTACCCATTTGACCTTCAGGAAGACCAACATCTAAACCACTTGCTTCGATTTGCGTTGTTGGATATTTACTGTAGTAACGGTCGAAATTAGGCTTATTAGCTAGTTTTACAGCATTACCATGTTCTGTTTCTCTGTTTGCAAAACCGTCTAAAATAATTAATGCAGTTGGTTGTTTCGCCATATTATTTTGCACCTTCTAACAATTGTACAAAATCATCCACTTTTAGTGATGCGCCGCCTACTAATGCGCCATCGATGTCTGATTGAGCCATGTATTCTTTAATGTTGTTAGGTTTAACACTACCACCATATTGAATACGAGTTGCATCTGCTACTGTTTGACTAGATAACTCAGCAACTGTTTCTCTTACAAACGCACACATTTCGTTAGCATCTTCAGAAGTTGATGATTTACCAGTACCGATAGCCCAGATTGGTTCATAAGCAATAACTACTTGTTGTAATTGCTCTTCAGATAAACCTTCTACTGCTTTTTTCACTTGGTTGCCAACAACTTCGTTTGCTTTTCCACTTTCGCGTTCTTCATCAGTTTCGCCAACACAAATGATTGGTGTCATACCGTGGTTAAATACAGCATGTGCTTTTTTGTTAATGTCTTCGTCTGTTTCTTTGAAGATTTCACGACGTTCTGAATGTCCAATAACAACATATTTAACACCAAGGTCTGCTAAAGCAGCTGGAGAAGTTTCACCAGTAAATGCGCCATTATCTTCGAAGTAAGCATTTTGAGCACCGATTTGTAATCCTTGTGCTTTACCATCATTTACTAAAGTAACTAATGCGTCTAATTGAATTGCTGGCGCACAAATTACAGATTCTACTTCTTTAGTGTCTGGTAATGTTGGTAATGCATTAACGAAATCTTTAGCTTCTTGAACTGTTTTATTCATTTTCCAGTTACCTGCGATAATTGGTTTTCTCATTATATAACACTCCTATTAGTAATTTATGATTAATATTTAAAAGCTATAATCATGTCTTGTATGTTTAGTCGTGCAATTATTTGTTAGCAATTGCGATAACGCCTGGTAGCTCTTTACCTTCAAGATATTCTAATGAAGCGCCGCCACCAGTTGAAATGTGACTGAAGTCATCTGCATATCCTAATGAAATTGCTGCTGCAGCTGAATCGCCGCCACCGATAATTGTGTTAGCATCTTTTAGTTCAGCGATTGCTTCACAAATACCAATCGTACCTTTAGCAAAGTTACTTAATTCAAATACACCCATTGGTCCGTTCCATATAACTGTATGCGCACCTTGTAATTGTTCTTTGAATAATTCTACTGTTTTCGGCCCAATATCCATTGCTTCTTGATCAGCTGGAATATCATCAACAGATACTTCTGTGATTTCAGCGTCATTTGAGAATTCTTTAGCAATTTTGCAATCTACTGGTAAAACAATTTGATCGCTCGCACGGTCTAATAATTCTTTAGCAAAGTCGACTTTATCTTCTTCTAATAACGATAAACCAATTTCTTTACCTTGCGCTTTGAAGAATGTGTACGACATTCCGCCACCGATAAGTACTTTGTCAGCAATTTTCAATAAGTTCGTGATGACACCAATTTTGTCAGAAACTTTAGCGCCACCTAAAATTGCAACTACAGGTTTATCAGGGTTTTCAACTACGCCACCGATATATTTAATTTCTTTTTCCATTAAGAATCCTGCAACTGTTTCTAAATTAGATGCGATACCAACGTTAGACGCGTGCTCACGGTGAGCTGTACCGAAAGCATCATTTACGAATACATCGCCAAGTGATGCCCAGTATTTGCCTAAGTCAGCATCATTTTTAGATTCTTTTTTACCATCAACGTCTTCAAAACGAGTATTTTCAACTAAAAGTACATCGCCTTCGTTAAGTGCTTTAACAGATTGTTCCAGCTTTTCGCCACGTGTTTCAGGTACAAACACAACATCTTTACCTAATTTTTCTGTTAATGCTTCAGCAACTGGTTTTAAAGTTAATTCTGCTTTATCGCTTTCTTCTTTAACTTTACCTAGGTGAGAGAATAATACTACTTTTCCACCTTGTTCAATAATATGCTTGATTGTTGGTAAAGCTTGAACGATACGGTTATCATCAGTGATTTCGCCGTCTTTCATTGGTACGTTAAAATCTGCACGTACAAGTACAGTTTTACCTTTTAATTCTATGTCAGTTACAATTTTTTTAGCCATATAAGCTTCCTCCTCTGAATGGAACAATAAAGTAAAATAAGCGGAGAAGCGATGTGCTCCCCGCTTACTCCTAAGCTTATTGTTTAAATTTAACAACATCTAAGCTTGTTAAATTAATTTTTTAATCCGAATTATTTAGATTGGTCAGCTAAATATTCTAAAGTACGAACTAATTGTGAAGTGTAAGACATTTCGTTATCGTACCAAGCAGCTATTTTAACTAATTGGTGATCTCCAACTGTCATAACACGTGTTTGTGTTGCATCGAATAATGAACCGTAAGTCATACCGATTACGTCAGAAGAAACGATTTCGTCTTCAGTGTAACCAAATGATTCGTCTGAAGCATTTTTCATTGCTGCGTTAACGTCTTCAACGCTTACGTCTTTTTCTAATACAACTGTAAGTTCAGTTAATGAACCAGTAGCAACTGGAACACGTTGAGCGCCACCGTCTAATTTACCATCGATTTCAGGGATTACTAAACCAATTGCTTTAGCAGCACCTGTTGAGTTAGGGATGATGTTTTCAGCAGCTGCACGTGCACGACGTTTGTCGCCTTTTCTGTGTGGAGCATCTTGAGTACTTTGGTCACCAGTATATGCGTGAATAGTAGTCATGAAACCTTCAACTAAGCCGAAGTCATCATTTAAAACTTTAGCTACTGGAGCTAATGAGTTAGTAGTACATGAAGCACCTGAAACAACTGTTTCTGAACCATCTAATTCACTGTGGTTAGTGTTATAAACGATTGTTTTTAAGTCGCCTGTTGCTGGTGCAGAGATTAATACTTTTTTAGCGCCAGCGTCAATGTGAGCTTCTGCTTTTTCTTTATCAGCGAAGAAACCAGTACATTCTAAAACAACATCGATGTCTAAGTCTTTCCAAGGTAATTTACTTGGTTCAGGTTCTGAGAATGATTTAACTTCTTGACCATTTACACGGAATCCGTCTTTTTCTACTTCAACTTCTCCTGTGAAGCGACCTTGTGTAGTGTCATATTTTAATAAATGAGCTAACATTTCGTCATCTGTTAAATCGTTAACTGCTACTACGTCAATACCTTCTACGTCTTGAATTCTTCTAAATGCTAAACGTCCAATTCTACCAAAACCATTAATTGCTACTTTAACTGCCATTATAATGGCCTCCTTTAAAATGATATTTAAAAAGTGTTTTTCACCTTTTATTACTATTGTTTTGCGATTACTCTTGCCGCAGCTTCGTCTGTGATTAATACAGTGTTATTGGGTGCAATTGAAAGGTAAGCTTTAATAGCTTCTCCTTTTGATCTACCCCCAGCTACGGCAAAGATAAACTTCTTCGACTCAAGATCTTCTAACTGTAGTCCAATCGTTTTCACTTTATGGACAATGTCACCCTGATCATCGAAATAATATCCAAATGCTTCTCCCGAGGCATTGTGATGTTGAAGTTTCTCTATAACTTCACTAGGTGATTGACGTCTTCGCGCCATCTTCAGCGCATCACCAATGCCGTGGATTGTAATATTGGATTCTTTAATTTTCTCAAGTGAATGGATGACTGATGGTTCTAACATAAGCGTGTTATATGTTGTCTCACTTACATTATCTGGGACATACAATGTGGTATAATCACCGTTCGTTTGCTGCGCCATACTTGCAGCAATCGTATTCGCTTGATATACAACATTTTCACCAAGCCCTCCACGCGCAGGTACGAATAATACATTATACGGTTGCTTGTGCATGGCTTCGCTAACATATGCCATTGTTGAACCACCAGTCACAGAAACTATTGCATGTTCGTAAAGAATATCTTCTACAAGTTGTCCCGCCTGACGTGACAACTCAACCTTAACTGTTTTATCAGCATCTGAATCGCCAGGTATGACGTAAACTTCTTTGATGTTGTACTGCTCTTTAATAACTTGCGCAAGATGATGATCATCTGAATAAATATTGAAATAGCTATTCAATTGACGAATCGTTGTTTCACCTTCTTCAGTTATTTCCATACCTGTCGGTTTAACTTTGATAAGTTCTTGTTTCTTCAATATATCTGTTTCAGAACGCAATACACGTTCAGTCAAATCCATGTATTCACTTAAACTTCGTCTACCTACGGGTTGATGCTTGGAGATAGTAGTGAGTATTGAAAAACGACGATACATCTTTCCAACAATTTCTGGAACTAACTTTTGTTGAATTTTTATCAAGTCCTTCACTACTATCCACCTCCATTTCCATTTAAAGGGTCAAGTTCTAACCATAGATTGACTTTTTGCGTCCCTGGTGGGACAAAAAAATATAACCTCTTATAACAGCAATACTACTACTATATTTTTCAAATTGCAAGAGAAATACCTATCTATTAATTATTGACTATTGACCATTAAAATTTTAGTTACTTTTGTAACTGTCTACAATAATTTAATACCCGTTAAAAACATCAATTAATCATTCATACTTATTATTTTTTAATAGTACATATAATAATATAAACACATATTATTCACATTCTTGAGCTTTTACAAGCGTGAATGATTGAATGGTTGTCCTATTATCATTAAAATAGCTTAATAATACTATTTTGGAGGAAAAACTATGTCACAAAAAGATCAACCAGAGGTTATCGATCCGGATGACCAACGATATAAGAATCCAGATCATTTTAATAAGCATAGCCAAAAACCATACGCTGGTACACAACAACACCAGTCCTATAACTATACGAAAAATGTCGGTTGTGGTTGTGGGCCATTCGGTTGTTTGAGTGGTTGCATCACTTTAATACTCTTGTCATCAATTCTTACTTTCTTATTAAATTTCTTATTTTAATTCAATCTGATTCATATTAGCTTTTACTTTATTTAAAATTATAAATGCCCTGCACTTCAAGTTAATTAAAATATAGTTTAAAAATAAAGTCTGTATTGGCCTTTATATGAGTTCGACTAATTACTAATGATAAATGATTGATTAATTTTAAAAAAATGACAGTAATTTGCTACGACTCCTACAGGAGATGCACCAACTAAAGTCTAAAGCTGTACTCATGTGGGACACATGCATAAAAAATGCCAACAAAGTCGTAGTCTTTGTCGATAATATAAAAAGAAGCACTCGTTTGCACGAGTGCTTCTTTTTAATAAATTATGCACCTATATCTACTAAACAGTTATTAACAATATTAATCTTCTTCTGATGAATTTGAGTCACTGCTTTGTGATGATTTTTCTTGTGTGTCAGCTTGACTACTTCTTTCTTCTGTTGAAGGTTCAGGCGTTTGCTCTTCAGTTGAAGGTTCTGAAGTTCTTTCTTCTGTTGATGGCTCAGGTGTTTTTTCCTCTGTCGTACGCTCTTCGGTAGTACGTTCTTCAGTAGTACGTTCCTCTGTAGTTTGCTCTTCAGTAGAGCGTTCTTCAGTTGTTGCTTCTTTTGTTTTTTCAGGAGAGTCTTTTTCTTCTTCTGTTGTACGTTCAGCTGTTGCAGGTTGTTGTGTTTGTTGCTGAGTTTGCTGTTGAGTTTGTTGCGTCTCTTGTGTTTGTTGCGTAGTTGGAACTTGCTGAGTTTGTTGTTGAGTTTCTTGTGATTCTTCTGTCGATTTCTCTTTTTTCTTATCTTTTTCTTCTTTAGTCTTTTCTTTTTTCTTATCTTTTTCTTCTTGCTTTTGATCAGCTAAACGTTCATCGGCTTGTTTCGAATGATCTACAAAGGCAAAAATGGCAAAAACTAATCCACCTACTAATAACAAGACAATAATCGCGCTCACAATTTTTGCAAAAGTGCTCATTTTCTTGTTATTTTGATTATGCTTTGGCATAAGCTCCCCTCACTTCAATTTATATCATAACTTTTATATTTATTCTAAATGTACTTTCATTAACAAATGTATATTTTACACTATTTTTTATACTAATCAAACCGATTAACTATTTTTTTAATATGGATGTTATCTTGATGTCATATCTATTGTAAAATACAAATATGTCTTAATATTTTATGTTTCAATTTAATATTAATCTAAACCAAACTATATTTACAATACTTTTATTTAATTTCAAATGATACTTTACATGTTTCACTATTATCATAACAGGATGTGAGCTAAATATGAATAAACATGATTTATTAAATGATTTAGAGCAGCAGGATCACCATAACAAAAAAGGCCTTCGCCAAATGATGGTTGAAAATGATAACTATGAACCAAAGCCCACTTCAAAAAAGTGCTATTTTTTCTTTAGTTTTATAATTTTCCTTCTATTAGTTATTTTCAGTCTAATTTTTCTTTTCATCTAATAGTAAAGCTGTAAAAATCTTATTGAGGATACATTTATATAAGCGCTATCTAAATAAAAAGATAGTTATAAATCTTTAATTACGTTAGCATATAAATATAGGCCTATACGATAATCGCATAGGCCACTACTAAAGGGAGTCAAAATTTTACCTTCGTTAGTATATTATGGGGTATACTCGAAATAATTAAGAGATGATTAATTAATATCGAAGGTACCCTTATTATAACGGCAGCCAATATTATTTTAAATACTTCTTAAGATGACTAAATGACATATTCTTGAACAATTTTCGAAAGAATTATGTCAGAAAAGCAATTAGCTTGAGTCGTTTTTAATCATTACAGTCTAAAGCATTACTATTTTATGAGGTGATATAATGAAACACTATTTAATAACAGGCGGCACAGGTATGGTTGGTAGCCAACTCGTTGAAGCTATCAAGCAAAGTGATGCGCATATAACGATACTTACTAGACAAGACAAATCAACTTCACATCCCAAAATAACATACGTTAATTGGTCTAAAGCAAATTGGGAATCTCAAATTCCTGATATTGACATTGTTATTAACCTTGCAGGTGCAAGCTTAATGAAACGGTGGACAAAAGAACATAAACAAGCAATTATGTTGAGTCGCATACAGTCTACGCAAGCATTATTCGACTTGTTTAAAAATCGCAAACAAAAACCTTCAGTATTCTTCAATGCGAGTGCAGTTGGTTATTACAAACCAGATTACGATCGAACTTATACAGAATTATATCAATCACTCCCATTTGATTTCTTATCGGAAGTAGTTTACCAATGGGAACGTCGAGCACGTCAGTTTGAATCATTAGGCACACGTGTTGTAATTGGTAGATTTGGCATGATTCTTGCAGAAGATGGAGGCGCCTTACCTTTAATGAAACTACCATATGAATTTTACCTTGGTGGTAAACTCGGTTCAGGTAGACAATGGTATTCTTGGATTCATTTAGATGATTTAACAAGAGCAATTCTCTATACAATTAACCACGGAAATGCGCAAGGCGTTTTCAACTTTACAGCGCCTATTGTTGAACATCAAAATTTATTCGGCTATACACTGGCACGTGTCACACACCGCCCCCATTTCACTTGGGTGCCTGCATTAGCCTTAAGATTAGCTTTAGGTCAAATGTCTACAGTTGTATTAGACACACAAAAAGTAATTCCAAATAAATTACAGGCTATAGATTTTAAATTTAAATATCCAGATTTAAAAATAGCTTTAGAAGATTTAGTAAAATAATGAATAAAAAAAGACAAGCCACATAATGCGGCTTGTCTTTTTTACTTAAGCTTTTATATTATTTTTAATATTATGCTTCAGGAACCATAACTTGGTCAACTAAACCGTATTCTTTAGCTTCTTCAGCTGATAAGAAATTATCACGATCTGTATCTTTTTCAATTTTTTCAATTGACTGACCAGTACGATCTGCTAAAATTTGGTTTAATTTTGAACGTGTTTTAAGAATATGATTCGCAGCAATTTCAATTTCTGTTGCTTGACCTTGCGCACCACCAAGTGGTTGGTGAATCATTACTTCAGCATTTGGTAAAGCAAAACGTTTACCTTTTGCTCCTGCTGCAAGTAGGAATGAACCCATTGAGGCAGCCATACCAATACAGATTGTTTGTACATCTGGTTTAATGTGTTGGATTGTATCATAAATTGCAAATCCAGCCGTCACACTTCCGCCCGGTGAATTGATATAAAGATAAATATCTTTTTCAGCATCTTGTGCTTGTAGGAATAATAATTGTGAAACAATAGAGTTTGCTACATTATCATCGATTTGTGAACCTAACATAATAATACGGTCTTTTAATAAACGTGAGTAAATGTCATATGCACGTTCCCCACGGTTTGTTGTTTCAATTACTGTAGGTATTAAATTCATTAATATTGCCTCCTCATTTCTAATTGATAAATTTATTTTAACTCAAAAGTCAAATATGGTCAAAAATTAAGCTCGAAATTTCACGAAACTTACATTATTCTTATTGACCGTTACTTCTAAGATTTGTACACTTGTATTACCGTGTTTTTTAACCCCTCGTAGTGTAATGGATAACACGTAAGATTCCGGTTCTTAAAATGGGGGTTCGATTCCCTTCGAGGGGACTTTCATAAGATTTTCTAAACATCACCCGATACCATAGGTTATTTATATATCTATGATGTCGGGGTTTTGTTTTTTATATTTAAAAACACTCAAACCATTAACCACTTTTATTATATACCCTTTTTCAATATATCTAGTAATCTATGTAGTTTATAATATGCTAAAAATCTATGCAAGACAATTGTTTCTCATTATTAAAACAAGACTTTATAAATTTATTTTACATTTATAAAACTACTACCTAAAACATCTCTCACATCATGGATTACTAAAAAGGCATTTTCATCTTCTTCGTTAACAAGCTTTTTCACTCTTGTTACTTGAGATTGTGGCACTACCACGTATAGCATACGCGTCTCACTCTTAGCATAGCCACCTTTACCAGTTAATATCGTAGAACCTCTACCTGTAAAAGCATTAATTTTATCGCTAATTGTTTCGCTTTTACTTGATATAACAGTAACTGCTTTTTTAGGATTAAACCCTTCTATGATAAACGATGTCGCTCTTTCGGTTACGAATAGCATAATGATTGTAAATAACACATTTTGTAAAGGGAGTACCATTAAAAAAGATAGCACGACAAGCGCATCCAATACAAAGATGCCTTGTGATGTTTTAATTTCTGAATATTTATTAATTATCTTAGCTATGACTGAGGTGCCTCCGAGTGTGCTACCTGTCGCAATAACTAAACCTCCGCCAATACCAATGATAGCCCCACCAAACACAGCGTTAATCACAAAATTATCCACACCTAGATTTATATTTTCAGTTAAATGTAAAAAAAAGTGAGAGTGACGTATTTGCTATAACTGTATATACTGCAGTCGTTTTACTCAAAAATTTCCAACCAATTAATACAACAAGTGTATTGATAATTAATGAAGTCCACGCAGGCGACAATCCAAATGAATATAATAGTGCTAGGGATATACCAACAGTGCCCCCATCTCCTAAGTTAGATCCAAGTAAAAAACAATTGACACCTATTGCATTAATAAACGTGCCTATTATACAAAGGATAATATTTTTAGAATGCTTATTAAACAGTTTTGACATAAACTCACTCCTTCGACTCCAAGAACAATAGGTTTGAAGCATTGTTCTATTGCTATTACGCATCATAAATTGTATTAATTATATAAAAAAACACCTCTTTATAGAGGCGTTAATAGTCAAAATGAAATTATACAATTATTTTATAATAATTCTAGCACAACTATTTCACGTATGACTAGATTTATTTTTAATAATGCCCTAAAATTTCTCAAAGTCAGTATTGAAGGGTCCAAACTGAAATTTAAAACTGTAAAGCATATTATTTCAGTTCAATTGGTTCGCCGCTTCTCAACTTATCCGCCATTTCATTCAACTTTCTTAATCGATGATTCACACCAGATTTAGATATATTGCCAGAAGTCATCATTTCACCTAATTCTTTAAGTGACACTTCTTGATGTTCTACTCTTAGTCTTGCAATTTCACGTAATCTTTCAGGTAAATTATCTAGACCAATTTCTTGGTCAATTAAACGAATGCTTTCTACATGTTTCATAGAGGCACTTACTGTTTTGTTCAAATTAGCAGTTTCACAATTCACCAATCTGTTAACAGAGTTTCTCATATCACGTACAATACGGACATCTTCAAATTTCAATAGTGCTTGATATCCACCGATTAAACTTAAGAAATCAGAAATTTTTTCCGCTTCTTTTAAATAAGCAATACTACCTTTTTTTCGTTCGAGATGCTTGGCGTTCAAATCATATTTATTCATTAACTGCGTTATACCTTCAGAATGGTCTTCATATAATGAAAATATTTCTAAATGATAAGATGATGTTTCTGGATTGTTTACTGAGCCACCAGCAAGAAAAGCACCACGTAAATAACTTCTTCTCATTTCATCATCATGAATCAATGCTTCATCAATTTCGTGCGTAAAGACACCGCTTTTTAAAATACCTAATTCATCCAATATTTCTTTAGCACGTACTTTAATACGACAGATATAAATATTGTTCTTTTTTAATTTCATTTTCTTTCTCACAAGTAGTTCCACTTCAACATTAAAAACTTTTTTAATTAACGAATATATACGTCTTGCCGTAGTAGCATTTTCAGTTTGTACGTTAATAACAAATTGTTGGTTGGAAAGACTGAGTGCACCATTCATACGAATAAGCGCACTGAGCTCTGCTTTTGCATTCTCTTCATCTACTTCTATTCTAGTTAGTTCATTCTTCATCTCGGATGCAAAGCTCATAGATTAATCAGTCCCTTCTTTAACTAAATGATATCATTTAGTTATTATTCATCATTTTCTTTATCTCGCGTAAATTCAATCGTTTCAGTTTCTCGCATAGCTATTTCGTAAATCATTTTAGATAACACTTCAGTATTATGACGCACATAGTATTCTTCAGAAACTTCTACTAAATTAGGGTGTGTAAATACTTTAATATTTTGTTCTTCCATATGATTCATATTACATTTCACTGGTGATGCCCCATCTTCCCTATAACGCCTCAACACATCTTCAGTAAATGATTGGGTGCTACAAATAGAGTAACTGATAAAGTTCTGACCAACATGATCATGTATTGCGTTCACATGGTCGACTGCAGTATAACTATTTGTTTCACCTGGCTGTGTCATAACATTTGAAACATATAATTTAGGAACGTCTCCACCCAGCAGTGCATTAGAAATACCCTTCACGCATAGGTTAGAAATCACACTCGTATAAAGTGAGCCAGGGCCTAACACGATTAAATCTGCTTCTTCTATTGCTTCCACTGCTTCTTCCATTGGCTCAACATCTTCTGGTTCCAAAAATACACGTTTAATCTTTTTATTCTTTTTTGGAATATTAGATTCGCCATATACAATTTCTCCATCTTCCATTACTGCATTTAAACGTACGCTCGCATTAGTAGATGGAATAACATGACCTCTAATATTTAAAATTTTACTTAGTTCTTTCACTGCATGGCCGAAATCGTTATTGATGTTGGTTAATGCAGCGATGAGTAAGTTACCTAAAGAATGACCTTCGACTTGGTTTTCTTTAAAACGATATTGAAACAATTGCTCTATTGTTGATTCAGTTTCACTTAATGCCGAAATAACGTTTCGTATATCTCCTGGAGCAGGTATATCCATTTCGCTTCGTATTTTACCCGTACTACCACCATCATCAGCTACTGTGACAATCGTCGTAATATCAATCGGATAACCCTTTAAACCACGTGCTAAAACGGATAAACCCGTACCTCCACCTATAAGTACAAGTTTAATTCTTTTCATTTTTTTGTTTCACGCCACTTTCGACATGTGCATCCCTATGTTGCACATACACATTATAGTCAAAACTCTCTCTGAGTTCTGCTCCGATACGTTTGGCTAGTGCGACAGAACGATGTTGGCCACCAGTACACCCTATTGCAATAACAAGTTGAGATTTACCTTCTTTTTTATACCCTGGCACCATAAATTTCAATAAATCCATTAATTTTTCATAAAAAATATTTGTTTCTTTCCATTTCATTACATATTTATATACCGCTTCATCTTCACCAGTTAATGGTCTCAACTCATCAACGTAGTGCGGATTTGGTAAAAACCTTACATCAAATACAAGGTCCGCATCTATTTGTATACCATGTTTAAAACCGAAGCTAATGACATTAATATTAAATGTTTGGTAGTTACTTTGATTAAAATAATCCCCCACGCGTTTGCGTAATTCTTTCGGTGTCATTTGCGATGTATCAATCGTATAATTCGCTAAACTCTGAATTTCAGTCAACAACTCACGTTCTTCTTCAATAGATTCAATTAATGAACGTTGACCTTTTTCATTTAAAGGATGTGCACGACGTGTTTCTTTATAACGAGAGATTAGTTTTTCATTCGAAGCTTCCAAGAACATTAAATCAACAATAACGTCTGAGTTACTCTTAATTTGATCCATCTCTTTAATTAAAGACTTAAAGAGTTCCTTACCTCTCAAATCAATAGCAATCGCTACTTTTTGTAAAGAAGGGTTCCCTTGCCCCATCAATTCTACAAACTTTGGTAACAGAATCGGTGGTAAATTATCTACACAGAAATATCCAATGTCTTCTAAACTCTGGATGACCATAGATTTTCCGGCGCCTGACAAACCAGTTACAACCAACAATTCACTCTTTACTATTTCTTTTTCTTCTCGCTGCATCTCTTTACACCATCCATTGATTATTTTAATCGCAAAATTAGTTCTATGCTGTTAATAGTTTATTTATATTGGCATTTATACATTATATTTCATTTTTCTCAATATAAGTCTAACGAGTTAATATTATCACATTATATTTTACATGAAAAACGACTAAGGTAGTAGTTTTATCTATCGACACTATAAAGCTATAGCTGTTTCATTATGTAAAAAAGCTAGAATGTTATAACTTACTTATAGATCGTAAGTATGACATTCTAGCTATGACTGAATTTATCTATGATATTTTATAAAATCTTTTATAAATTATGACTTTACTTCATCAATGATTCAATTTATTTATGCTTCAATTGCATCGTTTAAATGTTCGATATATGCAATAGCACTTTGTGCAGCAATACTTCCGTCGCCAGTTGCCGTTACAATTTGACGTAAACCTTTTTCACGTACGTCGCCTGCTGCATATATACCAGGTACACTTGTACTCATGTCTTCATTCGTTAAAATGTAGCCAACTTCATTAGTAATACCTAAATCTTGGAAAGGTATTGTTAATGGTTTCATACCAATGTACACAAATACGCCATCACCATCTAGTGTTTGTTCTGTGCCATCTTTCGTTGATTCTAATGTTACTGAGCCTACTTTACCATCTTTATCATTAATTGTTTTCAAAGTGTGACTCCAAATAAAATCAATTTTATCGTTTTTAAATGCACGATCTTGTAAGATTTTTTGTGCACGTAATTCATCTCTACGGTGAACGATTGTTACGCTATCAGCAAATTTCGTAAGGAATGTTCCTTCTTCTACAGCTGAGTCCCCGCCACCAATAACAAATAATTTTTTACCTTTAAAGAATGCACCATCACATACGGCACAATAACTTACACCACGGCCACCTAGTTCTTGTTCACCTGGTACACCAATTTTTTTGTATTCTGCACCTGTTGATATGATTACGGCACGAGCAGTAATTTCACTATTACCAAGGTTAATCACTTTATGCGTACCTTTATCTTCTATAGATTTGATATCGCCATATTGATATTTTGCACCAAATTTTTTCGCATGTTCAAACATTTTCGTTGATAAGTCTGGACCTGTTACCATTTCAAACCCTGGGAAGTTCTCAACTTCTTCTGTGTTTGCCATTTGTCCACCTGGCATACCACGTTCAATCATTACTGTGCTTAAATTAGCACGTGATGCATAAACTGCAGCAGTCATTCCTGCTGGTCCGGCACCTATAATTGCCACATCAAAATCCACTTGTTCAGCCATTTAAATTGCCTCCTGTTTAATAATTCATTATGCGCAGTATATATGATTTCTTGCATTTCTTAAACTTATATGCTCACTAAATAATCTATCGTTTTATTTAAACGGTAAGAAGATATATCAAACCATTCCATTACTTGTTGTTTTGTTATTTTACTATCAGCATTACGATAATACATATACACAAATGCTGCAATATATTCATTTACATTTGTTAAATCTACTTTTTCAGATATAATCGCTTCTGCTTGATCAATCCATACAATAAATAATTCTTCATTATTTTTCAATGATTTCACACCATACAACATCAATAAGCCTCTGTGAATGAAATCTAATTTGTTTAACTTTAAATCTTGAATAATATACGTAAGATATAGCTTTTCGTAATCTTCCATAGATTCTAAAACTGCCCAAATTTCTTGTGTCAAAAGCACTTCTCGCCCTTTTAACTGATTTAATAAGAAAATACCATATAGCCTGTGATGGCTATCGTCATGGAGTAACAATGGTAATACTTGTTCATCGAAATACATTTTACTCTCAACAATAACCCAAGGTGCATAACCTACATCGACTTTAGTCATTTCTTGCAATTTCGACCAAAAATATTTACTTTCATCAATATTATTTAAATGGTAACTGTTATAACTTAACGCGTTATACATTTGGATGGAAAGGAATTTTCCTTTTCTATAAAGTGGTTGTAATATTTTTTGCGAAGCTTCATATTGTTTCAAGTAACATAAAACGATACCTAGTTTAAATGACTCATCATCATTCATCGGCATGACTTTACTTAAAATTTTTAAATAGCGTTGGTATTTTTCTTTATCATTCGTATTATAAAGTAATAGAGTATAATGACATAATGCATGTACATCCGTATTATCTTCTCTAAGCAATCGCTCAAACATGTCTTTAGCAATGTCATATTCATTCATGTATAAATAACACATCGCAAGTAAATTACGCACTACGCGATGTTCTTGAATTTCATCATTTTGATTTAAGATAAATGTTCGTGCTTCAGGTAATCGTCCCTGAGAAAATAAGTATTGGAAAATAAGTTGTACTGCAAATAGCTGGCTTTCTGTCTCTATTTTTTCAGCTGAATTATAAGAAACTTCAAACATGTCTTCAAGTTCTTCTTTATAATCTTCATCTTTAGACATCGTGACATAATTTATACCAAATAAAAATGCTTTATTTGCTTCGTTTAATGTAATGTTTAATTGACTAAGCTGAAAATAACTTTCTTCTACTAACTCTTGTTGTGCAATATTTTCATAAAACAGATACTCCGCTTCACTACTCAGTCCTAAATTCACAAGACATTCCGCGTATTTTACTTTTACATCAAAATCTTGAGGTGACATTTCCAGCACTTTGCCATAATATTCTGCTGCCTTTTTATAATCTTGGTGCAGAAATTTTTGGTCTCCCAATTTTTTATAAAATTGACTATCTAATTTCATTGGTATTACTTTGCCGTTATGCGCCATCCATTATCACCTCCTAAATATTCATTAAGTTCTTATTTGCATGGGATTTCCATATGCTAATGCCGAATCCGGTATGTCTTTTGAAATAACAGTACCCGCTCCGACTTTAACATTTGCACCTATGCTTACACCTGGTAATATTGTAACATTCGCACCAATTAAAGTATTATCACCAATTTGGACATGTCCCGTTCGAAACTCATCAACGAGAAATTCATGAGTTAAAATTGTAGTATTATAGCCAATCACACAGTTTTTCCCTATAGAAATATACTCTGGGTATAATAAATCGGGAACCACTTTAAAAGCAAATGCTGTGTTTTCACCTATACTCATTTTCAATAAATTACAATACACCCAACGTTTCATTTTCACATGAGGCAAGTACCTGCAAATTTCAATAATTATTGTTTGTTTAAATATTTTAAAGTATTTTATATAACGATACATATGCCAAAGTGGGTTATTGCCTTTAACTTTAACTTTTTTTAAATTACGCATGATATTTTATCACTTCACTTTTTGATTTGACCAAGTTAACGGACCAACATCTTTGTATCTTGGTGCGTTATATTTCACTCTTCTGATAATCATAATCACAATACCTACTATAATCAGTATAATAGACATTAACTGTGCTACTCGAATATCACTTGTTAACATCAAGCTATCTGTACGCATACCTTCTACGAAAAATCTGCCGATGGAATACCATATCAAATATAGACAGAAAGTATCGCCTATACGTAAATGTTTTCTAAGCAAGATCAGTATAACAAAGCCTAAAATGTCCCAAATAGATTCATATAAAAATGTTGGTTGATAGTATTTGCCGTTAATATACATATTATTAATAATAAAATCTGGAATATGTAAGTTTTCTAAGAATGTTCTTGAAACAGGACCGCCATGCGCTTCATGATTCATAAAGTTGCCCCATCTTCCAATACCTTGACCTAAAATCATACTTGGTGCAATGACATCACCAATTTGAAAGGGATTAATATTTTTTTGTTTACAGATGATAATCCCTGTAACAAATCCACCTATTAAACCACCATGTATTGCAATACCACCATGCCATATCATCGGAATTTCAATTGGGTTTTGAATATAATATGGCCACTGGAAAATAACAAAATAAAGTCTCGCCACAATAAATCCAAATATTGCACTCCAAAAAATGATATCAACTAATGTATCTTTATCAAAGCCAATACGTTTCACACCTTCTTGAGCAATAAAATAACCCAAGAGTATCCCCACAGCGATAATAATGCCATACCAACGTACCGAAATAGGTCCAAGCTCAAGCGCAATTGGATTGATATAATTTAATGTCATCATTACCTATTTCTCCTCACTGTTGCTACCATTTCGTAATATTTCAGCATTTAAGCGATCATTAAACTCTTCTGCTGTATTGATGCCCATAATATTCAGACGGTAATTCATTGCCGCAACTTCAATAATAACCGCTACGTTACGTCCAGGTCGTACAGGAATTGTTTTTTTCGTAATTTCAGTATCTAAGATACGTAATTTTTCTTCATTTAAGCCGACTCGATCATATAATTTGTCTTTATGCCAGTTTTCTAAATGAATATTTAAACGCAATCTTTTTTCAGTTAAAATCGAACCAGCACCAAATAATGTCATTACATTAATGATACCTAAGCCCCTAATTTCTAATAAATGTTCTATTAACTTAGGTGCTCTCCCAATTAATTCGTCTTTACTGATTTCTCTAATTTCCACATTATCGTCTGCTACTAATCTATGACCACGTTTTATTAATTCTAATGCTGTTTCACTTTTACCAATTCCAGAATCACCAGTAATCAGTACACCTACACCATAAACATCGACAAGCACCCCATGTAGCGATGTTGTTCTAGCTAGTTCATGTTCTAAAAACGTAGTTAAACGACTCATTAATTGTGTAGTAGCAATCGTCGACGCAATTAATGGTGTGTCGAGTTCTTTTGCTGCAGCGATAAGTTCCTCTGGTGGTTCTAAATCTCTCGTTACAATAATCGCCGGCGTGTCTGGACGACATAACTTTCTCATACGTCCTTTACGTTCTTCATCTGGTAATAAATTATAAAAAGATAATTCCGTAGTACCTAATAATTGAATACGGTCAGATGCATAGTGAGAAAAATAACCTGCCATTTCCAAACCTGGTCTTGAAATATCTGTATTTTTAATTTGTTTGTTTAAACCTGCTTCTCCAACAATGAGATCAAGTTCAAAGCGGTCTACTAAACTCTTTGTAGTTAACATAGTTCACCTCTATCAATATTTCTCTTACATTTGCAATATGATATTATCATATCAAAAAGAAATGATAATCCATATCAAAAAGTGTAGAAGATCGATAATTCAATACATATCTATAATATCTATCATTATATCAATTATAAACGATATCAGACACTAGTGACTGATTATATTTTCAATTTATTCATTTAATTTACTATAAATCATTTTTTGTATAGTTGTTGCTTTTAAATACAAAAATACCCCCTTCAAAGTTTGCACATTAAAGTACTTACTTTAAAGAGAGGCATTCATACTTTATGTAACCCACCTTTTTGGATAGCGCTACATTAGTAATTTTCATATATTTTTATTTTACTGTATCTCTTTCTAGCACAGGTTTTAAGTATTGTCCTGTGTAACTTTCTTTTACTTCTGCAATTTGTTCTGGCGTGCCGGTAGCTACAAGCGTACCGCCTCCGTCGCCACCTTCTGGACCTAAGTCAATAATATAATCTGCCATTTTAATAACATCTAAGTTATGCTCAATAATAACTACAGTATCACCATTTTCTACTAGTTTATTGAGTACTTTTAATAATCGCCCAATATCATCAACATGCAAACCAGTAGTAGGTTCATCTAGTATATAGATGGATCGACCCGTAGAACGTTTATGCAATTCAGAAGCCAGTTTAACACGTTGTGCTTCACCACCAGAAAGTGTCGTCGCTTGTTGACCCAATGTAACGTATCCTAGTCCAACATCAACTAATGTTTTCAATTTGCGATGAATTTTAGGTACTTTTTCAAAGAAATTAGTCGCTTCTTCAGCTGTCATTGCTAAAATATCTGCAATGTTTTTACCTTTATACGTGACCTCTAGCGTTTCTCTATTGTATCTAGAACCACCACAAATTTCACACGGCA
Organism: Staphylococcus caseorum; assembly: GCF_049943195.1. Classification (NCBI taxonomy): domain Bacteria; kingdom Bacillati; phylum Bacillota; class Bacilli; order Caryophanales; family Staphylococcaceae; genus Staphylococcus; species Staphylococcus caseorum. The sequence goes on from NZ_JBNFUA010000001.1 coordinate 1,645,972, forward strand.
CATACACATCTGGTAAGAAATGCATTTCAATTTTTATAATACCGTCACCTCTACAAGCTTCACAACGACCACCTTTTACATTAAAGCTAAAGCGGCCTTTCGTATAACCTCTTACTTTAGATTCATTTGTTTGAGCGAAGATATCCCTAATATTATCGAATACGCCTGTATAAGTTGCTGGATTTGATCTCGGTGTTCTTCCAATAGGTGATTGATCAATATCGATTATACGTTCAAGTTGATCTATTCCTTGAATTTCGTCACAATCACCTGGTTTTACTTTTGATTTATTAATGTGTTTTGCTAATGATTTATACAGCACTTCATTAACTAACGTACTCTTACCTGAACCTGAGACACCTGTAACTACTGTCATTGTTGATAATGGAAAATCTACGTCAATATCTTTTAGGTTATTACTTCTTGCGCCTTTAACGCTTACTTTTCGGTCAGTTATTTCACGGCGTTCTTCAGGTACTTCTATCAGCTTTTTCCCACTTAAATATTGACCAGTGAGTGATTTTTTCTGATTCATTACTTGTTTAGGTGTTCCACTCGCGACAATTTCGCCACCATGTTCACCTGCACCTGGGCCTACATCAACCAAATAATCAGCCGCACGCATTGTATCTTCATCGTGTTCTACGACTATCAAAGTATTACCTAAGTCACGCATTTCTTTTAATGTGCTTATGAGTCGATCATTATCTCGTTGGTGAAGACCGATAGAAGGCTCATCTAACACGTAAAGTACACCTGACAGTCTAGAACCAATTTGTGTAGCAAGACGAATTCGTTGCGCTTCACCACCTGATAGCGATCCTGATGCACGATTAAGTGTTAAATATTCTAAACCGACGTTATATAAAAATTCTAAACGCGAGTTAATTTCTTTTAATATTTGATCTGCAATTTTTCTATCTTGTTCTGACAATTCGATATGTTCGTACATATGCAATGCATCTTTAATTGAATGTTCAACAACTTCTCCAATATTCTGACCAGAAACATATACAGATAGTGCTTCACGACTTAAACGTTTACCATTACAAGTTTCACAAGGTAGCTCTGTCATATATTTACTCATCATCTCTCTAACAAGTTCGGATGGTGAATCATGATAACGACGATTAATATTATTAAGCACACCTTCAAATTCCATTGTTCGTTTACGTGTTTGACCATTACGTTGCTTGAATGTGAACTCAATTTCTTTACCTTTAGAACCGTTTAAAATGATATCTTGTTGTCTATCTGTCAATCTTTTAAATGGTTTATCCATATTAATTTTATATACTTCACAAACACGATTTAATAATGTTGGATAAAAATCTGAACTTGAAGATTCCCAAGCTATGATCGCACCTTCATTTAAAGTTTTGCTAGTATCAGGAACCACTAAGTCTACATCTACCTTTAATTTTAATCCTAAACCATCACATGTTGGACATGCACCAAATGGGCTGTTAAAACTGAACATACGTGGCTCTAACTCACCAATTGAAAAACCACATATCGGACAAGCATGGTTTTCTGAGAATTTTAATTCTTCTCCATCAATGATATCAACGATTAACGTACCTTCAGCAAGTCTAATCGCAGTTTCTATAGAATCAGCAAGACGTCCTTCAATACCTGCTTTAACTACCAAGCGATCTATTACCACTTCGATGGTATGGTTTTTATTTTTATCTAAATTTGGCACTTCGTTTACATCCATAATTTCGCCATCAACACGAACACGTACATAACCTTTTTTACTAATGTCGTCTATGAGTTTTTCTTGTGCACCTTTTCTGTGAGAAACCACAGGAGCCAATAATTGGATTTTAGAACGCTCTTCAAGTTGCATCACTTGGTCTACCATTTGTTGTACAGTTTGCGATTCTATTTCAATACCGTGATTAGGACAGAATGGTTTACCTATACGTGCGTAGAGTAACCGTATATAGTCGTATATTTCAGTTACCGTCGCTACAGTTGATCTTGGGTTCTTACTTGTCGTCTTTTGGTCAATTGATATCGCAGGTGATAAACCTTCAATTGTATCAACATCCGGTTTGTCCATTTGACCTAAAAATTGTCTTGCATAAGCACTTAATGACTCAACATATCTACGCTGTCCCTCAGCGTAAATTGTATCGAAGGCAAGTGAAGATTTTCCAGATCCAGAAAGTCCCGTCATTACGATGAGTTTATCTTTCGGTATTTCAATATCTACATCTTTTAAATTATGGGCGCGAGCCCCTTTTACTACAATGGATGGTTGTTTCATATGTGTCACCCTTCTGCTTTTAATTCAAACAACATATCTCTAAGCTCTGTTGCTTTTTCGAAATCTAAATCTTTGGCTGCTTGTTTCATTTCTTTTTCTATATTTGCGATTGTTTTTTCGCGTTCTTTTTTCGTCATTTTCTTAGGTACTTCAGTTTGTTGTTGTTCATTCGTTTCATCATTCTCGACTGTGGCACTAATAACATCATGAATTTTCTTATTAATCGTCGTAGGCGTGATATTATGTTTTTCATTATACGCTTTTTGAATTGTACGACGTCGTTCTGTCTCATCAATGGCATAACGCATGGAATCGGTAATCTTGTCACCATACATAATAACTTCACCACGACTATTACGTGCTGCACGTCCACTTGTTTGAACAAGCGATCTATGAGAACGCAAGAAACCTTCTTTATCCGCATCAAGAATAACAACAAGAGACACTTCTGGTATATCGATACCCTCTCTTAATAAGTTAATTCCAACAATGACATCATATGTTCCCATACGTAAATCACGAATAATTTCTATACGTTCCAACGTTTTAATTTCTGAATGTAGGTAATTGACCTTAATGCCAGCTTCCTTCAAATAAGTCGTTAAATCTTCACTCATTTTTTTAGTTAATGTCGTAACTAGCACACGTTCATTACGTTCAATGCGCTCATGAATTTCACTTATTAAATCATCAATTTGATTTTCCGTTGGTCGCACTTCAATCTCAGGATCTAAAAGACCTGTCGGACGAATGATTTGTTGTACCATTTCATCTGTATGTTCTAACTCGAATGGACCAGGTGTAGCAGATACATAAACGAGTTGATTGGTTTTTTCTTCGAATTCTTCAAATTTTAAAGGTCTATTATCCAAAGCACTAGGCAAACGGAAACCATGATCTACAAGTACTTGTTTACGTGCACGGTCTCCATTATACATACCCCTAATCTGAGGTAATGTCACATGTGATTCATCAACCATCACAAGCCAATCATCGCCAAAATAGTCTAATAACGTATACGGCGTTGATCCCATTGGTCTTAACGTTAAATGAACAGAATAGTTCTCAATACCAGAACAGAAGCCCATTTCACGCATCATTTCTAAATCATAATTCGTACGTTGTTCTAGTCGTTGTGCCTCTAATAATTTATTTTCTGAGCGTAATTCTGTTAAACGTTCTTCTAATTCATTTTCAATTCTTTGTATCGCAGATTTCATTTTCTCTTCACGTGTTACGAAGTGGGAAGCTGGGAAAATCACAAAGTGATCGCGCTCTCTTAAAACTTCACCCGTTAAATAATTCACTTCACGGATACGATCAATTTCGTCACCGAAAAATTCTACACGAATACACATCTCTTCTCTCGAAGCTGGGAAAATTTCAACAACATCTCCTCTTACACGAAATGTGCCGCGTCTAAAATCAATATCATTTCTCGAATATTGCACGTCTACTAATTTTTTTAAAAGTTCACTTCTATCCATTTCCATACCAGCTCGAACACTGACTACTAAATCTCGATATTCTTCGGGGTTACCTAAACCATATATACAACTGACACTCGCAATAATAATGACATCGTCTCTTTCAAAAAGTGAACTTGTCGCTGAATGTCGTAATTGGTCAATTTCATCATTTATTGAAGCATCTTTTTCAATAAATGTATCAGTTGATGGTACATAAGCCTCTGGTTGATAGTAATCATAATAACTGACAAAGTATTCTACTCTATTTTCTGGAAAGAATTCTTTAAACTCACTATATAATTGTCCTGCTAGTGTTTTATTATGCGCGATAATGAGTGTCGGTTTCCCTACTTGTTTAATAACATTACTCATCGTAAAGGTCTTACCTGTACCCGTCGCACCGAGTAAAGTTTGATGACGTTTGCCCTCATTAACGCCTTTAACGATTTTCTTTATCGCCTCTGGTTGATCACCTTGAGGTGTAAAATCAGATTGTAATTCAAATTGATGGTGTTCCATAGTGACACATGCCTCCTATATAATTTCTAACGATACGAACATACCTGATGTGTCTATGTTTAAAATGTATATACCACTGTTGCTGTGTGTCTGCATCAAGTTTGCAGATTCATATTCTCGTTACATATTTTAACAGATTTATAAATGAAAAAGCAAACATTTGTTCGCTTTTTATCTTCTTATATATAAAGAAAAACAAACATAGTTCTGTCACCATGTTTGCCTAAGTTGTCTTTGTTTATCCTAAAATAAACTATATTGTTGAATTTATACAATTATAAAACGCTTATTTAACTATAGCAATTAAGTTGCTTAATACTCATTACTCAGTCATCTTCTTTTTTATGAAATTCTAATTGATCGATAATAAGGTAACCAGCTAGCAACGAGGCGACATCTATAAAAATGATCCATTCATTATGAAAAAAGCCTTTTTGAACGGATGCACCAATTATAATTAATGTTAAAATCGTTCCTACCCATTTACTTCGTGTTAGCACGCTGAAAAATACCACGAAAATACATGGAAAGAAGGATGCGAGCACATACCAAATCATTCACTTCACCCATTCCTATTATTTAAAATAGCCATTGTTGTTTCACGTAATTCTGATCTTGGAATGAATTTCTCCGTTAACATTTCAGGAATAATATTATCTATAAAATCTTGTACCGAACTTAGATGATCAAATTGCATAATTGTTTCTAAGGACATCTCATATATTTCAAAAAATAGTTGTTCAGGGTTACGCTTTTGTATTTCTCCAAATGTTTCATATAATAAATCTATCTTGTCAGCTACAGAAAGTATCTGACCTTCTAATGAGTCATCTTTACCTTCTTGAAGTCTTTCTCTATATATATCTTGGTAAGCTTCTGGAATTTCTTCATTTATAAAATGGTCTACCATTTCTTCCTCGACTTGTGAGAAGAGTTTTTTTAATTCGCCACTTGCATATTTAACTGGTGTTTTGATATCACCCGTGAAAATTTCAGCAAAATCGTGATTTAACGACTTTTCATATAAACTCTTCCAATCTACTTCATTACCATGGTATTCCTCTACTGTAGCCAAATATTGTGCAATTTTTGTCACCTTAAATGAATGCGCAGCGACATTATGCTCAAAGTATTTAAATTTTCCCGGCAATCTAATTAATTTTTCTAAATCAGACAAGCGTTTAAAATATTGATGTACTCCCATGACATCGCCTCCTAGTTTGTTTAATGAATGATTATACTTAATTTTATAATATCATTCAACAATCAAAATGTCTTATCAATGTAATTGAATTTAACTAATTCAATTTATGAGGCGCCTAGGACATAAATTCATATTTCAGTCCCGTTATTATTTTGGCAGTAGTTGGTAGGCATATACTACAAAATCTTATTAGAAAAATTATATTTCTGTCGCATTATTTTATTCATGACATTATTTAACCAAAATGAACTATAAACATAGAACCACTCCAAAACATGATGGAGTGGTTCTATGATGTACCATTTATTATATTAAGCAAAGCTCACCTCTAATGTAAGCTCACTACCAAGCATCTTTTCTTTATGTATTCAGATGATATTGAAGTTATATGATTTGCTAATGAATATAATTATATTGATCAGTGTTGTGAATTGTTCTATAAGATTTTTGTCCTACACCTTGCCAATTCATTTCTGATACTACAATTGATCCATCTGGATTTTTACGTTCTACAACACCTACATGGCCATAGTTACCGGCATTACTTTGGAAAATCGCACCCACTTCAGGTGTACGGTTAACTTTGTAGCCACTATTACTCGCTGCCGAAGCCCAATTATTTGCGTTACCCCAAAGGTTACCTACTGATTTCCCTAATTGTTGACGACGATCAAATGCATAGTATGTACATTGTCCCCAATCATAATAATTACTACCATTTGAAGCTACCTGTGTTGGTTTATATTGATTAGAATACATTTGTGTACTTTCATTTTGATTATTTGCTGCTTCTTTTTCTACGTAATCCCAAGTATGCTGTGTTGTCGGTACAAAGTTGTTTGATGTTACTGGAACATCATTATCTTCCCTTGTTTCATTCTGTACTTGCTGTTCGTTAAAAACACTTTGAAGTTGGTTGTTTAAATGTGCTGAACCCTTTTCAGATACTGCCACTAATTGTCCAGGATAAATAATTTCTCCTAGATTTGGGTTTAACTGATAAAGTTGTTCTAAATTAAGCTGATATTTAGCAGCAATATTTAAAACCGTATCTCCTTGCTTTATTTCTACTATATCTTTGTCTGGAAGAACTAATTGCTCTCCTGCTTGTACAGTTACTTTGTCATTCAATTGATTTAATGACTGAATTTCATTTGTTGTTGTGGCAAATGCTTGCGCTATATCAGATAATTTAGCATCTTCTTTTACTGTGTGAATTTGGTCTGCTGATGCAATACCATTAAAACCAAAAAACAATGCTGCCGATGTTACAGAAAATGTTAATCCTTTCTTCATTACATGTTCAACCCTTTACTGTCTTGAATTTTAATCAATCATAATATAGCATAAATTTCCCCCTCTTTTGTGATTGTTATTATACTGTAATGCAATAGACAATTGAGACTAAATATGGGTCAACGCTATTAACTTAAAGCGCGTTTAAAACCTTGATATTACAACCTTTTAAAGCGTCTCTATATACATCAGCTTAATCTAACATGTAATATTTTAAATTGCATTTTACATATTTTTTTATTCTTTCTTTAAATTCAAAAAGATCTCGTCACTAGTTTATATACTAATGACGAGATCTCTTATTATCATTTGCTTAACTTTCTGAATGATCCATTTGACTACGTAAGTATGCTTCTATAAATGGACTTATATCGCCGTCCATAACTGCATCTACTTTACCTGATTCTTCATTTGTTCTATGATCTTTAACCATTGCATAAGGATGGAAAACATAAGATCTTATTTGACTTCCCCAGCCAATTTCTTTTTGCTCACCACGAATTTCTGCCATTTCTTGCTCTTGTTCTTCAATTTTCAATTGATATAACTTGGCTTTCAATGTCTTCATTGCAGCTTCTCTGTTTTTAATTTGAGAACGCTCATTTTGGTTGTTTACTACAATGCCTGTAGGATGATGGGTAATTCTAATTGCTGATTCTGTTTTATTAATATGTTGGCCACCTGCGCCAGATGCTCTAAATGTATCAACATTAATATCATCTGGATTTATATCGATTTCAATTTCTGTATTATTGAATTGTGGTATAACATCACAAGAAGCGAATGAAGTATGTCTACGTCCAGACGAATCAAACGGTGAAATACGGACAAGTCGATGCACGCCTTTTTCAGCTTTCAAATAACCATAGGCATTATGACCTTTAACGATTAATGTAACGCTTTTAACGCCCGCTTCATCACCAGGTAGATAGTCTGCAATTTCAACTTTAAACCCTTTGTGTTCACAATAACGTTGATACATTCTTAAAAGCATATTTGTCCAATCTTGCGATTCCGTACCGCCTGCGCCAGGGTGTAGTTCCATAATGGCATCGTTCGCATCGTATGGACCATCAAGTAATAATTGTAGTTCAAAATTATCTAAGTTTTCTTTAAAATCTAATACGTTCTGTTCTAAATCTGACTTCATATCTTCATCATCATCGTCTAATAATAGTTCTCTTGTTGTTTCCATCTCTTCTATTTCAGATTCTAATCCTCGATATGCATTTACGATCGTTTTTAAAGCATTATTCTTATCGATAATTTCCTGTGCTTTATCTTGATCATCCCAAAAAATAGGATCAGTCATCATTTCTTCGTATTCCTGAATATTTGTCTCTTTTTCTTCTAAGTCAAAGAGACCCCCTAAGCTGCTCTAATTTTTCATTATAATAATCTATATTACGTTTAATTTCTGATAGTTCCATCAATGCATCTCTCCTGTTATCGTACGATTGAAATACTACTATTAAATTATGTTATTTTATTCAATATATCTATTCTACAAAAGTTTGAGGCTTAATTACAACTCTGCCACTGTTTTTTATTTATTAAAACACGCTAACTTTAATTTTTGATAAATAAAAACCGGAAGTTGATATATGTTTATCAAGACTCCCGGTTTTATTTAAAATCACTTTCAAATTACGCACCGTGGCAGTTTTTATATTTTTTTCCACTACCGCAAGGGCAAGGATCGTTTCTACCGATATGATCATCTTTAACATAAGGTGATGCTTTAGCTTTTTCTTTACCATCTTCTGCAGATACGTGTTCAGCTTTACCGAAATCTGTTGCTTTATCACGTTCTAAGTCATCTTCAACCGTTACTACAGATTTCAAGATATATTTGCTGACATCTTCTTCGATGTTTTGCATCATTGTATCGAAAAGTTGGTGACCTTCGTTTTGATAATCACGTAATGGATTTTGCTGGCCATAAGAACGCAAATGGATACCTTGACGTAATTGATCCATTGTATCTATATGATCTGTCCAATGTAAATCGATTGAACGAAGTAAAATCATACGTTCGAATTCATCAAATTGTGTACCAATTTTCTCTTTTTGATCTTTTAACGCGACTTCAACTTTTGACCAAACAATATCAATGATATCCTCTTGGTCCTTACCTTTGATATCTTCTAGTTTTAAGTCACCTTCATTTAAGAATACATCATCAATATAGTTGATGAATGGCTCATAATCTAAATCTTCTTCATCTTCATTTATATAATAATGAACGCTTCTATCTATTGTAGAATGGAGCATTTCATTTACTAAATCTCCACTTTCATCATTATCAATAATACGGTTACGTTCACCATATATAATCTCACGTTGTTTACGTAATACATCGTCATATTCAAGTACACGTTTACGTGCATCAAAGTTATTACCTTCTACACGTTTTTGAGCAGATTCAACGGCACGGGACACCATTTTAGATTCTATTGGTGTAGAATCATCCATACCTAAACGATTCATCATACTTTGTAAACGTTCTGAACCAAAACGTACCATTAAATCATCCTGTAGGGATAAGTAGAAGCGACTGTCCCCTTTATCACCTTGTCGTCCAGCACGACCACGTAATTGGTCATCAATACGACGGGATTCATGTCGCTCTGTACCAATTACTGCAAGGCCGCCGATTTCTTCAACACCTGCGCCAAGTTTAATATCTGTACCTCTACCTGCCATGTTAGTAGCGATAGTAACCGCTCCACGTTGACCTGCATTAGCAACTATATCTGCTTCACGTTCGTGATTTTTAGCATTTAAAATGTCATGACGTACGCCATGTTTCTTCAATAAATTAGAAATATATTCACTGGTTTCAACTGCAACTGTACCCAATAGTACAGGTTGTCCAAGTTTATGTTTTTCAATAACATCATCAACAACTGCATCAAATTTACCTTTTTGACTAATGTATATTAAGTCTGGTTTATCCACACGTTGTATCGGTTTGTTAGTAGGTATTTGAGTTACAGTCATATTATAAATGTTTCTGAACTCTTCTTCTTCAGTTTTAGCTGTACCTGTCATACCAGAAAGTTTGTTGTACATTCTGAAATAGTTTTGGAATGTAATAGAAGCCATTGTTTTAGATTCGTTTTGAATCTTCACGCCTTCTTTTGCTTCTATGGCTTGGTGTAAGCCTTCTGAAAAGCGACGTCCTGGCATTGTACGACCAGTAAATTGGTCAACAATTAAGACTTCACCATTATTCACCATGTAATCCACATCTCGTTGCAATGTTACATGTGCACGTAACGCAGTATTAATATGGCTAATAATATCCACATTATTCACATCATATAGATTATCAATCTTAAACATGCGTTCTGCTTTATCAATACCTTGTTCTGTTAATTGAACAGCTTTTGTTTTTTCATCGTAGTTATAGTCGTCTTCATTTTTCAACATTTTAGCAAAGACATTTGCTTGTGTATAAAGCGAAGTCGATTTCTCAGCTTCACCTGAAATAATTAGTGGCGTACGCGCTTCATCAATTAAAATTGAGTCAACTTCATCAATAATAGCAAAGTTCAATGGTCTCATAACACGTTCTTCTGCATAGTTCACCATATTATCACGTAAATAATCGAAGCCTAACTCATTGTTCGTACTATACGTAATATCACTTGCGTATGCTTCTCTCTTCTCATTTGTTGTCATACTGTTGACGTTTAATCCTACTGATAACCCTAGGAATTCATATAGTTCTGCCATTTCTTCGCTTTGTGTACTAGATAAATATTCGTTTACTGTAATAACATGCACACCGCGACCTAACAATGCGTTTAAATAAACTGGCATTGTTGCAGTTAACGTTTTACCTTCACCCGTTCTCATTTCAGAAATGTCGCCACCATGAATTGCAATACCACCCATGACCTGAACTTTATATGGAATCATATTGAACACACGTTTTGAACCTTCTCTTACGAGCGCAAAGGTTTCCGGTAAAATATCATCGAGCATTTTATATTGTTTTTTAATATCTTCTTCTGCTTGTAATTGTTTTTGAAATGCTTTTGTTTTCTCTCTAATTTCTTCATCAGTTAATATCGACGTATCCTCTTCTAACGCAAGGACTTTGTCGGCTAATTTACCAAGGCGTTTTATTTCTTTTTTATTGCCATCTGCAATCTTTGATAAAAAACCCATTTTGTTCGCTCCTTTAGCTTTTTAACTCTTCGCTTACAACAATTTATGATATCATTTATAAGCTTAAATTTACACTTATTAACTTTCCATTTAAACAGTTTTTTCGCTTGTTAATGCTATTTTTTATTTATTAGTAGTTTTCATTTTTTATTTTATTTCTTATTCACTTAAAATATACACAAGATCTTACCTAACTTTCAAATTATTTCATAGTAACACAACAAAAAATGAGCGTCCATGATTTAACTCAATCATGAACGCTACGGTTAGTTTAATATTGGACTTAATTAAAACAAATTATTCAGTTGTTTCAATCAAACCATATTTTCCATCTCTTCTTTTATAAACAATACTCGTACCATCAGTTTCACGATCTGTGAAAATAAAGAAATCATGTCCTAATAAATCCATTTGCAATACTGCTTCTTCTGAATCCATAGGTTTCAAACTGAAATTTTTTGAACGAATAATTTCGATATCACTTTCATTGTCATCATTTTGAATCTCTTCTGCTTCACTTTCTTGTGGCAATGATGCAAATGCTTCTTGTTCTCCACGACTTCTATTTTTACGATTTACACGCGTTTTGTACTTTCTAACTTGTCTTTCAAGTTTACCGTTAATCAAATCAATACCTGCGTATAAATCATCGTGGCGTTCTTCAGCTCTTAAAGTAACGTTTTTCAATGGAATAGTTACTTCGATTTTTGCTGCTGAATTTTGATACGTTTTTACTTTAACATGTGCGATTGCATTTGGCACATCATTAAAATATCTTTCTAATTTACCAATTTTCTCCTCAATATAGTTGCGAATCGCATCAGTAATAGTGAGGTTCTCCCCGTGAATTTCAAATCTGATCATAATAATCGACTCCTTTAAAACCTCTATATTGGTAATATTGCTTACTCTTATAATACCACGTTTCTCCTACCGTGCAAACGTAAACACATCGAATTTTCTGATTTTTCTAACAAAAAGTAATTCTGCAGCATTATGAACTGTTAAGCCTGTAGTATAAATGTCATCTACAAGTAAAATGTTTTTATTTTCTAAATCTATACTTTTTGCGATTTCAAATGGATTTTTTGATTGTGCCCTTAATTGTTTTCCTAAAAGTGATTGCTTTGGACGTATGCGCGTACGTAGTATTGGCTCATAATTCACACCCATTTTATCTAACACGGTCGCCACAGGATTAAATGTGCGCTCTTTATCTCTAACTATAGGAGATGGTATGGGCACAATATAATCATACGACATTTTAGGAAAATGAAGCTGTGTTGCTAATATTTCACAGATTGCGACATCTTTCTTAAATTTATATTGATGAATAAGAGTCTTCAACATACCTTTATATTGGTATTGGCAATATAACTGATTCATTAAATTATATTTTGTAGCTAAAAATAGACAATCTAAGCAATCCTCTTCATTTTCTTCTAAGTTCTTTAAACATCTGACACACCGATTGAGTGGTTTAATATTGAGCTCATTCCAATGTTCTATGCATGATTCACATAATTTAGATGCTTTTTTATAAAATGTGAAGGCGTTAAACGCTTCAGAAAACGTGTGATGACATTGAATACATCTAACCATCTAACCATCCCCTGCTGTGCGCTAATGCGTTCATTTTTTTAATGTCCTTGCGTGCTTTAAGCATGTCCATGGTAATCCCCTCGTGTACATATAATACTAATCCTGCCGGAGCTTCTAATTTACGTCCCACTCTTCCAGCAATTTGCACAAGTGCACTGCTTTCAAACATATGACTATTAAGCACAATAACGTCTAAGTTCGCCATAGTAAAGCCTCTTTCTAAAATTGTAGTGGTAAACATCACTTTATATTTACCTTTTCTTAAATCGCTCACTTTTTCAAAACGAAGTACATCCTCGCTATGTACATAGGCCAATGAAGTTATTTCTGTTTTATAACAATGGTACATTTGTTTCATAAGATGTATGTGATTAAAAAACACGAGCGTATACCGTCCTGTTTCAATTTGTTGTTTCAATCGATTCATAAGAAATCGTTGTATTTTGTGAAATTTTATTTTGTAATATTTAAACTGAGGAATTGGCAAAGGTTGCCTATGAAAACGGGCAGGCAATGTTACTATACCACCATCTTTCATTTTGCTAAGTAATGCAGTTGGTGGCGTCGCAGTCATATAAATGTGGCAATGATGTTCTTTTGATGCATGTGCGATGACATCAAAGAGTATTGGATCCATTGATAGCGGAAATGCATCCACTTCATCTACAATAATCAAGTCAAAATGATGCTTAAAGCGATATAATTGATGCACTGTAGCAATCACAAAGTGGCCATTATGACATTGTCTCTGACCTTGATAAAGTACATCTATTGCCTCATCTCGAAAAGCTGCTTTAATACGTAAACTCACTTCTATAACAACATCTACTCTTGGCGATACAACTGCAACATTATAGCCTGCGCTTCTCGCAAAGCTAATACCTTCAAAAATCATTTCTGTCTTACCAGCGCCTGTCACAGCATATAATAAAATAGATGTTAAATTTTTAACCGCTTCTAAAATTTGAATTGAAGCAAAGCGTTGTTGTTCTGATAATTCAAATGGTAAGTGATATACCCCTTGGGAAATCGCCGTATTTGTTTCAGTAATATAAACTTCATTAATATTATCCATTCTGCTCAAATTGATACAATTTCTGCAATACACTACTTCTTTATCTAATAATGTTGAAAAGTATTTGTAAAAATGACGTTTTTCTTGTGTATGACATTGTATACAATACCAACGCCCTTGTTTGTTTATCACACCAGTGGAAATGTGTCTGATTTTCTCATCAGTTAACATATCTTTTTCGGTAATTAGTTTTCCATAATGTTTTATCTTAGATGACCTCCAATAAAAAAAGACATGTATACCATTTTCTTGGCATGACATGTCTTTAAACAAGTTAATATTTATGATATACGTATGTTTCTCCCTGTAAATCCTAGTCCCATACCACCAGAACCTAAGTGCGCTGCAATAACAGGTCCTAACTTAGAGCGGTGAAGGTGATATTGCGGATATTTTTCTTGTAATTCTTTTTCCATCCATGCGGCATCTTCTGATTTATCACCCTCAATAATATATAAAGTTACTTCTTCATAATCTTTCACTTGAGCAGTAACTTTATTAATAATTTCATTGAGTGCTCGTTTTTTCGTGCGGACTTTTGCTTCTGGTACAATTTTGCCATCATCAAATGTTAACACAGGTTTCATTTTCAACATTGTACCTACCCATGCTTGAGCTCCAGTGATACGACCACTTTTCTGTAGATTTTTCAAATCATCTACCATTAAGATTGCACCCGTTACTTCTCGCATAGTTTCAAGCTCTTTAATAATATCTTGAGGTTCATATTCTTGTTCTATCATTTCAACTGCACGTAAGACGTAACCACCTTCTACCATTGCAGCTAATTTCGAATCAAATGTATGTACATTGATACCTTCTACCATTTTCCCTGCTTGCGTAGCTGTTTGATAACTGCCACTAATACCAGATGAAATAAAAACAGATATGACATCAGTATAGCCTTCTTCTTGAAGTTCTTTAAAATATTTTATAAACTCTCCAATGGCAGGTTGACTCGTCGTGGGAATTGTATTTGAAGTTTCCATTCTTTTATAAAATGCATCCGTTGATATTGTTGCGTTTTCTACAAAATTTTCACCATTATCGAAAGTTACGCTTAGCGGCGCAATTCTTATATTATATTTTTCTATTAGCGTTTGAGATAGATAGCTCGTTGAATCCGTCAAGACAGCAATCTTCATCTTAATCCTCCTCAATTATACTCACAACTATGATACCCTATTTTAAGTAAAAAGAAAATTTATTTTTGTATTTAATCTATAATACAATACAGTGTATAATATGTGTAATTAATGAATTTTAAAAACATACATAAATGATTGTCTGACTATAAAAAGATGAGGTGACGATAAATGGATGATGCAATAATCACAATTAAAAAAGAACATATAATTGAAAATATAATCAGTAAATCACGTTTTATAGCGCATATTAAACCTGTGGAATCTGAAGATGCCGCTAAAGCTTTTATCGAGGCA
Organism: Staphylococcus caseorum; assembly: GCF_049943195.1. NCBI lineage: Bacteria > Bacillati > Bacillota > Bacilli > Caryophanales > Staphylococcaceae > Staphylococcus > Staphylococcus caseorum. Next base: position 1,661,033 of record NZ_JBNFUA010000001.1, read on the forward strand.
GTGAAATCTGAACACCGAGAAGCAACACATAATTGTTCAGCATATACAGTTGGAGACCAAATGAATATCCAAAAAGCAAATGATGACGGTGAGCCAAGTGGTACAGCGGGAGTTCCTATGCTCGATATTTTAAAAAAATTAGAGATACATGATGCTGCCGTAGTGGTCACACGCTACTTTGGTGGCATTAAATTAGGCGGTGGCGGATTAATCCGTGCATATAGTGGTGCAGTACGAGATGTAATTTATGATATTGGTAGAGTTGCTTTGCGTCCTGCTATACCTACAACGGTTACCATTGCTTATGATTTAACAGGTAAGTTTGAATATGAACTTGCGAGCACACCTTACTTATTACGTGAAACAAATTATACTGATAAAGTAAGTTATCACATTGATGTTGTTAAAACAGATTACACTCAATTTATAGATTTTTTAAATCGTAACACTTCAGGAAATTATGATTTAATAGAAAATGAAGTTGTACGCTTACCTTTCGATATTTCTACTTCTTAATTTTGAAATCCAAATTATACGTATCAGAGTATAAAATAAAGAGACTTCCATCATGGAAGCCTCTTTATTATTGATGTTCGTCGTCTTTGTTTCGTTGTTTGTTTTCAATTAATTTCATTAAAGGTCTGTAATCATCATCAATGAGACCAGTAAATTCTACAATAAGCTCAATCGTAACTAAAATAAGAATGAGCATCATGAGTACACCCCATGGTTGAGATAAATATAATATAATACTAGCAAGACTAAATAGTAATGCTATAGAATATATAAGTATTACGGTCTGGCGATGTGAATAACCTAATTCTAATAATTTATGATGTAAATGCGATTTATCTGCCTGCATAATATGCTGACCTTTCTTCACACGACGTATCATCGCAAACAACGTATCGATAAACGGCACTGCTAAGATAACAATTGGGAAGAATAGTGAAATAAAAGTTATATTCTTAAATCCTAGTAATGATAGGAATCCTACAATAAATCCTACAAGTAATGCACCACTATCACCTAAAAAGATTTTAGCTGGATGGAAATTGAAGAATAAGAATCCTAAAAGCGCACCTATTAAGACACTGCAAATCATCATAATAAAAATATTTGCTTGTAATATTGCTATAAAGCCGATTGTCATTAAGGCAATCATTGATACACCAGATGCTAATCCATCTAATCCATCGATTAAGTTAATTGCATTAGTGATGGCTACAATCCAAATCACAGTGATAGGAATCCCAAATACACCAAAATGTATCGTAGGCCCAATTGGTAAGGAGATAAAATCAATCGTCACTCCGTAGTATACAACGACGAGTGCTGCAATTACTTGGCCAATTAATTTTATAACTGGTTTCAAATCATAGATATCATCTACAAGTCCCACCAAATAGATTAATACTGATCCAATAACAAGCGGTTTAACTTCAGTTTCTATCGGATGTCCTAGCCATATTCCTAATAGAAACGCAAAAAGTATTACAGTTCCGCCTAATACAGAAACGGGTTTTGTATGTACTTTTCTAAAATTCGGCTTATCTACAATGCCTAGTTTATGAGAAACCTTTATAATTATTGGTGTTAGTATTAAACTGACAATCATTGAAAAAATGATTAATAATAATGTATACATCAGTTCACCTTCATTAATATAATTCTTGATTATTTCGAATTTCAAAGTCGTTACATTGAAAATAATTTTAACTTTAAACTGCAAATTTATATTATCTATAAAATGGTCTGTGATGTTGATGCAACTCTAACAAATTGCACATCCGCCATATCTAAATATTTATGCACTTAATACCATAATACCTCATACGCTTTTACTTATACAAATAGTAATGAGATAATTAACATCCTATAAACGAATTTGTTTTGATTTTTAATTATAAACTAAGTGATTTATATATAATCACTCAGACAAATATTTTAACATGAATATTAAGTGAATGTTATAAATTTCTATTTATATAGTGATGACAAAATGTAAGTTTTCACTTACAATAACTAAGTGTTTATTCAAAGGAGTGTAACGTTAAATGTTTGAAGCTATTATCTACAATATCTCTGTTATTGTGGCAGGAATTTACTTATTCCATCGCCTACAGTATTCAGAAAATAAAAACATGGTGTTTTCAAAAGAATACGTCACTATTTTAATGACGATAGTAGCACTTTTACTATCCGCCTATCCAGTGCCCCTATTCAATGAATACGCACTCTATTTATCATTCGTGCCTATTTTATTCTTAGGTAGATATACAAATATGGTATATACCGTTCTAGCCGCGATTATAGTATCTGTAGTCAATGTACTAATTGGTGACTTCACAATTATTATTGCTACGATTCTCATTGTTATAGCCATCGTGGTCGGCGCAGTTGGACCATTTTTAAAACAAAGCGACATTGTTTCATTACAAATCCTTAATGCAATTACATTAGTTATTTTGCTTATCTTATCACTTATCAGCCCTTATTATGAATTAACAGAGGTGTTGTTCTTAATACCACTATCCTTTATTTTAACGATTACTTCTTCTATCACATTTGTTGATATTTGGCATTTTTTCTCATTAGTTAATCGTTATGAAAATGAAGATAAACTGGACTATTTAACTGGCTTGGGTAATGTTAAAGAATTTGATAGACATTTAAATGAAACGACGCGTATCGCTGAAGAAAACAATGAAAGCTTAGGGTTATTACTCATTGATATAGATGGTTTCAAAGATGTAAATGATAAATTTTCACATAAATCTGGCGATGCCGTACTTAGACAAGTCGCACAACTATTAAAAAATTATGTGCCTCAACAATTTAGTATTTATCGGAATGGAGGCGAAGAATTTTCAATTGTCTTATACGATTATACTTTAGATCAATGTGTAAAACTCAGTGAAAATATTCGTGCAGGCGTAGAACAATCTACTTTCCATTTACCGAATAAAGAAGTTATCAAGTTATCTGTATCTATTGGTGTAGGTTACTTAACTCAAGAAGATTACAAATCTCAACGTAAAGTATTCAAAATTGCGGATGACATGCTGCACATGGCAAAAAATGAAGGCCGTAATCAAGTCATGTTTAATCCAATTGTTAAATTATAAAAAGCACTTCAAATTTAAAACTGCTTAAACAGGGAGTGGGAAGTATAAAAACAAAGTTCTAACTTTGTTTTCATATTCCCGCTCTCTTCTTTTTATGCTCATTTTCTGTAGTCACGTTTCAAATTGTGCAACTCCCCTCTCCATTTCAAAAAATAACTACGTCTAAAACCAGACACAGTCAACACTCAAAGAATCTATATGTTAAAATTGAAATCTAGATTGAAGCGCATGTTTCAATTTTATTTTTTAACTTAAAAACAACAATTACAAAATTATGTTTGTTACAATATATAATGGGAGTTTAAAAATTAATAACAGAGTATGAATTGTTATTGAAAGTTACTGTTGTACGCTGTAAACTTTCAATTGTTCTAATATTATTCTAGGAGGTGACCAACTATGTCAGATACAATCACTATCATTGATGAAGACAAAGTGATTGATGTCGTACTTATCGCGGGAAGAATTTTGCTAGAAAGTGGTGCTGAAACCTATCGTGTGGAAGATACAATGACACGAATCGCTGCCAACTATGGCTTAGATGATACATATAGCTTTGTAACTTCTACAGCAATTATTTTCTCCCTTAATGATCGTACGAACACGCGACTTGTACGCATTCGTGAGAGAACTACTGATTTAGAAAAAATCGCCTTAACCAATAGTTTATCGCGTAAAATTTCAAACAATCAATTAGATATAGATGAGGCAAAGTCAGAACTCATACATTTACATCATGCATCCTTACAATTTTCATCTATTACTAAATTCTTCGCAGCAGCAATCGCATGTGGATTCTTCCTCATCATGTTTGGCGGCGGAATAAACGACTTCTTTTTCGCTATTATTGCTGGAGCTGGTGCGTTTTTAACTTTTGATTTTGTACAACGCTATATTCAAATTAAATTCTTTTCAGAATTTCTTAGTGCTGTAGTTGTTATAACGGTCGCCGCCACATTCACCAAATTAGGTATGACAGAAAACCAAGACTTTATAACCATAGCTGGCGTCATGCCTCTTGTACCAGGAATATTAATTACGAATGCTATTCGTGATCTAATGGCTGGAGAATTGATCGCCGGTATGTCTCGTGGCGTTGAAGCAGCTCTCACAGCATTTGCAATTGGTGCCGGCGTTGCCATCGTTTTATTAATATTTTAAAAAAGGAGTGCTTATATGCTCATCGGATATTATGTTTTACAATTTATTGTCAGCTTTTTAGCTACAATGCTTTTTTCGATTATCTTTAATGCACCACGTCGCCTCCTTTTAGCTTGTGGTTTCGTTGGCGCAATGGGCTGGATCATCTTCAAACTTACTGTGGACTTAGATTTCGGTAAAGTAATGGCTTCATTTTTAGGAAGCTTTATTTTAGCAATTATGAGTCACGTAATGAGTAGACGTTACAAACGACCTGTTATTATCTTTATTGTTCCAGGGATTATCCCATTAGTACCAGGTGGTTTAGCATATGAAGCGACACGTTATTTAGTTAGTAATCAATATACACTCGCTACAAATACATTTCTTGAAGTCACTTTGATTTCAGGCGCGATTGCTTTTGGTATTCTATGTGCAGAAATCATCTATCATCTCAATACACGGATTAAACAACATTATGGTAGAATGAATGGTAAAACATATAAAAAATCTTACAATATGAACAATAGAGCTTAAGGGGTGTTTTTTTTGAAAACTGATATAATTGATAGATTAACAAGATATGTAACAATAGATACACAATCTGATCCAGAGTCTAATACCACGCCTTCCACTGAGAAGCAATGGGATTTACTAAATTTGTTAAATGACGAGTTAACGGATTTAGGTTTAGAAACTGACATTGATGAACAAGGTTATTTATTCGCAACATTAGAAAGTAATGTTGACGAAGCTTTACCTACTGTTGGCTTTTTGGCACATGTTGATACTTCGCCTGATTTCAATGCATCAAATGTAAATCCACAAATCATAGAAAATTATGATGGCCAACCAATCAAATTAGGTGAAACAAGTCGTATATTGAGCCAAGATGTATTTCCTGCTATGAAATACGTAGAAGGTCATACGTTAATGGTCACAGATGGCACGTCACTATTAGGTGCTGATGACAAAGCTGGTGTCGTTGAAATCATGGAAGCAATTAAATATTTAACGGAACATCCAGAAGTCAAACATGGACCTATTCGTATTGCTTTTACGCCAGATGAAGAAATTGGTAAAGGCCCTCATGCCTTTGATGTTGAGCGTTTTAACGCTGATTTTGCCTACACTATGGATGGCAGTGAATTTGGCGAATTACAATATGAAAGCTTCAATGCTGCAGAAGCAATCGTTACGTGTCACGGTGTCAATGTACATCCTGGTTCTGCTAAAAATGCAATGATTAACGCTATTCTCTTGGGGCAACAATTCAACTCATTATTACCACAAAATGAAGTGCCTGAAAGAACAGAAGATTACGAAGGTTTCTATCATTTAATGAAAATGAACGGTGATGTTGAAAAAACGACATTACACTATATTATTCGTGATCATGATAGAAATCATTTTGAATTACGCAAGAAACGTCTTGTTGAGATTAAAAATGACATTAATACGCATTATACTGATGCACCAATAGAAATAGAAATCAATGATCAATACTACAATATGGGTGAAAAAATCGAACCAAACCCACATGTAATTGATATACCAAAACGTGTATTTGAAAAGTTAGAAATCCCTGCTAATACAGCACCTATACGTGGTGGAACGGACGGGTCTCAACTTTCATATATGGGCCTACCAACCCCTAATATCTTTACAGGTTGTGCTAATTTCCATGGACCTTTTGAATATGCATCCATTGATGTTATGGAAAAAGCTGTAGATGTCATTGTCGGCATCGCACAAGAAGTCGTAAACACTTATACAAAGTAAATTAAGTTTGTAAGTTGGATTTATAAATCCAAACTCAATAAAAAAGCGTAGACCCTCACTTTGAGGAATCTACGCTTTTTCTATTTCTCATATATTTATAATCATTAAGTGTGAACTTGCGGTCATTTATTTACCTTACGTTCAAAATTTTCAACACCTATCTACTTACACTTCAAATTGTGTTTTCAATAATTTAATTGCTTGTACGGTATAGTGTCTAATTTGAATACCCATCTTGAAATCTGTAAAACTTTCCGGCATTTCTATAAACGTATTAAATGTAGCAGTGACACCCATTGATTCAAACAAATCAAATTTGTCATCTGTCGCACATATGGCAATAGATGGTTTATTATGCTTCGTTGCTAACTCTGCAAGACGCACTGTTGTTGTTTCTAAAATTTGGTCTGCTTCATTTACACCTTCACCGAATATAATTAAATCCGCTTGTTGTATCAAATTATCTAAATGTGTAATTTGATCCACAAGTTCATGGCTTGTCATAATTTCGGCATCATAAAGTACATTTAAGGCTGCAGCAATACCACCGCCTGCGCCACCTCTTTGAACAGGACCCATTGTCAGTTTTAACTCACTTTTGAAAATTTCACTTAAATACCACAGTAAATTGTCTATTTCAGCAGCATCTTGACGTGTCATTCCATAGAGTTCATATGTTTGCATAATTTCACTATTTTTCCCATATAGTTTACTATCAAAATCAGACATTAATTGAAAACGTACATTTTTCAATTGTGGATGAATGTCAGAAATATCAATTTTACGTATATATTTCAACATCTTACTACCTTGACGTAAATCCACTTCTTGCGCCTCATCATCATAAAATTTAGCCCCAAGTGCTTGTAACATACCTGCACCACCGTCAAAGCTACCTATACCACCTAAAGACATAATAATATGTTCTGCATCATTATCTAATGCATCTAACATAATTTCACCTAAACCATAACTTGTGCGCTCAATGATTGGCTTGTCCCCTTTTAAAGACAAGTTGCCTTCAATAATCGTCATATGGTTATCAGTAATGCCATAAACCGCTTCTACCTCATTCATATCTGCATCATGTGCTGGCACTTTATATTTCGTACCTGACTGCCATAAAAAAACAGAATCCATAAGTTCATGACGCCCATTAAATAATGGCACTTGAACAATATCTGCTTTTTCTATTTGGCTCGCTACCGCTTCTTCTACATAACGATTGGCCTGATAGCTAGATATAATACCATTAAATTCATCCATCGCTACTAAAACTTTCATATTTGTCACCTCAAATTTTTTTGTTAATAACTGTTATTGTATGATGATTATACACAACTCAAAGAAAATCATCTTCCCTCTGTAGACTTATTTATTATAGTATACACGTAGACTTATATCCCTATGTGAGCATTTAAAACACGCTTACTTTGAAATTCAGCGTTCTAACTCATAATTAACGCTATAAACTATAAAGTTTAGCTCTATAAATTCGCTCACTATCAAATCGTAATCTATATTTCTCATTCAATTATTTATTATACATGCCATTAGGAATTTTTTCACATTAAAAGAAACGCTTGCTAACCTCTTGGTGTTGATAAAAGATTAACAAGCGTTTCTAAATGTAATTAAATTTGTTTTTATTCTTCAGCGTTTGCTAATGAAGCGACATTAATTTTATCATGACTTGCATTCCAAATTGCTTGTCCCTCAACAAAATAAAATGCTTGTGGCGATTCATGTTTCACTTCTGTTTGTTCTTCTATATAATTAGATAAATCTCTCTCTTGTTGTACGATTAAGTAGTAACCATCCATATCTCTTTCATATAAAAATTTGTTGAATTGGTCCATTGCATTTGCTGAAATCGGACATGTTTCACTATGTTTCAATACAAATGCATATTTGTTTTCTTTAATAATTTGCTTGAACTGGTCAATCGAACTCAGCTTTATAGCCATTCTATTCACCTCTAAAAATATTTAACACACCCTAAGTCTCACCAAGTGTGAAAGTTCCACGATATTCTCATATCATTGTTTCCAATTATACACAATTCTCTTTTTATTGTTAACAGTTTATTCAAATTCTTATAACTTAACTTATAAATCTATTAATTATAGTTATCATTCGCTTGTTGATATTGCTTATTAAAAGTAGCTTCGTACTGTTCTAGTTCTTCACCTTTTTGAGGTAAATTATTGTGATCTATTTTCGCTAATTGATCACTAATTTCAATAGTTTCTTCTCTTGTTTCATAATAATTTTGCAAGCTATAATACATCTCAATAGCATTTTTTCGAGCGTCATTCACATAGCCATCTGTTATTTCAGCTTTATTCAAGTCTCTAATTTGCTTAGTAATTAATGGCATAATTTGTTCTTTAATAGATTTTTTTATTTCATTTGAATCTGTAGAATCAGCCTCTGCTTCTGCAGTGTTTTTTAAGTCTTTATTGTTTTGTTCTAACTTATTTTTAAAATTAGTAACATCTGTACTATTACCAACAGTACTAGCTTTTTGTATATTGTCTTCAACTTGTGATCTATTTTTCTCAAATAGTTTTGTGTATTCTAAGATATCTTCATTTGCTTTAATCGATTGATTACACAAATCAACAAATGTTTTCAACTCATTGATTGCTGATTTTTTCTTTTTTACTGAATCTAAATAAGTAGATTTAAGTTCTTTTGTTTCATTTGAATCCGTTGGTAAATTTTTTGCTGCTGTTTCGTATTCTTCTAATTTAGGAATCAATTTGCTGTTTAATTCATTTTGCAAATCATTAAATGCTTTCTTATTTTTATCTGTCATATCTGTCTTACTCAAATTATCTAGACTTTTTAATTGCATGTCATCCATAACATCTCTTAGTTCGGTTTCTTTATTTTTCACGTCATTTAACGAACTGTCAAAATCTTTAAATTCATTTTCTCCTTCATTGTTACAGGCAGAAAGTGAAACAGAAAAACAAACTACTAAAACAATGTATTGTATTTTTTTCATTTCTGAACTCCTTATCATTCCATATTATACAGAAACTTATTTAACTTGAAAATGATATATGATATATTGTTTCAGAATTTACAGTTTAACAGTTATATAATAACATTTAAAGGAGTTGTCAACCTATATGTATTCAAGCATACAATTATTTATAACTGAAGATAATAACGGTCATTTCACACAGCGATATAATCATCTCAGAAATGTTTTATTCAATTTATTGGATACACCTGTTAAATCAACGCATCACATCGGAGGTACAAGACACTTCATGTACCCTACTGAACCTATATTAGATATTTTAGTGGGGGTAAATAATTTACATGACGTGACTTCTTTAGACGAAAAACGTTTGAATTATGAAGGCTTTTATCGATTACACCATCCATATAAGAAAAAAGTAGTCATGGCTCAATTTAATAATCTTATTGAGTTAAAACAAACGACACGACTACATATTATTCAAAAAGACACACCACTCTATACTGATTATTTAGAAATGGATGATATCCTAGCTTCAAACAGTGTGATTGCTAAGCATTTTAGTAATAAAAAACAGTGCTTAGCAAGTCATAACGTGACAATTCGTGATTACGAAAATCACAAACAAATGTTATTTCAACAATTAACAAAACTAAAAGACCATAAGTCATTATTAAAATGAACTATGACGACTTATAAAATTTAATCAAAAGCATAAAATTTGAATAAAACTATAAAACCTTTAATAAATTGCTATACTATTTAGCAAAGACGGGTAATCATTGGTATAATAAACAAAATGAATTCAACAGGAAAGGATGTTCTAGACTTGCATAAAGATGACATCTTAAAAGAATTAGAAGCAATTGTTCCAAAAGAAATTATTAAAATAGACGAACCATTAAAACGTTATACATATACTGAAACTGGTGGTCAGGCTGACTACTATTTATCACCTACCCAAAATGAACACGTCCAATCTATCGTTCACTATGCATATACAAATGATATCCCAGTCACTTATTTAGGCAATGGCTCGAATATTATCATTCGTGAAGGTGGTATTAGAGGTATTGTAATTAGCTTACTCTCACTAGATTATATAGACGTTTCAGATGATGCTATTATTTCTGGCAGTGGTGCAGCGATTATCGATGTATCTCGTACTGCTAGAGACTATGCGCTAACTGGCTTAGAGTTTGCTTGTGGTATTCCAGGATCAATCGGTGGCGCTGTTTTTATGAATGCTGGTGCATATGGCGGCGAAGTCAAAGATTGTATAGACTATGCACTGTGTGTAAATGATAAAGGTGAACTCATCACATTAACGAATAAGGATTTAGAGTTAGATTATCGCAATAGTATCGTTCAAAAAGAACATTTAGTCGTTCTTGAAGCAGCATTCACTTTAATGCCTGGTGACAAACAAGCTATCCAAGAAAAAATGGATGATTTAACGGAAAGAAGAGAATCCAAGCAACCTTTAGAATATCCATCATGTGGTAGTGTATTCCAACGTCCTCCGGGCCACTTTGCCGGTAAATTGATTCAAGATGCTGAATTACAAGGTCATCGTATTGGTGGCGTCGAAGTGTCTAAGAAGCATGCTGGTTTTATGGTAAATGTTGATAACGGAAGCGCAACAGACTATGAAGATCTAATCCACTATGTTCAAAAAGTAGTAAAAGAGCAATTTGATGTTGAGCTACATCGAGAAGTTAGAATTATTGGCGAATATCCAAACGATAATTAGGAGAATTGATTATGATTAACATATATGGTTCTACTGTAGACAATGAAGCACGTTGCACGCATTATCCAACACCATTAGACATCATCGCAATTAAATTTAAATGTTGCGGTAAATACTATCCATGCTATAAATGTCATAATGAACATGAATCACATGCAATAAAAAGATGGGATTCTAGTGAATTTAATGAAAAAGCAATTTTATGTGGTGTATGTAGACATGAAATGACAATCAATGAATATATGATGATTGAAGCCTGTCCTAAGTGCGATGGCCACTTTAATAATCGTTGTAAATATCATTACCATCTTTATTTTTCTATATAAACTTCATGGCTTATGCTTAATAAAGCATTGAAGAAGGTACGCATCCGTTAATCTAATGGATGCGTACCTTTTTTATATTAAAAATAGACTTGTACCGATTTTCAAGTATTTGCTTGCCTAGGCAAACGAATATGAAATAGCTTTGCAGCTTGGCACTATGTACTTTATTTTAAAATTCTCATACTATTTTATTTGTTCTTCTACAAATTGTACAAAGGTTTTTGCATCACCTTTTTGTATTTGCTTCATGGGCATTGGTCCAATATTAAAAGTAAAATTTATTTTTTCACCATCGTAACTAATTTGTTCTACTTCTTTATAAGCAATACTTCTGTAATAAAACTCCCCATTCATATCAACATTTAAAATAATACGTTCGTTGGTTGCAATAAAAGCACCTTCAAATTCTGAAGAACCTTGGACTGAATATTCTATTGTTCCTAATACACTTGGCCCCTTTTTCTCCGTTGGAAATAAATCACTTGGATTTACATTATCTAAAATCATGTACTTCACTCCCCTTTGCTTTATTTCATTTCATTATACAAGTTTTAAAAATGAATTTTTACTTACTTGCTCAATCTATCTTTAACATAACAAAGAACATGTTGGGACTAAAGTTCCAAGCCACTACAAACTATCTTTTTGAGACATAAAAAAGTCGACAAAGCCATAAGACTTTGTCGACTTACTGAAAGGAACTATATCCCCCACGGTTATCCTTTTAAATATTATTTTTCAAGTGCTTTTTCTACTTCTTCAATTTGTTTAATTGCAGTAGTAGTCGAACCACTTGCGAAGTACCAAAGTTTTGGATCTAATTCATAAACTTTGTCTTCTTTTACAGCATTTACATCTTTGATAACGTCATTACCTAATGCTTGTTTAGATGTTGATTTACCACCAGTCGCTTGTCCGCGGTCCATAGCGAAAATAATATCTGGATTTTTTTCTGCTATATATTCATTTGTTACGTTTTGACCATGCTTACTGCTTTTAATGTTTTCATCTGCAGCTGTGAAGCCCATTGTGTCAAAAATCATTGCACCGAATCTTTCTCCAGCGCCGTATGTTGATAATTCACCTTCGTTAACTAATAAGAATAATGCTTTTTCATCTTTTAAGTCTTTTGTTTTTTCTTTAATGCCAGCAATTTTATCATCTAATTTTTTAGTAAGTGATTTTGCTTCGTCTTCTTTTTGGTAAATCTTACCTAATGTTTCAGTATTTTTCTTCAATGAATTCACTTCGTCTTTGTCGTCAGCACCAACATATACAACTTTTGCATCTGGTGCAGCTTTTTTGAATTCATCTAGATTTTTTTGATTTGCTGTACGACCAGAAATGTAAATTACATCTGGTTTAGCTTCTGCAACTTTATCGAAATTAACTTCTTTTAGGCTTCCTGTGTTTAGGTATTTTTCATCTTTAAAATCGCTTAAGAAATCAGGTAGTGACTTAGCACCTTCACCTTTTGGAAGTGCTTTAACTTTATCTTCAAGTCCTAATTCTTTCAATGTATCTAATGTACCATAATCAAAAACAACTGCTTTTTCAGGATTTGTTGGTACTTCTACCGTTTCTTTAACTTCTTTAGCATCACTGCCATCACGTTTTTCTCCACTAGCCTGATAATTATTTTCAATTTTTACAGTTTTATTTGAATCTTCGCTTTCTGATTTAGCATCAGATGATTTTTTATCCTCTGATCCACCATTACTACATGCTACTAATAAAAACATTAAACCTACAACTAATAATAAAGATAATTTTTTCATGTTTCTTAATCCTCCTGATTTTCCTAATGATGTATTCCTTTTATGCCCTTAAAAAGTATAACCACGTTACAGTTGCATCACTCCCTTCAAATGTTACGAATGGAATTACATTGAATATGCAAGCTCTAAATCTTGAGTTGCTGTTAGCTCATCAAAATACACACAAATGCGTTGACCGCGGATTTCTTCAATTCTTACATCCATATCGTATAACGATTTTAATGTATCTGTTTGAATAACCTCATCTTTTGTACTTGCTTTGACAACTTCACCATCTTTTAATGCGATAATATCGTCTGAATAACATGAAGCGAAGTTAATATCATGAATCACAACGATTACAGTTTTATTTAAATCTTTTGCAAGTTGTCGTAATGTTCGCATAATTTGAACTGAATGTTTCATATCAAGATTGTTCAGTGGTTCATCTAATAAGATATAATCTGTATTTTGCGCAATTGTCATGGCTACATATGCACGTTGACGTTGCCCACCAGATAATGTTTTTATATAGCGATTTCTGATCTCTTTAAGATGCAACAACTCCAACGCATATTCAACTTGTTCTTTATCTTCTTGTTTGAGATGACCTTTAGAATATGGAAATCGTCCGAAATTGACTAATTGCTCTACTGTAATATTGAGCTCGGTATGATTAGATTGTTTGAGAATCGATAATTTTTTAGCTAATTCATTACTTTTATAATCACTAATTGCTTTACCTTCGATTTCTATAGAACCATCTTCAAAGTCCATTAGGCGTGTAATTACGGCTAACAATGTACTTTTTCCAGCGCCATTTGGTCCAATCATAGAAGTTAGACGTCCTTTATTTATATCAACATTAATATCTTTTAAAATTTCTTTATCTTGAATATTTTTATTAAGCCCTTGTACACGTATCAATTCGCATTTCTCCTTTTTATTAATAAGTAAATGAAGTAACTTCCACCTACTAAATCAATAATTATACTTACTTGCGTCGTTGCTTGGAATAAATTCTCTACTACACCTTGTGCTATGAATAGACTTAACCAACTCATTAAAATCGTTGCTGGTAATATGTATTTATGTTCATATGTCTTCATCAATTCATGTGCTAAGTTAACAGTTAATAATCCTAAAAATGTAATTGGACCAACGAGTGCTGTCGAAATAGATACAAGCATTGAAACGAGTATGAGCAATAATCTCGTTAACGTTTTATAAGATATACCTAAATTGATCGCCTGATCTTTTCCTAATAAAAGTACATCTAAATATGGTATGGCCCGCATCGTAATCAATATGAGAATAACTAATATGACACCACACAGTGTGACTAATTTACTATTAGATGCATCAAAGTTTGCGAACATGGCACTTTGTACAGCCAAGAAATCTTCTGGGTTAATAATTAATTCTAAAAATCCGGTAATACTTTTGAAAAAGGTGCCAAGTATAACCCCTACGAGTAGGATGAAATAAACGGAAACATCACCAATTCTGAAGATACCTTGGAATAAAAGTAATGAAAATACGATCATCACTATTAATGAAATTGCAAAGCTGAGATACAGATTAGTAACAAATACAGACTGTACGCCAAATGCAAACACGATTAGAACCTTCACAAACATGTATACAGAGTCAAGCCCCATAATTGAAGGTGTTAGTAACCGGTTACTTGTAATCGCTTGGAATATCACTACTGAAGCTGCGATTGCGGCTCCGACTAATATCATCAGTATCAGTTTTCTTAATCGGCTAGAAAATTGATATTGGAAAATATCAAAATCAATACCTATCACAAGGTAAAGACCTGCAGCTACCACTGTTACTGCAAATAAAATGGATAGTTTTGTTTTAGGGCTAGTTTGCATAGTTATGTCGTCCTTTCATCAGCAAGATTATAAAAATAATAGTGCCAAAAACACCAATTGTTAATCCGATATTGATTTCATATGGATATACAATGATTCTGCCGATTATATCTGAAAACATTACAAAAATAGCACCTAACATTGCTGTATGTGGCAATGCGTTTTTTAAATGATCTCCTCTGAATATAGAAACGATATTTGGAACAATTAAACCTAAAAATGGAAGTGTTCCAACTGTTACAACTACTAAAGCAGTAATTGTTGCAGTAATAAATAAGCCGACGTTAATTATTCTTTCATAATTAACACCTAGATTATTACTAAAGTCTTTCCCCATTCCAGCAATCGTAAATTGATTCGCAAATATATATGTAAGTACTAATAAAGGAATGCTTAAGTATAATATTTCATATCTTCCGCTTGTAATAATGGCAAAATTCCCATTCATCCAGTTTCCGATACTTTGCACCGCATCCGTTCTTAAAGCAGTAAATGTAGCAAAACTAGAAACAATACCACCGAGCATAATCCCTAAGAGTGGGATAAAAATAACATCAGTAAATCGAATATATTGTACTAATTTCACAAACAGGAATGTACCACCAATGCTTAGCGTGACTGCAAATACTAATTTAATAATGATATTCGCTTCTGGAAATAGTATTAGCGATATTAAAATACCTAACTTAGCCCACTCCATCGTTCCTGCAGTTGTTGGACTTACAAATTTATTTTGCATCATTTGTTGCATAATTAATCCTGCAAGTGCCAACGTGCTTCCAGAAATTAATATACTTACCGTTCTCGGTATCCTACTAGATACAATAATGTTTATTTGCTCTTTAGATAAGTGGAATATGTCTGTAATTGAAACATTACTAACACCAATAAATAGAGAAAGGATAGTTAATAATAATAAAATGATAAATAGGACAATACCATTAAGTAAGAATTTCATAATGAGGTAACCTAATCCTTTCGATGTACAATGAATTCATAAACACTATTGGTTTTGATAATCATTATCAATAGTTATATTAAAATTTTAACATTTTTGGCAGTAAATTCAATAGCAATAGGCCATTTTAGTGAAAGTATTCGTGAATTAAGTGAAAAATGACCCTTAAAATTACTTTCAACAAATAAAAAGCCACTAGATTATCCCTTCGGAAAATCTAGCAGCACTTAAAATAGGAAGCATTGTTCCTAGTATTATCTTGTAGCATCATGTAATTGATACAGTCTCAAACAGACTCAATCAAATTACATAACTGCAACAAATTGTTTTTAATCTTCAAATATAAAGTCTTCATCTTTTAATGCTTCAACATTCAACGCTAATGTATAACCATCACCTTTAACTGAGAAAAAGTCATGATTTTTCGTTGAAGTATCTAATGCATTTTCAATAATTGGGTTAAATTCTTTTTCTTCAAAGTATGAATCAAAGCCTAAGTTAGCTAATGCTTTATTACCATTATATCTAACATAATTTAGTACATCTTCTGCTATACCTACTTCATCGTATAGTGAATGTGTGTACGCTACTTCGTTTTTATACAAGTCATCTAATAACTTATACATATCTTGATCTGCTTGTTGTTTTTCACTTTCTGACAGTTCATTACGCATACTTTGTGCATCCATACCTGTAAATACACCGTGGATAGATTCATCTAATAAGATTTTACGTATAATCTCACCTGATGTTGTCATTCTTCCTTGTCCTGCAAGGTAAAGTGGATAATAGAAACCAGAATAGAATAAGAATGTTTCTAAAAATACACTTGATACACGTGCCATATATTGATCATATACAGACGCATCTTTGCCCCAAAGTTTGTGGTAATTATTTACAATTTTATCTGATTTATATTTTAAATGCGGTTCTTCTAAAACCCATTTATCTAATAAATAGTTCGTTTCACTGGAAGGTAGTAACGTTGTAAAGATATGTGAATAACTTTTAGCATGGACTTGTTCCATCATACCCATAAATGAGTAGACTGCTTTTTTACGTAAATCCGTTGTGTGTAACATGATGAGTGGCATACCGTCATCTGCTTGATGTGTATCCAATCCTGTTAAACCTGCTAAAGCTTTTTTGAAGGCGTTCTTTTCTGCGTCAGATAAAGTCTTCCAACTTGCAATGTCTTTTGATACTTTAAATTCTGTTTCTACCCACATTTGTGAAATATTTTGTCGCCAAAACATATTTGTCATGTCTTCTTGCGTATTCCAATTGATTGCTTTCATTTAGATAAATTCCCCTATCCAGTAAAAATTTAATTAAGCAGTGATTTACAGCCTAATCTATATAAAAGACTAGGCTGTTTGTAAAAACCACTTTGCTTATCCGTTACTTAAAATCCTATATCGAACAACTTGTACATTCTTCAACGCTTAACAGTTTATTTCTAGTATAATATAACGATTTTAATCCTTTGTGATGTGCATAAACATATAGTCGAGACAGTTCACGTGTAGATATTTCTGAATTAACATAAAGGATTGTAGAAATACCTTGGTCCACGTGTGTTTGAATCGTTGAGATTAAATCGATTAATTTCATTTGATCTGTATTAAATGCTGATTTATAGTACCACATTGTTTCTGGTGATAAGAAAGGCATAGGATAAAATGTTTCAGCATTACCATAAGTACGACGTTCAATTTGGTCGACGATTGGCATAACAGAGCTTGTCGCATTTTGTACATAAGAAATACTTTGTGTCGGCGCAATCGCTAAACGATATGCATGGAATAAACCATTTGCTTCAACTTCTTTTTGCAATGCTTTCCAATCTTCTGGAGATGGTATCTCTAAACCATCAAATAATTTGCGTACTTTTTCAAATTTCGCTTCGAATGTTTGTGAAGTATAGAATTCAAAGTATTTACCATTGGCATAATCTGATTTATCAAAGTCTTTGTAGGTTTCTTGTCTCTCTTTAGCAATTTCCATTGAACGTTCAATAGAATAATAATTCATCATCATAAAGAAGATGTTCGCAAAGTCTTTTGCTTCTTCAGACTCATAGCCAATTTTATTTTTCGCTAAATAACCATGTAAGTTCATTACACCCAAACCAACTGAATGTAGTTCACTATTTGCTTTTCTTACACCTGGCGCGTTTTGAATATCAGCTTCATCACTTACAACAGTTAATGCATCCATCCCAGTGTGTACTGAATTCTTGAATTTACCTGATTCCATTACGTTAACAATATTTAATGAACCTAAGTTACAAGAAATGTCACGGTTAATTTCATCTTCTGTACCATAATCATTAATGATTGAAGTTTCTTGTAATTGGAAAATTTCAGTACATAAGTTACTCATTTTAATTTGGCCAATATTTGAGTTTGCATGAACTTTATTAGCGTTATCTTTAAACATTAAATAAGGATAACCAGATTGTAATTGTGTCTGAGCAATTGTATTTAACATGTCAC
This sequence comes from Staphylococcus caseorum, assembly GCF_049943195.1. Classification (NCBI taxonomy): domain Bacteria; kingdom Bacillati; phylum Bacillota; class Bacilli; order Caryophanales; family Staphylococcaceae; genus Staphylococcus; species Staphylococcus caseorum. The sequence goes on from NZ_JBNFUA010000001.1 coordinate 1,679,253, forward strand.
GTGCATCTTTTTTCTTTTTATCAATATTTGGATTTGCGACAAGTTCATCGTAGTATGCATCAAGATCAATATCATCTAATGTCACACCATACTCTTTATAAATTGTATGTGGTGCAAACATATGAAAATCTTTACCTTCTTTTGCTAAATCAAAGAATTTAGACGGCACAATTAAACCTGTTGATATTGTAGATAAACGCAAATCTTCATCAGCGTTTACTTTTTTCGTATCTAAAAACTCTTCAACGTCATAGTGGAAGATATTTAAATATACTGCGCCAGCACCTGGGCGTTGACCTAATTGGTCTGCGTAACTAAAGCCACCTTCTAGTGATTTTGCAACAGGTAGTACACCTTTTGCTACACCCTTGATACCTTTGATTGCTTCACCACGCGCACGTAATTTAGACAAGTTAATCGCAACACCGCCACCAATTTTACTTAATTGTTTGGCTGTAGAATCTATAAAGTTGATAGAGTTTAAACTATCGTCTGCCTCAAGTAAGAAACAAGATACAAGTTCTCCACGACGCGCACGTCCAGCGTTTAAGAATGTTGGTGTTGCAGGTTGATAACGCTGTTCAACCATTGCAGAAATAAACTGTTTAGCTGTGGCTTTGTGTCCATTTGCTAAATATAATGCAACGATTGCTACGTGCTGCTTGTAGTCTTCTAAATATTGACTTTTGTCATTCGTTTTTAATGCATAATCTTTGTAAAATTTACTTGCGGACATGTAACTCGCAAAACTAAATGGAATGCTTTTAGCATATTCAGTAATTTCTTCTAGGTCTTCTACTGAATATTTTGCAAATACATCAAAATAGAAATCATTATCAACGAGATAGTGAAGACGTTCAAGTTCAGTATCAAAATAAATCGTCTTATCCTGTATCTCTTCTAGATAGACTGTTAATGCTTCTTGGTCTTTTTCCAAATCAAAAAAGCCATTCTCTTTACGTTTGGTAACTTCGTTATTTAATTCAATATGATTGTATTTCTTCTCGTCCATAATCTTCATTGAAATGTCCCACCTTATCTTTAAATTCGCTTATATCGTTCGTTGTGCCATGTAATTCAAATTTCATTAATAATGGAACATGATATCGTTCCGAAATAGATCGTCCAGCTTTTGCAAAATTTTGACCCCAGTTTCGGTTTCCGCTAGCTGCAACAGCTTGTAATAAGTCGTGATTAATATCTAAAAATGACTGAACAGGTGGCGGTACTTCGCCAAACCCTATTGTTCCAGTGACCAATATGAAAGGCTCTTCCATTCTTTCAGAACAATTATTTTGTGTAATTTCCATTACATTGGTAAGTTCAGTTCGCTTTATGAATCTACGCACATTGCCAGAAAATGAAAAATATACAACCTTCATCGGATCACCTACTTTCTAAAATATATTTATCTTATTATGATAAAATCATGTATTGTATTTAAATGCTTAAAGGCACTTTGAAAAATCAAAATAATTTAGTTTCTCGAACTAACCACAATATATAGTAATTTCAATATCTATATGTAGTTATGTAAAAACTCAATAATTAAGTATTAATGCTTAATTTGTCATATTTAAGTGCCTAAAACAGTGTGATTTTACATAAATTTTGATTTATTATAAATAAATTGACCACGTACTAAAACACTATATATTGTGTTTTGTCTTGGTCATCAATACTATATTATGTGTTTCATTATACATAACTCAGAAGATTATTAAAAGGCTTTTATTTATGACAAAATGTTGAATAATCAATAGAAATGGCACCAATTCAACCTTAAAGTGATGTTCACTAATTAAAAAATATTTTTTTGTGATTTTAAGGTTTGATTATTTGCTTTTCATAAAAATCTTACAACGCTTGATGTGTCGTCTTTTAAACAAAATCATTTTATACATTGTACAAAACACAATGTATAAGCACCATATATTTCATTCTTATAAGTAAAAAAATCCCCTTAATAAACAGAACATTTGTTCGTGTTTACATCTTAATATATTTCCCTTCAATTTTCAACTATATATACATCTTCAGAGCATATATGCTAATATGAATACGTTAAAAATTAAAAATTGAGGCGATACATGTGAATCCTAAAGTTAAAGGTATCATTGCTATCTTAGTTTCAGCAGTTGGCTTTAGTTTTATGACTGTTTTCTTCCGATTAGCCGGTGACTTGCCTGTATTTCAAAAGTCTCTTGCTCGAAATTTAGTAGCAATGTTTATACCGCTATATTTTATTTTAAAATATAAACAACCCTTATTTGGTAAATTAAGTAGCCAACCTTTATTGATTTCTCGTTCTACATTAGGTTTGATTGGTGTGTTGCTTAATATCTACGCTATCGATCATATGCTTTTAAGTGATGCAGATACATTAATGAAGCTTAATCCATTTTGGACGATACTACTAAGTATTATCTTCTTAAATGAAAAAGTACGTAATTACCAATTTGTAGCTATGATTGTGGCCATTTTTGGTATGTTATTTGTTGTTAAACCCGAATTCTCCTCCACTATGATTCCTGCTTTGGGCGGATTATTCTCTGGTATTTTTGCAGCAAGTGCTTATACGTGTGTCAGAGCATTAAGTACACGTGAAGCACCTTATACAATTGTCTTTTATTTTTCATTCTTTTCCATAATAGTATTGATACCTTTTACAGTGTTTACATTTGAACCCATGACTATGATGCAAGTTGTTTATTTAATCGGTGCAGGATTAGCTGCTGCTGCAGGACAAATTGGTATAACACTGGCCTATAGTTACGCGCCAGCTAAAGATATTTCAATATTTACGTATGCATCTATTATATTTACTGCAGCGTTTGGCTTTATCTTATTTGGTGAAACACCAGATTCATTTGCTATCTTAGGCTATATCATTATTATAGGTGCCAGTTACTATATGTTTGAAAAAGCACGTCGACAACCACTTACAATTCAAAAGGAAGAACAAAAACCTAAACGCTAAAGGAGCGATATGCAATGACTGAAGGACGCAATAAAGAAGAATTAGAAAATATTACATTATTAGGTAATCAAAACAATAAATATGATTTTGATTATAGACCTGATGTTTTAGAATCATTTGATAACAAACACCCAGGTCGTGATTATTTTGTGAAATTCAATTGTCCAGAATTCACATCATTATGCCCTATTACTGGCCAACCTGATTTCGCAACGATTTATATTTCTTATATTCCTAATATTAAAATGGTAGAATCTAAATCGTTAAAGCTTTATTTATTTAGTTTTAGAAACCATGGCGACTTCCATGAAGACTGTATGAACATTATAATGAATGATCTGATTGATCTAATGGACCCACATTATATTGAAGTTTGGGGCAAATTCACGCCGCGTGGAGGTATTTCAATAGATCCATATACAAACTATGGCCGTCCTGATTCTAAATATGAAAAAATGGCAGAACATCGTTTAATGAATCATGACCTTTATCCAGAGAAAATAGATAATAGATAATAAATTACGATTCTTTATCTTCACCTCACCTACAATGATTAAATTTTTGGGACATCAATATATGTCTACATCATTAAACCATCGACTAAGTCACATGATTTAGTCGATGGTTTTTTGTATGCTTTCACGGGGATAAATCATTAAATTTTAATATGATATTCTCACCCTATTTTCATACTTTTTAAATGTATAGTGTAAAATTTACTTACATTTGAATAATTCAGGGACACACTTGTTTTTTTTATGAAAACAGTATAGAATAAATCCAACCATTTAAGGGGAGGGAAATTATGAAAAAAGTAAATCATAGTCACGAAGAAATCATGAAAAGTATTCCAAACAAAGGTTTCTTCGGACATCCAAAAGGACTAAGCACACTATTCTTGACTGAGTTTTGGGAGAGATTCAGTTATTATGGTATGAAAGCCATATTAATTTACTACTTATATTATAGTGTTGCTGATGGTGGGTTCGGCCTTAGCCAAGCAGTTGCTATGCAAATTGTTGCTATTTACGGAACTTTAATTTATATGTCTGGTCTTATCGGAGGGTGGATTGCAGACCGGATTACTGGAACGCAAGATGCCGTCTTCTATGGTGGGTTCCTCATCATGTTTGGACATATCCTATTATCCATTCCGGGTAATTTAACAGCAGCAATGATAGCTTTACTTCTAATTATCGCAGGTACAGGGTTATTAAAACCAAATATCTCTACTACCGTTGGTGAATTATACGAAGGCAATGACCCAAGACGTGACGCAGCATTTACGTTATTTTATATGGGGATTAATTTAGGGGCTTTGCTTTCACCTTTAATTACTGGGCAATTACAAACTAAAATTGGTTTCCACGCTGGTTTCTTAGCAGCAGCAATTGGAATGTTTTTTGGTCTAATCGTTTTTGCAATCAAACGTAAAAAGAATTTAGGGCTAGCTGGTCGCAATGTACCAATACCGTTAACAAAACCAGAAATCAAAAAATTCGTACTTATTACTGTTGGCGTTATCGCTTTATTCTTAATATATTTATGGATCTTACATTTAAACAATGCTCTAACATTAGGTAACTTTAGTTTCTTAATTACATTGTTAGGTATTGTATTACCGGTATACATATTACTTAATATGATATTAAGTAAAAATATAACAAAAGATGAACGTTCACGTGTTTATAGTTACGTACCTTTATATATCACTTCCGTGGCTTTCTGGATGATTCAAGAACAAGGTTCAACGATACTTGCAACATTTGCAGATAAAAAAACACAATTAGAAATGTCTGAATTAACAAATGGTTTAATTGATTTTTCAATACCTGCAGCATGGGCGCAGTCATTAAATCCAATTTTCATTGTGCTCTTAGCACCAATTTTTGCAACACTTTGGATGAAATTAGGGAAATACAACCCGCCTACCGTACATAAATTTGCTATCGGGGCCATTATCGGGGGCTTCTCTTATTTAATCATGATTATTCCATTAGCTACTGGTAACGAGTTAATTAACCCATTATGGCTTGTACTGAGTTTCTTACTGATTACGATTGGTGAACTTTGTATCTCACCAGTTGGTTTATCTACGACTACTAAACTTGCACCAGTGACGTTCACTGCACGTATGATGAGCCTATGGATGCTAAGTAATGCAACTGCACAAGGGCTTAATGCTCAACTTGTTGTTGTCTATACAAAGATCAATCAAAGTGATTACTTTATGTACTCAGGCCTTATCGCTGTAATAATTGGTATTCTATTACTGATTATTTCACCAAAAGTAAGACGTGCTATGAAAGGCGTTTACTAAACAATTAAAACTAAATGCAATCTAAAAAGTAGTGTCACTTCACTGTGTCACTACTTTTTTGCGTACATATTCACCATGAATCACTTTAACTAAATGTTAATATTTTAAAATTAAAACAAAACAAAATAACTTGCAAAAAATAACTGAATTTTCCGAATATTGTTATTGTGAGAATATTATTGAAATTTAGTTTTATTAGGAGTAAAATCTATTTTATACATTTTTTTATTGGGAGCAAGAAAGGACGGGAATTTTTTATGCAAAATCAGGACAAAACCCAAGACCAAGCCATCCAATCCATTCCACAAAAAGGATTTTTTGGACATCCTAAAGGTCTAGGGGTTTTATTTTTCGTTGAATTTTGTGAGAGGTTTAGTTATTACGGGATGCGCGCGTTACTTATCTTTTATATGTATTTCGCGATCAAAGACGGCGGCCTCGGTATGGACAAGGGTACTGCACAGTCAGTCATGGCTGTTTATGGTGCTTTAATCTATATGACTTCAGTACTTGGAGGTTGGATATCTGATAGAATCACTGGTACGCGTTCAGCCACATTTTACGGTGGCGTTCTAATCATCATTGGTCATGTATTCTTAAGTTTACCATTAGATATTGTCGGTTTATTCATATCCATGTTCTTTATTATCGTGGGTTCAGGTTTAATGAAACCAAGTATTTCTAATATTGTAGGTAGACTATATCCTGAAAATGATACACGTATGGATGCTGGATTCGTTATTTTCTATATGTCTGTAAATTTAGGTGGACTACTTTCACCATTAATATTAGATCAATTCGTTAAATCAGGCGATTTCCATGCTGGCTTTTTAATAGCTGCAGTAGGTATGGCATTAGGTTTAATTTGGTATATGATCTTCAATAAGAAAAATATTGGCGATGTAGGAACGAAACCTACGAATCCTTTAAATCAAAGTGAGAAAAAGAAATACGGTCTAATATTTGCAGCTGCAGCCGTAGTTATTGCAGCAGTATTAATCATCACTGGATTAACTGGAACACTTTCATTTAACATTGTAAGTACTACTGTATTGATACTTGGGGTTGCGTTACCTATCATTTACTTTACAATTATGATTCGCAGTAAAGAAGTTACATCCGATGAACGTTCACGTGTTATTGCCTTTATTCCCCTATTTATTTTAGGTGTAGTTTTCTGGTCAATTCAAGAACAAGGTGCAAATGTGCTAAACATTTTTGCGCTTGAAAGTAGTGATATGTCATTAAATATATTTGGATGGACAACAGATTTTGGACCAACCTGGTTCCAATCTATTAACCCTCTATTCATCGTATTACTTGCACCAGTAATTTCAATTATCTGGGCTAAAATGGCAAGACGTCAGCCAAGTTTAGCTACGAAATTTGTCTTAGGTGCATTTTTAGCAGGTGCTTCTTACATAATGATTGGCTTAATTGGCATTTCATCCGGTGGTGCAATGATAAGTGTAAACTGGATTATCTTGTCATATGTTATTTGCGTTATTGGTGAATTATGTTTATCACCTACTGGTAATAGTGCAGCAGTAAAACTTGCACCTAAAGCCTTCAACACGCAAATGATGAGTTTATGGTTACTAACAAACGCCTGTGCTCAAGCCATTAACGGTACTTTAGTCAAACTTATCGAACCACTTGGCTATAAAAATTATTTCCTATTCTTAGGAGTAATTGCAATTGTAGTCAGCCTAATCATCCTTGCCTTTGTACCAAAAATCGTCAAGGGTATGCGTGGTATTAAATAATAGTTTAATGATATAAAAGCATGCACAGTAGCTGTCTCATATCTAGTCAACCCTATGAGAGCGGGAATACGAAATCAAATTTCAAATTTTGATTTCTCTCCCGTTCTCTTTTTTATTTATTTTTTTTGAAAATCGGGTAAACTTAATAAGTAAATCAAAATTCTAAGAAATATGGTGAATAAATTGACTCAATCAAAATTTAAACACGGCGTATTATTTTACCATGAACACTCAGGTATAAAAGATATTTATAGAGGTCTCGGAGACGTTGCCTCATCACTTACAACATTTTGTAAGCATCTCTCTATCCAATTAAGTGAAAATGAAGGAGACATTATTACTTATTGTAAAAAAATAAAAGAACAAAGTTATAGTGATGATGTAGATATTATCTTTATTTTAGGTGGGGACGGCACGGTAAATGAACTCGTTAATGGCATGATGCAAAGTCAGTTAGATATTCCAATCGGTATTATACCTGGCGGGACTTTTAATGATTTTGTAAAAACATTAAATTTACACCCACGTCATAAAGTAGCAAGTGAACAACTTAAGGAAGCAGAACTAAGATCTTATGATGTTATGAAAGTAAATGATGAATATGCTTTAAACTTTGTAGGCATGGGGCTTATTGTACAAAATGCCGAGAACGTACAAGAAGGTAACAAAGATGTCTTTGGTAAATTAAGTTACGTTGGTTCTACAGTAAAAACTTTACTTAACCCAGAACACTTTGACTATAAACTAACTGTCGATGAGAAGGAAATTGAAGGTAATACCACAATGCTTGTAGTAGCGAATGGACCCTTCATAGGTGGTAGTCGTATACCTTTAACCGACTTATCTCCTAATGATGGTTATTTAAATACGTTTATCTTCACAGAAGAAAGAACAAGTGTCTTAAACGATGTGTTTAAACAACGTGACAGCATGAATTGGAATAATATGACGGATGGTATTAAACATGTATTAGCGAAGAAAATCACCATCGCTACGGACCCACAGATGAAAGTTGACATTGATGGTGAAGTTGACTTAAAAACGCCGCTTCAAATCGAAGTTGTGCCAAATGCTATTCAAATACTGACACTTCCAGAACATAAACAAGTGAACGATACTGAATCAGAGTAATTAAGCTTTAACACGATGATTTAAATTATAAACAATCACGTAGTTCCAAAAATCGTTATATTTTAAATAGAAAAGCATCAATCTATTAGTTTATAATAGATTGATGCTTTTAATTTGAGAATGGGATATTTCTGCCCCACTCCCTTCTTTTTAAACAAGCGTATTGTTGCTATATATTTGTATCTCAAACTCATATCTCAAACACTTGAAAGATTAAATATTGTACTCACTATCTCCTAGGAAATAATTCTCAACATCTTTCCAATTATTCACACGATCAAATCTGTCATCGTTGATATTGTGCGTTGCAGTATACATAATCGGCGTACCAGTAAAGATGCTTAACTGTCTAGGGTTATCATCGATTAAATAATCCGCTTTAACAATGTCTTTTCGACCACAAAATACAAAATGCTGAGGGTCTAAAAATGGGAAGAAGTGTCTTAACCAATCATATTTATCATGGAATGAAGTCGGTACATCCATTGCCGCAGTTGCAATATATACATCATAATGTTCAGTTAGTTTTTTAACGACATCTTGTGCATCATCCATAACTTGTAATCTTCTGAAAAAGCCAGGTTCCCTTAAAATTTCTGTTAGTAGACCATCATGCTCAGGCATTGCATGTCTCAACTTTATTCCATCTAACATTTCATATGTAATTCCTAAATCCGTACGTTTATTCACGTCTTCAAGCAATGCACCTACTGTATCAGCAAGTACCTCATCCATATCAATAGCAATCGATTTTCTCGTCATCTACTACTCTACTCCCTTTTCAATAGCTTCCATCTTTATTATATATAGGCAAAGTTCTATGTGACAAGTGACTACATATAACTCCTATTTTCACTTCTAAGTATAGCAAATAACGTTCAACTAAACCAAAATTGTACTTATAAATATAATTCAAATCATGTTTAATCCTATCTACATCATACTTCACAGCACCTTAATGAATCGTGTTATTATATTTAAAATTCCATACACATTTTAGTATCGTTGAACGTCAACATCATTCATTATGATTAAAAGTCAAAACTTTTAAGTACTTCGATCATTTTATCATTTTGCTCTGGAAAGCCTATTGTCACTCGAATACCTTTAGGAAATGCTCTTGTAATACAGCCAACATTTAAAAATGCTTCATATAAATCATGTGGTTTGTCTGTATTGATATAGACAAAGTTTGTTTGGCTTGGATAAAATTTATCACTTACAGCTAATTCAAAGAATTTGGCTCTCTCTTGCGCGTTACGTTCGCGAATAGATGCTAAGTATGCTTGGTCTTCTAATGCTGCCAACGCTGCATATTCAGATAAACGTCCTACATTAAAAGGTGGACGTATAATATTCCATTTTTCAATCGCTTCTTTAGCTGCAACTACATAACCAATACGCATACCTGCTAAACCATAGGCTTTAGAGAATGTACGTAATAAAAACGCATTTGTAAATTGTTCTTGTAAAGCTAATGTATCAGGGAAATCTTCCGCCGTTACAAATTCCACATAGGCTTCATCTATAATTACTGGAACATGACTTGGAACTCGTGTTAAGAAGTGTTGTAATTCTTCATGCGTAAAATAAGTGCCTGTGGGATTATTTGGATTACATAACCATACGAGTTTCGTATCATCGTCAATCTCTGCTAAAATACCTTCTAAATCAAAACATCCATCTTGCATAGGTACTTGAGCTACATTTGCAGCTTCTACGGTTGCATTATGATAATATTGTCCAAATGTCATTTCGCTTGTTACTATTTTATCTCCAGGAGTGAGTACCGCACGTGATATCATTAAAATGACTTCGTCTAGGCCTGCCCCGAATAAAATGCGTGATGCATCAACATTTAAGTGCTTACTGATTGCTTCTTTGATTAATGGAGAACCGGTCTCAGGATAAAATTGCAATTCATCTAAATGTGCTTGAATCGCCTCGTTAACTTTTGGTGATGGACCATATAAATTTTCATTTGAAGCTAATTTATATAATTCACCTTCAATCCCGTAACTTTCTTTCAATGCTCTAGGCGATAAACCTGGTTCATATGCTGATAATTGTTCAATTTGCTTTTTCATTGTTGCTTCGGGCCTCCTTAAATTTACAGAAATTTCAAAACTTAATAACTATTATAAACCCAATAATAGCTTAAAATCAATGTGTCCTCATCAAACAGTTTGATTTGTAAACAGTAAAAAAACGAGTTCAGATAAATTAAGCGCGTGTTATTCCTATCGCTCATCATCCGAACCCGTAATAAAAGAGATAATGTTTAATCTATTAAATGATGCTTTTCTAGATATGCTTTTGCAACTTCATATGGGTCTTCTTTCTTCACAGTCACATCGTAGTTCATTTGTTGCATTTCTTCATCTGAAATTTTACCTGCTAATTTATTTAACGGTGCTTTAATTTCAGGATGTTCTTCTAAATAAGATGCTTTAAACATAGGCGCACCTTGATATGGCGGAAAGACATCTTTATCATCCTCTAGAACGACCATATCATATTGTTTTAATTCTGCATCTGTTGAATATGCATCTATTAAATTGATATCGCCACTTTCAATTGCTTGATAACGTAATTTAGGTTCCATCGTTTTAACATCCCCCAAATCAAGGTCATATGCTTTTTTCACAGCTGGATAGCCATCTTCACGATCATTAAATTCTAATGTAAAGCCAGGCTTGATTTTACCACTGACTTTATTTAAATCACCAATTGTTTTAATATCATACTCTTCTGCAAAGTCTCTTTTCACTGCTAAGGCATACGTATTATTGTATTCCATTGGTTTTAACATCGTCATATCAAATTTATTTTCTAAACTCGATTTAGCTTGCTCATATACTTTGTCTTCTTGCTTAGACTTTAAATCTTCTTTCGTTAATTCACCGAGCACTGTCCCTGTAAACTCGAGATAACCATCTATATCATCTGATTTTAGGGCGTTAAATAAGAAAGCTGTTTTACCCAATCCATCTTCAACTTCAACAGTATGATCCGTTTCTTCTTCAATTAAAATCTTATACATATTGGTAATCACTGAAGGCTCTGAACCAAGCTTACCTGCTAAGGTCACTTTATCTCCTTTTTGTGCTAACATCGGGCCGACTATAAACAATAATAAGATCAGTACGATGGCACCTAATGCAATCAGTAACTTTTTGTATGACATTTTTTGCATAAAGCGTAAGGCTAAATCAAATAAAATTGCGAGCAAGGCCGCTGGAATGGCACCAATAAGTATTAATGACGTATCATTTCTATCGATACCTAATAATATAAGGTCACCTAAACCACCTGCACCAATTAAAGCTGCCAATGTTGCCGTACCAATGATTAATACCATAGCTGTGCGAATACCCGCCATAATTACCGGCATCGCAATTGGCAATTCTACTTTACTCAAACGGCGTCCTGGTTTCATACCTATACCTTTTGCTGCTTCTATTAACGAAGCATCAACTTCGTTAATACCCGTGTATGTATTTCTTAAAATAGGTAATAATGCATAGACCACTAAAGCAATCACTGCAGGTACCTTACCTATACCAAATAGTGGTATCATCAAACCGAGTAATGCAAGTGATGGTATCGTTTGAAGTATTGCGGCAATATTCATCACTACTTCAGAAAGTTTACGTGTTTTTGTAAGTAGAATGCCTAAGGGAACGCCAATTAATGTCGCTATTAATAAAGCAATAAAAGATATTTGCATATGTTCGAAAATGGTTGTTAATAATTGACCTTTGCGCTCTACAAGAGTGTTAATGAATTCATTCATCCATTATGACCTCCTTTGCCTTCTGACAAAACTTTAAATATATCTTCTCGTTTTAGTACATGTTGTGTAGAAGCTGCTTCATCATCGACAATAATGCCTTCATGGTCAATTAAATGCTCATAAATATCACGTACAAAATAATCACTTTGAAGGACAGGATAACTTTCATGAGGCGTCTCTAATTTATTGTCCGGTAAATTACTAACCAGTTCAGATAATTTCATATCATTAACCGTGCGTTTTACTTTATCTCCCATAAACTGCTTCACAAAGTCGTTTTTAGGATTTTTAATAAAACCTTCTGGTGTATCAATTTGTTCAACTCGTCCCTCATTTAATAAACATATACGATCACCAAGTTTCATTGCTTCTTGAATATCATGCGTTACAAAAATAATCGTCTTTTTAATTTTTTGTTGTAATTCTATCAAATCATCTTGTAACTTTTCACGACTAATCGGATCTAGCGCACTGTATGGCTCATCCATTAATATCACTGGTGGATCGGCGGCTAATGCACGCACCACGCCTACACGTTGCTGCTGTCCCCCTGACAACTCATCTGGTTTACGATTTTTATATAATTCAGGTTCTAAACCGACCATATCCAATAATTCATCCACACGTTGGTTAATATCTTTTTCTTTCCATTTTTTCATTTGTGGCACTTGTGCAATATTCTCTTTGATTGTCATATGTGGGAAAAGTGCGATTTGTTGCAATACATAACCAATATCCCAACGCATTTCATAAATAGAATAATCACTAATTGGTTTATCATTAAAATAAATATACCCTTCAGATAAAGAAATTAAGCGATTGATCATTTTTAAGGTCGTTGTTTTGCCACAACCTGAAGGCCCAATTAACACAAAAAATTCGCCTTTTTTTATATTAAAACTGATGTCATCGACTGCAGTTTTATCTCCATATTTTTTTACTACATTTTTAAATTCTATCACTTTGTCACCTTCACTTTACTGTCCTCTATTTTTAAAATTAGCTTAAATTCACATTTACCACAATTATTCCCTATTTTCATATAATTCATGTATTTATCAAGCAATTTTCAAAAGTTTTGTTTTACTTCAATAAAATCTTGTTATTACAAAAAAGCGAAGTTAACTCAAATCAAAAATAAACCTATGATCTTTTTGTTACATAGTATATTAAAATTTGAAATTTAACTTCGCAGTTATGGTCATATTTATTTAAAGCAGAAAGTTATGTGGAGATACAAAACTTAAGTTAATTATATCTTTGCTTTATATGATTGAATGGTTTCTAAAAACATTGGACAGTAATGTTTTAATTTGTAACTACCTACGCCATCAATTAAAATCATATCTTGTTTTGATTCTGGCTTTCTTTTAGCAAATTCTTCTAGTGTAAAATCAGAGAATATACTTACTGGTGGAATGCTCAAGTCCTCACTTAGCTGTTTACGTACAGCTATAAGTTCATCAAATAATGCACGATCCACACCTTCTACGGTATTGATATTAACTTTTTCTGTAGTTTTGCGTTTAAATGGTGTCGTAAATATAGCGACCTGATCACTCAATAAACTTTTCACGGAGTTATCACAAGTTAATATTTCATCATACTCATTTAAAAAGCCTTTAAATCTCAATTCATCAATAAGATGACTTAAATCTGATGTAGTATAGTTTTTCATAATACCATGTGTGGACAATTCATTATAATCACAGTAGCGAATATAATCAGATTCTTCGCCTCTTAATACTTGTATAATGACGCTATAGCTTTCTTTTTGTTTCATACGTGCGATACAACTCACTATCATTTTTGCTTCATTAGTCATATCATACGTTTTATTTTCTCTTACACAATTACTACACTGTTCACATTCTTCAAGCTTTTCATTCGGCTCAAAATAATGTACGAGCGTTGCTTCTAAACACTTTTTAGTTTTTGTATAAAGTATCATCTTATTTAATTTTTCGCCCATCTTATCTTTATAATCATCATCTGCTTTCGACGAAGATATAAAATACTGATGTAAGCCGATATCACGTTCACTAAATAATAAAATACAATCACTATTTAAACCATCACGACCTGCGCGACCTGCTTCTTGATAGTACGATTCTAAATCGCCAGGCATATTATAATGAATAACAAATCTCACATTGGACTTATCGATACCCATACCAAAAGCATTCGTAGCTACAACTACGCGTACTCGATCGTAAACAAAATCATTTTGGGCAGCTTCACGCTCTTTGTTCGATAGTCCACCATGATAGGTTGTACTCTTAATATCATTAATCGCTAATGCTTCTTGTAATTCTTCAACTTGTTTTCGTGTTGAACAATAAATAATGCCGGATTCTTTTTGATATTTTTTAACATATTCCAACACAAATTTTTGTCGTTGATATGTAGGATTGACCTGAAAGATTAGATTTCGACGTTTTGTACTTGTTTTAATCTCGTCGTTTTTATTAATGTTCAAGCGATCCATAATGTCTTTTTGAACTTCAATTGTGGCCGTTGCAGTAAGCGCCACAATTGTAAAATCTTGTGGTAATGCAAATACCTTATGAATCACATCTCGATAACTCGGTCTAAAATCGTGGCCCCATTTAGAAATACAGTGTGCTTCATCAAAAGCAACTAGCGGTATATTTAATTGTTGCACCATTTGAACAAAATAAGCATTATCGAAACGTTCAGGTGCCACATATAGAAATTGAATTTCACCTTTTCTAAGTTGTGCCTCTATTTCTTTTTGTTGTTTCTGAGTTAAACTACTGTTTAAGTACGCCGCGCGTATACCCATGGCCTTTAATTGATCAACTTGGTCTTTCATTAGCGAAATTAATGGACTGATAACAATCGTCGTACCGCCCAACATTAATCCCGGCACTTGATAACAAATTGATTTTCCCCCGCCAGTAGGTAATACACCTAGCGCATTTTGATGATTCATTACTTTTGTTATAATTTCTTTTTGACCTGGACGAAATGTATCGTAGCCAAAATAATGCGATAATGTTGATTCCATGTTTAACAATCCCTCATTGTTCTTTTAGTTCTTCTAGTTCGCTCCATCTTGCCATATCATCTTCGTACGTCTGATTAAGACGTCGTTGTTCTTCATTTAATTCTTTGATTTTAGCATAATCTGAACTTGCTGCAACCATTTCTTCATCGATGGTTTCTAATCTTTGCTCAGTAGTTTCAATACGTTCAATAATCGTTTCATATTCTTGCTTTTCTTTAAAAGAGAGCCCTTTTTTCTTGTTCGCATTTTGTTTTACATGCGCTTGTTGTTTCTGTTGCTTTTGTTGTGCTTGAGCTTTATCTTGTTCTTTTTTATATGCTTCATAATCTTCAAATGTTCCTATGATACGTTCCATTTTTCCATCGTGAATATACCAATATTCTTGGGCTACTTTATTTAAGAAGTATCTATCATGACTTACTGTAATTACCGCACCACCAAATGTCTCAATATAATCTTCAAGTATTGTTAGCGTTTCAGTATCTAAGTCGTTTGTTGGCTCATCTAATAATAAGACATTCGGCTGATGGACCAATAATCTCAACAGATATAATCTTTTTTGTTCGCCACCTGATAATTTATATATTTTTTTACCATGTGTGGAACTTGGAAATAAGAAGCGTTCAAGTAGTTGTGTAATTGAAACTGACGTACCATCTTTTTCTTTTGCTACTTCACTTTCTTCTCTTAAATAATCAATCATTCTGACATCACGATCTAATCGCTCTTCACTTTGTTTAAAGTAAGCAACTTTTACAGTCTGCCCAATTTTCAGATTACCTTCGAAAGCTTGATCTTCTCCACTCAATATATTTAACAATGTTGTTTTACCAGCACCATTAGGACCAACAATACCAATTTGCTGACCACTTTGAATAATTTGAGTGATATCTTCGAACAGCGTTTTCCCATTGATGCGTTTAGTTAAAGCATCGAATTCAAAAACTTGTTTACCCAATCTTGAATAAGCAAGATTTAAAGATGCTTTATCTTGTTGATGTTGATTTTTGACATCTTGTTCTAAATCGCTAAATCTATTTTTACGCGCTTGTTGTTTTGTAGTTCGTGCTTTTACACCCGCACGCATCCAAGCAAGTTCTTTTTTATATAATGACTGTTGCTTCGATTGTTGTTTTTGTTCGATGATTTCATTTTCCGCACGTTGTGCAATATAAGCTTCATAATTACCAGAATAAGTGCGTAATTTTCCACGATCTAATTCGATAATTCGTGAGGATACTTCATTTAAGAAATAGCGATCATGCGTTACAAATAATACAGTGTGTGGATATTGTTTCACATAATTGATTAACCAATTGATAGATTCAAAATCTAAGTGGTTGGTAGGCTCATCTAGAAGTAATAAGTCAGGTTGTTCAATAAGTGTCTTCGCAAGACCCACTCTTTTTTGTTGACCGCCTGAAAGTTCACTTACTTCTTTTGTTGTATCATGAATACCTAATTTAGAAAGTATCGTCTTGATTTCTGCACTATAGTCCCATGCTTGATTCGCATCCATCGCATCTTGTGCTTGCATCATTTTTTGTAAATCTGACTCACTCTGGGTCGTACTATATTGATTCAGTGCAGACTCATATGCACGTATAACTTGAAGTGTTTTAGTTTCTGAGGTCAATACTGCTTCAAAAACAGACATGTTTCGATCAAAATCTTGTTTTTGAGAAGAATAACGGACGCGATATGCATTGGGATGCGATATTTCCGCATCGTAATCTTCGTCTAGTCCTGCCATTACTTTTAACAAAGTACTCTTGCCAGTCCCATTTATACCAACGAGTCCTATTTTTTCTCCTTCAGAAATAGAGAGATGTAAATCATCGAAAATAGTCTTATCGGCATATGACTTATTTAAATGTTCAATTTTGTATGCTTCCATCATTCTACATCCTTTTTAATATCGAAATTTTTAAATATCGAAAATAGTAATTATATCTGTTAAACTTAATTTCAGTTCTATATATTATACACCTTTTTGAACTCAAATGATACAAAGGAGCAAAGCTTATGTCGGAATTTTTCCAAAACTTACCTCCTTACATCCAAGCATTAATAGCTGGTCTTATCACATGGCTACTTACTGCATTAGGAGCAGCATCGGTATTTATTTTCAAAAGAGTTAACGATAAGTTATTAAACTCAATGCAAGGTTTTGCTGCGGGTATTATGATCGCTGCAAGTTTTTGGTCATTATTACAGCCAGCCATTGCTTATGGTGAAGGCACAGCATTCCCATGGTTGCCAGCTGCTATTGGTTTTTTATTGGGTGGATTATTTATTCGGGGATTAGATTTAGTTATTCCTCATATACATCCAAATACCAAAGACACCAAACAATTTCATGAAGGTGTGGGTACTAAAAAACTCAACAAAAATACATTACTTGTATTGGCAATTACGTGACACAATATTCCCGAAGGCCTTTCTATAGGTGTAGCTTTTGGTGGTATTGTTTCTGGTAATGGTCAAGCAACATTTTTAGGCGCTGTTGGATTAGCCATCGGTATCGGAATACAAAATATTCCTGAAGGTGCAGCGCTATCAATGCCAATACGCGCTGCAGGTGCATCAAGATGGAAAGCTTTTAATTATGGACAAGCATCAGCCATCGTCGAGCCTATATTTGCTGTAGTCGGCGCTGCTGCCGTGATAATGATCACTCCTATGTTGCCATATGCTTTAGCATTTGCTGCAGGTGCGATGATATTCGTTGTGGTTGAAGAACTTATACCAGATTCTCAGGCAAGTAACAATACAGACCTTGCAACGTTAAGTCTAATGTTAGGATTCACAATCATGATGATACTTGATGTCGCACTTGGATAAGGACTTAAATTTAGTATTAAAAATGGTTTAGACATAAACCAAATAAGTAAACAATAGCTATGGACGTTTGAAAAAGCCTCATAGCTATTTTTATGTCTTTATTTTATATACATATATACGCGAATTCATCTAAAGTGAATTTTAAAAAAGAGCCAACACACCTAGATTAGGTATGTTGGCTCTGTAATTTATCTATTCTTTTTGCTCTTTTGATTTTGGACCAGGCTTATATTCGTACTCAGAAGGTTTCACTTTTTCGAAATCTGGGTTGTCATAGAATCTCAATAAGTCACCATTAATCAAATCATCACTCATTTGTAGATCTTTTTCAGCCTGTTGTTTACGTTTCTCGAAATCTTCAGGTTTTTTTGTTACTGGTTCATTGTTTTTATTATTATAAATTCTACCATTAACATATTTATAATCTTTCGTTATAAAGTCACCATTTCTGAATGGTACTGTGTCGTTATGATCTTTCGATAACATGTCTGTCCCCATCATTAGGTAATTCTTAGTATCAATACCCATTAAATGAAGCAGTGTAGGCATAACGTCTGCTTGACCAGCGTAAGTTTCATCTACTGTGCCTTCTTTGCCTGGTATTTTCAACCAGAAACCAGTACGGTTTAAGTCAGTAAATTTAGCTGGTGTAATTTCTTCACCTAATAATTTTTCCATAGCTTTATTATGGTTTTCAGAAATACCATAGTGGTCACCGTAAATCATTATAACAGAATCATCATAAATACCTTTTTTCTTCAATTCATTAACAAATTCTTCTAGTGATTCATCTAAATATCTAGCTGTTTGAACATAGCCATCTACCGTTGAATCCCCAGTATTTGGTGATTCTATTGTTGCATCCTCTGGTGATACAGTGAATGGATAATGGTTTGTTAATGTAATTAAATGACTGTAGAATGGTTCTTTTTCTTTAGCTAAGTAATCTGCTGATTCTTCAAAGAATTCTTTATCTTTAAGACCTAGATTCTCAAGATTTTCTTCAGACATATCATAATATGTCGCATCATAGAATTTATCTATACCAAAGTGTCTATAAACTTGATCACGGTTCCAGAATGTTTTGTAATCACCATGCATTACATTAGATGTATAACCTTGTTTTTGATCAAGAATTGCTGGCAATGATTGGTAAGTGTTATCACCTTTCAATGAAAAGGCTGAACCTTGTGGTAAACCGAATAAACTATTATCCATTGTAAACTCTGAGTCTGATGTTTTACCTTGACCCGTTTGATGGAAGAAGTTTGGATAATATCTATAACCTGCATTCCCTGATGATAATTTATTTAAGAATGGTGTTACTTCTTCGCCATTTACTTTTTTATCAATTAAGAAAGTTTGGAAACTTTCTAAGTGTATTTTAATAACATTTTTCTTTTTACCTGCACCAAAATACTCTTGATTTGGTTCAACTCGTTTTTGCTTCGAATAATTTAACACTTTAGTTAAATCATCTTCATTTGCTAAAGCTTTTTGCTGATTGTTTTGAATTGTTTTCACACCATCATAGACAGTGAAATTATATGGTCCTAAATATTTAACTAAATATTTGTGATCAAATGTACGTGTTAATAATTCAGGACGATCTGATTCTGCAAAAGCTAGATTCAGGAAGAATAACGCAATTGCAGCTGCCATAACTACTGGCACAAACTTTTTACTGAATACACGTTTATCTAACCATTTTTGTTTAAATATCAAGATAAAAAGGTAAATGATTGTATCAATAAAGTATACAAAGTCATACCATTTGAATGAAGCTGTCACTGCGCCGCCCATTGATTCAACATTTCCAACTTGGTTCAATGTACTAAACGTTATGAAATCAGAGAAGAACCTGAAGTAAACAACGTTCGCGTATAATAGGAAAGTTAAAATAAAGCCACCAATAAAGATAAACCAGAATGCTTTCTTTCCTTTAAAGAATAAGAAAATACTTAATACTAAAGCGATTAAACTGTATGGATTCATTAATAGGATTAGGTTTTGTACTAACCCTTTAACACCTAAAGAAAAATCAACATAATATGAAAAATACGTTTTAAATGCGACAGTGAGCACGGTCAGAATAAAAAACGCAAAAAGAGTTAATTTCTTTTTGTGTAGACTCATGTTTGTTTCCCCCGATATAGATTAATATAGGTTGGAAAATAATCCATACCTAGTAAAAAAATGGCAAAGTTACTGTGATCATATGTTGTTAGCGATATTAGTATCCCTAACTATACAAAGGTCGTTATTGGCAAAAGTTATCTTCTTTAGGTTATGTTCTTTAAAATCCTAAACAGCTGTGTATGTAATTTAAATTTCTATACACTAGAATTTTATTAGCTTGTTCAATTGTGAACTAAAGTTATAGTTTTAAAATTTTAAGTTTTATATTCTAATTAGAAACTTTTCATTTGTCTATATAGTGTAAATTGCGTAAACGTTTTCGTTTATCGATTAACGTCATCTTCACAATTTTTATCGTTTTGTAATGTTTCCGTAACAAAACGCATATAGTTCAATGTATAAATATAAAGCAATTCTGGTCAAATTTCAAGTAAAAACACACTTTCAAACGTAATTTAACGTTTTGCTCTTGTTTTGTTAAAGGCTTATTAATGGGCTGTGAATATATCATTAAGAAATAATATGCTTTTTAATTATACGCTGTTTGATTTTTATATTAATCAGACTAGAGTCGTATATGAAATGAATTTTTATTTTAATATTTTATGAAATAATAATACCGTTCTATAAAAATATGTTACAAAAATTTTAAAAGTTATACCTCTATACGCACTATTAAAAAAAAGCCGTAACCCTCACACAATTATCTTGAGGCGTTACAGCTTATCAGTAACCATTATATTATCCTTCAATTAGTAATATACATAGACCTTCTATTTTTTATTTCAACATCTCTAACTGCATTCTATATTCAATACCATGAAACAATTGGTTTAACCAATTTGTATATTTAATTAAATTCTTTTCTGCAGTTTCAATATCTATAAACTGGAATTTTAATTTTGTACCTTGATGCTTTTGCCCTAGCTTAGTTAAATGATAACTCGCAATTGTCCCAATTTGTGGGTAACTACCTATTGTGTAGTGGTCATTGAGTAAAATAATCGGTGTGCCATCTCTTTTAACTTGTATCGTGCCTATTTGTACAGATTGATGCGCTGGCATATCTTCATAAAAAGCCTTCACGGGTTGTCCTTCTACATACATCCCGACTCTATTCGCTTTACTCGTGACTTTATATTCCCCAAGCGTAAAGTGACTTAATGCTTCTTGTTCAAAGTCTTCTGTCCCTTTATTTTTAATGACATGAAAAACATCTGACATATAATTAAAGGAAAGTGCGTAACCATCAATGCCCCAGTCTGTTTGATGTTTTTCTTCTAGATTTTCAAACAATTTAAGGTGGCGTTCAGTGTAGTCACGTTTCATATTAATTTCGTCACCTTTTTGCAATTTACGTCCATGAAAACCGCCAATTTTCACTTTAAAGTCAGTTGAGGTTGAACCTAACCACTCATCTAATTCCAAACCACCACCGATTGCTAAATATACTCTAGATGTGCGATTTGTCTCTGTAAATACAAGTACGTCACCTTTTTCCATTAAGTACAACTTATTTGGTAATACTTTCATATGTTCTGTTTTAGCTTTAAAACTACCACCACTTAATGCAATCAATGTTGATTCAGTAAAGCGAATGCTCGACATTCTATTTGTCATCTCTAACGTAGCTTCACGTTTATCATTTGCAACGAGTCTGTTCGCTATTTCATGGGATAACGGATCTAGTGCGCCGCCAGGAATAACGCCGTTGTGCTCATAGCCTTTACGCCCAAAATCTTGGAAACTTGAGAATAATCCTTCACCTTCTATTATGATTGACATGGTTCAAAGCCTCCTAAATCCAGCGTTTCTTCTGTTATTGCGTTAAATGTAACGTTATCGCCTAATTTTAGCTTAGTAAAATCAGTTTCTTCTGGGTCAAATAAGCGAATGGGTGTGTAGCCAATGACTAACCAATCGCCATAGGTATCTATTGTAGTAATACCTGTCTTTTTCCCTTCTATAACGACAGAGCCTGCTGGAATAAACGTTTTTTTGCCACCTGTGTGATTAACAAACAGGCGCTTATCCATTCCGGTAAGATAAGGAAATCCAGGTGTAAAACCCATCATTGAGACAAAATACGTATGTTTAGTATGTAGCTTCACAAATTTTTCAAAATCTAATTTGTAATGCGTTAATAAAGCTGCTAAATCAGGACCAAATTCTCCCCCCATAAATAACTGGAATTTCCATTGGCTCAATCTCTTGCGCTTCGTGTTTAATCTCTAATTGCACGGTTTGCATTAATGCATTCATATATAAAAATGGTGATTTAATATTGTAGTGTTTAATCATATCTCGCGCATCATAACAAATCATCATATCTGATTCAGTAGGTACAATTTCGGTTATAAAAGGATAGTCTTTTTCTAATAAATACGTTTTTAATGCTAATAAATCTTCTGTTAAATCCTTAGAGACTTCTTTTTCAATAGAAACTACAATTGCTTGGTCTCCCTGGCTATATATTTTCATAGTTTCACCTCTTATATTCTTACTAACGATAAAACACATTTAATCCTTGTACCAAATAACCCACAAGTGCTTTCACTAGAAAATAGACTACTACAAATTGAATCATGCAAGAGATTGTAATTACGAATCTTGCAATATAAATCTGTTGTTTTTTCAGCAAACGGTTTACATACCATTTTGAAAGCAAGGTTATTAAAATCATTGTCAGTATCCAAACCAATATCATCGTTATGCCTCACTCGCTGTTTATAATTTATTACGTAATTATTTAAGTGCACCCTTGTCTATAGTCTATTAGGATTACTTGTGTATCACTGGATTTAATACTATGATACGCCTTATCACGCGTATGCAAATCAAAGGCTAATTTGTCACAACTCTCATATTTTCACGTTGCCGTTTTCTATAATGGTCACCATCTCTGAATTCATGGCAAACCCAATGTTTATACTTTCTATATTCTATAGATAAATTTCAACCTCGGCAACCTCTCGCAAACTATTTATAAGAAAAACCTGTATCTGATTTTTCAATATTTTATCTTTAAAATCGTTTATATTGTAATTTTTTTGCGATAATTTCTCATCATCTATAAGTGATTGTCTCATACAGCCACGTAAGAAATCTTCATTATATAGAGGTGTATAATAGCATCCACCTTCTTTTATCATGAGATTTCCAATATCGAATTCTAATAATTTCCCATTAGAATCATATAACAGCACTAGGTCAGTCTGATGATTATGTGATAAATGTTTTCTAACGGTTGTTTTATTTATTAATTCGGGTTTATTTACATTATCTGCTAAAGGTACTAATTTTGCGGTAAATTTATTTTTATCAGATAATGCTGCAACAACATAATCTAGTGAACCATCTTGGTCTAATAATATTTTTATACGATACACACCTGTAGGATAGTCATTCATTAACATTTCGATTAACTGATTCCATTTCGCTTCATCCAAGTCAAATTTAAGTTGCTCAGCAGACTGTTTTATTCGTTTTTTGTGATAAGGCAAGCGCGGAAACTTACCTTCTTCCAAACGCATTGTTTCAAATAACTGCATTATAATCTCTCCAGTATTTTTGTTTTATCCTTAAATTCTTGTACTTCATCTTCAGGATTAGAGTCTATGGTAATACCTGCGCCTACACCATATATAGCTTGGTCATCTATATATTGAATCGTTCGAATAGGCACATTGAAAATAGACTTTCCGTCTGGCAACAGCAAGGCAACTGTACCACAATAACCATTTCTCGGAGTTTGCTCTAACTTTTTAATATATTTCATGGTATTGATTTTTGGTGCTCCTGTAATAGAACCGCACGGAAATAATGCTTTTAAAATGTGTATGAGTTTAGTCTCTTGAGGTAAAGTCCCTGTGACCATCGACGTCATTTGAAATACAGTGCTGTAGCGTTCTATATGAAATGGTTTATAGACTTTTACAGTTCCTGTCTCTGCGATACGACTAATATCATTTCGTAACAAGTCCACGATCATGACATTTTCCGCTTTATCTTTAGCTGAATACATTAACGTATGTAAATTTTGCTGGTCTTGCGTTTCAGAATGCCCTCTAGCTATAGTGCCTTTCATGGGTTTACTTAATAATACATCTTTCCGATTTTCAAACGGTCCACGTTGGAAAAATAATTCTGGTGAAAGTGAAGCTAACTGTACTTCATCTGTATCTATTAAAGCAGAATAAAAGCCATGATTTTGACGCTGTAACACTTCATATAATGTAGCAATCGGATAATGTATATCATCAGTCAAACGTGTCGTATAATTCACTTGATATGTATTACCTTCAATGATTGCAGATTGAACTGCTTTAATATGGGTGATTAATTGTGATTTATTTAATTGAAATTTAAAATCACATTTTGGTATGTATCGTTCTTTTTTGTCAGTTAATGTTATATCTTCCTTTTTGTCGAAAACATAAGCAGCTGCAAAAACATATTCATCCTTTATTTGTACCGTAGCCATCTGTTCATTGAAAAAAGGCGCCGCTTCATAGGGTAAATACAATGCTACATAACCACCTTGGCATTGATGCATTTCTGCAAATTGTATAACACTTCCTACTTCGTCTAAGTGATATGCGATTAATTTATCTTTACACTGCGTAAATTGATATTCGTGGGTTTCATATTCTGATTCGTCTAATAAATAGCGATAATTAAATTGTATTTGCATGAGCACCCTCCACGATTTCTATAAATAATTTTATTTGTTCAATGCCACATTCACTCAGGATAGATTCAGGATGGTACTGTACACCATAAACAGGTAATGTTTGGTGTGCACATGCCATAATGATACCTTCTTGATTCGTTGCTGTGATTTTTAATGTTTTTGGAAATGTCTCAGTATCAGCAATCAAAGAATGATATCGCATAACATAAAATGTATCGGCTAAACCTTTAAAAATACCACTATTATCATGTTGAATTTGAGTTGTGTGACCATGAATCGGTTTATAACCTTTTATAATATCTCCACCAAAATAAGTCACTAATTGTTGAAATCCTAGACATACACCTAGAATTGGAATTTGTTCTAAAAAAACTTTTATAACCTCATTTAATATAGGATAATCATCAGGTGATCCTGGTCCTGGAGAAATAACGATAGCATCAGGAGAAATTTGCGTAATCTTCTCCATAGAAACTTCTTCAACATCTACCACATTAACTGATCCACTGAAACTTTGCTTAATATAGTCTACAATATTGTATGTAAATGAATCTTTATTATCAATGATTAGTATCATTTCATCACCTCTTTATGTATCTTTCACTATCTATTATACTCATTATCCCAAATCTCAACTTGATTTTACAGTTTAAATGTATTATTCTTATCACCGTATAAATGAATATAAAGAGGTTCCTAGCTGACACCCTCTATAAAAAACTAGACACGTAAACAACGTCTATCTTTTTTATAAGGATAGGCGTTTTTTTATGGTGTCATAGCGAAATTGAGTAAAAGCTAGTATGACATTATTAAGGAGTGCAAGATATATGACGCAACAATCTTTAAACAGTAATAAAGCCATCGTCGTTTTCAGTGGAGGACAAGATAGCACAACTTGCCTATTTTGGGCAAAGCAACATTATGACGATGTCGAATTAGTAACATTTGAATATGGTCAAAGACACGATACAGAAATTAAAGTAGCTAAGCAAATTGCTGAAGCACAAAATGTAAAACATCACATATTAGATATGTCTTTACTTTCTCAACTTACACCAAACGCATTAACACAGCATGATATGGATATTGAAGTTGGCGAAGACGGCGTGCCAAATACGTTTGTACCGGCCAGAAATCTTTTATTCTTATCATTTGCAGGTGCGCTCGCATATCAAACAAATGCGAAACATATTATTACTGGCGTTTGTGAAACTGATTTCTCTGGATACCCTGACTGTAGAGATAGTTTTATTAAATCAATGAATGTTACTTTATCGCTATCTATGGATAAAGATTTCGTTATACACACACCATTAATGTGGTTAGATAAAAAAGAAACTTGGGCACTAAGTGATGAACTTGGCGTACTAGACTATATTAGATACAATACGCTCACTTGCTACAATGGCATTGTCGGTGAAGGTTGTGGAGAATGTCCTGCTTGTGAATTAAGAGCACGAGGTTTAGACGCTTATCTAAAAGAAAAAGGAGCTGAATAACATGTTCCAACAAAATTACCCTAGCGTTCAACATCCTTACAGCTTTGAGCTTAATAAAGACTTCAACTTTTCTGCAGCCCATTATATTCCTAGTGAAGATGCTGGAAAATGTATGCGTACACATGGTCATACCTACTTCGTAAATTTAACAATTGGTGGCGATACATTAGATCATAATGGTTTTTTAGTGAATTTTAGTGACCTAAAAAAATTAGTTCATGACCAATTCGACCACCATTTACTCAATGATTTACCTCAATTCAAAGGTAAAAGTCCATCAACCGAAATCGTTGCACAGACAGTTTATGAAATGGTGCAAGCTTCATTAAATGAACGAGACAACCAGCCTAAATGTCTACAAGTTTATGTTAGAGAAACACCTACGAGTTATGTTGTCTATAGACCAAAGGAGTCCAAATATGAGTAAAATTCCTGTTTTAGAAATCTTCGGTCCAACAATTCAAGGTGAAGGCCGTGTGATTGGACGAAAAACGATGTTTGTTCGCACAGCTGGTTGCGATTATCGTTGTAGTTGGTGTGATTCTAGCTTCACTTGGGATGGTAGTGCCAAAGAAGATATACGCATGATGACCGCTGAAGAAATATACGACTCACTTTATGAAATTGCTGGTGAATCATTTAATCACGTCACAATTTCTGGAGGTAACCCTGCTCTGATTAAAGGCATTCAGGATTTAGTCGATCTTTTTGAAACTAAAAACATTTATAGCGCATTAGAAACACAGGGGAGTAAATTCCAACCTTGGATGACACAAATTGATGACTTAACTATTAGTCCGAAACCCCCAAGTTCAAAAATGAAACCTAATCTACCAATATTAGATGAAGTTATCAAAAATTGTATACCTGCTTCTTTAAATTTAAAAGTTGTAGTATTTGATGACCAGGATTACGATTTTGCTAAAATGATACACCATAGATACCCTACGATTCCTTTTTATTTACAAGTAGGTAATCCCTACCTAGATGGTGATTACGTCGAATCACATACCGAAAAGTTATTATCATTATATGAAACACTCGTCGACCGTGTCATGACAAGTAGTGATATGAATAATGTTTATGTCTTACCACAGCTACATACATTACTATGGAGTAACAAAAAAGGTGTTTAAATTGAGTATTTCGTCCGATACGTTGTATAATGCTTCTTATCCGTATAACGGTGTCTCTATTTTTAGTGACTTTAAATCGTTAGGATAACTATCACTGCTAATATATAAAAGGAAAAAAATTTGTTTCTATTTAACCTAATATTTTTATGTAAATTTAAATAATTAATTGTTATTAAATGATTAACGTAATATTAATTGGTATAATGTTGCAGTGAAGTATCTAGGTTAGGAGAGCAACATGCTAATAAATATAATTATAAATATAGCTGCGGTATTAATTATTCTCGGAATTGGTTTATATCGTCAGAATTTCAAACAACTTAAGTTTAGCTCTATACTCATTGCTTTATCTGTAAATGGTCTCATCAATTTATTTCTCGTCGGTGAATATGACTACATCGCATTTTATACAAGTGCGCAACTCATCATTTGGACCATATTACAATTGTATATAAATAGAAAAGTAACTGTATACGTTATAACAGACCAAAAATTCATTGCGGTTGTTCTTACTATTATAATGAGCACATCCTTAATACTTACTTATAGTACAAGTCATGATTCATTTTATATGTCTATTCCTTATTTAGCCCCAGCCATTTTTATCATAGGCGCTATCATGCTTTTTTATAGCACATTTCAACCAAAGGAAAAAGAACAACTTAAATTTATGAATCGTATTCGACGCCCTATCTTTATCGGTCAAATATTAATTATTGCATCGTCGTCAGTAATGACGCTATTAACGCCTTATTGGTATGCTTTTGTAATTATTCATTTATTGTTTATATCATTCTTATTATGGCAGAATATATTTTCTTCACATAAATGATTAACCTTTTATATTTTGTGGTATAGATTAGAAGTCGAACGAATAATAAAGGAGGCAAATCAATATGGGCTTTATACTTATGTTAATAGTCGGTGGTTTAATCGGTTGGATAGCTGGTGCTATCGTAGGTAAAGATATACCAGGTGGTATTTTAGGTAATATTATCGCTGGTATTGTAGGTTCAGCGCTAGGCTCTTGGTTACTTGGTGATTGGGGTTGGCATTTAGGTGGCATCGCGATATTCCCAGCACTTATCGGGACAATCATTCTAGTAGCAATTGTTTCATTTATTTTCGGTAAGTTACGTAAAAAATAAAAGCAAAAAGTAAAATTACTAATCTAAAACATTAATAATTTAAATCAAGGAAATAAACCAAATGCCTTTGTAGCATTTGGTTTATTTTTTTAGTTATGCAACACCTTGAGTCAATCTTTGTTCCTCAATTTTATTATTTAATTCCTATTGAAAATGGCATTGATTTGAATCAACTCCTGACGAATTAATAAAGTACTAGCCGAAGTCTAAAGGCTAAAGCTGTGCTCTCAGAAAAGCGCATACAAAAAAATGCCAACAAAGTCAGAAACTTTGTTGACACTCTATAACAACCTAAATTTTATCTGCTTTTAACAAGTTTTTTCTCTTCTTCGTCTTCTTTAACCTTACTTTCATAATTTTGATTATGTTGTTTGAAACGCTCATTCATATCTTCTTCAAAGCTACGCTCTACTTTTTGACTCGAGCAATTTAAGTTCGATGCCTGTACAATATATTTCGGGCGTTGTTTGACCTCGTAATAAATACGTCCAATATATTCTCCAACGATTCCAATTGAAATCATTTGTATACCACCTAGTAGTAATATCGCAGCAATAGTGGAGAAATAACCTGGTGTTTCAATGCCATTAAACACAATGCCTGCAAAACTATAACCGATATACAACAAACTGATAAAGAACACAATAAAACCAAGATAAATCATTGCACGTAAGGGTTTGTTGTTAAAGGATATCAAGCCATCTATACCGTAATTTAATAATTTACCGAATGACCATTTAGATTCTCCGTCTTCTCTTTCTACGTTTTCGTAAGTAAACACTTTGGTGTTATATCCAATCCATTCATATAGCCCTTTTGAAAAGCGGTTGTATTCATCTAATTCAGTCAATGAATGCACTGCACGTTGACTCAGTAATCTGAAATCGCCAACACCATCTTCCAATTTAATATCCTCTACAAAATGATTAATCATTTTGTAATACAATTTTGTCATAAATTTTCTAGCTGGTTTTTCGTTCTTTCTGTCACGCTTCGCAACAACTTGATCATAACCGTCCATATAGCCAGCAATCATTTGGGGTATTAATTCAGGCGGGTGTTGTAAATCAGCGTCTATCATAATTGCTGCGTCACAGTCTTTACTATTTTGGAAACCTGCAATCATTGCAGATTCTTTTCCAAAATTACGACTAAACGAAATAAATTTCACATGGTCATCTTTAGTCGCTACATCTTGAATAAATTTTATTGTTTGATCTTTACTACCATCATCTACAAATAGTAAATCGTAGTCATATTGATGATATTGACTATCTTTTGATAATATTTCAGTCAAACGTTGATAAGTCTTTAATACTACTTCACCTTCATTATAACAGGGTACTATAACTCTTATTTGCATATTAAACACCTTCATTTCAATTACTTCAATTTCACTTTATCAATTTTTATCACTATATTGCTATACTAACCAATTAGATTTACACAATCTTTATATAGCCTTAATATTCATTGCTCAAACTTAACTTAGTCAACTTGTTTTTTAAAAATATCTAGTTATTTAGGTTAAATACATCTTAAAAAAACAGAGCAAAATGATTTAAGCGTTACAAAATAAGATAAAACCTTGAAATTTAAATGTGGTTACTAATATTGTTCGGTATTAAAATTATTAAAAGTTATAATTTGTAACTTTAGTCTATCAACTATTTGATGAATTTGGAAACAAAACCCTTTATTATCGCTACTAGAACTATTTGAAACCCTCTTGTTTTTATACATTTATAAACATATCGTTTGTTTTAAGTGCTGATAACTAATGCATAGTAAGGGCCAGAGACTACAAGTTCGAGCCTTATTATAAAAAATTAGACAAACATGCACTTAAAAAAATTTAAAAAGCTTAAATTAAAAGCACCAATCTATTAAAAAAACTAATATGCTCCCTTCAAAGTAGACACTTAAAAAGTAAAAACTTTGAAGGGAGTTTTTTTGTGTCTCAAAAACTTAAAGTAGATTTAAATTCACTTCTTATTGCCTTTGACAAATATGAAGAAGGCATGAGTTTTGCGAATATTGTAGATGAATTAAACCTAGATATTCATACAGGTATATTAAGAGATAAATACTATCAATATTTAGATAAAGGTATGGAATCGTTGATTCCAAAATCAAATAACAATAGTTATTCAAAAGAATTTAAAATGAACGTTGTTGATGAATATTTTCATAGTGAGTTATCTTATCGAGATTTAGCGATTAAATACAACGTGCCATCACATAAGACTATAATTAATTGGACAAAACGTTATACTGAGGATAAAGAGAATCAAAATTATTCTTCAATATCTGAGGTGTATACAATGAAAGCGAAAAAAACGACTTATGAAGAAAAATTAAACATCGTTAAATTTTATCTGGATAATGAATTAAGTTACAAAGAAATAGCTCAAAGATTTAATGTTACTTACGGTCAAGTGTACCAATGGATACAAAAATATAAAGAGCATGGCAGCGACGGTCTAATCGATGGTCGAGGTAAAGGTAAACCTCAATCAATATTAACTTCTGAAGAAGTTAATGAAGCTGAAATTAAAGCATTAAAAGAACGTAATAAAATTTTAGAAATGGAAAATAAAGTTTTAAAAAAATATCAAGAAATAGAAAGAGAGATGATGAATCAAAAATCAAACAAATCACGGCATACGAAACGATCCAAACGCTAAAAGAAGAATATCCTGTTCAACAACTATGCCAAACGCTTGGAATTTCAAGATCCAGTTATTATAAATGGATTCATCGCGTACCTACACAAAGAGATGTAGAAAACGAATCTTTAATGGAAGACATACAAGAAATATATGATAAATATAAAGGCATTTATGGTTACAGACGTATTTACATTTATATTCGCATTAAATTAGGTAAAAAAGTGAATCAGAAGCGTATTTATCGATTAATGAAAAAACTGAGACTAACTGCTGTCATACGTCGTAAGAGAGCACCATATAAACGTTCAACGCCTCAAATCACAGCTGAAAATATATTGAATCGTGAATTTCAAGAAGATAAACCTAACGTTAAATGGTTAACTGATGTAACTGAGTTTCGACTTAAAGCTGGAAACAAAGTATATTTAAGTGCTATTTATGATTTAGGTACAAATAAAATAGTTAGTTATGAAACAAGTGCTTCAAATAATAATCAACTCGTATTTAACACTTTTGATAAAGCAGTATGTAATATGGACTCTACCGAAGGTATTCTTTTGCATAGTGACCGAGGGTACCAATACACATCTAGGCGATTTAGAGATAAATTAAATCGCTTTGGCGTAATTCAAAGTATGTCGCGTGTTAGTAGATGTATAGATAATGGACCAATGGAAAGTGTTTGGGGGATTATTAAAAGTGAGATTTATAGAGGAAATAAACATTATTTATTTGAGAATATAGAAAGAGCTAAAATTATTATAGATGATTATATTCATTTTTTTAATAATGAGCGCATCACATTAAAAATGGCTGATCTCGCTTAATACGAGATCAACCTAAAATTTAATTATTTACTTGTCTACTTGACTGGGTGCAGTTCAAAACTAATAGATTGATGCTTTCTATTTAAGCTTGTAAGATTTACGTCCTAGGTTGTGTTATCAATTCTTATTTTAAACTACCTATACGTACTTTATCTGGATCATTTCCTTGACGGTCATCACAATTCAAACGATCTATCTCAGCGATGTCTGTCAATTCCAAATTAAAGTCGAAAATATCATAGTTTTCTTTAATGCGTGCTGGTGTTTTTGATTTTGGAATAATTAAGCGATCATGTGACAAATGCCAACGTAATACAATTTGGGCTGGCGTTTTACCATAACGGCTTGCCATCTCTGTGATCAATTCATGTTCTAATAAACCTCTATTTCTCATCAGTGGCATCCATGCTGTCACAGCGATATCATGCTTATCACAAAAAGTTTGTAGTTCATGTTGATTGAAATATGGATGCACCTCTATTTGATTCACAGCAGGTACAATGTCAGTTTGCGACATTAATTTTTCTAAATGGTGCGCATTAAAGTTACAAACACCTATTGCACGAACTTTGCCCTCTTCATATAGTTTTTCCATGGCTTTATAAGTTTCAACAAATAAACCATCCGCTTCACATGGCCAGTGTATTAAAAATAAATCTAAATAATCAGTACCTAAGTTTTCTATTGATTTTGTGAAAAAATTGATTGTATTGTCATAACCTTGATAATCATTCCAAATTTTTGATGTAAGAAATAAATCTTCACGCGGTATCTCAGATTGTTTTAATGCATTACCTAATGCTATTTCATTTTTATAAAAATAAGCGGTATCAAATGCACGATAGCCCGCTTCTATGGCAGCTGTTACTGCAGGTTCCATTTCTTCATCTGTAATTTTATATACTCCAAGACCCACTCTCGGCATTGGATAACCATTATTTAAATAATACACGTCTTCTAACATGATTTAATCCCCCTTCAACTAAGTTGAAATTATTTTAAAGATATATCGTTATACTCTGCTCATTATAGCAATACGTAATACATGAATCACGCATATTTATTTCAATATCAACACATCACTATTATGTTCATATAATGACAGTGATTTGAGCCGATTTATGTGAAAAAAGATACAAAAAAGCTATCGACAAATTCAGAGACTTTATCGATAGCTTTAAATATATATGACAATGATTAATCGTTATCTTCATCGTCTTCCTTATTTTCAGGCGTTGGACGTGTTGCATTGTATTCAACTTCTAATAAAACAGTAATGATTTGATGGTTATCGACTTCAGACATGATCCAACGATCATATTCCGTATCGACATAATCGTTTTGTTGTAAGTTTGTATTATGTGCTTGCAACCAACCACCGATTGTATCAATGTCTTCAGAATCAGCAAATTCAATGCCGAGCTCATCATTTAAATCGTCTAATAATACACGACCACTAATTTGATATCTGCTGTCCGTTACTTTTACAACATCGTTTACTTCATCGTCATCAAATTCATCACGAATTTCACCAACGATTTCTTCTAAGATGTCTTCCATCGTTAAGATACCTGCCGTACCACCATATTCATCAATAATCAAACTGATATGAACATGTTCACGTTGCATACGTACTAACGCATCACTTATACGTGTCGTTTCAGAAATCATTGGTAAATCATGAACGTAATTACCTACTTTAATAGGTTTACCTGAAGCGTATTCTGTTAAAAACTCTTTTACATTAAGAAAACCTTTCACATGATCTTTGTCCCCATCTTCTGTAATCGGGTAACGTGTGAATTGATGTTCTTTAATCGTGTCTAACAGTTCATTTACATTAAACGGTTCATTCAATGTAGCCATTTGTGTACGTGGCACCATGATATCTTTGGCTTGTCTCTCATCAAATGAGAAGATATTTTGCATATAAGCCAATTCTGTTTGGTTTATTTCTCCACCGTTATAACTATTGTTTATTATAATTTTTATTTCTTCTTCTGACATTGCATCGTTATTTGCATCAGGATCTACACCGAACATACGTATAATCATTCTTGCAGAACCATTCATCAACCATATCAACAGTTTCATAATAGCCCCAAAATAATACAATGGTCTAGCGTATATTAATGCCATTTTCTCTGTATGTTGAATGGCCAAAGTTTTTGGAGCCAATTCGCCGAGTACTACATGTAAATATGTCACAATGATAAATGCGACAATAAATGAAACTGTCGTCGTTAACGCTTCAGGTAAATTAATTGCTTCAAATAGTGGATGCAGTAATTTACTAAATGTCGGTTCACCTAACCAACCTAATCCTAAAGATGTCACCGTAATACCTAGTTGACATGCTGATAAATAGTAGTCCAAGTTTTTAATCATTTTTTTTACTATACGTGCACTACTATTACCTTCTGCAACAAGTTGTTCAATTCTTGTCGCTCGGACCTTCACTAATGCAAATTCCGATCCTACGAATACCGTTGTTAATGCTATTAAAAAAGCAAATATTACTAAATTTATTATGGTCACAGTTTCCAATTAGTTCCCTATTTCTAGGGATTCACCTCCAAATATCGTGTCACAATAGATGACCGTACATAAGATTTATTGCTATGTTGCATTTTCATGTTATATACTAAATCCTTCCCATTGGTGACACCTCCCGAAAAATACGCATTTCTTCTATTTTATCATAATGTTAAGTCATCATGTAATTTGTACGTATGAAATTTTATTTCTCTAACTTAACATTTAAACGCAAATTTTAAGTCGCGTCAACTTTTTGATTCAATTTACACTTTACATAACACGTTTTAAAATGAGTTGAATTCCAGTTTGTTATTAAGAAAATTTGTGTATTGCGCCTGCTTTTATAGTAGTTTGAACTGTAATTTCATCATCTACAATAACGATGTCTGCGTCTTTCCCAACCTTCAAACTTCCTTTTTGCGATTCGATATTTAATGCAATTGCTTGATTTAAACTTGTTACACGCCATAAATTATTTAGTGTATCACCTGTGTATTGTATTAGATTTTTCAGCCCTTCATTCATTTTCAGTATGCTACCCGCAAGTGCGCCAGATGCTAACCGAGCTTCAGAACCTTTTACAATAACATTTTGGCCACCTAAATCATATTCACCATCTGGCATACCTTTCGCTCTCATTGCATCAGTAATTAAGAAAAAGCGTGTGTTTCCCTTTTGTTTATAAGCAATTTGTATCGCTGTAGGGTGTGAATGAATACCGTCCACGATAAGTTCAGTACTTAAGCTATCATTTGTCCACGCCGCACCAAAAACGCCTGGTTCTCTATGCTCGAATGGTGTTCCAGCATTATATAAATGTGTCACATGTTTAGCCCCACGTGCTACCGCTTCATTTGTCTCATCAAAAGTTGCAACCGTATGCCCAATAGAGAAACGTATTTGATTATGTAACGCTTCTAATGTTTCATGAGCACCTTCAACCTCAGGTGCAAATGTAATCACTTTAATTTGGTTGTTCGCTGTTTTTTGAAATTGTTGTACTTTCTCTATAGACGGTCTTTGTACATAGGCTGGATTTTGCGCTCCTACTTTATGTTCAGAAATAAATGGTCCTTCCAAATGTATACCTACGATGTCAGCTGCTTTTAGAACGTCTTGTTGTTTCTGATATTCAATGATGTTTTCTAATGCTTTTGTAATATTATCATCCGACTGTGTCATTGTTGTTGCTAAGTAACTTGTCGTTCCTTCAGATAATAGTGATTCTGCTAAATGTTTCAACCCTTCATATGATGCATCCATTGCGTCTTCTCCATAACCACCATGCATATGGACATCTATAAAACCTGGTAAAACATGCTGACCTTGAGCATCATAAGTTGTTAACGCACCTTCATAATCCCCCTTGCCTATATCAGTAATTTTATCGTCCTTAACAATAATATATCCTTGCT
This sequence comes from Staphylococcus caseorum, assembly GCF_049943195.1. Taxonomy (NCBI): domain Bacteria; kingdom Bacillati; phylum Bacillota; class Bacilli; order Caryophanales; family Staphylococcaceae; genus Staphylococcus; species Staphylococcus caseorum. The sequence continues at coordinate 1,715,191 of NZ_JBNFUA010000001.1, forward strand.
CTATTAGTTCTGCTTCAGTATAAATTCTCCCATTTTCAATCACATATTCAGCCATTTTCTCTACCTTCTTTTCTTTGTTTTACGCTATGTGTCTATTTCAGCATTTCGTTTCCATTTTACCAAACTTAAGTCCTTTATTATATTCAAAAGTTTTTGAATTTCAATATCACATATAAATAAAAACCAGCAGAAATACTCATTAACTTGTGAGCTTCTACTGGTTTTTCTATATTTATTCAATTTATAAAGCTTGATGCTTTAGTTAGCTATAACTTAAGAACTTTGTATTTCTTCTTCTGTCACTTTTGGTTTTAACAAACCATAAATGATTGCTCCTACGATAGATCCTATAATAATCGCAATGAGTGATTGTATCACGTGGCTGAAATCAGTACCTACTATAACAAAGATGCCGCCATGTGGTGCTTGAATTGAAGAACCTAGTCCTAACGCGATTGCACCTGCAACCCCTGAACCTACCATCATTGATGGAATGACTCTTAGTGGATCAGCTGCCGCAAATGGAATTGCACCTTCTGTAATGAAAGATAACCCCATTACATAGTTTGGTGCGATAGAGCCTTTTTGTTCTTTAGTGAATTTCTTGCGGAAAATTAACATCGCTGTTGCAATTGCGATTGGAGGTACCATACCACCAATCATCGCTGCTGTAATTGGTGCAGCATTGCCTTCTGTTAACGCTGCAGTCGCAAATACGTATGCCGCTTTATTAAATGGTCCACCCATATCGATAGCCATCATTGCACCAATGACTAATCCTAAGAGCATAATATTCGTTCCTGATAAACCTTCTAAACCATTAAGTAGTAAATTATTCAACCACGACGCTGGAGGGTTTAATACATAAACCATTACTAAACCTGTGATTGTTACTGATAATACTGGGAAAATTAATGTAGGTTTCAAACCTTCTAATGATTGAGGTAAACCGCTTGAAAGTTTCTTAATACCTTGTGTTAAATAACCTGCTAAGAAACCTGCAAGAATACCTCCGATAAACCCTGCATCACCTGAAATGGCTAACATACCACCAACTAAACCAGCTGCAAAACCTGGTTTATCTGCAATACTACGCGCGATATAACCTGCGAGAATTGGGATAATTAACGCAAAGGCACTCTGATTACCAATATTCCATAATTGTTCAGCAAATGCATTATGCTCAGAACTATTTGGATCATACGAGTTTGGTCCAAATAAGTAGGCGATTGCCATTAAAATACCACCGGCAATAACAAGCGGTAACATATTGGAAACACCATTCATTAAGTGTTTATAAATTGTTTTACCAAAGCCTTGTTTTTCATTACTTCCAGACTGATTTGACGCTTTATGATTGCCTTTGGCTACAAATGGTTTACGAGAAGTGTCTTGTGCTATATTGATCAGTTCTTCAGGGCGTTTAATACCATCTGCAACTGGTACTTCCACAACATTTTTACCATCAAAACGGTCTGTTTCCACATTTACATCTGCTGCAACAATAACACCAGTTGCGCGACGAATATCTTCATCAGTAATGTGATTTTTAATGCCGCCTGAACCATTCGTTTCAACTTTTATTTTTACGTTCATTTTTTCAGCTTGCTTTTTCAAAGCATCACGAGCCATGTAAGTATGTGCGATGCCTGTCGGACATGCTGTAACAGCTAAGATATAGGGGTCATCTGAATCTGTTGCTGTCGTTGTCGCAGCTACTTCTGCTTCCTCTTCTTCAGTTGCTTCATCATCTGCTTTATCTATAATTTGAAGCACTTCTTGTGGAGAATTTGCATGAAGTAAATCTTCACGCACTTTTTCATCCATTAAAATACCTGATAGCTTAGCTAATGCATCTAAATGTGTTTGTGCTCCACCTTCTGGCGCTGCAATCATAAAGAATAAATGTGCAGGTTGCATATCCAAACTTTGATAATCAACACCTGTTTTGGATTTACCAAACGCAATCGCCGGTGTGTCTACTGCCGCTACTTTTGCATGAGGTATCGCGATGCCTTCACCAATACCTGTAGTACTTTGAGATTCACGGTTATGAATCGCTTCTTTAAAAGTTGTTACATCATTGAGTTTGCCAGCTTTATCAAGCTGCTTCACTAACTCATCAATAACACCGTTTTTCTCTGTTGAAGAAAGGTCCATTGCAATTGTATCTTTTGTTAATAACTCAGTTATTCTCATCTAATTCACTCCCACCTAATGTTGTAATCATCACTTGTGACTTAATATTTTCAATAGACGCTCTCGTTGCTAAGTCATCGTTAAATGCTGTTGCCGTCCCAGCCGATACAGCTTGTTTAAATGCTTCTTTAATAGATAAACCAGAATTCAGCCCTGCAACCATCCCCGCTACAGTACTATCACCTGATCCCACTGTATTTACTACTTGTCCATTTGGTACAAGTGCTTTATAACTTCGTTGCTCATCTACATATACAGCTCCATCTCCACCAAGAGAGATAATGACTGAAGTGGCACCCATTTTCAAAATTTCACGCCCATAGCTCATTACCTCTTTATCTGAAGTGATGGTCGTATCGAACATCACTTCTAATTCATCTTTATTTGGTTTGATAAATAATGGGTGATATTTTAAAACGGATTCAACGAGTTCTTTTTCAGCATCAACGACTAGTTTCGCGCCTGTATCTTGCGTAATTTCCGCAATTTGTTCGTATGCGTTAGCAGGTACACTTTTAGGAATACTACCCGCAACAATAACTGTGTCGTGTTCTGAAGTATCTCTGATTTGTGTTAATAAGGATTCAAATTGCACCTTAGTGATATTAGGTCCTGGTGCATTAATTTCGGTTTCATTACCTGTTTTCAATTTGACATTAATACGTGTATCTTCATCGACATGTACAAAATCTGTATCAATTTCTGCTTGTTTTAATGTTTCTTCAATAAATCTACCTGGAAATCCACCTGTAAAACCTAACGCTGTAGATTGGACACCTAATGTTTTCAAGACCCTTGAAACGTTTATGCCCTTACCACCTGCAAATTTATTTGTTTCAGTTGCTCTGTTTAACCCATTAATCTCAAATTCATTTGAAAACATAATGTAATCAATAGAAGGGTTAAAAGTTACTGTATAAATCATAATGTTCCTCCAATAAAATTATATTTTTCAGCATAATATTGAAAAGTCACGCCTTGCATCGCTTTTGCAGAAGTGACTAAGGCCACATTCTCTAGTAAAGGCACATGTGCGAAGTATACTTTTTCATATTTAGCATGGTCTACTAATACATAAACTTGCGTTCCTAATTCCATAGCATGATGCTTTATGATTGCTTCTTGTTCATCTGGTGTAGTCAGTCCATATTTCATGTCAATGCCGTTCATACCGAGAAACACTTTATCAAAACGATAACGATTCAGCGTCTTCAATGCACTCGCACCTACTGTCGCAAATGTTGTTGCTTTAACTTCTCCACCAAGAATGAGTGTTCTAATACCTCGTTTTAGTAATTCTTCTACGTGCGTTAAACCATTTGTTACTACAATAATGTCATTTGCATTAATATATGGGATCATTTCTAAAGTTGTTGAACCCGCATCTAAAAACACACAATCGTCATCATCTATTTGGCTCGCTGCTAATCTCCCAATTTCTTGTTTTTCTCTTAGATTGGTACTTCTTTTATCAGCCAAATTAGGTTCTAATAAAGATGATTGATTTAGCTTTGCGCCGCCATGTATTCTTTTTAACTTTCCCATTTGTTGCAATTTTGATAAATCGCGACGAACTGTTGAGGCACTACTACCTGTTCGATCAATCAGTTCTTGTAGTGTTAAAAAGTCTTTTTGTGACAATTCAGCCAATATTAACTCGTGGCGTTTTTCCGTGATCATCGCTTCACCTCATCTCAACACTATTATAATGTTTCCGTTTTCATTTTTCAATCATTATTTACCAAAAACAACCAAAAACAATCAAAAATATGACACATTCTTTTCAAAATCTCTTCATTTAGCTATCTGCTTTAAAAATAAAATCAGTTTTCATTTATTTCATAAAACAAAAAAACCATAAAGCAGGAAATAATCCGTTACTTTATGGTCATTAGCTTAATGATATTTAATTATGTTCATCATGCGTCACTTTTTTAACTTTTGCTCGTGTTGTTTTAATTAAATGCGCTACATTTATTTTAATTTGTGTACCACGTGCTCCACCACTGACATAGATAGCCTCCAACTCTTCAACTTGTGTATCAATAATTGTTAGGAATTGCCGTTTCATACCAATCGGAGAACAGCCGCCACGGACGTAGCCAGTCACTTTTTTTAAATCATCAAGTGGCATTAAATGTAATTTCTTTTCATTAACTGCTTGCGCTGCTAACTTCATATCAAGAGAGGCATTTACAGGAATAATAAATACAAAGTGCGCATGCTTAGCATTTTCTAACACGAGTGTTTTATACACTTGTGCTACATCTACACCGACTTTTTCAGCTACAGTCTTTCCATCCATATGACTTTCTGATACCTCGTAAGTATTGACGCAATACTCAATTTTCAATCGATCGAGCATACGCATTGCATTTGTTTTAACTTCCTTCATTACAACACCTCATATCATATGTTGGTAATAGTTCACTAAGTTATAACTGATATCAATCATACTTTTATCTAAAATCTAATATTTATTTATCTAAGTCTAAGTTTTTTATAAAACGAGTTAATTCTTCATGCATAGATTCATCTTTCAAAGCAAATTCAATCGTAGTTTTCACAAAACCTAATTTTTCACCTACATCAAATCGATCGCCTTCAAAGTCGTAAGCATAAACTTGATCGTGTTTATTTAATCTTTCAATTGCATCCGTAAGTTGAATTTCTCCACCTGCACCTTTGCTTTGAGTTTTTAAATAATCGAAAATATCAGCTGTAAGCACATAGCGACCCATAATTGCCAAATTAGACGGTGCAGTGCCTTGTTTTGGTTTTTCAACGAATTGATTCACTTCATATTTTCTACCTAATTTTTCTAATGGATCGATGATACCATAGCGATGCGTTTGGTTTTTTTCTACTTCTTGTACTCCGATGACAGACTTTCCAGTTTCTTCATAAGCTTCTATCAATTGTTTAATCGCTGGATTATCAGATTCAACAATATCATCACCTAAAAGCACAGCAAATGGCTCATCACCTATAAATTGACGTGCGGAATAAATAGCATGACCTAAGCCTTTTTGCTCTTTTTGTCTTACATAAAATATATTGGCAAGTTCTGTAGAATATTTAACTTTTTCTAGTAAGTCCGTTTTTCCTTTGTCTTGTAAGATCATTTCTAATTCTTTTTGATTATCAAAATGGTCTTCAATTGCACGTTTATGTTTACCAGTAACTATAATGATATCTTCGATGCCTGCACGTGCTGCTTCTTCGACTATGTATTGGATTGTAGGTTTGTCTAATATAGGCAACATTTCTTTTGGCATAGCCTTCGTAGCTGGTAAAAACCTTGTTCCTAAGCCAGCTGCAGGTATGATTGCTTTTTTTATCTTTTTCAAAAATGCTCATCCTTTTCATTAAAATATTTTAACTCTGGTTTATATAGAACTCACTCATTTCAATTGATAATATTATCATAACATTGATACTTATTGCTTTATACTGATTTCATAATATAAAAAAGCCGCGCAACTTCAATTTAACATCAGTTTACGCGACTTTTATTCTACTTTTAATTTAACGATGGTTGACGGATTACGTCGCCCGCTTTGTTTACTACAACCTTATACTCTTTTCCTAACTTAGACTCATAAAAAGTATAAAACATACCTTCTTTAGACGTTTTAACTTTTTTGAGCACTGCATTCTCACCGAGCTCATCTTTAGCATACTTTTCAGCAATTACTTTGGATTCTTGAGGTGAAATACTAGGTGCATTAGAAGTTTGTTGGTCTTTCACACGATATGACTTATCAAAAATGTGCGCTTTATTATTTTTATCTACTGTAACCCTATAAAAAGTATTGGGTTGTTCTTTATTTTCAAAAGTAAAAATATAATAATAAGCCCCTTGGCATGTACGATCAATACCATAATCATTATATGCATTAGCAGCATTATTATCTTTATTCACAAGTGTTTGTGCTTCTTTTTGTGCATCGGAAAACTTTGGTAAATTATCATTTCCAATTTCCTTGTTTTTTAGATTGTGTGTCGTTTTTTCAGCTATTGGTACATATGCTTCGGCATTATAAGGTTCTTCTTGTTCAACATCTCTCACTGCTGTACTAATAGTATTATCACTGTTGTGATGGTCGTTACTTTTAGTTTCAGTTCGTTTATCATTGTCTGAACAACTAGAAATTGTTTCATGAACTTTTGCTAGTGCTTGCTGATTTGTAGCTATGAATAAAAGAAAACATAAACAACAAGCAAGAAGGAATGCCATGATTGATAAAATTAAATTTTTCAAGTTCATCCCCTTACTTACATTACTTTTTAATATTTCCTACATATTAGCATATTTTATTAACTCAAAACTTATATAGACCACAATTTAAACCAATCGTAATCTCTGTAACATTAATATTACGCAATATGACTTTATTTAATCTTAATGTCATATTACGAGTGTTATATCGCACAAATTATATATATTAAAAAGAACGTACGTGTATAAGCCTACGTACGTTCTACTTTATTTATCATTTTTTAAGTTATGATCTTCTAAGGCTCGTTCTTATCATTTTTTCAACTAGAATAACAAACATACCAAGTATCATTACTACAACTGCCATATATAAAGGATATTCAAAGTTAACATCATATAACGTCCCGGCCACTAATGGTCCTATAAAATTCCCCATACTCGTAAAGGTGGAATTTAAACCGCCTGCAAAACCTTGTCGATCTCCTGCAATGTTAGAAAAATAATTCGTGATTGCAGGTCTAATCATATCAAAACCAATAAACACAATGAAGCTGATTAACATGATAGACCAATAACTATCCACAAATGTCAAAGCGAGTAATACAATTGCTGAATATATCAACGAATAATTGATAAATGTGAGTTCTTTAAAATGTTTCATAAATTTATCAAAGAAGAAGACTTGGAATACAGCACCTAGTATACCTCCACCAGTAATTGCAAATGAAATATCTAAAGGTGAATAATGTGCTTTATCTGCTGTATATAGCGGGAACAATGTTTCAAATGCTGATAAGCCAAAAGCAAGCACAAGGGTTAAGGTAATTGGTGTAAGAAAGACTTTCCAATCAATTTTAGTAAGTAATTCAGGTTGATACACTGTAAAACCATCTTGTGTTTCGTTTTTAGGATTTTTAAGCAAGATAATAGAAAGTACTAATGCTAAACAGCCACTGAAGCCTGCTACATAAAATGGTAGCCTATGAGAAAATTCAGCAAGAAATCCTCCTAGACCCGGTCCTAAAATAAAGCCTGAATTAATAATTGCTGACATATAACCAAAATTCTTAGCTTTATCTTTACCTATTGAAATATCTGCAATCATCCCAGTAACACCAGGCATAACCATACCAGCACTGAATCCACCAAGAATTCTGGACACAATTAAGAGTGAGAAAGTATGACTAGCGGCAAACAAGAATTCTGATATAGCAAAGAGCCCTAACCCAATACAAATAATTAATTTTTTACCTAATTTATCTGCTAACGTCCCACCAAATGGCGAGATAACCATTTGGGCCAATGCAAAGACGGCAACAAGAACCCCTAAATCGCTACCTTTTAATCCTAAATCTTTCAAATAGACAGGAAGAACTGGAACAACTAAACCAATACCTAAAAAGACCAAGAAAATATTAAAATATAAAATTACAAATTGCTTATTCACGTTTCTCACTCCATTCGTTTATACCATTCATATCATGATATGTTCTTTTAATATATATATATAATATTAGAGTATTTTATAACATTAATACATCAAAAGACAATAGAAAATTTTGTTCATCTAAACACTTTTATATAAACTATAAAAAAGAACTTGTATACTATAGTTGTAATCAATTTTAAGAATGGAGGTTTCACATGGTATATCAAGTTGACGGAAAGACAATTGTGCTTGTTTTAGAGCGAGGCGAAGACATTGTAGAATCAGTGACAGATATAGCTAAAGAGCAAGGCGGTAAATTCGGTACAGTAAGTGGCATCGGTGCTTGTGACGATGTAGAACTTAATTTTTATAACATAGACACGAAAACTTATGAGAAAAAATCCTTTAAAGAACCATTAGAATTAATTAGTCTTTTAGGTAATATTTCTCACATCGATGACAAACCATTTGCGCATTTACATGCAACCTTTGGGACTAATACTTATGCAACACTTAGCGGCCATTTAACGAAAGCGGTCGTTTCAGCTACAGCCGAAATTGTAATCACTATGACCGACTTAGATATTAACCGTAAACATGATGAAGCAATTGGCCTTAATTTATTAAACTTATAACTGTATACTGACCAGTGGATAGCACGCAGACCCGTTGCACTATCCACTCATTAAAGACTGATGAAAAGTTTCCACATATACGTGATTCACCAGTCTTTACTTCTTTCCTAGCTTAAATTATTTAACCTTTCATTTAATCATTCTTTTAAAATATGTAACAGCTACAATCATTCTCTATTTTATTCAACTGTAAATCATTTAGTTATTAACAATTCATCATTATCATTGATATTTACATTTAAAAAATGTATTATATAATCTCATATTCAAAAATACGAGTTAATTTTCCCCTTAGCTTTTTAATATTAAAAGTTGGGATTTTTATCGGCATTTTTTATTTTTCAATAAAATTACTATCCTTAGTAATTTTCACAATATATTTAAATGCTTTATTCAGAAAGAAAGTAGGTGTATTTATGAAGGCTCGTTATATCGCTAGAACGGTATTTCTAATATTAATGATCATTTCTATTTTCTTTAATGAGTATTATCAATTTATGACTTTAAATTTATTTCTAGCATATGTGCCATTTGAACTATGCTTACTCTTAAATCTATTTAAACCTGTACATAAATACGAATGGCCACTATTTATTATTTTTGCCCTTATTTTCTTATTTATGGTACCTAACACACTTTATATGGTTACAGATTTAATTCACTTAAATCAATTTACATTCAATTTCTATCAAGGTTTAATATTAGTAGAATGGGCATATTTCACTTTTCTAGTATCAGCAGTGTTACTTGCACTGTATCTATTAATTTTAATGTTTTTAGAAATGGAAAAATTCACGCCTCACCTCTGGTTAAATAGAACAATAATCATTGCAATGATGTTTTTAAACGGTTTAGGCATTTATATTGGACGTTTCTTGCGTTTACATTCAGTCTATCTTATTAATGAACCGCTTCGCATTATCAATGAAGTATGGTCAAATTTAAATCTTGAAGTAATAGGCTTTGTGCTGTTGCTTGTAGTATTACAAGGCTTACTAATTTTATTTGCGAAAGGAGTACGAAGTGCAAGATGACATTTAACATTATAATTTTGCTTATTGTGCTTATCGTATTCCAATTAATTATTGGGCATCTATTGCATGATATAGGATTTTCATATACACGCAGTATCATACTCATGTGTCTGCCTTTAGGTATTGGATTATTTTATCTACAATTATTTTATTATGAACGCCACTTTCCTAATTGGAACGTACCTAAAAAAATAAGATTAAGGCTAAAATACATGTATATACTAACGTTCTTTGAATATGTTGCTTTATACATCTGTATTTTTAGATTGTAATTAATTTGAATTTTGATTATAAATATAAGTAAATCTAGAATATAACTTTAAGTTGAATAAAGGGCTGTTAAGTTTCCATAACGGAAACTTAACAGCCCTCTTTTTGTATTGAAATAAAATGGAACATTAATACATAAATCAAAAGTTGTAATTTGACCTTAACTACTCGACCACAAGTCTGCCTAGAAAAAGAATACAAGAGCGAAATCGCTGAAGCTCTTGCATAAACGTATTTTCAATTGAGTCAGCCACTGCCAATTTAATAATTGAGACTGAAACATGTATTTTGTCTCAGCCTCATAATTCTAATCATCTTTCCTAGTTTATTCCAATATTGTTTATTGTTTGAGTGATTGTTTTACTTCTGTAACTGCGTTTGCAGAAACTTGTAATTGTGCTTGTTCATCTTCAGATAATTGTAATTCTACGATACGCTCTATACCTTTAGATCCTAAAATCGTTGGTACACCTAAACATATATCAGAGAAACTGTATTCTCCCTCTAATAGTGCAATACTTGGTAATAAACGTTTCTGATCTTTTAAAATTGCTTCAACCATACTATAGACTGCGGATGCAGGTGCATAATACGCTGAACCATTTCCAAGTAATTCTACGATTTCTGCGCCACCTTTTCGCGTACGTTCTACAATTTGTGTAATTTGCGAATCGTTCAAAAGTTTCTTCAGAGGCACGCCGTTTACATTTGTTGATGCTATTAAAGGTAACATCGTATCTCCATGGCCACCCAATACCAATCCTCTGATATCTTTAACCGATACATTGAGTGCTTCTGCAATAAATGTTTGGTATCTAGCTGTATCTAAGACCCCCGACTGTCCGATTACACGTTCCTTTGGAAATCCAGAGGCTTGTAATACAGAATAAGTCATGGCATCTACAGGATTTGTAAGCACGATTATTTTACATCCAGGTGAATGTTTTACAATTTCTTTTGTTACATCATGCATCACAGCTTCGTTGATTTGAACTAAGTCATCACGACTCATACCAGGTTTGCGTGCCACACCGGCAGTGATGACAACTACATCAGAGTTGGCTGAATCAGCATAATCAATAGATCCTGTTACACTAACGTCGAAACCGTATATCGGACTACTTTCCAATATATCTAGTGCTTTTCCTTTCACAAGGCCTTCACTCTCCGGACGGTCTATGAGTACGACATCTGCGAGTTCTTGTTGGGCCACAATAAAAGCTAATGTTGCGCCAGTATTTCCAGCACCTATAATCGAAACTTTTTGCTTTGTCATAATGCAATCCCCCTATATCGTCAATACATATTGTATGTTTATTATAACATCCAAATTATGTATCGCGCTATTTAAATCATAAGAACCTTAAATTTAATTTAGGGGTAATATCAATCTTATTTTTGCTTTCTTTGTCGTTTGAACCATTTCCAAATAACAAAAATAATTAAAATAGCTAAAATAATATAAATAATACGAGAATATATATCCATATAATAAACAATTGTGTGCCAATTACCACCTACAGCTTGGCCTAAATAAATTAATACTGCGTTCCAAATAATAGTACCTACCGTAGTAAATAGTATGAATAAGGGGATATTCATACGCGTTAAACCAGCAGGTATTGAAATTAAACTTCTCAATAAAGGAATAAAGCGACAGAAAAAGACTGTCCAATAACCATATTTTTCAAACCATTGAATTGTCTTATCTAAATCTTTCGTCTTTAAACGCAAAATCTTTCCATATTTATCTACAATACGGTACAAATTACGTTCACCAATCCAAGCGCCTATACCATATAACACAATTGCTCCGACTACAGAACCAATTGTCGAGGTAATTAAAACGCCAGTATAGCCTAAGCCAGATTGGGTAGTCATAAAACCACCGAATGTTAAAATGATTTCAGATGGAATTGGTGGAAATATATTTTCTAAAAAGATAAGTAGGCCTATGCCCCAATATCCATATTGCTCCATAAATTGTGTAATCCACTGTTCCATTTACTTCCTCCTATTTTGTTCGATAATACATGATATTTATTACTTTGGACGTTCATAAATTAAAATAAATTATTTGCCGCTGCATATAAATAAAGTGATGCAGCGAATAATGCCATAGATAAAACCGTTAATATTAATGATAATAATGCAGTACGCTTGTAATGTTTTATAAATGCTACAAATAATATACCCGCGTTATAAAAGAAAAACAGCCCAAATAGCGTCATCATTAAAGTTATATCAGGGAATGCTAAATTTAAAATTGCGATGACAAGTGCAAATCCTAAAAAGGGGAAATTAATAAAATTACGTTGAAATTTAAGTTGATTTCTTTGATGTTGTTCGTTCTGTGTATTCATGAGTTTCGCTCCTTCAACATGTACTTTAAGGGATATCGTGGCCTAGGGAAGCTGTATAAATATCAAACCATTCTTGATCTGTAATTGTTACTTCTAAACCTTCGATTGCTTCGTCAATACGTTCTATTTTATGAGTACCTAATACAGGCATGATTGTTGCTGGGTGTTTATTTAACCATGCCATGACAATGCCATTCACACTAGAATGATATTTTTGTGCCAAGGGTGAAATTACGGCCATAATTCGAACAGATTTTTCATCTTCTAAATCGAACAATTTACCGCCTGCCATAGGACTCCATGACATCATTTTAACATTATCTTTATACATATGATTCATCAAACCATTTTCAAGTACATCTATAGTATATGGCGAAATTTCTAATTGGTTTAATGTAATATGCAACTTATCAGAAACAAGATGTTTGCTCAATAAATCATATTCTGATTTATTAAAATTAGAAACACCAAATGATTTCACTTTCCCTTCATTAACCAACGCAGTGATTGCTTCAGTCACTTCTTGAGGATCCATTAATGGTGACGGTCTGTGAATAAGTAGTGAATCCAGATGATCTACTTGCAACTCTTGCAGAGAACGATCTACAGACGTTCGAATATGATGCTTACTATGATCATAACGGTGACCGTTTGCTCCATGTATACGTTCTGAAGGCAACACAATGCCACATTTAGTAACAATCTCCATTTGTTCACGTAATTGAGGAGATAATTTCAGTGCCTCTCCAAATAGGCCTTCACATGAGTATCCACCATATATATCAGCATGATCCATAGTAGTAATACCACGTTCTACTAATTCATTGAGATAACGATTTAATTGTTGTGGCGTCCACTGCCAATCTTTTGCTCTCCAGAAACCTTGTATTACCTTTGAAAATGAAACATGCTGATTAATCTTTACTTTATCCATATTACCAACACCCCTTTTAGTATTTAAAAAATTAAGTGAATTGTAGCATGTCTAATTGGTTGCGTATGCGATTAACATCTATTTGTTCGCCAATAAGCACAATGGTTAAAGGCATGGATGCATCGATAACTTGATAGTCTGGCAAACCAAACGCATATTGAAATTCATATGTATCATTTGGCATATCACGAAACTTAACGTATCCCTTTAATCTTAAAACATTATCTGGCAACCGTAAAATAAATTGATAGAATAGTTGCCTATCTATTGGTCCAGTAAACTGATATTGCATACTATTAATCCCATGATAATGTGTATGTTGTTTCATATTTTGTCCTTCATTTTTTGTAACTGAAATTAATTGTTCCATATCTAAATTTGCATAACTCGTATAGAAGATCGGCGCATATGGATTAATTTCAAAAGTTTCATTTATACGTTCCCGCTCTACTTCATCAATCAAATCCATTTTATTGACTACAACTGTATGGCTCGCAGATAATTGTTCTTCCATCAATTGTGTTGTACTATGACTATATTGGGCTCTGGTCAAAAATCTTGGAGCGTCAACTAAGCCAATAACGACTGGTGGATTAACGTTTGCAATGATTTCAGGATCTTGACATGCCGCAATAATTTCGATTGGATGTGCTATACCTGTCGCTTCAATAATAATGTGGTGCATTGCACTTTTGTTTAGAAAATGTTTTAATTGTTTTATTAAATCTTGTTGCAAGTCACAACATACGCAACCATTTAATATTGACGCAACCTCAATATCATCGCCGATTGCACGGCTATCTACATCTAAATTGCCGTATTCATTTACGATGATACTCGGGTTTTCATCATTACTTAGTAAATATTTTACATAATTACTGAGAAAAGTAGTTTTTCCACTACCTAAAAAACCTGTTATGATTGTAATTGACGTTTTTGGATTTTTAATTTTTTTCATATAACCACTCATTTCTTAATACAAATGTCTGCATAAAAGTACAATTATTCGTATAATTAAACTTTTACTTGATAAAACTTTAGATTTCTTCTAAACTTTATACGTACACTACATTTTAGCATGGCACAGTGCAAAAGTGTTTTGAGGAAGTGTCACACACACATCATAAGACGGATTCAGGTCCGATACAGAAGAAAACGGATAGAATGTCTGGAGGAGAACTTTATGTCTGAACCACTTAATTTAAAAGAACAACTTTGTTTCAGTTTGTATAATGCTCAAAGACAAGTAAATCGCTATTACTCAAATAATGTCTTTAAGAAATACAAACTGACTTATCCACAGTTTTTAGTTTTAACAATCTTATGGGCTGATTCACCTGTCAATGTTAAGAAAGTCGTTACTGAATTGGCACTTGATACTGGTACTGTATCTCCATTACTTAAAAGAATGGAACAAGTTGACCTAATCAAACGCGAGCGTTCTGAAATCGATCAACGTGAAGTATTCATTCATTTAACTGATAAGAGCGAAGCAATTCGCCCTGAATTAGATACAGCTTGTCAAGACGTTGCAGTAGCATCTTCATTAAGCTCAGATGAATCTAAAGAACTAAATCGATTACTTTCAAAAGTAATCACTGCCTTCACAGAAGAAAAAGCAAAATAATTTTTCAATGGCAATGGTAAATATTAGATAGTTCTTCTATCAAAATTTATTCATTAAATATACTTGATTTATGATGAGAGCTTAAACACATTTGTGTTTGAGCTCCATTTTTTTTACTTATAAGCAAAATAATGTAACTTTTCGTTTATGAAACATTCATCTCAACCATTTGATATAAATAGCCTCTTGCTTTAATTAGAGATGGATAACTACCAGTTTCTACGATTTCCCCTTCACTCATAACTACAATTTTATCAAAATACGGTAGCAACCTTAAATCATGAGTTGCAACAACTAAGGTTTGAGCTTTGGCATGAATGCTATCCATTACGCTATCTGTATGATATATGTCGAGTGCTGTAGTAGGTTCATCCATAATCCAAATTGGTGCATCTCTTAATAATAATCTTGCAATTCCAAGTCTTTGTATTTCACCACCTGATAATGTATTACCAGATATGGTAATCTCTCTATCTAAATCGATATGACCCAAACCTAAATCAACTAAAATGTTGCGTAGCTCAGCATCATCTTTTTCAGTAAACAAGTTCTCTCTCACTGTGCCATCAAATAACTGTTGTGTTTGTAATAGGGCATTGATTTGACTATATTTTTCTTCATCTACGATATTTGTAATATCTTGATGATTTAATAATATCTCCCCTTTATCACTTTGATACAAACCTAACATGAGTTGCAATAACGAACTTTTACCGGATCCTGAAGGCCCAATAATAGCAACATGTTCGCCTTTATCAATGGATAATTGGATATCTTGTAATACATAACTTGCTTGGTTCCAATATTTGAAGTTGAGGTCTCGAACCTCGTACAACGGCTCGGTAGGTAAAACTTCTAAATGCATTGCTTCCTCGCCCTGCTTCATAGGATGAGCAATCACTTCATTAATATCATGGAAAGCTTCGTCAGTATCCGCTTTAAAGTAAGCTACATTGCTCATAGGTATGGCCTGTTCAAAAAGTGTTAACATCATTAATACAATACTTGTTAAATAAACAACGTCTAATTCTTGATTTTGTACTTGAACCACACCTAAATACAGTGTGAAAAATAATGCAATCATCGAAACAATATTTAGACTATATTCGTATAACGATAAAAATCGTTGCTCTTTTGCTTGAGCTGCTTCATAGTCATTCAATTGATTAAGCACTTGTTTTTTGTAAAATTCTGTTCGACCAAAACGATCCAACTCTTCATAACCTTCTTTATAATCATAAAATCGGTTTAAAAAATCACCTTGAACGTCGTTAACTTGTCTTTTCAATATACGTGCACGCTTAGCACTTAACCATGGTATTACTACTAAGGTAGCAATCATACTAATACATATGATAATTGCATGTACATATGAGAAGTAAATCATTACGATTGTAGAAATGATTGCTGTAACGCCGATTACTACAGGTGGATAATAAACACGCAAGTATATATTTTGCAGTGCTTCAACTCTGCCAATCATTCGTGCGATTAAATCACTGGAATTAAATTTTCGATATACGTCGGGAACCACCGGAATTAAATGTTTAAAAAATTGAACCCTAACGTTTCTAAGCATTGTAAAAGTCGCTCTATGTGATAACAATCTTTCAATATATCTGGCAATTGCTCTTATAAATCCAAATAATTTTACTGAAGCTATCAGAACCATTAATGCAAATAACGGAGCACCCAGCGCACTTTGCGTTACCATATAACCACTTAAAAAGAACATGCTAAGTGCTACTAAACTTCCTAGAACACCCACAATAATCGAAAGTATCAAATCTCTATCTATTTTAAATTGAATATGTGGCTTCATGTTACGTCACCACCTTTATCATTGTTTCTTCTCTCTCGTGTATCTATCGATGTCAAATAGCCATTTTCAATATATATACGTCTATCAGCATTTTTAATAGTATTTTCTCTATGTGCAATCGTAATTACAGTTGTATCTACAAATTGTTGTGCAATTATATCTTGTATAATATTTTCTGTTTTCACATCTAAGCCAGTAGCAGGCTCATCAAAGATAAGTACGTCTGGTTGAATCATTAGTACTCGAGATAGTTCTACACGCCTCATTTGACCGCCTGAGAGCATCTCACCGCCCTCTCCAATCCATGTATCTAATCCATCCTTTAAAGATAGTACTTTTTCTTTTAAATCAACATCTTCTAATACTTTTAATATTTTGTTTTCATCTATAGATTGAAACATAGTAATATTATCGCGTATAGAAGCATTAAAGATATAGGGCATTTGACTTAAAAAGCCTAATTTTAAGTTAGCATTTTGATAAGTCACTTCACCTGACTGAGCATCGAAACGTTGTACAATAACCTGTGCTAGTGTAGATTTACCGGCACCACTTTTCCCGACGAGCGCAATTTGCTCTCCTCTAGAAATATTCAAATTAATATTATTTAAAGCATTTTGTTGTGCATCATCGTATTTAAAGCTAACATTCGCCAATTTAATTAATGCATATTGTTGTGCATTAACACGCACTTCAGGTTTCAATGCTTTTTCTTGTTTATCTAATAATTCGAAAACCACATCGCTCGATCCTTCACTTTGCTTTCCAGTGTGGAACGATTGTCCCAAATCTTTAATAGCATTATAAAATTCAGGCGCTAATATGATTGCAATCGCAGCTGTTTTAAAATCAATACTATTGAATAAAATTAATCCTAATCCAGCTTCTAAAGCTACAAGACCAATCCCTAGCATACTGATAAATTCAAGCATGAGCCCAGATAGAAAAGCACTTTTTAAAATACGCATAGTTAAATCCCTGAATGTCGTACTTTCTTCATATAATTCTTGTTCTGTCTGAGCTGTTCTATTAAAAAGTTTTAAAGTGATAAGTCCTTTAACTTTGTTTAAAAATTGCTGACTGAATTGGTTTAAATAGGTCATTTTATCTTTAGATTCATCACGTGTTTTTAATCCAAAAATAATATAAAAAAGAGGAATAAATGGTGCAGTGACTATCATAATTAAAGCCGTATTTAAATGAATAAAACACATAGCAACAATGATAAACAATGGAATCATCATTGATTTAAATACTTGTGGGAAATAACTATTAAAAAATGGAACAATTCCATCAATACTTTCAGTCAAGGTATTCATTTGAACCCCAATTGGCTCTTTTGACTGTTTTAAAATAAGTTGGCGTCGCAAATCATATTTCACTTTTGTAGACATGCGATTACCTATCATTTGATTTATTGTATTAAATGTTGCACGTGCGATTAAAATAAATAATGTAAACAGTAATAGTATTAACAAATTTTGGTTCGTTTCTAATAACATTGCATTTAAAATTTCTGCAATAGAAATATTCTGAACGACCACGGTAATAGCTAATAATGTACTGATTACAAACATGAACATTGGGTATATTTTATATTTAAATGCTAAATTTGTTAATCTTTTCACAATTATCACCTGCCACATATTATAAACTGATTCATTGAAAATTAAATGAATTCGCTCATTATTATTAGTACTTTTTTATGTTAATTTCATATTTCAGACATAATTAGAAATTTCTCTTTTTCAATGCTTGAATTCCTTTTATTATATTAATCTCAGTCTTTAGTCTAAAATTACATTTATATGTGGCGCGTTACATTTTTATTGTGCTATCATTATAAAATGAAAATCTATGAAATTTAATTAGTAATATGAAAGTAGGTAAATTATGTTAATACTTGAATTGATTAAAGGACTTATTCTAGGTATTGTTGAGGGGTTAACAGAGTTTGCACCTGTTTCTTCAACAGGTCACATGATCCTTATCGATGACATGTGGTTAAAATCAAGTGAATTTTTAGGATCAGAATCAGCTTTTACCTTTAAAATTGTAATACAACTTGGTTCTGTTTTTGCGGGTGCATGGGTATTCCGTGAACGTTATTTCGAAATGCTTCATATTGGTAAGTACAGAGCATCTTCTATCGATGGCGTTGGTCAAAAACCGAATCGCTTAAACTTACTACATATTATTGTCGGTATGATTCCTGCAGGTATCCTTGGGTTATTATTTGATGACGTTATTCAAAAATACTTATTCAGTGTACCAACTGTAATGATTGGATTATTTATTGGCGCTATTTATATGATCATAGCCGATATTTATAGTAAAAAAGTTACAAACCCACAATCAGTTGACCAAATCAATTATGTTCAAGCATTTATAATTGGACTATCACAAGCAGTTGCAATGTGGCCTGGTTTCAGTAGATCTGGTTCTACAATATCTACGGGTGTATTAATGAAGATGGATCACAAATCAGCATCAGACTTCACTTTCATTATGGCTGTTCCTGTAATGCTAGCAGCTAGTGGTTTATCACTTGTTAAAAACTTTGAATATATTCATTTAGACCATATTGGTTTTTATGCATTAGGCTTTATTGCTGCCTTCGTTGTAGGTTTAATTGCAATTAAGACATTCTTGTACTTAATTAGTAAAGTTAAATTAATTCCTTTTGCTATATATAGAATTGTTTTAGTTATTATTATCGCTATCCTTTATTTCGGTTTCGGTATTGGACAAGGTATTACAGGCGAATAATATTTCAATGGACTCTATGTGCTTATGCATCAATATAACTCAATGTTTTGAAACAGTGAAACAGAAATCTAATTTTTTCTAATAAAGTTTCGTTGTATAAACTCAGATTAATAAAGCTGACTAGCAAAAGAATGCAAGTGCTTTTTAGTTAAGTTAGCTACTACCAAAATAATAATCGAGGCTAAGACACAAATTTGTCTTAGCCTCTTCTGTTTATTATCGCTATCATAAATGACGTATATCTTTCTGTACAGACTGTATTTAGCGTTTATTTTCGTGTATTATAGGGTAATGTGTAGATAGTATAAAAGTAAATGGAGGCAACGAGTATGGACAAAAAGCAATTAATCAAAACAATCATCACAGTAGCACCTGTGTTTTTAGTACCGCTAATCGTTGAACGCAAACGTATTAAGGATCATCCTGATGTGAAAAAAGCAAGTGACGCAACAGTTAGTGCTTCTAAAACAGTTGCAGATAAATCTGTACGCGTTAAAGATAACGTTGTAGAAAAATCTTCTCACGCAAAAGACTACGTTGCAGATAAAAAACATGACATGGATCAAAAACGTGAACTTAAACGTATCGCGAAAGAACATGATCCAGCCTATATTGAGAAAAAAGGCGAAAAATTAGAAAAAGAAAATCGCAAAGAAGCAGATAAAATGAACAAACTTCTGCAAAAAAATATAGACAAACGTCATAAAGAAGAAGAAAAAGCACGTCAAGATAATAAGAAACAACGTATCAAAGACATGAAAAAATCAAATAAACACATGGAAAAAGTTGGATTAACTCCAGGTAAACTTGATGATGAAACAGAGAAAAAAGGCGAAAAACTAGAAAAAGAAAATCGCAAAGAAGTAAGCAAGCTTGATAAATTACTGCAAAAGAATATAGACAAACGTCATAAAGAAGAAGAAAAAGTGCAAGAGAAAAACAAAAAAGCACGCTTATCTGAATTCAAAAAATATAAAGACTACGTGGCCAAAAGTGTTGTTAAACAAAACAAAGAAGAAAATGGTAAATAAGCCTAATGACACAAGTCATTATTGATGGAGATGCTTGTCCTGTAACCAATTCAGTAATTGAATTGACTGAAGGGACAGGCATTTTTGTTACCGTTGTTCGTAGCTTCAGTCACTTTTCTACAGTAGTACAACCAGACCACGTGAATATTATCTATGTAGACGATGGACCAGACGCTGTTGATTTTAGAATTGTAAAACTGGTACGCCCTAGTGACATTGTGATCACACAAGACTATGGCTTAGCCAGCTTACTTTTAAACAAGACGAAAATAGTTATGCATCATAAAGGTTACATCTACACGCAACAAAATATTGATACATTATTAGAGCAACGTCATGCGAGTGCTCAATTTAGACGAAGCGGCGGACGTACAAAAGGCCCCTCAGCTTTTACTGATCAAGATGTAGCTGAATTTGAAGCTATCTTTTCGTCTATCATAGCAAATCAGATGTCGAACAAGGAGGAATAAAAATGAAAAGTATTGCGGTGTATTGTGGTGCCAGTAAAGGAAACGATGAAACCTATATTACTGAAGCTTATCAGTTAGGTAAGTATATGGCTGAACAAGGTTATGAATTAATATTTGGTGCTGGTTCTGTAGGTATCATGGGCGCTATTCAAGACGGCGTATTAGATCATGGCGGTCGTGCTGTAGGCATCATGCCAAATATGTTAAATGAAAAAGAAATCACAAGTGGAAAATTAAGCGAGTTGATACTAGTAGATTCTATGCATGAAAGAAAAAATAAAATGGCTGAATTAGCTGATGCTTTTGTAATGGCTCCAGGTGGCGCAGGTTCATTAGAAGAATTTTTCGAAATGTATAGTTGGTCTCAAATCGGTATTCACGAGAAACCTATTGCCGTGTTCAATATCAATGGTTTTTTCGAGCCCTTACAAGCACTTTTAGATCACATGATTCAAGAAGGTTTCATAGATTCTAAATACAAAAACCTTGCTCCTTTGTGCAATACGAAAGAATCACTATTCGAAGCGATAAACAATTATAAACCACTTGGCATTAGAACTTATGATTAAATATATCGTATAAAAATATAACGTTGGGATATAAATCCTAAACTTCAATAAAAAGGAGATAAGATTTCTCAAATCTTATCTCCTTTTATGTTATTATGCGCTTTCTAACAAAAAAGTTCGCACATTCATTTCACTACATCTTCCTATAGTAAAAGCGTTATTAATTGTTTTAGAATCATAGCCGCAACAATTAAAATGATAATAGCAGACGCTTTATTTAATATCAGAATGTATTTACCTGTTTTATCAACGTTACCTATCATTTTTCCAGAAATTGCTAAAAAGAAAAACCAAACCCATGATATAACTATAGTTGAAATAGTAAACACGACTTTATCCAAACCATCATAAATAGCCCCATTCGTTCCAATGACCCCAATCGTGTCCATAATTGCATGTGGGTTCAGTAACGATACAGAAATCGCAAAACCAACTTGCTTCTTCGCTGTCATTGGTCGATAACGCTTCACTTCATCTGGCCTTACTTTCCATAACGACCAAACCATATATAATAAAAAAAGAAACCTATACAATAAATAGTAACTTGCAATATGGGAAATGAGAGTAAAATAACCGACACACCCAACACTGCCAACACAATAAGAAATGTATCACACAGACCTGCTGTAATAATTACGGGTAACGACTTATATATACGCTTATGATTGGCACCTTGATTAAATACAAATACATTTTGCGCACCCAATGGTAAAATCAACCCCAACGCTAGTAAAAAGCCGTGAGCTAATGGTTGAAACATGTTTATTCCTCATTTCTCAATTTTAAATTTACAAAATTAAACCAGACCAGTTTCAAAATCTTTTTCTATTAAAAATATATGAATATAAGGTCTATAAGTACTATACTATAATAAATCCAAGGAAATCGGACCAACCAGAAGCTAATTAAAATACCAACCAGATTTTATATAGGAGCGTATATATGTTCAAACCCAAATACAAAAAATCGTCGATGATATCATTTCAAAAATAAATAATGAGACATTTAAACGTGGTATGAAATTGCCATCGCAACGAGAAATGGCAAACTACTACGATGTAAACCGTTCAACTATTATACAAGCTTTAGATATTCTTCAAAGTTATGGTGTTATAGAAGGAAAAGAAAGAAGTGGACTTTATCTTTCAGACAACAAGTGGAACACTTACATAAATAACAATACAAATTGGCAAAAATATATTAGTAATAGTAGTTCAAAAAACAATCAATACTTTATACAAATGATTAACAAATTAGAGTTTGAATCTAATTTAACTCGCTTAAGCACTGGAGAACTTAGTCCAGATTTAATTCCAAATGAAAAATTCAAAGCAATTCTTTCTACAAGCGAAAAAGACTTACTTAATACAAACTATGAGCACCCACAAGGTAGTTTAAAATTAAGACAAGCGATATCAAACCATGTAAAAAAATCAGGCATAATATGTAATGAGGAGAATATTTGTATCACTTCCGGTGCTTTGCAAGGCCTGAAGTTAATTGCTGATGGCTTACTCGTCCCACAATCGAAAATCATTATAGAAACGCCATCATACATTAATTCTATACGTACTTGGCATAATATTAGAGCTGATATTAAACATATACCTATTTTTGAAATAAAAAGAAATATTAATAATATTTTTAATGCAACATCAGCATACAATAATAGTATTTTTTATTGTATTCCTACATTACATAATCCAACCACGCATTCATATACAATAGACGAAAAACAAAAATTAATCATTCAATGTAAAAAAGCTGGAATACCAATTGTAGAAGATGATGTATATGGCGATTTATATTTTGGTGATGAACGTCCACTTCCATTAAAGTCTTTTGAGGATAATGATAATATATTATATCTCAATAGTTTGTCGAAAACTGTGAGTCCTGGCCTGAGAATTGGTTGGATTATAGGAAAACCTTCAGTAGTACAACATTTAGCCGACTTAAAAATGCAAAATGATTATGGAGCAAGTTCACTTTCACAATTCGTTGCTACTGAATGCCTCAATACACCTTCTTATCATGAAAGACATTTAATCAAATTGAAGCACGCACTTTTAAAGAAAAGAGATGTATTTTTACATTCATTGAACACGCACTTAAGTGCTTTAGGCACTTGGAAAACACCAAAAGGTTCCTTTTATATATGGTTTAAATTAAATGTACCTATTGATATGAAAATATTGTTTGACGAAGCTATAAAACACAAAATTTTAATCAATCCCGGAGAAATATATGATACAAAATCCAAAGATTATATACGCTTTTCTTATTCATATATAGATGTTAACGATATAGATAAAGCATTAAAATCATTAAGTGAATTGATTCAATTTCAAACACCCACTGCTTTAAATTAAGTAATATTAAAAAAAGAAAATCTCATCACTAGGTTCAATACTAATGATGAGATCTATTATTTTAAAAAAGTTGATGTATACCCTGAATTCATGTATATTCACAATTTTTCTCATTGAATCCACTAACATATTCAGATAAACTGCTTACTTCACATCGTATTAAACACCTTATCTTAAGCCTTCATCACCTAACATAGCTAAGTTTTTATAATATCTTACATGTCTATGAAGTGGATGATGTTTACTTAATTCTGGATGTTCAAAATAATCATAAATTTCCATCCCTATTTTTTCCATCACTTTGAGTGAAGGTTCGTTACTTTCCGCAGTAAAAGCATATACCTCATTTAAACCTTGTTCCTTCGCATACTTCAATACCGCTTCTGCACCTTCAGTAGCTAAGCCATTGCCCCAAACTTCTGGAATGAGCCGCCAACCAATTTCATAAAATGGTAACTCTTCAAATGGAAATTTACTCTCTTCTGTCACATAATTCAAACCTATAAAACCTAACCACCCATTGGTTTCTTTAAGTTCTACAGCAAATAAACCAATGCCATCATCTAATATCATTTCATTCATTTTATTCATATCGTGTTCTGAACGTTGATAACTTAATAAACTCGGGAAATATCTACGAACTTGTTGATTCGCATTCATTTGTTGGAATGATAATAAGTCTTCCTCTTGCCAGTCTCGTAACCTTAAACGTTCAGTTTCAATATAAACTGTCATATGTTACACCTCTATACTGGAAATATAATTTTCTATACAAAAGTAACGCGTTATGAATCTTTTCATATCGCGCTACCATAATATTATTTATAATTTGATTATGCTCTTGTAATATAGCTAATTAATTCAAGATTAACAGCTACTTCTTTTAAGCGATTACGTTCACTTTTGGGTGCAGTAAATGTTGCATCAATAAAATCATTTTTATGGTTTAATTTATAAGTAGCAACAAACGTATCTGTATCAGATTCAAAGTTAGGTAAATGCGCAATCACGCGTTTGATTTCACCTGTTGAATCTTTTATTTCTCTACCTGTAATACTTTCTAATTCTCTACCTAATTCAGGTAAAGTAATTGAACGACCTTCTAATAAATTAAAATCTTGTTCATGCATAATGCTTACCCCTCTTTCTATATAGACGACTTATTAATCTACTTCATTCTTACATTTGTCCTATGAAGTGAATATTACTGAATAATAATCGACCTATATTCCAAAATTCATATTTTAAAAATTTATTTTGTATGTTTTATATTAATCTTTATTATGTTTAATGATACCCATTATACCAATTACTAAAACCATAATACAATGATTTCCTAGGAAATAAAGAAATATCATCTAAAATAGCATTAAATGTGATTTCTATATGTTATACAAATAATATTTTATTTTTCCGGAAATTCGTTCGTCAATTTTGTAACAAAGCCAATCATTTTTACTATAGATTACACATAAGAATAGTAATGAATAACGCCTTAACATCGTATGCTTTATGTTTCAGCATTGATTTCTTTCTCTAAATTTTTCGACTGGTCTTGTAGTTTATCTTGTTCTTTTTCCAGTTTTTCTTTTTCTTTTTTCAAATCTTTATTCTTCTTCTCTAATTTATCAATATCTTTTTCTAAAGAAGCTTTTTCATCATCTTTCCCACAAGCGGTTAATGCAATCGTCGATGCTAATATGAGTGCTAAACACTTTTTCATATAAATACTCCTTTTTCATGCTATTATAATAAATTAATTTTATCATTTTTCTGTATTATCTTCATTATTTACCCTTAAATTTTTAGTCATTATGACTTTACTAACATGATAATCCATATTTAGATTTAATTGTTGCATCTGAATATTGTGGTTGGCCACTGTGCTTTCAATTTTTTGAGCGCCTTGTGCTCGTGCCCATGCTTCGACTTCATTTTTAAAACGCGTAGCAATCCCCTGTTTACGAAATGCTTCATTAACATGAAGCATTTCTATGATCACTTTATTATAATCATTTAAATAGCGTGCCCAAATAAAACCTATAAGTTGTTCTTTCTGTGTTTCAAGCCATACTATATCTGTATTATATTTCAATCCATGATTTATCATTTCTTCACGTAGTCCAACAGATAAACGACTTTTCCGATAATCTTCATTTTGTTTTGCAAGCTCACTTTCATGTATGTCTGCGATTTTAGTAATATATTGTTTTTGTTTAAGTGTAAGTTTCTCCATATTTTCTCCTTTAAAAAGTAATGTTGATTTATAATGTTATATTCGTCATAATAAGCCTTATCATTACATTCTATAAAAAGGACTGCGAAATTCAAATGAAATCTACTGACAAATTAATGCGAGAAAATAATGTAAAAGCTTTACGATTAAATAATACAGATAGAGATGCATTCGAAAATTACATGACATACGTCCGAGCGGATTTAAGTGTTAACCCTCACGATTCTGAAAAAATGTTAAATCGTATTTTAAATCAATTATTAGAAGCTGAAAAAGAAGGCATACTCGCCATGGATTTCTTTGAACATGATCCTAAGTCACATGCCAAAAAGGAACTCAAAAAATTACCAAACGAAACAGTTTTAAATATTTTCAAA
Source organism: Staphylococcus caseorum (assembly GCF_049943195.1). Taxonomy (NCBI): domain Bacteria; kingdom Bacillati; phylum Bacillota; class Bacilli; order Caryophanales; family Staphylococcaceae; genus Staphylococcus; species Staphylococcus caseorum. Next base: position 1,741,550 of record NZ_JBNFUA010000001.1, read on the forward strand.
TACATTATTCAGCATATTTTCTTGTTATTTGGGATATTTTGTTTTCTTAAAGGATTTATTGGCTTTTTCATTGGTGCGAAACGATTATATTTATATTCATTTCCTCTTGTCGTGTTAGTGGGCATTTTTATCATTTTTCTATTTATATGGATGATATTCCGAACTGTGCAAATGCAATGTTTTACAAAGTCTCATTGGACATGGATATTAACGTATATCGTCATTTTATTACTATTATATGCAATATTTTATGTATTTTTCATTCCTCAATCATTTTTAGCATTTGGGCCTTATATATTAATTAGTAATTGGTCTTTTATTATAATCTCATTTGTCGTTATACCTATCGCTTTATTTATTGATCATCATTATACAAATAAAGATGCGAATACATCTTTATAATTTTGTTCTTTGAATAACAGCGGCTATTTCGTTATAATGCCTAGACTTTTAATAAAGTACTGTACTTACTACCACCTGATTTTCTACGTGCACCTAGCGTCCACCTTCAAAAGCGACATATTTTAAATAGAAAAGCACTAATCTATTATAAACTAATAGATTAGTGCTTTTCATTTGAGAATGAGATATTTATGTCCCAGTTCTCTTATTCATATTGTTACGTGATATGCGTTGCTATTAAGGCGCCATGCCTTCTTTTCTCTCCACAGCGATACTAATAAACAAGAATACCAGACCGATTGCAGTTAGGATTGGTGCAATTAAACTTAATGATGCTATCGGTAAATTCGTCACGACAACGCCACCAATAAAGGCACCTAGCGCATTACCTAAATTAAATGCAGATTGGTTTAATGTACTTGCAAGCGTAGGCGCATCTTTAGAAATAATCGTACTTTTAAATTGTAATGATGGACTCATACTAAAGCCGATTAAACCAAAGAAGAATATGCCTGCTACCATAAAGAAACCATTCATTTGTATAAAGTATAATAATAGGAAGTAAACGATAAAGATAGAAAAAATAATTTGTAATGCTTTATTTAAATTCCAATCCGCAAGTTTACCACCTACGACGTTACCTAATGTCACACCTACTCCAAAAATAATTAACAGATAAGAGATCAAGTTTTCTTGTACATTTGATACATCAGTCAATACTGTAGAAATATAAGTGAAGTATGCAAACACACTACTGAAACCAAATAATGTCACTGCTAATGTTAACCATAAACGTTTTTCTTTTAAAATTTGTAATTCTTTTTTCATTGATGATTTTATCGTGTCACGTTGCATAGGCACAAAAATAATAATACCTATAAGTGCTAATGTCCCTATAATAGAAATAATGATAAACGTCATCGGCCACCCAAAGTTTTGACCTATTAATGTCCCGAATGGTACACCTAAAATATTACTTAAACTTAATCCCATAAACATTAGTGCCATCGCACTTGCACGTTTCTCTGGCCGCACCATATTCGCAGCTAAAATAGAACCTATACCAAAGAATGAACCATGAGCCAACGATGTAATAATACGACTCGTCATCATAAAGCCATAACTCGTACTAAATGAAGCAGCAAAATTCCCTAATATAAAAATACCCATTAATGCGAGTAATAAATATTTTCTATTCCATTTAATCGTTAACATAACTATGATAGGCCCACCGATTGCAACACCTAATGCATAGCCAGTTATAAGTTGTCCTGCCTGACTTACAGTTACGTCAAAATATCGTGCAATATTAGGTAATAACCCCATAATTACAAATTCTGTCATACCTATTGCAAACGCACCGATTGCAAGCATCCATATAGCAATTGGATATTTCATTTTAACTCCCTTCAAAACTCTTATTTTTTCACACATTTTGTGATTATACTAAAATTCAGTTGCCAAAAACAAGGGTATTGCTTGATTTCTTTCCATTTTTATAAATAATTCGCTTACATTTAATTTTAGCTGTATCCATTTAATAAATTGCATTACATCATCATACTACTAAGAACACAAAAAAAGTTAGCAATCATCAAATGAAAGTTAAAAGCGCTTAGAACACTTAATTACCCTTCTTATGACAATAGCTAACTCGCTAATTTTAATTAATTAGTAATGCGTCAATAAAGAACCACACGACCATGATAAACATGATAATCCCTTGCGCAACAGCACTCGCTAAAAATGCTACGATGGATCCAAAACTTGCTTTTAAAGCCTTTGAAAAGTTAGGTTCTTGTATCATTTCAACAACGAGTACCGCAATAAATGGAATAATAATAATTCCAAATGGTGGAAATACAAAGCAACCTACGATTACACCAATAAGTGCCGCATACTCGCTGAGCTTAGAACCACCAAATTTATTCACAAAATATTTATTCATGACGAAATCTGCTACCAGAATAAACACAGTGAATAAAATCATTGATACATAGAATATCCATGATAAATTACCATTATGAAATGCGAATTGATAAATTAAAAACCCTACCCATAATACAAGCACTGATGGAATAATAGGTTTAATTAAACCTACAAATGCTAAGACGAATGATGCGATAATTAATAGCCATAAAATTACTGTCATTTTTATCTACTCCATACTTTCTTCTGTGAATTTTTGATCTTTCGTAAAGTATATTAATATCATACCTAAAAAGATAGCTGTCGCTGATACAAAGAATACATTACCTAAACCTACCCAGTGACTCATAATTCCACCTAATAAGTTCCCACATAACTGACCTATCACCATCGCGTTAGCAAAAAGTGTAGATGCATATCCTGGAAAATCCGGTAAAATATCTTGGAAATAACTGATGCCTAAACCAAGTAATATTGCTAAGAAAATAGCTAAAAATACTTGTCCCACAAACATCATCACTAGACTTTCAAATACGCCAATACTAAAGTAAAATAGCCCACCAAATAGTCCACCTAACATCAGTAAAACACGTGTCGTGAGCTTAGCTGATAAAATACCTAACACGACCATAAATGGAACTTCTAAACCGGCACATAGACTGGCTAACCCGCCTACATATCCTTCAGCTTCATTCAAATATTTAGTGACAAACAACGGCATATTCAATGTATACATCCATTGGCCAATATGTAATAAAATAAAGGCTAAAAATGGAACTAATAATGCCTTGTCATGTAACATGTTAGGGGCTTCCGCCTCAACTTGATTCACATCAGTTGTTGTTTGTTTAGTTTTGATATCTTTAAAAAAGAATACCTGTAACATCAGTGTAAATAAAATAATGGTAACAGTTCCAGTAAATAACCCTGCATAACCATTTACACCTAATAATAAAGCGCCGATTAACGGACCAAACAGGAATCCAAATGAAAACATGGAACGCAATACGGCATTCGCAAACTTCGCTCTATCTCTTGAAGCAGAAACATTGATAGACTCTCTAGCTGAAGCGTACATTTGAGGCATTGCAGGCGCGAAAAATCCTTGAAAAACAGCATACATAACAATAAATATCCATATTTCATGAATATAGAAGTAAATAGAAAAACTGACAGCACCCATTAACAGTGCTGTAATAATTATGACTTTCCTATTTATATTGTGTGTATCAGAAAAGCGTGCAACAATCGTGTTCATTATAAATTGACTGATTGCTGCTAATGCTAATAGCAGACCATATTGTGTAGAAGTCATACCCAAATCATTGGTCGCAAATAAAATAAGATAAGGTACAGTGATTGAGATTCCCATACCTAAAAGCATCATATTGACTACAAATAGTTTGTAATTCTTAATATGTAATAAAGCACTAAACATATAACAAACCTCTATTCTAATAAATTAGGTGTCAATTCTTGTATATTACTTAAATACGCAATGTATCAATGCTTATGTATTAGCTCTCATTGATGTTATTCAACATATTCCATCATTAAATTGATAAATGATTCTACTTGAGGCAATTGTAACATGCTAGAATCGTAACTTAAAAATGTAGAACGAATCAATGGTTTTTCATCTATATTTACACGTCTGAATTCAAACTGATCACGGTCTAGATGCTTCATCATGATTTCAGGTAAAATTGTTACACCGACACCATTCAACAACATTTCTTTACATGTAGCCACTTGATCAACAGTAATCATAGCATGATAATCTTGACCAATTTCACTCCCATACCATTCTTTAATTTGGTTAATATAAATGGGATCTGCTTGAAATTCAATAAATGGCATTTTATCAACATCCTCATATCGATTTTTAGGATTAATAAAATAATGCTCATCATTAAATAAGTGTGTGTTACTTAAGTTCATAATTTTATTCCCACGTATAATCATCACATGGTAATCTCTATGGTTTGCTTTAATTTGTTCACTCGAACCTACTTGAACTTGAATTTCTACATTAGGAAATTGGCGTGTAAATAAGTTTAATACTTGCGGTAATAAAGTTTGTCCTATTAATGAAGAACAACCGATTGAAATCGTACCATTGACTTCACCAATGTGCGCTTGCATTTTATCTAAAAACAAACGCTCTTTATTTAGCATATCTCTTGCATGCTCTATAATCATCGAACCTTCTGTTGTGGTAATCAATTGTTTCTTAGTACGTATAAAAACATTTACACCAAAAGCATTTTCAATTGATTTTAAACGTTGTGTTACTGCAGGTTGTGAAATATATAATATTTCTGCTGCTTTCCTTAGTGTTCTTGTTTCATCTAAAGTGGTTAACAAGCGATAATCGTCAATCTTCATATTATCCCCCTATATTTTAAAAAGCACTTTTAATCACTTCATTTATTGATTGTTATTCATTTTCTCAAAACATTTCATAGTATCATTTCAATCTTTAAATGATGTCTGTTCTTTATTCTTTATCATCTAGCAGTGTCACTATAACATGATTCACATCATACTCATACACCGATTCACCATGCATAGATCATCCAATTATATAAGTGCATATAAGCTTAATGTTCTGGCTCTGAGTTGCGATGCGTTGGATGATTTTGGTTGTAATTGTGACTTTGCTGATTGTGGTTTTCATTTTTAATATGCTTGTTTGGATGTTTATGATCGTGTGGCTTGTGTGGTTTATGTTTATATGGTTTATGTTTATGCTCATTATGTTTGGTTTTACCATGTAATGGGTGGTTGTGGTTTTTTGATTTTTGTTTAATCTTGTAATAACAATACATAATTTTATCTTTCATAGTTGAAAAATCAGCTTCAATTTTTATCATTAATTGATGCGCAATAATATAAGCTTCGTGATATTGTTTTTTAGTAATTTGTCCTTGGTCTAAAGCACGTTGTAAATCATCTTCATCTACAAGTTCATATTCCCCATTTGGCAATACAAGTACATCTAAACATAAATCTATTGTACGTGCATTTCCTTTTTGTGTAACATTCTTAATATTTATATCAAAGTAATATTCTAATGGGTTGCCCTTGTCATCTAGCATCACTGTAATGCTATATCGTTTTTTTTCGGGCAAGATTTGTAGCCATTGATAGTTATCATCCGCAACAATAATATTTTGACCCACCACTGTGATCTCTAATGGTTCTCGTACTTTTTTCATCGTCACCAAACCAATAATACCCTTGAACTTGTTGTTGTTTACTTTGACTTCTGTATACTCTTTGTCAATGATACGACGCCAGTGACGCTTATCAATATATTTTACTTTCACTGTCACCAACTCCTTGTCATTATTATATAAAACTGTTTACTTTATGTCATCTTATGGATTATACTGAACGTCTTCCAATTTTGTATCACGAATTTAATTATTATTATTGTACTATATTTCATAGTGTAAAAGCGAAATTGACAATTATAATAAAGTTTGATAGATTTTATCTATATTTTTCTGAAAATTCTATAAATAAAGGAGCTAGTAACATGGCAGTCATTCAAAGACCTTTTAGAGCCGATCATGTCGGTAGTTTATTAAGACCACAACGCCTAAAAGATGCACGTAAAGATTATCAAAATGAAGTCATCGATGCACAAGCATTACGAGATATCGAGGACGAAGAAATTGAGCACATCATAGAGAAACAACTAGAAGTAGGTTTACATAGCATCACTGATGGCGAATTCCGCAGAAGCTGGTGGCATTTCGATTTCTTAGAAAATTTAGGTGGCGTCAAAGGCTATACATCTGATCGTGGTTTAGCATTTGAAGGTGTTGAGACAAGAAATCATAATGTTAAAGTTGAAAGTAAAGTCGCTTTTAACCCAAATCATCCACATTTTGAACACTTTAAATTTTTATATGACAAAGTTAACGGACGTGCAACAGCAAAAGTATCTATCCCAAGTCCAAACCAATTGTTCCATCCAAATATATTAAATGAAGACATTTATCCAGATATCGAAGCTTATGCACATGATGTGGCTCAGGCTTACCGTGAAAGTTTACTCAAATTTTATGAATTAGGCGCGCGTTACATTCAATTAGATGATGTTTATTGGGCTAACCTAACTTCTGGTTCTCAGAAAACACGTGGACGTGATCGTACTGAAGCAGACAAAGAAGCAGCACGTCAACTTGCATATCGTGTTGTAAATGAAGCAGTCCAAGATTTACCAGAAGACCTACTTATTACTACACATATTTGTCGTGGTAATTATCAATCTACTTGGGCAATTTCAGGTGGTTACGAGCCAGTCGCACCTTATTTATTCAAAGAAAATTTAGGTGGTTTTTTCTTAGAATATGATGATGATCGTTCTGGTGATTTTGAGCCATTACGCTTCTTCCCTAAAGAAAATTCAGCAGCTGTATTAGGTCTTTTCACTTCAAAAACTGGTGACTTAGAAGATAAATCTGCCATCCTAGCACGTATTAAAGAAGCACAACAATATGTTGATTTAGATCAAATTTGTTTGAGTCCACAATGTGGCTTTGCTTCAACAGAAGAAGGCAATAAATTGACTGAAGATGAGCAATGGAACAAACTAGCTTACGTTGTAGAAATTGCAAATGAAGTCTTTGGAACAGCAAAATAAACTTACTTCACTAACCAGTACGAAGTATTAATATTAAAAATGAGAGGCCTATCAGATTCTAAAAATCTGATAGGCCTTTATTCATATACAGATGTTTTAAATTAGAAATTAACTAATTTCGAGCTATATCACTTTCGGATAAGGCATAACGTTCATGAACATCTTTTAAACTTGGAAATTGATTATTTAACCATTCTTTACTAAGTACTTCAAAATGTTCAAATTCAAATGCAGGTTGGCACATGCAACCAACAAGTGCATAACCATTTTGACCTTCAATCGAAGACGCAAAAATCGTCCCTTTTGGAACCACGTATTGTAGAACATCACCTGCTTCAAGGTCTTTACCAATTGTCACACTTTGATAATGTCCATCCGGATCAATCATATGCACTGTTAGAGAATCCCCAGCGTGATAATACCATATTTCATCTGCATCAATACGATGAAAATGCGATATATTGTCATGTGTTAACAAGAAATAAATACTTGAATATGCTGCTCTTTCATTTAGATAATTTGAATTAGCTTTGATAACCTCTTTATAATAGCCACCTTCTGGATGTGGCTGTAAATCTAATTGGTTAAGCCAATACTGAATATTTCCATCCATATTACTTCAAATCCACATTATGGAAAACATTTTGAACGTCTTCTAAATCTTCTAAAGCATCAACTAAGGTTTCAAACGCTTCTTGATCTTCTTCAGATAATTCTATATCTGATTGTGGCAACATCTCAAATTCAGCGACCTTAAATTCTTCAACACCTGTTTTACGTAGAGCATCTTGAACTTGAGCAAATTGATCTGGCTCAGCGTAAATAATAGTTAACCCATTTTCTTCAATAATGTCTCTCACATCGATATCTTTTTCCATCAATGCCTCTAAGGTATCATCTGCTGATTTGCCTTCAATACCAAACACAGCCGTATGATCAAACATATACGCAACTGACCCAGAAACACCCATATTACCGCCATTTTTACCAAAAGCTGCACGTACATCAGAAGCAGTTCTATTCACATTTTCTGTTAATGCGTCTACTATAATCATTGACCCATTTGGTCCAAAGCCTTCATATCTTAATTCATCGTAGTTTTCTTCACTTGCGCCCTTAGCTTTTTCTATCGCTCGATCAATAATATGATTCGGTACAGAATAAGTCTTAGCTCTTTCTAAAGTTAATCTTAGCGCCTGGTTTGATTCCGGATCTGGTTCACCTGATTTAGCCGCTACATAAATTTCTTTACCGAATTTAGCGTAAATTCGACTTGTATTTTTGTCCTTTTGAGCTTTTTTCTCTTTAATATTATTCCACTTACGTCCCATACTTTCATCACACTTTCTCGAAAAATATTTTTATTAACATGATATATTATACAATAATTTAGCTCTATTACATAGAACTACGTATATAAATGACAAATAACCACACCTTATATATTACATAATAAATAAGACTAGTCATACGCAACAGAATTTCATGTGTATCACTAGTCTTTTAAATCATCTCAAAATATGAATCAATAAAGGACATCTCATTACTTGATCCACATTTTTTATTCAGTATATGATTCAATTTCATCTAATAATGCCTTGTAATGTGCTGCGTTTTTTTCGTTCATTAATAAGTATACTTTACGTTCATCTTCTGTTGAACGTATCTTACTTACTCTATCTTGATCAATCAAACGACGAATGGAAGCAAGCACTTTAGTTCTACTCAAATCCAATTCCGCAGTAGCAATTTTTAAAAATGGCTGCATCAACATATGCTTTTCACTACAATTTTGCTGAATGAGTTCTAAAACTGCTACATCATTGATTGTCAGTTTATATTTTTGTTCTATGTAATGCGTTAAACTTTTATATTTTTTATAAACATTTAAAAATTGCGCCTTTTTCTCTTCATTCATTGCTATCACACCTCCAATTGAAATTATGATGAATGTATCTAACACCTTGCGAAGTAACACTGTTTTATTTTTGTATTTTTTTATTTGAATCAATATACTTTTATCTTTACGTAATTTTGAATAAAATAATTAAATTTGTCAACACTTTTTTATTAATTTAACTAAATTATAATAAACACTAATTAGGTCACTTTTTTAAAATCGTCTCATCACTAAATATTCGCTGAATATAAAAATACACCCTTAAAGTTAAATACTAAAATCAACTTTAAGGGTGTACTCATGTTAATTACTTAATTATCAAAAAGCAAATACTTTATCGATAGTTGCTTCTTTATTTTCTAAATTTATTCGCTAGTCTTAAAACATATTTTATAATGTGTAATAAATTGATGAATAAATTAAAGCCCATTTCTCTTGGTGAGTATTGCCCCCGTTTCATACGATTAAAATCGTATAATGTGTAAAGAAGGAACAATAATAGACCTACCACAGTAATAATCGTATGGAACAATGAATTTTGAATAAACATACCAATCAAACTTGCAACAATTAGCGCTATTAATGTTACAAATAAATATTTACCCATACTTGCGGCATTACCAATTACAAAAAAGCCTATAATGCCGAACACCATAAATCCTGCAATGGCAAGAATTACATTTTTATAGAATACTTCAGGTCCTAAATTTTGCATATATGTCGTAAATGTTGCGAATGATAGCAATCCTACTACAATTGCATATATGTGAGAAATGACTAAACCATATTTACGCGCTCTGTTAAAAATAACAGTGATAAGAACTAAACCAAGTAATACGAATGATAAAGGTCTTCTCCATTCCAATGGCAAGTATTGTCCGAAGTAACAACCAATGCCAAAAATAATCCAGTAATAGACAAAAAAGAGCCATACTTTTCCATAAGCATGAGACTTAGATTTATCTTTAGACTGTTGTTTATGCTTATTTATATGTTGTGCCGTTTCAGCCAATTGATTCACTCCTTAACTATAAAATAATATTTAAATACTTGAATATTATAATAACATCAATAACCTTCAATAAACGTAATACTTTAACTTTCACTATTTCAAACCATACCAAACATGATTCTTATAATTTTCCAAGTGTATTGAGCTAATCCTATCTATTTCTAACTACAAGCAACTTAATTGTTACAAATACGAAAAAACTAAATACCATTCTCTCTTTATAAAGTCTTATAAATCGCATAATAAGCGTCTTGAGGGACTTAACCCTTTTTGCACTCAAATATTAATAATATTACATCTTTATAACAACACACACAAAACATCTGATTTTTGATAGTATGGAACGTGAATTCAGATTAAAGAAACTATCACATATATTTAATACATATCTGCTTTTAGGGTATATAGGAATTGAAGGAGGAGTTCTTTTGAAAAAGTTAGCATTTGCAGTAACAGCTGCTTCAGGCGCTGCAGCGGTTATTTCTAATCATGAAGCCGATGCATCAACACAACACACAGTGAAATCTGGTGAGTCACTTTGGACAATTTCACAACAATACGGTGTTTCAGTAGATGAAATCAAACAAAGTAATGATATCAATAACAATATTGTATTTCCGGGACAAGTTATTGAAATTGGTGGAAGTGGTTCACAAGAGCAAGGCTCAAGTTCAAACTCTTCTTCACAATCATCTGGCGGCTCAACGCATACTGTAGAATCTGGTGAGTCATTAAACACAATTGCAAACAATTATGGTGTTTCAGTAGATGAGCTTATATCAGCAAACAATTTGAGTGGATACATAATCTATCCGAATCAAACATTAACAATTCCAGGGGCAACTGGTGGTTCTGGCGGTTCTGGTGGTACAACAACACCAAACCAAAATACAGGTAGTTCATCAGCAAGTGATGCTAATCTATACGATTGGGGTCAATGTACATGGCACGTATTTAATCGTAGAGCTGAGACTGGTAAACCAATTTGCACATATTGGTGGAATGCTGATCACTGGGCAAACAATGCAGCAGCAGATGGTTATACTGTAAATAATACACCAAGCGTTGGCTCAATTATGCAAAATTACGAAGGCCCTATTGGTCACGTAGCTTATGTAGAACAAGTTAATCCAGATGGTAGTATTTTAATTTCAGAAATGAATTATAATACTGCACCAGGGACAGTAGATTATCGTACAATCCCAGCTTCACAAGCTTCAAGCTATAATTATATTCATTAATGTATGAATTTCATATTGAATAAAAAAGCAGTTAGACTTCTATTTAGAATGCTAACTGCTTTTTTATTTGAACTATTTTAAACAAGATCACATACAACATCACTCATAAGCTCACTCAGTCGTCTTATGAGCTTGTAAATAGCTTTTACTGCCTACTTACTAACATATCTTATTAAATGCTTATAACAAAGTCACTGATGTCTATAAATAAAAGACCGAGGCTGGGACATAAAATACATGCTCAGCCTCGGTCTTATTTTGAGAATAGACAATCACGCCCAAACTCTTTTATACTTCAAACGCTAATCACGCTATAACATACCTAATTATAGGAAGATATTCATAACGAAATAAACAAGGGCAGCAACAATTGCAGAAATCGGCATTGTGATAACCCATGTAACAATCATACGTTGCGCAGTATTCCATTTCACGCCTTTAATACGATTAGATGAGCCTACACCTAGAATAGATGAAGAAACAACATGCGTCGTTGATAACGGAAAATGTAATGAAGATGCTACAAAGATTGTTAAAGCTGATGATAAATCTGCCGCAGCACCATTAGCCGGACGAATTTTCATTATATTACCACCAACTGTTTTAATGATTTTCCAACCACCAACAGCTGTTCCTAACCCCATAGCAGTGGCACAGGCAATTTTAACCCACAATTGTGGTTCAACAGAACCACCTGGTTGTAAGTTAGCTACGATTAAAGCTAATGTAATAATACCCATTGATTTTTGAGCATCGTTGGTACCATGTGAAAATGATTGTAACGACGCTGTGAAAATTTGGAAGAATCTAAAGTTTCTATTTGATTTTGTTAAGTTTGCATTTTTAAATACGACTTTAACAATTGAATACATAATGAAACCTACACAAAAAGCAATTACTGGTGATATCAGTAATACAGCAATGATTTTTGTAAAACCTTCATAGTGTAATACGGCAAACGACCCTTGCGATGCGATAGCTGCACCTGCAATGGAACCAATTAACGCATGAGAAGATGAACTCGGTATACCATAAAACCAAGTAAGCAAGTTCCAAAAAATTGCTGCAATGATCGCTGATAGCACCACAACAAGCCCATTTTCTAATTTAAATGGGTCTACAATATCTTTAGTTATTGTACCTGCAACTCCAGTAAAAGCCAATGCACCAATAAAGTTCATAACTGATGCTAATATAATAGCAGTTCTAGGCGTTAATGCACGGGTTGAAACAGCAGTAGCGACAGCATTGGCTGTATCATGAAAACCATTGATAAAGTCAAAGATAAGTGAAAAAATAACGATAGCTACTGTGATGATTAAAATATATTCCATTAGTTAGGACTCCTTAGCTATTTTTCATAATTATAGTTTCAAAGTTATTCGCTACAGCTTGACATTTATCTGCAATTTCTTCCATGCTTTCATAAATTTCTTTTATTTTAATAAGCGTTATTGGATCTGTTTCACTGTTAAAAATATGTTTGATTGATTGACGTAAAATGCCATCACAATTTGTTTCAAATTCTTTAATATTAATAGAATGAATACGCATATGCGATAATTTTTTATCAACAAGTAACCCAACAGCTAATTTCATTTCTGCAATAGCTTTTTGGATATTATCAACAAATTCAGCCATGTATTCATCTGTATATTCAATTGAATACATTTCAAACATCGCTGACGTTTCTTCTATTGCATCTAAAACATCATCAATTGCATTACATAATGAAAGGATATCCTCACGTTCAATTGGTGTGATGAAGGTTTGGTTTAAATCGGAAATCACTTGATGCATTAATTCGTCACCGTGTGATTCATATTTTTTAATATTGTCTGAATAAGCTTTCAGATCTAAGTGCGTATTAAAATCCATTTTCCCAAACTCAATTGCCGCTCGATCTAAGTTAAAGACCATTTCTTCAAGTTGCACCATGAACTTATCTTTTTTCTTGTTAAACATCCAAAAAATCCTCCATTTACAGCGACTGTTTCCAATCAGCTTCAATAAATTTAAAAAATCAAAACTCTTTTAAGACAAATTAAAATTGGCAAGATTAACAATTCACTCATCATCACTTAATGTGTCCTTACGTTCATGGAAATGAGTCTTTGCTTCTATACCGGTTAAAAAATCTCACAAATGTTGATTTGTCCTTATATGAAAATAGCACAAAATTTACAATTCCACAATTAAATTTACAATCTCTTAACATTTAAAATTTGTAGGAGCAAAAATTTTGTCCGAAATATATTTTTCTAAAATTTATTATAGTTCACATTTTAAATTTGCGAATTTCATAATTAAAAAGCAATGAAATCATAACAGATTTCATTGCTTTTCAGATAATCTTGCAACAAGTTCATTTTGATTAGGAAACATAAATGAAGCCTTGGTTCCAATTTGTTCTTCTGAAGTGATATCCACTCGGATTCCTAATTTGTCTTTAACGTTACCTACTAAATATAGACCAATGCCCGATGAAGTGGTCTCATTACGATAAGCAGTGGAAGTAAATCCTTTATCGTAAATTCTCGGCAAATCTTTCTTACTAATTCCTCTACCTTCATCTATAATTTCAAGTGTTACATGTTTATTAACTATATGAGCTTTAATGTGAATTGTACTATCTTCACTATATTTAATAGCATTAGATAAAATTTGTCTTATCATCATCCGACACCATTTTGTATCTGTATAGACATCATAGTCCGCTTCAAAATCAAGATCGTAATCAATGCCTTTAGATTGACTAATATACCTTGTGATTTGTATTTCTTCTATAATAAGACGTTTTAATGCTACATGTTCAAAATATAAATCATTATTTTGAAACTCTAATCTCGTTAAAAATAATTGTCTGTCTAACATTCCATTAATTCTCGACCACTCAAAAAGCAAGGCGTACTTTCGCTCTACATCTTGCTCTTTTTCGATCAATAGCTTCATTGCTGTTACTGGTGTCTTAATATCATGCACGAAATCAGTTAATGACGCTTCAGTTGTTTGAATTTGTTTTTTCTGAGTTGTAACTAACATTTTCTGACTTGTAATTTGATTATACAAATAATTGACCATCTCTTGTTGAAATGGTGTATCAGCAAGAGATTTATGCTTTAGTTCTTCAGGCTCGATGTTATTGTACAAATGTTTGAAAAATTTTACTTCCTTTATATATGTATATAACAAAAAAGTAACTGAGATCCCTAAATTCAAAATAATAATATAAAAAATACTACTTACACTGATATCGTAATCTAAATATGCAATAAATAGAAAAATGAAATGTAATAATATGAGCCAAAGTATCCAATTTAATCGTGAGCGTAGAAAGATAAATAACCATTGAATGTTAGCCATGCGCCATATACCCTTTGCCTATTTTAGTTTCAATCGCATCATTCATATCAATATCAGCTAACTTTTTTCTTAAACGATTCACATTAACAGTTAACGTGTTATCACTTACAAATGCTTCATCATCCCACAATGCTGTAATCAAAGTATCTCTAGTAACGATTTGATTTTGCTTTTTCACTAGCATTTCTAAGATAATCATTTCAGTCTTAGATAAATAGATTTGAGCATCACCTTTACTAATGCTATCTTTAGATAAATCTAAAGCCGTTTCCTGCCAAGACAGTACACGCTTCTCATCAATACTGAATTGATAGACGCGTCTATATATAGCTTGTAGTTTTGCAATAAGTACACTCGTATTAAATGGTTTTTGGACATAATCATCTGCGCCTAATTCCATACTCATAACTTGGTCCATTGGGTTATCCCGTGAAGATAAGAATAGAATAGGTGTATTGGAGACCTCTCTAATTTTTCGAGTCCAATAGAAACCATCATACTTAGGCAATTTAACATCCATAATTACAATTGCAGCATTCACTTCTTCAAATTTTGACATAACATCATTAAAATCACTGATGCCATGCACTTGAAAGTCCCATTGTTCTAATTCTTCACTCAGTTCTTTAAATAATGTCATATCATCTTCTACTAATAAAATGTCCACATGATCACCTTTTCAATTATTTAGTATATTTTATTTCTTCACCTGATTGTATACGACCATTGAAATGTTTTATACGACAATCTATTTCAAATCCTCTCATCATCAAATCTTGAAATGGCGATTGGAACAAGTAATACGCTGGCCAGATGAGTTTAGGAATATAATCATATAAATGGACGATTACAGTTTGTGTTCCTTCCAGCTTTCGGAATTCTAACTTTCCTTGTTTCGTTAGATTCGGTTTTACTATCGATCCACCTACTAAATTTAATGTAATCATATCGCTTTCTGTTATCGTTTTATGAAGTACAAGTATTGGATTGCGTTTATCTTTGATATAAACAACAAAATTATCGCCTTCATTATAAGTATGTAACATCGTTCCTTTAGTTTTATTTAACCAATCAAAATAATATTCCACCATTTGATTTAAGGTCCAGTTCATTGGCAATTGTACATTAAGTGCACTTCGTACATCATCATACTTTGAAACTTGTAACTCGACTGCAACATGAGTTCGTGAAACTTTTACTTCTGTTTTTTCGACAGGCGTTCCATACGCCGACAATCGCTCTATTGACTCATTATCAAAGCGACTCCCACTAATATAAATGATTTTTTTAATTCCTTTTTTAGCTGTCGCACGTCCAAAATTATCAGCAGCAATTAAATTCATATCTCTAGCTGTTGCTTTGGTCAGCTTTGCTGAATGCTTGGTTGGATCTAAATAATAGATGGCCATATCCATACCTTCCATTGACTCAAGGACATCATTATAATTATAAATATCTTTTTTTAACCATGTCACTTCTTGAAACTCATCTTCTTTAGGATATTTCGACATCGTAAAAAGCGTCGCCTCATCTTTAATAGATTGTATTAAGTTTTTCCCTATATAGCCTGTTACACCTGCTAATAAAATATTAGGTTTCATAGTTATACTTCCTTTATTTTAATTTGTCTCTATTTAAATATCTCCTAGTAAAATCATGCTAATGATGTTAAGTTATACTATAACTGAGTAACAGCAAAATAGAAATGAGGAGTGGACACATATGGTTCATCAAATTCGTGAAATCGGTATCAATGATATAGATCCATTTGTAAAATTATTAACTACTATCTATGATGAATCTGAATATTTAATATATAATCCTGGTGAATATGCGCCATCTAACAGTGATGCCGTTTCAAACTTGGAACATTATATAACATCACCGTCCAATGCGATATATGTTGCCGAAAATAACGGAGAACTTGTTGGTTTTTCAATCGTAACAACTGAAAAGTTTGAACGTACACGTCATGAAGCACATTTTTCAATGGGTGTTATTAGACACTATCGCGAAAAAGGGCTTGGCCAATCACTTATTAATTCTATTGAAGCATGGTGTTTAAACCATAACATTCGCCGCATTGAAGTTTCTGTAGTCCCTGAAAACGAAACAGCGGTAGCTTTATTTAAAGCTGCTGGATATCAAATTGACGGCGAACTTCGAGATAAACTTTATATCGATGGGCGTTATTTCAATAAATATATAATGTCTAAGTTATTACTTTAGTCTACCTCAATGTTTATATATTAAACGTTTCACTATTCTTGTTTAAGTATAAATTAATAAATGGGAATGGAACAGCAATCCAATTTTGCTCATAACATTTCGTTGTATGAGCCCACGACTAGAACTAAAAACAGCTTATAGTTTCCATTACAGGAGATCTATAAGCTGTTTTTTTGAAATCTTTTATATAACTTTATTACGTCTAGTTGATTTTACTGTTTACTCATTAGTAAGGATTCAATTGAACACCCTCAGGATTTTTTGATTCGGGCTTCAATTCTCTCTCTACACCAGAAGCGCTTGTATTTCTACTTAAGAAACTCAATGTATCTTTCATATTTTGCTGTGACTCCGGTAATTGCATATGAAATTGGTATTGATGTCTCAAATTATGTGATCCATCATAAAATAGTTTATCAACTGGAACATCTTTTTCTTTTAGTTTTTTATAAAAATCAATGTTTTGACTATAAAATGGATCTGCATCCCCTACTGATAAAAATGTCGGTGGATAATCTTTTGTCACTTGGTTTATCGTAGACATTTCACTGATATATTTAAATTGTTGTTCCCAATCTCTCTTGCCAGTGTAACTTTCCATAAAGAGCTGGATTCTAGGAAACTCTGTTTCTTTCACCGTTTTCATATCATAAAAGCCACCAAAAAAGATTGCTGCTTTTATTTGTTCCGGTTCAAACTGTTGGTTAAACTCCATATCTTCTCGTAATGATTCATTTGTTTGGATAGCTGTAAATTGACTGGATAATTGGGCGCCTGCTGAGTCACCACCGAAAACAACTTGATCAAAATCTATAGGCAACTCATGTTTATTCTGTTTGATAAACTGAACTGCACGATCAATTTGTTTTAACTGTGTTGGGTATTTATAGTCAGGTGCAAGTGCGTAATTAATATTCACTACGATATAACCTTGTTCAGCAAATTTTGATAATAACGGATTTTTATATTGTTTATCTCCTGCGATAAATCCTCCACCATGTAACCAAAAAATGACAGGCAATTTATTATCTTGATCTAATTCAGTAGGCGTTAAAATATCTAAGCGACTATTGGGTATCCCACTGCTATAAGTTATATTAGTAAATGCATTTACATTTTCATTATTAATTTGTACTTTTTCTTTAAATTCTTGCGCATTTTGTCGGTCATATTGTTGCTTAAGTAATATTGCAATCACAATTGCAACGACAACAAAAACAACAATAGCGATAATTGTCCATTTATGTTTTTTCTTCATGCTCGACCTTCCCTTTCGCATGCATTGTATCATAATTAATAATTACGTAGTAGTATTTATTTGAACGATTATAATAGACTAAACTGCCTTCTTCTTTATTTTAAAAATCAAATTGAGCAACTAACGTTTATAATTATAAATTCATCTCTATATAGGTTCATATCATATTTCAAAACAATAAATGGCTGCTAGATATCCAATAGGATTCTAACAGCCATTTATTAAATCTAGGATTTATGTCCTAATTTTATTTATACTTTATTTCATCACGGTTACGCTATGTGATCTTTATTTTGATTTTTTCTTGAATAGTATTTAATAAGTACTGCAATAACTACAACTAAGCCAATTACACCCATGATTGGATATAAGAAGTTAATTAAGTCTGCGAAACCTACGAAACTTAATGCATAAGCTACGAGCACCATTGCAACTATAAACACATGATAATTTTTACTATATGGTTCTGTAAATCTTGCAGCAAACGAATACATTAAACCAAGAATTGTATTGTACATAACTGCTAACACAATAATAGATAATACTAAACCAATCCAAGGATGAATTTCATTTGCTAACGTTAGTGTTGGAATAGAAGCATCTTTAATTGTCGTATACTCTGATTGTAATGCAAAGTTAATTAGCGCTAGTAATATTGTATATACAACACCACCAAATAATGCACCTGCACCAGATATTTTACGTTTGGACGCGTCTCCACCAATCGCAACAATTGTACTAAAACCAACTGCGAATGCTAACCCACCATAAATAATACCGTAAAAGATACCTTTCCAAATACTCGCCTCTGGAACTGTTTGGTTCACTTCTGCAAAGGAAATATTTCCATTAAATAAGTAAAATACTGCAATGATAACAACTAAAATAATTAAGAATGGCGTTACCATACCTAACGCACGTACGATTTTGTTAAAGTCCATTAATAATGTAATGTAGATAACAATCACCATAATTAATGCACCTAACCACGTTGGTATGCCAAAACTTTCTTCAAACGTTGATCCTGCACCTGCAATCATTGTGACTGAGATACCAAATAAGAAGAAGATAAGTAAATAGTCAATTATCTTACTAAATACACCACCGAATAAATAATCTAAAGTGGATTCATGATTTTGCGCATCGAATGCAGTACCAATCTTAGCAACTTGTCGACCTGCAAATCCTAATATCAATCCTGATATAATAACTCCTAGATACGACCAAAGCCCATAAGGAGTAAAGAATTGCATTACTTCTTGTCCCGTTGAAAAGCCAGCACCTACTACGATACCAACATAAGCGAAACCAATTTTTATAGCTTCTTTATTCAAGCCCATGTGATTTATAACCTCCTCTTAAGTTAACACATTGAGTTATTATAAAGCACTGTCATTATTTTGCAACACGACAAATTTCAAATTCACACTATTAATTAATTTTTACACTAATCATCTAGTGAATTTACATACATTTAAAAATTCATTTTTATTTTTAAATATAAATAAAAACTCTGTATTATCAAGCTCACAACAGGTTGAGGCTTTTATTCTCTGTAATTTTATACATTTATTATGCACTTGTTATCTCTACTTAAAAACTATAAATTTTTTAAATTTTTTATTGCTTTCAAGTTAACCATATATCACAATATTTAAATTGTCACTGTATTTCTATAATTTTAGTGAAATTTTATTATGTATATGCAACCTAACAATGCTTTTTAGAAAAAATAAAATTAAAAACCGAAAACCTCAATTTAAAAAAGAGATTTTCGGTTGAATATGTTTTTATTGCTAAGCATGTTAATTAATGTGCATTTTTATAGCGATTTAGTTCATTAAAGTCTACAACAACATTATCCATACGTTTAGCCGTTTCTTTAAGCACATTACGCGCAACACTATTAGACGGATCTAATTTTAGTATTTGTCGAGACACATCAAATGCTTTTTTATCAGAAATGACTGGTTCAGGAACTGCATGTAACAATAACATTTGTAACAGACTTTTTACTTCTTTACTGTCCGTAAGTTTTATGGATGATTCTGCATGATAATAAGCTGAGTCCAATGCACCTTGTAATTCACTTAATGGATAAACTAATAATAGAAAAGCTAAATCATGCATTTCTGCAGTTTCTTCTACTTTCATCATATCTAAAATACATGTGTAAAACATGACACTTTCTACTTCATGTGCACTTGAAATGTACGCCTCTTCAAATTCCATAAAATCTGTCTGGGACATTAAACGTTTTACTGACTCGAATTCGCCGTTTAAGACATGCTTTTGTATTAAATCTTTCATGGCAATGTCCTCCTAGGTATCCAGATTTCTATAACAGTTAGGTTCTATTCTACCACAGACTATTTATATATTCATATAAAAATGAATCTTTTTGCCATATTAATTGAAGTCCTTATAATATATTAATTACCTAACCTTTACCAATAGTCTATCAACATCAATAAGTAAATTACTTATCCGAAATTGCGTTTCAAATCATCAACAATTTCTTCGATAGAACCGCCTACTGATAATTTAACAGCAGCTGTAAAACTACCTTCAACAATCGGTGCATCGACTTTTTCTACTTGATACTTACCTTCATACATTTCAATAGCTAAATCTAAGTTCATTTCTGCAGAACCAATATCATAGAAACAAAGTGCATCATCGTCTAAATCATTAATCATTTCTTGTATATGATCGTAAGATGTTCCAATTTTACCTTCAACGCCACCCTGTATTAATATTGGAACATCTCCTGCCATTTGTTCCAATAATGCTTTTGTACCGTTTGCAATATCTTCACTATGACTCACAATTACAATTTTCGTCATAATTATTCATCTCCAATCAATGCGTTTAATATATAAACACTACTCTGTGCACCAGGGTCAATGTGACCTTTTGATTCTTCTTTAAAATACGATGCTCTGCCTTTTGTAGCAACGATATCTTTTGTTTCGTCTGCGTATGTTTGTAGCACATCTGCATTTAAAGTTTCTCCTTGTTGTACCGCTTCGTTTGCGCGTTCTATGACGTCATACATTGTTTTCTCATTTAATTCAACTTTACCTCTTTGCTTAATTGCTTCAGAAAATGAATTCAATACTTCTTTTAAGTTTGTAGCATCTAACTCATCGCCAACAACTTGAGACATTTTCACAAAACTAAAACCATACAGTGGGCCTGAAGCACCACCGATATTAGACATCAATGTCATACCTGTAGACTTCAATAAATTTTGCATGGAACTATCATCTATTTTCTCTGGTAATGCTTTAAATCCTCTAACCATGTTCACTCCATGGTCACCATCGCCTATAGCTCGATCTAATTCTGTTAATAGCGCTTCTTTTTCTTCAAACACTTCTACTAAATTAAGTAATCTTTCCTTTAATTCACTTACATTCATTTATGTTCCACTCCTTATCGTATCTATGACTTATTAATTAAAGTAAGGACTTGCTGTAGACTCAGTTAAAGCTGTTAACACTTCTTCTGTATATGGGACTAATGTTAAAGATAAGCCTTGCATATCTAATGCAGTCATATAATCTCCCACAAACCAATGTACAACATCAATATGCTTTTCTTGGAAATTTTCTGCTACATATTTTGCTGCTATATTAAGTTCAGATAATGGTGTTGCACCCATACCATTCACCATAACGATAAGTTTTTCTGAGCTTACTTCTTCCATTAAAGCTTTAATTAATCGCTCGACAATTTGATCTACAGCTTCCACTTTTTCTCTAGATAATCCTTTTTCTCCATGGATGCCTACACCGATTTCCATTTCATCACTTTCAATATCAAATCCATATTGTCCAGTTGTCGGTACCATTGGCGCAGTTAAAGCCATACCTAATGTTTTTACACTTGGTAAAAATTGGTCTACTTTTTCTTTAATGTTAGTTAATGACTCTCCCTGGTCTGCTAAATATCCAGCATATTTATGTGCTAATACTGTACCAGCAACGCCTCTTCTTTTATCATCATCGCTTACTGCAATATCATCCTTAACAATAACTGTTGCTACTTGTATGTCTTCCATCTCTGCCATTTCTTGTGCCATTTCAAAATTCATAACATCACCAGCATAGTTTTTTACTACAAGTAATACACCATCTCCATTATCAACTGCTTTAATCGCACTTAGAATTTTATCAGGTGTTGGTGATGTGAATACTTCACCACAGACAGCAGCGTCGAGCATCCCTTCTGCTACATAACCAGCATGTGCAGGTTCGTGACCACTTCCACCACCAGAAACTAGAGCAACACCTTGCTTTTTCTTCTCTTTTCTTACAACAACAGTATCTGCAATGACTTCAATTTCATTATTCGTTATCGAAAGTCCGTCCAACATATCTGTTAAAAATTGTGTTTTATCTTTAATTAGTTTTTTCATAGAGATGACCTCCTAATTTGAATGTTCATTTATAGTATACCCTACACATGAATGCAAACGCTAACATATGAAAATTGATAATGATTTCTTTTGTAATTATTACCAAAAATATTAAAAAAGAAGCTTGGACATGTACTTTTGTCCAAACTCCTTTTTTTAATATTTATATTGATTTTGATTTATACATTAAATATAAGAAATAAGGTGCACCAATGATTGCGACGACGATACCAGCTGGGATACCTGAAGGTTGTAATATCACTTGCCCCACCGTATCTGCTAACACGAGTAAAAATGCACCTATTAATATTGAAATAGGTAGAAAGAGTTGGTGTCTTGGACCAACAATCGATTTAGCGATATGTGGTCCTAACAAGCCAATAAAGCCAATTGAACCCGCTACTGAAACAGCAGTAGAAGATAATATAACTGCAACGAGTAATAATACAATACGTTCTCTTCCAATTTTTACGCCTACACCTTGAGCTATGTGTTGATGTGTATTTAATAAATTTAAAACATTAGACTTAAATAATAAAAATGGAATTAATATGAGAACCCATGGTAAAAACGCAATTACAAATGCCCATTCATCACCCCAAATATTACCCGCGAGCCAAGATGCAATAAACTCTGATTGATCTTCATCAAATGTGGACATCAAAGTCATTGAACCACCACTTAATGCAGTAGCCATGCCTACCCCTACAAGTACCATGCTTGAAGGGGTAATACCTTCACCTTTATTATAACTAAACGAGAAGATAATAAGTGCTGTTAAGATGCCACCAATCATGCTTATGATTGGTAGAACATAGACAAAGTTTCCAGCATCTACATTCCCTATAACCATAAACAGCGCTATAGCAAAACCACTACCTGCGTTAATGCCTAATATACCTGGCTCAGCTAACGGATTCTTGGTAACACTCTGGATAATCGCGCCACTCATAGCTAATGCCGCTCCAGCTAAAATCGTAATAATCATCCGTGGCATTCTAAATTCCATTAATATCAATGTATCGGTATATGCGCCTTGACCAAATAAGGTCTTAAAGAACGTACCTACCGACATCTTATACTCACCTGAAGTCATACTCCACGCACAAGCGAGAAGCACAAGTATAATCAGAATCACCATTGTTAACCATTGTTTATATCTCAGTTTCGGATCTATCATGAGAAGCGACCTCCTCTTTTAACTAAATACAAGAAGTAAGGTACACCTATAAAGGAAATAATGGCTCCAACTGGCGCTTCACCTAACATACGGGCAACCGTATCAGCTACAAGCATCAACAAACCACCAACTAATGCTGTGAGTGGAATAACGCGGGCGTAGTCTGTACCGACTATATATCTCACAATATGTGGTACCATCAAGCCAACAAATGCAATTTGTCCTACCATAGCAACAGCTACACCAGCCATTACCATAGATAAAATTAAAGTGATAGCACGTGTAAACGCCACATTTTGCCCTAAGCCTTTAGCCAATGTTTCACCTAAATTTAAAATCGTTAATTGTTTACTCATACTCACCATAATGATAAGCGCCACCAAAATAAAAGGTGCTGCCCACATCAACTGATTCCAAGTTGTTCCAGATACACCGCCAGCACTCCAAAATGTTAAACTTTGGTTCAATCTAAATAATAGCGCTACGCCTTGACTTAAGGCTGTTAGTAACGCACTAACTGCTGCTCCGGCCAATATAATTCGCATCGGGTTAAAACCATCGCTTCTTGATCTTCCTATCATTAAGACGAAAAAGCCACCTATGAGCGCACCAATAAAGCCTGCTAACATCAATATGATGAATGGTGCTGACGGATAAAATGCGAAGGTCAGTGCCAGCATAAATGAAGCACCAGCATTTAGTCCAATTAAACTTGGATCCGCTAGACCATTTTTAGTAACCCCTTGAATTACAGCGCCTGAAGTTGCTAAGGCAACCCCTACTAAGATTGCTCCGAGATCCCTTGGAATACGTATTTCACTTATAATATTATGTTGTTGGTTTTTAGGATTATAATTGAACACTGCCTCGAATATAGTAGATATATGGATTTTTGCATCCCCATATAGAATCGACACAATTAAAGCAACTACTAATAATATAAACACTATTATAAATGTAGTTGTAAAATTCAACTTGCCCTTTTTCTTTGTGGTCATAATTAGCCTCTAAACTTCCGAATAACTTTTTCTACATAAATCGTACGTCACTAGCATAGGTTTCCCTGTTCTTGGATCTGTGCTAATTTCAACATCTATATTGAATACTTTTTCTAAAATTTCTTTAGTTAATACCTCTTCAGTCTCACCATTAGCAACAATATTTCCATTTTTCATAGTGATTAAATGGTCTGAAAATCGCACAGCTTGGTTAATATCATGTAAAACCATAACAATAGTACAACCTTGTTCTTTATTTAATTGCGTGATTAAATCTAAAATTTCTAATTGATGTGAAATATCTAAAAATGTCGTTGGTTCGTCTAAAAAGATAATATCTGTACGTTGCGCCAATGCCATAGCTATCCATACTCTTTGACGTTGACCTCCGCTTAAATCATTAATAGGACGTAGCCTAAATTCATATGTGCCTGTAACTGACAACGCCCAATCGATTTCTTTTTTATCTTCTGCTGAAAGACGTCCAAATCCTTTTTGATGAGGGAAACGTCCATAGGATACTAATTCTCCCACTGTAAGGCCATCCGCAACTTCAGGAGATTGTGGTAAAATCGCAATTTTTTTAGCAATATCTTTGGTTGCTTGTGCGTGTAAGTTCTCACCATCTAATTTGATTACGCCACTTTTAATAGGTAATAATCTCGATAACGCTTTCAATAATGTGGATTTGCCACAACCATTCGGCCCTATAATTGATGTGATTTTACCGTCAGGTATATGGATATCTAAGTTTTCAACAATTACGTTCTCCCCATAACCAATAGTAACTTGTTCTCCTTCTAAGCGACTCATAAATTCCCTTCTTCCTATATAAATAAGCATAATGCACTATATATTTTTTTACATTTAATTTGTCTCAATTCATCGTATATATCATTAGTTCAATTTAATAAATGATAATCATTATCACAGATGACATTATATCATTTTTTATATATTATGACTATTAAATCTCATCCTTTTCAACCCACTTTTCGATGAATTTAACATACATTAAAAAGAGACAATATCCCTTTCGTAATCCTATATACCGTAATATAATAATTTCAATATTCACCAGACAACTATCTAGATAATCTAAAAAAACAGCAATTACAGGTTGAGGCTGTGCCCTCAGAAAGCGTGCATAAAAAAACCACCATGAAGTCAAGAGACTTCATGGTGGTAAAAAATCTTTGCTTATATTTCAAGCACTTATATTTTAAAATAAGTTAATGTTCATCAATCAAGAAACCATTACCATAAACATCACGCACATCATGAATAACTAAAAAGGCTTCCTCGTCTATATTTCTTATCAAACGCTTCGCCTTGGTAACTTGCGTTTTAGTAATTACAACATAAAGTATATCTTTATCTTGTTTAGTGAAATAACCTCTACCATTTAGAATAGTCAGTCCACGCCCAACTTGTTCATCAATGACTTTTGCTATTTCGTCAGGATTACTTGAAATGATAGTCATTGCTTTCTTCGTATTTAAACCTTCTATTACATATTCCATTACTTTAGTACCAATATATAATGAAATAACTGTTACTAGCGCGCTAGAAATTGGAATTACTGTTAGTGATATTGCTACTACAATTAAATCAAAGAATAGCAATGCATATGGTGTACTTATATCCAAATATTTATTAGCAATTCTTGCTAAAATCGTTGTTCCAGCTGTTGTACCACCAGCAAGTACAATAACACCGATACCCAAACCAACGCATAGGCCACCAAATACCGCATTAACTAGTATATTTCCAGTTTCAATTTGCCAACTTGATGTTAATTCTAAAAATATTGATATTAATATTGTAGCTACAATCGTTAAATACATACTTCTTTTACTTAAAAATTTATAACCAATTGCAATAAGCACAGCATTAAATACAAAATTGGTAATACCAGGAGAGATATGAAAGGCATAGTATAGTACGATTGCTAAACCGGTCACTCCTCCTTCACCTAAATCAGCAGATATAATAAATGTATTTACCCCTGCCGAGAATGCAAATGATCCAAATAGGACTAATATTAAATCACGTACTGTTTTATTCACCTACACGACCCCCTTGTATTTGCTTCAATCAATTGAATGTTAGCAAAAAATGACCAATACCACAACATCCACCAGCATAAAAACACATAAAAATTATATTCAAAACGCAATTATAATGAGAATTATAAATTGAAATTTCTTCGATTTTTAAAAATTCTGAATTTTCGGTTTACTTTAGCGCATTCCTTTGCTATAATAAAATCTATCTTCTTATTGATAGCCAATAAGAAGCCATCTCCTTTGTGTTGTTTATAGTAACAAACAAAACAATTTTTGCTCGAGTATATTAATGGTACCTAGTCCTTACTATTAGTATATAATTAATTCATTTCCCGTAAAAGCCAAGTAATGATGAATGTGTCTCCTCACTTCATTTACTTGGCTTTATTTTTATGCGTAGTATCGAGTCATTCATTTTATTATTTAAAAATATCAGTGCTTTGGGCTGACTTCTGCGGGGAAAGTGCTAGCCACAAACTACAGTCTAAGTCTGTGCTCACGAAAAGCGTGCATAAAAAATGCCAACAAAGTTGGAGACTTTGTTGGCATTCTAAAACTATTTTTTAACTACAACTTCTTACCAAGCAAACAATCCTACAAATCCTGCAGTCATTAATGACACTAGAACACCTGCAAGTAATAACATTGGCACGTATTGAGATACGAAGTCTGATGTTTTTTTATCAACAATACCTTTTAAAGTACCTATAATCATACCAATTGTTGAGAAGTTCGCGAATGATATCAAGAATGTCGTAATAACAGCACGTCTATGAGGCGAATAAGAATCTATTACATCTTTAATTTGCCCCATTACTACAAACTCATTCGTTACAATTTTCTTCGCCATTTGTTGCGCTACAATCCATGCTTCATCCCACGGTAAACCAAGCAGTAGTGCGAATGGATACATGAATGCACCTAATATTTGATCTAAGCCAAAGCTTCCTTTAAGACCTGCCCAACCACCTATAATACCTGTAAGCAAGTTGATAAAGCGATCGATTAAATCAGAAAGTGCTACAAAACTGATGACGAATGCAACGATAATTAAAATTAATTTACCTGCATTTAATACTGAATCTCCCAAGAATGAGAAAAAGGGTTGACGCTCAATTTCATCATTGCGAATACTGTAAATAATATCTTCTTTTTCCTCTACAGATACAGGATTTAAAATTGAAGACACAATAATCGCATTAATAATATTTAATGGAATTGCCGTCAATACTAAATCGCCGGGCACCATAGTCACATATGCGCCTACAATCGCACCTGATATCGAACTCATTGACATCATTGCAATCGTTAGTACACGTGTTTCTTTCATTCGTTTTAATTGTTCATTAGATACTGCAAGTGCTTCAGTGTTACCTAAAAACATCATTTCAATCCCAAAGAATGATTCGAATTTAGGTTGGCGCGTAATTTTAGCTAAGACCCAGCCAATTGCACCAATCACTTTTGGTAATATATTGAAATACATCAAAATATCAAATAAAGGAACAACTAATAATATAGGAAATAACGCACTTACTGCCATATCCATTGCTCCAGGTTCTACCCAACTCGCAAAAGCGAAGCCAGTCCCTGCGTGCGCAGAATCAATTACCCAAGAAATTCCGTTTGCTAAACCTTGTACTGCTGTTTTTCCCCAAGTAAAAGACATAAAGAACCAAGCTAAGAATAAGTTTAAAACGACTAATATCCCAATCGACTTCCATTGGATATTTTTTTTGTTTCTAGAAAATAGTACAGCAAGTCCTAAGAAAACAAGTAATCCAATTATGTTGATCACTAAAAACATAATACACCCACCATTCCTTTTAAATCAATGATAACAATGAACTTCTAAAAGTAACTTGTTGCTATGTATCGGAATAATTAAAACAAACACATTATATGGTTGCCAAACTAGATAATTGCACATTTATACCAATCTCTAATGTGTTTGCTTTTATACTACATATCCCTGTTTAGTTAATTCACTTATTTATAAATTTAAATATATACTTTTCAAGTCATTGTTTCTTAATAATGCACAATAATTATAGCATGTATGGACTTTATATAAAATAACAATTTTATAGTTCGATTATCGTTACTAAAAACATAAATCCCAAAGAGAAATGTCCGTGTTTTCTTATGAAAGCGAATACATCAACATGGTTTTCGAACGTGTTTTTCGCTTTTTATTATTTTGACAAATTTTGTGTGCGTACAAATTGTTGATACTTTTCGTGATTTGCCATTAATTCTTGATGACTTCCTTTACCTGTAACTTCGCCACCATCAATAAATATAATTTGTTCTGCTTTTTTAATCGTAGAAAGTCTATGCGCAATAACAACTGTTGTACGATTTTCCATTAATTCTTCTAAGGCATCCTGAATTTTACGTTCACTTTCACTATCTAAATTGGCAGTAGCTTCATCCAGTAATAAAATGTCTGGATTTTTAACAAAGCTTCGTGCAATATCTATACGTTGACGCTGTCCACCAGATAATTTCAAGCCACGTTCGCCTACTATCGTATCGTAGCCATCATCAAATTGTTCAATAAATTCATGACAATTAGCTAAGTGTGCATAATGGATTAACTCATCCTCTGTCACTTCACGGTTAATACCATACAAAATATTATCTTTGATTGTACCGTTCATTAATGCGTTAGATTGCATAACGTAACCAATTTTCTCACGCCAATCTCCTAGCGAGATATCATAAATAGATTTACCACCATATGTAATGTAACCATCTTCAATTTCATACATACGTTCTATAATATTAAAGATTGTACTTTTACCTGACCCCGATGGCCCAACGAACGCTGTTACTTTGCTCGGTGGTATATCAAAAGAGACATTTGAAAGTATTGGTTTAACGCCATATTTAAAATCAACATTCGCAAATGTTAGGCTACCATCAATGATTTCGCTTCCTTGCTTCGACTCCAAGGGTTCAGTAGGTTCTTCCATAATTTCATAAATACGACTACTAGCACCTACTGCTCTTTTATAATCTGTCACTAAAGTAGATAAATTAACGAGTGGCGCAGAAAGTTGAATAACATAGAAGATCATTGCAATTAATGTTCCGGCCGTAATCGCACCAGTAGAAATTCTAATCGCACCAAAGCCTAAAATAATAGCTATCGTAAGTAACATAATCATTCCAGTTATAGGTTGTATGATAGCTGTAATTTTTGCTTGTTTTAAACCTAAAAAATAAATTTCTTTTAAATTTTTATGCGCATTATCCAATTCAAGCTTTTCAGTACTTGATATTTTAACTAAACGCATTTCTGTTAATACGCGGCCAAGCAAACCACTAAAGTTAGCAATTTCTGATTGCGTTTTTTTAGATATATTTTGCATAACCTTACCTAAAGGTATCATGATAAGAATAAATAATGGGATTGTGATAAAAGTTAATAATGTCATTTTCCAATCCATTATAAAAAGCATAATTAACGAACCTATAATTGTTAATAAGGAAGGTAATAAATTTGGCAATTTACGCGAGATAAATTCATTTATTACTTTTGTATCATCTGTTAAACGACTCATTAATTGACCACTTTCGTTTTGGTCAAAGAACGGCATTTTCAAATGAATAATGTGTCGCCATAAAACTGAGCGAATGGCATAAATAATCTTTTCACCAATCTTACTTAATAAATATAAACCTAAACCACTCAGTAACGCATTTATGATAAATATACCTATAAATGCGGCAATGAACATCCAGTTAATATCTTCAAAAGAAAATTCATCAACAAGTTTACCAGTGAAAAAAGGTACGGCTAGTCCTGTGATACTACCTAATGAAGAAATTGTTACAGCAATCACAATCAGCCCCACTGGCCAAGATAATTTTTTAAATAAGTAGAACAATGGATTCTCTTGCTTCATGTTTATTACCTCTTCTAAAATTATTTTGAAATTCAGTTACTATTTGATGAAAGTGAGCAGTTCACCATAATAGTAATACAGATGTTACATATACAACTCCACACAACAAGGTTTCATACAATCATTTCTCTATAGCACAACAAGGCTAAAAACCATTGTTATAACATTTTATTATTGACCTAAATGTGCTAAGATATTTCTATTGCACTAAAACTGAATATATTAAGAGGGAATGTAATTATGAGAAAGTTAATTCTGACAATCGTAACTGTACTCTTCGTTGGTACAATTATAACACCTTTTGCCGATGCAGAAACAGTAACACCTACTCAAGCGGCAAACCAATACGGTCAAAGTGTTTCCGAAGACTACCACCCAGAAGGTGCAGTTAATGTTGCTCAAACAGGTCAAATTCTTTATCAGTATCAGATGAATAAAGATTGGTATCCTGCTTCAATGACCAAGTTGATGACAATGTACCTCACACTTGATGCAGTCAATAAGGGAAAGTTATCTTTAGATGATACTGTGAAAATTACAGAAGATCATTATCGAATGTCCACTTTACCAAAAATTAGCAACACAAAACTATACCCAGGTGAGACATACACTATCAAAGAATTACTTCAAATAACAGTCTCAAACTCTAGTAATGCTGCTGCACTCATTTTAGCAAAAGAAGTTTCTGGTAATACTTCAGATTTTACAGACGCAATGAATGAAAAAGCAAAATCTCTAGGTATGAAAAACACTCATTTCGTTAACCCAACAGGTGCAGAAAATACTCTGTTAAAGGATTTTGCGCCAGAGAAATATAAAGATCAAGAGAGTTCTACATCAACAGCAAAAGATTTTGCTATTTTATCACAACGTGCAGTTCAAGACACACCAAAAATCTTACACTTTACAAAACAGCTTGCACCTACACAACACAGCGTTACTTATTACACTTTCAATCATTCACTTGAAGGTGCTGATATGAGTTTAGAAGGTACTGACGGTTTGAAAACCGGTTCAAGCGACATCGCAGATTACAACCACACGATTACAACCGAACGTGATGGTTTTAGAATTAATCAGGCTATCATGGGAGCTGGCAATTATAAGTCACTCGGTGGAGAGAAAGAACGCAATAAGATTGGGAACGCCATAATGAATATGTCCTTTGATCAATATAAACGTGAAAAGATATTATCTAAAGGAGAACAAGAAATTAATGGCGATACGTATTATGTAGAAGAAGACCTTTATGATGTGTTACCAAAAGAGTTTGATAAAAATGATTACAAACTCGTGGTAGAAGATGGCAAAATCCACGTTGATTATGATCGACAATTTATTTCTGATAAATACGGTCCACCAACAGTAAGTGTGAAAAAACCACTCGTTCATAAAACAACTACAGTTGTAAAATCTTCATGGGATGACCATCCAATACTAACATTATTGGGCACAGTCTTAATCATTGCTGCACTTGCAATTATTGTTTATCTCATTTTAGATCGATTTAGAAAAAAATCAAAGCGTAAATAATTAAGTCTTAACCGTTGAATAGCACTGCTCCTATTCAATATATTTATCTTAAAACCACTGCCATTAAATTCGATTCAAAACGAATTGATATGGCAGTGGTTTTTTTCATAATAAAAACCCAAGTCGTCTCAATTTTGTGTAAACACAAAATTGAGACGACTTGGGTTTGTTAACTTTAATATTCAGTTTTAAAATGATTATTTCGACATAAATTCAATGTCAAACTCACTTTATTTTTCTGTATCACCATAAAGTTCTTTTTTAATTTTAGTTGTTGAGATACCTTCTGTACGATTTAAGTAAATGACTTCACATTTCTCTTTCAAGAAATCAAATTCACCTTCCCAATCGTGACCCATAACGAATGTATCTATTTCATAACGGTCAACATCAATTTCTTTTTGACCCCAACCGCCTTCTGGAATAACTAGGTCAACGTAACGAATTGATTCTAACATCATCTTACGTTGTTCGTAATTGTAATATGATTTTTTATTTTTCACGCGATTGAACTCATCTGTTGATAATGCTACAACTAAATAATCGCCCATTTCTCTGGCTCTTCTCAATAATTCTATATGTCCGTAATGTAATAAATCATACGTACCATAAGTAATAACACGTTTCATAAGTATATGCTCCCTTTACAGAATATTAATTTAAAATTTACATTTTTAAAAATTATAGCATATTGCTCAAAAGTTTACGAATTCCGTCATTTTTTAGCGTTTCAAATAATGTTTTAATTTCATCTTTCCTCTTGATTTTACACGCTTTGGCAGTACTTCAACTTTAAAACGATAATAATTAGGTCTGCCAATTCCAACGCTTAAAAGTGTTTCTCTCCATTGTTGATAGAGCACTTTATTCCATTTTTTACCGCCTTGTTCAACTACTTTAATAATTCTAAACATAGCCTTACCAGAGTAATCTGTTTTTTGCATCGTTTTGATATATGTTGTTACAGTATCTAATAATTTTTTAGTGATCACATTATTTTTTTCGATATATGCTTGGAGTAGATAACTTACTATTAACTCATCCATACGATAACTATAATATGTTCTTTCATCCTTGGATAACAGCATATCCATTACACGCGTTCTCACTTTTAAAGCATCTAACATGTATGATTCAAACTGTTCTGCACGCTGATTTGTAACGGATCCTTCTACTTCATTATATCCATATACAATGTTGGGCAATAATTGAATTTTTCTCGCCTTTTTATACGCTGTTATAATAAAACGATGTTCTTCGCAAAACACAACATCTTCATCAAATCGTAAATCAGCAAATTGTGCACTAAACATCTTCCCACCTGGACCAATTGACTGCATGATATCAGGACAGTGTGCTAAATCTACCTTTTCCAGCTTTTGAATCTCTTGATGCGTATATATTGGTTGCCACTCACCATGTTTGCCTTTAGCTATTTGACCTAAAACGATATCTACATCTTCTGCTTTTTGATAAAAATCTGCCATAAAATCAATTCTACTCGTTAAAAATTCATCATCAGCATCTAAAAACATAAATACGTCACCAGTCATATGCGCAAGTCCTTTATTTCTACTTGCGGCTGCACCTTTATTCTCCTGGTTAATTAGCGTTATATTTGGGTATTCTTTTTGTAATTGCTCTAGAACTGTTTTACTCTCATCAGTAGAGCCATCATTGATACAGATAATTTCATAATTTTGTTTCGTATCTACCGATGCAACCGCTCTACGAATTGTACTTGCTGCATTATATACAGGAATAATTATTGATATTTTCATAGTTTCACCATTTCCTCAATATAGTGAATGACTTGCGTTAAACTATCTTTAGTATTGTACTCATGCCACGTTTCAAATAATGGTGACCATTCTATACTATTTTGTTGTAGTTTACGCACTAACTCATCTTCACTATAAGCTTTATATTGAACAGGTATGTCATAATAAAATGAATTCAAACCGCGTTCCTTTTCATATTGTTGCTCATCGTATACATAAAATAATGTAGGTTTATCTAAAATACTTGCTTCAATTGCTAATGAACTATAATCACTTATAATCACATCTGCCATAATCATCAGAGATTGCAAGTTAATCGTTGTTTGATTATCGCTTGCTATAGAGGGATGTAGTTTACTTAATAAAGTATAGTTCGGCAAAGCACTTTCAAAATTCACTTTATCAATATTACGGTTAGATTGCTTATGCTCTCTATATGTCGGCACATATACCGCTACTTTTCCTTCTATACCATATTGTTTCTTAAGCTCTTGCTGTCTTTTTTCAACATTTAATAATGTATAAGGCACTAATCTTGGCAAGCCTGTTTTTAAAAACTGCTCATCCGCCGCTTCAAATGCGTCTTTAAAACAAGTGACCATAGGTTCTCCGCCTACTAAATACTTATCTGTAGCTTGATAAACCTTTTGATACTGATTGACCATAAGTTTATTCGATAAGTCTACTTGGTGGTCTTGGAGTCCAAAATTTTTCAGTGCACCAGCAGCGTGCCATGTTTGGATTATAGTCTGATTCTTTTTCTTCTTGAAACCACCAAACATTAAATAATACGTATCTATTATAATCACCTTGGCTGTGCTTAATGCTTTAATATGTTGTAATACTTGTTTATTACCTGCAGTTAGAAATGTCACATTTTCAAATTGTTGCATATATTTTCTATTTTCTTCTTTACCTATTACTGTAATTTTATATAATTTTCTATTTAGCGCTTCTACAATGGGCAATACATCTTCTGCAAATGTCATCATGACCACGATATGATTATTTTTTAGCTTTTTCTTACTATAAATCAAATTTAACAAGTTAATGATAAACATATAAAGCTTTTTGATTATCTGTCTCAAAAGTTCCACCGCCAATTTAAATTTCGACTACTATTGTTTACATTATATCTGTCTTACACTAAAAATTATAGAAAAATCCTTTAACAACTATTTCAGTCATTAAAGGATTCATGGCTACTCAAATAATATGAGTTAGTATTTTAAATTTCAACTTACATAAAGTCTGCGAATTGATCTCTATAACGCATATGCATAATAGAACCTACTACAAATAAGAAGATAATAATAAACATGTTATAAAGCGTCAATTCCCAATGCGTAATAAAGTACCATTCTTTATGTAGCACTGCAGAACGATATGCTTCTGCAAGATAATATATAGGATTTAATTTCATTACATCTTTTACAATGCCTTCTGGTGGCACAATCAAAATAGAAGATGCAAAGAACACCATTCTCATCAATGCTTGAATCGCTTGTTGAGTATCTTTCACAAGTACACCAAGCGTTGAAGTAAATAATGCAATTGCTGTTGTAAGAATTAGTGCAAATGGCACGTATAAAAACAGCTGCAACGTATAAATCGTAGGATAATAACCTGCTAACATACAAAGTAAAATAACTACAACAAGTAACGCAAGATGTCCATAGAATCTACTCATTACAATATACGATGGGATAATCGACAGTGGAAAATTCATTTTTGCCACTTGATTATATTTAGTCGCTATTGATTTTGTACCTTCTAATATACCTTGGTTAACAAAGAACCACATGCTAATACCTACGAGCAACCAATAAATAAATGGCACGCCATCTACCGGGCCGTTATCTCGAATTCCTAAACCAAACACAAACCAATAAACCATAATTTGCATTGCTGGATTAATCAGTTCCCAGGCTGTGCCTAAATAGTTGTTTGTATTAGTGATTTTCATTTGGAACTGAGCCAATCTCTGAATAAGATAGAAATTTTTAAAATGTTCTCTAAAAACTACCCACACTGCATTCATTTTAATAAACCACACTTTCAATCGATTTACCTTATCACATTCCATTTGCGATGTTACACTTAAATTTAATATACGCTTTATTGTCTATCTTAACAACTTTCATTTACTATCGTAAATCAGAATAGCTAAAAAGTGCTATAAATGATATATTTTTGTATACTAAGTGATGAAACAACGTTAATGAAAAAATGAGATATAAGCTATCGTAACTTTATATTTTTCATTAATTTATCTTTATAGTTGATTTTATAACGTAAGTTCAGTAAAATTTAACAACTGTATAAAACTTCACTTCGTTAAATTGTACTCACTTACTTTACAATAGGTTTATAAATTTAACAACTAATATAATATATAATATAATAAGAGTAACTGTAAATAAGGAAGGTAAAATTATGAATGTATCGGTTGATATTAAAAATGTGACTAAAGAATATCGTATTTATCGTAATAACAAAGAACGCTTAAAGGATGTCCTTCTTCCTTTTCATGAAAATAAAACTTTTTATGCTTTAAATGACTTGTCTATAACGGCACACGAAGGTGATGTCATTGGTCTTGTTGGTATCAATGGTTCTGGAAAATCTACACTAAGTAATATGATTGGTGGATCATTATCTCCTACAAGTGGCGGTATCAAACGTGAAGGCGATGTAAGTGTGATTGCTATTAACGCAGGGTTAAATGGCCAACTCTCTGGTGTCGAAAACATCGAATTCAAAATGCTATGCATGGGCTTTACTAGAAAAGAAATCAAAGCATTGACACCTGAAATCATTGAATTCAGTGAACTTGGAGAATTTATTTATCAACCAGTTAAAAAATATTCGAGTGGTATGCGTGCAAAATTAGGCTTTTCTATCAATATCACTACTAATCCAGATATTTTAGTCATCGATGAAGCGTTATCTGTTGGTGACCAAACGTTCGCTCAAAAATGTTTAGATAAAATATTCGAATATAAAAAACAAGGCAAAACTATTTTCTTTGTAAGTCATAATATGAAACAAGTCCGTGATTTCTGCACTAAGATTGCTTGGATTGAAGCAGGCAAACTTAAAGAATTCGGCGAATTAGACGATGTATTACCTGAATATGAAAAATTCTTGAATGATTTTAAAAAACGTTCTAAAGCAGATCAAAAGAAATTCAGAAGTGATTTAGATAATTCTAGGTTTGTAGTTAAATAACACTAGAATTACTACTGGTTTCATGTAAATAATGAAAGCGTAAATTGCAGTGAATTTAAACTGCAGTTTACGCTTTTTTACTTCTTGCGCGTTTCTTTAATTACTTTAAATATAAATCGAGGTATTGATTTCATTCTTCCTAAGCGTTTCCAATCTATAATCACACGGTAAACCCACTCTAAATTCAAGCGTCTAAATAATTCGGGCGCTCTTTTCTTCGTGCCACTAAACACTTCTATCGAGCCACCTACGCCCATCAATACTGTTTGAGTAAATGTATTCATGTGTCGTTCAATCCAGTGTTCTTGTCTAGGATATCCCATTCCCACAAAAACATAATCAGGATTAAATGAGGTGATTTGTCTTAATACCATTTCATCTGTTAAATCAAAAAAACCATGATGAAAGTCAAAGTGAATGTTTGAATACTTTTGCGCTAAATTTTGTTGTGCTTTGATAACAATTTCATTCTTTGCACCTAGTAAAAACACTTTTTGATGATTGGCATTAGCGATTTTCAAGCATTCTTCCATTAGTTCAATGCCAGGCACTCGTTCTTTCAAGGGGGTTCTAAGTAACTTAGAAGCTTTTACAACGCCTGTGCCGTCCGGGATGACATAATTCGCACTATTAATTAAATTACGGTATGTAACATTGTCCGTAGCGTAATCCACTATTTCTGGATTTGCAGTAACAATAAATAAATTTTCTGGACTATTGGATAAGAAAAACTGCTTAACATTCTCTTGCATGTCCTCTAAAGTAACATTATCAAAATATACTGATAAGACGTTTACTTTATTTAATTTGTTGCTTTCCGTCATGGTTGGTGATCTCCTAACTCAAAATACATCAAATGTAATTTAACGTTTAATTATTATTGTAATATTAACACATTACGCGATTTACAGAAATTTTAAAACTGTTCTTACTTTCATTCTTATAATATACATCAAAAGTCTAAATGCTTTCTTGTCTAAATTACTTTATACTATAGATTATGCTATGACAACCTTACTTCTTTAATAAATATGAGGTTGTTGAAATATTAAATCGAGGTAATCATATGACAAAAATACATGAATTTTTCAGTTCAGCTATTCAACTCAATTTATATTGGGTTATGATTATAGCTCTGCTTTATATAATTATTCATAATTATCGTAATAAACCGATAAACCGAATTTTAGATATATATTTAAATTACATCCCTGTATTAACACATGAATTTGGACACATTTTATTCAATAAAATAAGTGGTGGGAAAGCCAAAGATTTAGTTATCGTTGCATCTCCTACTGAACGTGTTGCTACGTCGCAACAAGGATTCGCTGTGACACAATCAAAAAGTCGCTTCGGTCAATCTATCACTACATTCGGTGGTTATATCATGCCACCACTCATGTTATTTTTAGGTTTTTTAGCTATTGAATTTCAATACCCCAGTTTATTTATAAGTGCGTACTTAATTATATTTATTTATTTTTTAATACTGACTTCAAGAAAGATACTGCCAATCTTCATGGTTATTTTACTTATTGCATTACTCTATTTTTTGTTCCAAAGTGATAATCAATTGATGATGTTTTACATTGTAAGTCTTACATCTCACTTTATATTAGGTGTCTTATTAGGCGAAGTCTTGCAATCTTCAGTCACTATTTTTAAACTGACCTTCTCACAACAACCTGTGTCTTGGGATGGTAGTACTTTAAAAGAATTAACACATGTCCCTACTTTTATTTACAGCTTAATATGGATAGCGATTAATATCTTCACCATTTATCAATTATTTCATGGGTACTTTTTTACTTAATAACTTAGCTTGAGACTGGGACATATCACATGTCTCAGTCTTATTTTTATATTAGCAGGGGCTGACTGAATTGAAAATGCGCTTATTTCAAGCTTTAAAAAAACAAAAAAAGTGGTTGCTAAAAGCAATCCACTCCAGAAATATTATTTATTTTTCAGCGTAAATATGCGCTGCATTATCATAGCTTAAAATTGTCACGTTTTCGTCTTTTTGGACAATAATCACTTTATTTGTATCATCTTTATTAATGATTTTAATTTCCTCATCAATTAATATATCTTTGCTCGATAAATATATCAGTAATTCAGTACGATCACGAACACGTTTAATCGTTACCTTATCATCAGCCTCAAATGTAAGTAAATTCGTGGTATAAAGTTCTTTGTACTTACTATCACGTGGTATCACGCCGCCGTGAGGACAAGTGATTGGATAATCTAATAATTTATCCAATCGTTCTACAAACAAATTGGATACTTTGTGCTCTAAAACTTCTGCTTCTTGATGTACTTCTTCCCAATTATATTTCAATATTTTTATTAAAAACAATTCAATTAAACGATGACGCTTAATAATATCCAGCGTGTATGTTAAACCTTTATCTGAAAGCTGCACACCTTTGTATGGTTTTGTTTCAACATACCCAGTTTTTTCTAAACGGTGAACCATTTCACTGACTGAAGGTGGTTTGATGTTTAAATATTGGGATAGTGTCTTATTTGAAACAAAAAAATGATCACCATTGTGCGTTAAAATCGCCTTTAAATAGTCTTCTTTTTCTTCAGTTAGCATTATCTCACCTCTCAACTCATTCACTTCATTGTATCACGAATCGACTTGACACGCTAAATCTTCATGGTATATTATAAAATAAATTAGGTTAGCCTAAAAATATTATTAAGGAGGTCTAATATGTTAAAGGTAGAAAATCTAAATCTAACTTTAGGGAATAAACATGTCTTAGAAGACATTGATTTAAACATACCTATAAAAGGCGAGATTATTGGCATAATGGGGCCAAATGGTGCTGGGAAATCATCTTTACTCAAATCTTTTATTGGGGAGTTTAAATCTACTGGGACTGCACGCTTAAACGATGATGATGTACATAATTCATTAAAATCTATCACCTATATTCCACAAAAAGCACATATTGACTTAGATTTTCCAATTGATGTCGAACATGTTGTTATATCAGGTGCATACAAAGATATTGGTTGGATTAAATGGGTGACGTCAGAAACTAAAAAACGGTTAAATCAATTGATGGAAACCTTGGAATTAGAAAATTTACGTCATCGTCAAATTTCACAATTAAGTGGTGGCCAGTTACAACGTGTACTTGTCGCACGTGCGCTAATGACGGAAAGTACGCTTTATTTGTTAGATGAGCCCTTTGTTGGTATTGATTTCCATAGTGAACAAATCATTATGACACAACTACAAAAATTGAAAAGTGAAGGTAAATTACTCTTAATTGTCCATCACGATTTATCAAAAACTGAAGAGTATTTTGATCGTGTCATACTTCTAAACAAAACAATTCGTTATTTTGGTGACAGTAGTACTGCAATGCTACCGGAGAATTTAAATAATACATTTTTAAATTCAACCACAAAAAATGAAGCGACTTAAAACAACAGAAAGGAGATAAATTTATTATGGAATTCATTCAACATTTACTCGATTATAAATTCTTAAGCAATGCCTTAATTATTTCAAGCGTAGTTGGAATTGTATGTGGTACAGTTGGCTGTCTTATCGTCCTTAGAGGGCTTTCGCTAATGGGTGACGCGATGAGCCATGCTGTGTTACCTGGTGTAGCTCTATCTTTCTTATTCGGTATACCGATGTTTATCGGGGCACTCATTACAGGTATGATTGCCAGCATATTCATTGGATTTATTACGAAAAACAGTAAAACCAAACCAGACGCTGCAATCGGTATCAGTTTTACAGCATTTTTAGCAATGGGTATTATTTTAATCAGTTTGATTAACAGTACCACTGACTTATACCACATATTATTTGGTAACTTGCTCGCTGTAACTCAATCAACATTTTGGTCAACAATTGTTGTTGGTGTGCTTGTTATGATATTAATCATACTATTTTACAGACCGTTAATGGTCTCAACATTTGATCCTGTATTTAGCCGAATGAGTGGTCTAAACACTACAATAGCTCATTATTTTGTAATGCTGTTACTGTCTCTTGTAACTGTAGCCAGTATTCAAACTGTCGGTATTATTTTAGTTGTCGCGTTATTAATTACGCCAGCCTCAGCAGCATTCTTAATTGCCAAAAAATTACATACAATGATGATTATATCAAG
The DNA here is from genome assembly GCF_049943195.1 of Staphylococcus caseorum. Lineage (NCBI taxonomy): Bacteria > Bacillati > Bacillota > Bacilli > Caryophanales > Staphylococcaceae > Staphylococcus > Staphylococcus caseorum. Next base: position 1,782,821 of record NZ_JBNFUA010000001.1, read on the forward strand.
TCTGTTTAGTACAATCAGTGCGATTGTTGGTCTCTACTTTAGCTATCTTTATAATTTACCAAGTGGCGCAACAATTGTATTATGCGCATTCTTGATTTACGTCGTTACTTTTATATTAAGTAAATTTCAAATTTTTAATAAGAGAGGACAAACTATATGAAAAAAATAATAGCAATTGCACTTGTTTTCATCCTTTTTTTAAGTGCATGTAGCAATGGGAGCAATGAAAAAAATGAGAAAAATGATTCAGCTTCAAACGATAAATTAAAAATTGTTACGACAAATTCAATATTATACGATATGGTCAAAAACACTGCCGGTGATAATGTTGAAATACATAGTATTGTACCAATTGGCCAAGACCCTCATGAATATGAAGTTAAGCCAAAAGACATAAAAGCGTTAACTGATGCAGATATAATTTTTTATAACGGTTTAAACTTAGAAACAGGAAATGGTTGGTTTGAAAAAGCATTAAGTCAAGCCAATAAATCAACTAAAGATGATTCAGTAGTAAAACCTTCTGAAAATGTAAAACCACTGTATTTAGAAGGTGGCGAAGGTGACAAATCAAAACAAGATCCACACGCTTGGTTAAGTTTAGACAATGGTATTAAATATGTTGAAACAATCAAAGATACAATATTAAAACACGATAAAAAACATAATGACGAAATCAAAGCTCAAAGTGAAAAGTATCTTGGAGAACTAGAACAACTTAATGAAGAAAGTCATGATAAATTCAATGATATTCCTAAAGAGCAACGCGCAATGATTACAAGTGAAGGTGCTTTTAAATATTTCTCTAAACAATATGACATTAAACCTGGCTATATTTGGGAAATTAACACTGAAAAGCAAGGTACACCTGAGCAAATGAAACAAGCTGTTCAATTCGTAAAAGATAATAATCTGAAACATTTACTTGTTGAAACGAGCGTTGATAAGAAGAGTATGCAAAGTTTAAGTGAAGAAACGAAAAAAGACATCTTTGGCGAAGTATTTACTGATTCAATTGGTGAAAAAGGATCTAAAGGTGACTCTTATTACAATATGATGAAAGAAAATATCGAAACAGTACATGGCAGCATGGAATAAATCGATAGGCTATTTAACCTTTTATAGGTGAATAGCCCCATGTCGTTCGTTACCCTCCTTATAACGTACGGCATGGTGGTATTCAAGCCTTAAAATCATCTCCTTAGCTCCATCAATGGTAGATTCCTCCCCCATTGATGGAGCTTTTTTAAAACACCTTCACACTTTAGTGTTTAGGTGTTTTTATGCATGAGCTGTAGCTCAGGCGTTCCTTTAATCCTCTAAAAGGAAGTTAGTTTCGCTTATGTGTTCCCTTTACAAATGTATTACTCAATCGTTTATCTCATTGACTTTATTCCAAATAACCTTTGAATAAGTAATATATTCACTAGAATTACAGGGTCTATTGATGGTCTTCCACTATTTAATTTACATATATTATTACTGTTTAAAAATGGCATTAATTTGGGTCGACTCCTGCGAGAAAAGCACTAACCGAAGACTTCATGCTGAGTCTATTCCGCGGAATTCATGCACAAAAAAGTGCCGACAAAATCTTAGACTTTGTCGACACTCTAAAGTGACAGAATATATATTCTGTCACTTTTTTGCTATTTAAAATTCATTCATTAGTCCGTTAAACTATCTACAATAATCATTTCATCATAATTTATTGCTTCACGTATTTTCAAAGCAGTAACTTCACTTACCTCTTCGTCTTCGACAAGTTGATTCAACACACGGCGTTGCTCTTTAAGTGCCGTTAATTTAATTTTTGTTATTGAATTCTCGTTTTTTGCATTAAAGAAATTAGATGGTGTTAAGTTATCTATACGTATAAGATAACTATCACAAATCATTCCTACTTCTAACTTATTATCTTCAGTTGTTTCTTTACCTAAACGACTTACAACACGGTAATGTACTGTACGTACAACATTAGAGATTTCTCGCAAGTTGTCGATGATTGATAATGAAGTAGCTGCATTGGTTTTAACTTTACGTTTAATTCTTCGTTTTAAAATCAAAGCTCTAAATTCAACCTTTATACGTTGAAGTAAAGAAGCTTGCTTATAGACTTGCGTACGTTCGGAATAACGCATATAGTTTTCTAGAACGTTAGAAGTTATATCTCCATTTTCTACTAAACTATTCAACGTACTATTTTCAACAGCAAATGCAATATTTTGTAGTCTTTGAAGTTCTTTCGTATTTTCATCTTCATTTTCCACAGTTTTTAAAAATGCTAATTTCTCATGATAATCCTTGATTACATTACCATATTGAAAACTAGATTCTACAGATGACATTTGATTTAAACTATCAATGACTTTTTCTAATATTAAAACACGTGCCTGCTTGAAACTCATTCCTTTTTGTTTCGGTTTTTCAGCATTTGGTGTAACTAATGGTAAGATAAATTGCGCAACAATCAAACTAATAATTACCATTCCAGATGCTATAAAAAGTAAATCATCCCTAAAAACAAAAGAATGATGATCCGCTAACACATACGGTAAAGTTAAGGCGATTGCTAACGAAATTGTGCCATGAACGCCGCACACCGTCATAATAAACGCATACATGCCACGTTTTGGAGGTGCTTCTGTCGGTTTCTTATTATCTTCATTATAAGAAATCATCTTTTGGAATGGACTGACTGGTAAGTAAAAGTAAGGATATAGTATGAACACCCACAAAAATCTAAATAAATATATCGCAAGTGCAATTAAACAAGTAACGACAATTAAGAAGATTAAATTATGTGGTTCATTTTCTATAATTCTTCCTACTACTTCAGGTATTAAATATCCCAAAATAGAAAATACAAAACCATTTAATGCATAGCCTAATATATTCCAAGTATGGTTATAACTCATTTGCAATCTCGTACGTGCTTGTGCAATACGGTCTCGTTCAAAACCATGTACTAAACCTGCAACTACAGCAGCGATGATTCCTGATGAATGAAACATTTCTGCCACTATATATGTCACAAACGGCGTAACAAGCTGTATAAATGTGAACATATTAATATTTTCAATACCACGTCTAGATAACGCCACTCTAAATCTTACTAAAGCTACCCCAATAAGAAGTCCAACAATAAAACCACCTATTGAAGAAATAAGAAATTGTTCAACAGCATGCGTCACTGAAAACGCACCTGTCACAAGTGCTGCTACAGCAATTTTAAAAGATATGATACCCGCAGCATCATTTAAAAGTGATTCACCCTCTAAAATTGTCATAGATCCTTTCGGTAGCACTTTTCCATTTGTAATAGCTTGAACTGCAACGGCATCTGTAGGACATAATATAGCAGCAAGCGCAAAAGCTGCAGCCATTGGTAATTCGGGCCAAATCCAATGAACAAAAAGCCCTACTACAATCACAGTAGTAATAACTAAACCTAATGCCATCATTAGCACCGGTTTAATATAGCGCCTTAAGTGGACACGCGAAACCTTAACCCCTTCTACAAAAAGTAATGGTGCAATTAATGCAACCATAAACAATTCTGAATCGAAATGAAGTTCAACAGGTACAGGTATCACATACACCAACATACCGAGTATAATTTGAATGAAGGCTAAAGGCACTTTCGGTATAAAAATGTGCACAAGTGAGCTAACGATAACCAGTGCTAAAAAAATGAGTATCGTTTCAAATATTTGCAAGGTTTCACCTCTTTTCAATTTAATTATTTTTCATCATTGTTGAGGTTGAAACAATAAATAATATCGTTTTTTAAATGAACATACTGTGTCTCAAACTCTTACACACTAATAACAAATAGTATAATCCCTATCACCTATTTGATTAATATTTTTTAAATTAACACAATTACAAATATATATTATTTTATCATTTTTTTACCCTTTGCTTAAACGTATTACACTTGAAAAGTTAAATTTTCTTTTTTATCTTCTAATATACAGTCTAATAAGCGATTAAATAGTGTTACATAATTTAATCTTAAAATGACACTAAAATGCATATATAAAATGAGTATGATACATACGTACTCTAGATAATTAAAAAAATGATGAAAGCAGCTTATACCGATTATAAAAACAAAACACCAATCCATTAGAAAATAATAGATTGGTGTTTCAAAGTTGAGAATGAGCTATTTATGTCTCACCCTTATCATTTTAAGCATTTATATATTTTAGTAATCCTGGTCTTTTTCATACGCATTACGTCTACGTTCTTCACGATTTTCTGCACGTTTTTTCAACATATCAAATGTATTATTTTCTTTAGAACTCAACAATATATTTGTTTGTCTTGGCGCATCACTTTTACGATACATGTAAGCCCCTGTGCGATAGGCGGCACGTGATATTAAGTGACCTCCGACTGGTGACGTTAAATTAATAAACACCAATGCCAAAATAAGTCGCACGCTTAAATAACCTTGTGAAGAAATAAAATAAATAATAACGCCTACAAGCGTCAGTAATACTGAAAGTGTAGAACTTTTAGTCGATGCATGACTTCGTAAAAATACATCTTGAAATTTAATTAAACCTATTGCACTTATTAATGCGATAATACTTCCTAAAAACATCATAAATGCTGCTATTAAATTAACGATTTCGCTTGTTATTTGCATTGAAGACGTGCCCCCCTTCTATAAATCTAGAAATGGAAACGGTACTTACAAATGAAATGATAGCGATCAGTAGAATTGAATCAAGGAATGAGAATGTACCAAAGACGATGCTGAGCATACCTACCATAGACATAAGTATCGCACTTGCGGTATCAAAAGCAACTACCCTATCAGCAGTCGTTGGTCCTTTAATCAATCTAAATAAAGTTAATAATAATGCAATTCCAAACAAAATCAGTGCACTTGTAATGAAAAAATCAATAAGGGATTCTATCATTCTGCCACCTCCAATATGAGTCCTTCATATTGTCTAATACTTTTCAGCAATTTTTGCTTTTCTTTATCTGAGACATCAATTGCATGTATAAAGAACTTTTGTTTTTCTTTTGAAATTCTTATTACTGTTGAACCAGGCGTTATAATAATTAAAATTGTTAAAAAGCTAACTTCCCAATCACTACTTAATGTTGTTTCATAAGTTACTAAGCCGGGGTTTAAATCCTTAGTTTTGAATAAAATGTAATTAATTGTAGTCATGCTAGATGTGACTAACTGGTATAAATAAACAGCTAAAAATTTAATTGTTACCCAAACTTTTTTCAGATAAAATTGCTGTCCGAAAAAGCGATGTAAAATATAGATAACTAATAAGCCAATAAGGTAACCTGCGGAGAATGTTGATGCTTTAAAAGATTCTTCATCTTGAAAAAGCACCCATAAAAAAGCAATGACAATGTTAAGCAAGACTTGTTGCATTATTTATCCTCCTTCACTAAATGAGGGTTAACCATTTCTTCATATAGTCCATCATCCATATTTAAATGTGTCGCATTATCTGTCACTTTGAAAATCAATGGCGCCGCAAGTCCCATAGCTAGTATCACTGCTGTTAATATGCCAATGAGACCTTTACGATACGTAGGTATTTTTTTAAATGCTGTTTCTTCAGCTTTCTTCTCATTACCCAAATACATTGTGAAGAAGATTCTGAACAAGCTAAACATTGCAATTAAACTGGTAATTATCATTAAAGCTAAGCCAATATAATTACCGTTTTCTATAGCACCTTTAAAAATGAATACTTTACCAGGGAAACCACTAAATGGCGGTACGCCTCCGATTGCTAAGATCATAACTACAAAAGCTACGCCAAAGAATGGTTCTTGTTTGGCTAGACCATTTAGATTTCGATATTGTCTGTATCCAGTAATATAGACTAAGCTACCAATAATAAAGAATAGCAATGTCTTAACGACAATGTCATTAGCTAAATAGAAAATAGCGCCATTAACACCAGCGTAGGTATTTGATCCTAATCCTAATATGATAAATCCAATTGAAAGTATAACTTGATATGCTGCAATCTTTTTAATATCACGATAAGCGAGTACGCCAAATGCTCCAATCAGCATTGTTATACAAGCTAAAAATACTAGTAATGGATGCGTGATGCCTTCATGACCATCAAAAATCAATGTAAAGAAGCGGATTAATGCATAAGCCCCTACTTTAGTCATTAATGCTGCAAACAGTGCTGCAAGTTCTGTATTTAAAACTGCATAGGCTTTAGGTAGCCACATAAAGAGCACTAATGCAGCTTTAGCACCAAACGCAATTAAAAAGACCATAGACACAATTGTTATAGCACTTTTGTCATTCATCTCATTCAACCGCTGTGCTACAAGGGCAAAGTTTAACGTACCTGTCAGTTTATAAAGCAAACCAATACCTAGAAGTAACAACCATGAACCAAGTATATTAAGTACCACATAAATAATTGCTGCACGTAATTGCTCGATGGATTGTCCTAATGTGATAAGTACGAAAGATGCCAATAACATAACTTCAAACATGACATATATATTGAATAAGTCAGCTGTTAAGAATGAACCTATAACACCTACAGTTAAGAATAAGATGAAACTTGGTAGATAATAGCGTATTGCTCTTTTCTCTGTTCTACCAAAACCATAAGCCATAATTAACGTAACAACAAAACTGGATGTAGTAACCATCAATAAACTTAATGAATCACCAACAAATTGAATACCAAAAGGTGCTTCCCATCCTCCAAAATCTAAGGCAATAGGTTTGTTATACATCACATGAATTAATAAGAACAATGAAATAACTGTTGTAACAGCCATCGTTCCAATTGAAAACATTCGAGACAATTTACTGTTTGTACGGATGAAGACAAGGACTAATGCACAAACTGCTGGAAGAAGTAACGGTAGAATTAATAAATTACTCATTAGCATCGTCGTCATCACCTCTCAATACATCGATTTCATCTTCTTTTGTTACACGATACGTTCTATATACAAGTACTAATAGAAAAGCTGTCATTGCAAAGCCAATTACAATCGCCGTTAAAACAATTGCCTGTAATAAAGGATCAACAAAGTTTTTACTACCTTCTCCAATCAAGGGTTCAACCATATTCTTGCCATATTGACCCATACTCATAATAATTAAATTGCCTGCATGCGTGTAAATAGAAATACCTATAACGATTCTTATTAAATTAACTGATAATATCATATACGTTCCTATAAATATTAAGAAGCCAATAACCATTAATAATATAAGATTCATGAACGACCACCACTTATAGATAACATAACCGTTACGACGACACCTACAACAGATAATACAATACCTGCTTCAAATAACGTTACGGTCGTTAAATGTACTTCACCCAATAAAGGTAATTGTACATATGCATCAGTTTGGTAAAGGAACGGTTTACCAAAAAACATAGGTACAACTGCAGTAGCAAATGAAACTAATGAACCTATAATCATTAATATTCTAAAATCTAAAGGCAAAGCGACTAACACTTGTTTAACATCGAAGGCCAAGAACATTAAAATAAATGCTGAGCTAAATACAAGACCACCAATAAAGCCGCCACCTGGATTATTATGACCTGCCAAAAACAGATAAAACCCAAAAGTTAACAATATAAAAACGACAATTTTGGTTACCGTTCGTAATACAACATCATTCTCTTTCATCTTGACCCCTCCGTTCTTTAAAGTTAAGTAATGTATAAATTCCTAAACCAGCAATGATGAGCACCATACCTTCAAATAAAGTATCTAGTGCACGGAAGTCACCAAGAATGGAATTCACAATATTTTTTCCGCCTGCTAATTCATATGCATCATGGTAAAACGTCGAAATTGTAGGCATCGAGTCACTTTGTTGTGCAATAAACACGAGCATGACTACAATCACTGCCATCAAGAGCGATACAATAATTTTGACCGCTTCACGTTTTTTGTGAACTTTTGTACGCGGTACGTTAGGTAGTCTTGAAAAACTAACAATAAATAATATTGTTGTAATCGTTTCTACAACTAATTGAGTTAATGCTAAATCGGGTGCTTTCATTAATATAAAGAATATCGTTACACAATAACCGATAATTCCGTTTAAAATAACCATTGTTAAACGTTGACGTATAAATGTTAACGCAATACCTAGTACAAATACGACAATTAATGTAATTACTTCTAACGGGCCAAATTCACTCACATGAATTTGTTGCACTTTTGGAAATCCTGCTTGAATAACTCCATATACCACAACCATTATAAAAATAAGTAAAGTTAATGTGATGTAATGATTTAAACGGTTATTCATTAAGCTACGAATTCCATATCCTGAATAGTGTTCAAATTGTTTATATGACCCTAAGTATAAATCTGTAATTGATTTCACTTTTATCTTGTCAGCATATTTTTTCCAATCAATTTTAAATGCTGCTGTGAAACCAACAATCATTACAATCAAACTTAAAATCAACGGTAAATTAAATCCGTGCCACTGCGATACATGTGGCGCTATTTTATCTACATTTTCTCCAATTGTGATACTTCGTAACGCTGGTAAAATAATATAATGTCCAAATATATTTGGAACAAAGAATATGACCGGTAACAAAATCATCATAATTGCAGAAGGTAGTGTGAACATAAATGGTTCGTGTGGATTTTTTATTGGTAAATCTGCTTTCTGATAATCTCCCCAGAAAACTTCCTTAATCATGTAAACTGCATAAATCAAAGTGAATATACTAGCTACAACACCTATCACCGCAATAATTATCGTAAGGAATATATTGAATTGGGGTAATTGGTGCGCGCTCACAAGTCCGTCAAAGAACATTTCCTTACTCAAGAAGCCATTTAAAAATGGAATACCTGCCATCGATAAGGCAGAAAGTAACATTATGATATGTGTAATAGGAAACACTTTTCTTAAACCTGATAAGCGACGAATATCTCTTGTGCCTGTTTCATGATCAATAATACCTACACCCATAAACAGTGCACCTTTAAATAAAGCATGATTCATTAAATGGAATAAAGCTGCGAACAGTATTAGACCATAAATTTTAGAAAGTTCGCCTGTCGGATGTTGCGCAAACCCTCCACCAAGTCCTACCATTGATACAATCATACCTAGTTGACTAATAGTAGAATAAGCTAATATTGCTTTCATATCGACTTGGCGTGTTGCATTGACTGCACCAAAAATCATTGTGATTAGACCAACGAACGTAACACAATAAATATAGAAATCACTTAAACCTAATACAGGTGTGAATCTAAAGAGCAAGAATATACCTGCTTTAACCATTGTTGCCGAATGTAGATAGGCACTTACCGGTGTTGGCGCAGCCATCGCTTTCGGTAACCAGATGTGAAATGGAAATTGAGCTGACTTTGTAAATGCCCCTATTAAGATGAGAATAATAATAGGTATAAACAAGTCACTTTGGGCAATTTTATCACTCTGTGCAATAATTGAAGTTATTGAATTTGTGCCAGTTACAGTATAAATCATAATGAAGCCTGCTAGTAATGCCAAACCACCAAAAACTGTAATCATAAATGATTGTATGGCACCAAATTGACTATCACCTTTATTGTACCAATAGGCGATAAGTAAGAATGAGGATACACTTGTTAACTCCCAAAATACATACATCAGAATCGTATTATTAGCAGTAACGATACCTAGCATACTGAGCATAAATAGTAATAAATATACATAAAAACGTGGTAAATTATCATGTTCTTTAGATAGATATTGAGTTGCATAGTAAAATACGGCTAATCCAATGAGTGAAATTAATAAACTGAAGAATAAACTCAATCCATCTAATCTAAAATCAATATTGATATCTAAGAGTGTCAGCCATGGAATCTTAACCGTTACAAAATGTCCCGCCATCACTCGAGGTAATTGCCATAAAAAGTAAATCGAAGAAATAATTGGTGCAATTAAAGCAATTTGACCTGCAAATCGCTGCAATTTAGGACTGGTTAGCGTGAACAATACCGCTACCATGATTATAATCAACGCACCCAGTAAATATATTAAACTCATTATATCCCTCCCTTAATTATATTTTATAAGTTTAAAGCTATTGTTGTTTTAGTTGTCTTCGCAGAAATACCTATGAATTTCATCGTTTCAAAAGTTGTTTGATGACCTAAATATTTTTGAATAATAGAAATAGAAATACCAGATTGATAAGCATGATAAGCAAATGTCTTTCTTAACGTCGTCAAACCAATATGTAACATGCCTAACTCTTCAGCAGCGGCATGAATAATACGATATGCTTGTTGTCTTGATAAACCTTTTAAAGTTCTATTTGAGCGAAACAATAGCTCATCATTTTTAAGATCTTCTTCTGTAATAAAGATCATTAACTCATTCCTCAATGTGTCGGGTAATCTAATATGAATATTGGGAGCATGATCCTCTAGCCAATATTGTTTAATATCATCGTGTTCGTCTTTTATATCTGACACGCTAAGATTTAGTAGTTCAGAAAGTTTAACACCAGTATGTATTGCAAATTTGAATAATAAATAGTCTCGTTTCGACTTATTACTTAAGACTTCATACATAGACTTTATCTCTTTTATATCCCTTATAGGGTCCACTTGATTCATATATTCACCTCTTAACAAATTGAATGTTTCTTATTTAATGATATATGATATTTATGTCACATGGAAGTATTTAAACCGAATTTCTCAAAAAAATTTTGACCATTTTAACATGTTTATTCGATATATATAGTGAAAGGAGGTTAAGCAAATGAATCAAATTAAACAGCTTGCAGTCACATTATCCCGTGTTTTGTACGATCAAGATGGAAAAGCTTTAAAGTTCAAGCGTCATTTCGCAAATTTAAATACAGAATCAACACCCGAACAAATAAAAAGCTTCAAATCTATTATTGAACAAATTACTGGAGAGCACTTTGACACTATAGAAGTTATTAAAACTGAAATAATTAATTAAGGAGGAGAATGACATGATGTCCCAAACATTAGAACTTATTTTCAATGATGCTGTGAATAAAACTATCAAATTGCAACTACCTAAGATTGAACATCCAGTAAATGAAAGTACAGTTAAAGATGGCATGAATAAATTAATCACGCTTGATATTTTGAGACCCAAAACAGGCATCCCCACAAAAGTATTTGGTGCCCAATTAATAGATAAGACAACCAACGTTCTATTTGAAAATTAGTTAATTCTCATATAAAGCTATTGAGTTAGATGATTAACTAAAAAAGGCTTGAAACAAACGTTTCAGGCCTTCCTTTTATGCAGAAAATTGACTGTTTATACAGCACATTAGTTAACCACAATATTATTCAATTATACCATTAATTTCTAAAGGTTCTCAATCTAACCTTATCACCAAAAAATATCTTTTTCTTACCTAACTTCTTGCATATTGCATATTTATCATACACTTCAACAATTTGAGCTAAATTTTTATAAGATCTTCTTGGATTCAACACTTCTATAAATTGATTTTTCTTAATGCCATCATTACTTCCTGCTCCAACAAAAAAAGTTTCCTCATCTGTTAGTCGAATTATGGAAAGCTGTTTCAATATAATTAGTCACTCACTTCTTCAAATGCTATTATTATTATAAAGTTATTATTACTTCATAGTTGTTAATCTTATTTCCCAAAAACCATTAACATACGTATTCTATTATATTTTCTGTGTTGTGTACATCATAATAAACTAAAAAGCTAATATTCTTTTAAATAATTTAAACATAGGAAAAACATAACCTTTCCTATATAATGTAATTATCCTAATAGAAAGCGTGATTTAATGTTCCTTTTATATATTATTGGGATTATCGCAGGTATGGTTGTACCATTCCAAACTTCAATCAACTCTAGACTAAGCCTTTATACAAAGTCTTCATTCTATGCGTCAACAATCTCATTTGCTACAGGTACAATCTTTTTAATTTTAATCAATCTTATAACGAATCCTCATGTCTTTACTGCACAATTTTACAGCAACCAATCTTTTAGTTACATATGGTTTGTCGGCGGTATGCTTGGTGTCATTTTCCTAACTGGAAACTTACTCCTTTTACCGCGTTTAGGTGCATCCCTTACTGTAGTGCTCACTGTAGCTGGTCAAATCATTATGGGTGTAACAATCGACACATTTGGCTGGTTCGGAGCTGATAAAGAAGCCTTTACAGTATTTAAAGTACTGGGTATTATCTTTTTAATTTTCGGTATCATTCTGATGAATTATGTTCGTAGAAACCCAAAAGATAAAAATCAAAATAATTCAATTTATATTTGGTTAATCATTGGATTTATATTTGGTTTCTGTCCACCTATTCAAACTGCTATTAATAGCGCATTGGGTCAACAAATAAATTCCTCTGTAATGGCTTCACTGATTTCATTCACAGTAGGTACAATCGTATTATTTATTTTGACTTTAATTTTCAATAGAAGTCTTAAACTTACTACTTTCACACCTAAAGAAGGACGTCTTAAGCCTATTTACTTTATCGGTGGTATCTTAGGTGTGATATTTGTGACCACGAATATTATTTTAATGCCTCACCTTGGCGCTGCATTGACTACAATTATTGTTATGCTAGGTCAAATGTTAATGGGTATTATCATAGATCATTTCGGTTTGCTGGGTACCTATAAAAATAAAATCACTAAGAGAAAAGTTTTCGGTATTATTGCCATAATGATTGGTATCATTTTATTGAGATTATTTTAAAAAATTGTTCTCTCGAGTCATTTACTTTTAACATTTAGTAAATGACTTCTTTTTTTTATAACAAAACCCCTGCTTTTCGCTGTATAATCAAATCATCAATACATCAAGAGGTGACATCATTGAAGAAAATCATTGTTTTATTTACTCTGTTGATAATACTTTGTAGTATCGGCGCCCTAAGTTTTTACTATTTCAAAATTAAAATAGCCACAAGTAAACCAGAGCATCCTATTGATACTTTGAAAATAACCTATAATAAACCCTATACCTTTATAGGAAAACAAGAACCTGCGCAACGATTTCCAGTTCATTATGAGCCCCATAAAGGTTATATTAACGATTGGTTTGTTAAGTCACATGACAAAATAGAAAAAAACCAACCTCTATTTGAATATTACAATCCACGTATTGAGCAACAAATTAATAGTAAGCAAAAATACCTTGCACAATTAAAACAAAACAATAAATCTTCCACTCCCCTGATACATTCAGAAGTATTACGCTTACAAAATCAAATCTCACAACTCCAAGAACGACTTCGTATTAAAGTTTATGCTCCAGCGACTGGCATCGTCCATATTAATAAATCATGGCCTAATCAAACTAAATCTCCTGTTATGCAAATTTATGATCCTACTACAATAATCAAAGCTGAAATTGATGAATTCCTTATTGATAAGCTTCATTTAAAAGACAAAGTTTCTATTAAAGACAATAATCAGCAAACATTTGACGGTGAAGTGACTTATATTTCTAATTTCCCAATAGATATAGACAAATCAACTAAAAATTCCAAATATTTAATTGAGATAAATTCAAATTCTAACGCTGTTTTAGGTAAGCATTTCAAAGTAGAAATATCTAATCACATCATTGAAATTCCCAAAACAGCAATACATGATAAGCAATTTGTTTTCATACAAAGAAATAAAAAATTTATAAAACGGGTTATTAAAACACAAAATTCGGGTAATAACAAAGATGTACTAATTCTTGAAGGTTTAAATCAAGGAGATGTCATAGCTAGAAATGCTGATACAGTGCTGTCCGAAAATTAGACGTACACGTTATAAAAAGTTATCATTTTAAAATCCATTGAGATTATTTAGCCTTTTTATCATATGAAGGTAAATTGAAAAATAGAAAAATAAATTTTGATTAGCGTATTGGTATTTAAAGAATTGAATTAATAATAGAAATCATTAACGTAACGCTTAAACATGTTTTTGTTTACTTTCTATTTTTATTTAGTTATAATAAACTAAATAATAGTGGTTTTAATATATTTCACTTAAATATAATCGAGCCACAAATTATGACAAACACTTTGTATTTAACTTTGAATTAAGACAAATAATCATACAAAAAAATTATTAATATGTATATTTGATTGGGCATTTAGAATAGGGAGGAATTAGGATGGCTATCACCAAAATCAATGATTGCTTTGAATTATTAGCTATGGTCACATACGCTGACAAACTAAAAGGTATTATCAAAAAAGAATTTTCAGTAAGTTTCGAGGAGTTCGCTGTATTAACATACATTAGCGAGCATGAAAGTGAAGAATATTATTTAAAAGATATCATTAATCACTTGAATTACAAACAACCACAAGTTGTTAAAGCTGTTAAAAACTTATCTCAAGAAGATTATTTTGATAAGAAACGTAACGAACAAGATGAAAGAACTGTATTAATCTTAGTTAACACTAAACAACGTAAAAAAATAAATGAATTATTAACTCGCGTTAATAATCGTATTAAAGAAGCTAACGACGAAAAAGAAGTTTAAGTTACTTTAAATTTCTACAATCAAGCAAGTTTCTATAGTATATTCAACTTATTTTTTAAAGGGATTTTCCAATATATTGGAAAATCCCTTTTTTATATGTACTTGCCTTTTGCATGTTACCAACACATCTTCAAAATCTTCATTCCTTACAAATAGTAAAAATACCGTTGATAAAGTCCTGAGACATATATCAACAGTATTTCATAAAGAAATAAAAGCATTGCAGTATCTATGCTATATAAAATAACAACGCGTATTTTAAAACGACTTTGCAAGACGCATTTATACTAAATCATTCTTTTGATATTTCAAAGTGCTAATAAAATCTAAATACACTTCCACAAAATGCTCGGGTTCTTCAATATGCGGCGCATGACCGGATTGGTTAAATTCTAAAATAGTTAAAGTTTGAAACGCATGATCGTATCTATTCGTTGATTCCCCCATAAATAAAGGATCATATTTCCCATTAACTAGCAAAGTTGGTACATTAACATGTTTAATCTCAACATCTTTATTAAAAACTGGAAATCCCATTAAAGCTCTTGTCGCAACAGCACTATCTTCGGCTGATTGTCTACTATAAATGAGCTGGTTTTGAAACCATTTTTTCGCTTTTTCCTGGTCTTTATACATATACGGTAATAGTAGAATAAGTGCTTCAGATTTATCAAAGCCTTCTATTTCGTCTTGATGTTCTATCATTAGTTTATTTAACCCGTGTACACTATCTATCAGATTAGATGCAATTAAAGTTAATGATGCCACCATTGATTCATATTTATTAGTAAAATTTTTAGCTATTAAGCCACCCATATCATGTCCAATTAAATGTGCTACTTCAACATCTAATTTTTTCATTAATATTTTTAAATCTTCAACATGATCTTCTAAATTAAAGGAGTTCGGCTTGGAAGATTTACCATGCCCTCTCACATCATAAACAATAACATCAAATTTATTTTTCAATGCATCTTTCAAGTTATATAAAGAAGCCATATTGCTATCTAGTCCATGTATTAATATAACAGGAAAACCTTGACCCTCACGGATATATGCTATCTCGTTGTTACAACTTGTTTCGATTTTTATCATTATGGGCCACCTCCCTTTACAGAAGTAATATACCCTTATTTCATGTTTATTACGCTATTATTTTTGTTTTTGTCAGAATATATCGTTTATTAATTTATTATTTTTTTCTGTGCCAACTAATAAAAAACTCCCTTCAAGTTAACGAAGGATTTCAGTTAACGTCTTGAAGAGAGCTCTAAAAATATATTCATATATACTATTTTCACTTTAATTTCTAGATGAAATACGAATTGTGTAATAAATAATAACAATTAATAGCAAGAACCAAATAACGATGGATCCAATTTGAGCAATTTCAGGACTGCTAATCATAGCGTCTATTGTTTTTTGACAAAGTAGTAAACCAATACCAGTAAATTCTAATCTTCTAAAATAAAGACCTGCAATACTAAATATAATACCTACAAAAAAGACGGCTTGATGTCCATATACTGTCACTGCTACGATGCCTAAATTCATATTAAACGCGTGTGCAATAATGAGAATAAAGGACACCCCTGCCACTACTAATCCTATTATTCTTTCGACTTTATTACTATAAAGATAATTTTTCCAATCAATACGCAAATATATAAAAATCGAAATTGGTAAGATAATTAAACAATAAAAGATAGACAATCCTGTTGCTGCTTGGAATGGCACAAATTGTTTATCATATAAATACGATAACAATATAAAATTAAGTATAAAAAACACAATAGGATTCAATTGTAATGTAAATAAATTACGTTGTATCGTCAAAATCACTTCAGCAGGTGATTTTTTTCTATATTCAATATAATCTTCATCTTTTTCTTCAGATTTCTGAAAATCTTTTTTCAATTTCACTTTAATATCATCTATTAAATTTGGAGAAAGACCTTTATGAGTGAAATAATCATTAATGTTTTCCACTAGTACTTTGTCGTTAACTCTCATGACAAGCTCCTTTAATAATATTTGAACTATAACTATTATAATTTAATTTATAATCTCATACTTACACTTATTTTAACAATAAAATAACCGACAAGTATATAGTTTCACACTTGCCGGTCAAATTATTCTTTTAAATGCTACAAGTAATACTTATTCACCAATATCTATACGATAAAGTTTGATGTTTTTATCACTTGGAGATGACGAGCTGAATTGATATGAAGCTTCATCATCTTGCACATAACCAAAATTACCAGTTACGTTATTATAATGCTCACGTGCGACCGCATCTTTGCTGACTTCATTTTTAACTTCATCATAAGCTGGGCCATCAGTATCATTATAACTCATAGAAACACGAGTAATTTCGCCTTCATTTTTCTTACCGTCAGTAGTTACAATAAGTACACCATTCTCTTTTTTAAATTCATAATAATGTTCATTGTCATCAGGTCGATGAGAATAGACTGGTGTATTGTTATTTTTCAATACACTTTGAATAGACTCGCCTAGTGTTGCACCTTCTAATGTTGTATCTCCTTCTTGCAATGCCTTAACATTTTGGATAGAGTTACCTGAAGCCGCATCCACACTACCTGCACCAATTCCAGAAAACGCTAACCCTGAAACTAAAACTGCCGCAAATATTTTTTTCATAAGCACTCTCTCCTTCTATTTATAAGTTATTTTGTGCTCATCAACAGTGTACTATAAATATTACGTAATTAACAGGGATGTTACAAAAAGATTACATATTCATATCATTTCGTAATATAAATACAGGCTATACTATATTTTTGTTTTTTCATTTGTTTTAATAAAATCTCTTACAACGTCCAGGAATTTTTCTTTTTGTTCTATAAACGGATATAAACCTGATTTTTCGAACACTTCAAACGAAACATCTCCAATATAGTCGCCCACTTCTTTAGCTTCTACAACGGTTGTTCTTTCGCCATGCTGTCCAGCGATAATTAAAGTTGGTAAATGAATTTTTCCTAAATAATGCATAATATGATTATTGTTAAATGATTCCTTCACTGCCTGTAATTCAGCGTTCGTAGCAATTGCATTGGTATCGTCTACTTGTTTTAAAACTTTTTTAGCTGCGCATTTTGAATAATATAAATGCTTGTCAAAAAACTTTTGTTGCGCTTCTTGTTCCCAATTACGTACTGTATCCGAATATTTGCGATACAAACGTTCTTCAGGTGTTATTTCGTTAAGTAGCGTTGGATTCACTAATGTCAGTGTCGTTGTCATCTCTGGATATTGAGCAACAAATGAGGCTGCAACTGAGCCGCCTAACTCATGACCAATTACTGCACATTCTGGAATATATAAATAATCTAATAACGCTTTAATATCTTCTGCATATGTTTTAAATTCAATAGCATTTGGTTTATCTGAATAACCATGACCTCTTAAATCAATAAGCACAACTTGATGCGTTTTATTGAAAGCATTTTCAATCTCCTTGTATATAGATAAATTATCTAAGGCAGTGTGTATCATAACAATAGCATTGCCCTCACCACTTGTTCTGTAATTCAAAGCGACGCCATCTTTTGTTGTAAATAAATTCATTGATTATCTTCCTTTCTTCGCTATAGATAATATTGTTAATAATTCTTCAGTGCTCCTAATTGTAAAATCTATTTCTTCTGGTAATGGTTCTACTTCAACCTCATCATCTTCCTTAAACCAAACGCTGATCATTCCCATCGCTCTCGCAGGTGCAACATCATTCAATGGATCATCACCCACATACATCGTTTCTTCTGGTTTTGTCCCTAGTTGGGATAACATATCTTCAAATATCTTAGGATGTGGTTTACGGTAGCCTACTGTTTCAGATGTAGACAAATAATTAATCGCATCTTCTACACCTAAAGTATGCATTCGGAATTGTTTGATTTTCGACTTTCCATTTGCGATTACACCCGTGAGATAGCCATTACTTGTTAGCTTTTCAAGTGTATAAAGTGTGTCATAATAAGGAAATACATAACGATAAAAGTGCATTTCAAAATCATTAAATAGGTCTTTCCATGTTAAGCGATCAACGTGAAAATCTTTAATAATTGCTTTGTATAATTCTGGTTTATCATGATCTTCATCATCATCTAATTCTATAAATTTTTTCTTGAAATCTGCAAGTTGTATACGTACTAAATAGTCATGAAATCTTTCATACTGTTCTTCAATAAATTTTTCGCGAGATTTTTTTCGATCTAACAGTGTACCTTCTAAATCAAAGACGACCGCTTTTACTTGTGTTAAGTCCATCATCATTACCTCTTTAATTCAAACTTTTACTTTAATTCATGCTTAGCAGCATATATTCATCTATTTATACTTCACTATTCATACATACGTGGTTGTGTAATCATGATATAGAATAATACTGGAATACCCAGTAAAGCCAGTATAATACTTGCAGGTACTTGGAATGGTTCTAAAACAACACTGCCCAACCAATCTGAAAGCACCATAATTGTACCACCAATAATCATATTAAGTATCATTTGTTGTCCTAAATCATAATGTCCACTGTGTCGCCGTACAAGTTGGGGTATAACCATACCAATAAAGCCAATAACACCAACATAAGCAACGATTACTGCAGTTAAAATTGAAGCAATCAACAGCACGCTATATGTCATACTTTGAACATTTAAACCTAATGATTTGGCCCGTAAATCGCCAAGTTGTAATATTTTAATTTTAGAAATCATGCTTAATAAAATAATAACACCAATGAGTAACACTGTGCCAATGTATACCACTTCGTTATATTCAGCTGAAGAGAATCCACCAAACATATAATTGACAATATTATTCATTTTATTTTGATTAAATATAATGAGTATATATAGAAAGGCGTTAAATAAAGCACCTATCATAATACCTGATAATATCAATGTTCTAATCGGATAACCTCTCGACATCGCCATCGTTAGAGCAAGGACTAAAACCAATGTAATAATACTAAATGCAACTGAAAAGATCGGTAACCATATAAATGACATGCCTAAGACGACAGCCAAGCCTGACCCAAATGTTGCACCACTCGCTAATCCTAATGTGAAACTATCCGCTAATGGATTATTCAATAATGTTTGAAACATATGGCCAGCAAGTGTCAAGCCAATACCTGCAAGCAAAGCTTGTAGTGTTCTTGGTATTCTAACTTGAAAGAGAATCGTTTGAGTCAATGCGTCACTGATGTCCCCAATACTCCATAATAAACTTAGCAATATGCTAGCAATGAGTACTGTTAGCCATATTATGATTGATTTATAGTACTTCATTTTTTTGCCACGCTTTCAATGAAATCTTTCAATTATTACAATACCATCTGTTTAGGCTTAACACTACACCTCTCCAAATAAACAACTGGAATTTCATAAGTACAAGATTGTACGACTATATGGATAATGCGCGGATACCTATTATTTGTAAATGGCTTCTTTCAAAGCTTTTAGTCCATCATCAATACGTGGCCCTGGACGTGAAATTTGATCGCCATTCACAGCTTCAACATGATTGTGTTGCACTGCTTTTATGTCACTGAATCCGCCACGATGGTTCAACGCTTTTTGGTATTCGGCTTTAGAGATACCCATTGTCGAAATCATAACATCTGGATTTTTCTTAATAATTGCTTCTTTACTTACTTTTTGCCAACCCTCTAAATTCGAAAAACTATTCGTTGCGTTTAATTGGTTCAACATATCATCAAAAAATGTGTGTTTACCTGCTGTATATATTTCTGGTTCGGAAGAGACTTCCATAAACACCTTTTGTGGTTTAGCATCTTTCGGTACTGATGCTTTC
The DNA here is from genome assembly GCF_049943195.1 of Staphylococcus caseorum. Taxonomy (NCBI): domain Bacteria; kingdom Bacillati; phylum Bacillota; class Bacilli; order Caryophanales; family Staphylococcaceae; genus Staphylococcus; species Staphylococcus caseorum. The sequence goes on from NZ_JBNFUA010000001.1 coordinate 1,803,230, forward strand.
ACTTCTTTAATATTTTGTTTTGTCTCTTTAATGAGCGCATTAGCCTCATCCTCTTTACCAGTCACCTTACCAATTTGATTAAAGGTATTATACATTTCGGTAAGTGATTGTGCATCTTTCACATAGACTACTTTAACGCCACTATCTTTAAGCGTATTTAATATGTCACCACTTGTTGTTTTCTGTGATTCATGCGCTAAAATTAAATCTGGTTTTGCTTTTAATAAGGATTCTTTATTTAATTTCATTGCATCAAACTGCTGCTTATCTTTAACTTCTTTCGGATAGTCATCCACAGTCGAGACACCCACGATATTATTTCCTAATCCTAATTCATACAATATCTCAGTATTACTCGGCATCAATGATATAATTCTGTCGTAAGAACGTTTGTCCGAATTCTGTGCTTTCTCTTTAGATTGCTCTTCGTTTGTCCCACAAGCTGCTAATAAAAATACTAAAACAATAAAAAGATAAAAAATTTTATAAGGTCTTTTCACGTCGTAATCTCCTAGTTCATACTTTTCTTTATCATATCAAAATTTAGCTCAATTTTAATTATCAATGCTAATTTTTTTCTATAAATTCACATTTGAGTGTAAAACCAATAAAATGGTTGAGGCTGAGACATGTATTTATGTCCCAGCCTCGTCTAGTTAAGCATTTGTGTCATATGTTATAAACAAATTCAACGGCATACAAATTTAATTTGAATTATCTTCTTTATTAACAAATATACGCATTGTTTGAATCAAATAGTGATGGAAATCATCGTTACGATTTTTGTTAATATTTTTTATAAATCGTTCATCTTGCTCATACGTAAGTGCCATATATTCAATAAATTGGTTATCACAATTAGTCACTTGCATCGATAAAATACGTTTAAATGCTTCTATATTGTCAGCTGCTTGATTAGGTGTGATGCCCTCATTTTGCAACTGGTTCATTTTATCAAAAAAACCTTCAAGTTGTGTTTTAATTTTGTCATTATTCGATTGCTGCTGATGTTTATGCTTTCGAGCGTTACTTTGTTCAAATGCTTTATAATAATTAGAATCTTTATATTTGTTGTATGCTTCACGCTCATACTGACTGGTTAAATCAAATCCACTGAAGTCTTCTATATCTAGCGCTTCATGACTATGATTTTTAAAATATTCATCTACTTTCTCCAAAATACGATTGAATTGATTACGTTTATCTAAAACAATTTCATAACGTGTACCGAGTATTTTATTCTTTTCATTGATAGTGCCTTCAAAATATTGTTTTATTTCTTCTAATGTTAATTCTAGCGCTCTTAAAAATAAAATATGCTGCAGTTTCGTTAGATTTTCCATGTTATATGACCTATAGCCTTGCTCATAAACTTGATTGGGTATTAACAGACCTATTTCATGGTAGTAATGCAATGTGCGCGTACTTACACCAGTAATATGTGCGATGTCTTTCGGACTAAATTGTTGTTTCAATTATCTCGCCTCCTATAACGCAGTATGTAGTATTACGTTACGTGAAGGTCAACCACTTGTTTCATTTTCAAAATAAGCATCTAAAAATGTATATTTTGAGTTTATTTTACCGTTAAAATAATTTTTACCAAAATTATCTAGCAATGCGTGGAATTCGTTAGCATCTTGATTTGAAAAGTCATCTGGTAATTTAATATGTCGCTTTAATTGTTCGTAGCTGTCAGTTTGCGTATATCCTAATTTTCGATATAGTCTTCTAGAATAACTGTCTGCTATAAACTCAACACCTCCAAAGATATATACGATAAGTACATCAGCTGTCTCACTACCAATACCTTTAATTTCTAACAACGTCTTTCTCAAGTCTTGTTTATAACGATGATTAATCTCCTGATAATCAAAATCGTGGTGCTCCAACCAAGTTAATAAAGAGAGTATGGTTTGTGCCTTGTTTTTATAAAACCCACTCGACCTAATTAATACTTGTAACGTTTCTAACTTTAAATTCAAGATGTGATGTGGTTTTAGATGTGTTGCTTGCTTTAAAGATTCAATTGCATATGCTGCATTTCGCCAATTCGTATTCTGAACGAGAATCGCGCCCAACATAACTTCTATTTTTGATTCTGCCGGCCACCAGCCCTGAGGACCCATATGCTCATATAGTAGTTGATATAACGTTTTTGTATCCAACATCATATATCCACCTCTCTTCAATTTTAAGTTTTGTAATTGCTCGTAGTTCATTTATAAAAAAAGAGCGAGCAACGATTTGTTATTGGATAAGTTGTTACACTATCTGATCCATACAAATCTATTACTCACTCTCGTTAATCAAATCTTATCACTTTAGACTTTTACTTACATAGATTCTGGTGCATTAACACCGACTAAATCTAATGCATTATGCATTGTGATTTTGACTGCATTAATAAGTGCGATTAACGCTGTTGTCTTTTCAACATCATCTGTTAATACTTTTTCCGCATTATAGAATTTATGGAAGTGAGAAGCTAACTCTTGAATATAATTCGTAATTCTATGAGGTGCTCTTTGAACTGCTGAGCTTTCAATCATTGTTTCGAATTCGGCTACTTTTTTCAATAAGTCGATTGCTTTTGCATTTGTAATATATGAATAATCCGCTTCTTTTGAAGGTTTAATGCCTCTTTCTTCAGCTTGTTTCAAAATCGAACAAATACGTGCATGTGCATACTGTGCATAATACACTGGATTGTCTTGAGATTCTTGTTTCGCAAGTTCCATATCAAAGTCAAAATGTGTATCCGGACTACGCATTGTTAAGAAATAACGCGCAGCATCTACGCCAACTTCATCCATAATTTCACGTAACGTAATTGCATTACCTGTACGTTTACTCATTTTCACTTCTTGTCCATCTTGCATTAATCGAACCATTTGCATAATTTGGATTTCAAGGCGGTCATTTTCTACACCGAATGTTTCTAACGATGCTTTCAAACGGTTGATATAACCGTGATGGTCAGCGCCAAATAAGTTGATTAATACATCGTTGCCACGTTCAATTTTATCAAAATGATAAGCGATATCTGGCAAGAAGTACGTGTAGTTGCCGTCTTTCTTGATTAATACTCTATCTTTATCATCTTTGAAATCAGTCGTACGTAACCACGTTGCACCATCTTGTTCATACGTATAACCAAGTTCTGTCATTTTATCTAAAACTTTTTTAATTTCGCCTTTTTCGTATAAAGATGTTTCACTAAACCAACTGTCAAAGTGCGTATTGAAATCAGACAGGTCTGTTCTTAATTTTTCCATTTCATAATCGACACCGAGTTGTCTGAATGTTTTTATACGTTCGTCCTCTGAAAGGTCTTTTAACTCAGGTTGTTTATCAGCTAAATCTTTACCGATATTAATGATATCCTTGCCGTGGTATCCACCTTCTGGCATTTCAAAAGAATCATCACCAAGCGCTTCAAAATAACGTGCTTCAATGGAGCGCGCCAAATTCGTAATCTGATTACCAGCATCGTTGATATAGTATTCTCTTGTTACTTGATAGCCTGCTGCTTCTAAGATATTTGACAATGTATCTCCAACTGCTGCATTACGCGCATGTCCAATATGTAGATCACCTGTTGGATTTGCAGAAACATACTCTACTAAGATACTTTTACCATTAGCTTCTTCAGTATGGCCAAATTTGTCACCTTTATCCATTGCTTCAGAAATGATTGCAGTTAAGTACGAATTGTCTAAATAAAAATTAATAAATCCAGGTCCTGCGATAGCTACTTTTTCTACTTTAGCTTTTGTTGTATCTAAATTATCTACAATAGCTTGTGCGATTTCACGTGGATTACGTTTTGCTATTTTTGTTAAGACCATTGCAATATTTGTTGAATAGTCACCGTTACTTTTATCTTTAGGAATTTCTATTTTGATTTCTGGAATTTCAGTTGTATCAGCAAGTTGTGCTTGTTGAATACTGTTTTTAATTTCTTCAACCAACGTTTGTTTGACTTGATCAATTATGTTCATTATGGTGTCTCCTTATAAGTAATTTCATATTGATAAGATCCCATTTTCTCTTCATCTTGAATTAAATCATAATGTACTTTCAATTTGCCACCATCAGGCGTAACAAAATGTAAAATGGAATGTGTGCGTACTGTTAGTGGGATGCGTCCGCCACTAATTTCATATAAAGTAATCGTATCTTCACCTTCAACGAAATGAAGAATCATTTTAATTTCACCGTTGCGAATGATTTTGACACCTGACTCCTCAATTTTCACCGTCACATTTACAGTAACATCATTAATTTCTTCTTGATATCGGATAAATTCAGCATTGCGTTTTTGCCAAGATCCTTGTGTCTTTTGCGAAAATTTCTCTTTATTATCAAATTGTTTAACAATTTGTTTCGTCTGGATATTAACATTGTTTTCCAATGTGCGTTTCACCCTAATCTTTAAAATAATACAAACAATTATAGCATACTTGAAATAAGCAATACAGTTGCGAAAACAATTTTCAAAACGTTAATTTCATACTAACTGAAAATATAAAATTTCTTTTCACATGCCGAAGTCAACAGTAATATAAAAATAGCTGATTAGATTTTACATGCAACACTTACAATTCAGTTGCTTTTACATAATAAAAACAGCCAGAATTCAAACAATTCGGCTGTCTACTTTATCTAAAACCAAAATGTCTTAGATGTTACTTACATTAAATTTACTTAGTGTCTAATGCGTCATGCAAAGCTTGTTCAGAATTATTCCACATCTCAATGTCATGTGCTTTCAGAAAATCTTTTAAAACTTGTTTGTTTTCTTCACCGATGTGTTCAATTTCTATTTGACGTTTCATAGATTTATCCATCATGTTGACATGTTCAGGCATGCTTTTATATCCTCTACGAATACTTTTGTTCACCATTAAATAACAGCCTGTAACACCTGCATAGTAGGGACCGTTTTCGCCTCGTTCAGTCGTAACCCAGCACAACCAATACTCTTTAGCATCTTCACCTTCAACGACTTCTTTTTCTTTTATCCACTTAACACCTTTTTCGACACTTGCGCGCGCATGCATACCACCAATATCAATAAAGGCTTCCTTATTTTGAACATCGATAAAGACAGGCGCTACGTTATCTAAACTGATTGAACCGATATTCGTACCTTTATGTCCATCTAGTGGGTCATTCTTAATGATGTTAAATTTAAAACCTTTGCTTTCAGCCACTAGCAAACACCTCCCATAAAATAAGTTTCATAATTACTTGTAATATCTAAGCTCTATTTTAAAACCACAATACGCCTCATGTATACTTAAATGGTTTTTAAAAGTTGTATTCAATACGATCATTCCATTGCCAACACTTTACTCGTATTGGTTAATCGCTAATTTAATTCATTCAAAATACTGATAATCGCATTGCTTATATTTTCATCTTCAATTTCAGTAATAAACTCTTTAGGATAATATAATTTATAATCCTCTCTGTTTATACCAGTAATACTATGAATGATTAATGACTGACTACTAATTTCACGTATTTTACCATTACGGCGCAATAAATGAATAGGTTGTCTATCTGATCCTGGTCTATCATAATCGTATGGTAAATCCGAGAACGATTCGCTTACAAAATAATAATTTGGATCTATACCTGCTTGTATAAACAAATCGGTTAATTCTGTAATTGTAATAATCGAACCGTCAAACGGCATGTATTTAAATAAGTCGCGATTAATAAAACGACGAGATAAATCACTTAGAATCTCATCATCTTCTTTCACCCATGCTTTCAAATAATACAATACCACCGCTTCATCTAAATCTACGTATTGTTCAATTGTCATGGATTCTTCAAAGAACGGTATGAAATCTGTAGGATGCATCTTAAATGTATAGCCTTCCTCATATAACTGCTTCGCACGTTTCAAACAATTATTTAATAATACTTCCCCACCTCGACTTACTGGGTGGAAATAAATTTGCCAATACATTTGGTAACGGCTCATAATAAAGTTTTCTACTGCGTGCATACCACTTTCTTTAATAAGCACTTCATCTTTAGACGGGCGCATTAATCTTAAAATACGTTCCATATCAAACTGACCGTAGGATACACCTGTAAAATAAGCATCACGTTGTAAATAATCCATTCTATCTGCATCAATTTGTGACGAGATCATAGAAATTACTAATTTATTCTCATGCGTTTTATTAATTACATCTGCAACTTGTTGCGGAAAATCATTTGAGACACGTTTCAATACTTCATTCACTTCAGTTGGTCCTGTAATAATCGCTTGTGTAAATGCTTCATGATCCGTGTTAAATATTTTTTCAAAACTATGTGAAAATGGCCCATGCCCTAAATCATGTAACAATGCAGCACATAATGCTAACGGTCTGTCATCATTATTCCACGCTTCGCGACCATCAAATGAATCATCAATCAATCTCCGTACAATTTCATATACACCGAGCGAATGCCCAAACCTACTATGTTCTGCCGTATGGAATGATAAATATAAAGTGCCTAATTGTTTAATACGACGTAAGCGTTGAAATTCTTTCGTCTTGATTAAATCCCAAACCACTTGATCTCTGACATGAATGTACCTATGAATCGGGTCTTTAAAAACTTTTTCTTCAGGTAACTTTTGTGTAGCATAAGTTGTAAATGTCAATGTAGTCCTCCTGTTCATACCCTATACTTTGCAGATTATTTTAATGGCTTACGTAACAACGCTAAGTCCATTGCTTCACCGTACATTACATGTGTGTATGAGCGTACTTTTTCAAAACCTTTTTGTTGATAGAATGTCATAGCCTCATCATTTTTATTATCTACTTCTAAATAAACTTCATTATAATCATCTTTAAAATAGCGAATGCCTTCAGACAATAGATTAGAACCATAACCATGGTGTTGCCATGATGGACTCACATAATGTGCAGACAAGAATAATTCAGTACCATAAATAAATATAGCGAAACCAATAATATTTTCGTCTTCTTCAACTACTAAAAACAATTGATCTTCTAAACGTTTAAGTAAATGTTGTTCATTATATGAAGCAGCCAATAATTCATTTACTGTCTTAGCTGCGTAAATATTTAAATACGTATTATACCACGCTTTTGTTGCTACATCTCTGATGCTGACAACATCTTCTGCAGTTGCTTTTCTTACTTTATGCATGTTGCTCTCCCCCTATTTAGATAGGTAATAATAGCTACATTATAACATAATTTTAGTATTCAAAATACTTTATCTATCTAGATTAAAAATAGTTTGAACAACATAAATCATTTGCTCAAACTATCTTTTATATATTCACTTTTCGCCTAATGTTTGTTGCCATTCTTGTGCACGTTTTAATGCGTAAACGTCCTTTTCAATATCACCTGGTTTTTCAGCAGTACCAATAATATAACCTGATAACGTTGCACCAATAAATTCCAAGCTATATTTCACTTGAGTGATACATGGTTTTCCTTTAACTTTCGGGAAATCGCCACCAACGATGATTAATCTAAAATCTTTTTTTGCCATTTCTTCTTTAAAATTTTTATAATTGGGATCCATTAATGTTTCAGACCAATGATCGAAAAATGCTTTTACTGATGCCGATAAACTATACCAATATACCGGCGAAGCAATAATAATCGTTTCACTCGCTAATACTTTATCAATAATCTCTTTATAATCATCATTATATGATTCTATTACTTTATTATCATGTCTTACATCTCTAACTGGATTTAATTGATATTGTGTTAAATCTATCCATTCGTAGTCGTATCCTGCTATGGCCGCCTTAGTTAAATGAGCAGTATTCCCCTCTGGTCGACTGCCCCCGAATAAAACTGTGATCATAATAATCTCCTTCTACTACTAAATTAATAATATATCTGTTGAGCTTTATAATTATACATTTCATTATTTAGGTAAACTTAATTAATAATCCTACACTAAATAATGTCATTATTAAACAGATAAATGAAAATACATTAATAAATTAAATTATTTGCTCAAAAATAGTACTTTTCCAACATACTATTTATGTATATTTTTAGGTTTAAAGTTTATAAATATAAAAAGTAGATAAACGCTACATGGTCCATCTACTGTAATATTATTATGCTATTGGAAATAATTGTTCTATTTTTTCTATTTCCTCGTTTGTTAATTTAAAATCAAGGGTTATTAAATTATCCACGACTTGGTTTGGTCGTTTGGCTCCTGGAATGATCACATCTAATGATGGTTTAGTAAGATAATACGCTAATACAACATGTACTACATCTACTCTATGATTATCAGCAATCACTCTGAGTTGATCTACTTTTTCTAAATTTTCTTGATATCTTTCACCTTGAAACTCTGGATTTTCAGCACGAAGATCATCAAACTTCGTGTTCTCTGTATATTTACCAGCTAAAAGACCTGATACTAATGGGAAATATGGAATAAATGTAATATCATTTTCTGAAGTATATTCTAAAATCGCTTCATTTTTACGATTCAATAAATTATATTCCATTTGAACGACATCCACGTAGCCATCTTTATTCGCTTCTTTCAATTGTTCTAAACTAAAATTCGAAACACCAATGGCTTTGATTTTGCCTTCGTCTTTCAATTCTTTTAAAGCTGCAACTGCTTCATTTTTAGGTGTTGATTCATCTGGAAAATGAATATAATACAAATCAATATAGTCTAATTGTAGACGTTTTAAACTTTGTGCCACTTGTTCTTTTAAGAATTCTGGATCATTAGAGATTTGTACATTTCCGTCTTCATCAAAATAATGTGCACCTTTCGTAGCTATCGCAAATTCTTCTCTAGTAAATTCTTTCACTGTCTCGCCAACAAGTTCTTCTGAACGTTCAGGTCCATAGATAAACGCCGTATCTAATAAATTAATATCATTTCTAATTGCTGTACGTACAGTTTCTTTCCCTTGTTCTTCATCTAAATTATTATAAAAGTTATGACCCCCTACTGCATTCGTTCCTAAAGCAATGGGTGATACTTTAACATCTGATTTACCTAATTGTACTTTTTCCGCCAAACTTCTTCAGCTCCTTATATTAAATATGAATCACGTATTTTAAAATACGATTTCTATATTTATGCTCGTTAGCCTCGCAATAATATTGAACAATCTTATGCACATCTTAATAAATAGTTATCTAAACATCGATGTGCAAATAACCATTAAAATTTAATTGTTTCACTAACTTCATAATTTGTATTTACCCTTTTTAGCTCATTTTATGAGTAGTTTCATAAAGAAATTGTATTTTTAAATCATTTCATTACTTTTATCAACAAATGAACTAAATATAATACTATCTTTATAGAATTTATCATGATAATTCTAATATATTAAATAAATTGCTCGTACCAGAACAACATATATTTCCATAAAAAATAAAAAAACAGCAGTGAAACTTAAATTCCTAAGTCTCACCACTGCCGATCCACTTTCAAATAGTGTCACTATAAACACTACATCTATATGTTATTTCGCACTTTTTCGCTGTGCGAGTTTCTCTTTCAGTTTTCTATCTTGCTCTTCTTTACGGCGTTTACGCAGTTCATTACGCTGTCTCAAACGTTCTTCTTCTTCTGGATCTCTCGGTTTTTGTAACTGTTTCATTACTTTCTCCATGAGTTCTTCTTCTGTTAGTGCAGCGAGTGGGCGGTTATTAACAAATGCAAATGTTTTTCGTCTACCTGGCCCACAATAGGACTGACAGCCAATCTCTATTTCAGCTTCAGGGTCTAATTTCGTCAGCTTTTTTTCTAATGATTTACAATCCACACCCTGACAATCATCACAAATCAGAAACTTGTTTTGCAACTACACCCTCACCTTTCTAATAATATACAGACTCAAAAATTCAATACTGATTTAATATGTATATGTGCACGCATTCGCGATTTTTTTGTATTTACAACTCTAATTATTTTACTCTTTTTAGCGGAAATTTCAAGTTTTTAATTATACTGTTTGCCTATCATGACTTGATTCAAGTTGTCTTATAAATAAAAAAGTGAACTTAGTATATGCTTTTATATTCGCATACTAAGCTCACTTCATCGACTTTTAAGTCCACCATAAATCTGGTGCTGGATTTTCTATATTTACTGATTTCAAATTATTTACTGCTTTAGTAAAGCCTTCTTCAATCGACATAATCGGATCTTCATGTTCGATACTTACGACATCATCATAGCCATTGATTCTCAATGCGCTAATGATTTCTCCCCATACTTGTGGGTTATGACCATAGCCTACAGTTCTAAACGTCCAGGCACGCGTTTGTACATTGCCATAAGGTTGCATATCCGTTAAACCATACATATTTACATTTTCTTGATCAATGTATGTGTCTTTAGCATGAAAATGATGAATGGCATTTTCACGACCTAAAATTTTAATCGCTGCAACTGGATCGATACCTTGCCACCACAAATGACTAGGATCTAAGTTAGCACCAATCGCATCATTTGTTGCTGCTCTTAATTTCAACAACGTATAAGGTGTATGTACTAAAAAGCCTGCATGTAGTTCAATCGCAATTTTGACACCTTGTTCTTTTGCGTATTGTGCTGCTTTTTTCCAATAAGGAATTAGTTTTTCTTCCCATTGCCACTCTAATATTTCAGAATAGGCTGTCGGCCATGGCGTTACTGGCCAATTAGGATATTTTGCTGTTTCATCTGAGCCAGCTACGCCTGAAAAAGTATTAACCACTGGCACATTTAATAATGCCGCTAATTTTATTGTTTTAAACAAAGTATCATGTGCATCTTGTGCATGATCTTGATTTGGTGAAATTGGATTATTGTGACAGCTAAAAGCACTAATGCCTAAACCACGTTGATGTATTTGCTCTAAATATTCAGCTCTTTTACTTTCATCTTCTAATAATTCATCTAAAGGGAAAAATTGATTACCTGGATTACCTCCAGTACCTAATTCAATCATGTCAACACCCGCATCGGCTACATAGTCCAACATTTCTTCAAATTTTTTATCTTGAAATAATACTGAGAACACACCAATTTTCATAAATTAAACCCTCCTCAAAATTTTAAAACATTACAATCGAATACTATGTCCTTCTGTGCTGCTTTGATATATTGCATCTATTAATATATTAATTTTTTGCGCTTGTTCAGGTTGCACGACTAACGCTTCATGGCCTAGACAACTGTTCACAAAATTAAGCGCTTGTCTCTGAGCTGCAATTTCTTCATCATGTGCCGCACCAGCTTGTTCTGTAAAAAATGTGCCAAACCTTGGTTGGTAAATTTCAAAAGGATATAAACTTAAGCCACCGTCTACCCCTGAAATGCTTATATGCTTTGTATCTTCTTTAATATTTGCTGACCAAGAACATTCAAATTGCATCGTTGAATGGTCTTCAAAAGTAATAAAGCTCGTGACATGATCATCTACATCAAACGTTTCATGATCAAATTCTCCCCAATCATTGATTTGATTCGGCGTTTTACTTAGTCTGTTATATGTTTTGCCAATCACTTCAACGGGTTCGACATCTTTTAATAACCACAATGACAAATCTAACAAGTGGCATCCATAATCAATTAGGCTGCCGCCACCTTGCAATGTTTTATTCGTAAACACACCCCAACCTGGTACTTTTCTCCTACGTAAAGCTTGTACACGTGTGACGAGTGCATCACCAACCACACCCTCATCTACAGCATTTTTTGCGGTAATTGCAGCATCCGTAAATCGATAGTGATAGCCTATTGCCAATAATTTGCCAGCACGCTTAGCAGCTTTAACCATCTGTTCGCTCTCTATTTGATTCATCGCCATTGGTTTCTCACAAAATACATGAACCCCTGCTTCTAAAGCAGCAATACTGATTTCTGCATGAAATTTATTCGGCGTGCAAATAGCTACGGCATCAACCTTTTCAAACATAGCTTCATAACTTTCAAACACTTTACCAATTGTGAATCTATCCGCTACTGTTTCTGCTAGTGTTTGATTGACGTCTTGCACTGCCACAATTTCAGCAAGATGACTTAAATTTTGAAATGCTGGAATATGTCTACCTTGCGCAATACCGCCACAACCAATAATGCCGATTTTTAATTTTTCTACATTCTCCATAGTAACCAAACTCCCAACCCTATTTTTCTTTTATTTCCTCTAACGGTTGAGCATTGCCATACTGATGTTTCGGTGTATTGGTATTGCATGCCCATTTCACGCCATTTTTGATGACTTGTTGAATGTTGGCATTATAATATGTCGGATAACTTTCATGGCCTGGTCTAAAATAGAATATTTTGCCATTACCTCTTTTAAAAGTCGCTCCGCTTCTAAAGACCTCTCCGCCTTCAAACCAGCTAATAAATACTGTTTCATCTGGTGCTGGGATATCAAAATGCTCTCCGTACATTTCTTCTTTCTCTAATTCAAAATATGAATCTAAGCCTTCAGTAATCGGATGTGTCGGATCAACTACCCATAATCGTTCTTTTTCATCTGCTTCTCTCCACTTAAGGTCACACGTAGTGCCCATTAAGTTTTTGAAAATTTTCGAGAAATGTCCAGAATGTAACACAACAAGACCCATGCCATCCAACACACGTTGTTTCACTTTTTCTACAATAATATCATCGACTTCATCATGTGCTTTATGCCCCCACCAAACTAACACGTCTGTATTCGCTAATACATCGTCTGTCAGACCATGTTCGGGTTCATCTAGTGTTGTCGTCTTAACTTGGTGTTCATGCTCTAGAAAAGACGCTAATGCTTTATGAATACCTTCAGGATAAACTTTTTTTACTTCAGCACTTTCTTGTTCATGACGAAATTCATTCCAAATTGTTATATTCAATAGTAAGCTCCCCTTTGATTAATGATTATTGAGATATACCGCTTTTCCTGTTTTTGCAGATTCATATATCGCTTCTAATATTTGAGTTACTACAAATGCTTCTTTAGGTTTTACGACTGGTTCAGTATCATGAATAATATTATCTATCCAAGCACGTGCTTCTTCTTCAGCTTCATCGATTTTTTCACTTTCATAAAAATCAACACCTGCATTATCTACTTCAATTTGAGATGTATATAAAGTGCCGAATGCTTCACCATGGACGCGTAAACCATCCTTCATATCCGCACCACCCTGCGTACCTGACAATGCACATTTCGCTTCGTCTACGTCTAAAGAATTGAGCGCCCAACTAGATTCTAAGATGATTGTTGCGCCATTACGCATCTTAATAAAGCCAAACGCTGAGTCTTCAACAGTAAATTCATCTGGATCCCACGGTCCCCATGCATTTGCTGCATTGTCTTGTTTTCCCAATTTATGAAAAGTAGATCCCATAACAGACTCTGGTTCGTAATTATCCATCATCCATAATGTTAAATCCAATGCATGTGTACCAATATCAATTAATGGTCCGCCGCCTTGTTTCTCTTCATCTAGGAACACACCCCACGTAGGAACTGCACGACGTCGAATTGCTTGCGCTTTACTATAATAAATATCTCCTAAGTCTCCACGTTGCGTCACTTTTCGTAAATGTTGACTGTCAGCTCTAAATCTATTTTGGTAACCAATTGTTAATTTTTTATTATTTCGCTCCGCCGCCTCGATCATTTCACGGGCTTCGTTTGAAGTTTTAGCCATTGGTTTCTCGCACATTACATGTTTCCCAGCATTTAATGCTGCAACTGTTATCTCCTTATGTGTATTATTAGGTGTACACACGTGTATTACTTCTATAGATTTATCTTCGAGTAATTGTTTGTAATCTTCATATATTGCCGCGTTTTCTATACCGTAAATTGTCGCTGCAGATTCAGCTTTAGCTACGTCTATATCGCAAAAAGCGACCATAGTTGCTTCTGGGATTTTTTCTAAACTTGGTAAATGCTTACCATTAGCTATGCCACCGCATCCAATTATTCCAATTTTCACACTCATAGACTCATCCCTTTATATTAAATTTATTCAGCCTTTAAAAGTAACCGCTTACAAAAAGTCGTATTAAATTTAAGCTTTATTACATTTAAAAGGTTAATACTTAATTTCATATTAAAATACAATGTTAAAAATACCAATAAATTTGACGTATTTAGATTTTATATATTAACATTAGAATATATTTTCAAATTCCGGAAAATTTTCCAATGAATAGGTGGAATCCACACATATGGTACTTGATCATCTTATAAATAAATACTTTGAGCAATTAACTGAAAATGATTTACATATCATCAATATCATACGTCAAAACATGGATGACATGTCAGCTATGAAAATCCATGATTTAAGTAAACTCACGCATACTTCCATCTCAACGATTCATAGGCTCGTTAAAAAGATGGGCTTTGAAGGCTATAGCAACTTTAAGTTTTACCTGAAAATGGAAAACAACGCGCAACCATCACATTTAGCAAGCACAGACCCGATTGTCGAAGATGTGCAAAGAACTGTAGAACACCTTCAAATGTTCGACTATAAACTTTTAAACCACTTATTAGAAGCTGCACCTTTCGTCTATATCTTCGGCACAGGCATGGCCCAACAAAATGTTGCCAGGGAAGCACAACGCCATATGCTTTCTATCTCTAAACGCTCTATTGTTGTTAATGATGAAAATGAATTGCGCTTAGCTATAGATCAAATGTCACCAGAAGATTTACTTTTCATCATTTCTTTATCGGGTGAAACTAAAAATTTAAAAGAACCTATTCAACTCATTAAATCACGTGAATTGCATTACGTCTCTATCACGACATTGCATGACAACTATATTGCCAAAAATGCCGCCTTCAATATTTATGTTAACAGTGCACCAATGCAATTTTTTAATAATACGAAACATTACAGTTTTACTCCATATTATGTCGTTTTTGATTTTATCGCTAGAACATATCACAACTACAAAATTTCCAAACAATGATATAAATTATATGATGTAAAACAATGATACTGATTTGTTTTACATCATATTTAATTTTATAGTCTTATGCTTCGTGCTTAATAATTTGTTCTACCGCTTCTCTCACTTGCGGAACCGAAAGTCCTACGATGACTTGTACGTTTTTTCCGCTTTTCACGAGTCCATGCGCACCACCCACTGTTTTAAAATAGCCATCTTCTTCTACTTTTTCAGGGTCTTTAACGGTCACACGTAATCTTGTTGCACAATTTGTTATATCAGCAATATTTTCCGTGCCACCTAAGCCTTCTAAATAAATTGCAGCTTTTGTTTCATATTCGTTTTTATCACTCGTTTTTTTGTGTTTATTTTCCTTATAATCACGCTTCGTATAGAGCTTAGCATCTATCTCATCATCTTTCTCTCTTCCTGGCATAGGTATATCCATTTTTAGGATAATAAATCTGAATAGATAATAATAAATAAATATGAATATAATGCCTATAATAAATTGAGCGACGTAAGTTCCCCAATGCGAACCAAACAACGGAATCCAATTGGTTGCTGCGATTTCAATAAAGCCACCACCTAAATTACCTACAAGACCAAACCCGTGCATAATCGTCACCATTGTTGCTCCGAGAATAGCGTGGATTAAAAATAGAAACGGCGCTATAAAGATAAACGTAAATTCTAGTGGCTCTGTGATACCTGCAAACACGGCTGTTAAAGTAGCAGCTAATAATAATGCCCCAACTTCTTTCTTTTTATGTGCTTTTGCCGTTGAATATATCGCAAGTGCTATACCAATCGAGCCGAACATTTTAATATTACCTTGTAATAAAAATCCACCACCTGGAAAAATTTCTTTTAGTGGTTTTGTTGTTTGTGAATACTCAGTTAAATGAGAAATCCAATACGATTTAATACCACCATCGACTACTGCCGGTCCATATTCAAACGGCGTGTAGATGAAATGATATAATCCTGTCGGAATTAAAATACGTTCTAAAAAGTGGAAAAGCCATACGCCAACGTAACTTGATGAAGCTAAAAACACTTGTAACGAAGCAATCCATCCTTGAACAATAGGCCATCCCCAACTTGTTAAAAATGCTAATGGAATCATAGCAAAGAATGCTATCATGACAACAAACGGCGAACCTTGGAATATTCCTAAAGACTATGGCAATTTCTTATCATAATATCGATTATGTAACCAAATCGCGATGCCTGAGATGATGAGTGCACCGATAATATTTGTATCTAAGGTTTTAATACCTGCGAGTTCAGTAATACCTGTGACTTCTCCTGCATCGCCCTTAAAGTCCACACCAAAAGCAGGCCCCCATGTCGTTAATATGCTATTTATAAAATAATTAAACATCATATAAGTTACTACCGACGACATTACTGCATGGCCAGCTGACTTTTTAGCTAGTGATATAGGTAAGCCGATAACGAAAATAAGTTCTATATTTTCAAATACCGTCCACCCACCATTTTCAATTAATGACCATATTTGAAACCATAAACCATTAGGATCAGCCAGCTGACCCATAATCGCCTCGTTTTTAAACAGTGTAGCTATGCCAATAATAATCCCGAAAAATGGAAATAATAATACTGGAACAATCATTGCGCCACCAAATCTACGAATTGCATCTCCAAACTTACGTCCCAAATTCATAATAATCACCCTTCTATCATCGCATTATTGTAAGCGCTTTCTTAAGATGATCGTATGCTTTAATCTCAATGAGTTCAATAACATTCGTACATTTAGACAATTCATTTCTACAACTGAATTTATTTCCATTAAGAGGTAAATTTTCCATTGAGTTATTTAGATGTGGTCAGATTAACGACAACGTATTATGCGTTGCTTATCAGTGTCTTAGATTTAGTTACTAGATAGTTTACTTTTATTCAATTTCAGCAAAATAAAAAACAGTAGTGAGTGGGACATATATTTATGCCTCAGCTTCATACTGTTCATTTTCATTATTGACCGTGGTATATATTAAACTCCAAAGGTTTCACTTCATTTTCTAACCATTCATCGTAAATGCGTTGCTTATTAACACCTTTATTGATTATCGTTATGCCACAATCTCCACCACCTGCACCTGATGTTTTGGCAGCGCCGCCATATTTTTCAGCTACAGAACATAATACTTTTAAATGGGCAGTTTCAATATCAACTGTCGCTTCTTTATCCATAGATTGAATAATCTCACGGTTGATGCGAATCATTTGTTGCACGCCTTTAATATGATTCGTTTTAAAAGCATGTATCAACTTCTCAACACATAAATGAGAGCGTTCTAAAAATTTACCGTAAAAGGTAGGATCTGATTTCAAGCGTTTTACTTCACTCACTAAATGGTGTGACGAAGCTGGCGATCCAGTCCAACCTATAAGCACTTCCATATTTTCTGGTGGCTGTAATGGTTCGATATGAAGGCCAGGCCAGTTTTTATTCAATACATCATTGACTGACGTATCTTCAATTTGCTGTGATACCCATTCATGATCAAACGTACTATAAGCTAACCAGCCAGTATAAACACTGACAGCAATATCACCACAAGAACTTAAGCTTTGTAATTTCATATTTGCAATAACTGCAAGTTTGTAAATATATAAATTAGATAAATGCATACCATAAAATTCATTCAAAGCTTTAACAACTGATACCAAGACAGCTGCACTAGAACCTAAACCATATTTATGCCCATTTGTATCGTCTAAATTACTATCAATTGTTAAATTGAAATGTTTTAAAGGCATATTATTACTTCTTACAAATTGTTCAAAGATTTCAATTGCTGTGATGACATACTTCAATTGTTTCGCAGCATTTAAATCTGAAACTACAATTTTATCTTCACGTCTTTGAAATGTTACTGGTTCATGATGTAAGGTCTTAGAATGTATCGTACCCTGTGGTGCATTTGAATCTTCAATAGAAGCAGTTACAAATCGATCTACTGCGATTAATATTGATTTATAGCCAGGTTCGACAACTGCGTATTCACCTGCAATGTATAGCTTCCCTGGTGCTTTAACTTGAATCATTTTATCTCTTCCTTACTCAATAATTTCTACGCCTGTACGTGTAATGTCGCTCGCAATGATTTGGTCTTCTTTAAACGATTTATGTAATGCATCAACAACCGCTTGTTTATTTTTCTTTTCTACTAAAATTTTAACATTTGGACCAGCATCCATCGTAAAGTAACAAGGATGACCCGCCTTACGACATTGGTCTACGATGTCCATCACTAAATAACTGTCGTCGACCATATAAGTGAACGGCGGTTGTGCACCTAAGTTTGTTGCATGCATGCGCAAACCGTTGGCTTCAATCACTTCACCTAATTGTTTAAAGTCTTTTTGATTTATTGCATGCTTAACTGACGCTATGTCCTCATCCACATGGTCTAACCAATATTGATAAAAACGTGATGTATCACGTGTAAGTGACATACCGGCACGACTTGAAACTTTTTTCGATTTATTATTAATGACAACAAATATCATTGCTAACTCGTCTTCCCAATTATCTGCTTCAACAGGAAAACTATATGATGTCTCATCATCATACCCTTTTTCCCATTCTACAAAACCGCCATAGATACTTCTAGAAGCAGATCCTGACCCTCTACGAGCCAATCTAGATAACGCTTTGCCTGTTAACCCTAGATTCAAAGCCGCATCACAAGCTGCTGCTAATGCCGCATATGCACTTGCTGAAGATGCTAACCCTGCTGCTGTAGGGACATAATTAGCACTCTCAATATATGCAAACATTGAGGTTTGACTTAATTCGCGGAACACATCCATAAAACGGTGTATCTTAGCTGCTTCTGCGTCATTTACTGCTTGGCCATTCAAAATAAGCGTATCTTTAGTATAGCTCTCATCAAATGTCACTTTAGTTTCAGTATAAAAGCGATCTAATGTAACCGACAAACTATTATTCATCGGAATAATATAAGTTTCATCAGCTTTACCCCAATATTTTATGAGTGCAATATTTGTATGTGCACGTGCTTTACCACTATTAACCAACGTCATTAACCTCCTAAATATTCAATCCATGTATGATGTGCACCTAAGTTTTGCGCACTTTCAACAATTTTCTCAGCCACTTCTAAGGTTGAAGCAAGTACAATCATACTACCGCCGCGACCGCCACCAGTTAATTTTCCAGCAATAGCGCCTTGTTGTTTACTTGCCTCAAGTAATGTTTCAATTTTATCATGGCTTACCGTTAATGTACGTAAGCTTTCTTGACACAAATTAAAGATAGAGGCTAATTTTTCGAAGTTATGATGCTCTATAGAGTCACTTGCTTCGTGTACAAGTTGACCAATATGTTTCACATGTTCTAAGTACTCATTATCTTCTTTACATAAATTATGTACATCTTCTACTGCTTGTTTTGTAGAGCCGAGTACACCTGTGTCAATAACAATCATGTAACCATTCAATTCTAATGGCTTTAATGTCGTCACGTTACCTTGCTTAAACCACACTGGCTTATTCGATACAATCGTTTGTGTATCAATGCCACTTGGTTTACCGTGTGCAATACGTTCCGCCCAATTGGCTTCTTCTATCAACACCTCATCAGATAATGGTTTATTGAGGTAGTCGAAACTTGCACGCACAAAAGCAACCGCCATTGCAGCACTTGAGCCTAGCCCTCTAGATGGTGGTAAGTTTGTATCAATCGAAACTTTTATAGGTGTTTGGATTTCATATTTTTCTACAAAACGAGTTATTACTGCCTTTAAATGTTCAGGTGCATTAATTAACTCACCTTCATATACATCACTTTTAATACATGAAGAAAGAGGTTCTTCTATAGATTCTATTTTCGCTCTCACTTTCCCGGTCGTAAATGGAATCGCAATTGCTGGCTCGCCAAATGTAACAGCATGTTCACCAATTAATATTACTTTTCCATTTGCTTCCCCATATCCTTGTTGTGTCATATTCTCAATCACCTTTAGTATTTTCTTTAGTTTTATATTTTAAGTACGCTACACCTTATAGACCACACTGATTTTAGTCATTTCAGAACACCACAATGCATTCTTCTTAAATTTCCCAGGAAATTTCGTGTTCTAAGTCTCGTTGTTAGCGCATCTAATATGTCTTTTATTATTAATAATTTGAAAAGACTGCTCGTATTCTATATGAAAATACTCAACCTTAACTAATTTTACACACATTATTATACATTATCTCACAAATTTTATATTATGCCATACAACTCTAGACATAGATATTTGGTTTATTTTTAATTAAATAACAGAAAGTGTCTTCTCAAAAGTTAATACCTGCTACTAATTATAATCAATACTTTTCCATTATAAAACTCTATAGCCTTATATTCAAAAAGTTAACATGATTTTACTGAAATTTATTTAAATTAGTTAGTTTTAAACTACACTTTTCCTATATTACTTATTTACTTTCTATAATTCAACAATTAGAAAGATTTATGTCAATAATTTTTATATTAACTATAAAAAAGACCAGAGCCGTTACTTTAATAAAAAAGTATCGTTTCTGGTCTTAATAATTATTTACTCCATCGCTTGATTCATCTTAGCGTTACGTTCAATCATTTTTTCAAAGTAACCTTCATAGCGTTGCCATTCATCATCTGTTATAGGTTCCATGTTTAATTGTCCACCTAAATCTTTAAGGGCATATAACAATTTAAACATTACGTCTTGGACAGTGATTGTTTTACCTAATAGTGACTCTAACGACGCCATGCATTGTGGATCAATATTTGGATAAGTGAATTTTGTTTCTGCATCCTTTAATGCGCGTTTATAAAAAGATTTCATCATATCAGCACGTTCACTGCCATCACCTTCTACACAAAGATACACTTGTACAGCAATGCCACCACGTACCCGTCTTTGAGAAATACCCGCAAATTTTCGCCCATTAATACTTAAATCAAATTTCCCTGGACAATACGATCGTTCAATTTCATGTGTTTCAATCTCTACATCTTCATCTTCAAACATTTTCGAAACCAATAAATACATCACTGTAAAAGCTTCATCTATTGTAATGTCATGTTTACCTTTAAAGAGAAGAGAAATATTGAGTATACCTTGGTCTAGGACTACACCCAAACCACCTGAATTTCTAACAATCGCATTATAGCCACGTTCTTCAGTAAGATAACGAATGCCGTCTTGTAAAAAAGGTAGGCGTGAATCATGTATACCTAAAATGACTGTATGTTGGTGTATCCAAGTACGTACCACATTACATGATAAATCTTTGCCAACACTTTCAGAAAATGTATCATCGAATGCAAATGATTGCATAGGCGCTAACCCAGAAGAATGGTCAATATAACGCCAATCTATATCATTAAAATATTTACTTGCTAAATCCATTATTGTAATGTTTGCGCAGCAGTAATGATTGATAAGTTATACACGTCTTCTGTTGAACAACCACGAGATAAATCATTCACTGGAGAATTCAGTCCTTGTAGTACTGGACCTACTGCATCAAAACCGCCTAAACGTTGTGCAATTTTGTATCCAATATTACCCGCTTCTAAACTTGGGAAGATAAATACATTAGCATTACCTTGTATTTTTGCGTCTGGTGCTTTTTTCTTAGCAACTTCTGGTACGATTGCTGCGTCAAATTGGAATTCACCATCTACAACAACATCTTCAATATTGTCAGTTTTAATTTTCTCTTGAGCTAAATTCACTGCATTTGCTACTTTTTCAACATCGTCTGATTTTGCAGAGCCTTTTGTTGAAAAACTTAACATTGCTACACGCGGTGACATGTCAAAGCTTTTAGCAGTTTTTGCACTCTCTACTGCAATTTCAGCTAAGTCTTGTGCTTCAAGCGTTGGATTGATTGCGCAATCGCCGAAGATATATTGCTCTTCTCCTTTAATCATAAAGAAAACGCCAGATGTTTTTGAAACACCAGGTTTCGTTTTAATAATTTGTAATGCTGGGCGAACTGTATCGCCTGTAGAATGTGCTGCACCGCTGACTAGTCCTTCAGCTTTACCAGTATAAACAAGCATTGTACCAAAGTAGTTTACATTTTTTAGCATTTCTTGTGCTTGTTCTTCAGTCGCTTTACCTTTACGGCGTTCAACGAAAGCAGTTACTAATTCTTGTTTCAATTCACTTGTTTCTGGATCGATAATTTCAATGTTAGTAATATCTAATCCTTTGTCGTTAGCTAAAGCCTTCACATTAGCTTCATTACCCAATACTACTGGTGTAACATATTCCGTATTTTGTAATTGTGTTGCTGCTGTTAATACGCGTTCATCTTCACCCTCAGGTAATACGATTCTCACATTTTTTCCTGAAAGTTTTTCTTGTAATACATCTAATAAAGACATAGGGGGGCCTCCTCGAAATTTAAATCTATTTATTTACACTATATAGTATACGTTATTTTTTTATAGAATTCCATGTCACCAATTTGTAATCATTTACTTATGTTTTAACACTCCCTTTATGGTAGAATTTTATAGTGAAGACATAGAAATTTTCACAAAGGAGCGATTTACAATGCCACAAGTACCAGAAACGTTAGACGGTTGGTATAGTTTACATTTATTATATGCTATTGATTGGACTACTTTACGTTTAGTTCCAGAGGAAGAACGTCAATCTCTCGTGGAAGAATTACAATCGTTTTTAGATAAGCACGAAGAAGCACGTACAAATAATGCAGGAGATCATGCATTTTACAATATTAATGGTCAAAAAGCAGACCTTCTTTTATGGGTATTACGTCCAGAAATGAAAGATTTAAATGCTTTTGAAAATGAATTTAATAAATTGAAAATTACAGATTTCTTAATTCCAACATATTCTTATGTTTCTATCATAGAATTAGGTAATTATCTTGCAGGAAAATCTGATGAAGATCCATATGAAAATCCTCATATTAAACCAAGATTATTCCCTGAATTACCTCGTACTGAATATATCTGTTTCTATCCAATGGATAAACGTCGTGGTGAAACGTATAACTGGTATATGTTACCACTTGAAGATAGAAAGAAACTTATGCATGATCATGGCATGATTGGTCGCCAATATGCAGGTAAAATCAAACAATTCATCACTGGATCTGTTGGTTTTGACGATCACGAATGGGGCGTTACACTTTTTGCAGAAGACCCACTTCAATTCAAAAAAATTGTTTATGAAATGAGATTTGATGAAACGACTGCACGCTACGGCGACTTTGGTAGTTTCTTTGTAGGTAATATCATCACAAAAGATGTCTTACAAGATCTATTTTCATTATAAAATACAATAAACGCTTCTATTCATATTAATGGAAGCGTATAAGACTGTCGGCAAAGTATCCAACTTTGTCGGCATTTTTTTATGCATTTACCTATTTCGGTATTCGTTCTTACTCGCTCTAGCTTTCACCATAGTGAAAGCTAGAGCGAGTAAAAAGGCACACTTGCCGTTGAACAAGTGTGCCTGAGTCTGTGTAGTGTGTTTGGGAGAACTTTAATCACTACTTAATTTAATATTAACTGTTAAATATTGTCGCTACTCAATATTTGTCTGAAACAGCTAACTAATATTATTTTAGCCTATTTGCGAAATTTGAAACATATTTAAATTACTTAAATTGTATAAAATGTTATATTTTAAAATTTATAAAGCGCATAAGTTACTTTCTGATTCCTCTAACAATTTTTATGAGTAAAGTGTTACAATAAAAATTATTAACTCAATAACTTATTCCTATGCTATGAATACAAAAACATAGCTTTAGTTAAATACTTCATTATTGGTGATTAAATGACAATATACAATCAAACAGTTGAAAGTTATGATGAAAGAATGGCGAAAGATGTCATTTTGCTCGCAGGACGCATTCTGTTGGAATCTGGTGCAGAAGGTTCCAGAGTTGAAGATACAATGACTCGGATTGCAACTACGTTAGGTTATCCAGAAAGCAATAGTTTCGTAACTAATACAGTCATTAACTTCATGTTACATAACGAATCTTATCCTAGGATCTTCAGGATTAAAACACGAGATACCAATCTTCATCGTATATCAAGAACAAATGGTATATCTAGGCGGCTTGCTTTAGGTGACATTTCACTTGAAGATGCCTTTCAAGAACTGCAAAAAATATATCATGAACAAAGCATTAACCATGATCTAATTTTCAAATTTATTGCTGCCGCTGTTATCGCAGCCAGTTTTTTATATCTTCAAGGTGGCATCTTAACAGATGTACTTACTGCTATTTTGGCTGGTTCCTTTGGCTTCATTGTTGTAGAAACGCTTCAACGAAAATTACACGCTCAATTCATTCCAGAATTTATGGGCGCAATTGTCATCGGTCTCATAACCGTTTCAGGACATTATTTAATACCCGGTGGTTCGATATCTACTATTATAATAGCTTCAGTAATGCCTATCGTTCCTGGTGTATTAATAACGAATGCCATTCAAGATTTATTCGCCGGTCACATGTTACTATTTACCACTAAATCACTAGAAGCCCTAGTGACTGCCTTTGGTATAGGCGCCGGTGTTGGTACTATACTCATTATTTTTTAGGAGCAATGTCTATGTTTTGGATTTTAAATTTAATATTTAGTTATACTGCTTCCCTTTTCTTTGGTGTGATATTTGATGTGCCAAAACGCCTATACAACACAGTTGGTATTGTAGGTGCATGTGGATGGATGTTTTATATTTTATTTTATGAAGGTTTTCATTTCCATACTATATATTCTAGTTTCTTTGGAAGTATTGCGTTAGGTATGCTAAGTCACATCATGGCTCGTTATAAAAAGGAACCCGTAATTATATTTATGGTTCCAGGTATTATCCCACTCGTACCTGGTGGTCTTGCATTCGATGCAACAAAAAGCTTGATTCTATTGGAATTTAGTAAAGCAATTAATACAATGTTAGAAGTGACTTTAATTGCTGGTGCTATCGCTTTAGGATTACTTTTTGCTGATCAAATATCAAAACTTATTGTCTCTGGTACGAAAATACGTAAAAAAAGAATTTAACACGCATGATGCTAAAGCAAAAACCTGAGAAAAATCATTATTACAAATGATTTTTCTCAGGTTTTTTTGTTACTCGCTATTTTTATAATCAAAGATCTAATAATAAAAGCCCTCCAATATAAACACTTTTAATATGTCTGTATTGAAGGGCGTATATGCAATTATATAATCCAAGTTTAAATGTTAGGATTATATAATTTTACATGCAAAAAACATGATTATTATTCACAAAAACAACTAGTTGTTCGCTTTATCTGATTTATTTTTATTAATTAAATCTACTATTTCATCTTCTGATTGATTTAAAATAAGTTTACTTAGTCTGTCATTATCCATATTTTTCAGTTTTGGATAACGTACAACAAAGAAAATTATACCAATAATTAACCAACCGCCTAATGCGATATAAGATGGTGTTGAAAGTGCTGCTGGTGACCCAGGAACTAATAATAAGAGTAAGAACACAAATGAAACGATTGAACCTAATATCGCAAAAACTTTGTATACAGGTCCGTATGTGTTACTTGATTTATCAAAACTAAAGAGTCTTGCTGCTGATAAACATGTAATAAAATAAGCAATTGATACACCTGTTGAAGACATATCAACAATCCACGTTAATGCAGTACGACCTAGCCACGGTGCAATTAATGTAACAGAAACTAAAAAGAAAATTGCAATATAAGGCGTCTTATATTTTTTATGCAATTTACTAAATACAGAAGGCATAATGCCTGAACGTCCCATTGAGAATAATAAACGGCTTGAACTCATCAAGAAACCATTTAAACCAGTGAATATTCCCATCATAATTGCAATTGCTAGCACTGCTAAACCAATATAACCAAAGGCTTCTTGTGTCACAGCACCTGTTAACCATAAATTACCATTTAAACTTGTTGATGAACTACTTAACCAACTTGTGTATAAAATCATTAATACATAAGTGAATGCTGCGGCAAGTAAACTATAAACGATTAATTTAAATGTTTTATTCGGCGCAAAATCAAATTCTTCTGCTGTTTGTGGAATATTGTCAAATCCAACATATGCCCATGGCGCTACCGCCACAATCATAATAATGGATGTAAACCAACCTTCTTTTTCATTAGTTAACGGTTGTAAATTTTCAAAAGAGAAGTTATTCCCGAAGAATGAACCGAAAAATAGTAATAAGATTGTTATAACCATTGCTACACAGAAATAAAATTGTAGAGATCCTGATACACTTGCACCTTTAATTGCTATAAACATAAAGACAATTAATAATAACGATGCGATAAGAATCTCAGTTATATATACATCCCATCCTGCAATAGTATATAACTTACCAGTTTCTAATATATCTGGTAGTAAGAACTTAATTAATAAACTAAATGCTGTTGCGTTTAAAGCTACAACACATATATATCCAAAAGTTAAAAACCAGGATGAGAAGAAACTGACGTACCTTCCAAATCCTAAAAAACTAAATGCAAATGCCCCACCTGAAACTGGAAAACGTTCAACTAAAGCACCATAACTTACTGCAATCAGTATCATTAATAATGCACCAATTACAATACCTATCGCTGCAGATATAGGACCTGATTGACCAATCCAGTCGCCAGGTAGTATAAATGCGCCCCAACCTATACATGAACCATAGGCTATAGCCCATACAAATTTTTCAGATAAGTTTTGTTTTAAATCTCCTCTATCTATTTCCTTATCATTTTGACTCATAAATAAAATTCACCTCATGGACTGTATTATACCCACAAGATGAATTCTATAACAATTAAAAATTTATAATTTAAATGTTCCGATAATTAGCATTAACCAACCTACTAGGAATAAAACCCCACCGATTGGCGTAATTGCGCCAAGAATACGAATTTGAGTTAATGCCAAAATGTATAATGAACCACTGAAAAAGACGATACCGAAGAACATGAGCCAACCTGCCCAATTCACGTTAATTGAAGTTGTACCACTAATGATACCAAGCGCGAGTAAGCCTAAACCATGATACATTTGGTAAGTCGTTGCTTTTTCCCATACTGATAAATATTTTGCCGATAGTTTATTTTCTAAGCCATGTGCACCAAATGCGCCAGTTCCTACTGCCATCATTGTGTTCAATGCACCTAATATAATAAATACTTTCATCATGCTATTTACTTCCCTTCTTAATTAAAAATCAAATATTGAATCTCCATTACCTATTTCATCATCAGTAACCAACTTGTTAGATGTAAGTGACGTGTCAGAAACGCTATTTTGTGACGCGGGTTGTGATGTTTTACCACCCATCGCTCGAATCTCTTCCGCAGATACACCTTGTTTTTTAGAGGCTGATTGCGGTTTTGAAGTATCATTATTTACTATAGTAGATGTTTGGAAGGACGAAGAAACATCATACGTATTATCTTTATAACTTTTATGCTGACTTGTCGACCCTGTAATAAGTGAAGTCAACGTGTGAATAGCATAAATATGCTTTTCAAATTCAGCATTATGCTTTGCTTCGTCCGCTGCTACTAATTCTTGCTCAATTAACTGTATGATCTTATCTTTTTCCATGTTTATGCCTCACCTTCACACCAATTTACTGGTGCTTTACCATTTTCTTGTAAATACGTATTTGCTTGAGAATATGGTTTTGAACCAAAGAAACCACGATAAGCAGATAAAGGACTTGGATGTGGAGACTTAATGATATGATGTTTCGACGTATCTATCAATTTGATTTTTTGTTGTGCGGGTTTTCCCCATAAAATAAACACAACATTTTCTAATTGTTCAGATACAGTTTGAATCACTTCATCTGTGAAAAGTTCCCAGCCAATTTCTTTATGTGAATGTGCCTCTCCTTGGCGGACAGTCAGAACGGTATTCAATAACAAAACACCTTCACGCGCCCAATCTTGTAAATGCGGCGTTGTTCTTTCACAACCTATGTCATCTTTAAGTTCTTTATACATATTACGCAATGAAGGTGGAAACTTAGCATCTGGTTGTACTGAGAAAGCTAAGCCATGTGCTTGATTCGGTCCGTGATATGGATCTTGACCTAATATGACAACTTTCACTTGTTCAAATGGTGTTAAATCAAATGCTTGGTAAACATTCTCTCTATCTGGATATACAATTTCTGTTGTATATTCTTTTTCTAAAAATTCGTGCATCGCACTAAAGTCATGTCGCGTAGTAATTTCATGAAAAACATCTGACCATTCCATATTCCCTCTCACCTCAGTTAGTATTTTAACATATTAGAACTACTTTCACGCGCAAGAAATTGTGCGCGTGAATAAGTAGTTCTTATGCATGTAAAGTAGTACTTCTTGCATTAGCAAGACTAGCACTACTTATGCAAGTGCCTTAGCACTTGTAAACATTTAAATCTGCTCAGGCGAACCATTATTTCTACTTTGTATCCACAAGAATAGAACCACTTATGCAAGTGCATCAGCACTTGTAAACCTTAAACCAGCTCAGGTAATCCTATAAGATATTTTAAATATTTTATAATTAACCCTATTTCACTTCATCAAAATAAAATTAATCTACATTATACAAAGTAGTTAAATATTGCTCGCTATTTAAAAGGTCATTATTTAGAATACTCGATAAACGTGGTATGATATGTACAAAAGAAATTTAGGAGTGAAGATTCATGGCATTGAAAAAAACATTAACGATTGCAGGTTCAGACACAAGCGCAGGCGCAGGAATGCAAGCGGATTTAAAAACATTTCAAGAGTTAGAGACATACGGCATTGTTGCTCTGACATCAATCGTTACAATGGATAAAGCGACGTGGTCTCATGACGTAACGCCAATTCCATTTGATGTATTTGAGAAACAATTAGAGACAGCAATCTCAATTCACCCAGATGCTGTGAAAACAGGTATGCTCGGTACACAAGAAATTATCAAACGTGCTGGCGAAGCTTATGAAGAATCTGGCGCCGATTACTTTGTTGTCGATCCAGTGATGGTCTGTAAAGGGGAAAACGAAGTATTAAACCCTGGCAATACTGATGCAATGATTGAGCATTTATTACCTAAAGCAACTGTCGTAACACCAAATTTATTTGAAGCGGGACAACTTGCAAATCTAGGTACTTTAAAATCAATAGATGATATGAAAAAAGCTGCTGAAATCATTCATAAACAAGGTGCAAAGCATGTCATTATTAAAGGTGGTAAAGCTTTAGATCAAGATAAATCTTATGACCTTTACTATGATGGTAAACAATTCTACCAATTAACTACGGATATGTTCCAACAAAGCTATAATCATGGTGCAGGTTGTACTTTTGCAGCAGCAACCACTGCGTATTTAGCAAACGGCAAAACACCAAGAGAAGCAGTTATTGCTGCCAAAGCTTTTGTTGCTTCTGCAATTAAAAATGGTTGGAAAATGAATGACTTTGTAGGTCCAGTTGACCACGGTGCATATAACCGTGTTGAACATATTGATGTTGACGTTACAGAAGTTTAAAAACAACGCTATCAATAAAATAAACCAAGCAGAAATTTATTCAATTTCTGCTTGGTTTTTTTGTGTATTAAATATGCTTTATGATACAGTCACACTCGTTACATAGCCATCACTCATATGAAAGACAATATAACCTTCACCTACTGCATACCCATACAAGCCATCGGAACTGCTTACTTTGTCCCCATTAAGCGGTGGTTGATATTCAAAGTTTTGTCCAAATTGTACTCTCATATCTTGTAAACTTACCGCATCTTCCGCTATCTCAAATTCTACTGAATTAGCTTTATTATCATTTACTTTTTCAAATTTTTGATCATAAATTACTTTGCTCTCAGAACCTGAATCATATTTACTATTCACTTTAATATCATTAAAAGTAACATTACCTGCTTTCAATCCATTATAAAATGCTTGGTCTAATACAAAATCTCCACCTTGAGCTGTGTAGCCTTGATAATCATAGTAAGGTTGCGTCGTTTCTGCTTGTGCTTCACTTTGTGAAATGTCTTCGTTAGCAATACTTAGGCCTACTGTAGTGCCAAATACGATACTACATGCTACAAAAGTCTTTGCAATTTTTTTCATACATTATCACTCCAAGCTTGAATTTTAAAACACGATACGTCTTAGTTACAATTTACATCAATTTTCAATAAAGTTCAATGCTAACCCTTTTACTTCACTCATTATTTTCACATCCTTTTCACCTTCCAAATCATATACGACATAAGACCGATACAAAGTTGATACTGAAGACTCATGTATTTTCCAAGGAAATCTATTAGTATATTAAGTGTAGAGAGAAAAGGAGGGAATCACAGCATGATTATCTACAAACAGGCTTTTGAAAATGGTAACCCAATATATGAAATTATCACTAAAACTTTCAAAACAATTTCTGTTAAATTTGATGAAAATTTCAGCATGAATGAATTATATAAGTTACTCTCTCTACTTGAAAGTGATGTTGATAATATGAAACTAACCTATTAATAACATTTACTTTACACCTAAGACTTTTCAAAATTTAGCTTTAAGAAAAATTCAGAAGAACATATATGCAATAACTCCCCTTTAGAAATTAGAAGTTTAAAAAGAATAAAGGCAACATAAGTTGTCCCCTTATGTTGCCTTTGAATAACACAACCCTATAAACACTCACCCTATGAGCGGTACACAGTTAGACAAAGATTGTCCCCTTTGTTGTGCTTGGAGAGAATACTCGAAGCAGTGCTAACTAATGTACCGCTCTTTTTTATACATACAATAACTTAAATTCTTCACACACCATGATTTCTGTTTCATCAAAAGGAATGCCTAATTCAGCATAATATGATTCGAAAAATTCGATATGTGCTTGGCGCCAATATGCCAGCGACTTATCTCCTTCACCCTCAAGATACGCATGTTCTTCAGTAACATCATTAAATGGGGTTTGGTAAACACGTGTAGTTTCAATGATACATTGCGGGTTTCCTTTTTCATTTAATACAACGCTGATATCACCGACTTGTGGTAACGCTTCTTCCTCTACTTTATAAGACGCTAATCCGCTTGTCGTCGCAGTTTTCATGCCCTTTTTCACTAAATCAGCTAATTCATCTTCGTCGACACCAAAAGACCAAGCATCAAATTGCACACCTTTATATTCAGGAAATGCTTCGATAAAAGATCTCCAATATGTTTCTACTGTCATAGTTATCCTCCTAGTATACTTGTTACTTCACTTATTATTGTATCGTACTCTTTTAAATTAACACAAAAAAACAATCGACAAAGTTTCATCACCATGTCGATCATTTTTGACTCGAATAAACCGAATCTTTAAAATCATTTTTATTATACGCGTTTGTTTTTAGCCCACCACATTGCCTTTTCAGGATTTTCTGCATAATATTCATATTCTTCATCACTTTCAACATTAGGATAAGATCCCTTAAGTGATTTACCAGAAGTACTTACATGTAATAACGAAATGACAATAATACCAACAATACTCATCGCAGTTAAATAATAAGCAGGAGATAAAGGATCACCTGTCTTCGCTACAAGTGCAGAAGCAATTAATGGCGTTGTGCCACCAAATAAAGATACAGATACATTAAATGTTACTGCTAATGTTCTATATCTGATATGTGTATAAAACATCGTCGGTAATGATCCAGGCATTGTCGCTTCATATGTTGATAGGAAGAAGCCTAGAATAAAGATACCAACAATAACATAGATGATTGAAGTTGATTGGAAAAGTGAAAAGGCGAATATACTCAATACGGCTGTACCAATTAATCCAATTAAGAACACTTTTTTCTCGCCAATTTTATCAGCAATTCTGCCAAACATTAATGCTAATGGAATCATTACAGCCATTACAAGTGTAATTACTACTGAAACTGTTGTACTATCAAGTTTAACAATTTGCTGTAAATAAGAAGGCATGTATGAAGTCACCATGTAATTAGTACAATTAAAGAACGCTACCGCTACGAAACATACAATTATATCTTTATAATAATATCTAATAATAGTTAAGAAACCAATTGTATCTCTTTTTGATTTTGTTGCAATTTCATTTTCATAAACAGGTGATTCTTCTAATTTTCTTCTTAAATAGAAACCAAAAATACCTAAAAATAAGCCTAAGATAAATGGAATTCTCCAACCCCATGAAGCCATTTGATCATCATTTAAAAAGAAAAATAGTAAGCCTGTTATCACCGAGGCAGCAATATAGCCCGATAATGTTCCTATTTCAAGTCCAGAACCAAGCGTATTTCGTTTTCTATCCGGAGAAGATTCTGCAACATACACCATAGCGCCCGCATACTCTCCACCTGTCGAAAATCCTTGTAACACTCTACTTAGCAATAGTAATACCGATTTGTTCATATGTAGGCAATAAGCCAATGAACAATGTCGAGAACGCCATCATAATAATGGTCGTTGTTAGTACTACTTTTCTACCGTATTTATCTCCAATAATGCCAAAGATAATACCGCCAACAGGTCGTAGTAGAAACGCAATTGCAAATGTTGCAAAAGTGAAAATCGTTTTGAGTTGATCATTTTCTACCGAACTGAAAAAGTTTTGTCCAAGTATTACCGCTAAATAAGAATATAACCCAAAATCGAACCATTCCATAGCGTTACCTATACCTGTGGCAAACACAGTTTATTTAGCGGTTTTAGGATTAACTTTATTTATCTTACTTTCATCAAAATCTTTGTCATAATCCATGAATATTTCACTCCTTTTAACATGCTATATTATTATACGGAGTTAGTTTGTATTGTCAAATTGATATCTATTTATTACTTTTTGTTTTTAATAATTTTATGAAAATGATTATATTTATTTTTAATTAACAATACATAATAGCTTTTCTATATTCACAGATTAAATATCACTTTTATATTTTTACAATGACAATTTTCACATCACCACTTTGATTAGAAATAACCATTTTTTCGTTTGTTACAAGTTCAAAATTTAAAGATTCATTCATTTCAACTGATGCCACATATTTCACTTTGTACGCTACCCATGTTACTTTTTTATTCGTGAGTGCAAGTTGTACAATCAATTGACCTGGCACTATATTTTCATGCACTGGGTTTTGATCATTGATTAAACCTAAATATTCATTCACTTGTTCTGTTGTTATTTGTATCATGCTAAACCTGCTCCAAAAATGTTTGTTTAATAGTGATATATTTTTCACTATTTTTATGTATTTCTAATTTAAAAATGTATTTCGTAAATGATTTTATTTTCTTCTTCTCAACAATACACATATACGCAAGATAAGTTTCATTCGTTTCAAATGGTTTTGAATAGTTGATTTCTGTTTCTTTCAGCAAAATATTACGATTAGCATATTGTTGAAACAGCTGAAATTCTGGCCATAACTTAGCACAATATAAAGGAGGCACTTTGTTTAATGGACGTTGATTAAAGTATTGATTATAAGCCACGACTTCTTCTTCAATAAATATGATTTCTTGCTCTTCATGTCCATCTTTCAAACAATAATGCATTGCCCATGCCGCCTCCTATTCCCATTGTAGCAATTGTTCTTTGATATTCTTCCATGTAAAACAAGCGCGTCACTAAAGCTGCACCACTTGCGCCATAGGGATGACCTGTAGCGATCGCACCACCATAAACATTTAATTTCGCATCAGATAAGTCCAACATTTCTTGGCTTGCTAACACCTGTGATGCAAAGGCCTCATTCAATTCGACAGCATCAATTTCATCAATAGTATAGTTATTTTTTTCTAATAGTCGTTTCACTGCTGGTGCTGGGCCAATGCCTAATACATTCGGGTCTACACCTACAGTTAAGCCATCAGTAAATGCTAACCCGCTATTAAAACCACATGCTTTGGCAGTTTCTTTTTCCATAATCATTAATAACACTGCACCATCATTTTTCATACAACAATTTCCAGCAGTAACTGTGCCTTCAGGTAAGAGCGGCTTCAAACGATTCAGCGTCCGTTCCGTTAACTTAGGTTCAATACTTTCATCTTGTTGAAATGTTTCACCCTTAACTTGAAATGGCATTATTTCTCGGGAAATGATTTGACGTTCATATGCAGCCATCGTTTTTTGATGGCTCATCCATGCATAATAATCTTGTGCCGTTCTTGAAATGTTGTAAGTTTGAGCTACATTTTCAGCCGCTTCAATCATTGAAGGATCCTGTCCCTCCGGAGCAAATGATGCGCGTTCAAAAAACGCTGGTAATTGCGTATCATAAACAGATTGAGGTCGTTTTATTTTCCAAGGCGAACGGCTCGTACTTTCTACACCGCCTGCCATATAAATCGTACCTGCGCCTGCTTGTATCATACGGCAAGCTTGTAATATCGCTTCTAAACCTGAGCCACATTGTCTATCGATAGTTACGCCCGGGATATGGTGATCTAGTTCAGCTTCGAGTAAGGACTTTCTCGCCAAATTACCTCCATTACCTACGACATTACCTAGAATAACGTCATCAATATCTGACATCACATGTGGCAATGTTTCTTTGAAATGTGTAAATAATGGTTTTATGAGGTGTTCTGGCTCTATCTGCTTAAGCTTTCCTCCATATTTGCCAAATGCTGTACGTTTTGCCGCAACAATCACTGCTTCTTTCATCATCTAAACTCTCCTCCTAAATAACGTTCCTTCATTTGTCTTCGAGCTATTTTTCCACTTTGTGTATAGTACATTTTATCTATTTTAATTAATTTAGATGGTATTTGATATCTCACCAAATGTGGTGACAAAAAACTTTTCAACGACTGATAAGACACATCCTGTGGGCCTGTGTAAAGTAGTACTGCAATTTCCCCAAACTTCGAATGTGATTCACTCACTATGCACACTTCATTAAAATATTCATAACCTTGGGCTACACTTTCAATTTCAGTTGGATAAACATTTCGACCACCAATAATCATGCGGTCACCCTGACGTCCGTGCAAATAAAGATATCCGTTATGATCAAGTGAAGCAAAATCACCAATTTCTAGCCATTTACTTCGTGAAATATCCTGATTTGCATAACCACTAAACACCATATTACTTTGAATATGTAACACGCCCACACCTTGTTCATCTTGATGTGCCAAGTGTATTTGCACATTTGGAAAAGGTAAACCAACAGAATGACATGGTGCTTCATTATTGTAGTTATAACTTATAAAGCTTGCTTCAGATGTTCCGAAGAACTCTATTAATAAAGTTTGTGGCATATATTGTTGTACTTTATTTCTTGTTTCCGGAGGTAACTTGTCACCTGTAGAAAAAATATAGCGCACTTGGTTTATTTTAAAGTTTTCAGTCAAACATGATGTTAACATTGTCGGTACTAAAAACATGGCAACTGTTTTAGATGCTTTTTCAATCGTTTGTAATAACGATTGCGCATCAAATTGACGTTGCCCTATAAACGTTCTCCCACTATATAGCGCATAGATACAAGCATATAAAGACAACGAATGAGACAAAGGACCAGGTGCAACGAGTATATTAACCGGCTCTTCTAAAAGCTTTTCGTTTTCTTTATAAGAATATAACCAAGATTTTTCATTGCGATAATAAGCTTTTGGTAAACCTGTCGTTCCTGAGGTAAAACCAACATGTAATAAATCATTACGCCACTTCAATTGATTTTCTTTAATGTGTTTATTTATTACTTCTTTTTCCTCATTAATTACATAAGAAATCCCGTAATGATTTAGTAATGTGTCTATCTGTCCTTGTGACCATTGAAAATCTAGTATGCATGGAATACAATGCCTCTTTAGCAATGCACAATAATAGATAATTGTTTCCATAGGGTTTTTCATAACGAGCGCTACAAATTGATGACTAGGAATATCAGTTAAATCTGCAACCACTAATTCGATATTTATCTTTAACTGTTTATAACTACACTTTAAATCATCAAATTGCAACGCAAGATGTTGTGGTCGTTTTTGTGCATGTTGCTCAATCTTTTCTAATATTTCCATTTTCCTGTCACCCTTTAAAATGTAAACTTTAATACAATACATGTTAACATTAATTATAGTCGTTTACCTTTACAGAATCACTGATAAATTTTACTCATGGGGATTTAGAGCATCTTTATCCCAATTTCCTTTAAAATTCGATAATATTTTCAATTCAAAACCCATTTACCTACTTAATTTTCCAATAATAAATTACTCAAACCCAACAATAGAGAAATCTGCATACAAAAACCCCCACTCCATTTTGTAGTGAGAGGCTATCTATTTAATAGAACAACTTATTTATAATTTTTAAAGAAATCTATAGTTAATGATTTTACTTTCGGTGAAAGTATAAGTACTGCAATAACGTTAGGTATAAGTACAATTGCAAGTGCTAAATCTAATAAATCCCATAGTTGTGTGGCTGCACCCAAAGCACCTACGACTAATGATAATACATAAACGACTTTCATAATCCAAGCACCTGTTAATCCAAATAAGAACTCTGCCATTCTAGAGCCATAAAAAATTACGACAATGACTGTTGAAAACACGAAAAATAACATCGATATCGATACACTCATACTGCCGAATTCTCCAAAAGCATCTTCAAATGCTCTGGCTGTAAGCGCTGCAGATTGTGACTTTGCATCTTCTGATTTCCAGACACCAGAAACAAGCACAACAAATGCAGTCGTACTACACACGACAAGCGTATCAACTACAATTTCACTAACACTCCAAAAAGCCTGACGTACAGGATGATCCGTTTTTGCAGCTGCGTGGGCAATAGGTGACGTACCAAGACCTGCTTCATTAGAATATATTCCTCTAGCAAATCCCCAACGAATGGTAGTTGCAAGTGCTGCACCGAATGTTCCCCCTAATGCTGCACTAGGGTTAAAAGCTTGTTCAACCACAAGCGCAATGATATGGGGCACTTGCGTAATATTCATTATAATAATAGTAAATCCTAATAAACAATATAAACCGACCATAATTGGTACAATCTTCTCAGCAATAGATGCAATACGCTTAATACCACCAAACACGACTAATGCTGCAAGTATAGCTAAAACGACGCCAGTTACGCCCATATGTATATCGAATGTATCATGCACAGTACTTGCAGCCGAATGACCTTGTACCATAATACTTGGTATAAGCTCAAGCATCAGCGCAAAAGCAAAGACAGTAGAAAAAATGGCTCCTAATTTTTTGTTTTTAAAACCTTTCTTCATATAATATGTAGGTCCACCAACAAATTCGCCTTTTTTATTTTTTTCACGATAATGTACACCGAGTACGTTTTCGCTGAATTTTAAAGCCATTCCTAGAAAAGCTATTACTATCATCCAAAAGACAGCACCTGGACCACCCATCATAATTGCAGTAGGCACCCCAACAATATTCGCAGCGCCTATTGTAGATGAAAGTGCAGAGGTCAGTGCTTGCCTTGGTGTGATTGTGCCCTCACCTTTAGGCGTTTTATTGACTCTTCCAAATGTCTGTTTCATCATATAAAAAAATGTCTAAACTGAATAAATTTCAAGTTTATTGTTAAATACAAACTTGCAACTAATAATAAAGTAACTAAAGGAAATCTCCAAAGCCAATCTGAAAAAGCAACGATTTTTTCCATTATATCTCCCCTTTAATAATGTATTAAAATCAAATTGTCATAGATTTACGTAAAAACAGTCTAAAGGTGACTAAACTATTTTTTTATAGTATCCCCTATTTGTTTTATTTATAATCATTCGTTGCTATTTTAAAATACATTTATATGTTCTAATTAAGCTTCTTCTATGGTTTTTAAATTTATTATTATTAATATTAAAATAAATTGTAGTATCAAATTCTCATTACTATGCACTTTGTTATCAACCACCTGTTCAACATAGCTATGACAATGACGTTAAAGTTGAATTTGATTAACAATTGAACATCAGGGAAAAGGTAACATACAAAAAATTTTTATCACGCATATTTATTGTGCATTTTTTAAAAACAACGAGTCAAAAACGATTTTAGTGCCTTGTAATTAATATATAAAAACATTAAACAGTTAGGATGATTAAAATGAAAAAACTTTTAACTATTAATATTTTAGCTTCACTTGCAATAATCGCTTTTATAACATGCAAACAATGTGTAGATATGACAAAAGAAAATAGTATGGAAGAGCATAATAGAGTTCATTTAGATTAATTTTAATATATAGAAATAAAAAGAGAGAGGAAACTAAAATTTAGTTTCCTCTCTCTTTTTACTTTTATTAACACTTATATTTTGGTTATTCCAAATTTGCGTGGTTTTGTTGCATTGCTTCTTCATCAACTTTTAACTCAGTCATTAAATCTAAAACAATACTATCTAAAAACACTTGTGATGCTTGTTCAAATAGGCTACCTAAGGGCTGTGCTGAACCTTCAGCATCATATTTCGTCCCTGCCGGTAATTCAATAACTACATTTGCAAGCTCACCTATCGCTGAAGCCGGATTTGTCGACAATAATACAACTTCCGCACCTACAGATTTAGCTTTATCTGCTAATAATCTTAAATGCTCTGTCGAACCTGACCCAGAGATAACAACAAACAAGTCATTTTCAGTAATAGACGGCGTCGTAGACTCACCCACAACATGCGCGTATTTGCCTAATTGATTTAAACGCATTGCAAAACTATTTGCTACAAAGCCTGAACGACCTTTTCCTGCAACAAATATTTGATTCGCTTCAACCACTTGTGTTAAAAACGCTTTTGCTTCACTATCTTTTACGTGCGATAGTGTATGGTCTAATTCATCTAATATTAAGCGATAATTTGTAATTTCAGTCATATTATCTGCCTTCAATCGCATCTCTACATTGTTTAGCAGCTTCAACTGGATCGTCTGCATTAGCAATACCGCCACCAACAACAACTAAGTCTGGTTCTTCTGCCACAACTTCTTTAATTGTATCTGGTTTAATACCACCAATAACAGCTACTTTTGAATTAGAAATAACTGATTTAACTTTACGTAAACTTTCTAAAGGAGATTGACCTTCAGCTTGTAAGTCATAACCAGTATGCACAGCGATATAGTCTGCACCTAAATCATCTAACTCTTTAGCACGTTTTTCTAGATCTTGTACTGCAATCATATCAACTAATAATTCTTTACCACTTTTATGTGCCTCTTCAACTGCTGCTTTAATTGATGCATCTTCTGCAACGCCTAAAATTGTTACTACGTCTGCACCAAATTTAACTGCTTGGCTTACTTCGTAGTCTGCAGCATCCATAATTTTTAAATCTGCAAGTACTTTTACGCCTTCTATATTATCGTTTAAATGTTGAACCGCTGGTAAACCTTCATTAATAACGATTGGTGTACCAATTTCTACGATATCTACATAATCTTTAACTTTATTCGCAAGTTTTGCCGCTTCCTCTTTATTCAATAAATCAATTGCTAGTTGTAATTCCAAAATGATCATCCCTTCTTGAATTAAATTATAGAGCCATCGTTGTGACTTAACTTACTATCATAATGTTGCACTTAAGCTATTTACCCTTAGTTTTATATATTAAACGCGTAAAATAACATGATAAATACTGTACATCCTCTACTTAAAACGAAGATACCCGTTAATACCTATGTTAATTCTATGTTTTATTGTTAAAACTACAGTCATAATAAATTAATTATTATGCAAATTATATATAAATGTTGTGACACTTATGCATTATACTTCTTTTATATATTTTTAACAGGAATTGGATTCCAGCCCTATTTCACTATTAAGTTGAGACTTTTTACTATAAATTGAGCAGAGTGATACATTTCTGCTGTGCTTTTTAGTAGAATGAAGAGATAATCAAAATATAAAATACAATTCTTAGATATAAAATTCACTTTTCTGGTAGAAAATGTATACGAGTCGGTTTACACTAAAGTATAGACTTATATCATCGAAATCTATTGTGTTAAGTAAATATAAATAATTGAATTTTGTAATGTTGGGTTTGGAAGCAAGGAGGCAAAATTTTGGAACAAATAAACATTGAGAAAGTACAAGCATTACTTTCTTCATACGAGCATAAACCTGTATACTTACATGTTGAAACAACAAATGGTGCATATGCTGCTCACTTTGACCAACGTGTATTTAATGCGGGAACTTTTTTGAGAAATATTCAAGTGACTTACGAGCACGCTCAACTTAAAGGTGGCAACAAAGATCCTTTCCGTGTCGGTCTTAAATTGAAAGATAGCGGTTGGGTCTATGTTCAAGGATTAACACATTATGAAGTGAATGAGAATGGTGAGTTTCTTCTAGCAGGTTTTAACTATGAAGGTCAATTAGCTGCTGCTTTAGAAATTAGTACTCAACCGTTCAAAGCATAAGGAGGGCGTATCATGGCAGAGGAAAGCCAAGTATTAGTAATTTTTCCACATCCAGATGATGAATCGTTCTCATCTGCAGGCACATTAGCACGCTATATCGATAATGGAGTGCCAGTCACGTACGCATGTTTGACACTCGGACAAATGGGTCGCAATTTAGGCAATCCACCTTTTGCTACGCGTGAGACATTACCAGATATTCGTGAAAAAGAATTAGAAAAAGCAATGGAAGCAATAGGCATAACTGATTTACGTAAAATGGGCTTACGAGATAAAACTGTAGAGTTCGAACCACATGATGAAATGGATGCAATGGTTAAATCCCTCATTGATGAATTACAACCATCTGTCATCATTTCATTCTATCCACAGTTTGCTGTTCATCCTGACCATGAAGCTACTGCAGAAGCAGTTGTGAGAACGGTTGGTCGTATGCCAGAATCTGAAAGACCACGTTTACAGCTTGTAGCATTTAGTAATGACGCACATGAAAAATTAGGTGCACCAGACATTCTAAATGAGATCAGTGATTATAAAGAGGTTAAACTACGTACATTTGAAGCACATGCATCTCAAACAGGTCCATTCTTAGAGTCACTTGCAACACCTGACGTACCTGGAGAAGCACACAGTTTCTTAGAAGTAGAACCTTATTGGACTTATAACTTTGAATCTTAAGTGGAGGCAATAGCATGACAGAATTTGACTTATCTACTAGAGAAGGCAGATGGAAACACTTTGGTTCTGTTGACCCTATCGAAGGTACGAAACCAACTGAAAAAGAAAATATGAAAGACTTACAAAGTACACATAAAGATTTCTTATTTGAAATCGAAGAGGTAGGCATTAAAAACTTAGTTTACCCAGTACTTGTAGATCGTTTCCAAACTGCTGGAAACTTTAGTTTTTCAACGAGTTTAAATCAAGACGAAAAAGGCATTAATATGAGCCGTATATTAGAAAGTGTCGAAAAGCACTATAATAATGGCATTGAATTAAATTTTGACGCACTTTATCAATTATTACGTAGTTTACAAGTTAGCATGGCACAAAACGCTGCTGGTTTAGATGTTTCAGCTAAATGGTTCTTCGACCGTTATAGCCCAGTCACTCAAATCAAAGCTGTTGGTTATGCCGATGTAACTTATGGTTTAGCGATTGATAAAGATGACGTAACGCGTAAAGAGATTACAATTCAAGCTGCGGTCACTACACTATGTCCTTGTTCAAAAGAGATTAGCGAATACTCAGCACACAACCAACGTGGTATCATCACTGTAAAAGCTTTTCTAAATAAAGATGTTGATTTAATAGGTGATTATAAAGAAGTCATACTAGATGCAATGGAAGCTAATGCGAGTTCTATGTTATACCCTATTTTAAAACGTCCTGATGAAAAAAGTGTTACAGAACACGCTTATGAAAATCCAAGATTTGTAGAAGACCTTATCCGTCTTATTGCTGCAGATTTAGTAGGTTTTGAGTGGCTTGATGGTTTTGAAATAGAATGTCGCAATGAAGAATCTATTCACCAGCACGATGCTTTCGCTAAATTAAAATACCATAAATAGTTAAATACAATTTAACTCATACGCTTTATTTATTATAGGAGTACTAATATATATTTATTAGTACTCTTTTTTTGTTCAAAATTTGAATATCTCTAGTAAATGTTATTTCAATTTTTCTAGATTATCTATTTGAAGTTATGTTTTTAATTATTAAAAAGTAAAATTTTAATGGTTACTATTAAATTATTTACTCTAAAATCTAAACTCACATATTAATTTTAAAATAATGTGTATCAAGAGTTAAATTTTGTTAA
This sequence comes from Staphylococcus caseorum, assembly GCF_049943195.1. Taxonomy (NCBI): domain Bacteria; kingdom Bacillati; phylum Bacillota; class Bacilli; order Caryophanales; family Staphylococcaceae; genus Staphylococcus; species Staphylococcus caseorum. Next base: position 1,845,492 of record NZ_JBNFUA010000001.1, read on the forward strand.
TGTCCGACATACACTTTTCGTATTAAAATTATTATAGAGGAGATGCTCCTTAGTATATCGGTGTGGTGAAATAAATAATGGATTATGATTTAAAGATATATAATAATAAAAAATCCAATTTTAAATGTTTACGTACTAACCATTTTTTTAATATCTATTTCGTTTTTGATGGAGCAATTACAATATTAAAAAATAACGATTTTCAACATTATCGTACAGGAGATATATTTTATATTCATGATTATGAATGTATTAATGATATCAACTTTGAAGGCACGTTATTATGTCTATCTATAAATAATTACTATTATTATAAAATTTCGAATACGTACGCTCAAAATGAGAATAATATAATGGATAAAGATAGTCCCGATTTAAAAACACTTTATAACGACGTCATTGCTTCTATTTTAAATCAATCAATTACTTCAGATATAGAACGAAAATTATTATTTCTAATTGAAGCCACCTATTTTAATACCATAGATACAACTCTCCGCTCTGAATCTGAACGAAATTTTAAACATGTGTTGATTAGAGACGTTATTCAATATATTAGTCACAACTGTGAAAGAAAATTAAACTGCCAGGATATTGCGCATCATTTTTTTGTGAATAACAGCTTTTTATCGCGTGAATTTTCAGCACTTATGTCTTGTACCTTATCAAACTACATCATTGCTTCAAAAATTCACTTTTCAGCATGTGCTTTATTAAATGGCGATGCTTTAGATTTTGTATGGAGACAGTATCATTTCCATTCACTTAAAGATTATATTTATTATTTCCAAGCAATCAAAGGTGTAAGCCCTTATGAAATTAATAACAAACAACCTATTATAGAAGGCATTCAAAATTTCAAGATAATACAACAAAGCAAAAATAACTTAATGTGGTGATGACATGAATATGATAACTTACGAAGAAAAGAGAAGCTTAATTAAAAAAGTAATCAAACAAAATTTGAACCTTACATTTAATGAAATTGTTATATTGGATAAATTACTTTATATTAACAAAGAAAGTATTGAAGCAGTAGAACTCAAAAGACTGCTATATAGTCAAAACACACCGATTTCAATACAAATCAACAATCTCATTGAGCTGGGTTTATTAAAAAAATCTAGAGATGCATATGATGAGCGCTGCATTCATTTACATAATATCGATTTATCTAAGATAAAATCGATTCTAGAACAGTATCATACAATTGTAACTTCTATTTTAAATCCATCAACCCAACAATAGAACAAATTAAAAATAACTGTTAGGCTTCTATGTAGAAACTTAACAGTTATTTTTTATATTTTAATCATTCAACTTATTTTAAATGTTCATAAGGACTATTTTTAACAAAAGAAATGATTTGATCTACAAATAATCTAGCACGTAATTGGAATTCTTCATTATCTAAATATAATGTACCATCGTCTAATTTTTTATAATCTGTATCATGCGTAGCAATTTGTGTTGGCACTGCAATACCTAATAACGTACGTACAATTAAACGTAAATGTGATAATGGTTCTGAACTTACGATGCCGCCACTATTACCGATAAGACCTACAGGTTTCATTTTGAAATCATCCATAGTTAAGTGATCTAGAGCATTTTTCAAAATACCAGAGTATGAACCATGATAATTTGGAGATCCTAAGACGAAAAAGTCCGCTTCTCTCGCTTTAGATTGTAATGTACTTAAATTATTTTTATATGTTTCACTTGGACTAGAAGCACCTGAAACATCAAGTTGATGAATTGGATTTTCTGCTAGATCAAAAATGTCAACTTCAAAATCATGTTCTTCAAAATGTCCTTTTAAATATTGGGATAGCGCTGTTGTGTGTGAACCTAATTTCGCACTCCCTACAATGATTAAACCTTTCATAATACACTTCTCCTCATACTAATTTTCATTATTTTCTTTGAGCAATTTCATAATCGCTTTTCCGACGCCACTTTGCTCATTTGTGTCTGTAGAATACTTAGACACTGCTTTAACTTCAGGCGTTGCATTATCCATCGCTACAGAGTAACCTACACGCTCTAGCATAGAAATATCATTCATGTTATCACCAATTGCCATAACACTTTCCATATCTATATTAAGACGCTCTGCAATCGTTGTTAACGCGATACCTTTTTGTGCATCTGAGTGTGTAATCTCAATATTACCTCTCGATGAAGAAGAAATTGCAAGACTTTCTGATTCTGCTAGTTTTTCACTTGCACGGTCAATTTTTTCTAAATCACTATCAAAAGCAAGAATTTTCATGACGATTTCTCCAGGCGTATCTTCAATCTTGTCATAATTATCTACAACTTTTAAAGTACCATTATCAATTCGTTTTTGAATACCAGCTTTGATTTTTTCTACGTCTGCTTTTTGACCAGCTCGTTCTGCAATGTCTATATATATTTCTAAATCGCGTTGAGGGTTTTCAGTGTAGATACCTAAGTTTGTATAAACTTGATAATAAATATCTTCTTTATCCATCTCTGTTGTAATTCTATTAATTAACTCACGATTCAATTTAGATGTACTCATGATATTAAAAGATTCATCTCTCACTTCTGCACCATTTAAACAAATGTAAGGCACTTTCAAATCTGTTTGATTCACTGGTGAATTCGCTTCATAAAAAGCACGACCCGTAGCAATAACTACTGTTATGCCTTGCGATTGCGCATATTGAATCGCTTTAATATTCTCTTCTGATATCTCATGTGCCGCATTTAATAATGTACCATCCATATCTGTTGCAATTAATTTTATCATTAATTTACCTCGTTTCCTTCTATGATCGATAACACAATCTTAATTACACACCATTCTCATTTGCCACAAATTTGTAACACACTCATATTCTACCAAATCTTTAGGGATTTGTATTATCGGCTGTTTGTATGAGTTTTTTATTTTTTCTTAAATTTTTAAAAAATGTTTTTAATAATTGGCTACACGCTTCCTCTAATACACCCGTTTGAACCGTTGCCCGATGATTAAATCTTGGTTCTTGTAACAGGTCCATGAGACTACCTGCACAGCCGCCCTTCGGATCTTTAGCTCCATAAATCACATATGGAATCCGGCTCATTACAATGGTTCCAGTACACATCACGCATGGTTCTAGCGTGACATAAAGTCTGCAGTTCTCTAAACGCCAGCTACCGATGACAGCAGCAGCTTTTTGAATTGCAAGATGCTCGGCGTGAGCAGTTGGGTCTTGTGATGATTCTCGCAAATTGTGTGCTCTTGCAATCACTTCATTATCTCGAACAATGACAGCACCAATAGGCACTTCACCAATGTCCCCTGCTTTTTTTGCTTCTTCAATCGCAATTTTCATATAATTTTGGTCAGTTGTCATGTGTCTTACACCTCACATATGGTACAATATTTATTGTCTATTTTAACATTGGAGCGGTAAATATGAAAAAACAATTTATTGCTGTTGAAGGCCCGATTGGTGTCGGAAAGTCTTCTTTAGCACACAAACTTAGTCAAACTTACAATTACTATGAAGAAAAAGAAATTGTAAATGAAAATCCTTTTTTATCAGATTTCTATGAAGATATTTCTAAATGGAGTTTCCAAACAGAAATGTTCTTTTTATGTAATCGTTACAAACAATTCCAAGATCTTGTTTCAAATGAAAGTGGTATCGTGAGTGATTATCACATTTATAAAAATAAAATTTTCGCACATAATACCTTAACGAGTGCCGAATACAGTAAATTCTCAAGAATTTATGATATTTTAACCGAAGATCTAGAAATGCCTAATATCATCATCTTCTTAGATGCAGAATTAGTAACTTTAAAAGCACGTATAGCACAACGTAATCGCAGTTTTGAACATCAAATTGAGGATAACTACCTACTTAATTTAAAGCGTGATTACAATGCCTATTACAATTCGTTAAAAGCTGACGGAGAACGCGTCATTCGTATTGACACGACACACCTTGATTTCGTTAAACTTAATGATGATTATAATTATATTTTAGAATTAGTGAAACCACTGATTGGAGGACAAATGCATGAATAAATACGGTATCCCTCAAGATGCTGTGATTACTATCGCTGGTACTGTAGGCGTAGGAAAATCAACATTAACAAAAGCTTTAGCCGAACGCCTGAATTTTAGAACTTCATTTGAAAACGTGGACCATAACCCTTACCTCGATAAGTTTTACAACGACTTTGAGCGTTGGAGTTTCCACTTACAAATTTATTTCTTAGCTGAACGTTTTAAAGAACAAAAACGCATGTTTGAATATGGCGGTGGTTTCATCCAAGACCGTTCGATTTACGAAGATGTCGACATTTTCGCTAAAATGCATGAAGAACAAGGTACAATGAGCCCAGAAGACTTTGAAACATATTCTGAATTATTTAACGCCATGGTCATGACGCCTTATTTCCCTAAACCAGATGTATTGATTTATTTAGAATGTGATTACGATGAAGTCATTGATCGCATTAAACAACGTGGTCGTCAGATGGAAATGGAAACTGACCCAGAATATTGGCAAAAACTATTCAAACGTTACGACGACTGGATTAGTGAATTTAATGCATGTCCTGTTGTACGTGTGAACATTAATGAATATGATTTACATGAAGATCCAGACTCATTAAATCCAGTCATTGATAAGATTCGTCATATCATTGAGACACATCGTAAAGTGGATCAACGCTAATACAATTACAAATGGAGTGTCGACAAAGCATCTGACTTTGTTGGCATTTTTTTGTGTATATTTTCCTTGATTTCAGTTTCGGCTTTTCTTTTTATTTCGTACTCACTATATATGATAAAACTTCATTCTGTAGTCTTTTACTAGCGTTTTATTAACTCGCCAGAAGTTGGCCAAATTACTTCCATCATTTAAACAAAAATCATCTATGAGAAAAAACAGCTGTAAAACAACGGAGTGGGACATTTATTATGTCTCACTCCGTTTTCATTGCTATAACAATGTACTACTCAATATGTCTGCGGTAGATTATTTTTTCAATTTCGTCTTCTGTCACATACTTACTATAATAATGTTCATCCGTTTGATCTAATCCAAATGTACTTGCTTTATCTTGATCTTCTGTCCCAATATAAAGCTGTTGTTCTGTATCTTGATATAAATCAAAAACGGCACCTTCATATCTTGCTTCTTGAAATAATGCATAAAGCTCATCAACATCGTCTCTCGGGATATGTTTGAAATATAATGTATGCGCTGATTGATTTGCTGTTTGTGCTTCAAAACCATGTTCCAATGCCTTTTCGTCTTCTGTAGCTAGCACCAATTCGTTACCAACAATTTCAACTACTTTATAAGTTTCGCCTTTATAATCTGCGTATTTTCCATCAATCATTCAATCACCTCAATGTTTATATTAAAGAAAAAAGTCATAATATACGATACGTATATTATGACACAATTTGTAAACTACGCATATTGATTTAATATCCCGAGAACGTGATTCGCGTTATCTACAATATGGTCAGCTTTATTAAGTTCTTGTTCTAAGCCTACGCCTGTTAATACAGCGATTGTAAGGCCTAACTTAGCATTTACACCTGTTTGTATATCATTGGCCGTATCACCCACGATGATTACATCTTGTGGTGATACGTCGTAATTGTTAAACAAGGGATTAAGCACTTCTGGATTAGGCTTTTCAACTACATTAGCTTCCGTAGATATGACTACATCAAAGAAATGGTCAAATTCAGTTGCTTCTAAAAATTGTTCTACACCTTTTTTAGAATCGCTTGTTACTATCCCCATTTTATAACCTTGATTTTGTAGCGTCTCCAATGTTTCATAAATGCCTTCTACCAGAACATTTTCTGGCACTCTATTATCAACAAGTGTTTGGCTTCTCTTTTGTGCCCACTTAGAAACGTCCTGACCAGCAATATCACATAACGCTTTGACCATTTCTTCTAAAGCGCCTGACGCCATTATTGTGCCAGGTTGAATTTCTCCATCTACAATACCTAAATGCTTATATGCTGCGTCTATATCATGGATATCGTCCTTATATGCTTCCATGAAATCGTCGACGAGTTGCAAGCCAATCTTCATCCAACTCCCGTCAAAATATATTAACGTGCCATCTTTATCAAATAAAATCCACTTCATCGCTTGAACAGCTCCTATGTATTAACTTCATATTAAATTATATCGCACTTTATTTTAATATAAACACATAGAGCTAAACAAATAATGAAACTGGGAGAATATTATTCTTAAATTCAATGTTTTGGAGAACGTTGAAAAAACATCTATTTATGTTAATATTATTTCAATGTTAATTTAATTGTATTAACATTTATTTTTTTATAAAAAGGAAGATGTTATACGGTATATCTATTCGTAATCATTGTAGTTGCAACGTTAATCAGCATATTTTTTTCAAAGAGACAAAAGCCTACGTCTCCCAAAAGTTGGTTAAAGGGCTTTGGATTAATTATTCTCTCTATCATCATTGTAAATGGCTTTTATCATATAGATGAAATATTGAACGGTGCTAAGAAAGAGCAAGAAAATATTCAAAATAGACAAAACACAAAATAAAGGACATCACTGCAATAATTTCAGTGATGCCTAGTCTGTCTATAGCTCATATCTTTAAATAATTATCATACATTGCTTATAGGATAAGTTTATTGAGTTAAATATCCGTGAAACTGATAGTTAAAACATTCATTACCGATTATATCAAATTGACTTTCAATTTATTGTTCTTTCGAAAGCGATATCAGGGTTATTAGTTCCATTGATTTTTAGCCATTCATGAAAATCTCCTTGATACACTATACAACCATTATGAAGAAAGATAATGTTAGTTTTAATATGTTGTAAATCTTGTAATTGATGAGTTGAAATTAAACATTGACGATTATGTCTAACTAAACTCTCTAATCTCTTCATTATTAATTTTCTAGATACTGGATCCACCCCACTCGTCGGTTCATCAAATAAATATAGTTTTTTAGTTATTTTTGAGAATAATTGAAGGTATAACCACTTCCTTTCTCCGACAGACATTTCACCCATGTTTATATTCAACAAATGGTTATATTTTTCTTTCTCATTTTCACTTAAACTAGCTACAAGCATTTCGTCAAAATTATCCACTACTTTTTTAGACAATAATCCTTTTATTAAATTCTTCACATCTTTACCACTATTAGAAGGGGCAAAAAAAATATTTTGTGTCATATATAGTATTTCGTTTATTTTAGGAAAATTGTTATCAAAATCTGAATTTAAACTTTTAGTGATACAATCCATTATAGTAGTTTTTCCTGAGCCATTTTCACCTACCAACACATTCAACATCCCCGGTTTAATCTCAAAGTTCACTTGTTTTAAAGTCATTTCATTATTTTTTTTATATTTATAACTTAAATTTTTAACATAGTACATCACATTATCTACCTCTTTGTTTTTGAATTTATATCAATGTGTTTCATGCAAATAATGCCTATAGCTACATATAATGTATAGAATATTATAGTTACAATCGAAGAGATGAAATTAATAAAATTTGAGAATGTTAATAAATTAATTGCTATTTGTTGAAAAAAATATAGTGGGTTTAGCCACTCAAAACCCTTGAAATTATTTTGGGTGTTATTAGTCACATAAAATAATAGCAAAGTAAACATATTAACTATCGTTGATAGCGTATCTACTTTTACTGGTACGTATGATAAGACTATAAAAAACAAAGATAATGGAGCCACTATAATTATAAAAATCACAAGTTTAATAATTATACTAATTGTTAGTATGTTTATTAAAAAACCAAGCACTATTGTAAATATAAATATTGAAATCATCGATAACAAACACTGCGAAATTGCAATAGCAAGAATGAAAGGGTACTTTTTTCCAGTGATCATAACAAAAGTTTTCAATAATCCTTCTTCTCGTATCCTAGAAATTTGCATGCCCACACCATTAAGGTAGGTAATAGTAACTATAAAAGCCCAAAATGAAAAAATAAAAGTTTGCTTCTCTAAAATTGTATAGTTTGAAGGGCCATTAGGATAATAACTAATTAATGCTAAAATGATAGGTAATACAATGGTCCATATCATTGTGATTTTATCGTTCAACAGCATTTTAAAATAAAACATTAGAAATGACATTGTTTGATTCATCTTAGATAGCTCCATTCTGAAAATTTCGACAATTTAATAATAAACATTCCCTACTAGCATTGCAACATTTAATTTTAATAAAAAACTAGTTCTGTAAAATTTAACATCCAAGTTCTAATGTCAGATAAGCATCTATCCTATAAAACATCATTCGTATATAAATTGTGAATTTGCACATGCTTTTAGAAGACGCTAACGTAAGTTATTAATATAAAAATTTAGAATCGCAATCATTTTTAGTCCAAACATTCAAATTATTACTCAACAATTAAAATTTTCTATTTAATAGAAGAATAAGCTAGATAATGAAATGATTGATTTAGCAAGATAATTTAATTCCTTCCAAAATATTATTTCTATCTTTGATACAAGGGAGTTAACAGCGGCGATTATTATTATAAATTAAGAAAGCAGCCTAATGAGAACTCTCATAAGACTGCTTTCTTAGCTTGTATGAACCGTCTATTGAAAACAATTCATTATTTAGTTACTGAAAATAAAAAGTATGATTATCTTAAGTCACCATACTAAAATAATCATAAGTTTATACAAATAAATCATAAAGGCTATTTGGTTATGCCTTTTTTAATTACTAGTAATTAACTAATTGTAGGAATGAAACTAGGACAATAAAACAGATTCACGGTAATTAATTCGATGAACTTCAGAATGTCGAAAAAAATCTAATATTATTCTTACACAGAATCATTAAAATTTAAATCTTTGTAGATGGTCGATTTCTTTAAAATTGTTGACTATTTTCCCATATTTTATCAATTTTATCCTGACTGTAACGCTTAGATAATGGTACAATTTTCCCTTTTTCATTAAAGAACTTTCCAGTCGTTCTAGAAAGTGAATTATCTAATGTTAGTTTTAATCCTATTTTTGGATTTGGTTCTGATACCATATTGAAAATATATGTCAAAATTCTACCAAATACTTTATATACAAAACGACCTATTAAAGATGTAGGCATAGCATAATTAGAATCAGTAACATAGCCAGGATGAAATATATTAGCCGTTACAGAAGTTCCTTCTAATCTTTGAGATAATGCTAGTGTGTATAATACTTTAGAGGTCAATGCTTGCCTTACCTTATTGCTTTTACTATTACGTATTTCATCAATATAAGGTAATTTAACTAACCCTCGATTAACCAAAATGGGTAATCCACCTACTGTTAAAATACGGCCTTGTTCAGCATTTTTTAACAATGGTAATAATTTTTCTGTAAGCCAAAAATGCCCCAAATAATTTACTACATAATTTTTATTATAATTATTTTCTGTTAATTCTTCTTTTTTTATAAGCGCTCCGGCAGCATTAACTAAAACATCAATTTTTGATTCTTGTTTTACAATTGTTTTTGCAAATTCATCAATCTCCTTTTTATTTGTTAAATCAACTGAATGAAATGTTATATTGACATTCCTTGTTAATTTAATGATCTCATCTACCGCTTTTTCACCTTTATCTTTGTTTCTACCAATTAATAAAACGGTCATATTTTTTTTAGCTAAATCAATTGCTGTTTTTTTACCAACACCTGAAGTACCACCTGTAATTACTGCTATTTTTTCTAAATTCATTTTATTTCCCCATCTTCTTTCTATTTTCATTTTTATAATTATTACTGTATACTATGGAGCCAACTCCATAGCAAGGGGGAATTAACATTGAACGCAAAATTTTATAAAACGAAAGAAATCGTTGAACATACAGGCTTTACGAAAGATACGCTCCGTTATTATGAAAAAATTGGTATTATTTCAAATATAGCACGAGACAAGAGTAACTATCGTCAATATACTGAACAAAATCTTAATTGGTTGTTATTAGTAAAATATTTAAAAAAACTAGATATCGACTCAAACCAAATCATAGGTATGCAAAATTTAACTGTTGAAGAAAGTGAAAATTACATTAAACAATACCAACAAGAAATTAGAAATAAAATTCAAGAGTTATATGATATTGATGAGAAGCTTACCGCTAAGCTCAATTTTTTGAAGCAAGGTAATTTAACGATGATGAATTCAAACGAGTAATGTGTATCCATTTGTCTTCACACATTCTTTATATTATTAAATAGAAGTCTAACAAACAAAGGTAAAGCTCTTATTCCAATTATAGATATGATGGAAGCCTATGGAAGAGAATATGGAGAGTATTAACTTCAATTAATAAACATAGTACAAAGGCACCTCTTTTAAAAAGTGCTCTTAACATTTCAAATTTTGTTTCAAAAAGGAAAACGCTTATGAAAGAAGGACCCTCCCCAATTATCTAAAAAACCAAACACTGACTTAATTTCGATTGTTTTAATCATAGAATATTAATTTAATGCATTTCATATGTTTTAACTTTTTATTTTTGCTAAAATTAATCAATATCGTTAAGGAGGAATGAAATATATGTTCATAGCACAAGCTAATTTTACAGCTTCTTTAGAAGATAGAGCGATTTTGGATAACAAAATCAGCCATGCTAAAGAAGATTTTTCAGGATATGAGGGTTTAATAGACGTGGAAATTTGGAAAAATGAAACAAAGTCTAAAATTTCATACTCTATTGTATCGAAATGGAATGAAAAAAAGAATTTCCAAGCATGGGTGTCACGTCCAGCACATGTTGAAGAACATAAAAATATGCGCAAGGAAGAAAAAGAAAATACTAAACCTACAAGTATTGAAAAACAAATAAAACAATTTGAGTTACTAGATATATAAAATGTAATCTGTAAATATCAGAAAAACAACTGAGACACTTCTTTTAAAAAGAAGTGTCTCAGAGTGTCGACAAAGTTTCCAACTGTGTCGGCATTTTTTTGCACGCTTTTCTTAAGATCAGATTCCGTAGTATTCGTATAGTAGATACTTTTTTAGATTTAATTTTTATTATTTAAAAAGTATATTTATCTCCATCGTTTGGTACTTTAAGTTGTGATGAAAATTGGTTTTCTTTTGCGAATTGCTTTAAGTAATCTCTCGAAAGGTTCCAATGATTTACAGCTTCCATATGAATGACGATAATCTCAGAGGATGTCATTAACTTAGCAACTTCATAAATATCATTTTCATCCATAACCAATGAACCACCCTCATTAAATTGATTATCTCCACCATTAACCACTATAATTTCAGGGCTATAAGTTTTTAAAGTTTTTCCAACTTCATCATACCAAACTGTATCTCCAGCAATGTATAATGATTTTTCATTATCATGTTGGAATATCAAACCACAGACATTACCTGCACTTTTTACTATATCACCGCGACCGTGTTGACCTGGTGTTTTAATTACTTGGATACCTCCGAATTGATTTGTTTCTTTTAAAGCTTCAACATCTGTGAAACCAACATTTTTTACTTCTTCAGCATCTTCACTGTTCTGTGTGTAAATTTTAATATCTATTGGTAATATTTTTTGAGCTGCTTCATCGAAATGGTCTAAATGTAAATGTGTCAAAATGACTGCATCCACACCTGTAATGATTTCATTTACTGACATAGGTAATTCAACTAAAGGATTATTTTGATCATCTCTAGGTGCATTCGGAAATGGTGGAAATGAGCCTTTTTCTCCCAACATTGGATCTATTAAAAACTTTTTATCTGCATATTCAATAATAAGTGTCGCATTTCTTACATGAGTTATATTCATTACAATTCCTCCTTTATGTGATACTTTTATTCTATTAGTAAAGCCATGAATAATACATAACTTGGTGAAAAAGTTTTGCCGTATTTGCTTGATAAATGAAAAAGGAGTGACTTATATGGCTATCGATAATACTGATAAGATGATTATTAATGAACTTTAACAAAATGCTAAAATTACAATGAAAGATTTGGGTCAAAAAGTTAATTTAACTGGTCAAGCTGTGAACACACGAGTCTCTAAATTAGAAAGTGATGGTGTCATTCAGAACTATACAATTCAAGTGAACCAGGAAAGTTTAGATTGTGCTATTCATGCTTTTATACATATTTACATGAATAAAATATCGCACCAACCTTTTTTAACATTTGTCGATACAAAAGCCATTTATATACTACATAATTACAAAATAATAGGTGATGGTTGTTATTTGCTAGAATGCCGATTCCCTAATAATAAGCACCTGAATACATTTTTAGAAGATCTTAATGTTTTTGCTAACTATAAGATTTCTACTGTTCTTTAAAAAATAAACACAGAGTATAAATTGGAATTCAACAAATACCCTGAGTTAACAATTTTCTGATTGTTTCCTTATGCACTCTTTTTTAAACAGTGATTTTGGCCGACTTCTGACTAGTTAATAAAATACCAACTATGCTCGCGTGAAGTCAGCACAAAAAAAGCGTCAACAAAGTTGAATACTTTGTTGACGCTTTGAGAGACACCTTATTGAAACAAAACGTCTCTTAATCAAGTTCATTTTATAAAATTAGTCTTCCTTTATAGCTTTACTTTCTTTAATCCAAAAGGATAGTACTAAACTGACAACAGCTACTACAATAATGGCAAAATAAGCAATATTGATACCTTGAATATTTGCTAGAAGCATTAATTGTTCTTGAGGTTTAGATGTACTAGCATGATCGGTAATATAATTGTTTGAACCCATAGTCATAATTGTAACAAGCAATGAGGTGCCAATCGCGCCAGCAATTTGTCTGATTGTATTCCATACTGCTGAAGCATGCGCGCTTAATTCTTTTGGTATTACATTTAAACCAGCAGTTTGAATTGGTGTTAAAAGTAAGGCCATGCCAATTCTTCTTCCAGTACTTGCCGCTAATAAATAATAGTAATTCGTGTCTTGTGACAAGTCCATAAAAGGTATTGTTGAGACAATAGTTATGATAACACCTACGATAGTAATCCATTTTGCGCCAAATAAATCATATAATTTACCTGCTATCGGACTCATCGCAGCCATTAACACTGCACCAGGAAGCATGAATACACCTGATTCCATAGCCGAATAGCCAAGTACATTTTGTAAATAGATAGGTAATAAAATCATATCGGCATACATAATAATCGTAACGCCTATATTAATAATATTCGTTAATGTAAATGTGCCGTATTTAAATACTTTTAGATCCAAGAATGGATTTGTAGCTTTCAATTGTCTTACAACAAATAGAATCAGTGAAATAATACCAACTACAAATGAAATCATCACGATATTACTTGTCCATCCCATTTCACCTGGGCTACTAAAGCCATATAATATAAGTGAAAATGCGATTGTTGATAATAACATACTCGTTAAATCAATTTTGTCTTTCTGTGTTTCAGTTACGTTTTCTAGGAAGAAATATCCTAATACAATAACGATAAGTGATACAGGTACTAAAATACCGAATAGTGAATGCCATGACAGTGCATCAATAACATAACCTGAAATAGTTGGTCCGATGGCTGGTGCAGATAATACTGCTAAAGAAACCATACCCATGACCGTACCGCGTTCAGACGGATGATATAAAATCATTACTACACTATACAAGAGCGGAATCATAATGCCTGCCCCTGAGGCCTGAACCATTCTTCCGACTAACAGAAATGTAAAATCAGTAGACATTGCTGCTATCAATGAACCAAGTAAGAATAAAAACATTGCACTCGTAAATAATTGTTTCGTCGTAAATCGTTTCATTAAAAATGCAGTAATTGGTACCAACACGCCATTGACTAACATATAGGCGGTTGTTAACCACTGCGCTGTAGCCGCTGAAACATTTAAATCTTTCATGACTTCTGGCGTTGCTACACTCATTACAGTTTGATTAAAAGCTGTTAAAAATGTTCCCAAAATTAAAATAGTGATAATTATTTTTTTAGGAAATTTATTTACATTAATTTGATTACTCACTATTAAGACTCCTTCATTTTTAAATTACACTTTGTTGTTTAATTAACAATGAACTATTATAATAGAGTTCAAACGGATAAACAAATTACAAAATATCGTTTTTTGTTGTTTAACTTACCTTTTAAATCATTACGTTTATTAAAGCTTTAATAAAAGACAAAAATCAAAAAATTGTTTGAGGTGCTATATTTATGAAGAAACATGATTTAAGAATAGAAAGAACACGTTACATGCTTAAAAATGCATTAATTGATTTACTAGAAGAAAAAAATGTTGAAAGCATTACAATCAATATGTTAAGTGAGAAAGCAATGATTAATAGAGTTACTTTTTATTCACATTATAAAGATTTAACTGATATGTTAGAGAAACTAGCAATTGAAACAGTGAATACAGTTCGTGAAAATTTATCTGCATATGAAGATGACTCACACAATTGGAACAATCTCATTAATTTTTTAACACACGTACAGAAAGAGAGCCGTCTCTATAAATTGATTTTAGTTTCTAATAAATTACCAGGCTTTAGAAATGAAATTTTAAATATCATTGAAACAAAAATATATAACGGTATAGAGCAAAGCAAAGATACCAAAAACAAAGATATAAAATTATGGTACGAATCTTCCGCTATCATTGGAACAATTGTATGTTGGTTAAAAGAAGATATGCCCTATACACCTAAATATTTAGTTGAAAAAATATCAGAAATACATTTCAGTAAATTTTAAACTTCATGAGTCTGGGACATGAATGTCTCATTCTCAAATGGAAAGCTCAATCTATTATTTTTAATGGATTGAATATTAACTATCTGATCTCTAGTCATCCTTGTGGAGGCGGGAATGTGCAATCAAAATTTGATTGCACATTCCCGCCTTTTCTTCTTTTTAAATCTTTTTAAAAATTTAAAAGTTATGACACTTAATAGACTTTATTTATTAAGTGTTGATTGAATAATATATTTTTACCTGTTAATATAATTTATACATTGTTAAATAACAAACACTTTGTAGTTTAAAGGGTGAGCAATTTACTTTTGCAAAACACTTTAAATCATGTTGTTACCAGAATGTATTTTTTATATTAGGAGGAATTTTTGTGAAAACTAAAGTGATAGATAACTATAAACAACTGATGCAGTTAACAGATAATGATAAAAAAGAAGGGTATTGGGAACAAACTTCAATCCTCTCAGATACTATTAAGCCTTTATTTGCTTCATTTCTATATGAAGTCCAAGGTTCAATAAATCAATCTTTAGAACAATTCAAAGCGCCTGTTCCTGCTATTAAAACGAGATTTGAAAATAGTCATATTTATATGAAACGTGAGCCTATCGAATATGACATTAATGAACGACACAGCCAATTTTTAAGTATTGTACAGCCTATATATCCAGAATTAAACACACGCTTTCAGAATGTGCTAGAAACCTTCTTTTTTCCATTTTTTGAAAAAATAGATTATATGTTGGAGCAAGAAGTTACCTTTGATAGTGCGCAAACAATGCTCGACTACGTCATGGACATGTATCCTAAATCATTTACTTACCAATCAGAAATCATGTTACCTCATCACCAATTACATAAAGATTTAGAAAAACTTTATGCACAAGCAACTGATGATAAAGATGTCACTATTATTTATGACATGCTCATTGGCGTGTGGAATAAATCATTAGAAATAGATAAAGCACTTTCCAAACTATCACAACAAGTGAAAGAAGATGAAGATCTTAAGTTAAAATTCCAAACTGTTAAACCCACGGAACTATTAAATCACTTACATGAGATACCATCAGGAAGAAAATTCGAAAAAGATTTTCAAAAGTTCTTAAGTAACTATGGTAATAAAACCGTAAGATCAAGAGTATTAACAGATCAAACTTGGTTTGAAAAACCTTCCATACCTTTAACGACAATTGCTAGTTATATCAGTAGTAATGTAAATGTAGAACAACGTTTCCAAAAAGCTATAGAAACAAGAGTGCACAAATACGAAGCAGTCTTATCTTCTATACCAGAAGGTACAACAAAAGAACAATTTAAAACACATTATCAATGGGCACTAGATGCATCCAATCTTGATGATGACCACCACTTTTATATGGATGAAATGCCAACAGCAAAGACACGTTTATTACTCTTGCATCTAAGTAATTTCTTAGTGAATCAACAGATAATCAATGAAACTGAAGATATTTTTTATTTATATTTAGATGAACTTCAAGAAGTTCTAAAACATCCCGAACCACTAACAGAAATGATTTCCGAAAGAAAATTAGAGTATCAACATAATATAAATGAACAAAGTCCTTCATATTATGGCACCCCACCTGCTCATAATGAAAAAAACCTAGATATTATTTCTGAAAGAGCTACTGGCGACGCTTCAAACAATGAAGAGACAAACACTTCTTCTTCTGGATATATTAAAGGGCTAGCTGGTTCTAAAGGTATATATACAGGTGCTGTAAAGATAATTAATAATGAAGATGAATTTAATAAACTTGAAGATGGTGATATTCTTGTAACACATATGACTACGCCAGCTTGGTCTGTTCTATTTTTAAGAGCAGGAGCCATTGTGACAAATGTTGGAGGCATACTATCTCATCCAGGGATTAATGCACGTGAATATCAAATACCTGCAGTACTTGGGACTAAAAATGCTACGAGTGAGTTGAAAGATGGAGATATCGTGACTGTTGAAGGCACAAATGGGTGCATAAAAATTGATGAGAGAGTGTAAATTTTTTATTGCTAGCTACGCTTTATAAAAATTTAAATATATAAAACACAAAGAGGGTTAACATATGTATACTCAGACGTTCGACAACGCAGAAAATATAACAAATTCTATAGGATCAAAGGCACTTAATTTAGTTAAACTTAAGCAAGCAAATTGGCCAATACCAAATGGTTTTATTATTTTACCAAATACTTTCCAACAATTTGTTGAGTTTAATAAAATATCGCTTCATGATAGCAATATCCGACAAAAAATTATTGAAGGTAAACTACCTGAAAATATTCACTCTGAAATCATAAATGCTTTCAATTTAATTAAGAAAAACTTCAATGCAGTTGCTGTACGTTCATCCTCTAGTGCTGAAGATTTAGACAATGCTTCATTTGCGGGACAATATGAAACATACCTAAATGTTCAAACTAAAGAAGATCTTATTCAGAAAATCAAATTATGTTGGGCTTCTATTTTTTCAGAACGCGTCCAAAGTTATCTTAATACAATGGCTGTTGATACAAATAACTTATCTATGAGTATTGTGATACAAGGCCTTCTCATTCCTGAAACGTCAGGCGTTATTTTTAGTCAAAATCCAATTACTGATAATTTAAATGAATGTATAATCAATGTGAGTTATGGATTAGGAGAAAGTATCGTATCAGGTATGGTTACGCCTGATACTTTTATTGTAAATAAATCAACTTTTGAAATAGATAAACAACTTGGGTTAAAAGAAATAAAAATGCTTGCTAGTGAAGAAGGTATATCTGAAGTCGAAACCACTGAAACGGAAAAAAACACTTATTGTATTAATGATTATATTGCGCAAGAATTAGCAAAGTATACTCAAAAATTAGAATCATCCTTTGGTTACCCAGTTGATATAGAATTTGGCATCCAACAAGATGAAATTTTCATTTTACAAGTTCGTCCAATTACTACTTGAAATTAAATTTTATATTCAAGTTACTATGGTTATTAGTCGTTCTGTCCACATAAAAGGCACTACAAGTTTATAAACTGATTGCTCCCTTCAAAGTAGACACTTAAAAAGTGAAAACTTTGGAGGGTGTTTTTTGTATCTCGTAAATTTTAAGTTGAAAAACATTAGAAAAAATAGCAAAAAATAATCTTTATTTTTAAAGGTGTCTCTTAATCATTTAATATATCATTAAGCTTTTCAGAGAATATTGGTGTATACAAATATCGATAACCCTTTTGCGTTGGGTGAGCATCGTCCGCCATCATCGTGTTGTCATCTTTAGCTAGTTTATTTATTCTCTTGTCTCCCCATACATTAATAATATGAATATCCCATTTATTTTTTATTTCTAATAGTTTGTTAATCAAAAATTCATAATAAGGGTCTTTATCACGTATACAAGTATAAAATATAATAGGACAATCCCAATTTTCTTTAACATATGAAATAATAAATTCGATGGCACCTATGGTTGTTTCCGTATCAAAATCATTAATACTATAAGATTCACTGATTGATCCTATAGGTTTGTTGAATCTTCCGTCATTTGTGGATAACTGACATACAAAGCCATCTAATATATTTTCTGTAGAAACCTTACTTTTTAATCTTTCTACATAACTTGAATTTTGTTTACCAGCTAATGTCGTTCCTGATTGAGCTTCTTTAATTGTATCTACACCATATTCTTTATTTAAAAATTCTACAAATGAGTTTCCTTTAGATGCAGCACCATAAGTAATTGAAGAACCTAAAAACAATATTCTTTTATTATTCAAATTACTGTTTTTATCTAAATAACTTTCATTTGGTTCAAATTCATCTTTGTTACCTTTAATTATATTCGGTGTATTTTTGATTAAAGAGATTAATGTGCCTGTCCCCTGCAAAATTGTTCTGAGTTTATTCATCTTTATGCCCCCTAGGCATCATGCAGTTTGTTTATTGAAAATTAATAATACAACTGTAAAATTATTTAAGTAAAAAATAAAAAAATGGGTTAATCATTTTAAATATTATTATGAATCAGTGTATTTTAGCTACTGATTTGGATTTTCAAAAAAGAATACGTCTCCTTCGTCTGTATAATCATCAAAATTAGTATCTCTTTGAAATCTTAATTTATGCGCTAAATTTATAGAAGGCAAGTTATGCTTATCAGTTCTTATTACAAAGGGTAAAGTATTATCTATTTCTGAATTCAACCAATTTATAATTGTAACCATAGCTTCAATTGCATAGCCCTTCCCTGTTGCTTTAGGATCCAATCTATAATACAAATTAAAGTATGTTTTATTCGCAAACTCCATTTTTTCTGCCCCGCCACTACCTATTACAATATCACTTTCCTTTTCAATAAATATGAAATATCCATGATTATTATTATCCCAATAATTTGACCATGTATTCAACATTTTTTTAGTATCATCTATTGATTTATGCCTTCTTTTAGGAGTATATTGAGTTGCTAATTTATTAGAATGAATCTTATATAGTTCTTCTGAAAATGATAACTGTGGCTTACTCATAATTAACCTTTTACTTTCAAGCATTTCTGCACACATCCTCTGTAAAGACATTAAATTAGTAGATATAAGTAGAACTAGCTAATATTCCGTTTGGGAGAAACTCATTACGTCTTTGTAACTCTTCATAAAAAATATAATACCAGTTAAGGAAATCATAGACACAATACCATTTTAAATTCTATCTAATAATACTCCCTCTATAATTGGTGCTAATAACGCTCCTATTTTTTGGAATCCTGCTAAAGAGTAATAGCTACCTTTATAATTTCCCCAGATATTTCATCTATTTTTATATCAATCCTAGTAAACACGAGCATTTCACCAGCTGTAAATAAAATCATAACTATGGATTGGAATATGAAACTATGTACTGAACCCATGAAAAATAACCCCATAGGCATTAACAAACTCCCTATATCTATAGATGTTTTAATTGGTATGATTTGACTAAATTTAAAGACGAAATACTGACAAGTTAATACCGTTCACCATTAATAAACAATAATAATCCAGCTAGCTTGTTATTTAAATCTGGTGTTTCTAAAACGATAATGTTCTTTTTATATTTAAATTAATGTCTTCTATATAATGATTAAAGCGCATAATGCTTTGGTGGCTTAGATTTAATCTATACCGAGTATATCCGTATTTTTAGGTGTATAACCAAGTAAACGTAACATTGCTACAATTTGTCCTTTATGATGATATTCATGTGTAATTGAATGAATTAGTAATTGTTGTGGTGTTTTTCTCACTAGTCCACTATTAGTTTTCCATGAAAGTTCTTTTTCAATCGTTCCATCTATTTTTCCGTTAAATTGCTCAAGAACTTTATCTACATATAAATCAGCTTGATTAAAATAGTGCTGTATATCTTTTATATTCATAGTTTCAATGACTTCTTTGGTGATTAATGGTGAAGATACTTCGGAAAGCACAAAAGATCCGAGCCAGGCATGGTAACATCCTGCAACATGAATTAAAGAATCTCTGATGCTTTGAAAGCCAAATCCAAATACTTTTGTAAACTCATCTTCTTGTAATTCTCTACATTGATTTAATAATATCTGACGCGTTTGTTTTACCCACTCATATTCTTTATGATTCATAGTAATCTCCTACTTAAATAATATTTAAAAAGTTTTAGCACTTAATAATAAAAGTTTTTGAGAGGCACTTCTAGATTGTCCATCTGATTAAAGTTGATGCGTAAGCTAAGCCACCACCAAATCCAACTAATAAAATTAAATCGCCTTTTTTCAATTTATTCTCTTTAACTGCTAAGTCTATAGATAGAGGAATCGTAGCAGATGACGTATTGCCATAGTATTTAAGGCTCATCAATGCTTTCTCTTTTTCTATACCAGATTTATCACAAATTGATTCTATCATTCTAGCGTTAGCACTATGTGGGGCAAACCAATCTAAATCTTCTTTATTGATATCTGCTTTATTTAGAGTCTCATTAATAATTTTTGGTACATTACCAACTGCCCATTTATAAACACCACGGCCATTTTGAACAATATAACCTGGATTTTCTAAATCCTCATCAAACATTGCATCAGACAATTCTGAGCAATATAAGTTATGTCCTTTATCACCATCTGATCCAGCACTACTTGCTATAAAACTAGTATCGTCTTCACTATATTCTACTAAAAAAGCACCAGCACCATCACCAAATAATATACACGTATTACGATCCGTGTAGTCAGTGATTTTTGATAATGTTTCTGACCCAATAACCAACACTTTTTTATTTTGTCCAGAAGTAATGAGTCCATTCGCTATATTAAGTCCATATGCAAATCCAGCACATGCAGCGTTAATATCCAGTGCGCCTGCATTTTTCAATCCTAGTTTAGCTTGCACGTAAGATGCGACACTTGGCGTTTTATAATCTGGCGTTAATGTTGCATTTACAATCATATCTACATCTTTTAAATCTACTTGATATTTCTCTTGTAGATCAAGAATTGCTTTATAGCTGATATCACTTGTATACTCATCTTCATTTGTAATTCTTCTTTCTACAATACCAGTCATTTGTTGTATCCATTCATCTGAAGTCTCTACAATTTTTTCGAAATCTTGATTATCCATGACTTTTTCTGGTACATATGAACCTTGTGCAGTTATTTTGGCAAGTGAACGCATCTAAACAAATCCTTTCATTGAATTTTTATTTAATTATAATATTTTATATTATTCATAATACTATTTCTATTTGTGAAATAAAATGATTTTACAATAAACTATTAGTGTAATTACATTTTTACATAAGCCATTTAATACAAAAAGGGAGTGGAGAAAGAAATCTAATTTTTCTAATAAGATTTCGTCGTCCCATCCCGGAAAGAATGACTAGAATAAGTGCATTTTCAATTCAGTCAGCCACTGCCAATATAATGAATGAGGCTGATATATATTTATATCTCAGCCTCATTAAACAATACTTTTAGGTTCTGTTATGTTCCCTTTTATTTTAGGATTTTCTGCCAATTTAATTTATTAATAAGTACCCATGATAGAATCTTCGACTTTTTCTTTGTAAAAGTTTTTAATTTTTAGCTTTTCGTCCTCTGTGAAAGATTTAGTATCTAATGCCTCTAAATTTTGTTTCACTTGTTTCACATTTCTAAATCCTGGATTAATACAAGATATTTCTTTAGCATCTAAAATCCATCTTAATGCTGCACTTGCCATAGAAGGTCGCCCTTCTTTAATCCATGTTAGTTGATCAGATAATTCTACCCCTTTTTGAAAACCTAGTCCTGAAAATGTTTCGCCTACATTAAAAGCTTCCCCATTTTCATTGAATTTACGATGATCATCTTCAGCAAATTGAGTTTTCGCTGTAAATTTTCCTGTCAACAATCCACTTGCAAGTGGCACTCTCGTAATGATACCTACACCTTGTTGGTAAGCTTTAGGAATTAATTCCTCTAATGGTTTTTGGCGGAACATATTAAAAATAACCTGCAAGCTTGCTACATTAGGATATTCTAAACATATTAAACCTTCTTCAACTGACTCAACACTCACCCCATAATATCTTATGAGACCTTCTTCTTTTAATTGGTCTAATACTTTAAACACACTGCCTTCCTTTAAAATTTCAGTAGCAGGGCAATGGATTTGAAACAAATCTATTGTATCTCTGTTTAATCGACGCAGACTGTCTTCACAGTATGATTTCACCGTTTCATAACTATAATTTTGTGGGTCAGCAATATCTCCTTGTCGACAGAATTTTGTTGCAATATATATTTCATCTTCTTTACCTGCAGTCGCCTTGGCTAATAATTCTTCACTATGACCGTCTCCATAGACATCAGCTGTATCAAAGAAATTCACGCCTTGATCAATTGCATACTCTAAAGCACTTAATGCATCTTCATCATTTGTTTTACCCCATGCACCACCTATTGCCCATGTGCCAAAACTAACTTCACTGATCATCATGCCCGTATTACCTAACTCGCGATATTTCATAAAATTTTCCTCCCCTTAAAATTAAAAATAGCTTACCATTTCTATTTATATAATTAATTACATTTTTATATACTTCTATGTTTTACACATGTTCTTTACCCTTTATTCGCAAAAATAATAAACATTTACTGTTAATTTATATCTTTATATAAATTAAAGTTATATTGTATTTTTCAAAGTATGATACATTTCTTCTGCATAATCATCTAATGCTTCTTTTGACATTTGAAGGCGTTTTTTAGATGAGCCATATCCAATTTCATTGTTTCCTTGAACTAAACCATCAAAAATTTCATTAATAAAATCTACAGGATCCGCACCAGAAGTATGAATATTCTCCCCGCCTAAATCAGTATTTACTGCAGGAGGAATAACCTCATAAACACTTGTATTTGTGTTCGACAATTGATGTCTTAAACTAACTGTAAATGAATGTACTGCAGCTTTGGTCGCTGAATAGATTGGCGCAATTGCCATAGGTGAGAAAGCAAGTCCCGAAGAAACATTAATTATATTTGAATTTGTTGTTTTATCAGAAAAGTATTGGCTAAATAATGTTGAAAGTTGAACCGTTGCTTCAAAATTGGATTTTATTTCTGTATTTAAGTTCTCCCAATTCGTTGTAGCATTGGTTTTTAAAATATCAAAACGGTTTTGGATACCAGCATTATTTACGAGTACGTTAATATCCGAATAATTTTGAATTACCCAATGATATAAATCCAAACGTTCTTCAGCACTAGATATATCACATTTCTTCGTTGTTATTTCTGGAAATTGTTCTTGAATACTTTTTAATTTTTCAGTATTACGTCCACATATAATAATTTTATTATCATTTTCATAAAACTTTTTAGTGAACTGAAGTCCTATACCAGAAGCACCACCAGTGATAAGTATTGTATTATTCTTTATATCCATTTTGCACACTCCTCTACATAAGTTTAATCAGTGTAGTCGTTTTTTTAGCATACGTCTAACAATAAAGTTTGTTTAGGAAAATGCGAAAATATCATATTCTATCGTATCTAAATGGAGACAAAAATAAGCTTTCTAAGTATGGCTGACATCATATATTGAAAAACAGACAAAACAATTTGAATGACTAGATATATAAAACATAAAAGGCGCTTCTTTTAAAAAAGAAGCGCCTTTTGATTAGCTATTAATATCTTGGTACTACGACTCTCCAACCTTGTGGGTCTTCAAGTTTACCGCTTTGGATACCAGTGTAGTTGTTATATAAGTCTTGCGTGATTTTACCAGTTTCATTGTTATTAATCACAATTTCAGTTTCGCCATATTTCAATTGGCCTACTGGAGAAATAACTGCTGCAGTACCTGTACCGAATACTTCAGTTAATTCACCTTTATTATGTGATTCAATCAATTCATCAATCGATACACGACGTTCTTCAACTTCATAGCCTAAATTGCCAGCTAATTCAATGACTGTTTTACGTGTGATACCAGGTAAAATACTACCGTTTAATTCTGGCGTTACAAGTTTGCCATTCTCTACGAAGAAGATGTTCATACTACCTACTTCTTCTACATATTTTTGCTCTACGCCATCTAACCAAAGTACTTGGTCGTAACCTTGTGCAGAAGCATTTGTTTGTGCTAATAAACTTGCCGCATAGTTACCTGCAACTTTAGCGTGACCTACGCCACCGCGAACAGCACGTACATATTCATCTTCTACATAAATCTTAGTTGGGCTTAATGACTCGCCACCATAATAAGAACCTGATGGTGATAAAATGATAAGTAATTTATAAGAGTATGAAGGACGTACGCCTAATATGCCTTCAGTCGCGAAAACGTACGGGCGTATGTAAAGTGATTGGCCTTCACCCTCTGGTACCCAGTCACGTTCGATATCTACTAATTGTTTTAGACCTTCTAAAACAACTTCTTCATCAACTTTCGGCATATCTAAACGTGATAAAGAGTCATTAATACGTTTAAAGTTCTCAGACGGACGGAATAAATCAACTTCGCCATCATGTTTATATGCTTTTAAGCCTTCAAATACAGCTTGCCCATAATGAAGTGCTTGAGCTGCTGGAGAAAGTTCAATTGGACCATAAGGCACAATCTTTAAATCATGCCATCCTTGATCAATATCGTAGTCGAAACTTAACATATAATCTGTGAAGTATTTTCCAAAACCTAAACCATTTGGATCCGGTTTTTCTTTAAGTGTTTCTCGTTGTACAAATTCAATTTTTTCTGACATGATTTTTTCCTCCTAATGCTATTTCCTAAAGTATTACTTTAAATTATACCAATCCACAGGGCACTGTTCAATAATTTTCAAATAATTTAAAATATACTAAAAATGCACACGATTTATTTTCAAAAGTATTTTGTGATTAATAATATCTCAACTTGTCTATAAAACACCCGCATATCAACAATACCTATGCACATATTGATAAATGGTTTGTTATTTTTGGTTTTAAAAATGGCAGAGATTTGGGCCAACCCTAACTCGTTAAGAGCCAAATACTACAGGATGAAGCTGTGCCGTGGAAAGTGCACAAAAAATGTCAACAAAGCCTGAGACTTTGTTGACACTCTGAGCCCCACTACTGTATGAATGAGGGCTTTAGGTTAGATTATCTTACTGTTTCTTTATCTTCGATAGCCTTTAACATCGTTTGAGTCATTTTAGTTAAATCATATTGCGGATTAAATCCCCATTCTGCGCGTGCACAGCTAACATCTATACTGTTTGGCCAACTATTAGCGATAGACTGTCTTACTGGATCCACATCATATTCCAATTGGAACTCTGGATAAAATTCTTGAATCGCTTCTTTTACCATTTCTGGTTCAATACTCATTGCACTTAAATTATATGCATTACGATTAATTAATTTAACACCGTCCGCTTCCATAAGTTGAATGATGGCATCTATTGCATCTTCCATATACATCATATCCATATATGTGTCTTTTTCGATAAAGCTAGTATAATGACCTTCTCTCACAGCTTTAAAATAAATATCTACCGCATAGTCTGTCGTACCGCCACCTGGTTCTTTTATATGGGAAACTAAACCTGGGAATCTAACACTGCGTGTGTCGACACCAAATTTGTCGAAATAATACTGACATAATAACTCGCCAGCAACTTTATTAACTCCATACATAGATGTTGGTCGTTGAATCGTTACTTGCGGTGTATTTACTTTAGGTGTTGAAGGTCCAAATGCGCCAATTGAACTTGGTGTAAAGAATTGTAATTTGTATTCACGTGCTGTTTCTAAAGCGTTCATTAAACCACCCATATTTAAATCCCAAGCAAATAATGGATTCTTTTCAGCAACGCCTGACAATAATGCTGCCATATGCATCATTGTATCTGGCTTAAATGTCTCAACTAACTCAGACATACGCGCTTTATCAGTAACATCTAATATTTCAAACGGCCCATCTACAATCGCTGAATCTGTTTCTGGTTGTTTAATATCTGTAGCTAAAACATTATCATTTCCATATAACATTCTACATTTTACTACGAGTTCAGTTCCAATTTGTCCTAAAGCACCTGTAATCATAATTTTTTTCATATTTCTATCTCCCCTTGTGCATTACAGAAACTGTAATGTTTTTCTCGTGCGTACACAGTCCTTATTTTCAACTAAATTATACAATAAAAGCGCTTTATTGTATACATTGAGTGTACACTTTTTATATATTTTATTTTGTTAAATTTAAAAATACGCTTATTTCAAGGTCGTAAAAGCGCATACCCTTTAGAATTAAATTATTTCAAATGTAAAAACCCCCTTGCTAACATTAATAGCGAGGGGGTTAGTGCATCAATGTACAAAACTTTTGCCAATATCGTTTTAATCACTTTAGCAATGAAAATAAAAGCGCCTTATAAACTATATTATTAGATTGAACGCACTGTATAATTGAGTTCCGTGCATTAGCTATGCAAACATAGTATTTAGTATCTTGTTAATATAGATGCCTCGGTCCCTATACACCTTCACAAAATTCACTTCAATAACAAGTACTTTAATGTATATTTTGAACAATAACTGATATTATTAACAAATAAATATGCAGTGAGAGGGATGACATAATGACTTATTTAATCATTATTTTATTCGCTGTTTTAATCATGTCATTAGTTTTAAGTTATTTTTGTTTCAAAGAAAGTAAAGCTGAAATTGACCAAAGTAAACAAGCGAAACGTAGTGAAAACGAAAGAATAGGTGTAAAACAACAGTCACATAAAGTATTAACCTTAGGCATCGTGTTACTTGTTTTCAGTGTTCTCGTTTTAATAGGTATTATTTGGATTCTAATAGCAATGTAGGTTCATTTATCTAAACTTAAAATGATTTGAATATCCAAATATATTTAAAAGACGACCTTTTGTTTATAAGATCGTCTTTTTTGTATGCAATAAATAGCTCTTTTTACTTTTCATTTTCTAGCTTTAATTGCGCTTCAATAGTTTCATTCTTACAATCAAAATCATAATCTTGAGAATTTAGCGGTTTTCCTGTTTCTGCAATACTTTTTATACTTTCCATATGGAATTGCCAACCTGCAAAATCTAAGATGATGTGCGGAAATTCAAATGGTAAATATTCAATAAATGTAAGTTCCGTTTGCTGATTCTTTCTATTTAATTCAAACTTCACAGTACCAATGTCCCATGTAAAGCCAACAACCTTATTTTCTTCAAAATGTGTGATTGTCATTTCTAAATCATCTTCTTCCTCTAAATGAAAATACATTTTGCCATGCACTTCACGTGTTTCAAATGACAGTTGCGGAAACCATTGCTGTATGCCTTCAGTAGTACTCAGATAATTAAATATTGCTTCCTTATCTGCATCTATATTTATTTTCAATGTTTGATAAACTCCTTGTCCATCTTTTGAATACTGTGCTTCCATGTTTAAAGTTCCCCTCTCAATTTAAAAACCATTTAAGAAAACTGAAATTTGTAATCCTCCATGATAATTTATCTATGTTTATTTAATACATTTTACCCTTTTCCGTTATAAAATATTACTAATTTACATATATTTATTATATGTCTTAACAAAGTTTAATATGGGTAAGAAAAACTGAAATGGCGCTATCCATGACCATTTAATTATCTGCAACAGCAAATTTAATTTACCTATGTTTTTCTCTTCAATCCCTTATTAGACGCATCTTTTGCGTTTTCAAATTTCTCATTATTTTAAATTTTTCATTTTTTTGTATAAATGTTTGTAAATCGCTCTCTATTTATATACACTTAGTGAAATACTGGTGAGAGTATGTACTCTATTTTCAACTTATTCAGTAAAAGAAAGTTAGGTGTATATGGAAAAAGATAAGAAAAAGATGTTGAACAAAATGGTAAAACCTTTCGCAAAAACAAACTACACGAAAAGTACAATACAAATTATAAATACATTACTTCCCCTTATTGCAATTTTAGTAGTAAGTGGACTTTTATATAATGTGCATTGGTCATTAGCAATTATTAGTAGTATATTCGCATCAATATTTTTAATTAGAACTTTCATCATTTTTCACGATGCTTGTCATGGATCATATTTAAAAAAACAAAAGCACAATGATTTACTCGGAAACGTAACTGGTTTCCTTACACTCTTCCCTTATAGAAAATGGCGTAGAGAACATTTAATTCACCATGCTGGTAGTGGTAATCTAGAAAAACGTGGTATCGGTGATATCTGGGTTATGACGGTAGAAGAATATACAGAAGCATCTAAATTCCAACGTTTAACGTATAGAATTTATCGTAATCCACTTGTCATGTTTGTATTAGGACCGTTTTTCTTAGTATTTATTTCTAATCGATTTAATTCAAAAGACGCTAAAAAGAAAGAACGCATCAACACTTGGATGAACAATATTTTATTATTAGTCGTATACGGTGGTCTAATTTATCTATTAGGCGTAGGTCATTTCTTTGCAGTATTTGCACCAATGATCTTCATTGCTGGCATGTTAGGTATTTGGTTGTTTTACATCCAACATACATTTGAAGATTCTTATTTCGAAGAAGCTTCTGAATGGGACTATGTAAAAGCAGCCATCGATGGTAGTTCATACTATAAATTACCAAAAGTTCTACATTGGGTTACAGGAAACATAGGTTATCATCATGTACATCATTTGAATCCTAGAATTCCAAACTACTCTTTAGAGGAAACTCATGAAACTGTTACACCTCTGCATCATGCAACATCTATTACGCTTAGAGAAAGTCTGACATCGTTAAAATTCAAATTATATGATAAAAGTCATAAACGCTTTATCACTTTCAAAGAATTTTCACTTAGAAATAAACAACCATCATAAACATTTAATATTCAAATAAACAATAAAGGAGAAATGCTTGTTAACCCAAGCACTTCTCCTTTTCTTATTTTGAAACTTTATTTTTGGTTAACTCATGCTATATTTAATCTTTTTAATGTCCTCTGGTGTTGTTTGACAACAGCCCCCTATAATTTGAACACCTTCCACTAACCACTTCGGAACTTGTTCAATAATTTCATCACTGTTAGCATTATTTTCCCATTCTTTGCTATCCGCATTATAATGAGAACCTCCATTAGGATACAGCGCAATTGTCTGACTCAAACTAGCTAATCCTTTGTCCAATGATCGATTGATTCCTTTAACTGAAGAACAATTAATACCAAAAATAGGAATAATAGATTGCATATCTTTTATATAATCAATCAGCTGCTCAAAATCTGTTCCATCTGATAAATTTCCTGTGTCATCGACAGTTACAGAGAGCCAAAATGTTTGCTCCTCTGTATAACTCGGTATAATATTTTCTACAATTGCTTGAATCTCTTCAAAATTAGGAACAGTTTCAAACACAAAATCATTTATTCCTCTTGAAATCAAAGCGTTTATACGTTGTTCATGAAATTTAAAATAGGCTTCTCGGCTTATTTCATAATCCCCTGTATATTCAGAGCCATCGCTTAAATATGCACCATATGGACCTAAACTACCTACAACCACTTGATTATTATTTGTTGCATCCATAACTTGCTCTACCGCTACTGTAAAAAGGCCATCAATTTCCTCATCCTGCATTCCTATATCTTTAAATGTTTGGTAACTTGCTTGATATGTACTTGTTAAAATAATGTCGGCACCCGCATGTGTAAAATCTTGATGTGCTTGCTTTATTTTAGTTGGTTGATGTCTCAGTACTTCACTAGACCATAACGAAGAATTCAAATTACAATCAGCTTGTTCTAATGTAGTTGCTAGTCCGCCATCTAAGACAATTGGAGATTGTGTTTTTACTTTTTCTAACAGTCTCATCTATACTCCTCTTTTCTTATTAAATTTAATAAAGTAATAAATTAACGCAATCGCTGCAAATGGTAGCCCGAAATAAAGTGCAGGTGCTTGATTAGAATCAAAAAGCATTCCAACACAAGAAACTAAGCATAATATAAACCCAATAATTGGAATCGATTGATGTACTTTTAAGCTTTGGTCAATTTTTTTAGCATTAAAATATGCAATACAGATACTCATCCACACGATAACAACTGCTAAACCAGCAATTGAAACTAGAATTACATATAATGAATCTGCTACATACACGCTAGAAAGTAAAGCCAATAAGCCACCAATCATGCTAAATAATGTTGCATTCACTGGCATATGATGTTTATTTAGCTTTCCAAACCATTTAGGAAATACACCTTCATTCGATAAACTCCAAATCATTCTGCTCGCAGCATATAATCCTGAATTAGCTGCAGATAACAAAGCTGTTATAATCACTAAATTCATAATGTCGCCCGCATAAGTTCTGAAAAATAACAACAAATGGACTTTCTAATGACTTCCCTTGATAGCTCGGTATTAAAATAGAAATAATAACCATTGTACCTATAAAAAAGATAATAAGACGCCATAACGTTGCTCTAATCGCTTTTGGTATTACTTTTTCAGGATCCTCTGTTTCACCAGCAGCAATGCCGATTAATTCAGTGCCACTAAATGCATAATTCACAGCTAGCATTGTTAAAAACACAGAACCAATACCATTAGGAAAAGTAGGATTTGTATATCTATGTGCAATTGTGTTTAAACCTTCATAACCATCGTAGTGAATAAATCCGATAATTACCAAAAGACCTAAAATAATAAATACGATAATCGCAATAACTTTCACTAAAGAAAAATAAAATTCAACTTCTGCATAAAAACGTGTCGATATAATGTTAAATAATAAAATTAATATAATTGCAATCGTAGCAAAAATATAAACCGGGGTTTCAGGCATCCATTTCTGCATCAAAATACCCACTGCTGTAAATTCAGAACCTAATGCTACGGTCCAAGTTAACCAATAAAACCATGCTACGATATATCCAACAGATGGATGAATGTAAAGACTTGCATATGTATGAAATCCACCTGTAACAGGATGTTTAATTGCTAATTGACCTAGACATAACATAACGAGATAAACTAAAATCGAACCAATTAAATAAGATAGTACCGTTCCAAATGGACCTGCTTGTTGCAAAGTATATCCAGAACTTAAAAATAACCCTGTTCCAATAACACCACCAAAGCTAAGTAACATAAGATGACGTTGTTTCATTGCACGTTTAAATGATGGTTGTTCCATTAATGTTCTCCTTATCTTCAAGTTCTACTCATTTTAAATATAATTATTCATTCTATTAATTTCTGAAAATTTAGTCAATGCATTTTTTCTCAATTCACTGTGCTTTCATACATTGCCTTTAATTATTCTTTAGTTTTTCAAAAGAATTTCACTGAATTATTCACTGAATTTTCAAACTTTTGTAAAAATTCAATCTCTAGTATTGATTTTCAGTCGTAAAGTCTATAACATTTATAGATAAGTAAGTATAAATATTATAAGTAATAGATAGAGGGGAAAATATAATGACAGAACATAACGACTTAGTGAAATCTACCCAAGAAATTACAAAAGAAGCATTACATAAATTAGGCTTTGACGATGGCATGTATGATTTAATCAAAGAACCTTTAAGAATACTGGAAGTCCGTATACCCGTCCGCATGGATGATGGCACTGTTAAAACTTTTACCGGTTACCGTGCGCAACATAATCATTCTGTTGGTCCTACCAAAGGTGGCGTACGTTTCCATCCTGATGTAAATAAAGAAGAAGTTAAGGCACTTGCAATGTGGATGACGATGAAATGTGGTATTACGAACTTACCATTTGGTGGCGGTAAAGGCGGCGTCATCTGTGACCCACGTCAAATGAGTAATCAAGAGCTTGAAAGCCTATCTCGTGGTTTTGTTAGAGCTATATCACAATTCGTAGGTCCTGCGAGTGATATCCCAGCACCAGATGTTTATACAAATCCACAAATCATGTCTTGGATGGTGGATGAGTATAGTAAAATCAATCGCTCTAACGCTTTTGCATTCATCACTGGTAAACCACTCTCTTTAGGTGGTTCAGAAGGCCGTAATCGTGCCACTGCGCTTGGTGCTGTGATTACTATTGAAGAAGCGACAAAACGTAGAAACATTGATATCAAGGGGTCTCGTGTTGCGATTCAAGGTTTTGGTAATGCGGGTAGTTTCATTGCCAAAATTCTACATGATATGGGTGCAAAAATTGTAGCTATTTCTGAAAGTTATGGTGCTTTACACGATCCAGATGGTTTAGATGTTGACAAGCTTGTAGAGCTTAAAGAAAAACATGGCCGTGTTACGCACTTATTTGAGGACGTTATCCCAAATAAAGAATTATTTGAAGTCGACTGTGATATTCTTATTCCAGCTGCATTATCAAATCAAATTACTGAAGACAACGCACACAACATTAAAGCCAGCATCGTTGCAGAAGCAGCGAACGGTCCTACGACAAAAGAAGCGACACGTATATTAACAGAACGCGGTGTCTTACTTATACCTGATGTACTTGCGAGTGCTGGTGGTGTAACTGTTTCTTACTTCGAGTGGGTACAAAATAATCAAGGTTATTATTGGTCTGAAGAAGAAATAAACAGTCTTCTCCGTGAAAAAATGGTAGAAGCATTCAATAAAATCTATGATTTAGCCGAAAGTAGAAAATTGGATATGCGTTTAGCTGCCTATGTTGTAGGTATCAAACGTACAGCTGAAGCTACACGTTTCCGTGGCTGGGCATAAATTTTCATAATATATCAATATGATAAACATTGTCTTTTCAAAAGCTACACCTTCATTGGTGTAGCTTTTTTATTATTATATTTATCTATACAGCTTTCAAAAAATCCTTCCTCCCTCTTTTATCCACCCTTTCTACTTCATAATCTAATAAAAATTTATAAATAATCCTCTCATTCATATATATTTTCAATTATTAAATCAGTGAATTTTCTGATTTATTTGAAAAATAAAAAAATACTCTATATAATTATTTACAATAAAGGGGAGGATATAAATTATGAAAAATAACATTTATGGTAATACACCATGTTTTTTAAATAGTAAAAATTTAAATCAATCAAATACTTTAGATACAGATGTAATTGTATATGGGGTACCTTTTGAAGGCGAGAGCACTTGGGGAGATTATACAGGCGTAGAACTTGGTCCAAAGCAAATTAGACTGTCCTCTGCACGTTACAGTCAATATCTACCTGAATTAAACCACATTGATATTAGTGAACACTTATCTATGGGAGATGTCGGCGATGTGCCATTTGTCGCTCATGACAATAAAGAAAGCTATGACAACATTACAGATTTCACTAAAAAACTATGGGAAAGTGAAAAATTCTTAGTTGGCTTTGGCGGCGAACACGGTGTCACTTATCCTATTCTTAAATCATTAACAGAAACTGGTAAAAAAGTAGGTATCATTCATTTAGATGCACATTATGATAATATGCCAGATTATGAAGGTGAAACTTATGCCCGTAATACACCTTTCATGAGACTTTATGAAACAGAGGGTGTACGTAACGAAAGTATTATTCACACAGGGATTCACGGCCCAAGAAATCATCCTTCAACAGGACGTTACGCTGAAGAAGCTGGTGCAGTAACGATAACAATCAATGATATTCGTGAATCAAATAATATAAAACAGTTTGCCCGTGACATTTACGCTCAAGCAAGTGCCGATGTAGATGTCGTGTATTTAACAATATGTAGTGACGTTTTAGATTTTGCTTATAATCCAGGCGGACCTGTTGATGGCAATGGTTTAACGTCCTATGAATTATTAACGATGATCCACGAATTTGGTGCGCTCGGCCTATGTGGTATGGATTATGTAGAAGTTTATCCTATGAAAGATGCCAATCAGAATTCTGCCCATTTCGTTTCTACAGCAGTATTATATGTGCTTGCTGGCCACGTCGCTTATTTAAATAAATTAAAATAATCTGAGGAGTGGTTAAATGTTTAAAAACGCGGGTAAGATTTTACGATCACTTGGCCCAGGGATGATTATCACTGCTTCATTTATTGGCCCTGGTACAGTAACAACCATGACTCAAGGTGGCGCAGGGTTCGGCTATAGTTTACTATGGGCTGTTGCCTTTTCAATCATCGCCACAATCGTGTTACAAGAAATGATTATCCGTTTATCTCTCGTTACACGTGAAGGGTTAGGAGAAGCGATTCAAGATTTATTCTCTAATAAAATCGGTAAGCTGATCATCGTGTGGTTCACACTCATTGCTGTAACCATTGGGTGTGCTGCCTATATTAGTGGTGACTTGATTGGAACCTCACTTGGTGCATCTTACTTACTTAATTTACCTGAAAATTGGGTTGCTCCAGTTATCGGCGTTATTATATTACTCATTGGATTATTTGGTAACTATAAATTTTTAGAAAAAGTTATGCTTGTACTTATGGTTATCATGGGCGCAATATTTATCACTACCATGATTGCTATCAAACCAGATGTTATGGGCATTTTAAAAGGTGCTTTCATTCCAACGATACCAGATGGATCTATTCTTACTGTTATTGCTCTAATCGGTACAACCGTTGTGCCATATAACTCTTTCATCCACTCAACAGCCGTGCACGAACGTTTTAATGGTGTTAAGGAATTGAAATTTGCACGTTGGGATACAATTATTTCAATTACTGTCGGCGGTGTGATTTCAGCTGCAATCTTAATTTCAGCTGCCACTTTAATTAAAGGTGAAGAAGTTACGAGTGTCATTCAACTCGCAGGACCATTAGAACCTGTACTTGGCGATGCTGCACCTATAGCAATTAGTATTGGTTTATTCGCTGCAGGTCTGTCATCAGCCATTGCTTCTCCAACGGGCGCCGCTGCAACAATTAGTAGTCTACTCGGTTGGAAAGGCGGCATGCAAAGCAAGAAGTATAAACTTGTCTTTGTTGTGATTATCATTATTGGAATTATCACTTCAGCACTTGGCTTTGAACCGCTTCAAGTCTTACTTATTGCGCAAGCATTAAATGGTATGATTTTACCTCTTGTTGCAATCCTTATCTTTATTATTATTAATAAGAAAAATTTAATGGGCCGCTTTACAAATACACTTTGGCTCAATATTATCGGAGGACTCGTTGTCTTAACTGTTTCCTTCTTAGGCATCTACAGTTTAATCGATGCCATAACAAGTTTCATTTCAGGCTAACTTTATAACAATAACCCAGAAGCAACGTATCATCACTGATATATTGTTTCTGGGTTATTTTAATTAAACATTTAATCTTCTTACATCAATTGTGCAACATCACGCATAATGCTCGCTTTTTTATAGCCATGTAGGTCATGCAATGATTGATATGCGTTAAATAACTTTTTATAGATTTCCACTTTATCTGCTTGAGGTTCAACAGTGTATAATACGGGTTCTTTCATTGCTTTGACCGCCTCACTAAAGTCCGTATGCGCTCCGCCACATATTGCACCTAAAATAGCCGCGCCAATTGCTGGTGCATATTCACTATCAATGACCGTCACACGTTTGTTCAGTACATTAGCATAGATATCCATGAGTAATGTATTCTTTTTAGGTATGCCACCACAAGCAAATACATGATCTACTTCCATATGCCATCCTTCATACTGTTGCATAATCATTTTAGTACCAAATGCAGTGGCTTCCATGTATGCACGGTAAATTTCTTCGTGTTTCGTATGTAATCCCATGCCAAATAAGCAACCTTTCAAATTACTATCACTGAGTACACTTCTATTGCCGTTATGCCAATCTAGCGCAATGAGTCCACTTTCACCAGGATAAAGTTTAGCGGCCTTCTCATTTAATAATTCAAAGATTGAAATGTCGCGTATCTTCGCTTCTTTGACATCATCATATGGCGACTGTTTCGCCACGTACTCAAATAAGTCTCCTACAGCAGTTTGGCCTGCCTCGTATGCATAAAGATCTGGAATAATAGCACCTTTAACTGAACCAGAAATACCAGGTACCTTATGTTGTTCTTTATTAAGCATTAAATGACATGTACTTGTACCCATAACCATAGTCATCTCTTTATCTCTTTCTGAACCTATCCCTAATAAACTTGCATGCGCATCAATGATAAACGGACTGACTTGTGTTTCTGGTGAAAGTCCTAGTTTTTCTGCCATTGTCTGGCTAACTTTACCTACAGTTTCACCAATATTAACGACTGGTGCTTCCACTTTCTCTTTTACAATTTTAGATAAATTATTATCTACTTTATCAAACAAATCATAATGGAACCCTGTGTCCGCTTCCCAAAATGATTTAAACCCTAAGCCACAATTTGATTTGACGTTTTGATCAGTGAGTCGATTGACAATCCAATCCCCCGCCTCCATAATATACGCACTCTCCGATATCACTTCAGGAGCCTTATTGTTTACTTCCATAATCTTAGGTATCATCCACTCACTACTCACATTAAAGCCATAATAGCCTAACCAACGATTCTTCTCTTCAAGCGCAGTCTTAAATAATACATCTGCCTCGTCTTGCGCACCATGATGCTTCCATAATTTGACGTAAGCGTGTGGATTATCTTTAAACCCTTGCTTATTATGAATGGGTTCCATATGTTCATCCACAAAAATCACTGTAGACGATGTGAAATCTATACCGATTCCGACAATGTCATTTGCAGCAATTTGTGCTTTTGCTAAAATAGCTGGGATGCCTTCTTCAATGACTTCCCAATAATCATTCGCATTTTGTAATGCGTAACTTTGAGGTAGTTTTTGACCACCAAGTGCTCCTTCTATCGTGCCGTGCGTATACGTTTTAATAAATTGCTCTACAATTTCACCATTCTCTGTATTTATAAGAAAGGCTCTACCTGAACCTGTTCCAAAATCTATCCCTATACTGTAAGCCATACTTTACCCTCCAGATCTTTCTATACAACAGAAAGCGCTTTCTTAAATCATAATTAAGATTCTATAAAAATACAAGGGAGCGGGACAGAAATCAAAATTTGATTTCGTCTTCCCGCCCCCTTTAATACTCACTATTATGATCACGCTCAAACATTTTAAAATGTTTCAACTTCATTAAACTGAGATAAATAAAGTTGTTTATAATGTCCATCTTGTTGCATCAATACTTCATGACTACCTTCTTCTAAGATTTCACCATCTTTGATAAAGATAATACGGTCTACGTCTTTAATCGTTGATAAACGATGCGCAATAATGAGCGATGTTCTATTTTCTGACAGTTTTTTAAATGCCAATTGAATTTTATTTTCTGTTTCTATATCTAACGCACTTGTAGCTTCATCTAAAATAATAATAGATGGGTCTTTTAAAAACATTCTAGCGATGGAAATACGCTGTTTCTGTCCACCAGATAATTTCGTCCCTCTTTCACCTACGAGTGTATCTAAACCAAAGGGTAAGTCTTTGATAAATGTTTCTAATTGCGCATTTCTAACTGCGTCCCATATTGCAGTTTCGTCAGCTTCTAAATGACCATATACAATGTTATCTCTTAAAGTACCAGAGAATAGGAATACATCTTGCTGTACGACACCAATTTCTGCACGTAGTGAGGCTAACTGAATCGATTTGATGCTTTGGCCATTAATTAAGATATCACCATCATCTACTTCATAAAATCTTGGCAATAGAGAACTGATTGTCGTTTTACCACTACCACTCGGTCCAACTAATGCAATCTTCTCACCATGCTGAATATCTAAATTCAGTTTTTTAAGAATCGGTGTTTCGCCATATCCAAATGTTACATCTTTATATTGAATCGTCTTAGGATCACTCGGCATTTCAACCGCATCTGGTGTATCCTGTATTTCTGGATTAATGCTTAATATTTCGCTAAAGTTTTTAAATCCTGCAATCGCTTTAGGAAATAGCTCTATAATCATATTAATTTGTTGTAATGGTTTAAAGAGTACATTCGTAATCATGATAAATGCAACGATACCACCATATGATAAATCACCATGCAACACAAAATAACTTCCGACTACTAAAACAATAATTAATGTCAGATTTTGGGCAATATGACTAATTGTAATATTCCAAGACATATAATTATATGCTTTTAATTTTGTAGCTCTAAAATTATCGTTTATATTTCTAAATTTCGTTTGCTCATGATTTTCATTAGTAAAAGCCTGTACAAGTCTTATGCCACCCACATTATCTGCGATTAATTCATTAAAACGTGACACATTGGTAAATAAATTCTTAAATGCACGAGACATTTTTTGGCTGAAAAATATAGCCAAGATAAAAACAATAGGCACCACACAAAATGTAATGAGTGCTAATTTCACATCAATCGTTAACATGATGGCAAATGCACCAATTAGGGTCATGATAGATAAAAATACATCTTCTGGGCCATGATGTGCAGCCTCACCAATATCCATCAAATCATTCGTCAGTCGACCAATGAGCTTTCCTGATTTTTGGTTATCAAAATACTTAAAATTCAATTTCTGAATATGACTATATAAATCATTACGCATATCACGCTCTATATTCGTACCTAACTTATGTCCCCAATATGTGACGATAAATTTAAGTACCGCTACAATTCCAAAGACAAATAACAAAGCAATTCCAAAAATCACTATGAGATTCCACTGATTTGAAGGTAACAAACGATCAATATATATACTTGTAATAAGTGGGAAAATTAATTCCAACAAACCTACAACAATTGCCGAACCAAAATCTAAGAAAAACAAACCTTTATATGGTTTGTAATAGCTAAAAAATGCTTTCACAACACCCCACCTATTCTATAATTCAATATTTTAATTATTCTTTACATATGCTTTATATTATGGATTAATTGATATAGATTATCAATGTCATTCAACTCATATTTGTGACATTTGTAAAAATAAATTTATAATACTCAAATATTTTTTATTTCTTCCCTTTTATCTTCATCTTATAGAACAACAAAAATAAACTCCTTAATCAAAATTGATTTAAGGAGTTTATTTTAAAATTTATAGCTTTTTTATACGCCTGAGTAAGATGAGAAGCCGCCATCTACAGGAACAACGATACCTGTAACGAAGCCACTTAATTCTTTATCCATCAACCAATAAAGCGTGCCTAGAATATCTTCTGGTACACCAAAACGATTCATTGGTGTTTGTGATAGAATTTTTGAAGCACGTTCTGAATAAGAACCATCTTCATTTCTAAGTAAAGCTTTATTTTGGGCTGTTTCAAAGAATCCAGGTGCAATTGCATTCACTCGGATGTGACCGGCAAAGTAAGTGCTCAACCATTGCGTAAAGTTACTTACAGACGCTTTTGCGCCACTGTATGCTGGGATCTTAGTCAGTGGTGTAAATGCGTTCATTGATGAAATATTAATAATTGTACCTGCCTCAGATGAGACGACATCTTTACCAAATACTTGGGATGGTAAAAATGTACCTGTGTAATTTAATTTAAATACTTTATCAATACCATCTTCTGTTAAATCAAAGAACGTTTTATCACCATTTTCATCATACATTTCATCATTTGTTGTGGCATTCGGGTTATTTCCACCTGCGCCATTAATCAGAATTGTAACTGCACCAAATGTATCGTTAAATCTTAGTTTCGCTTGCGTTAAAGCATCTTTATCTAACACGTTCGCCACTAGTGCTACTGTTTGTTTTCTTTCTTTATCAATTTCATCTTGTAATTCAACAATTTTATCTTCAGAACGTCCTAAAATACCTACGTTGGCACCTTTTTCTACAAGTCCTTTGACGAACGTTGATCCAATCACACCTGTTGCGCCAGTGATTACTACATTGACTCCTTCAAATTGTCTTGTCATCATTTGCTCACTCCTTCAATTAAACCGTTAATATAAGTTGCGCCTAATGCTCTGTCGAACAATCCATAACCTGCTTTACCTGTTTCGCCCCAAATCATACGTCCATGATCTGGTCTGATTGTGCCTTTAAAGTTAACATCTTGCAGTGCTTCTACTACTGCTTTCATATCTACTGAACCGTTTTTAGATAAATGACCTGTTTCCAAGAATGAATGTGAATCTAATCGTTTCACGTTACGCATATGCACGAAATGGATGTGCTCGCCAAATGTTCTTATCATGCTTGGTAAATCATTTTCTGCTAATGAACCTAATGATCCTGTACAGAAGCAAATACCATTGTTTTTACTATCATTTATAGATAGTAAACGTTCATAGCTATCTTTATTTTTAATGATACGTGGGATACCAAATATAGGCCATGGTGGATCATCCGGATGTATCGCCAGATCAATATCATGTTCGATTGCAGTTGGTAATACGCCATCTAAAAAGTACTTCAAGTTCGACCACAATTGCTCGTCCGATGTTTCACGATAAGATGTAATCAAATGATTCATCTCTTCTCTTGAATAACTTTCGTCCCAACCTGGTAAATTTAAATCTGTTGTTAATGGATCGATATCTTTTAATTGATCATGTTTATAAATCAACGTATTAGAACCATCAGATAATTCATAGTCTAACTGTGAACGTGTCCAATCAAAGACCGGCATAAAGTTATACGTCACTGTCTTAACACCATTTTCAGCTAAATTCACTAATGATGTCTTATAATTTTCAATCAGTTCATCACGTTTATCTGTACCTAATTTAATTTCTTCACTTACAGGTAAACTTTCAACGACTTCAAATTTCAATCCTGCCGCTTCGATTGTTTGTTTTAATTTTGCGATTCTTTCTTTTGACCAGACCTCACCTACTGGTACATCATAAATTGCAGAAACGATATGCTTCATGTCTGGAATTTGTTTGATATTCTCTAATGTTACTGGATCATCTTCACCGTACCAACGAAATGATAATTCCATCGTTATACCTCCTTAACGCCTTCTATTTTGAATAAATTTACTGCATTGTTATAACAAATATCTTTTAACATTTGTTCAATTGTTGCATCTGATAAAGCAATCTCACCTTTTTCAATCTTGTCTCCTAAGAAATTACATAAAATTCTTCTGAAATACTCATGGCGTGTATAAGAAATCATGCTACGTGAATCTGTAAGCATACCTACAAATTTAGCTAATAAACCGACGTTGGCATAATCAACTAAGTGCTGTTCCATGCCTTCTTTCGTGTCATTAAACCACCATGCAGCACCTAATTGCACTTTATGTTCGCTGTTAGTAAAGTTACCTGCTGTAGCTTGAACCATAAGGTGATCATTACCATTATTAGGATAAATAATCGTATCTGATAAAGCATTGTTTTGTTCAAGGTGATCTAGCATCGCGTTCAATGTTTTAGCGCTCAGTTGTTCACCTACACTATCGAATCCACTGTCTGTGCCTGCGACTTCTAACATTTTCGAATTATTATTTCTAGTTGGTCCTAAATGGAATTGTACGACCCAATTTAATTCGTTATATACTTTACTAATTTCAGTTAAAATGTAACCCGCTAATTCGTATTGTTGCGTTTCAGAAACTGCTTCACCCTTCATCATAGATTCATAGATTGCCGTAGCTTCTTCTGTTGTCGCATACATCAATGGTGCTTTTTCAAAACTTTGGTCTGAACTTCTAGCGCCTTGTCTATTAAAATAATGAACGCGTGTTTTAAGTGCTTCGATATAACTGTTTAAATCTTTAATTTCACCATCAATCGTTTGATCAAGCTGCTTAATCTTGTCTTTAACTGTTGTTTCACTTAAGAATACGTAACTATCTGGTCTGAACGTAGGAATCACTTTAAACGTTACTTTTTTATCTTGATTTAATAATTTATGGTATTCCAAATCGTCACATGGGTCATCCGTTGTACAAACTACAGATACATTACTTTGTTTAATTAAATTTTGTGGTGTATGTGATGATTTTGCCAATTTACGGTTTAATGATTTATATAACTTTTTAACATTCACTTTATCTAAATCTGTGTCTTCATCAAAATAGCGTTTTAATTCAAGTGAACACCAGTGATACATTGGGTTAACGATTGAATAAGGTAGCATGTTCATAAATGCTTCGAATTTATCGAAGTCATCTGCATCGCCTGTAATTAATCCTTCTTCTATACCGTATGCTCTCATTAAGCGCCATTTGTAATGATCTCCGGCTAACCACAATTGCGTAATATTTTCATAGTTTTTATTTTCATAAATTTCTTTTGGGTCTAAGTGACAGTGAAAATCATAAATTGGTAGATCTTTAACCTTTTGATATAACTTTACTGCTGTTTTATTATTTAATAAAAAATTGTCATTAATTAATGCCATGTTATTGCCCCTTTTCTATAATCCTAATAATTTAGGAAGGAATAATGAAATTTGCGGAATGAACGTTACGATTAACAATAAAATAATGAGTGCGATAAAGTAAGGCACTAAATATTTGAATACAGATTCAACACGAACACCGCCGACACTTGCACCAACAAATAGTGCACTACCAACTGGTGGCGTGATATTACCAATACATAAATTAAATGCAATTAAGATACCAAAGTGAATTGGATCTAAACCTAAAACTTCTGAAATAGGTAAGAAAATCGGTGTAAAAATCAATACTGCTGGTGTTATATCCATAAATGTTCCGATAACTAATAAAATTACGTTAATCATCAGTAGTAAAATAATTGGATTATCTGTCATTGAAAGAATGCCATTTGAAATGGCTTCAGGTAATCCTGTATAACTCATTACGAGTGAAAATAGTGCAGAAGCTGTAATCAGGAACAGAATCATACCACTAATTTCTGCCGTTTCTTTGATGACATTAGGTATCTGTTTGAGCGTCAGACTTTTATATATCAGCGATAACACTGTAGCGTATAACACTGCTACTGCTGCACCTTCTGTTGCTGTAAATACACCTGATACGATACCACCGATAACTACAATGATTAAAAACAGACTTGGCAAAGCATCTAATGTTAAAAATAATTTATCTTTCCAACTAATGCGTTCCGATACTTTATAACCTTGTTTCTTCGCCATAATGTAAGCCACGATCATACACATAATGCCCCATAAGATACCTGGGATATAACCTGCTATAAATAATGCTGCAATTGATGTGCCGCCACTCACAAGTGAATACACAATCAATAGTGAACTTGGTGGAATCAATAATCCAGATGGCGCAGATGCTATATTTGCCGCTGCAGAATATTCTTTTTTATAACCTTGTTTTTCTTCCATTGGTCCCATGATACGTCCCATTGCGGCCGCCGCAGCGACACTAGAACCTGAAATAGAACCGAATAGCATATTACCTACAA
Organism: Staphylococcus caseorum; assembly: GCF_049943195.1. Taxonomy (NCBI): domain Bacteria; kingdom Bacillati; phylum Bacillota; class Bacilli; order Caryophanales; family Staphylococcaceae; genus Staphylococcus; species Staphylococcus caseorum. The sequence continues at coordinate 1,889,067 of NZ_JBNFUA010000001.1, forward strand.
TATTTGTATGTGCCAGTGAGCCAGGTAATCTACCTACTAACACTTTGGCAAAGTTCACTAATCTAAAGGCGATACCGCCGTTATTCATAATGATACCTGCCAAGACGAATAACGGAATGGCAAGCATTGTAAAATCATCAATACCCGTAACCATACGTTGTGCTGCCGTTATAATCGTTACATCGAATGGTAATATCATTAATAACGTTATGATAGAACTCAAAATAATCGCTAAAGCGATAGGCAAGCCGAATATCAGGAAAGCGAAGAATGTGATGAACAATACTAAACCTGCTGCAAGTGTCATACACGCTCACCCCCATCTTCTTGATTGGCTTCTTTAACTGCTTCAAGTTCTCCTTTATCTAACAAGTTGTATATTGCGTAGAAAATGATAAAGACGCCCGAAACAGGTAGTGCGCCGTACATCGCTGCCATAGATAATCCTGTAGATGGCGCAATTTGTGACCAAGTTAAATTCACAACTTCATAGCCACCCCAAATCATGAGTACGAGTGCTACGATAATGATTATGATATCTGAAGCCTTTTCCATAATAAGTTGTATTTTTTCAGGAAATCTTTCTCGAATAAATAAAATGGCTATATGTTGTTTTACACCAAATACATAACTTGCACTGAGCAAACCAAACCATATCAATAAGAACCTAACGATTTCTTCACTCATTGTACTTGGACTGTTAAAGATAAAGCGTGTAGCAACTTGATAAACGGATAATATAACCATTACAAAAAGTGCAATACCAGCTAATGTGAGGAGGAGTTTATCAATGATCTTTTTTGCTTTCTTCATAAAGTTGCTCCTCCTTCTCGATTAATTTATAATCATCTTTTGTATCTGGATTCTTTTTAAATTCATCTTGTAGAGGCTGAGATGCTTTTTTGAAAGAAGATTTATCTACGTTATGGAATTTCACACCCATATCTTCTTTAGCTGTCTTTTTAGCTTCTTTCACTTCTTTATCCCAAATCACTTCATGTTTCTCAGTAGAATAAGCCGCTGCATCTTTCAACCATTTCTGTTGTTGTTTCGTTAAATCATCATACGTATCTTTATTCATAATTAAGATATCTGGAACAATTGCGTGTTCCGTATAATGATAATTTTTAGCAACTTCACCGTGGTTGTTTGTTGTAAGTGAAGTTTCATTATTTTCAGCTGCATCAATCACACCCGATTGTATCGCTGTATATACTTCACCGTAATCCATTGGTGTCGGTGTGCCACCTAATGACTTAATTAAATCGACACTCGTTTTACTTGGTTGAACTCTTATTTTCAACCCTTCCAAGTCACTATTATCTTCAATTTTTTTATCCTTCGTGTATATATTACGCACGCCAGCATCATAATATGTAATCCCTAGGAACCCCTTATCTCCAGTGGATTTAAAAAACGCATCTTGTACTTCTTGTTTTTTCATAACATGACGATAGTTCTCTTCTGATTCAAATAGATAAGGCATGTTGAACAATGAATAGGTTGGAGAAAAGCTTTCCAATGCTGCCGATGACACTTTAGTCATTTGTATTGCATTCGTCTGCGTCATTTCAATTGCTTCACGTTCACTACCTAATTGACCATTCGGATAAATATTAACTTTAAGTTGACCATGAGATGTTTCCTCTAATCTTTCCTTAAAAATCTCAAGTGATTTATGAACTGGATGGCTGGTCGGTTGATTATGTGCTAACATAATTTCTTTTGTCTTCTCTTCCGCATTAACATAAGTATGAGGAAGTGATAAGGCTAACATTCCCGTTATAAAGAATGCGCTTACAAATAGTGCTAAAATTTTTTTCATATATGTCTTATGCCCCTTTGTTTAAGGTTCTATCGACTAAGCCCACCGAAATGAGAGGATAAATTATGCACGTCACTTTCTTCTATACTTAATGCATCCTCATTTGTCGTATGTTGTAAGACTGAACATTTCGTCGCAAAATCTATAGTCTCGTCTAATTGCCAATTACGAATGAGTCCATGTAAGACACCAGCCATAAATGCATCACCGGCGCCAATGCGATTCAGTACCGTATATTGATAAGCTTCGCCTTCAATATAGTTTTGATGTGCTAACATAATACCTTGTAATGTACTTTGCTCAATATCTCTATTACTGGAAGCCATTAACGGTATCTCATATTGTGCTTGAATCGTTTCGGCACATGTCTTCATATCATCTTCTTCTGAATTTGTCTCAAGTAAATGCGTCGCATCCTTTTTACCAAAGAAGAGTACGTCAACAAGTGGAAGTACAGACTCGATTACTGGTACTGCTTCTTCTTTGGTCCACAAGTTACTTCTGAAATTAATATCAAATACGATTTTAACACCTTGTTGTTTCAATTTAGATAGTATATCAACGATGTGTTGTCGCACTGCTGTATTAACTGCCAATGTAATACCAGTCAATACAAAGTAATCACCACTTTGTATTGGTAAGCCATCGATGACGCTTGCCCCATGTTCTGCGAAAGTTGAATGTTCGCGATCATAAATGACTTTACCACTTCGGAAGTCAAAGCTCTCTTCCATATAATATGTGCCTATTCTACCGTCTTGCTGTTTCACAAATGTTGTACCTACTTGTGTCTGATACATCTTTTTCAAGGCTAAATTGCCTAATGCGTGCTGTGGTAATACGGTTAACATTTCAGTAGCGTGCCCAAATTGAGATAAGGTCACGAGCGCATTTAATTCTGCACCTCCAACATTAACACCAAATGTATTGGCATCTTTCAGTTGTTTGTAATCAGGTGGAGTATAGCGTAGTAATACTTCTCCAAATCCAAATACCGTCATAGTTATACCTCTCTTTTTAGTTCAGAAATATATTGCACTAAAGCTTCTTTTCCTTGTTGTTGATAAATTTTTGTAATTTCACTACCAATACCTACTGCAAAACTACCTGCGTCTAACCATTCTTTTTGATTATCTTTGCCCACGCCACCAGTTGGAACAATCTCAATTTGTGGTAATGGACCTTTGAAATCTTTGATAGATTTAGGTGAAAACTGTGTTGCTGGGAATAGTTTCAATACTTTACAACCATAGCGTAAAGATTCGACCATTTCTTTAACAGTCATGCATCCTGGAATATAAGGAACATCATACAAGTTAGCGATTTTAGCTGTTTCCTCATCAAAAGATGGGCTTACAATAAATTTAGCGCCGTTTAAAATTGCTGTACGTGCTGATACACTATCAAGTACAGTACCTGCACCAATCAGCGCGTCTTCTCTTTTAGATAATTCAGCAATAATTTCTATCGCATTTGGCGTTGTTAACGTCACTTCGATAATATTAAGCCCTTGTTCTATAATTACATTTGAAATATCTAAAAACGTCTCCGGGTTGTCTGTGCGCATCACTGCAATGTGTTGACCTTCTTGAATATACTTCATCGTATCTCTTGAATTCATCTTTACATCTCCTTATAAATTTCATTTCTTGTGTTTGCTTGCTGAAAATAACAACGTTGTTATTAAGATTCAAAAAAATATTCTAACGCTTATCTCTATGGTATAATTAATTCTAACTTAAATCAATCTATTTCAAGGAGAACTTTTATGGCTGTAACTTTAAAAGATGTTGCCGAAGCCTGTGGTGTCAGTTATTCCACGGTCAGTAAAGCATTAAAAAATTCCCAACTCGTTAAACCAAAAACAAAACAAATGATTCAACAAAAAGCGCTTGAAATGAATTACATACCTAATCATTCGGCACGAGCACTCGTTTCTAAAAGAAGTGGCACAATTGGATTAATCTGGCCTTCTGTAGATCGTGTTGCCGTGACACATCTAATTTCAGAAATTAATAGAGCTATTAAATCCCTCGGTTATGTCATGTTTGTTTCAATCGATGATGTTGCGGCCGCTTCAAAGAAATTTGTAGAATTCGGCTGTGATGGTATTGTGATCTTTGATGAAGGTGACAATTCAAACTTACCACCTGAAATTTATAATAACGTTCCGGTAGTCGCGTACGGTGTAGACAGAGATATTCCCTACCCGATTATCAATGTCAATCATGCAGAAGCGATGATTATGGCCATTAACGCCCTATTAGAACAAGGTATCCAAACGATTGATTACATAGGCGATATTAATACAAACGACGCCCGCCAAATCGCTAAAAAAGATGCGATTACTAATTACTGCAAAGCGCAAAATATTACCTATCGTATTATCGATTCTAACGGATTGAATGCCATAGATGCCGAAGCATCCGTGAAACAATATTTGAAAAGCGACGCGCTTTCTCCTGGTGTGATTTGCGGAAGTTACGACATTACTGTAGGAACGATTAATGCCATTGGGCCTGAAAATCAGCCAATGATTTATTCTTACGATAATATTCCACAAATTAAAAAATTAGATTACCCTGTCAACGCTATTGGGGTGCCTACATCTGAAATCGCTCAAAAAATCGTGACTACGTTAGATAAAGTTATTAAAAATGAACCAACTGATGCAGCATATCATTTACACCCATCATTACAGCATAATATTTAATATATGCAAATTCCATTAAATTAACAAAGCGACCCTAGCTACATTGGACAGTGTAGTCAGGGTCGCACTTGTTTGAGAGATATTTATCTAGAGGGTTATTACTTTTTAATATTACTTCAACTGAAGCATAAGCTTTCTTAAATATATGAAGGCATCTAGCCAGTGATTGTTATAATCTAGGAATGCCATTACCAAGTTGCATTGTGCCTGTCTTGTTGTCTGTTATACAACATAGCGTACACCTATCACTTTATAATGTAATGACACGCTACTTGCTAAAATGCCGTTAATATAACGCGCGCTTTATATATTGCTTGCAAGTCACGTATTACAACACATCTTGTTTGTACAGAAAAAAAGTTAACCAATATTTAGAGAGATAGGGATTGTTTTCAGTTTTTAAATGGGAGAACTGATGAATTTTATTGGTTTTAACTATAATTTCTAAAACACGCAACTGTGCAAGCATTGGTCAACATACGATGCATTTGTATCTATATTACAAATGCATCACGTATCTAATCCTACTTTCATCTCTGATTAGTACGTTATGATTACCATTTTTATAAAATTTGAGGACTCCCTTAGTTATCTTCTGCCGTTATGAGTCCTGAGTTGAATTATCGTTTATTATAAAAGCTATCATATATTGATTGTACGTGGATATTCATACATATTGAAAACTCAACTTATAACCATTTTGCAATGATCAGTTAATCAGTACTCATAACCCTCTACAGATTCCATTATATTACTCCTTTATCTATGATTAAAATACATAGTTGGAATATTTGACATTCCTTAGTGGAATACTTCAACTTTAACAACGCTTTTTTTATTTCAAATCCTTTAAAAAATTAATCCATTCATGCGTAACATGATTCATATAACTTTCTTTCTTCCATATAACACCTAAATTCCACGCTACATCAGCAGCACTTATTTCAATACCGACAACACCATCATTTAAAATATTGACGATACTCTCAGGTAAGATACTCACGCCAATACCATCACGAATCATATTTTCTATAAAAGTAATTTGAGACATTTTAGCTACTGTTTTAGGATGAAAGCCTACTTTTCTACAGCTTTCTATAATTTGATCTTTCAGGTAATAGTCATCATGAAACATAATAAAGCTTTCATCTTTCAAATCACCTAAATAAACGGATGATTGTTGTGCTAACTCAGAATTTTTATCAACGATAAGTAATAACTTTTCTTTATATAGAGGTACCGCATGATAGATATCCTCATCTACTGGTAAAGTTGTAATACCGACGTCAATTTCATCATTATTCAAATAAAATTCGACCGCTTTTCCGCCACCTTCAATGACTTCATATGTCACATTCGGATACTTGGAATGAAACTGGTTTAAACTTTCCGTAAATAACCTGACATTCATAATTGCCGATATGCCAATGCGGATATGCCCCCTTTCTAAATTCGTGACGTCACCCATTTCTAAAGATAAATCATCCAACACTGCCAATGCTTCAACACACTTATCATAAAAAATCTGACCTATATCCGTTAGAATAATATGTTTTTTTCTTCTATCAAACAAAGTAATGTCAAATTCGTTTTCAATACTTTTAATATTTTTACTAATTGTAGACTGTGCGATATATAAATGTTCTGAAGCTTGTGTCATTCCACCATTTCTCACAACTTCTACAAAATATTTCATTTGTTTTATTTCCATATTCTACTCCTCTGAATAGCCCTATCCTCATTTTATTAACTTAGCGTAATTGTGCAATTGCTTCTTCAGCAGCATCTGCGATTACTTTATCATCTGGTTGACCATCTTTGTCATCTTGTTTTGTATAAATTGCAAGAATGATTGGTTTTTTATGTTTATCTGGATAGATAAATGCCAAATCATTACGCGTAGCATATGTTAAACCTTGCCCACTTTTATCTCCAACGATATAGTTGTCTGGTGCACCTGCTTTAATTAAACTATCGCCCGTTTCATTTTCAATCATAACTTGTTTCAATAAATCTAAGTTCCCATCACTTATTTGGTCACTTGTTAAAATTGTATTTAATGTCTGTGCTGCAGCTCTAGGTGTTGTAGTATCAGCTGTACTATTTGGATCATAGAGATTTAGCTCAGGTTCTAAGCGTTGCGGATTAGAAATATTATCACCTAATTGCTTCAACTCATGTTTAAAGGCTTTAACGCCACCAAGTTCTTCCATTATTTTATTATTAGCCGTATTATCACTTTGTAACATAGATGCTTTAATTAAATCTTTAAACGTCATCTGTTTGCCTATGTAATTTTCAGTTACAGGTGAATATTCTACAATATCTGTCTCATTAATTGTTATTTTTTTATTTAAATCTTTTTCCGAATAATTATTTAATAACACACCGCTCGCGATGGCTTTAAAAGTAGAAGCAAATGCAAAGCGTTCATTTGCATTGTGTTGAACTTTTTTACCATTCTCAGTATTAATGCCATATACGCCAACTGTTGTGTTATTATCTTTTTCTATTTTATCAAATTCATTCGCTGAAACCGTACCATTGCTTAACATGAAAAATAATCCACTCAACACTAATCCCAAAAAAACTTTTTTCATAACTAACCAACTCCCCTTAATTTAAATATTTTTATGCTTATGTTAACTATAATTATTATATTACAAAAACACAATTATTTATAAATCCCTAAATTTTGCTTCTACAATAAAAACCCCTCATTGTCATAATCACTAACAATGAGGAGTAAACGAGTCATGCTTTATCATAAATACAATTGATATTCTGTATGGCTATTGGCTTATAGTCATTTCCATTAAATTATCTTTTGTATCAAAGAACGCTGTGTAGCTACCTTCATTTGTTTTATATTTTACAAATGTGCCATCGTCGTTACCAAGTTTACCTTCTTCAGCTATTTCATTAGAACTGTGCGCATCTTTAAATGTATCCTTTGAAACTGAATCTGGTTTAGTGAAGAATGTTGTTTGAACAACTTCATCATCTTTATTAAATGATGCTGTTGTATCATAAACTGTTTCGTTATACTCAACTTCGGAGTCTGCTTTTGGATCTACTTTATAACCATCGATTGAGACATTATCGTATTTTAATGCTCTTACAAAGTTATAATCTTGTGTAAATGAACCATCATACGTTGTATAACCCTCATAGTTATACCATGGTGTTTCAGCTTTTAATTCTGCACCGCTCGCACTACTTTCAGTGTTAGCACCGCTAGCGCCACCTTCACCGTGTCCCCATTTCTGTACTTGCTCTGACTGCGCTTTGACTTCTTGATTATTACTCGTGATATACGCTGCGGAAGAACCTACGACAAGTGTTGATACTATGACTGTTGAAGATAGTAACTTTACTACTTTATTCATAATAAATCACTCCTATTTTGTAGTTTTCCTTTTTGACTTAGAATTCAGAGATTATTCATTTCAGACTAATTACTATAAACATAAACATATTTCATATTATGCTACTAGCCAATTCTCATTTGCATCAATTGGTCATCTTCATCAAAATACGCTGTGTATGAGCCATCGTTCGTTTCATATGTTACAAATGTACCGTCTTTTTCGCCGCCTCTAATTTCACCTTCATCAGTTATTTGATTAGATGTGTGTGCTTTTTTAAAGGTTTCCTTAGATACTGAGTCTGGTTTAGTTAAGAAAGAAATCCCTATAACTTCGTTATCACTATTAAATTCAACGGTTGTATCATAAACTTGCTTAGTATGATCAAGATTATCATCTAAGCTTGTATCTACTTTATAGCCATCGATTGAGACATTGTCATATTTTAATGCTCTTACAAAGTTATAATCTTGTGTAAATGATGCATCATATGTTGTATAACCTTCATAGTTATACCATGGTGTTTCAGCTTTTAATCCAACACCGTTCGTACTACTTTCAGTGTTGGCACCGCTAGCGCCACCTTCACCGTGTCCCCATTTTTGAACTTGCTCTGACTGCGCTTGGACTTCTTGATTATTACTCGTGATATACGCTGCCGAAGAACCTACGACAAGTGTTGAAACAACGACTGTTGCTGAAAGTAACTTTCCAACTTTACGCATAATAAATCACTCCTCTATTTTTGAGTCCCTCTTGGCTAAATTTCAAGAAATCTTAGTTATGCACTTAAAACTAAGCAATCATAATTATCAATATACGCCGTATTAACAAGTTTCCTACACTATTTATTAATTATTTCATTCTTTCACATTACTACATGTGGCTCAAGAACTGACAATAAGTGATTTTACTAAAAGCGTAAATAGATATAATACTTCTAAAATCACTCCTTTTTTGAAGGATTTTATTGCTATAGTGTAATTGTTCACCTTAATCATACTCCTAATCTATTTAATTGCAAGATAATATAAGATATTTAATAAATTTACTCTTCCTTTACATTTATATATTTAAAAAGATTAAATGCAATTCAATTCCTCAAAAATATACAATTGATATTAACGTTTGTTGATACACATAAATATCATATTTAGTTATACTTAAAATATGTATAATTAAACTCGAAAGGAAGGTATGTTATGGTACATATTTTACAAGTCGATTTTCCTTTAGATGGGCCATTTGGAGACGAAATGGCACAACAATTCGCTGATTTAGCAAAATCAATTAATGATGAACCAGGGTTTTTATGGAAAATTTGGACTGAAAACGAAACAGCCAAAGAAGCAGGTGGTATTTACGCCTTCGACAGCAAAGCGCATGCTGAAAGTTACTTAAATATGCATAGTGAACGACTCAATACTATGGGTGTCACTGAAATCAACGCCAAAATCTTCACGATAAATGAAGGATTAACACAGATTACACATGGTCGTGTTGAGTAGATTTTGGTCAGTAGCGTATTAAAAATACCCCAGCAATAGCATCACCTGAAAAGTGTGCCTATTGTTGGGGTATTTTGTGTAAATTTTAATATTTCCTGGGTAATTGCTTTAATACATCTTTGCCATTTCTTCTGTGAATGCTCGGTAAGTTATTTCATTCTTAGATAATCGTGCTATTAACATATACATTTGTTCATTCTTTGTATATTCTTTTTTATATAATAAATCATCCGCTTTCTTTTCTTCTGGTAACGAGTCTTTAATGTTGTCACCTTGTGAATATGCTGCATAATATCGCATACCTAATAACCGCTGTGACTCGGCATCGATATGAATTTCATCAGGATTGGCTGTTAAACCTTGTGCCGTTACGTAGAAACAGTTGTCTTTTGCTTCTGCGACAGTTTTAATCACTTCATTAATTTGAGTGTATTCTGATGCACTTTGACCAAATGCTGCTTTGCCTAAGAAATCTCCTAGCAAGCCCAATACAAATGGCAGTTGAGACGCATTAAGCGCTTGTCTAAAATGATCCACAACTTGATTTAGCTTAGTTTCATAGTCAAGATACTTACCTTCTGAACTATCGCTTTCGCCTTGATGCCATAATATACCGATGAGCTCACTGCTTTCCATCGCAAATTCAGCTTCAGAAATGGCATGTCGCGTTAACACTTGATCCTCTGCCCAATCATCAATCGATGTACCACCATCTGCGCAAGGAATTAAGCCAATTGTCTCATCTGGATGATCATCTAACCACAATTTAGCAAACGATGCTGCGGGGCCTATACCTGCAACAGAACGATCACTATGTATCGGTTCGTCCATCATTTGCCATCTACCATTTTTCAACACATGAATGCGCTCATCTACAATCGGTTTCACGCTATCGATAAAGCCACGCCCTGCCATATTAGACTGCCCTATAAGTAAGATTGATTTCATATAAATTTCCCTTCCCATTTTGGAATGTATTTACTATTAATAATAAATATCATACCTCACGTGCGTATTGGGGTGAAGTAAAAAGGGATTTTAGTATGACTTTTCATAAAAGATGACTACCAAATGAATGATAGTCATCTTTAGATTTATTCACTTTGTTGTTTCAATAATTTTTGATAAAAGTAATTGGCTACTACGATATCAACGATGGCTACGCCTACGGATTTAAAAATCGTAATTTCATCTTCTGATCGTCTGCCTTCTAATTTTGTAGAAACAATGTTCCCGAGTTCTCCGTATAAACCATCTGCTTTAAATACACCTTCTGCTACCGGATTAATTAAGTCTCCTGTTTCTTCCATGGCAGCTTCTATGGCTTCTACAACAACCTTGTCTGCATCTGCAATGGCTTGAGATGGTAATTCTTGCATATCTGGTTTAAAGGAACCGACAGCATTTAAGTGAGCGCCTGGCGCTAAGCGCTTATGAAATACTGGTTCTGTTGCATTGGTAGCAGTTACGATGACGTCCGCGTCTTCTATTGCCTCTTCTACGTTATCAAACACTGTTAAATCTAGATTTGAATATGCACTTTGTACTTGTTCAGCAAAGGTTACAGCTTTTTCATACGTGCGATTGTAAAACTGAATACGGTCAATCGTTCTTACGGCGAGGACTGCTTTAATAAGACCTTCCGCTTGATCACCTGTGCCTATGACACATAATGTTTTAGCGTCTTCACGTGCGAGGTATTTCGTTGCCACACCTGATATCGCACCTGTGCGTATCTTCGTTAAATAAGATCCCTCGAGTACCGCTAGTGTTTCACCCGTTTCATAATCAGATAAAATAACAGATCCCACGATGGTTTTCTTGCCGACTTTAGTATTATTGGGCGCCACGGTCACTGTCTTAAGTCCGACAATCTTCAATTCATCTGATAATGCCGGCATCACGAGATAACGGTTATCTTCATTAAAAGGTAACGAATAGCGCAAAGGTGTATCAGTCTTGCCCTCTGAATATGCACGTAAAGATTCCGCTACTGCTTCAACAATTTCTGACATATCTAATAATTGTGCTTGTTCTTTTGCGCTTATAAAAAGCATAAAACACCTCTATTCCGTGTCATTTGTTTCAAGAATGTCGGTTTTCTTTTCAAATTTATTCTCAAATAGTATTAAGAGTCCAAATAAAATGACGATTATCAATAATATAAGCCATGCCAAACTATTTTTTATAAATAAAAAGTCAAAAAAGATTGCTGCCATCAGTCCATAAGCAATCATATCTTTAACGTATAAAATCCAATAGTCAGCTTTCACACTCATAAACGTGTTTATATTGTCATCTTGTGTTTGTATATCATAAACAGTCACTTTCAATCTACGAATTACAATAAAAATCAATATTAAAATTATAACTGCAGTGAGAATTTTATTATACAAACTATGTTCTAGTATTTCCGACATTGCAAGACAAGCAATGGTAAAAATAATAGATATCCAACTTGTATCATTTGCGTCTGGACCTTTCATCAGTAATTCACCCTCATGTCATCAATATATTAAGTTATCTATAACGTAACATATTTTTATTGAAAATTATCAATGAATTAAGATTAAATATTATTTATATTTTTTTAATTATTGAACAGTATAACCACCATCTATTAAAATAGCTTGTCCGGTAACACTTTTAGCACTGTCACTACACAAGAATAATGCATAATCTGCGATATCTTTAATATCTAATAAACGTTTTTGTGGAATCAACGGATATAACACGTCTTCTAACACTTGCTCTACCTCGACGCCTCTATCTTTAGCTAAATCTGCCATTTGATTACGTACGAGTGGTGTATCTATGTAGCCAGGACAAATCGCATTGACTGTAATGCCCTCCGTCGCCGTTTCCAAAGCTGAAACTTTTGTTAAACCGATAATGCCATGTTTAGCGCTGTTATACGCTGCTTTTCCAGCAAAACCAATCACACCATTAATTGAAGCCATATTTAATATACGACCAAATTGTTGTTCTTTCATAATCGGCAATGCATATTTTGTACCAATAAAACTGCCAGTTAACATGATATCAATCATTTGTCTGAACTTGTCAGTTGGGAATGATTCGATACTTTCAACATGTTGTAAACCTGCGTTATTAAATAAAATGTCTAAACGACCATACTTTGCTACAGTTACATCTACCATATGCTTAACTGCTGCTTCGTCAGTGACATCTACTTGAACTGGCATGCAATCGTAACCTTGGTCTTTCAAATCATGCGTTTCTTGAGCCAACTTTTCATTATTTAAATCAGCTAACACGACTTTAGCACCATTTTCTAAAAACACTCTCGCAATCCCTAAACCGATACCACTTGCTGCACCTGTAATAATGACTACTTTATCTTTGACCATTCTTCACACCTACTTCAAATGATTTTCAAATTGCGCTTCTGTATTGGCTTCAATTTCTTCCAAAGTAACACCATCTTGCAATTCAACAAGCTTCATCACTCCGTGTTCAAATTGAAATACTGCTAAATCTGTAATTAATGTGTTGACGACGCCAGCACCTGTGAGTGGTAATTCACATTGTGCTTTAATCTTAGACTCACCATGTTTATTCATGTGATCCATAATGACGACGACCTTTTGTGCGCCGACGACTAAATCCATAGCGCCACCCATACCTTTGACTAATTTACCTGGAATCATGTAATTGGCTAAATCTCCAGTTTGTGAGACTTCCATGCCCCCAAGGATTGCTAAGTCGATATGTCCGCCACGAATCATAGCGAAGGATTCCGCGTTATCAAAATACGACGCACCTTTTGCAGCAGTCACCGTTTCTTTACCTGCATTGATTAAGTCTGGGTCCACTTATTCGTCTGTTGGATAAGGTCCGATACCTAACAAACCATTTTCAGATTGGAAAAAGACATTCTCTACGTGGTCATTGATTTCATTGGCCACAAGCGTAGGCATACCGATACCTAAATTAATTACCATATCGCTTTTAATCTCTTGTGCAGCACGTTGAATAATCTTCTTACGCTGTAATTGTTTATCCATGATTAACCTCCTTCACTGTGCGTTTCTCAATGCGTTTTTCAAAATGCTCTCCTAAATAAATAAAGTCGACGTAAACGCCTGACATATGTACTTCATCCGGATCAATTTCTCCAACTTCAACTAATTCTTCAACTTCAACGACAGTCGTTGTGGCAGCCATCGCACATAAGGGATTGAAATTACGTGCAGTTTTTTCAAAAACTAAATTGCCAAAAGTATCTGCTTTTTGCGCTTTTACAATACCAAAATCACCTTTAATCGCACGTTCCATCACATACGTTTCACCATCAAATTCACGTGTTTCTTTACCTTCAGCAATTAACGTACCTACACCTGTTTTCGTATAAAAAGCAGGTATACCAGCGCCACCTGAGCGTAATTTTTCAGCTAATGTACCTTGTGGTGTTAATTCTACATCTAATTCACCATTAATTAATTGTTGTTCAAATATTTTATTTTCACCCACGTAGGAACTAATCATTTTATCAATTTGTTTTTTCTCTAATAAACGGCCTAAGCCAAAATCATCTACACCACAGTTATTACTTACTACTGTTAAAGCTTTCGTACCCTTCGTACGGATTGCTTCGATAGCATGTTCTGGTATGCCACATAACCCAAAGCCACCAGCAAGCACAGTCATGCCATCCTCTAGTCCATCAAATGCTGTATGTATATCCTTAATTACTTTCGACATAAATAAACCTCATTTCTATCTATTGTTTTAATACCTAGTACTAAAAACGATTATACTTGAAACTGCTAGTGAAGTCTTTTATTTATGTTTGCGGTTACATTAATATTTGTAGTTCACTTAGCAATAAAAAAATAGACAGCCTGACAATGGCTACCTATCTATCCTTACTATAATTGCTATGTTTTATTTATTTAATAACATCTTATTTAATAACATTAACTGCTCTGGTATGCTATTTCTAGAAACGTCTGGATGACTTTTAATATGCTCATCAACTTTATTGATTTTATTAATGTTACTTCCTTGAATTTTAGAAATCATAGAAAAATTAAATTGAACATTTTCAGAACCAATTATATGTTTTTCTTTTGTACTCTGTTTTGATAAATTGTTGTTAATATCTTCGCTAATATCTTCTTTCCTTAATCCCTTTAAGAAGTGATCGTCTTTAACGTTATATTCGCCTAAGCTTATAATTGGGTCTATCGCTAAACATTTCAAATCTAATTTAGCACCATAATATAACGAACCTGTACCGCCTTTTGACGCCCCGTATAATACGATATCATCTTCTTCAATACCTAATTCATCTTTTACACGGTGAATTGCATTTGAAATATCTGTTTCCAAATTGTGATTATTATTACTATTTATATAATGAGAGCCATGTGAACAATTTAAGTCCATAATTCTCATAGTATGAACATTCTTGACCAAGCTTCTTTCTATACCGTTAAAAAATTTTGGAAACATTCTGTCCGTCATTAAATAATTATCATAGACATCTGCTGCTGGCATACATGTGAAAATAACAAGTAATTTTTTATTATCCTCGCTCTTATTATCTTTTTTATCTTTCGGTTCATCTAGTGTGTAAAAGCTACTACCTTGTTGCATTAAATCATTTCTTTTCCACAATTCCTTTACATAGCTTCTCTTGTATAATTTAGAAATACCTTCAGTGTGAAAATATAAAATATAATCATTCGCCAATAAATCCTTATATAGATGATAAGCATCTTCATTTATTCTAGCTAGTTCAATGATATTTTTCTCGGAATTTAAAATCACTTCAACAACTTTAGTATTTAAAATTTCATATTCATCATCTAAATACATTCTTTGAATTGTTCTATGACCTTCTTTTAATATTGCATCTTTTCCTTTATGATTTTCCACAATTTTAATTAGTTTATTCAAAAATGCATTATAAAACTTATCTTCATAATGTAAGTAATATGGTCCCCACAAATGATCTTTATCGAGAAAATATTGTTGTTCAGTCATATCTAATTCAGAGACATCATAGTTTTTAATAATATAATCATCTAAGCTATCCCACACTTTATTCATCTCACTAAATTCTTGAAGTGCTATTCCTTTTTCTTCTCTCATTTTTGTTAATGAAGTACCATCTTTAAACACGTCAGAGAATCTAGCTTTCACTAATATAATTTCACAATTAGGCACTTCTTTCTTCATGAAGTTAAAAAATTTAGCCACCGCTTCTTTCCAAATATTAATGTATGCTTTATAGTTTTCAATTATATTGATACGCTCTAGATTTTTAAATTGTGGTAAGTCTTTAAAGTTTGGATTAGCAGTTATATATTGATTATCTTCTATTTTTAGCAATCCAAATTTAACATCGGGATCTAGATCCATTAATAAATAATCTGGAGCTTTTTCTTTTAATATCGATAAGAATTCTTTACTGTGCTCCTTATATAATAAACTTTGCACATAGGGGGATTTATCTAAAAATGCTTTATTAACATTAAGCTCTAACTCATTAGACATTAAACTCGGAAGCGTTGTCTGGTTTTGATGTTCTATTACATCAAAGTATCTTTTATAATTAGGATTAAACTTTGTATTAAAGTTATCTCTCGTAATACATGAACCAATAGTTGCTATTTTTACAGTCATTTTATCACTTACTTTCGTTATGTAGTATGTAATAAACCAGCCTGATATAAATATCAGACCGATTCTTGATAAATAATATCGAATCATTCTATTGTTTAACCATAGTTATTTAAATAGTAAAATTTAGTTTTCACTTGGACTATCTGTACTATTTTCATTATCAATCGAATCACTAAATACTTCAGTCAATATATTTTGCCCACTACCTATTTTATCGTCTGTCATTAAGCGATCAATTAAATTTGTATAATCTATGTGGTCAATACTTTTAATTTGAAGTGCTAGTTTATATTCATCTAACGATGCAATTGGGAAATTTCCTAATTCAAAAACATCGAAATAAAAACCAATATCTTTTTGATACACTTCTGCATCTTCTTGTAAAAGTAATATAGGTTTATTTAAATGTGCAAAGTCAAAAATTGTTGATGAATAGTCTGTTATCATAGATTCACATAATATATAAAGCTCTTGTATATCTACAAATTCATTATAAAAGCAGTGAATTCTAGCATCTAAATTATTATATTTACTTCTCAACATACCTTCATTAGGATGTAATTTAATGATGATTTCATATTCTTCAGGTAAGTGAATTAGTAATTTTTTTAAATCAATACTTGTCAGATGCTCTCTTTCATCTTTTCTCCAAGTAGGACAAAACAAGACATATTTTTTAGTGTCATTAACTGTAAATAAATATTTTCTTTGTAATCTCTTTCTTTCTTCATAATTATTATTTTCAATTAAATATTCATTTCTAGGTGCACCATGTTGCAAAATATTTAAATTTGGATTTTCTTCCAATGGAAATGCAGATTTTAGAAGCATTGTATTAGTATTTGAAGAAGTAATTAAGTAGTCCCATTTCATCATACGAGGTTTAAACTGCATTAATTGCGTTGTCTTTTCAATTTCGTCACTTAAATCGTTGACCATTTTTTTCAACGGAAAACCATGCCATGTTTGAATAAACACTTGATCATTATGCTTATAAACTTTATCCCATGAATTACCGTTCATAAAGATATACTTAGAATTTCTAAATTTTTCAATATAATTTTGAGTACCAAATCGTACTGGTGTGAACCCACAATTTCTAATTTCAATATCTACTAATGAGTTAGAAGAACTCACAAAAATTTCTTTGTCGTTATAATGTTTCTGAATACTTAAAGCAATATATTTAGGATCCCCACTAAAATTATTACCATGAAAAGACTCAATAAATACCTTTTTCTTTTGTGGTGTAATGTTATCTAGTAATTTTTTACTTAGGTTTTCTTTTCTTTTTTTATAATAATTTTTAAATCTTCTGAAGAAAAATTCATTTTTAAAGATTCTACTTAAAAACGGTTTTTCTTTTAACTTTTTATATAAAACTTTACCACTATTCAGTTTCTCTATTTTATTTTTAGATTTAAACGCATATTTGCCCTTATATTTTTTAATATCTAATGAATGCCCTTTTGCAGCTTGGTTAAAATTAGTTATATATTTTTCGCTGTATTCACTATCAATAAATTCTTTATTTAAATTATCAAAATCAATATCTCTTTCTTGTTGCGTATATTTACTATCAATCAAAGATATTAAGATTTCACTATCATCTATAATATTTTTTTCTAAAAATTGAACTGCATAGTATTTTGAATAAACATCTTGCAAGACATTATCATTACCAGGATAAACTAATGCTCTATTCCCATGAGCGATTGTTTCTAAAATAGAATAACCTAGCGTTTCATAAGGAGATGAAGATATATAAATATAGTTAAATGGTTCTTTCTCATTTATATGAACATTGCTTTGTAAATTATAATACTTCACAAGGTTTTTATATAAAATCTCTGATGGACCATAACCTATAATATAGAGTTGTATATCATTTCGTTTTGTATTTTTAACGATATAATTCATCAGTTTAATCACATATGATATATCCTTAATACTATCTTCAAATCTAGCTTTAATTAAGAAATTTCTTTTAGTATTAATCGGTTTTTCTTTAATATCTATGTGTTCTGCATTAACATATTGATAGAATACTGACTCATAATTATATTTATTGATAAATTTGTTTTTTATGCCTTCGGTACTAACTCTAATACTATCAATGACATCTAAAGATAAATCTAAAGTTTCATATCACTACCACTCTTAGTCTCTATATCAATATTAAGAACCTGTGAATCTGCCTCATTAGATACAGTTAGTATTTTATTAATTTCATCTGAAGAATATTTTCCATCTAATTCTTTAGATACTTTATCTATAATTCTTGGGCTTTTCACTATTTCAGCATATGTATTGACTAACTGTATATTGCTTTGAACTTCTTGTGCCATCATTTGTGAATCGCTTTCTTTTTGGTTTACTAATACCTGAGTAGACGCTTGATATTTAGAATCTAAAAAGAAAAAAGTAACTATAGCACTAATTAATAAACAAATAATGGGTAAAATTATCAGTAATTTTAAATTCTTCCTGATAATTTGTAATATTTTGGATAAATCTACTGTACTTTCCATATGAGCCTCCTAATAAATTTAGCATTCAACTTATTATAAATTAAATTAGGTAAATTACAACACTTCTTTACATTTTTTAAATAAATTTTGTTTAAAGTTTACATACGTATGGTATTACAAAACGTTTTTATCGCTATTTGTGAATTAATATTTTTGAATTAATACAACAAAAAAGAGAACGTAATAAATTACGTCCTCTTGGTTCTAACTGTTATTTTATTATTATGCTATCTCAATCTGGAAACGGCGTATGACTGTACCATCATCCAATGTGGAGGGTTCGATTTCTTCGCCACCGTTGTGCTTAATTACTGCTGCGGAAACTTCATTGTCTTGATCACATGTAATTAAAGCCTCTTGAACACCAATTCTTGATAAGTAGTCTAAAGATTTCTTCAACAACTTGTTGCCAAAACCTTTGCCACGGTATTTTTTGCGGATGCCGTAGCCAACATGGCCGCCGACTTTTTTCAGTTTATCGTTTAAGTTATGACGAATATTGGCAGCACCGATGATTTCATCATCATCTATTAAAAACAATGTCGTATTATCTACAGTTTGGTCATGTGATTTGTTATCTGCTAATTCGTGAACTATTTCTTCAAAATTACTATATTTCGTAATGTTTGTAATCTCAGGCACTACCTTTTCATCATGATCAATCCATTCTCTCATATAATCACAATATAATGCTTCGTCACCCATTGTTAATTCTCTAAATTCAACCATGTTGATACTCCTTCCTTCTAAGTTATTACTATTACTCATCTATGATTTCGTTGTGTGTATTTAAATAGTACACATAATGATCTGTCCATTTGCCATTCTCAAATATGAAACCTTTGCGCACACATTCGAATTGAAAGCCTACTTTTTCAATCAAACCGATTGAAGGCACATTATCTATATTGATATGTGCTTCAAGTCTGTGAAAATGCAACGTATCTCGTGCTTGTTTAACTAATTCTGTCACTGCTTCATAAGCAAAGCCTTGATTCCAATACTGATTGTGAATAAAATAACCAATTTCAGCCCACTGAAAATTGTCGCGGCTCAAGTTCTTAATATCAAGCATGCCTAAATGATTCATTTCTTTATCAAAAATCCCAAAGATATATAAATCATCTGCTTCAATAGCTTGTTGTTGCCTTACTATAAGTGCTGCAAACCACGGTTCAGTCGATTCTGACATGTCTACTTGACCTTTATCATATTTAAATTGAGACGGCTTACGGTTTACAAAACCACGCAACCATGTTTCGTAATCATTTTCTTCCAACGGTCTAATGATAAGGCGTTGTGTAGTAAAATGCAACCCTAAATTTTTTGTCATCTAAAATCCCCTTCATAGCGCTATCTGTTATCTAAACTATAACATTTTTCACTATGAAAGCGTATCATTCAATACGGCTTATAACTTAGATCTAGTTAATTTAAATTTATACCACTTTATTAAGATACATTTATGCTTTTCAGCTAATATTTAAAAGAACTTTTCTGTCATTAGAAAGACCATTAATCGATGGTGTAAAAATACTGTTTTGTGGGTATATGAATAAGTGAAAGCGTTGGATGAATTATATTGTGCTTAACCGTTTAGAATTACCTCTAGTAAAAAACACATCTCTTAACTATAAGATGACATGGGTTTGGTATCTTAAGGAGGTTTTTACTATGACTCATAATAGATCTAAAAAATTATTTCTGTTTTTTGGCGTACTGTCATGGTTATCAGTTATGATTTTATTCATTCTGCCAATCTTAGCGCCCTATCAAAATTTTATTGAATCTGAAACTGGTTTGGCTCTCGGTTGGATTATTGTACTACTTGCCTTTATCACGCTATTTTATGTCGCTATTGTAATACTAGATATATATAGCCCTATCGCAACCCAAGTATTGCAATTTGTACTGTTAACTGTAGTCATTATTTGTGCAGTACCGTCTATCACTGCGTTTATTCTGGCATCATTCGTTGTAAATATTAGTATAGTTGAAATATTTATACCAATTGTACTTGTTATACTAGCAAGTATGCTTCATATCTTATGGTTCACAATTCCATTTATCCAAAATAAACAAACGCGCAAACGTTTAAAGTCTAAAACAGGACTTTAAACACATTGAAAACCCTGCTCATTTTCATTATGTTTAATAACCATGTTACTAAAAAGTAGCATGGTTATTTTAATTATCGTGCATATCATTTAATATTTGGTGTAAAATTTTCGTTTCAGTCATCTCCTGATTAATACAAAAATTCACCTTAGACATTCAGGAAATCTCTTTCTATAAACCACTTTGCCATTTCTTGTTTATCAAAATTTGTATTTTCTTTCATATGGTGTCTGCGAACGGTCTCATTAAAAGCTAGGTCAAAATAATATACATATGCTTGTATGCCATCATATTCTATTAGCTTTTTTAGCATAGTACCATACTTTTGTTTATTTAAAATACCCTCAATAATTACGTAATTACAGTGCTTAATACCATATTCTGCAATTTTTTCTATTAAGTTAATAGACAAATTTCTAGGTTTATCTTTTACATTGAGCATATGCCTACGCACCTCATCTTGGCCTATTAACATTACTCCTTCACCTAGATAGTTTTGTATATTTTGAGCAATTGTACTTTTACCACTGCCTGAATTCCCTCTAATTATTATGAGTTTTGCCATTTACTCACTCCTAATTCATTTCCTGAAATTTTGTAGTTATTTTCAATTTATTCCCTTTTATTTCATAAAAAACGGGAGCAGGAGAGAAATCAAAATTTGATTTCATCTTCCTGCCCCCATAATGATTAAATCATTACTATTTAATTGTTCCTAGTTCTTTGCCTACTTTTTCATACGCAGCTAATGCCTGATCTAACATTTCTTTCGTATGTGCAGCTGTTGGCATGTTACGCACACGTCCTGTGCCTTTTGGAACCGTTGGGAAGACAATTGACTTCACATAGATGCCTTCGTCTTTCAAACGGCTACTGAACGCTTGTGTTTCTTTCTCATCACCAATAATAACCGGTGTGATTGGTGTTTCAGAGTTGCCAATATTAAATCCAAGTTCTTTTAATCCAGCTTTCAAATAATTACCATTATCCCAAAGTTTATCGTGTAATTCTGTAGACGCCATTAATTTTTTCACTGATTCAGTGATCGCTTTCGTATCTCCAGGCGCTAATGATGTTGAGAATAAGAATGGTCTTGATTGCACTTTTAACCAATCAATTAATGATTGTGTACCAGCTACATAACCACCTACAACACCAATCGCTTTTGATAACGTACCCATTTGGAAATCAATTCTATCTTGTAAGCCAAAATGTTTTACTGTGCCGGCACCTTTACCCATCACGCCTGAACCATGTGCGTCATCAACATAAGTTATTAAGCCAAATTCTTCAGCGATTTCAACAATTTCTGGCAGTTTCGCAACATCGCCGTCCATACTAAATACACCATCAGTGATGTACATAACTTTATTATATTGACCTGACTCTACTGCTTCTTTTGCTTTTGCACGTAAGTCTTCCATATCTGAGTGGTTTACGCGAATAATTTTTGCTTTAGATAAACGACAGCCATCTATAATAGATGCATGGTTTAGTTCATCTGAAAGTATCGCATCATGTTTATTCATAACAGCAGAAATTGCTGCCATATTACAGTTGAAACCTGATTGATATGCGACTGCTGCTTCTGTTCCTTTAAATTCAGCTAATTTTGCTTCTAATTCATCATGTAAATCTAATGTACCATTAATCGAACGTACTGCACCTGCACCAACGCCATGTGTATCAATTGCATCTTTCGCAGCTT
Source organism: Staphylococcus caseorum (assembly GCF_049943195.1). Lineage (NCBI taxonomy): Bacteria > Bacillati > Bacillota > Bacilli > Caryophanales > Staphylococcaceae > Staphylococcus > Staphylococcus caseorum. The sequence continues at coordinate 1,911,492 of NZ_JBNFUA010000001.1, forward strand.
GTTTTAAATCTTCATCTGTTGCTAGTCCTAAATAATTATTTGAAGATAAGTTAACGTAATGCTTTCCCTTGATTTGAATTTCAGGCCCATTCGCACCTTCAATTGTATCAATTTCATTGTATAACCCGTTATCTTTTAAATACTGAATATTTTCATCTAAAAAGCCATGTAGTGATTGTACCACTGCAAGTCCCCCTTTGGATTGTCTTTGTGTTTAAGTTAATCATAACCTATTTTTAAAATACATGGAAGTAGAATAACAATTATAAAGAAAGCGTTTTCTACAATTAGATTTGTACGTTAATATTTGGTGGTACAGTTAAGTTATTTTAAATGGTATACTGGATAAAAATGACTAAGGAAGAAGGGTTGAAGTTGTTTGATTGGTTTCAACTAGCGCAAGAAAAAGAAAGTAAAATGATACAAGTACGTCGGTACTTACATCAATATCCCGAATTATCGTTCGAAGAGTACCATACTCATGATTATATTCAAAATCAATTGAGTCAATTGTCATGTGAAATACGTACACCCGTAGGTCGCAATGGTATCGTTGCGACTTTTAAAGGTCGTGGCAATGGGCCTACAGTAGCATTACGTGCAGACTTTGATGCACTACCTATAGATGAGCTTACAGAAGTGGATTACAAATCTAAAAATCCAGGTGCTATGCACGCATGTGGTCATGATGGACACACGGCGACTTTATTAGGTGTTGCAGAAATTATAGAGCATCATCTACAGTTTTTAAATGGTAACGTGGTACTCATCTTCCAACATGGCGAAGAAGTAATGCCAGGTGGCTCTCAAGAAATGATAGACGATGGTTGTTTACAAGACGTAGACAAAATATACGCTAACCATTTATGGAGCGGTTATCCTACAGGTACGATTTATTCCCGTGCTGGTGCAATGATGGCTTCACCAGATGAATTTAATATTACAATTCAAGGTAAAGGTGGGCATGGTGCCAAACCACACGAAACCATTGATCCTGTAGTAATCATGGCTGAATTTATTATGAGTGCACAAAAAATCGTTTCAAGAACCATTGATCCCGTCAAACAGGCAGTGATAAGTTTTGGTATGGTCCAAGCAGGATCTGCAGACAATATCATTCCTGACACTGCGTTTTGTAAAGGCACTGTACGTACATTCGATACAGAAGTTCAAACTCATGTTATGACTAAAATGGATAAACTCCTACAAGGACTCGCTGTGGCAAATGACATCACATACACAATGGATTACATTAAGGGCTATCTACCAGTCCATAACAATCCAAATAGCTATGAAGTTGTTAAAAAAGCAGCAAACGATATTAACTTAAGATTCAACGAGTCAGAATTAATGATGATTGGTGAAGACTTCTCTCATTACTTAAAAGTCCGTCCAGGCGCGTTATTCCTGACTGGTTGTGGTAATCCAGAAAAAGATACAACACACCCACATCATAGTCCAAACTTCAATATTGATGAAAAAGCAATGAAATACACCGTTAGCCAATTCCTCAAAATACTAGAACTCGAAAATGTGATTGTTAAAACCACTTCGTAACTTCGTTACGTTAGTGGTTTTTATGCATGCGTGTCAACGCAGGCGTACCTCTGACTACTTCGTAACTCTGTTACTTTAGTAGTGCTTATGCATGAGCTTTAGCTCAGGTAATCCTTTTCCACTTAGGAATGAAATGAGTTAGTGGCGCTTATGCATATGTGATCAACTACAACACACAGGGATTCTATTTTTATATGAAATTTTGAAGATGTAATGATTTCTCTAACTACCTATATATACAAACAAGCACAATGCCAAAATGGCATTGTGCTTGTTTGTTTTCAATATTATTTTCGTTAATTCAATTATACTATCTTACTTAAAACGGCAGTTATTTGAGCCAAAGACTACAGACTAAGGCTTTGACCTCAGAAAGCAAGCGCAAAAACTATCAAAGACAAATGTATTAAGGCGTCTTAATACATTTGCGGATTGTTGCGGTTTACAATTTCCTTTGGCAATTACATTAAGAAGCCCTAATCTTATTTTGAGATAAGGGTTAATGTGGTTTACAATAGCTTTGCTATTGCATTAAGAAGCCCTAATCCTTTTCGGGTTTCTGTGGTTTACAATAGCTTTGCTATTGCATTAAGGCGCCCTAATCCTTTTCGGATAAGGGCGCCTATAAAAAAGAGCCTCCATAAAGGAGGCTCCTAAAATCTCTACCAAAGATAGAAATTATTTATTATTTAATAATTGAAGTTACAACGCCTGATCCAACAGTACGTCCACCTTCACGGATAGAGAAACGAGTACCATCTTCGATAGCGATTGGTGAAATCAATTCAACTTGCATTTCAACGTTATCGCCAGGCATAACCATTTCAGTACCTTCTGGTAAAGTAACAACACCTGTTACGTCAGTAGTACGGAAATAGAATTGCGGACGGTAGTTAGTGAAGAATGGAGTATGACGTCCACCTTCTTCTTTTGATAAAACATAAACGTCTGCTTTGAAGTTAATATGCGGTGTAATAGTACCAGGGGCAGCTAAAACTTGTCCACGAGAGATGTCATCACGTGATACACCACGTAATAAAGCACCAATGTTGTCGCCAGCTTCAGCATAGTCTAGTAATTTACGGAACATTTCAACACCTGTAACAGTTGTTTTAGTTGATTCCTCTTGCATACCAATGATTTCAATTTCAGCACCGACTTTGATTTGACCACGTTCAACACGGCCTGTAGCAACAGTACCACGACCAGTGATTGAGAATACGTCCTCAACTGGCATCATGAATGGTTTGTCAGAATCACGTTCTGGTGTTGGGATGAATTCATCAACAGCGTCCATTAATTCTAAAATTTTGTTTTCATATTCTTCAACGCCTTCAAGCGCTTTTAATGCTGAACCAGCGATTACAGGAACATCGTCGCCAGGGAAGTCATATTCGCTTAATAAGTCACGAACTTCCATTTCAACTAATTCTAGTAATTCTTCATCGTCAACCATGTCAACTTTGTTTAAGAATACAACTAATGCTGGAACACCAACGTTACGTGATAACAGGATATGTTCACGAGTTTGAGGCATTGGACCATCAGCAGCAGATACTACTAAGATACCGCCGTCCATTTGAGCAGCACCAGTGATCATGTTTTTCACATAGTCAGCGTGACCTGGGCAGTCAACGTGAGCATAGTGACGTTTTTCAGTTTGGTACTCAATGTGAGAAGTATTAATTGTAATACCACGTTCTTTTTCTTCTGGAGCGTTATCAATCATGTCATATGATTGAGCTACAGCGTCACCATTTTTTGCTAATACAGTTGCAATTGCAGCTGTTAAAGTAGTTTTACCATGGTCAACGTGTCCGATAGTACCAATATTGGCATGGGTTTTTGAGCGGTCGAATTTTTCTTTAGCCATTATAAAATCTCTCCTATTCGTTAGAAAATTAATTTTTAAAATTTATCTCTCATGACAGTTACTCACTGTCACGAGAAGAATATTTGTTACTTGTAATAAAGGACTATATAGTACCTTTATAATGCATTTCAGCTAAAAAATCAATTGATAAAACTGTAAGCTACATAATTAAGCTTTACATGTAATTAACAGCTAGACTGTTATCTTACAAAATAAATTTAATTACTCTGCTGAATTACCACTGTTTTTCTTGATAATTGCTTCAGCAACTGATTTTGGAACTTCTGCATAGTGGTCAAAGTACATAGTATACGTACCGCGACCTTGAGTGTTAGAACGTAATGATGTTGCATAACCGAACATTTCTGAAAGTGGTACAAAAGCGTTAACAACTTGTGCATTACCACGAGGTTCCATACCATCAACACGTCCACGACGAGATGTTACGTCACCCATGATGTCACCCATGTACTCTTCAGGCATTTCGATTGTTACTTTCATCATTGGTTCTAAGATAACTGGATCACATTTTTTAGCAGCTTCTTTAAGCGCTAATGATGCAGCAATTTTGAAGGCCATTTCTGATGAATCGACATCATGGTATGAACCGTCATATAATTTAGCTTTAACATCAATTAAAGGATAACCAGCTAATACACCGTTTTCCATTGAATCTTTAAGTCCTGCTTCAACTGATGGAATGTATTCACGAGGAACTACACCACCAACGATAGCGTTTTCGAATTCAAAACCGCCACCAGTTTCGTTAGGCGCGAATTCAATCTTAACGTCACCATATTGACCACGACCACCAGATTGACGAGCGAATTTACCTTGAACTTGAGCTGATTGCTTAAATGTTTCACGGTATGAAACCATTGGAGCACCAACGTTACATTCAACGTTAAATTCTTTCTTCATACGGTCTACTAAGATATCTAAGTGAAGTTCACCCATACCACCAATGATAACTTGTCCAGTTTCATCGTCTGTGTGTGCATGGAATGTTGGATCTTCTTCTTGTAACTTAACTAAAGCTGTAGTCATCTTGTCTTGGTCAGCTTTAGATTTTGGTTCAACAGATAAGTGAATAACAGGTTCTGGGAAATCCATAGATTCCAAGATAATGTCATTCTTCTCACCACATAAAGTATCACCAGTAGCAGTATCTTTAAGACCTACCGCAGCAGCGATATCTCCTGAGTATACTGTGTCAAGCTCTTGACGAGAGTTAGCGTGCATTTGTAGTAAACGACCTACACGTTCACGTTTACCTTTCGTAGAGTTCTTAACGTATGAACCAGATGAAAGATGCCCTGAATAAACACGGAAGAATGTTAACTTACCAACATAAGGGTCAGTCATTACTTTGAACGCTAAAGCAGCGAACTCAGCATCGTCATCAGCTTTTGCGATAACTTCTTCTTCTGGCTCATCAGCACGGTGTCCAACAATTGGTTTAACGTCTAATGGTGATGGTAGGTAATCAATTACTGCGTCAAGCAATAACTGAACACCTTTGTTTTTGAACGCTGTACCAACAAGAACTGGATAAAATTCAATATCATTAGTTGCTTGGCGGATAGCATCTTTTAATTCAGCGACACTGATTGCTTCGTCAGCTAAATATTTTTCCATTAATTCATCATTACTTTCAGCTACTGCTTCAATTAATGCTGAACGAGCTTCGTCAGCTCTTTCTTTATGATCCTCAGGAATTTCAATTTCGTCAATTTCAGTTCCTTCGTTATTGTTATATTTGAAACATTTCATTTCAACTAAGTCAATGATTGCTTCAAATTGATCTTCAGCACCAATTGGTAATTGAATTGGTTGTGCATTAGCTTGTAAACGGTCATGAATAGTGCTAACTGCATATTCAAAGTTAGCTCCCATTTTGTCCATTTTGTTTACGAAGACAATACGAGGTACACTATAGTTTGTTGCTTGACGCCAAACTGTTTCAGTTTGCGGCTCAACACCTGATTGTGCATCAAGTACTGTTACTGCGCCATCAAGTACACGTAATGAACGTTCAACTTCAACAGTGAAGTCTACGTGTCCTGGTGTATCGATGATATTTACACGGTGATCAGCCCATTCTGCTGTTGTTGCAGCAGAAGTGATTGTGATACCACGATCTTGTTCCTGTTCCATCCAGTCCATTTGTGAAGCTCCTTCATGAGTTTCACCAATTTTGTGGATACGTCCAGTATAGTAAAGAATACGTTCTGTCGTAGTTGTTTTACCAGCATCGATGTGAGCCATGATACCGATATTACGAGTTCTGTCTAAACTAAAATCTCTAGCCATGTATTTTTCTCCTTCCAGTATAACTGCGAATAAATACTATAAATATGGCGATGCCCTAAGCACACGCCTTAGATAGTAAACTATCAATGTGGAACATGCTCAGGGATAAAGCTACTATCCTACCAACGATAGTGAGCGAAGGCTTTGTTAGCTTCAGCCATTTTGTGAGTGTCTTCACGTTTCTTAACTGCGCCACCTGTATTGTTGGCTGCATCTAAGATTTCGTTAGCTAAACGCTCTTCCATAGTTTTTTCACCACGGTGACGCGAATAATTAACTAACCAACGAAGTCCTAAAGTCGTACGACGTTCTGGACGAACTTCAACTGGTACTTGATAGTTAGAACCACCTACACGGCGAGCTTTAACTTCTAATACTGGCATGATGTTGTCGATAGCTTCATCGAAAACTTCAACAGCTTCACGACCACTACGTTCTTGAACTAAGTCGAAAGCAGAATAAAGAATTCTTTGAGCTGTCCCACGTTTACCATCTAACATGATTTTGTTGATTAATTTTGTAACTAATTTTGAATTGTGGATTGGATCCGGTAATACGTCTCTTTTTGGTACTGATCCTTTACGAGGCATAATGTAAATCCTCCCTTCCTATTATAGTATAATTTTTAATTTTATAGCGAAAATTTACGCAATCTTAAACTTATTTTTTAGGTTTTTTAGCTCCGTATTTTGAACGACTCTTTCTACGTCCATCTACGCCTGAAGTATCAAGCGCACCACGTACAACGTGATAACGTACACCAGGTAAATCTTTTACACGTCCACCACGTACAAGTACAACACTGTGTTCTTGTAAGTTATGTCCGATACCAGGGATATACGCATTAATTTCGATACTGTTTGACAAACGTACACGGGCATATTTACGTAACGCGGAGTTAGGTTTTTTAGGAGCCATAGTACCTACACGAGTACAAACACCACGTTTTTGTGGAGAGTTTAAACTAGTGTATTTTTTCTTTTTGCTGTTAAAGTTTCTGTTCAAAGCTGGTGAACCGTATGTTTTCGATTTGCTTTGTCTAGGTTTGCGTACCAATTGATTAATAGTTGGCATTGAATGTTTCCTCCTCTCATCATTTATAATCCCACACATCCAGGTGGTTCATTTCAAGGGCAAATAAAATTTAGTAAGAATAATTCTTACTAATCTCATTTTAATAATGCAACAATTGTTGCATTAACGTTAATACCTACATATTCTCCTAAAGCTTGTTTGCTTTTGAAAAATAAAACAGGTATCTGTTTATGATTGATTTGACTTAACACGCGAGTCAGTAAATGAACTTCAACGTCTTCAGCAATAATCAATGATGTAACTTGGTTCTTATCCAAAGCCTTAAGCGTTTGTTTAAGTCCAATAACATGATGTTGTTTGTTAAAGCGTGCAACTTTTTCATTAGACATTAAAATATCCTCCAAAGTTCTGCTTGCATCAACCTTAATAATAATAACATCTTAGCTACTGTTGAGTCAACTTTAAATACGATAAATTCTTCAAAAAACATAAAAAACAAGTGACCGAAATATAATATCTCGATCACCTTGTTTATTTAGTAAAAAGAATTACATCTTAGTTGTCTCTGATTCTTCTGTAACTTCTTTATTTGGTGCAACTGTGTCGTATTTAACATCTCTGTAACGTCTCATACCAGTACCAGCTGGAATTAATTTACCGATGATAACATTCTCTTTAAGACCAAGTAAGTTATCACGTTTACCTTTAATTGCAGCATCTGTAAGTACACGTGTTGTTTCTTGGAACGAAGCTGCTGATAAGAAGCTTTCTGTTTCAAGAGACGCTTTCGTAATACCTAGTAAGACTGGTTTAGCTGTTGCTGGACGTTTACGTTCTTTAAATGCGTCACGGTTTGCATCAGTAAAGCTATGAATATCTACTAATGAACCTGGAAGTAATTTAGTATCTCCAGCTTCGATAATGCGTACTTTACGTAGCATTTGTCTAACCATAACTTCAACGTGTTTATCATCAATTTCCACACCTTGCATACGGTAAACTTTTTGAACTTCTTTTAATAGATAACTTTCTGTTGCATTTAAACCTGATACAGATAAGTAGTTCTTAGGCTCGATTGAACCTTCAGTTAGAACTTCACCACGTTCAACACCTTGGCCAACTTCAACTTTCAATCTTGAAGTACCTGAAGCTAAATATGATTTAGATTCGTTAGCACCTTTAATAACGATTTCTTGTTGACGGTCTTTCGCAATCTTGATGTCATCAACGACACCTTCGATTTCTGTAATCACGGCTTGACCTTTAGGATTACGTGCTTCGAAGATCTCTTGAATACGTGGAAGACCTTGCGTGATGTCACTACCTGCTACCCCACCTGTATGGAATGTACGCATTGTAAGCTGTGTACCTGGTTCACCAATTGATTGTGCAGCAATTGTACCAACTGCTTCACCAACTTCAACTTTTTCACCAGTAGCAAGGTTTTTACCGTAACATTTTTCACAAACACCATGACGTGTATTACATGTAAATGCTGAACGTATATACATTGATTCAATACCAGCGTCTGTAATTTGTTTAGCAATGTCTGCAGTAACTAATTGATCTGGTTGTACAATTACTTCATCAGTCTCTGGATGACGGACAGTTTCTTTAGAATAACGTCCTTCAATACGTTCGATGAATGGTTCGATCATTTCTGTACCTTCTTTGATATCAGAAACAAGTAGACCACGGTCAGTTCCACAATCTTCATCACGAACAATAACATCTTGAGCAACGTCAACAAGACGACGAGTAAGGTAACCTGAATCGGCTGTTTTAAGTGCTGTATCGGCAAGACCTTTACGCGCACCATGGGTAGAGATAAAGTACTCTAATACTGTTAAACCTTCACGGAATGAAGAAGTGATCGGTAATTCAATAATCTTACCTGATGGTGCAGCCATAAGTCCACGCATACCTGCTAACTGTGTAAAGTTAGATGCGTTACCACGGGCACCAGAGTCACTCATCATAAAGATTGGGTTTGTTTTATCAAGTGAGCCCATTAATTTTTTCTGAATTTGGTCTTTTGCGTCAGTCCAAATTTCAACAACTGCGTTATAACGTTCAAATTCAGTGATTAAACCACGGTTAAATTGTTTAGTAATTCTCTCAACTAATTTTTCGTGTTCATCTAAAATTTCTTGCTTATCTGGTAATACTACGATATCAGATACACCAACAGTGATACCTGCTTTAGTTGAAAACTTGAATCCTAAGTCTTTCATTCTGTCTAACATCATAGACGTATCTGTGATGCTGAAACGATTGAAGACTTCTGCAATAATATTTCCTAAGAAATTCTTATTGAATGGTTCAATTAATTCTTGATTATCGAAGTATTCTTTTAATCCGCCTTCTCCTAATTCAGTAGCAGATATGAAATATCTAGCTGGTGTTTTATTTTCTAAATTAGTTTGTGTTGGTTCGTTAATATATGCAAATGAATCTGGGATGATTTCATTGAATATAACTTTACCAACTGAAGTTAACAAGAGTTTTTGGTTTTGTTCTTCAGTAAATGTTGGATTATTAAATGATTTAGCATGCACACCAATACGTGAATGTAAGTGTACGTAGCCATTAGCATAAGCTTTTAATACTTCATTTGTATCATTGAAAATCGCACCAGTATTCACTGATTCTTTACGCTCTAAAGTTAAGTAATAGTTACCTAGCACCATATCTTGTGAAGGTGTTACAACTGGTTTACCATCTTTAGGGTTTAAGATATTTTGTGCTGCAAGCATTAACATACGTGCTTCTGCTTGAGCTTCTTTAGATAATGGTACGTGAACAGCCATTTGGTCACCATCAAAGTCAGCGTTGTAAGCTGTTGTAGCAAGTGGATGTAGACGAATTGCACGACCTTCAACTAATGTAGGCTCAAATGCTTGAATACCTAATCTGTGAAGTGTTGGTGCACGGTTTAAAAGTACTGGGTGTTCTTTGATAACATCTTCCAATACGTCCCAAACTTCATCATCCATGCGTTCAATCTTACTTTTCGCATTTTTAATGTTTGTAGCAATTTCACGTTGAACTAATTCTTTCATGATGAAAGGTTTGAACAATTCTAATGCCATCTCTTTAGGTAGTCCACATTGATACATTTTCAAGCTAGGTCCAACTGCAATAACTGAACGACCTGAATAGTCAACACGTTTACCTAATAAGTTTTGACGGAAACGTCCTTGTTTACCTTTTAACATATGAGAAAGAGATTTTAATGGGCGGTTACCTGGTCCAGTAACTGGACGGCCACGACGACCATTATCGATAAGTGCATCAACAGCTTCTTGTAACATACGTTTTTCGTTTTGGACGATGATGCCTGGAGCACCTAAGTCTAATAAACGTTTCAAACGGTTGTTACGGTTGATAACACGACGATACAAATCATTAAGATCACTTGTAGCAAAACGTCCACCATCTAATTGAACCATTGGTCTGATTTCTGGTGGGATAATTGGAAGTACGTCTAACACCATCCATGCTGGATTATTACCAGAATGTCTGAATGATTCAACTACTTCTAAACGTTTAATTGCACGTGTAAGTCTTTGACCTGTTGCTGATTCTAACTCATCTCTTAGTTGTTTGAGTTCAGCGTCTAAGTCGATTTCTTGTAGTAATTCTTTGATACCTTCAGCACCCATCTTGGCGTTGAATTTACCTGGGAATTTATCATAGTAATCTCTGAATTCTGCTTCAGATAATAATGTCTTTTGCTCTAAACCAGTTGGACCTGGATTAACAACAACATAAGAAGCGAAGTAAATAACTTCTTCTAACGCTCTTGGTGACATATCTAATAAAAGACCCATACGACTTGGAATACCTTTGAAGTACCAAATGTGTGATACAGGCGCAGCTAATTCAATATGGCCCATTCTTTCACGGCGCACTTTTGACTTAGTTACTTCTACTCCACATCTGTCACAAACCATACCTTTATAACGTACACGTTTGTATTTACCACAACTACATTCCCAGTCTTTCGAAGGTCCAAATATTCTCTCACAGAATAGACCATCTTTTTCTGGTTTTAAAGTACGATAGTTAATTGTTTCTGGCTTTTTAACCTCACCAAAAGACCATGAACGGATTTTTTCGGGTGAAGCAAGTCCTATTTTCATATAATGGAAATTATTTACATCAATCAAGGAGCCTACCTCCTTCAATTTAGATTAGCTGTGCAAATTGATTGATTGCTCTATATCAATAATGGAATAACCAAGATTAAGGCAAATACAAACATGTATTGTACCTTAACTTGGTGTATTCTTTTATAAACTTAAATGCAATTAGTCTGTTATTTCTTTCTGTGATTGTGGCGCTTCTTTTTGTTGAAGATCCACTTTACGTTCAACGACATCATCATCTTCAGTGTCTTGCATGTCAATTTCATTGTCATGCTCGTCCATAATCTTAACGTCTAACCCTAAACTTTGTAATTCTTTCATCAATACTCTGAATGATTCAGGAACACCTGGTTTAGTGATGTTTTCACCTTTAACAATAGCTTCATATGTTTTCACACGACCTACTGTATCATCGGATTTGTAAGTTAAGATTTCTTGAAGTGTATATGCAGCACCGTATGCTTCAAGTGCCCATACTTCCATCTCACCGAAACGTTGTCCACCAAATTGTGCTTTACCACCAAGTGGTTGTTGCGTAACAAGTGAGTAAGGTCCAGTTGAACGTGCGTGTAATTTATCGTCAACCATGTGAGCAAGTTTCAGCATGTACATTACACCAACTGAAATTCTGTTATCAAATGGTTCACCTGTACGTCCGTCATATAATACCGTCTTACCGTCACGAGCCATACCAGCTTCTTCAATTGTTGACCATACATCGTCATCACTCGCACCATCAAATACTGGTGAAGCAACGTGAATACCTAAGTTTTTAGCAGCCATACCTAAGTGTAGCTCTAATACTTGTCCGATATTCATACGTGATGGAACACCAAGTGGGTTCAACATGATATCGATTGGCGTACCGTCTGGTAAATAAGGCATATCTTCTTCAGGAACAAGTTTAGAAATTACACCCTTGTTACCATGACGACCACACATTTTGTCACCAACGTGTATTTTACGTTTTTGAACGATATAAACACGAACTAATTGGTTAACACCTGGAGATAATGTGTCGTCTCCTTCTTCACGGTTAAAGACTTTAACATCTAGAACAATACCACCTGCACCATGAGGTACGCGTAATGATGTATCGCGAACTTCACGTGCTTTTTCACCGAAGATTGCATGTAGTAAACGTTCTTCTGCAGTTAATTCTGTTACACCTTTAGGCGTTACTTTACCGACTAAGATGTCACCATCATTAACTTCAGCACCTACGTATACAATACCGCGGTCATCTAAGTTTTTAAGTGCACTATCTGAAACGTTAGGAATATCACGAGTGATTTCTTCAGGTCCTAGTTTTGTATCACGTGCTTCAGATTCATACTCTTCAATATGAATAGAAGTGTATACGTCATCTTTAACTAGACGTTCACTCATGATTACAGCATCCTCATAGTTATAACCGTCCCAAGTCATGAAACCTACAACTAAGTTTCTACCTAATGCCATTTCACCAAGTTCCATTGAAGGACCGTCAGCTAAAATTTCGCCTTTAGTCACTACATCGCCAGTAGCAATGATAGGTCTTTGGTTATAACATGTACCAGTATTTGAACGTTTGAATTTTGATAATGGATAGCGATCTAATTCGCCTTCATATTCTTGGCCATCTTCTTCAATAAGTCGACGTACAAGAATTTCATTAGATTCAACGTGTTCAACACGGCCTTTATGTTTTGCAACAATTGCTGCACCAGAGTCACGTGCTGCCACGTGCTCCATACCAGTACCTACAAATGGTGATTCAGGATTCATCAATGGCACTGCTTGACGTTGCATGTTTGCACCCATCAATGCACGGTTAGAGTCATCATTTTCTAAGAAAGGAATACATGCTGTCGCAGCAGAAACAACTTGCTTAGGTGAAACATCCATGTAATCCATTTTTTCTTTAGCCATAACTGTGTTATTACCACGGAAACGACAAACAACTTCGTCTTCTACGAAACGACCATTTTCATCTAATACAGAGTTTGCTTGAGCTACTACATAGCTGTCTTCTTCGTCAGCAGTTAAGTAGTCAATTTGATCTGTGATTGAATGTGTTTCAAGATCTACTTTACGGTAAGGTGTTTCAATGAAACCAAATTCATTCACACGCGCGTAACTAGAAAGTGAGTTGATAAGTCCGATATTCGGACCCTCTGGTGTTTCGATTGGACACATACGACCATAGTGAGAATAATGAACGTCACGTACTTCCATTTGAGCACGTTCACGTGTTAAACCGCCGGGTCCTAATGCTGATAAACGACGTTTATGTGTTAACTCAGCTAATGGATTGGCTTGGTCCATGAATTGTGATAATTGAGAACTACCAAAGAATTCTTTAATAGATGCAATAACAGGACGAATATTGATTAGTTGTTGAGGCGTAACAGAATCAGTGTCTTGGATAGACATTCTTTCACGTACAACACGTTCCATTCTTGATAAACCAATACGGAATTGATTTTGTAATAGTTCCCCTACTGAACGTAGACGACGATTACCTAAATGGTCAATATCATCTGTAAAGCCAATACCACTTAATAAGTTAAAGAAGTATGACATTGATGCAATAATATCTGCTGGTGTAATACATTTCACTTCTGAATCAGGGAAAGCATTACCAATCACTGTAGTTGTACGTCCTTCTTCATCGTTCGGAACGTAAACTTTGATTGATTGAATCTCAACAGGTTCATCAATAACAGTACCTTCTAATTCAAAGACTTCACTATTTGCATTTGCTTCTAGTACATCCATAACTTCATCTAAATTACGACGATCTAAGACTGTACCTTCTTCAGCTACAATTTCACCTGTTTCAGTATTAACAATTGGTTCAGCTAATTTCTGATTGAATAAACGGTGTTTCAAGTGAAGTTTTTTATTCGCTTTGTAACGACCTACACTAGCTAAGTCATAGCGTTTCGGATCAAAGAAACGAGAATATAATAAGCTCTTAGCATTTTCAACTGTAGGCGGTTCGCCAGGGCGTAAGCGCTCATAAATTTCTAATAATGCTTGATCAGTATTTTCAGTACCATCTTTTTCTAAAGTATTACGTAGGTACTCGTTTTCACCTAAAAGATCAACGATTTCTTGATCAGTTGAGAAACCTAAAGCACGTAATAATACTGTTAATGGTAATTTTCTTGTTCTATCAATACGTACATAAACAACATCTTTCGCATCAGTTTCATATTCTAACCATGCACCACGGTTAGGAATAATTGTTGCATCGAAGTTTGTACGACCATTTTTATCTAGTTTTTCATTGAAGTATACGGATGGTGAACGAACTAATTGTGAAACGATTACACGTTCAGCACCATTTATTACGAATGTACCTGTATCTGTCATTAATGGGAAATCGCCCATAAATACTTCTTGCTCTTTCACTTCGCCAGTTTCTTTGATGATTAGACGTACTTTTACACGTAGAGGTGCAGAATACGTTGTATCACGGTTTTTTGATTCTTCTAAATCATATTTCGGTTCTCCGAGTCTATAATCTACAAACTCTAAAGAAAGATTGCCTGTGAAATCTTCAATCGGAGAAATGTCTCTAAACATTTCTAATAAACCTTCTTCTAAGAACCACTCGTAAGACTCAGTCTGAATCTCAATTAAATTCGGTAATTCTAATACCTCTGAAATTCTCGCATAGTTTCTACGTTTACGATGTCTTCCATATTGGACAAATTGACCTGCCAAACAGATTCACCCCTCAAAAATTGCGTGTTTACTTTTACTAAATGAGCCAATATAATGAGATAAAAAGAAAACGGTAGCATACCAAATGACACCATTTTCCATTTTACCTCATATACATTGTTCATTTACACGTAAAAGTACACACTTATTGAACATAAATTTTTACATTCTATTACTATATCAGATTGATACTTTTAAATCAAGCTTTCGTGCTTCTTAAAATGTAGTAACCTTTGTCTTTTGCTAAGACTTCTACATTGTTAAAAGTGTCTTGCATTTTTTGCTTTGCTGATGGCATGCCCTGCTTTTTTTGAATTACGACATAAAGCGCGCCACCTTGCTTTAATACCTTATATGCGTCTTCTAAAATGCTGTGAACGACTTTTTTTCCTGCTCTAATCGGTGGATTAGTCAGCATAAAATCATAAGCGTCAGCATCTACCTGTGATAAACCATCACTTTCTTTGATTTCCACATTGTCTATACGGTTCTTTTTTCTGTTTTTTCTTGATAATGATAGTGCACGCTGATTAACATCAACCATCGTCACTTCATGATGCGGGGAAGTTTTTGCAATCATTAAACCGATAGGGCCATAACCACAACCAACATCCAAGATGCGTTTAGTAGGACCAGGAGGATATGCTTTCAAAAAAGTTTTCACTAATAAATCGGAACCAAAGTCAATCTTCCCTTTTGAAAAGACGCCCGAATCCGTTACTAGCTCTAATTTACAGTTATCGCAGGAGTACGTAAAAAGCAACTCATCACTTTCTACTTCAGGATTTTCATCATAATAATGACTCATGACTACACCTCTTTTAATCTAATTATCCTTAGATTAATACTATACCCATTTCATAGGTCACATCATGGTCTAGCCACTGTGCAAACCATAGATATAGATCAAATAAGATAAAACCCCGTTATACTAATAACGGGGTTTTCATTTCTCAAAGATTTCAGATAAAATACATTTCACTTAAAATCAGCGTACCGAAGTAGCGATGTATTAAGCTGCTTGTATCATCTTCAATATATAATTATTAACTGTTAGACAGCAAAAATTATTTGATTTCTACTGTAGCGCCAGCTTCTTCTAAAGTTGCTTTAAGTTCTTCAGCGTCTTCTTTAGCTAGTCCTTCTTTGATTACTTTCGGAGCATCGTCAACTAAACCTTTAGCGTCTTTTAATCCAAGACCAGTTGCTTCTTTAACTGCTTTAACAACTTTGATTTTAGATGATCCAGCTGAAGTTAATTCAACGTTGAATTCAGTTTGTTCAGCTTCAGCGTCGCCGCCACCTGCTGCGCCTGCTGCTGCTACTGGAGCTGCTGCAGTTACACCAAATTCTTCTTCAATTGCTTTTACTAAGTCGTTTAATTCTAAAACTGACATTTCTTTGATTGCTTCAATGATTTGTTCTTGATTAGCCATTTTAATATTCCTCCATTAATTGTTATTATTTTATGCGCAATTATTCAGCGCTTTCTTCTTTTCCTTCTTTTTCTTCTCCAATTGCTTTAACCGCATAAGCGAAGTTGCGTACTGGAGCTTGTAATACTGATAAAAGCATAGAAACAAGACCGTCGTGTGATGGTAATGTACCAACAGTGTTAACTTGTTCTGCTGAGATAACATTGCCTTCCATAACACCTGTTTTAACTTCTAATGCTTTATGTTCTTTAGCGAATCCCGCGATAACTTTCGCTGGAGCAACTACATCTTCAGTTGAAGTTGCGATTGCAGTAGGACCTACTAAGAATTCATTTAAACCGTCAATACCAGCTTGTTCAGCTGCACGGCGAACCATAGTGTTTTTGTAAACTTTATACTCAACACCAGCTTCACGTAATTGCGAACGTAATTCAGTTACTTCAGCAACAGTTAGACCACGATAGTCAACGATAACTGTAGATACTGAGTTTTTAAGTTGTTCTGCAATGATATCAACTTGTTGTTGTTTTGCATCGATGATAGCAGACATTTAGACACCTCCATAGATTTAGTTTGGTGCTTTTTATCTTGAGTCACTGTCCTTACAAACATTACTCAATAAAAAAAGCACTTTCTACCCGTGGCAAAAAGTGCTTGAAAGATCTAAATTCTTCACGTTCAAGTCAATTTTAGCCTCGGCAGGATATAATTTTAAGTTATCACTAACTCCTACTGTCTTAGGTAAAATAATACATTAACCAATATAACTGGTTTCATGTGTTATGTCAATATTTATTTGAGGCTGAAAGCAATACTTTCAACCTCAAAATATTTTATGTTAATAATTATAGTTTAAAGCCTGATGTGTCAACTTTAACTCCAGGACCCATTGTTGTAGTTACAGCAACAGATTTGAAGTAAGTACCTTTAGCTGATGCAGGTTTTAATTTAGTTAAAACGTCTTGTAAAGTTCTGAAGTTTTCAACTAATTTTTCAGTATCAAATGATGTTTTACCAATTGATGCATGAATGATACCTGATTTTTCAGCACGGTATTCAACTTTACCAGCTTTGATTTCTTCAACTGCTTTAGTAACATCCATAGTTACTGTTCCAGTTTTAGGGTTTGGCATTAAACCTTTAGGTCCTAATACGCGACCAAGTTTACCAACTTCGCCCATCATGTCTGGTGTAGCTACTACTACGTCGAAGTCGAACCAACCTTGTTGGATTTTTTCTACGTATTCACCTTCACCAACGAAATCAGCACCTGCTGCTTCTGCTTCAGCTGCTTTTTCGCCTTTTGCGAATACTAATACACTTTGTGATTTACCAGTACCGTTTGGAAGCACTACTGCTCCACGGATTTGTTGATCATTTTTACGTGTATCAATACCTAAACGGAATGCTACTTCAACTGATGCGTCAAAGTTAGCAATGTTTGTTTCTTTAGCTAATGCAATCGCTTCTTCAACACTGTAGTGTTTTTCACGATCGATTTTGCTAGCTACTTCTTGATATCTTTTGCTTTTTTTAGCCATTTCATGTTCCTCCTTCAGTGGTTTTAGCGGAATTCCCTCCCACATTTACTTGTTTTCACAAGTTAAGAGCAGATAACAGAGAGGTTTAATTGTATTTTATCGTTGGAATGAACTTCCTTAATAAATGACATTTATTCCTCATATTACGACAATATTGAATGCTGTCATCATGTTTGTCTTTTCTGTCATCTGCTTCTATCGTCAATCTATGTTTTCATTACTCATTTTAATTATTGAACTGTAATACCCATACTACGAGCAGTACCTTCGATAATACGCATAGCTGCTTCTTCGTCTGCAGCGTTTAAATCTTGCATTTTTTGGTTTGCAATTTCACGTACTTGATCTTTAGTTACTGTTGCTACTTTGTTTTTATTAGGTTCGCCTGAACCTTTTTCAACGCCAGCAGCTTTTTTAAGTAGTACTGGAGCCGGTGGTGTTTTTGTAATAAATGTAAATGAACGATCTTCATAAACACTAATTTCTACCGGTATGATTAAACCTACGTCTTCTTGTGTACGTGCGTTGAATTCCTTACAGAATCCCATGATATTCACACCTGCTTGACCTAATGCCGGACCAACTGGTGGTGCTGGATTTGCTTTACCTGCAGGAATTTGTAATTTAACTACTTTTTCTACTTTTTTAGCCACGATGTGCACCTCCTTGATATCGTGATGTGGTCACAGGACTCAGTTTTGTCCTCCCACTCTTCTACATTTCGTGACGAAATGAACGCTCTATGAGCGCGACCACAGTATTATACCATTAACCCGTTTGATTACGCAATGGTAAAGTGTAACTTTTTTAAACAACATCTTATCACTTTAGTGATTAGATGTTGTTATGCATGAGCTTCAGCTCAGGTAATCCTTTTACTAAACCTTATCAATTTCATTGATAAGGTCTTCTTATGCATGTAAAGTGGCTCTTCTCGCTTTAGCGGGATTAGTGCCACTTATGCAAGTGCCTTAGCACTTGTAATCATTTATAGTTTTTCAACTTGATCAAATTCTACTTCTACTGGTGTTTCTCTACCAAACATGTCTACAAGAACAGTAAGTTTGAATTTATCAGCCTCAATTTCTTGAACTTCGCCAACTTGATTAGCAAATGGACCTGATTTAACTCTCACTTGTTCACCTAAATCCAATTGAACATCAATTGTTTTCTCTTTCATGCCCATTTGTTTAAGGATGAAACGTGCTTCATCTGGAAGTAATGGGTTAGGTTTAGATCCAGAACCAGCTGAACCAACAAATCCTGTTACACCAGGTGTATTTCTCACGATATACCATGATTCATCAGTCATCACTAATTCAACTAATACATAACCAGGAAATGTTTTTTTAGTTAATGTTTTGGCTTTACCATCTTTAACTTGTGTTTCTTCCTCTTCCGGTATAACAACTCTGAATATTTTTTCTGTCATATTCATAGATTCAACACGTTTTTCTAAATTCTTTTTAACTTTATTCTCATAACCAGAATAAGTATGCACAGCATACCAACGCTTTGCGTCAACTTCTTCAGACATGTCGTCACTCCTATCTATTTAATTAACTCTATAATTCTACCAATTCCTAAGTCTAAGGCATAGAAGAACACTAAGAAAAATACTACTGTACCTACAACAATGACTGTGTACTTAAATAATTCTTCTTTCGTCGGCCAACTTGTCTTTTCCATTTCTGATTTTACGCCTTGGAAGAAATTTTCTTTTTTAGCCATTAACAAGACCTCCGTATTATTTCGTTATTCCTTATTTGCTTATTCCATACAACAAATCAAGCAAATACAATACTCTCAACTTAGTTGGAAAGATATATTCACTCAACTGATTACTTAATATGTCATCTTATTATTTTGATTCCTTGTGCATCGTATGTGCATTACATCTCGGACAATGTTTTTTTAATGTCATTCTAGATGTAAGGTTACTTTGTTTCGGAACATTATAATTTCTACTGCCGCAGACTTCACAATTCAGTGGTACTTTTTTCATTAGACTTCACCTTACTCATTATAATACCAATCTACTATACAGAACTACTGAGTCAATTGTCAATTATCAACAATCCACTCAATCATGCTATTTTCGTGATACTGGCACGAGATATAGCATACATATTTTCAATTTTCCAAACAACGTCTTATCTTTATTTTACAACGATGTATGGCATTGTAAACTACTTTGATGTTTAAATTTAAAATTTGTGCAATTTCCTGTGGTTTATAGTCTATTAAAATATAAATTATAATGCGTTGTTCTAAATCGGTCAGCCTTTTCAAGCACTGTTTTAATTGCGAAGATATTTCCCGTGCAATGATGTATCTGTCTATAGGTTGTTCAGATTTCGAATTATTATAAGCAACTATAAATTCATTCACAAGTATTTTCTGACGGCGTTGTGTATACATTTTTTTGCGTATATAATCATTTCTAACATTTTTTATAACGCAATTGACATAATGTTCTAAAGGCGTAGCTTCTGTAAAATCAAAACGGCTTAACACACCATACAATTTCAAAAGTACTTCTTGGCACAAATCTTCTTTGTCACTCGGATGAACTGAAAAATGATTTAATCTTTTATTAATCAATGGTGTGATTTCATCAATAATTTGCTCTACATCAGTTTCACTTTGTAATCGCTGCTTCGAATAGGTTGTACATTCATTGCTGTAAATTCTATCAAACATGTCCATTATCCTTTCCTTAAAGTAAGGATAGGATACAGAGTTTGCTATAAAAAAATCAAGAGTACGAAATAGTTATTTGTGATTATCTCCACGTCTTAATTTTTCAAATTCTTTAAGAATTTCATGAGAGAGCTCGATTCGTGTTCGTGGCTTTTGTTCGTTGAAGCCATCGAGCTTTTTAGATACAGAAACTTCATTCTCTCTTAAGTCTCTCCACATCTCTCTTGAAGAAATACGATAAGCTCCGGCACCGAATATTGCATGTTGTTCACTCATATCGCTCGTAACAACCGTAATATGTCTTGTGTGTTTCTCATATAAATCATAGACGTAACGTTCTATATAACTGTCTGCCGTTTCTTTTTCTTTTGTGAATATCGTTTTAACCCCGTGGTACATATATTCTGAAGGTGGGCCGGATTGTTCATAAGCATCAAAAACGCAGACGACTTCATCAGCTATTACAGCATTGTAATTCGCTATAGCTGTAAGTAATTGATCGCGTGCTTCCTCGAGATTGTCCTTTGCTATACGACTTAAGTCCTGCGATTGTCCTATCATATTATAACCATCAATGATTAAATAACGATCCTTCATCTCTTATCTCCAATCTGATGACGTTTGCGGTAAACCTCATACATCATCAGACTTGCTGCTACAGACGCATTCAAACTATTAACATGACCGACCATAGGAATATTGATATAGAAGTCACATTTATCTTTTACTAAACGGCTCATACCTTGTCCTTCGCTTCCAATCACAATCGCTAAAGGCATAGCTGCATCCATTTCCCTATAATCCGTTGAATTCTCCGCTTCAGTACCAACAACCCAATAACCATTGTCTTTTAAAGCATCAATCGTATTCGCTAAGTTCGTCACACGAATCACAGGTATGTGCTCTATTGCACCTGTAGAGGCTTTAGCTACCGTTTGTGTTAATGCAACTGAACGTCTCTTAGGAATGATAACTGCATCCACACCTGAGGCATCAGCCGTTCTTAAAATCGATCCTAAATTATGTGGGTCTTCTAAACCATCTAGTATAAGTACTGTAGATAATTTGTCTTGTGCTTTTTGCTTAATCAAAAATTCGTCGAAATCTGCATATTCATATGGTGCAATATATGCTGCAATCCCTTGGTGAGGTGACTCTGACAATCCGTCTATTTTAGATTTCGGCACTGTTTGTACAATGATTTTTTGACTATTTGCCTTTTTTAAAATTTCATTTATTTGACCTTTTTTGATAGTATCTTGAATTAAAATCTTATTAATTGTATGTCCTGAGACAATCGCTTCTTTTACTGCATGGCGACCGACTATAACTATCTCTTCCACAGTACCACTACCTTTCATCTACATTTTTCACGATACATTCTAACAATGATGTTAAACGTTCATGTTCTTTTTCCAGGTATAAAAAACCAATGATGGCTTCTAGCCCTGAACTTTTACGATACGTTTGTATATCTGTATTCTTCGCTTTAGTATAACTTTTAGCATTTCTACCACGACGAACAATATCTTGTTCACTTTCAGTAAACCAATTGTTTTCCATTAAAAACTCAAGTGTTTCTGCCTGACTCTTAGCAGATACATAGCGTTTTGCTTCTTGGTGTAACCGGTTAGGTTTAGCTTTCAATTTCAACACGATATATGCTCTTACGTGTTGATCTAAAACAGCATCGCCCATATATGCCAACGTCAAAGGATTCAATAATTTATTATCCATATTAGCCACGTTTAAATCTCACACCCTGCGCAGTATCTTCTAAAATAATATTTTGTGCTTTTAAGTCATCACGAATTTCGTCTGCACGCGCAAAGTCTTTATTTTGTCTCGCCTTGTTTCTTTCTTCTATTAACGCTTCGACTTGTTCATCTAAAAGCATGTCGCTCTCTTTAC
The DNA here is from genome assembly GCF_049943195.1 of Staphylococcus caseorum. Classification (NCBI taxonomy): domain Bacteria; kingdom Bacillati; phylum Bacillota; class Bacilli; order Caryophanales; family Staphylococcaceae; genus Staphylococcus; species Staphylococcus caseorum. The sequence goes on from NZ_JBNFUA010000001.1 coordinate 1,933,726, forward strand.
TTTTAAGTGGCACACCTAGCACGTCGCTGAAAGCTTTATACACTTCTTTAAAACGTTCAATTACTGTTGTAGAAGTTGTATTTTCTAAGATGTATTTATTTGCTAGTTTTGCTAAATCATACCAAGCAGTAATTGCATTAGCTGTATTAAAATCATCATTCATAACTGTTTCAAATTGTTTTAAAATATCATCAATTGCTTCTATATATGCAGATTGATCGTCAATATTAGTCGCAATCGCTTCACGTTCTTCAATCGCTTGGTAGCTGTTACGCACACGCTCTAACCCACTCTTAGCTGCTTCAACAAGTTCAACATTATAATTAATCGGGCTTCTATAATGTACACTAATCATGAAGAAACGTAATACATCAGGGTCAATTTGTTTTATAATATCGTGAACAAGCACGAAATTGCCTAAGGATTTACTCATTTTTTCATTATCAATATTGATAAATCCATTATGCATCCAATAGTTAGCGAAAGGCGCATGGTTATGTGCTTCTGATTGTGCAATTTCATTCTCATGGTGAGGAAATTGTAAATCTGTGCCACCTGCGTGAATATCAATTGTTGCCCCTAGTTCATGATATGCCATTACAGAACATTCAATATGCCAACCTGGTCTACCTTTACCAAATGGACTATCCCAGCTTATTTCTTCTGGTTTCGCTTGTTTCCATAATGTGAAATCCAGTGCATCTTCTTTTTGTTCACCTTGTTCTATGCGAGCGCCTACTTTCAAATCATTCAATGATTGATGACTTAATTTACCGTAGTCTTTAAATTTACGTGTTCTAAAGTATACATCGCCGCCACTTTCATAAGCATTGCCTTGATCTACAAGTTCTTTAATAAACTTAATAATATCGTCCATATGGTTCATAACACGTGGATTAGATGTTGCTTTTTTAACGTTTAGCGCACCTACATCTTCGTAAAAGGCATCGATATAACGATCCGCTATCGTTTCTACAGATTCACCTAATTCTTTAGAACGCTTAATTAATTTATCGTCAACGTCAGTAAAGTTCGACACATATACGACTTCGTATCCTTGATATTCGAAATATCTTCTTACCACATCGTAATTAATTGCAGGTCTTGCATTACCAATATGAATATAATTATATACTGTTGGTCCACAAACGTACATTTTAACCTTACCTGGTTCAATAGGCTCAAACGTCTCTTTCTGACGTGTTAACGTATTATATAATGTAATCATCTTGTATCTCTCCATTTCTTGTTTTCTCAAGTTGTTTCTCTAATTCTTTTAATTGTTCATAAACAGGATCTGGTAAGTTACGGTGGTCGAACGTTTTACCAGTACGTCTGCCATCTTGCTTAACAATATGACCTGGTATACCTACGACTGTTGAATAACTTGGTACAGAATTTAATACAACTGAGTTTGCTCCTATGTTCACATTTGAATCAATTTTAATATCGCCTAGTACTTTAGCACCTGCAGCTATTAATACATTATCCCCTATATCAGGGTGACGTTTACCTCGTTCTTTACCAGTACCGCCCAATGTAACGCCTTGATAAATCGTGACATTATTTCCTATATTACATGTTTCACCAATTACGACACCCATACCGTGGTCAATAAATAAACGTTTACCTATTTTAGCCCCTGGGTGTATTTCAATACCTGTGAAAAAACGCGCAACTTGCGAAATCAATCTTGCTAATATATATTTCTTCTTTTTATATAGCTCATGCGCGATCAAATGACTCCATACTGCATGTATGCCAGCATAAGAAGTGACAACTTCCAATGTAGTACGCGCGGCTGGGTCTTGTTCAAACACCATGTTCACATCATCTTTTATTCTTTTCAATATCTTAAACAAGGTTGCTACCTCCTTATTAAAAAAGCACCTCTAACAGACTTGTTAGAGGTGCTTTGCACGGTTCCACTCTTATTTTTAAATATAAGTTGATTATCTTAACCATAAGTAGGGTTAAAAATCTAAAAGCAACTTATCTTCACTCATTAAAGTTTATTTAGTTCATTAACACAAAGGTGCATTCAGCAATTTCAGTGATGTGCTCACAGCAACCGCACACTCTCTTTACACATTTCATCGCTTACTAATCCTCTGGCTATTTCAATTTTAATAATAGGTGGTTCGATGTAATTTTTCAAGTATTTCCACCTTGAGACAATATCATCGTACGCAACCTTATTTATTTAACGTATTTTTTTAAACGTAATAACACTTTTTCTTTACCTAATACTTCAATTGTATTTGGTAATTCTGGTCCATGCATTTGGCCTGTTACAGCAACACGAATTGGCATGAATAGTTGTTTACCTTTAATACCAGTTTCTTTTTGAACTTCTTTGATTGTTTTTTTAATTTCTGCCGCTTCAAATGGTTCAAGTGCTTCTAATTTTCCATATAAGTGGTTCATTAGTTCTGGTACTTGTTCACCTTCGATGATTTCTTGTTCATCATCACCTAAAATTTGTTCGTCACGGAAGAATAGCTCAGATAAAGGAACGATTTCTCCGGCATAACTCATTTCTTTTTGATAAAGTGCAACAAGTTTACGACCCCATTCCAAATCTGCTTCGTTTGGATTTTCAGGAAGTAATTCTGCTTTGATTAGATGCGGTAAAGCTAATTCGAATACTGTTTCAGTATCTTTTTGTTTCATGTATTGGTTATTCACCCACGCTAATTTTTGTTTGTCGAAAAATGCAGGTGATTTAGATAAACGTTTTTCATCGAAGATTTTAATAAATTCTTCTTTAGAATAAACTTCTTCTTCACCTTCTGGCGACCAACCTAACAATGTAATAAAGTTAAATAATGCTTCTGGTAAATAACCTAAATCACGATATTGTTCGATGAATTGTAGGATTTGTCCGTCGCGTTTACTTAATTTTTTACGTTCTTCGTTAACAATAAGTGACATATGCGCGAATCTAGGCGCTTCCCAACCAAACGTTTCATAAATCATTAATTGTTTTGGTGTATTAGAAATATGATCATCGCCGCGAATAACATCTGAGATTTCCATATAGTGATCATCAATAGCTACTGCAAAATTGTACGTAGGTACACCATCTTTTTTAACAATAACCCAGTCACCCATATTATCTGATTCAAATGAAATTTCACCTTTAACCATATCTTCAAAAGTGAACGTCGTGTCTTGAGGTACACGGAAACGAATAGCAGGTTGACGACCTTCTGCTTCGAATTGTTGACGTTCTTCTTCAGTTAAGTGTGCATGTTTTCCACCATAACGTGGCATTTCTCCACGTTTGATTTGTTGTTCACGTTCAGCTTCAAGTTCCTCTTCAGTCATATAACATTTATACGCTTTGTCTTCATCTAATAATTGCTGAATAAGCGGATTATAGATTTCTCCACGTTCTGATTGGCGATAAGGACCATAACCTTTATCTTTATCGACAGATTCATCCCAATCGATACCTAACCATTTTAAATTATCAAATTGTGAAGATTCGCCATCAGTTAGATTACGTTTACTGTCCGTATCTTCTATACGAATTACAAAATCTCCATCATAATGTTTAGCAAATAAATAGTTGAATAATGCAGTTCTTGCATTACCGATATGCAAATAACCTGTTGGACTTGGGGCATATCTAGCTCTTACACGATCACTCATTATGTTCACTCCCGTTTTTAATATTAATTAGTAATGTTTTTGGCGTTTTATGTTTTATCACTTGTTACACTCACACATACACACATCAAAAAAACTGAACGTGTATCGACTTAACTTTATGTCGTTAACAATAATAATGACGCTCAGCCATTAATAAGTTTGTTATTCTACGCTTATTAATAATACCATAGCTTATAATTTTTAAAAGTATCACTATCCAAAAAACTGTGTACTTTCACACACTTGTAATTCCTTTATAGTAATACAATTTCGCTATCTATTGTAGCACTTTAAAGCTTAATATGAAATCACAGTGCTTAAATTCAAAGTGATGAGTACACAAATTTTATAAAAATAATATTCAAATATCAAAAAAGGTTTCATGTGAAACTGTAACAATTTTAGCTACATTTCCATATAAAACCTTTAGCAATTTATTTAATTAATCTTTTTGGCAAAAATAATTCTTCCTGATGATGTTTGTAATAAACTGATTACTTCTAAATCAATATATTCACCGATGTGTTTTTTGGCATTGTCTACAACGACCATTGTCCCATCATCTAAGTATCCAACTGCTTGTCCAGATTCTTTACCCATTTTAGTAAGTAATAAGTTTAAACGGTCACCTTGATGTACTGAAGGTTTAATCGCTTCGGATAAATCATTAACATTTAGCGCTTGAATACCCTGTACATGGCATACTTTATTGAGGTTGAAATCTGTAGTAATAATATGTGCTCTATAGTGTTGTGCTAACTTAATTAACATTGCATCAATATCACTATGAGACTTCGTCGGATGTATAATACGCGTTGGATGATCAGTATCATATAGTGAATTCAAAATATCTAATCCTCGTTGGCCCTTTTCACGTTTCACACTGTCGTTTGCATCAGCAACAACTTGTAACTCATTGATGACACCTTGAGGTATGAGTATTTCGCCATCTATAAAACCACACTCTATAATATCTAAAATGCGACCATCTATGATTGCGCTTGTATCAATAATTTTTGGTACTGCGTTACGTGCGTTGATAGACATCGAGCGTGCCATATTTTCCGGGAAGAACAATAACATTTCATCACGTTTGCGTAAGCCAAATTGAAAACCGAAATAACCTAAAATAATTGTAACAATGATTGGCACAAAATGGTTCAACACATTATTACCTATTATTTGAAAAATAAATGATATCATAACAGAAATAACTAAACCTATCATCAGTCCAATTGTAGCAAACAAAATTTCTACAGCACTTTGACGCATTATTGTTTGTTCTAATTCTTTCAACGTTAATGTTGCTTTTTTAATAAACCAACCAAAAATTAAAAAGAAAATAACAATACCAAGAAGTCCATTAAAATAATTATTCGTTAATAACATATACTTACTTAATCCAGTATCCACAGCAATTTCTGGAATAAGATATACGCCTAAACTAGCGCCTAAAATAATATAACACAAAATAACAATGATTCTTATTACGTTCAAGTTCTAACACCCCTTTCTCTAGAAAGTTATACAGATTAAATATTTTTTATCTGTATATTTTTGGAATTTAATTTAATGTTTTGTCAAAGCATATTTTAAGGCTTCATGAACACTTTTCACACCAATGACTTTAATATCACTAGGGATTTGCCATCCACCAATATTGGATTCTGGGATGATAATACGTTTAAATCCGAGTTTCTCTGCTTCCTGCACACGTTGTTCTATACGAGATACACGTCTCACTTCTCCAGTCAGACCAACTTCTCCAATAAAGCAATCTAAACCATCTACCGTTAGATCTTTAAAGCTTGAAGCAGTTGCCACAATGATACCTAAATCAACAGCAGGTTCCGTTAATCTTACACCACCTGCAACTTTAATATACGCATCTTGTTGTTGAAGTAAATAATTTTCTTTTTTCTCCAATACTGCCATCAACAAACTCAAACGGTTGTGATCAATACCCGTTGCCATCCGTCTAGGATTATTAAAAGTAGTTGGCGTAACAAGGGCTTGAACCTCTATAAGTAATGGTCTCGTGCCTTCCATTGTAGAGACGATAGTCGAGCCAGGCACATTTGTCGAACGTTCCTCTAAAAACATCTCGGATGGGTTTTTAACACCTTTCAATCCGCTTTGTTTCATTTCAAAAATACCCATTTCATTTGTAGAACCAAAACGGTTTTTCACCGCTCTCAAAATACGATATGCATGGTGTTCGTCACCTTCGAAATAAAGTACTGTATCTACCATATGTTCTAGTAAACGTGGGCCTGCGATTTGTCCTTCTTTCGTTACATGTCCCACGATAAATGTTGCAATATTCATTTGTTTAGCGATGTTCATTAAGCTTTGTGTACTTTCTCTTACTTGAGACACTGAGCCTGGTGCTGAACTAATTTCCGGATGAAATATCGTTTGAATCGAGTCAACTACAAGTAAATCAGGTTTTAATTGTTTTACTGTCTCGTGGATAACTTCTAAATCAGTTTCTGCAAATACATTGAGTTCGCTTGAATCTTCATCCAATCTTTCAGCTCTTAGCTTAGTTTGATTTAATGATTCTTCCCCTGTTATGTATAAGACATTATGTGATTGTGATAGTGCCGCACATATTTGTAATAGTAATGTTGATTTTCCTATACCAGGATCTCCACCAATCAATACGAGAGAACCATTGACGATACCTCCACCGAGCACACGATTAAATTCCTCTGACTTGGTTGTAACACGTGGTGTCGTCTCTTGTTTAATTTCGTTTAACTTCTGTACTTTTGAAACATTGTCGCGGTCACGACTGCGCACGCCATGTTTTGGACTTGCCGCCTTTTGCTCAACAATTTCTTCCATTTGGTTCCAGCCACCACAATTCGGGCATTTACCCATCCATTTTGCGGACTGATAGCCACATGCCATACATTCAAAAACAACTTTCTTCTTGGCCACGATTGCACCTCCATCTTTCATTGAACAAATCTATTTTATACCTCAACCTGTTTAAAAACAAATTTTAATCTTATCTAACTTACTACAACCTTTACGGTTGGTTTTTTTACACTTGCGTATAATCATACTTTAATCTAGCTGCGTTTATATAAAAGTTGTTTTTATAAAATACCATGCATAGATATATACTGCCAATAATATTATAAATTTATCGAATGAAAATGATATTCTAGTTTTTTAAGGATGCTTTAAATTTTCTATTATTAAACAAAAAGCACCTCTCAAATGCGAACGAGCACATTTGAGAGGTACTATAATCTATAAAAACTCACTTGTAGTGATTAACTTATGATTCTGTTGTTTCTTTATCTTTCTTTTTTTCTTTTCTATCTTGAATATTATATTTATATTCTTTACCGTCATGATCAATTTCGACTTTTTTACCTTCAATTTGGTTACCGTCTAAAATTAATTCACTTAAATTATCTTCTACTGTTTTTTGAATTGCACGAATTAATGGTCTAGCACCATACTCTGGATCGTAGCCTTCTTCAGCAATTTTTTCTTTTGCCGCATCTGTAACTTCGATATTGATATCTTGTTCAGATAAACGATTTGTTAGTTTGTTAATCATCATTGTTACAATTTCTTTCAATTCTTCTTTAGAAAGTTTGTGGAATACAATAATGTCATCAACACGGTTTAAGAATTCTGGACGGAAAGCATTTTTCAATTCTTTCATCATTGTATTACGAATTGTTTCGTAATCTTGGCCTTCTGATGCGCCACCGAAACCTGCAAAGCGTTGATCTTGTAATTCTTGCGCACCAACGTTTGATGTCATAATAATTACTGTATTACGGAAATCTACACGACGTCCTTTTGTATCTGTAAGATGTCCATCATCAAGCACTTGTAATAAGATGTTAAATACATCTGGGTGTGCTTTTTCAATTTCATCAAATAAGATAACAGAATAAGGTTTACGTCTTACTTTTTCAGTCAATTGCCCACCATCATCATGACCTACATAACCTGGAGGCGCACCAACTAGACGACTGACTGCATGTTTTTCCATAAATTCACTCATATCCACACGAATCATTGCGTCATCTTCACCAAACATAGACTCTGCTAAAGCACGAGCTAATTCAGTTTTACCTACACCTGTAGGACCTAAGAAGATAAAGCTACCGATAGGACGTTTAGGATCTTTCAATCCAGCTCTCGCACGTCTAACCGCTTTACTGATAGACGTTACAGCAGCTTTTTGTCCAATCACTCTGTTATGAAGTGTATCTTCTAAGTTTAATAAACGGTCTGATTCTGTTTCATTAATTTTCGTTAATGGAATTCCAGTCCAGCCAGCGATAACTTCTCCGATATCTTCTTCTGATAAAGCAGTATTGTCGCCATTTTGCGCGTTCTTCCAATTATTATTAGCTTCTTCGTATTGTTTTTCTAATTTCGTTTGTTTATCACGAAGATTTGCTGCATTTTCGAATTCTTGTGAATGTACCGCAGCATCTTTTTCATTTTTAACTTGCTCAATTTCTTGTTCTAATTCTTTCAAGTTCGGTGGTGTTGTATGACTTCTAAGTCTAACTTTAGAACTTGCTTCATCAATTAAGTCGATTGCTTTATCAGGTAAGAAACGATCTGAAATATAACGGTGACTTAAAGTAGCAGCTGAGATTACCGCTTCATCTGAAATATTAATACGGTGATGCGCTTCATAACGATCACGTAATCCTTTTAAGATTTCAATCGTATCTTCAACTGTTGGTTCGTCAACTTGAACTGGTTGGAAACGACGTTCAAGTGCTGCATCTTTTTCAATGTTTTTACGATATTCATCTAATGTCGTTGCACCGATACATTGTAGTTCTCCTCGTGCAAGTGCAGGTTTCAAGATGTTTGATGCGTCAATAGCACCTTCAGCACCGCCTGCGCCTACTAATGTGTGTAATTCATCGATGAATAGTATAACGTCACCTGCTTGATGAATTTCTTCCATTACTTTTTTCAAACGCTCTTCAAATTCGCCTCGATATTTCGTACCAGCTACAACTGTTCCCATATCAAGTGACATTACGCGTTTATTTTTAAGCGTTTCAGGTACTTCATTTTTAATAATCGCTTGAGCTAAGCCTTCTGCAATTGCAGTTTTACCAACACCTGGTTCACCAATAAGTACTGGGTTATTTTTAGTACGACGACTTAAAACTTCAATGACTCTTGTAATTTCTTTGTCTCTACCAATAACTGGGTCTAGTGTGCCATCTTTTGCAATAACTGTTAAGTCACGTGCAAGGCTATCTAAAGTTGGTGTGTTATTAGATTTATTAGCTTGTGCATTTTTATTACTTAACTCTGGACTACCTAACGCTTTAACAACTTGTGCACGTGCTTTAGTTATATTTAAGTCTAAGTTTGCAAACACACGTGCTGCTACACCTTCATTTTCTCTAATTAAACCAAGTAAAATGTGTTCTGTTCCCACAAAATTATGGTGTAATTTTCTCGCTTCATCCATTGATAATTCAATGACTTTTTTCGCACGAGGTGTATAGTGTAAAGCGCCCATCTGTTCTTGACCATGGCCGATTAATTTTTCTACTTCTTCTACTACTTTTTCTTCAGTAATTTCAAATGATTCTAATACTTTAGCTGCAATACCTTCAGGTTCTTTCATCAAACCTAAAAGTAAATGTTCTGTTCCAATATTTGAATGATTTAAGCGAATTGCTTCTTCTTGAGCATGTGCTAATACACGCTGTGCACGTTCTGTCAGTCTACCAAATAGCATAGCATGACCTCCTAATTTATATGTTCTCTTAATATATCTGCTCTTTTTTCATTTACTACTCTGTCATCTTCATCATCTAATAAGAATGGCGATTGTATTGCTACCATTAACTCATTAAATTTGAAGTTTTCTAGTTCAATATAGCCTAAATCAATACCGAGTTTCACTTCACTTAATCTCAGTGATGCTTCCTCCATAGATATCAGTCTACTATATTTTAATATTCCTAACGAACGATATACTCGGTCCAATGTTTCAATGTGATTGTGACGGTTCATACGTTCGCGAATTTGCATTTCTTCATTAATGATTTGTTGTACAACTTCAGTTAAACTTTCAATGATTTCTTCTTCCGTTTTTCCCAAAGTCAGTTGATTTGAAATTTGATAAATATGACCATAAACTTGCGAACTTTCACCAAATATTCCTCTTATCGTAAAACCAAATCTGTTAATCGTTTGAGCGACGCGATTCATACGCTTCATAATTGTTAAACCTGGTAAATGTAGCATCACGCTCGCACGCATGCCAGTACCAATATTTGTCGGACAAGTTGTTAAATAACCTAAGGTTTCATCAAAACTTACATCCAACTCACTATCAAGTGTATCATCTATAGTAGAAGCATTCTCGTACAATGTTTGCAGTGATAAATCATTTCCCATAGCTTGAATTCGAATATGATCCTCTTCATTCACCATGATACTCAATGATTCATCCTCATTTAATAACACTGCTGAGGCAGGTTGTCTGATTAATTCAGGACTTATGAGATGTTTCGCAACGAGTTTATATTTGCTTTGCTGATCCATAGTATCTAAGCGCTGCATAAACAAGTCGGGAAGCGCATCCTGTACCTCATTAATCACCCTGTAACCATCCTGCTCTGACGGAAACATTAATGGATGGACATGATTTTCTAAGTTTCTAGCCAATCGGATTCTTGAAGACATCACGACAGGACTTTCTTCTTTATCGCGCATCCATTCACTCATGTATGCACTAATATCATTATCACTCATCATGTTTCACCTCGCCATCGTCTTTCAGTGCTTTAATTTCGTCACGAACAATTGCAGCTTCTTCAAAATTCTGATCTTCAATAAGCTGATTTAAATATGAATTTTTTTCTTCAATTTGTTTTTTAAGCGCTAATTTTCTATGCGAAGATCGAGGTGTTTTTCCTGTGTGTTCAATTTGACCACCTTGCACACGACGCACAATGTCGACAATGTCATCTTTAAAAGTTGCATAGCAGTTTGCACAACCAAATTTACCAACATGTGCAATATCTTTTAACGTCATATGACAAGTAGGACATCTTTTTTCTTCTTTAAAAGCAATTTCATCAAAATCAATACCATGTTTAGCTGCTAAGTGCTGTAAAATTTGTTTTACAACAAATGCACCTTCAATATCATCTTGGGATTGTAACTGTTGGTTTTGTGTCCAAGGATTGCCACCCTGAGCACATGTCGAACAAACCCATTTTTCATTTACACCATCTTGTCCTTTTACTGCTAATTTAACTTCTGCTTCGTTTAAATGACAATTTTCGCATAGCACGACTAAACACCTCGCTTTAGTAATAATTTATTACAGGTAATAAACGTTTGATAATATTAGCCCGTATAATATCTCTCGATAATACATCCATTTTCAGTGTTTCTCTATCAATAACAGCATAAATCATTTTTGCTTCACGTTCATTGATATATTTTTTATCTAATAAACCATCTATGATGTAATACGCTTGTTGCTGAGAAATAGATGGTCCTATTAATTGAAGTAAGTGATTAATGTAACCTGTTTCGTCTTTATTTTCAATTTTGGTGATTCGGATGTACCCACCACCACCTCTTTTACTTTCAATCTCATAACCATGTTCATTTGTAAAACGTGTTTTAATTACATAATTCAGTTGAGAAGGCACGCAGTCAAAGCGCTGTGCAATATTTGCACGTTGAAGTTCTACAACGTCTTTATTGGTGTCTTCAAATAATTTCTTAATGTACTGTTCTATGATGTCAGACATATTGTGCATGATTATCACCTCTTTTGACCTTCTTTGACTATATTATATGACCAACTTTGACCTTTTTCAACCAATATGATTAAAAAATATTAGTTTATGGATGTAAGTGCTACCAGTTTTATTGTATTATAGATATTAAGAAAAAAATAAAAGGGATGAAAAATATGCATATTATTATCGGTTTAATTGGGATTGTAGTATTTATTGGGTTAGCCTTTCTTTTCAGTTCCGACAGAAAAAATATTCGTTGGCAATATGTTGGCTTACTACTTGTAATACAACTTGTCATGGCATTTATTTTGTTAAAAACAAAATTTGGGATTACAGTCATTGGTGGCATTTCAGTAGGCTTTAATTACTTATTAGCACAAGCAGCAGAAGGTGTGAACTTTGTATTTGGTGGCATTCAATACATAGATCCAGAAAATCCGCCTTTCTTCTTTAACGTATTATTACCAATTGTTTTCATATCAGCATTAATTGGTATCTTACAATATACACGTATTTTACCTGTAATTATTAATGTCTTAGGTTTAGTAATATCTAAAATTAATGGTATGGGTCGTTTAGAATCATATAACGCTGTTGCAGCAGCTATTTTGGGACAATCAGAAGTTTTTATTTCATTAAAAAAAGAACTTGCTCACATTCCAAAACAACGTCTTTATACATTAACTGCTTCAGCAATGTCTACCGTTTCCGCATCAATTATTGGAGCTTACTTCACATTAATTGAACCACGCTTTGTTGTTACGGCAGTTGTCTTAAATCTCTTCGGCGGTTTCATTATTGCTTCTATCATCAACCCTTACAAAGTTGATCCAAAAGAAGATAAATTAATAGTTGAAGAAAGTGAAACAGGCAAACAATCTTTCTTCGAAATGTTAGGGGAATACATTTTAGATGGGTTTAAAGTAGCAATCATTGTTGGGGCAATGTTAATTGGTTATATCGCTATTATCGCTTTACTAAATGGCGTAGTTAGTGCGATTTTCACTGGTATTTCAGGTGGTAGCATTACTTGGGACTTCCAAACACTAATCGGTTTCGTATTTGCACCATTCGCATTCTTAGTGGGTGTGCCATGGCATGAAGCTGTACAAGCTGGTTCTATTATGGCGACGAAATTATTATCAAATGAATTTGTTGCAATGGAAAGTCTAAGTAAAGTTAAAGATATGAGTGAACATGCGAAAGGCGTTATCTCAGTATTCGTAGTATCATTCGCAAACTTTAGCTCTATCGGTATTATCTCTGGCGCGATCAAATCGCTTAACAACGAAAAAGGCGATGTAGTAGCACGATTTGGTCTAAAATTATTATTCGGTGCTACATTAGTTTCATTTATTTCTGCAGCCATTGCAGGATTCTTTATTTAAAAATTAATATTTAAAAGAGCGACAAGGTATCAATACCTTATCGCTCTTTTTTATACTTTTTCAGTTACGGTCGGTTTAACTATTGATTCAATGAAATATTGTGTGACTCTGTAGTCATCTGTTAATTCAGGATGAAATGAAACGCCTAAATAACATCCTTGTTGAACAGCTACAATTTTATCACCAACTGTGCTAAGCACACTCGCTTCTCCATGCACACTTTCTATATGAGGTGCTCTAATAAATACGCCTTCAATATCTTTGGCAATTCCTTTCACATCTAACTCACTTTCAAAGCTATCAACTTGTCGGCCAAAAGAATTTCTTTGAACAGTGATATTCAGTTTATCTAAATAACCTGCTTCCCCAACAATGTTCGTTGCTAAGATAATTAAGCCAGCACAAGTACCAAACATAGGTAATGTGGATTGTTGCAAAGCATTTTTGAATCCATAAAGATTCATTAAGCGACGTAGCGTAGTAGATTCTCCGCCTGGTATAATCAATCCATCGATGTCATCCAACTGTTCGACACGCTTAACTGCTACGCCTTCGTGACCACTTAGTGCAATATGACGTATATGTTCTCTCACTGCGCCTTGTAAGGCTAAAACACCAATTTTCATATTACCATCCACGCTCTTGCATACGATCTTCTAATGACAACTCATTGATATCTAAACCTTTCATTGCTGTGCCTAATTCTTTAGCTAGACGTCCAATTAGTTCATAGTCTTGGTAATGTGTAGTTGCTTGTACAATTGCTTTAGCAAATTTTTCTGGATCTTCTGATTTAAAAATACCCGATCCAACAAACACGCCGTCTGCACCTAATTCCATCATTAAAGCAGCATCTTGAGGCGTTGCTACCCCACCAGCTGCAAAATTAACTACTGGTAATTTACCATTTTCTTTAATAGATTTTAAAATCTCGTATGGTGCACCAATATTTTTAGCCTCAGTCATAATCTCATCGTCATGCATAACTGTTAAACGACTCACTTCTGAATTGACCTGGCGCATATGTCTTACTGCTTCTACGATATTTCCAGTACCTGGCTCACCTTTAGTACGTAACATTGCAGCGCCTTCACCAATACGACGTGCAGCTTCACCTAAATTACGGCAACCACATACAAATGGTACAGTAAATGTATCTTTACGTAGATGAAACTCTTCATCAGCTGGTGTTAATACTTCAGATTCATCGATATAGTCAACACCCATAGATTCTAATACACGAGCTTCAGTTATATGACCAATGCGGCCTTTTGCCATAACTGGTATAGAGACAGCATTCATAACCTCTTCTACAATTTTAGGGTTAGCCATTCGTGCAACGCCACCTGCTGCTCTAATATCAGAAGGTACGCGCTCTAATGCCATTACTGCAACAGCACCGGCATCCTCAGCTATCTTAGCTTGTTCTGCGTTTACAACGTCCATAATGACGCCACCTTTTTGCATTTCCGCCATTCCTCTTTTAACTCTTTCAGATCCAATTACTTTAGACATATTTATTTAACCCCTTTGCTTAGTTGATTAAATTCATTTTAAAAGATAAACTGGTATTTAAAAAGGGACAATTCTAGATTAATTTAGGAGGTCAGTTGAAATGACGAAAGAGCATTTATACATCAATCTGTACGAGAATCTAAAAAAACAAATCATAGAAGGCCAATATAAATCAGGTGATAAATTTCCTTCTAAACGAGCGTTAGGACAACATTTATCTGTAAGTAATACAACAATCGAACACGCTTATCAAATTCTATCGGATGAGGGGTACATATACGCCAAACCACGATCAGGTTATTTTGTATCTGATGTAGAAACCTTACCAATTATTACTAGAGATTTACACACATCAAACACAAATTACGAACAAAATAATAACAATCAGACTCAACAAACATATGAATTTGCCTTCAATTTATCAGAAATAGATGCAGAATATTTTCCTATGCAGCAATTTAGAAAATATGCGCGCGATACTTTTGAAGATGGTCAATTGAACTTGTTGCAACATACAAATCCCAAAGGAGAATGGACACTGCGCCAAGAAATAGCACATTACTTATTTAATAGTAGAGGTGTCGCATGTCATCCTGAACAAATTATTATTGGTTCTTCTACAGAACAACTTATTAATTTATTAACTGACATTTTGAATAAAGGACGCTTTTTAATTGAAAACCCTAGCTATCCACCAATCAAACAAGTTTTAGACAAAAAACAAATTACTTATCTCCAAGTGCCTGTGAATAATACAGGAATTGAGCTAGAGCATTTCAATGAATCTCATAATAATATCGCTTATGTTACACCTTCTCATCAATTTCCTACTGGATATGTGATGAATTTAAAAAAGCGTACCCAACTTATTCACTGGGCACAGCAATTTGAAAATAGATACATTATTGAAGATGATTATGATTCGGAATTCCGTTACTTTGGAAAGCCTATTCCTGCATTACAAAGTTTAGATACTAAAGATAAAGTCATATATATTAGTACATTCTCAAAATCTTTATTCCCAAGTTGCAGAGTTGCTTACCTAGTATTACCTAAAAAACTATTGGAATTATATAACTCACTAGAAAATAAAGAAGGTAATACAGTACCCGCACATATACAAAAAATGGTGGCAAGTTTTATGCAATCAGGTAGTTTTGAGAGGCATTTAAATAAAATGAGAAACGTTTATAGAGAGAAACTTAAGTTTATATTAGATGCACTCAAACCCTATCAAGAACAATTAGAAATTGATGGTGCGTTAGCAGGTATGCACTTTACACTAACTGTAAAAAATGGTTTAACTATGAAACAATGTTTAAAAAATGCTGAAGAAAATAATTTAAAAATCATTCCTTTTAGTAAATATGATAAGTCACAACAATCTGTAAAATTCATTTTAGGTTTTGGGGGTATACCTTTTTCACAACTAGAGGACCACACCAATGCACTAATTCGTTCATTGACAATGTGAATAATAACTAATCTCTAAAAAGCATTACTTTCTTGCCTGCAAGATTAGTAGTGCTTATGCATGTAAAGTGTCACTTTTAATTTATAAAGAACCACTTTTTCGCTTGCGAAATTAGTAGTTCTTATACAAGAGCACCAGCTCTTGTAATCCTTAAATTATAACCATCTCTATTGGAACATTCTCACTTTTTTTGCGCATAAAAAAAAGAGACCTCTCGGTCTCGGGCTCATCGCATCCTATAATGCTGCCTGGCAACGTCCTACTCTTGCGGAACGTAAGTCCGACTACCATCGGCGCTAAGGAGCTTAACTACTGTGTTCGGCATGGGAACAGGTGTGACCTCCTTGCCATTGTCACCAGACAATGAACTGTATAAAAAATTATACATTCAAAACTAGATAGTAAGTAAAATTTGATAATGCCAAACAAAACACTTTTAAATTTGATTAAGTCTTCGATCGATTAGTATTCGTCAGCTCCACATATCGCTATGCTTCCACCTCGAACCTATTAACCTCATCATCTTTGAGGGATCTTATAACCGAAGTTGGGAAATCTCATCTTGAGGGGGGCTTCATGCTTAGATGCTTTCAGCACTTATCCCGTCCATACATAGCTACCCAGCGATGCCGTTGGCACGACAACTGGTACACCAGAGGTATGTCCATCCCGGTCCTCTCGTACTAAGGACAGCTCCTCTCAAATTTCCTGCGCCCACGACGGATAGGGACCGAACTGTCTCACGACGTTCTGAACCCAGCTCGCGTACCGCTTTAATGGGCGAACAGCCCAACCCTTGGGACCGACTACAGCCCCAGGATGCGATGAGCCGACATCGAGGTGCCAAACCTCCCCGTCGATGTGAACTCTTGGGGGAGATAAGCCTGTTATCCCCGGGGTAGCTTTTATCCGTTGAGCGATGGCCCTTCCATGCGGAACCACCGGATCACTAAGTCCGTCTTTCGACCCTGCTCGACTTGTAAGTCTCGCAGTCAAGCTTCCTTATGCCTTTACACTCTATGAATGATTTCCAACCATTCTGAGGAAACCTTTGAGCGCCTCCGTTACTCTTTAGGAGGCGACCGCCCCAGTCAAACTGTCCATCTGACACTGTCTCCCACCATGATAAATGGTGCGGGTTAGAAATCCAACACAGCAAGGGTAGTATCCCACCAACGCCTCGACGTAAGCTGGCGCTCACGTTTCAAAGGCTCCTACCTATCCTGTACAAGTTGTACCGAATTTCAATATCAGACTACAGTAAAGCTCCACGGGGTCTTTCCGTCCTGTCGCGGGTAACCTGCATCTTCACAGGTACTATGATTTCACCGAGTCTCTCGTTGAGACAGTGCCCAAATCGTTACGCCTTTCGTGCGGGTCGGAACTTACCCGACAAGGAATTTCGCTACCTTAGGACCGTTATAGTTACGGCCGCCGTTTACTGGGGCTTCGATTCGTAGCTTCGCCGAAGCTAACCACTCCTCTTAACCTTCCAGCACCGGGCAGGCGTCAGCCCCTATACATCACCTTACGGTTTAGCAGAGACCTGTGTTTTTGATAAACAGTCGCTTGGGCCTATTCACTGCGGCTCTCCTGGGCGTTAACCCTAAAGAGCACCCCTTCTCCCGAAGTTACGGGGTCATTTTGCCGAGTTCCTTAACGAGAGTTCGCTCGCTCACCTTAGAATTCTCATCTTGACTACCTGTGTCGGTTTGCGGTACGGGCACCAAAATTCTAGCTAGAGGCTTTTCTTGGCAGTGTGAAATCAACGACTCGAGGAAACAATTTCCTCTCCCCATCACAACTTGACCTTAAGAGTGCCGGATTTGCCTAACACTCAGTCTCATTGCTTGGACGTACAATCCAATAGTACGCTTCGCCTATCCTACTGCGTCCCCCCATCGCTTAAAACGAAATTTGGTGGTACAGGAATATCAACCTGTTATCCATCGCCTACGCCTATCGGCCTCAGCTTAGGACCCGACTAACCCAGAGCGGACGAGCCTTCCTCTGGAAACCTTAGTCAATCGGTGGACGGGATTCTCACCCGTCTTTCGCTACTCACACCGGCATTCTCACTTCTAAGCGCTCCACATGTCCTTGCGATCATGCTTCAACGCCCTTAGAACGCTCTCCTACCACTGTCCTTACGGACAATCCACAGCTTCGGTAATATGTTTAGCCCCGGTACATTTTCGGCGCAGTGTCACTCGACTAGTGAGCTATTACGCACTCTTTAAATGATGGCTGCTTCTAAGCCAACATACTAGTTGTCTGGGCAACGCCACATCCTTTTCCACTTAACATATATTTTGGGACCTTAGCTGGTGGTCTGGGCTGTTTCCCTTTCGAACACGGACCTTATCACCCGCGTTCTAACTCCTAAGATAAAATTGATTGGCATTCGGAGTTTGTCTGAATTCGGTAACCCGATAAGGGCCCCTCGTCCAAACAGTGCTCTACCTCCAATAATCATTACTTAAGGCTAGCCCTAAAGCTATTTCGGAGAGAACCAGCTATCTCCAGGTTCGATTGGAATTTCTCCGCTACCCACAACTCATCCGCTCACTTTTCAACGTAAGTCGGTTCGGCCCTCCATTCAGTGTTACCTGAACTTCAGCCTGGTCATGGGTAGATCACCTGGTTTCGGGTCTACGACCAAATACTCAACGCCCTATTCAGACTCGCTTTCGCTACGGCTCCACATTAACTGCTTAACCTTGCATCAAATCGTAACTCGCCGGTTCATTCTACAAAAGGCACGCCATCACCCATTAACGGGCTCTGACTACTTGTAAGCACACGGTTTCAAGTTCTATTTCACTCCCCTTCCGGGGTACTTTTCACCTTTCCCTCACGGTACTGGTTCACTATCGGTCACTAGAGAGTATTTAGCCTTGGGAGATGGTCCTCCCGGATTCCGACGGAATTTCTCGTGTTCCGTCGTACTCAGGATCCACTCAAGAGTGAACAAACTTTCGACTACAGGATTATTACCTTCTTTGATTCATCTTTCCAGATGATTCGTCTAATTTGTTCTTTTGTAACTCCGTATAGAGTGTCCTACAACCCCAACAAGCAAGCTCGTTGGTTTGGGCTCTTCCCGTTTCGCTCGCCGCTACTCAGGGAATCGATTTTTCTTTCTCTTCCTGCGGGTACTAAGATGTTTCAGTTCCCCGCGTCTGCCTTCAGATATGCTATGTATTCACATATCGATAACACGACATAACTCGTGTTGGGTTTCCCCATTCGGAAATCTCTGGATCAAAGCTTACTTACAGCTCCCCAAAGCATATCGTCGTTAGTAACGTCCTTCGTAGGCTTCTAGTGCCAAGGCATCCACCGTGCGCCCTTAATAACTTAATCTTTTCGACCTTCAACACGAAAAAATCGGTTGAAAACCTAAAATGTTATTAATCTGTGAGTGTTCTTTCGAACACTAGCGATTATTTCTATTTTTTTGAATTCAAGCTTTTTAAAACTCTAATTCACTCGGTTTTGCTTGGTAAAATCATAAATTTTACTTACATATCTAGTTTTCAATGTACAAAATAAAAAAATGGTGGGCCTAAGTGGACTCGAACCACCGACCTCACGCTTATCAGGCGTGCGCTCTAACCAGCTGAGCTATAGGCCCATTCATTTATAGAATACTCTAATGAGCATTCAAAACTGAATACAATATGTCAATGTCATTCCTCTTCATCTTCTCAAGGAAGATGTTCCGAATATATCCTTAGAAAGGAGGTGATCCAGCCGCACCTTCCGATACGGCTACCTTGTTACGACTTCACCCCAATCATTTGTCCCACCTTCGACGGCTAGCTCCATAAATGGTTACTCCACCGGCTTCGGGTGTTACAAACTCTCGTGGTGTGACGGGCGGTGTGTACAAGACCCGGGAACGTATTCACCGTAGCATGCTGATCTACGATTACTAGCGATTCCAGCTTCATGTAGTCGAGTTGCAGACTACAATCCGAACTGAGAACAACTTTATGGGATTTGCATGACCTCGCGGTTTAGCTGCCCTTTGTATTGTCCATTGTAGCACGTGTGTAGCCCAAATCATAAGGGGCATGATGATTTGACGTCATCCCCACCTTCCTCCGGTTTGTCACCGGCAGTCAACCTAGAGTGCCCAACTAAATGCTGGCAACTAAGTTTAAGGGTTGCGCTCGTTGCGGGACTTAACCCAACATCTCACGACACGAGCTGACGACAACCATGCACCACCTGTCACTTTGTCCCCCGAAGGGGAAGGCTCTATCTCTAGAGTTTTCAAAGGATGTCAAGATTTGGTAAGGTTCTTCGCGTTGCTTCGAATTAAACCACATGCTCCACCGCTTGTGCGGGTCCCCGTCAATTCCTTTGAGTTTCAACCTTGCGGTCGTACTCCCCAGGCGGAGTGCTTAATGCGTTAGCTGCAGCACTAAGGGGCGGAAACCCCCTAACACTTAGCACTCATCGTTTACGGCGTGGACTACCAGGGTATCTAATCCTGTTTGATCCCCACGCTTTCGCACATCAGCGTCAGTTACAGACCAGAAAGTCGCCTTCGCCACTGGTGTTCCTCCATATCTCTGCGCATTTCACCGCTACACATGGAATTCCACTTTCCTCTTCTGTACTCAAGTTTCCCAGTTTCCAATGACCCTCCACGGTTGAGCCGTGGGCTTTCACATCAGACTTAAGAAACCGCCTACGCGCGCTTTACGCCCAATAATTCCGGATAACGCTTGCCACCTACGTATTACCGCGGCTGCTGGCACGTAGTTAGCCGTGGCTTTCTGATTAGGTACCGTCAAGATGCGCACAGTTACTTACGCATTTGTTCTTCCCTAATAACAGAGTTTTACGATCCGAAAACCTTCATCACTCACGCGGCGTTGCTCCGTCAGACTTTCGTCCATTGCGGAAGATTCCCTACTGCTGCCTCCCGTAGGAGTCTGGACCGTGTCTCAGTTCCAGTGTGGCCGATCACCCTCTCAGGTCGGCTACGTATCGTTGCCTTGGTAAGCCGTTACCTTACCAACTAGCTAATACGGCGCGGGTCCATCTATAAGTGATAGCAAAACCATCTTTTACTTTAGAACCATGCGGTTCCAAATGTTATCCGGCATTAGCTCCGGTTTCCCGAAGTTATTCCAGTCTTATAGGTAGGTTACCCACGTGTTACTCACCCGTCCGCCGCTAACTTCAAAGGAGCAAGCTCCTTATCCGTTCGCTCGACTTGCATGTATTAGGCACGCCGCCAGCGTTCATCCTGAGCCAGGATCAAACTCTCCATAAATGAATTATGATGTTTGATTAGCTCATAAAATACTAATTTGTGTGTTATCTCTAACACGTTTGAACCAACAATTTAATGTTGCGTTCGGAATTAACGTTGACATATTGCAATTCAGTTTTCAATGTTCATTTCTTAATCACAAGAATTAATTCTACAGGTTATGACTCAGAAAGTCAAGAAATTTTTAAAATTAATTTTTGTTTTCTTTAATACTTCCATAAAAAAACGACCCAAAGGTCAAAATGGAATTGCCTGGCAACGTCCTACTCTTGCGGAACGTAAGTCCGACTACCATCGGCGCTAAGGAGCTTAACTACTGTGTTCGGCATGGGAACAGGTGTGACCTCCTTGCCATTGTCACCAGACAATGAACTGTATAAAAAATTATACATTCAAAACTAGATAGTAAGTAAAATTTGATAATGCCAAACAAAACACTTTTTAAATTTGATTAAGTCTTCGATCGATTAGTATTCGTCAGCTCCACATATCGCTATGCTTCCACCTCGAACCTATTAACCTCATCATCTTTGAGGGATCTTATAACCGAAGTTGGGAAATCTCATCTTGAGGGGGGCTTCATGCTTAGATGCTTTCAGCACTTATCCCGTCCATACATAGCTACCCAGCGATGCCGTTGGCACGACAACTGGTACACCAGAGGTATGTCCATCCCGGTCCTCTCGTACTAAGGACAGCTCCTCTCAAATTTCCTGCGCCCACGACGGATAGGGACCGAACTGTCTCACGACGTTCTGAACCCAGCTCGCGTACCGCTTTAATGGGCGAACAGCCCAACCCTTGGGACCGACTACAGCCCCAGGATGCGATGAGCCGACATCGAGGTGCCAAACCTCCCCGTCGATGTGAACTCTTGGGGGAGATAAGCCTGTTATCCCCGGGGTAGCTTTTATCCGTTGAGCGATGGCCCTTCCATGCGGAACCACCGGATCACTAAGTCCGTCTTTCGACCCTGCTCGACTTGTAAGTCTCGCAGTCAAGCTTCCTTATGCCTTTACACTCTATGAATGATTTCCAACCATTCTGAGGAAACCTTTGAGCGCCTCCGTTACTCTTTAGGAGGCGACCGCCCCAGTCAAACTGTCCATCTGACACTGTCTCCCACCATGATAAATGGTGCGGGTTAGAAATCCAACACAGCAAGGGTAGTATCCCACCAACGCCTCGACGTAAGCTGGCGCTCACGTTTCAAAGGCTCCTACCTATCCTGTACAAGTTGTACCGAATTTCAATATCAGACTACAGTAAAGCTCCACGGGGTCTTTCCGTCCTGTCGCGGGTAACCTGCATCTTCACAGGTACTATGATTTCACCGAGTCTCTCGTTGAGACAGTGCCCAAATCGTTACGCCTTTCGTGCGGGTCGGAACTTACCCGACAAGGAATTTCGCTACCTTAGGACCGTTATAGTTACGGCCGCCGTTTACTGGGGCTTCGATTCGTAGCTTCGCCGAAGCTAACCACTCCTCTTAACCTTCCAGCACCGGGCAGGCGTCAGCCCCTATACATCACCTTACGGTTTAGCAGAGACCTGTGTTTTTGATAAACAGTCGCTTGGGCCTATTCACTGCGGCTCTCCTGGGCGTTAACCCTAAAGAGCACCCCTTCTCCCGAAGTTACGGGGTCATTTTGCCGAGTTCCTTAACGAGAGTTCGCTCGCTCACCTTAGAATTCTCATCTTGACTACCTGTGTCGGTTTGCGGTACGGGCACCAAAATTCTAGCTAGAGGCTTTTCTTGGCAGTGTGAAATCAACGACTCGAGGAAACAATTTCCTCTCCCCATCACAACTTGACCTTAAGAGTGCCGGATTTGCCTAACACTCAGTCTCATTGCTTGGACGTACAATCCAATAGTACGCTTCGCCTATCCTACTGCGTCCCCCCATCGCTTAAAACGAAATTTGGTGGTACAGGAATATCAACCTGTTATCCATCGCCTACGCCTATCGGCCTCAGCTTAGGACCCGACTAACCCAGAGCGGACGAGCCTTCCTCTGGAAACCTTAGTCAATCGGTGGACGGGATTCTCACCCGTCTTTCGCTACTCACACCGGCATTCTCACTTCTAAGCGCTCCACATGTCCTTGCGATCATGCTTCAACGCCCTTAGAACGCTCTCCTACCACTGTCCTTACGGACAATCCACAGCTTCGGTAATATGTTTAGCCCCGGTACATTTTCGGCGCAGTGTCACTCGACTAGTGAGCTATTACGCACTCTTTAAATGATGGCTGCTTCTAAGCCAACATACTAGTTGTCTGGGCAACGCCACATCCTTTTCCACTTAACATATATTTTGGGACCTTAGCTGGTGGTCTGGGCTGTTTCCCTTTCGAACACGGACCTTATCACCCGCGTTCTAACTCCTAAGATAAAATTGATTGGCATTCGGAGTTTGTCTGAATTCGGTAACCCGATAAGGGCCCCTCGTCCAAACAGTGCTCTACCTCCAATAATCATTACTTAAGGCTAGCCCTAAAGCTATTTCGGAGAGAACCAGCTATCTCCAGGTTCGATTGGAATTTCTCCGCTACCCACAACTCATCCGCTCACTTTTCAACGTAAGTCGGTTCGGCCCTCCATTCAGTGTTACCTGAACTTCAGCCTGGTCATGGGTAGATCACCTGGTTTCGGGTCTACGACCAAATACTCAACGCCCTATTCAGACTCGCTTTCGCTACGGCTCCACATTAACTGCTTAACCTTGCATCAAATCGTAACTCGCCGGTTCATTCTACAAAAGGCACGCCATCACCCATTAACGGGCTCTGACTACTTGTAAGCACACGGTTTCAAGTTCTATTTCACTCCCCTTCCGGGGTACTTTTCACCTTTCCCTCACGGTACTGGTTCACTATCGGTCACTAGAGAGTATTTAGCCTTGGGAGATGGTCCTCCCGGATTCCGACGGAATTTCTCGTGTTCCGTCGTACTCAGGATCCACTCAAGAGTGAACAAACTTTCGACTACAGGATTATTACCTTCTTTGATTCATCTTTCCAGATGATTCGTCTAATTTGTTCTTTTGTAACTCCGTATAGAGTGTCCTACAACCCCAACAAGCAAGCTCGTTGGTTTGGGCTCTTCCCGTTTCGCTCGCCGCTACTCAGGGAATCGATTTTTCTTTCTCTTCCTGCGGGTACTAAGATGTTTCAGTTCCCCGCGTCTGCCTTCAGATATGCTATGTATTCACATATCGATAACACGACATAACTCGTGTTGGGTTTCCCCATTCGGAAATCTCTGGATCAAAGCTTACTTACAGCTCCCCAAAGCATATCGTCGTTAGTAACGTCCTTCGTAGGCTTCTAGTGCCAAGGCATCCACCGTGCGCCCTTAATAACTTAATCTTTTCGACCTTCAACACGAAAAAATCGGTTGAAAACCTAAAATGTTATTAATCTGTGAGTGTTCTTTCGAACACTAGCGATTATTTCTATTTTTTTGAATTCAAGCTTTTTAAAACTCTAATTCACTCGGTTTTGCTTGGTAAAATCATAAATTTTACTTACATATCTAGTTTTCAATGTACAAAATAACGCAATGAATACTCGTAATGAGCATTCAAAACCGAATGCAATATGTCAATGTCATTCCTCTTCATCTTCTCAAGGAAGATGTTCCGAATATATCCTTAGAAAGGAGGTGATCCAGCCGCACCTTCCGATACGGCTACCTTGTTACGACTTCACCCCAATCATTTGTCCCACCTTCGACGGCTAGCTCCATAAATGGTTACTCCACCGGCTTCGGGTGTTACAAACTCTCGTGGTGTGACGGGCGGTGTGTACAAGACCCGGGAACGTATTCAC
Organism: Staphylococcus caseorum; assembly: GCF_049943195.1. Lineage (NCBI taxonomy): Bacteria > Bacillati > Bacillota > Bacilli > Caryophanales > Staphylococcaceae > Staphylococcus > Staphylococcus caseorum. Next base: position 1,958,667 of record NZ_JBNFUA010000001.1, read on the forward strand.
CGTAGCATGCTGATCTACGATTACTAGCGATTCCAGCTTCATGTAGTCGAGTTGCAGACTACAATCCGAACTGAGAACAACTTTATGGGATTTGCATGACCTCGCGGTTTAGCTGCCCTTTGTATTGTCCATTGTAGCACGTGTGTAGCCCAAATCATAAGGGGCATGATGATTTGACGTCATCCCCACCTTCCTCCGGTTTGTCACCGGCAGTCAACCTAGAGTGCCCAACTAAATGCTGGCAACTAAGTTTAAGGGTTGCGCTCGTTGCGGGACTTAACCCAACATCTCACGACACGAGCTGACGACAACCATGCACCACCTGTCACTTTGTCCCCCGAAGGGGAAGGCTCTATCTCTAGAGTTTTCAAAGGATGTCAAGATTTGGTAAGGTTCTTCGCGTTGCTTCGAATTAAACCACATGCTCCACCGCTTGTGCGGGTCCCCGTCAATTCCTTTGAGTTTCAACCTTGCGGTCGTACTCCCCAGGCGGAGTGCTTAATGCGTTAGCTGCAGCACTAAGGGGCGGAAACCCCCTAACACTTAGCACTCATCGTTTACGGCGTGGACTACCAGGGTATCTAATCCTGTTTGATCCCCACGCTTTCGCACATCAGCGTCAGTTACAGACCAGAAAGTCGCCTTCGCCACTGGTGTTCCTCCATATCTCTGCGCATTTCACCGCTACACATGGAATTCCACTTTCCTCTTCTGTACTCAAGTTTCCCAGTTTCCAATGACCCTCCACGGTTGAGCCGTGGGCTTTCACATCAGACTTAAGAAACCGCCTACGCGCGCTTTACGCCCAATAATTCCGGATAACGCTTGCCACCTACGTATTACCGCGGCTGCTGGCACGTAGTTAGCCGTGGCTTTCTGATTAGGTACCGTCAAGATGCGCACAGTTACTTACGCATTTGTTCTTCCCTAATAACAGAGTTTTACGATCCGAAAACCTTCATCACTCACGCGGCGTTGCTCCGTCAGACTTTCGTCCATTGCGGAAGATTCCCTACTGCTGCCTCCCGTAGGAGTCTGGACCGTGTCTCAGTTCCAGTGTGGCCGATCACCCTCTCAGGTCGGCTACGTATCGTTGCCTTGGTAAGCCGTTACCTTACCAACTAGCTAATACGGCGCGGGTCCATCTATAAGTGATAGCAAAACCATCTTTTACTTTAGAACCATGCGGTTCCAAATGTTATCCGGCATTAGCTCCGGTTTCCCGAAGTTATTCCAGTCTTATAGGTAGGTTACCCACGTGTTACTCACCCGTCCGCCGCTAACTTCAAAGGAGCAAGCTCCTTATCCGTTCGCTCGACTTGCATGTATTAGGCACGCCGCCAGCGTTCATCCTGAGCCAGGATCAAACTCTCCATAAATGAATTATGATGTTTGATTAGCTCATAAAATACTAATTTGTGTGTTATCTCTAACACGTTTGAACCAACAATTTAATGTTGCGTTCGGAATTAACGTTGACATATTGCAATTCAGTTTTCAATGTTCATTTCAATAAATAATATGGTGGAGACTAGCGGGATCGAACCGCTGACCTCCTGCGTGCAAAGCAGGCGCTCTCCCATCTGAGCTAAGCCCCCATATGAATTTTAAAGAGTCGGGAAGACAGGATTCGAACCTGCGACCCCTTGGTCCCAAACCAAGTGCTCTACCAAGCTGAGCTACTTCCCGTACATAATTTAATTGATTAACACTTTTAAAGATGGTGCGCCCGACAGGGGTCGAACCTGTAACCTCTTGATTCGTAGTCAAGTACTCTATCCAGTTGAGCTACGGGCGCTATATTAAAAATGATAATGCCGAGAACCGGAATCGAACCGGTACGGTGATCTCTCACCGCAGGATTTTAAGTCCTGTGCGTCTGCCAGTTCCGCCACCCCGGCAAAAATAATGGAGCAGAAGACGGGATTCGAACCCGCGACCCCGACCTTGGCAAGGTCGTATTCTACCGCTGAACTACTTCTGCAAATAAAACTGTATGAGCCATAGTGGGCTCGAACCACTGACCCTCTGATTAAAAGTCAGATGCTCTACCAACTGAGCTAATGGCTCATGAAATGGTGCCGGCCAGAGGACTTGAACCCCCAACCTACTGATTACAAGTCAGTTGCTCTACCAGTTGAGCTAGGCCGGCTATCATGAAGTGATGGAGAATGACGGGTTCGAACCGCCGACCCTCTGCTTGTAAGGCAGATGCTCTCCCAGCTGAGCTAATTCTCCACATAATTTTAATATAAAGCCTGGCAACGTCCTACTCTTGCGGAACGTAAGTCCGACTACCATCGGCGCTAAAGAGCTTAACTACTGTGTTCGGCATGGGAACAGGTGTGACCTCTTTGCTATTGCCACCAGACAAATTAACTTACTCAATTAATAATACATTGTTTGTTAATCATTTGCAATAGTCAATTTTACACTATCTTAAAGATTTGTTTACAAGACTTTTACTTGAGTTATGTATGTAGTGCTTGTCGTTTTTGACGACTTTTATATATTAATTCATTTTCACTTTAAAGTCAATGCTTTTCGAACATTTCTCAAAAAGAAATATTTTAAATGTTTATGCATGTCTTGTTTCGTTTCCTTAACTCGACTTGAATAATCTTATCACATAGAATCTATCTTTACCATACCTTTTTTAGTATATTATTATATTTTAATAGCATTATAATACTTAATTGTATCTTATTACTAATTTAATTAATTTATTTAGACTTATTATCCTCTATTTTCTCTCATTTGTAGCTTGTCTATAGAAAGCAAAAAGAAAAAAAGACCATATATTACGTCTCACCAATGTGAAATCGCAACATATGATCTAGATTAAATGACTAAATCAATTATTACTTAGCTTATACCCAGCTTTTAATAATTTATTTTTGTTTCATATAAGGGAATAACAATACATCACGGATAGAAGCAGAATCAGTAAGTAGCATAACTAATCTATCAATACCAATACCTAAACCACCTGTTGGAGGCATGCCGTACTCTAATGCTTCAATGAAATCTTCATCCATTTCATGTGCTTCATCATTACCTTCTTCTTTTTCTACTAATTGCGCTTCAAATCTTGCTCTTTGATCAATAGGATCATTTAATTCTGTGAATGCATTACCATGTTCTCTACCTACTATGAATAATTCAAAGCGATCCGTAAATCTTGGGTCCTCTGGATTTTTCTTAGCTAGTGGTGAGATTTCGATTGGATGCCCATAAATAAATGTTGGTTGAATTAATGTCTCTTCAACTTTTTGTTCAAAGAACTCATTTAAGATATGACCATATTTCATATTATCTGTTATTTCAATACCATGTTCTTTAGCTAATGATTTAGCTTCTTCGTCAGTTTGTACCTCGAAGAAGTCTACACCTGTTTCTTCTTTAACAGCATCAGCCATATGAACTCGTTTCCAATCAGACTCTAAATCTATAATCTCTTCGCCATAGTTTACTTTAGCAGTACCAAGTACTTTTTCAGAAATATGTCTAATCATATTCTCAGTTATATCCATGATATCGTGATAGTCAGCATACGCTTCATATAATTCAATCATAGTGAATTCTGGATTATGTCTCGTTGATACGCCTTCGTTTCTGAAAACACGTCCAATTTCATAAACTTTTTCTAATCCACCTACAATTAAACGTTTCAAATGTAATTCGATTGCAATTCGCATATATAATGCTGCGTCTAAAGCATTGTGATGTGTTTCGAAAGGACGCGCAGCAGCTCCACCCGGAATTTGGTGCATCATAGGCGTTTCTACTTCTAAAAATCCTCTTTGATTTAAGTAATTACGCATTTCTTGCAATATTTTACTGCGGTTAATAAATGTTTGCGTGCTATCTTGGTTTGTAATTAAGTCAAGGTAACGTTGACGATAACGCTGTTCGATGTCTTGTAAACCATGGAATTTATCAGGTAATGGACGTAATGCTTTAGTCAACAACGTGAACGCTTTAGCTTTAACAGACAATTCACCTGTATTCGTTTTGAACATTACACCTTCTATGCCTACAATGTCTCCAAGATCTGCAGAATTCCAAACTTCGAATTGTTCGTCTCCAACTTGATCTTTTCTTACGTAAATTTGTATTTGACCAGTTAAATCTTGAACATGGGCAAATCCAGCTTTACCTTTTCCACGTTTAGTCATTAGACGACCGGCGATACTTACGTTGCTTTCATCTTCTTTGTCATGTAATTCTTCTTTTGTATATGTGTCCCAATCTTCATGCAATGGGGCAGCTGTAGAAGTACGCTCAAATTTTTGACCAAAAGGATCGATACCTAAATCATATAATTCTTGTAATTTTTGACGGCGAACTTGCATTTGGTCGTTCATTTCTTCTGACATTACTTTCTCTCCTTTATGCTTCTTGTTCTATTTTTTATTCTACTTTAGCTTCTATTTTCACTTGGAACGTTTGATCGTTATCTATCATTTGTTGTTCTGTTTATTTCAAAGCTTTTCCAGTCTTACCATTTACATAAAGTACATATTCAGCCTACATCCATTTTGACTGTAAGCTTAAATGTAACTTTATCTACACTAGCCATAGGAGCAAGAACTACTCTATTATATATCTCTACGACTCCCATTTTCCACACATTTTATAACTATTAACCTTTATACATTTTGACTGAATCGTCTGCAGTCACTATACTTCCAATTTTTTTATTAGAATGAGGTTCTACACAATCAGATGCTATATCATTTAATGGTATAAGTACAAACGCACGCTCCAGCATACGTGGGTGCGGTACACTTAGATCTTCTTCATCAATAATATGATTGCCAAATAATAAAATATCAACATCTAAAGTTCTAGGGCCCCAACGTATATCTCTTACTCGGTGTAACTGTTGTTCAGTATGCAGACATTCTTTTAATAAATCTTGTGGTGTTAATGATGTATAAATCTCAATACATTGATTTAAAAATTGTGGTTGGTCGACATAACCTACTGGCTCTGTTTCATATATCGGGGATTTTTGCGTTACTTGAATACCATCTGTATTATCTAATATACGGATTGCTTCATCAAGTTGTGCCGCTCTTTCTCCAACATTACTTCCTAATCCTAAATAAGCATATTCCATTAGAGATTCTCCCTCACTATTTCAACGCCCACACCATCATAATGACCAGGTATAGGTGGATTTTCTTTAGTGATTCTAACTTTCGTTTCCATTACACGATTATAGTGTGAATTTATACGTTTTGCAATACGTTCAGCTAGATGCTCTAATAAATTTACAGGCTTGCCTTCCATGATTGCTTTTACTTCTTCAAAAACTTCACCATAATGGACTGTATCTGTAACATCATCAGATTGCCCAGCCATACTCAAATCAACTTTCATTGTGACATCAACAATAAATATTTGTCCGATATCATTTTCAGCTGGAAGCGCACCATGATAACTATAGAATCTCATGCCATTAAGAAATATTGTGTCGCTCATCGTCATTCTCCTTTAAATAGTCCATGCTTTGCCCTAATCGAACATTTAATGCAACATTATGAACTCTTACCGCTTTTACGCCTTTCATTATACCATACGCAGTAGTGCCTGCCGTTGCTTCATCACGTTCAGTAGGTGTTGTTTCTGTGCCTATCATTTCTTTTATGAACCTTTTTCTACTTGTTGCTAATAGTACAGGATAACCCGTCGCTACAAGTTCATCTAAACGTGACATCACTTCTTTTTCTTCTTCACGTGTTTTTGCAAAGCCAACACCCGGATCAATCCATACTTTATGTTGAGGTATACCTGCCATTTCCGCTTTATTCGCTTGTTTTAATAAATATAACAACATCTCATCCACTACAGGTTCTGTTCTTTGACCATCACCATTGTGCATGAGTACAATTTCACCATTGTATTTCGCTACTACGTTGAAAATACGTTCGTCATAGTGTCCTGCCCATTGATCATTAATCATCGTGGCGCCTAATTTCATTGCAGCTTCTGCCACTTCACTACGATAAGTATCTATAGATAGTTGTACATCTAATTCAGCCAACGCACTTACAACAGGCACAACACGCTCCAACTCTTCCTCAACGCTTATCTCTTCAAAGCCTGGACGGGTAGATATCCCACCGACATCTATAATATCTACACCTTCCTCCATCATTTCTTTTGCTCTCTTAATCGCTTTTTCAACTGTATTATATTTACCACCATCGGAAAAAGAGTCAGGCGTTACATTTAATATGCCCATAATTTTTGTATGCGTCATAATTATTCTTCTTCCTTTCACTTTATAAATGATTTTTTCTTATGTATTTTATTTACTATTCTATAATAACGTTAATTTTCATTTTTTTCAGTAATCAAAACTTGAAATCAAATATACTAGTGTATTGTTTTTACTTTGCTTACTTATATTGCTTTATATACACAAAAAAACCGACTCACATGCAAATGTGGTCGGTAATTGTTAAACATATATCGTTTAGTCATCAAATGAATATAACGGTGTAGAAAGATAACGTTCACCATTACTTGGTAATACAGTAACAACTGTTTTACCTTTACCTAATGATTTTGCTTTTTCAATCGCTGCAACAATCGCTGCACCTGAAGAAATACCACCTAAGATACCTTCTTCTTTAGCAACTCTACGTGACATATCCATCGCAACTTCATTACCTACTTTGATAATTTCATCATAAACGTTTGTATCTAAAGTATCTGGTACAAATCCTGCACCTAAACCTTGTAATTTATGGGGACCAGGTTCGCCACCACTTAAGATAGGTGAGTCTTCTGGTTCAATCGCTACAAGATTGATGTCTGGGTATTTTTCTTTTAATACTTTACCCGCACCACTGAGTGTTCCACCAGTACCTACACCAGCTAAGAATGAATCAATTGTTTTGCCTTCAAATTGTTCAACTAATTCTGGTCCAGTTGTTAATTCGTGTACACGAGGATTTGCTGGGTTTTCGAATTGTTGTGGTTCGTAATAACCAAATTCTTCTTTTAACTCTTTAGCTTTTTTGATTGCACCTTTCATTGCTTCTGATCCAGGTGTTAATACTAATTCTGCGCCGTATGCTTTTAATAAGTTACGACGTTCTTGACTCATTGTTTCAGGCATCGTAAATACTGCTTTATAACCTTTAGCTGCACAAACAAAAGCTAAGCCGATTCCTGTGTTACCACTTGTCGGTTCAACAATTGTATCGCCTGGTTTAATTTTACCTGCTTGCTCAGCTTCTTCAATCATTGCTAATGCAATACGGTCTTTTACAGAGCCACCTGGATTTTGATATTCAAGTTTCACATATACGTCTGCGGCATCTTCCCCCACAACGTTGTTTAACTTAACAACAGGTGTATTGCCAATTGCTTTTACGATATTGTCTACTGGTTTATTTGTCATTTAGTATTGCTCCTTTTCATTAAAAAGTTTAAAACCTACTTTTTCTCTCGGATATACTTTATATTTTATCAGATTTTTCAGCAAATACAACTATGAAGATTTGATGTAGCAATTTTTTTGTTCAATAGTATATTCTATATCTAGTTTATACCTTTTACTTACTATTTTCTATTAATCCATGTAACTCATCTTCTGAAAAATCATATTTATTTCTACAGAAATGACATTCAACTTCTGCGCCATGATCTTTATCAATCATATCTTGAATTTCAGCTTCTCCTAAACCTTTAATGGCAGTCAAGAATTTTTCATGACCACAATTACAATCGAAACGTGTAGGAAGATTTTCTAATAATTGTACGTTTTCTTCCCCTAGTATTTCGAAAAGAATTTCTTCAGGCGTTAAACCTTGATCAATCAGTTTCGAAACTGGAGTCATTTGATTGATTGCTTTTTCAAGTTTATCCACTGTTTCATCTTCTGCGCCTGGCATAACTTGTATTAAAAACCCACCTGCAGCTTTAATTGAATTGTCAGGATTAACTAATACGCCTAAACCTACTGATGATGGTACTTGTTCACTTTTAGCAAAGTAATAAGTGAAATCATCTCCTAATTCACCAGAAACGAGTTCACTAGAACCAGAAAAATAATCCTTCATTCCAACATCTTTTACAACTGTCAATGCGCCTTCTGAACCAACCGCACGGCTAACATCTAATTTACCAGCATCATTTAAAGGGAAATGTGTCTGAGGATTTGAAACATAGCCTCTTATATTCCCTTTAGCATCAGCGTCAGCAATTATTTTACCAATTGGGCCCTTACCATCAACAGTAACTGTTAATTTTTGATCGCCTTTGAGCATTGCACCCATCATCACTGTTGCTGTCATCGTACGTCCAAGGGCTGCTGAAGCAGTCGGCCACGTATAATGTCTTGTTTGTGCTTCTTGAACACTTTCAGTTGTTAACACACTATAAGCGCGAATTTGTCCTCCAAAAGCTAATGCTTTAACTATATAATCGTTCGTCATTTTGTTTATTTCTCCTTTAATATCATCTAGTTTTAAAAATGTTTTTTATATCTTTACTCTAAGATTGTTTTTACACTTTTTATCAATGCAATTTATTGTAATCGTTCGAAGTAGAAAATGCGAAACATCTGTTTGGAAATTGTTCCATCATATCTTGTTATTAAAAAAAGCTTCCTTCTACTATCAATATGATAGCAGAAAGAAGCTTTATGTTCAGTTATTAATTTCTGTTACTTGGATCATTCGGATCGCTTGGATTGCTAGGTTTATCGATATTAGGTGCTTGTTCATGACCTGTTTCTTCAGTGTCATCGCTGTCTTGTTGTTCGTTTTCTTTATCGTTATCCTGTGTTTCATCATCTGAAGATAGTTGTTCTTTACGAACGTCCTCGTAAGATTTACCGTATTTTCCTTCTTCAAAGTTATCGTCTTTATGTTCCACAACTTTGGCGCTATCATAATCAACTTCTGGTAAGACACCATCGTTAAATAATGATTGGATTTGTTCGGCAACTAACGTTTCTTCAGTTAATAATGATTCAGCAATTAAATCTAACTGTGATTTATGCTCTAACAAGATAGTCTTACAACGCTCGTATTGTTCTTTAATGATACGTTGCACTTCTTTATCAATTTCATATGCAATTTGTCCTGAAAATTCAGTGTCACCTTGCATTTCTTTTCCTAAGAACACTTGGCCACCGTTGCTATTTGTGAATTGAACCGTTCCGATTTTTTCACTCATACCATATTCAGTAACCATTTGACGTGCAATTTGTGTTGCACGTTCAAAGTCGTTAGATGCACCTGTAGATACTTCATTAAAGGTAATATCCTCAGATACACGTCCACCAAGTAGACCACAAATTTTATCTAATAATTCTTTTTCTGTCATTAAGAAGCGATCTTGTTTTGGTAACATCATTGCGTAACCGCCAGCTTGTCCACGAGGTACGATTGTAACTTTATGAACAACTTCAGCTTCATCAAGTACCATACCAATAATTGTATGACCAGCTTCATGGTGTGCTACAATATTACGTTCTTTTTCAGAGATTACACGAGATTTTTTAGCTGGACCAGCGATAACGCGGTCTGTCGCTTCTTCAATATCACGCATATCAATTTTTTTCTTACCTTCACGTACAGCAACTAATGATGCTTCGTTTAATAAGTTTTCTAAATCTGCACCAGAGAAACCTGGTGTTCTTTCTGAAACTGCTTTTAAGTCAACTGTTTCATCAAATGGTTTGTCCTTCGCATGAACATGAAGAATTGCTTCACGACCTTTAGCATCTGGGCGACCTACTTGAATTTGTCTGTCGAAACGACCTGGACGTAATAACGCTGGGTCTAAAATGTCTGGGCGGTTTGTAGCAGCGATCATAATGATACCTTCATTGTCACCAAATCCATCCATTTCAACGAGTAATTGGTTCAATGTTTGCTCACGCTCATCATGGCCACCACCTACACCGGCACCACGTTGACGACCAACTGCATCGATTTCATCAATAAAGATGATACAAGGCGCGTTTTTCTTAGCATTTTCGAACAAGTCACGTACACGGCTTGCACCAACACCCACAAACATCTCAACGAAGTCTGAACCACTAATTGAGAAGAACGGCGTACCGGCTTCACCAGCAACTGCACGAGCTAATAATGTTTTACCTGTACCAGGAGGGCCAACTAAAAGAACACCTTTAGGAATTCTAGAACCCATTTGTTTAAATTGTTTATTGTCTTTTAAGAAATCGACTATTTCAATTAATTCTTGTTTCTCTTCATCTGCACCAGCTACATCAGTGAAGCGTACACGTTTTTGTTGATTATCGTACGTTTTCGCTTTGGATTTACCAAAGTTCATCATACGATTACCACCGCCACCGCCGCCACCTTGGGCTTGGCTGAGGAAGAATATAAATAAGAGTGCGATAATTAATACAGGAATTAATGTTGTTAATATACTTACAAATACACTTTGTTTTTCTTCTTCTTTAACTGTAAATTTCAATCCGTCTTGACTTTGTGCTTTATCAGTTATTTTTTCTAGCTCTTTATCGTTGTTATATAAAATAGTTGAAGAATACTCTTCATCTTTATCTGTTTTACCACTTACCATATATACATTTTGTTCAGGTTGAATTTCAAGTGATTTTAACTCACCTTTATCTAACTGCTTAACAAATTGATTATATGTAAGCTGTTTTGGCATATTCCCATTTCCGTTAAGCCACGAAAACAAGCCAAAAATAATAACGCCAATGATTGCGATAACTAGCACGTTACGAAAGGCTTTCTGCATGCGTCGTTTCCTCCTACTTCAATTATAAAACTAACAAAAATTGTAACACAACACTCGAGTTTTCGGCTACTATTTCAACTTTTGCATTATGTTTACAATTCTTATTGTTTTACCCTTTAGTTTTATTTTTCTATTATGCTTAAAGTTAAATGAATATTATATATTGTCACGTACCTACAAGTTTATGTATTAAATTTCAAATGATTTAAGTCTAACCCTACTTTTCACATTCACTAACTTAATTCGACTGTAACTTACAGTATATAACAACTTTTTCTATGAATAAATTGTACTGCTTATTTTGAATAGATTTCTGGTTTCAATGTACCAATGTAAGGTAAATTTCTATAATGTTCAGCATAATCTAAACCATAGCCTACTACAAATTCATCAGGTATCTTTTTACCTACGTATTTTGCTTCAATGTTTGCTTTGCGACGATTAGGTTTATCAAGTAGCGTAACAATTTCAAGTGAGTTAACACGACGTGATTCAAGTAATTCAGTAATTGATTTTAAAGTAGTACCCGTTTCTAGAATGTCTTCAATAATTAAAACATCTTTATTTTCAATAGATCCACTTAAGTCTTTCAAGATTTTTACTTCTCCTGTTGATTCAGTGCCTCCGTGATAACTAGAAACATCCATGAAGTCGATAGCTAAATGCGTATCAATATATTTAATTAAATCTGCCATAAACATAACAGAACCTTTTAATATGCCAATACATACAAGTGGTTTCCCTTTGTATTCCTCCGTTATTTTCTTACCTAGCTCTTCACAAATTTGGTGTATATCTTCCTCTGACAATAAAATGTCTTTTAAATCATCTCGCATGTTTTCATTCCTCTCCCATATTTCGTATAAAAATTGATTGATTGTATTTACGCTTTAAATATAATGTGCCAACAGCAATAATCTCATTGTATGCATTAACTATAACTGGCATTTGGTTACGTTCAGTTTGTATAACCTTTTTATCAATAAGCAGTCTACTTATTTTTTTATGCCCTTTCATACCATTCAGTTCAAATTTGTCGCCGTCTTTTCTTGTACGGATAACTATAGGATACTCGAATGTAGGAAATTCATTAGTAATATCAATGCTATAGCGACCATAGTTGTATGCACCTGGTTGATCAATCTTAGTCGGAGCTAGTTTTTCCTTACAATTTGCCATTATTATAAATTTATCATAAGCGATGTGAATTATCCATTCATGTGTCGCATATAATGTGCATTGTGTTACATTTTCTGTAAGTTGTTGAAACCATTCGTTGTAAGTTTTCTCAGTAAACGACTTATCTAGTGGTAAATCAGCAAAAAGTTTATCTAAGACTGCCATTTTGACACTATGTCGTAAATTTAAAAACTGCTTTCTTGAAAAAGTAACTTCACTGCCATCATTACAAAAATCAACAAATGCCGAGATAAATGTTGTAGCTTCATGTCGCACAACTGATAATTGTTCATCATGCCAGTCTTGTAATTTTAGCAATTGTTCTGTAGATAAGTGTTTATTACTTTCTATATCAGGTAATATGCGGTTGCGAATATCATTTCTGACATAATGATTTTCTGCATTCGATTCATCTTCATAATATGGAACATTATGTTTTGTTTGATAGTTACGTATTTCTGATTTCGTGACTTCTAAAAATGGTTTACATAAATTATAATGGCCTCTTGAAGAAAGATATGTCATCCCCAAGCTACTTCTCGTAGAGCGTCCAGTCATAAGTCGATAAAATATCGTTTCAATCTGATCATCTTGATGGTGTGCCGTAAGTAATACATCTGCATTTAACTCAGTCATCATATCATCAAACCAATGATAACGTTCGGCTCTCGCTTCACTTTCAATACTATTACCTTTTTCAATCACAGCAGACAAATCCAGATGTTGTATGCGCAATGGGATTTGATGTTTATCACAATACGCTTTAATAAATTGTTCTTCTGCTGCTGCAACAGGACGGATATTGTGATTTACATGGAGACAAGTCAACTTAGTATATGAATCAGCTAAACGTGTAATCAATTGATGTAAAAGCACCATACTATCTACACCTGTAGAAACTGCCAATACAATATGATTACTTTTATCCCAGCCTTCAGTATTTACTCTCAACTTATCTACCTCCTTGCCCTTAATATTACCTTAACACTGCAAATGCTCGTAATATTATGACTTATATACAACAAAAAAGAGACTGTTTCCTCAAGTAAGAAAACAGTCTTAGATTGTTACAATCAAACTTAATTTTGGAAAAAATTATTGTACTTTGTTTTCAAGTCATTAAATTAATTCCTGTGTCAACAGTCTTACGATATATATATTGATTAACGTTTCGCTCCTTTTCCACCACGTCTAGATTCTGTTTGACGTTTAATAGATGTTAATTTATCTTCACTATCTTTCAAGAAATCTGTTAATTTCTTTTCAAAGTCCTCACCTTTTGGTTGAGGTTTTTTATAATTGGGTTTACTTTGAGGTCTACGTGGACGATCTTTTGCTTTTTTAATTGATAAACTAATTTTACCATCATCAGCGATTGAAAGCACTTTAACTTCAACTACATCTCCAACAGATAAATGATCTTCTACGTTTTCCACGTAATTATCTGCAACTTCACTTATGTGAACTAAGCCACTCTTTCCTTCAGGAAGTTCGACGAAAGCGCCAAACTTTTTAATACCAGTGACTTTACCTTTAAGCTTGTTTCCTACTTCGATTGACATATTGTAAATAAATCCTCCCGATTTGTTTCGATTTTAACCCTATTATATGCCTGTTTGCATAAATTAACAATGGTATTGTGACTTAAATGACAAATTTCACTATTTATCCTCTTTTGATGATTTAGAATCTTCCTCGGATTTCTCTCCAGGCAACTTGAAAATCACTTCTCCATCATTGCTCAAATAGTAATCATCTCGCGCAACTTTCTCTATATAACTTTTATCATTGAGATTGTTTAATTGTTCTTTTAATGCGAGTTCTTCATCTTGTTGCTTTTGATATTGTTGTTCTTTTTCTTGACGCTCAGCTGCGTCATCTATATTACTTTGTTTTTGAGTGACAAGCATTACAGTTAAAATAATAATGAGGATAAGTAATATGCCACCAAATAAAGTTATACGTTTACGTACGACTCGTCTTCTCATTTTTTGCTGTTGTTTCTTTTTATTTTCAGCAGAAGTGAACGTATTCCCTATGTTCTCAACTTTTTTACTCATTGCTTGTCACCTCCTTTTTTAGTCTCCACTAACCTTTTCTTCTTTGACTAATTCATACATACCTTTCGCATTTTCCTTAGTCGCATGTTCACTTAAACCAGTAACTTCAATTGTGATTACTTTTTGTCCAAATCGGATTACAAGTTCATCTGTTACTTTTACGTCAGTGCCTGCTTTCGCTACTGAACCATTGACGGCAATACGTCCTTGATCACTAATTTCTTTAGCTAAAGTACGACGTTTCACTAACCGTGATACTTTGAGATATTTATCTAATCTCATGATTTGTTTCCTCCTTGCTCTAAAATTTTTCTTAAAGCATCTGCGTCTAACGACATATTTTTTGTTTTATCATACAACTTCAAGAAATGCTCTGCAAATACTTTTTCAAATTTAACACGTTTCGTTTTACCTTCTTTTGCTTTTACTTCTGACCATATATGTTTTAAATCTTCTTCAGTTTCCGCTTCAGCGTCACCAAAAATGTGTGGATGTCTACGTATCATTTTTTTTGAAAGACTTTGAACCACTTCATTTATATCAAGGAACCCATCTTTTTTACCAATGCTTGTATGCAATAGTACTTGTAAAAGTATGTCCCCCAATTCTTCAATGATGTGCCAATCATCTTCGTTATCTATTGCTTCAAACAATTCAAACGTTTCTTCTAATAGATAACGTTTTAATGTGTGGTGTGTTTGAACTTTATCCCAAGGACAGCCTGTTTCGTCATCGACAAGTTGATCTATAATGTTCGCAGCAAAATAGAAATCACTATAATACGCTTCTTCTTTTTCTACTTTCGGAACGAATACACTCGTCAAATTACTGAAAACAGATGCATGATGGTCTAATTCATAAAGCGGTGTTTCTATTACATTTGCAGCGTTATTTTGTGCGCCGTCGACGATAAATACTGTTTGCTCATCATGATAACGTTCCATCAACGTCACTTTTAAATCGCCTGCCGTCATAGGGCTATAAACTTGAGTAATGAGCGTATGGGTACGAATATTTAACTGCTCTTTTTTTATCGCTGTCGCATCGAGTAATGTAAACCCATCGTTAGGGTCTATCTTTACCGCTTCAAATATATCATCGATAAAGCTTTTGCCTCCCAAAACTTCAACCTGAACATCATTATGCTTTTGTGCATAAGCTTCTAATTTTACAGTTGTCGTTTCAGCTACACGCGGATGCCCAGGTACTGTATAAATAATATCATCACTTTGGGCCGCTTCAATGAGTTGTGACACAATACGTTCATAAACGCCCTCAAATGATGCTTGTGCCTCGTATTCACTATCAAAACTTTTGAATTGTATATTTTCTGCGGTTAACTCTTTAATTACAGGATGATCCAATGTACGTGTGTAAACCATTGTTTGTTTTTTAAGAAATTTGTAGATACCTAAAGGTAAATCATCAATACCGTAGTTACCTAATCCAACAATTGTTATTTTACCTGACATTAATGTTCCCCTCTTTTCATATGATAAAGTTTATCGCCCAATGGTAAATGTTTTAATTCTCTATAACTCAATAAATGCATACGTACAATAGCGAAAATGATTACCAATACACCAATCACTGCTGCAATGACTAATTCAATCAAACCTGTGATTCTACTTTGTGTAGGTACAAGCCACATTCCTATTTGAACAGCCACTGACAGCATCACCATCGTAGCAACCAATTTAATCACAAATTTTTTCATCATCTGGAATTTATAGTGTTTTAGTACGTGATAATGTAGTACGAGTGTAAATATAATAAGTGAAATTACAGTGCTGATACTACCACCTAGCATTAATAGTTGTGGTATTAATATCACATTGAGTATTACTTTACTGACCACACCAATGATAAATGCATAAAGCACAGGGCGAACTTGGTTTTTCACTTGTAATAAAGCAATGTCCATCATAATGAGCGAAACACATATAACTGTCAGCATATAGATAGATAACGTACCAGTCAGACTATCATTTTTAAAAAACACACTATTCATGACTGGCAGTAAATTAATTAATCCAATACCAGCTGCTACACTAAACATAACTGTAATCTTGATAGAGGCATTCGCATATCTATTAACCAGAACGTTATTGCGCGCTTTAATCGCATCGGTAAGCATTGGTATAAGAACAAAACAAAATGTCGTTGTCACAATTAAGCCCATTTGTATAAATGAAGCCCCACGATCAAAGATACCTTTTTGCGTGGTTGCTTCTTGAAAATTTAAGCCTGCATTCTGAAGTGCATGTATGACCGTAAAGCTATCTATCACTTGCCAAACAATGACGATAAGCTGACTTACAGCAAAGATGATAATGGCCAATGATAACTTTTTCCACTCTACTATGGCTTTGTCATTTAGTTTATTCGCTTGCTTGAGCTTAAAAGGCTTGCCCTGCATTAGGAATATACTGGATGCTAAAAATCCTACTGCTGAACCGATGATAGCTACTGTACCAGCAGTGTAAACAGACCATTGTTGTGTCATAAATAATACAATAGCAATGATGATAATTACAACGCGTATGACTTGCTCTATGACTTGTGATATCGCTGGAACAGTCATATGTTGATGCGCTTGATAATAACCTCTATACACTCCCAATATACCAACAAACAAGAAACTAAAACTTGCTGCTCTTAACATTGGCGTGAGATTAGTGTCACCCATTAGGAGTGCGATCCACTGTGCACCTATGAAAATAATCAAGAAAAAAACAGTACTAATGAGTTGTAACCTCAGCAACACTTTAGTGTATTGTCTTGATTGCCCTTGTGTGCCAAACGTTTGTGTGACTGCACTTGGAATTGCATTCATTGTTAAAATAACACCTAAAGCAACAATCGGATATATTTGTTGATAAGCATATAATCCTTCGTCTCCAAGTATATTTTGATATGGGACACGATAAATTGCGCTTAATATTTTAACAATAACAAGTGCGATTGTAAGAACAACTACGCCGTTGAAGGCCGTATTCTTATCGTCCTTAGATTTCATCTGATATAACCATACTTTCTTCTAAACATTTCGCTAAGAATTTCAAACTATCTAACCAATTACTTACTTTATTTAAAGTTACTTTCATTTTACCATCTTGAACGCCAACTTTCATTGCACGGCCTAATGGTTGGGTTTGTTTAAATAACGTTTCTCCGTTAATATCTGTCGTTCCTTTTTCAGACAGATAAACTTCCACCTTTTTGCCTACATCTTTAATAAGCGCCACTCCGGCATTTAAAGCGTGAACTTTTATCTCCATCATATCCAACAGTCTTTCTACTTCTACTGGGTAATCATTGAAACGATCTATTAATTCATCTTTTACATCCATAAGTTGTGCTTCAGTTTCAATCTTACGTAATTTTTTATAGATTTCTATTTTAGACTGTTCATTTTGAATATATTCAGCAGGTAAATAAGCATCAATGTTGAGTTCAATTTCAATTTCAGGTGCATCTTGTTTCTCATCTTTAACACCACGTTTTTCATTCACCGCTTCTTCTAGCATTTGTGAGTAAAGGTCGAAACCGACAGAATCAATAAATCCATGTTGTTGTTTACCTAAGAGGTTGCCTGCGCCTCGAATATTCAAATCACGCATTGCAATTTTAAATCCTGAGCCTAACTCAGTAAATTCTTTAATTGCTTGCAAACGGTCTTCAGCTGTTTCTGACAATACTTTATTCGTAGGGTGTAAGAAATAAGCATAGCCAATACGGCTCGAACGTCCGACACGACCTCTTAATTGGTATAACTGACTGAGTCCGAAACGGTCCGCATCTTCGATAATGAGTGTGTTGGCATTTGGAACATCAACCCCAGTTTCGATGATTGTAGTCGTCACAAGAATATCGTATTCATGATTAATGAAACTTAGCATTGTTTCTTCTAAGTCTCCTTCTTTCATCTGTCCATGTGCAATACCAATATTCGCTTCTGGCATTAACATTTGTAATTGCTCTCGTTTTTCATAAATAGACTGCACTTTATTATATAAATAAAAGACTTGCCCTTCTCTAGATAATTCTCTTTCTAGTGCTTCTTTAATAAAATTCGTATTCTGTTCTAATACGTAAGTTTGTACTGGAAAACGATTTTCTGGTGGTGTTTCAATCACTGATAAATCACGAACACCCAACATACTCATGTGCAATGTACGTGGTATAGGCGTAGCCGTCAGTGTTAAAACGTCCACATTCGTTTTCAATGATTTAATTCTTTCTTTATGACGTACGCCAAATCGCTGTTCTTCATCCACGATTAATAATCCTAAATCTTTATAATGAATATCTTTACTTAATAATTTATGAGTACCTACGACGATATCAACAAAGCCTGATTTTAATCGTTCTTTTGTTTCTTTAACTTCTTTAGTACTTCTAAATCGACTAATGAGTTGGACTTCGATTGGAAAATCCTGCATACGCTCAATTAATGTTTCATAGTGCTGTTGTGCCAAAATTGTAGTTGGAACTAAGAAGGCAACTTGCTTTCCTTCCATAACAGCTTTAAAGGCTGCACGTACTGCCACTTCTGTCTTACCATAACCTACATCACCACATAACAATCGATCCATTGGGCGTTCAATTTCCATGTCCTGCTTAATTTCTTCAATTGATTTATCTTGGTCTGGCGTTAATTCGTAAGGGAAATCTATCTCAAATTCGTTTTGTTCTGCCGTATCTGGACCATATTTATAGCCAACAGACATTTCGCGTTCTTTATATAGATCGATTAATTCATCAGCCATGTCTTCAACACTTTGTTGTACTTTAGCTTTTGTTTTTTTCCATTCCGTACCACCAAGTTTATTTAACCTAGGTGTCTTATCCTCTGATGCCACATATTTTTGAACTTGGTCCATCTGATCAACTGGTACAAACAATTGGTCTGTCCCTTTATATTGAAGTTTAATATAGTCTTTATGTACGCCACCGACATCAAGTGTTTCAACACCTAAATATCTACCAACACCGTGGTGCACGTGAACGACATAGTCGCCTACTTTTAAATCTTGATATGATTTAATTTTTTCAGCATTTGTTAGTGTCTTTTGTTGTTTTGGTTTTTTCTTTTGTTTGGATTTGAATAGTTCGCGTTCCGTCACAACGACAAGTTGCATATATGGTAGCTCAAAGCCTTCTGATAAACTACCCTCAGTAATGATTGCATTGCCTCCATCGTTTCGTTGACTTGGCGTATCGATAAATGTTGGAATATGCATTTCATTGAGCATAGATTGAATACGTTCTTTTCTCACTTCAGTTTCAGCAAGCACAACGACAGTATAATCATTTTGAATAAAGCGCTGAAATTCTGAGCGCATAATATCATATTGACCATAAAATTGTTGTACGGGCTTACATGAAAACTTGATGATTTCATTGAGTTGAACAGGCATTGTCGCTGTGAATAACGTGAAATACGTCACTGGATAATGTTTCAACAATGCTTCGAATCCATCATATTGCAAGAAGTTTTGATCAATAAATCCTTTACCACTTTCTATCAGGTTTTGCATAAATTCATCAACTTCAGTTATAAGTGTTTGTTCAGTTTCTTTAATTCTATTATGTTCATCAACTGCAACAATAGCGTCATCTTTAAAATAATCCATAATAGTTGCTGGCTGTTCATACATAAATGACACAAGTCGACGTAATACTTGATGGTCAAACATCGTTGATTCAAAAAGTTCGAAACTTTCGTAAGTTTCTTTCAAATCATTACGAGCTGATTTTTCAATTTTTGGACGTGTATTTTCGTAAGCTTCTTTTAATTTTAACTTTGTATGTTTAAGTACATCGTCTGTGATAATATAATCACTTGCTGTTGTAATATTGACTTCTTCTATATTCTCTTTTGATCTTTGTGTCTCCACATCAAAATCACGAATCGAATCCACTTCAGTATCGAATAGTTCAATTCTTACTGGTTGACCAATTAAAGGGTAAATATCAACAATGCCTCCACGTAATGAAAACTCACCTATATGTGACACTACACTTTCTCTGCGATAACCCATATTTACTAATTTATTTAAAAATTCATCAATTTCAATATCGTCACCTACAGATAGTGTTAACTGATGGGATTTCCACATTTCAACTGGAGTGAGCCATTTTTTCAAACCGTTTAATGGTACGATAAATAACCCTCTCTTTTCTTGAGCAAGTGCCGTTAGTGTACGTACACGCTCGCTCATAAATTGAGGGCTTTGTGTTGAGAATTCTTCTGTCATGATATCTTGCATTGGATATTTGTAGACCTCGTCTGCATCTACAAATTGCAATAAATCACTTTCCAATTTATCTGCTTGATATAAATTATTTGTAACAACTAGTAATTGTTTAGTACTATGCAAATATTTTTCGGCTATAATCGTTGATTTAGCTGCGCCAGATAGGCCAGTGACCAGTACATTTTCTTTACCAAATACGTCGTTTAATTCTTGGTATCGTTTGTCTTCATTTATATATTGTGTAATTATTGATTTCACTTGACTTCACCATTATATTCATTCATCACACGGTCAAAACGAGAACTTTCTATATAAGCCTCAACTGCACGCGCGGAATGTTCTATTACTTTATTCATTATTTGCATTTCTTGTTTTGAAAATTTTTGTAACACATAATCGACAATTGACATACCATTTGAAGGTCTATCTACACCGATTCTAATGCGTTTGAATTGGTCCGTACCTAGTACTTGAATTATTGATTTAATACCATTATGTCCACCAGCACTGCCTTTTTGTCTTAGGCGAATCTCTCCTTGTGGTAAATCTAAATCATCATATAAAACAACTAAATCATCTATATCTATATCATAATATTTCATTAACGGGCCTACCGCTTCGCCTGACAAATTCATCATTGTTAGTGGTTCAATAAACATGACTTTTTCTCCAGCCATACGTTCAATCGTATAGGCACCTTTAAATTTTTGTTTATCTAATGAGAATTGATTTTGATCTAACATGTAATCTATAACTTCAAAACCAATATTATGTTTTGTTTGTTCAAAACGTTTACCTATATTGCCTAGGCCTACAATACATTTCATTATGTTACCTCCAATTGTTGTTGTCACTTAACTATATATATCATTTTCATGTATTTGAATTAATAAACAATTAAAAATTATTTTTTCATATCATTGACTATAATAACATAAAAAAGCACCTGCTTAACGTATTAAGCACGGTGCTTTTTATAAGATATTACAATGTTGGTATCATCAACTTATGTTGACAATGAAGCATGAAGTATATTATTTTTCTTCGTCTTCTTTAGATTCGCCTACAACTTCTGGTTCTTGCGTTTGTGCTTCGCCTTCCATTGCTTCGATTTCTTCTTCAGTTGGCTCTTCAGTTGGAGCTACTACTGTAACTACTGAATCAGTAGCTTCGTTTTCGATAGTAAAATCGCCTGATACTTTAATATCTTCAACTGAAATGCTGTCATTGATTTCTAATTCGCTGATTTCAACTTCGATTGCTTCAGGAATATTGTCTGGAGTAGCTGTAACTTCAAGGTTGAATAATGGTTGTTCAACCACGCCACCTTCTTTAGCACCTGCTGCTTCACCAATTAAATGAACAGGTACTTCAACAGTACGTTCTTCAGTCATATTGATTGCTAAGAAATCAATGTGAGTGATTTGGTTTTTAAGTGGGTCGAATTGGTAGTCTGAAACCATTACTTTAATTGTTTTAGAACCTACGCCTAATTCGATAACACCGTTACGTCCAACTTCACGGATAACTTTAATAAATGCTACTTCGTCTACTTTAACAGAAGTATTTTTTGTACCATAACCGTAAACGATTGCAGGTACTTTACCAGTATTTCTTAGTGTTTTAAGGTCTGAACGTGTTTGTTTACCTTGACGAATAATTGACTTTAATGCAGTCATATTCATTTTCCACCTTTCGTTTTGCTCAAATATGAGCCCCTCACTTGCCCATCAACATAATGTTGCTTGCAAGCGTTTATTTTGCTCGTGAATTCACGAACGAAACCATTATACATTCATATAATATATTAGTCAAATAGCACACTAACAGATTCGCGTTCGTAAACACGGATAATTGCTTGTGCTAATAAACCAGCTACAGATAACTCTTTCGTATTGCTTGGTTTACGTGTTTCATCTAATTGAATTGAATTTGTTACGATTAGTTCTTTGATTGCTGAATTTTCAATACGTTCTTTAGCTGGACCTGATAATACAGGGTGTGTACAACAAGCATATACATCTTTAGCACCTTTATCTTTTAATGCTTGAGCTGCCAATGTGATTGTCCCTGCTGTATCAATGATATCATCAATAATAATAGCCGTACGTCCTTCTATTTCACCAACAATGTTCATCACTTCTGCAACATTTGGTTTTGGACGACGTTTATCAATAATAGCAATCGGTGATTTAAGTATATCTGCAAGTTTACGTGCTCTTGTTACGCCACCGTGGTCTGGAGAGACTACAACACACTCTTCAAGATCAATACCTGACTCATTCTTGAAGTATTCTGCTAAGATTGGCACGCCCATCAAGTGGTCAATTGGCATATCGAAGAAACCTTGGATTTGAGGTGCATGTAAATCTAACGCTATCATACGATCTGCGCCTGCAGTTTCGATTAAGTTTGCTACAAGTTTAGCTGTAATTGGTTCACGACTACGTGCTTTTCTGTCTTGGCGCGCATAACCATAATACGGGACAACTATATTAATGTTAGCTGCTGATGCACGTCTACAAGCATCAACCATAATTAATAATTCCATTAAGTGTAAATTTACAGGATTTGATGTAGGTTGAATAATAAATACGTCACAACCACGAATACTTTCCTCTATGTTGATTTGAATTTCTCCATCGCTGAAACGTTTTACTGAACATTTTCCTAGTTCGATTCCAACATGATCTGCTACTTCTTGGGCTAAAGGTTCATTACCTTTTAAAGAAAATATTTTCAAAGCAGAATTCTTATACTCATTGTTTAACATTTATAGTCCTCCAATTAATTCATTCAATTAGTTTTCATTTAAATACAAGCGCAAACTTACATTGTTTTTCAATATAAAGCATTTTGTGGTTAACAAGTTACTCAATTACATTAAGTTTAACAGTTCAAGCATGCATGTCTAAACATACACCTTTTATTTTTTCAAATAACCTTCTTTGGTTGTTTGTCTAGCTCTCGCTAATGCTAAACTGTCTTCTGGTACACTATCAGTAATCGTAGAGCCAGCAGCAATTAAAGAACGTTCGCCTAACGTAATAGGTGCTACCAGATTCGTATTGCACCCTATAAACGAATCATTACCAATAACCGTCTTGAATTTGTTAATACCATCATAGTTTACTGTGATTGAACCACAGCCAAGATTCACACGTTCGCCTATTTCTGCATCACCAATATAACTCAAGTGAGGTAATTTAGCTCCCGCTTTTACGACTGATTTTTTAACTTCAACAAAGTTGCCGACTTTCACTTTTTTGCCTAAGTCTGTACCTGGACGAAGTTGTGCAAACGGTCCAATTATCGCATAATCATCAACCATTGCTTCATTGATCACTGAATGTTTAATTGTAACATTATCACCTATTTTACTATTCGTGATTTCCGTATATTGTCCTACAACTGTCTCTTCTCCAATTTCACTATGTCCTGCAAGTTTAACTCCAGGTTCTATAATTGTGTCTTCTCCAATAGTTACATCTGCACCGATATAAGTATTTGATGGATCCACGATTGTTACACCATTTCTCATATGAAATTCGTTGATGCGTTTTCTAAATGCTTTTTCTGCTTCACTCAACATCACTCGGTCATTTACACCCATAATTTCTTCAAAATCATTTGTATGGTAAATACCTACTGCGCCTTTATCTTCTAAAATTAATGAAAGTACATCAGGCAAGTAGTATTCGCCTTGTACATTATTGTTATTCACTAACTCTAACTTTTCAAATAGCATTTGATTGTCAAATGCGAAAATGCCTGAACTAATTTCATTAATTTGTTGTTCTGTATTTGTTGCATCTTTTTGTTCGACTATTTTAACTAATTGATTGTCTGCATCACGTATAATTCGGCCATAACCATATGGGTTTGCTGCTGTAGCTGTTAATACAGTAGCTTGCGCTTGGTTATTTTCGTGATGTTCAATTAAAGATTTAAGTGTTTCTGTCGTAATTAATGGTGTATCTCCACAAACTACTAACGTTGTGCCCTGTTTATCATTTAAATGTTCACTAGCCGTTTTAACGGCATGAGCAGTACCTAATTGTTCTTCTTGAAAACTATAAAGCGATGCATCGCCTAATGTTTCTTTCACGCTTTCTGCGCCATGACCTACGATTGTTACTAGCTGTTCTACGCCAGATTGTTTAACGTTATCCACGACATGTTCAATCATTGATTTGCCAGCGACATCATGTAGTACTTTGTATTTCTTTGATTTCATACGTGTACCCTTACCAGCTGCGAGTACTATTGCATGTCTTTGCATGTATGTTAACCCTCCATTAAAATATACACTTCTTTATTATTATAATTTAACGCTAGTCACACTTTCAAGGCTCAAAGTGCCAATGTTTTTTATTAACGCGTTTTTTATTACAATTGTTATAAATAAAGTGCATAGTATTTGTCATCTATTTAGGTTTTGAAAGCCGCTTCATTTTCTACAGTAACTTTTCTTATTATCGATAATTTCTAACATATTATTATGAATGAAACATACGGTGTCACTTCTTTAGACATTTGTTTCATTCATAATAATATAGTTAAGTAAAAACATGTAAGTTTTGGTTATTTATTATAAATTTCAAAATTATAATTTTTGTCACCTTTACATTTTGTAAATAATTTTAATATTTTATGTTTTAGTCACGCTTACATAAATAAAGAAGATTGAATTTCCCAGTTTTAGAAATTCAATCTTCTTTAAAACGATATTAAATTCACTATAATCTCAAATAATTAAATTAAGCTTCCTCATTAGTATCTTCTGATGATTGAGCATTTTTATCAGGGATGACCTCATCAGTTTCTTCATATACTTTCATCACAGCATCCTGTATTTCTTGTCTCATTTCTGAATTGATTGGATGTGCGATATCTCGGAATTCACCATCTGGTGTACGTTTACTTGGCATTGCGACGAATAGACCTGTGTTGCCTTCAATAACGCGTAAATCATGTACCACAAATGATTCATCTAAAGTGATTGAAACAAGCGCTTTCATTCTTCCGTCTGTTTGTATTTTTCTAAGTCTTACATCTGTCACTTTCATGTAGTGAGCCCCCCATAGTATCTCTTTGTTAGAAGCTTAACAATTTTATTAAAAATTATAAATCCTTACTTCACTTGTGCAATTACTTCTATTTCTACTTTAACATCTTTAGGTAGTCTCGCTACCTCAACGCAACTTCTCGCAGGTTGATGATGCTCAAAATATTTGCCATAAACTTCATTTATATTTTGAAATTCATTCATATCAGCAATAAAAATAGTAGCTTTTATAACCGAATCTATATCTGATCCAGCTTGGTCTAGTACAACTTTTAAATTTTCTAAGACTTGTGTCGTCTGTTCTTTTACATCATCGCTAACAATCTCTCCATTTAAATTTAATGGGATTTGTCCAGATGTGAATACTAGACCATTTACTTCTGTTGCATGTGAGTATGGCCCTAACGCTTCCGGTGCTTTGGTTGTATTAATCGTTTTCATGATGCCGTAATCGCTCCTTTAAGAAAATTTAGTTAAACTGTTGCCTTTCTCCACTTTAAATTCCTGATTGTATTCATCTACATCAGATAATCTAACTAAGGAAGTATAATCTTCAATTAATCTTTGTTTAACTTCTTTTGATTCTACTAGTACCGATACCCCTTTCACATGTGCTTTAAACTCGTTCATTAAATTCATCACACCATTGATGGATCCACCTGCGCGCATAAAATCATCTACTACAAGGACATTAGAATTTTCTGGTAATGTTCTCTTGGATAACACCATAGTTTCAATTTTTCGAGAAGATCCAGACACATAATTAATTGATACCGTAGAACCTTCAGTCACTTTGTTATCTTTTCGAATGACAACTACTGGTAAATTCAATACGTTAGCTACTGAGTTGGCAAGAGAAATACCTTTCGTAGCAATCGTAACGATTGCATCTAATTCTTCATCCATATAAAGTGTAGCGATCAGTTTTCCGACACGGTTAAGTAACGTCGGGTCTCCCATTAAATCAGACAAGAATAAATACCCACCTGGTAGCAAACGATTCTTCTCTTGGAGTTGTGCGATAACGTCATCAATGACTTCACTCGCTTCTTCTTTACTCATTTCAGGTTTATACGTCACACCGCCACTAGCCCCAGCTGTGGTAATCACTGTCCCTAATTTTTCTTTTTGGAATGTGGTTTTAATAATTTGAACATCTTCACTTATAGATGATTTCGCTTGTTTAAATTTTTGTACGAAATAAGTTAATGGTATCAATTTATTAGGGTTATTCATCAAGTATTGTGTCATATAAACAATTCGTTCGCTTCTTTTATAGCGCATTTAACTCATCCCTTCTCACTAGCCTAATAATCTTACTATATACACTTCATTACAACAGCCATTGACTGCATTGTAAACATGTCTTGCCTGGCGTTCTTTTTGTGTTAGTCCATAAACAGATGGGCCACTTCCGCTCATAACAGCACCATCCGCACCATTTTCTAACATATTTTCTTTTATTTTTAAAATCTCAGTATGCATCTTACCCGAGACAGGTTCCAATCGGTTTGAAAGACTTTTGCAAAGTAATTCATAATCTCCTGAAATTAAAGCTGATTTACAAGTTGTCGTATCCACATGATGCGGCTTATTTAAGTCTAATTTTTTGAAAATACTCGGAGAAGATATACCTAAATTTGGTTTTGCTACAACAACCCATGCTGATGGAGGTTTATTCAGAAACGTAATACGTTCACCTTTACCTCTACATAATGCTGTTTTACCAAAAATACAAAAAGGGATATCTGTGCCTATCTTAATACCGAGCTCACACAACTCATTTAACGGTCTATTTAGCTCATACAGGCGATTCATCCCTTTCATTGTAGCTGCAGCGTCAGTAGAGCCTCCTGCAAGCCCTGCTGACACAGGTATGTTCTTATCTATAGTGATTGTGACACCTTGCTTTAAATTATAATTTCTTTTCATTAATTCTGCAGCTTTATACGCCAAATTTTTATTATCGGAGGGAACGTAAGTTTGCTCTACATCAACAACTATTTTTTTGTCGTTGCGTAGTTCAAATGACAAGCGATCATTTAAATCAATCGTCGTCATAATCATTTCAACTTCATGAAAACCATCATCTCGTTTAAAGAGTGTATCCAGCGTTAAATTAATCTTTGCCGGAGCTGTTTCATAAATCATATTCCCACCCTCTTCCAATTCGATATGGTAATAAAATGATTTTAACATATTGTTATAGTTGCATTGTCTGTTTTTTAAAACTTATTTTCGATATTTTGATAAATATTTTTATAAATATACATTTAACTATATTGGACAATAAATCATTTCTTAATTTACTATTCTACAATATAGTACGCTTCTATTAAAATTATATCCATTTCCTACACCATAAATTGTGGCACAGAAAAAGGTATGTTGGCGAAGTTACACCAACATACCTTTTCATTTAATGATCTTAATATTAAAGTTTAAATTAAAAAGTATGACTCCTAAGAGACGAACTTTATTTAAATCACTTTTATTTAGTGTGCAATTGCTTCTTGCTGATTATCATCTTCAAAAGAAACTTGTACGTTTTCAGTTAAAACGTCAGCGTATGTATAAGATACACGCTCAAAGTTGTAAATTTCTTGATCTAGCTCGACAATGAAAACAGAAGGGTACGTTTCTTTTAACACACCACTACGCTCAATTGTTTTCTTACGACCACCATTCGCTTTAAGTACGATTCGGTTTCCTAATTGACAATCAAGTGAATTTTTGATGTCTCCAATAGATTTTGGCATATTGCTCCACCTCGCTACAAGTTGTATAATAACACAAATCGCGAGCTTTTGTCAAACAAAACATCAATTTTAGCAATGTAACTCAAGCTTGTCAATAATTTAAAATGCTAATTCTGTGAAATTTTTCAATTCATTGTATAATTTTGCAAATTCTTTTATTGAAAGCGTTTCTCCACGTCTTCTTGGATCTATATCGCTAGTTTCCAACCATTTTTTAATAATTTCTTTGTTCGCTTTACCATCTACAAACAAACTTTGATAGTTATTGTTGATTGTTTTTCGTCTTTGGCTAAATGCAGCTTTTGTCATTTTGAAAAATCTATCCTCGTCATCTATATCTACCTCCGGCGTCTGACGCTTCATCAATTTCACAACAATTGAATCTACATTTGGCGGTGGTAAGAAGACTGTCTTCGGCACTGTTAACACTTTACTTGTTTCAGTATAATATTGGGTAACAATTGATAGTGATCCATAAGCTTTTGTTCCAACTTGTGCATTCAATCTTTCACCGACTTCTTTTTGCATCATAACTACGTACCCATCGATGGGTAAAGTTTGTTGCATTAGATTCAATAATATCGGTGTTGTAATATAATATGGCAAGTTAGCGACCACCATGATATTGTCACAATCTGCTAAATGCTCCGTGACATAATGTGCAATATCAGCTTTTAATATATCTTCGTTTATAATTTCCACGTTTTCATAAGGTCCCATTGTATCTTTCAATACCGGTATCAAACGTTGATCAATTTCAAACGCCACAACTTTCTTTGCCTTTTTAGCTAATTGCTCTGTAAGTGAACCCATACCAGGTCCTATTTCTATAATACCTGTATTTTCACCTATATCACTCGCATCGATAATTTTTTGTATAATGTTAACGTCAATCAAGAAGTTTTGTCCTAAACTTTTTTTGAAATTAAAACCATACTGATTGAGCAATGCTTTCGTACGCGATGGTGTAGCAACATCTTTAATATCCACTTATCATTCACTTCCTTCGTTATCACTTAATGCATTTCTAACATCTGCTTCAGTATAGCCAAACGCATTGAGCTTATTTATTAATTGTTTGCCATTAGAATGTCCTATATGTAGCTTACGCCCAAGTATTTCTCTTTTTCTGCGTGCA
Organism: Staphylococcus caseorum; assembly: GCF_049943195.1. Classification (NCBI taxonomy): domain Bacteria; kingdom Bacillati; phylum Bacillota; class Bacilli; order Caryophanales; family Staphylococcaceae; genus Staphylococcus; species Staphylococcus caseorum. The sequence continues at coordinate 1,987,898 of NZ_JBNFUA010000001.1, forward strand.
TCTTTGCCAATTATTAATCCTAAATCAATTAACACTGATTTACTGATTGTTTCGTGTCCTTCTTCAAATGGTGTACTTACATTCATTAAGGCATCTTTAATATCTGCAAGTTGTGCATGTTCTACACCAATCTTGCCTCGTTTACTTTTGGCTTTTTCTCTGTCGATATATGCGTGTTTTACGCCTGGTATATGTTTTTGAATAGTATTACGTATTTTATCACCCGGGAAATCAGGATCTGTTAATACAATTACACCTCTTGTTTCAAATGCCTGTGCTATAACAGTTAAAGTTTGCTCGTTAATCGCACTCCCATTTGTTTCAATCGTATCACATTCTACCGCTCTTTTAACACGTTCCGTATCGTCTCTACCTTCTACTACAATAAATTCGTTAATCTTCATTTATTGTTACACCTTTCATCACTTTAATTCGATTTTAGATAAAAATAAAAAAGGTATCGTCGCAAATAATGGTTACTACTTAGCATTTACTCTATGAACTAAGCCCTATTTCAGACCGATACCTTTTTTGTAATGTGTCTATCCTTCTAATTTAAATAAACGTTCTGCATTTTCAGTTGTTTGTTTGCAAACTTCCTCATAGCTAACACCGCGTAATTCAGCAATTTGTTCTGCAACCAATGTCACACGGACAGGTTCATTTCTTTTGCCTCTATATGGATGTGGTGATAAGAATGGTGCATCTGTCTCAACTAATAATCGATCAAATGGAACATGTTTCGCTACTTCTTTAGGTTGTTTCGCATTTTTAAAAGTGACTGGACCACCTAAAGATACATAGAAATTCAATTTATTAATTACATCATCTGCAATTTCAGGAGAAGCGCTGAAGCTGTGCATGATACCACCAATTTCTTCAGCATGTTCCTCTTTAAGAATATCTATACAATCTTGCGTTGCTTCCCTATTGTGAATAATAATTGGTAAATTGACGCGTTTAGCCAATGCGATTTGTTTTCTAAATAATGTTTGTTGCACATCTTTAGGCGACTTGTCCCAATGATAATCTAATCCCGTTTCACCTATACCAATCACTTTAGGGTGTGCTGCAAGCTTTTCTATCCATTCTAATCGTTCCTCTGTACAATCAACCGCATCTACAGGGTGCCATCCAATAATGCCATAGATAAATTCGTATTGGTCAATGAGTTCCATCGTACGCTCGACTGTTGGTGTATCAAACCCAACAACAAACATGCGATCTACACCATTGTCTCTTGCACGTTCAATGACCGCTTCTAAATCTTCAGCATATTGTTCTGCATTTAAATGAACATGTGTATCGATAAGCATATTATATCGCTCCCTTAATTTGTGATTACTTAATTATTGCACCATTTGGAATTGCGTTTGGTAAACTTACAAGTGTCAGTACGCCGTCTTTTTCAGCAGATAAAATCATACCTTCTGATTTTCTACCCATCAATTTAGCAGGTTTTAAATTTGTTACAACTGCAACTTTTTTACCTATAATATCTTCTGGTTGATAGTATTTTGCAATGCCTGAGACGATTTGACGTTGTTCGCTATCTAAATCGACTTGGATTTTCAATAATTTATCAGATTTTTTAACTTGTTCAGCATCCGTAATCGTAGCAGCTTTAATTTCTACCTTATCAAAGTCTTTGATATCAATTTGTGGCTTACTAGGTATTTCTTCAGTTTCTTCTGAAACTTCTGCCGCTTTTTCTGGCTGCATAGATTGTTTAATATAATCAATTTCTGCATCACTATCTAAGCGTGGGAAGATAGGGTGTGGTTTATCAATAACAACAATTGGTGCAGTTAAAACACCATATTGTTTCACGCTATCAAATTCATATAATTCAGGTGAATTAATATTCAACTGTTCAAAAATTTGTTTTGGTGCATGCGTAAGGAATGGTCTTAATAACACTGCTATAATACGAATGTTTTCTACTAAATGCGCCATAACATTACTTAGCATGTCTTTTTGACTCTCATCTTTTGCTAATACCCACGGCGATGTTTCGTCAATATATTTATTAGTACGGCTGATTAACTTCCAAACCGTTGAAAGTGCTACTGAGAATTGTAAATCGTCCATATTCTCATGGAACGTCTTCACTGTGTCTATCGCCATTTGCTCCATATCTTCATCCAACTCATGTTTTGGACCTTGATATGCTGGTAATTCGCCATCGAAATACTTATTAACCATAGAAATCGTACGATTCACCAAATTACCTAAGTCATTCGCTAAATCATAATTTGTACGTTCAACGAAACCTTCAGGCGTAAAGACACCATCTGAACCAAATGGTAATTCACGCATTAAATAATAACGCGTAGCATCTAGTCCATAACGATCTATAAGTACATTAGGATCGACCACATTACCTTTAGATTTACTCATTTTGCCATCTTTCATAAGAATCCAGCCATGAGCAAAGACTTTCTTAGGTAGTGGAACATCTAATGCCATCAACAAGATTGGCCAGATAATTGAATGGAAACGCACAATTTCCTTAGCCATGATATGAATATCTGCCGGCCAATATTTTTTGAATAAGCTATCATCATCTGATAAATAACCTAATGAAGAAATGTAGTTCACAAGCGCATCAATCCACACGTAAACAACGTGTTTAGGATTTGATTTCACATGGATGCCCCAATCGAATGATGTACGTGAAACTGCTAAATCTTCCAACCCTGGTTTGATGAAATTATTAATCATTTCATTTTTACGTGAAGGTGGTTGAATAAAATCAGGATTTTCATCGTAAAATTCTAATAAACGATCTGTATATTTAGATAAATTGAAGAAATAACTTTCCTCTTTAACTAATTCTACTTCGTGACCTGAGTCTGGACTTTTACCGCCAACGATTTCACCATTTTCAAATATCGGATCCACTAATTGCGTCTCCGTATAGTAAGTTTCATCTGGTACAGAATACCAACCTTCATATTCACCAAGATAAATATCTTGTTGCTTTAATAAACGTTCAAAAATTTGTTGTACCACTTCTTTATGTCGTGCTTCTGTTGTACGAATAAAATCATCATTTGAGATTTCTAATTTATTCCATAAATCTTTAATGCCTGCTATCATTTCATCCAAATATTCTAATTCAGATTTTCCAGCTTTTTGTGCTTTTTCCTGTATTTTTTGACCATGTTCATCCGTACCTGTTAAATAACGAACATCATAGCCTTGCATTCTTTTATAACGTGCGATTACATCACCAGCTGTTGTTGTATATGCATGACCGATATGTAAATTCCCACTTGGATAATATATTGGTGTAGTGATATAAAATGTTTCTTTCGCCATCAATGTTCCTCCTCGTTTCCTACGCTTTAAATATATCTAAATTCATTTTTCCCTCAATGAAACAGATGTATGTTTTTTATTTCGTTTTCTAATTTAGCCACTTTTAAAATGATATGGATAGATTACTATTCACATCGGACTTTTCATGACTTAATTTTGCTAAAATTTTAATATGATTAATAATCTCTATCTTGTCTACATTACCATAAATCACGCGTGTTATGGGAGTTTTTCAACTCATTTTTCTTGATTAAACGTGATTTTATCCTGTAAAAGTTCTTCGCTTTATCTTAGAAACTTTATCCTAAGAATAATCCATCTGACTTAGATTAATTATTGGAAACCTCATGATAAATATCATAAACTTCGCCAGTCTTCATATGACGCATTTCAGCAACTTGTTTAATTGCAGATTTAGGTTTCATATTTTCATTTATATAGTAATCCACATGTGCTTGTATCGACATATCTTCAAACCATGACGTATCTTCTTCAGCTATCGCACCTTCAATGACTACAACAAATTCACCTTTAGTTGGAATTCGATTTTCATTAAGCTGGTTTAGTAATTCTCCAACTTCTCCTGTGACAATTTGCTCAAACTTTTTAGTTAATTCTCTACCTAGTGAAACTTTTCTAGTTTCATCTACTTTTTGAATTGTTTTCAACGTCTCTTTCACACGATGTGGCGATTCATAAATAATTAGCGTACTATCTTCAAACATCCGCTGCTCTAAAATATCTAATTTCTGCTTTTCTTTTCGTGGTAAAAACCCTAAAAACGTATAAGTAAATGAGGGTAAGCCACTCGCCATCAGTGCCGTCAATCCAGCATTAGGACCTGGCACTGTTTCCACTCTAATTTCATTTGCTCTCGCTGCAACAACAAGTTCGTAACCCGGATCACTAATCAATGGTAAGCCTGCATCTGATACAAGCGCTATGCTAACATCCTGCTGCAGTTGTTCTATTAGGTAATCCGTTTGTTGTTCCTTATTGTGGTCATGATAGGATTTCAGGGGTGCTTGAACATCATAATGTGCACATAACTTTTTAGTCACTCTTGTATCTTCACAAGCAATCAAATCCACCGACCTTAAAATATCTACAGCTCTATATGTAATATCTGCTAAATTCCCTATGGGTGTTCCTACTAAATATAGTGTCGCCATTAGTTATCCCTCACTTATTAATACTAATTTTTGTTGCCTAGAATACGTTTTTATTTCATATTCTCGTTTTAAAGCTTCTGATTTCGTATCAAACATTTCTTGATAAACTAACTCTACTGGACGTCTTATTTTAGTATATTTGGCGCCTTGTCCCTTATTATGCTTTTCTACCCTTTTTTCTATATCTTTTGCATAACCAGTATATAAACTTCCATCTTTACACTTAACAATATATATATAATGTTTATCCATAATATATTTCTCTCATTTCTTTAGTATACGTTCCATCATTATTGTATATGTAAAATGGCGTTTGGATGTCTAGCCCTTGATTGCCACCTTTTCTACCTTCAACAACAATTGTTTGCGCAACTTTGCCTTGCTTACTATAGATGAAATAAAGTTTCTTAGGTTCAATCTGGTATGCTCTCATATAGCTTAAGACATCCATAAGACGTTCTGCTCGATGTACCATCACAAAGCGTCCACCTTGTTTCAGTAAATGTCTTGCTGCAAAACAACAATCCTCTAATGTACACATAATCTCATGTCGTGCGATCTTATGTGCTTCTTTCTGATGTTGGAACGCTTGATTCTCTTTAAAGTACGGTGGATTACAAGTAATAAGACTATATTTCGCTGGATTAAACTGTTTGTGTGCCTCTTTCAAATCCATATGATGCATCTGAATTCTATTTTCTAGATGGTTATGTACGATACTGCGTTGTGCCATATCTACGAGTTGTTGTTGTATTTCAATTCCATCTATAGCCTGCTGTCCTTTATCAGAAAGTAATAAAGGTATCACGCCATTACCCGAACACAAATCCATGATTGTATCCTGTTTTTTTAATTTTGTGAAATGTGCAAGTAGTAAAGCATCTGTTGAAAAAGAAAACACATCATCATTTTGAATAATTTCTAGTTTTTCTTTAATTAAATAATCTAATCTTTCATTTTCCATATGCATATTCATTATATCCTCCAAAAAAAGGACGAGACTGCGATGCTTAATAACCAAGCCTATCGCTACATCTCATCCTCAATCACATTTCCTCCATATTGTTTTATAGGCAATTTTGTTCTTTCAATTATTCACTCAGCACTTCCAAACAAAATAAACAGTCGTCACCTTTTCTATGTTTGCCGAATAACTCACCATTACAAATATGAAAACCCTCTTTATAAAGCATCGCTAAATTATCTTTACTGCGAAGTGGTCGCTTATATTGTGCTTTATGACCACTTTCTATTTTTTTAGGTTTTTCTTCTTTATCTATTAAAGTTTTTAGATTTTCATTCTCTATTTGTAAGGCTACATTTTCTTCTATGAGTTCGACAGTAAGATTTTTCAAATTAACCATATCACCGTTGATTTGATTAATATTTTCTTCTAAATGTGCTAACTTTTCAAATATCTCGCTTCGATTCAATGTTGCAACGGCCTCCTAATTAAACGTTTCTAATTCTTCCATTTTATATTCTAGTGGTTGCTCTAGGCCTTCCACTTTAATTTGCATGGAAATGTCTAAAATATTTAACCCTATCACTTTACCGTTACCTTCTGGTGTTTCAATCGGATCACCAACATCAGGTAATTGTGCACGTGCTTCCTCATAATAATCATTTTCATACTTGAGACAACACATCAAACGTCCACATGCTCCCGAAATTTTAGTTGGATTTAAAGATAAGTTTTGGTCCTTAGCCATTTTTATAGATACTGGTTCAAAATCACCTAAAAATGTTGAACAACATAAAGAACGTCCACATGGTCCAATGCCACCCAATAATTTTGCTTCGTCTCTAACACCTATCTGTCTTAACTCAATACGTGTTTTCAACATCTGTGCCAAGACTTTTACGAGTTTTCTAAAATCAACACGTTCATCTGAAGTAAAATTAAATATTACTTTTGATTTATCTAATGTGAATTCACAGTTAACCAAACGCATTTCTAATTGTTGTTGTTGAATCGTATCTTTACACAATTCCAAAGCTTCTTTTGCAGCTTGCTCATTTTGTTCATATCTAACTAAATCTTCTTCAGTTGCAATACGTACGATTTCTTTTAATGGTAACGTTACATCTTGATCCGCAACATTTAACGGTTCGTATTTTACACGCCCCATCTCTAAGCCTCTTTTAGACTCTACTACCACCCAGTCTCCTACAGCTAAATTAAAGTGTTGAGGCGAATAATACTCCATTTTTCCTGACTTTTGAAAATCAATGCCTACTACATTTTGCATAACTAATTCACCCCTTTTATTACGATTTGCTCAAACACTAAAGTTGGATTCACATTTTGATTCAACTTTTTATGTGCTTCTGTTATTTGATCATACATCAAAATAATTTGATTATATGTTAGTTTTTTCGTATATTCTTGTACATCGACTTGTAAATCTTGATATATCATATCATCAGTCATCCCTACTTTAGCATGCATAACATCTTGAAAGAAACCATTAACTGCAGCTAATGTGACCATTTGTAACCTTCTGTTTTTAGCCTGTTTCAATAAATCTACAATAGCAATCAATGCCATAGGTCGATTTGTTAAAAGTAATTGGCACCATTTAATAATACTTTTACGTAGCGCCATTAAATCTGCTTCTTCATTTAGCGTAACTGCCGTTTCAATTTGCGTAGTATATGTACTTAGTAATTCAGCTACTGGACGCGAAATATCACGCTCTACTAATCTATTTATAAAATTAGCTTTATTAATAGGTTTAAAATAAACATGCTGACATCTCGAATGTATTGTGTCTAAGATTTGCTCAGGTTTCGTAGTTAATAAGATGGCGATGGTATTTTCAGGAGGTTCCTCTAAAAATTTTAAAATGCTATTTTCACCTTGAATTGTTAACTTTTCAAAGGATTCAATAATATATACTTTATAGTCACCTTCTATTGGTAATTGATTCATATGATGTAATAACTGTTCTATTTGATCTTTCTTTATTGTAGTCTCTTCAGAGGATATATACATAAAATCAGGATGATTAAATGTTTCTACCTTTAACTGACATTGATTGTCTTGATTACATAAAATAAGTTTCGTAAAATCAATAGCGACTTGTTGCATTGTCTGACCATCATCACCCTCAAATAAATAAGCATGTGACAATTTATTTGATTGATAGGCTTTCGTCAGTCTTTCTCGTTCATCCATTATAAAGTTACTCCTTTATATAAAAAGGCTGCTTATATATAGTTGCTCTACAAAAAACATTCTAAAGATCACCATAGGTAAATCTCTTTAGCTAAAATGTAATTTGAGAGGCTACTATATTAAGCAACCATGATTTTAGAATTGATGGAAAGTTTCAACAGGCATTACAAATACCGTTGCGCCTCCAACTTCTACTTCAACCGGATACGGTATATAAGAATCTGCACTACCACCCATCGGTGTAATAGGTGAGACAAGTTGCTCTCTGTTACCACAAGTATCATTGATAACTTTCAACATCTCATCCACGCGATCATCTTCAACACCAGATAAGAACGTAGTATTACCAGCTCTTAAAAATCCACCAGTGGTTGCAAGTTTTGTTGCTCTAAAATTATGCTTAACAAGTTTATCCGACAGTTCCTGACTATCCTGGTCTTGTACAATTGCTATAATCATTTTCATACTAAACACCTCTTCCAAATATTATATCACAATTTTTCTAAGTATTTGCTGATAGATTTATACGTCGCATTTACTACTTCTTCTAAACTTCGATTTGCGTCAATCACAATAAAACGTTTAGACTCATTATGGATAATTTTCCTATAACCTTCAACTACTTTTTCGTGAAATATTACATCTTCTTGATCTAAGCGATTTTGATTTCGCTGATTTTTTAGTATACGGTCACGACCTACCTCCACGCTCACATCAAGGTAAATGGTTCTATCTGGATATAAACCATTGATAGCAAATTCATTAATAGATTTCACTTCTTCTATTCCTATACCCCGTGCATAACCTTGATAAGCTAATGAACTATCTATATAACGATCACATAATACTAACTTACCCTCATCTAATGATGGTATAACTTTACCAACAAGATGTTCGCGCCTTGACGCCGCAAATAATAAGGCTTCTGTGCGCTCATCCATATCGTCCCCTTCAAGTAATACTTCACGTATTTGCTCTCCAGTTTTAACACCACCAGGTTCTCTAGTAAGTACAACATCATACTCTGTTTCTAACCGTTCTGCCACTTGTTGAATGACTGTAGTTTTACCTGAACCTTCTGGGCCCTCAAAAGTTATAAAAGCTGACATTTTATTCATCCTTAATTTCTATTTTATAATTTTTAATTCCTTCTACTCTTATATTATTATCATACCAATAATTCATTAATTTTATCATATTTTCTGTAATTTTTTCTCCTTTAAACATAACAGGGATGCCAGGAGGATATGGAACGATATTTGTTGCTAAAACTTTAGATTCAGCATGACTAATATTGATACTTTTTGTATCAACTATATCGCCCGCTTGGTATGTACCTTCTTCAGTTCTAAACGCGGACTGAGCAGGTGATTGTGTCTCTCTCTCTTCCAACTCAATCTGTCGTATTCTTTCTATTAATAAATCAAATGGATATGTATCTTCCTTATGCCATAAAGGCAAAACGAACAATACCTGATGTTCATCAGCAAGTTCAACGTAAATATATTTAGTTTCAAAATGCTTTTGTAATTCAAAACCAGTATAACCATTACAACGTATATTCAATTTCAGTGGATCTTCAACTTTAACGATTTCAGCTCCAATTTCTTTTAACTCTTGAATTAATTGACCTCTTTTTTCAAAAAAAAGATGACTGTTATAATCTTTATAAAACTGATGCGCTAATTCCAAACTCGTCATTAATAGATAGGAAGGGCTTGAAGATTGAAAATAGGACAAATATTTAATAACCTTTTCCCGTCTTGGTGCATTCTTATGAATAAATATAATAGAACTCATTGTTAGTGCTGGTAATGATTTATGATACGATTGCACTACGTAATCCGCACCCATATTTAAAGTGGAATTGGGAAAGCCTTCTAAATCAAAATGAGCACCATGTGCTTCATCTATCAATACAGGTATATTGTGCTCTTTTAGACCTTTGATAGCAATAGATACATCAAAACACTCACCATAATAATTAGGATATGTAAGAATTGCTAATTTAGTTTGTTCTATTTGAGAAAAAAATGCATCCAAATTCGGACCTAAATATTGGTTCGTTTTTTCACTCATTTTCATTTCCAATAATTGACACTGCTCTGATGTTAAATCCAAAGCATGAAATACAGATTTATGTGCATTCCGAACTATGGAATAATGCCCCTCTTGTCCTGAAAATCCTTGGATTACTGATAAAATCCCAGACGTAGTCCCATTGACTAAATAATATGCATCATAGTCAGGATGTTTCTCTAAACCTTCCATACTTTGTGCTATCACTTCATCAGGGTGATGTAAATCATCTAATTCTGTAATCTCAGTCATATCCATTTTAAAATTTAATTGTTCTAAATAACCGATTGTCATATTTTTATGCCCAGGTACATGCATCGAAATCGGATTTCTATTTAATATATCATTAAGTTTATTAGTTAATGGTAATTTCATATGTATCCTCGCTTTTCAAGAAATAATTCCAGCTCCTATAGTTCATTATATTTTAACATATAGAGAGTGGAATATGTGTTTGTCCCTACCTCTAATCCTAAATGTACTGCATATAAAAAACTTCGTCTTTAATCAAGCTTCACTAATTTTTCACTCAAAAAAAGACACTTACTCACTTACCACTTGTAAGCTCGTCGCGTCTTTCGCTAAGTTCGTCAGCTTCTAAAGAACTACTTCCCAATCTCATTGGGATTAGTAGTTCTTACACATGAGCTTAAGCTTATGTGTTCATATCTTAAATCAGGTTTTCAGTTCTTCGAACTGGTAGTTAAGCTCTTTTTATCCATAAAAAAAAAGACCCTTTCGGGTCCTTAATTGCCTGGCAACGTCCTACTCTTGCGGAACGTGAGTCCGACTACCATCGGCGCTAAGGAGCTTAACTACTGTGTTCGGCATGGGAACAGGTGTGACCTCCTTGCCATTGTCACCAGACAATGAACTGTATAAAAAATTATACATTCAAAACTAGATAGTAAGTAAAATTTGATAATGCCAAACAAAACACTTTTTAAATTTGATTAAGTCTTCGATCGATTAGTATTCGTCAGCTCCACATATCGCTATGCTTCCACCTCGAACCTATTAACCTCATCATCTTTGAGGGATCTTATAACCGAAGTTGGGAAATCTCATCTTGAGGGGGGCTTCATGCTTAGATGCTTTCAGCACTTATCCCGTCCATACATAGCTACCCAGCGATGCCGTTGGCACGACAACTGGTACACCAGAGGTATGTCCATCCCGGTCCTCTCGTACTAAGGACAGCTCCTCTCAAATTTCCTGCGCCCACGACGGATAGGGACCGAACTGTCTCACGACGTTCTGAACCCAGCTCGCGTACCGCTTTAATGGGCGAACAGCCCAACCCTTGGGACCGACTACAGCCCCAGGATGCGATGAGCCGACATCGAGGTGCCAAACCTCCCCGTCGATGTGAACTCTTGGGGGAGATAAGCCTGTTATCCCCGGGGTAGCTTTTATCCGTTGAGCGATGGCCCTTCCATGCGGAACCACCGGATCACTAAGTCCGTCTTTCGACCCTGCTCGACTTGTAAGTCTCGCAGTCAAGCTTCCTTATGCCTTTACACTCTATGAATGATTTCCAACCATTCTGAGGAAACCTTTGAGCGCCTCCGTTACTCTTTAGGAGGCGACCGCCCCAGTCAAACTGTCCATCTGACACTGTCTCCCACCATGATAAATGGTGCGGGTTAGAAATCCAACACAGCAAGGGTAGTATCCCACCAACGCCTCGACGTAAGCTGGCGCTCACGTTTCAAAGGCTCCTACCTATCCTGTACAAGTTGTACCGAATTTCAATATCAGACTACAGTAAAGCTCCACGGGGTCTTTCCGTCCTGTCGCGGGTAACCTGCATCTTCACAGGTACTATGATTTCACCGAGTCTCTCGTTGAGACAGTGCCCAAATCGTTACGCCTTTCGTGCGGGTCGGAACTTACCCGACAAGGAATTTCGCTACCTTAGGACCGTTATAGTTACGGCCGCCGTTTACTGGGGCTTCGATTCGTAGCTTCGCCGAAGCTAACCACTCCTCTTAACCTTCCAGCACCGGGCAGGCGTCAGCCCCTATACATCACCTTACGGTTTAGCAGAGACCTGTGTTTTTGATAAACAGTCGCTTGGGCCTATTCACTGCGGCTCTCCTGGGCGTTAACCCTAAAGAGCACCCCTTCTCCCGAAGTTACGGGGTCATTTTGCCGAGTTCCTTAACGAGAGTTCGCTCGCTCACCTTAGAATTCTCATCTTGACTACCTGTGTCGGTTTGCGGTACGGGCACCAAAATTCTAGCTAGAGGCTTTTCTTGGCAGTGTGAAATCAACGACTCGAGGAAACAATTTCCTCTCCCCATCACAACTTGACCTTAAGAGTGCCGGATTTGCCTAACACTCAGTCTCATTGCTTGGACGTACAATCCAATAGTACGCTTCGCCTATCCTACTGCGTCCCCCCATCGCTTAAAACGAAATTTGGTGGTACAGGAATATCAACCTGTTATCCATCGCCTACGCCTATCGGCCTCAGCTTAGGACCCGACTAACCCAGAGCGGACGAGCCTTCCTCTGGAAACCTTAGTCAATCGGTGGACGGGATTCTCACCCGTCTTTCGCTACTCACACCGGCATTCTCACTTCTAAGCGCTCCACATGTCCTTGCGATCATGCTTCAACGCCCTTAGAACGCTCTCCTACCACTGTCCTTACGGACAATCCACAGCTTCGGTAATATGTTTAGCCCCGGTACATTTTCGGCGCAGTGTCACTCGACTAGTGAGCTATTACGCACTCTTTAAATGATGGCTGCTTCTAAGCCAACATACTAGTTGTCTGGGCAACGCCACATCCTTTTCCACTTAACATATATTTTGGGACCTTAGCTGGTGGTCTGGGCTGTTTCCCTTTCGAACACGGACCTTATCACCCGCGTTCTAACTCCTAAGATAAAATTGATTGGCATTCGGAGTTTGTCTGAATTCGGTAACCCGATAAGGGCCCCTCGTCCAAACAGTGCTCTACCTCCAATAATCATTACTTAAGGCTAGCCCTAAAGCTATTTCGGAGAGAACCAGCTATCTCCAGGTTCGATTGGAATTTCTCCGCTACCCACAACTCATCCGCTCACTTTTCAACGTAAGTCGGTTCGGCCCTCCATTCAGTGTTACCTGAACTTCAGCCTGGTCATGGGTAGATCACCTGGTTTCGGGTCTACGACCAAATACTCAACGCCCTATTCAGACTCGCTTTCGCTACGGCTCCACATTAACTGCTTAACCTTGCATCAAATCGTAACTCGCCGGTTCATTCTACAAAAGGCACGCCATCACCCATTAACGGGCTCTGACTACTTGTAAGCACACGGTTTCAAGTTCTATTTCACTCCCCTTCCGGGGTACTTTTCACCTTTCCCTCACGGTACTGGTTCACTATCGGTCACTAGAGAGTATTTAGCCTTGGGAGATGGTCCTCCCGGATTCCGACGGAATTTCTCGTGTTCCGTCGTACTCAGGATCCACTCAAGAGTGAACAAACTTTCGACTACAGGATTATTACCTTCTTTGATTCATCTTTCCAGATGATTCGTCTAATTTGTTCTTTTGTAACTCCGTATAGAGTGTCCTACAACCCCAACAAGCAAGCTCGTTGGTTTGGGCTCTTCCCGTTTCGCTCGCCGCTACTCAGGGAATCGATTTTTCTTTCTCTTCCTGCGGGTACTAAGATGTTTCAGTTCCCCGCGTCTGCCTTCAGATATGCTATGTATTCACATATCGATAACACGACATAACTCGTGTTGGGTTTCCCCATTCGGAAATCTCTGGATCAAAGCTTACTTACAGCTCCCCAAAGCATATCGTCGTTAGTAACGTCCTTCGTAGGCTTCTAGTGCCAAGGCATCCACCGTGCGCCCTTAATAACTTAATCTTTTCGACCTTCAACACGAAAAAATCGGTTGAAAACCTAAAATGTTATTAATCTGTGAGTGTTCTTTCGAACACTAGCGATTATTTCTATTTTTTTGAATTCAAGCTTTTTAAAACTCTAATTCACTCGGTTTTGCTTGGTAAAATCATAAATTTTACTTACATATCTAGTTTTCAATGTACAAAATAACGCAATGAATACTCGTAATGAGCATTCAAAACCGAATGCAATATGTCAATGTCATTCCTCTTCATCTTCTCAAGGAAGATGTTCCGAATATATCCTTAGAAAGGAGGTGATCCAGCCGCACCTTCCGATACGGCTACCTTGTTACGACTTCACCCCAATCATTTGTCCCACCTTCGACGGCTAGCTCCATAAATGGTTACTCCACCGGCTTCGGGTGTTACAAACTCTCGTGGTGTGACGGGCGGTGTGTACAAGACCCGGGAACGTATTCACCGTAGCATGCTGATCTACGATTACTAGCGATTCCAGCTTCATGTAGTCGAGTTGCAGACTACAATCCGAACTGAGAACAACTTTATGGGATTTGCATGACCTCGCGGTTTAGCTGCCCTTTGTATTGTCCATTGTAGCACGTGTGTAGCCCAAATCATAAGGGGCATGATGATTTGACGTCATCCCCACCTTCCTCCGGTTTGTCACCGGCAGTCAACCTAGAGTGCCCAACTAAATGCTGGCAACTAAGTTTAAGGGTTGCGCTCGTTGCGGGACTTAACCCAACATCTCACGACACGAGCTGACGACAACCATGCACCACCTGTCACTTTGTCCCCCGAAGGGGAAGGCTCTATCTCTAGAGTTTTCAAAGGATGTCAAGATTTGGTAAGGTTCTTCGCGTTGCTTCGAATTAAACCACATGCTCCACCGCTTGTGCGGGTCCCCGTCAATTCCTTTGAGTTTCAACCTTGCGGTCGTACTCCCCAGGCGGAGTGCTTAATGCGTTAGCTGCAGCACTAAGGGGCGGAAACCCCCTAACACTTAGCACTCATCGTTTACGGCGTGGACTACCAGGGTATCTAATCCTGTTTGATCCCCACGCTTTCGCACATCAGCGTCAGTTACAGACCAGAAAGTCGCCTTCGCCACTGGTGTTCCTCCATATCTCTGCGCATTTCACCGCTACACATGGAATTCCACTTTCCTCTTCTGTACTCAAGTTTCCCAGTTTCCAATGACCCTCCACGGTTGAGCCGTGGGCTTTCACATCAGACTTAAGAAACCGCCTACGCGCGCTTTACGCCCAATAATTCCGGATAACGCTTGCCACCTACGTATTACCGCGGCTGCTGGCACGTAGTTAGCCGTGGCTTTCTGATTAGGTACCGTCAAGATGCGCACAGTTACTTACGCATTTGTTCTTCCCTAATAACAGAGTTTTACGATCCGAAAACCTTCATCACTCACGCGGCGTTGCTCCGTCAGACTTTCGTCCATTGCGGAAGATTCCCTACTGCTGCCTCCCGTAGGAGTCTGGACCGTGTCTCAGTTCCAGTGTGGCCGATCACCCTCTCAGGTCGGCTACGTATCGTTGCCTTGGTAAGCCGTTACCTTACCAACTAGCTAATACGGCGCGGGTCCATCTATAAGTGATAGCAAAACCATCTTTTACTTTAGAACCATGCGGTTCCAAATGTTATCCGGCATTAGCTCCGGTTTCCCGAAGTTATTCCAGTCTTATAGGTAGGTTACCCACGTGTTACTCACCCGTCCGCCGCTAACTTCAAAGGAGCAAGCTCCTTATCCGTTCGCTCGACTTGCATGTATTAGGCACGCCGCCAGCGTTCATCCTGAGCCAGGATCAAACTCTCCATAAATGAATTATGATGTTTGATTAGCTCATAAAATACTAATTTGTGTGTTATCTCTAACACGTTTGAACCAACAATTTAATGTTGCGTTCGGAATTAACGTTGACATATTGCAATTCAGTTTTCAATGTTCATTTCTTAATCACAAGACTTAATTCTACAGGTTATGACTCAGAAAGTCAAGAACTTTTTAAAATTAATTTTCGTTGTGTTTCGTATTTCTTTTTGTGTTTGTCGTGTTGTTTCGCTCGACTAGTAATACTATACACGCATAAAAAGCTTTTAACAACAGTAAAATTTACACTATCGCTACAAAACTTACATTTATTAAACAAATCTAATTCATTAAGACTATATTATAGTCGAATCTCTAGTAACTACAGCTTTTTCAATGTAATAAATCCAAATACAAGGAAGGCTAATCCCTTTCTAAAATAACTATATATCACTCTATTTGGAAGATTATTCACTATTTTATTTCTCGTTGCTCACTATGTTTTTTTAAACTTTTTCTCTATTCATAATTTATATACTCTAATTCTTCCAAATAATAAAAGTGAAAATCTCTAAAATATTGCTCTAATTATTCTTCCAATAATTTTTCATCTTTTAAAACATACTTAAAAATTTATAGATCAAGTAAAAAACAACCTATGTCTTTGATCTTATGAATATCAAAACTATTAAACAAATTTATATTAACACATTGAAAACTCACAAATGGAAATTCCATACATAAAAGAGATGATACTCTAATTCTTATATCAGTTGAAAAGTTATATATTGATAAGCCCTTTTGGATAATATAAGCGAAAAAAATTTCACTCTATGCAGTAGTAAATTAAGTGAATACTAAATGTTAACTAGAACTCTAGAATACTTTATTTACTTAACCCAAAAATAAATCACATTTAATATAGCCTTCAACTCTTCTATTCCTATAAACTACCACTTTTTAATTTATAAAGAACCACTTTTTCGCTTGCGAAATTAGTAGTTCTTATGCAATCGCTTCACTCTTGTAACCCTGGTAGTTAAGCTCTTTTTATCCATAAAAAAAAGACCCTTTCGGGTCCTTAATTGCCTGGCAACGTCCTACTCTTGCGGAACGTAAGTCCGACTACCATCGGCGCTAAGGAGCTTAACTACTGTGTTCGGCATGGGAACAGGTGTGACCTCCTTGCCATTGTCACCAGACAATGAACTGTATAAAAAATTATACATTCAAAACTAGATAGTAAGTAAAATTTGATAATGCCAAACAAAACACTTTTTAAATTTGATTAAGTCTTCGATCGATTAGTATTCGTCAGCTCCACATATCGCTATGCTTCCACCTCGAACCTATTAACCTCATCATCTTTGAGGGATCTTATAACCGAAGTTGGGAAATCTCATCTTGAGGGGGGCTTCATGCTTAGATGCTTTCAGCACTTATCCCGTCCATACATAGCTACCCAGCGATGCCGTTGGCACGACAACTGGTACACCAGAGGTATGTCCATCCCGGTCCTCTCGTACTAAGGACAGCTCCTCTCAAATTTCCTGCGCCCACGACGGATAGGGACCGAACTGTCTCACGACGTTCTGAACCCAGCTCGCGTACCGCTTTAATGGGCGAACAGCCCAACCCTTGGGACCGACTACAGCCCCAGGATGCGATGAGCCGACATCGAGGTGCCAAACCTCCCCGTCGATGTGAACTCTTGGGGGAGATAAGCCTGTTATCCCCGGGGTAGCTTTTATCCGTTGAGCGATGGCCCTTCCATGCGGAACCACCGGATCACTAAGTCCGTCTTTCGACCCTGCTCGACTTGTAAGTCTCGCAGTCAAGCTTCCTTATGCCTTTACACTCTATGAATGATTTCCAACCATTCTGAGGAAACCTTTGAGCGCCTCCGTTACTCTTTAGGAGGCGACCGCCCCAGTCAAACTGTCCATCTGACACTGTCTCCCACCATGATAAATGGTGCGGGTTAGAAATCCAACACAGCAAGGGTAGTATCCCACCAACGCCTCGACGTAAGCTGGCGCTCACGTTTCAAAGGCTCCTACCTATCCTGTACAAGTTGTACCGAATTTCAATATCAGACTACAGTAAAGCTCCACGGGGTCTTTCCGTCCTGTCGCGGGTAACCTGCATCTTCACAGGTACTATGATTTCACCGAGTCTCTCGTTGAGACAGTGCCCAAATCGTTACGCCTTTCGTGCGGGTCGGAACTTACCCGACAAGGAATTTCGCTACCTTAGGACCGTTATAGTTACGGCCGCCGTTTACTGGGGCTTCGATTCGTAGCTTCGCCGAAGCTAACCACTCCTCTTAACCTTCCAGCACCGGGCAGGCGTCAGCCCCTATACATCACCTTACGGTTTAGCAGAGACCTGTGTTTTTGATAAACAGTCGCTTGGGCCTATTCACTGCGGCTCTCCTGGGCGTTAACCCTAAAGAGCACCCCTTCTCCCGAAGTTACGGGGTCATTTTGCCGAGTTCCTTAACGAGAGTTCGCTCGCTCACCTTAGAATTCTCATCTTGACTACCTGTGTCGGTTTGCGGTACGGGCACCAAAATTCTAGCTAGAGGCTTTTCTTGGCAGTGTGAAATCAACGACTCGAGGAAACAATTTCCTCTCCCCATCACAACTTGACCTTAAGAGTGCCGGATTTGCCTAACACTCAGTCTCATTGCTTGGACGTACAATCCAATAGTACGCTTCGCCTATCCTACTGCGTCCCCCCATCGCTTAAAACGAAATTTGGTGGTACAGGAATATCAACCTGTTATCCATCGCCTACGCCTATCGGCCTCAGCTTAGGACCCGACTAACCCAGAGCGGACGAGCCTTCCTCTGGAAACCTTAGTCAATCGGTGGACGGGATTCTCACCCGTCTTTCGCTACTCACACCGGCATTCTCACTTCTAAGCGCTCCACATGTCCTTGCGATCATGCTTCAACGCCCTTAGAACGCTCTCCTACCACTGTCCTTACGGACAATCCACAGCTTCGGTAATATGTTTAGCCCCGGTACATTTTCGGCGCAGTGTCACTCGACTAGTGAGCTATTACGCACTCTTTAAATGATGGCTGCTTCTAAGCCAACATACTAGTTGTCTGGGCAACGCCACATCCTTTTCCACTTAACATATATTTTGGGACCTTAGCTGGTGGTCTGGGCTGTTTCCCTTTCGAACACGGACCTTATCACCCGCGTTCTAACTCCTAAGATAAAATTGATTGGCATTCGGAGTTTGTCTGAATTCGGTAACCCGATAAGGGCCCCTCGTCCAAACAGTGCTCTACCTCCAATAATCATTACTTAAGGCTAGCCCTAAAGCTATTTCGGAGAGAACCAGCTATCTCCAGGTTCGATTGGAATTTCTCCGCTACCCACAACTCATCCGCTCACTTTTCAACGTAAGTCGGTTCGGCCCTCCATTCAGTGTTACCTGAACTTCAGCCTGGTCATGGGTAGATCACCTGGTTTCGGGTCTACGACCAAATACTCAACGCCCTATTCAGACTCGCTTTCGCTACGGCTCCACATTAACTGCTTAACCTTGCATCAAATCGTAACTCGCCGGTTCATTCTACAAAAGGCACGCCATCACCCATTAACGGGCTCTGACTACTTGTAAGCACACGGTTTCAAGTTCTATTTCACTCCCCTTCCGGGGTACTTTTCACCTTTCCCTCACGGTACTGGTTCACTATCGGTCACTAGAGAGTATTTAGCCTTGGGAGATGGTCCTCCCGGATTCCGACGGAATTTCTCGTGTTCCGTCGTACTCAGGATCCACTCAAGAGTGAACAAACTTTCGACTACAGGATTATTACCTTCTTTGATTCATCTTTCCAGATGATTCGTCTAATTTGTTCTTTTGTAACTCCGTATAGAGTGTCCTACAACCCCAACAAGCAAGCTCGTTGGTTTGGGCTCTTCCCGTTTCGCTCGCCGCTACTCAGGGAATCGATTTTTCTTTCTCTTCCTGCGGGTACTAAGATGTTTCAGTTCCCCGCGTCTGCCTTCAGATATGCTATGTATTCACATATCGATAACACGACATAACTCGTGTTGGGTTTCCCCATTCGGAAATCTCTGGATCAAAGCTTACTTACAGCTCCCCAAAGCATATCGTCGTTAGTAACGTCCTTCGTAGGCTTCTAGTGCCAAGGCATCCACCGTGCGCCCTTAATAACTTAATCTTTTCGACCTTCAACACGAAAAAATCGGTTGAAAACCTAAAATGTTATTAATCTGTGAGTGTTCTTTCGAACACTAGCGATTATTTCTATTTTTTTGAATTCAAGCTTTTTAAAACTCTAATTCACTCGGTTTTGCTTGGTAAAATCATAAATTTTACTTACATATCTAGTTTTCAATGTACAAAATAACGCAATGAATACTCGTAATGAGCATTCAAAACCGAATGCAATATGTCAATGTCATTCCTCTTCATCTTCTCAAGGAAGATGTTCCGAATATATCCTTAGAAAGGAGGTGATCCAGCCGCACCTTCCGATACGGCTACCTTGTTACGACTTCACCCCAATCATTTGTCCCACCTTCGACGGCTAGCTCCATAAATGGTTACTCCACCGGCTTCGGGTGTTACAAACTCTCGTGGTGTGACGGGCGGTGTGTACAAGACCCGGGAACGTATTCACCGTAGCATGCTGATCTACGATTACTAGCGATTCCAGCTTCATGTAGTCGAGTTGCAGACTACAATCCGAACTGAGAACAACTTTATGGGATTTGCATGACCTCGCGGTTTAGCTGCCCTTTGTATTGTCCATTGTAGCACGTGTGTAGCCCAAATCATAAGGGGCATGATGATTTGACGTCATCCCCACCTTCCTCCGGTTTGTCACCGGCAGTCAACCTAGAGTGCCCAACTAAATGCTGGCAACTAAGTTTAAGGGTTGCGCTCGTTGCGGGACTTAACCCAACATCTCACGACACGAGCTGACGACAACCATGCACCACCTGTCACTTTGTCCCCCGAAGGGGAAGGCTCTATCTCTAGAGTTTTCAAAGGATGTCAAGATTTGGTAAGGTTCTTCGCGTTGCTTCGAATTAAACCACATGCTCCACCGCTTGTGCGGGTCCCCGTCAATTCCTTTGAGTTTCAACCTTGCGGTCGTACTCCCCAGGCGGAGTGCTTAATGCGTTAGCTGCAGCACTAAGGGGCGGAAACCCCCTAACACTTAGCACTCATCGTTTACGGCGTGGACTACCAGGGTATCTAATCCTGTTTGATCCCCACGCTTTCGCACATCAGCGTCAGTTACAGACCAGAAAGTCGCCTTCGCCACTGGTGTTCCTCCATATCTCTGCGCATTTCACCGCTACACATGGAATTCCACTTTCCTCTTCTGTACTCAAGTTTCCCAGTTTCCAATGACCCTCCACGGTTGAGCCGTGGGCTTTCACATCAGACTTAAGAAACCGCCTACGCGCGCTTTACGCCCAATAATTCCGGATAACGCTTGCCACCTACGTATTACCGCGGCTGCTGGCACGTAGTTAGCCGTGGCTTTCTGATTAGGTACCGTCAAGATGCGCACAGTTACTTACGCATTTGTTCTTCCCTAATAACAGAGTTTTACGATCCGAAAACCTTCATCACTCACGCGGCGTTGCTCCGTCAGACTTTCGTCCATTGCGGAAGATTCCCTACTGCTGCCTCCCGTAGGAGTCTGGACCGTGTCTCAGTTCCAGTGTGGCCGATCACCCTCTCAGGTCGGCTACGTATCGTTGCCTTGGTAAGCCGTTACCTTACCAACTAGCTAATACGGCGCGGGTCCATCTATAAGTGATAGCAAAACCATCTTTTACTTTAGAACCATGCGGTTCCAAATGTTATCCGGCATTAGCTCCGGTTTCCCGAAGTTATTCCAGTCTTATAGGTAGGTTACCCACGTGTTACTCACCCGTCCGCCGCTAACTTCAAAGGAGCAAGCTCCTTATCCGTTCGCTCGACTTGCATGTATTAGGCACGCCGCCAGCGTTCATCCTGAGCCAGGATCAAACTCTCCATAAATGAATTATGATGTTTGATTAGCTCATAAAATACTAATTTGTGTGTTATCTCTAACACGTTTGAACCAACAATTTAATGTTGCGTTCGGAATTAACGTTGACATATTGCAATTCAGTTTTCAATGTTCATTTCTTAATCACAAGAATTAATTCTACAGGTTATGACTCAGGAAGTCAAGAACTTTTTAAATTAATTTTCGTTGTGTTTCGTATTTCTTTTTTGTGTTTGTTGTGTTTGACTTGTTGTTTCGCTCTACTAGTAATACTATACACGCATCAAAACCTTTTAACAACTATAAAATTTACACTTTAACCCGCTCATAACAGCCTTCGAACGCCAATAAACATACTTTAATATCTCCTTCTCATTTAAAGTTCGCTTTGTAGATAATAAGCATCTAAAAACCACCTATAAACACTTGAAAAACGCTTATTACGCGTACTTTAAATTCTTTTACATCTTTTTATTTGTATATATGTTTAATAGCGTACTACATCTCTGTGCGGCCCATAATCGCTTTCGACAATGTAACTTCATCAGCGTATTCTAAATCGCCACCTACAGAAAGACCTTGAGCTAATCTCGTTACAGTAACACCAATTGGTTTTACTAACCTCGAGATATACATCGCTGTAGATTCACCTTCTAGGTTTGGGTTCATCGCTAAGATAAGCTCTTTAACTTCTTCATCTTTCAAACGATTAATTAAACTCGGTATATTAATATCCTCTGGTCCAATACCATCCATTGGAGAAATAGAGCCATGTAAGACGTGATATAAACCTTTATATTCACGCATCTTCTCCATAGCAATGACATCTTTATCATCTTCAACTACACAAATAATTGTGCGATCTCTCTGTTTATCTTGGCAAATGTAACATGGATCTTGTTCAGTTATATGTCCGCATTCACTACAATAGGTAAGTTCTCGTTTAACATCCACTAAAGATTTGGCAAATTGGACAACATCGTCTTCTTTCATATCTAATACATGAAACGCCAGACGTTGAGCGGTCTTCGGCCCAATGCCTGGCAGTTTCATGAAACTGTCAATAAGTTTTGAAATCGGTTCAGGATAGTGCATATGATCACATTCCAGGAATGTTTAAGCCTTGAGTGTGCTTGCCTAAGCGTTCTTGTGTAAGTTCATCAGCTTTATTCATTGCTTCATTCGTTGCAGCAATCACTAAGTCTTGTAACATTTCAACGTCGTCTGGATCTACCGCTTCTTCTTTTATTTCTACATCTAGTACTTCTTTATGGCCTGATACTGTTACAGTTACCATGCCACCGCCAGCTGTACCTTGGACTTTCTCTTCTTTTAATTTCTCTTGCTCTTCGCCCATTTTCTTTTGCATTTTTTGCATTTGTTTCATCATCTGTTGCATATTTCCGCCACCGCGCATAAATTTTTCCTCCTTGAATCTTCTATATCATTTTTATGGTTATTCTTTCGTCTCATTATACATGCCTTTTTATTCATTGTCATGTA
The DNA here is from genome assembly GCF_049943195.1 of Staphylococcus caseorum. Classification (NCBI taxonomy): domain Bacteria; kingdom Bacillati; phylum Bacillota; class Bacilli; order Caryophanales; family Staphylococcaceae; genus Staphylococcus; species Staphylococcus caseorum. Next base: position 2,010,901 of record NZ_JBNFUA010000001.1, read on the forward strand.
TCACTCTTCATCTATTACATTTACAGTACTCTCACCAAATAAATCTTTAGCTTTTTGAACAACGTCAACTTCTTCCGCTACTTCTGGAGTAGAAGCTTGACTATCACTTTCACCTTCTGTTGAGGTGCTACTCTTTCTATTTTGTAGATACTCTGTTCTAACTCTCATCCATTGATCGGCAGGTACACCTACAACTTTGACTGTTTTATCGATGATTTTACAAACAACATTCTCAATATTTTCCCGTTTTTCATCATCTTTATTAACAATTTCGCAGTGTATTTCTTCTTCAAACTTAATCAGAACATGCGTTTCACTTGCCGCAACAGGTTCAGAATTTTGCAAGAGGCTCACTAATGATTTCATATCATTGCCTTTCGCATGATTAATAACCTCTTCCCAATGGTCTTTCAATTGCTTAATATCATCTTTATTGGCTTTGTCTAATACTTTAGCAATTTGTTGCATAGAAAAAGCGTTCTTAGACTGTCCACCTTTGTTAGTAGTTCGTTTAGTCTGTTGAGGCGTGTTGCTAGTCGTCACACCTTGCGCTTTTATTGTCTTCAATTCACTTTCTAACTGTTCCATTCTTTGCAACAGCACATCATTATTAGGTTCTGTTGCAATACCTGTAGTCGCTACAGTTTGAACATTCTCGGGTTTTTCTTTTATCATTTCAGCGATTTTAACTAGTAATACTTCGAAATGTACACTTTGGTTTACACTGAATCGAATCGAAACGAGTGTATCATTGATGATATCAATCATTTTGTAAAGAACATCTAAATCAAAATGCATTAATGCATCATATTCAGTTTCTACATTAGAAGTCTTATTCATAATCGTATCTCTCACAAAGTAAATCATATCGTTAATCAAACGATTGACTTCTTTACCTTGTGATATGAATTGATGATAAGTTGAAAAAGCGCTTTTTACATCACCTTGAACTACTTCTTTAAGCAATTCATTTAAAGCACTGGCATCTACACTACCGGTTACGTTCAGCGCATCTTGTAACGTGAGATGCTCATCTCCAAAAGCAATGGCTTGATCCATAATACTTAACGCATCACGCATACCACCTTCTGATGCCTTCGCAATAAATTCCAATGCCGCTGTATCGTATTCTATTTCTTGTGAGTCCGCTACAAACTTTAAACGTTCAACAATTTCATCTTCACTAATCGCTTTAAAATCAAACCTTTGTGATCTTGAAATAATTGTCGGAGGTATTTTGTGAGGTTCTGTCGTCGCTAATATAAATATTGCATGTGCTGGTGGCTCTTCTAACGTTTTAAGTAACGCGTTAAAAGCACCTGTTGTTAGCATGTGTACCTCATCTATAATATATACTTTGAACTTCGATTCACTAGGTGCATATTTAACTTTATCTCTAATATTTCTTATCTCATCTACACCGTTATTACTTGCAGCATCAATTTCAATGACATCTGAATTCGTTCCTCGCGTGATACCCTTACATATTGCACATTCATTACAAGGTTCACCATCGGTACGTTCAAGACAGTTTATGGCTTTTGCGAACACTTTAGCAATACTCGTTTTACCTGTCCCTCTAGGTCCGCTAAATATATAAGCATGGGATTGTTTAATTTTAGCAATCGCATTACGTAGTGTCTTAGTTACATGCTCCTGACCCACAACATCTTCAAAGCTTTGCGGTCGGAACATTCTATATAAAGCTTGATAATTCACTTTCGCACCTCCAATAGCATTCATCAACTATTATAGCATTGTACTTTATACTTTGAATATCAATTAAAAGATTCTGGATAAACCACTTTGCCATTAGGTTGCTCTGTTAGTTGTTCCCAAAGGAATTTGACCATAAAATTTTTTGAAGGTAAATCAAATGGACTATATATATTGTATTGTTCCGCTTCTTCATAACCTAATTTGCCATAATATCCCGAAGCTCCTAAGACAATAATCGTAGTATAACCTTGCGCTTTTGCTCGCTCTTCTGCTGCTTGCACGAGTGCTTTTCCCAACCCCATGTTTCTATATGCTGGTAAAACAGATAGTGGCGCTAATGCTAATGCAGTAAAACTTGTTTCTTCATTAAGGATTTGGATTTCTGATAACATAATATGACCAATCACTTCACCATCATCATTTTTCGCTACAACTTCTAGTTCATAGTTATATTCTAAAGTTTCTCTCAATTTCACAACTAACGCTTGCTCATCATGCTGTGATTCAGCGACATCTTCAAACGCAGATTTTATTGTTTCCAAACTTGTATCATAATCATTTTCAGTTAAAGTACTTAAGTATATTTGCATCGACATCCCCCTTGTGACGTTTAATTTTCAACCTTTGATTTAACAATATCGGCTTTGTGACAAGTATTAAACAATACCAATATCCTATCAAAGTATTCCTTATATTTTAATATAAAAAAAGAGCGACTGCTATCAAAAGATACGTCGCTCAGTATTTATATAAGTTTATTTCATTATTTAAAAATTTAAAACCGTGCACCTTCACTTCGAATGTGTATCACAAACGTAACCAAAGTCGTTAGCTAAATCTCGGCAACCCTACGGCACATACGATAATCCACTTAATGCTGCTTCCGTCAGGACCTGACATGGTTCGTGGGTTCATATTGCATAGGACCGAGATCTTCAAACACTACGTGCTTTGGGCAGACTTCACAAAAACACACCCTTAGCAAAGGAATTCAGTCTCGCGTAAAGCGGATTTCGAGTACAGGGAACCGCTACCTCCCCACTTAGCACGGCAAAATATATCATACTATAATTTAACAACTGATTGCAAGTATAACCTATCCTAGATACTTTATCTTCATTATATAATTCACATTATAGTCATTTTTACGATAAAGTATTTTACCTTTTATGACGTCTAGAAAAATCATTGAATTTAAACTCTGTGGCTAAGTGTTTCGAAACATTATATTGGAATATTGTAGTATCTTTCAAATGTACAATACCTCGAACTGTTGCTGTATATGGTGGAACTACAGTGCCAAATATTTCTTGTTCTACTTCTCCGAAGGCCTCAAAAGTAATCGACTTATTAGAGTAACTAATTTCTAAACCTAATACATCTTCTATATACTCATATAGTGATGCTTTAGCAATCTCCGTAGTAAGGTTCGGAACAATTGCTTCTATTAAGTAGTCTTCATCTATAATCTTCACTCTATTTTCTATTTTCCTAATTCGAACAACATGCCACAATACTGTTCCGTGTCGAACATTCAATGCCTTTTGTACTTTCGGCACTTCCCCTGCAGTTATTTTTTCAAATACTTTGACGTCAGTTTCATGTCGCAGCCCTAATCCTTGTTGAACTTCTCTGAAGCTGGTTAAATCTGCAAAAGGAAACTCTGTTAAGCCTTGATAGATAACAACCGAACCTTTACCGCGAATCTTTTGAATCATACCGTCTCTCACTAATAAGTTCAATGCTTTACGTACTGTTTCACGAGAGGCACTATAGGTTTCTACTAACTCATGCTCTGATGGCAATTGAGTGCCATACGATATGCGTGACTCTATGATGTCTGTACGTATTGTTTCATATATCGTAATAAATTTTTTCTGTGTCATGCGCGCTCACTCACTGCCCTTTTCTAAATTATTGTGCAATTACTATTGCGCCAAATCCATCAATTAATTCATTTGTAACTTCACCATGTTGGATAATAATTTCTCCCTCAATAGCTAAATCTTCTGGAATCGCTACTTGTTCATTTGAAAAATTTGCAATAACAAGCCAAGTTTCATCATTATAATGACGTTTATAAACAAATAACTCATTATGCTCCATATATAAAGGTTCTATACTCCCATACGTAATAATATCGTGTTCATGACGTAAGTGAATCAAATGTCTATAAGTGTGCAATATAGATGCTTCATCTTTAATCGCCGCTTCAACATTGATTTTATCAAAATTATTTGGAATATCAATCCATGGTGTACCTGTAGTAAAGCCCGCATGCTCTGTATCAGTCCATTGAACTGGTGTTCTTGAAGTGTCGCGAGATTTTTGTCCTAATATCGTAATGATTTCTTCTTCTTTATAACCTACATCTTTCATATTTTGATAAGCATTTAAAGATTCAACATCACGATACTGGTCAATTGTTTCAAAACCCGGATTTGTCATACCTATTTCTTCGCCTTGGAAAATGTAAGGCGTGCCTTGTAACATATGCAGTACAGTAGCTAACATCTTAGCACTTTGTTTACGCATTGGTTCAGACGAGTCATCACCAAAACGCGAAACAACACGAGGCTGGTCATGGTTACACCAAAATATTGCGTTCCAACCGCCGCCTTCATAAATACCGAGTTGCCATTCCATAAGTATATCTTTTAATTTATGGAAATCTAATTTAGCATTCGTCCATTTTTCACCATCAGCATAGTCTACTTTTAAATGATGGAAATTAAAGACACTACTTAATTCTTGGCGCTTAGTATTCGTATATTTAATACAATGATCTATTGTAGTTGAGGACATTTCACCAACTGTCATTATATCTTTGTCTCCAAACGTACGACGATTCATTTCATGTACGTATTCATGTACACGTGGTCCATCTGTATAAAACTCTTTACCGATTTTTTCAGAGTCTTTAAACTCACCTTTAGAAATCAAATTAAGCACATCAAATCTAAAGCCATCTACACCAAAACTAATCCAGTGGTTAACGATGTCATATAAAGCGTCTCGCACCTCAGGATTATCCCAATTTAAATCAGCTTGTGTAACGTCGAATAGGTGCAAATAATATTCTTCTGTTTTTTCATCGTATTTCCACGCATTGCCGCCAAATTTTGACTCCCAGTTTGTTGGAGGTTGATTATCTGCTGATCGTCTAAAGAAGTAATAATCCCTATAGGCACTTTCTTTATCTGGATACGCTTGCTTAAACCATTCATGCTTTGTAGAGGTATGATTAATTACAATATCCATCATAACTTTTAAATCACGCTTATGTGCTTCACTTACTAATGTTTCAAGATCTTCTATTGTTCCAAATTTTTCATTGATTTTGTAATAGTTACTAATATCATAGCCGTTATCGTTCATTGGTGATTCATATACTGGCGTTAACCAAATGTAATCCACACCTAGATATTGTAAATAATCTAGTTTTTCAATAATACCTTGTAAATCACCTTCTCCACTGCCCGTTGTATCATTAAATGATTTTGGATAAATTTGATAAACAACTGATTTTCTCCAATCATTATGTGCCATAACAATTACCGCCTTTTCTTTTACTATTTTAAAAAGAAACTCGCTAATCAATTTTAGCGAGTTTAATTGTACTTATCTATATAACTTGAATTATTTTTCAACCATTTCTTTTGTTTCTTCTTTACTAAATCTTGATAGAATAACAGTTAAAATTGCTGGTACGACAATTGCTAAAAGGGTACAAATAGCATAAATTAACCAGAAATCCTTTTGGATAGAAATAATAGCTGGCACGCCGCCTACGCCTACACTACCAAGCACACGACTCGCACCTATAATACCACCTATCACACAAGATGTTGAAATTGCTGCTATAAATGGGTATTTTAGTGGTAAGTTTACCCCGAATAATGCTGGTTCTGTTACACCTAAGAAACCTGAAATACCTGAAGTCATAGCAAGACCTTGTTCTTTGCCCATTTTACGTCTTCTATAGACAAACCATGCGCCAAATGCTGCTGAACCTTGACAAATGTTTGAGATTGCAAGAATCGGCCATAGGTATGTGCCGCCAAGGCTACTTCCCATTAATTGGAAATCTACCGCTAAGAACATGTGATGCAAACCTGTAATAACGAGTGGTGCATAGAACAAACCATAAAGTGCGCCACCTAACCAGCCAGCATGTTCAAAGACAAATGTCACGCCTTCTGTAATTCCTGTACCAAGCCATAATGCAACCGGTCCAATAACTATAAATGCTAAGAAACCTGTAATTAGTAGTGCCACAGGCCCTACAACTAACATTTTAATTGAATCATGAATATATTTATTTAAGAATTTCTCGATTTGAGCTAATACATAAGCAGCAAGTAAAATCGGCAATACTTGTCCTTCATAGTTCAATTGCTTAATTTCTAAACCGAAAATATCCCAAGTAGGAATATTACCACTAGCAATATCGTATTGTGAAGCTAATTGTGGATTCATTAGAATTAAACCTAGTACTAGACCAAGTATTTGACTCCCACCAAACACACGCATACTACTCCAACCGATTAATGCTGGTAAGAATATGAATGCTGTACTTGCAATTACATTGATAATATTAGAGATATCTCCAAGTTGAGGAAATTGTTCTACTAACGGTTTAGGACCAAATAGCCCTTCCATCGTAAGTAAATTATTAATCCCCATAAGTAAACCAGCAGTAACAATTGCCGGTAAGATTGGAATAAATATGTCTCCCAACAATTTAATCAATCTTTGAACCGGATTACCCTTTTTAGCCGCTGCAGCTTTCGTATCGTCTTTTGACGCTTCACCTACACCTGTTTCTTCAATGAATTGTTTGTAAACTTCATCGACTGTGCCTGGACCAATGACAATTTGATACTGATTATCAGCTTTGAATTGTCCTTTTACTAAATCGTTATCCCCCAATCGATCCTTATCTACTTTATCATCATCTTTCAAGACAAGTCGCAAACGTGTTACACAGTGCGTTGCTGTGTCCAAGTTGTCTTTGCCCCCAATAGCTTCGACTATATCTTGCACATCTTTCTTTTTAACTGCCATGATGATTCACTCCCTTTTTCTTTTAACATCACTGAAAGTATAACTTGTATAGACAAGTTATGTAAAGGCTTTCATGTTAATTTAAAAAAATAATGTTATTTTCATGTTTTTGTATAATTTTTTCAATGGATTCATTTAATTAATACAAAACAACTTAAAAATGGCAAATAAAAAAGACAAGCACTCAATACATGATTGATTACTTGTCTACTCTATTTATTAGTTTTAATTTTATAATATTATGGCGGAGGAAGAGGGATTCGAACCCCCGCGGGCCGTTAAGCCCCTGTCGGTTTTCAAGACCGATCCCTTCAGCCGGGCTTGGGTATTCCTCCAAATAAATACATTATTTATAATATTATAGCCCGTTTCAAAAGTCAATTAAAATTTCAGCACTATACAAGTGCTTTTTCTTTTAAGTAAGCATCTACTGAATCTGCGACAGCCCTTCCTTCTTGAATAGCCCAGACCACAAGACTTTGACCTCTTCTCGCGTCGCCCGCTGCAAATATGTGTGGTTGATTCGTTCTAAAATCTTTATTATCAGCCACTATTTTATTACGTTTAGTTTGAATATCAAAAGCATGAGGGACGGTCGTTTCTGTACCGACAAAACCGATAGACAATAAGACTAGATCTGCTGGCCAGTGACGTTCTGTGCCATCCACCACGACCATTCCATCTTCTGTTTCTTCAAGTATTTGAGTATAAACACCTTTTACATTGCCGATACGATCAACATCGTAACGCATCGTTTGTACACCATATGCACGTGGTTCAAAACCAAAACGCGCCTCATATTCTTTGTGTGCATAATCCATCTTGAACACAGGCATTGCTATTGGCCAGTACGTATTTTCATCAAATGTAATCTCTTCTGGCTGCTTTGTGTATTTATTAAATTGAACGATAGACTTACAATTTTCACGCAGTGCTGTCGCTACACAGTCAGCACCTGTATCACCAGCACCAATCACAATGACATTTTTTCCTTTAGCTGAAATCTCAGGTTCGTTAATTTCTCCATTTAAAAATTGGCCTTGTTCAGTTAAGTAATCCATTGCAAAGTGAATTCCAAATCCCATGCGTCCTTCTAATGGTAAATCTCTCGCATTTTGTGAACCTGTACAAAGTATAATTGCATCGTGTCGTTCATTTAATTCATCACGACTTACGTCTACACCAATTTCTGTATCTGTCATAAATTCAATACCTGATTGTTTCATCACTTCAATTCTACGACGCACGACATCCTTATCTAATTTCATATTAGGAATACCATACATTAGAAGCCCACCCACTTCATGTGCACGTTCATATACTGTTACTTTGTATCCTAGTTTATTTAGTTCGTCTGCCGCTGTTAACCCAGCTGGACCACTGCCGACGATTGCTACCGTTTCGGATTGACGTTGCTCAGGCTTTGTTGGTTTAACCCAGCCATTTTCATAAGCTTCATCAATAATCGTACGTTCAATACCTTTGATAGCAACAGATTCACGATTAATTTTCATTACACACGATTGTTCACAAGGCGCAGGACAAACGCGACCCGTGAATTCTGGAAAGTTATTTGTCTCACTCAAGCGTTCATATGCTGTTTTAAAATCTTTTCTATAAACGAGATCGTTCCACTCCGGAATATAATTCCCAATTGGGCAACCAATTGTTTCTTTTCCATGAGGTTCCCCCGTTTGGCAAAATGGTGTCCCACAATCCATACAACGTGCACCTTGTTCTGCTGCTTCATCCTTAGTAAACCTCTGTTGAAAGGCATCGTGATTACTTATACGTTCAACCAATGACAATTCATCTAATTGTTGTTTGTCATAATTCATAAATCCTTTGAATTCGCCCATGACAAATCCCCCTTTATGGTTAATATACGGCAGTCTGCTGTTCTTCTGATGCTAAGCTTGTACGTTTATCATTAAATGCATTCAACAACGCTTCATCTAATTCACTCGAATCACGTTTTTGTAATTCTATTTTTTGCATCATTAATTTATAGTCTTTCGGAACTACTTTGACTACTTTTTGTGCCACATTTTCAAAATCATTTAGAATAGCTTGTGCTTTTGTGCTCTGTGTATATTTAACATGAGCTTGTAGCATGTCTTTCAAAATTTCACGCTCTGCTTTTACACTAATCGTATCGAAATCTAGACTGTCTAATTTATGTTCTTTTCTAAAAGCTTCAACGTCTGATGGGAAAATGTAACTCACGCCGCCACTCATACCTTGGCCAAAGTTTTTACCTACTTCTCCAAGTATAACGACACGTCCGCCAGTCATATATTCAAGCCCGTGGTCGCCAATACCTTCGACAACTGCTTGTACACCACTATTTCGGATACAGAAACGTTCTCCTGCCTTACCATTAATATACGCTTTACCATGTGATGCACCGTAAAAACAAACATTACCAATAATAATTTCATTTTCACGGTGTTTATTCGGCGCTTTCACAATAATCTTACCGCCAGATAATCCTTTACCAACATAATCATTTGCGTCACCTGTATGATGAATCGTTAATCCACTAGGCGTATATGCTGCTAAGCTTTGCCCACCATGACCCTGTGTTTGGGCATAAATCGTGTCTTCAGGTAAACCTTCAGAGCCATGAATCCTAGTAATTGCACTACCAGTGATTACACCTACGTCTCTTTGTTCATTTTTTAATTTATATTTACCTGTAAATGCTTCACCTTTTTCAATAGCTGTTTGTGCGTCAGGATACAATCTCGTTAAATCAAATCCTTCATCAAGGTGATGACTTTGTTTTATTTTATTAAATCTGTCACCTTCATGTTGATACAACAACGCTTCAACATTCATAGTAGCTGCTTTAGAGCGACGTGATGATAACTGGCTACTTCGTTGTAATAAATCCGTTCTCCCTACTAATTCATCGACTGATTTCAAACCGAGTTCAGCTAATATTCCTCTTAATTCTTCCGCTACAAAATGCATGAAATTAACTACATGGTCTGCTCTACCATTGAATAACGCGCGTAAATCTTGATTTTGTGTAGCGATACCTACTGGACATGTATCTTTATGACATACGCGCATCATAATACATCCCATAACTACTAGCGGTGCAGTGGCAAAACCAAATTCTTCAGCACCTAACGCACATGCATAAGCGACATCTTTACCTGTAAGTAATTTGCCATCGGTTTCCACTTTCACTCTTGATCTTAAGCCGTTCATCATTAAGGTTTGATGCGTCTCTGATAGACCAATTTCCCATGGCACGCCTGCATGTTGAATGCTTGTTTTAGGTGATGCTCCTGTCCCACCATCATAACCACTGATTACGATTTTATCAGCGTATGCTTTCGCGACACCTGCCGCAATCGTACCGACACCTGTTTTAGAGACAAGTTTAACTGTAATATTTGCATCTTTGTTGGCATTTTTTAAATCGTGAATTAATTGTGCTAAATCTTCTATTGAATAAATATCGTGATGTGGCGGTGGTGATATTAAGCCAATACCTGGTGTAGAACCCCTTACTTCCGCAATCCACGGATATACTTTCGTACCTGGTAGTTGTCCGCCTTCCCCTGGTTTAGCGCCTTGCGCAACTTTAATTTGTATTTCTTTTGCATGTTGTAAGTAATCACTCGTTACTCCAAAGCGACCTGAAGCAACTTGTTTAATAGCACTTGAACGATTTTTACCTTCTTCATCTATTACAAAACGTTCAGGATTTTCGCCGCCTTCACCACTATTACTTTTACCGCCCATTTGATTCATTGCTTCTGCAAGCGTTTGATGTGCCTCTTCTGAAATCGAACCATAACTCATCGCTCCAGTATTGAAACGTTGTACAATCTTACTCGCAGGTTCAACTTTATCGATATCTATTGATTTCTGCTTTTTAAATTCCATCAAATGACGAATATGGTCTGTTCGCTTATGATTAACTTCATTTGAAAATGCTTTGAATTTTTCATAATCGTTTAAGCGACATGCATGTTGCAATAAATGTATCGAAGTTGGATTAAACGCGTGATGTTGGCCTTGTTTGCGCCATTGGAACGTACTACCTGATTCAATGTATTCACTCTCAGGTGTTTGTCTCGCTTTATTTTCTTTATCAATTAAATCCATCGTTATCCCAGATAACTTAGACTGTGTGCCAGTGAAATATTTGTCTACAATTTCATTTGAAAGTCCTACAGCTTCAAAAATCTGTGCCCCTTGATAACTTTGAACTGTAGAAATACCCATCTTAGCCATTACTTTGATGACACCTTCAGACAAGGTATGTGTATAGGTTTGAACATTTTCAGAAATATCCCCTTCTAAACGTTGGTTCAAGACCAATTGTTCAATCGTACGTTGTGCTAAATATGGCACTACCGCATTTGCACCGTAACCTAATAAGCATGCAACATGATGTACCTCTCTTGTTTCGCCTGACAAAGCAACAATACTCGTACGCATACGTAGACCTTCTCGGATAAGCAATTGATGAATATGACTCACCGCAAGTAATATAGGCATTGCATAACCTTTTTCTGTTACAAGTGTACGATCATCTAATACTAAAATTTCACTACCTTCTTTAACAGCACGTATCGCTTTACCCCCTAAAGCGTCTAATGCTGCTTCTAAATCGTCTTTATAAACAGTCGATAGATGTCTTACGTTAAATCTACTCTGTTCAATTTCCTCAAGTTGCGCTTCTGTCATCACGGGACGTTTAAGCTGAATTCTATTTAACACGTCCTCATTAGGATTTAACAAATTCCCTTCGCTGCCTAAATAAGCTAACTCACTAGTGACAATTTTTTCACGATAAGCGTCAATAGGCGGGTTTGTTACTTGAGCGAATAATTGCTTGAAATAATTAAAAAGTGTTTCATTTTTTTCGTTTAATACTGCAATAGGTATGTCATAACCCATTGCCCCAATTGGATCTTTTTTATTTTCAACCAGTTCTGTCATGTATTTATCCATTTCTTCTTTGGTATAGACAAATTGTTTTTGCAATCGATTCAATGTTGCACTATCCCACTCAGATGATTTATACGTCACATTTTCTAAATCCAAATCTACTTTAAACTGGTTTAACCAACTTTCATAAGGCAGTTCATCTGCGATATTTGCTTTTAACTCATTATTTTCAATCACTTTATGTTGGTTAAAATCAACAAGTAATAACTTCCCAGGGTTCAACTGGCCTTTAAACGCAACGTTCTTTTCAGGTACATCAACTACACCAACTTCAGATGAAAAAACAATGTAATTGTCTTTCGTTATAGTATAACGTCCTGGTCTTAAGCCATTTCTATCCGTTAAAGCACCAATCTTGTCTCCATTACAAAACGAAATCATCGTCGGTCCATCCCATGGTTCCATTAAATAACTATAATACTCATAGAAAGCACGTACATTCGCATCGTTAGCTTTGTTGTATAACCAAGGCTCTGGAATCATGAGCATCGCTGCTCTTTCAGGCTCCATAGCTAATGATAAAAATTCTAAAGCATTATCGACTATAGCCGAGTCACTGCCATCTTCATCAATAATTTCTTTTACCTTGTCCTTTTCGTCACCAAAAATAGTTTCAATCAGCTCATCTTGTCTAGCGCGCATCCAGTTTACATTACCTTTAATCGTATTGATCTCACCGTTATGCATAAGTAATCTATTAGGATGTGCACGTTTCCAACTTGGAAAGGTATTTGTACTGAAACGCGAATGAACAAGTCCTAATTTCGAAACATAAGATTCGTGATTCAAATCTTGATATAAAGCCTTAATCTGATCCGAACGCAACCATCCTTTATATACAATCGTTCTATTCGACAGACTTGTAAAATATAAATCTAGTTGTTGCTGATTCGCATAATTTTCAATTTGTTTTCGCGCTAAAAATAATTTACGATCTACATGTGAAACATCATTTAATGCCACGAACACTTGTTGAATAAAAGGCATTGTATCGGCAACATGTGAAGCAATTGCATTAATGTCTACAGGTACATCTCTATAACCAATTACGCTTAATCCTTCCGCTTCAAAGTGTGCATTAAACTGTGCCTCGTGCTGAGAACCAGCAATCGGTTCATTTGTAAAAAACATCCCAACGGCATATTGACCTTCTTCAGGCAAATCAAAGTCCGTTTGTTTTGAAAAATAATCGTATGGCACTTCGGTCATAATCCCTGCACCATCACCTGTCACACTGTCTGCACCAAGACCGCCACGGTGATCTAACCTACGCAGCATCTCCAATGATTTTTCGACAATAGCATGGTTCCTTTCGTTATCCATATTGGCATAAAAGCCAATACCACATGCATCATGTTCCTCACGACTATCATATAAGCCAATTTTCTTATTGTATTCGAGCATGATCTTCACCTATTTTTCGAAAATTCTGAATATTAAATTAGTAAGTAAACTATATAGTAGTTGATCAATCTGTTCAATATATAAAATAGATGATATTATTCTAATTATTAGAATGTTTTTGAATTTGGGGGGATACAATGGAAATCAAACAACTAAAATACTTTATAGAAGTCGCAAAAAGGGAGCATTTATCAGAAGCTGCACTTGAATTGGAAATCGCACAATCTGCAATAAGTCGTCAAATTACGCAACTCGAAAAAGAATTACAAGTTAAATTATTTAGTAGAGAAGGCCGCAATATTTATCTTACCGATGAAGGGAAGCAATTATTTTCAGAAGCAACTAAAATTATAGATCAATTCGACGAAACCGTCCGTCTATTTCATAAACAATCAGAATCCAATCATTTTATTATTCGTATCGGTTATGTTGAAAGTTATATCTCACAAGTACTCACGCTATTAATACAATCTTTTGAAAATCAGAGCGATTCAATTGTCGAACCTATTCTAATGGAAGAAAGTGAAATTTTAAATGCTTTAACCACTGATCAAATCGATATTGCATTTACCGATTTATCAAATGACATCAAACAAAATCGCGAACTAAAAGTAAATGCTTTGTTCGAGGAAAACTACCACGTCTACGCCCCTAAAGACGCACCAATTACTATGGCAACCCACCCGCCTCTAGTACAGTTTTCAGACAAAATAATTTACGAACTTTATCCGTTACCTCAGCATATCAAGCAAACATTAGCCAATATTGTAGTAAAACCAATACGTACCATTACCCATCCACAACTCGCACAATACATTTTAAATAAAGAGCGTGGATATATTATCGCAGCTTCCTATCACCTACTAGAGAAGAACCCTGATAAATGGGTGGACATCTCTCTCGGACATACAGAGCTAAAACGCACAATTTGTAGTGTGATGCGCCAAGATAATCGTAAAAACGACATTCGCTTAATGCTTTCAATGATCGATCAATTGTTGAGTCGCAGTACAACGTATCACTAATTCAAAATTCATACGCAAACCTATAAATCGTTGAATTCAACATATGAGACGCGTATAATCGCATTGTCTATAAAGAGAGGATTGAATTAGAGCGATGCCAATCAAAACACTAATCAAACGCCCTTTCAATTGGGTATTATTGTTGTTTTGCATCATATTTATTGGGTTGTTTATTTTCACATTTGTAAACGCTAAGTTTTACGATACACCTATTGGTCAAATTACAAATATTGAAAATAAATCTACATCTAAGACCACAGATGACCATCATAATAAAGATATAAAACATACAGAAACATTGAAACTTACAATTTTAAACGGAAAATTTGAAGGTCAAACTGCAACGATTCCACATGAATATTATGAATCTCAAGCAGATAGTGAAAAATTTTCTAAAAATAATAAAGTCTTACTACATATCGATAAACATCCAAATGACGCATATATATTAGAGAAAAAGCGTGATAGCCTCGTAGTAGCCGTGACAGGTTTATTTTTATTAACGGTACTTCTTGTAGGTAGGAAAATCGGACTTCAATCCATTTTATCTTTGGCAATTAACACAGCCGTCGTCATTCTAGCGATTTATATTTATAACCAATTCCATATTATGACTTTATTCAGTCTAATGAGTATCGGAGTTATCATATCTACTACATTAACCTTATTGCTAGTTACTGGTTGGCAATGGCGCACGCTCATTACTATTGTTAGTACCTTTCTTGGTACTTTTATATGCGTAGGGTTAACACAATTAGTAATTCAAATGACTGATGGCGAAGGATTAAAATTTGAAACGATGAGTTTCTTAACATTACCACCTAAAGAAGTCTTTCTCGCATCGGTAATGATTGGGTCACTTGGGGCAGTAATGGATGTCGCCATTACAATTGCAAGTGGGATGACTGAAATCCTACGTCGAACACCTCATATTAGTATGACGCGTTGGGCACTTGCCGGACGAAATATTGGCCAAGATATTATGGGGACGATGACCAACATTTTACTATTCTCTTATTTATCTGGAAGCTTACCGATGTTACTTATTTATTTAAAAAATGCAAATACCATTACCTACACAATTTCTATGAATTGGTCATTAGAAATTTCCCGGGCAATTACAGGCGGTATTGGTCTCGTCTTAACAATTCCTATTACAATATTATTGATGCAAGTATGGTTCAAAATGCGAGGTGCTAAACAATGAGTGCAATAACAATTTTAGGTATCATACTGTTCATACTCATGCTTATTTTTGGTGGTAAAAAAGGACTCATCTCTTATCTGACATTATTCTTAAACTTTGTCATCCTATTAATAAGCTTGATTATCATTATGTTTGGCGCACCGGTTTATCTTGTAACCTTAATTTTTTGTATCGTTATCGCAGCGTGTAATCTATTTGTACTTAATAGTTATAATACCAAGACACAAGCAGCTTTTTACGCAACGATTCTAACAACAGTCATCTTGATTGCAGCCATCTACTTTTCTGTATCTATCGGTAACCTACAAGGATTCACAACTGAGCAACAAGATGAAACGTACATTTTCTCTATGAATATCGGTATAGACATGGTTAAATTCATGGTCTTCACCATAGTCCTTGCAGTCATAGCTGCTGTCATTGATTTAGCTATTACAATTAGTTCACCCATGTATGAATTAAGTGAGACCAACCCTGATTTAACTCAAAAAGAACTATTTTATTCAGGAATGCGTGTAGGCAGAGAAATCTTAGCCACATCAGCTAATACAATTTATCTCGCTTATTTTGGAGGTCAACTCACATTATTTTTCTGGTTTTTCAAATTAAATTATTCCTTTGGTCATATCATTAATTCTAAAATATTCGCTCAAGAATTTATCTCTATTTTATTAGGAGGTATTGCGATTGCGATAAGCATCCCTATTACGGCTTGGCTGTCCTCGCTATTAATCAAAAAGGAACAAAAAATGAAATTACCTATAAAGCATACGTATAAATAAACAAAACCACTCATCTTGTATTAAATATTAGATGAGTGGTTTTGACTTATTTTTTCTTCAATCCATTAAGGCAGCTTATTAAATTTATTTAACTCTCCACTGAAATAAGCACGTTCTCCATGAACAACATAATCCAATCCATTTACTTCTTCGACTTTGTCTGTGCCTAAAGCACTAAATAATGTTATTCCTTTTGCAATTAAAAACGTTAAGCAACCGCTAAAAACAACTGTTACAAAAACTGCAATCAATTGTGTCCATACAGTTTGTAAATTGCCACCAAAAAGTAATCCATTTACTATTTCGTCATTCACTTTATGAGATTGAAAGACACCTGTTAAAATTGCACCGATAATACCACCGATACCATGTATGCCAAAAGCATCCAATGCATCATTATATTTTAGTTTCACTTTAATATAATTAATTGCAAAATAACAACTAACGCCACCAATCAATGCAATCGCTATTGCACTCATATAGTCTACAAATCCGGCAGAAGGCGTAATTGCTACTAAACCGGCTAACATTCCTGATAACATACCAATCAAACTTGTTGTTTTTTTCATAATGTACTCTATAAGCAACCATCCCAACGAACCTGCACTTGCTGCTAAAACAGTATTTACAAAAGAAGTCATAGCAATATCATTGAATGTTAATGCGCTTCCCACGTTAAACCCATACCAACCAACCCATACTAATATGCCACCTACTAGCGTAATAATAAGATTATGAGGTGGTCGTTTATCAAAGTTTTTCCCTGCACCTATCATCAAGGCCAATACTAGTCCTGATACTCCTGATGTAATATGAACTACTGTACCCCCTGCATAATCTATCGCACCTAATTTATGAATCCAGCCACCTCCCCATACCCAATGTGCAACTGGACTGTAAACTAAAAGAACCCATAAAAATACAAAAATTAAATAGGGTATAAACTTCATTTTTTCTGCAATTGATCCTGACAAAATCGATACAGCAATGGTACAAAACATTAATTGAAACAGCATAAAAAGCGCTATAGGAATATGCGTAGCAATATCATCTTGTGTATTAAAGCCAACTTGTTTTAACCCCAAGTATGTAAAGTCTCCTATAATAGTATTTCCTGGACCAAAGCTTAAGCTAAAGCCTAAAATAACCCACGCGAATGTCACGACAACAATCGCTGACATACTTTGCATAACTGTATTCAACACATTTTTAGATTGTACAAGCCCACCATAAAACAAACTCAACCCTGGCGTCATTAACCATACAAGTAACGTACACAAAAATAAAAATAAAGTATCATTCATATTCATCTAAATCACTCCTTTGATCAAAATCATACCCCCGGTCAAAATGAATAGCAAAAATGCGTCATATAAATTAACATTCTATGTTAACTTATATGACGCATTTTTAAGTTGATTATATTTGTTGATGTAAGATATAAACAGGTCTACCTTCTAATAAGGTTTCACATACTTCGTTATAATGACACTGTCGATATAATTTTTGAGCTACTTCATTATTATCATTGACCGCCAGGCAAATTTCATCGATATTAGGAAAGTGGCGATGTATATATTCTGGCAACGCTTGAATAATTTGTTTTCCATAACCACGTCCTCGATAATGTGCATCTACACTAAAAGACCTAAAAAACATTGCATTTTTATTTAATGAATAAGGCGCTACACCTGCACCTTCATGCAGTGTAAAAAAACCTATACATTGTTGCTCGTCGTTATATACGAGTACAGGATGACGTTCCGAGTCGCGTTGCGCAAGTTCAATATTCACTTTTGGCGTTTTAGTAAATTGATGGTCTCCTGACGTAATTGTGATTTTTTCAATATCTGAAACAAGTTCTGCACTATATGGAATCATAAATATATTTTCTAATTGTTCATTGATCCAAGTCACTACTGCAGGTGCGATTTTATTGAACTCTAGCTTATGAATCCATTTTACATCTGTAATTTCTTGGTCAGTTGCAACATTAGACCAATCTATTTGTTCTGTTGTATAAAAACAATTCAGTTCTGTCTGCTCATTGTGCTGTGGATAAGCATCTCCAATAACTGTGTCCATATAAATGAGCGAGTTTTCCGATACATCAACTTGCAGTTCCTCTTTCAACTCTCTCTGTAATGCTTGCTTATAAGTTTCATCACCATCTATTTTACCGCCTGGAAAATAATATTTCTCTCTATCTCTAGCTTGTACTAGTAGTAATTCGTCATTTTCTTCAACAACTAAACAAACACATTTAATCATAACTACGCACTCCAAACGTATTTCAATTTTTTATTTATACGGAAATAATCGTACCATTTTCAAACTAACTGCGCTTATGTTATCATATTTTATTATTCGAGAACATCTCATTTAGAGCAACATCACAGTGTGGAACATAACAATCAACTCATAAAATGTTATAATATTGAACAATATATTCACTTTCAAAATGGAGGATACAATAAAAATGGCTAAAAAACCAAGCATTAATCGCATTTCTAATACAATCAATTTTGTAGGTATTGCCGTAGAAGGTTTCAACTGGTACGCCTATCAATCAAAAAACAAAAAATTACTTTACGCTAGCATGGCAATCACAAGTGCAGGTGCGGTACTCGATTTTTATACAGCATTAAAATCACCGCGTAAATTCGTTAAAGGTTTTTCAACTTTCACAGCAGCTAGCACATTATTCACGACTGCTAAACGTGTACAATCTATACGTAAAGAAGCATAATCTCTCATTTTCTTTAGGAAAAACCTTTTCACAACTAATTACTATAAAATCAATCTGCCAACAGGGACACGCGCTCTGTTGGCATTTTTTTAAAAAGAACATAAAAATGCTTCTAACGTATTCGTTTTAAAATACATCAGAAGCACTTTTCAAATTAGTGAATATATTTATATGAACTTACTTGTGATGCAGGAATCGTTCTGTAAGTTACAATACCTGGTGATGCACCGTAATTCATTTCTGAAATAGTAATACTACCGTTAGAATTAACAGATTCTACGAATGCAACATGACCATAATAACCTTGATCAGATTGTAAAATAGATCCCACTGTTGCCTTATGGTCAACTGTATAACCATCAGCTGCTGCGCCAGTATCCCAACTATTAGCATTCCACCAATATGTACTAATGCCTTTACCAATTTGTGCACGTTTGTTAAATACGTGCCATGTGCATTGGCCCCAGTCATACAAATTGGAATGATTAAATATCGGTGTGTTATAACCTGTAGATCCTGATGAACCTGATCCACCAGTTGAAGCTGTCCCTGAAACTTTCAACTTCTGTCCTGGATAAATATTAGTATTTGATAAACCATTTAAACTCATGATTTTTTGGTAAGTCGTGCCATATCTTGCAGCGATTGCTGATAAAGAATCGCCTGATTTCACTGTATATGTTGTTGTACTGCCACTGTTCGTCCCACCTGATGAACTTGAACCACCAGTTGAAGCTGTTCCCGATACCTTCAACTTCTGTCCAGGATAAGTGTTAGTGTTTGATAAATTATTTAAACTCATGATTTTTTGGTAAGTCGTACCGTGTTTAGCAGCGATGCCTGATAACGTGTCTCCAGATTTCACTGTATATGTTGATCCTGATGATGTATTCGTTGATGTACTTGTTGAACCAGAAACTTTCAATGTTTGGTTAGGAAAAATAACGTTAGACGTCAAATTATTCAACGATTTCAATTTTGAAATTGAAATATCATATTTATTTGCTATTGACCACAGAGAATCCCCGCTCTTAACTTTATAAGTTGTTGCAGCATCAGCATTTGCTGAAGTTACAGCCGCTATCGCGCTTGTCCCTATTACAGTTGCAATTATTTTTTTACGCACTTATGTAAACCTCCCAATATTTCTTTTTACATTTTATCATTCATTGCTCACTATATTATTATACAGCTTAAAGTTGCGCGTGAGTATATTATTTGTATGACATTCATATTACAAACAAGAACTACTCGTAATATAAACGCCTTCATGATTATCAATTCATTTAATGCTGTTCAAATGTTTGAATCCGAATATCGTCTATCCCAAAGTAATCACTTAGTAAAGCTTGATAATTATTTTGGGTTACTGGAATTTTTTGAACTTCTCCATTTTTTGATATCGTTAAATGTGCATTAGACAATGTAACTCTGCCGTATGTTTTGGCTTTACTAACCAATAATTTTCGAACAAAAACAGAGTCTGGATGATGCTGATTAAATTCAATTCCCGCTGTAAAATCTTTGAGCGTTTTAGATATATCACTTGCTCTATATTGTGTTTCCCAATCACCTGTTTTATACTTTTGCATTTCAATTGTATCCGCATCAATATGTATCACTTGAAATGTACCATTTACATCGCTCACTTCATTTTGATTCTTAATAAGCGGCATCGCTCTTTTAGGTACATCCGCATAACCAACATCGACCAGATATTTATGCTGATTTAAACGTACAATCAAAGCCATATGAGACCCTTCCATTGCCCATCCCTCACCTGTATTAATAGTTGCAGAAATCATATAAACGTCAAAACCTTTTTCCTTTAAAAAGCTATAAAACAATCTATTTTGTTCATAGCAAAAACCACCTCTATGCGCTCGAATGATTTTATGAAGCATCGTTTCATCATCTAGTGCGATGGGTTGCTTATTTTGAACATTAATATTTTCAAACGGCACATGTAGTACATATTGGTGAATATAATGATTCAACGTCTCTAAATCGACTTTATTGTAATAATCGGAATTAATATTTAAGTACGTTTCCAATCGTTTAAAGTTTGTCATTTACCGTTACCCCTTCTAACACGATAGTCTATTGTTTATACAATACTATTTTAGCCGACTTAATCTACTTCAGACAAACAGACTGTTTTGTGGAAAGTTTCATGTAATTTGTGTCTTCACCTTAAAATGTTGTAGTCTCATAAATAATATTTAGTATTCACATTCTACTTTCATATCATAGATGTTATGAAAATTTGTATAAATCATTTTAATATTGACATGAGGGAAATATACCGATACTGTGTATATTCAATACCATTTTTCAATTTACTTAGCATATATAGTATGTTTTTTTTAAAAAACGCTTTACGAATGGCTCAACAGCCCTATGTAGCAATGTGATTTTAAATTCATAACTATTTTACACTTCTATGCAGGTTACATTAAAAAACGGATTAAATATTTTTTAATGAACAAAACATTTGATTATTTTAAATTTTCAGAGTATTCATACAATACAGACTTATTAATGGAGGTAATTTTTTGACTAAAGAAACAGAACATACAGAAGAGAAAAAAGATTTGCGTATCCGCAGCAAAGTCATTAGTGAAGGTGTAAGTCGTACACCTAACCGTTCCTATCTACGTGCGCTTGGCTTTGAAGATGAAGATTTCAAAAAACCGATGATTGGTGTAGCAAGTACATGGAGTGAAGTAACACCATGTAACATGCACATTGATGGTTTAGCGCGTGCATCTAAACAAGGCATTAGTGAAGCTGGTGCCTCACCACTTATTTTCAACACCATTACTGTCTCTGACGGTATTTCCATGGGTACAGATGGCATGCGTTTCTCACTACCAAGTCGTGAAGTTATTGCTGATTCAATCGAATCTGTAGTAAGCGCCGAGAATTTAGATGGCGTTGTGGCAATTGGTGGCTGTGATAAGAATATGCCTGGTTGTATGATCGGCATTGCACGTCTTAACTTACCTGCTGTTTTCGTATTTGGTGGCACGATTATGCCTGGTAAATTAGATGGCAAAGATTTAGATGCCGTTTCAGCATTTGAAGGCGTAGGTCAATACAATAATGGAGAAATCGACAAAGAAGCATTACATAAAGTAGAATGTGCAGCATGTCCTGGCGCAGGCGCTTGTGGTGGTATGTTCACTGCAAATACTATGTCTTCAGCTATAGAAGCGATGGGCATGAGTTTACCTGGAAGTGCCTCTCATCCAGCTGTATCGACAAACAAAATGAAAGATAGTAGAGCTGCTGGAAAAGCAGTTTATAAATTATTAGAACAAGATATTTATCCTAAAGACATCATGACAAAAGAAGCGTTTGAAAATGCAATCACAGTCGTTATGGCCCTAGGTGGTTCTACAAATGCTATTTTACATTTATTAGCTATTGCACATACGATTGAAGTAGATCTGACACTTGACGATTTTGAAAAAATTCGTAAACGCGTACCACACATTGCTGACTTAAGACCAAGCGGTAAATACGTTATGGCACATCTTGATGAAGCAGGTGGTATTCCTGGAGTAATGAAATTACTTTATGACAATGGCTTAATCCATGGCGACTGCTTAACAGTAACTGGTAAAACTGTTGCCGAAAACTTAGAAAACGAACCTGGGTTAACTGATAATAAAGAAATTATTAACTTTGATAAGCCTAAACATGCAACGGGACCACTTGTTATCTTAAAAGGTAACCTTGCACCAGAAGGCGCAGTTGCTAAAATTTCAGGATTAAGTGTAACTTATATTAAAGGACCTGCACGTGTATTCGATTCTGAATCTAAAGCGACAAAAGCGATTCTTAATGACGATATTAAACCTGGCGACGTCGTAGTTATCCGTTATGCTGGCCCTAAAGGCGCACCTGGCATGCCTGAAATGTTATCCGCATCATCTATTTTAGTAGGTAAAGGATTAGGCGAATCTGTTGCTTTAGTTACAGATGGCCGCTTCTCAGGTGGTTCGCATGGTCTCGTAATCGGACATGCTGCTCCTGAATCAATGGTAGGTGGACCAATGGCCTTACTAGAAGAAAATGACACAGTTACAATCGATGCTGAAAATCTTGAAATAAGCTTTGATGTATCAGATGAAGAACTTGAACGTCGTAGTCAGCAATGGCAGGCGCCACCATCAAAAGCTACACGAGGCACACTCGCAAAATATGCTAAACTCGTGTCTTCTGCTTCTAAAGGCGCTATCACAGACTAATATATTAAAACGTTTCTATCCATTTTAACTAAAGCATTATCATAATGAACATTTATCCTGTTCTCTATGGTAATGCTTTTTATTTTCGGATATTTTTAAAAAAAGAATCGTGAAAAACACTTTTGCATGCGTTGTCGTTTTATTTTTCAAATTATTCACACTTACGAATAATTTGTTACTATTTAAGAAGTTATAAACAAAATTAAGCACAATTATATTAAAGTGAAGATAAAAAAACAAAGCGAGGTGAGTTATATGAGCTTTATCATTGATATCATCAAAAAAATTATCGGTTTATTCACTGGCAAATAATTTCTAAAATTGCTTTAAGGGCCTGATATTTAATTAAATATCAGGCCCTTATTGGTAGTGTTAACTGAGTCATATTAAATTTTTATATGAATTGCACTACAAAAATCAAAATAATTACTACAGGTAAAATAAATTTAATTAAGTAATACCAAGGTATAAATAATCTGAGTTTATCTTTACCAAAATGTGCTTTCAAATCATTTTTATCTAATAATTGACCAACAACTAGTGTTGTTCCTAATGCTCCCAGTGGCATTAATATATTCGAAACTAAAAAGTCCATATTATTAAAAATAGTACCTGCGGCAAATTGTATATGACCTAAACTTCCAAACGATAGTGTTGCTGGTATACTGATTGCGAACACTAATATACTTACATAAAATGCAACTGGCTTACGTTTTGCATTATCATTTTTTGTGAAGTTCGAAACGTTCAATTCTAATAGTGAAATTGAAGAAGTAAGTGCTGCAAATAAGAATAAGATTAAAAAGATTAGGTAAAATCCTTGTCCATATGCCATTTGATCAAATACTTTTGGTAATACTTTAAATAGTAACCCAGGCCCTTCTGTTGGGCTGTAGCCGAATGCTGAAATTGCAGGAAATATAGCTAAACCTGCCAAAATTGAAACCAGTATATTCATTGCTACAATAGAAATCGCCGAAGTCTTAATCGTCATCTCTTTTGAAGCATAACTCGCGTACGTAATCATGCCCGTCGTCCCTAATGATAATGTGAAGAAGGATTGTCCAAGTGCAAATAAGACACCCTCCATAGAAATTTCTTCTAGTCGTGGTTGTAAAATATATTTTAATCCTTCAAATGACCCTTCAAGTGTTAAAGATTTGATAACAATAACAATTAAAAAGATAAATAATAGTGGCATCATAAACTTAGAGGCTTTTTCTAAACCTTTTTCAACGCCCATCATCACAATAAACATCGTTAACAATATAAAGATGCCTTGCCCAGTAATCGTTAAGAAAGGATTACTAATAATAGATTCAAACTGTATATTGCCTAATTGACCACCATTAAGGGTTAATATTTGAAGCGCAACATTAAATATATAGATGATAATCCAACCGCCTATCACACTATAAAACCCAAATAGTATGAATACAGCTAAATTACCGTTCCATCCGATAACGTTCAGCCATTTTTTCTTTGTTAACTTTTCATAAATTACAGTTGTATAAGTCTTCCCCATCTTACCAACAGTAAATTCCATCATTAATAAGGGCAGTCCGACAACTATCGTAAATATTAAAAACATTAATAAAAATGCGCCCCCGCCATATATACCAGCCATATATGGAAATTTCCACATTGCTCCTAGTCCTATAGCAGATCCCGCACTTGCTAAAATGAAGCCCGTCGACGACTTCCATTGTGATTGTTTACTCATAATTTTACATCCTTTGTGTTTTAGAAAACTTCATTACGTTAAATCGTTTTAGTAACATAGCAATTACTATAACATTTTTCAGCAATTGTCTCAATATAAATTTCATTGAATAGTGCGCACTATGTACCCTAAGACAAAACATGAAAGCGTTCTGTTACATTGAACATTTTATGACGTTTATAAAACACAATACTTTTAATATTGAAAATTATCTGACATCTTATTGAATTAACAAGTAATATATGTTAAAGTTGCTTGTGTTTTGTGCAAGTAAATTTCCTTTAAATCGAGGTATTAGAAATGAACAGACTCATCTTAATTTCTGGTCTAATGTTATTCTCATTTTTCTTTGGAGCCGGAAATTTAATATTTCCACCTATGTTAGGTTATACAGCTCAAGAAAATATGTGGGTTTCTATGACTGGATTCGCTATAACAGGCATCTTATTGCCTTATCTTACAGTAATCGTCGTAGCTTATATGAATGGCGGCGTTGAAAGTATCGGGAACAAAGTCCACCCTATTTTCGGGACAATCTTTGCGATCTTCATTTATTTATCTATCGGGGCATTATATGGTATCCCACGTGCTGCAAATGTTGCGTACGAAATTGGAACAAATCATGTTTTACCAGTACATAACCATTTTACATTAATCGTATTTTCAGTCATATTTTTCCTAATTGTTTATTTTATCGCATTATATCCAAATCGTATTATAGATAATTTAGGTAAATATCTGACGCCAATTTTAATACTTATTATAGCTATTTTATGTATCCTAGTAATCATAAATCCAGAAGGTTCAATTGGCCAAGCAAGTGGTGATTATGCACAAACTCCACTCGTATCAGGTATTTTAGAGGGGTACTTTACAATGGATCTTGTGGCTGCGCTAGCCTTTTCTGTTGTGATTGTGCAAAGCTTCAAAATGAATGGCATCACCGATCAAAAAACACTTGTTAAAAACGTAATTAAAGCTGGTTTGATCTCTGCTATTTTATTATTAGTCATTTATTTTGCACTAGCTTATGTAGGTGCTACAACCACTCAAGCTGGCTTTAAAGATGGCACTGGCATCTTAACATTTAATTCGTTACGTGTATTCGGTTCATTCGGCAACCTGTTATTTGGGGTCATCGTTATATTGGCTTGCTTAACTACTTGTGTTGGATTAGTAAACGCATGTGCGGCCTTTGCGATGAAAAAATTACCGAAAATATCATATAAAATTTTCGTACTTATCTTTTCATTATTGGGCTTTTTAGTTTCAACGTTAGGTTTAGAACTGATATTACAAATTGCAGTACCGTTGTTAACGTTTATATATCCAACATCTATTGTATTGGTTCTTATTTCATTAGTAAGTATTTTCATTCCATTTGAAATGAAATTTGCATTTATCATTCCTACTATCGTGACTTTAATTATTTCGGTGTTACAGATACTCAATGATTTCAAATTATTCCAACCCCTGAATGCGTTATATCAAGTGTTACCACTCTCTGATATTCAATTAAGTTGGCTCATACCCTTTATAGTCTTACTTATTGTTGGATTAATAATAGATTTTTTCTTAAAAAATAAACCAGCAAAATCGTTATAAATTTGATTTCGTTGTCTAGACTTTCCTTATTTCACTGTATAATGGCTTGTCATGAGTAGTTTTGCTAAAATGGATATTAAACCAATAAATTTATTTTAGTTATATTTTTTAAGGGGACGGGATGTTACATGGATAATTTCAATGATTTTTTACAAACTATAGATAATGATAAACACAAAGAAACAATGACTGAGATATTCAAATGGATTTCGGAAACATTTCCAAATCTCGAAACAACCATAAAATGGAACCAGCCTATGTTCACAGATCACGGTACTTTTATTCTCGGCTTTAGTAAAGCAAAACAGCACTTTTCAATTGCACCTGAAGCGAAATGCATGACTGAATTTAGCGAACGTATCGATACCGCTGGTTACTCACAAACGAACAATTTATTTCGAATAAAATGGACTCAAGAGGTCGATTACACATTGTTAAAAGACATGATTCAATTCAACATCGATGATAAAGCTGATTGCTCTACATTTTGGAGAACTTAACATTTATTTCAATATGAAATAAATGTTAAAGAAAGCGAACATAAATCAAAATTTAATTTCGTTTTTCACTCTATATTCATAGTCAAAGATATAAAATAATGGTTTCTACTATATTTCAGTAGAAACCATTATTTTAATTATCAGGAAAGCTTATATCTCAAACATTTCTCATGCTTAAAAGTTAATAATCTTCGAAAAATGCAATCACATCTTGTTCTACTTCTATATGGCCTTCACCATAAGTCATTAAATGTTTGCATGGCGCATAACCTTGCACTTCTTTTTGTTCATGCGTAATATGATCATAGATATAGCGCGCACTCGTTTCATAAGCATCATCGTCTTGTTCACCATATTTGATAGTAATGGGAGCAGTGATTTGGGCTAATTTTGACATCACATCTTCAACTACGATTTGAAACTGATTAAGTCCTGCTCCATAACGCTCAATATTTTTAATTTGTTGCGCTACCTCCGATTGTTCTAAACCAACCAACTCTCCCATACGTTGACCATAATAGGTCAATCTACCTGAGAGACCAGCATCACTTTTTCTATATGGTGTAGACATAATAGCTATTGCATCTATAGGTTGATGCTCTGCCAATTTGAGTGATAATATACCACCTAATGAGATACCGCAGACACCAATACTTGAATACCCTTTATCCTGTAAAAATTGATAACCATCTAATACATCTTGCCACCAATCTTCAATATCATAGTCCATCAACGTGTCTAACATTAAACCATGACCTTTGTATGCGGGAACATAACATGTGAAACCCGCTTTATGTAATTTAGTAGCTAATAATTTTACATCTCTTACCGTACCCGTGAATGAATGTAATAATAATATAGCCCGTTTCGCTTCATTATTCTCCAAAAATATTGGGTTTGGTGCCTTAACATTTATCATCTTTTGTCACTCCAAAATTTAGATTCACCATTTATTGTAATTCAAATTCATAATGCGTACAAAGCATATAAACTATCACTCTTTTTAAAAATAAATATCCCCTTCAAAATCCAACACGCTTACGTGTTAATTTTGAAGGGGATATTTTAATGAATTATTAACATTTATAACTTCTCTTAGTTTTTAGTTATTCGTTCATGTTAAAGAATTGTAATTCATATATTGATTTTTCATCATACGCATTAAAAGTATCAATTTTACCGTTTAAATGTATTTCTTGTGTTTTTCTACTTACATTATGCTTGTAAGTTATCCTCACATTTAAATCAGATTCATAACCATTATTCTTAATTGTGCTTTCAATTTCTGAATAAACGTCTTTATTAATCGGTAACAAATAACCTTCTTTACTAGGTAAAATATTAACATATTTTGTTTGTAAGATGTCTTGATTACCAAGATAGATTTCGATTTTTATATTTTTAGCAGCACCGCCACCTAAGTTATATAATTTCAAAAAGTCTTGGTCTTCATCACTATCAATAGCAGTATTTCTTAAGTTTAATTCATCATGGTCTCTAGTAATCAGTATTTGATTAAAACCGAGCGCCGGTAAAAAACTGATTTTCATTTGGTACAGTTGCACACTGACTGAGATAAAGTAAAACAGTGCCATTATAAATGTACCAAGTGAGCCAATCGCCGAAATAATATTTATCATAATTGTAAACCCCCATTGTTCTATTTAAGAGGCAGGATTTGCATTGTAACATATTTTATACTCAAAAAAATAACGAGCCACCAAAAGGCAGCTCGTAACTAAGAGGAAGTCTGTTAACATGCCCAAGGGCATGTTACAGACCTGCCTCTAGTTATCATGCCCGAGGGCACGAACAATTATTGTACAATGAACTTTTACTTTTTACAACCCAACATATATTTTTAATTTTATAAATGTTTTATAGCATTTACAATTGTATGCTAATATTATATTTATAAAATATGATTTAATATCAATAGGAGTTGTCGTATGTATAGTTCTAATCAAAGAGTTACCTCATTTTTAAAAATCACCACATTTTCTACTGTATGTTTTTTTACTTTTTGCTTTTTTCTAACTTTATCTCCTAAAGCAGCTTATGCCGATGATTTATACACGTCAATGACTGAACTTATGGAGGACACTGAAGAAGGTAGCGACTGGGAGCTCAACTATAACAACAACCAAAGCAACGCACTTATTGCAGCAATACATGGCGGTAATATCGAACCTGGAACTACTGAAGTAGCAAAACTAACTGCTACTAAAGGGGCTTATAATTACTATAGCTTCCAAGGCATTCGTTCAACAAACAACGCAAATTTACATGTAACTTCAGTTAACTTTGATGAACCTATAATAGAAGATATGCAACAACAAGTATCAAATTCTGTCATGATTCATGGTGCAAATGGCGAAGCGCCTATCGTTTATATTGGTGGCAAAGATGATGCTTTAAAAGCGTCTATTGAAGAACAATTAGAGCTTAAAGAATTTGATGTACAAACATCAACTAGTCATTTAGAAGGTGAAGCTGATGAAAATATTGCCAATAAAAATAATCAAGGTGCAGGTGTACAGTTAGAATTAACGACTGGACTACGACAATCCTTCTTTAACAACCAAGATCTAACCATGAATTCTAGGCAAGATCAAAGTAATTGGAGCTTTGCAATGTATGACTTTGCTCAAGCAATACAAACAGCAATACATGAGCACGAATAATTTTTATTAAAAATAATACTTTAAGCTAACATAAAAACGCAGTCGCTTTTTTAACTCAAACGACTGCGTTTTTTATCATTTATTTCCCGAATTTTATTACGTCTCATCTTCAACCACTTTATTTTTAGCAGCTGGATAGCCAAAAATAAAGATTAAAATCGACATAATGATTAATGCAACAATACCTGAATTCCAACTTCCAGTCGCATCATACAGATAACCAATTAGGAATGGTCCAATTGCAGCAATTAAATAACCGACAGATTGTCCAAACCCTGAGAGTGATATACTCCCCTCACTTGTGTGCGCACGAATCGAGAAGAATGTCATACACAAACTGAAACATGCGCCCATCGCTAAACCTGCAATCACAATACCGATGATTAGCAACACGAGCGATTGTGTAAAGAACAGACTAAATCCGATTAAGAATAATACTGTAATAATCACGACTAAAATGCGTTGGTCTTTCAACTTAGAAGCAACAATCGGAAATATAAAAGTCATAGGAACTTGAGAGAATTGATTTAACATTAATAGATAGCCTGCTGTGGTTGGTTCTAACCCTCTATCTATGAGAATTGAAGGCACCCATGCCACCATCGTATAGAACACCATCGACTGAAATCCCATCGTCAATGCGACCATCCACGCTAATTTAGACTTTACAACATTCACTTTTTTAGAAGGCTCTAGTTTCGATTGGTCCACTGTCTCTTGCTCCAATTTGGCGCCAGTGCGCGCTTTGGGTATCCACAGTAATAAAGCAATGACACCAAAGATAATCCAAAATGATAAGGACAATCTGAATCCTATAGGTGACATTTCAGATAAGGGGAAGCTTAGTCCCCCACCTAAACCCGCCGTGAAATTCATCGTTCCGCTATAAATACCTGTTGCTAATCCAATTTGCATTGGAAAATACCATTTAACATAACTTGGCAAGACGACATTTCCAAATGCAATCGCAATACCCAACAATAACGTTCCTATAATAAACAGATTAAAATCACCAGCGATACGTAAAAGCAGCGCAATAATCAATAATATCGTAGAATAAAATATCGTGCGCGACATCGTTAAGCGTGACGTAACTTTAGATACGAGTGGCGATACAATCGCAAAGATAATCAGTGGTATCGTAGTCAAAATACCCGCTACACTATTACCAATTTCCATCACCTGTTTAATCTCTTCTACTACAGGACCTACAGAAGTAAGTGGTGCTCTTAAGGTAGAAGCAATAAAAACAATAGCTATAATGACGCCCCAATGCTCATTAATTCTGTGTGTACGATAAAGTTCAGACATCTTATACCACCTTTCTACAATAAATTAATTTTAAAGTTTTATATATTCCATATCATTCAATTTACCTAATTAATAAAAAATATTATAGTGACCTATTTATACTATAGCTAATTACGTTACTACAATACTGAGTAAATTTAAAGATGCTAAATTTTTAATTGCAAAACTACTTTTGTAAAATTGATAGATACATGAGAAACTAATCTATAAGATACATGGAGTAATGATATGATTTTAAATTAAAAAAACTACTATAAAGGTTGATATCAATGACGGAAATTTGTTTTATCAGACACGGAGAAACAGATTGGAATACAGCAGGGATATTACAAGGTCGTACAGACGTACCTTTAAACCATACAGGCATTAAACAAGCAGAAGCATGCAGCCAATTTCTAAATCATTCAGAATGGGATATTATCATCTCGAGCCCATTAGCGAGAGCAAAAAAGACAGCTGAAATTATTCAGCAACAACTTACTATACCTTTAATAGAAATGGAGGCATTTATTGAAATTTCATTCGGTGATGCTGAGGGATTATCAACAGAAGAACGTACAGCGTTATATCCCGATCGACTTTACCCAAACAAAGAACAAGCACATCTCGTAACAAATCGCTTTCTTAATGGGATAAACTCACTTATAGAGCAATACAAAGATCAAAAAATCCTAATTGTTTCTCATGGCGCATTTATTAAAGCAGTATTTTCTTACTATTCTAATGGAGAAATTAGCACTGATTCGCCGAGATTGTCTAATGGCAGTCTAAGTACACTTAAACTAACGAACGAGCAAGCCACAATTTTAAATTATAATGAAGCGGCACACTTACCATCGCATTCTTCACTAGGGAAAAAGTAACGGTCATTTTATAATTATTATGAATGATGTAGCTTGAAAATGAATTTTATATCTTTAACGGTTAATTATAACTTTTTGTTATGATTAACCGTTTTTTTGTTATACAGCTCTATGACAATACTTTAGAGCAGTAAGTAGATTGAATAAATAGAGCGTTTTAAAAATAATCAGAAGAAACTTTGTAAAATGTGAACTCTATCTAAAAAGAAAACGTATATTTATTGAGTGAAATTAAAAAAGGGGGCTAGTTGTGTAAGCTTATTTGGGATTTAATTTGGTAGATAAAATCTCATAAGAATTAAGGTTAGACAACATGAATTACTTTAAAATTTTAAAATAGGGGTGAAGCATTATGAATAAAAAATTATTAGTATTATCATCAACAGTCGCAGCTACAGGATTTTTAGTAGGAGCAGGAAATGGCGTAATTGGAAATAACACTGCACATGCAGATACAATGAATCCTCAAGAAAATAACATGAACAACAATATGCAACAACAAGCCATGCCAATGGAAAACGATATGGCTATGGATCAAGACATGAACAACATGCAAGGCAATATGAATCACAACGATATGGCTATGGATCAAGGCATGAACGACATGCAAGGTAATATGAATCACAACGATATGGCTATGGATCAAGGCATGAACGACATGCAAGGCAATATGAATCACAACGATATGGCCATGGATCAAGGCATGAACGACATGCAAGGTAATATGATGAAGGGTAACATGGAAGAAGCTATGATGCCATATTATAATTACACAGGCTACACAACATATGATGGCCATTTTACTCAAGATTATGATTTTGTAAGAGCATTAAAATACGATAATGTAATGATTGACGGATACAAAGTTAACACTGCAACAAACGATAAAGATGTAGCTACAAGCAAAAAAGTGAATGACACAATGGTTGATATGAATAAAGATGGTCAAGTCGTTAATATCACTTTTGATACTAAAGCAGATACAGTAAGCAAAGCAATGTTCAAAAAAGCACATATGTCTAACCACATGTCTGACGAAGGACAAACAGAAAACGGCTCATATATAACTTATGAAACAAATCATGGTATGTATACAGCACACTTCGACGAACAAGGCTTTTTAATGAAAGTGATGATAAGTTAATAAGCAATAACAAAAAGGACCTGATTATAGGTCCTTTTTTGTGCTTTATATAATAAATTATAATGTGGTTATATTAATAATTACGAAATGATGGCAGTTTATAGGACCGACTCCAATGGAAAAAGCACTCACCAAAGACTACAAGGTGGGGCTGTGCCCATGGGAAGCGTACGCAACAACACAGCCAATTTAGTTAAATAACATCCATTTGTAGTATTTCCTCTATATATGATTGATCATCATGTTCATACTTACTCCCTTTAAAGTTCTGTGGTTCATTAATGCCAGTAAGTAGGATGACCTCATTATTGCTATCTGTGGCATATAGCAGCTCTCGTATACCTTCTTTTCTCGAACATCCATTTAAAACAACACGCTTTTTATAACAATCAGGTAAATGTTGATTCATAAATTTGATGATAAGTTTAGGATCTACATACCCTACTTGCTCTGCAGCCAACATCAACTTATGCACCCCATCAGGAAGCTCATCGACAGTCAAAGCAATTTTATCAAAACCTCTTAAGCCTATACCAGTAATCATCGTATTTAATTTTTTACCTATACTGTCTGTATAGTCTAAAGCATTGTTTACTGATTCTCTAACTGCTAAAGCTGTATGCGCAAAATCTAAAATAATCGTATATGCACCTATATTAATAATTTGAAAACGATGTAAAGGTGAACCAATTACATGAGCTGCTTGAATAATGTCTTCGATATCAAAACCTATTTTATGCAATGCAAACATACTCGTCGCTAAATTAATGTAGTTATGGCCGCCCTGAAAAGTAGGATGAACACGATACTTCACTCCATCGATGACAATATCAATATGATTATTTTTCGCATGATATTGATAATATGTTTCTTCTTGATTTGAAAAATATAAATCATCTTTTGCTATGGTTCTATATTCAAGCGTGTCCCAATTCACTAAATTCGCCTTACTTAAATCATTCAATTTTAACTTAGCATTTAAATATTTTTCCATTGTGCCATGATATTCAAGATGTTCCGGACTAAAGTTAGTAAATACTGCTAACTCATTTTGAATGAAGTCTATGCGCCTTTGTTCTAAAGCAATAGAGGTTGCTTCATAAACAATATAATCATAATTTTCACGATAAAAATAATCTATGATTTCTCCCATTTCAAAATACATCGGCGTCATTTGCGTCGTATGGTTAAATTTCATTTTGTTATAATGACTATCGAACACGCCCATCGTACCAATGATAGCTACTTTTTTACCTAACTGTGTTAATAAATTCCCAATCATATGACAGGTTGTTGTTTTACCGTTTGTGCCCGTCACTGCAATAAAATTTAAAGCGTCAATGGCGCCTCCATAGTATAACTTCACTAATTGATTAGCCACTTCAGGAAAATCATTGATATAAATAACGGGCATATTAAATTCGAAATCTTTAAATGTAGACGGAGACGCATCTGTAATCATTATCAATGGTTTCATTTCATTTGCACGTTCCGCATAATAAACCGTATTGTCCGAACGCTTCAACATAAATATTGTGTCTTGCTGAATATCTTGATACATTGACGTAATTTTTTTACAGGTCTTATCTGTCTTCACTTTTACGCTTAATGAACGCTTAACTATATTTTCTCCAATTGTTAATAATATGTCTTCAAAAGTTATTTTCATTATATTCACCCAACATTTATCGTTTATTTTATAATACTTAAATATGCATATTAAAAAAGTAATTATAAAGTATACGTATAAATCAAAGAAAAGGATCACATTAATTTGTGATCCTTTCAAAATCATTTTTTCTAAATTAAAACCTAGTTAAATTTCATTACTAGACATAATCATTTGTCCTTTAGGTTGCTTATTATTAGGTGATGGTTCTAGTGTAATTGCTATTTTATCTTCTTTATCAACATCTACATTACTTAAGTCAAAAACAACCATACCTTTATCATTCGCACTCGCAAACGTGCCTGCAGGGTGTGCTTGCTCGTCTTTTAATATCCACACTTGATAAACTTCATTACCTTTTGTTGCTTCAATATCATTGGCTTCAACCATTAATTTTCTATTTTTTGTACTACTAGAGTCAGACAGATAGGCTTGCCCTTGCACTTCGTCCCCAGACATGGACTTTAAGTTTATTGCTTTCGCATCATTCGTATTAATCATAGAAGCTGATTGGTTTTGAGATGCCTTATATCCAAAGTATTGCACGCCATTCCCTATAATAGATAAGAACAATAGCGCTACTATAACGCCTATCGATACACGCTTGGTAATAACACTTTTAGATTTTTTCTTTTTGTGTTTTGAAATATGCGCTATTTGTTGATTTTCATGATTGTTATTTGCACTTGTTGTATCAAGTTCATCTTCTTGTTGTTCTTTTTCTGCTTCTTCGTTTGAATTGTTTTCTTCATCTAGCACTGACGTTAAAATTCTTTTCTTCATACCTGTTGGCGGTTCAATTTCTTTATTACTATAAGGAAGTGAATGGTGAAGAACGTTTAGGTCTTCTAAAGTCTCATGGCTTTCAGATGACAATTCTAATTCTTGTTCAACTTGCTCTTTTTCACTTTCGCTCAGATTGTCATTGAAATAATCATATAGCTTATCAACTTTATTATCTTTCATTTTCTCCACGCTCCCTTCTTAAATGTTTTTTGGAGTAATCGTTCAAATGCTTAATTGACAGCCTCATTCTACTCTTAACAGTGCCCAGTGGAGTTTGTAGTTTATCAGCAATTTCTTGCTGACTCAAACCTTTATAATAAAACAAATAAATAATCTTTTGTTGGTCTTTATTTAAAAGTGAAATCATTTTTTTAATTTCTTCAGACACTTCCTTATCCAATAAGTCATATTCTGGTAGATGATCATTTTGTATTCCTTGAAAATCCTCATCAAACTCATTTTCAATATGTTTATTCTTTCTTAACATATCAATAGATTTATTACGGCATAACGTAATAAGCCAAGTCGACATTTTCCCTTTATTTGGTTTGAATATAGCTTTTTGATTCCAAATTTTCATGAAAACATCTTGCAAAACTTCTTCACTAGATTGAACATCTTTTGTGATTTTGTAAGCCAAATTAAATAACAATGACTCATATCGATCATATAGGATTTCTAAACTCTCGCTGTCCTTTTTATCGATTATTGATCTATAAAGATCATTTTCATCTATCATGCCGTCCCCTCCTTAGTTTAAATTCAGTATCTAGAAATACCTATCCTATATGTATATTTACATATGTATTCAATAAACATACGAAAGTTATTCGTTAAAAGTTTAACTTTCAAGAATCTTTTTATAATATCGCTAAATAATTAGAGTTATTTCCTTTTCCCCTTTTATTTTTAACCTATTATTCACATTACCACTAATAGCTCAAGCATTTCATTACAAAAGTGGTTGTACACTTGTTAGTTAACTGACAAGTGTAATAATACTATAAGTCTTCGTACTAGATTGTCTATAAATAGGTGTTACACTGGACGTAAATCATAACCTACTGGAGGGATTTTGATGAGTATCATTCTTACACTAATCGTAGGTGCTATTGTAGGCATCAGTTTATCGCTTTGGTTAACGAGTAACTCAATTCCCACTGTTATTGTCAGTCTGATTTCAGGTGTTTTAGGCGCATTTATAGGCACATCTTTATTAATAGCACCAAGTATGTATTTCTTAATCACAGCATTTATAGGCGCATTTACGCTTACATTGCTTGTTCTATTCATCATTAATACAAGCATCGATGTTGTAAGAAACTAAGTTAAGTTCTAACTACAAGTCGATATTAAACTGCAAAAAACATTCCTTGTAATATAAATTTT
Source organism: Staphylococcus caseorum (assembly GCF_049943195.1). Lineage (NCBI taxonomy): Bacteria > Bacillati > Bacillota > Bacilli > Caryophanales > Staphylococcaceae > Staphylococcus > Staphylococcus caseorum. The sequence continues at coordinate 2,047,758 of NZ_JBNFUA010000001.1, forward strand.
CAAAAGGAATGTTTACATATAACTCATCTTAAGTTATTCATGATAGTAAGTGCTTTTCAGTTTTTGAAATGACTTATAGCTTCAAATAGCAAACTAGTGTATCTTGTTTTAATCATTTTTCGAAACATGCTTACCATCACAGTAGCCCTCTATATTATAATGAGTGATCAAGTTGAAAAATGTGTATATGATGTATATCAATTACTTCATTTTTAAAAATTCCACACTTTTTATTTTCCTCTTTCAAACTTCTTTTTACCATGATTCTTGGTGTAGATGAATTTCAATTTTTATCATATAATCTTCTTCAAAATCATATTCACTATATATATGCGTCAATTAAACGAAAAATAATTTGGTTCAAATCCTAATAGTTACTGACAAATTTCCGTCGCTTTTTCTAAAAAAAGTTGTGCTGCCTTAGAAAAAGTATGGTCTTTGCGCCATACCATATTATGTTTTGCTATTAATTTCGGTTTTAGTGGTACAAAGCTAAGTTTGTTTTCAATAGAAGTATTGATAATACTATCCAAAGTGATGACATACCCTATGCCAGCTTTGACCATTAATCCAGCGTTATATGCTAAATTGAAAGTACCTACAATATTCAGTGCTTCAAAACTACTACCAAACCAATCTGCAAATTCATTTTTAGAAATTGTTGTATCTAAAACTTGTCTGGAACAAATTAATGGTTGCGTTAATAAATCATCCTTAGTTACAAAATTTTGCTGTGCTAAGGTACTATCACTTTTAGCTACCACCCCCAATGATCTGAAGATGGTAAATTTAATGCTTTATACTTATTTAAGTTTGCTGGTTGAATAAATATCCCAAAATCCAACAATCCTTTATCTAACCGACTCTCAATATCTTCTGCATTACCACTATATATATGAAAATGAATATTAGGATACATTGATTGAATATTTTTAAAAACATTAGCTATTACTTGCATCCCCTTAGTTTCACCACATCCTATATAGACATTACCTTCAATATTTTTATCTATAAATTTAAATTCATCCTGAATTTGGTGAGACATTTCTAATAATTCTTCAGCTCTCTTTTTTAGTAACAGCCCTTCATCTGTAATATAGATACTGTGGTTGCTTCTTTTAAAAAGTTTGACACCTAGTTCACTTTCCAAATCTTTAATTTGTCTAGATAAAGTTGGTTGCGTAATATGCACTGTGTTAGCAGCACGTGTTATACTCTCTTCTTTTGCAATCGTGACAAAATAATATAGGGTTTTTAATTCCATTACATTTCTCCTCATTATGCATTTTAAACATATCTAATAATTACAATTAAGTATTTGTTATAACTACTTATACCCTTTACACTTTTATTATAAAAGTTTTGTAGGAGGTACATAGTGAAAAACAATAAATTAATTATACTCATTTTAACTATTGGTGTTTTTGGTATCTTAAATACTGAGATGGGTTTCATCGGATTAATACCTCAAATTGCTGAACGTTTTGGTGTTAGCACTTCAACTGCAGGTTGGCTCGTCTCCATTTTTGCTATTGGCATAGCAATATCAGGTCCAATTATGCCTTTATTATTATCTAAATTGGAAAGAAAAAAAGTAATGATTATTGTGCTTTTAATTTTTATAATTAGTAATATCATTTCAGTATTCACTACAAGTTTTACTATTTTATTAATTGCTAGGGTAATTCCAGCCATTTTCCACCCAGTATATATTGCCTTAACTTTTTCAGTCGCGTCTGATTCGGTCAATTCTAAAGATGCACCTAAGGCTGTATCTCGCGTATTTATTGGTGTTTCTGCAGGCATGGTTGTAGGTGTACCTATCGTTAATTTCTTAGCAACTCAATTCAACTTGTCTATCGCTTTATCATTTTTTGCACTGGTTAATATAATCGTTTTGATTTTAACATTAATCTTTATACCTAAAATGCCAACAAAAAAATCTGTGACTTACGGCACGCAACTTAGTGTATTAAAACGTCCTTTAACATGGATGTCCATCATTATTTCTATACTATTTAATGCTGCTATATTTGGTGTTTACAGTTACTTAACCGATTACTTAAATATTGTGACAGAAGCGCCTAGTCACTATGTATCCATAATTTTATTCCTATATGGTATATCCAACATTTTAGGAAATATTATTGCGGGAAAACTATTAACTTCTATTCCACAAACAGCAATTTTTCTACTACCGTTTGCGTTAATTATTATATATATATCAATGTTTGGCTTAGGCTCTTTCCTTATCCCAATGGCTATCATTTCAATATTTTGGGGTACATTAGCTGGAATTTCTGCAAATATCACACAATACGTAATTACTTCATCTGCTCCTGATGCACAGATCTTTCCAATGGTATATTTTTATCAGCTGTAAATTCAGGAACCACGATAGGTACATTTATTGGTGGTATATTTATCACTACACTAGGATCTAATTATGTCATTATGGTTGGTATCTTAGCCTGTGTCATTAATATCTTGTTTATCTTAATTAGAAATAAAAGTTTTAAAAAGCAAGACAATATTTCATAATAAAATCCCTTAATCTAGATAGATTAAGGGATTTTATGTTGATACTTTCATTATTCATTTTGAAATTTAAATTTAGGCATAAAAAAAAGACGAGTTATACTCGTCTTTTAGCCGTTATTATAATTTAACAACGTTAGCTGCTTGAGGACCGCGGTCGCCTTCAACGATTTCGAATTCAACAGCTTGGCCTTCTTCTAATGATTTGTAGCCTTCTTGAGTGATTGCTGAGAAGTGTACGAATACGTCGTTTCCACCTTCAACCTCGATGAAACCAAAACCTTTTTCTGCATTAAACCATTTAACTGTACCGTTATTCATATTAAATTCCTCCATGTGCTTTTGCACTAATATTTGTAATCTGTCTTAAAAAATCAAAAGGAGTAAATTCAAAAGAATAAAACTACAAATCAATTTCACGAACTAAATTACTTAATACCTATTATAACGAGTTATACTCATTTTGTACACCCCTATTTCTAATTTAATTTTAATTTTTAATCTTTGATACGAATATATTGTGTTGCTCGACTCATTTTATTTTCAATTAAACCTGCGTACACTATGCCTCTCATTAATATGATCACTCATCACATCGCTGTTTAGAAAATTGATTCACTACAAAAAACAATGAAGACACGCTATTAAGTGTGCTCCATTGTTTCAAATGACTCTATTTTCAGGCTTTATTATACTCTTTTACGTAATTGGTCCATTATTTTACTAACATATTTTGAATAATCTTTTCCAGTTTTCTTTTTAAGTTTATCACTTATTTTATACAAGCCTTGCTCTAATTTACCGTTTTTTACGTATTTACTTAACGTACTTTTTACCTTCTTTATCAATTATAAAACTCCCTTTTGGCATTCTAAATGCATATTAGTATTTCAGTCACAAAATCTGCGTCTTAATTTTTAATCTAATGAATAGCGTTTCAATAAGTGTAAGCAAAATATTAATACACCAATTGTCACTGCAAGAAGCAATGTTTCAATTGCATTATAATGCTCTACAATAATAAATCGAATCACTGCCGTAATTCCTACGTAAATAAAAAATTGTAATGAGAAATGATAATTCTTTCTGAAATATTGTATGATTAAAAGTATGAATTCGATATGCATGAAAGCAATCAACATTTTCTCTACGACATAATTATACTTCACCGTTTTATTTTCTATAAAGGTATAAATCATACCCCAACATTCTTGAAATAAAAATACGACTAATATAACTCCTAATATTGCAATACAGAGGTTTAAACAAAAATAAAGTGCTTTAGTGAAATAATCTATCACTTTGTTCAATATTAATAAATCTCCTTAACTTGAGAATGTCCTCATACAAACACTTGTATGAGGACGTCTATTTTAACATTTATATCTTAAAATACATCATATAAAACCTTATAAATAAAATTTATAATTCGGCTAAGCAACCATAAATGTACCCACTAACAATATTACCGAAATAATCATTGTCCAACTCAATATTGGTGCTACTTTATCAATCATTTTTTTATATTCTTTATCTGGCACATTATTTTTCTTTAAATGCCAGCACTTTGTTAATAAATACAATACTTCTAGTAAATTAACGAGCAAGACTATAATTAAGATTGTGATAATCATAGATATATCTCCCTTTTTATAATTATATGTAAGCTTAATTATTGTGTTTTTTTCTTATGTTCATAGCTTTATAAACGAGGTAACCTGCATTTAGAATGGTGATTATTACTAATATAATTAATAATGGCATATTTAATGAAGATGAACCGAAAGCTATGATTAATACAAGAAAGATATTTATAAAACTAGAAATCATAAAACCCGTGTCTAAGTCATTTTCTTTCTTCATCAATACATCTCCTTGGTGTTTAATTCTTTTAACAATACACTAACATAAAATTTTTTTGCCATGTATATTTTATTGATAATATATTTAAAAGCAATACAAAATGGATTATACTTATATTGTTGATTAAGTGATAAGGAGATACTATTTTGAAATCACATTTTTAGTTGCAACTTTTATATTAGTGGTCGCAAATTATTTAGTTGTTAGGAAAAAATACTCTACTGGCGAGTAATAAAATAAGAATACATAAAATAAAAAAAGGATTGATACAATTATGAAATTCATAAATTTTACTGCAATGACAGAAAAAGGATTAAATAAAAAGGTGAATGAATTTTTAACAGAAAATCCATATATTGAGATTATTAAATTCGATTATCAAATAGGTTTATAGCGGCTTTGGTGTCGGCATACTTTACAGTGAAACGAAAGTTTCTAATTTATAAAAATTATCAGAAATTAAAATGAGCAATGCATTGTATATTCAGCACAATTAACATTTTGATTATCCTATCCATACTAGATTTCACCAATATAGGTGGATCATAAGCTTTAATCGTATTAGCAATTGTATTTGTTTGTAATACGATATTATTACTAAGCGCTAACAGTAAACATGTTAAGAAAGATGGCACTACTATAGAAAATTATGAGAAATAATAGTAGCAATTACACAGGAGGAATTTCATGAAATATAGCGATTCTCAATCAAATACTAAGGATGTTAGGACGATATTTTCAAAACCTTTTCCGGTACCTTTAATTTTCATTGTATTTGCAATATACACTATAATAACTAAAGATAATACAGCTTATATAGTTACATCTATAATCGCATTAATATTTTTCACATCATTGTTAACGTTAGATATTAATGCCTACATGAATTATAAAAAAACGAAACAAGCAGAATAAACAAAATGGAAGATATGTATGAATTTTGGTAAATATAAATTTGATTATAATTATTTGCTTATATCTATACCACTTTTAGTAGTATCACTATTTACACCATCAGTATTTGTTGCCTTTCTTGTATGTATATTTTTTGGATTTGAGAAAAAGAATAGAAATACTTAATGTTGCTATTTTAGTTGATGAAGACAAACCGGGTACTATAGTTAATACAAGAAAAACATTTATAAAACATAACGGTAACCACTTCATTAATTTACAAGGAAATTGAAACTGACTCTTATAAAAATTTACCTCACAAAGAACGAGGTTGGTGTGAATGGGCAGTAGGATCACTTTGTGGAACTGGTGGTGCTGGAGGTTGTTGGGCAGTTGCTGTTGCTTTAGGTATTACCCTTTGGCATGGCAACAATATGTGGCTTAATTACTTCATTGGGGTGTATAGGCGCGACAAACTATATTTGTAGATGAAAGAAATGAGGTTTTACTATGACGATGTTTATCATAATATTCCTATTTGTATACTCTATAGTCATAACGTTAATGTATTTTAAAAATCAAAAATAATTAAAACACTTTTACTTTGAAAGGGCGACTCTAATAACAGTCGCCCTTTTGTTGCTTTTGGAATTATCTAAATCAAGAAATCTCTTTTTTCTTTAATGCTAAATATGCACCAAGACAAGCGAGAACTATGCCCACAATTAGGTTTAAACTGATTTATGTCTCTCGCTTAATAGTGATCAAATTACTCAAGCACGCTTCGATTAGCATGATGATGATAAGTCTAAATTTATGATTTTATTTCCAACACCAAAATAATTGCTATCATGTGTCGCCATTATTATAGTTATGCCTTGCTTATTTAACGCTTTAAATATATTTATTACATTATCACTGTTATCTCTATCCAAATTACCTGTAGGTTCGTCCGCAATAATTAATTTCGGTTCTTTTAATATTGCTCTTGCGATAGCAATTCTTTGTTGTTCACCGCCGCTACATGTGTAAATTTTCGTTTTTAAAGATAGATCTTGCAAACCAACTTTTTTCATTACACTTTTTAATTTAATTATCTCTTTTTTCGAAACATTTAATGGCAAAGTGAGGTTTTTAAGGATTGTCTCATTTTCAAGCAGACCATAATTTTGATAAACATATGATATAGCTTTACGCTTATAGATTAATTTCGTTTTTTCATTTTTCACTACAACGCCGTTGTATAATACTTCTCCTGAGTCTGGAGCTTCAAGTAATCCAATAATATTTAATAAGCTTGATTTCCCTTTACCACTTGCTCCTCTAATGATTACAAAGTCTCCTGATTCAATACCGACACTAAAATTTTCGAAAATTACTTTTCCATCAAAAGATTTATTAATATGATTAAGTTTTATCATTCCTTTTTCCCCTTCAATACTTGATTTATATTTTCTTTATTCAACTTTTTAAATGAATGCATTATTACAGTAGAGTGAACTATAAGTAAAATTATATAAAATAGTATTGCTATATGATTTAAGTCTTTACAAAGGAACAAGCCCATAAAGAAATTAACCAAGCATAAAAAGAATAAAACCCATTTGTGAATTTCAAAATAACTATAGCCTAAATTTCGTTTAAGAAAAATAACATATTGATACGATTTAAAATAAAGGTTTATAAAAGTGATACTTACTATCATATAAATTAATGCTGTTAATCCCGATAAAAAAGTATATTTATATATTTTTGATTTCAGTTCATTTATAAATTCTATTTTAGAATCGAACACCGAACTTACTGTAGGAATATAGCTATCTAATTTATATTTTTTCAATCCCGATTCTATTGTTTTATATGGATGATCTAACATACTCTTAAACATATAAGATTGAGAAAAATATGGTTCAAAATTTTCTTCATGTGTGTTTCCACTTTCAACTATTGCAATAGGATCTATAATGGTATTTTTTTCTCCTCCTATTTGAGCGTCATAGGTAAAGTAAGAGGAATTATTTTTCGTCCAAATAATATTTACATCTAAACTTTCATCTACTTGTCCTTTATAGTTAAATATATTTTTTCTGAAAGTGAAATCATCTTTGAAATTGTCTTTAATTTCACTTTCATAGCTTTTATACTTTGCTGGAACTATAATATTATGCGTATTATCTTTATATATCATTTTAGTTAATACATTTTTATTTTCCAGAGTATATTGTGGATGGTCTTTCAAAAATCGTTGGTCTATCGTAATTGTTTTGCCAGCTGGATCGATATTATAATTTTCTATTTCACCACTTACATATAATGGCTCTCCATCAACCTCAAGAAATTTAATAGTATCAATAATAAACCCTTTATTCTCGTTACTGTTATAGTAATTTTTTAACTTCTTATTAACTTCTATATCTAACTTTCTATTTTTCAGCTGACCTCTATCCATAACGTTGGTTTTATAGGTTTTCTCGGCTTGTGTCCAGTGTTCACAAGAAAGTTTTTGTCTTTGATATTCGCTATAATTATTAATTAAACTTTGAGTAGATAGCACTAAAAATACAACTATTACAATTGTTAATAGCATATAGGTGTACATTATAAGTAATTTATTACTATGCTTTTTATTTTTAGCAAAATCCTTTCCAAATATATAAGTGATTATTACTATAATTATTAAAGACAGTAATAGTATGATTAAAGTAGTTAATAAAATAATACCTATCACATTTAACAACTGAAAATCTTTATAAATTAATATATACATCAATAGTGTAAGTAATATATTAAGGAGAATATAGTAGAGCATCTGTGTTCTAAATAATTTAATAATAGCCAAGATGATTCTATATCTTACATATCCTAAATCATATAATATTTTATAGTTACTTTTATTATTGTTTAAATAATGATGTAACACTGTCATATATATCAAAATTAAAAGTGAACATAGGGTTAAACTAAATTGGTCTATTTTTAAGTAAACTTCACTACTATTATCCATTTCTTCGATATGACCTACATTTTTTTCTATCAAATTTTTAACTTTTTCAGTATTATTTTTACTACCTGACAAATAATAAGTGCCATTCTCTGATAATTTTGTATCTTCTAGAGCATATATTTTAATATGTAACTTACTATCAAATATCATCATCTTATTATTGGTGTTTGCCATAGCTTTCAATTTTTCATCATTAGTATTTATAACGATTTCATCATTATTTATGTATGTGACTTTTGTAATTTTAGTGTTGTATTTTTTTGAAAGTCTATTGAAATACTCTAACGCTTCGTCAGTATACTTTTTCTTTTCTTGAGTGAATAAAAACTCTATTTTCTCATTTCCTTTTGCTACAGTATTATAAAAAGAAAGTGACTTATAAGTGTCGATAATAATAAAATTTAAAGTGAGTGAAATCACTACTGCTAATATTATTAAAATCCTTTTCACAACATCTATCTCCTTATAAAGAAAGCCCACTAAGAATAATAATCTTAGTGGGCTAAACATTATTATTTGTGATCATAATATACTTTATTACCATATAAAGTTTTCACTATTCTGCCATATGAAAAATCCCCCCGGTTTTTTCCATTTTAGGTCCACCCTTCATTCATAATTTAGGCTGCATTCTAAGTTACACATTTCTCTATATTTAACTTAAATTATACTTATTCCTTAAAAAATATCCATAAGTCTTAACGTTTATTTAATTTTTATTGCCTAAGATTAAATTTTCTTTATATTAGATGAAAGATAGAATGAGATTCAATTAAAAATATGCTAATAATACCTTGAAATTTTTAAGATATTAGTAGCATAAGAATTAGTATGAAGAAATATTTCTAGTACTTTATTATAATAAAAAACACCCCCTTAAGCCTATGGCCTAAGGGGGCATCATTCTATACTATTATTCCCACTCGATTGTGCTTGGTGGCTTAGATGTAATGTCATAGACGACGCGGTTGACGTGGTCTACTTCGTTTACAATACGACTTGAAATCTTTTGTAAGACTTCCCAGTCAATGCGTGCGAAGTCACTTGTCATGCCATCAATAGAAGTTACAGCACGGATGCCTACTGTGTGATCATACGTGCGGTAGTCTCCCATAACACCTACAGATTGGATGCCTGGTAATACCGTGAAGTATTGCCAAATCTCACGTTCAAGACCTTCTTCACGTACAACTTGTCTTAAAATCGCGTCAGATTCACGTACAATTTCTAGTTTATCTTCTGTGATTTCGCCAAGCACACGAATACCAAGTCCAGGACCTGGGAACGGTTGTCTCCATACTAAATGCTCTGGAATTCCTAATTCGATACCTAATTCACGTACTTCGTCTTTAAACAATGTATTGATTGGTTCGATTAATTGGAAATCCATATCTTCTGGTAATCCACCAACGTTATGGTGTGATTTAATTGTTTGTGCAGTCTTCGTACCTGATTCAATAACATCTGTATACAATGTTCCTTGAGCTAGGAAGTCTACGCCTTCTAACTTAGATGATTCGTCATCAAATACATAGATGAATTCATTACCAATGATTTTACGTTTTTGTTCTGGGTCAGATACACCTTTTAGTTTACTCATGAAACGTTCTTGTGCGTCCACACGAATAATGTTCATATTGAAACCTTCACCAAATTGTTCCATTACCATGTCGCCTTCACCTTTACGTAAAAGACCATGGTCTACGAAGATACATGTTAATTGGTCACCGATTGCTTTGTGTAGTAATACTGAAACTACTGATGAATCTACCCCACCACTCATTGCAGATAGGACTTTACGATCGCCAACGAGGTTGCGGATTTTTTCAATTTCAATATCGATAAAGTTTTCCATTGACCATTCGCCTGTACAATCACAGACGCGACGTACAAAGTTACGTAATAAATCGTTACCGAATTCTGTATGACGTACTTCTGGGTGGAATTGCACGCCATAAATGCGGCGTTCTTTATCTTCGATAGCTGCATAACGTGTGCTTGGGCTATCTGCAATGACTTCAAAACCTTCAGGAATTTCAATTACTTTGTCCGAATGACTCATCCAAACATTTTGTTCTTCTGGTAAACCAAAGAATAATTCATCCGTTTTAGCATTAATAACTGCTTTACCGTATTCGCGTTCATTAGCGCGCTCAACTTTTCCACCTAATAATTTAGTTGTAAGTTGCATACCATAGCAAATACCTAAAATAGGAATACCTAAATTATATATTTCTGGATCAATTGTAAATGAATCTTCTTCGTAAACTGAATTTGGTCCACCAGAAAGGATAATACCTTTAGGGTTCAAACTTTTAATTTCATCCATACTCATTTCATGGTCGTGTAATTCACTGTACACTCCCATTTCACGAATACGACGTGTAATTAATTGGTTGTATTGGCTACCAAAGTCTAAAACAAGTATGAGCTCTTGCTCTTTCGCCATTTCCATAACTTTTAAATCTCCTTTGACTTAGAATGAATAATTTGGTGATTCTTTTGTAATTTGAACATCATGTGGGTGACTTTCTGCTAGTCCAGCAGGTCCCATACGTGTAAATCGTGCTTCTTCTCTTAGTGCTTCTAAGTTTCTTGAACCAGTATAACCCATACCAGATCTTACGCCGCCCATAAGTTGATAAATTGTATCTTGTAATGAACCTTTATAAGCAATACGGCCCTCAATACCTTCTGGAACGAATTTCTTAGGTGTTTTGTCCTCTTGGAAATAACGGTCATTTGAACCACTTTCCATAGCACCTAATGAACCCATACCTCTGTATACTTTATATTGTCTACCTTGGAATACTTCTGTTGCGCCAGGGCTTTCTTCAGTACCAGCGAGTAAGCTTCCTAACATTACCGCATGCCCACCAGCAGCTAATGCTTTGATGATGTCACCAGAGAATTTAATACCGCCATCAGCAATAATTGATTTGCCTTGTCTACGTGCTTCTGTAGCACAATCATAGATAGCTGTAATTTGAGGTACACCAACACCTGCTACAACACGTGTTGTACAAATTGAACCTGGGCCAATACCTACTTTTACTACATCAGCACCTGCATCATATAATGCCTTTGTACCTGCAGTAGTAGCTACGTTACCAGCGATTAATGTTACTTGTGGGAATTGCTCTTTAATATGCGCAACTTGGTCTAATACGCCTTTAGAATGGCCATGCGCTGTGTCTATAACTAACGCATCTACACCAGCTTCAACTAATTTTTTAGCACGGATGTCTGTGTCTTTAGCAATACCAATTGCCGCACCAACTAATAATCTACCGTGTGCATCTTTAGCTGAATATGGGAATTCAAGTACTTTTTCAATATCTTTAATTGTGATTAAACCTTCTAAACGCCCTTCTTTTACTAGAGGTAGTTTTTCGATTTTATGTTTTTGTAATAATTTTTCAGCTTCGTCTAATGTTGTACCAACAGGTGCTGTAACAAGTCCATCTTTAGTCATCACATCAGAGATTTTAATTGAAAAATCTTCAATAAAACGTAAATCACGGTTTGTAATAATACCTACAAATTGTCTATCTTGTTTACTGTTAACAATTGGTACGCCTGAGATACGATATTTACCCATTAATGCTTCCGCTTCAAAAACACTTTCTTCAGGTGTTAAGAAAAATGGATTTGAAATAACACCATTTTCAGAGCGTTTTACTTTTTGAACTTCGTCTGCTTGATCTTCAATGTTCATGTTTTTATGAATTACACCAAGTCCACCTTGTCTAGCCATTGAAATCGCCATTTTCGATTCAGTTACTGTGTCCATACCCGCTGAAATCACAGGAATGTTCAATTTAACGCCTTCTGATAATTGAACACTTAAATCTACTTCTTTCGGTAAAACATCTGATTCTGCTGGTAACAATAACACATCGTCAAAAGTTAAAGATTCTTTTTCAAATTTATTTTCCCACATACTGGTACAGCCTCCTATTATTTGTTTTATAGTTATTATTTCATAACTTCCGTATTTTGTTGAATCTTTATACCATTAAAAAAGAAATTCAAAATAATTGCTGAAATCGCGCCAAGTACAATACCATTTTGAGTTAACCATGCAAACTGCTCACCTAATGCTTCAAATGCTTGAGGTACTGCACTTATACCCGTTCCTAGCCCAACTGATACAGCAATTACTAACAAATTGTTTTGATTCTTAAAATTAATATTACCTAATATACTAACACCATATGCCATAACCATGCCAAACATAGCTATCATGGCACCACCTAATACTGGAAGTGGGATCATATTCGCCAATGCACCTAATTTAGGAATACATCCACAAATAATCAATAATATAACCATGCCATATATCACATTGTTCTTTTTAGCACCTGATAACGATACTAATCCAACATTTTGAGAATACGCTGTATATGGGAAGGCGTTAAAAATTGACCCTAATATAATCGCAATACCTTCTGCAGTATAGCCTTTACGGAAATCTTTACGTTCTAGTTTCTTACCTGTAATCTCACTTAATGCATGATACACACCTGTTGATTCTATCAAGCTGACTAATGCAACAATGAAAAATACAAGCGTCGCACCTAAGTCAAAGCTGAAAGTTGAAAACCTAAATGGTTGTGGTAACGCAAACCAATGCGCTGTTCCAACTTGCTTCACATCTACAATACCAAATATCGAAGCTAAAATCGTCCCTGCAACCAATCCTATTAAAATAGCAATAGATTTTAGAAAACCTGATGTAAATCGTTGAACTATCAAAATAATAATTAACGTCGTCGCACCAAGCATAATATTCGTAGCATCACCATAATCTTTTGCGTCTTCTCCGCCAGCTAAATAATTCATTGCAACTGGCATTAGGTTAATCCCTATTATCGTAACGACACTCCCTGTTACAACAGGTGGGAATAACTTCACTAAATGCGAAAAGAATGGCGCAATAACAACAACTAAGATACCTGATAAAAATAGTGAACCATATAAGTCACCAATACCTTTTGTCTGACCAATCAAAATCATCGGTGCTACCGCAGTGAATGTACACCCCAATACAATAGGTAATCCTGTACCAGTACCTTTCCAAACTTGTAAAAATGTAGCTACACCACACATAAAAATATCTACTGTAACTAAGAATGCAATTTCTTCTGGAGAGAAGTCTAAACTTGTTCCAACGATAATAGGAACTAGGATGGCTCCTGCATACATTCCTAATAAATGTTGTAAGCTTAAGAAAAAGGTCTTCATGCTTCGTCCCCTAGAAACGTTACTTTGTTTCCACTTAAAGAAGCAACTTTACATAGTGATGAAACTGTAAGACCCGCTTGTTCTAATCGCTCTCTACCGGGCTGGAAGCTTTTTTCTACGACAATGCCAACACCGACCGTAGTTGCATGCGCTTTTTCTACAATTTCGTTTAAACCAAGTGATGCATCGCCGTTCGCTAAAAAGTCATCTATGATTAATACGCGATCATGCTCACCTAAAAACTCATTTGAAACAATGACCGTACTTGTCGTGTTTTTTGTGAATGAATGGATATCTGCTTGATATACATCTTTCTTTAACGTGCTCGGCATTGCTTTTTTCGCAAATAGACACGGTACATCAAAGTGCATTGCAGCCATGATAGCTGGTGCAATACCTGAAGCCTCTATTGTTAATATTTTAGTAATACCTTCGTCCTTAAACTGCTCATAAAACGTTTGTCCTACATCGTACATTAACCTTGCATCGATTTGATGATTTAAAAATCCATCCACTTTCAAAATCTTCTCATCAATAACGACACCATCTGCTTCTACTTTCTGTTTCAACAAATCCACTCGAAAAAACCTCCTCGTTTTGTGTACAAAAAAAGTCCTAAACTAACTTAGTTTCAGGATCTATGAGTGAACTTGCAATACGAGAAGAAGCCCTTCTTCAACTTATAACTCATGTTGTCCAAGTTGGTTGTTTCACATTCACTTCCCCAATTATATGTAAAAAGGTTAGATTTGTGACAACAGTAGCGATAAGTGTTCTAAAACGTGTACGTCTTCCTACGATTTAAAACATATGAATTCGAATTACTTATGTATTGTATTGGTTACCCATAGTCATATCGTTAATGGCGACATGGTAGAAACTTCTAAAGCCTTATCCTTTAGATTATATGAGTTAGATAAATTATTAACTGATGATAGCAAATTTTAGCTTTATTTTCAATACACATATTACAAGTAAGCGCTTCACAACGGCCTTTTCATTACTTTTTCCTCGAATTTGTAAACGTTTTCTATGGCGAGAAAATGATGTTTGTCAGAGTTGTCATTCCGTTATATAATAAAGTTGTATTCGTTTTATCTATATGTGAACTGGGTAAATACTTAATAATCATTAAAATAATGGCTGGAGGGATTTTACATGTCAGATTTTACAATTGTACAAAATGAAGAAGAATTATTACAAAAAGTTAAAGAAAAAGTTTCTGAAGGATACCATGAATCAGAACTATCCGTTTTATCTAGAACAAAACTCCATATTGATGAATTACATAATTCCGAAGTGAGTTTAATAGCAACAAGTGGATCATTTAGCGATAAAGTAGCTAAGATTATGACAGGTGAAGACGGTGAAGAAGTTGTCTTATCTCACTATGATATTACAGATGATGAAAAAGAACATTATAAAAAGGAAATACTAAACGATAAATACATTATCGTAGCTGCGAGAGATACCTCTTCACATGAAGAAGTAGAAAAAACAAATGCTGCTTATGAAGATGAATCAGTTGTCGGGCATCATTATGCCGAAGAATCAAACGGACCAAAATCGTAAAGATGCACTTACTATAATCATTTTGAGTCTGAAACATAATTGTATTTATTAATTTAAAGACTGCACAGTAGTTGACTAGCTATTTAGTCAACTTAGTGGGGGCGGGAATACGAAATCAAAATTTGATTTCTGTCCCGCTCTTTTTCAATTACATAATAAGTATTAACAAGATTTAGATTATGTGTTAATAAATTACAAATATAACTATTATGTTATAATGAACGCAATAATTTTGGGGGTGAGTCTATGGAATTTAAAGCCGTAACATCAATTGATGATCCATTGTTCAAATCAGCTTTAAAGATATATGACGAAAAGTTTGATATCGGGTTAACAGAGGACGAACAAATATTTAAACAATCGTTAAAAAACGAACGTACTAAACATGATTATTTATTTTTAGTAGGCATCGAGTCAGAAAAACCTGTGAGTTTAGCTACTGCTCACTATGAAGCAACGACGAACTCAGCTTTTTTAATTTATTTAATAGCCCTCGATCAACCTAACCATGATGAATTAATCAATTTAACACTGAAACGTATGGAAAAAGAAATTAATAAATTATCTAATCAACTCCATGCTCATGATGTTAACTTCATCATGTTGGAAGTGCCAAAAGAACCTGAAGAAGTGTCTGAAGATGAAATAACTATTATGGATAACAGACGTCAGTTTTTATTCGAAAATGGTTTCGAAAGACAATATGACATCGATTATTTAGCACCCAGTCTGAAAGGTTTTTCTGAAGGACGACCTATGGATTTATTTATTAAATCTAATATCGAATTAACTAAAGATATTTATGGACCAAGTATTAAATCAAATTATATATTAAAGTATGTATTTGCTAACAGAATATCTAGAAGTGTTATTTATCCTTTACTCACGGAAATGGATTTGCGCAAATGATAGCAGGCACTACTTGAAATCACTGTTAAAACAGTTTAGACTAACATAGAGGTAAGACTGACGTTTCACTAACCGAAGACAAACGTCCGTATACATAAATCGCTTATATGAAAGGACTTATTACTATGTTAACTAAAGAATTTGCACTACGTGTAGAGCTAAGTGAAAAACAAGTCCGTAAAATCGTTCAACATTTAGAAGAACGCGGGTACCAACTTAGCAAAACCGAATACCGTGGCCGTGAAGCTACAGATTTCAAAGAAGAGGATATTGAGCTTTTCCAAGAAATTGCCGAAAAAGTTAAACAAACCAATAGCTATGATTTAGCTTTCGAGGAATTAGAAAAAGAAAAAGACTTCCTACAAGTACTTGTTAAAGACAATGACAGTAATCTACCTACTGACCAAAATGTTTCTAAACTTGTGGATGACTTACGTTCTGAAATCCAAAAAATGCGTGACGAACGTCAAATGCTTGGGCAAATGATTAACCAAGTACACCAACAACAACACGAATTACATGAAATGCAAAATCAAATCACATCAAAATTAGATGCTAACACGGAATCATTAAAAGCTATCCAAACATCAACGGATGAAATTAAGACAACTCAAAGTGTGATTCAAGATTCTCAAAAAGAACAATCAGAACTTGTGAAATCTAACGTTGAGACAGACAATATTACTGCTTCTACGGCTACAACTGCTGGTAAAGGTGATAATTTGACTGATAATACTACTGAACAAGCTTCATCTGCTACTGCACATCCAGCTAAAGACAGTAAAGTAAGTACTGAAAACACTTCAAACTCAGTTCAAGTCGAAGATAGCGATATTACACAAGTTGGCGCTCAACCATCTACTGTAGCTAAACCAACAACTGATGATAGCAAAGTTGCTTCAACTTCTTCTACAAGTGAGACAGCTAAAGAAACTGACACAACGGGTGCTGCAACTACTGCATCGTTAGAAGAAAAAGATACAACTTCAGTTGATCAAGCTAAAGATGATTCTATACAAAAAACACCAGACAATGATCATGCTACTGACCTAGCATCGTCTAGTGAGCAAGAAGCATCTTCAGAGCAAACGCACGCTTATGAATCCCCACTTGCTAAAGAAGAACCAAAAGATGAACGCAAAGGATTTTTTGCTCGTTTATTCAATCTATAAAGACAATCTAATTTATTTTAACCATCCCAACAATCAAGGGATGGTTTTTTTATATAATTATCCAGTATATCAATCTTCTCTCCTCACCCCTTTCTTCACCCACAAAAACATCTTCATAGCAGTCTCTCACTGCATTTCATTATTGTCAGAATATAAAGTCATTTTCATTTTCAAATTTTCTTGCAAAATAGACTTGAATATTATCAACTTTTCTAATATCCTTAGTATGCTTATCGGAATTAAAAAATTAAATTATGAAAGTGTAGGTCCTGCTTTATGTTATTAACAATTCTTAACATCGTCATTTTTGTGGCCTTCCTCATCGGATTATATGTAATGGCTAAACGACACGTATCATTTCCCAAACGTGTTTTCAGTGCTTTAGGCGTAGGTATCATTTATGGTATTTTCATTCATCTAATTTATGGTGTGGATTCTACGATTACTAAACAAACAACAGACTGGTTTAGTATTGTCGGAGATGGCTATATCTCATTATTACAAATGATAGTAATGCCCTTAATCTTTATTTCAATCGTTTCAGCTTTCACTAAAATTCAAATTGGAGAAAAATTTGCTAAAATAGGCATTTATATTTTCATGTTCTTAATCGGTACAGTAGCTATCGCAGCTATTGTTGGTATTGTCTCTGCCCTTGTTTTTGGCTTAGATGCTTCATCTATCGATTTAGGAAGTGCTGAAAGTTCAAGAGGTAGCGAACTCGCAAGTCAGGCTAAAGGAATGACTGCCAATACATTGCCACAGCAAATCTTAGAGTTACTACCAAGTAATCCATTCTTAGATTTCACAGGTCAACGTACAACTTCTACTATTGCAGTTGTTATATTTGCTGCATTTATTGGTTTTGCATTCTTACGTGTAATGCGTAAACAACCTGAAAGTGGAAATATCTTAAAACGTGGTATCGATGCATTGTATAACCTAGTAATGGCGATTGTAACGTTCGTATTACGCTTAACACCTTATGGTATTTTAGCGATTATGACATCAACCATTGCCACAAGTGACTTCGGTGCTATATGGACATTAGGTAAATTTGTGCTCGCATCTTATGCAGCCCTTATCGTAATGTATATCATTCACTTACTTATTGTTACAGGATTAGGTTTAAACCCTGTTACTTTTGTTAAGAAAACGGGTGAAGTATTACTCTTCGCCTTTACGTCTCGTTCAAGTGCAGGTTCATTGCCACTTAACGTACAAACTCAAAAAAATCGTTTAGGTATACCAGACGGTATCGCTAATTTCTCTGCCTCGTTTGGTTTATCTATCGGACAGAATGGTTGTGCGGGTATTTATCCAGCTATGTTAGCTGTCATGGTGGCACCTGCTGCCGGTGTGGAAGTTAACTTACAATTTATATTGGCAGTTATCGGCGTTGTCATTATTAGTTCATTTGGTGTAGCTGGTGTTGGTGGCGGCGCAACGTTTGCTTCAATCATCGTATTGTCTACACTGAACTTACCTGTAGCACTTGCAGGTGTGTTAATTTCTGTAGAACCCTTAATTGATATGGGTCGTACTGCATTGAACGTCAATGACTCTTTACTTGCAGGTACAGGTACAGCTAAACTGACAGACAACTTAGATAAAGACGCATATAACTCAGAAGAATATGGTGAAATTACTGGCTAATCAGCCTTTAACCAGAACTATCTCTGCGCATTAATAGTTCTAACTATAATTAAAAATGTAAAAAACCTTCCCAAACCGTGTCATTTCACGTTGTTTAGGAAGGTTTTTATTTTATCTAGTATTCTGGTTTGAATGGCCCCCAAGTGATTCTTTCTTTACCATCTAGTGGAATTGCATCAATTTCTTTCGATACATCATCAAACCATTTTAAAAAAGCGGGATCTTTTTCCAAATATGCTTCAACACTTTCTTGAGTAACATCATGTAAATACCAAGCTTTACTTTCAAATTCATATTGAATTTGAGCATATGCTAACCTAACTTTGTCTACACTATCGTATAAACAATTCACTTGTTTCACTAAATTCGGTGCTTGAGAAACGATACTACCTGAAATAACCTTTTTATGTGTTTCATTATCCAAGTCATTCCACATTCTGAGTTGGCCATCCATTTGAAAAAACAAATCGATTGTCGAATCTTTCTCATCAAAGGTAATTAAAGTAAATATGCGCTCAGCTGTATGATCTACTGAATTGATTGCTGTGACAAGCACTTTTTGCGCCATTTTCGCCCAATACTTTTGCGCTTCTTCCGGGGTTAGTTTGCTCTCAGATGAATAAATATATTGATTATTTATGTCACGTCCATCAATCTCATCCGGTTTTTTTCTAAAAAATCTATTAAACATGCTCAACTTAACCAACCCCTTCCTTAATGTAATGAGTTTGTGAAAATGAAACACTTTAGCTATCTTGCTATACTATTATTTTCTAATAAAACCTGCTCTATTCAATTGATCTAACATATCTAATCTTTGTTTTGCGCTCATAAAATTCGCAATTTGATTAGACCATGTTTCACTACGTTCACCGTTTGTACGCGATTTGTAATAATCACTTACGGTTTGATCATATCTTTGTAATGCTTCTTTTTGCTCGTCCTTATCGCTATTATATCTATCACGATGAAAAACATGTTCAAACGGTAAACGCGGTTTCGGGCTACCATCTTCCTCATCTTCAGGTATACCAAGTGCCATACCAAATAGAGGGAAAGTATGCTCGGGTAGGTCTAATACTTCTTTAACTCGTTCAACATCATTTCTTAATGAGCCTAGATAAACAATTCCATAGCCCATATCCTCTGCTGTAGCAGCGATATTTTGTGCTACTAACGTTGCATCTATTGTACCAACAAGCAAGCCTTCCGCAGATTCAAATGATGTCTCCATTTGATGCTTGGAATCTTCATTCACTATTGAGTGTCTATAATAATCCATTACAAAAACAAACAAATAGCCATTTTCTACGACATAAGGCTGCCCAGATACTTCTTTTAAATCTTCTTTTATCTCAGGATCTTCTATACCTATAATGGAATAAGTTTGTAAATAACTAGAAGTCGAAGCGCTTTGCCCTGCCTCAACAAGTTGTTTAATATGCTCTTCTGGAATAGGTTCTTTCTTAAATTTTCTTACTGAATGGTGTTTTTTCAATAAGTTGTACACGTGATCAGACATGCTATCGCTCCTCTTTATGAAATATATCCATATCTTACCAAAAGCATATTTTGATTGCTTATATTATGTTTACCCATTTTCTACCTTTCTTAAAAGATTTGAAAGTAATTAAGTTTATGGTTAGTATAATAGTAACAATATTCTGAAAAAGGAGCGCTAATATTTCATGACACAAGCCAATACAACTGTCGCAGATGCATTGTTTGAAGCCTTTAAACAGCACGAACCCATAGATTTTGTTAGTCACACTCACAATATCAGTGAACGAGAAGCATACCAAACACAGGATTTACTTATCGATAAACTTCAAGACGTTGATCAATCCAATATCGCCGGCTATAAAGTAAGTATGACAAGTGCAGCAACACAAAGTATCGCTAATACTGATGAGCCAGCTTATGGCACAATACTTTCTTCTAAAATTGTAGAAAGCAATGGCTCTGTATCACTTTCAAGTCTATTTTCACCTTTAATTGAAGCAGAAATTATGTTTATTCTAACGAAAGATTTATCTTCTAATCCAACAAATGAAGAAGTCCTATCTAGCGTTAAAGTTGCACCAGGTATTGAAATACCCGATGCACGCTACAAAAATTGGTTCCCTAATTTTACTTTAGGTGATTTATTAGCAGACAACACTGCGACAGGATTAATTGTTGTTGGTGAAACAATTGAGCCTCTGTCATATGAAGATTTTGCAAACATCCATATGAAACTATCGTATAACGGAATAGTAGAGCATGAAGGCGATTCTACGGAAGTACTTGGCAACCCAATCGAGTCTGTTAAATGGCTTGCACAAAAACTCGCAACGCACGATAAAAAATTACACAAAGGTCATATCATTTCTTCAGGTACCTTTATATCGCCTGTCCCAGTAGAACTAGGATCTTATAAAGCGGAATATAGCAATGTAGGACAAGTGGATGTCACATTTGTAGACTAGACTCCCCTTTCACTCATGTCACAGAATATAGACAAACCAAGTGTTATAAAGGCATTTGGTTTTTTTATAGTATTTTTCTTTAAAAATAGTAGTTCTTGGGTCGACTCCTACATAAAATGCAGTAGCCGAAGCCCACAGTCTAAGTCTGTTCCAAGGAAAACGTGCACAAAAACTGCCAACAAAGTCGGAGTCTTGTCGACAATCTCTCACATATAATCTTCTCACTATGCATACTATAATTTATAAATCATTTAAAATAATTCATTTAACTCATAGATATGTTTCTCTTTATCGTAACGTGGAAAACACTAACTGTACGTAAAGATAGGGGGTATTTTAATGAGCAATAAAAAGAAAGATCAATTAAATGAAGTAGAAAAAAGCAATGACGATAAAGCAATGACGACTAATAATGGTGTCAAAGTAAGTGAAGATGAAAACACGCTAACTGTTGGTGAACGTGGTCCTAGCTTATTAGAAGATTTCCATTTCAGAGAAAAAATCATGCACTTCGATCATGAACGAATCCCAGAACGTGTTGTACATGCCCGTGGCTTTGGTGCACATGGAGAATTTCAAGTTTATGAAGATTTATCGAAATATACTTCAGCCGACTTTTTAACTCACCCCGAGAAAACAACGCCACTATTCGTTAGATTTTCCACAGTTCAAGGTTCTAAAGGCTCTCCTGATACAGTTAGAGACGTCCGTGGCTTTGCGACAAAATTTTACACAGATGAAGGTATTTTCGATCTAGTAGGTAACGATATACCAGTGTTTTTCATACAAGACGCAATCAAATTCCCAGATTTAAT
Source organism: Staphylococcus caseorum (assembly GCF_049943195.1). Lineage (NCBI taxonomy): Bacteria > Bacillati > Bacillota > Bacilli > Caryophanales > Staphylococcaceae > Staphylococcus > Staphylococcus caseorum. The sequence goes on from NZ_JBNFUA010000001.1 coordinate 2,069,896, forward strand.
TCACGCAGTTAAACCTGAACCACATAACGAAATGCCTCAAGGTGGTACTGCACATGATACATTTTGGGATTTCTTTGCTCAAAACCCAGAATCTACACATACCGCTGTATGGGCTATGAGTGATCGTGGGATACCTAAAGATTTCAGACAAGTCGAAGGTTTCGGCGTGCATACGTTCCGCCTTGTTAATAGCGAGGGACAGTCTTATTTTGTTAAATTCCATTGGAAACCACTTCAAGGGCTAGAGTCTCTCGTATGGGATGAAGCACAAATTCTACATGGTAAAGACGTTGACTTTCATCGTAAAGACCTTTACGAATCTATCGAAAAAGGCGATTATCCTGAATGGGAATTAGGCCTACAAATTATTCGTCCCGAACAAGAATTTGACTTTGATTTTGATATTTTAGACCCGACAAAAATTTGGCCTGAAGATGACGTTCCAGTACAAAGAGTTGGTAAAATGACGTTAAACCAAAATGTTACGAATGTGTTTGATGAAACAGAACAAGCTGCATTCCATCCAGGTCATATTGTGCCAGGTATCGACTTTTCTAACGACCCATTATTACAAGGACGTTTATTCTCTTATACAGATACACAAATCACGAGATTAGGTGGTCCAAACTTTAATCAAATTCCAATTAACCGTCCTGTGAATGAAGTACACAACAACCAAAGAGAAGGTATGCACCAAACAAGTGTAAACAAGGGACAAGTTGCGTATCATAAAAATGCACTGAATAATAATGACCCTCATACAACGCCAAAAGAAGAAGGTGGTTATGAGCACTATCAAGAAAAAGTTGAAGGCCGCAAGATTCAAAAACGCAGTGAAAGTTTCAAAGATTATTATAGCCAAGCCAAACTTTATTTAAACAGTCTGACTCAGCCTGAATTTGATCATACCGTAGATGGCTTTTCATTTGAAATCGGTATGTGTAAATCGGTTATGGTTAAACAAAATGCTGTTAACCAATTGAACAAGGTTGACCGCACATTAGCCGAACGTGTAGCTAAAAATGTAGGTGTGGAAGTGCCCGCAGAAAATGAAGAAGTCCAATCAGACGCAAAAGATAGTAAACTAACAATGGAAAAATTCGACATCCCATTAGCTGGACATTCTGTAGCTGTTGCAGTAAATGGCGATATTAGTGCTGACACACTAAAATCATACGCTAAAACGTTCACTGAACATAAATTAAACTACGCATTTGTGGGACAACATCCTAAAGATATCTCAGAAGACTACGGTATCACTGAAACATTTGATACTGCTCATCCAACTTTATATGATAGCTTAATTGTACTTTCAGATGGTAGCGACATACTTCCACCTGTCGAGGAGTTTGCAGAACTCACTTATAAACACAATAAACCATTAATTGTTAGCCAAACAGCTGCGACAAATTTAGCAGATGCCAAATTGAATTTAGCAGCACCTGGTGTTTTCGTATCGGATGATCCTAATACAATTGTGCAAGCTTTTGATAGAGCAAGATACTGGGATAGATAAAAAAATTCACAAATAATTATTGAACACCACCACTGTTTAATTTAAATATAATATATTATTTTTGTTTAAAAAATACCAGTAATTTGTGCCGACTCCTGCGGGAAAAGCACTAGCCGAAGACTACAGGATGAGGCTGTACTCGCGGAAAGCGTGCACAAAAAAGTGCCAACAAAGTCGGAGACTTTGTCGACACTCTAACTGCCCAAGTTATAACTTGGGCAGTTTTTTATTATAATGGAAGATAATGGGTATTATTACATTAAAGCGGTTGTTCGCAAATTCCTTTTAACATAGGCCAATCTTATACATATTTAATTTTAAAAAAAGCAAATAAAGATGATAAACATGCGATTGCAACCTGCCGTTGCGGCAGAAAATAACATTAGGTTCGTGACGCTGAACATGTAATATTTTACCTTTAAACAAAGGATGTGGTTGATATGGAAATTGGAAAAAAGATTAAAGAGCAAAGAGAACAAAAAAATTGGTCTCAAGATGATTTAGCCGAAATACTTAACATTTCACGCCAAAGTATTTCAAAATGGGAATTAAATAAAGTCTATCCGAGCATTGATATGTTAATTAAAATGAGCGATCTATTCGACATCTCATTAGATGAACTCATTAAAGGAGACAAGCAACTTAAACATACAATTATTGAAACATATCAGCAACCTGTTTCAGATGATAAAGAGAAAAATGCTATGAATGGTTGGGAATTCCTAGCAGGTTACTGGTGGTTGTTCTTTCCTGTTGCTGCAATGATTTGGTGGATAACACAATCATTCATGTAATTAAGTGCTAAAACCTTCTTTAGTAACTTTATACTTCTAAAAAATACGAGACCTATTTCAAACTGTAAATAGGTCTTTTTTTTAGAAAAATCTCACACATTATCACTATATATTCTGATTTAGTTTATTCTTATTATGGTTTCGTTGTTCATTACTTATAAGTATAAATTCCGTAAACGCTAGTCGTTCACAAAATTGTAAAAAATGCTCTAAAAAGCTGTGTAATTCATGTTTTTAAGCCAATTTAATAAATAACAAACCTTTCTTCTCATTTTCATATGTTTAGTTGAGAATTGAAAGGCTATTTAATATGTAGAAAGATTATATCTACTATGTAAACGCTCTCTTTTTCATATATATTTTCACTTGTCATTAATGGTTCAAAAGCACACGTAGAGCGTTATTTTACACTTTTTTATATAGCCCTTCATCGTTGACGAGAATATATGAGCGTGCAATAATAGTACGTGAAAGATTAGAATTATTACAATTAACAAACTATAATAATCTACTTAACTAATATTCTAATCAAAATTAGTTAATCAATCAGGAGGATGTTTTTTATGTCTTTAATTAACAAAGAAATTTTACCATTCACAGCTAACGCTTATGATCCAAAGCAAGATGAGTTTTTCGAAGTTTCAGATGAAAACTTAAAAGGTTCATGGAGTGTTGTTTGCTTCTATCCAGCAGACTTCTCATTCGTATGTCCAACTGAATTAGAAGATTTACAAGGACAATATGATAAATTACAAGAATTAGGCGTAAACGTGTACTCAGTATCAACTGATACGCATTTCGTACACAAAGCTTGGCATGACCATTCAGAAGCCATTAACAAAATCCAATACACTATGATTGGTGACCCTTCTCAAACAATCACTCGTAGTTTTGATGTATTAGATGAAGAATTAGGTTTAGCTCAACGTGGTACTTTCATCGTAGACCCTGACGGTATTGTACAAGCAGCTGAAGTGAATGCTGACGGTATCGGCCGTGACGCAAGTACATTGGTACACAAAATCAAAGCAGCACAATATGTACGTCAACACCCAGGCGAAGTTTGCCCAGCTAAATGGGAAGAAGGTTCAGAAACATTACAACCTGGTCTTGATTTAGTAGGTAAAATCTAAGGAGGCATTAATTTAAATGCTTAATGATCAGCTAAAATCACAATTACAACAATTATTTCAATTAATGGAAGGTGACGTTGTACTAAGTGCAAGTTTTGGTACAGATGAAAAGTCTAAAGAATTAAAAGAATTATTAGACGAAGTAGCAGAGATGTCATCTCGCATTACTATAGAAGAAGTTGACCTTAAACGTACACCAAGCTTTTCTGTTAATAGACCTGGTGAAGAAACAGGTATTACATTCGCTGGTTTACCAATGGGTCATGAGTTCAACTCTCTTGTTCTCGCTTTATTACAAGTAAGCGGTCGTGCACCAAAAGAAGAACAAGCAGTTATAGATCAAATCAAAGCATTAGACCGTCCGTTACATTTTGAGACTTTTATTAGTCTAACTTGTCAAAAATGTCCCGACGTTGTTCAAGCTTTAAACTTAATGAGTTTGGTAAATCCAAATATCACACATTCTATGGTAGACGGATCTATCTTTAGAGAAGAGTCTGAAGACATTATGGCCGTTCCTGCAATTTTCCTAGATGGAGAAGAATTTGGTAACGGACGTATGACAGTTCAAGATATATTAGCAAACTTAGGCAGTCAAGCAGACCCAGCTGAATTTAACGACAAAGATCCATATGATGTACTAATTGTCGGAGGTGGACCTGCAAGTGGTAGTGCAGCAATTTATACTGCACGTAAAGGTTTACGTACAGGTATTGTTGCGGATCGCATCGGGGGTCAAGTCAACGATACCGCTACTATCGAAAACTTTGTCACTGTTAAAGAAACAGATGGACCTAAATTTACTTCAGCACTCGAAGATCATATTAAACAATACAATATTGATGTAATGACTGGTATTCGTGCCAGTGATATTGAAAAAACAGACGATGGTATCATTGTCACTTTAGATAATGGTGCACAATTAACAAGTAAAACTGTTATTATTTCAACAGGTGCGCGTTGGCGCAAGCTAGAAGTGCCTGGTGAGGAAGAATTAATCAATAAAGGCGTTGCATTCTGCCCACATTGTGATGGTCCATTATTTGAAAATAAAAATGTTGCTGTTGTAGGCGGCGGTAATTCTGGAGTCGAAGCTGCAATCGATCTTGCAGGTATCGTTAAACACGTAACGTTACTAGAACGTAACGCTACGCTGAAAGCAGACAACGTATTACAAGAACGTTTGGCTTCTTTGCCAAACGTAACTATAATTAAAAATGCTCAAACAACAGAAGTTTTAGGTGACAGTGCAGTAACTGGTATTAAATATCAGGATAAATCACTTGGCGAAGATCATACTTTAGAACTCGAAGGTATCTTTGTTCAAATTGGTTTATTACCAAACACTGAATGGCTTGATAATTATGTTGAATTAAACCAAGCTAAAGAAATAGTAATTGATCGCAAGAATGCTACAAGCATCCCTGGTATTTTTGCTGCTGGTGATGTTACCGATGATCGTAACAAACAAATTATTATTTCTATGGGTGCTGGTGCAAATGCAGCATTAAACGCTTTTGATTATATCATCAGACATTAATCGCACCCCCTTTCATTTAACAATAAAGATTAAGGAGAACCCTTATGCGGTTCTTCTCTTAACATTGACAAACCACTCGCTTTTGCAAGTGGTTTGTTTTTTTATAGTTTTTTCCTTGAAACAGTTCTTATTTATTATCTAATAATGGATTATATTATTTGAACACTAGCAGTGATTTGGGCAAACTTCTGTGGGAGAAGCACTAGTCGAAGACTACAAGATGAGGTTGTGTGCCCGCGGAAAAAGTGCATAAAAACTCCCAACAAAATCGCATACGCTTAACAAAATCTATATGTGCTTCTCTTTTTATTTGTATACTTTTCTCTTTTAAATCTAAGTTTAACCCTTATATGCTTATTCTTGTATCTATGCGATTAATTATTTAAATTAGCTAACATTTTAAAATGAAAATCTAATGAATTTTTAAATTTATATAGCAATTATCCTCTTACACCATTCATTTGTTCAATAGATTGTGCGTTTATTATTTAATTCATCATACAAATAGATAGCACTACATGATACGCTTAAGTTATAATTTTCTAAGAACGTATGTAAACATACAATGGGACTGTTAAAATAGAACGACTTATTATTAAAGGAGCAATATTATTTATGAAGAAAAGTATACTTTTATCGTTAGTTTTGGTGCTAGCTGTCATACTCGCAGCATGTTCAAATGGTAATACAGAAGATGATGAACAAGAAGAACATAATGAACGCAATGCACCAAAAAATGTGAGCAAATTGGCTGAGAAAGATATCTTCCATTCAGATAAAAAGGGTGAAGATATTAGTGAAGATGAAATGAATAAAGCGATTAAAAAATATTTAGATGTTAACTCACTTATTATTGATAATAAATACCTCATGCAATATAAGTTAGATAAACAAATAGGTACAGATACAAAAATCACTGATGCACAAGAAAAACGTTTATCAGATTTATCGAATAATGCAATTAAAAATGACCTTCATTTTAAAAATTTCGTAGAAGATAACAACATGCCAAGCGGTTATAAAGATAATCTCGATGAAATTATCGCTTATTTTACATCCCTAAACACTACAATTAAAAACGTTGATAAAGAAATTGAAGAAATAGATTACCAACCTGACAATGACCTCAACGTTGTTGACGTTCCTGCTAAAGTTGCCGGAAATGTAAATCATAAAAAGCAAAAATCAATTAAGAAATTCCTTGATGAAAAAGGAATTGAGAGTGATGCAGTAGATAAATAGATGATAAATGGGAGTAGGACAATGAAATCTAATTTTTCTAACAAGATTTCGTCGTATAATCCTCTCCCGGCAAAGCTGACTATATAATGAATGAGGCTAAGACATGTATTAACGCCCTAGCCTCATTTGTGTCAAAAGATTGTTGTTTTAGCGTCATGCTTTTCATTTATGTTTCACAATTTTAGCCAAGGTTACAAAATGATGACATGTCACCTTTCCATGATGGCAAAGGCGTTGAGCCTATTTTCTACTCATACATTGATACACTCTGACTTATTCTCGTAAAAAACCTTACATGATTGTAAGGTTTTTTAATATGATTATCCTGTTTTTCTCAAAGCTTAATTTGTTAAGCTATATACAAGTTAAGAAATACGTTATTAGAAGCACAGCCACTCATTAATAAATTTAAGGAGGCCACACTGTTATGATATTAACTATTTTAATAGGTGCCATGGCTGCTATTTTCATAGCTTTTAATCTCTTTGAGAAGAAAGAAAAATATGGCGTCGTTTCTTTTAGAACAATTGCGCTAAGTGTAACTTACGTCATACTGGCTGTTATTGTCGGAAGCTTTTTAGACAATATCAATACATTATTCCAAGGATTTCATGATAGCTTAACAGCAGCTAAAAAATATTAAACCTGAACCGACAACGTCGCAGTTCAGGTTTTTTGTTTGTCTTATATTTCAAGTTCATAGGGTACACAATTTTCTATTTTTCTATCAATTACAGTTTCTTTCGTTTCATAGCGTAAGTAAACAAGAAAACATCTGATTACGACCTGATGCGCAACAATTGCGATAGACTCTAAAGACGGATCAAGTTCTTGGTCAAAAAATTGTTCAACACGCTGTAATACATCCGAATAGCTTTCTCCTTCAGGGGCTTTTTGTGTGAAACTATGGCGAAAAGCAAGCAGATTTTCATCATTAAAATAAGCATGATATTCAGGATTTTGTTCAATTGCATCTATCATTTTACCTTCAAAGATGCCTAAAGAACGCTCTCTTAATAAAGGGGTCACACTCGCTGGAATGTGCTTATCAAATATCGCATTATATGTTTGTCTCGTGCGAGTCAAATCAGATATATACACGTGTTCAATATTCTTTTTTTCAAAATAGCTTTGCAGTAATTGAGCAGAATATACACCACTTTCTGTTAAAGGTACATCTAATTGACCACAAAAGTATTTTTTTCCTTGTTTTTTATCGTAATTTGACTGCGATTCTCCATGACGAACTAAATAAATTTTCATAGTGATTACCTCTTCTCTATTTATAATCCAATATTTCATTATTCTTTTAACGACGCTCATATCTTACAATACTGTTAGATGAAGCAATATGTCTATATTTCAATGATTATTCTTGTTATTATCCAATTGAGGTGATACAAATGAGCGAAAAAATGTTACATCATGACACACAAAGTGGGCGTGTATTAGCAGCAGTCAGTTATTTCAGTATATTCTTTGCACCAATTATATTACCTATTATCCTTTGGATTTTTGCTGATAAACCTGCTTCAACGCATGCAGCAAAATCATTAGTCTATCATATTATAACGTATATTGGACCAATACTATTAGTTTTAAGCGTAGCGTTTGGAACTACAATAATTGATCAACAGAATACTACAATTGCAATCATAGCGATTGTGGTGGCCATCCTTTTATTAGTGGTAACCATTTGGTACACAATCAAAAATATATATCGTGGTATCAAGATATATATTTCTGAAGATGCTTATTTCCGTCCATAAAGCATTGCAATTTTTTAGAAAATCTATTTAGAAAATGATTGAGGCTGAGACAATTATTTGTGTCCCAGCCCCCTTCTTTCATTATACTTTTAAGTTGAATCAACTGCTTTTACTAAATAACAAACTAATAGATAAACCAATGAGGATGGCACCTACTGCATAATCAAACACCGCTTTTATTTTTCTGTTTCCAAAAAGTAATTTAATATATTGGAATATGTATACGCAAAAAATAAACCAGATAAGAATCACCGTTGTTACTACTGCCGATAATATTGCAATTTGAGATGACACACCTTCGCCAGCAGTTATAAACTGCGGTAAAATACTTATGTAATAAAGTAATGCTTTAGGGTTTAATATTGTGCTGATAAAACCTTGGCGATAAGAACTTAAATAGCTAATCTGTTGTGTCTGCATTTGAGATGTTGAAAAATTCATGCTTTGACGTGCACAGATGATACTTTTAATGCCTAAATAAATCAGATAACACGCGCCTAAAATTTTAATCATCAGAAAGACATAATACATATTTGCCAAGATAAATATAATGCCAAACACTGCTAATAAAGAATAGATAACGTGTGCTGACGTAATACCTAATGCAGCCATTGCGCCATTACCTTTACCTGAAGTAATTGAATTTTTCATTACTACAAAAAAATCTGGACCAGGAACAATAATAATCATTAATGTAATCGTAATAAATGCTGCAAGACCTTCCATCACATGCACCTCCATCTTAACTACATCGTATCAATTACACTATGTCACCGCAATACACCTGGCCCATATTTCTTTTTGCTAACTGATTAGCAAAACCTTTTATCACTTCCACATTAACTCAATAATTTTAAACCAACTGTACTAGCTAATATAACTCCAATACAAATTATTCGTTTGATATCAGTAGACTCTTTATAAAAAACCATACCTAATATCGCTCCACCCACTGCACCAATACCTGTCCAAACTGCATACGCTGTACTCATAGGTAATTGAGTCATTGCCATAGATAAAGCTAAGAAACTCAAACTAAAGAAGCCTATCAGTCCTATGACAGCGGATTTTTTCCGTGTATGCGTATAAGCATTTAAAAAAGTAATACCTAACATTTCAAAAATACCTGCAATGATTAATAATATCCAAGCCATTATGCTTCTCCCCCTTTATCTGGTGTGACTAATTTCAAACAAATCACACCTAAAAGTAATGTTAAAATTAAAATGATTTTTCCATAATTAACTTCCTGACCAAAGAAAGCAAAATCAAATATGGTAACGCCTGTTGTTCCCAGACCAACAAATACTGCATAAGATGTGCCTACTGGTAACATTTTTGATGCGTCTATAAGCAAATAAAAACTTAAAAATATAGCTATAAGTGTTAACATCCATTCGAGACCAGTCGTTGCATGTGTTAACCCTACGACCCAACCAACTTCAAAGATTGATGCGATAATAATTTTTATCCAATTCATTCATATTCCCCCTATTAAAATAAAAAAAGCCCGAGAGATAGTCATCACTACTATCTCCCAGGCTTTTATCCTTCCGTGTCACATTTAACATGTGGCTTCCTCTCGGACCAGGCCAACATTAAGTGTTGCGGAACCCTAGAAAGCTTTTATTTAATTCTCTGTATCATATCAATTCATCTTATAGACATCAAGCATAGTATTTTATTTTTGCTCAATTTAAAATTATTATCATTTAAAAACGCTTACAAGAAACGTCTTAGTTTCTTTTTACATTTTAATTTTAAAAAGTTTTAATTATTTAAGTCATTCCCCTCTACATTTTATACTATTTCATGTATACTGAATATCAGATTAGAACAATTATAATCTGAATGGTTAATCAATGAAATGAATTCTCAATTAAAACAATCCGATTATTGGATTGAAATATAAAAAAGTGAGGGATGACTATGCAATTATTAAATTACAAAATGCACAATGATGAACTCATCGCTACAGTATTATCCGATAAGAAACAAGTGTTCAAATACACATTTGATGTAAACACGCCGGAATACGAAATTTTAGATGTACTTGAAGAAATTAACGAATATGTAGACAATGGTCACCATCCATTAGGCTGTTCATTACTAAAAAATTACACATATGCGGATGTGAGCCACAATAGTTTATAATATTAATCACACACCAAAAGGATGAGTATACTGTTAACTTTAAAACAGCGTACTCGTCTTTTATTTTTGCTTATATATGCTTCAAGAAAAACACTACCTATAATTGAACTGTGCATGGTATATTGAGTTAGTTCACATCATTTACCGGGTAAATACATAATAAAGATATTCAAACGTGATAAATATAGTTTAGGGGGGACGCAAATTGTTCTATGGTTCAATATTACTCATAATCCTTGGTATTGTACTACTCGTTTTAAATAAACGCCTTTCAAAAAAAGGTGATACAAGTAAAAAACAAAGTTTGGTCAGTTTCGGTGTGATGTCATTGGTTTTTGGCCTCTTTGGTCTTATAGGTGTTATTATTATGGCAATGACCTAATTTGCATGAAAAAAAGAGATAGATTCCCTATAAGGAATCTATCTCTTTTTAAATTTCTACACTCTTACATATCGAATAAATCATTAAATGATTCAACCATCGTTGGATGTGTATAGATATTATCTTTCAACACCTTATAATTTAATTTCTGATCTATTGCTAATTTTATTAGATTGATAATTTCTTCTGCTTCTAAGCCGTATAATGTTGCTCCAAGTATTGTTTCCGTATCTTTATTCACTACTACTTTAAACAAACCTCTTGGATCATTATTCACTTTATGTCTAGGGATAGCGTTAACTGGAAGTGCGTTTTCTATTACATTATAGCCTTGATTTTTAGCTTCATCAGCAGTCAAACCTACACGCGCCATTGGTGGATCAATAAATACTGTATAAGGTACAGCGCCTCTATTTTCAGTAGAACGCACTCCTGTTCCAAAGAGTTGGTCTTTTACAATTCTAAAGTCATCTAAAGAAATATATGTGAATTGCATGCCACCTTTAACATCACCGATTGCATAAACATGTGGCGCATCCGTTTGGAGGTATTCATTGACCTTAATCTCTCCATGCTCACCTAGTGTTACATCTGTATTGTCTAAATCTAAATTCACATTAGGCTTACGACCAGTCGCTAATAGAACTGCATCCGCTTCATAATCTCCATTAGACGTATGCACAATAGTTCCAGAGTCAGCATCTTCAAAGCCCTCTGTATTCATATTGTATATGATATTTACACCTTTGTTAGCTAAAACTTTTTTAACTTCTGTAACAATGTCCTTATCTTCTTTAGTCATAATATCATTGCCACGTTCAAGTACGGTCACTTGTGTGCCAAAGTTAGCAAACATAGAAGCAAATTCTAAAGCAATATATCCACCACCAATGATGACTAATTGTTTAGGTTGAAAATCCAAACTCATTATCCCAGCTGAATCGTATAAATGTTGAGAACTTTCAACGCCTGTGATTGGCGGAATCACTGACATTGCACCCGTATTAATAACGACATCTTCCGCATGCAATGTTTCCACTATCTCATCATTGTCATTGAATAAGTTCACTTCATTGTTAGATTTGAATTTCGCAGTATAATCCAACACTTCAATATTGTTATCATCTGCAAGATTATGATAATTTTTATTGTTTAATGCATCTACTACATCTTTTTTTCTAGAAAATGCTTTGTTAAAATCATTATGAGTTAGACCTTCGTGAACAAGCGTTTTTGAAGGGATACAGCCAACATTGATACAAGTCCCACCATACATCGCTTTAGATTTCTCTACGACTGCTACTTTTTTACCTTGTGCTGAAGCAAACTTCGCTAATGTTTTACCACCTTTACCAAATCCTATAATCACTAAATCAAATTGTCTCATGAATATCCTCCTTCAATACATCGTCTAATATATCAGTAATCTTGACGCTTTTATAATAATTAATTAATATATCATTTTCTTTTTGCTGAAACTTAGACATCGTGGTTCCTATTTCCCTGGAAATCTCACAATCGCTACCTTTATCACCTGTAAATATACGTCCATCTGACCTTTCTTCATTAAATAATTCAAACAAGTCTGCCAGATTAACATCCTTGGTCAGTTCATTAGCTTGATAACCACCATATTTCCCTCTACTAGCATCTAGGTAATGTTGATCATTTAACTTTCTCGTCACCCTGCGTATTTGCACTGGGTTAATACATATCCGTTCTGATAATGACCCACTACTATAACGCACATCTGGATGCTTAACTAGAAATGTTAGCAGATGTACTGCTATATTAAACTCTAAATTCATTTACATCACCTTTAATTGTAACTTTTATAATTACATTAAAACATGTCTTGAAATTTCTCGAAAGTTTTTTGCTTATATTATTTATATTCCCTAATTACATTGCGACAAAATGGATGCTTGGATTAAAGAATGCAGTATCGAGAACAAAACAAAAAACCATATGGATATAATCAATGATTCAGAAGTAGAAGCTATTATAATTTGTTCTCCAACTGATACTCATGTGGATATTATTAAATCAGCATGTGCCGCAGGAAAACATATATTTTGTGAAAAACCCATTAGTTTATCTATAAAAGAATCCGAAGAAGCATTAGACGCTGTTAAGAAGTCTAAGGTTAAATTGCAAATGGGCTTTAATAGACGTTTTGATAATAACTTCAAGCAACTACAACAAAGCATTACAAATGGTGATTTAGGCGAAATACAAACCTTAAGGATTACTTCAAGAGACCCGGAACCCCCACCAATTGACTATATTAAGAGATCAGGTGGCTTATTTATGGATATGTCTATTCACGATTTCGATATGGCACGCTATTTAATGCAATCTGAAATAACAGAAGTATCTGCTGTAGGCGGTGCGTTAGTTAATCCTGAAATTAGTCAATATGATGACATTGACACTGCAATTATTACACTTAAATTTGAAAATGGTGCACTAGCTGTAATCGAAAACTGTAGAAGAAGCGTTTATGGGTATGACCAAAGAATTGAAGTGCTTGGAGAAAACGGACTAATTACAGTTGATAATGCACAGGCATCTACTTTAACATTCCACAAAGCTACAGGCATCTCAACTGAAAATCCCCCCTATTTCTTCTTAGAGAGATATTCAGAAGCATATAAAATTGAAATGGATCAATTTTTAGATGCAATTGTTAACGATACAGAGGTACCATGTAGCATTGAAGATGGCTACAATGCACAAAAAATTGCAATAAAATGCAAAGAGTCATTAGATGAGCAACAAGCAAAAGCATTATAAAGATTAAATCCTTTAAATCAAAATATTATTTGAGCAATTTTAAAAGAAGTATTCTCAGTAAAAAATGAGAATACTTCTTTTTTAATAATATCGGTTAAATTAAATTGATTCATTGAATAACAAGCATTTACTTATACTTTGAAACTTAACTTCATTATTTTATTTTTTTCAAAAGAAAGGATGCTAAAGCACTGATAATTGTCACCCAAAATAAGATACCACATACGATAGCGTTGCTCCCGCTTATTGTGATTCCCGCATTAAAATTTCCGTTAGGATCACTTTCTATGTAAAAATTAATCCCAAATACAAATAGCAAGGTAATAAAAGATAATATACCAACTACATCAAACAATAATTTAACATAAGGATACTTAATATTTTCAGCTATCATGTGACCACTCCTTACTTTAGTTTTATTCACTGTCCTAAATTAAAAAGCTACTACAGTTATATTCAATTTTAATATATCATAAAAAATTAATTGTGATATTATATTACTTAAATGTTTTTTAATTTTTTTATGAGTCTTTTACTATGGAGTTAATAGTTGCCATCATAGTTGGTTTACTTATAGGATTTTATTATCATAAAAAAAAGAAGTATTTGACTGTAAAAGATTGGTTTTTTGGCTTATTCGTTATACTAATAGCTGTAATTATAACTAGTGGTTTTATGCACATAGATGATTTAGTAGCAGGTTTTCAAGATGGTATAAAAGAAGACGTAGACCTAAAATAAATTTGTACCTAAAACTACCTAAGGAAACAACACGGGTCGAAAACTACAGGATAAGTACAGCTCCTACTCAAGTGAGTCTAAAAATATAAAATAGCTGTTAGATATCGCAAAGATACCTAACAGCTATTTTTTAATTAACTGAACGTTACATGCCTATTTTATTTTTAAGATTTGTCCTGTTTTAATGCTATTTGAGTCTAGATTATTATCAGATTTGATTTTACTTACTGTTGTATCTTGTTTCTTAGCGATACTATACAATGTATCACCTTTTTCAACAGTATATGTTTTAACTAAGTAGAGTGTTTGCCCTTTACTGATATTATTCGTTTCAAGATTATTCCATTTTTTGAGATCTTCAATACTCACTTTGCTTCTTTTAGAAATATTATATAAAGTGTCACCTTCGACTACTTTATGTGTATCACCTGAAATACTGTCATCGTTACTATCAGGGTCCGTCAATTTCAATGTTTGACCGATGGATAATGTATTATCGTTTAAGTCATTCCATTTTTTAATATTATCAATTGTTACGCCACTTCTCTTAGATATACTATACAATGTATCGCCTTTAACTACTTTATAAGTAGAACCTGTAATGGCATCGTCATCTTCGCCGCCTAATTCTTTATAGTGTTTCTGAACTAAACTATAAAATTGATTCATGTTATAGCCCCATTGGTTAAAATAACCTACAGGATCAGTATGGTTTGTCCCGCCCCAGTATTGACTAACTGCATTATGACTAATAATTGTTCCAGTTCCTTGATTGTTATCTGCAAGTGAAGGTTGTAGTCCGTTTTGTTTTAGCATTTTAGCAGTTAAATAAGCTTGGTTGTTCACAGATTTAGCAAAACCATCAAACGTGTTAGATCTTGTTAATTCTATTTGATAAAAATATGGGTTAGCATTCGCTCCGGCGCCCCATGCTAAATAGTCGCTTGGTGCTGTTTGTATAATTTTGTCACTACCTGCGTATGCGTGAACAAAGGCATTATTGTAGTTATTATACATGTAATTTACTTCACCATCGATTGTACTATTAGGGTTTGCAGTTTCGTGAATAACGACACCGATGAATTTCCCTGATTTATAATTATATTTTGGTAAATTATTCATACGAGAATCTTGCACTATTTCTGCAGGTTGTATGTTGTTATTGTCTATATATGTATTAACGTCTTGGTACGCTCTATTTGCAAATGTACTCATTTCTACTGAATTATGTTCTGCAACTTTATCATGTAGCTTCAAATCCCCTGGTGTTAACTGATCTTTCAAGGCCTGTGGACTCATTTTTTGTGCTTTTTCAAAATCTATTGCCTTACTTGTATTTTCATTTTTAGTTTCTTCTGTACTCTTATTAGAATTATCTTCTTGTGCGGTTGCAACTGTACTACTTAACAATAAACTCGTTGCTAATACTAATGACAAACTAATCCTGTACTTCATAAAAAACATCTCCCATTTCAAATTTTTAAAAACACGACACTATATAAACATCCATTCCTTGCACAACACCTTATTGTCTCATCTTATAATATTATAAGATTATTTACAAAACATAGTTTTATTTTATGCTATTATTTTAAATATTTTTATATAAGCATAATTATTATTTTTATTTTTGCACAAAAAAGCTACTACCTCAAAAGGCAGTAGCTCATATTCAAATATCCATAACCACACTAGATAAAATAGCAACCAATGCGACTACAAGTACCAATACTAAAAGTGAATCAATTCGTTTTTGGTTACGTTCATTCATAGGTTTTTTAAATTCTTTTAATGCGAAAAATCCTGTAATTAATACAATGACTAAACACAATAAATGAAATACCAACGCTAATACTTCCATTATCATCACTCCAAACTTGAAATAATTAAGTTTGTTGCTTTAAATCTTCTTCTTTTATTTAGACTTTTCATGTACAAAGCCTTCCCGATTCGATATGTTAAGATTTATATTTCACAGTTACAAAAAACAAAGATTAATTTATATTCTTTTTATTCAATTACCCCTTTTTCGACGATTAGAAACAAATATCAATCGTTCATCCAGCATATGTAATAATATTTTTATAAAGTATGCCTTTTCTTTTACCTTCTCAAAACAATTATTTCTATTTTAGAATACAAGCAACATATAAAGTTAATTAATAATCATTCCTATAAAATTGATTTGAGTGTATAATTAAATTATAAGTATCATATTTCTATCAAGTGTATTTTTGTTTTATTGTATAAAATAAGGAGTTTACCAACCTATATTTAGGTAGCTCACAATTTTTTAGGAGATGGTTAAATGAAAGAGTTCACTCAAAAGATAGAAGATCTTCAAAAAAGAGTTTCTAATTTAAAAGATAATATTAAAACTGAAGAAGCTACTAAGAATGCTTTAATTTTACCCTTTTTTCAGTTACTAGGTTATGATGTTTTTAATCCAATGGAATTCACACCTGAATTTATAGCTGATGTCGGTATTAAAAAAGGCGAAAAAGTTGATTATGCAATTATAACTGATGACTCTCCCTCTATATTAATAGAATGCAAATCTATTAATGAAAAATTGAATAACCATGATTCGCAGTTATTCAGATATTTCGGTACTAGTACTTCTAAATTCGGAATTTTAACAAATGGGATTGAATATAGGTTTTACACTGATTTAGAAATCCCAAATAAAATGGATACCAAGCCTTTTTTAGTAGTAAATATTGAAAAATTGAAAGAAAATAGTATTAAAGAACTATTTAAATTTAAGAAGGAAAATTTTGATATTGATAATATCTCAAGTTCTGCTTATGAGCTTAAATATATGAATTTAATTAAATCATTTTTCGAAAAACAATTAGAAGAACCTAAAGAAGATTTTGTTAAATATTTATTAACTGAAGTGTATGACGGTGTTAAAACAAAAACAATTATTGATAAGTTTACTCCAACTGTAAAAAATACTTTGAATATATTTATCAATGAAAAAGTAACTGATCGCTTAAATGCAGCATTAAATTCTAGTTCTTCTAATAAAATTACAATTGAAGAAAACGAAGAAGAAGAAATCAAACCTATTAAAAAAGATGATATTATAACAACACAAGAAGAGCTCGAATCATATTCAATGACTAAAGTAATTGCTTCAGAAATTACAGACGCTGAGCGTATTTTTTTTAGAGATAATAGAAGTTACTTCAATATACTGTTAGATAATAATATAAGAAAATGGATTATGAGAATTTATATAACTAACACTAAATCAGAATTTGTTTTAAATGATGATGATAAAACAATTATAAAATTTGATAAACCTTTAGATATTCTAAAGTACAAAGAATCCATTGTAAAAGTTGTTGAAAAATTTTTATAGAATTACTTAAAATTCATTATAAAACCACAAAAATAACCCCGTAAGCCTAAGCTTACGGGGTTTTCAGATACAATATCTATTATTGTTCTTCTTTAACATATGGTAATAATGCCATATGACGAGAACGTTTAATAGCTAATGTCAACATACGTTGATATTTAGCTGAAGTACCTGTTACACGACGTGGTAAAATTTTACCGCGTTCTGAGATAAAACGTTTTAATAAGTCTGTGTCTTTATAGTCGATGTGTGTAATTCCGTTTGCTGTGAAATAACAAACTTTTTTACGACGACGTCCGCCTCTTCTTGGTCCACCTGCCATGGTAACTGCCTCCCTTTTTATGATATTTTCTTATTTATATACGCTATATAATTAGAATGGTAAGTCATCATCACTAATATCAATTGGCCCGTTTGCATTTGCAAATGGATTATCCGATTGGTTATTGTTGTTTGATGAATTGTTGTTATTATTATTATTGTTGTTTTGGTTTTGGTTATTGTTTTGATAAGATGACGTATTTTGACCTGATTGTTGTCCGCCAAAGTTTTGGAAATTGTTATTTCCTTCTTGGGCATGACGTTGATTTTGATTTTTAGGTTCAAGGAATTGAACACTATCACAAACCACTTCAGTTACAAAAATACGACGTCCTTCTTGGTTTTCGTAGCTACGTGATTGAATGCGACCGTCAACGCCAGCTAAACTACCTTTGAATAAGTAGTTATTCACATTATCTGCTTGTTTTCTAAAAACAACACAGTTAATGAAATCTGCTTCGCGTTCCCCTTGCGCATTTGTAAACGTACGGTTTACTGCTAGAGTAAAAGTCGCAACACTCACGCCTGAGGGTGTTGTTCTATATTCTGGATCTTTCGTTAAACGACCGACTAAAACAACTCTATTTATCATTTAAACGAACCCCCAATTATTATTTTTTAGTCTTATCTTCGTCTGCACGAATTACGATATAACGGATGATATCATCGTTGATTTTAGCTAAACGTTGGAATTCATCAGTAGCTTCATTGTTTTCAGCTTGGATACGTACTAAGTTGTAATAACCTTCACTGAAATCATTAATTTCATAAGCTAAACGACGTTTACCCCAATCTTTAACTTCTAAAGCCTCTGATCCGTTAGAAGATAAAATACCGTTGAAACGTTCAACAACAGCTTTTTTAGCATCTTCTTCAATGTTCGGACGAACGATGTACATAACTTCATATGTTCTCATTTATAATTGCACCTCCTTGTGGTCTATGCGGCTCATCATCATATGTGATAAGCAAGGAATAATTTTCATTACTCACAATCAAGAATTATAGCACAGCGCATTACATTTTACAATGGTTATTACACTGCTATAATCTAAAAATTATTAAAATGTTTCATATGAAACATGCTGTACAGTCACAATAAAATGCCTTTCAAAAGTTTCTTGCAAAACGCTTTATGCTGACATTCATTTTTTGAATTCTAAATAAAATTAATCTTAATAAAAAATTGATTACATAAAATATATGGTTGCTAAATCTTTTTAATTCTAATAGCATACAATCTGAGTTCGTTTTTTATAATTATAACCTTATTTAGCACCTAGCATTTTCAAAATATTAATTACATACAAAGGAGCATATTATGGTTTCAGTAATCAAAAAAGGTTTAGTCACTGCAAGTGTATTATTTGCATCAACGTTAGCAATGAACGCAGCACACGCCGCTGGAGATACATCAAACCAAAAAGGAACGATGGGGTATGGCTATCAACAATACATTGAGAAACATCCTGAAAAATCATCCAAACAAAGTTCAAATGAGATACAGTCTGAAGCAAGCACAACACAATCTGGCGAACGTGTTCTAGACATTTCAGAATGGCAAGGTGACTTAACAGAACAAGAAGTTATAGACCTTAAAGCTAATTACGACTTCATCATTATTCGTGCTCAATATGGTTCTGAAAAAGTGGATGCATCATTAGAACACAATTCAGCTTTATTAGACAAACACGGCTTGGACTTTGGCGTATATTCTTATAGTATGTATGAAAATCCTGAAGATGCACGCTACGAAGCGCAAACGTTATACAACCGTGCACCTAAAGCTAGCTTTTACATCAATGACTTTGAACAAGATACGGTCACTTCGGGTACTGCAGAAGAAAGTACATCTGCATGGTATGATGAAATGAAAAGTTTAGCTGGCAACAAGAAAGTATTATTCTATTCATATGAAAATTTCATGAAGGAACATGCTTCACAATCTGTCGGTGAATATGATGGTTATTGGATTGCCAATTACAATCCTGACCAACCCGCTAGTGAACACGTTTTATGGCAATATACTGATAGTTACGCATCTCCAGAATTAGACCAAAATGTCGATGCAAACTATACTGGTCCAGGTGTCGATACATCATGGTTTACATCTTAAATTTATATATTTTCAAAATATATTAGCTCATATATCGCAACGGTTTAAGTTGATTATATTAGGGTTATTTAAATAACGACAACGATTTGGGCCGCGACTCCTGACGCGTTAATAAAGCACTAGCCGAAGACTACAGGTTGAGACGGTGCCCGTGGAAAGCGTGCACAAATAAATGCCAACAAAGGCAAAGACTTTGTTAGCACTCAAGGACAATCTCTATTACAGGGATTGTCCTTTTTAAAATGTTAACATCGTATGCCATAATTTTATTGTAAGAAAAAAGGCCAAACAACACGATTGGTTGTCCGGCCTCTTATATATTTATATTCAACGTTATAAGTCGTTAAATATAAATGTATTTTGATTGGGTGTTAAAGAATCATAATCTTTAATTAGGGTACTTCTAGGTAATTTTATACTGGTAAGATGCTTGATACTAAGTCTAATACTGTTTGTAATAATTCGCCTAATATAGTAACGCCTCCTAATTCTAAACATCGAATGTTGTTATTCTAATTGTTTAATTTAAGTGACACTTAAAATATAAATGTTACACAAAATACCTCGTATTATTTAAGTAATGCTTTAAAAATTAGTTCGACAATATTTTCTATCATAATCGAGCCCCTCCCATCACATAAACCTACTCACTGTATTTTTACTATTCAACTTGATCAAGGATTAATCCAAGAATTTGTTCTACTAGATTTGCTAACATATGATGCACCCCCTTGAAGTGTCTAAATACAGACTAACATAAAATAATTTTCAATAAAATCATTTTGTAGAGGAAAATAATATTTTTACTAAAAGTTAACTTTAATTTTACATAACATAATTATTTAATGCAGAATTGAATTGATTGCATTTATATTCACTAAATAGTCCATCGCCCTGTCCTTTATTTTAAATTTATCTAATTGTGTAAAATTCCACATAAATTAGCATTATAGTTTTAGCTATAATAAAAAAGCCTTCTCATCACTATTCTGTAATGAGAAGGCTTCATGCTTATCTTACACATTAAATCTAAAGTGTACGACGTCGCCATCTTTCATAATATATTCTTTACCTTCTAAGCGCTGTTTCCCAGCATCTTTGGCACCATTTTCGCCATTGAATTCAACGTAATCATCGTAGCTTGTTACTTCGGCACGGATAAAACCACGCTCAAAGTCTGTATGAATAATACCCGCACACTGTGGCGCTGTCATACCAGAGATGAACGTCCATGCACGTACTTCTTGAACACCTGCAGTAAAGTAAGTTGCTAAACCAAGTAAGTCGTATGTTGTACGAATTAAACGATCTAAACCAGGCTCTTCAATACCTAAGTCTTCTAAGAACATTTCTCTATCTTCATCTTCAAGCGTTGCAATTTCTTCTTCGATCTTAGCGCTAATTACGATAACTTCTGAATCTTCTTTGGTCGCATACTCACGAATTAATTTAACTTTTTCATTATCTTCATCGCCAATTTCATCTTCGCCCACGTTAGCAATATATAACATTTCTTTAGAAGTTAATAACTGTGCTTGATTCACAAATTTTTGATCGTCGTCATTAAATTCAAGGCTACGAACAGGATTTCCTTCTTCTAATGCTTCCTTAATTCTTGCTAAAATGCGCGCTTCATTCACTGCATCTTTATCTTTTTGTTTCGCCATTTTTTCGGCTTTTGGCAAACGTTTTTCAACAGATTCTAAATCTGCCAATACTAATTCCATATTAATTACTTCGATATCATCAACTGGGTCTACGCGTCCTGAAACGTGTGTCACATTATCATCGTCAAATGCACGTACCACTTGGCAAATTGCATCTACTTCTCGAATATGTGATAAGAATTTATTACCAAGTCCTTCACCTTTAGAAGCCCCTTTAACGATTCCAGCGATATCTGTAAATTCAAATGTTGTTGGAATTGTTTTCTTTGGTTGTACCATTTCTGTTAATTTATCTAATCTTCTGTCTGGTACTTCTACGATACCTACGTTAGGATCGATTGTCGCGAAAGGGTAATTCGCTGCCAGTGCACCTGCTTTTGTGATTGCATTGAAAAGTGTAGACTTACCTACGTTGGGCAAACCAACTATACCTGCTGTTAAAGCCATTATTCATTCTCCTTATTTTCAGTATCTTGATGAGACACTAAGATTTTTTTTAGTTTTTTATTAAAAGTTTGTCTTGGGATCATAATACTTCTTTGACAGTTTTCACATTTTATTCGGATGTCTGCACCTACACGAATGATTTTAAAACAATTCGTGCCACATGCATGTTGTTTTTTCATCTCTACAATATCATTTAAACCGTAATTTGATGTCATTCTGTCACACCTCCGAACATCTTATGCATTATTTTGTTGATTCGCATCGTATTGTACCATCATAGGTTTCGGTATTTGAATTTCATGCTGTTTAAATACTTTTAAACTCTCTTTTCTTAAAATACGTGCACCTGAAAATCCTTCTCCAGGTATCGTTTCAGCAGAAATCCACAAAGTAATTTCATCTCTTGTAATGGAATTGATACCAACCACTTCTGGATTTGATATAAATAAGTAATATTTAGAACGCATTGTTTCAAAATGTTCGACTAATATCTCTTCTACTTTATCTATATCTTCTTCTACGGAAACTGGTATTTCTACCATTGACTCACCATTCGTTACTGAATAGTTTGTAATTTCACCCACACTACCATTAGGTAATGTTGTTAACTCACCTGTAATCGTATTAATTCGCATCGAACGCAAACCAATAGACTGTACTGTGCCTTCTGCAACGGTAGTACCACTACTATTGATTTTAACATAATCTCCAACATCAAATTGATTTTCAAAAATAATGAAGAAACCTGTGATAATATCTTTAACAATTGTTTGTGCGCCGAAACCAACTGCTAAACCAACAACACCAGCACTGGCAATAATGCCTCCAACGCTTATACCAAACTTACTTAAAATTGTAGTCAATACTATAAACCATACCACATATGCTACTACGTTTTGAACTAATGCTATTAAAGTTTTCGAACGTTTTTTATTCGCTTTTTTACCTCTATTTTGTATTTTAAAGAATTGTGCTATCGCTTTATTTATGAAACGTAGGACAATCCAAGCCACAATGATATAAACAAAAATCATAATAACATTCGATATCAACGTTTGATATGTCTCTGGCTTCGTTAACGGTTCAATTAACGAATAAAGGATGCTTTTAATTTGATCCAACTACACTTCCTCCTTAGTCATACTCTATACCATTCTATTATAAGCAATTTTTCTATGAAATAAATCCAACTTCAGCTTTAATTTCATAAGCTATTTTATAATTAAGCACTATCTGAGTATATCCTTACAAATACATAACTATTTTCTCTCATTAAAATAATTATAGACTTATATAGTTTATTAAAAATGTATCTAGAAGGATAGTTTTAAACCTTATTCTGTAATTAAGATTTAAAATGAGGTATTTAATGAAGCTTTATATCAATCATCACTAGATTAACGAAATTATTTCTACAAATAGACTAGTGCTGCAGTGATTGGAATTTTATTATTAATTTAACTTTTATGTATACCTTTAATCTTATTCTTAGACGTAAGATTGCCTAAATAACTTAAAAAATGGCAAAAGAAAAAGAACCATAATTAAAAATTATGATTCTTTAACACCCAATTTAAAATTATACTACCAAATACTCACAAAATTCAAGTGTTTGTTTAAATTTTTGGTATAAATTTTTAAACAAGTCACATTCACTACCTCTCAAATGTATGTAGCACTATTTAAATATATTAAAAATTAATCAACATCTTTTCATAATATTTAAAATACAACTAAATTTATATAAAATTACAATAAATTTAACATATTAACACTTACGCATTAAATTTAGACACTTGGGGAATTTCCACCAAATTTAAATGTATTTATTATAATATTCAGATAAAGGGGGTGCATACAATGTTAGCAACTCTAGTAGAACAAATTTTAAACTTAGTATTAGACCAAGTAGAATAGTAATTACAAGATAGCATTTATGAAGGAGGGCATTGAAATGATCGAAAACATCGTTGAACTCATCTTCAAATCACTTTTAAAATAATCCTCGTAAATTAGATTGAGACAATTTTACACTTTGTATAACGTCTTGAACTATGAGATTACATAACTTTTATAAGGAGGGGTATTATGCTAGGAGATATCGTACAAACAATTTTAGATTTAGTATCAAGTATTTTACCATTATAAGAACAAAACGTTAACGCTTAAGAACTCTAATTAAAGATTATGATTCTTTAACACCCAAATATATATATGACGATAGTCATTTTTAAGTAAACGGTTCTTCTGAATTCCTATAATTAACAAGCACTTACTGAGCCTTACATCGGTAAGTGCTTGTTTTGTCAAAAATACTTTAATTACAATATTAAAAAGCCTAATCAACTTCTATTCGGAAATTGATTAGGCTTTTTAAATACTAGGATTTAATTTTCATTAATAAATGTAGTGAATTGTTCTATTCAGCAATTTGTTTTTCAAGGTCATTATGAAGTTTAAAAATCATCACACGTTCACCTGTACGAGAACTTAAATCAGTATGAAAACCTTTGACTTCTTCGCCAGTAATGGATAATACAATGTCATCGAGTGCTTCAATACCTGATTCCACGAGTTTTGAGCGTGTTCTTTTAATTGTTACTAGTCCTTCGTTCGTTTCACAAACTTTATACTCTGCTTGTGTTAATACACCTTGTAAACTCACAATAATCATATCGCGCAATATATCTGTTTTTACAGAAAGAGAGCCGCGGCCAAGGAAGTCTTTTTCCCACTGTGTAATTGCTTTGCTGATTTCAGACTCGTAAGTGCCTTTGGTTGTTTTCATTTAGTATGCATCTCCTGTAGAACCAAAATGAGGTTAAGTTAGATTATTATTTGAATAAAGATAACATTATCATTTTTGCATACTTTTCTCCACAGTTCTACAATATCACCCGAAAAATCATTTATATTTTATTTAATAAATTAAGTACGATAAGATATCGATATGCTCATAGATTTTCATTGACATGACATTCAAATATAGTTTAATAATCCGTTGACCAGTCATGCCATTGGCCATCTTCATCAATCGTTGCTAATCTCACCCAACCGTTTTGTACTTTTTGTTGGAATGCTTTATCCGCTTCTAATCGTTCTTTTACAAAGTTTTCAGGAGCTTGAATCACTACAAGTAAACGTATAGGTGAATGGTACATTTTATCATCTGACGACATCACGGATTGCCAAGGTAAGCCTGTTAACAAGTCACTCGCATTCCCTTGCATAACACCAATGCCAGCTGTCACAGTTTGTGTTGTTTTACTACCACTACCATAATAATGTGGCGCAACTGTAGAAGCATAGTATTGTAAGTTAATCCATTGTGCTACAACTGCAGGCCCACCAATAATATTTGCTAATATACTACCATCTTGGTCGTTTTTCCAATCATAATTATGCAAAAATGCTCTGCCTTGTAAGTCACTGTGCTTTGTTAGCTCACGTTGTCCAATAATAAAGGTAGCATTTTTAGCTAAACCCCACTCTGGTCTTATCTCGCTCCAATCATTTGATAAGCGATGTGCTTCATTGACAGGATCTTTCTTCGTTACATTATTATTTGGTAATTGTTCTAAGCGTTGTTCATTAGCATAATAGCTGACGTTAGGCATTGCTGCTTCAATAGCATCATAAGCTTTTTGTGCCGCTTCTGGTAATTCTGGTACATAAACCCACTCTAATGTATCCACAGAAGTCTGATGTTCTGCAGCTGCAAATACGGTCGTTTCCGGAATTTCAATACCATCGCGTGCTAGCCCTTGTCTCACTTCTGGCAAATTACACAACTGTGCTAATACTTTGCCATTAAAACCACTTGCTGCACCACCACATGCACCACAATCTAACGAGGCAGCATACGGATTATTCGCGCTTTGACTACCATGACCACACATAACAACTAAAGGTGAAAAGTCTGTCGTTAAATCCATTAAGCGTAGCGCTTGGCGTGTATAATTTAACTGTTCATCCTTTGTAAACCCTACAGGCAAACCATCTTCTCTACGATGATGATGATTAAGCGTAAGTGCTGTATCTTCTGGCTTTTGCAACCAGCCTGCATAGAACTTGCGAATCACGTTGCCTACACGATTTGGTATAAAACTGCGTGTAAATGTTTGTAGTGTTAACCACGGACCACTGAGTTCTGGTAATAGTAAACTAGGCAACACGTTTTGTTTCATTTTCTTGAACGTATAAGTGACCGATTCAAGTACATGCTTACGTTGTCGGAAAATAGTTGGTTCTTTTTCCTGTGTATATTCTTTAATTTTATGCTGTGGCTTACTCATTACAGGTAAAGATGGATGACTATGTTGATTTCCAAGTTCATTTTTGGCAATCGGCAAACCAAAGAACCCTGCAATACCTATCGTTTCAAAGGGACCTGCTGCTTCAATTTGTTTACGAAATGGCTCAGAACGTACATCTATACAAAATGCCATTTGTGCAAGTGGCGTGTCATTCTCCAACAACACTTGCTTTTCAGGCGCAATAATCTTTCTTAATTGCTGATTATAAGTTGCTTCCCAAGCCTCTAACAATAATTTACGACGTAATTGATCATTAAACTGAACGGCAAATAACACATGTTGTTGTTGTGCTTGCGTTGTTAATTTGTCCCATTGTTGTGCCGTAAAACCGCCCCATTGCATCCATGACAAAATGCAATCCGTTAATGAAATAGATTGATTCGCTGATGTATCATTTATAGGTAAGTCTGATAAATACGGTTCCATTATTACCCACTCCATGCCTAAACGAAGCGCAAGGTAATCCAATAACAACGACTCCATTTTACTATTATTTTCATGCTGCCATAGCATCATACCTGCCCAACCTGGTAATGATAATAAATGATTCTCTAAATAATTTTGCGTGTCTGCCTCAGCAATACCTAATTTTAACAATGTGGCTCTAATTAATGACTCAGCATCATCAGGTAAAGTCTTCAACCGGGCACGTTGATCTTTCGTTAACGCTGGATCATATTGGATTAAACGTCTCCAAGAATAGAATAGTCCTTTTTCACGATGGGGCATTGTCCACCCTGATTGTGCATCATCAACAAATAACTTACACCACTTAATAACGTGATAATCCACTGTATCGATTAATTTTTTATTATTTTCATCCATTACATACGTAGACAATAACGGCGTTGAGCTTTTGACATCACTTGATAAATCTAAATCCTCTAACTGTTGTGCCAATGCATCGACTTGCCCTTGTACATGATGATTAGATTTTAAAGGATGTAATTTTAAAGCATTACGCCCATATTTCATTGCGTTTTCTCTTGGTATTGCTAATGACGCTTGCTCCAACCACTGTTGGAATCGTTCCTCTATCTTACGCTCGTCTATTTCGCCTTGTTTCTTAGCTTCTAATATACTTGCTATCGCAGGATAAATATCTACTTCTCGCACTTGTTTAAGCCAATGTGCAACTTCATCAAACGTTTTATCCTCTAACCCAGACCACGGACTTCTTGCCGCAAACACTGAAATGGGCGATAACGGGACAATAACCTTACTTGCATCATCAATTAATGTTCGAATATCATTAGGATTGTTTTGTGAAACATAGTCTGTCTCTCTATTTGCTTCCCCCATTTTAGTGTCCTCCTTTTGTTAAATATGTTTTAAGGTAGTTTGGATGACGTTCTACAGTGTCAGCTTTTGCATCCCCGATACGTACAAGCCACATATATAATATTGAAAATGCGACCGATGAACGATTACGTGCGACCCATGTACTCATTAAACTACCAATCAAGAGCATTAAAGCTACAATTACAACGACAAGCATAGGTGGTTGAACACTATTGAAAGTCATCGTATGTAAGGCGCTAGCGAAGAAGTGATGAACGATAAAGTATACCGAGCCAACGACAATGATCATTAATAATCCCATGATACGTCCGAATTTCCCTTCTCCAAATGCAACAAGTTGTGTCCATGATACCGATAATGACCAAGCTAAGATGAGGCCACTCACTAAACGGTAGCCTTCACCAGGAGATGTAAGCCAAAAACCTAAACCAATAACCAAAGCTAATACACGACCTGATATGATCCATAAATATGACATTCTCTCACTAGCACGACTTGGTACATTAAAGTGACGCACCGCCGAACCAGAGCGTAAGAAGAGCGTTGCTTTAAATAAACCATGTAAAATCAAATGGATAATCGCAGGAATGTATGCACCCATTGCACACTGGATTAACATAAAGCCCATTTGTCCAATTGTAGATCCTACTAAAAGGCGTTTATAATCTACATGCACTAAACTTATACCTGCACCAATCAGTACAGAAATACTGGCAAACAATAACAATACGAATGTTGCAATGTCACCATTAAATATCGGTGAAAATCTCGCCAATATGATACCACCCGCATTCACAATACCTGCATGCATAATCGCCGACACCGGTGTTGGTGCTGCGACTGATTCTATTAACCATCTTTGAAATGGAAACTGTGCAGCTGGCACCATAACTGCTAATATAATGAGCATATTAATACCAAAACTTTCCCACGCATTAATTTGAGCTAAATTTGTAGCTGTGAAAATTGAGGTATATTGCCATTCACCTGTTAGTAATGCAATCCACACTACTGCCAACAATAATGCTACCCAACTTAACAAAAACAATTTACCAGTTACTTTTGCAGCAGCTCTTGTCACTTTCCAAGCGCTTGTTAAGCTAATTAATAGCGTTAAACCAAGTAACGTTACGCCCCAACTGATCACCATAATACGCAAATCACCTGTTAACCAAGCCATTGCGGCAAAACTAGTGGTAATTGTAAATAAAGTGAAGTACTTTCTATAACTTCGATCGCCCATTAAATACTGTACACAATAACGTTGAATGATTAAGCCTATGACTAAAACGAAAAAGGCCATTAACCATGCTAGAAAATCCGAATACCAAAATCCTACTTCTATATTTTTCGGTGCGCCTATAAGTCCGATAAATGCTACAAGTGGTGGTAAAGCCACTAAAAATATATGTATGCGCACATACGCCAATGGTATGCGTGAATTTAAAAACATGATGCCACTCAATACAGAAACAATAACAGTGATGAAAAATATTATTAACAGTATTGATACATTAAGCGATGTGAACATATTGGATTCTCCCTTCTTTTTACATTAATTTTAGTGTTACAAAATCAAGCTACTTTTATGTATAACTTAGTATGTTCAGTTATTTTCCCATTAAAAAAAGCCGACAATATACAATAAACCACGGACGGTTTATTACAATTGTCGGCTTCATTACAACGCACTTTTTAACGAAGTGATTTGCTTTGCTACCTTATATGTATGAATTTTATAATCTAAAATATTACATTTAATCTTATATGACGAATGATTTTAACTTTTCAACACTATTCGTACACTTTTTCAATTTGCCAATATGATTATTAACAGCTTGCTAAAGCTTTAATATCGTGAAAAAAGCAGTATTCAACGACTATATTTATTTTTATTTAATATTACAAACATATACTTATTATTCGTTATTGTCAAGAAACACAAACTTCTATAATGAATTTAACAATGCTTTTAATAATTATATATACAGCTTAAAACACGCTATTAATAATTAAAATAACATTCCTTCTTTGCTATATACTTTCTTAGTTTTTAACTTTCTCTTTTCTTATTTATCCATCCACTCAATTTAATTATAATTTTACACATTTTGTGTTATTATTTAATCAACATATTATACAGTCACATTTTATCTATTTAAATTAAGTAGGAGGATGCTTATTATGACAAAAAAGTTATTCAATATTGATTTAAGTAAGAAAATGGACCAACAAGATCACCCTGGACATAACCGATGGCACCCAGATATTCCAGCAGCTTTTTCAGTAGAACTTGGTGAATCATTTCGTATGGAATGTTTAGATTGGACAGATGGACAAATTTCCAATAACGATGATGCAAGTGATATCAAACACGTTAATTTAAACCGTGTGCATGTATTAAGTGGACCTGTTCACATCAATGGTGTTGAACCTGGTGATTTATTAGTCGTAGATATACTAGACATAGGTACATTCCCAGAACACGAATGGGGTTTTAACGGTATTTTTGATAAAACGAATGGCGGAAGTTTTTTAGTAGATCATTATCCAAATGCTCAAAAATCAATTTGGGATTTCAATGGGATATACGCTACGAGTCGTCATATCCCTGGCGTTGAATTTGCTGGTATTATTCATCCAGGAATTAATCGGTGTCGCACCTTCACAAGACATGCTTAATGAATGGAATCGACGTGAACAAGCGTTGGTCGATACTGATCCTAATCGTGAACCTGTATTAGCTAACTTACCCGAAACTGATGCAGTCGTACTAGGTGATCTTAAAGGAAATGATTTTGAACGTGTAGCAAAAGAAGGTGCAAGAACAGTGCCTCCAAGAGAAAATGGAGGCAATTGTGACATTAAAAATTTATCAAAAGGTTCTCGTATTTATTTTCCTGTATTCGTTGATGGCGCCAAACTGTCTGTAGGAGATTTACACTTCTCTCAAGGAGATGGTGAAATCACTTTTTGCGGTGGAATTGAAATGCCAGGTTGGATTGAATTACGCGTAAACGTAATTAAAAATGGGATGGAGAAATACCAAATCAAGAAAAATCCTGCATTTAAACCCGGCCCTGTTATGCCAAATTATACAGACTATATTGTTTTTGAAGGTATTTCAGTTAATGAATTTAACGGAGACCAAACATACTTAGATGCAAACACTGCTTATCGGAATGCTTGTTTAAATGCAATTGAATTCTTAAAAACGCGTGGTTTTACAGGTGAACAAGCCTATATGTTACTAGGATCAGCACCTGTTCAAGGCACCGTAGCCGGTATTGTCGACGTCCCTAATGCCTGTTGTACCATTGCCATTCCCCGGGAAATATTCAAGGGCGATATTTTACCCGAATTGGAGCCTGATGAATAATGCCAAACTACACATATGCATGTCCAAATTGTGATAAATTTACAATTCGTCAATCTATGAATGACACACACGATAACGTTTCATGTCCTGAATGCGGCCATTTATCTAAACGTGTATATACTGCTTTTCAAACTTATGGAATGGACTCAAAGTTAAAAAAACGCATCGAACAAGGACAAAAACCAAAAGTAGTCACAAAAGATAAATTACCACAAAAAAATCAAACAACCACAAACACTGCCAGACCTTGGATGGCCAGCCATTAATCTAAATATTTAATAGTATTTTACTAACACTCTGATCCATCATTGCTTATAATCATAAAGCAATGATGGATTTTTACACTTCAGCCTTCCCTTCATCAACTTAATATATGACATTACTTCCTTCCCCCTAATTTCATTAACCATCCTTAAAAAACACAATGACAATAATCAACAAAAAAATATTAATTTAACTTTTAGTAGATAAAATTAATATTTTGTTAACAATTTTAATAAAACTAAAGAGAATCTATTTTTTAATAAAAGTATAATTTGTGATATATTTATAAAATAAGCAATAAGTAATTTTTCAGCTTCTATCTTACCATCAATATAGATATTATTTGGTTTTTGAGAAATATCTACATCATATTCAGAAAAAGTAATACTATTTTTATCCTCTACGCTACCTGAAGCTACGCTAATTGTAGACATATGGTGAATTTCTTTTTTCTTTTTGTCTTTCGCAAAAGATATTAAATTGTGGATTGATTTAACATTTGTGTTATAAGAAGATTCTTCTGTCGCAAAATGATTTACATTTGCTGCTGCATTTATAATAATATCTATATTATTTACTAAATAATCATAATTACTATTAGAAAAACCTAAATATTTTGATTCAATATCGCCCTCTACAAAATGAATACGGTTCAAATCTTCTGTTTTTAATTGAGAATTAAAGTAATAGG
Source organism: Staphylococcus caseorum (assembly GCF_049943195.1). NCBI lineage: Bacteria > Bacillati > Bacillota > Bacilli > Caryophanales > Staphylococcaceae > Staphylococcus > Staphylococcus caseorum. The sequence continues at coordinate 2,101,836 of NZ_JBNFUA010000001.1, forward strand.
ACCAATTGTTATTTAATTTGCTCTCACCGCTTATTTTTTTATTATTTCTCACTAACACATGAATAATTAAATCTTTACGTTCTAATAAATCTTTTAATATATGGATACCTAAGTAACCTGTAGCGCCTGTCAATAATATTTGTTTGTTAGATTTAACGACATCTTTATCAATGAATTTATAATTTTCGTTACTTTGCACTTTGTAATCATTGATTTCTGATATAAAATCACTATTTAAATGATGTTCATTCTTAACATTCGGAAATTTTAATGCGTCTAATTTTGTCATTACATTCATTTCTTCACGTTCAATCAATGCTTTACTTATAGATTCCACTGTCTGTAATTCAAAGATATCTTTAATTGATATATTATATAATTTAGATATTAACGATGTTAACTTTATGGCCTTAAGTGAATCTCCGCCCATTTCGAAGAAATTATCATGAATACTAACTTGATTTACTTGTAATACTGCTTCAAATGCTTTCGCTACAGCGCTTTCTATGTCGTTTGTCGGCGCTACATATACTTTACTTTCAACTTTGATTTTTGGTAAAGCTTTTTTATTCAGCTTTCCATTTGAAGTTACTGGCAGTTTATCAAGTTGTGTCATATATGCTGGTATCATATAATCTGGTAACTTTTGACCTAAAGATGTTTTTAGAGATTTAAAATCAAGTGTGTCATCTGATACTAAATACGCACAAATAGATAATTCATTTTCAACCATCGTTGTCGCAACAACCGCTACATCAATGATATGAGCCTGTTGTCTTAAAACACTTTCAATTTCGCCCAATTCAATACGATAACCACGTATTTTAACTTGTTCATCTATACGACCTATATAACTAATATTGCCGTCGGCATTCCATTTCGCTAAATCTCCCGTACGATATAATTTACCTTTCCCAAACGGGTTATCAATAAATTTCTCTTGTGTTAATTCAGGACGGTTTAAATAACCTGCTGTGACACCCACACCCGCAATACAGAGCTCTCCAGGCACGCCGATACCCATTATATTATTATCTTCATTTAAAATATAAGCTTGAATATTTGAGATTGGTTTACCGATTGGAATTGAGTCATATGTCTTATGATTTTCACAGTCAAAACTTGTTACGTCAACGGTTGTCTCAGTAGGACCATATAGATTTAGTAAGGTAGTATTGTTTTTATTCCCGATAAAATGATTAAAGTCATTAGCTTGTTCAGGTTTCAATGCTTCGCCACTAGCTAAAACATATTTTAATTTCGAAATGAACTGTGAGTTGTTCGTAGATTTAATAAAATTGACGAACATATTTAACATCGAAGGCACGAAGTGAACCATCGTTACCGCGTAATCTTCTAATAATGCAGTTATTTTTTCAGGGTTGCCTTCTTCTCCAGATGGTAGTAAAACAATTTGACTACCAGCCATAGCCCAGCCAAATATTTCCCAAACTGAAACGTCGAAAGTATAAGGCGTTTTAAATAATATTGTATCGTCGCCATCAACATTATATTTATTTATCACCCAGTTCAAACGGTTCATAACGCCTTCACTATGTGCCATAACGCCCTTCGGTTTTCCAGTTGTATCTGAAGTATAAATCACATACATTAAGTTAGACTTATCTGAAATTTGTTTTAAATTAGAAGTTGGAAATGTTTCTGATTTTGTCTCTTTAGTTAAATCAATTACTTTATTTTCATATTTTATAGATTCATCTAATACTCGATCTGTTAGTAAAACCTTCGGTTGACTATCTTCTAAAATATAATTAATACGGTCAATTGGGTAATTAGGATCAATTGGAACATAAGCGCCACCCGCTTTTAAAATTCCATAAATACTAATAATCGTTTCAAGTTGTCGATCCATAATTAAACCAACTAGACTGTCAGCTTCCACACCTTCATCTCTTAATTGATAAGCAAGCTGATTCGCACGGATATTTAACTCATTATAGCTTAAACGTTTGCCTTCATACGCAACCGCTGTTTGATGAGGCGTTTTTTTCACTTGCTTTTCAAAACGTTCAACAAACGTTTCCGTATTATTTAAACTCACCTCTGTGTCATTAAAGTCGTTTAAAATGGTATGTTTTTCGTTTTCATCCAATAACTCTATATTTTTAATCTTTTTATTTGGATTTTCTATTATTTCTTCTATGACTTTTAATATTATCTTATGCAGGTCTATAATTTCTTTCTCATTCACAACAGCACTTTGATAATCATAATCTACAATTAAAGTATCTTCTCTATTCCTATTACTAATATTTACAGTTAATGGTGCGTTATTTGAGCCATTTTCTATCCATTCATCTGAATAACCATTTTTTATAATTTCATAATTGTGTTGAGTGTTTTGATAAGAAATCAAACAGTCTAATAGTCCTTTTTGCCCACCACTATCTTCTACTATATTTCTATACGGATATTTTCTATGTTTTAGTATATTGAAACTTTCATATTTTGTTTGGGTTAATAAATCAAATATAGAATAATCACTAGAGACATCAATTATAATTGGCAACGCCCTTGAAAACACGCCATTAAGCCCTTTTTCTGCTTTTTTATTTTTATTATGCATTACTGACCCGACTGAAATTTTTTTCGATGGTGTTTTTTTATATTTTATAATAATCATAATGGAAGAGAATAAATTATTAATACTTATATTATTTTTTTCACAAAAGTCTTGTATTCTATGGGTTTCTATATCAGAGAAACTATAACTTTTTCTATTACTCAGACCATTATTTTCACTATTATTTTCGAATAATTCATTATCTTCTAAATTTTCAACCTTTTTCAACCAGAAATGTTTATCTTTTTCAAACCTTTTAGAATTTTTATATTCTAATTCTTCTTTGATGTAATTAAAATATGTAGACTCTATTTGCTTGTTATTAGTTCCATTAATTAAATATTTACATATTGTATTGATAGCTACTGTCAAACTCCATGCATCTGAAATAACATGATGTTCCAGCAAAAGTATTCCGGTTTTCCCAGTAGGTAACCTCATTATTTTAAAGTCAAATAAGTCCTTATTTTCAAAAAACAGGTTTTTACGTGCCTGTTCATTAATCCATTCATCATACCCTACTTGATTATTCATAAAGTCAATAAAATCAAAATTTCTATCTTTGTGTTCAGTAATATATTGTTTATATTCACCTTTCACTTTTTTCATTTTAATTCTATAGCTCTCATGTGTTTTTATTAGATTATTTAATGCCTTTTCTATTTCTTCTATTTTAACTTCAGGTTTAATATAAATAATTCCTGGTATATTATTAATGCTATTATTTTCATAATATTCTTGTACCTGAATAATTTCGGTCTGTGCATCTGATAAAGTACTTGTTTCCATAATTAAACCCCCTTTTTTTATATCTTAAGATTAACATATTTTTTAAAAAAATAACCTTTTATAACTTTTATTATTATAATAATAAAAGTTATAAAAGGTTATAAATTGTAAATATTTTGTAATTTTTTTATTAAATCATAAATTATTATTAACTTATAGTAAATGATTGTAAAATTATTCCCAAACAGCTCTCCTACAATGATTTTATAAGTGTTTTTCTATATTTTTATAGGTTACAAACTCAATTTTAGGTGTAACTATATTTTCACAACAAACAGCTAATTTATAATTTTCTATAACATCTAACAATAAAAAATGGTTTGTAATTATTTCGTTATTATATATCAACTCAATATTGTGTTTAATATCAAAATATAAACCTTTTCCTATAAATTTGGTATAACTTTCTTTTAAACACCAAAAAGAAAAGAAATTCTCTTTGTTATTGCTCATCATAGCGCGTTCATTAGCATGTGTAATATCACCAAATAGATTCTTATCTATATCATCTATTTGCTCTATATCGACGCCTACTGGCGAATCAGAGATATAACAAGCCGCCCATTCATTTGAATGAGATAAATTAAAATGTACGTTCTGTGATTTTAGTAAATATGGCTTGCCATACTCATTTTCCTCAAAAATAAGTTCTTCTAAAGAAAAACCATAATCTTTGATCAGTGCATAATACAATAACAATTCACTGATCAAAGTAAGCACTTTATCATTTTCAACATGTAAATTATGAATTCTATTCTGTTTGTCACATTTGATATGATTTAAAAACCGGTTTTGTATAGCATCATAGTTTAAGTCATTTACATTTATTAAATATAACTTCATCTATTTGCTCCATTCTATATAGGTTCACGATATATCATTATTAAAAACTTTACTCATACATGAACATTATTAAAAATATTATATTATTAGTATTATAGTAACATATTAAAATATTTTTAATGTTAAAGTTTTTAATGATTTTTAAAACTCTAAGACCTTATTATATTAGATATATTTGTTATTCAAGTATAAATAGTCAAAACATTATGTATACCACCATTTATATTGTATAGTGCGTATAAAAGAGTCAGGAGATGGTTTAATGAAAGTTAACAAAATAATTTATATGCTATTAGCCTTCTTTCTAGGTGGATTAGGCGTCCATAAATTTTACTCAAACAAAAGAAAATTAGGGATATTATATTTTGTATTTTGTTGGACTGGTATTCCTGAAATCATTGGTATCGTAAAAGCGATTTTAACTGTTTTTAAAAAGTCGGATAGTAATGGAGATATAGCAGTATAAAGCAATTTAAAATTTAAGATACTGGATAATCTACTCATATAAAAATAGCAGTGAAGACCTCTATCATTATAGATTTCTTCACTGCTATTTTAGTATATTTTCTTATCTTCAGAAATTTTATATATTATCGTGCCGTATTATTTATCTATACGCTTTATTTTGATATTTTTGATAATATGAACGTTTCTCCTCTTTCATATATTTCTAAAAGTTTTTTAGTTAGCCTTATATGAGGAACGATCCAGAAAGAAAATACTGCCGAAAACGTACCTAAAATTGCGCCTACCAGTATATCTGCCGGATAATGTACACCAACCCAAATCCGTGAAATTCCTACAAGAAAAGCTAATACTAGCCAAAAATACCTTAAGTTTTTTTTGAAAAGCAGAAACATGATACATATAGCAAAATATTGTAGTGCATGATCACTTGGAAATTAATTATCTATTTCATGTCCAATAAGTTGATTAACATTTGATAATTCTGCAAATGGTTGATTATTTGAATATACTTTCCCTATAATATCTCCTAATAACTCTGCGACTACAAAAGCAATGATTGCACTAATGACCATCATTCTATTTTGTTGTTTTCGAGTAAACCAATATATGATAATACTTAAAATTAAAAAATACTCCATGTATTTAGCTAAAAAAATCATTACTGGATTTAAAAACACCAGTTGTTTACTTAATTCGTTAAACACCCTAAATAGTTCAACATTTAATTCTGATAAATTGATTCAAATCATTCCTTAATTATTTAATTTTATTAAATATAGTTTATACTGACCTTCAACTATACCAAAATAAAATATTAAAACAATATATATAAAATATTGTTGAAAATTACTTTGAAATATAAAGAAACGATTTTTGAATATATCCAAAAATATATAACAGACCTTTGGCTTGAGGCATTACAATATTTTAATTTTATAGCAATTTAAGCATTTATATTGTTAGGAATTCCGAGCGTTGTTTCTCACGCTTATCAATTACAATTTGTGATGTTTTAACACCTAACTCAAATAATTTTTCAATATTTTGAGTTACGAATTCATCGCTACCTACTATATAAAATAAAGCATTTTTATCCATTGCAATATTTTCTAATTGCTCATATTATGATGCTCTGCTATCCACAAATTGTGATGTGAATTTTTTATCTGGTACAGATTTAAATATATCTGTAAATAAGAATTCTTTAGATGAATCAACATTTATAGAATGTATTTTATTAACATTTTCAGCGTTCTCTAAATATTTAAGTACTATTGGTCTATATGTCGCTAAGCCAACACCCGAAGATAGTAAATACACATTTTTATTTTCTCTTTTTAGTGGAATATTTGAATGTGTTTTAAAAATCGCTACTTCTTGGCCAACTTCTAACTTATTTAAAATGTTTTTAAATTCAGAACATTGTTTTCTTATTCTTGTAGTAATTCCAATTATATTCTCGTTAGGAACAGTAGAAATCGACATATGGCGAACTAAGCTTTTATTTGGTTTTTCGCCTTCATTAAAACCTTTTAATCCCATGTGCGTGTGAGAGCCCTCTTCCCAAGTAAAACCCTCTGGACAATCAAGTAAATACGTTTTAATTTCAGACGTCTCATTAATAATCTTATTTATTTTAGTCCAATATATCTGCATTTATATATTCTCCTCATCATTTACAATTAAATCTATTTATATAATATACTTCAAATGATAATAATTATCAATTAAAGGATGTTACTGTTTATTGAAAATCATTTTGCAGAAGTAATTTTCGCTATATTTAAAGCGTGAACAGAAAATAAATGTTTTCTGCTCACGCTTTTCCATTAATTAAGAGAATTTTTCAACCTCTTTTAATGTTTCTATACAATGATATTTTTCGTTACAGTTTGGACATTTTAATTTTCTAGTCTTCGATGTATGCGCAGCTAACATCCATTTTAATTTTTTAGGTTTGAATTTAAAATGGCAATTCGGGCACATGTATAATACTGAATTAAAGAATTTGTTTGTTATTGTAATCGCACAAATAATAGCTAAAACAAAAGATATCAAAAATGGTAAATAACTTTTTATAGCAAAACTTATTGATATACCTATTAACTGGACTAATGTCCCTAATCCACCCACCAAAAATAGTTTTCGATATAACTTGCTAATATTTTCATTTTTATTCATAACATCTTCTATGTCTAATAATTTTTGTATCGGTGAGTTAGATGTTTCAGAAATCATACTTTTAACACGTTTCAAGTTATTAAGCCTTTGCTGATCTTCTTTTATGCGTTGTTCATCATCCTCTATCTTTTGATTTAATAATAAATATATTGACCTCAAATCTTCATCACTATTAATTAGCTTATTAATATCTTTTAAATTGAATTGCATATTTCTTAAAGCTATGACGATTTGTAGTTTTTTAACTTCTTTTTCTGTATAAACTCTGTAGTTATTATCCTTGACATAGGATGGTTTGAGTATTCCTTTTTTATCATAATATTGAATAGTTATAGTTGTAATAGAAAAAAGGGCAGCTAACTCTCCTGTTGAATATATAGACATAATTTTCACCTCCTACTTTATTTAATAAACTATTACCCTGAGTAACAGTCAATATAAATAAACATCTTCATTATATTTTTCACCAGAATCTTTATTAAAAGTCGAAACATTTATACCCCTATAAGGTATGTGTTATACTAAAATCATCTTATTACAAATTCGATAAATATAGGAGGTTTTATTATGGAACATAATGATAAACACCATAATCATGATGCTCATAGTCATCACGAACACGAGAACCATGCCAGTCATGATGGTCATGCGCATCATCATCACGGCAATTTTAAAACTAAATTTTTTATTTCTTTAATTTTTGCAATACCTATTATTATTCTATCACCAATGATGGGTGTTACATTGCCATTCCAATTTTCATTTCCAGGTTCTGATTGGATTGTATTAATCCTTGCTACAATTTTATTCTTTTACGGTGGCAAACCGTTTTTAACAGGTGCTAGGGATGAGATTTCAACTAAAAAACCTGGAATGATGACGCTAGTTGCTTTAGGCATTTCAGTAGCTTATTTTTATAGTTTATATGCTTTTTACATGAATAATTTTACCGATTCCTCAACACACACAATGGATTTTTTCTGGGAATTAGCGACTTTAATTTTAATCATGTTGTTAGGTCATTGGATTGAAATGAACGCAGTAGGTAATGCAGATAATGCATTGAAAAAAATGGCAGAACTGTTACCTAATACTGCAGTTAAAATTGCAGATGATGATCAACGTCATGAAGTTAAAATTGATAACATCAATATTGATGATGTTGTTGAAGTTAAAGCTGGGGAAAGCATACCTACAGATGGCACAATTACTCAGGGTGAAACATCAATTGATGAATCATTAGTTACTGGTGAATCAAAGAAAGTTGCTAAAAAGTATAATGATGACGTTATTGGCGGTTCTATCAATGGTTCAGGAACAATACAAGTTAAAGTTACAGCCACTGGTGCAAATGGCTATCTCTCCCAAGTTATGGGACTTGTTAATCAAGCGCAAAATGATAAATCAAAAGCCGAGCTTCTCTCAGATAAAGTAGCAGGTTATTTATTTTATTTTGCAGTCAGCGTAGGGTTAATTTCATTTATTGTATGGATGCTTATTCAAAATGATATCGACTTCGCACTTGAAAGACTTGTTACTGTATTAGTTATTGCTTGTCCTCACGCATTGGGTTTGGCAATTCCATTAGTTACAGCACGCTCTACTTCTATAGGTGCACATAATGGCTTAATCATAAAAAACAGAGAATCTGTAGAAATTGCCCAACATATTGATTACGTTATTATGGATAAAACAGGAACACTTACTGAAGGTGATTTTACAGTAAATCACTATGAAAGTTTTACTGATGAATTCCATGACGAGATCATATTGAGTCTATTTGCTTCATTAGAAAGTAGTTCTAATCATCCACTTGCTACTGGAATTGTTGATTTTACTAAAGGTAAAAACATCTCTTATGCTAATCCTGAAGAAGTTAATAATTTACCGGGCGTAGGATTAGAAGGCACAGTTGATAATAAAACACTCAAAATAACGAACGCTTCTTATCTCGATAATAACAATCTTAAGTACAACAAAGAACAATATACTCATCTTGCTCAACAAGGTAATTCTATTAGTTATTTAATTCATAACCAACAAGTTATTGGCATGATTGCACAAGGCGATAAAATCAAAGAAAGCTCAAAACAAATGATTTCAGACTTATTATCAAGAAACATTACACCAGTGATGCTTACTGGTGATAATAAAGAAGTTGCAGAAACAGTTGCTAAAGAATTAGGAATTAACGATGTTCATGCACAATTAATGCCCGAAGATAAAGAAAATATTATTAAAGCATATCAAGGTAAGGGCAGTAAAATTATGATGGTCGGCGATGGAATCAATGATGCTCCCAGTCTTATAAGAGCAGATATTGGAATGGCGATAGGCGCTGGAACAGATGTAGCAGTCGAATCAGGCGATGTCATACTTGTTAAAAGTAATCCATCCGATATTATCAAATTCTTGACACTTTCTAAAAACACTATGAGAAAAACAATTCAAAATTTATGGTGGGGTGCAGGATATAACGTTGTAGCTGTCCCTCTCGCAGCCGGCATATTAGCTTTTATAGGTTTAATATTATCGCCTGCTGTAGGTGCAATACTCATGTCGTTAAGTACGGTTATCGTAGCAATTAATGCTTTTACATTAAAATTAAAATAACAGCTAGGAGTTTTAAAATATGTATAAAAAATTAGGATTTATTATATTAGCATCAGGATTAGTATTGTCAGCTTGTTCAAATGGAAGCGAAGAAGATAAAAACACTAAAGATCAAAAACAAGAAGAACATATGGAACACAAAAGTGAAAGTAAAGTTCCAGACGATATGACAAGTACAGATGATAGTAAATTTAAAAAAGGTGATGAAGTTACTATTACAGTAGGACACATGCCAGGTATGAAAAATGCGGAAGCTACTGTAAAAGGTGCTTATGAGACTTATGCTTATGTCGTAAGCTATACACCTACAAATGGGGATGAAAAGGTAAGTAATCATAAATGGGTTGTTAATGAAGAAGTTGCCGATGCCCCTGAAAATGGCTTTAAGAAAGTTGATACAGTTAAATTAGAAGCTGACCATATGCCAGGTATGAAGGGCGCAGAAGCAAAAATAGATGATGTAAATAAGACAACTGTTTATGTAGTTGATTATAAATCAACTGAAAATGACAAAATGGTTAAAAATCATAAATGGATGACAAGTAACGAACTAAAATCGCGCTAAATTAAATTATCCTTTTAGACTTTTTAAAATCTAACCGCGTTTTGCATTCCCATTACTTTCGATATTATAGTACAAATGATACAACGTAATAAAAAGATCAAACACTTTTTCAATAAAAAAATAAACCTGTCAATATCATCAAAATTACTCAATGATATTGACAGGTTTTTTTATATACTAAGCATTTTTAAGATTAATCAATTATGATTGTTTCTTTTTCTCAGCGTCTCTTAATTCGATACGTCTAATTTTACCTGAGTTGGTCTTAGGTAAGTCTTCGACAAACTCGATGGCTCTTGGATATTTATATGGCGCAACATCGTGTTTGACGTAGTTTTGTAATTCTTTGATTGTGTCTTCATTACCAGTTACGTCATCTTGTAAAATAATAAATGCTTTAACGATGTTCCCTCTAATTTCATGCGGGCTCGCAACAACAGCACATTCTTTTACGTAAGAATGTTTCGTAAGTGAATCTTCAACTTCGAACGGCCCTATTGTATAACCAGAACTAATAATGATGTCATCTTTACGACCTTCAAACCAGAAATAACCATCTTCGTCTATTTTAGCTAAATCACCCGTCATAAAGTAGTCACCATTTTGTGGTTCTGCTGTACGTTCTGGGTCTTTATAATAACCTTTGAACAATGCAGGTAAGTCTAACGGCACTGCGATATTACCTACTTCGCCTACTTCAGATAGTTCGCCATCATCATTAATGACAGTTACATGACTGCCAGGGATTGCTTTACCCATTGAACCAGGACGGCTCTCTGTATCTTTTAAAAATCCAATCAGCAATGTACTTTCTGTTTGGCCATAACCATCTCTTACTGTAAGATCAAAGTTTTCTTGGAATTTTTCAACGACTTCTCTATTTAATGGTTCACCTGCAGACACTGCACTATGCAAATGTTCTAAATTATAATCTGTTAAATTAGAAAGTTTTGCCATCAATCGATACTCAGTCGGTGTACAACAAAGCGCATTAATTTTATTATCTTGTAATAATTGTAAATATTTTTCAGCATCAAATCTTCCATTATATACAAAGGCAGTTGCTCCTGATCCCATAATTGATAATAATGGGCTCCATACCCATTTTTGCCAACCTGGTGCAGCAGTTGCCCAAACAACATCGTCTTCTTTAATACTCAACCAATGTTTCGGTGCCATCTGCATATGTGCATAGCCCCAACCATGTGAATGGACAACAGCTTTAGGATTACCAGTTGTGCCAGACGTATAAGATAATAAAGCAATATCTTCACGAGAAGTTTCAACAATGTCTAATTGATCCGTTGAATTTGCTTTTTCATCTTCAACTGACATCCAACCATCTTCTTGACCGCCAACAATAAACTTAGTTAAAGTGTCGTATTCTTTGACCGCTTTAAACTCATCAAGGGCATCTGAAATAACTACAATTCCTTTTACTTCACCATGTGTAATTCTGTATTGTAAATCTTTCGTACGTAACATTTCAGAACTAGGGATAATAATGATACCTAATTTTAAGGCAGCAAGATAAATCTCATATGTTTCAATGCAACGCGGCATCATGATGAGCACTTTGTCACCTTTTTTCAAACCATATTTTAAAAACATATTACCCACTTTATTCGCATTTTTGATAAGGTTGGTATATGTAATTTCTCTATTTTCTCCTGTTTCATTTTCAAATATTACAGCTTTTTTAGATTGATCTACTGTAAATTTTTCGATTTCGCTCACTATGTTATAAGTTTCTGGAGCGATCAAATCTTGTTTATCCATTATTTACTCTCCTTTTATTTGAACATCTATAATCTGTACAATTGTACTTTAAATGTATAGATTACTGATTACTTATCCAAATACTTTCCAATAATTTAATGATAATTTTAAACTTATTACATGTAAATAGATACGATTATGACTTAAATGATTTATTTACTTATTTATTATAGCAAAAGTGACCCATAGATAGATATATTTTAAATTCAGAATAATTAAAATATTTTTGCAATATCATTTTTTATTTACTTATTAATTCTGAGAAAAGCTCGATTAAGCACTTTATAGAGTTCTGAAATTAATCTATATAATTTATGTTAACTCCTAATTTTTCAACTTTATTTATATTTCCCTTCATATAAATAGAGTTTATTTTGACATTAGCTACAATAAAAGTGTAGTATTTCATACGTAGCATTACAAATGTGTAAATAACTATGAAAATTATACGCACTATTTCAAAATTATTAAAATAGATTGAGAAATGGTCCCTGTTCACCAATTATCGGATGTATTATTTTTTTAAGCTCAATCACTAGATTGAAAATGAGCTTAGTGTTAAAATTTTTAGATGTGCAATTTTTATGAAAGAAGTGAGTCTATTGACTGAAACAGGAGCATTCCATGTTGAAAAAAGAATCCCCTTATTTATCGTATTACTATCAGGGGCCTTTATTACAATTTTAAACCAAACATTACTTGGTACAGCTTTACCCCCTATTATGAACGACTTACAAGTATCTGAAAGTACGGTACAGTGGTTACAATCTATATTTATGTTAGTAAACGGTATTATGATACCTGTTACAGCATTTTTAATTCAACGTTTTACATCAAGACAGTTATTCTTAACCGCCATGAGCATTTTTGCAGTAGGTACTTTAATATGTGCTGTTGGACTAGATTTTTCAATGTTATTAATCGGACGTGTCTTACAAGCAGCAGGTGCAGGTATCATGATGCCACTTATGCAAACAATCTTATTCTTACTTTTCCCTATAGAAAAACGTGGTACGGCAATGGGCTTATTCGGATTAGTCATTGCATTCGCGCCAGCGATTGGACCTACGCTATCAGGTATTTTAGTAGAGCATCTCTCATGGAGAAGTGTCTTCTACGTCGTATTCCCAATTGCAGTTGTTATTATCGTCGCTTCAATTTTCCTATTGAAAAACGTTACAGAAACTTCAAATCCAAAACTAGATATCGCATCAGTCATTCTATCTACACTAGGTTTTGGAGGACTCTTATATAGTTTCAGTTCTGTTGGAGAAGCCGGATGGGGTAGTGTACAATTTATCTTACCATTTATCATTGGTATTATTTCATTGGTTATATTCATTCGTCGCCAGTTGAAACTCAAAGAACCTATGCTTGAATTTAGAGTGTTTAGTTACAGCGTTTACACTCTAGGTACAGCATTAAGTATGTTCGTATTTGGTGTATTAATCGCTTCAAATATTATCTTACCGTTATATATGCAAAATATGCTTGGTTTTTCTCCATTGGAATCTGGTTTAGTATTACTACCAGGTGCAATTGTGATGGGACTTATGAACCCAGTTACAGGTGTGTTATTTGATAAATTTGGTGGTAAATGGCTCGCTCGTATCGGCTTACTCATATTAGTCGCTTCAACGATACCCTTTACAATGCTCACAGCGCATACAACCTTTACTTATCTTGCGACAGCCAACGCAGTGCGTATGATATCACTTGCAATGGTTATGATGCCTATGACAACGTTAGCGATTAACCAATTACCGAACAGCCTCATTGCTCATGGTACTGCCATGAATAATACATTTAGACAAATGGCCGGCGCAATCGGTACAGCATTATTTATTACATTAATGTCTGTTTCAGCCATCCCTAGTGAAGGTATGGAAGGTATGATTCATGGTGTAAACGTAACATTTATGGTTGCTACTGGTATATCAGTCATCGCACTATTGTTATCAGCAAAACTTACAGATGAAACAAAACCATCTCGCAGAACATTGTAATCAGTCATCTAATAAAAAAGTTCATTAATATATTGCTTTGTTAACTGGTCGCCTTTTTAGCATGCATTACTTTCATTGCAAACATTAATATCATCGAACAATGAATAATTTAATTCAAACATCATTATTTCGGGTCTAAAAGTCTGTTAATTGCAATTTCACCCACTGCTTTTGCTGCAACTAATAATGCATCTTCATTCACTTCAAACTTAGGATGATGGTTCATATATGGTTCTTCAATACCTTCTGGTTTGCAGCCAACGATGAAAAATGTTCCTGGTATTTCTTTTAAATAATACGCAAAATCTTCAGAACCTGAAACTGCTGGTATTTCTACAAGATGTTCAAAATAGTCATTCTTACTTGCTGTTAAAATATCTACTACTTGTTCTGTTTGTTCTGGATGATTGTAAAGTATCGGATAACCAAATTGGTAATCTAAATCATACGTAATATCAAAACCTACTGCTACACTTTTTGCTACTTTTTCAATCTCTTCATACATAAATTGCTCTAAGTCATCATTAAGATAACGTGCTGTGCCTTTGATTGTTACTTTGTCTTGAATAACATTAGCTCCACCAGGTGCATCAAACGCACCCACTGTAATTACACCCATCTCTGAAGGATCAATACGTCTAGATACAATTGTTTGGAGTGTGTTTACAAAATTGGTTCCTGCAATCAAAGCATCATGTGTTTTATGAGGACTTGCAGCGTGTCCCCCTAAACCTTTAATTGTTAATGTAAATGTAGAACTTCCAGCAAAAGCATTACCTTTATTATATCCAATTACTTCTGGACCTACTACAGGAACGACGTGAACGCCATATATTTCATCCACATCATTTAATGCACCAGATTGCATCACTTGTTGTGCGCCACCCGGAGGCATTTCTTCAGCATGTTGATGAATGATTTTAATTGTACCTGAAAGTTCTGCTTTCATTTCAATTAATGCATCTGCTAATCCCAACAAATACGCGGTATGTGCATCATGGCCACACGCATGCATCACCCCTTCATTTGTTGACTTAAAGGGTACCTCTACTTCTTCTTGTATTGGCAACGCATCAAAATCAGCGCGTAATCCTATTGTTTTGCCAGGTTGTCCCCCTTTGATTTCTACAATAATTGCGTTACTACCTAGAACAGGTTGCGTAACCGTCACTTCTTTCAATTTGTTTGTAAATACTTTAACCATTTTAAAAGTTTAAATCTTAAAGAAGTTTAATACAAAAATAAATTACTGTTTTATGGAATTTTACATTTTTAAATATTTAATGAAGTGATATTGATTCGTCTCTTTACGGTATTTTTATAGTATTCCTACTTGTATTTCTCTCTCATTTTTATAAACGATATACATCATAATACTAGCAATCATCACCATAGCAAAACCAAAATATGGTGTCATTGCAAGTGAAAAATGATTGAGCGCACACCCTCCGATGACTGCTCCCAATGTGATACCGATATTAAAAGCAGCAATATTTAAACTAGAAGCAAAGTTAGTCGTTGCCTTATTTTTACGTTCTGCAAAAAGTACCACAATCAATTGCAGACCCGGAACATTCATAAATGCAAACAAGCCCATCAGAAGTATGGCTATGGTACCTAAGAAATAATGTGTCACAGTTAAGCCTAGAAGTAATAAAACTATCGCTTGAATTAAGAATATCCATATAAGTGCTTTTGTTGGTTTATTGTTTGTTAATTTCCCACCAAGTGTATTGCCAATAGCAACCATTACACCATATATCACTAGTAGTAACACCACCGCTTCGTCACTATAATTCAATATATCTGTAAGTATACTAGTCAGGTATGTGTAGACTACAAAAGTGCCACCATAACCGAGTGCAGTAATCAAATAAACCATCATTAATGATTTGTTTTTAAACACTTTTAGTTGTTCCTTTATAGATGCCTGAGCATATTCTTTCAAATTACTTGGTACTGCAAATATATTAATGATTAAACTGATCAATCCAATCATAGCGATCGTAATAAACGATGCTTCCCAACCAAAGTGCTTACCGATCCATGTTCCTAATGGTACGCCTGTAATTGTAGCAACGGTTAAACCTGTAAACATCATTGCAATCGCGCTTGCACGCTTATCAAACGTTACCAAATCACTTGCGATTGCTGTAGCGATAGACATAAACACGCCGTGCATCAATGCAGATAATACACGCATAGCTAACAACATACTAAACGTGGTCGCAAAGGCAGCAAGTGAATTCGCAACAATAAAAATAAGCATAATGACTAATAGTAAATGCTTCCTTTTCATTTTATTTGTCAGTGGTGTGAGTATAGGAGCTCCTATTGTTACCCCCACAGCGTACAAAGATACAGTTAACCCTGCTAATGAAATCGTAGTATCAAAATCATCTTTAATGAGCGGTAAGAGACCTACACTAATAAACTCAGTCATTCCAATTGCAAAGGCAGACATTGCTAACGCTAATATAGCGAATTTGTTTTTTCTCATAATGTTTTTGACTCCTTCTTGTTTTGTGTATGTGTTAATATAAACTACACATATCAAAAGTGGAAGTACGCACTTTAAAGTACTATAGGTACCTTTGAGTATCTATCAGGAGGTAATTAAATGAGCAAAGCTTATAATATTGGCGTCGAAGCAACCATTGATGTCATCGGCGGAAAATGGAAACCTGTCATCTTATGTCATTTACAAAACAACGGGTTGATGCGTACATCTGCATTAAAACGTGCCATTCCAACGATTACTCAAAAAATGTTAACACAGCAATTACGCGAACTAGAAAAAGACGGTATCATCAACCGTATCGTATATGATCAAATCCCACCTAAAGTTGAATACGAATTATCAACCTATGGTCAAACACTAGGAGAATTACTTTCTTCACTTTGTTATTGGGGAGAGTTCCATATTGAAAAAATGCACCAACAAGGGGAAACAGTATCATTAGCACAACAAGATTTTGTCGATATACCCAAACCGAGTTAATAATTTCCACCACTTAGCATTCCTTTTAATTCACACTTTATGCTTTGAATTAATTTTCCATATTCCTCAGTACAATAGTAATATTAATCATTTAACACATTAAAGGAGAATAAAATCATGAAACTAGATGATTTTCACATTGGCGAAACATTTACGACTAAGCCATATAAAATAAGCGAAGAAGCAATTACGGATTTTGCTAGTGAATTTGATCCACAATATATGCACCTAGATAAAGAAAAAGCGCAACAAGGCAGATTTAATAGTGTCATCGCTTCCGGTATCCAGACACTAGCCATTTCTTTTAAACTATGGATTGAAACAGGCAAATACGGAGAAGATGTCATTGCAGGTACACATATGAATAATATTAAATTTATTAAACCAGTGTTTCCTGATGACGAATTACATACTGTGATAAAAGTTATTGATAAAAAGGCTGGTAAAAGAGACCAAGGTTTACTTACGGTATTAATGACAACATTTAATCATGAAGAAGTTAAAGTATTTGAAGGCGAACTCACGGCACTTATCAAACGTTAAAATTTTTAAAATATAAAACAAGAGCGGGACAAAAACCAACATTTGAAAGTTGTTTTTTGTCCCGCTCTCGTCAATAAATTATTTTATTTCAACTCAGTTGATACAAAAATACTGCGTTATACTTTTAACATAATCAGTATAATTTAATACTACCGCCATCTACCATAACCGTTTGTCCCGTGATATATTGCGCGTCTTCACTTCCTAAAAATACTGCTACTGGACCAATATCTTTTTCAACATCTCCAAATTTTTGCAATGGAATGCCTTGGACCACCTTTTCATAATATTCAGGGTTATCTTTACGCCATTGATTAACGCCTTCAGAATAAGCGATTGGAGATATGATATTAGCATTAATGCCAAATTCGCCAAATTCATTCGCTATCACACGTGTAATACCACGTATCGCCTCTTTTGCTACAACATATGCGCCTTGATTCTTATCACCTTTTATAGCGGCACCTGAACCAAAGTTTATAATATTACCTTTTGTTTCTTTCAAATAAGGTATAACCATTTGGCATAAATAAAATGTCGCATAAAATCCCGTATTCAGAGATAAATTTAAATCTTCTTCTGTAATATCTAAAAAAGAATTCATGCGAGATGCATGTGCATTATTAACCAATATGTCAATTTTTCCATAGTTTACAATTGTAGTATCGACACAAGCTTGCAAAGAATCTTTATTTGTTAAGTCTGTTTTAATAAATAATGTTTCGTATCCTTGATTATTCAATGTTTCACTCAATAATCTTCCTTTTTCTTCAGCAATATCAGCGATAACTACTTTAGCATGTTCCTTAGCATAAGACTTCACGATTCCAGAGCCAATACCTCCTGCACCGCCTGTCACAATTGCTATTTTACCTTCTAGTTTAGCCATTAAAATCACACTTTCATTTTTTATATTGGGTTACTTACAAAATGTTATTTATTCATTTGTTTTACATGACTATAAAGTTTCTTCTGAATATTAAGTAGTTGTGTCACTTCATCATCATTCAATACTGAATAAATGTCATTTCTCATTGCTTGACCTTGTTTTTGAGCCTCTTCTAACACATCCAGTCCTTTTGCAGTAATCGTAATTAAAATGGAACGTCTATCTTCTTCTTGATGTTCCCTTACTATGTAACCTTCTTTAACGAGTTTGTTTGTCAAACCGGTAATTGCTCCTGAAGTATAGCCAAGGGACTGCGCAAGCGCGGATGGCTTCTGCGCACCATGCTCTTTAAGTTTAGATAAGGCAATAATTTGTGAAATATTAACATTCATATTAAATTGTTTCATAAAAAGTGTCATTGTCGCGTCATTAAATAACTCAGCATTATGAATCAGTTCGAAAAAATTATTCTTTTCCATGATATCCCTCCTATATATGTTGATATAAAAATAGTATATATAAATTTACTTTAGCAGTAAAATACTTAAGAATAAATATTTAACTTTTAATGTATTTACTGTTAAATTATATAACAAGGAATATAAATTGGGAGGATGTTATTTATGAAAAGATTAGACAATAAAGTTGTAGTTATTACTGGCGCAGCACAAGGTATGGGAAAAATGCACGCTGAAAAAGTATTGCGTGAAGGTGCAAAAGTTGTGATTACTGACATCAATGAAACGCTCGGTCAAGAGGTTGCACAAGAATTTGGAAAAAATGCACTTTTTATTAAGCATGATGTTTCTAATGAAGCAGATTGGCAAAATGTAGTAGATACAGTAATCAAAAAATGGGACAAAATAGACGTCTTAGTAAATAATGCTGGCATTACTTATAACACGCCTATAGAAGAACTCAGTTTAGAAAGTTATATGAAAATTGTAAACATCAATCAAGTGTCTGTATTTTTAGGTATGAAATCAGTCGCTTCAACTATGAAGGCTCAACAACACGGTTCAATTATTAACATATCTTCTATGAATGGACTTGTTGGTGGTGCTATTGGTTACACAGATACGAAATTTGCAGTTCGAGGTATGACGAAAGCTGCTTCAAGAGATCTTTCACCCTATAATATACGTGTAAATTCAATACATCCCGGTGTAATTCAGACACCTATGATTGAACAAGAAGGTGTTAAAGAAGCAGTCGAACAATTTGCGAAGACCATTCCAATGCGTCGTGTTGCTTTGACTGAAGAAGTATCTAATATGGTCATCTTTTTAGCTTCAGATGACGCCAGTTACTCTACAGGTTCTGAATTCGTCATCGATGGCGGTCTTACTGCATTATAAACAACTTAAGCAAACCAAATATTTTAAACAACAAAAACCCCTTCGCAATACCATTTAAATGGTTGTGAAGGGGTTTTATAATAATTCATACTATCTATTGAAATCAAATTAATAATTATATTTTTTTAGGTTCTACGTAAGCAACAAAGTTTTCAGCATCTTCTTTATTTAAATCTGTTAAAGAAAATGTGCCAATGCTAAAGCGCATCGTTAATACATTATCGTCTAATTCGATATTTTCAATTTCGTCATATCTAATGTTTCTATAGTAAAACTGGCCGTCCATATCAACATTTAATATAAGACGTTCATTTGTTGCGACATAAGCCGCTTCGTATACTTTTATTTCTCCTTGAACAGGGTATTCCATATTTCCTAAAACGGAAGGCCCTTGTTTCTCAGTTGGAAATAAATCTTCTGGATTAATATTATCTAATATCATTCGATTACCTACCTTTTCAATTAGTCTGCAACTTTTAAGTCTACAGTATTAATATCAATACCCAAAGCATCTGCTACACCTTGACCGTAAGCTGGATCTGCTTTATAACAATGTCTAATATGACGGTGTTTTAGTGGGTCAGTAACTGGGCCCATTTCATTAGCCGTATTATTAAATAATATTTGTTGTTTATCAGGTGACATTCTACGGAACAATTCACCTGGTTGTTCAAAGTAATTATCATCATCTTCACGATAATCATATTCGAACGCTTGGCCTTGAATGTCTAAGCCTGGTTTTTTGTGTTGCGGTTGGTCTTCAAGCGCACCGTTACTATTCGGATAGTAGTGTGTTTTTGAACCTTGGTTATCATCTAAAATACGCATTTGTCCATCTCTACTAAATGGACAGATATTTTCTACACCTACACCTTTAGGTTGGTTAACAGGAATCTGCCAATGGTTTACACCTAAACGATATCTTTGTGTATCGCCATATGAGAATAGACGCCCTTGTAACATTTTATCTGGTGAAAAATCTAGCCCTGGAACGATGTTTGTTGGTGCAAATGCTGCTTGCTCAACATCTTGGAAATAGTTTTCAGGGTTTCTATTTAATTCAAACTCTCCTACTTCGATTAATGGGTATTCGTCTTTATACCAAACTTTTGTTAAATCAAATGGATTATCTTTATGATTGCGTGCTTGTTCTTCAGTCATTACTTGGATGTACATTTTCCATTTAGGGAAGTTACCTTCTTCAATGTTTCCAAATAAATCTCTTTGAGAAGACTCTCTGTCATTTGCTATAACTTGTGCTGCTTCTTCAGGTGAATAGTTTTCTATACCTTGTTGTGTTCTGTGGTGGAATTTAACCCAAACACGCTCACCTTTATCATTGTACATAGAGTATGTGTGAGAACCAAAGCCATGCATATTTCTGAAACCTTTAGGAATACCACGATCTGACATCACTATCGTAATTTGATGTAACGCTTCTGGTAATAATGTCCAGAAATCCCAGTTTGCTTGAGGGTCTCTCATGTTTGTTTTTGGATTACGTTTAACAACATGGTTTAAACTTGCGAATAATTTAGGGTCTCTGAAGAAGAATACTGGTGTATTGTTACCAACTAGATCCCAGTTACCTTCGTCTGTATAAAATTTCAAGGCAAACCCACGAATATCACGTTCTGCATCAGCTGCACCACGTTCACCTGCTACTGTTGAAAAGCGAGCGAACATTTCTGTTTCTTTGCCAACTTCAGAAAAAATACTTGCACAAGTGTACTGTGTAATATCATTTGTTACTTTAAATGTACCAAACGCACCAGAACCTTTTGCATGCATACGACGTTCCGGAATAACTTCTCTATCGAAGTGTGCCATTTGTTCTAAGAAATATATATCTTGCATTAAAAGCGGACCTCTAGGGCCTGCCGTCATACTATTTTCTCTATCTCCTACTGGTGCACCAAATAATCCTGTTAGTTTTTTACTCATTATATTATCTCCTTTAATTTACCGCAGTTAAGTGATTCTTTTCTTTATAATTATTGATGACTGCATTTGCGATGCTTTCAATAAATAGTTGATTTGAGCCAGGCATTTCAGCTCTATAATAATTAGAACCTAAATCATCGCAAACTTTTTTACATTCATAATCGTTATCATATAAGACTTCTAAGTGTTCACATGTAAAACCTAATGGAACGTATATAAAGTTTTGATAATCATATTGTTCATGTAATGTTTGAGTCAAATCTTGCACATCTGGTCCAATCCAAGGTTCCCCAGTGTTACCTTCAGATTGCCAACCGTTAAAAACATGGTTATGTCCAATTCGTGATTGGATTAACTGTGTTGTTTCTTCAAGTTGACTTGGATAAGGATCATTATGTTCCAATATTTTTTCTGGAAGACTATGCGCCGAAACGATAATTGCTGTTTTTTGATGCGCTTCCTCAGGTATTAAATTCAATTGTGTATTTACTGAATCAACCCAATACTGAATGAATTTCTCTTCTTTATAAAATTGATTCAATGTCGTTACTTTAATATTTTTCTCATTTGCATATTGAGATGCGCGCTGGTTATACATTTCTACTGAAAATGAAGAATAATGCGGCGTTAAAACTACGCTGACGATTTCATCTATGCCTGCCGCACTAATGTCATCTATCGCATCTTCAATAAATGGATGTATATGTTTCAAACCTATATATAATTCATAGCTTATGTCACTCGTCATTGAGTTAAGTGTATGACATAATGTTTCAGCTTGTTTTTCAGTCGTTGTTGCTAAAGGTGATACGCCACCAATATATTCATATCTATCTTTCAAATCTATGTATGCTTCATGGCTTGGTTCGTGTCCATGTCTGATATGCGTATAGTAAGGTAAAATATCTTCTTCCTTATATGGCGTACCATAAGACATACATAATAATGCTACACGTTTCATGTTAAGTGCACCTCCACTAACTTGCTCTTCTTTACAATAATTATCTATTTGTAATTATTATAATCTATTATAACGTAAAAATGATTAAAGTCTATATTTAAAAATTTAATATATCATTTGAATTGATAATATATCCTTATAAGTGATAATGAATTATGCGTTTTCATAATTTTTTATTACTATTAAATAGTAATAAAACACTTTGTTTTCTTGCAATAATCTATATTTTATATATTGGTAGTGTACATAGTAAACGTCTGCCTCACACCAAACAATTTAACACGAGTTGAACATCTGAAGGCTGTGACTGTGGCCTTGGCAAGCGAGTGTGAAATAGTATTTAATATGGCAAAAAAAGAGCTGCCAACAATTTGGCAACTCTTTTTAGTGATTATATTCAATTCACATCACGATTCATCATTATACAAAATCATTTTTATTATAGTCATTATATATCTTTTTCGTTAAATCCGACCGCACCTGTGACACATAGTATAATAAAAATAAGCATAAGGCTGATTATCGGTCCACTTGTAAAATCATCTATAGGCAAACTTGGTATATGTTCAAATGGTGTGATATCTTTCATCCAATCTTTCACATTCAGTAAAGTACCTAAATAATTCACTAAAAAAGTATAAGCGAGATAAGCATAGACTAAAGTCGTTAACCTTATGCCCCATCCAATTACGACAGTTCCTATACCAACAAAACTCAGTATGGCTGGTATATAGACAATAGCCGATTGAATGACCATGTTAAAGTCGAGAGGTGTATCCATTGAATAGAATTGGCCAACATACAAACCGAGTCCTGCGACAAAAATCATCACTACCGCATTCACCACACTGATAATTAGAAAACTCAATAAGTACTTGATACGCGAAAGTGGATTGGCTAATACAAGCATCGCGTATTCTTTATCTATCTCTTTCTTTATTTTAAATAAAGCTAACAGTGTAGGCACCGTACTGATTATTGCCATCACCAACATTAATTGCGGTAAAAATTGTTTGACGTAATCTCCATTTGGATTTTCTAACATAGACAGTAATAATGGATTATCTTTAAAAAAGTCGTCTAAATTTCCAAAAATAGAGCCATATGATAATCCAAGTATAAATAATCCAATAGCAAAATATATAAAACTCATTTTTTGTAATCTGATTTGTAAACCTAGTGGAGACTTCATGTACCACTTCGCATGTTGGCTCCCTTTTTTCTGTGGTAATAATTTTGCATCGATATCACGCAAACCATTTAACACAAAGGCAAATATAGCAATGATAACTGTAAGGCCTAAAATGCACCACACCGGCCACCAATGATCTTCTGAAAATGCATACGTTCTAGACAACCAGCCCATCGGTGAAAATATAGATAGCGTCTCATTGGCTACATCTCCAAACGCTCTAATCAAATACATAATGAGCAATAAAGCGATACTCACACCAGTCGTCTCACTACTAGATGATACAAATTGGGCAACGAACATGGTCAACGCAGCAAACATAATCCCAAATACACCTAAAGCTGAACTATATAAAAATGCACCTACTAAATCTATACCCTCAACGTTTAACGACGCTAGCCCTAAAGTGAGTAATATTATTAGGCTGACATTAAGTAATAAAGTCTGAATTAGATGCCCCATCAAAGGTGCTTATTTACCAATTGGCAATGCAGTTAAAATGATTATTCTACCGTCTTCTTCATCGCCTCGTGTGTCTCGAGATACTATTAAAATATTCATAATTGCTACCATTATTGCTGTGAATAAAGTCATTTCATGCGTAAAAAGCACGCCAATATTTACATCATCAAAATCAGCCGGACCAAGCATCGCTTGCATCGCAGGATTTTTTGACATCTCGATGATAGGACTCATCTTAGATTGACTCGGATACATCGACTCAAAAGCAGGTGGAATCATTAACGTTAAAGCAGTTAATAAAACCACCCATAAAATTATTTTTTTACTATTTCTTTTTACATAAAAATAAAATAACTTTGAGGTTTGGTAAAATGATTGCTTCATATCATTCACCTACTTCATCTGTGGCTTCATAATATCGTTTAAATATTGCTTCTAGTGTTGGTGGCGTAGATTCTAATTTTTTAATTTCAAAGCGGCTTAGATATTCAATGACAGCAGAAATTTTATCTGAATCAACTTCAAAATAATATGTGTTGTCTTCTTGCCTCACGTTATGCACACCCGTCACTTGTGTTAACGCGCCTAATTGCTGTCCACTTTCTACGGTAAATTGCATGCGTGTAAGATGGCGCATCTCATCTAAAGTCCCAGAAGTTATCATCTTCCCTTTACGGATAATACCTACGCGATCGCACAATTTTTCTACTTCACTTAAAATATGGCTTGAGAGTAATACACTTTTTTTATTATTTTTAATGTCTCTTATACATTCTTGAAAAACCTCTTCCATTAGAGGATCAAGACCAGAAGTAGGTTCATCTAAGATATATAATTTTGCATCAATACTAAACGCAGTAATTAACGCTACTTTCTGACGATTTCCTGTAGAATAAGCACTACATTTTTTAGTAGTATCTAATTCAAAGCGTTTAATTAATTCATTTTTTCTATCGTAATTTGCTTTAGGATGAAGACTAAGAAAAAAATCAATAATTTCTCCACCAGTTAAATTTGGCCAAAAATTGACATCGCCAGGCACAAAAGCAAGATCTTTATGCACGGCTACTGCATCTTTCAGCGCATTTTTGTCAAAAATTTCAATAGTACCTTGCGTTGGTTTCAACATACCTAATATTGCTTTGATTGTCGTTGATTTCCCATCCCCGTTTGGCCCAATAAAGCCATAAACTTCACCCTCATTAAGTTCTAAATCCACACCATCTAAAGCATAGAATTTACCAAAGCGTTTTGTTAAATTATGAATTTTAAGTAGGGTCATACACACCACCCTTTACATGATTTATAACAGTCCTTTAACTCTAAAATCAGTAACAATTAAAATGATATTGCCTTCTTTCATTTCTGCCTCACAATGATCTGCATCACTAGAAGGCACACCTAATATGCTAAGCTTTTCTCTTAATTCTTCAGCTTTCGAATCAAAATCTTCATCTATATCAACTTTATTGTAATCAACTGCTGTAACTTTTATATTTTCAGTAACCTCTGCAGTTCGATCTTTATCATCTGATAGCACGTATATATCTTGGCTACCAATACCACGATCTTTTAAAGCTTTTATATCCGCTACTAAAGCCGCGTCATTTGTATAAGGTTTTACAACCGGTGCCATAAGAATCCTCCCTTTCCAATACTTCAACTTATTAATATATTAATTTTTTGCCTTAATCATTAAACTGTTATATCGATTTTTAGTTATATAAAAATAAGTATCCTCTAACATTAAATCGAACAATTCATCTCTGACCATGTCATCTGTCATTTCAAATTGCGTTTCAACCTTTTCTTGCGCTGCATCTTCAACAAAAATAACTTGATCTTTTCTTACATCTACTGTCTTACGTTTATAAATGAGTTCGAGATGCGCACGCCCTTGATGTATCGCTTCTAAGTTCTCTATCTTATAGGCACTTTGTACAAACTCTTCAATTCGTCTTTCTCTGTGACGCTTACCTTTTGAAGCTTTAAAATCCTTTGTATACTTTAGCTTAACAAGTAAGTAAATGACTAATATGAAAAGTATCGTTACAAGAAATAGTAGCGTAGCCATACATACTCCCCCTTTATTTATGTGAATTTTCAATTCAAGTTATCATTTTCCAATATTATAGTTAATTTTCCCTTTGAAAACGCTTTTAAACACTTTTAAAATTAACTTTTATTGTTGTAAGAAATCACTATTAATAATTTATGCTTATTTACTTATACAATCTGATAATATATCTAAAGTTTAACTTCTATAAAAAAGGCAAAATATATAGTATGTAAGAATTATGAAGGGTGATATATAATGCTTTTACAAGAAGAAATTAATAACTTGGAACAATTCGATGGTAAGTCACAAAATCAAAAAGTATTCTCAATTTATTTAGATACCAGTCCCGAACAAGGAACAAAGTGGAAAATTGAATTAAAAAATGCCTTGAAAGACTTATCAGACAAAACAAAAAGCAGTGACAATCACGAAGAAAAAAACCAAGCAAAAGATATTATCAATAAAGTAGAAACTGAAATACAAGGCGCTAAACCTAATTTAAAAGGAGGTCTTATTTTATTTATGACTGCCGACGAGTCATTAAGGTTCGAAAAACACGTAAATATTTCTATAAAAACAGAATTTAAATGGGACACAAAACCCAAATTAGATCAGCTAAAATCATTACAACAAAGCTATCCTTACACTGGTATTTTAGTTTTACAACAAGACAAAGCACGTGTGATTGAAACTGAAATTGGTACAATTGTAGACGAAGATTATTACACTCTAGATTTAGATACTAATGATTGGAGAGAACATTCCGGACCACAGGGCGATGATTTAACTCAAGGTGGCGCGCAAAGAGATGAATATAAAGAACGTGTGAAAGCTAATCAAGAGCGTTGGTTCAAAAGTTTAGTCGCTACTATTGAGAAAAATGCTAAGAAAAAAGGCTGGCACCAACTCTATTTAGCTGGTGAAAAAGAAGAAGTAGAAAAATTAAAAACGATGTTCAATCGTAACATTGACCAAGTCACACCAAGTAATATATTAAATTTAAATGCAACAGAAATTATAAATAAAGTAATGGAAGAATAAATTTCAAATCATGCTAGTCACAATGTATCAAAACACCTGAATATGTACTGAATTTTAAAAGCTGTACTTTACTTTAGCATATAATTTTAAAGGCTTGTTTCCTAATTTTTGTAGGAGACAAGCCTTTAAATTTTGTTTTGATTTGTTCATTGTTATTGCAGATTTATTAAATTAAAAATAACGATAATTTGGGTCGACTCCTGATTCGTTAATAAAGCACTAGCCGAAGGCTACAATCTGATAAAGGGTGTTTTTTACACATGTTTAGTAATGTCACTTATTATTTTTAGTTGAGGTTGCGTTACCCACTTTCAAAGCTTGGAGCATAATCCCTATAATGAGTATGCTACCTATTGTATCTGTAAAAAAGTGTGCACGTAGATAAATTCTAGAAACGATAATCGAAATGATCAATAATACGCATATGAGCGTTAGCCATTTATTATTTTTCAACAATAATATGAGACTCACCAGTAGACAGACACTTAACACGTGCATACTTGGAAAACTATAGCCATCTATACTGATATCAGGTCTTGGTCGTTGAATAATATATTTAAAAAATGTACCTATCAACAAAACACTGAAACACCAAAATCCATACCACCAAAACTTAAATTGATTATAAAAAAATACGAGTGTTAAAATCATCAATATCATGATTAAACAATGCAACGGTTCAAATATATTAGAAATTATTTCAATATATACAACGACACTATTAGAGTTAATCGTTCCATGTAACCATTGATAAATAAAATTATCTAATGAATCAGTTAAATCTATATGTATACATATCATGAGTATCAATAAGCACAAACTTATTAAAATCATTTTCAAATAGTCTCTCACTTAGTTTAATTTCCTTTCATTATTAATTCTTCTAGCTACTGCTAATAGCGTTCCATAGGCAATGCTTATGCTCAATATAGATGATCCGCCATAGCTTAATAGCGGCAATGTTACCCCCGTTAAAGGAATGATGCCAGAGACTCCTGCTAAATTAATGAACACTTGCATAAATAAATAACTTACGACACCGACGCAAATTAATTTATAAAATTGATTTGTGGTTTTATTTGCATATATAAGTCCTTTAACTAATATAAAGCCATAAATCAGTAATATAAATAATACACCCAGTAAACCTAATTCCTCTGAAATAACCGTGAAAATAAAATCAGTATGCGGTTCTGGTAAATACCCTAATTTAGCAATACCATTACCTAGACCTTTGCCAGTAAATCCGCCATTTCCAATTGCTGTTAAAGCACTCGTCAGTTGATACCCATCATCTTTTTCGTATTTAAATGGGTCGAGCATGACTTGAATACGTCTTAATCTGTAAAGGTTTTTAGCATCAAAAATCAATGTATAAATACTATAAAATACAATTGGAATCACTGCGATTGCCATGATTTGAATTTTCACCTTATTTTTTAAATCTGAATAAATCAGTATGCAAGCAATAATCGCTACTGTTAATAAAGTACCGCCCATGTCCCCTTGCATTAAGACAAGTAATAAACTTATCCCGATGATGCCTAGTGGTGAAATGAGATGTTTCAACTGATAATCCCTTCGACTCGATACACGTTGGTTAATCACATAGGAAAGGTAAAAAATTGAGGTTAGCTTTAAAAATTCTGAAGATTGAATACTAAACAAACCTAAATTAATCCAGTTTTTGGAACCGTTGATTTCCTTACCAATTAACACAGTAATTAGCAATAGCAACAATGTACCTAACACCATCATTTTCTGTACATTGTTCTCTTTAAAAGCGTTAATGTTAACGAAACTACCAATAAATATAATAATAACTACACCTAATACCAAAAAGAACAATTGTCTTTTCATAAAATAATTACTTTCGATAGGCACACCGCCTGTTAATGCGCCTTTAGATGCAGATACCATACTCGCACTGTAAACCATCATTACACCTATAATACCAAGTATGATAAAACAGAGAATCATACTAAAATCCAAACCTTCTAAACGCCTGCGCGCCAGTGTTAAAAATCGCTTCATGACTTCACCTCATTATGACTGATAGACTCCAGTAAAACATATTTTTAACATGTCCTCAATCATACTTTAGGCTCACCCAATACTTATTTGGATATATGTATTTTCATATTATTAAATATACTATTTTAAATAATATACATTGTGCTACTTTTCAGCTTGTGATAAACTCTATTAACGACTTAACATGTCTGTAATAGCTATTATAGAAACAAATGATTTTTTTATAATAATTTCACTCAACAAAGGAGTTTTAACTTGAATAAAGACCGTTTTGATCAAATTGCCAAAAAGTACGATGGTCCGAGTAGAATACATCTTGCCGATACAATTGCAGCCGAAGTGAATAAGGTATTCGAAAACACTTCATATCAGTCACTATTAGATTATGGTGGCGGCACTGGTCTAGTTACATTGAATATAGAGCGCCATTTTGACGAAGTCACAATGATAGATGCTGCACCTCAAATGATCGAGGTGTTTGAAAGCAAAATTGCTGAACTAGGCAAAACACATATTCACGCATATGTAGGCGACATTCTTTCAGATAAAACACAGATTAACGCTACCTATGATATAGTTTTCCTTTCATTAGTACTACTACACAGCGGTGATTACAAAGCATTATTAACAGCGTTACGTGCAAAATTAAATCCTGGTGGGCTGCTCGTTCTTGTTGATTTTAATAAGAATGAAAATGTATATCATCCAAAAGTCTATAGTGGCTTTGAACAAGAAGATATCCAGCAACTATTTACTGAATTAGACTTAACACATGTCCAATCACACACATTTTATGAAGGTGAAAATATATTTATGAATAAAGATGCGAGTTTATTTATTGCATCTGGCCGTTCATAATCTGTTATACAAAAAAGAGAACTTCCAGCTATTGGAAGTTCTCTCAGAACGTAGACCATCTTTGTTGATTCATTTCTTTATTTAACACTTATTAGAAAAGGAAGTTCTCTTTTTGTTAATTCAGTTATATCTTCTTTTTTATATGCTTTTGCCTTTGTATAAGTTCAATAAGTAATAAATATATTATTATTGTTTTAGAAAATGGCAGTGATTTGGGCTGACTCCTGCGGGGAAAGCACTAGCCGAAGACTACAGGCTGAGGCTGTGCCCGCGGAAAGCATGCACAAAAACTGCCAATAAAGTCAGAGACTTTAAGAGCACTTCCAACTATTGGAAGTTCATTTTTTTATGATTGCATCACTGCTTTTAAATTTTCTTTTTCAACATCTGACAAAAAGGCATATTGAACTGCTCTTAAATTGATAAATTCAATCTGTTCGAATGAAATCAATTGATGTTTCATTAATAACGCATACTCTTCATTTAGTGAAGTTTGAGTGACGGTACGATTATCCGTATTAATAATAAAAGGTATATCCTGCTCTAGCAAATAAGGTATGTTTAATTCTGTTAAATCCTTTATCGCTTTCGTTTGAACATTACTTTTCGGACACATTTCTAACATCACATTGTTTCTCTTTATTTCTTGTAACGCAGCTTCATTTTCATTAATGGCAACACCATGGCCCACACGTTTTGCGCCTAATTTAATAGACTCCATAACATTATGCATACATCCACATTCACCGGCGTGTAAAGTGAGATTAAACCCTTTATCTAAACCGTATTGAATTGTGGTACGAATAGCTTCTGGTGGAAATGCTGCTTCAGGACCTGCAAAATCAATCCCACGCACCACTTCACTATCTCTCTGCTCAAGATAATCGAAAAGCGCTTCATTCACTGTAGCTTCATGCTGTCTCATTGCACAAACCAATAAATTAATTTTGATATCCATCGTTTCTGTTGTAAGTTGGACGCCCGCTTCGACTGCTTCCAATACATCTGCTAACGACAAGTCGTGTTCAGTATGCAATAACGGTGCAAAGCGAATTTCTATATACTTTACATTATCCTTACTTGCCTGTTGTGCAACATCTACGACAGCTCTTTTGAGACTATCTTTTGTCTGTAGCACTTTTAATATTTCATCAAAACACTGCAAATATTCATCTAGGCTTTCACAATTTTCACTTACGAGCAAACGGGATTCTTTTAAAACTATATTTTGTTCAGAAGCAAGTTGCTTGATTAACGCTATACTTGTTGAGCCATCGAGATGACAATGAAGTTCTATTTTAGATATATCTTATATGGTTTTATTCATGTCCGAAACCTTCCTTACTTCCAATATGTCACTATAATTATATTTTGCTGTAGACACAAAGAAAGATTTTATTAGAAATTAATTCATATACTATAACATGATTATTTTAACATGACCATAAAACCATCTACATTAAAGACCGATGCTAATCAATTATAAATCGCTTATGCCCTTTAATTTATTATAATTTTCCAAAATAACCCAAAATTGTTAATGTTATACCTAAGCCTATAAAGCATGTGAACAATATAACTACAATCACTTTGAACTCTAGCATAAAATAACTTCTATCTTGTCCTTTATTTACTAGGAAAACACCACAAAACACTACTAAGATCAATATAATAAGCAAACTATAAGCAATTATATTTAAGATTTCCATCCATATTCCCCTTTCGTGTTTTATCTTTATTAAATACTTAAATCAACACACCACAAAATTTAACTCATCTATCTAAATATATTGATACACTTTCAAATAGTTAACAATTTTATTTACAGATTGCTCGATACTATCTTTTTCTGTATCTATGATTATTTCTGGCGTTTCTGGTGTTTCATAAGGTGCACTAATACCTGTAAATCCAGCAATTTCTCCACTTCTAGCTTTCTGATACAATCCCTTAGGATCTCTCGCTTCACATTCCTCGAGACTGCATAATGTATGCACTTCTATAAATTCGTCCTTTTGTAATAAGCTACGTACCGTCTCACGATCCGCTTGATAAGGTGAAATAAATGCAGAAACAGTGATTAACCCTGCATCTACCATTAACTTTCCTACTTCGCCAATCCGTCTAATATTTTCTGTACGGTCTTCTGGACTAAACCCAAGATTATTGTTAAGTCCATGTCTGACATTATCTCCATCTAATCTATACGTATGTATCTGGCGTTGAAACAATGCTTTTTCTAACGCAACAGATACCGTCGATTTACCAGACCCTGATAATCCAGTAAACCAAATCAATACACTTTTATGGTCGTTACGGTGTTGTCTTTCTTCTTTTTTAACTTCGGATTCATGCCATGTAATATGTTGAGATGTATTCATTCACTTCACTCCTTTAAATTATTGCTCTTGCAAACCTTTAATCAATACTTCTGCTACTTCTGGTCTTGAAAATGCCTTAGGTAATGATTCTCCATTTTTAAGCTTTTCACGAACTTTTGTACCACTCAAATGTAAATGTGAGGAAGCGTCATGTGGACATGTTTTCGCAGTCGCCATATTTTCACAAGTTTTGCAGTAAAACGCATGTTCGAATTTCAAAATTTGTATTCCTAACTCTGCTTCATATTTAGAAATAAGCTCTTGTGCTTCATAAGTACCATAGTAGTTACCTACACCAGCATGATCGCGTCCAACAATAAAATGTGTACATCCATAATTTTTTCTTACTGTCGCATGTAATATTGCCTCTCGTGGACCGGCATAGCGCATTGCCGCAGGATAAATGACTAAACGTGCTTTATTTTCCGGGTAATAATTATTAAGAATGACTTCATAACTCTCCATGCGTACAGCAGCTGGAATATCGTCAGATTTTGTCTCTCCAACTAACGGATTCAATAATAGTCCATCAACAGATTCTAAAGCTGCTTTTTGTATGTACTCGTGTGCTCTATGTACTGGATTTCTTGTTTGGAATCCTACAACTGTCTTCCAATTCAAGTCATTAAATAATTGTCGCGTTTCAGCGGGATCTAAATGATAATCTACAAAATCGTCATGCTTTGGTCGATCTAGTAAATAGATTGGTCCAGCAAGATAGACATTCCCTTTTTCATGTACTTTCTTCACGCCAGGGTGGTCAATGTCTGTAGTACCATATACACGTTGCGCTTCTTTCTCTTTGTCGTACGTATATTTTCCCTCTAATTCAAGTACGCCATATAAATGCTCATCTTCACCGTATAATGCGACACGTGTTCCTATCTCTAGTTGCTTTGCTTTATCTTCAGTTACAGGTAAAGTGATGGGAATACTCCACACTAAGCCATTACTTAAATGTAAGTCTTCTACTACATTTGTATAGTCTGCTTCATTCATAAATCCTGTTAACGGACTGAACCCGCCAATACCAATAAGCTCTAAATCTGACAAACTCCATGGATTCAGCGTAATAGCAGATAATGATTTCAACTCGGCCAATAATTCTTTTTTTAGTAAGTCACTCACTTCTCTGTTAATGAGTTTCCCACCATGTGCTTCAATCGTATTTGTAATTGTTTCTGTTGTTAATGTCATGCTTATACACTCCCTTTATGTTTTAATCTAGTTCATTCGTGTTTGCTTTATTTTTAGAAATTGAAAATGATAATTTTTTATTTTGATATAAAGCATAAGTAATTAAAATAATCCAAATGACAATAAGCGATACTTTAATTGTTATGGATATTACTGGTGTTGGGTCAAAAACACTGATTAAAGAACTACTATTAGTAAAGATAATCAAACCACTTACGCAAACCGCTAAGATATTCACCGGTAAAATTTTAACAAGCCAAGCTGCGAAAGGTGCTGCAATTAACCCTCCAATACTCAATGAAACCACTAAACCTAAATTAATCTGACTCCAACCTAAAAAGATAATAAAGCTAATTGATGCTGAGAGTGCCACGAAAAATTCACTCGCAGACACGGTACCAATTGCATATCTTGGCTCTAACTTTTTTTGAGCTAATAACAATGGTGTGTTGACTGGACCCCAGCCCCCGCCACCAACTGAATCAAGAAAACCTGCAATTGCGCCTTGTGGAATCATAGCGTAACGCCCTATTTTACTTGCATCTTTTTGTACTTGGTTGTCTTTTTTAAATAAAAATTGGTATAAAATGTAAAAACCCATAGTTAATAAAAACACAGCAATAAAAGGCTTAATTAAATTACTATGTATATGACTTAAAAACGCCGCTCCAATAAATGCTGTAATTGCGCCTGGAATTGCTAATTTAATCATTGTCGGCTTGTGCACATTTTCAAACTTCCAGTGTGCTGTGCCAGAAGCAGCAGTTGTTGCAACTTCAGCAAAATGAATCGTTGCAGATGCGATTGCTGGCGCTATACCGAAAGTTAATAATATTGAGGAAGAAGATGCACCGAATCCCATACCAAGGGAACCATCTATCAATTGTGCGAGAAATCCTGCAAGTGCGAAGATAAATAACTTATACATGTGTCATACTCCTTCCGAATTGTGTTTAGTTCAGTGAATCAAGCCATTTAACCACATCTCTTTGGTTATCTTTTTCCAAATAACGATCTGCTAAAATTGATTTCAAAAATCTTTGCTTTTCTAATGAAGATAACGAACTCCGTTTAACGCGTTGTCTACATTCATATAAGAAATCTACATACACTTCATAACGACTCGTAAACTGTTGTTGAAATTCAGCGAGAATTTGTGCTGTGAGCGCTGGGCTTGCGCCGTTTGTAGAAATACTTAATATCAACTTGCCACGTCGTAATATGCTTGGAAATACCACATCACCAGAGTTCGCTGCTCCAGCCATATTTATCATTGCGTGACTTGGTTTATGTTGCAATACACATTGATTTGTAGATGCGCTATTTGTCGCTACAACAATGAAATCTGCCTGCTGGATATCGTTAATTTCAAATAATTTTTCACTCCATTTTATTACTGAGTGTTGAACCATATCTTTCAAATTTTCAGTAATAGTGGGGCTAATCACATGAATGTCTTTGGCATAATTGACTAAAGTATTCACTCTTCGTTCTGCAACTTCACCACCGCCAATTACAAAGACTTTCTTATTTGAAATATCAATCATGAGTGGAATCAATGGCATTATGTCACTCCTTACTATCTTGAGTAATTAAGACTGTTACTGGTTTACAGTTTCAAATGTTGCTTCTACACGTTCTTTCAATGCAATTTGTAAATGACTATGGTTGCCAAGTCGGTCACACAGTACAATGCCATGCTCTACTTGATAGTCATCTATAGTTGTTGCTATGTGACGTTCTAAAATACCTGTAAACCACAAATATGGAACTACAAATATTTGTGAATGTGCTTTATTGACTGCATCTTGAAGCGTTTCTTCAAATGAAGGCCCACACGCAGCCAAATAACACACTTCAATGTCTAAATTAATATTTATATCTTGTAACTGCGCTTTGATTGTCGAGAGGTCTTTTTGTGTTTGAGGATTATAACTCCCCCTGCCCACGATCAATACTTTCGCATCCATATTAGGTGTCATATGTGTTTCTTCAATTCTTTGATGTAGTATTTCAGTTAACCGGCGTTGTACCCCTAATGGTTTTCCATAAGAAACTTTGACATGTGGGTACATTTGCTGATTTCGTTGAATTTCTGTCGGTATATCTTTGAAATAATGTCCTGCGCTTAGTAAAAGTACGGGTATCACAGAAATTTCAGTTGCTCCTTTATTAACTAATCGCTGAAAACCCTGTGACACATTAGGCTGTGTTAATTCTAAGAAGCATGTTTCTTGTAATGGCACATCGATTTGATTTTTAACTGATTCAATAAAGTTCACAGCTTCTGTAACAGCTTCATCTACCCTACTACCGTGGCTGACATATAAGACGCCTCGCATACTAAGACCTCCCTCTATTGATATGTTAAATTCGCAAGTGACGCTTCTGATTGTCCCGCTTCAAACCAACTGATATGTTCTCTTAATTTGACCACTTCGCCTACGACAATCATTGCTGGGTTTTCAATATCTTTGGCAACTTCAACAATGTTCATCAACTTACCAACCACTGTCTTTTGATTCTCTGATGTACCAAGCTGAACCAAAGCAACCGGTGTATCAATGGGACGTCCATGTTTAATCAATAGTTTACTAATTTCTGGTAATTTTTTGACACCCATATAAATGCACAGTGTTTCTGGACCGAGAGCAAGATGTTTCCAATACGAATCTTTATCTATATTCTTATTAATCACACCTGTAACAAAGGCAACAGATGAACTATAATCTCTATGTGTAACGGGGATACCTTCATATGCAGGTGCTGCGATACCTGATGTAATACCTGGCACAATTTCAAATGGAATTTGATGTTCTGCTAAAATTTCTGCTTCTTCTCCACCTCTTCCAAAAATAAAAGGATCTCCACCTTTTAATCTTGTAATGGTTTGACCTTTTTTCGCAAAATTCACTAACAACTTATTCGTATCTTCTTGTGATAAAGAATGACGATAAGGATCTTTCCCACAATACATAAACTTCGCTTGCGGCGATGCATGACTTAATAATTTTTTGTTTACTAGTCGGTCATATAAAATGATGTCTGCTTGTTGAATCGCTTTTAATCCCTTTACTGTGATTAAATCAGGATCTCCTGGACCCGCGCCTACTAAAAATACTTTGCTCATCTTGACACCACCTTCTCAATTTATTAGTTATGAAATACTTGACCGTCTTTAACCTCGGCTACGATGCCTGCACGTATGACGAAATCACCAAAATGTTCACCCTCGGTTCTTTCTTTCGCATATTGGATTAATATCGGTCTCAAGCTTTCTAAAATCTCAGCTTCTGCTATATTTTCTTTGAAAATTTTATTTAATCGATCGCCTGTAAATCCGCCACCCAAGTACATATTATATTTTCCTGGGCCCTTACCTATAAATGCAATTTCTGCTAATGCAGGTCTGGCACATCCGTTAGGGCAACCTGTCATTCGAATCGTAATTTCTTCGTCGTTTAATCCTGCTTCATCTAATAATTCTTCAATTTTTCCAATAAGTGATGGTAAATAACGTTCGGATTCAGCCATCGCTAAACCACAAGTCGGAAAAGCAACACATGCCATAGAATTTCGTCTTAAGCCTGTATAATGTTCGCCATCTGTCAGACTATATTCTGAGATGATTTTTTCTATTTTTGGCTTTTCACTGTCAGAAACATGCGCAATAACTAAATTTTGGTTAGGAGTTAGTCTAAAATCACCTTTATGAATTTGAGCAATTTCTCTTAACGCTGTTTTTAATTTATAGTCATCCGTATCTTTGACTCGTCCATTTTGTATAAATAGCGTGAAGTGCCATTTACCGCTGCCTTCTGTCCAACCATAGCGATCTCCATTATGGTCAAAATGATATGGTCGTTCACTTTCTAATTGCCATCCCAGACGTGCGTTTAATTCATTTTTAACCCACTCTACGCCTTTGCGATCTACTGTATATTTAAAACGTGCGTTCGTACGGTCTTCACGATTACCATGGTCTCGTTGAATCGTTAATATTTTTTCACAAACGTCCACAACTTCTGCTTTAGGAAAATAGCCAATCAGCCGACCTACTTGAGGATAGGTAGCTGTATTGCCATGTTTCATTCCCATGCCACCACCAATTGTTACATTGAAACCGACGAGTTCGTCTTGTTCTATAATGGCAATCAAACCAACATCTTGTGAATAAACATCGATATCATTCGAAGGTGGCACTGCAATACCAATCTTAAATTTACGTGGAAGATACGTTTTACCGTACATTGGCTCAGGTTCTGCATCACTCGTATCTAATACTTTCTCACCATCTAACCAAATTTCGTGATAAGCTTGCGTCTTCGGTGACAAGTGTCGACTGATGTCATTCGCAATTTGATTAATTTCTCCATGTACATGAGACTGATAAGGATTCGGATTACACATCACATTACGATTCACGTCACCACAAGCTGCTAAAGAATCTAGTAATGCCTGATTTATACTTTGCATAGAACTTTTTAAATTTTTCTTTAAAATGCCATGAAATTGAAATGCTTGCCTTGTCGTAAGTTTGATTGTTCCATTGGCATAAGTATTCGCAATATCGTCCATCGCAATCCACTGTTCAGCCGTTGAAGCACCGCCTGGCGCACGTACTCTAATCATGAAACTGTATGCCGGTTCTAATTTTTGCTTACGACGTTCATCTCTAATATCTCGGTCGTCCTGCATATAACTGCCATGAAACTTTAAAAGTTTTGTATCATCTTCTGTAATCGAACCAGTAATTCTATCTGCTAAACCTTCAACAATCGTGCCACGGAGATAATTACTATGCTCTTTGATACGTTCTAATTCATCGAGTCTGTCAGAAAAGCTTACATTCGTTTCAGCCATACATTATCCCTACCTCTCTTTTAATAAACATCTCTTTGATAACGTTTTTCTTTTTTCATTTGTGTAAGATACGCTTCGGCATCCGTTTCAGACATGCCGCCTTCTTGTTCTAATACGTAGCGAATCGTTTCATGCACATCTTTAGCCATTTGTTTTTCATCACCACATATATATAATGCAGCGCCATTCATTATCCATTCGTAAAATGTTGCACTTTGTTCAGCAATACGATGTTGCACATAAATTTTTTCTTCTGAATCGCGTGAAAATGCTACATCTAATTTGCTTAATACATCATCTTTTAACCAAGTTTGCCATTCCGTTTGATATAAAAAATCTGTAGTAAAGTACTGTTCTCCGAAAAACAGCCATGTATTACCAGTTAATCCAAGTTCCTCTCGCTCTTGAAGATATGATCTAAATGGTGCAACTCCGGTACCTGGGCCAATCATTATCACAGGTATTTCTTCGTTAAATGGAAATTTAAAATTAGGATTCTTCTTCAAATAAACCGGTATACTATCTCCAGGTTGTAAGCGTTCGGCTAATTGTACGGAACAAACACCATCACGTTCACGTTCGTGAGCCTCATACCTTACTGCACCGACTGTAATATGCACTTCATCTGGATTTGCTTGAAAACTACTTGCAATAGAATACTCTCGCGGTGGTAACTTTCTTAACAATTGATGTAATGACTGTGAATTAAATCGACTCGGTGGAAAATCTGTTAATAAATCGATTAAGTCTCGACCTTCTATGTAACTTTGTATCCATAACGTATCCTCTACTTGCTCGGTTAATGTCGTATTTTCAAATAACGTTGAGGCTTTTAGCACTAAGTTCTTTGTTAATTTAGTAATTTCAAAATGGTCTCGTAATGCTTCTTCGAGTGTGAGCTTGTCACCATTCGAATTAATAGCAATTTCATCTTGAGCATGCCAACCTAAAGTTTCAATAAGTAATGCCACAATATTCGGATTATTTTGTGGCACTACGACTAAGCAATCACCTGGTTCATATGTCTCACCATAGTCATCTAGTAAAAACTCAATATGCCTTACTTCCTTGTTAGACCCTCGGCCGTTCAAATTGATGTTCTCCAATACTTCTGCTTCATATGGATTCGACTTGGAGTAACGCTTTTCTTTTGTAGCCTGTGCTGTTTCTGCTAGTATTACTGATTCTTTATGACTCGATGATTGGTTGAGTTGTTGAATATTTTCATTCATCCAGGCTTCAGCTTGCTCATCAAAATCTAAATCACAATCACGTCTTGCTACTAAACGTTCTCCGCCTAATTCTAAAAATCTAGCATCAAAGTCTTTCCCTGTTTGGCAAAAGAACTCATATGATTCATCTCCAAGAGCAAGTACTGAATAACGTACACCTTCTAATTTAGGCGCTTTTCTGCCATGTAAAAATTCATGAAATGTAAGTGCATTATCTGGTGGATCACCTTCACCATGCGTAGCTGAAATCACAAATAAATCTTCTACTTTTTTCAAGTCTTTAGGTTTAAACTCGTCCATTGCAGTCAATTTCACAGTGTAGTTATGTTCTACTAATCGATCTGCAAAAATTTCTGCCAAACTTTGCGCATTACCAGTTTCTGAGCCATAAAGTATTGTTATATTTCTATCAATATTGTCTTCTGACTCACTATTTAATACATATTCTGCTACTTGCTGTGGGGCTTCAGCATCACTGACTAAAGTGTTTTGATATGCTGAAAGATAACCACTCAACCAAACTTTTTGTTCTGTGGTTAAAATGCTAACAACCTGATTGAGTTGGTCTGCTTGATGCTCATTAAATGGACTATTTGATACAGATAAATTCACCGCAAGTTCACCTCTTTTTTGTTTTTATGGGAGTGGGACAGAAATCTAATTTTTCTAATAAGATTTCGTTGTATGAGCCCAGACCGGCAAGGATGACTAGAAAATGAAATACAAGGGCTGAAGCTCCTGCATAAGCATATTTTCAATTCAGTCAGCTATTGCCAATTTAATAATTGAGTTTGAGATATATATTCATGTCCTAAGCTCATGTCTGAAAAACAGCTCTATATCTTACTCATAATATATTTATTGAATAAATAATGCTTTCATTCTATACCTATCCGATGTGTATACTAAGGATTAATAGTAAAAAAAAGAATCTTAATCTAAATTATGGTTTTTCAGTAGTATGAAGACCACATTCTGTCTTGTTAGAATTACTCCATCTACCTTCCCTTGAGTCTCCGGAAGTTGAAACTGCTGATGTACAAGGTATGCAGCCAATACTCGGAAAATTAAAATCATGTAGTTCGTTATAATGTAATTCATGTTTTTTAATATAATGCCATACATCATCCCAGGTCCAATGAATAAGCGGGCACACTTTTACTGATTTAAATCTTTCATCTTTGTTTACATAATTTGTAAATTGACGACTTGGCGATTGTTCTCTACGCAATCCTGAAACCCAAGCTGTAGCACCTGATAGCACTTCTTCCAGTGGCTTAATTTTACGTATGTAACAACATTGATTAGGATCATTTTTCCAAAGTGCAGAATTGAATTGCTCTGACTGCTCATCTAGTGTTAATTCTGGCTTTTTAAGCTTGATATTCAGTTCTGGATAACGCATTTTCACCCTCTCGATTAAATCATAGGTTTGTTGAAAATGAAGATCAGTATCTAAAAATACGATTTCAGCATTTTTTCTAACACTATAAATTAAATCAATTAAGATCATACCTTCCGCACCAAAGCTACATGCATAAACTATCGAATCACCATACATTTCATATGCCCATGCGATAACCTGACGTGCGCCTTTAGTTTCATCTGAAATATTTAAGTCACTAAAAGCGTCGGTTTTAAAGTGCTCATATGTTATTTTTTCCTCTGACATTAATGGGTTCATCCCCTTTCTTTAATGTGCTGTGTTTAAAATTCATATCATTTTTAGTCTTTAGAATTATTCGAAAATAATTATGATACATACTTTACTCATTGTAATTTTTTATGTCAAGCGTACTTTTAAACTATAGTTTCTATTAAAAACAGTATAATTTTGTTAAATGTAAGCGTTTAACATGGCGTGTTCAAAATGTTTTCGATAATTATTTTTAAATAATAATGTAATTTTCATTAACAACGTTGTAAAACACGTTGCATCAACATTTCTTATTTTTTAAAAATATTTTTCTTATTTTAATTATTATAAGATCATAATTTATTTTTAATCAAATGACAAAAGCGCCAATAACAATTAAATGTCATTGGCGCTAGTTCATAAAATAAATTCAATTTTATCTAATAATTATGCTGAAAAACTAAGTCTTGGAATAAATGTTTCGAAATGAATATTATCCATTGGCACGCCAATTGTTTGTAATTCAGAAATCATTGCTTTTAAGAATGAATCGCCACCACAAATATAAATTTCTGTTTCATTATCTACATATTGTTGTAGTTGTGCTACTTCAATAAAGCCGTCTTCATCACGGAAATGTGTGTCAAAACGTGCAAATGAAGCGCGATCAGAAATATCGTTTAATTTGTTTTCAAAAGCGACATTTTGCGCATTAGATGTTGATTGTAAGAATGTTGACTCTAAACCTGCGTCGACCGCTTCTTTATACATAGAGACAAGTGGCGTAACGCCCACACCTGAACCTAAGAATAATTGTTTATTTTCTTTATTCGCTAAAGCAAAACCACCTACTGGCGCAGATAAGCTTAACGTATCTCCAACTGACACTTCATCGTGTAGAATTGTTGATACTTCACCTTCATGCGCTTCAGTAACATCTTTTCTAACTCCAAATGTTAAGAAGTCTTTACCACCATCAACGATAGAGTAATGTCTCTTAGCTTGGTAAGGTAGTTTTTCACTCGTAATATCTACAGTAATATATTGACCAGGAACAAATTGACTTAAATCAATATCCTCTGATTGAATTGTAAATGCTTTAATAATCTCAGTTTCTTCAGTGATTTCAGTAACTTCAAATGGTTTGAAACCATCCCAAGCCATATTACTGTAAACTTCTTTTTCTAAACCGATAAACGCATCAGCAATTTCTCCATAAGCTTTAATCCATGTTTGGATAATTGGATCTTCATCTTCAAGACCAGTCACTTCTTCAATCGCCCATATTAAATTTTCACCAACAATTGGGTAATGTTCGGGTTTAACTTGTAATGCACAGTGTTTGTATACAACAGGCATAATCGCTGGAACAATCGGTGACAAATCTTCGATATTTTCAGCTGCTGCTAATACAGCCATTGCAAGTGCTGAAGATTGTAATCCTCTTTTTTGGTTAGTTTGATTAAATACATTTTTTAATTCTGGATGTTGTTCAAAGAGTCTCTTATAAAAAATTGATGTAATCGTTTGTCCTTTATCTTTTAGTAATGGCACTGTTTCTTTAATTGTTTGTATCTCTTCTTGAGTTAACATATTGGCCCTCCTAATTTTTTGTATATATCCATTATTATACGAACTTCAATTACTTACAATAAATTGAAACTTATTTCACACAACATTTACATTCTATGTTCATAAATTTGTAACTATTTTCTGTTTTTTAAAAATAAACAATGCGCATAACATGAATTTAAAACTTATACTACTTAAAAACTTATATTTTAAACTAATA
This sequence comes from Staphylococcus caseorum, assembly GCF_049943195.1. Lineage (NCBI taxonomy): Bacteria > Bacillati > Bacillota > Bacilli > Caryophanales > Staphylococcaceae > Staphylococcus > Staphylococcus caseorum. Next base: position 2,145,107 of record NZ_JBNFUA010000001.1, read on the forward strand.
AATTTCTCTTTAAAATATGTTATCAATTGAAATTACTTTTTTTCAAGATTAGTATATGTAATGGATACAAAAGACACGTAGGAGGCTTTACTTTGAAATTTTCAAAAATAGTAAATGCAATGATTTTGAATATGGAAGATAACGAACCATTTTTAGGCACGCTAATATTAAATGACGGTGTCATCTCTGACATTGTGCCACAAGAAGCTATCGTAGAAGATGACAGTGCGCTAGACTTGGAACAACAATGGATTACACCTGGTTTTATAGATACGCACAGTCATCCGACAGGCTATGGTTCAACAAAATTAATGGTAGATTGTGCTGCTTCTGACATTCTAAACATCACAGACTTAATTAATAAATTTAATGACAATAAGCATAGCTTAACTAACAGCGGTTGGTTGATAGGTTACGGTTATAACGAAAAAGCTTTAACCGAACAACGTCATCCTAATCGTTTTGACTTAGACCAAATTTCTCAGGATACTGCAATTGCGATTATGCATTACTCTGGTCATATGGCTACTGTAAATACCAAGGCACTTGAAGTTATGGGTGTTAACCTAACAGACGATAATCCAGAAGGTGGTTATTACCAACGAGATTCAGAAGGCTATGTCAACGGTGTGCTTATTGAATTGCCAGCTACTGTTAAATTAAGAGCAGCACTACCTAAAGCTACAGCAGATAGTTTCGCTTATAGTATGAATTTAGCAATTGATGATTATGTAAAAAATGGTATAACGAATACGTCTGATTTACTCATCGGCAGTAATGGGTACGCAGACTATGAAGGCATATTAACATTCTTAAACGCACCTCAACGTATCCGCACACGCTGGGTGATTACGCATGAATTATTGGAAAAACATCCTGAATTTAAAGACGTCCATGCCGAAACACTTGATCGTACTTTTCAACAGCATAGTGATCGTATGAGTCATTTAGGCGGCGTAAAATTCTTTAATGACGGATCTATTCAGTTACAAACTGCTTCTATAAGAGGCACTTACTTAGATGGCGCAACACCACCTGAACCTTTAATGTCACAAGATGTGATGACAGAAAAATTCAAACATTTTCAGCAATTAGGCTTTAATATTATTACCCACGCAAATGGTGATTATGCAGCCAAATCTGTAATAGAAGCTTATAAGGATACAGCAGCGTATAAAACAAATGCTTTGCGCAATAGAGTTGAACATTTACAAACAGTAACACGTTCAGATATTAAAGAAATGGTAGAGCATCATATTGGAGGCTCTTTCTTTATTAATCATGTGTATTATTTTGGTGACTTACACCGTGATGTCTTTTTAGGCAGCGATAAAGCGCAAAATTTAGACCCAGTTAAATGGGCAGAAGATGAAAACATGGTGTTTACTTTGCATACGGATGCGCCAGTGACACCGATTTCTCCTTTAGAATCTATTCAGATTGCTGTTGATAGAAAAACTAAAAACGGTGAGATACTTGGTTCCCACCAATGTTTATCTCGCAGCTCTGCATATAAAAAGATGACTGCAGATGCAGCGCGTTTAAATCATACAGAAGACTACGAAGGTACAATTAAAGTTGGACATGTTGCAGACTTTGTCATACTGAATCGTAATCCTCTCGAGGAAGATGTAACACTCGATAACAACTTAATTGAAGCAACGATTTGTAACGGGAAATTAGTCTATAAAAAATAGTAGCACCTATGGATGATGTGTATTGTTTGAAAGACTCCTTATGAGAATGGCATCCATCTCAATGCCACAGTCTCAAACCATATCCACGGAAAGCGCGCACCACAATACGAAACATTGATATAAAAAAGGGCATGTTGAACTCAAAATTCAACATGTCCTTTTTTAGTGATGCTATATTTAACATTTATCAAAATGTTGACGAGTCGCATGAGGAACCAGCACGAGCCAAAGACTGCAAGCTGAGTCAGTGTCCTAGGCAAGTCAGTCTAAAATTACAGTGTTTTATTCCTCACATATGAAGTAAGTTAATCATTATTATATTTCTCATTTAATTGATGGATTAATCTTTTAAATTCAGCTTCTGATTTAAATTCAAAAGTGATGTTTCCTTTTTTATTATGTGTAGAAATAGAAACGCTTGAACCATATTGTTCTTTAAGTTGTCTTTCTTGTTGTTGAATAAACTTAGGTTTTGAAGCTGCTTTCTGTGTTTTCGTCTTTGTATTTTTTTCATTATAATTCTCATTTACGTATTGCTCTAAATAACGAACACTCCAAGACTCCCGGGAGACTTGCTTGGCGATTTGACGCATTTTTTGTACATCTTTTACAATTAATAAGGTACGTCCATGCGCACCAGATAGTGTACCTTCTCTTATCATATTCGATACGTCTTTAGGTAACTGTAGCAAACGCAGCATGTTCGCAATATAAGGTCTAGATTTACTTAAACGCGCTGCAACTTCTTGTTGGGTTAGCTTTAAATCATCCATTAATTGACGATAGCTTTCTGCTTCTTCAATGACATTGAGATCTTCGCGTTGTAAATTCTCAATAATGGCAAGTTCCATCATATCTTCATCAGTTAGTGCTTTAACAATTGCGGGCACTTCTGTTAACCCTGCTATTTTTGCCGCTCGGTAACGTCGTTCACCTACTACAATGTGATAACCCGTAATAGTCTTTCTTAATACGATAGGTTGTAAAATACCGTGAAGTTTAATCGATTTTGCTAAGTCATTTAAACGTTCCTCATCAAATGTTTTACGTGGTTGATAAGGGTTCGCTTTAATAGTCGTTACTTTAACTTGTTGAATTTGAGCATCTTCTTCTAATTGTAATCTATGATCTTTTGAATTTTCGATTATCATACACCTACTTTCCTCATCCAATATCTCTTTACGTATTTAATATATTCACAGTATATCATCACTCTCATGACAGTAAATATACATGGAAAATAATTTGTTTACTCTAAATTTTCAGATAAGTTGTTGACAAAAAGTATTTTGGTGTGTAATCTAAGGTATATCAAATACGAATTACACATACGAAACACAGTAATAGGGAAAGTAAAACTTACACTGCTGACACAGAGAGTCTTTGTTCGCTGAAAGAAGACACGGAAAGAAAGTTTGAAAATGGCCTTTGAGTGTTGATACCAATATGAGGCGTCAACGGGATCGCCCGTTATAGCGATACAGTATTAACATTTTGTTAAATGGCGTACTGGATTAAATCCACGCGTCGTATATTTCGTTAATACTCATTTTATTCATATAAGATGAGTTTTTTAATTTCAACGAAGATACGATGTCACTATTCAGTCTTTGTTGCCTATTCAACAATTTGGCGTACTGGATAAGGTTACTTTAGTGATAGAGTAACAAACAAAGGTGGTACCGCGAGCTAAGCTTTCGTCCTTTATATCCGATTATTCGGGTGTAAAGGACGGAAGCTTTTTTTATTTTTAAAAGGAGGTTATCTATTATGAAAAATACTGAACTGGCACAAATTGCTTTGTCACAAGATCATACAGGCGCAGTTGCAAATCCAATCTATTTATCAACAGCATACCAACACCCTCACCTAGGCGAATCAACTGGTTACGACTATACAAGAACGAAAAATCCAACTCGCTCAGCATTTGAGGAAGCTTTTGCAAAACTAGAACGAGGTACTGCTTCATTTGCAACTTCAAGTGGCATGTCAGCCATTCAACTTATTTGTAACTTATTCAAAACTGGTGACGAAATATTGGTATCTTTCGATTTATATGGTGGCACATTTAGACTTTTTGATTTTTACGAGCAACAGTACGGTATTCATTTCAAATATGTAGACTTCCTTAATTATGAAGAAGTAGAACAAAGTATTACTGAAAATACAAAAGCACTATTTATAGAACCAATTTCTAATCCACAAATGATAGATGTTGATATTGATCCGTACTATATCTTAAGTAAAAAATTCAATTTACTAACAATTATAGATAATACATTTTTAACACCTTATCTTTCAACGCCACTCGAGGATGGTGCAGACATCGTCTTACATTCTGCTACAAAATATATAGGTGGTCATAACGATGTACTTGCTGGTGTTGTCACAGTGAATGACGATGCGCTAGCAGAACAATTAGCACAGTTACACAATATGATTGGTGCTACACTATCACCTTTCGATAGTTATTTACTACAACGTGGTTTAAAAACACTACACATCAGAATGGATCGTTCAGAACATAACGCTAAACTACTCGCAGAACGATGTAGTAACTTAGACGCAATTGATAAAGTACTTTATAGCGGACGCACTGGCATGTTGAGCTTACGTTTAAACAAAGCTTATAAAGCTGATAAATTCTTAGAACATTTAAAAGTTTGTTTATTCGCCGAAAGTCTCGGCGGTACTGAAACATTCATAACATTTCCATATACCCAAACCCATGTAGATATGCCAGATAAGGAAAAAGACAAACGCGGCATTGATGAACATTTACTTAGATTATCTATCGGAATTGAAAATTATGAAGATATTGAGAAAGATATCATACAAGCATTACAAACATCTAACCAAGGAGTGATTTCATGAGTTTATCAAAAGAGACAGAAGTAATATTCGATGCACATAGAGGTACTGATTATGATTCAGCGAACCCTCCTTTATATGATTCTTCTACGTTTCATCAAAAAGTGTTAGGTGGCAATGCAAAATACGACTACGCACGAAGTGGTAATCCTAATAGAGCATTATTAGAAGAAAAATTAGCCAAACTAGAAGGTGGCAGTCATGCATTTGCTTATGCTTCAGGTATCGCCGCAATTTCAGCAGTATTGCTTACGTTAAATGCTGGTGATCACGTTGTCCTACCTGATGATGTTTATGGTGGCACATTCAGACTAACTGAACAGATTTTAACACGTTTTAACATTCAATTTTCAACAGTAGATACGACAAACTTAAATGAGATAGAAGATGCAATACAAGACAACACAAAACTGATTTATGTGGAAACACCATCTAATCCATTATTCAAAATTACAGATATTAAAGGTGTTGCGCACATCGCCAAGCAACATCAACTCTTACTCGCAGTGGATAACACATTTATGACACCACTTGGTCAATCACCATTAGCACTTGGTGCAGATATCGTTGTTCATAGTGCAACGAAGTTCTTAAGTGGTCATAGCGACATTATTGCCGGTGTAGCGATTACCAATAATCAAAGCGTAGCAGATGCACTTTATTTATTACAAAATGGCACTGGCACAGCATTATCCGCCCACGATAGCTGGACTTTAGCCAAACATTTGAAAACGTTGCCAGTGAGATTCAATCAATCTGTGGAAAATGCGCAACAACTTTATGAATTCTTAGCTCAGCGCGATGAAATTGCTGAAGTATATTACCCGGGAAATGACGACTTACATTTATCACAAGCACGTCATGGCGGTGCAGTATTAGGATTTAGATTGAAAGACGAAACCAAAGCACAAGCATTTGTAGACGCATTATCATTACCACTCGTATCTGTAAGTTTAGGCGGCGTAGAAACAATCCTTTCACACCCAGCTACAATGTCACACGCAGCAGTACCTAAAGAAGTACGCGAAGAACGTAACATTACATTTGGATTATTTAGATTAAGTGTTGGTTTAGAATCTGCAGATGAATTAATTTCAGATTTAAATTACGCAATTAAGGAGGCTTTCAATGAGTCAACTCATCGACAAACTGAAGAACAACATATTAGTAGCTGACGGCGCTATCGGCACAATTCTTTACTCTGAAGGCCTAGATACTTGTCCCGAAGCTTACAACTTAACACATCCTGAGAAAGTAGCACATATCCATCGTTCTTATATTGAAGCCGGTGCAGATATTATACAGACCAATACGTATGGCGCAAATTTTGAAAAGTTAAAAGACTTTGGCTTAGAACATAAAGTGAAAGAAATTCATCAATCTGCTGTAAAAATCGCACAAGAAGCTGCAAAAGATGACACATTCATATTAGGTACTGTTGGAGGATTTAGAGGCGTTAAACAAGAAGATTTAGGTCTATCTGCGATTCAATATCATACAGAAATTCAAGTGGATACTTTAGTAGAATCTGGCGTAGATGGTTTACTCTTTGAAACTTATTACGACTTAGAAGAACTTACAAATATTATAAAAGCGACAAAACGTAAACACGATATACCGATTATTGCGCAACTCACTGCTTTGAATACAAATTATTTAAGAGATGGTACAGAGATTAATACCGCGTTACAACAAGTAGCAGCAAGTAGCGCTGATATTGTGGGGTTGAATTGTCATCATGGCCCCCACCATATGCAACAGTCATTCTCACATATTGAGTTACCAGAAGGCGCATACTTATCGTGCTATCCGAACGCAAGTTTGCTTGATATCGAAAATAGCCAATTCAAATACAGCGATAACGCTGAGTATTTTGGCAATGTAGCACAGAAACTTATTAACGAAGGTGTTCGCGTCATTGGTGGTTGTTGTGGTACAACACCTGAGCATATTCAATTCATTAAATCATCCATAGCTAATTTAAAACCCGTAACAGATAAAAATGTAATACCGATCACAAAATATACAAGTACTTCATCTAAAAAAACACAATCTCAGAGCCTAACATCAAAGGTAAAGCAACGACCGACGATTATAGTTGAATTAGATACACCGAAGCACTTAGACACAGATACATTTTTCAGAAATATCAAAAAACTTGATGATGCCTATATCGATGCAGTCACATTAGCCGACAATTCTTTAGCAACCGTAAGAATTAGTAATGTCGCTGCAGCAAGCATTATTAAACAACAATACGATATTGAACCATTAGTGCACATCACTTGTCGCGACCGCAATCTTATTGGATTGCAATCACACTTATTAGGGCTATCACTACTAGACATCAATGAAATATTAACTATTACAGGTGACCCTTCTAAGATAGGCAACTTACCAGGTGCCACAAACGTATACGATGTAAACTCCAAAGGTTTAACCGAAATTGCATTACGTTTCAACCAAGGTATCAACACAGATGGTGATGCGCTGAAGACAAAGACAAACTTCAACATCGCAGGTGCCTTTGATCCAAATGTAAGAAAATTAGACGGTGCAGTAAAACGCTTAGAAAAAAAATTAGAAAGTGGTACGCACTACTTTATTACACAACCAGTTTATAGCACTGAAAAAATTAAAGAAGTCTATGAAGCAACCAAACATTTAGATGTTCCCTTCTTTATCGGGGTTATGCCAGTGACAAGTTATAATAACGCAATATTTTTACACAACGAAGTGCCTGGCATTAAATTATCAGAAGAAGTGTTAGAACAATTTGAAGCCGTTAAAGATGATAAAACAAAAACAAAAGAATTAAGCTTGAAACTATCCAAAGAACTGATTGACACAGTACATGAATATTTTAATGGCTTGTATTTAATTACACCATTCCAAAAAGTAGATTACACATTAGAACTTGCAGCTTATTCAAAATCAATTACTTCAACTAAACAGGAGGCAATATTATGACTATTAAAACATCAAACTTAGGTTTTCCAAGATTAGGTAGAAAAAGAGAGTGGAAAAAAGCAATCGAAGGTTACTGGTCTAAAAAATTAGATTTAGATACATTACACCAGCAATTAACAGATTTGCATAAAGAAAATTTATTACTACAAAAAAATTACAATTTATCAAGTATTCCTGTCGGTGATTTTTCACTTTATGATCATATTCTTGATACGTCTTTACTCTTCAATATTATTCCTGAACGTTTCCAAGGTAGAGACATAGATGATGATTTATTATTCGATATTGCTAGAGGTAATAAAGAACACGTTGCAAGTGCCTTAATCAAATGGTTCAACACAAACTATCACTATATCGTTCCAGAATGGGATCATGCAGAACCGAAACTTAATCACAATGTATTATTAGAACGCTTTAACTATGCAAAATCTTTAAACGTAAACGCACATCCAGTCATTGTAGGTCCAATTACATTTGTTAAATTATCTAAAGGTGGCGACCAATCTTTCGAAGAAAAAGTAAACACACTACTACCTTTATATAAAGAAGTTCTACAATCATTAAAAGATGCTGGGGCTGAATATATTCAAATCGACGAACCTGCATTAGTGACAGATGATAGTGCAGATTATGAAAGTATTACACAAGCAGCATATGCATATTTCGCTGATGCTGGTTTAGAAAATCATATCGTGATACAAACTTATTTCGAACGCGTTAATTTAAAGTTTTTAAACAGCCTACCAGTTAAAGGGCTCGGCCTAGATTTCGTTCATGACCATAACTTTAACCTTGAACAAATTAAAGCTGGCGATTTTGATAAAAACAAAACACTTTATGCAGGTATTATCGATGGCCGTAATGTTTGGGCTGCCGACATTGAAGCTAAAAAAGAACTCATCGACACTTTACAAAATTATACAAATGACCTTGTTATTCAACCATCAGCGTCGCTATTACACGTTCCTGTATCATTAGATGATGAAACACTTGAAGATTCAATTGCCGAGGGTTTAAGCTTAGCTACTGAAAAATTAGACGAATTAGATGCTTTGAGACGCCTATTTAATGACAATGATGCTGAAAAATATAATGAATTAAAAGCACGCTATAATCGTTTCCAAAACCAATCATTTAAAAATCTTGAATATGATTTTGATAGCGTACGCACTTCAAGACAATCTGCTTTTAAAGTACGTAAACAAGCACAAGACAAACGTCTTAATTTACCAGATTTACCAACGACAACAATCGGTTCATTTCCACAATCTCAAGAAGTACGTAAATACCGTGCGGATTGGAAAAATGACCGCATCTCAGATGAAGATTACCAATCATTCTTAAAAAATGAGATTTCACGTTGGATTAAAATTCAAGAAGATATTGGTTTAGACGTCTTAGTCCATGGTGAATTTGAACGTAATGATATGGTTGAATTCTTTGGTGAAAAACTACAAGGTTTCTTAGTAACTAAATTCGGCTGGGTACAATCATACGGATCGCGTGCGGTGAAACCACCTATCATTTATGGCGATGTGAAATGGGCTGAACCTCTTACAGTGAAAGAAACGCTATATGCACAAAGTTTAACAGACAAGCCTGTAAAAGGTATGCTCACTGGACCTGTCACAATTCTGAACTGGTCATTTGAACGCGTAGACTTACCGCGTGAAGAAGTACAAGATCAAATTGCACTCGCTATTAATGAAGAAGTATTGGCACTTGAAAATGAAGGCATTCAAATTATTCAAGTAGACGAACCTGCTTTAAGAGAAGGTTTACCGCTTCGTTCAGAATATCACGAAGACTATTTAAACAAATCTGTACATTCTTTTAAACTTGCAACATCTTCCGTGGCTGATGAAACGCAAATTCATACGCATATGTGCTATTCGCAATTTGGACAAATCATACATGCAATCTACGACTTAGATGCAGACGTGATTTCTATTGAAACATCTCGTAGCCATGGTGACTTGATTAAAGACTTCGAAGATATTACTTACGATTTAGGTATTGGTTTAGGGGTATATGATATTCATAGTCCACGTATTCCGACTGAATCAGAAGTTACAGAAGCAATCCACCGTGCCTTACAAGAAATTGACCGTTCGCTATTCTGGGTCAATCCAGATTGCGGCTTGAAGACACGTAAAGAAGATGAAGTAAAAGAAGCATTAAGTGTCTTAGTAAATGCCGTTGATAAGTTACGAAAATCAACAAACACAGCAACAGTATAACGATTAAAAAAGGTGGTGATACACATGAGTTATCCATTATGGGAACAATTAGAGCAATTAAAATCATCAAAGTGGGTCGATTTGACCCACACATTTGATGAAACCATTCCGTGTTTCAGTGAATTTGAACGCGCTAAAGTTTCTACCCTGTTTAACGTAGCAGACGATGGCTTTTATGTTCAAAATTGGAATATAGTAAGTCAGTACGGTACACATATTGATGCACCTATTCATTTTGTGGAAAACACACGCTATTTACATGAATTAGATTTAAAAGAACTCGCTCTACCACTTGTAGTTTTAGATTTTTCACAAGAAGTAGCAGCGCATGCAGATTTTATCTTAACTCGCACACATGTCGAACAATGGGAAGCAACGCATGGAACAATAGAACCTGGTACATTTGTCGCCTTACGCAGTGATTGGTCGAAACGTTGGCCAGACATCGAACAGTTCGAGAATAAAGACAGCAATGGCGACCTTCATTTACCTGGTTGGGGCCTCGATGCTTTAAAATACTTGCTCGAAGAACGACAGGTCAAAGCCATTGGTCACGAAACATTTGATACAGATGCTTCGATAGATGTAGCCAAAAATGGTAATATTGTTGGCGAACGTTACGTCCTAGGACAAGATACATTCCAAGTTGAGCTGTTGACCAATTTAGATCAACTACCCACACGAGGCGCCATTATTTACACGATTAGCCCTAAACCTAAAGACGCGCCAGGATTTCCTGTACGCGCATTCGCTATTACACCCTAATGGCTAAATCTTTAAAATATCATTAGATATACACGAGCACCCCAAACTTAAAAGCCTAGCTATTATATATGTACAAAGATATTAAGAAATTGAGCCCTTCTGATATCTCAACATCTCCTTTTAAAATATATAAATTATACCCCCAAATCATTGCCTACCAAAAATGATTTGGGGGGTATTTATATGTGCATCTTTAAAGTTCATCCGCTTAATGTGCATTTGTTACCACTTAGTTAGCAATACTGACCGCTTAATTAAACTATATAGTATTTAATGCTCATATTTGTTTTACTTAACTTAACAGGAGGCGTTGCATATGAAGGTGAGAGTTAAATACAACAATGAACTATCAGAAGATGAAGTTATCATACAAGCTAACGAAAATGCAGAAAATTTGTCGGATATCGTGCAATACATCAAACAATTATCCAACCGAAAAACATTTACTGGGAAATATAATGATGAAATTCACTTTATAAAACAGCGAGATATTATATGTTTCAGGATGGAAAATAAAATACTAACTATATATACATCGAATCAACAATTTACGCTGAACGAAAGGCTATATACCATCAAAAAACAATTAAGTTCAAACTTCCTACAAATATCTAAATCAGAAATCATCAATATAGATTATATCGACCATTTGAAACTCAATAAAAATGGAACCATAGAAATTCGCTTTTCAAATGATGACTTCACATATTCTTCCAGAAGATACTTATCTATAATAAAGGAGGCTTTAAAACTATGAAAAGGATAATACATGGGGCAACTATAGGCGTTTCCATAGGCACGATGATTTCGTTATTATTTTCTTTTATTTTTTCACATACGCAATTTATGCCCGTTTCTCCAATATCGACGATGGGACGATTTTACTATGAACACTTCACTGAGTTACAGATTATGCTGATATCCGTTCTAATTTGGGCATGCATCGGTGTCACATTTAGTTTTGGTGAACTAATATTTTCACATACCCGCCTCTCAATTTTTAAAAAGACGGTTATTCACTTTAGTGTCATGTTGATAGTCATGTTTCCTTTAGGCATATTAGCAGGTTGGTTTCCACTCCGAATCTCGGTCATCATCGTATTTATTCTCATATATACAATGATTTACTTTATTATTTGGTTTATTGAAAGTAGGAGAGCGCAAAGAGATGTAAATGAAATAAACCAAATCATTTCAGAGAATCAAAAACATTAATCCTATTTCAATTAATTAATAAAGTAATTCAATGATGTTATGATTTAAGGACATGATGTTTACGCAAACCTCATACAATAAAAAAACGAGGTGAATGATTTGCAACTTAATGAAAACAATACCCCTTTTAATAGAGAACAATTGGAACTTATAAATCAACTTCTGCCAACATTATCTTCAAGCCAGCAACAGTGGTTGGGTAGTTATTTGCTAAATCCTGAAGAACAAGATGGTCATACGACGTCCTCAGGAGCAACTGCTGATTCAACACCTGAATCAACAACGACGGCTGAACCTTTAGAAGTAAATATTCTATTTGGAACTGAAACAGGTAATGCTGAAGAAGTTGCCGAGCAATTTGAAGCAAAATTAAAGGAACACAATTTAAACGTTCATTTGTCGGAGATGGATGATTTTCCGCTAGATGAACTGACAAATATAGATTACTTGTTTATCATATGCTCTACACAAGGCGTGGGTGAGCCCCCAATCAATGCGATAGATTTCCATGAGTTTATGCACAGTGATAAAGCCCCACAATTAGATGGATTAAACTTCTCTGTACTCGCATTAGGAGACGAAAGCTATCCCGATTTTTGTCAGGCAGGAAGAGACTTTAATGAAATCTTTGGTAAACTTGGTGGCCATCGATTAGCTGAAAGGGTAGATTGTGATTTTGATTTTGAAGAAGTAGCAGAACAATGGATCACAGATATGCTAGAGCTATTGACCAACGTTTCGCCAAACACAGATTCAAATGATGTGATAGACGATGAAGTCACAATTGAAGAACCTCATGGTCAGTATTCCAAATCAAACCCATTTCAAGCTGAAGTGATACAAAATAATGTACTGACTGAAGCCAATGCAACACGCGAAGTCAGACATCTTGAATTGTCTCTTGAGGGTTATAACGAATCATATGAGCCTGGAGATAGTTTAGTAGTGATCCCTGAAAATGATCCTGCCCTTGTTGAACACTTTATCGATACTTTAGGCTGGGACGCTGAAACACTTGTTTATGTTGATAAAGATGAACAGCAACTAACATTAAAAGATGCATTGACACATCACTTTGAAATTTCAAAAATAACACCTGCATTAATGAGCAGTGCCGCTGAATTATTCAGTAACCCAATGTTAAATGCAAATGTTCAAAATAGTGATTGGATTCAAGATTATATTTATGGTCGAGATGTCATCGATTTGATTAAAGACTTTTCACCCGTATCACTTCAACCAAAAATGTTACCGAAATTATTAAGAAAGTTACCACCTAGAGAATATTCAATCGCAAGCAGTAACAACGTTAATCCAAATCGTGTACAAATCACAGTACGTGTCGTGAAATATGAAGCACATCGCCGTGAACGTCTAGGCGTTTGTTCCGTTCAACTTGCTGAACGTATAAAACCTGGTGATCATATACCTGTTTATCTTAAAAAGAATCCAAACTTCAAATTTCCTTATGAAGAAACAACACCTGTCATTATGATTGGTGCTGGCACAGGCATTGCACCTTACAGAGCCTATCTACAAGAACGTGCACATTTAGATCTTAAAGGCTCACAATGGCTTATTTTTGGCAACCAAAATTATGATACAGACTTCCTTTATCAGAGTGATCTAGAGGGCTGGCTGAGTGACGGTGTACTCAGTAAATTAGATTTAGCTTTTTCAAGAGATACTGAAACTAAAATTTATGTCCAACATCGTATTGAAGATAATAGTGCTGAATTTTATAAATGGATGACAGCGGGCGCTACGATTTATCTATGTGGAAATAAAGATGAGATGGCTTCAGGTGTCCATCAAGCATTAGTGAATGTACTGATTAAACATGGTAATTACAGTCAAGATAGTGCAGAAGACTATTTAAGAGATTTAATTAAAAATCAACGTTATCAACGAGACGTTTATTAGTATGTATCAAGTATAACTAAGCACAGAACAATGATTTAATTCATATCAAAACCCCTTAAGCATTTATCTTACGCTTAAGGGGTTATTTATTACATATTCAAACTACGATTATCTTACATATTCAAAGATACCAGCAGCGCCCATGCCAACACCAATACACATCGTAACCATGCCGTATTTCGTATCTGGCTGTTTCTTCATTTCAGAAAGTAATCTTCCTACTAACATCGCGCCTGTTGCGCCAAGCGGATGCCCTAGCGAAATTGCACCGCCGTTAACATTCGTTTTCTCAATATCTAAACCTGTTTCTCTAATAGAGGCTAACGTTTGAGATGCAAATGCTTCGTTTAACTCAACTAAATCAATATCTTTAACATCCAAGTTTGCTAATTTCAATGCTTCTGGAATTGCATAAGCTGGACCAATACCCATTAATTTAGGATCTACGCCCACGGCTTTAAAGCCAACGAAGCGTGCAATTGGTTTCACGCCTAATTCTTTCACTTTTTCACCAGACATGACCACGACAAACCCTGAACCATCTGTTAAGGGGGCCGAGGAGCCTGCGGTCACTGTACCGTCAGCCTTAAACACTGTAGGTAATTTAGCTAAAGTTTCCTTATTTGTATCTGGTCTGATTAATTCATCGTCTTTAAATACTTCTTTCGAAACGACTGGACCATTTTGATCATAAGTGACTTTATTCACTTCAATCGGTATAATTTCGTCATCAAATTTACCTTCTTGTTGTGCTCTTGTAGCACGTTGATGACTCTGTACTGCATATGCATCCTGATCTTCTCTAGATACATTATAAGTTTCTGCTACCATTTCTGCAGTCAGTCCCATTGGATAAGAAACACCTGAATCTTCGTCCTGTAGAATTGGGTTATTCGTTGGTTCATTACCACCCATTGGTACTGCACTCATTAATTCAATACCGCCTGCTACAAGGATGTCTGCTTGATTCGCGTTAATCTGGTTTGCTGCATGTGCAATTGTTTGAAGCCCTGATGAACAGTAACGGTTGACCGTTTGTCCTGGTACTTCGTTTGGCATGCCTGCAAGTAATGCAATCGTTCTTGCAATGTTCTGTCCTTGCAAACCTTCTGGGAACGAATTGCCGACGATAACGTCTTCTACCATGCTAGGATCAAATGAACCTCCAACTCTTTCTAATACACCTTTTAATACTTTTGCTGCCACTTCATCTGGTCTTTCGTGAGCCATCGCTCCATTCTTTGCCTTACCAGCTGCTGAACGTCCATAAGCTACAATATATGCATCTCGCATTTAAGTTCACCCTTTCTTTTTACTCTCAATTATTAATTGCGTAGTGGTTTTCCTTTTTCTAACATGTGTGAAATTCTGTCATACGTTTTTTTATTTTGTAAAAGTTCTAAAAATCTTTCTTTTTCAAGTGTCTGTAAATATCTTTGATTCACGTATGTGTTACGAGGAATGTCACCGCCTGCTAAAACTTCTGCCACTTTTAACGTAATTTCATAATCGTAGTCACTGATAAAGTTACCCATACGTTGTGCATCTAACTGACCTTCAGCTAATGCCTTAAAGTCTTTGCCTAAAGCAATGTATTGTGATTTTGGTGTAGGTACGTAATTTGTTTCTGATTCGTAACGTGCTCTATTTAATGCAACTTCGACACGTCTTTCAGTATTCAAGATCACAGTATCTGTCTCTCTTAAATAACCATATTTCACTGCTTCATATGCATTTGTTGAGACTTTTGCAAAACCAACTTGCATTAATATTTTAGTAATTGAATCTTGTTTATCATTATTTTTATGATTTGTGCGCAATACTCTATCCGTTAATTCTGCGAGTCCACCACCAGCTGGTAGTAACCCTACGCCTGTCTCGACAAGACCAATATAAGATTCACTTGCAGCAACCACAAATGGTGAATGAAGTACAAGTTCACAACCGCCACCTAACGCTCTGCCTTGAACTGCAGTAACAACTGGTTTCAACGCATGTTTCAGTCTAGTGAAAATATAATGTAGTTTTCCGACCATGTCACCTACTTCAGAGACCACTTTATTTTCTTCGTGTGCTTTTTTCATTTGATACAAATTCGCACCGACACTAAAGTTGTTGCCGCCTGCATAGATGACCATGCTACTGTAGTCTTCATCTTCTAATTTGTTAATAGATTCTAATAAATCATCAAGGAATCCGCCAGTAATCACATTGTTTTTACTTTGTAATTTTAATAGCAATTGATCTTTATGCGCTACTGATAAGTTAGAATCTGCTCTTTCCCAAATCTCTTGGTCAATATACTCTGCTACTGGTGTAACACGTTCAATCGATTCACCTTCACTATAGAATGCTTCATTGCGCTGCTCTATCCAATCTTCTGGAAGTGATCCTAATTCTTCTTTCATGCGTGACTTCACACGTTCGAAGCCCATTAAGTCCCACAATTGGAATGGCCCTTGTTTCCAGTTAAAGCCCCATACTAAGGCGCGATCAATATCTTTAAAATCTGTTGCAGCTTTAGGTACATTAATCGCTGAATAATAGAAATTATTTCTCAATGTTTCCCATAAAAATACGCCGGCATCATCTTGTGCATTAAAGATAACGTCTAAGTTAGAAGCCAAGTCTTTACTAAACTTACCTAAAATCTCTAATTGTGGTGGTTGCGGTGGCACATAATCATTTTGTTCTGAATCAAAGACGAAACGTTTTTTATCTACTTTTTTATAAAATCCTTGTTTCGTTTTATTACCTAATGCACCTTTTGCTGCTAATTTTTCCGAAAGTTTTACGTCGTGGAAAAATGGTTGTTCATCTGGTACGTTTTGCATGCCTTTAATTACTGTCATAGCAATATCAAGACCAACTAAATCTGATAAACCATACGTTCCCATTTTTGGTCGTCCAATACTACGCCCAGTCAAAGCATCCACTTCTGTAATAGAAAAGTCTTGGTTTTCTGCTCTGTACATAATGTCATTCATTGTTTGTGTACCAACGCGGTTAGCCACAAACCCTGGGACATCATTTGCAACGATGACACCTTTACCTAATACGTCTTCTGCAAATGCTTGTACGCGTTCCACTACTGCTTCAGACGTTTTTTCGTTTGGAATCACTTCGACTAACTTCATAATGCGTGGTGGATTAAAGAAATGCATTCCGAAAAATCGTGCTTTATCTTTTTCTTCAAATACATCAGCAATCGATTCAATTGGAATTCCTGATGTATTCGTTGCAAATATAGCGTCAGCTTTTGCTACTTTTTTTACTTTATCCCAAACTTGATGCTTAATATCTACTTCTTCTTTTACTGCTTCAATATATATGTCCGCATCATCTTGCTCAACCAAATCTTCATTAAAGTTGCCATAAGATAAATTTGAGGCAAAGGCTAAATCAAATAGCTGTGGGCGCTTTGGATTTGTTATGATTTCATATGCTTTTTTGGAAATTTTATTAGGTTCGTTCTCATCAATCACAATGTCTAATAATTTTACTTTTAAACCTGCGTTGACAAGGAGCGCAGCGATTTGACTACCCATCGTACCTGCACCTAACACAGTTGCTTTTCTTATCGTCATACTAAAACCTCCAAATTGTTTTTTCTATAGTTTCAATCGTTCATGCTTTATATTAAATAAATGCTGAGTCTCCCGTGATTGCTCTTCCAATTACGAGCGCATTGACTTCATGTGTACCTTCATATGTGTAAACCGCTTCCGCATCTGCAAAGAATCTTGCAATGTCATACTCTCCAGCTAAAATACCGTTACCACCATGTACGCCACGGCCCATTGCTACTGTTTCTCTTAATCTTAATGCATTCATCATCTTAGCTGTTGAAGTTGCCACTTCATCATATTCACCTTTCGCTTGCATGCGTGCAAGTTGCGCACATGTCGCCATTGCTTGAGCTAGATTGCCTTGCATCATGGCTAATTTCTCTTGAATTAATTGGAACTTACTAATTTCTTTACCAAACTGTTTACGTTGCGTTACGTAGTCTGTCGTAGCTTTTAATGCACCTGCCATCGCTCCTGTTGCCATATACGCCACACCTGCACGAGTAGAATATAATACTTTCGCAATATCTTTAAAGCTATTAATATTTTGCAGCCTTTGTTCTTCTTTAACGACCACATTTTTCAAACGAATATTAGCATTCGGTATAATACGTAATGCGATTTTATTTTCAATAAGATCGATTTCCACGCCTTCTTGGTCTGGTTCGATAATAAACCCTTTAGGTTTTCCAGTATCCACGTCCACTGCATACAGTGGTATCACATCAGCGACATTCGCTCCACCGATCCATTTTTTCGTACCATTAATAATCCACTCATCGCCTTCTCTTTTAGCAGTAGTTTCTAAACCACCTGCGACATCAGAGCCATGTTCTGGTTCTGTTAAAGCAAAACACGTACGTAATTCGTGTGACTGTAATTTTGGTAAATAATAAGCTTGTTGCTCCTTACTACCACCAAACCAAAACGAATTATGACCTAAGCCTTGATGTACACCTAGCAGTGTCGCTAAAGATACATCAAATTTAGCTATTGTATATGACATGAAGAATTGGAACATCTGACTTGGCGTATGTTCACCTTCACGTCCTTCATATAATAATGGATTGTTGAAATAATCTAACTTTCCTAATTCATCAAAGTAGTCTTCGGGCTGTGTCGCGTTTATCCAATGTTCATTAATAGAGTCGCGGTACTTTTCTTCTAACATATCATTAAGCTGTTTTAATAATTTAACTTCTCCTTCAGTTAAATCTTTCGCAATACTTAAAATATCCTCTGGATATAATGCTTTGATTACTTCTTCTTTTGTTGACATAATTAAAACCTCCACTTTAACGTTAACGCTTACAAAGATTGTCAAAAAATTTTATAGTTACTATCTTAAAATATTTATAAAAGCATAAGTTATTTAAGCTAATTCATCATCTTGTTGACGTGCTTTGTCAGCTTTACTATTCATCTTCTTCTGTAACTCTAACTTATCTGGTTTTGAAGTTGAGTTCAGCGGAATATTTGTTAATTTTAAATACATTCTCGGAATTTTATATCCAGCTATGTTTTCTCTCATGTGCGCGTCCAGTTTTTGTTCAAAGTCTGGATCATCTTCAGTCAATACCACTGCTGCTGAGACAGATTCTCCATATTTGGGACTTTCATAGCTCACTACCACACCTTGTGCTACTAAAGGATGTGTTGCTAAGACCGCTTCTACTTCTGAAGGCAACACATTTTCACCACCAGTGATAATCATTTCTTTACGTCTATCAACAATATAGATATCACCGTCTTCATCTATTTTTGCTAAATCTCCTGTTAAGAAATATCCATCTTTGAAGTTTTTCGCTGTTTCTTCAGGCTTCTTCCAATAACCCGGTGTGACATTATTACCTCTTACAGCTAATTCACCAATTTCTCCAGTTTGTATATCTTCAAATTCATCATTTAAAATACGGTAATCTACGAACATGACGGGTTGTCCAATACTACCAGGTTTTTCAGCACCATTTTCTGGCGTGTTAACCACTGTAAGTGGTGCTTCCGTTAAACCGTAACCATTAATGATAGATAAGCCCATGCTGTTAAATTTCTTTTGCACAGCTGGTAGCGGTGCTGACCCACCTTGAAGTAAGAATTCAATGTTATCGAAGTTTTTAAGGTCAAAATTCTCTGCAACTAACATTGCATAGTACATCGTTGGTATCTGTATTAAATAATCAGGCTTGTAATGTGCCATGAGATCATTCAATGCTTCACCATTGAAGTAACGTTGTATAATCAATGTGCCGCCTGCCATTAACAATGGTAGCGTCAAATCATTAAAACCTAATACATGAAACATGGGTGTTGAAACAATGGTCTTATACGTAGAATTTATTTTATAAGTGAGTGCCGTGTTTATTGGATTACTGACGAAAGTTTCATACGTAAACATAACGCCCTTAGGTAATCCTGTGGTACCACTCGTGTACATTAACGCTGCTAAATCATCTTTTTCTACATTTACCGTTTTGAATGGACGGTGATTGTTAGGATCCACCATATCATCATATTGCTCGGAATCAACATCCATATGAATGAGTCCGTCTGCAATGCCTTCTAAACTTGATAAATGCTTTTGTGAATAAAAAATTAATTTCACATCAGAATCTTGGATTACACTTTCAATTTCCTGTGGTTTTAAACGCCAATTCATCGGTAAATATACTGCACCTATCTTGAATGTAGCGAATAGTAAATCTAGAATAGCTACATCGTTTTGTGAGAAAATACCCACGACGTCCCCACGTTCTATACCTTGATCTTGTAAATGGTTTGCTAAATTCTCTGCACGTTTATTTAAATCTTGATAAGTCCATTCAGTACCTTTAAATGGATCGATAACTGCTGGCTTTTCCTCATCAAATACTGCTCTCGTTTTAATCCAGTCGTAATTCATATTTTTCTCCCCCTTAATTTAAATACGATCTTCCGACTTAATTACCTGAGACAGACCTCCCCATGTGTTTTGATAAATATCACTCTGTATTACCTTAATCTCTTCAGAAATGATTGGTTGAAACTCCATATTTGCTAAAATATCTCGTTCTAAATCTAAGCCAGGTGCAATTTCAATTAATTTAATACCTTTGTCCGTTAGTTCAAATACTGCGCGTTCGGTAACAAAATAAACTTCCTGTGCTAATTTTTGTGCATTTTCAACATTAAAATCTATGTTGCCCACTTGTTTTACAAATTTGGGTGACTTACCTTGGGTTTCCACTTGAGCTTCACCATTAGCGAAATTTAGTTGACCCCCAACAACCATCGAAGCTGAAAAAACAATTTTTTTAACTGATTGGCTAATATCAATAAAACCGCCACAACCATTCATTTTGTCTCCAAACTTAGACACATTAACATTGCCATATTGGTCAACTTCAGCAAAGCTTAGAAATGCAACATCTATACCACCGTTATAGATAAAATCCCATGTTAACTCATGTCTCATACGCGCACTGAGATTGTAGTTCATACCAAAGTAATTACCACTACTAATCAATCCACCAAAAACGCCTGTATCTATATTCGTTTGAACTAAATGATTGGCTTGCTCCTCTTCTAAAACATTCGACAATTCATTATTAATGCCAAAACCAATACTGATTACGTCTCCCTCAAGTAAAAATTGAGCTGCACGTCTCAAAATCACTTTACGGCTACCTAATGCTATATATGGCTCTCGCATCTCAGTAATCTGATAATGTCCTGAAAGTGCTGGGTCATATTGTGTTTGGACAACCTGTCTATGATATTTTGGGTTACTATTAACTACAACATAATCTACAAGTTTACCTGGAATAAATACATCACTTGGATTGAAACGCCCACTTTGGATGACTGATTTCACTTGCACAATCACTTTACCTTTATTCTTATGTGTAGCTGCTGCAACACTGTAACCCTCTCCAAGGTGTGCTTCATGCGTCATATAAATATTACCTTCTGTATCGGCATATGTACCTCGTAACAATGCGACATCAATTTCTGGAAAATCATAATTTAAATATGTTTCTCCGTTGATTTCAATTAAAGATACTAAATCCTCTGTCGTACGTGTATTTACTTTGCCACCAGAATATCTAGGATCGACATTAGTATTCAGCCCAATCTTAGTAATTGTCCCTGGTGAAGCAGGTGTTTGACTACGATAATGTGTCGTAATTACACCTTGAGGCACGTAATAGGCTTCAATATCATTATTGCGCATTGCATTGATTGTCTTAGGTGAACCAGTAATAATACTTGTGATTAATCGTTTGATCATACCCCTTGATACAAAAGAATCTAAATCATAACTGTCACCACGATAATCACTAATATCGTTTGCCAACATAAAGGTGAAGGCTTTAGGTGTTTGATGCTCATCATATTGATCGACTAATGTTTTGAGAATCTCAGCTGGTAAGTTAGCCGTTGATAATGCTGCTAGGGCTATCACATCACCTTCATTAATGATGTCTTTCAAATCTGAAAAAGGAATAATTTTCATACTTGCGACTCCTATCTTTGTTTAATCCGGCTATTTTATCTATCATTTTCCCCTTGAATAATCTCTCCCCTTTATATAAATGTAAGCCCTTACATGTAATATACCATCATTATTGAAAATTATGCAAAAATTTTTTATTTTACATAGTAAATTAATAAACAAACGGGATAATGGCGGGCAGATATGAATGAATTAAAAATCCCTTCAAAATCCACACTTTTTCAGCGGACACCTTGAAGGGAATATATCATTATAAGATTGTAGTACTTTTCAGGTCAGTATATATTAAAAATATTAGACATGATGGTTAGTTCAATAGAATTTCTATACTTTTTATCTTTATTTAACAATTAATACTGGGACAGAACTCCTTTTAGCAATCTTATGCGTAACATCTCCTAAAACGTGTTTAATATTCAAACTCACTCTATGATTACTCATAATTACTAAATCGTATTCACCTTTATCTGTATCGCCAGAAGTAATTTTGTCTAAGATTGTATCTTTAACAGGTCCAAAATCAATATCTACTTTGTATTGAACCTTTTTTTCATCTAATTCATGTAAAAATGGAGCAAGATCGCTTTCTGTTTCTCTAATAATATCACTCTTATGTTCAATATAATTTTCTAAATTAGTTGCAAAATTAGCTTCTTCAACCACATGATAAACTGTAACAATTGAATCTGTATCAACCATTTTTGCTAAATGGTCAGGAATTGCACTAAAATCATTTTCAAAATCATAGGGTAATAATATATTTTTAAACATATACACTAACCTCCTAGTGGCAAGTATTTAGATACCTATTATTTATATAATACCCTCAAAAATATTTTTTAATTTAGCGACAACAGATGCCAACCAATTGGAGAGACAAATTCAAAGTAGTTGAAGTTAGAAACTTTATAATAACAGAGATGTGTCTAAAATCATTTTGCATTATGAAAGGATACAAGATTGTTTATCTCAAATATTCTAATTAATAAACTATAAAGGATTAAATTTAGTTGTTTAGCAATTTGGATTTTAGTATTTTTCTATTTTCTTCGAATGAGTATGGGTCATTATACCAATAGTTTTCAGCTTTAACGTGAAATACATGATCTTGTTTTACTGCCGGAATATTCTTCCAAACATTAGTTTTTTCAAATTCTGGAGAGGATTTTCCCTCACTCATTGTAATAATATAATCTCCAGCGTATTTAGGCATTGATTCTAATGATAAAGCTTTATACCCATCTTTTTTCACTACCTTTTCTAAAGGTTCTGGCATTTTTAAATTAAATGCCTGATACAAAATTTCTCCTCCTCTACCCCAATCTTTACCAAAAGCATAATATTCTTTATTAAAGTCATCAAAAATTGAAACTGTGGCATTAGTGCCAATGTGCTTTTTGATTTCATTAGCATCTTTAGCTGTCTGTTTCTTCCAATTATTCACCCATTGCTTTGCTTTTTCTTCTTTTCCTAATAATTTTCCTAATTGAAGCTGAGTATCTAAATAATTTCTTTTACCATATTCCATCGGGATTGTTTTTGTGATTTTTTGGAACTTCTTCAAGTTTTTGTCATCAGTATCTGCAATAATAAGATCTGGTTTTAGTTCAGCTATTTCTTCTACATTTTCAGCGTTTATTTTTTTAACCTTTTTGAATTTTTCATTTAATATATCACTTTGCTTTATATCTTTAGTCACACCAACTACATGTCCGCCTAGTTGCTTTATACCTCCTGCGTATGTATCAGCTGCAACAACTATACGTTGGGGATTTTTGGGTATACTTATCTTTTTACCAGAGTCTAAAGCATACTCTTTTTCATCTTTCGCCTTTTCATTATGATCATTATTGCTACATGCAGTCAGTAGCAATAATACTATTAAAAATGGTACTGTTAATTTTTTCATCTATGTTCCCCATATATAATTGATATTGATATTCATTATCAATTATATAATTTTTTGTTACTTTAGCAACTACTATTTAAAAATAATTTAATTAATTTAAAAGAACAAAACATGTAATATAAGGGCGACTTAATTCATAAAACGAAAATTTTCATAAGCTTATGAGTGTTACAAAAACGTATTAACTGAGGCAATAGAAAATAATAAAAACACCTCCGTATAAGTTCATTTCCAAATGAACTTATACGGAGGTGTTTTATGAAAAGTGGAGATTATTCTGTAAAGTAAGGTACTTTATTTATAATAGTACCTACATGAAGCAACTAAACTTGCATTATCTCTTTCAAGTCCTTTCATAGTCCCTTTATCTCTACACGATATCATTTGATGACTCATTAATGGTTACAATCTTACCTTTTCCACGTTCTAAATTCTCAATAGCACTTGCAAGTCGTTTCGCATTGGCAGGATTCTGTTGAAGGTATAATGTTTCCATGATTGCCTCATAATCATCTTCTGACATCAAGACAGCATTATATTCTTTCGTTGTAATAGTGATCGTATTCCTATCCTCATTCACTTTATTAATCATATCTCGAAAATTATCTTGGACAAACTTATAGTTTTTTACTATCATAATCTCATTCCTCCTAAATCAACAATTCAAAAAATACAATTTTAATTTATTCTTTCTTGATGAAATTATATAATTTATATATGAAAATGCCTATCATGTATTTATAAGTAATATCGGCTTCTCACCTGCTACAAATGGTGCTTTAGATGGAACACCTAAATTCTTAAATTAATTTTCTCTTTTTATCGAGATCAACAGTCATACCAATCATTGCGCCTATTGCAATGCTAGGTCCGATACCAAAAGGAAAACCTAATGTATAACACATTCCAATAGATATAATTGCCATATATGGAATCCAGCTAATAAATTTTTTCATACCTTTATCTCCTTTAAAATTAAAATGACATAATTATTTCATTCGAATTCCTTTTCCTCATTTTACAATATTCAGCTGTTGTATATTTCTCTATTCGTCTTTTAATTTTTTAGATTTTTTCACCTTCTCAAAAGAAGAAAAGCCTAAAATAAAAGCAATAAACCCTAGTATAAGTCCTAATACAATCATTCCGTTCAATTCTTTATCTTTAAAGATATTAATTAATTCCAAATTACCTAAACTACTCCAAACTCTATTATGCGCAAAATTCAAACCCGTAACATTTAAAAATATAGCAACTACAGCAATACCTATAAATACGAAAAAGCCATCTTTCAGAACACTTAGCTCTTACAAATCTTATCTAAATTATATATTCAACGTTTTTTATCACGATTATTCCAAAATAAAAAGAGAATAAAAAACAACAGATAAAAAGAAAACCAAGTGTCTAAGTGATTTTGATTCATTTGTTGATATGCAAAAACAGCTAATAAAATTGTCAAAATTGTTTGGATTAAAAATAAAAACCACTTCACAATATCACCTCTATACAGACAAAATTCAACGCAATAGTAATTGCTTTATATTTTGTTCTTCGTTGTGTCAATCTAACTCAATCCTTTTTATTCAAAAGCCTTAGTTTGGATATCATGCTTGTTCAGAAATTGTTCTACTTCTTTTTGTTTCTTACCATTAACTTGCTTTTTATATTGAGCATTTATCTCTTTTATTTCGCCTACATTTTTTAATTTTGTTTGGTCCGTATTAGCATCATCCATTGTTGCATCTACTTTATCGTTGATTTGATTCATTAATTCATTTATTGAAGTTACATAATTACTTACTTTTAAACTTCCTTTTTCGTATTGCTTCGGGAGCTGATTATTTTCTATAAACTGTTTAAAATTCTTATCATTTTTATTTGTAAGTTTAGTAAGTTTATTTAATTTATCCTGGTCTTTTTCATTTAATTCATCTTTATCTCTAATTTCCGAAGTATTTTCATCTAATGCATCAAATGTGTCTAAATACTTTTTGATACTTGAACCCATTTCATCTTCACTAATCTTTTCGTCATTTTTTTGACTTGAAAAGACCTTTTTTGGAATTTCTGTTGCTTTCGCTTCTTGATCAGAACTTTTGTTTTCGGATTCTCCATTGCTACAAGCAGCTAATAACAAGGCTAATGTTATTAATGATATGTATTTTATGATTTTCATAATAGCCTCCTCTTTACTTTAGAATACCATTTTTATAAATATTATAAATACTTTTAATTAAAATTATATTTTTATTATTATTTCAATTGTTTTATTAAACTCAAAGTTGTTTAAACGAGTAAGCCATTTTTTATAAAGAAGTAGCAGTAGTCTGACCGACTCTTGCAGGAGAATTACTAGTTGAAGACTACAAGCTGAGGCGGTACAAGTAGAAAATACACATAAAAAATCGCCAACAAAGTCGGAGAAAATGTCGATACGAGAAGACTTTATTTCATTAAAAATATTTTAATCTACTCATAATTAAATTCGAATGAATCAATTATGTTTCTTTAAATGTTGAACTTTGATATAGTTGGATATTGAATATAAAATATCAGAATTATATTAAAAAGAAGCGATTTTTATTTCGTTGAAATATTATTTCTATTCAAAAAATATCGGCTTTAGCACTTCACATTTTAATGTGGGGTGTTTTTCTATGTTTTTAAATCAACGTTTAATAATAGATGTTGTGAAGACTATCTATTATATAAGCAAAAAATTTATAAGGAGCGTAATGTATGATTGTAAAGGATAGTATTACCAATCCATTTAATATAATTTGTAAAAATAAATATGAAGAAACAAATGCCTTCACATACAATAGATTAATCGATTATGGAAGTTCTTATTATTATTTAAAAAATACTTCATTTGATTACATTGCAACAAGTGTGATTAGTAGATGTGATGGTGAAGAAAATGAGGAATTCGAGTCCAGGTTCAAGCATTTTGGGGAAACCGAAAAATTTTGTATTGAAAAACTAGAAGTAACCTCTACATTTGAAAATAAAGGCGTCATGACCATCATGTTTTGTGACGTGATGCTAGCAATGTTAACTAGAGAATTATCACATCAACATCATATAGAGGTTAAATTTATAAATACATCAGATTTAATAAAAGATGGCAAAATAGTAAACGTGTATCATAGTGTGATACCTAATTATGAATTATCAACAACTAAACCTGATAGTACAAGAATATCTTTAGAAGGCCAACGTAATAAATCAAGTATTGAATTTTATCAAGATATTTATAACATATTCCCTTTAGAAACTAGAGAAGAAGATATAGAATATTATACAAATTTAAGAGCTGAAAAAATAAAAAACTTTAATGAAAAGTTAAAAGCTATTTAGATAGCTAACAATAACTATCCGTATGCTTTGTTATTAAAAGTAAATTTGATAATGAAACAATTAAGAGACTCCTTTTTTGAAAGGAAGTCTCTTTTAATATATATGCTTAGACTATTAGTCATTTTAGTGATAATAACATTCAAAATTTTGTTGTTATTATATTGAAAAGTATTTGTGCATTGACATTTCGAATATTCTCGAATAGTATATGTGTTATGAAAAATTTAGTTGAAACTTTTAAAGTATTAAGTAACTATGCCCGTGTTGATATCTTAGTTTGGCTGAAACATCCTAGTGATCATTTTGGACATATTTATACAGGTGAATATTTAAAAGAAAAAGGTGGCGTATGTGTAGGAGATATACAAGAGAAAGCCAATATGTCCCCCTCTACTGTCTCACATTATTTAAAAATGATGCAGCAAGTAGGGCTATTAGAATCTGAAAGACATGGTCAATGGACTTATTATAGAAGAAACGAAGAAAGTATTAATGAATTAGCCAATCTAATAAAAGAAGATCTTTAAAGGTCTTTTTTTATTGATTATAATTCGACAATTCGCGAAATGAGGAAAAGAGGTAAATCATGAATAAATTTATATTTTATATCCTTGCTATAGTAGCAGGTATATTTTTGAGTATCGAAGGTGCC
Organism: Staphylococcus caseorum; assembly: GCF_049943195.1. Taxonomy (NCBI): domain Bacteria; kingdom Bacillati; phylum Bacillota; class Bacilli; order Caryophanales; family Staphylococcaceae; genus Staphylococcus; species Staphylococcus caseorum. Next base: position 2,172,773 of record NZ_JBNFUA010000001.1, read on the forward strand.
ATGTATGCAGTATTAGGTGATTCTATTGGAGAATTAGAAAGTAGTTTATACAATTTTGCCATAGGAACAATCATATTAGGCATTGCATTATTGTTTTTAGGCAAAGGCAAACTATCTTACGCAATTAAAGCACCTAAATGGCAATTAACTGGCGGCATATTAGGTGTTATTTACTTAACTGTTTTAGTCTTCATCATTCCTATGATAGGTGTTGGCCTAGCAATGGGAAGCGTTGTGGTTGGCCAAATGATTATGAGTGCATTAATAGAACATTACGGCATACTAGGCAGTGAAAAACAACCATTAAGAATTGAAAAAGTAGTGGCAATTATACTAATGATAGTTGCATTAACACTTATTTATTAGGAGGAGTATAAAATGCAAGTAGCTTTAGTAGTCATAGCTTTAATAGCTGGTATCACTTTAAGTACACAATCATCAGTAAACGGGGCTTTTAGCAAAAAAGCAGGAACGTTAGAAAGTGCATTTTTAACATTTATAACAGGTGGTATGATTTTATTCATTATTACTTTGTTTTTTGGAGAAGGTAACTTCTTAGATTTCTTTAGTGCCCCTAAATGGCAATTGAGTGCTGTTTGGTTTGGTGTCGGTTATCTATTTTTAACAATTGTAGCAATTCCCAAAATAGGCGTTATAGCAACAAATATTTCTGCTGTTATCGTACAACTAACCATGGGTATGATCATCGACCATTTTGGTTTATTTGAAGGCATGGTCATTCACTTTGATGCTAAAAGAATTATCGCATTAATTTTAATGGTTATCGCACTAAGATTGATTTATAAGGCTGATATCAAAAATAGCTTACATGAAAAGTTAACTTAAACTATTTTTAATATGTTCAAAATCGCAACACCAATATCTATCACTTAATTACGGCTTATTTATATGTTCTAAACTAAAAAACACCCTTCAAAGCTTTCACATTTTAAGTGTCAATTTGAAGGGCGTTTATCATGTGAATAGAACTGTCGAACTCTATTTTATAATATCAATCAATTCTTTCTTAGCTGCGGATCTGGCTGGAATCCAACCGAATACGATGCCGATTAACATAGATACACCAACTGCTGTTAAAACGGAACCTAGACTGACAACACTCTTAATGTAGTCAGGCGTTAACGCATGGACGCCTGACGCTATTAAGATACCTATAATCAGACCGATGATGCCACCAATCACACAAAGCACGACACTTTCCACTAAGAATTGTATTTCGATATCTCGGGACTTCGCACCAAATGCGCGTCGAATCGCAATTTCCTCTGTACGTTCTGAAACAGAAATGTACATCACATTCATTACGCCAATTCCAGCAATAAACAATGAGATACCCGCGACTGCTGCCACAAAGTAAGTAATCGCATCAAAGACTTGATTGATACCTTTCATCATTTCTTCAGTGTCATTGTAACTATAGCTTCCGTCACTGATGCCAGAACCTTTTTTATTTAATTCATCTACGACCTTATTTGCTGTATCTTTTTTATCAGCTCCGTCTTCCAATGAAAGTTTTAATGACGGAAAATCTTGACTTAAACCACTCATATATTGCTCAAATGTTTTTGAAGGCATATTCACAGCTGATGGATTCATCGTGTCATTGGCAATACCCACGACTTCAAAACCTTGATCATCAATATATAATGTTTTACCAATGGCATCTTTATTAAAAACATCTTTGGCAATTTTATCAGCAACTGTTACGACTTTCTTCCGTAATTCATTATCATCTTCATCAAAGCCTTGTCCTTTTTCAGGACTATCCATAGCTTCTTTTTTCACAATACTGATATCGCCTTTTTTCTGCGCATTAGTCATTTTTGCAGAAAAACCTTGGTCATCTGTTTCTTTAATTTCGGCATCTGCCACGCCGTCAACTTGTTTTATAATACTCAAGTCTTGCTGGCTGAAAGGGTTCTTTTTCGCGCCTTCCATATCATTGCTCATGAAATTAATATTTGCAGAATTTTTTCCAGCACCCGTATCTTCAAATTCTTCAGAAGCCGTTTTTTTAAAACCGTTTCCTAAAGACATAATTGTAATAACAGCTGCAATACCAATAATAATACCAATCATCGTAAAAATATTACGTCGCTTATTTTTAAAATAGATTTGAATGAAATGGCGATAATATTAGACAAATTCTTCATCCAACCACCTCTTCTCGTTGAACACGACCATCAAGAATATGAATAATACGATCTGCTTGATCTGCAACTTTGCGATCATGCGTGACTAATATCATCGTCGTATTATGTTCTTTATTCAATTTTATAAATAATTCAATAATATCTTTAGACGTTTTCGAATCAAGTGCCCCCGTAGGCTCATCAGCAATAATAAACTTGGGTTGATTGATAATAGCACGTGCGATGGCAACACGTTGTTGTTGCCCACCCGACAATTTGTTGGGCACTAAATTTTCTTTATCAAACAAACCTACATCATGTAACGTGCGTGTTACACGTGATTTACGCGCTTGAGTGCCTAACCCTGCATAAACGAGCGGAATGCTGACATTTTCTAAAATTGTATTATTTTGAATTAATTTAAAGTTTTGAAAGACAAAGCCAACTGTTTTATTTCTGATATCTGCAAGTTGGTTATCTGAACTTTCTTGATAATTTTTACGATTAAAAAGGTAATCACCTTCATAACCACGATCAATAAATCCTAAAATGTTAATTAACGTACTTTTACCAGAACCTGAAGGACCCATAATCGCAATGAATTCACCTTCATTGATGTTGATATTAATGTCTTTCAAAATATGGTTTTGTTCATCGCCATTTTTGAAATATCGATTGATATCTACCAGTTCTATCATGATGACACCTCAACTTTATCTCCATCATTCATTGTTTTTTTAGGGTTTTTAATGAGTTTATCTCCTTTTTTCAGACCCTCTTTCACGAAAATTTCACCGTTGATTTCGTCTGTTTTAATATCTCGTTTTTTAACTTTTCCTTCCTCACTTACCACAAAAACATTATTATCTTTTGTAAGGACAGATTTAGGCAATTTAATAGAATCTAACGGTGCTTTCACTTCCATAGAATAACCCGCACGCACTGGGATATCTATATCGTCAATAACTACGGTATATTGGGATGATTCTGAATCATTTCCACCACTAGGATCACCTTCAACTGGGTTCGAGGCTTGCGGCGTGTCACCTCCATCCTCACTACCCGATACAGCCGAAGCACCACCAGCAGCAGATTCATTTAAATTTTCTTCATAACTCTTAGGTAATTCTGAAATTTTTTGGATTTTACCTTCGCCCGTTTCACCCGTGCTTGTCACTTTCACATCTACTTTATTGCCTTCTTTGATTTTATTCAGGTCAAATTCAGAAACTGTCGTCTTAATCTGTGGTTCATTGGATACTAATTGAAGAATCTTTTCACCATCTGTTACATTATCTTCATTTTTAATATCCACTTTTCCATCAAAATCTGCATAGATACTGTTATTGACTTGTTTATCATGCGAATTCAGTTGTAGTTGTGCTTCACTTAATGCATTTTGATCTTGTGATAATTGTTTTTGCAAATCATTGTTGTTAGGACTTTGATTAATATTTTGATAATCTTTATTCACAGCATTTTGCGCTTCATCTACTTTATCTGCTAATTGTTCACGCTTACTATTATTAATATCGTAGTTAATTAACGGGTCTCCTTGTTTAACTGATTGACCATCATCAACTTGTGTACTGATATATGCCCCTAATTGACTGTTGTTGTTATATGTTTTAACTGAATTGGGTGATGCTTTTCCCTCTAAATTGAGTGGACTTTCTTTCTCCACTGTATATGTATCATAACCATCTTTCTCCGCCGAACTACTGTTGGTCTGTTTCAAAACCAATGCCACGACGACTAATCCAATTATCGCGACTATCCCTATAAGCCACATCCACTTTTTCTTCAATTGATAAACACTCCTTGTATTTATTCACTTTACAAGACTACCATAGCCACGCAATTAAAAATATATCTAATAACATATTTTTGAATGATTATTACTATTTGAATGTCATAAATACTTATTATTTACTCTATATATCTTTAAGTGTTATAAATACTTATTATTTTTTTAATTTCTATAAAACTATTTTAATATTTTATGTGTAGTGTTATGCTTTGGTCATTATACATACAGGAGGAAAAATTCATATGGAAACATCAAAATTACCCTTAGTTTCACACTTTTCAGAACTACGTAATAAGCCTAAATGGGTTTTAAAATTAATTCTCGCAATAGTAGTAATGACATTATCAGCTGTTATTGGGTCGCTTGCAATTGACTATAACGAACTGTATAAAGATGCAGGTATGACAGGAGCGGAATTAGAACAAGCTAAAATGTTCGGACAAATCGGTGGTGCAATTGCTGGCATATTCGGTGCTATTGTTAGTATTGGTATTACATTTGTCATCTTTTTACTGATTTCCATGATCATGAAATCTGATGCAAGTGGAAAATCAATTTTCTCTGCTACTTTAAGTTATACATTGATTACCGGAATTATTGCTTTAATCGTCATACTGATTCAGTGGATCGCTGGCTTATCACCAACAGATTATTCTATTACAAGTCTTAATATTTTTGATAAAGGAAACAAAGTATTAAGTGCATTTAATTTACAAACATTTATTGGTGCATATGTATTTGGCGTTATATTATTCGCTACAAATCGTTTTTCAAAAAAATCAGCTATTATTTGGACAATTGCATATCTTGTAGTGTATATAGGCTTTGCATTGTTAGGCGCATCTTTCTCATAAAAGAATTATGCGAAAGATTTAGGAGTTTGTTAAGGGTGCACAAAGAACAAGTAAAAATTGATTGTTTAATACATATACTTTCTAGATACCAGAGAAATTGTCATTAAGATGAAATTCTATATAAGAATACAATAAGGTTGGGACATATCACATGTGTCAGCCTTTTTTTATATTGGCAGTGGCTGACTGAATTAGACTAGTCATTTTAAAAATAACTTTGTTTTATCTGAATAAAAAGTTGTGTCTGTTATTTAGTTATTGTAAAGTTTAGCAATGTTAACAAATTATATAATAATAAAATATGAATATGATATGTATTTGGTTTTTTGCAAAAGTATCGTTACATTTAGAAAGAGTGATATGTTCAAATGAATTCAATATGGTTTGTATTAAAAGAACAACTAAAAAATTTATATTTAATAAGAAGATTAGCGGAATTTCAATTAAGAATTTCTAACAAAAAGAATTATCTAGGAATGGCGTGGGAATTAATTAATCCTACTATGCAAATTGCTGTTTTTTGGTTTGTATTTGGTTTAGCTCTAAGAAGCAATAAGGTTATGGAGGGCGTTCCATTTATATATTGGCTCATTGTTGGGATCAGTATGTGGTTTTTCGTAAATGAAGGTGTTCTAGAAGGTAGTAAGTCTATTACTTCTAAATTTAATCAAGTAGCTAAAATGAATTTCCCACTTTCTATTATTCCTAGTTATGTCGTTTTTAGTAAATTCTACGGTCATATTTTTCTACTAGTAATTATTATGGGTGTTTGTTTCATTGGAGGATACAAGCCTTCTATATATACTTTACAATTATTTATATACTTGTTTTATGCGTTAGTTTTAACCAATGCTATAGCGTTATTAGCTTCAACATTAAGTATGTTAATTAGAGACATACATTTAATTCTACAAACTTTAATGAGAATGATATTTTTCGTCTCTTCTATACTCTATTTACCAAATAATCAAATAATTGGAACAGTCATGCAATTTAATCCGATATACTTTCTAGCTGGAGGATATAGGGCAGCTATATTACACCACGAATGGTATTTTATTACGCATTGGGAACTGGCACTGTATAATATCTTCCTTTGTCTTCTAATCTTTAGCTTAGGGTCCATTTTGCATATGCGTTTTAGAGATAGATTTGCCGATTATATGTAATAAAAGCATTAAAAATTAATGGGCTGACTCCAATTAGTGATGTGAAAATTTAGAAATTAAATTGAAATGAGTTGGTGAAATTATGAAAATCAAACACAGGTTTAGGTATTTAATTTTTAAAAATAATAAGTTGTATTGTATAATAGAATGGAATACAGTTCTTATTAAGTAAATTGCATAGGAGGTAATCTTATGAATAAATTTTCCAATAATTCTTTGTTGTATTTTTTTCTTTTTTTACCTTATTTTTTAATTTCTATTTTTTTCTTTTTCTTAGTTTCTTATGAAGGCAATGATAAACAGCAAATTAATAAATTAAGTCAATCTATAGGATTGAATGAGTTGCAAATGTATATTTTTACAGTTCTTTTCATTCTTCTTTATAGCATAGTTATATTTGCTTTTATTCTATTTTTAATAAAGATAGCTCATTTCTTTTTCTCTAAAAAAACTCATAAAAATAATAATGATTTATTATTTAGTGTTTTATTAGAATTAACTATATCTAAATTCTTAGGAATTTTATTAAATACGGAACTTGATTTTACTACTTCCACGGTATCAATTACATTATCAGTTCTTAATATCATTTTAATCCCTACTTTTTACTATTATTTTTCTAAAAAAATAAATCTTAGTATCATAGCTGCTTTTATTATGATTATTATCGTAATTCCAACAATTATATTTACTTAACTAATAAAACATCACGGTAAATTACTCCAAATATATTTTTGATAAAATGAACGAACAAGATTATTAAATCTAACCCTTAATCTATAATAAAGAGCATGCAGAAACCGCTGGTTTCTGCATGCTCTTTTAGAATTGTAATTATACAGTTTTTGAAAATATGAAATGTGATTTTGTGTGTCCATAACTTTGTAAATTATCAATGAATTGTTCTACACCCATCATATTTTTAAAACGCACTTTAAAAATAAAACAACTATCTCCAGAGACTCTATAGCAAAATTCCACATTATCTTGTTTTGCTATAAATACTTTAAAATCTCTATATAGATTGTTTTTTATAACAATATCTATAAGTACATCGATATCATAACCCAACGTTTTATAATCAATATCAATTGTGTATTTTTTAATAATGCCTATATCTTTCATTTTATTAATTCTTTCTCGTACAGAAGGCGTAGAAAGATTAACACTATCACTTATATAACTTAGTGAAACTTTACTATCTCTTTTTAGTGTTTCTATAATTTTTCTGTCTGTTAAGTCCATTTAGAAATTCTCCTTACATTAAGAAACTATATTTACATTATACCTAATATATCTCATTCAATTCACTAAAGTAATATTCTAAAATAAATTAAAAGAAGGAGGAGTATATATGACGATAATTCAATTATCTAATAATGGCAAAACGCCGTTTCAAAAATTACTGGGATATAACATTGAGATAATGAACAATTGGAACAACCTTAGTGAATCATTAGAAAGAGATCACTCACTATCTAAAGAATTAAAAGAAGAGATGCGAAGAATGTTGGCGCAAAAGAACGGGTGTATGTATTGCAAAGCAAAAGGAAAACCAAGTCATCAATTAGGTGATGAAAAATCTGCTGTTTGTATAGGTTTTGTAGAAGTTTACTTAGCATTAGGAACTGATATTCCTGATTATGTTATAAGAATATTGAAAGAGACCTTAACAAAAAAAGAGATTAGCGAATTGATTGCTTTTATAACTTTCACTACATGTCAGCAATATTTTGGTGCAATGATGCAATTAGAACCTTAATATATTAAAGGAAAATTTAAATTAAAAAAGGTTTAACTATCAAAAGGACACAGGTAAGTGAACAAAGCATTTTTCAACAAATATTTCTCAAGAACTATATACCAAATAATTAGTAGAAAAACAGTACGATAATTTCATTTAAAAGAAATTAAAGCCTTCAATGAAAAGTTAAGAACAAGTATCGATAAGCTTTGCTAGTATGACAAAATTCGATCATGAAATAATTAAGAGATCTCCTTTCAAAAAGGAAGTCTCTTATATTACATATACTTGTACTTGGAATATTAATTATTTTAGTGAGAATAATAATTAACATTTTGCCACTCTTCTCTTAAAATGCCCATCTGTATGGCATCATAGAATTCGCCTTCAACTACGCGCCCTTCACGTATCCATGCCTCTTCTACCATGCCCACTTTACTTGCTACTTTCATCATTCTAATATTGCCAGACCATGTTGAAATACCTATTCTATTAGCATCAGTTTCTTTAAATAGATAATTAATCCATTCTTTGAATACTTGAGAACCTAATCCCTTTTCCCATTTATTATTTTTATATATAACAATACCACATTCTAACCATCTGGATTTCTTATCTTTCCAATATGATGTGACAACACCTAAAAAATCATTTTCATATTTTATTGCTAAAGTTGATAATGTATTTTTATAAAGATATTTACTTTCTCTATATTTCTTTTCGAATTCACTAAACGTAAAATATTCTTCTTCGATGTATGGGCCGTTCCACTCTTTAGCTTTCTGTAGAGGATCAATATGTTTCCAATAATAATAATCAGCTAAATCACCTTCATTTAGTTCTTCTAGAAGTGTCTTCTTATTTTTGTTTTCCAACTTTAACCTACTTCTTTTGTTCATGATATATCTATCACTGTATAACGGCTTATTTATATTTTCTAATCTAAAAAGCTTCTCCCAAATTTTTCATATTTTAAGTGCATACTCTGAAGGGAGTTTATCATGATAAATAGAACTATGGAACTCTATTTTATAATATCCACCAATTCTTTCTTGGCTAAGAATCTGGCTAAAATTCATCCAAACACGATGCCAATTAACATAGATACACCAACTACTATTAAAACAGAAGTAGAAATTTTATTTAATTCCTAAAAGATGATATAAACAATATTTTTTCCATCAATTTTAAGTCATTTTTAAAATTGAATATATTTCTTCAGTTACATCTAAATTTAAAAACGAGGAAAAGGAAGAATTCACAAAAACTTGGTAATCTTTATACATCAGCTTTTGTGTTCTTTGCCTAAGTATATTGGTTTCAATTGATGCATAATAAAGTATATTAGATAGTTGTTGTTGGCTCATTTCTTCATCATAGAAAGGTCTGTGAGTTCGTCTAAAGAGAAGTGTTTCTTCAAATGATACATCTGGCAAAGGTGTAATTTCAGGAAGAGCAATCGTTTTTTTCCACTTTTATATTCGTAAATATCAGGAATTCCAAATTTTTCTATTTTTTCTTCCAATGATTTATGTAGTATTTTTCCTCTTTCCTTTTGATTATCATCCATATAATTTAAATTTTTAGTTTTCAAATGAAAAATCAGAGCTTCTAGCCACCCTCTTTTAATCCAATGTTCGATTGACGCATAATTTGTTATACTGTAATCTTCATAAACTATAATTTTATTTTCTATGTATTTTTCAATTAACGATTTGGCCTCAGCATTAGACATTTTAAATTCATTAACTAAAAAAGTTATTAAGTTGTTAATTTCTTTGTTTTCTTTTATAAAGTTAGCAATTTTCAAAAATTCAAAACTTTTTACGTTCTTCTTTTTTCCCTCTAATAAAAGTTCTACGATTAAGTTATTGCTTGTATACTCACCCACCTTTATTCTACATAATGGGTTTAATTTAATTTTTTTATCCATCATAATAATCGCCCCTTACTAACCAATAATAGTAAAAGTGCAAGCACTTTCATAAATTCCATCTAAGCCTATTAAATTTTCAATAACTCTCTCATTCATTGAATAACCTCTATAGCTATTTATATTTAAATAACTACAAGTTAGAGCAGTAGACTGCATAATATGACCTATATCATAATTTACTGCTCTATAAGATCTGGGTTCTCTATATCTATGCATACTTCTTTCAAAAATCAAAGAATGTATAAAACATGCTTTAATATTAAATTTACATTTCTCATTTCCACAGATAATATCTTTTTTGATTGTACTTAGAAACTCACCTTGCTTTAATAATTTCAGACTATGGTTCTTTATGCTATAGTGATATATTCCTCTCTCCAATCCTGTAATGTTTTCTATAAAAACATATGTTTCTAAAGGATGCCGTGCTCCGCCAGACGGGCTAGTTTTCGCTATATGCTCCCCTGTTACAGGATCTGTTTTAATACCTGTTTGACCAAAAGACAGGTAAAGTAATTTGGAAAAATCAGAAAAACTTATCTCTGATTTATATTTATCAATTCCTACAAAATCTCTAAATGTATTATCTAGATTTTTATGATTTGCTTTTTGTTCATTATTTAATGAAATATCTTGAATAAAATCATATTCTTTATAATTACTTGGATTTTTATCTTCTTTCATTTTGCTTTTCATTGCTTCTAAATCATCTATATAACCCTGCTTACTACTATAATCATTTTTATGTAAATTATTAGTATGAATATGGAATTTTAAAGCATCATTCCAATTATATTTTATCCAATGTGTAGAATTACTTTCTATATCCTTATATCTTTTATACTCATTACTAACTAATAATCCATTTTCAATCATTTTATTCAATAAATTTTCAAAATACTCTTTTTCTAAATCAAAAGATTTACTCATTTCATCAAATAGTCTTTGCTCATCAATCCAATCTGCACAATTTTTCAATATATCCAAAATTAAATTGCTTTTTAAAATATCACTTTTTATATATTTATTTTCCAATGAGTTTAACACTCGCAAACCGGTAACTGGATTATTATCTATAGTTAAAAAATCAGGAACTTTTATATTCATAAAATTTATACCCCCCTAAAAAAATCAGCCCTCAACAAATTGAATTTTATATAAAGAAATCCACTATGTTGGGGCTAACTATGATAATTTTGATTATGCTACACAACCTTGTCTATGAACATGGTTTTCGTAACTTTCTTCTACATCTGAAACATCTAACAAAATTTTAGCTCCTGCTTCATTACTCATATTGTTCGCGCCTTTATATGCTATAATATAATTAATTTTTTATATTTTAAAGGATTTTATTTTTTACAATAAGGTGATTGCATGTTGAAAATCAGTAAAGGGTTTACTAACTTATTGATAAATTATACTCTATTAAGTTTTGCCAATAGAATATTCCAATTTATAGTTTTGTTTTTTCTATGGTTGTCGTTAAAACAATCTTTTATAATTACTATAATCATATTAATTGAAACTATATTCACTTTTTTCTCTGGTTTTTTACTAAATAAATTAGATGAAAAATTAAAAACTACAACAATTCTAAATATTACTTTTATTTTTAAGTTCATAACAATTTTATTATTAGCGACATTAATTTATTATGACACTTACTGGTGGCTATGGACCCTTCCATTAGGTATTTCAGCACTATTTGATAATTTTATGTCACCTATAGTTTATGGAAAAATTGGTGAATATATAGATACTAAAGAGTCCATAAAACATAATTCTTTAGTATCTATAATTGATAACTGTGCCCTTTTCATTAGCCCTGTTATTGGTTCATTATTATTAAGTTTTAGTAAAAACAAAGTAGAACTTTTATTGACTTTAATATCCCTTATTTTCTTAATTTGTCTTTACTTATGTAAGGGGAACATAGCATTTTTGAACTCAGATAAAGTAGCTATGATAAATACAAAGTCTGATCAAATTAATTTTCAATGGCTGATTAAAAATAAAGTCATCTCATATATATTGGTTCATTTTATGCTTTTAAATTTAATGCTAATACCCTTATTAAATATAATTTTTCCATCTTATATAGTAGTAGATAATAATGCTAGTTCTTCTTATTTAGCATATTTTGAAGTGATGTTTAGTATAGGTTTGTTTTTAATGAGTGCTCTAAGTTTAACTATAAAGTCATCAGTCTCTTATTTAAAAGCTTCAATCATTCTACCCTTTATATTTTGTGCATTGGGTTTAATAGTTATCGCTATTTCTCCTAATTTGTTAATCGGAGGTATTGGGAGTTTAATCATAGGGCTATCATTATCTATGTTACGAATTGGCAATAATTCTTATTTTCAATTAAAATTGTCGCCTGATATACAAAGGCAATTTTTTGCTATAAGAGCATCTCTTTTATCATCAGTATCTCCTATAAGTATTGTTCTCATAGGAGGCATTTTAAACATATTAACAGGTACTATCACTTTATTACTACTTTCACTTATTTTGATATTTTTAAGCATGAGTTTGTACTTATCGCTTAATAAATCCCAAACATCTTAATTACTTAAAAATATGAGTTGTGACCATAAGCGGCGCGTTTATTTGCATTAAGAATTAGATTTCATTCACGAGGAATAAGTATCCATAAACGATTAAATGAGATGGCGCCCAAATAGTTAAAATTGTCACATGTATCGTTGGGCTAGGAACTTTGATTTTTCAAATATTTGAATTTTTGTCTAGTGGTTCTTAGTTTATTGATTCATTTTACATTCCCTATCCTATCATGGTAAAATATGTGTAACGAAAATAAGTATTCACTTATACACCAATCCCCTCACTACTCGCAATAGTGAGGGGATTTTTGTTGGTGTGGCTTAATGTCACCTATTTTTTACTGCGCTTACTTAGCCAATAAGTAAAATACGCTATGGCACAGCCACTGATGACTGGCGCTAGGATGTGAACGAAAATAAGCGTCACTTTATACACCTCCTCTCTACGCCAATTAGACGCCTGAGAGATAGGCGACACCATCAGAGAATCTGGTAAACATATAGGCTTTCAGTAAGTTAAAATAAACAAGTAAAAGGCTATCCCTTAATTGATAATAGTTTTTTGTATTAAAAAATAAACCAAACGCTTTCTGTTGAATAATTACAAGTTATAGTTACACCTATCAAAGTAATAATAAATATTTACCCTTCTTCTCATAGCATCTATTCAAAGTATGACTTATATAACCATCCATTCAACGAATAATTTTTGAAGCTTCTTTAAAAGACTGTTCAAAATCATTTTCGAAATCTTTTTTAACTTGCAACATAGCGCCTTCAAGTATCATAGTTACAACACTCCCTTAATCTTTATTTAAAAGCATTAGTATTTCATTTTTATCTAAGAAATCTTTTACTTCTACTTCCTGTTTACCATTAACTCGCTCTTTATATTTAGCATTGATCTCTTTTGTTTTTACCAGCACTCTTAATTTTCTTCTTACCTGTATTAGAATCACCCATTGATTCATCTACTTTTTCGTTAATCTTATTCATTAAGTCCCTCAAAGAAATTACATAATTACTTACTCCTTAACTACCCTTTTCATATACCCTTGGTAATTTATTATTCTCTATAAACTGTTTGAAATTTTCATCATCTTTGTCGATCATTTTGTCACTTTTTGACTAAAAAAAAACACTTTTTGAGAGTTTCCGTTGCTTTGGATTCTTGTTCGTATTCATTATCTTCTTATTCTCCATTACTAAAAGATGCTAATAACAAAGTTAATTTGATTACTAATATTCATTTTATATTTTTCCTAACAATACTCCCTAAAAAATATATTTTTAAAAATAAAAATTACCATTCCTATAAAATTAGTATTTCATTGAAATATTAATTTTGTTAATATTAATTAGTATGAGAATTTAAAAGTTTACATATTGAAAATTCGATTTATGGAAAACACTAACAAGAAGATTATGTGAAATTGAGAACATACTTCCACACTTTAGTTTACGGTATTTTACTATTATCACAGATAGAATTACTTCAGGATGATCATTAACATTTGTTTTATGATTTATAACAATAGACACTTTCAATGATATCGTTTCCTCTAAAAAGTGGAATAAAACGAACAACAAATAAAAAACTAAGGATAGTTTGAATATGAAATGGTTTATATTTTCTATAAAACTAATTCTATCAATTACAATGTTTGCCCTTATGTATTGGCAATTAGATAAAGATTTGAATATTGCGTTTATTGTCTGTTATATCATTTTCATATTTATAATAATGTTTTTGGATAGCAAACTTAAAAAGAAAGGCAAATCTTACTATGAGAAAAACTAAATTAATAACAATTGCGAGTAATATTATTTTCGTTATCACTCTGGTTGTTTATATACCTAAATTGTTTTCGAATAAAGATTATATTCTTCTGAGGATTTTAAGTGTTTCTTGAGGGATTTCCATCTATAACTGTTTTATTTTTCTGAAACCAGATAATAGTAATGATAATTTAAACTAATACAACTCAATTAAGTCTTAAGGAGGTAAACTAATGACTGAGGAAAAAGCGAAAATGGAAAAGATAAAGAAACTCGCTATGGTCGGTAACATTTTAGGTTGTTTAACTATTGTATTGTTTATACTTCGATTTGTCTTAGATTCAAACAACGGAGATTCTATATTAAAGAATGCAGCTTTTGTTACGGCTCTTTTGACATTCACTTCTTACTTAATTGGGAATCTTATATCGAAAACAATCATAGGAAGCATTGCTTCTTTAATGTTAGTCATCTTTATCATTATTACACTTTTAACTTAGAACCTCGTTTCTCAAATGTTGTAAATGAGTATATTTATTCTCATCATCCTAGCTGCCATTGTAGGTTTTGCCATCCATCACATAGTCGATTTTTTTTCAATTAAGTAGAAAAGTATCAAAATAAGTTGTTTTATAAAGGGACACTTTAAATGATTACTTTATGTATCCCAATAATCGCCACATGGCTGATTATAAGCATGTGTTATTTTGTTGTATTTTTAAACAAAAACAGCAATAAATAAACGATATTTTATGAGAAGAAAGGAATATATATATGTTAACTAAAAACATTCAATATCCTTATACTAAATTAGCTTTTGATTTACTGGGTATTATTGCTTTTATAGGAGCAATAATCATTGTAATTTTGAATTTTTATTTAAATGCAGACGCTAATGGTAATTTCGAAATGGGCTTTACTGTCAGTGGTACGAGTTCAATTATCATGAGTGTATGAATTTTAATTACTTTTCTAAGTGCTTTGATGTCAGCTGTTCTAAAAAAATGGAATAAAAAATACTAAATATGTATAAAAACGAGGTATGAAGTATGAAGCATAGATTTTTAGACGCAATAAAAGATTTCATTTTCATTGTTATGTTCACTTTTATATTAGCGACTTTATTAAATTATATAAATCCTAATCTAAGTCTTAATAAATATTGGAATAAGTTAGGTCATCTGGATTGGGTTAATATATACGATAGTCAAAATTTAAATGGATTAATTGTTCTTGGCTTTATACTTGGCGTTATTTCATTTATTTACGATATGTTTTTCAATACTGAAAAAGAAACTGATTCTAACTAGCCAATTATTAAATTTTCACTATACGTTTTATTTAATTCTAACCTTATGTATTTTGATGCGCTTGCTTCTTAGTTATGTAATGAAATATTTAATAATAAAAGGATGATAATATGAAATTTTCATGGATTTTTTTGTGGATTATCAGCGTACTCGAATTTTCAGCGTTTTTAATCCTATCATTTATGGTTTGGTTCAGAGAAGTCGATGCTACTGGTGCTATTCAAACAATTGAACTTAAATGGATTAACATAGCAATATTAGCTGTTTTTTTCTTGCTACCTTTCGTAATGCAACTCATATGGTTAATCATAAATTTAATTTATTCAAAAAACAAAAATGTAGTTCATTAACAATAACGAAGTCACTCCAAAATCAATAAAAACAAGATAAATCATATCGAAATTCGTTAAAAGATGTGTAACGTTTATTAAATTCAAAAAGAATTAGGAGAATACCCATATGAATATATTTATATTAATTACAATTGCTACCATAATTGGACTTGTAGTATTTGGAGGTCTAATTTGGTACCTATACATGAAAGCAAGATTTAAGACAGTTCCATCAAATGAAGCTTTAATCATTACAGGACCTAACATCGGCGATCCAAAATCTGAGTCAAATGTTTATCAAGATGATGAAGGACGTCACATGAGAGTAGTACGTGGTGGTGGTTATAGAATGAAAATGTTCCAATCATCAACGCGAGTTTCACTAAAATCATTTCAGTTAGAAATCAAAACACCTGTTGTTTGGACTAAAGTTGGTGTTGGCATCGAAGCTGAGGCGGTGGCTACAGTTAAAGTTGCCGATCAATTACAAGGTATTGTTAAATATGCTGAACAATTCTTAGGCAAGTCAAAAGATGAAGTATCTGATGAAATATCGCAAGTTTTGAATACAAATTTACGAGCTATCTTATCTAAAATGACAGTTGAAGAAATCAACTCAGACAGAGAAGCATTCAATAATAAAGTAACCGAGGTTGCTCAAGGGCAACTCAACAATATGGGCTTTAGTATTACTTCATTAGGACTATCTGACATTAGTGACAACGAAGGCTACTTAGAAAACTTAGGTAAACCTGAGATTGCTAAGATTAAGAAAAAGGCAGATATTGCTGAAAGTGATGCTTCACGAGAAACTGAAATGAAAATAGCAGAAAATACGGAATTAACTGAGAAGGAAAAGATTTCTCGCCAAATGAACGTAGCTGATTCTCGTAGAGAGAAAGATTTAAAAGAACAATCAATCTTGAGTGAAACAAATAAAGCGCAAGCCGAAGCTTCTGGTCAATTAGAGAAAGAATCTAGAGCTTTAGAAATTAAAGAAAAACAATTGCATGTTGAACGTACTGAGAAAGAAAACGAATTACACTTAATCCAAATGGAGCGTGAGAATGACGTTCATATTCAACGTCAAAAAGATGACGTACGCCGCCAACAATCCGAAACAGATGCAGCAATTATGATTAAACAATCCGAAGCATCTTACGAATCACGTATCAAGGAAGGTAAAGCTGAAGCTGAAGTTATTAGAGAACAAGAAAAAGCAAAAGCAGATGGCTTAAGAGAAAGAGCAAATGCGCTTGCGGAAAATAAAGACGTTATGTTAGCTGAATTGATGATTAAAACAATGCCTGAGTTTGCTAGAGCAATTGCTGAACCATTATCTAACGTTGAGAATATCCGTATTCTTGATGGTGGAAACGGTGATGGTGTTAATTCTTTATCAAACGGTATTATTACTCAAATGGCTAACGCTGAAGAAGGTTTAAACCAAATGACTGGTTTTAATTTAACTAAGATGCTTGAGAACGTCTCAGATCAAAAGAAAACTTATGCTTTTGAACAAAATGAGATGTCTAAGAATAATGATCTAGAAAATGAAGAAGCTGCGCTTAAAAATGATATCGATCAAACACAAGATGTAAGTAGCAACAAAAAACAATAATTGAACTTATAAGTGCAAATGGAGGATTATTATGAAACTTTCTTGGATATTGTGGTCGGTAGCAACTTTATTTTGGCTTCTAGTGATATTGGGATTGTCACTATATTCTTGGTCCAACGGATTATCCGACGCTAATAACAAAGAAGTGTACTCATTTTTCTGGCTACTTATTGGATTATTAGTAATACCATTATTGTACAATTCATATGGCTGTTAATTAATGTATCTTTAAAATTAGTTAAATAGAAAACCATTTAATACACACGATCAAAACACATACATATTTTGTATGTGTTTTTGTTTTTCATAAAAACATGATATATAAAAAGTAAATAACCTTTTACTTAACTATCTCTAAAATACAATGACTTTTAAGATACATATGCAGGTAATATTAGCACTTATTAAATGATCAGAATGTTTACTATAAAATCATTATTTTTAAATTCACAACTTTGATAGCTTAGTCAGAATACATAATCCCATGCCCCTGCCCTGTAGCAATCGCTTGCGTATAAACACGAGAAGCAAAATTACTTACCTCTGAATTCGACTTTTTCGAACTCTATTCTTTTATCAATAACATCTATTATTTTCACTTTATCCTGAGACGGGATATTAACTTTATATTCTCACTTCAAACGCTTTTCATGTTCATTCCATGCATAGCCGTTTATATCCATCTTTTCCCGCTTCAATCACACGTATAGCTCCAACTAACCACTGCCGGTTCACCTTACATAGACTGCTTTACGATCCCAATAGTTCCTACAGTCACAATATTATAGAAATGCTGAACAAATTCTTCTTTTGTAATTCTGTGCTCATCTTCAACCCAATGTTTTAATATTGAAATTCCTGCGCCTGACACATAACTCATAAAATAATCAAATGGCATATTACCAATTTTGTTGTCTTCCCCTTTATATGCACTTAAATGATTATAAATAAGTCTATATAATTTTTCTTGCAGCATAGACGCTTTACCAATCGCAAACATCGTTTGATAGAAATTTATATTGTCATCTATGTGCTCAACGAGATAAGACATAATACTTTCCACCACATTTGATGGTGCCTCTTCTCCATCACTATTGTGTTGATTTTCAATAAATGTTTGAAGGGCATCTATTTTTTCATTTTCCATACTTTCTAATAAATCATATTTATCTACATAATACGCATAAAATGTGCCACGGTTAATATCTGCTAAATCTGCAAGTTGTTGCACCGTGATAGCTTCAAAACGTACTTCTTTCAATAATTGTAAAAATGATGATTTTATCGCTTGCTGTGATTTTCTTACTCTACGATCTTGAGTCATTTACGTATCACACCTCCATTTGTTTCTCTTTAATAGACAATCCTACAAAGACTGTTGAGTTTCGTACACAAAGCACATCCCTGCTTGTTGTTTGTCGATTATTTTAAGTTTAGGGTAAGAGTGTATTCAAAAACAAGTATTACCTTATACAAGAAAGGATATGATGATTTATGACTAAACAAATGTTAGGTAATCCAAAATTAACAGCTACACCTATGAAAGAAATTACAGAAGGTACAAACCATATCGTAGTCGATAGCATCCAATATGGTAATCAAGAAATGATTATGGAAAAAGATGTCATCGTTCCAATGTCAGACGGTGCAGAGCTATATGTTAATGTCATCCGTCCTAATAAATCAGGTCAATTTCCTGTAGTAATGTCCGCAGACACATACGGTAAAGATAACAAACCTAAAATTACGAACATGGGCGCATTATGGCCAACACTAGGTCACATTCCAACTTCAAGTATAACGCCGGAAGAGTCCCCTGACCCTGGTTTCTGGGTAGCAAATGATTACGTCGTGGTGAAAGTTGCATTACGTGGCAGTGCGAAATCTAAGGGTGCTTTATATCCTTGGGGTCTAGCAGAAGCAAAAGACTATGCCGAAGTAATCGAATGGGCTGGCCAACAATCATGGAGTAATGGCAATGTAGGTACAAATGGTGTTTCTTATTTAGCTGTTACACAATGGTGGGTCGCTTCATTAAATCCAACACATTTAAAAGCGATGATTCCTTGGGAGGGCTTAAACGATATGTATCGTGAAATAGCGTTCCATGGTGGTATGCCTGATACTGGTTTTTATAGATTTTGGTATGAAGGTATTATCGCAAGATGGCCAGACACAGATATTGAAGATTTAAAAACTGTACAACAAGACCATCCATTGTTTGATGATTATTGGAAAGGAAAGCAAGCCAATTTATCAGCGATTCAAGTACCTATGTTTGTTTGTGCAAGTTGGTCTACACAAGGATTGCATAACAGAGGTACATTCGAAGGATTTAAACAAGCAAGTTCCAAAGACAAATGGCTTAAAATTCACGGACGTAAAGAATGGGAAACATATTATGCACGTGAATCACTAGAACAACAAAAAGACTTCTTTGATTACTATTTAAAAGGTATTAAAAATGATTGGCAAGATACACCAACTGTATCTTATGAAGTCAGAAATAAATTTTATCAAGGCCAAACCAAATCAGCATCCAACTACCCGCTTCCAAATACAGAAGCAACGCCTTTATATTTAGATGGACATAATATGAAATTAAATACGTCAAAAGTTAAAGACGTTGCAAAAGTTTTATATAATAGTGAAGTATCAGACAACGACGAAGTAAGATTCAGCAAAATATTTGAAGAAGATACTGAACTTACAGGTAATATGAAATTAAAATTATGGGTATCTGCAGATAACGCAGATGATATGGATCTATTTGCTGGAATTAAAAAAGTGAATCGTCAAGGCGAAGAAGTTAACTTCCCAGACTTTAATCATATCGAACACGGTCAAGTCGCAACGGGTTGGCTACGTGTTTCTCATCGTGAACGAGATAATACGAAATCTACACCACTACAACCTTGGCATACACATGAAAGCGAACGTAAACTTAATGGCGATGAAATTGTGCCAGTAGAAATTGAAATATTGCCATCCGGTACATTGTTCAAAAAAGGCGAAAGTATTCAAGTTGTCATCAAAGCAAGTGAAGTCGTTAAAGGGAATAGCACACCTGGCCTTAAAACACGTTATGAACATACCGAAACAGTCAATCAAGGTAAACACAACATTTATACAGGTGGCGACTATGATTCACATCTACTTGTACCAATAATACCAAATCACTAATATTTCATTTCAATGTTAGTAACGCTCATTTTTCTATGTTCTTGAGTCTATAAACTTACATTGATATCACTGGGTCATAAACACGTACTATTAAGCTTTTTATATGGAACTATATTTCAATTTACAAGTCCATAAAGTTTAGTCATATAGGCGACGGGAATATATTGAAAGAAACAGATTATATTTATGCCACTTGATCACTAGAAATTCTATAAAAATTGTGAGGCGTTATTTATGAAAGCTGTTACTTTTCAAGGTCAAAAACAAATGGAAGTTAAGCAAGTCAGCGACCCAAAGATTGAAGATTCAACAGACGCTATTATTAAAATAACGGCATCCGGCATCTGTGGTTCTGATTTACACTTATATCATCAAGGTGATTTAATGATGGACCCAGGATTTGTCATTGGTCATGAACCTATGGGTATCGTTGAAGAAGTTGGTAAAGACGTTAAAAAACTCAAAAAAGGTGATCGTGTAGTGATTCCTTTTAATATAGGCTGTGGTGATTGTTACTATTGTAATCACGAAATGGAATCGCAGTGTGATAATTCAAATCAAGAGCAAGCCAATTGGCAAATGGATAATGGTGGTTTGTTTGGTTTCGGCAGTATGCATGGTAACCATTGGGGCGGCCAAGCTGAGTATTTAAGAGTCCCTTACGCAGACTTTTCTTCTTTTATTGTTCCAGACAATGATATGAAAGATGAAGATGTTTTATTTTTATCTGATGTCGCACCTACTGCATATTGGAGTGTAGAGCATTCTGGCGTTAAATCAGGTGATACAGTTGTCATCTTAGGTTGTGGTCCAATTGGCCTTATGGCACAAAAATTCGCAAAACTTAAAGGTGCAAAACGTGTCATCGCTGTAGATAACATTGAGCACAGACTGCAACATGCCAAGGAATATAACCAAGTCGAAACCTATAATTTTGATAAAGAAAAAGAAATCGGTAAGTTACTGCGTGATACTACACATGGTGGTGCGGATATTGTGATCGATTGCGTAGGCATGGATGGCCAAGTCAAAGCATCTGAACGTGACTTGAGTCCAGATTCTGCACAACGCGGCACAATCAGTCCCATTGATACTGCGGCAGAAGCTGTAAGTAAATTCGGTACAATTCAATTAACAGGTATCTACGCAACACCAGCCGATGATTTCCCACTAAACCTGATCTTTAACCGTAATGTCCAAGTTAAGACCGGTCAAGCACCTGTGATTCATCTTATGCCGAAATTATATGAGATGATTCGTGAAGGTACATTTGATCCAACTGACATTCTTACACATACGATGCCATTAGATAAAGCGGCAGAAGCTTATGAAATATTCGACCAGAAAAAAGATAATAATATTAAAGTGATTTTAAAACCTTAAAAAAAATAAAAAAATTAATACGACTATGAATGTCTCCTCAATTCAAATAGAATTGGGGAGATATTTTTAATTGTTACACAAAACAATAAATATAATACATATTTATTGTAAAAAGTTTAATATATTAAAATTGTGGAATATATACACCATAGAAGTAATTTTTCTCAACCTTCAATATAACTTTTTAAATTCATGTCTAATACACAAACGACTCAATATATTATTTTGTATAAACGCCTTTTTAACCTTTTTTACAATTTCCATTACAGTTTTAAATTTTCAATTCCAAAGCTAAGATATAAAATTCAAAGTTTAGGTGTGATAATTATGAAAATAGAACAATGTATAGAAGATTTTATAAAAAGTATTATTAAAAAAGACCCAGAGTTATTTTGTAGTTTATTATGCCCTAAAGATTTATCTCTTTTAAGAAAAAAACTATATATAAAACAGGTCACCTTGGTGTAAATCGTTATATAAAAGATAAATACTTAAAAAACTCACACGTTTAGTAACTACTTTTTACAAATACGAGTATTTTAAAGATGGCGACAAATATATAGTGAAATATTCTTTTGCTCAAAATAATTCTTATCTTAAGACAGAATTCAAAATTGTTGGTAATCAAACTACGCCATTATTTAATTTGAATATAAATAAAATGCAAGTGAAATTTTTCAACCATCCTTCTACTGTAGGTGATGTACATGCCACTTAATTCAGATTTACATTCCGAAACACAACGTCTACCACGCATTGGAGAAAAAGCACCATTTTTTAAAGGTCAATCCACACAAGGGGAAATAACTTTAGATGATTATAAAAATGACTGGGTGATTTTATTTGCTCATCCAGCTGATTTTACGCCAGTTTGTACTTCGGAGTTTGTAGCGTTACAAAATCAATATTCGGAATTTCAAGATTTAGGTGTGAAACTGGTTGGTTTAAGTGTAGATAGTCTTGCGTCACATGTGGCATGGTTAAACAGTATCGAAGAGTCTTTTGATGTGCAAATTGAGTTCCCACTTATTTCAGATTCCAACAGGGTAATATCAGAAACTTACGGTATGTTGGCGCCTGAATCGCATAATACCGAAAGCTCAAGAGCAGTATTTATTATCGATGATGATGCTGTGGTCCGTGCTATGATTTACTATCCAATGACTACCGGTCGTAATATCGATGAACTCTTACGTGTTACTAGAGCGATTAAGATTTCTGATGAAACAGGAGATAACACACCTGCTAATTGGAAAAAGGGAGAAAATTTATTAGCTGCCCCACCAGAAACGCTTGAAGATGCTAAAAAACGAATGAAAGATTCCAATTATGACTGTAAAAATTGGTATTATTGTGAAAAAGATGCTGAACAAAGCTCTAAAAAATTTTATAACCCATTTTTATATAACAATTAGTCCTACTCCAAGAAAATGTGTTATTACTTCTAGCTCATGTTCAAGATGAAAATATAAAAATGGAGGCTAAGTTATGACCTTGAAAGCAATTATTTTAAATGCATCTCTAAAACATGGTGATGAACTATCCAATACAGAAGGCTTAGCGAAAGAAGTCACTGACATCTATCATAAAGAAAATGTAACGAGTGAGATGATTCGATTAAGTGATTATAATATTTCTTATGGCATTTCTGATGATATGGGCAACGGAGACGAATGGCCTCTCATTTTAGAAAAAATTAAAAATGCAGATATTTTAATTATTGGTACACCTTTATGGCTAGGTGAGAAAAGTAGTATCGCAACGCTTGCCATTGAACGCCTTTATGGTAGTACAAGTTTAACCAACGAACGTGGTCAATCCTTTTTTTATAATAAAGTGGGTGGTGCCATTGTTACTGGTAACGAAGATGGCGCAAAAAATGCAGCTGCCTCAATCCTATACGCCCTATCTCATATCGGCTTAACAATACCTCCAAATGTTGACGCTTATTGGGTTGGCGAAGCAGGTCCAGGCCCTTCTTATTTAGACATTGAGCACGTAAATGAATTTACCAAAAAACACGTTGAAATGCTCGCCTATAATACAATGCACTTAGCCAAAATTTTCAAGAATCACCCTATTCCCAATGAAGGTAACCAATTATAAAATACAATGTCAAAAGCCAGTTGCATAGCAGCAACTGGCTTTTTCTCGTAGTGTTTAAGCTTTTATATTTTTTGGTATAATGATCTGCGCTAAAATCACACCAATAATCATTAACATGATACTAGCCATGAAAGACCAAGTCGCTGCCACGCTTGCACTATGTGTCACTTGTACCGCAGCAAATATTGTCGTATTCATTGCAATGCCAAACGCCCCACCGAGTGAAGAAGTCATTTTATACAGACCTGAAGCTAGGCCAATTTTTTCATCTGGAATCGTTAAAATAGCTACAGTTAAACCAGGTGTCGCACATAAACCGTTGCCAATAGCAAAAATAACAAAACCAAATGTTACAGCTACAATATACCAGTCAGATGGCAATACGGTTAAACTGGCGAAAATAATGCCTATTGCAGGAAATAATGGTCCTACAAGTAACATTGGTTTACCGCCATGACGCAGTGATATTTTTTCCCCTAAGCGAACCATTAACACTGCCATGATGACATACGGCACTGTCACTAAACCTGATTGAAACGGCGTTAAGCCCAATTCTGTCTGAGCATACATATTAAATACTGTTGTTACCCCTATACCTGTATTAAGTACAAAGTTAACTAAAGAAGACCCAACGAGCCCACGGTTACGGAATAATGCAAAATCAATAAATGGGGCGCGCTTTCGACGTTCAAAAAAGTAAAATACAATTATAGAAATAATAAATACACTACCACAAATAATTGAAAAAGGACTCGTCCAGCCTTGTTCAAAGCCTTGCGTTGCAAATAAGGTGATACTTCCTATTAAAACAGCAAAGATTAACATACCTATATAGTCGAATGGTCGATTATCGATTACTTCCTTAGCTTCTTCTTTCGTGCCAAGTAATAGCACAAATGCTAGGATAGCGATGATAATAGACAAGATGAAGTTAGACTGCCAATTGATATATGTAGCGATAAATCCACCAACCAATGAAGCAATACCTACGCCTCCAACAGTCCCGATCATTAAGTAACTAATCGCTTTACGTAAATCCTTGCCTTCAAATTGATCTTTCAGCACACCTACTGTTGCAGGTAAGAGTATGGCTGCTGATATACCTTGAATGATTCTTCCTATAATAAGTAGTGCCGTAATATCCGAAATAATGATTAATAACGAGGCGATAATACTTAAAATGATACCCAAATAGGTCATTTTGAGTCTTCCTATTTTGTCTGACACATCACCTGCGCCTACCATAAAGATACCAGTTGCGAAAGATGTAATACTCACTGACAAATTAATAATACCAGACGTTGTTTGATATGTTTGTTGCACTGGGGTAGATATATTTATAAACGATTGAGCAAACAGCCAATACGTTAATACACTTAATACAATAGCTAAAATTAATTTGTTGCCCGATTGTTGCTTCGTACTCATGATGTTCTATGCCTCCATCTTATATAATTCATATGTTAAAAAAACATATGCACTAGATAGATAATATCACAGAATTAACTACTTAATGTTAAAAACTATTATATATTTTTATTATTTAAAATTTAATAATAAATTCAATGTTTGTACTACGCCATCAGCATTATTATTTATTGCTGTTAAATTGGCCTCTGCTTTCAACTCTGGGTAAGCATTATCCATGGCCACTTTATATTTCGCTGCTTTAAATAAATCAATATCATTTAATCCATCGCCAAATGCAATAGTTTCTGAAGGGCTGATTTGCAGTAAACTTTGAATTCGGTTAATTGTCGTTCCCTTGTTAACTCCCAAATCTGCAATATCAATCCATTCTTCATCAGATGCGATGATATAAACCTCCGACTCATAGTGTTTAATTTGATTAGCAGTCTCTTTACACTTACCTGTTGCATCATGCACAGAAATTTTTAAAATATCTTCTTCAATTTCGTCATAATTATTAATATAAATTACATTTTGGAACGATCCATGTACCAATTTCTTCTCTGATTCTAGTGTGTCTTGTAAGACATACGCGCCTGATGCGGTGCATGCAAGTACCGTTTGCGTTGGATTAATATCTTTGATCACTTGTATAATTTCTTTAGCTTTCTTATTTTCAATCGTGGCATTATAAATAAAATCACCGTTAAATTTAATTCTTGTTGCGCTATCTCCTACGATAAACGTATCTTGTGCTAAATCCCCAATAATACTCTCGACACGCTCACACTGTTTCCCCGTACAAAATACAAACCGAATATTGTGTTTCTCGCAATGCTCTTTTAATAATTGGAACGATTCACTATTAAATTGACTATCATTATTTAAAAATGTGCCATCCATGTCCGCAACAACCAGTTTAATATCCATTATAAATTCCCCTTTAACCATAATTAAGATAATTGTATCGGTTTATAAATGAAAACGATAATATTTATATCGACTTGAGTCGCAAATCCAAATAAAAAGGTACCTCTATGAGCTACCTTAGTCTGTCTAAATTATTTTTGCATATTGTGCGTAGAATCTATTTCATTACATTAATATTTTAATTTTTTAGATATACTTAAAGTTAATATAATCAAAACTATTAATAAGTAGATTATTTCCCGAGAATTTATTGGAATTACTCTATTACTATCTTTGAACCTTCTTTAATAATTGGAATATCCTTATCTTCAACATATAATGTGCCAGATTGTTCTTCCACTGTGCTACCATCAAATTTTATCGTAATGTGACCTAAATCATTTAAATTTTTATTAACTGCTGAACCTACTTTGGTAATATCAAATGCTGTATTATCAATATAAAAATTTTGCTCCTCAGTAATACTATCTTCAACAGATTGTACTTCAATAATGTAGCAGTAATCCGCTAATTCTTTAGGGGCATTGTCTCCAAATAATATAATCATTTTTTCTTCTTTAAATGCTCCAGCATCTTGCCCAATTTTTTTTACTAACGTTTTATACAATTTTAAAATCCTTTCTTAATTTTATTTATATAGACCAAAACTTGCGAGCCAAGCTACAAATACACGAGGCATACCGTTCAAGAACCTTGAATATAAAACAGATGGAACGCCTACTTCAATCGTTTTTGTTTCCGCTTCTGCTAATCCTAAACCTACAGGGATAAAATCAGCGCCATTTTGTGTATTAATTGCAAACAAAGCTGGTAAGGCTAAGTTAGGTGGAATATTGCCCTTACCAATTTCCACACCTATTAGTGTACCTAATACTTGTCCAATAACCCCGCCTGGTCCAAGTAATGGACTTAAGAATGGCAATGAACAAATGAATCCTATAGCTAACAGCCCCCATATATTTCCAGCAAGAGGTGACATAATTTGTGCGAAAAGGTCACCGATACCAGATCCTTGAATAATACCAATCAATAACGCTACGAATCCCATAAATGGAAGTATGGTATGTAGCATTGTATCTACAGCATCACGTGCAGCTTGGTAAAAAGTGTTTATAACCTTACCTGCACCCAAACCAATTTTAGTTAAGAATGACTTGTTTACTTCTCCTTCACGTGTTTCCATAATTTTTTTATCTTTAGAATAAGTCCCATCTACCTTTTCAGATGATGTATTCTCTTCTTGAGTTGAACTAGCACGCAAAAACGCTTCTTCTGTTTCTGATACTTGTCCTTCATCTACATTAGAAACATAAATATCTTCCGTAATATATTGACGTAAAGGTCCACTCTTACCTGTAGCCATAATATTGATAGTAGGTATTCCTTTTTTAGGATAAATACCACATCTTAGTGTCCCACCACAATCTATAACAGTTGCCATTATTTCTTCGTCTGGCACTGATGTCTCAAAACCGTTAATGACCTCTGCTTCTGTAATATCAGCAATTTTATCAACAACTGCTGGTTTATGCCCACCAGTTATATAAACTAATTTATTCTTTTTGCCTGTTACACCAATTTTTAACGGACCACCAAATCCTCCAGAACCCTTTACAATTTCTACTTGTTTACTCATTTTTTCACCTCAACCTTCCAAATTGATTTCTTTACTTAGTTTAACTTTTTGTTGTTTTTCTACGTAACTTGTTGTGAAGTCAGTAATCCAACCACCAATAAAGTTCATTACTAAACCTACTAATAAGTAACGCACTGCTAAGTCAGCTGTTGGTAAACCTAATTGTTGTATTCCATTTGCAATACCTAAAAAAATAAATAATTCAGCTGGGTTTATATGTGGAAATATCCCATTACTTGTATGCGCAAACTGTGCTGCAGATGCATAATAACTCGGCTTGTATTTTTCTGGCATAAATCTTCCTAATGAATGAACCATTGGATTTGCTAACATAAATGATCCTAAAAATGGTAAAACTAAATATCTCATAAAAGGATTACGTGCTGATTTTTGTGCAATAATATTAATACGGTCTTCACCTATAAGTTGAATTAGCGTATTCATAGCTATTAATAACATAAGTACTAAGGGAACTATTGTCCCCATCCAATCAATAAATGTATCGGCTCCCGTTTGGAATAATTTTATAAAGCCTTCTGCGAATTTAACGATGTAATCCATGTTTCATACCCCTTTCATTTTTAAATAATTTATTTACCTTTTTAACTGCTTTCATCAAAGGCGATGGAATTTTTTCAATTTCTCCACCCTTATCAATAATATTGAGTGTGTGTTGAGCATCTAATATTGCTTTAACTAGTAATTTATTGTATTTTTTTAAATCTTTATCAGTAACTTTATTTAATTTAAAACCTTCTAACCCTTCTAGCTTACGAAATTTAGAAAATACTGTTACCCCTTGCATGTAACGGGCTTCTTCAACTTCATTTTTCCCGTTTAATTGAAACAACACTAATGTTCCTGCTTTAAATATTGAGGGTCTTCTCCCAATCGCTACGCGGCCATTACTACGTAAATCTGTATAATTTTTCGTGAAATTTTTTATCTGTAAAAGCCCCAATAAATATTGAACAACAAAACCAACTGCAGCTAATACGATGAGTATGATGAAAAACATAACTTAATTCCTCATTTCTTGATTTAATAATTGTGCAAAATCAGCAAAGGTAGTTTTCTGGGAAAACTTATTAATTAAAAATGCATTTGTTGATAAATTCAATATTTCTTCATATGTTCGAATTAATAATGCTTCATTTACAACTCTTTCAGGAGTAGCTATAAGCACGACACTTTTTAATTCAGGATAATCGATACACCCTTTTTCTAAAATTGCGATTTTAATATATATACCTTCTCGATTTTGACTGGCATGTGGGAATCCTAGACTTTTATTAACTGTAGATTTTCTTTTTTCTCTTTCGATAATATGTGCTTTGAAAGTCTCATCAACTTTACTTTCGTGATATAAAATATCTACCATTTTTCCAATTACTTCTTCATAACTAAGTAGGTCATTTATATAATGCAAATCTTTATCAGTCATGCAGTCAACAATGACACTTTTGTTAAAAATGGTTTTACTTTTTAAATCTTTATATATTAAAAATTGTTCTACTTTGAGTTTTAATAATTGTTCATCAAATGCATCTTCTATATAAATAACTCTATTGAAAAGTCGGTTTTCTTTGGTCGTTGATATAATTAGTTCATAATCATTTACTACATGTTCATTAAATTCTGCCTTTTCAATCGTAGTAATATTGATGTTCGGTCCAAAAACTTTAAACAAATTATTCTTTAACAGTTTAATGGTACTTAATCCATAATCTGTCAAAATTGCAATATTGGAAATTTCATTTAATTCTTGTTCTAATTGCTCCAAATAAATACTAAAATAAATGGTTAAGAATCCTAATTCTTGTTCTGAAACATCCAAACCAATCTCTTTCGTGATATTCTCACCTAATACTTTTGACAATTCATAAGCAAAGGGAAAACGTTGTTTCATATCATAAGAAATTTCGTTATTAAGTCTAATGTCAAAAAGCATACGGTTAATTAAATGTTTTATATGTAACCGTATATCTTTGGTAAATAACGAATAATCTATTTCTATTGCAAAATTTTCAATAACGTCATCTACTGTGTTTGAAATAATACGATTAATTAGTGCTTCATCTGTGGATGAAATTAATTCATCTAATATAGAGGCACGTCGTCCCATTAATTGTATGACGATTAAAATCATCTCTTTATCTACATCAATATTTGTATATTTTTCATTCAAATAATCTCGAATAAAAAGTATTTCTTTATAGTCATTTGAAGAGAAAATATGATTGTCTAAAGTGATATCATCATCTATGAGTTCGCTTTCTTCTATCCGCTCTATTGTCACCATTATCGAAACAAGAAAACGCGTATAAGATTGTTCATCAAGCTTTAACGTCTCGCGAAGTTTAGTTAAATGTATAAATAATTCATACTCTATTTCAGTATTGTTATACCGATCTATGAATTTCTCAATAATTAATTTTCGAATATCATACTCAAACCCACCGATAGATAATCCTACGTTGGGTTTACCTATGACTGAAACATCGTATTCATCAATTTCTGTTTTTAGATTACTCAATAAATTATTCACGCTCGTTTTACTCATAAAATAATACTCTGCAAGATCATCAATAGTAATAGGATCATTTTTTAATATTTGAAAAAATATATCGACCATTGCGTTATAATTGGAGAAGTTATTTTCTTCAGTGTTTCTTACTAAATCTTCAAAGTGATTAAAAAAAGCTTGTTCTTTTTTGATATAAAGAGTTAGAGTTCTATGATATTTAGATATGACAACCAAATCATCAAAGTAATGATTAATTTGTTTTATATAATTTAAAATAGTTTTTTCTGAAACTTCTATATTAAATGATAATTTCTCAAGAGAAATACTATCATTGAGCAGTAATTCAACTATTTTTATATGTTTCTCACTTAATTTCATAATTTCCCCCTATCTTATGGGGGTTATCCTCTGGATTTACCACCTGAAATGTTAATTGTTGTACCAGTTATATAACTTGATTTACTTGAACTCAAATAACATACTAAATTAGCAATTTCTTTCAATTGCCCCACTCTTTTTAGAGGAATGGATTTAGAATAATCCCCATTTAATTGATCTACAGTTGTATTTCGACTATACGCTAATGCTTCTTCATATTGTGAGGTACGTAATCCAGTTTCTTCAATTATTCCTGGTGCAATAGCAACAACACTAACATTGTATTTACCTAATTCCTTAGCCCAACTTCTGGTCAAACCAATTAATGCAGCTTTAGTTGCTGAATAAATACTTTGTCCCTCAGAACCTTCTTGACCTGCCTCACTGGAAATATTAATAATGTGTCCTTGGTTTTGTTTAATAAAATATTTAGCAACTGTCTGGCTGAACCAGATAGGCCCTTTTAGATTCACATCAAACATAAAGTCCAAATCTTTGTTATTGATTTCATATTCAGGATGCTCTTCTTTCTCATCAACTAGCATACGTGGTAAATTAATCCCCGCATTGTTGATTAAAACATCTATCTTACCTTCTTTTGAATAAACTTCATCTACAGCATCTTGTACGATGTCTCGATTTGTTACATCTACTTGTAAAAAGTTGTAATTTCCGTTATTTACTTCACTATTTTTCAAATCTACATTATAAACTATTGCACCATTATCTAATAAGTTATTAACGATTTCGTTTCCTATACCTGAACTCCCACCTGTAACAATTATAATTTTGCTTTCTAAATCTAACCAACTATCCATAACTTATATCCTCCTATTAAAATTGATTTGTTCCCATTATATTTGTAATCGTTTACATAATTAATACAAAGATTTGTGCGAATTTAAGAAAAGTTACGAATAATAGAAGAATAGCTGATTGTTTTTCCAATAAAGTATGTATACGGCTATGTTATTTAGAATAATTTAAAATTATCATGAAACGGATAACTGAAAGTCATTAGCAACAGCCAAATTGAATTTTTCGTAAAGAAAAAAGACTATTAGTAACTAATCCCTTTTATTTTTATAATACTTTAAATTTTTAAAGATATATTCAAAACAAAGTATAAAGTTATAATAAGATGTGTTAATTTAAATATAAAGTGTTTTTAAATAGTAATTTATTGGAATTCTAAATTACATAGCATATTTTGGAGAGGTTTTAACATATGAATAAAAATAAATTAAGATTTTACATACATATAGGGCTAATTATATATGCCATCGTTTACGGCATATTATTACTGTCGACTGACTGGATTTCTTCAGGTTGGTCACTAGCATTCGTATTAAGTTTTGCTGCTATCGGTATCTTAAGTGATATCGTCGCTCCAAAAAATCGTAATAATTCGGAGAATAGCTAAAAGCGTCAATGAGATTATATAAAATGAAAATAATTGAGTTAATAACTGTCATAGCCATTATTTTATTTACTATTTTAGTAGCTATTGTTGTACCCAAATTTATTACTGATAAAGACTATTTAGTACTTATATTTGTAAGTATTTCCTGGGTAATTTCTGTCTATAATTGCTTTGTCTTTTTAAAACCAAAAAAGAATGATGATGGATAACATAATAAATGTAGATAAGGAGATTAAAAATATGATAGCGATACTTTCACTAATTTATGGTATTACCATAAGTTTGTGGTTTTTATTCATAGATCGTAACGAGTCAGAAGGATTAAAGAAGAAAATAACCGCTATGTTTTTAATGTTAAATAGTGTTTTATTAATTATATTTGCAGTCATAGGGCTTTTGAAAATTATTGAACTGTCAAATTTTGAAGGAACTTTAATATTATTAGGCATAGCAATGATTCAACTTTCTCTATTAAATAAAAAGAAAGTTAAACCGATTTATATTTACTTTGGTCTAGCTATGCTTATCATAAATGTGTTTATTAGTTAAGAATTTTTGTATATTACATGAAATCAAAGAAGGAAGTCACATATGTTACCTAAAATGTTAGTCATCTTTTCATTACTTTTTTATCCGATTTTTGTTAAAGCTATGAATAAGAAAAAGAAAGATAACTATGAATCATTAAAATAAAAAAGTTAAATAAATGAAAAGGGACAGGTTCTTATGCTAAATATCAAAGATTCTAATTACTTTAAGAGATCGATAAAAATTTATCTTATAACTGCTATTGTTTTTATTCTTACTTTTATTTTAGCTATTATTTTTAGCCCTTCCTATGAAACTTTTAAAAGCTTAGGCGGTTCATCACATAAAGGTATATCTGAAGCTTATGGTTTAAACAAACTTTGGCAGTACATAATAAATAACGGTTTTAGAGTGCCTTTACAAATGTTTATACTGTCATTGCTTCCTATTCCTTTTCTATATTATGTAAACCTATTATCAACGACGATAATGACAGGTATAGCATTTGGTTTTGTTGTTCATTTTGATTTATATAAAGGCAGCACAATGGTTATTTCATCTTTTCCACACTCAATAATAGAAATATTAGCAATGTGTTTTGTTATCAGTGGGCTATATAAACTGAACAAATCAATAATAAGAAAAATTACAAATATTTTTAGAAAAAATAATAAACCAAACCTTTCTTTTAAAATAGCTATAACTAATTGTACTACCCTTATATATTATCTCAGCATTCATGGAAACTTATCTTTCTCACTTCATTTATCATCTACTCAACTAGTTCTAGTATAAGCTAACTATAAAAACGCTCGATTACTATAATATAAATAATCGAGCGTTTTTATATAGATAGATTTCCTAGTTATTCATCAACAACATTTTGATGTAAATAAAATGAATAGAAATATATAAAGCGCCTAACAGAGAACAAGTTGTTAAGCGCTTTTTATTGGGTATTGTTATGAAAATATGTTTTTTATCACAGTAATTATACCTCTAATTATTGAGAGTAATACATCTAGGATAATAGTCATAATGCTAAATTTATCTTCTTTATCAAATTTTCTTTTTTTGTCTTTATTAGTCATATAAATTCACAATCCACCTTTTATAAAACCAAAACACGCTTAAGTATGAGTTCTTTACCTTTATTAATTAAATTATAAATTGCTATTTGTTACTTAGCAATATTGGTAATTCAAGATTAAATATTGATAGTATGAGATTAGAAACCTTTTAGGTATTTTCATTTATCAAGAATATGTTTACTATAAGGTGCTTTTCCTATAAGACACTTTTATAGAAAAAATTAGGAGGAACATCATGCAAGCTAAATTACTACAAGAAAGCGTACAATCAACTTTTGGAGAAGGCCCTTTGTGGGACGATGAAAATCAATGTTTATTTTGGATAGACAATGTAGAAAATAAAATACGCGCTTATTATCCTCAAACTAATCAATATACTTTTTACCAACTTGAAAAATCTCCAATGTCACTTGCAAAATATTCACAGAATGAACTTATAGTGATTATGAAAGATGGATTTTATCTGTATGATTTAAAAAAAGAAACGTTAAAAGAGATTTTTACACCAATGGATTTAAACAACAAAATACTTTTAAACGATGCTAAGTGTGATCCTCAAGGCAGACTTTGGGCAGGGACAGTTAACGATGACTTTAGATTATTTAAAGAAAGCCAAGATAGCACTCAAACTCAATTTCATGGACAAATCGCTAAGCTTTATCGCGTAGAAAAGGATTTTTCTAATATTGAAACAGCAAAAGAGAAAGTAACACTTTCTAATGGACTTGATTGGGACCCTGTTCGAAACATTATGTATTATATCGATTCTGCTAACCAATCCGTGAGTCAATTTAATTATGATTCAAAAACTGGTCAAATTTCAAATGAAGAGACTGTTTATACTTTTGAAGAATCAGATGGATTACCCGACGGCATGACAATTGATCAACAAGGCATGTTGTATATTGCTTTATTCAAAGGTGGTGTAGTAGCAAAGATCAACCCCTTCCAGAAAAAATGGATAGACAGTATTACTTTACCAACTTCTACCGTTACATCTTGTGCATTCGGTGGAGAAAATTTAAAAACTCTATTTATGACTACGGCATTAGCACCATTGAATGAGTATGAAAGACACCAAGAACCCACGGCAGGCTACATGTTCTCAATCGATTTAGAAGTTGGTGGATATAAAACGAATATATTCAGAACAACTTAAAAAGTGTTGCAGTTTATTTCACAAACACAATTTAGGATATGATATCAAAAACTGATAAAACCCCCTTCACTTTAGCTACTAGTGAAAGGGGGTTTCATGTATTTTATAAAGCCTAAAGGTATAATATGTATTTACACATTTACCAATAATTAGCTATCTATTTCTGCTGACCATTCATCTTAATGGCATAAAATAAATAATATACAATACCAATAATAAACCAAATCAATGTATAGAATTTAGCTTGTCCGCTTAATCCCCAAAACACTGCAAATACACAGATAAATATAAATATCGGCATAACAGGATAAAATGGTAATTTAAATGCTGGTTCTGGTAAATCTTTACCTTCTCTTTTGCGTAATGCATAAATTCCAATTGTCACAAACATGAATGCGACGAGCGCACCTGCTGAAATCAATTCCGCTAAAAATCCAAATGGAAATACAGATCCGATAATGACTGCCACAATTGTTAGTATGACTAAAGAACGATTAGGTTGATTCTTGGTATTTAACTTCCCTAACCAAGACGGAAGAATGCCATCACGGCCAAATGAAAAAAGTAAACGTGAACCGGCAAGCATCATACCAATAAGTGCCGTAAACATACCTATAACTGAGACAGCCTGTACGATAACAGCAACTGTGCCGTGTCCACTCATACGTAATGCCCAACCTACTGGTTCTGCGTTATCTTTGTATGCTGAGTAATCAAACATACCTACTAATACGAGTGATACAGCAACAAATAATCCAACTGCAATAAGTAGTGATCCTAAGATACCTCGAGGCATTGTTTTCTGTGGGTTAATTGCTTCTCCAGAATTAGCTGCAATAGAATCAAAACCGATATAAGCAATGAAAATAACCGAACTTCCTGCGTAAATACCTTGCCAACCACCAAAGGCACCTGCTGCTGTTTCTTTATATTCAGGAATAAACGGTATGTAGTTTCCAAGATTAATAACTGATAAACCTACAATAAGAAATAAGAAAATCGCTAATATTTTTAACACAACAAGTATATTTTGTACGCGTGCTGTTTCTGATGCACCTCTCGCTAACAAGAGTGCTGTGATAATAATTACAATTGCTGCAATAATATCCATTATGCCACCGTTAGTTCCAAGTGAATTGGATAATGCGTTTGGCAATGATATATGGAAGGGGTCTAAAAGCCCTCTTAAATTGGCTGAAAAACCTGACGCTACAAAAGAAACTGCAATAATATACTCTGCAATGAGCGCCCATCCTACTATCCAACCAAAAAACTCTCCGAATAATATACTAATCCAAGTATAAGCCGAACCTGCAAATGGCATCACTGAAGCCATCTCTGCATATACAAAAGCAACGAGTGCCGCTACTATAGCTGATACTAAAAATGAAAGTGTTACAGCTGGTCCAGTATGATCTGCAGCAACAACACCTGGTAATGTGAAAATAGCAGTCGATACAATCGTTCCGACACCTAATGCTAAAAAGTCTCTCACACGAAGTGTACGTTCCAAATTTGAATCTTTATTTTGATAACGGGATAAATCTTCTTTCCGAAATACTCTTTTAATGATACTCATTTTGTCTAACTCCTTGTTGTTTTAAAAATAAACATGTTCTTAAGTATAATGATTTTCGAATACAATGTACATGTTGTTTTAAGAAGAAATTAAATAAATTGAGAATGATATTTGTTGTAATTTGGATAATTGAGGAAATATTTGAAGATAAAGTGACAAGCTCAAACATATGATAAAAGCACAGCATTTCTAGTATATAATATGGATGTCGCCTATCTCTCAGGCGTCAATTTAGACGTTGAGAGGAGGTGATCTGAATAATGGTAGCATTTTTTATAAATGTCTTAGCCACAATCATCAGTGGTTGCATCATTGCCATGTTTACGCAATGGCTTCGTAATCGTGGCGAAAAACAATAGGCGATAACGTAAGCCACACCATAAAAAGCCCTCACTATTATAGGCAATAGTGAGGGCTTGGTGAACTAAATGGTAACATTTTTTATACCTATATTATAATCACAGCAATCTTAAAAATCAATTAAAAATATGATTATTCATAAAATAGATACCTAGGTTACTTTAAAGTGCGTACTTACATTTTTACTTAATCATCGGTAATATAACTAATATAAACATTGTTTGAAAATATTTTGAAATCAAACACAGTAAAAGGAGAATAACTATGCAATATATTGATTTTCATAATGGTAATACTATGCCTCAACTTGGTTTAGGTGTTTTTAGAGTAGAAAATGATGACACTGCAAAAGATGCAGTGAAGCATGCAATTATTAACGGCTATCGCAGTATTGATGCCGCATTAGTTTACGGAAACGAAGAAATGGTGGGCCGTGGTATACAAGAAGGTATGGCTGCAGCCAGTATTCAAAGAAAAGATTTATTTATTACCTCAAAACTTTGGTTTGATAGCTTTGGCAAAGACAATGTAGAACAAGGATATCAAACTTCTATAGATAACTTAGATCTAGACTACTTAGATCTTTACCTTATTCATTGGCCGGGTACAGATGAGTCTGTCATGATTGACACTTGGAAAGGTATGGAGGCATTATACGAATCAGGCAAAGTTAAAAATATTGGTGTAAGTAACTTCAATATTGAGCATTTAGAAGTGTTAAAATCACAAACTTCTATTAAACCTGTCATCAATCAAGTCGAATTTCATCCCTACTTCACACAACAAGAATTGAGAACTTACTTAGATACTGAAGCTATATACATGGAGTCATGGTCTCCACTAATGAACGCGGAGATTTTAACAGATGAAACAATCAATGAGATTGCAGAAGAAATTGGAAAATCTCCAGCACAAGTTGTTATTAGATGGAATATTGAACATGGTGTCGTAACAATTCCAAAATCAATTACACCTCATAGAATAGAAGAAAACATTAATATCTTTGATTTCTCATTATCAACTAATCAAATGGAACGTATTGATGCATTAAACGAAAATAAGAGAATTGGACCTAATCCATTAGAATTAAATGGTTAACAAAAATACAAATATATGATGTTGTAACTGAACGTAAACAAACTCAATGTGTAAAGAACTCAAAAAGTTGTACTTTGGGTTAGTATATAATTTTAAAGGTTTGTTTCCTATGTTTCGTAGGAGACAAACCTTATATTTTTAATTGATTTGTTCATTGTTTTAAAAATGGTAGTGATTTGGACCGCCTCCTGTGAGGAAAGCATCAGCCGAAGACTACAGGCTAAGGCTGTGCCCTCGGAAAGCGTGCACAAAAAGTACCAACTAACAATTACACAGTAGCAGTCTGATAGGATCGATAATACGAAATCAAATTTCAACTTTTGATTTCGTATTCCCGTTCCTTTTTTATGTTCTCATTGGTATTTCTAATCATTTTTAATATTCTAGACGTACTTTAGACAGCCTATCATACTAAAAAGGCTACTGATATAGTTCTAATTATCCCCTATCAATAGCCTTCATATGCTCATTTTATTATTCAATTGTATGAATTTAATCACTATTTCATGCGATCCAGTATCTCTTCTTGAATTACTTGCAACGCTTCATTATAATTTGTATTTGTATTTTCTTTTGCATTTACAACTAATAAATCTATAAGTTCAATGTCACTCTTTTCACGAACTTCATTTTCAAATTGGTGTAAATGCTCTTCTGAAGTTTCCGTGTTTTGCTTTTCTATTTGATAATATTGATCGGCTCCCAATCCACCTTCTTCAATCATCACAGAAATACCACTAGAACGTGTTTCATTCAATCTTTTGACTTTGATACGTTTATTTTCACGAATAACCATTTGAATCCCTCCTACATTATGCGCATTTTACAAACCCTTAATGCATATAAACTATTTACATATTGCTACTGATGGATTGAAAACAAATCGTCTTGGTGTCTTTATTTTTATGTATTAAAAACTATATTTACGAATCAAAATATCTAAAAAACTAGACCGCTTCATTTCAAGTTTGATTCGAGTGTAATACCTATCGTGTAAATATACAATATTTTTGCTCACTTATCTATACCCTTAATTCAAGGTTAATATATATTTCAGATAGATTTTATTATAAGTTTAATGAAATCTATGAGCATTGCAATGTCTTTTAACAAAATGTCCACAAAATTAATATTTAAAACGATTTTATCGTACAAAACTTAGTTGTATAATTGACAATGATTATTATTTACAATTAAGAAAGAGTGATGACTATGCTAAATATCGAGACAGCCACTTTGGAAAAACGTTATAAAATTAAAGCTCTACATATTAAAAACCAACATATGTTACAACGTTTAAATGCGCTAGGCTTAAATAACGGAGCGAACGTGAAAATTAAGCAAAAATGTTTATTCAAAGGGCCTTGTATTTTAGAAGTTAATGACCAATGTTTAAGTATACGTGGTTGTGATGCATGTCAGATTTTTTTAGAGGAAGCACATGAATAATAGCTATTGTATCCTAGGAAATCCTAATGTAGGTAAGACCTCATTATTTAATGCATTAACTGGCACTTACGAATATGTAGGCAACTGGAGCGGCGTTACCGTTGAGAAGAAGGTCGGCCGTCTAAAAGAGAACGCTGGAAGCCTTATAGATTTACCTGGTATATACGAACTGTCACCTATTTCTAAAGATGAAACTGTAGTGACCGACTACTTATTAAACAATGACTTCTCAGGTATGATCAATATCATAGATGCAAGCCAACTCAAACGAAATTTACAATTAACAGTTCAATTAATGGAATTAGGGGCACCCATTATTATCGGCTTAAATATGATAGATGTAGCCACAAAACGTGGTATTCGTATTAATCAGACTGCTCTAATGAAGAAATTAAAACTACCCTTATTACCTATCCTAGCGAGAAGTGGTAAAGGTACGACTCATTTATTACATGCGCTTAAAGACCATTCATTATCAAAATCTAGACCTTTACGAATAAATTATGGCGAAAAATTTGAAGATACAATATCTTGTATTGAAAAATATTTATCTGAACACACTTCTTTCGATAAACAGCTTTTCAGATTTATCGCTATACAATTCCTTTTAGACAATCCTAAAATTCATGAATTACTCGATGAAATCGTGTTAGAAAAAATCATCCCTTTACGTGAAACATTATCTGATTTACTAGACTGTTCTATTCGTGAATTAGTACAACGTAAACGTAGCGACTACATAGCTCAATTATTAGACGGGGTGATTGAATATCCTGATGAAGAACAACAATATCTTTCTAATCGTATAGATAAATTGCTAACACATAGAATATTAGGTATCATGTGGCTCATATTCCACATTACATTTACATGGGTAGGTACACCATTATCTGATCAGCTTGATGAATTTCTTGGTGGCACATTTACCGATACCGTTAAGTCAGTCATGGATAACCTTGGTGTTGTAGCTTTCTTACAAGATTTAATTACTGACGGAGTGATCGCAGGTGTTGGGGGTGTATTAGTATTCGTCCCTCAGATTATCGTACTCTTCTTCTTTATTTCTTTACTAGAAGATTCAGGTTACATGGCACGTATAGCTATATTGATGGATAGAATTATGGAAACCTTTGGCTTAAGTGGTAAATCCTTTATTCCTATGATTATTGGTTTCGGGTGTAACGTGCCTAGTATTATGGCTGCACGTAGTATTGAAAGTGAGAAAGAACGTCTTTTTAATTGCACCGTTTATGTCATGTTCTGCAAGACTACCTGTGTATGCATTATTTGTTGGTGTTTTCTTCGAGCAAAATCAAGCGCTCATTGTGTTAAGTCTTTATGTGCTTGGCATTGTCATCGCATTATTAACAAGTGTCTTACTGACTAAAACTGTGCTGAAAAATGATGATTCAGTATTTATCGTGGAATTACCGACATATCGTTTACCTTCTATCAAAACACTTTGGAGAAGTACTTGGGAAAAGCAAAAGGATTTGTTAAAAAAGCAGGAACTTTCATCTTTGCAGGTTCAGTAGTTATTTGGCTTTTAAATTATACAGGACCAGGTGGTTTCAACGTAGATGTAAACGACAGCTTTTTACATTCTATCGGAAGTTTCTTTGCAGTTTTAGTTGCACCTTTAGGATTCGGAACTTGGCAAGCAGGCGCGACGCTTGTTCCAGGGTTCTTAGCTAAAGAAGTCATAGTTAGTTCGATGGCTATTATTTATGCTTCAGATGAAGCCGGATTAGTAAATATCGTTCAAGATCAATTTACGCCATTATCAGCCTATGCCTTTATGATATTTATCCTATTGTACATACCTTGTTTATCGACTGTAGCAACCATTCGTAAGGAAACCTATGCTTTGAAATGGACAATATTCGCAGTAGCCTATCCTTTAATTGCTGCCTATATACTGACATTCATCTTCTACCAAGTTGGCCAATTTTTTATTTAAGCACGTGATTTTATGTCGATTATCATTAACATCGTTATCTTTTTAGCAATTTTTGGCTACACTATATTTACATTAACTAAATTTATGAAAAAATCTAAAGAAGGAAAATGCAGCTCTTGCGGTTCTAAAGAAGGTTGTAATACAAAAGAATAACAGTGAACTAAATAGAGCCTATGTGTTCAATCACTAAAATAGATAAAAACATAAAAAATGATGAGGCTGGGACAGAAATAAATGTCTCAGCCTCATATATTAAATTCCTCTAGTTAATTGCTCACCAGAATTCTAAGCTTGGAGTTAAAATTATACTCAATGTGATTTTCTAACTTTTTAGATTTACTTATTCATTATTATTGATTTGTGCTTGTAACGATTGTGAATTAGACCGTGAAATATTAAGTAAATATTTTGATTTTGCTAGTGATTGCTTACTATTATTATAGGAAACCCCAGTTCGCTTAGAAAGTATAACTGTTACTAGTGAACCTATCATCGTTACCATTGTAATTGTGATAAATGGCGACACAGACGTAGTTGGATTAACAAAAAAGATAATCACAGCGATAAATATAGATACTACAGCGATACTGATTAATATTAATGTAGCATACATATATTGTGTTGCTTGTTTTAAATGTTTTTGAAATTGTTCTTTAGAACGCTCGTAGTGAATATTGTTTTTATATAATTTTAAATCTTCGTTTGCATCCATCGTTTGTGCAAAATCTGAAATTTCTTTATTATTATCTTTTTTTAATTCTTCAATAATTGGTTGATAACCAAACGTAAGTGCAATTTTTCTTTCTTTTTCTGTGCCCTTTGCAAGACGGTTCAATTCTTCTAATTTTTGTTGGTTCATTGTTTCCACTCCCATATTGTTTAATATCAATCCGTGTTATTAAGCTAGCACTCATTTATCCATTGAGTCTGCTATTTGTTAACAATAGGTGCTTCTAAACATTATTATTTCTTTTGTGGTGATTCTGTTTTGTGTGAATTTTGAACTTTAGTTTGCGTGTCTGTAGTACTATCTTGTTTTTCTTGAGCATTGGCTACGTGACTACCAAATAAAGTACCCGAACCTAACAAGACACATAAAAAGAGACCGCCTAACCAAGTGAAGAACGTCGGTTTTTTCCTACGTTCATAACGCTTTGCTTTTTCAGCACCATCGTCTAATAAGTTGCCTACATCGATGTTTTGAGGTTCAACAAAATTATTGAAATTTGTTTGATTTGAATCATTATTTGAAAAACTTAAAGCTTGTTGCTTAATTTCCATAGCACGGGCAGAGATACTTAAACTTGTTTGGTTACTTTGTTCTAGTTGCTGATTTAAACGGTCTAAATGACTTCTATTATTTTGAAGTTCCATTTCTTTAGAACGTATTGATTCGTCTTTATCCGTACTTTCTCTTTTCGTTTTTCTAATTCTACTCTTAACCAATTAATTTCATCTGTCATTTGTGAGTCTTTTAATTCATAATCAGTTACTTTTTGATTCACTGCTAAATCTAAACGTTCATTAAATGTTGTTTCATTATGAATTAAGTCTTGTTCTAACTTACTAATCTCTCCTCTAAGTTTATCTACATCTTCACTTCTTTTTTGAACTAATGTTTCTACATCTTTTTCCATAATGTTTTGCAGTTCCGACTTTTTAGTATCAATCGTCTCTTGATGATGTTGGACAATGTCATCTACAATTTTAGAAACATGCAAATCATAGTTGTTTTTAACATTAGCATCTAATACTTTGATTTGATTATGATAGGCATTTTTTGCTTTATTTGATAATGTCTTTTCATATTCACGAATGCGGTTTGTTAAAATAGGTCTTTCTTCTCTTTCTATTTTTTCTTCCATGTCTCGACGTGCTTTTTCGCCACGTTCATTTTTACCTGTTTCAAAATCTTTTTCTAATTTTTTGGTTTGTTCTTCAACTTTATTTGGAATAATCCCTAAATCTTCTTGGAATTTACTTTCTATTTGTGTGTAAGACTTGTGATATTGAGAATCATTCGATTTATAATTACGCGTTTTATCCGCTTCAATACTTTTGCTCCACAAATCAGTGACAAGTTGATTGAATATACTGTTTATAATATCTTCTCTCTTTTTTTGTAGGACTACTAATTTGTCATTTTTCGCTTTATTAAAGTCATCTTCAGTTAATTGTTCAAGCTTTTGGTAAGTTGGCAATACTTTTTCATTATAACCTTTGTCGTCGACAATACTTCTAAATTCTAAATTTTCATCATCTAAATAAACTTTATCTATAAGTGAATCTAGCGTGTTATATAGATTATCTTTTAAAAATTGAATGTCTGAAAAATCTTCGCTTTTGTTAATAGATATAATTTGTTTTTCCTTCTTTTCATTAAACAAATTTTGCTTAGCACCGCGTTTATTTTTATTTCCAATTTGTTTTATAATCGCTTCTTTCAATGGTTGTAGCATTTCAAATTTTAAGCCATTACTTAGATCAGAAATATTAAAATCAGGCATATTTGTCTCTTTTAAGATATCATTATTTATAATTTTTACTTTAAATTCATTTTCATTAGGTATATAAACCCTTAAACCAAAATTACAGTCAAGACGTTTAATTTCTTTTATGTTATGTAAGGAAGTTAAATCTGTAACACAGTATTCTCGATCTTCAAATATTTTGAAAGGCTCATTTTCATCATTGTGGTCTATCGTCACATCAAAAGATTGCACAATTTTAGAGGAACCTAAGATTTGTTTGAAAGATTCAACAGCGTTTCCTTTGGAATATCCTTTTCTCAATACCGGGGCAACGATTGGAACAATATATATTTCGGTTTCTCCTGCAAGTACATGGTCTATTTCTAAAGAACTAATATCTAAAATGTTATCGCTCATTACATGTCATCCTTCCATCCGAGTTATTGTTTAAAATGTTAAGAATAATACTTAAATATTTCATTTTATACTTAACCGT
The DNA here is from genome assembly GCF_049943195.1 of Staphylococcus caseorum. Classification (NCBI taxonomy): domain Bacteria; kingdom Bacillati; phylum Bacillota; class Bacilli; order Caryophanales; family Staphylococcaceae; genus Staphylococcus; species Staphylococcus caseorum. Next base: position 2,217,218 of record NZ_JBNFUA010000001.1, read on the forward strand.
TGTTCTAGAAACAATATAATAATTGATTGAATCGTAATATATAAAAGTTTGTTCGTTAATAAGTGAGTCAATCGGAAAGTTTTTACAAAACAAAACTTTCCGATTTTATGACAAAAATATATTATAAAACAAAACTTATATAGATATTACAATCTTTACATATTTAATAATTATTAATTGTCAGAATTCTATTATAACATATTAATTAAAGTTATAATATGAACTTTTATAAAGAAAATATTTATTATTATTGAAAATTGTAAATAAATTTTATTATAAATATTTACAATTTATTTTCATATAATGTTCATAAACTGCGTTCAATTACTCTACTGTTTATATAATTATTTATAATGAAAAAGAGTGTTCAGAAATGATTGTTTTCTGAACACTCTTTTTCAAATTCTATAATTGTCTATGTTTTACATCTATTTACTTATTTTCTCTATTTGCAGATGGATAAGTCTGTCGTCCTGAAAGCTTGTTCTTTCTTAACATCTTAATGCTCATATTACAGCTTCACTATGTCTTCTCATTTCGTACACGCTTATTAATAATAGTTTTTTTAGCTGGAATCGGTACAATATAACTTGAAAAAGGCAATTTACTTATTAAATAAATGGATATTACAGAAAGACATAATATAACGATATAAGAAATAACAAACGTAGATGGATTATTAACAATATCTGCATAAGGATACTGTCTATATATCATAATTAATAAAACATGAATCAAGTATATCCCCATAGAATAATTTCCTATAACTGTTAAAGATTTCATTAAATACTTATAATTTTTAACATGATTATAAAATATAATTAATAGCGCAAGAAAGAATGGTATATAAATGATGTTAGCTATACTGCTTGAACCATATAAATTTGTAATATCAATGCTGATTATTAAATTAACAAATAATATCTTCCCTATTATTTTGAAATAAATTTTATATTCTAATATTATTCTATTAATTTCTTTATAAAACTTCGCATAACAAATGCCAAGGAAAAAGAAAGAAAGCCAATTCAATATAAATGCTTTACTATTAACAAAAGCGTTTAATAAGTCACTTTGGAATGTGATTTCACCTCTACCATAATTCAACCAAATCACATTTATTATTGTCGCAATGATATATGCTGCTATTAATGGTAACCCCTTTTTAAGTTTGTGTACGAATGGAAATAGTAAATAAAATTGAATTACTACTAAAATGAAATATAAATGTATTTCAGCTGTACCAAGTATATAGTATTTTATTAAAGGCGTCCCTGGAGGATAATATGTATTAGTAAACAGATACCTCAATACTATATATAAAGTTGTCCATAGTATATAAGGTATAAAGATTTTAGTGAATCTTGATTTGATAAAGTATAATAAACTAAATTTTCTATTCAAAGTCGAACTTGTAAGCAAAAATGCACTGATTACGGCGAAAATTGGTGTTCCTAATCTCGCTATTTGATTAAAATATGACAAAATAGGATCTGTTATGACGCCATTTGAATTATACAATTGAGCTGTTAAATGTATACATAGAACTAACATCGTGGCTATAGCTCTTATAACAGGTATTTCTTCATAATATTTCATAAACTAATATCTCCTATGGTTTTAATAAAAAGTTTTTAAATAAATTAAATAAAAAAACAATTATTCTATATTATCATAAATCAACCGTTAAAGCACATTGCTTCTGTATGAAACAATAATAAAAATAGATTGATAGTATTTTGACATAAAAAAACATCCCTAAAAGTTGAATTTTTATGCCCAACTTTTGGGATGCACCTCAATTTTTAAAAATTGAGGCTGTTTTTCATTTGTGAATGTTATAGCGGTCTAATTATTTTGTGCATTTATCTTTATAATAATGACTTAGTCCTACATATAGTCACCGTTTTCATTGTGTTTCCAAATTAGCACTTTATTTTCACCAGCTTGTAAATTTTCAATTGGTCCTAATAGTGTAGTATCCGCTCTCATATTTTCTACTAAATCAGTATTAATACTGATTGGCTTTTCATTCGGACTTTCAAAATCTGCATCTGCTAGTCTTACTTTAGGTAAAGTGTCACTCGATTGAGTTTCTCCTTTAATTTCAAAAAATGATGCTGGTAATGAAATGTTAAGATATAAACCTTCTGATTCTTCTTCTAAAGATAACGCAGGATTGAAGTTCTCATCTATTAAATTATTTTCTTCTTTTTCAAAGTGTTTGGCTTTATTGAAATAAGCATTATTGTTAATAAAAACAGGTTGTTTTATTTTATGATAAGCTTGGTGATCTCCTTCTTCTTGAGAGACCAAATACTTATATTCTTCTAAAGATGTTGTATAACCATTATACAGTTCAGTTCCAATATTATTTACAGCATTTTTCCCTATAAATATATTATTGTAGAATCTATCGTCTCCTCCATAAACTGGAGCAAATCCAGCGACTAATGTACTATGTGGCACATGGTAAGGCGTTGATCTATCTAGCATCAATCTATGAACCATTTCACCGTTAATAATATTATTAACATAAGCGCCACCTTGAGCATGATTATCTAAAGCGTAATCAGCAGTTAATATATTATTATCGACGAGATAAGGTCCGCTTGTCACTTCTACAAAAAGATCTCTTGTATTTTCATTGAATATATTTTTACTAATTCTTGTTCCTTGAGTTTGCCAATCAAACCACATACCTAAAGAGCAGTTATGAACGTAATTATTATAAACTTGTGTATCTAAAGCCGCATGTAGTTTAATACCAGCAATTTCATATCCAAAAAACGCTCTTCTATTACCAATATTAAATATGTGGTTATTATATATTTCACTAAAAGCGCACCCTAAATGACCCACAATAGCATTTTGTCCACAATCGCTAATTTTATTATCTCTAATAATGTGTGACCCTATCGTTTCTTTATTCCAATCAGCGTTAACAGCACTAAAAACTGTTTCTATTTGATATTGATAGCCAGGTTTATCTTTTCTAATTGAACTAAAGTTTTGTCCTGTAGATATCTCTTTACCAATTGAAACACCACTACACATTGAATCATGTATATAATTATTTTCTACGATCCATTTTTTACTCCAATTCGTATCAATCAAACCAGTCTGTTTAGCTGTAGGTGGAGACCATTGTGTTGCCGCATGCGCTAATTCAAAATTACGAATCGTTATATAATTAGTATGTGTTTGACTTGGCGAAAATACAGGTTCTCTGACGTTGATTTCTATTAATTCTTCATTTGGATTATAATTTTGAAAATTAGCGTAAATCGTAGTACTATTTTCATCTACTTCCGCATACCATAAAAATGTCGATAAATCAGCGTAATCAAAATCAACTTCTTTTTCGGTCCAATGATCAAATACTTTTTCGACGCTTTGTGGATTTTTCAATCTATCAAAAGCATTTACTTCAAATAGTGCATGACCATTTAAATATACTTGCCCTAAAGTCTGATCATTATCAACCTCAAGCCAATCACCAAATAATTTCACTGAAAAAGGATTAAATGTTTTGAATAATTGATTAGGAACTTCTACTTTCCATATATTTCCTTCTACAAGATGCCAATCATTTATTTCTTCAGAGCCTTTTATAGTCACTTTTTCATTTTTTGCACTTTCAAATGTAATTCTGCGAGATTCATTTAATCCTGAATTTATGTCGTTTATTTCTTCTCTATATATGCCTTCATGAACAATTACAGTATCCCCTGGCAACGCAAGCGAAGCCGCTTTATTAATTGTTAATAACGGCTCATCTTCAGACCCCTTAGCAAAATCTGATCCTGTTTTAGCTACATATAATTTTTTTGACATAATATAACCTCCGCTTATTTATATATTTGTTTTATTTCTCAGTTCTCCCACTTCATTATTTCTTATTTGGTCCTTAACCTTACCTATGAATTTTTCATAATTTAAAAAGAATGTAACAATCATTATCATTATAACCATTAAAAACGGAAAGTATATTTGCATCGATTTTATGGCAAATATAGTACTTTCAGATTGTATTGAAGCTCCTGCGACATAACCACCGAGGGACAATGACCACCCTACAATAGCTGACTGCAGACCTGATCCAATTTTCATCCCAGCACTAGCCAAACTAAACACTGACCCTTGTACTGGCACCCCTGTTTTCCAATATATAATATCGCCAATATCTGCAACAATACCACTGAGTGCAGCAGTAAATGGTACGATTCCTATACCATGTATAACTAAACCTATAACTAACATAGTTAAGTTTTCCGAAAACAAACTCATAATGATATAAGAAATTATTGATATTACTAAACCAATAATGATACTTTTCTTAATTCCAACCTTTTCTGAAAATTTAGCTGCAAGTAGTAAACCTAAAATTGTTGGGATTAAAGTAGCAAAACTTAAAAGTTCCATAACATTTTCATCGTTAAAAATATACGTAGCATAATATATTCTCATGCTATTATCTGTTTGACGTAAATACCATAGTAAATATAAAACAATAGTAATAAGAAAGTATTTTTCTGTCATTAATGTTTTTATAATTAATGTAAAAGGTATGCGGTTTTTTTGTTTTTTGACACCTTTTTTATCAATGTGGTCATATTTCTTAGTTGCAACGTTTCTTTCTTTTACAAAATATCCTGCAATCATTAACGGTATAGCACATAATGCGCCATAAATAATAGATGTAACAGTCCAACCTTGCTGATTACCACCGAATCCATTAACTAAAAATGTGGTAAATGTCGTAATACACAACACACTTAAGTTAGCAAAAATAAAACGGATACTTCCTAATGAAACACGGTCAGTTTCATTTTTAGTCATAAATGAAATAAGAGAAGAATATGCAACATTATTGGCAGTATAAAACACTACTGATATCAAAAAGTATATTGAAAAGATATAAATAATCTTTTCAGTATCACCAAAAGATTGTGGCACATTAAATAATAAAATAGTTAAGATTCCCAAAATAGGAGCGGTCCAAAAGACCCATGGCTTAGCCTTGCCCATCTTTGTATTTGTATTATCAATGATACTTCCCATAAACAAATCCGAAAAACCATCTGCAAACCGACAAATCAATATAATAGTACCTATTACTGAACCAGCAACACCCACTACATCAGTCATATAAATTATTATAAAAGATGCAATAAAGGTCCAACTATAATTCGCTCCAAAATCCCCGATACCAAAAGTAATCTTCTCTGGCATACCTAATCGTTCATTCTTATCACTTTGTTTAGAATCATAACTAACGGACATAATCCCCACCCCATTAATTTTTAATGTATGCCTGCTCATAGATGATTAACAAAACAACTATTCATAAATTAGAATGTCCAAACCAGTAATATGTATAGTTATCTTTACGCGTTAACTTTTAGCAAAGCCCCCTTATTTTTGGTTAGTTTGTTAATTTAACTAACCAAATTAACGTTAATACATCACCTTATTTCTTATTTGTAAACGCTTTCTTATATTGGAGTAGTTTTTTACTCCTTAAAATTAAATACAATTTAAGGATAATAACTCACTTAAAATTAGCTATATTCTTTATTTTTTTATTTTGAAATGAATGCCGATGAGCATGCACGTGTCTTGATTTTTAAGGTATTTCATTATCTACATTATCTACAAATAAATTTATTAAATTGTAGGGAGTTGATTACTACTAAACTGCTTGCCCAAACATTTACTGCGATATTTTTTAATAAAAGTTTTAAAAATACTAAAAAGTTCATTCAGTCCCATTTCTCTATATACTCTGAACTCCAAATGCTTACAAGTTTATCTATTTCTCTAAGAGGGGAAATAATTATAAGAGATTCTATATTTCATAGAAAGGACTGGCCAATCTTGAAAAATAAACATATCTTACATTCTAAACGTAACTTAGGTTCAGGGTTTCTTTTTGGATTAGGTTTAGTAGCCTTTTTTGATGAAGTCGTCTTCCACCAACTTCTAGCGTGGCATCATTTTTACGACAAATCTACCGTTGCCGTTGGTTTATTCTCAGATGGGTTATTTCATGCATTTAGTTGGTTTGCTACAATTGCCGCGATGTTTTTAGTAGCCGACCTTCGTAGAAGAAATGCATTTTGGATGAAACGTTGGATCAGTGGCATGTTACTCGGTGTTGGTTTTTTCCAACTATATGATGGCCTAGTACAGCACAAACTGCTTGGCCTACATCAAATCCGCTACGATGTTTATATTGTTCCATATGACATTGTTTGGAACGTAACTGCAGTTATCATTCTTATTATTGGGGCAATTCTCTTTATGCAAACAAAAAAAATAAATGTGCTATAGAAGGAGGGGGCTAAATCAATATGCATCATCACATCCAAATTGAAGGAACCGCATTTGAACCTACTGTGACCATATTGCTTATTACAGCCTTCCTTCTCTATTTAATCGCTGCAATAATAACCAGTCGAAAGTATAAACTATGGCCTATATACCGTTATTTCTTTTGGGGGTTAGGCCTTTTTTGTGTAGCTCTCTCTTTGGTAGGGCCTTTAGCAGCGTTTGCACACACTCATTTTGTTGGTCATATGTTCGGACATCTGTTATTAGGCATGTTAGCTCCACTTCTGCTTCTACTCGCTACACCGATGACTTTATTATTAAGATCATTGAAAGTAAAAAATGCCAGAAGAATTACCGACGTGCTAAAAAGTCGTCCAATACAATTTATTAATAATCCTATTACCGCTTCTATACTAAATATTGGCGGACTTTATGTACTCTACACTACAGATTTATATCTTTTTATGCACCACTCACTATTTTTCTATATGCTAATACATTTACATGTATTTTTAGCTGGTTATCTTTTTACTATATCGATTATTTATATCGATATTACCCCACATCGATATAGTCATCTCTATCGAGCGATTGTATTGGTTTTATCTTTAGCCGGACACAAGATACTGTCCAAGCATATATATGCGACACCCCCAAGTAGTGTTCCAAGAATTGAAGCTGAGATTGGCAGCATGTGGATGTATTATGGTGGAGACGTTGTTGATTTATTTTTGATTATCATACTTTGTTATCAATGGTATAAAGCCACTGCACCACGCACGATTAAACACGCTAACTGATGAATTATATTAAAAAGTTAAAATATAAAAAAGGCTGTGACATAAATACATGTCTCAGCCTCAATCATTATATTGGCATTGGCTGACTGAATTGAAAATGCGCTTATATCAAGCTATTAAGGAACTACTACTTCATTTATGAAGACAAGTAGTTCCTTATGCAAGTGCTTCAGCGCTTGTATTCCATTTTATAGTCAGCTTTGCCGGGTTGGGCTCATACAACGAAATCTCATTAGAGAAACTAGATTTCTCTCCCACTCCCTTTCACTATATTTTCTATTTTAAAAAATACATACTTAATAGCATAATGATTAAAAAACCGCCTACGAGAAATACGAAGCTATATATAAATGTCAGGGTATTTCTTAGTTTTGTAGTATTAACCTCATTAGGATCTTCACCCTTCATAAATGCTACGATTCGATCGTAAGTTTGCATATTATTAGACTTCTTAATAAAATCTACTTTAATAGAAGCGTACATCGCAATAATAAATAGCACAACCTCAATGACAATGCCAATCGTTCCCCAATAATAAAGCGCTCGACCAAATAAAATCGCTGCTAATAATATCGGCCACACCATTAAATGTGACCACAAGTTAAAGTTCGTTTGCTTTAATTTCTGTTCCATAATCTCCACATCTCTTTTGACTAAATCGTCTAAAGAAACATCGAACAATGAACTGAGCATAAGTAAATTATGAACATCTGGATAACTCTTATCATTCTCCCAATTAGAAATTGTTTGACGTGAAACATATAATTTCTCTGCTAAATCTTCTTGAGATAAATAATCGCGTTGTCTGAAATACTTAATTTGAGAACCTAAATTCATTTGTCGTGCTCCTTTGACTAGAGATTAATATGGAATTCATTATTAGACTACCAAAGTTCTTTGACATATGCACCTTTTCAATTGTCAAAATGCTTTTACACCCTATGATACCAACGTTTTTTAGACTGCCTTTAGACAGCACAAAAAAGGGCAAGATAGAAATCATAATTTGATTTCATATCCGCCCCACAAGTTTAACTAGCTATCGGCCAAGTACTGCCAATATAAAAACTTAAGTCGTTTGTTGCTGATATTGAATTTGGTGATCTAATTCAAACTCTTCACCTGCAGTGATTTTCTTATATTGATAACCAAAGTACAGAACCCATAATACCGTCAGTATAAATGCTATCACATAACTTAATGTAAGATCTAATCCTAAACCGATTGGCTGACTGAGAATGTATGTAAATATATTCCATGTCATGAACACGGCTGGTATTGCTGCAACCCAGAAATTCTTTTTAGCCATGAGTAAGTACATAGCCCCGACCCACAAAGCAACAGTTGCAGTGGTTTGGTTAGCCCAAGAGAAATAACGCCAAAGTATTGTGAAGTCTACTTGAGTCAAAGCGAAACTAATTACAAATAATGGTGCAGCTACGATAATTCTTTTTACAACACTACGTTGACCATAATTTAAGTAATCAGCAATAATCATTCTAGCACTACGGAAAGATGTATCCCCACTCGTAATCGGTAAGACGATTACGCCTAACACTGCGATTGTTCCTAAGACAGAACCTAATAATAAATGAGAAGCTTCACTTACCACTAAAGCTGCTTCGCCACGCGCTAATACATCACTAAGTCCATTGTAACCATTAAATAGACTCATACCTGCTGCTGCCCAAATCATAGCGATAATCCCTTCAGCAATCATCATACCGTAAAAGATAAAACGACCATTATTTTCTTTTTTCGTTGTTCTAGAAATAATTGGCGTTTGTGTCGCATGGAAACCAGATAACGCCCCACAAGTAATCGTGAAGAATAATAATGGGAAAATAGATGCCCCATCAGGATGCATATTTTTTAAATTAATCTCTGGAATCGGTGCGCCTGTTTGAATAAGACGGAAACCAATACCAACCGCACTAATTAATAATAATGCCCCAAATATTGGATAAATACGGCCAATAATTTTATCAATAGGTAAAATTGTAGAAAGAACATAATAAATAAAGATAACAAAAATAATGATGCCTAATGCAATACGTCCGTCTAATAAATCATGTAATAATAATGCCGGACTTGTCACAAATACTGTTCCTGTTAAGAGTAATAATAAAATAGAGAAAATATTAACAAAGTGTTTCATCACTTTTCCTAAAAATTTACCAGCAAGCTCAGGTAAATGAGCCCCTTTATTTCTGATTGAAATCATCCCAGTTAAATAATCATGAACAGCCCCTGCAAAAATACAACCCACAACAATCCAAATAAATGCGACAGGTCCATAAAGTGCTCCCATAATTGGTCCAAAAATTGGACCAACACCTGCAATATTTAATAATTGAATCAGTGAATTAGATGATGTCTTCATCGGTAAGTAATCGACATCGTCCCTCTGATGAAATGCTGGCGTCGGACGTTCCTCTTTCGTTCCAAACATCTTATCGATATATTTACCATAAGTGAAATAACCTACAACTAATAAAATAATAGACACGATAAACGTAATCATATTATCATCCCCCCTTTAGATAATGTGTAAGTGTTTTCTTAATTTAATCACAGTTTTTGATTTATCACAATATTACAATGGAATTTTTATATTAACTTAATAAAATTTAAACATTAAAAAAGACTGTTAGATTTCCAATGAGGATTCTAACAGTCAGTGATTTAATCTAGGATCTATTTCCCAGATTGTTTTATTTTGGTTATATTAACGTTTGTATAATTTAATCTTTATTTCATAATAGTCGTCATGATCTTTAGCTTGATGTTCATATTTAATGCCGCTTTTTTCAATGCTTTCAAGACTTTTACCAACTGCATCACGTGCGTCAGTTAAGTCTTTTTCAAATCCAAATGTTTGAGCCGTCACCTTTTCAGGGCCAACTTTTTGTTTCACTCGTGCTTCTGTTTGTTTTACATTTAGCTTCTGGCTAATAACAGTTTCAACCATTATTTCTTGATCTTCTTCTGATAAACTTAACATTGCACGAGCGTGACGTTCAGTAATCTTACCTTCACGTAAACGTTCGATGACTTTAGGTGCTAATTTTAATAAACGCAATTTATTAGCTATGAAACTTTGGCTTTTACCAACACTTTTAGCTAATTCACTTTGTGTGGTATCCCCGATTTCCAATAACTTTTTATATGCTTCCGCTTCTTCAACGACGGATAGGTTTTCACGTTGAATGTTTTCAATAAGTGCAACCACAGCAGTCTCTTCATCATCTAAATATCTAATAATGACTTCTGCGTGTGTTTTACCAAGTGATTGAAACGCTCTAAATCTACGTTCACCTGCAATGATTTCAAACATATCTTCTTCAATTGGACGTACGACGATAGGCTGTAACAAACCATGTTCTTCTATTGATTCTGCGAGTTCTTTTATCTTATTTGGCTCAAATACTTGTCTTGGTTGATAACGGTTTGGCACAATACGTTCGATATGAATAGATTCAACGCTATTATTATGATCTTCTTCAATATAACCAACAATGTCATCTTTGTTCTTTAAACCAAATAATTTAGAAAAAGGTTTCTTCATTTTCCATGCGCTCCCTCTAAATTAATTGTATTGATTTGCATTTACTTGTTAAGCAATGGAGACTTATTCGGTGTTCCTGGTTTTCTAGGATACTTCTTAGGTGTCTGACTTCTCTTGTCTATAATCATCATTTGTCTCTCGCCTGCTTCTTCTGGCAATTCATATGAAATTGTTTCTCGCACTTTACCACCCAAAATACCTAAACCGAAACGTGCTTCTTCTAATTCTTCTTCACCTTTAGAAGATTTTAAAGCAATGAATTGACCGCCTTTTTTAACTAAAGGCAGACACAATTCACTTAATACTGAAAGTCTAGCAACAGCACGTGCAGTTACGATATCATAAGACTCCCTGTAGACTCCTTTGCCAAACGTTTCGGCACGATCGTGCACGAAATTTACGTTTTCAAGGTCTAGCGCCTCTGCTAATTGATTTAAAAAGTTTATGCGTTTATTTAACGAATCTACAATTGTAACTTTTAAATTCGGAAAAATAATTTTCAAAGGAATGCTTGGGAAACCAGCACCAGCACCTACATCACAAATTGTTAATTCTTTAGTCAAATCCGTATAAAAACTTGGCGCAATTGAATCATAAAAATGTTTCAAATACACTTCATGTTCTTCAGTGATACTTGTTAAATTTATTTTTTCATTCCATTCAACAAGCATTTGATAATACGTTTGAAATTGTCGTTGTTGTTCTTCAGAAAGTTCTATACCTTGTGTACTGAGTTGCTTAGTTAACCATTCTACACTCATCTTAATTTTTCACCCTTTGGATTTTTCCTTGTTCAAGAAAAACAAGTAAAATTGAGATATCAGCTGGATTCACACCAGAAATACGAGAAGCTTGCGCAATGTTTAATGGCTTAACTTCTGCTAATTTTTCACGCGCTTCAGTCGCTAAACTATCTACCTTACTATAATCTAAGTCTTCTGGAATCTTTTTCTCTTCCATACGTTTTACTTTTTCAACTTGTTGTAATGACTTGTTGATGTAGCCTTCGTATTTCGTTTGAATTTCCACTTGTTCTTCAACATCAGATGGAAGTACATGTGATTCATCCAGAATTTCAAGAATTAAATCGTAAGTCATTTCAGGACGACGTAACAGCTCTAATGCTAAAATACCATCTTTCAAGCGAGAACCGCCTTGGGCTTCAATAATTTCTTGAACGCGATCATGTGGTTTCACTCGGATACTACCTAAACGTTCTTGTTCTGATTTTATCATGTCTCGTTTTGCATTAAAACGTGCATAACGCTCTTCAGAAATCATTCCTAATTCGTGACCTAAATCAGTTAGACGTAAATCAGCGTTATCATGTCTTATCAATAGACGATACTCTGCACGAGATGTTAATAAACGGTAAGGTTCATTTGTGCCTTTCGTAACAAGATCATCAATTAATACACCGATATATGCATCAGAACGACTTAAGACAACTTCATCTTTATCTTGTACTCTAGCTGCTGCATTAATACCAGCCATAATACCTTGCCCAGCCGCTTCTTCATAACCTGATGTACCGTTGATTTGACCAGCAGTATATAAGTTTTTGATTTTTTTAGTTTCAAGTGTTGGCCATAATTGTGTAGGTACGAGTGCATCGTATTCAATTGCATAACCTGCACGCATCATGTCTGCTTTTTCTAGACCAGGAATTGTTTCTACCATTTGTCTTTGTACATGTTCTGGAAGACTCGTAGATAATCCTTGTACGTATACTTCATTCGTATTACGTCCTTCTGGTTCTAAGAATAATTGGTGACGTGGTTTATCGTTGAAACGCACAAATTTATCTTCAATTGATGGACAATATCTTGGACCTGTACCTTTAATCATCCCTGAATACATTGCTGAAAGATGTAAATTATCATCAATCACTTGGTGCGTATCAGCATTTGTATATGTTAACCAACATGGTAATTGATCTAAGATATATTCAGTAGTTTCAAAACTAAACGCTCTACCTACATCATCACCTGGTTGGATTTCAGTTTTAGAATAATCAATTGTTTTCGCATTTACACGAGGTGGTGTACCTGTCTTAAATCTAACAACTTCAAAGCCAAGATTTCTTAAATTATCGGCTAATGAAATAGATGGTAATTGGTGGTTAGGGCCACTTGAATATTTCATGTTTCCTAAGATAATCTCACCGCGTAAAAATGTACCTGTTGTAATAATAACTGCCTCTGCCCAGTATTCTGTTCCAATGTTAGTACGTACGCCTTTAATCACATCATCTTCAATCATTAAGTCGTCTACCATGCCTTGCATAATATCAAGGTTATCTTCATCTTCAATTACTTTTTTCATTTCTTGTTGATACAATACTTTATCTGCTTGTGCACGTAATGCTCTCACTGCTGGGCCTTTGCCCGTATTCAACATACGCATTTGAATGTGGGTCTTATCAATCGTTTTGGCCATTTGTCCACCTAAAGCATCAATTTCACGCACGACGATTCCTTTTGCCGGTCCACCAACTGATGGATTACATGGCATAAACGCAATATTATCTAAGTTAATTGTTAACATAAGCGTTTTTGCACCACGTCGAGCTGAAGCAAGTCCTGCTTCAATACCAGCATGCCCGGCTCCTATTACTATTACATCATATTCTTGAGCCATACTATTTTCCTCCTTATTATTTTCCTAAACAGAACTGACTAAATAATTGATCTATCAATTCGTCGCTTGCGGATTCTCCGATGATTTCACCTAATATTTCCCAAGTTCTCGTCAAGTCAATTTGAATCATATCCATTGGTATATCTGATTTTGCAGCATCTATTGCGTCTTGAATTGTATTTCTAGCCTCTTTTAATAATGAAATATGCCTTGAATTAGATACATACGTCATATCTTGATTTTGAACATCGCCACCAAAGAATAAATCTCTAATTTGTATTTCTAATTGATCTATTCCTTCTTGCTTCAACATAGAAGTTTGGATTAACGGCATATCTCCAATCATTGCTTTAACTTCATCTATATCTAATTGTTTATCTAAATCCATTTTATTTACAATAACAATCGCATCTTCGTTTTTAATCACTTCATAAAGTTTACGGTCTTCTTCAGAAAGTGCTTCGTTATAATTTAGTACAAATAAGATTAAGTCTGCTTCGCCTAATGCTTTTCGGGAACGTTCAACACCTATGCGCTCTACAATATCTTCAGTTTCACGAATACCTGCTGTGTCTACTAATCTTAGTGGTACGCCTCGAACGTTAACATATTCTTCTAATGTATCTCGTGTCGTTCCTGGCACTTCTGTAACAATAGCTTTATTATCTTGGATCAGATTATTGAGCATTGATGATTTACCAACATTCGGTCTACCGACAATTACTGTAGATAAGCCTTCCCTCATAATCTTACCTTGCGTACCAGTTTCTAATAATTTATTAATCTCTTCTTTAATTTCATTTGATTTACCTAATAAAAATTCTGTAGTAGCGTCCTCTACGTCATCATATTCTGGGTAATCTATATTAACTTCGACTTGTGCAAGGATTTCGAGAATGGATTGTCGCTGTCGTTTAATCATATCACTCAAACGGCCTTCTATTTGATTCATTGCAACTTTTGATGCACGATCGGTTTTAGAACGAATAAAATCCATCACTGCTTCTGCTTGAGACAAATCAATACGTCCATTTAAGAATGCACGTTTTGTAAATTCTCCCGGTTCAGCCATACGTGCGCCATTACTCATTGTTAATTCAAGCACTCTATTAATTGTTAAAATACCACCGTGACAGTTGATTTCAACAATATCTTCACGCGTAAACGTCTTCGGTGCACGTAGCACAGAAACCATTACTTCTTCTATAACTTCTTCTGATTCTGGATCAATAATATGACCATAATTAATTGTATGAGATGTTACATCTGCAAGTTTTTGTTTTCCTTTAAATAACTTGTCAGCAACGTTAACTGCATCAGCACCAGATAAACGTACAATACCTATCGCACCTTCGCCCATTGGCGTGGATATACTCGTTATTGTATCTAAATCCATCATCCATCTCGCCTCCTTTATTGTCTAAATTTTATCATTATAATATTGTAAAGAGTTTCCTATCAAAAAGCGAATATATTGATTGAAAAAATACACAGTTAGTCTTAGGGTTGTCTGAAGTTAGACTAACGGTAGTCTAACCAACCACTTCCCCCACCCTACTTAGATGCGCTTATTAAAAGCCTTCGCTATTTTCAGTACATGTTCAAGGCTCGCTTGAATTTGTAGCGTATCCATATCTTTAGCTGGCTGCCTCGCTATTACCACAATATCTAATGGTAGCATATCTTCTTTGTGTATCTTGAAGTTTTCACGAATAGCTCTTTTAATACGGGTTCTAACCACAGCATTACCTATTTTTTTAGAAACACTTATTCCTAAGCGGAAATGCTCTAAATTTTTGTTGGGTTTTGTGTATACTACAAATTGTCTGTTAGCGACTGATTTCCCTTTTTTATAAATAAATTGAAAATCACCATTCTTTTTAATTCGATACGCTTTTTCCACCAACCATCACTCACTTATCTCTTCATTAGATGTATTATGTTTTATATATATGTTTAATCTATATCATTAATTTTCTTAAATTACTAACGAAAATTAACGTAATTTCCTGTCATTTTCCTTCATTAAAACCAAAAAAAAGACCACTGATGAGTCAGTGATCTTATGCTGATAGTACTTTACGGCCTTTACGACGACGACGCGCCAAAACTTTACGACCATTTTTTGTGCTCATGCGTTTTCTGAAACCATGAACTTTACTATGTTTACGTTTATTTGGTTGATAAGTACGTTTTACCATGCAAAAACACCTCCATCTTTATTCGGTTATCTAACTATTATAATAGATAAATTAATATACGCTTCTGCTCTTAAGTCTTGATTTAACTGTTATTAATTTCTAGTCATAATTCAAGCAACTTCTACAATATAACAAAATATATTTTATAAAGCAAGCATCAATTTGAGTCTTTGCAATTTTATAGGCAATTTAAAAATACTTCCCAATTTAATTACATATAAAGAAGTGTTGGATTATAAATTGCCTAACCTCCCCTATTATAGTAGAAACATTACTATCTAAAAAACAATCCGCATTATCCTTCATTTTTCATTATACATTTTCCATACAATCTTTATAAATTATTTCCCAAGCTCACAAATGGTTCGATTTTTGTTATACTGTTTATTCCTCAAAGTTATCCACTTATGCACAGTCACGGTTTCTATTTTTGTGGATAATATATATGTTATTAACAAGTTCATCTACGTTTTAACAACATATTCACAGTCATTTGACATTGGTCATTGTTAAAAAGTATAATTGTGTGGATAAGTCATGTAAATATTGATAGATACAGGGTTTACTTTATTGAATTATATACTAAACAGCTGTGTATAAATCATAGCAAGTAAATAGTTATCCACCGATTGTGTGTAACTTGTGGATAATTATCAACATGCTGTGATTAGTCTCATTTATACCTGTTGTTTTTGTGTATAACTTTTAAAATTTATGAAAGTTGGAGTTTATTCATATGTCAGAAAAAGAAATTTGGGAAAAAGTCCTAACCTTGGCTCAAGAGAAAGTAAGTTATCCTAGCTATCAAACTTTCCTTAAAGATACTAAGCTTTACTCATTGCAAAATGATGAAGCCATTGTTGTTATCGATGATCCATTTGTTGCCAATTGGTTAAAAACGCATTATGTTGAAATTATTCAAACTGCATTATATGAGGCAATCGGTCATGAAATTATGCCAGTTTTCTATTCTGAAGATCAATTAGAGAGTTTAAAATCAGGTGAGAATCAACACACGAATCCAGACGTTCCACAAAAGAAAAAGTATACACCGGGTGTAGATGAAGCTGTCATTGGCGGCGAACAATTCAATACACACAATACTTTTGATACATTTGTGATCGGACCTGGCAATAGATTTCCTCATGCAGCAAGTCTCGCTGTTGCCGAAGCACCTGCTCAAGCCTATAACCCGCTTTTCATTTATGGTGGCGTTGGTTTAGGAAAAACGCATCTAATGCATGCGATTGGTCATTATGTATTAGAAAACAATCCTGATGCTAAAGTTATTTACACGTCTAGTGAAAAATTTACTAATGAATTTATTAAATCTATTCGTGATAATAAAACTGAGCGTTTTAGAGAAAAATACCGTAATATTGACGTTTTATTAATAGATGATATTCAATTCATCCAAAATAAAGAGCAAACACAAGAAGAATTCTTCCATACTTTTAATGAATTACATCAAGCAAACAAACAAATTGTTATTTCGAGTGATAGACCGCCGAAAGAAATTGCTAAATTAGAAGATCGTTTGCGTTCTCGCTTTGAATGGGGATTAATCGTTGATATTACGCCTCCTGATTACGAAACAAGAATGGCTATTTTGCAGAAAAAAATTGGAGAAGAAAATTTAAATATTCCAACTGAAGCATTAACTTATATTGCTAATCAAATCCAGTCTAATATTCGTGAACTTGAAGGTGCACTCACTCGTGTATTAGCATTTTCTAAACTTCAAGGCCAACCGATTACAACTGAATTAACTGCTGCAGCGTTAAAAGATATTATCCAAGCGCCAAAATCGAAAAAAATTACGATTCAGGATATTCAAAAGATAGTTGGACAATACTATAACGTGAGAATTGAAGATTTTAGTGCTAAAAAACGTACAAAATCCATTGCCTATCCGCGCCAAATTGCAATGTACTTATCACGGGAGCTAACTGATTTCTCATTACCTAAAATTGGTGAAGAGTTTGGTGGCCGTGATCATACTACTGTTATTCATGCGCATGAGAAAATAGCTAAAGAAGTAAGTAGTGATTCAACTTTTAAACAAGAACTTGAAAACTTAGAAAAAGAAATTAGAAATCAATAAAAAAACTGTACTATAACAGATTAATTGTAGGAAAATTGAGGAATAACATAGTAGCGATAATTTTCAGGGAATTGTGGATAATGTGTAAAAGTCATACACACTGTGCACAAGTTATCCACAGTCGTTAAATAATGCCACACCTGAATTCATATAAGTTATCCCGTAATCCACAGGCCCTACTACTATTACTACTGTTTTAAAACCTATATAATTTATATATAAACGACTGGAAGGAGTTTGAAAATTAGATGGAATTCACAATAAGAAGAGATTATTTTATTGCTCAATTAAATGACACATTAAAAGCCATCTCACCAAGAACTACATTACCAATATTAACTGGTATAAAAATTGAAGTTAAAAATAACGAAGTGATACTTACTGGTTCTGACTCAGAAATATCTATCGAAATCACTATACCTAAACAAGTTGATGGTGAAGACATTATAGAAGTTGCAGAAACTGGATCAGTCGTACTCCCTGGTCGTTTCTTCGTAGACATCATTAAAAAATTACCTGGTAAAGAAGTAAAACTTTCTACAAATGAACAATTTCAAACATTAATTACTTCAGGTCATTCTGAATTTAACTTAAGTGGTTTAGATCCAGATCAATACCCATTGTTACCACAAGTTTCTCGCAATGATGCAATTCAATTATCTGTAAAAGTACTTAAAAACGTGATAGCACAGACGAATTTCGCAGTGTCCACCTCAGAAACACGCCCAGTACTCACTGGTGTTAACTGGCTTATACAAGATAGTGAATTAATATGCACGGCTACTGATTCACACCGCTTGGCTGTAAGAAAAGTGGCATTAGAAGACGAGTCTGAAAATAAAAATGTCATCATTCCAGGTAAGGCATTATCAGAGTTAAATAAAATAATGACAGATAGTGAAGAAGAGATTGATATCTTCTTTGCATCAAACCAAGTACTATTCAAAGTTGGCAATGTGAACTTTATTTCACGTTTATTAGAAGGTCATTATCCTGATACATCTCGTTTATTCCCAGAGAATTACGAAATTAAATTAGGCATTAATAACGGTGAATTCTATCATGCAATCGATCGTGCATCATTATTAGCACGTGAAGGCGGCAATAACGTTATTAAATTAAGTACTGGTAATGAATTAGTAGAATTATCTTCAACATCTCCTGAAATTGGTACCGTAAATGAAGACGTTAAAGCAAGTAACGTTGACGGTGGCAACTTGAAGATTTCATTCAACTCGAAATATATGATGGACGCATTAAAAGCAATCGATAATGACGAAGTCGAAATAGAATTCTTTGGCACAATGAAACCATTTATTTTAAAACCCAAAGACGATGATTCAGTAACACAATTAATTCTGCCAATCAGAACATATTAGAACTTAATAACTTATCCCTAGACAATTTATTTTGTCTGGGGTTTTTTCTTTTAATTTTTAAATTCAAAAGTAATCGCTTGTCTATATACGTGTATATAAATAAAGCAGGGGACACTTTTTACGAGAAGGATAAATTTCAGAAGTATTTTAAGAGGTATATTTCATTTTTAAAGGCACTGAGCGATTAAATATAAGCATTTATTGTTAATTGTTAGGGTATTTTAATAAAACTTTATAAAGCGTCTAAAACACGCTTTAAATGTCATTTAAAATCTCGCATATTAAAAATGCTGCTCTAATTTCATATTAAATTTGGAACTTATTGATAGAGAATCAAAAAACGGAATAAAATCACTCGAAATTTGATATAATATTATATGTAAAACAACCGCTATAACGGGCTTTGTACATAATTATTAAAAAGAAGTGAAAATTAGTTAGAAGAATACGCTTACATGCTGTATTTTACATGAAATTTTTCGTGAAAAAAGGTATAATATATTAGTGAGCTTAAAAGAAACGGAGTGATTGATTTGGTTGAAGAGGTAATCGTTGATGGAGACATTACTTTAGGGCAATTTCTAAAGACAGAAGGTATTATCGAATCTGGCGGACAAGCAAAATGGTTCTTACAAGATTTTGATGTCTTGATAAATGACGAACGTGAAACACGTCGCGGTAAAAAGTTAAACCATCAAGATAGCATTGTCATACCAGAAGTCGGTTCATTTGTTATTTTACATCAAGGTGAAGAATGAGATTAAAGACACTCCAGATAGAAAATTATCGTAACTATGATTCAGTTACCCTTGATTGTCATCCAGAGGTCAATATATTGATTGGCGAGAATGCACAAGGGAAGACAAACCTCCTTGAATCTATTTATACATTAGCATTGGCTAAAAGTCATAGAACGTCCAATGACAAGGAACTTATACGTTTCGGTATGGACTATGCTAAAATAGAAGGTGAACTTAGTTATAGATACGGTGAAATGCCTTTAACGATGTTTATAACCAAAAAAGGTAAGCAAGTTAAAATTAATCACTTGGAACAAAGTAGACTGACTCAATATATTGGTCACTTGAACGTCGTATTGTTTGCGCCTGAAGATTTAAATATTGTCAAAGGATCACCACAAATTAGACGCAGATTTATAGATATGGAGCTTGGACAAATTTCTGCAGTATACTTAAATGATTTGTCCCAGTACCAGCGAATTTTAAAACAAAAAAATAATTATTTGAAGCAACTGCAATATGGTCAAAAGACAGACAGCACAATGCTAGATGTCTTAAATCAACAATTTGCAGCGTATGCACTCAAAATTACGCTCAGACGTGAACATTTTATTAAAGAACTTGAATCACTAGCTAAGCCTATCCATTCTGGGATAACGGACGAACGTGAGACGTTGTCATTAAAATATTTGCCAAGTATAAAACTCGACAATGAAGAGAAAAGTGAGACGGAACGCTTAGAAGAAGTCTTAATTTTACTCAATGACAATATGGAACGTGAGAAAGATAGAGGCGTTTGTTTATACGGCCCTCACAGAGATGATTTAGGTTTCAATGTAAATGATATGGATGCTCAGACGTATGGCTCTCAAGGCCAACAACGGACTACTGCTTTATCGATAAAACTCGCAGAAATCGAGTTAATGAATATCGAAGTAGGAGAGTACCCTATCTTATTGCTAGATGATGTATTAAGTGAATTAGATGATTCACGTCAGTCGCATTTATTAAGCACAATTCAACATAAAGTGCAGACTTTTGTAACTACAACATCAGTCGAGGGTATAGAGCATGAAATTATGAAGAACGCTAAACTTTATCGCATTAACCAAGGCGAAATTATAAAGTAATAGAAAGTGAAGGTGGAAGCATTGTCAGATGTGAACAACACGGAAGATTATGGTGCTGGTCAGATTCAAGTATTAGAAGGTCTAGAAGCGGTTCGTAAACGACCAGGTATGTATATAGGTTCAACTTCAGCAAGAGGTTTGCATCATCTTGTATGGGAAATCGTCGATAATAGTATCGATGAGGCACTTGCTGGATATGCCGACGAAGTTGAAATTGTTATAGAAAAAGATAATTGGATAAAAGTTACTGATAACGGACGAGGCATTCCAGTAGGTATTCAAGAAAAAATGGGACGTCCTGCTGTAGAAGTTATTTTGACAGTGCTTCATGCTGGCGGTAAATTTGGCGGCGGCGGATACAAAGTATCTGGTGGCTTACATGGTGTAGGTTCATCAGTAGTTAACGCGTTGTCTGAAGATCTTGAAGTGTACGTTTACAAAGATAACCAAATTTATCATCAGGCCTATAAAAAAGGGATACCACAATTCGATTTGAAAGTTATCGGAGAAACTGATGAGGCTTCTGGTACGGTAATTCGTTTTAAAGCGGATTCTGAAATATTCACTGAAACTACAGAATATCACTATGAAACGTTACAACAACGTACAAGAGAACTTGCTTTCTTGAATAAAGGTATTTCAATTACGTTAAGAGATGAACGTGAAGAGGAAGTTAGAGAAGACTCTTATCGCTATGAAGGTGGTATTAAATCTTACGTAGAAATGTTGAATGAAACGAAAGAACCACTTCATGATGAACCGATTTATGTGCATGAATCAAAAGATGATATTGAGGTTGAAATCGCATTACAGTATAACAAAGGTTATGCAACTAACTTATTAACATATGCGAATAACATCCACACATACGAAGGTGGTACACATGAAGAAGGATTCAAACGTGCTCTTTCTCGTGTGCTAAACAGCTATGGTATAAACAGTAAAATAATCAAAGAAGATAAAGAGCGACTTTCAGGTGAGGATACACGTGAAGGTTTAACAGCGGTCGTGTCTATCAAACATAGTGATCCACAATTTGAGGGACAAACTAAGACGAAACTTGGTAACTCAGAAGTGCGTCAAGTCGTTGATAAATTATTCTCTGAACTATTTGAAAGATTCTTATACGAAAATCCACAAGTCGGACGTATTGTCGTTGAGAAAAGTATTATGGCATCACATGCACGTCTTGCAGCTAAAAAAGCACGTGAAGTGACACGTCGTAAATCTGCTTTGGAAATCTCAAGTCTACCTGGTAAACTTGCAGACTGTTCTAGTAAAGATCCGTCTCGAAGTGAAATTTTTATCGTCGAGGGTGACTCTGCCGGAGGGTCTACAAAATCAGGCCGTGATTCAGAAACACAAGCGATTTTACCGTTACGTGGTAAGATTTTAAACGTTGAGAAAGCACGATTAGATAGAATACTAAATAACAATGAAATTCGTTCAATGATTACTGCTTTTGGTACAGGAATTGGCGGAGAATTTGATTTAAGTAAAGCACGTTATCACAAGATTGTCCTTATGACAGATGCCGATGTCGATGGCGCGCACATTAGAACATTACTTTTAACATTCTTCTATCGCTTTATGAGACCGTTATTAGAAGCGGGATACGTGTATATTGCGCAACCACCACTTTTCAAATTGACGCAAGGTAAACAAAAATATTACGTGTTTAACGAACGTGAATTAGATAAGCTTAAAGAAGAACTAGACCCAAGTCCAAAATGGTCGATTTCACGTTACAAAGGTCTTGGTGAAATGAATGCGGATCAATTGTGGGAAACTACAATGAATCCTGAACACAGAGCGTTACTACAAGTATCACTAGATGATGCGATAGAAGCAGACCAAGTATTTGAAATGTTGATGGGCGATGTTGTTGAGAATCGTAGACAGTTTATTGAAGATAACGCAGTCTATGCGAACTTAGATTTCTAATACAATGAACTGAATTTTTGAAGGAGGATATCTTGATGGCTGAACTACCTGAATCAAGAATTAATGAACGAAATATAACCAATGAAATGCGCGAATCGTTCTTAGATTATGCGATGAGCGTTATTGTCTCACGTGCTTTGCCAGACGTTAGAGATGGATTAAAACCAGTACATCGACGTATATTATACGGATTACATGAACAAGGTATGACACCTGACAAATCATATAAAAAATCTGCACGTATTGTTGGGGACGTAATGGGTAAATATCACCCGCATGGTGACTCATCGATTTATGAAGCAATGGTAAGAATGGCGCAGGACTTCAGCTATCGATATCCTTTAATTGATGGTCAAGGTAACTTTGGTTCAATGGATGGCGATGGTGCTGCTGCGATGCGTTATACAGAAGCACGTATGTCTAAAATCACGCTTGAAATGTTGAGAGACCTTAACAAAAATACAATTGATTTCATAGATAACTATGATGGTAATGAAAGAGAGCCGTCAGTCTTACCATCAAGGTTCCCGAACTTATTAGTTAACGGTGCTTCGGGTATTGCTGTTGGTATGGCTACTAATATTCCACCGCATAACTTAACAGAAGTTATTAACGGCGTATTAAGTTTAAGTTATAACCCTGACATCACTATTTCTGAATTAATGGAAGATGTCCAAGGTCCTGATTTCCCTACAGGTGCTTTAATTCTTGGTAAAAGTGGCATCCGTCGTGCATTTGAAACTGGACGTGGTTCAGTTATAATGCGTTCTCGTGCTGAAATAGAAGAGCGCGGTGGCGGACGTCAACGTATCGTAGTGACTGAAGTACCTTATCAAGTCAATAAAGCGCGTATGATAGAAAAAATCGCTGAATTAGCTCGCGATAAAAAAATAGAAGGTATTACAGATTTACGTGATGAAACAAGTTTACGTACAGGTGTACGTGTCGTAATTGATGTTCGTAAAGACGCAAACGCAAGTGTTGTTTTAAATAACTTGTATAAACAAACGCCATTACAAACATCATTTGGTGTAAACATGATTGCATTGGTAAATGGTAGACCGAGACTTATCACGCTTAAAGAAGCATTGGTTGAATACTTAGATCACCAAAAAGTAGTTGTAAGAAGACGTACTGAATACAACTTGAAAAAAGCATTAGACCGTGCGCATATTTTAGAAGGTTTAAGAATTGCACTGGATCATATTGATGAAATCATTAGAGTAATACGTGAATCAGATAACGACAAAATTGCGATGGCAAGCTTGCAAGAGCAATTTAAGTTAACTGAACGCCAAGCTCAAGCAATATTAGATATGCGTTTAAGACGTTTAACTGGTTTAGAACGCGATAAGATTGAATCAGAATACAATGATTTAATTGCTTATATTGAAGAGTTAAAAGCAATTCTTGCAGATGAAGAAAAGCTTTTACAAATCGTGCGTGATGAACTCATTGATGTTCGTGATCGTTTTGGTGACGAACGTAAAACTGAAATTCAACTTGGTGGCCTTGATAATATTGAGGATGAAGACTTAATCCCTGAAGAACAAATTGTTATTACATTAAGTCATAATAACTATATTAAACGTCTACCTGTTTCAACATATAGATCACAACACCGTGGTGGTCGTGGTGTACAAGGTATGAACACGCTCGAAGAAGACTTCGTTAGCCAACTTGTAACGTTAAGCACGCATGATCACGTTTTATTCTTTACGAATAAAGGTCGTGTTTATAAACTTAAAGGTTATGAAGTACCAGAACTTTCACGTCAGTCTAAAGGTATTCCAGTAGTCAATGCCATAGAGTTAGATAGTGATGAATCTATCAGTACAATGATTGCCGTTAAAGATTTAGAAAGTGAAGAAGATTACCTTGTATTTGCAACACTAAAAGGTAGAGTTAAACGTTCTGCGTTAAGCAACTTCTCACGCATAAACAGAAACGGTAAGATTGCTATCAACTTTAAAGATGATGATGAATTGATTGCAGTACGTCTTACAGATGGTGAAACTGATATTCTTATCGGTACTGCGCATGCGTCATTAATTCGCTTCCACGAAACTGCATTACGTCCACTTGGTCGTACAGCAGCAGGTGTGAAAGGTATTACGCTTAGAGAAGGCGATAAAGTTGTCGGCTTAGATGTTACTAAAGCGGAACAAGATGATGAAATCCTAGTCGTTACTGAAAATGGTTACGGTAAACGTACACCTGTAGGAGATTACAGATTATCAAACCGTGGTGGTAAAGGTATTAAGACTGCTACAATTACTGAGCGTAATGGTAATATTGTTTGTATAACATCAGTCACAGGAGAAGAAGACTTGATGGTTGTCACAAATTCTGGTGTTATTATTCGTATTGATGTAAATGACATTTCACAAAATGGTCGTGCAGCTCAAGGTGTGAGATTAATCAAATTAGATGATAACCAATTTGTATCTACTGTAGCTATAGTAAACGAAGAAGATGAAGAAGAAGTTGAAGCAACTGAAGAATCTGGAACAACTGAATCAGGTTTAACAAATGCCCAAACAACGGATTCTGAATCACAAGATGCGTCATCAAGTGATGAAGCGGTTGTAGAAGATAACACACCAGGTAATGGTATCCATACAGAAGTTGAAGATGACAACTCTGAAGAAGATGGCCGTAAAGAAGTAAGAGAAGACTTTATGGATCGTGTTAACGAAGATATCGATAATGCAGATAGCGACGACAACGAAGAAGAATAATCTTTGATTAAAGATAAATACACATATAAAAAGACCTACCTCATTAAGGTAGGTCTTTTTTTCGTTATAAGTTAACTTTCTAATGATTTCATGGCATGTGGGATTTCGCTTATAAGTCTTGATGGTGGAACGACATACATTTTCTCTGCTAACTGTTCACCAATGAAGCTATGTGCGTATGTTGCACTTGTGACAGCTTCCTGAGTATCATCAAACTGCCCGACGAAACTCGTAATCATTCCAGCTAGGGTATCACCCATGCCTCCAGTCGCCATAGCAGGCGTACCGATTGGTAATTTATAATCTTTATCTTTGAAATAAATCTCCGTACCATGCATTTTCAGGACAATAGTTGCTCCGATACGATCTACCGCTTCACGATTGCGTTCATATGTTTGTTCCTCAATAGGAATACCACTTAAACGTTCCCATTCTTTTTGATGCGGTGTGAAAATGACATGACAAGCAGGTATTTCAGGTTTCAATTTACTGAAAATCGTTATAGCATCTCCATCTACGATTAGCGTTTGATGCGGTTGGATATTTTGTAGTAAGAATGTAATTGCGTTATTACCCTTGAAATCACAACCTAATCCAGGACCGATTAAGATACAATCTGTGTTTTCAATCATTTTTGTTAACATTTTTGTATCATTAATATCAATAACCATTGCTTCAGGACAACGAGAATGTAGTGCAGCATGGTTCGTTGGATGTGTAGCTACTGTTATTAGTCCACTGCCACTATAAACACATGCACGCGCTGCAAGCATAATCGCGCCACCTAAGTTAGCATTACCTCCAATTAAAAGGATTCTGCCATAATCACCTTTATGTGTATCATCTTCACGTTTAGGAATGCTTACCGATGATAAAGTTTCCATATTGAAACCTCCTTTTAAAATTCATGATAATTTAACGCTATTGATTTTTGAATAATATGCGTAAAAGTCAGAGTTTAAAATTACAAAAGTAATTATAAATCTACTTTAAAATCTTCAATTATGCGTGCAAAATATTGCTATCTATTGAAGTGTTTTTATTTTCGAAATTTTTAAGCTGTTTTTTAATACAATAGAAAATAATAAACCCGCATTGCATTTAAGTCAATAGGTAAACCTGTTAAGAAATTATTAACTTTTCTAAAATGAAGATTAATACTCCTTTACCCTATTAAAACAGTGATTTGATACCATGTTACGGATGTGTCAAAAGCTATTGTTCTGCTGAAAATGTAAGCGTATACTCGAATTAATCGAATTAAATTCATAAGTAGGGAGATGGAGAAATGACATTACAATTAAATGGAGAAATGCTTACAATTGAAGATATCAAGAAATTTTTATACGAGAAAAATACGGTGGAAGTGACTGAAGAAGCTTTTGAACGTGTAAAACAGAGCCGTCAAACAGTAGAGAATATTATAGCGAATAAAGAGACAGTCTATGGTATTACAACAGGTTTTGGTTTGTTCAGTGATGTGCGTATTGATGAAGGGGAATATAATCAATTACAAGTGAATCTTATCCGTTCTCATGCGTGTGGTATGGGGGACCCATTTTCAGAGGAAGTGTCATTAGTGATGATGGTATTAAGATTAAATACCCTACTTAAAGGACATTCTGGTACTACAGTAGATTTAGTAGAACAGCTCGTATACTTCATTAATAATAGAATTGTGCCAGTAGTTCCTCAACAAGGCTCACTTGGTGCTTCTGGAGATTTAGCACCATTATCTCACTTAGCATTGGCCTTGATTGGAGAAGGTAACGTGTTTTACCAAGGTGAAGAGGTAGACAGTCGGTATGTCTTAAATAACTTGAAACGTAAACCACTAGAATTACAAGCAAAAGAAGGGCTAGCGCTAATTAACGGTACACAGGCGATGACTGCCCAGGGTGTAATTAACTATATAGAAGCAGAGAGTCTAGGCTATCAAGCAGAATGGATTGCTTCACTTACACATCAAGCACTCAATGGTATTACAGATGCTTACAATGAAAAGGTACATAAAGCACGTAACTTCCAAGAACAAATTGATGTAGCTGCGCGTATGTTAGATTGGTTAGAAGGTTCTGAGTTAACAACGACACAAGGTGAAGTACGTGTGCAAGATGCTTATACTTTACGCTGTATCCCACAAATTCATGGGGCAAGTTTCCAAGTGTTCAATTATGTTAAAGAAAAACTAGAATTTGAAATGAATGCTGCAAATGATAACCCACTTATATTTGATGAAGATGATGAAACACTAGTGATATCGGGTGGTAATTTCCATGGACAACCGATTGCTTTTGCTTTAGATTTCTTAAAATTAGGAGTCAGCGAACTGGCTAATGTTTCAGAACGTCGACTAGAAAGACTTGTGAATCCACAATTGAATAATGGCTTACCTGCATTTTTAAGTCCACAACCAGGTTTACAAAGTGGTGCAATGATTATGCAATATGCGGCAGCAAGTTTAGTTTCAGAAAATAAAACACTTGCACATCCAGCCAGTGTCGATTCTATACCGTCGTCAGCGAATCAAGAAGATCATGTATCTATGGGAACGATTGCTTCTCGTCACGGTTATATGATGGTTGAGAATGCACGACGTGTCTTAGCGATAGAGATGATTATTGCATTACAAGCTGTAGAATATAAAGATATTGATAAGCTATCACCAAAAACGTATGAAAAATATCAAACGTTACGCCAAATCGTACCTTCAATCACAGAAGATAGACAATTTCATAAAGATATCGCAGCGGTATCGCAATATTTACACGATACTGCGTATATGAATGAGATATAATAGACGTCAGCACTGTCACTCTTGAAAAACATAAGGTTATTTGCTATATTTAAAACAAGTTAATAAGTTATTGTTCGTAGGCTAAGTAGTATTAATTGTTTGATTTCAGAGAACTTGTGGTTGGTGTGAACAAGTAATCAACGTTAGTGTGAATCTACCTACTATTAGAAGAACAACCGGCTTTGGCCGTTATTTATGGAGAGTGCAGTCTAATTAGGCTGTTAAATAGGGTGGCAACACGTAGACCACGTCCCTTGTAGAGGGGATGTGGTCTTTTTTGTGTTATTATCCAAACATTTTTAAAAATTGAAAGGATGAATGCGATATGTTAGACATTAAATTATTCCGTAACGAACCTGATTTAGTTAGAGAAAAAGTAACAAAGCGTGGTATGGATGTCCAAGTAGTTGACGATATTTTAGCATTAGATGAAAAACGTCGCCAATTAATTAGCCAAGCTGAAGAAATGAAAGCGCAACGTAACAAAGTAAGTGGAGAGATTGCTCAGAAGAAACGTAACAAAGAAAATGCAGATGACGTTATTGCAGAGATGCGTAAACTTGGAGATGAAATTAAAGTCTTAGATGACGATTTAAACCAAACAGACAGAGACCTTAATGATAAATTGTCTCGTATTCCGAATATAATTCAAGATGATGTTCCTGTAGGCGCGTCAGATGAAGAAAACGTAGAACTTAAACGTTGGGGCACGCCAAGAAACTTTGATTTTGAAGAAAAAGCACATTGGGATCTTGTAGAAGATTTAAAAATGGCTAACTTTGAACGTGGTGCTAAAGTATCAGGTGCTAGATTTGTCTTCTTAACTGGTGAAGGTGCACAATTAGAAAGAGCGTTAATGAACTATATGGTAACGAAACATACAACACAGCATGGTTATACAGAAATGATGGTACCACAATTAGTAAACGCTGATTCAATGTATGGAACAGGTCAATTACCTAAATTTGAAGAAGATTTATTCAAAATTGAAAAAGAAGGGCTGTACACAATTCCAACAGCTGAAGTACCGTTAACGAATTATTACCGTAATGAAATTATAGGTCCTGATGTCTTACCGGCTAAATTCACAGCACAATCAGCATGTTATCGTAGTGAAGCGGGTTCAGCCGGACGTGATACAAGAGGTCTGATTCGATTGCATCAATTCGACAAAGTTGAAATGGTTCGTTTTGAAAAACCAGAAGATTCTTGGGATGCGCTTGAAGAAATGACAAATCATGCAGAAGCGATTTTAGAAGAACTTGTGCTACCTTATCGTCGTGTGAATCTGTGTACAGGTGACATTGGATTTGGAGCTAGTAAAACATATGACTTAGAAGTTTGGTTACCAAGCTATAATGATTATAAGGAAATTAGTTCATGTTCAAATATAACTGACTTCCAAGCGCGTCGTGCGAATATCCGTTTCAAACGTGATAAAAATGCTAAACCAGAATTAGTGCATACACTAAATGGTAGTGGGTTAGCAGTGGGACGTACATTTGCAGCAATCGTTGAAAACTATCAAAACGCAGATGGTTCTATTACAATACCAGATGCTTTAGTTCCATTTATGGGCGGTAAAACAGAGATTCGTCCTGTAAAATAAAATTAAATAAGTATGACTAAAAGAGCGTAGCAAAGACCTTTGTTGCGCTCTTTATTTATATCGAGGTGGGGTGGGGGAGGGGTAAAATTAAGTGGATTTATAAAATTATGTAAGTAACATCAATGGTTTTTCATGTGAAAAATAACAGGTAAGTCTAAAATATTTCATAAGATTAAGAAAGGTTTAGAATGTTGTTAAATAAGCTTTTTAAAACGGAGGGTTTTCTTCCGTCACACAAACGGAATGCTAAAGTGATTGAATAAAACGCCTAATTTATATTAAACTTAAGCTATTGTTTTTAAAAATTGAAAATGAAAGGAGTGAGGTAATGGAAGCGCATGTAACTTTTAAGCAAGGTGTGAAAGAATGTGTTCCTACATTATTAGGGTACGCTGGGATAGGGTTGTCTTTTGGAATTGTTGCTGTAGCCTCAGGATTTAGTTTGCTTGAAATTATCTTACTCTGCTTACTTGTATATGCTGGTGCTGCACAATTCGTCATTTGTGCATTAGTCATCGCAGGTACACCGATTTCTGCGATTGTGTTAACAGCATTTATCGTAAATTCCAGAATGTTTCTACTAAGTATGACGCTTGCACCGAGTTACCAATCATACGGCTTATTAAATCGAATAGGACTTTCAACGCTTATTACAGATGAAACGTTTGGTGTAGCAATTACGCCACATCTTAAAGGAGAAAAAATTAACGATCGTTGGTTACATGGTTTAAATATCACAGCTTATTTGTTTTGGACATTTGCATGTGTTATTGGTGCTATATTTGGAAAATACATAAACAACCCAGAGACGTTAGGTTTAGATTTCGCTATTGCTGCGATGTTTATCTTTTTAGCTGTGTCACAGTTTGAATCAGTTCAACGCTCTCGCATCAAGACGTATTTTGTATTGATCATTACTGTAATTGTGATGATGCTTCTTCTAAGTCTCTTTATGCCGTCTTACGTGGCAATTATTCTTGCTTCTACAGTAGCAGCTGGACTAGGGGTGGTGATGGAACGATGACAACAACGACGCATATGCTTATTATTATTTTGCTTTGTGGTATTGTGACATGGTTTACACGGATTATACCGTTTTTACTTATATCTAAAATTAAACTATCTGAAAGAGTTGTAAAATGGTTGTCGTTTATACCAATCACGTTATTTACTGCTTTAGTTATTGATGGTTTGATTGAACAACAAGATGGCATGATGGGTTATAGCATTAATGTGCCGTTTCTAATTACGATGGTCCCGACAATAGTGATTGCAGTTATCACACGTAGTTTAACAATTACAATCATAGGTGGCATTATTATTATGGCTGCATTAAGATGGGTATTTTAATTATTTCATTGATGTAAATCATTTTATCCGTTAGAATGACAATAATTAGAAAATTCCGACATTTTTTAAAAATGAATGAATTGTTGGAACATCAATAGTAGTAATGTAGTGCAATACAATTAAAATAAATCTTAT
Source organism: Staphylococcus caseorum (assembly GCF_049943195.1). Taxonomy (NCBI): domain Bacteria; kingdom Bacillati; phylum Bacillota; class Bacilli; order Caryophanales; family Staphylococcaceae; genus Staphylococcus; species Staphylococcus caseorum. The sequence continues at coordinate 2,248,692 of NZ_JBNFUA010000001.1, forward strand.
TCCGAGAAGCTAAGGGATTTGGCCCAATGATGCTTCAGCAACCGGCTAAATAAAGTACGGTGCTAAAACCAACGATATAGTCGAATGATAAGTAATTTTCAACTTCTTACTTATTGAATAGTGAGGAGTTTTTTTACTAAGTAGGAGGTAAGTCATGACGAATTATACGGTTGATACATTAGAATTAGGACCATTTACAACAGAGTCAGGAGAAACGATCTCAAACTTAAAATTACGTTACGAACATGTTGGATTGAAAGGTCAACCTCTTGTGGTCGTGTGTCATGCTTTGACAGGAAATCACTTAACATATGGCACAAATGAACAACCTGGATGGTGGAGAGGTATTATTGATGGTGGTTATATGCCGATTAATGATTATCAGTTTTTAACTTTCAATGTAATTGGTAGTCCATTTGGCTCTAGTTCTGCGCTTACGGATGAAGACTTCCCAGAACAACTGACTTTGCGTGATATTGTGCGTGCAATTGAATTAGGTATTGAGCATTTAGGTTTTGAACGTATTAATATACTTATAGGTGGCTCTTTAGGTGGCATGCAAGCAGTAGAGTTATTATATAACCGTAAATTTGAGGTTGATAAAGCAGTTATACTTGCTGCTACACAGAGAACATCTTCATATAGTCGTGCATTTAATGAAATTGCGAGACAAGCGATTCATTTAGACCATGAACAAGGTATGAGTATCGCAAGACAACTCGGCTTCTTAACATACCGTTCGTCTAAAAGTTATGAACAACGCTTCTCGCCAGATCAAGTGGTTGCATATCAAAGGCACCAAGGCGATAAGTTTATGAAACACTTTAGTTATGCATGTTATTTAACACTGCTTGACGTCTTAGACAGCCACGATGTGGATAGAGGGCGTGATGACGTGGACGAAGTGTTCAGCAGACTGGATACTAAGATGATGACGATGGGCTTTGCGGATGACTTACTTTATCCTGATGATCTTGTTTATGCAGTTGGCCAACGCTTCAAATACCATAAACATTTCTTTGTACCTGACAATGTAGGGCATGATGGATTTTTAGTTAATTTTAATGATTGGGCACCTAATTTATACCATTTCTTAAAGGTTTATAAAATCAAGCGTAAATGAGCGTGACTGTACTATAGAATGTTAATTTAGGACGACACAGCAGAATCAGAATAACCAATAGGACCTACAAAGTATACTGACTGCTTTGTAGGTCCTATTTTTTCTAGGAAAACACATGGAAATAGCTGTGATCTTGTGAAGTAATAGGGGATTTAGCTGTCTTAATATCAACTGAAAGGATGAATATTAGTTTATCTTCGAATAGTTGAATGTGTAGCGTATGTTTAACTTCTATAGAAATGAGTTGGCAATAATTGTATAAAAGTTTTAAAGAGGTTAAAATAAAAGTTATAATCAAAAATAGTATGGGAGTGGCGAATTTGTTTTCAAAAATATATCCTAAGGCAACTATACTTAGTATAATCACGCTAGTCGTAGTAGCTTTAGCTTTACATATATTACCACCGCTTGGGCTTGTATTGAGTTTGTTTGCGACAATTCCAGGCATTATTTTATGGCATAAGTCTGTAGAATCATTTGGTTTAACAGCAGTCGTAACAGTTGTATTAACAACTTTATTAGGTAATATATTCGTATTAAGTATCATGGTCCTTGTACTCTTAGTGAGTTTCGTTGTTGGCCAATTATTAAAAGAACGTACATCTAAAGAGCGTATACTTTATATTACAACTACATACGTGAGTATGATCTCGTTAATTGCATTTATGGCATTACAAACATTTGATAAAATACCAACATCAACAACATTAATGAAACCTGTGAAAGATCAAATACATTATTTTATTTCTAATGTAGGTGTTGGTGCAGACTATAAACAAATGTTTGAAGAAACATTCCGTCAATTATCAGTTCAGTTACCAAGTTTTGTAATCATTGCAGTATTTATACTTATATTAATCAATTTACTAGTTACTTTTCCAATTTTACGTAAATTCAAAATTGCTACACCAATATTCAAACCATTATATGCGTGGCAAATGAAGCGTTCATTGCTATGGATGTATATGATTGTCCTACTTTGTGTTATGTTTACTGCCGAACCGAGTGCGTTCCAAAGTATCGTATTAAACTTCGAAATTGTGTTATCATTATGTATGTATATTCAGGGGTTAAGTGTGATTCACTTTTTCGGAAAGGCAAAATCAATGCCGCTCACACTTACTGTGATTTTAATGGCAATAGGGACAATTCTAATGCCACTTACACATATTGTAAGCCTCCTGGGTGTTATAGATTTATGTATTAACTTAAAACGTATCATTAAAAAATGATTTGAGGTGGAAAAATGAATCGTCAATCCACTAAAAAAGCCTTGCTCTTGCCATTTATCATAATGGCGCTCACAGCAATTGTGCTTGTTGTAATATGGTTCGTTTTCAACCAAATTATGGCAGGCATCGCTGCGATTGTCTTAGTGGTTATAATTATAGGGACAGTATTTTTGGTAAGACAAGCTTTACAAAAACTAGATAGCTATGTAGATGATCTGAGTGGTCATATTTCTGAAGGTAGCAACATCGCAATTAAGAATTTACCTATTGGGATGATTATCTTAGACGAAAATGAAAACATAGAGTGGATGAACCATTTTATGTCGGAACGATTAGATCGTAATGTCATTTCCGACCCAGTAAACAAAGTATATCCTAATATCTTAAAGCAATTAGAAAAAACACAAGAAATTGAAATTAAAGAAAATGAATACCATTATCGCGTTCGCTATTCTGAAAAAGAACATGTTTTATACTTCTTTGATATTACAGAAGAAATTCAAACGCAAGAATTATATGAAGAATCTAAACCGATTATCATGACACTATTCTTAGATAACTACGATGAAATCACTCAAAATATGAACGATACACAAAGGTCCGAAATCAACTCTATGGTTACACGTGTAATCAGTAGATGGGCGACAGAATATAACATTTATTTCAAACGTTATAGTTCTGATCAATTTGTGGCGTACTTAAATCAACGTATTTTAAAAGATATCGAAGAATCTAATTTTAGTATTTTAAGTCAGCTCCGTGAAAAAAGTGTTGGTTACCGTGCCCAACTTACATTAAGTGTTGGTGTCGGCGAAGGTTCTGAAAATCTCGTCGACCTGGGTGAACTTTCTCAGTCAGGCTTAGATTTAGCGCTCGGTCGTGGTGGCGACCAAGTAGCGATTAAGAGCATGAATGGTAATGTACGCTTCTATGGCGGTAAGACTGACCCAATGGAGAAACGCACACGTGTAAGAGCACGAGTGATTTCACATGCTTTAAAAGATATCTTGATGGAAGGCGACAAAGTAATCATTATGGGACATACACGTCCTGATTTAGATGCGATTGGTGCAGCAATTGGTGTATCCCGTTTTGCAATGATGAATAATTTAGATGCCTACATTGTATTAAATGAATCAGATATCGATCCAACGTTACGTCGTGTCATGGATGCAGTAAATGAAAAGCCAGAACTAAAAGATCGTTTCATTACTTCAGATGAAGCATGGGATATTATGACATCTAAGACTACATTAGTCATCGTAGATACGCATAAACCTGAAATGGTCATTGATGAAAATATTTTAAATAAAGCAAACCGTAAAGTCGTGATTGATCATCATAGACGTGGTGAAAGCTTTATCTCTAGTCCATTGCTTATATATATGGAACCTTATGCAAGTTCGACAGCTGAACTTGTTACAGAATTACTAGAGTATCAACCGACAGAACAACGTCTGACACGTTTAGAATCAACAGTTATGTTTGCTGGTATCATCGTAGATACACGTAACTTTACATTGCGCACAGGGTCTAGAACATTTGATGCCGCAAGTTATTTACGTGCACATGGTGCCGATACGATATTGACTCAGCATTTCTTGAAAGATGATCTTGATACGTATATCAATCGTACTGAGTTGATTCAAACGGTGAAACTGCAAGAGAATGGGGTAGCAATTGCCCATGGCTCTAACGACAAAATCTATCATCCTGTTACAGTTGCACAAGCTGCCGATGAACTGTTAAGTTTAGATGGTGTAGAGGCTTCATATGTAATAGCGAGACGAGAAGATAATCTCATAGGTATGTCTGCCCGCTCACTTGGTGCAGTTAATGTGCAATTAACAATGGAAGCACTTGGCGGTGGCGGTCATTTAACAAATGCAGCTACACAAATGAAAGATGTGACTGTCGATGAAGCAATTAAAAAATTACAACAAGCTATAACAGAACAAATGAGTAGGAGTGAAAATTCATGAAAGTAATATTCACACAAGATGTAAAAGGTAAAGGTAAAAAAGGCGAAGTTAAAGACGTACCAGTAGGTTATGCAAATAACTTCTTAATAAAGAAAAATTATGCGGTGGAAGCAACACCAGGTAACTTAAAACAATTAGAACAAAAAAATAAAGCAGTTGAAGCTGAGCGTCAACAACAAATTGAAGACGCTAAACAATTGAAAGAACAATTAAGTAATATTGAAGTCGAAGTATCTGCTAAAACAGGTGAAGGCGGCAAATTATTTGGTTCAGTAAGTACAAAACAAATCACGCAAGCATTACAAAAACAACACGACATCAAGATTGATAAACGTAAAATGGACTTACCAAATGGTATCCATGCATTGGGTTACACAAACGTGCCAGTTAAATTAGACAAAGAAGTCGAAGGTACTATTCGTGTACACACAGTTGAACAATAATAACGGATTGAGATATGAGGTGTAATCGTAATGGATGGAATGTATGAACAAAATCAAATGCCACACAGTAATGAGGCTGAGCAGTCTGTCTTAGGTGCCATTATCATAGATCCAGAATTGATCAACACAACTCAGGAAGTATTACTTCCCGAGTCCTTTTATAGAGGTGCACATCAACACATCTTTAGAGCCATGATGAACCTCAACGAAGATAACAAAGATATTGACGTGGTAACAATCATGGATCAATTGTCGCAAGAAGGACGATTGAATGAAGCGGGCGGTCCACAATATCTAGCTGAACTATCTAGTAATGTGCCAACCACACGTAATATTCAGTACTATACAGAAATCGTATTTAAACACGCAACCAAGCGTAAATTAATACAAACAGCTGATAGTATTGCGAATGATGGTTACAATGATGAACTGGAACTAGATGTAATACTAAACGACGCGGAACGTCGCATATTGGAATTATCATCCACACGTGAAAGTGATGGATTCAAAGACATTAGAGACGTACTTGGTGAAGTATACGAGACGGCAGAATTATTAGATCAAAACAGTGGTCAGACACCAGGTATTCCTTCAGGTTATCGTGATTTAGACCAGATGACAGCAGGGTTTAACCGTAATGATTTGATTATTTTAGCTGCCCGTCCTTCTGTAGGTAAGACTGCCTTCGCGCTTAATATTGCGCAGAAAGTAGCTACAAATGAACGTAATTATTCAGTTGGTATCTTCTCACTTGAGATGGGTGCTGACCAATTAGCGACACGTATGATTTGTAGTTCGGGCAACGTCGATTCCAACCGATTAAGAACAGGTGCAATGACTGAAGAAGACTGGAATCGTTTTACAATTGCAGTAGGTAAGTTATCGCGTACGAAGATATTTATTGATGATACACCAGGTATCCGTATTACAGATATTCGTTCAAAATGTCGACGCTTGAAACAAGAACACGGCCTAGACATGATAGTGATCGACTATCTACAATTAATTTCAGGTAGTGGTTCACGTTTTTCAGACAACAGACAACAAGAAGTTTCTGAGATTTCTCGTACATTAAAAGCAATTGCCAGAGAACTTGAGTGTCCCGTAATCGCACTAAGTCAGCTATCACGTGGCGTTGAACAACGTCAGGACAAACGACCAATGATGAGTGATATACGTGAATCTGGTTCGATTGAGCAAGATGCCGATATCGTTGCCTTCCTTTATCGTGATGATTATTACAATCAAGGCGAAGATGAAGAAGACGATGATGACACGAACTATGAACCACAAACGAATGATGATAATGGTGATATCGAAATTATTATTGCCAAACAACGTAACGGTCCTACAGGAACTGTGAAGCTTCACTTTATGAAACAATATAATAAGTTTACAGATATAGATTATGCCCATGCAGATATGATGGGTTAGAAAAAAGATAAAATTAATTTTTCCGTACAATAATACAAACTTTTGTTTTATTGTACGGTTTTTGTTTGTATTTTATTCTTGAATCTTAATGTAAGTATGTATCTTTTTTTAATGTAAAATACAATGAAAACATTGGTGTTACTATGTTTATTGCATTTATTGTAGCGTTTGAATATTGATGAGAATTAGAAAAATGACGAAAAATCAATGTTCGATTTTTGTTTGCAATATCGTTGTGGTATTGGTAGAATACTCATTGGTTAATTGAGAAAAACTTGGAGGTGCTCATATGTCATCAATAGTAGTCGTTGGGACACAATGGGGAGACGAAGGTAAAGGTAAAATTACGGATTTTCTAGCAGAACAAGCAGATGTTATTGCACGTTTTTCAGGCGGTAATAATGCGGGCCACACAATTATATTTGGTGGAGAAACTTATAAATTGCACTTAGTACCATCTGGTATTTTTTATAAAGAAAAATTATCAGTGATTGGTAATGGTGTAGTCGTAGATCCAGTTGCACTATTAAAAGAATTAGATGCTTTAAATGAACGAGGTATTTCAACAGATAATTTACGTATTTCTAATCGTGCACAAGTTATTTTACCTTATCACTTAAAACAAGATGAATATGAAGAAGAACGCCGTGGAGACAATAAAATTGGCACAACGAAAAAAGGTATCGGCCCAGCTTATGTAGATAAAGCGCAACGTATCGGTATCCGTGTGGCAGATTTATTGGACAAAGAAACATTTGCACAATTATTAAAAAATAACATTGAATATAAAAATGATTACTTCAAAGGTATGTTTGGTAAAGCATGCCCAACTTTTGATGAAATCTTTGAAACATATTACGCTGCAGGGCAACGTATCGCACCTTTCGTAGTAGACACTGCTAAAGTATTAGATGATGCCTTTGTAGCAGAAGAAAAAGTATTATTTGAAGGTGCTCAAGGCGTTATGTTAGACCTTGATCACGGTACATACCCATATGTAACTTCAAGTAACCCAGTAGCAGGTAACGTTACTGTAGGTGGCGGTGTTGGTCCAACATTCGTATCTAAAGTTATCGGTGTATGTAAAGCATATACATCTCGTGTAGGTGATGGTCCTTTCCCAACAGAACTATTCGATGAAGATGGTCACCATATCCGTGAAGTTGGCCGTGAATACGGTACAACAACTGGTCGTCCACGCCGCATCGGTTGGTTTGACTCAGTCGTATTACGTCATTCTCGTCGTGCAAGTGGTATCACAGACTTATCAATCAACTCTATTGATGTATTGACTGGTCTTAAAGAAGTGAAAATTTGTACAGCTTATGAATTAGACGGCGTAGAAATTACTGAATACCCAGCAAACTTGAAAGACTTAAATCGTTGTAAACCAATCTTTGAAGCACTACCAGGTTGGGCTGAAGATATTACAGGTTGTCGTTCATTAGAAGAATTACCTTCAAATGCACGTAGATATTTAGAACGTATTTCTGAGCTATGTGATGTGAAGATTTCAATCTTCTCAGTAGGTCCAGACCGTAATCAAACAAACTTATTAAAATCTTTATGGTAGGAAAGTAATACCAAGTTAGGCTGCTAGTCTAATGATGAAAAAATACCTTGTAGCGTTCACCATTAAGGATGCGTCTACAAGGTATTTTTATTTATAAATAATTGTTATTTAATTGAATTGGCAAACTTTATTGCGAAAAGCGAGTATTTGATCTACTGCATATGCATAACCCGTTTCATCGACAGATTGCACGTTTTTTACTTTTTCGATATGTCTTTGATAATACATTTGATTTTCTAACATTTCTGATACAGCACAGCTTAATTGTTCAGGCGTAATGGTCTCAGCATCAATGTGATGACCTAAATTTAAGTCTGCAATCTGTTTAGCTACCATAGGTTGGTCTGCGCTCTTTGGGAAGGCTAGCATTGGCACATTCATCATCATTGCCTCGTTCGTACTATTCATGCCCGCATGTGTTAAGAATAACGCTGTATGCTGTAATAACTCAGTTTGTGGTACATAGTTTTTAATTATAAAATTATCCGGTACCTCATCGAAATCGTTGAGATGATTTGTTTCACCGATAGAAACGACGACTGATGCATTGATGTCTGCTAATGCTTTAAAACATTTATTGAAAAAAGCGATATTTTGATTAAAAATAGTTCCTAAAGAAATGTAAATGATTGGTCGTGTTTGATCAATGTCATCCATAAATCCAGAGGGTTGCGGTTGAATGACTGAAGGACCAGTAAAGACATAACGTTGCGCATCAAACAGGTCATAATTCATTTGGAAACCTTTCATTACATAACATAAGTTAAAATCTCCAGGATTATTCATCACTTCAAAGCGTGAAGGCACCTCAACGTTATATGTAGATTCAAGATGTTGTTTCAATTCATTAAATGTTTCATCTGCTTGTTTAATTTCATTGGCATCAACCATTGTTGTTAATTTTTCTGTAAATGCATTAAAACTTTGTTTACTATGTGCAAATGATGTAATAGAAGATATTGAAGGGATATTTAATTTTTGGGCAATGATATGACCACAACTAAACATAGAATCGTGAATCATATAATCATAATGCTCATCTTTCGTTTCTTCTAAAATTTGAGGCACAATGATATCCGCAGTTTTCAATAAACCGTTCATTACGTTATATAAATGATGTTGACCATAAGATCTAAAACGATCGAGTATAGCATCAGTAGGTAACGTGCGTACTTCTACACCTGTACCAGCTAATTTCTCTTTATATTTATCGCATATATAATAAACGACGTTTTCACCGCGTTCAACGAGTTCTTTACATACTGCAATAGTTGGATTAAAATGTCCGGGTGATCCTGAGTTGATAAATAATGCGTTTGCCAAGGGTAAGCCTCCTAATATATTTTATTACACAAGTTTAGCAAAAAGTTTTGAAAACAAAAAAGATTTTAAGTTGAATAGTTTTGTTTTAAAATATAAATTATTTACATGGCATTGAATCAATTTGAAGTTTTTTGCATTTTCATTAATGGCTTTATAGCAGTTTTTTCAAAATAAATCTTAAAATACTAACTTTATACAATTAATATAGAAAATTATACTAATAAAATTAAAAAAGAGCTTGTCTTCCTTCTAGAGACTTGGTATAATTTAACTTGTGCTTAAGACAGGCTCCTTGGTCAAGCGGTTAAGACACCGCCCTTTCACGGCGGTAACACGGGTTCGAGTCCCGTAGGAGTCACCATGTTTTAGGTCTTGTAGTGTAGCGGTTAACACGCCTGCCTGTCACGCAGGAGATCGCGGGTTCGATTCCCGTCGAGACCGTATAATGCCCATCCAATAGGATGGGCATTTTTTTGGGAGTGGGACAGAAATCTAATGTTTTTAACAAGATTTCGTCGTCCCACCCTGGCAAAGCTGACTAGAGTTGAAAATAACTTGGTATAAGTGCATTTTTAATACAGTCAGCCACTGCCAATATAATGATTGAGATTGAGACATGTATATATGTCTCAGCTTTTTTAATTATCATTTGATTATACTAGTGTTATTACATATAGAAGCTATAAAATGAGCTTAATTTGAATTTGATAAAAAAATTGCTTATGATAAATGAGTATATGGTAGACCAATATCAATATTCAGCATAAACATAACGAGATGTCCCAGTGACGATGAGCATTTATTGGCATAGCATCATATGAAATTAATGTGAGGAGTGTAAGTATGGCAAATGATAAAAGTATAGAGGGATTGGATCTCATAGATTTAATTAGTGAACGCCACAGTGCGCTTAGACAAACCTTGGAATCCACAACTTCAGAGCAAATACAAGATGTTCACTTTAGCAGCTCAGAATGGTATCTGATTGATAAAATTAACTATGAGAAACCAACTTTTGCCGAACTTACTAGAAAAATTCATCTTACACGCCAAGCTATTCATAAAGCAATCAAACAATTAGAGCACAAAGGTGTCGTTCAAGTTGAAGCTGTGCCCAACAATAAAAAAGAAAAATGCGTAAACTTAACTACATTAGGTCTGCAGTGTTTTGAACAGTATGTAGAACATAAATTACAACTCGTCTCGCATATAGAAACAATGATTGGTAGTACACAGTTAGAGCAACTTAAACAAGTACTACAGCAAGATTGGCATTTAGAAGATATTGAAATAAATACTAAATAGATACTTAAGTATCAGGCAATAGAAGCAATTGTTTGATGCTTAATTTTTTTGATAATAAATTCGTCAACTAGGTTGACATTATTTTAAAAAATTTGGTACAGTAAGTAAGTTCATATCGAGCGGACGCTGTTTGCTATCATCATGATTTAAATTATTTCCTGGGTGATACTAAACCGATGTTCAATTTATATAGATTAAAATGAAATGGAAATATAGTAATAAGTAGTAAAGCGTGGAGATGAATTTAATAAAAATGAGCGACCAAGCACGATTGCTATACACTTGAATATGTACTTCAAGGCAACACTCACTTTATTATCTCTTAATTATACTTATACTTCGTTTACCATAAAAAGGAGTATATAAAATGGCAATACAAGTAATAGTGAAAAATCCAAAAATGTACGCACTCGTATTAATGATTGGTGGATTTATGGGTCTGTTTAGTGAAACAGCATTAAATATGGCTTTAACAGATATCATGGCTGATTTTCAAGTTTCAGCAGCAACTGTACAATGGTTAACAACAGGTTATTTACTCGTCATGGCTTGTTTAGTTCCTGCATCTTCGTATTTAATCAAATGGTTTAATACAAAGTCTCTAGTCATTACAGGCATATTATTATCTTTATTAGGCGTCATCGTAGGCGCGCTTGCACCTAACTTTGGTTTGTTATTGTTAGGACGTATTATACAAGCATTAGGTACAGGTATTTTGTTACCGATTATGATGACCGTACTGATGTTAATCTTCCCAATTGAAAAACGTGGTGCAGTGATGGGTATTATGGGAATTGTTATCACAGCAGGTCCAGCACTTGGGCCGACGTTATCAGGTATTATTATTTCAGCATCAAGTTGGCACTTCATCTTCTGGATTAGCGCAATTTTATATATTGTCGTATTATTGATGGCATTTTCACATGTTGAAAATGTTGGTGAAATTACGAAACCTAGAATTGATATTTTATCGATTTTCTTATCGACGATTGGTTTCGCAGGTCTTGTATTCTCACTAAGTTCAATGGCAGAAGCGGCGTTTACAGATGTAATCGTTTGGTTACCATTATTGATTGGTCTCATTGGATTAGCAATCTTCATCGTGCGTCAGTTTAAAATCGATTCACCGATGCTTAACCTAAGTGTATTTAAGTACCCAATGTTTATATTAGGTTCGGCAATGGTGTTCATAACGATTTTATGTATATTATCTACAGGTATTTTATTACCACTCTATTTAAAAGGTGCGCTATTATTTAGTTCTGTTGTCGCTGGTTTAATCTTATTACCAGGTAACGCAGTGAACTTAGTATTGTCGCCAGTTATAGGATCACTATTTGATCGCTTCGGCGCGAGATATTTTGGTATTATAGGTTTTGTACTTATGTTTATCTCAGCAATTTCATTTGCGTTCATGATTTCAGCGTCTACACCTGTATGGGCAATCATTCTCGCATTCATGGTGCTATTCTTTGGTATATCCATGGTTATGATGCCAGCACAAACCAATGCTTTAAATCAGTTGCCACATCAACTTTATGCAGATGGTTCAGCAACGATTACGACATTAATTCAAGTAGGCGGTTCTGCTGGTACAGCGATTGCCATTACAATTTATACAACGGCAATGAAGTCATTCGGTTCAACTAACCCAAATGCTGCACAAGAAGTTGTACTAGCACACGGTGTCCAATATACCTTCTTCTTTATAGTAGGTTTAACAATAATTGGATTTATACTGTCTCTATTTGTTAAAAAAACGAAAACAATCTAAAAAATAATAAGTGATACATATAAATGAGCGACGCATACATGTAGAAATTAGAGCGAATGAATCATTATCCGCTGTAACCTGAATACATGACCGTTACTTCATATATGTATCACTTTTTTTGATTTTGGTATGGATGATGTATGCGTATTACATGCTTCTTAAAATGAAGGTTAAATGTAGGCTGTATATGGGTTATAGGCAAGAAGTTCGATTGATACGCTGATATTGTTTACACTTGATGCATCTATGATTTATCGATAAGTACCCATTTAATACGAACAATGTTATAATTTTACAATATACAAATATAATTTTCTATTTAGAAAAATAGAATTAATAGGTTATAAATGGTAAATTATACTAGAGAGAAAGACGTAGAATTTTTAAAAATGAACGTACTACAATTTAGAAATGAGGTTTATAAATATGGCTAGAAAAGTTGTTGTAGTCGATGATGAAAAACCAATTGCTGATATTTTAGAATTTAACCTAAAAAAAGAAGGTTATGAAGTATTTTGTGCCTACGACGGTGACGATGCAGTTGATTTAATATATGAAGAAGAACCCGACATCGTGTTATTAGACATTATGTTACCAGGACGTGACGGCATGGAAGTATGTCGTGAAGTACGTAAAAAATTCGAAATGCCGATTATTATGCTTACAGCAAAAGACTCAGAAATTGATAAAGTATTAGGTCTTGAGCTTGGTGCAGATGATTATGTAACAAAACCGTTTAGTACACGCGAATTAATTGCACGTGTGAAAGCAAACTTACGTCGTCATTATTCACAACCAGCACAAGAAGTAGATAATGCATCCAATGAAATTTCTATTAAAGACATTGTTATTTATCCAGATGCATACTCTATCAAAAAATGTGGTGGGGAAATTGACTTAACACACCGTGAATTCGAATTATTCCATTACTTATCTAAACATATGGGTCAAGTAATGACACGTGAACATTTATTGCAAACTGTTTGGGGTTATGACTATTTTGGTGACGTGCGTACAGTAGACGTAACAATTCGACGCTTACGTGAAAAAATCGAAGATGATCCATCTCATCCAGAATATATAGTAACTCGTCGTGGCGTTGGATATTTCATCCAACAACATGACTAGGGACGCTTATAAATGAAATGGCTTAAATATTTTCAGTCTTTACACACGAAACTTGTTATTGTCTATGTGTTGCTCATTGTAATCGGTATGCAAATTATCGGTTTATATTTTACCAATAGTCTAGAAAAAGAATTAACACAAACATTTAAAAATAATATTTCGCAATACGCGAAACAAATCGAAATTAATATAGAAAAAGTCTATGACGAAGACAATTCGGTTAATGCTCAAAAAGAAGTTCAAAACTTATTAAATGAGTATGCGAATAGACAAGAAATAGAAGAAATCCGCTTTATTGATAAAGATCAGATTATTATGGCCACTTCAAAGCAGTCTACGCGTAGTCTAATAAATCAAAAAGCGAACGATAACTCTATCCAAAAAGCCTTATCTTTAGGCGAAATTAATAGCCATACCGTGTTAAAAGATTACGGTAACGGCAAACAACGTGTGTGGGTATATAACTTACCAGTTAAAACATCGAATGACGGAACAATAGGCAACGTCTATATCGAAGCGGATATTAACGATGTATTTAAACAACTTAGCAGCATCAACCAAATCTTTATTGTTGGTACAGGGATTTCCTTATTAATTACTGTCATCCTTGGTTTCTTCATTGCGCGTACAATTACGAAACCTATTACAGATATGCGTAACCAAGCCGCAGAGATGTCTAAAGGTAACTATACGCAACGCGTAAAAATATACGGTAACGATGAGATTGGTGAACTGGCACTTGCCTTTAATAATCTATCGAAACGTGTACAAGAAGCACAAGCGAATACCGAAAGTGAGAAACGTCGTTTAGACTCAGTTATCACCCATATGAGTGATGGTATTATTGCGACCGATCGCCGTGGTCGTGTGCGTATTGTTAACGATATGGCATTGACGATGATGGGCTCACTAAAAGAAGATATTATCGGAGACTACATGTTAAACGTCCTTAAATTAGAGGAAGAATTCTCTTTAGATGAAATTCAAGAGAATAATGATAGTTTCTTATTAGATATTAATGAAAACGAAGGCATTATTGCACGTGTGAACTTTAGTACAATCGTTCAAGAAACAGGATTTGTGACAGGTTACATTGCCGTACTACATGACGTTACAGAACAACAACAAGTAGAACGTGAACGTCGTGAGTTCGTAGCAAATGTTTCACATGAATTACGTACACCACTGACATCTATGAACAGTTATATCGAAGCGTTAGAAAGCGGTGCTTGGGAAGATAAAGAACTTGCACCACAATTCCTATCCGTAACACGTGAAGAAACAGAACGTATGATACGTCTCGTAAATGACCTCTTACAATTATCTAAAATGGATAACGAATCCGATCAAATTACGAAAGAAATCATAGACTTTAATATGTTTATCAACAAAATTATTAACCGTCACGAAATGTCCGATAAAGAAACGACATTTGTTCGTGAAATTCCTAATAATACGATTTTTACAGAAATCGATCCAGATAAGATGACACAAGTATTTGATAATGTCATTACCAATGCGATGAAGTATTCTCGTGGCGATAAACGTGTAGAGTTTCACGTGAAACAGAACGCGTTATACAATCGTATGACAATACGTGTGAAAGATAATGGTATTGGTATTCCGATTAATAAAGTAGATAAAATCTTTGACCGTTTCTACCGTGTGGATAAAGCACGTACACGTAAAATGGGTGGTACAGGCTTAGGCTTAGCCATTTCCAAAGAAATTGTTGAAGCACATAATGGTCGCATTTGGGCAAACAGTGTAGAAGGACAAGGCACATCAATCTTCATTACACTGCCATGTGAAGTACTAGAAGATGGTGATTGGGATGCGGAGTAAAGAGTTAATCAAATCCATCATCCTATACCTTTTAGTGTTAATGAGTGTTGTGCTGACATACATGACGTGGAACTTTTCACCAGACTTAACGAGTGTAGATCAACAAGATAGTAGTAATAAAGATGCGAAAGCGAATACGATAGGTAAACCGCTCGAGCAAGGCATGAGTAAAGTTGTTGCACCGTATCAAATCATTCACTCTAATGGTGAAGATACAGAAGGTATGGAAGCGACACGTAGTAACGTCGAACAGACGATTAGTCCCTTGAAAAACCAACGTGTATTACATGCCGAACAAATGCATAGTAATCATAATTTGATTATTCCAGACTTAAGCGATGAATTTTTAGTACTGGATTTCAGTTATGACATGCCACTAGCAACCTATTTAGGCCAAGTATTAAACATCGATGCCAAAGTACCAAATAACTTTAAATTCGACCGTTTATTAATTGATGACAATCAAGATGGCAAAGTTAAACTCTATGCTGTTAGTAAAGATCGTCATAACGTCGTTCGTATGACGACGACGGCGAAGATCAGTTCATTTGCTAAACAAATGAAAGAACAACAGAAAAGTATGAAGCCATATACAGAGATTATTACGAATAAAGATACTATCGATAAGGCTACGCATATCTTTGCACCGAAGGCACCTAAAGGTTTAAAATCATACCACACGATTTACAATCGCATTAGTGTCGATACGATGAATTCTATACTCTTCAATGACTCTGTAGTCGTACGTAGCACGAAAAGCGGTACAGCGACATACAATAACAACACCGGCGTCGCCAACTACAGTGAAGATAATGAAAAATATCGTTACACGAATCTCTCAGAAGATGAGGATCGTTCAACAAACATGCAAGACAGTATTCCAAGTACTTATGATTACATCAACAATCATGGTGGCTTTACAGACGATTACAGACTGTTCAGCACAGATAATAAAGGCGGCGAACTGACATATCAAATGTTCTTAAATGGCCGTCCAACCTTCAATGATGACGGCTTGAATAATATTAAAGTCTCATGGAGCGACAAAGGCGTCTTCAGCTATGCACGTGCATTGTTAAAATCAAATGTCACGATAGACAGCGGTGAAGACGAAATAGATTTACCAGGTGCTGAAACAGTCCGTTCAGAACTGGCAAATAATCCTGAAATCGACTTTGAAGAAGTAACAAACATGACGATTGGTTACAACACGGATCACAAAGATGACGGTGGCGACATCGAAATTCAACGTAATAGTGAATTCAAACCACAATGGTATGTAGAGTATAAAGGCGAATGGCATGCATACAACGATGGGGGGCTAGAATAAATGAACTGGAAACGCGCAAAAACATTATTTATTATCGTATTTATTCTAGTCAACATTAGCCTGATTATTATCTACGTGGATAAAGTGAATAAATCACAAATCAGCGATAGTGAAGACGAAAATGCAGTGAATTTTAAACAAGAAGAAATTAAAATTCCAGAAAACCTCCCAAGTGTGAATGGTTTGAAAATGCAATTACTGACAGCAAGATCGAATGACTTCTCATCTTATGCGAAGACACGTCCAAGTATTACAAGCGAGCATTCAGGCGCAGTAGCCAAAGGTGATATTAGTGACCCAATTAACATCAGTAATGATCAATTCACCGACCTCAAATCGTATGTCAAAGGCAGCGTCTATAAAGGTGAAGACTACGAAATGAGCCATATTGATGATGAAAAAGTTACATTTGAACAAACATATAATGATTATCCAATTATGAATAATAGTAGAGCAAAATTGGAATTTAACGTTGAAGATGGCAAAGCTTCAAGTTATGAACAAACTGCTATGAAATCTATCGAGCCCTCAGAAGGTACGAATAACGATAAAAAGCAAGTGAACACAGCGCGAAGTGCCATCGAAGATCTTTACTATAATCGTTATCTCAAACGCAACGACGAAGTAACCAATGCAAGACTGGGCTATTATACTGTTGTTAAAGAGCCGAACGTTCAAGTGCTTGAAGCCAACTGGGAAATCAAAGTAAAACACGGTGACAAGATTAAAACATATTATGTCGAAGCCGTAGCAGACAGTCCGAAAATTATTGAAGAATAATCTTGTGGATAACTGTGGATAAGATGAGAATGAAATTAAAACGCACACCCTTTTGAGTAAAGTGTGCTCAGACTGTTGACAAAGTCTCCGACTTTGTCAACAGTTTTTTTATGCACGCTTTCCGCGGGCACTGCCTTAGTCTGTAGTCTTCGACTCGTGTTGTTTCATCAGGTGTCTCGTCAAAAATTTTTACAAGTTACGCATAATCATTAAATAACTTTTTAGAATGTGATTAATGGAATTTAAAAGATAGATTAGTATCTAAATAAACAATTTGGACATGCTGAAAGCTAAAAGTATGTTAAAATTAAATACTGTTAATGAGAGTTATTAAAGAAGTATGAAACAGTTCATTAGAGTATCATATACTTATAATTTTGAAGATAGCTTAAGCCAATTTTTGAAAAAGAGCTCGTTTCATATTCTCAAAACTTTAGATAAATTACTATATTATAATAAATAATTAGACAGAGGGCATGTTGATGGCACATAAACCGGAGACTGCCCCATAAGTAATAGAAGCAATAGATTAGAAAGGGTGAATCGCTTGATACGTATGAGCGCATTGGCGAGTGGCAGTACAGGGAACGCCACTTATGTGGAAAGTGATAAAGGTAGTATTCTTGTCGACGCGGGTTTGACAGGGAAAAAAATGGAAGAGCTATTTGGACAAATAGATAAACAAATTAAAGATTTAAACGGCATCTTAGTTACACATGAACATACTGACCATATTAAAGGTCTAGGTGTGTTAGCACGTAAATACGGTTTGCCGATTTATGCGAACGAAAAGACATGGACAGCTATTGAAAAGAAAGACAGTAAGATTCCAATGGATCAGAAATTCATTTTTAATCCATATGAAACAAAATCAATTGCTGGATTTGATATCGAATCGTTTAATGTTTCACATGATGCCATAGATCCACAATTCTACATTTTCCATAATAATTATAAGAAATTCACGATTTTAACAGATACAGGTTATGTTTCAGACCGTATGAAAGGCATGATTCAAGGTAGTGATGCCTTTATCTTCGAAAGTAATCACGATGTGGATATGTTACGCATGTGCGGTTACCCTTGGAAGACGAAACAACGTATACTTAGTGATATGGGACATGTTTCAAATGAAGATGCAGGCTTAGCAATGACAGACGTCATCACAGGCAGCACAAAACGCATTTACCTGTCTCACTTATCACAAGACAACAACATGAAAGACTTGGCACGCATGAGCGTTGGACAAGTGCTCAATGATCATGACATCGACACAGAAAAAGAAGTATTGCTATGCGATACCGATAAAGCCAAAGCAACACCAATATATACATTATAGATAATCTTAACTTCTTTGAAATTCAGATTATCTTAATGTAGTAGTGGAAGCTACTGTAATCCATGATCAATATTAAAGCGAATTAGCCGATATCTCAATAGGAGGTATCGGTTTTTTTACATTTTTCTAGCATACATGTTAGATGAAAAACATTTAATGGGAGGATTTATATAGGAAAATTTACTCGATAAAAGAAGGAATATATGGTCATACAACCCTATGTCTTAAGTGAAAATAGCTATATGCAATTGACGGATAATTATAACAATTGGTGGAATGGGTATGTAGTAAGGATTCAGCAAAGATAGTATGAAGAAAATGTAAATCCTGTGAATAAGTATGTAAGACAACCTCGTACTTATCCACGGAATTATACATAGTTATCCAGAGATGTGCACAATTCACAGGGAAGTACCCACATTGTACACAGAGTTATCCACAAATAAACAGGTTATTCACTTGTTTTTGTGTAGAAAACGTAAACATTATTAAAAAACAGTATGCATTCCTGTTATAATAAGAGGGAATAGTGTGCATAAGTGTATAACTTGTGGATAAGTATAATAACTATCAACTACTACACAATTTTTTGGAGGATAACTATGAAGATTACGATACTCACAGTAGGTAAACTAAAAGAGAAATACTGGAAACAAGCTATAGCAGAATATGAAAAAAGATTAGGAGCTTATTCTAAAATAGAAATCATTGAAGTGCCTGATGAAAAAGCACCCGAAAATATGAGTGACAAAGAGATAGAGCAAGTTAAAGAGAAAGAAGGTCAGCGCCTGCTAGCAAAAGTAAAACCACAATCCACAGTGATTACTTTAGAGATTAAAGGTAACATGCTCACATCAGAAGGCTTAGCAAAAGAAATAGAAAGCCGCATGACACGTGGTCAAAGCGACTTTACGTTTATTATTGGTGGATCAAACGGTCTACACAAAGAGGTTTTAGACCGCAGCAACTACGCCCTGTCATTCAGTAAAATGACTTTTCCACACCAAATGATGCGCGTCATCTTAATCGAGCAAGTCTACCGTGCGTTTAAGATCATGAGGGGAGAAGCATATCATAAGTGATGCGGTTTTTTATTAATTTATTGACTAAAAATACAGTATGCAATATTAATTATTATCAAATTTTGATATATTTAAAGAAAGATTAAGTTTAGGGTGGATGAATGAATGGCTTATCAGAGTGAATATGCATTAGAAAATGAGGTACTTCAACAACTTGAGAGTTTAGGATACGAAAGAGTGAACATACATAACGTTGAACAATTACATGATAATTTTCGTAATATAATTAATGAACGTCATAAGGATAAATTAAATGGGAAACCCCTAACAGACCGTGAATTTGAACGTTTAATGACGGGGATTAACGGTAAATCTGTATTTGATAGTGCGATGCAATTACGCGATAGTTATGTTCTTAAACGTGATGATGATACTGATTTATACCTGAATTTCATGAATTTAAAACAATGGTGTCAGAATAAATTCCAAGTAACCAATCAAATCAGTGTGAAAGATAAATATAAAAGTCGTTATGATGTAACAATTTTGATTAATGGTCTACCATTAGTTCAAATAGAATTGAAGCGTAGTGGTGTAGCAATTACCGAAGCATTTAATCAAATTGAGCGTTATCGTCGTCAAAACTATACGGGTTTATTCCGATACATACAATTATTTGTCGTTAGTAACAAAATGGAAACACGCTACTATGCGAATAGTGATCGTGAAATCTTTAAGGGACAAATGTTTTATTGGAGTAATGAACAAAATGAGCGTATTAACTACCTTAAAGACTTTATTGAAGATTTCTTAGAACCATGTCATATTGCTAAGATGATTAGTCGTTATATGATCGTCAATGAAACAGATAAAATTCTAATGGCCTTACGTCCTTATCAAGTCTATGCGGTTGAGGCCATTTTAAATCGTGCGTTAGAAACAAATAACAATGGTTACATTTGGCATACCACAGGTAGTGGTAAAACACTGACCTCATTTAAAGCGAGTCAATTATTATCGCAAGAAGAAAATATTAAAAAAGTGATTTTCTTGGTCGACCGTAAGGACTTAGATAATCAAACGTTAGCTGAATTTAATAAATTCCAAGAAGACTCGGTTGATTTTACGGATAATACGCGTAAATTATTGAGACAGTTAGCCGATCCAACTTTACCTTTAATTGTGACAACGATTCAAAAAATGGCGAATGCAGTGAAGTCCAATCATTCAGTAATGGAATCATATAAACAAGATAAAGTGATTTTTATTATTGATGAGTGTCATCGTACGCAATTCGGAGACATGCATCGTTTGATTAAGCAACATTTTGAAAATGCACAGTATTTCGGATTTACGGGGACACCACGTTTTGAAGAAAATAAGAGTCAAGATGGGCGTGCTACAGCGGACATTTTTGATACATGTTTACATCACTATCTCATTAAAGATGCTATTAGAGACCATAATGTGCTTGGATTTTCCGTGGAATATAATCAAACATTTAATTCACATGATGGTCTAGATGAAGAGTATGTTTCTAAAATTAATACGTCGGAAATTTGGATGACAGATGAACGTATTGAAGCTGTTAGTCGACATTTGATTTCAAATTATCATAAGAAAACAGATAACGGAAATTACACGTCTATGTTTGCGGTTCAAAGTATTCCAATGGCGATTAAATATTATGACACACTCCAAAGACTAAAAACCGAAGGTGTTCATGATTTAAATGTTGCAACCATTTTTACGTATCAAGCCAATGAAGACGCACAAGAAGATGATAATCATGTTCATTCAAGAGAAGTGCTCGACCGTATTATGAATGATTATAATCAAACATTTAAAACGAACTATAATACGGATAATTTCGAAGGCTACTTTTCTGACGTATCTAAGCGTATGAAAGAAGTGGTTCGTGATGACAAAATTGATATTCTCATTGTCGTTAATATGTTTTTGACTGGTTTTGACAGTAAGAAACTGAATACCCTTTACGTCGATAAGAACTTGAAACATCATGATTTAATTCAAGCCTATTCAAGAACCAATCGTGTTGAAAAAGAACGTAAACCTTACGGTAATATTGTATGTTATCGTGATTTGAAAAAACAAACGGATGAAGCCATTGAAATTTTCTCACAAACTGACAACACAGATACAGTGTTAAGCTTATCTTACGAAGAATATTTAGAAAATTTCAAAGATATCTTACAAGACGTTTTTCAATTAGCACCAACACCTTTAGATGTTGATAAATTAGAGGCTGAGGATTTAAAAAAAGAATTTGTCATTTCGTTCCGTGATTTATCGAATACTTTAATTAAATTAAAAACCTTTGATGAATTTCAATTTACGAAAAACGAGCTAGGTATTGCAGAACAAACGTATGAAGATTATAAAGGAAAATACTTAAATATTTATGAAGAAGTCATGCGTGGTAAAAAAGTGGATAATGAAGAAGCTGTTTCCGTTTTAGATGATATTGATTTCCAAGTTGAATTAATGCGTAATGATCTGATTAATGTGAAGTATATTATGGATCTCATTGGTCAAATTAATCTATCTGATGAAAAAGCACGCGATGAAAAACGTCATCAAATTCATAAGTTATTAGATAAAGCCGATGATCAACAATTACGTTTGAAAGCTGATCTGATCCGTAGCTTCTTAGATAAAGTTGTGCCATCACTAAAAGAAGATTCTGACATTAATGAAGCTTATTATGAATTTGAAGACAAAGAAAAAACCAAAGAAATTGATGCATTTGCAGAACAAAAAGCCTTTTCTGCTATGTTACTTAACGAAGCTGTTAATGAATATGAATATAGTGGTAATATCGATCGTAAATCTATCGGTCAAAATATTTCAGAGCCTTTTATGAAACGTAAGCGAAAAACAGATCAAATTATACAATTTATTGAAGATACTGTTGAAAAATATGGTATGATTGAATAATTTTTATAAAATCCTTGTATTTTTTCTTTACTACAAGGATTTTTTGTTATATACTCAATTTGTAGTAATAAAAAAATACAAAAAAGAAGGTGGGTCAAATATCTCAATTATTTACGTTTCATAATGGTTCTTTAATCAATCGACTTGAGACCGTAGAAGCTTCTCAAGGCATAACATTACCTATCTACGATCAACGTATGATGGAGTTCGATGATGGAGTGTTTCAACCGACAACATATCAACCTAAGCAGGTAACATTAAGCACAACACATCAAGCCAAGATGGTTCATACGGGCGATATCGTGATTAATATGATGACGAGTGAGTGTGTCATTGTGAGTCAACAACATCATGAAAGTATTCTACCTTATAATTATACGCATATTGAGATTGATACTACACACATTGATGCTAATTATTTTGTTTATTGGATGAATGCTTCATCTCAAGCGAAGAGTCAGTTAAATCAATTTAAACAAGGGGGTTCATTAGTTAAAAAATTAACATTGAATCAACTTAAACAACTTAAGATGACGCTACCTCCATTAGAACAACAACAACGTATAGGAAAACTTGATGAACGACGTAGACACTTAAAGTACTTACAAGCGAAACGAACCTACTTGATGGATCAATTTTTATCAGAATATTTATTTAAGGAGGACATTTAGATGTCAACAACGGAAAAACAAAGACAACAACAAGCTGAATTACAAAAGAAATTATGGAGTATTGCGAATGACTTACGTGGAAACATGGATGCAAGCGAGTTTAGAAATTATATTTTAGGACTCATCTTTTACCGCTTCTTATCAGAAAAAACAGAAGAAGAAGTGGCTGAGTTATTAAAAGAAGACAATATTTCATATGCAGAAGCTTGGAAAGACGAAGAATATCGTGAAGCGTTACAACAAGAATTAATTAATTTAATTGGTTTTGTGATTGAGCCTCAAGATTTATTTAGTCACTTAATTCAGAAAATTGAAACTCAAACATTCGAAATCGAAGATTTGCATAAAGCGATTAATAAAATCGAAGAATCAACACGTGGTGAAGAGAGTGAAGAAGACTTTGACCATTTATTCGCTGATATGGATTTAAACTCGACACGTTTAGGTAATACTAATGCCGCACGAACAAAACTCATTTCAAAAGTTATGGTTAATCTAGCGACCCTTCCGTTTGTGCATAGCGATATTGAGATCGATATGTTAGGAGATGCTTATGAATATTTAATTGGTCAATTTGCAGCTAATGCAGGTAAAAAAGCGGGAGAATTTTATACGCCACAACAAGTGTCTAAAATCTTAGCTAAGATTGTCACAACGAATAAACCGAACTTAAAAAATGTTTATGACCCAACATGTGGTTCAGGTTCATTATTGTTACGTGTTGGACGTGAAGCCGATGTTCGTTTCTATTATGGCCAAGAATATAACAATACTACATTTAACTTAGCACGAATGAATATGTTGCTTCATGATGTGAACTATACGCGTTTTAAAATTGATAATGATGATACCTTAGAAAATCCTGCTTTTAGAGGAGAAAAATTTGATGCCGTGGTTGCCAATCCACCTTATAGTGCGAAATGGAGTGCCGATCCATCATTCTTAGATGATGAACGCTTTAGCGGTTATGGTAAGTTAGCTCCTAAATCGAAAGCAGATTTTGCCTTCATTCAACATATGATTCATTATTTAGATGATAATGGCACAATGGCTGTGGTTTTACCTCATGGCGTACTATTCCGTGGTGCAGCTGAAGGAACGATTCGTAAATATTTAATAGAAGAAAAGAATTATTTAGATGCGGTGATTGGATTACCAGCAAACCTATTCTTTGGAACAAGTATTCCAACCAGTATATTAGTATTCAAAAAATGCCGTGAAGATAGTGATAATGTATTATTCATTGACGCTTCACAATCATTCGAAAAAGGTAAAAATCAAAATCTACTGACAGATGAAGATGTTGATAAAATCGTTACAACATATCGTAATAGAGAAACCATTGATAAATTTAGCTATGTAGCCTCTTTAGATGAAATCAAAGACAATGACTATAACTTAAATATACCAAGATACGTCGATACATTTGAAGAAGAAGAACCTATTGACTTGAATCAAGTTCAGCAAGATTTAAAGGATATTGATAAAGATATTGCAGAAGTTGAAGCAGAAATTAACGACTATCTCAAAGAACTAGGAGTGTTGAAACATGACTGAAATAGCAAATACTCCCGAACTAAGATTTCCAAATTATGAAAATTCATGGTTTTCTTATAAGTTAAATGACATAAGTGAAAGAGTAACTAGAAAAAATAAAAACTTAGAATCTCAAAGACCTTTAACTATCTCTGGACAATTAGGCTTAATTGATCAAATTGAGTATTTTAATAAATCAGTTTCCTCAAAAAATTTAACTGGCTATACATTAATTAAAAAAGGAGAATTTGCTTATAATAAAAGTTATTCAAATGGTTATCCTTTAGGTGCTATAAAAAAATTAGAAAGATATGACTTAGGTATCTTGTCATCTTTATATATATGTTTTTCTTTTGATGAAAATATTGATAAAAGTTTTATGAAAAATTATTTTGAAAGTACTAAGTGGTATAGAGAAGTAGCAAATATAGCAGTTGAAGGAGCTAGAAATCATGGTCTTCTGAATATTCCGGTTAATGATTTTTTTAATATAAATATAAATCTTCCAATACAATATGAACAAGAAAAAATCGGTGAATTTTTCAGCAAACTCGACCGACAAATCGAATTGGAAGAACAAAAATTAGAGAAGTTAGAAGAACAGAAAAAGGGCTATATGCAGGATATTTTCTCACAACAACTTCGCTTTAAAGATGAAAATGGTAATGATTATCCAGAGTGGAAAGAAAAAAAATTATATGATGTTGTAAAATACCTTAGTTCTAAACATAGTTCTAACCATTATTCAGAAAATATTATTAATGGAGAATATCCAGTTTATGACGCGATTCGAGAAATTAGTAGAGATATAAATTTCGATGTTGAAAAATCATATATATCTATATTAAAAGATGGTGCAGGAGTTGGTCGTTTAAACCTTAGACCTGGTAAGTCATCTGTAATTGGAACAATGGGATATATATTGCCTCAAAATATCGATATTAATTTTCTGTTTTATTATTTGAAAACAATGAATTTTAGTAAATATGTTATTGGAAGTACAATTCCTCACTTATATTTTAAAGATTATTCAAAGGAAACAATATTAGTGCCAATAGATAAAAATGAGCAGATAAAAATAGGTTCTTTCTTAATTAAATTGGATCATATTATTGAGAATAAAGTGAAAAAAATCGAAATACTAAAGAAAAGAAAACAAGGCTTTTTACAGAAGATGTTTGTGTAGTTCTGATAATGACCTATTATGTAAAGTAACAAAGGAGAGAAGTATAATGGAAAGAGTTTTTGCTATTGAATACTTTATCAAGAAAAATGAAAATGATAACAAAATAACTAAAGTGAAAATATATGAAACACATCGAAAAGGAAGTACTTATACTTTTACAAGTGAACCATTTTATGAAGATAGAGAAACTTTGATAGAACGAATTAGAAATCATGATGTTTTTGTGATTGCTACAAGATTAAATGAAAAAGAGTATAGTATTTCTGATTCATTTACGTTAACACTTAATAATTATGGTTACATTAATACAACTACAGATAGTACACAAGATTATTTAAGGTTTATACCTGTTTATATTCAATAATAAAAAGTAGATTATTAAGCATCTTTCATTTAATGATGAAAGGTGCTGATAAATTTGTTTAAAGTTAACTATAGAGCAAATTAGTAATGTATAACAAGCAGTGCATGTAAGTGAAAATATTAAACTTCAATCATTAAAAACATAAGGATTGAAAGGAGTAAAAAAGATGGGAATATTTTATGTGTTTCAAGGAGACACTTATTATGATGAGCGAGATGGAGGATTTGTATGGTCTCCGAAATTGAATGAAAGTGGACGTAGAAACAATGGATATACAACGATGACTTTCATAAAAAAAGGCGATTTTATTCTTCATAATTTTGATGGAAAAATGATGGCTATAAGCATTGCACAGACGGATTGTTTCGAAGCTAAAAAGCCATCATATCAACGTAATAAAGGTGCTGCATGGAATGATGAGGGTTATAGAGTGAATACTGATTATTACGAATTAGAAGAGCCGCTTGAAATTACAAAACCTCAACATAAATCTTGGTTAGCTTTAAATAATAAGTCTGATAGTGCTTTTACAATAAAGGGAACGGGAAAACAACAATACATGTGTTCAATTGACACTAACCATGCTATTTATTTATTGAAAGCAGCAATTGAGTCTAATCAAAATACATCTACAATCCAAATCCTAAAAGATACATTGGGAGAGATTGAAGAGGAAAAAGTTGGTGATTATGATTCATCGGAAAAAGAAATGATTGATGATTTAATTGAAAATCAAGAAGAATCAAAACCTACGTGGAGTGGTCATCAAAAGCCTCAAGAGATGATGACAGTATCTTCTCTACAAAAAGAAAGACCTAAGCGAAACTCTAAAATTGCAGCCGATGCTCTAGCTCGTGCTGATTACAAGTGTGAATATAATATAAACGATAGAATTTTCAAAAGAAAATCTGGTAAGGGTTATACAGAGCCACATCATTTAATACCGATTAGTAAATATAAAGATTTTGATTATAAAAATTGTAGTTTAGATACAATGGAGAACATCGTTTCACTTTGTAGTCATTGTCATAATTTACTTCATTATGGTAAATTCAAAGATAAAAAACCTATTCTTGAAAACCTATTTAATGACAGAAAAGAGGCGTTAAGGACTGTTGGTTTAGATATTACATTAGAAACATTAGAAGCGTATTATAAGTAAATAGTGTAAAGAAATAATGAAAGAATCTAAAGAGCACCCTTCACTTTACGATGAAGGGTTGCTCTTTTATTTTATACATAATAATCATTCATCAAGTCAACATGGATAGTAGATAATTCTTTACCACATTTTTTTATATAGTCAAGTATATTCGTAATATAAGCATCTTCAAGCTTAATTTTTTTTGGAATTTCTTTTAAGCAATGTGACTTATCATTATTATATGGCAATGATAAGTCAATAACATCATATTTTAATGTGATAGGATCTTTATAGACGAAGTAATTTAATTGCATAAGCTCTATAAATTGATTAAAAGTACCAAATGACATTAGCCAATTTCGTGTTGGTTCTTGTTCATAAGCTTTCTGTAATTTTAAATGATCTACATTTTCATAAAATAATTTAATATCAAATAGAGTATAATCAATTCTATCTTTTAATAAAGTTCCTCTTAGTTGATTAAGAGAGTTTTTTTGTACTGGAAAAGCCAAATGACCCATTCTATTTCCTCTAATAAGTTCTAAGTCATCTAACCATTTTTTATCACCTTTTCTATATTGGAAAAGTGGTTTCCATCCGATAAGAGCATCTAGGCTACATTTTTGATGATTAATACTAAGATAATAAGACTCTTTGATGTATTGTGATTCTTGCATTTCGTTATAGAAATCTTGCATTTCAGCTGCAAGAGCTTTATCAAAGCCATCAGGATCTACATATATAGATTCAATTAGAGATTTAAGTTTACGTAAAGCATTATCTCTCTTTAATTTATTATTTTTACGATAATATTCTGCGTCTTCTTTTATTATTTTCCAAAAATCGCTCTCGTATAACAAATTTATTAAATTAATATTATTTTGATATACATATTGTTTCATTAATCGATCTCTACCTTTTAATAGTACAATTGCTTGATAATATAATACTAGTTAATAGTGAATTTACTAAATATTTCTTCACGTGAAAACTAATAATTTAATTGTACAATATTTTTAAATTTAAAAGTAATATTTCCTAAATTAAATATTAATCAAAAAAATAAAGATAAGAGCATCCCTCACCACAAAAGTGAAGGATGCTTTAATTTTAATGTACATTTCATTTTATTAAATAGTGATCAATAATATCTTGAAAATCATTGTTAAGTACCGTTGTGATAGAGTCATCATTCATAAAATCGTTATAAATCTTATTAAGAATTTCTTCATCTTCGATAGCTGTGAAATGATATACTAGCCCTTTTACTATTGATACATAATTATGCTTTGCTAAGAAGTTACCAACTGTTCGCCAGTCTGAGTGAGTGGTTTCATGGTTCATAGATAATCCTCCTTTATTTCAAAGTCCATTTTTGACGTGCTTTAGGGTTGAGTGGGTGCATGATTTCATTTGTGGCTGGATTAATGAGCTTTTTGACTTTCTTTTTATGAGGCTTCAACATTTCCATCACTTGTTCGACACGTTCTACAACAACTGGCCGCTTCGCATAAGCACCATAAGCTAGAATCACTGTGTCACTTCCGCTAATTGCTTTCATCAAGTGGATGTCTGTGTGTTTATCATAAGGTTCTTTAATATGTTTAAGGTTCTCTGGTGTTTTAATATTAGAGAATAGATTTACAAGATATACAGCACCGTATCGTTCTGAATTCGCTAATTGATTGAGGATAAGAACAGTTGTGAGATCGAGTGATAATACACCATCTAAATGAGGGTACATCGTTATCACTGTACAAGCGGGTTTCTTTTCATCCCATGTTTTCTTGAGTAAATAGCGGTGTTTTTCATCCTTGCTAAATATAGCTTCTGTGTATATCGTATTTTTGATTGTATTCATATATATAATCACTTCCTTTAGTATTCTTCTGGTAAAAGCATCACATAATAAAAAGCGTCTACGCCATCTTCACGAATGACGTAGACTTTCTTAGGTAATGCATTTTGATTTTTTACATAGTTTGTATAGTGATATTCCAATTTGTATGCAGGTTGTTCTTGTTCATGTGTGATTGAGAGTATATTCTCATCTTCTTGCAGTTTAAAAATGTGTAGGTAATCTGTATGAGGTTGATTGTCCCGTTCTTTTACCATGTTCCAAAGTAAGATTTGAAGGTCTAGAGATAAGTGTTCACTAATGCCTCTTGTGATATATCGATTGATTTGCATACTATTTTCCTCCATTTTGCTTTTCTTTCATGATGTCAATCACTTCGTTAATGACTATAACAGATATTTGTGCCACTTTGATCCAGTTATTCATGGTGAGTCCCTCCTTCTCTTAGTAAATGACGTTCATCAATAATTGTATTTTTAGTATCTGTAAGGTATAGAAAGTCCATATCAAAATGATCCAGATAACCAATGCTGATGAGTTGGTTGTTGGCGTACATTAGAAATGGATAGATACTTAGCTCATGTAGTTCATCGTTATAGTAGGTATAAGTGTCAAGTGTAAGATGCGCAAGTGGGGTATGGTCTACAAAGCGAGTAGGAAGTATATTTTCTGCTGCTTCTTCTAACGCTTCACATTCCCATGTTTCGTTGTTAGATAGTTGGAATAGACGAGTTATATATTGTTTGAGTTCTTGAGTGGTTGTTTTCATATCATTGCCTCCTAGATAGTGTGATAGTGATGTAGTTGATATACATCATTGGGATAATATATATTTGATTTGTCGTTTATTACGAATCCCGGTAAGAATAAGAGAAAATTCCATATAAAAACCCGCTACAAACGTTGGTATGACAAGGAAATCCCGTTATCCCGATCATTTCTTAGGAAATATAGCTATATATTTATATATAGTTTGGATTTGTAGGTGTGGTTATGATTTACTTTTTCTTTTTATATTATTTATTTATAAATAATAACGGGATTTTGGGATTACGCTTGCGTAATCCTTCTTATACATGAAGTTATCCAATCCCGTTACTATCCCGCTTGTATTTTATTTTGGGATGTTCTTTCGTCATATCAATATAAGCTTCACATTGAGTCATGAGTAGTTAGCGTGTTGAAGATATTTGTTAGATAGGTGTTATTGAATGACGAAAGGACACTGAGAAAATAAGTTGAAATACATATAATTTAACTTTGACTAACTTTGACTTTCGGTGTAATATAAAGTGAAAGTCAAAGGAGTTGAAGCTAGTGGTAAGTTTTAGTAAATATGGTCATTATTCAGATGATGACTTGAAGTATGATATGAATGGTTCCATTGATGGTTATCATTTATATGATGGAATATACATTACTGATAGAGTTTGGTTTTACATGCAGGAAAAAGATATGGATTTTGAAGATGCTCTCAATGCATTAGGTTTGAATTATGATGAATCTATTGCAGATGAGGAGGATATCTCAAAACTAGACGAAAAAAGACAGCGTCTGATGGACGATCCATACAGGTTTCCATTTGAATATGATGAAGATAAGTGATAGGCAAGGTGCATAAATGCATCTTGCTTTTTTTATTAGATTTTAAGGTAAAGAGTTTGAGGCAAAAACAAAGACGAAGTGCTGAGAAGCACTTCGTCGAGCTGAGTATTATTGAAAAGTTGTTTAATAATCTCATTATTGAGCTTGAGTGTGACATAGAACTGCTTTTTATGACTACCATCTTTACGAATATCGATACGATCAATGACCGTAAGGTATAATGCTTTGAGTTGTGATTTATCCATGGATTCTATGTTTTGAAATATTCGTTGTAATAGCGCAGCGATTTGTTTCGTATCATAAGATAGTTTCTCTTGATTTTGTTGCTGCTTGAGTTGATTAATTTGGTTTGTAATATCATTCAGTTGTGTTTCATATTGATGAATGGTTGGTTTGAGTGCAGATGTTAAGTCTGGATTGTCTTCGATGGTTTGAATTAGATTTTTAAGTTTAGTGTTAATTTCATCAAATTGTTGTTGCTTATAAGCGATATCATGGTTAAGTGCAGCTATATCGACTTGTTTCCCTTTATTGACACGTTCTACGACTTGGTTGATGACCTTATCACTTTTGACAATTTCGAGTATTTGATCCATGACATATTTTTCTATGACATCTGCCCTTACACTATTTGCAGAACACACTTTCGATCCTTTGTTGCGAAAATTACTACAGGAATAATAGCGTATTCGCTTTTTTGTACCATCTTTAAGTGTATTGGTTGTCGTGCTCGCAGACATAGAAGCAGAACATTTTGGACACGAAATTAACCCAGTTAAAATATTTGTCCCTTTACCATGAACTTGTGGTTTTTTGCTGACTTGCTTCTTACGAGCTTGTACTTTATCCCACAGCTCTTGACTAATGATAGGGGAGTGCTTTCCATTAGCAATTACTGGATTATCATTTAATCCCTTACGACGTTTTTCATTCCAATCTTTGTATTTGGCAAATTGAATTTTACCAATATAGAACGGATTGGATAAGATATAGGTCACTGAACCAATACTGAATGGTTTACCTTTTTTAGTGACATAACCTTTATGGTTGAGAGCATTAGCAATTTTACGATATCCATGTCCTTTCGCATATGATTCAAAGATGTATTTAACGATATTGGCTTCATGTTGATTAATCATGAGTTCATGTTTATTATCTGGTATCTTACCATAGCCTAATGGCAAATTGCCTTGATAATAGCCTTCTTGAGCACGTCGGGTTTGTCCCATGAATACGTTCTCGACAATATTGTTTCTTTCAAATTCAGAAAAGCTTGCTAGAATTTGTAGCATCAGTTTACCACTACTCGTATTGACTTCCATACGCTCAGATAAGCTGAAGAATTCGACATTTTGACGATGAAGGTCTTCAACAATTTTGAGTAAGTCAGAAGTGTTACGTGCTAGTCGGTTTGTTTTGTAGACCATAACAGAATCGATCTGACCTTCGTTCGCATCTTTTAACAAACGTTGTAGTTCTGGTCGGTTCATAGATTTTCCAGAGATACCTCTGTCCGCGTATACATCTACAACAACAAAGTTATTGAAATCACAATATTCTCGAATTTGATTGATTTGTCCATCGATACTATATCCTTCAGTACTTTGCATTTCTGTTGATACACGGACATAGATACCGACACGTTTTTGTTTAAGTTGTTGCATATTTTTTCATCCTTTCTTATTTAGGCAATTGATGATTGCCTGGTTTGATTAACAATGTTTAGTGGCTCATTTTTGAAATAGATACCAACAAGGGCTTTGTTTTTAGTAATATGAATTTCATCAATATAGGGATACATCATGTTTAACGTGAAACTATGCTGTATCACATTTTGTAGTGATGTTTGTAACTGATTATCACTTATGGAGGATATGGTTTTGTGCTTTTGATTCATCGAATGAGTCTGTTTTCTGAATGATTCAGCATCTATCGTTCCTTTGGCTAACTTATTGATGAGTTGTGCTTGGGTATACGTGCGCTTAGTTTCCAGTGTGTTTTGTTTTTGGATGTGTTGTTGAATGGCATCATTTATTTTGGAATAGACCTGTTGGTCTTGAAAGAAGTGTTGACATGTTTTTAAAACACTTGTTTCTATATCTTTAGCGTTAATCCCTTTAAAGTCACAGACAAAACGAGATTCATTCATATTTCGAGGACAGACATAATAACGTAATGTATTATGTTGCTTTCTTCTAATTGTCATATTTGTAAGTGTGGCGCCACAGCATGGACATTTGATTTTTTGTTTCAGTTGATTAGCTGAAGGTGTTCGTTTGACATGTTTTTCAGACCGTAAAATCTGCGCTTGTTCATAGCTACTGATAGAAATAATAGGTGGAAACATGTTGTCATATTGTCCATATTGATTGATAACGCGACTACAGTAATTAGGATTCATGATAATAGCGCGTACTTGGTAGGGTTTACGCTTGATATATTGATCATCTGTTTCTAGGTATTGCGCAATTTTTTTATAACCATAGCCTTGTAGGTAGTAATGGAATATTGCCTTCACCGTTGGTGCTTCATCTTGATTAATTGTGAATGTGCCATTGTGATAGGTATAGCCAAATGGTGCATGTGTCGTGATGAGTTTACCTTGTCTAGCTTTTTCTTTAAGACCATTTTTGACTTGTTCACCAATATTATCGGACTCTAATTCTGCGAGGCTTATGAATATATTGAGCTTTAGGCGATCAAACGCTTTATCCATATCAAAATAGCCATCATGAACACTTAGAATATGAACATGGTATTTTTGACATAATTTCATGAGTTTTAATGCATTTTTTAGATTACGATGAAGTCGATTCAGACGATAGCAACATAATACGTCACATTGTCCTTGTTGAATCAGTTCAGTAATTTGTTGGTAACCATTGCGCTTATCAGTACGTCCTGATTGTTTATCGCTATAAAAGGTGATGTGTGGAATATTATGCTTTTTGGCTAATGCCTTGATGGTTTGTTTCTGTGCTGCTAGGGATTGTTGCTTTGTAGTGCTCTGTCGTAAGTAACCTATTGCTTGTTTCATCGTATTTCCTCCTTCCACATTGATAATATATATTTATGAACGAATTTATAGTTAAGCCCAACACCAGTCAGGTGTTGGGCGTTATTATTAGTCATCAGCGTGATTGATTTCTTCAATCACTAAATCAGTGAGTAATGTGATTAATTCGTCCAATGAAAAGACCTCCGATTCTATAAAATATTTAAGGATTTGATAATATGATAAACAGTCATTCTGTCGTCTCTTGTACTTTTCACAAAGAAATTAGTGAGAGCTACCTCATTCATAAATTCAGGGTACAATTTATAAAGTATCAAGAGTTTACGTTGTGTCTCAGTTAACGTATAGGATTCTATATCATAGTCATGATCAATATAGTTTACGACTAATTGTTGATTCTCTAATTCGACCAAAGAGCATAATGTGTATTGTGTTAATTTGAATTTAGTATTCATTTTAATTTCCTCCAAGTATTTGATTAAGTAAGCTACAACAGCCTTTAGGGTGTTATAGCGATATTTTATAATCCTAAATCGTCATTTGCTTCGAATTGTTTAGCTTTCGTTACAAAATCTTCTAGCAAATTTTTATTTGTATTATCAACGAATGGTGGTGGTATACTAGGTTCTGTTTTAGAACTCAAACCAAACATTGAAGCATAAGTCATATCTAGCTTAAGATGGTAAAAGACAATAGTCTTCTTTTTGCCATTAGAATCTGGAACGCTACGTTTTGTTGTTTTACGGTTCCGATCAGAATGGATATAACCTTTGTCTCGTAAAGCATCAATTACAATATTTACATCTTGGAATTGATTTTCATTCAACATATTTTTAAATACATTTTTCAGGATTTTAACTTGAATGTGGTCTTCTTTAAGTTCAATAAGTCCATAATTCTCAATCATTGTTGATAGCTTGGCATCCTCAGAGAATTTCCCCCGGTTTTGCGCTACAAACTGAACAATGACCTCGATAGATTTCTCTGCTAGTGAGCGTTCTGAAACTGACTCCAAGTGATAACTAACCAAGTATTCTCTTACTGCATCTATATCAATAGGCACTGCAATAACACGTTCGAATATCCGAGCAGATGTCGCAATCACTGCATAGCGTTTAAACATACGAATACCAGTATTACTCGTTTCATTTTTTAGTTGTTTTTTGAACCAATCATGTTCCGTATGAAACCATTTAATTACTTCGTCTTCACGTTTTAAAAGATATTCAGCTACTAATGGCATGATATGGCCATAATTGACCGATGTAGCCCTTTTAATTGCATCTGCATTGTCAGCACTCGTCGTAAAAGCTTCTGATATTTCAATGGTACGAACATTTAATCCATCATTACGTGCACTATTATTTAAAACACTGTGTTCTGCCGTACTTATCACTGAGGTCCCCCAATTTTTGAGTGCTTTGACATTACCATCTATATTAGATCGTTGTCGGCCTTGTCCTTCTGCCAGACTGTACAACAACCCAGTAGTGTCTTTGAAGGTTGCAGCCGATAATTCGTCCAATACGATAGGCAAACCATAATTGCTACTTAAATATCCTTCAAGCGCGTTTCTAGTACCATTCCAAGACCTAAAAAGTGTATTGCTACCTTTAGTAGGATTGCCGGCTATTGAAACAGCTAAAGCGGCTGCAGTCGATTTACCTGTGCTTGAATTTCCCATAAATGAGAAGATGGTTCCCGCAAACTCGACCTCATGTCTTGTTTTTAGGAAAGCCGTAACTAATGAAGAAGCAGCAAATACTACTGCAAGTTCTAGGAGTAAGTTCCCTTTAACTTGTTTTAAGTACATCTCCCACCAGCCTTTGAAAGTACCTTTTGGTTGTAAATCATAGTGTGTTTCACAAATGATTTCATTAGCTTGAGATTGCTCTATTTCTTTTGAAAAGTATGGTTTATCCAATGAAATGACCATACCTTCATCATCAGACTGTAATACACCTACGCCGGTATATAATTTAGATAATGGAAGTGACTGGCGCATCGATTGTAACGCATAGCTTAATGATTTAATGTACCGTTCATTGATGTTGAAGCCGTACTTAATCAATCCAGGTAGCTTGAAAGATGTTAAGATATCTGATGCTTCAATACGTTCAATATTTTTTCCATCTGTAATAATCAACTTCTCAATCCCTGTAGACGGGTCGAGAAATTTATTTTCAATAATGATGGGACTAGACAATTGAATGATTTTTTCTACATCATTGTTACTTTTAGGTGGAATCACTTCATAAAAGCCATTTGAATTTAAAAAATATGGATATTGCTTGAATATGTTGTTAGTCATAATAAATCTCTCCTTTGCTATATAAGCATTAAATTTGTGTTGCTAAATACATATTAAAGGAGAATTAAACGCAAATAAGGAGGTCGTCCATAAACAAAAAAAATGGACGACCTCCTTTGGTAGTGCTATTCAAATTTTAAATTGTCTAAGGTTTCACTTAGAGTTTTTGCGATAGACCAACTAGATAAATCATTGACTTGTTTACTGACGATTTCGTCTTTAATTTGAGTAGATTTTATTTCTTCAAATAAGTGGAAAGCGTTCGTTAATTCGGTAATGTTTATTTTTGAAAGTGGCTCAATATCTTCATTAAATGAATATTTATCTAATAAAAGATGAATTCGATACAAGTCATTTAAGAAGCTCTCTACTTGATTTGGACTCATACCATCATCAATATAAGATTGGCGATTAGTATAAAATAGGTTAGAAAATTTAGATAATGACAAATAAAATTCTTTATAAATATTGAGAAACTTATCGTTTGATATTAATGGCTTGGAGCTATTTATTATATTGTCTAGACGTGATTCAAAATTTTGTAAATCAAAAGTACTGTTTTTATATTGATTTATAGTATTAATAATTCTTTGATAGTTAGAAAATAAGTCGTTTTCAATACTGAGAAAGTATCCATTAACGTTTAATGGGTATTTTACAATTTCTTTTTTTCTTAATTTTTCACGGATTTTCGATTCATCATTTTGTATATCATCAGTCACAATTTTATGATTGATTCTTTTATTCAAACTTGGAAGGTAGAGTTTGTTTAATATATCAATAATGAAAAAATCTAATAATTTGTTATCAGTACGTTCACTATACTCATCTATAGTTGGCTCATTTGATATATATCTAGCTACTTCATGATTTACATTTGAATACTTGGAATCATCAGGTTCTACTTGGTTGTATATAATAAAATTTTCGGGATTGTTTTCTTTATTATATTGATGAGCTTTATATAATTGCTTGAAATTGAAGTCATTATCAAATGTAATATTATCTTCCATTAATGTTTCAAACAGTAACTCGTCAATTCTATGTGCTAATTTTCTATATAATTTTGAACTCTTATCTAAATCTAGAGAATTTGTATAATTAAAAAATGAAGACAATGCATCATTACACTTTGACTGAGCACTAAGCCATTCTAAAGTAAAAGAATAGTTTTCAGATGCATAAATTTGCGCTTTTAATGCATCATTTTTAATATTATCAATTGAATCGCTGATATTAGTAATATAGCTAATAAATTGACTATTATTTTTCTTTAATGCCTCCTCTCTTAAATCTATGTCATCAAATTTTTTAG
Organism: Staphylococcus caseorum; assembly: GCF_049943195.1. Classification (NCBI taxonomy): domain Bacteria; kingdom Bacillati; phylum Bacillota; class Bacilli; order Caryophanales; family Staphylococcaceae; genus Staphylococcus; species Staphylococcus caseorum. The sequence continues at coordinate 2,286,289 of NZ_JBNFUA010000001.1, forward strand.
CAGATGTAGGAACAGGAAAGTCCTCAATAGTGTTTAGCAAAATTTTAAATAACTCTAATTCAAATAAGTTAAAACTGTAGCCGCTATTGGTTGCTGATGGATTTGATTTGTACCTATTTATATCTAACTTATAAACTCGTTCAAGTTTATCCATACTATTCTTAAACATTTTTTCACTTAAGTTACATTCTTTCATTAAATCTTTTCCTGTAAAATATTTATAATTTTCAAAATTCAAAATGATAGTCCTTTCAAACCGTCTTTACTGGTTATGTTTACTTTAATTATATTATAAAGTAAAATTTCAATTAGTTATAAGAAAATGGGTGTTCTTTTAAGATCTAGGCTACTGTAGAATCATTTTTGAAGATTTTACAAGAGAATTACGTTATGAGGATAATCTTTATTCAGAAATTACTAATAGAAGTTTTTCTAATAAAAAATGATGATACTTAAAAAATTCTAAAAGCAAAGTACTAGAAAGAAATCGTATGACAAAATATTATAAAAAGATTTGCGATGATATGAGTTATAAACAACGCTTATTAAATATTAAGAAACATTAGCCAAATAAGGTATACTTTGAACGATTAATATAGACATATAAATATTTAGATTTAATAATAGACAAAATTAATTATTATTGTGTTAGAGGGTGGACTTCAGGTGGATAATGATGAAAAATTATTAGTTGAGTTTTTAAAAGATGTAGATATATTAAATGAAATTGAAGCAAATGTAGATAATTTTAATGTGTTTGAAATATTAGGCACAATCAATACAGAAATTAGACATAGTAATATGCTTGCTTGGTTGTTCAATCCAAATGAGGTACATGGCTTGAATGATTTATTCATTAATAATTATAACATTTAAATTGTTATGGAAATACAGACAAACAAATTAATCATTTGTTATTGCAGTGTTTTTATATTGATATTATTAAGTATAGTATATTTTTATTTTATTGTATTTTACAACACCTTGTTTTTTGGTAGCATTGAAAGTGAAGCTTACATAAGGGAGATGTAATAATGAAATTTAGAAAATTAGAGATGTTAGGTTTGTCTTCTTTTATTATTTTAAGTGCTTGTGGTCAAAATACAGACGATAGTCATAAAAAAGACAATGGTCAAACACAGGAAAGGGATAAAAAATCAGATGCAACTGAAAATCAATCAAATGATGAAGTAGCAGAAAACAATCAAAATACAAAGAATCAATCTCAAGGTGAGTCTAATGCTGCAGAAGCAACAAATGAAGCAAATAGCCAAAATAGCAGAACTATAACAATTGATGAAGCAAAATCTATCGCTTTTAACTCCGAAGACATACTCAATTTCACTCAAAATAAAGATGAACTGATTTACAATAAAGATAAAAGTAATAATGATGAAATTTTTATTGAAACACCTTTTGGTGGGATAAACGAATCCGTCAAGCACCACGCAATTATAGATAAAAATACAGGGAAAATTATCAAAACGGGTGGTGCTATTACCTCTCCAGATGGACCTATAAAAGCTGAAAATGGTTATATAGACAAAGATATCTATAATTCAACTACTGATTTTTACAATACTTACGTATACAAAAAAGGAATGCCTGAGTTTGAAACTGCTACTTCTGATGTTCCAGAACAAAAATATAAAGAACTTTCAAACATCGTAGGTAATTATTGGCAAAAAGAACAAGGATATGACAATGAGTCAAATCAATCAACATCAAATAACAACCAGTCTCAAAATGAAAAAGAGAATAATCAAACAAGTGATGATAGTAAACAATCAACGAAAAAAGATGCAAAAGTTGACCAAAACCGAGAGAACATTGAAACAAATAATGATGAATCCAATCAAAAACAAAATAATGAAGAACAGCAAGAAAATAGTAACGAGGAAGCTTCGCAAAATGAGGAACGTGAGGATCCAAATCAACAAATAGAACAACCATCTAGCGAAGATAAGCAAAACCCAGATGCAGCACAAGAAAATAATAACGAAAACAATGATGAAAATACTGATGGTAACAACTATGAAAATGAACAATCTCAAGATGTAGAATCAAAAAGCTCAGAAAATGACAAAGAAACTTCAAACGCTTCATAAATATAAAAATATTATTATCAAAAGGAGTCTTTAATTGGTTAGTGTTACACAAAGAATTTCACAAATTAAACAACCCCGTGGTGGGTATTTAAACATAAAATCATTTGAAGTTAAGCAACTAGAACCAGAAACACTTATAGATACAAAATATGAAAATATAGCACCTCAAACAATTGGTTTAGTCGTAGACTACCTTACTCGTATGGTTATAAATCAAGACAAAGAAAAATCATTTGCCATATCGTTAACTGGCGCAAAATTAGCTGGGGAATTACAAACAGCCGAATCATTGTTAAAAGATATTAATGATAATGATGATCTATCTATTATTAAAGCATGTCAATTGGTAAATTACGATATGGTATATAGAGCAGGAAGCATGCCTAAAGAATTTAAAATTCCAGATCAAGACACAATTAATAATATAAAATCACTTATAAACAGAAGTCTTTCATTTTTTAATCAAATTGGTGAAGTTAAAATGGATGGTTTCACATTTGAGGGTGGTTATACAAGCATTATTGATACTGGAGATGGAGACTTTCTAACTGAAGATACTTTGTGGGATTTTAAAGTTTCAAAACAACTACCACAGAAAAACAGTACGCTTCAATTAGTGATATATTATTTAATGGGTAAGGCATCTCAAAAGCCTACCTTTGAGAATATACGTTACATTGGTATTTATAATCCAAGATTCAACCAAATTTATAAATATGATATGACACAGGCTGATTCAGAAATGATTGAAACAATCCAAAAACATGTTATTGGATACGATTAATATAAATATATGAAATATTTTAAGGGATAGTTTATTGAAAATGAAAAAAACATTAACTAGTTTAGCAGTAGCTACATTATTGTTATCAGCAACAGGAGTTGTTAAAGCAGCTGATAATAAAGAGGATTGGGATGAACCTGTTTTTATTAAAGGCGCTGACTTAGAAGGGCAAGATTTACAACAAACTGAGAATGATCTAGGCGTTGATGATAAATATGAAACTTATAATGTTAACGTCAATGATGTGAGTAATTATATCCCAAACAGCAGTAATCTAAGTTATATTTATTCAAGTGCAATAATTGAACATAAAAAATGGGGTAAAGGTGTTGATGTGAAAATTGATACACCAGATAACATTACAAAAGTGACATCTGAACAATATCAAAATGATGCAATTACGGCAGGAATTAAAAATGCAGAAATACATATAGCTTCTGTAGAACCAGTAACGGGTGAAGGTGCTTTAGCAGGTATTTATAAAGCTTATGAAAAAAAGGTAACGACCTAAACACTGAAGATATTCAAAATTCAAATCAAGAAATGAATGATTTAGGTACAATTTCGGAAGAAAATAAAGGTAAAGATGGGTATTCAGATGAAGCTTTGAATGCTTCTATAGCAGATATTAAAGAACAACTTGCCGATATTAAACAAAATCAAGATAAACAAATCACGCAACAACAAGTTGAAGACACTGTTAATAAAGTCCTCGATGAGCGTGGGTTATCAGAGATATTATCAGATAATCAAATTCAAATGATTAATAATAATATGATTAATGTGGCAAACTCTAATGCCTTAACTTCCGATCCTAAAGCATTTAAACAAAATGCTAAAGATGTATTAAAAAATATTGAAAAAACTCAGATGATTTATTGAATAAAGGGAAGGATAAAGCCAAAGATTTGAGTACAGAAGAAAATAGAAATCTTCTTCAACGCATATGGGACGGTATTGTGGAAATTATTCAATCTATCATTCAATTTTTCTCTAATCTGTTAAATAAGTTATAAACAGAGAAATCTTAATTTGGATATTTTAAAGATGTAATCTCAATACAAAGATTCATGTAAATAGAGTTCATTTTTATTATTAAAAGAAATTCAAAATGTATTAAATGTCACTTTATGTTTTCTATTAAATTTTGTTATACTAAAAAAGATGTCTTTTTATTCAAGTATAATATTTAAGAAAGTTTTTATTGATTATTAAGTATAAGATCTATTGATAAAAATTTGGGCTTTTTATAAGTGATTTTAAATGATAAAGGGAGGAAATAAATTATGAAAATTAAAAAGGCAATAATACCAGCGGCGGGGCTAGGTACAAGATTTTTACCAGCAACTAAGGCGATGCCTAAAGAAATGTTACCTATTTTAGATAAGCCTACTATCCAATATATAGTAGAAGAAGCAGTAGCAGCGGGAATTGAAGATATTATTATAGTTACAGGTAAGCATAAACGTGCGATTGAAGATCATTTCGATAACCAAAAAGAATTAGAAATGGTATTACAGGAAAAAGGGAAAAATGACCTATTAGAAAAGGTTCAATACTCAACAGATTTAGCTAACATCTTCTATGTTCGTCAAAAAGAGCAAAAAGGTTTAGGCCATGCCATTCATACAGCACGTCAATTCATTGGAAATGAACCATTCGCTGTATTATTAGGTGATGACATTGTGGAATCAGACACACCAGCAATTAAACAATTGATGGATGTTTACGATGAAACAGGTAAATCCGTAATTGGTGTTCAAGAAGTAGCTGAAGAAGACACACACCGTTACGGTATTATCGATCCATTAGAAAAATCGGGTTTACGTTATGAAGTTAATAAATTCGTAGAAAAACCAAAACAAGGTACAGCACCATCTAATTTAGCGATTATGGGACGCTATGTACTAACACCTGAAATCTTTGATTATCTTGAAACACAAGAAGAAGGTGCAGGTAACGAAATTCAATTAACAGATGCAATTGAACGTATGAACGCCGAAAGCCAAGTATACGCATACGATTTCGAAGGTGATCGTTACGATGTCGGTGAAAAACTAGGCTTCGTTAAAACAACGATTGAATATGCATTAAAAAACGAAGATATGAAAGACGATGTGAAAAAATATATTAGAGAATTGAATTTTTAATATTAGGAGAAAAAAATTGAAAAAAGTAGATATAAAAAAAAGATTGATAATTACAAAAAGAATAAAGGTAAATTTTGTTATATAAAGAATCGAAGAAAGAAAAAGATACAAAAAAACTATTTTGTATTAGAATCCACTCATGGTGATTCGGTAGGTGGACATATTTTTTATCTTATTGACGAAATCCAAAAGCAAGTTGAAAAAAGTAAAATTTTCATCGTTTCTAAACAACCAGACAAGCATAAAAAATTGCTTGATGAAAAAGGGATTTCTAACATTCATATGGTGAAACATTTATCAGAAGAATATTATGAATTGATGGCGGTTTCTGAGTATTTAATCAATGATACAACATTTTATCCATTCTTCAGTAAAAGAGAAGGACAAAAATATTATATTATTTGGCATGGTACACCATTAAAAAATATGGGGAAAGATATGGAAGTAGTCGTAGATGTTGCTAATGTCCAACGAAACTTCTACATGGCTGACAAAATCATTGTAAGTAATGAACATACTAAAGACGTTTTAGTAGATTCACATAATTTAAAAAATATCTATCCAGGTAAAGTAGTTGTCGGACCATCACCTAGAAATAGCGTGTTTTATAATCAGGAATTACGAGAAGTTATTAGAAAAAACTTAGGTCTAGAGAATAAAAAAGTGATAAGTTACATGCCGACATGGAGAGGAACAGTAGGTAAGGTAAAAAAATCAACAGAAGTCGAAAAAATGCTCAACTACTTAGATAAATTTTTAGATGACAATACTATATTATTTGTTAAACTTCATGATTTCGAAAAAAATAGTATAAAAAATACGTATAGAAATATACGATTCTTCCCAGAAAACTTTGAAACATATGAATTCTTAACTGCTACAGACGCTTTAATAACAGACTATTCATCAGTGATGTACGATTATTTGAACATGGATAAACCTGTCATTCTATATACATATGACTTAGATGAATACGCCAATACAAGAGGAATGTATGAGGATTTAACAGATTATCCATTTATTAATACAGATACCTTAGAAGAATTAGAAAAGGTTATTAATAAAATTGAACCAACCACTGATTACACTGAAATGAAAAATAGATTCACTAAATACGATAGCCAAGCAGGCGCCTATAAAATAACTAATAATATATTGAATGATTATACGGATGATTCAATCATAGAATATGATATACACAACGGAAAAGAAACTGTAGCCATTCTTAGCGGGGGCTTTTGGAATAATGGTGTAACGACGGCACTTATCAATACTTTGGAACATGTTGACACCTCTCAACGAAACTATATATGCTTTTTTGAAAAATCTAAGGTGAAACCAGACCACTATTATAGATTGCTAAATCTTCCAGAAAATGTACTTTTTTATCCTACAACCGGGGAATTAAATGGTAATTTATATGATCGGATGTTAGTTAAAAAGTATTTATGGGATGAAAATTATTCTGCAAAAGCTAGGAAAAACCAATTAAAACGACTCTATAGTGAAGAATTCAAACGATTATTCGGAGATGTAAAAATAGATTGGATGATTCATTATACTGGTTTTGAACGAAAAGAAGCCGAGATGATGAGACATATAGATGCTAAAACAGCTATATGGGTGCATACTGATATGTTTGAAGAATATAAAGCAAAACGTAATTTTAGTAAAAAGATTGTATTTGGCGCATATAAAGATGTGGATAAGATTGTTTTGGTACATAATAATTTAAGAGAGAATCTAGTGAACAATATCAAAGGTATTAGTCATAAAATGACAACTGTGAATAATTTCTTAGGAGAAAATAGAACTCGAAATCTTGGTAATGAAGATTTGTTTGAATCATTAGAGGGTGTTAAGGTCGATTATTCTTTTAATGACAATGCATATAAATCTAAGAACCAAATTCATCTAGAGAACTTTAAAGATGAAATTCAAACTCTATTAAATGAAATTAAAAATAAGAAAAATATAAACTATAAGTTAGTCATAGATAAAATTATTGAAATCAGCTCAACATACAAGCTTAGTGACTATTTAACTCATGTCGTTAATAAAGAGATTGAAATGATTAATGAGTCTATACACAGACTTCAAGGTATATTTAATGATAATGAAGATTTGGTATATGAACTAGCATTTGAAGATTTTGTATCAGCTATACTTCCTACATTAAAAGATAAAGAAGACGAACTGCACTTTGATTTTCCTGAGTTAAACGATCGAATAGAACAATATAGAGATAGTGAAATCGATGAAAATGAAGATTTGAGTAATGATGCAATTAATCAACCTCGACAACAACTATCTCCAAAAGTTGAAAAATTAATTTTAGATAGTTATCAAACTTTAAAAAAAGAAAAAGATTTATCAGCTAAATATGATCATTTATTTGGTAAACAGTTTGAAAAAGTGTCTAACTATATGAATCACTCAGTTTTAGATAATGAAAATCAGTTATCTAAAAAACCAATATTTGATTTTTACAATCACTTTAGAATTTCTAAAGTGAAACTTTTAAATACTATATATGATGAAAATATTAAGGTTTACATTAATATAGGACGATATGATTATCAAAAAGGACACGATAAATTAATTGAGGCATTCGAAGATTTATATGAAATCAATCAAAATATATTCTTAGTTTTAGTTTGTCCGCATGGTCCACTAAAAAGTAAAACGATTAATAGGGTTAGAAATTCATCGGCTAGGGAAAGTATCGTCCTTTTAGGTGGAATGAATAATCCATACCCACTATTATCGAAATGTGATGCATTTGTGTTATCATCAAATTACGAGGGATTAGGATTGGTTGTATACGAAGCATTAGCGCTAGAAACAGATGTAATCACTGTAGATCTTCCAGAAACAATTCAATACTTAGAAGAAGATAAAGCCATTATTGTAGATAATAATGCGAAAGGAATCTATAACGGTTTATATAAACATAGATATAATCAATATGAAATTAAATCATTTAATTTCGAACCATTTAGACAATCGTCTATTAAGGAATTTGAAGAAGTCTTTAAATAATTCATATAGACATACAGTCATTGCTAACCATCAACTGGGGAAGATAGGTCTCCGATTATCAAGTTATTGTTACATTAAATGTATCAATATACTTAGTGTAAAGGAGAATGAATATGAAGTTAATTCGATGGTCAGGTCTCGTATTAATTTGTACTTTAACTGTGATACCGATGAATGGTTCAGCACATGCGCAAACTAATCAAACAAATATGTCATCAGTACATACTGATATCCATGATATTCAGTTTGAAAAATCTGGAAATGTCGGTAATCACGCACAATTTTTACTTGATGAATCGTTTCTAAAATCACTAGATAAAGGAACTGTTTCATTTAATGGTTACCAAGTTGTATCAAATGATGATGGAAAATCAACGTATAACAAGCAAGTGTTTGATCAAGATATCACAGTTATTGATTCCCATTCAGCATCGAGTGTGAGATTTTCAGTAGCAAATCCAAGTGTGTCATTACAACAGATGAAGGACGTATATGATTCATCAAAGTTAAAACATATTCCCCATACAAGTAATGATGCACAATATCCTGATGATGGTATTTATGTTTATCAAGGTGATGCTACAAGGTTACAATTTGTAGTTAAAAAGGGCTATGTATCAACTGTAACAGTCGGTAAAGTGAATGCAGAAGGATAAGGTAAGGGTAAGTCTGCGGTTTGTCTAAGGGTAGATTATTATATTTTAAAAAGAATCTAAATGAAGAAACATTAATATAAAATCCTCAACTTGTGGTATCAACAATATTGAAAAGTGTGAATCAATCATCACTCTAGATTCAATGGTGTTCATCCATTTAAGTTGAGGATATTTTTATTATATTACTCGGTGTCTTTCATGCCTTCTTGCATAGCAATATAAGCACAGTTACCAAAGTCAACTTGAGCATTTTGGTTTGGGAAAGGTGTTGTTAGCAATACTTGTAGTTGTTATTTTAGGTATACTCGTATATGGTTTTTATTTTGTTTATCATCAATTTACAGGTCATAATAGTTCTAATAATACGACACAAAGTCAAAATTCAGATACTTCAGATCGTAATGCTCACGGTGCTCAAATCGATATTTTTAGTGATACATTTGACCAAGCATATACCAAATCTTCTTCTAAAGATGGCTATGCATAAATTTACAATGGTATGAGTCGCTCTGGGGTTGAAACGAAATACGGTCAATCTAATGGAACGATTTATTTATATGGTATACATATGAAAATACGGTGATTTAGCTGTGTTTTACGATGAATATAATGATGTGAGCCAAGTTATTACAGCACCAAGTAATATAACTGAAGACGACTATATTGAACATTACAATGAACCTGACTATAGAGAAGGTAATACACTCATTTATGATACTTACAAAGATAATGATTTTAGTGTCTTAGTAACAATTAGAGATGGCATGGTATTAGCTATAGAAAATGTCGATCAATTACCAAGCAATGCTTCAGATGATAGTGATGAAGTATCAAGTACAAGTGAAGCAAGAGCCATTGCGAATGATGTGTTAGATAGTAGTGATTGGATACACTCAGTCGATGAAGGCGAATTCAGTTATAGAGTTAATTATGGTAGAGAAAATGAAGACAGAGCCCATCGTGCAATCATAGTAGAAAAAAGTGATGGTAGTACCTCAGAATGGGATGGCGATGAGTGGGACTATTAAAATAGTTATTGTTGGCCAATAAATGATTGCAGTAAGCATACTTTCACATAATATAGTTGGTAATCAATAGAAAGTATTTGCAATTGGAAGTACAGGTTTAGTTTTACCATGTGCTTTCAATTCACTTATATGATTAAGTAACAACCCCCCTAAGCTATAATAAATTTAGGGGGTTATACAATAATAAAAATGTATCAAAAACAATTTTTCAATAATTTACCAAAGTTATATAGTTCATTTTCATATTACTTAATATTCATTTATATTTAACTTCATTTCTAATTGATGAATGATAGGAATAATCAGTTCATTATTAGGAGTTGCGATACCTAATGATTTACCATATTCCACAATTTGATCATTTAAGTAATCTATTTCAGTTAAACGACCATGATTATCATCTTGATGCATTGAAGGATAGTGTAAACCTTGCGCATGATCAGGATAAGCTGCTTCAATTTTCGAGATTAAGTCGTTAATATTAATGCCTACATTTTTAGCATTTGCTACGTCGACAATTTTTTCAATGATTGGGCGTATCATTGCTCTAGAATGATCATAAGCGCCCAATTCACCGATTGTTTTATCTAATATCTTGCACAGTGGGTTTAAAACACTGTTAAGCGTGGCTTTAGACCATATCGCTTTAAATACATCATTACTGATAGTGGCATTTAAATGGGCTTGATTTAAGATATCTGCAATTTGTTGAGTACGTTGATCTTTTTTACCATCAGCACGTTGAAGTGGGACGCGTATTGATTAACATATTAAAAGATGTAGATACAAGAACCATTATTGTAGGTGGTGCTGGTAGTCTATTTACAGATGATGCGCATACTATACGTGTTATTGATACACCAGATTTCCCAGAAATAGTGAAACCAACAGCTAAAGGATCAAGTCGTAACTTACAAGACTTACAAAATGCTGAAGGAATTACTTGGACTTTTATTAGCCCATCAGTGGAATTTGACTTTGAAGGAAAACATACAGGCACATATACGTTAGGAAAAGATCAATTATTATTTAATAGTAAAGGTAATAGTTATATCAGTTATGCAGATTTTGCTATTGCTATAGTATATGAAGTTGAAAATAAAGCGCATATTAATGAATGTTTCACAGTTGTTGGTGAAGAATAATAGTGATCCTAGATGTCCTTTAGGAGAAATAATTAAAAAGGCTAAACTGAATCAAAAGTAATTAGCTAAAATACAATTGAATGAAATTCATTTTATTTTTACAATCCACAAAACTTGTACCACTAATAACAATTTCATTTATTAAAAAGTTGTAAGAAAAGATGTCTTAAGTATTGAGAAAGATTGAAAATCGATTATTATCTGAAGTGTTTGGAGGACAAAAGCAACGTGTAGCAATTGCTAAAGCCTTCTATACACAACCTTTTATTATTTTAGTAGATGAATCTACCGCATCATTAGATACTGAAAATGCAATGGCAGTCATAAAGATATTAAAAGAACAGTCTAAAGAATGTCGTAAAATATGCATTATTGTAATGCATAATGAATGATTAACTAAATTCTGGGACAAAGTTTTTCATATGCAAGATGGTTGGTTGCTTAACACGAAAATAAAAATACCTTCTTAAACACATATTATATGTGATATTAAGAAGGTGTTTTGTTTTATATTATTTTGTCTTTTTATAGCATAATACTATCTTTAACTTCATAATCAAGTAATGCTTGTAACAAAGAGAATGATTTGTCAAAATTACCATTAACAATTGCGTATATAAAAATCACAGTATATTCAATTGAAATGTTATATTAAAGTGTAATTTTTAATTCAAATTAAATTTCATTTTAAATTCTTCAATGACTTCGTTTAAGTTGTCTACATTTAATGAAAAATAGAGTTTCATTTTGGGTTCAGTTCCAGATGGTCGAACTGCTATAAATCCTTCTTCAAATATAAATTTAATAAGATCTGTTTTCGGAAGTTGAATAGCTTGTATATCACCAGTTTTTATGTTGCGAGATTGTTTAGATATATAGTTTTCTATAGATAATGGCGTTAGATTATTTAATTCTATTGTTTCGACATTTTTTAAAGTATTCATGATTTCTTTAATTTTATTTCTACCTTCTGTTCCATCGAATGTAGGTGATAGGGTTTTATCTTTAAAATACCCAAATTCTTGGTAGATTTCATTTAATACATCTTTAAATGTCTTATTAGCTTGTGTTAGTTGCTCTTTATATTTAATTAGTAGTGTAGCGGTTTGTATTGCATCTTTGTCTCTAGAAAAATTTTCGATTAAATACCCATGACTTTCTTCAAAAGCCAAGACTAGTTGTGATGTATTATTTTTAAAATGTTTTAATTGTTCTGAGATATATTTAAAACCAGTCAATACGTTTATCACTTTGATATTTAATGATTTTGCTAATTTTTCACTCAAGGCACCTGTAACAACAGATTTTATAATATATTTATGTTGAGTATCTGAAAGTTGTAGATTTCTTAATTTTATAAGTAATAGTCCAATTTCATTACCATTAAAATATCTTGTTGAACCATCTTCATATCTTTCAACGATACCTAATCTATCAGCATCAGGATCCGTTGCTATTATAAGTTGCGCATCTTCTTTTTCTGCGAGTTGTTTACCTAAATCAAACGTATCTTCCATTTCTGGGTTTGCTACATTAAGAGTTGGAAAATCACCATCCGGTTTTGATTGTAATTCTTCAATAACATAGTTTGAATAAGATAAGTCTTTAAGAATTTGTGACAGTAAAGGTAAGCTAGTTCCATGCAAACTTGTAAGAATTGTTTTTGATTGAGCATTTGTAAAATAACCCACGAGATTTTTTATAGATGATTTATATGATTGAGTAGTTTCTTCTTTGAAAGGTAAAATTAATTTTTTACTTTTCAATACTTCAAAAGCTTCTGTTTGTATATTTAATGGATATTTAACTGTATCTATATAACTGCTTAATTTTAGAGAGGCTTTTGTTAAAAGTTGCCCACCATCTGAGCCATATACTTTAATCCCGTTATAGTTTTTAGGATTATGACTAGCTGTAATCATAATTCCAGCTGTCATATTAAGATGTCTAACTGCAAATGATAATTCGGGAGTTGATTTATAAGTATTTGGTAAAGTTACTGGGATGTTTTGAGTCCCAAGTACTTTAGCAATTTCTATTGCAAATTCTTTAGATAAGTGTCGTGTATCAAAGTGAATAATTACTCTAGGGTTAATAGATAAGTTTTTTAAGTACTTAGCTAATCCTAATGCAAATTTTTGAATTGTGAATTTATTTAATCTTCCTGGACCAATACCAAATGTATTTCGTATTCCTGCTGTTCCAAAAGATAATGTTTCATTAAATCCTGCATCAATTTCTTCTTCTGTTTGTTTATTATAAAACTGTTCGACTAAACTTTCAGATATGTTTTGTTCCCATTTTGCTCTCAAAGTATTAACTCCTTTGTCTAAATATCTAATGATTTTAAATAATGTATAATTTCATTACGCATTTCTTCATCTTTTAATGCATATTCTATAGTAGTTTTTACAAAACCTGTTTTTTCACCGACATCATATCTTTGACCTTCAAAATCAAAAGCATAGACTTTATCATTCTTATTTAATCGTTCAATAGCATCTGTTAATTGTATTTCTCCGCTACTTCCTTCAGTTTGTGTTTCAAGATAGTCAAAAATTTTCGGAGATAATATATATCTTCCCATAATTGCTAAGTTTGATGGGGCTGTACCTTTTTCAGGCTTTTCGACAAAACGATTAACTTCATATAATGAACCACTTTGTGATTTTGGTGCAATAATACCGTAACGGTGTGTTTCTGAATCGGGAACTGTTTGAACACCAATAACTGACTTTCCTGTTGTTTCATATTGTTCCATTAATTGCTTAATTGCAGGATTTTCAGATTCAACAATGTCATCTCCCAAAAGTACAGCAAAAGGTTCATTGCCAATAAATTGCTTAGCGGTATAAATTGCGTCTCCTAATCCTTTTTGCTCTTTTTGTCTTATATAGAAGATATTTGCTAGATCTGTTGAATATTGAACTCTATCTAGTAATTCAAGTTTACCTTTTTCATATAAGGTACTCTCAAGTTCTTTTTGACTATCGAAATGGTCTTCAATCGCACGTTTATGTTTACCGGTCACAATAATAATATCTTCGATGCCAGCACGTGCCGCTTCTTCCACAATATATTGAATTGTTGGTTTATCTAATATCGGTAACATTTCTTTAGGCATTGCTTTTGTAGCAGGTAAAAATCTTGTACCTAAACCTGCTGCTGGGATTATTGCTTTCTTTATTTGCATATTTTTTCTCTCCTAGCTAGCGTATTTATTGTTTTAAATATTAATTTTTTAACTTCTTTTAATAAATTATCTAAGTTATTAACCGCACTTTCATAACTTAGTTCTTTTTTATTTTCGACATTATATAAAGGATGTTTCTTAATTTTTATCATTGCTTTAGCAAATGCATCAATATCATTTGCTTTAATTAAGTACCCATTTTCCCCATTAACAATAATTTCACTTGGCCCATAGTTAATATCATATGAAATGGTTGGACAATTTTCACTAATACTTTCCATAACTGTTAAAGCAAAACCTTCAAATTTACTTGTTAATAAAGACGCTAATGATTCTCTAAATGCTAATCCTGGATTATTGGTAAAGTCATGGATTTCTACGTAATTTTCTAAATTATATTCTTTGACTAACAATTTTATTTCGTTTTTTTCCTTAGCATCTGTTCCACCATATAAAACGAGCTTAGTATCAAAACCGTATTCATTGAACTTTTTAAAACTTTTAATAATATGAGGAACTTGTTTTTGTTCATTAAATCTACCTAGATAGACAAATTGATCTTTCTTTTCAGCAACTTTATGAGATTTTTCAATAAAGTGAGGTATTATTGTGAATTTTTCCTCTTCTATATTAAATTCTTCTTGTATATCTCTCTTTTGAGAATTAGTAAGTAAATAATATTTTGCTACTTTATCTGAATTATTAAGTGCATACTTATACGAATTTTTCACTTCTCCATCTACTTTATGAGCGTTATGAAAGGCTAATATAGATTTTATGTCCACTTTACAATCTAAGAGAGGTTGATCTAAAAGTCGTGCATCATTAAATACAATATCTCCTTTTCTAAATAGACATTCGAAAAAATATTTGGATAGCGCTTTTTCATTTTTATAAATATTATGAAGAACACCATCTTTATATATGTAAATATACTTTAATTTATTATTTTCATTATCTTCATAAAATTTTCTACAGTAAACAGTACCTTCCAAGTCGTAGAAGTATTCAGCTAATTTTTTGTTTACATTAGGACTATAATTAGTTATTTTATGAAGTTTTCCATTTAAATTGTATTCCCATCTTTCAGTCTTGTGTTTGACACCTAAAGCGAAATAATCTTCGAATTTTACAATATTAGTGTTTAGATAATATTGACGATATAAAACATATTTATCCGTGTCATTATCATAATATCTCACACAATTTTTACTGTAATCAGGAATTGCATAATAATTTTTAATCCTAATCAATTGATGATTTGAATTATCAGTTTCAACATTATTAAAATTATGTAATTTAAAATTAGATAACCAATCATATATATTTACTATATGAGTATCATTATTTAAAATTTTTTAATCAATAAATGTAGAATAAACATAATCATAATTGGGATTATAATTAGTAGTTAATATAGTTTGCTTTATGTTTAACTCATTATTATATAAAGCAATTCTACGTAATAAGGCATTAGTTCTTCCTGCATGAACTTCAGGCAATGTGGAGGTAATTGTATAAATCATTATTAATCAACTCATTTCATTTTATAGTGTATAAGTAATAATTATATATGTAATAAGTATATAATTATATGAAAAATGGACAACTCAAGCCAGGGTATAATTTACACATAGCGACAAATTCTCAATTTGTTTTATCTTATAATGTGTATCAAAATCCGACTGATACAAGAATAATGATACCATTTTTAAATTCAATTCAAAAGACCTACGGTCATTTACCTGAATATATTGTAGCTGACGCGGGTTATGGTAGCGAACCCAATTATATGGCAATTATAGATGATTTTAATCGAATACCGCTTATAACCTACGGTATGTTTATAAAAGATAAAACTAAAAAATATAAAAGTGACATCTTTAATACTCAAAATTGGGATTATGATGAAATTAACGACGACTACATTTCTCCAAACAATAAGCGATTGGGTTTTAAAAGATATGCCTATCGTCATGATAAATATGGATTTAAGAGAGACTTCAAATTATATGAATGCAATGATTGTTCAGAATGTCCTCTGAAACACCAATGCATGAAATTCAATTCATAAACAAATAAAAAAGTAATGAAGAATTATAATTGGGAATATTTTAAAGCCTAAATTAATAAAAAGCTTTCAGAATCAAAAACTATCTACAATCAAAGAAAAATTGATGTGGAGCCTGTTTTGAATTTATGAAGGCTATTTTGGGTTTCACTCGAATGTCCGTTCGAGGGATAAACAAAGCCAAAAGAGAGCTAGGATTTGTGCTAATGGCACTTAATATAAGAAAAGTAACAGCTCAACGAGCTAAAAATAATCAAAAAAGACAATTTCTATATTGTTTCAGTAGAAATTGTCTTTTTTTTACTTATCCTGGAACTTTATGTCCCAGCCTCCGCAATAGTTAATGATCATGATGTTATTTTTCCATGAGGCGATTAGTTGGTGATACAATAAGTTCATATAGAAAAAGTATGAGAACTATTAAAATTCATATAAGTATAAAAAATCGCATCATTAACCGATACGCAGAAGCATATCATAAATGATGCGGTTTTTTCAGCCGCTTCATAAAGGGATTTTGAACGTATCGGAACGTATGAGGTTTATGAGAATTGCTGTTATGTTTTTGTGAAGCGTACCATAAGTGATGCGGTTTTTTCAGCCGCTTCATAAAGGGATTTTGAACGTATCAGAACATATGAGGTTTATGAGAATTGCTGTTATGTTGTTGTGAGCCTTACAACAAAAAAATAAAAAATAAAAAATAGATTTTGAGCAATATATGTTAGTGACTTAAAAGGGTATAATATCTCTAAGCACAATTATTAATTATGAAGATTAACCAAGTTGCTTTTATATATAAAGAAACCGGATGAAAGTCTCTATGATTTCATCCGGTTTTGTTACTTGCCAAATATTTCAGTTACAGATATGAATATTTATTTAGTTTGGTTTGCGTTGTTATTTAGGTATGTTTTCACTTTTAACTGAATGAGCTTCCTAACTTCTTTTAATATGTATTTTTAACTTTGTATTCATTTTCATGCGTAGGTTATAGAGTTGTGTGAGATTAGTTAAGGTTTATATATAAGGTGACTACGTCTTGTTAATTGATATTTATTGTGATTAAATAAATTATACAAGCGTGTTTTATTTTAAGTTAGAAGTTATATTTCTCCTTTTTTAACTAAAGTTGTACGATATATGTATATTTCTAAGACATCAAAATAAATATGAAGAAATAGAAAGTAAGACCAGGGAAACTAAAATCTACAGTTCATTTAAAAAAAACAAGCATTATTTAACACCTTGCATTAACTTTTTAATAAATGGCTTTGTTAATATTTCATTTTAATGTAGAAATATTAAAAAAATTAATTAATATCAAAATTTATTAAATTAATTGTAAAAGAAGGTTAATTTTAACAATAAAGCGTATACTTTTAAGAATAATTTTGAAAAGGTATTGAAAAGCATAGTAAAAGTGCTATACAATAAGTTAAAATGAAAAATGGAGGCTTATATGGAAAGTACATTGGATTTAACAAAAATTTTAAGAATATTAAAAAATAATTTAAAACTACTAATTATTTTACCACTTGTTTGTTTACTAATAAGTGCAATCGTTACTTTGTTTTTCTTAGATGAAGAATATCAAGCATCGACACAAGTATTAGTGAATCAAAAAGAAAGTGATTCACAAATGATGGCACAAGAAGTGCAAAGCAATATTCAACTTGTCAATACATATTCAGAAATTGTTAAGAGTCCTCGTATATTGGATAAAGTATCAAAAGAATTAAATCGGAAATATTCTGCTTCAGAATTATCGAGCATGTTAACGGTTACGAATCAAGCTAAATCACAATTATTAAATATTGATGTGGTAAGTAAAAGCGGTAAAGACTCAGAAAAAATTGCAAATAAATTAGCAGAAGTATTTAGTGATGAAGTACCTGATATCATGAATGTGGATAATGCATCTATTCTCTCTACTGCGGATGATACTACAAAACAAGTGGCACCAAAAACAATGATAAATTTAGTTATGGGCATAGTTATTGGATTGATAATAGCATTAATAATAATTTTTATTAAAGAAATATTTGATAAGCGTATTAAGTCAGAAACAGATGTTGAAAATGAATTGGAAATACCAGTATTGGGTTCCATACAAAAATTTAACTAAGGAGTTATTGTAATTATGGCAAAGAAAAAAAATGTTATATCACCTTTGTACGTTCATGACAAACCGAAGTCTACAGTCAGTGAAAAATTTAGAGGGGTACGTTCAAATATAATGTTTTCTAGTGCAGAAAAAGAAATACAAAGTCTACTAATCACTTCAGAAAAAACAAAGTCAGGTAAAAGCACAGTTTCAGCGAATATTGCAGTGACTTATGCACAAGCAGGTTATAAAACACTGATTATTGATGGCGATTTGAGAAAACCAACGCAACATTATATCTTTGACTTACCTAATAACAGTGGACTTTCAAATTTAATTGTAAATAAAGCTACGTATGCAAAATCGATAAAAGAAACCAAAGTGGAGAATTTATCAATATTAACTGCCGGGCCTACACCCCCGAACCCATCTGAATTAATAGCTTCTGCTCAATTTAATGAAATATACAATGAATTATTAAATAAATATGATTTTATTGTTGTTGATACGCCACCCGTAAATACAGTTACGGATGCACAAATTTATGCTAAAACTATTCAAAATTGTGTACTAGTAATTGATGCAGAAAAGAATAATAAAAATGAAGTGAAAAAAGCGAAAGATTTAATTAATAAAGCTGGCGGAAAATTGCTAGGAGCTATACTGAACAAAACTGATATTGATAAATCTTCTAGTTATTATTACTACTATGGAGATGACTGAAAATGATTGATATACACAATCATATATTGATGGGTATCGATGATGGCCCACAAAGTGTAACTGCAATGATTGATTTACTGAATCAAGCAAAAAGTGAAGGGGTAAATAATATTGTCGTAACACCACATCATCTGCATCCCAAATATAATAATAATATTCAACATGTTAGAGACAAGATAACAGAATTAAATGCAATTGAAGATGTTCGAAAGTTAAATATCAACTTTTACGCTGGGCAAGAAATTAGAGTGACAGATAGAGTTATTGATGACATTAATAATGGGAATATTGAAGGTATCAATAATTCAAACTACTTACTATTAGAATTTCCTAGCAATGAAGTGCCGCATTACAGCAAACAGTTATTTTATGAACTACAAACCATGGGTTATATTCTAATTATCGCACATCCAGAACGTAATAAGGCGATTGTTCAAAATTTAGATTTATTATATGAACTCATTAATGGCGGTGCATTAAGCCAGCTTACGACTTCATCATTGTTGGGGGAATTTGGAAGTAATGTAAAACGTACATCTTTAAAAATAATCGATAATAACTTGGCACATTTTATTGCATCAGATGCACATAGTGCGACAACAAGACCATTTGTAATGAAACAGTTATTTAAAGAAAGAAAATTAAAAGCTTATTATGAAGAATTTCAAAACTATTTAGAAAACGGGAAGTTAGTTATAAATAATGAAAGGATTTCCAAACAAATACCAACGCAAGAGTATAAGCAGAAAAAATGGTTTGGCCTTTTCTAGAAAAAAATGAATGAGGGGATTAAGAGTGACAAAGATTTCTGCGAAATTGCGATTTTTAATATTAATCATTATAGATTCACTAATTGTTACATTTTCAATATTTTTAGGATATTCCATATTAGAACCGTATTTTAGAGGCTATTCAATTAATTTATTGGTATTATCATCAATTATCTTGTTAGTTTCACATCATATCTTTGCATATGTGTTTAATTTATATCATCGTGCATGGGAGTACGCGAGTGTAAGTGAATTAATGTCAATTTTAAAAGCGGTCACAAGTTCTATAATTCTTACCATCATATTAGTTGCTTTAATAACAAGTGATAGTCCATTTCTACGTTTATATTTTATTACGTGGATGATGCATTTATTATTGATTGGTGGATCTAGACTATTTTGGAGAGTTTATAGAAAGTATTATATAGGAAATTCAATTGAAAAAAAATCAACTTTGGTTGTAGGTGCAGGGCAAGGCGGATCAATGCTGATACGCCAAATGTTACGTAGCCATGATATGCGCATGCAACCTGTACTAGCAGTAGATGATGATAAAGAAAAGCAAAAGATGACGATAACTGAAAGAGTAAAAGTTCAAGGGTATATTAAAGATATTCCTGAACTAGTAAAAATATATAATATAAAAAAAATTATTATAGCAATACCAACTTTAAGTAAAAAAAGGCTGAATGAAATTAATGAAATTTGCAATATTGAAGGTGTAGAACTATTTAAAATGCCTAATATTGAAAATGTATTATCAGGTGAAATAGAAGTCAATCAACTTAAAAGAGTTGATGTTGAAGATTTACTAGGTAGGGCCCCAGTAGAACTAGATATGGCATCTATAGCTAAGGAATTAACGCATAAAACAGTTTTAGTCACAGGTGCTGGGGGCTCTATTGGTTCAGAGATATGTAGACAAGTTTGTAAATTTAGACCTGAACGTATTGTTTTATTAGGACATGGAGAAAACAGTATTTATTTAATTCATCAAGAGTTGAATCAATACTATGATGAAAGTATTGATTTTATTCCAGTAATTGCAGATGTGCAAAATAAAGAACGCATGTTAGAAATTATGAAAAAATATAAACCATATGCTGTGTATCATGCAGCAGCACATAAGCATGTGCCATTAATGGAATACAACCCAATTGAAGCAGTTCGAAATAATATCTTAGGGACAAAAAACACTGCTGAATCAGCAAAAGAAGCAGAAGTTAATAAATTTGTGATGATCTCAACGGATAAAGCAGTAAACCCACCGAATGTTATGGGAGCGACTAAACGTGTAGCAGAAATGGTGATTCAAAGTATGAACGATAAAAAGTGCCAAACAAGTTTTGTAGCTGTGCGTTTTGGTAATGTGTTAGGTTCTCGAGGCTCAGTCATACCATTATTTAATAAGCAAATTGAAGCAGGAGGTCCGGTAACTGTTACTCATCCGGAAATGACAAGGTATTTTATGACTATACCAGAAGCTTCTAGATTAGTATTGCAAGCCGGTGCTTTAGCACAAGGTGGAGAAGTATTTGTATTAGATATGGGTGAACCAGTAAAAATTGTTGATTTGGCTAAGAATTTAATATATTTAAGTGGTAAAAAAGAAGAAGATATAGGTATTGAATTTACTGGTATTAGACCAGGTGAAAAATTATTTGAAGAACTTTTAAATGAAAATGAAGTTCATCCTGAACAAGTCTATGAAAAAATATATATAGGAAAAGTTAATACTATAGAATACTCAATAATAAGCGATTTAATTGAAAGAGTACTTCATAAAGAAGTATCTATAAAAAAATTAATAAAATTTGCTAATGAAAGAGGTAAATAAATGAAAAAAATAAAAGATTATGGAATAATTGAAATAGGCTATAAGTATCAAAATTTAATGAAAGTGAAAAAAATTTGTTGAAAAACCAAAAGAAAATCCACCTTCAAATTATGCAATTATGGGGAGATACATATTAGTTCCTCAAATCATGAGTATTTTAGAGAATCAAGAGAGAGGACAAGGGAATGAAATTCAACTTACAGATGCAATTGAAAAAATTAAATAAAAAAGGTAATGTAGATGCATTAAATTTTCATGGGATCAGACATGATGTATGTGATATCACTGGTTACTTGAATGCAAATATCTATTATGGAAAAAAATATGGGTACCTTTAAGGAGAAAAGAATGAATATATTTTTCAAGGGATATTATGGATTTAATAATATCGGCGATGACGTTTTTGTTCACACAATTGATTGGTTCTGTAAAAAAAATAATTTCAAGTATTTAATACATGGATATAATTTACCAAAAGGTATAAATGGGAAAAATGTTAAAAATAAATACTCTAAATTAATTTTCGATCTATTTTATAGTATTAAAGGAAACCAAATAATATATTGGGGGGGCTCTACATTTGAACAAATTTCATCAAAAAAAGATTTGAAGTATTTTTTAAATAAAATAGTATTTTTTAATAAAAAAGTATTAACAATGGGAGTATCTATTGGTCCATTTGCTACTCAAGAAAGTAAAGATGATGTTTTAGGTTTTATTGATAAAATGAAATTTGTAGGTGTAAGAGATATAGCTTCAACTGCATATTCTCCGAATGTAGAATTCACTTTTGATTTAGCTATAATAACTCCATTGGTTTTTCCGGAAATTCAATTTAAAGAAAATGTGGTTAATAATCAATATACTGTTTCCTTAAATGTTTCGCATGCTAATAATTTCAAAGAGTATACAAATATTTATAAAAAATTTTTGATTGAAAACAAAAATTTTATTGAAGAATTGAATATACTTGTTTTTAATAATGATGATGATCAATGCTCTCGTGATATATATAATGAATTATGTGATGAAATAAAAGAAGTTAACTTTATAAACTATACAAGTGAAACTGATGTAATTATAAACAAAATAGCAAACTCTGATTTGTTGTTAGGTAATAGATTACACTCTGCAATTATAGCTTATTCTTACGATGTACCATTTATATTGAATGAATATCATGCTAAATGCACTGACTTTTTAAAAACGATTGAAGTACAGTTTACATTTGGAAACTTAGCTATGAATACTAATTTGAACATTAATGATGTTATTGAAATGAGTAAATTTAGAAAAAAGCCATTGTATTTTAGAAATATCGCTTTAAAAAAATTAGAAAAAATTGCCAAGGTTATAAAAAATTAAGATTTATAATATAGGTACATTAGTCATTAGTCAGATGCTATCATTATTGTTTAATTTTTTTGTACAAATAGTTTTAGCTAAGTATTATGGTATTGAAGAAACCGGAACATATTTTTCACTTATATCGCTGATGAATATAATGAGTGTAATAGGTCTGTTTGGAATAAACAAATATTATATATATATTAAATCCTCTGGCATTAAAATTGATAGTCATTTATTGAAAAATTTAATGATTATTTATATATTATTAAATTTTATTTGTGGAATGATTTTATTTTCAATTGGAATTATTCGATTCCCTGATTATATATTGTTTATATTATCTTGTATGGTTTTAATGATTCTAACAAATGTTATAGCCATTATCTCTAGTGTAATCCAAATAAATGATAAAATTATAAGTATATCTTTATTACATTTAATTGTCCCTTTTTTAAAAGTGAGTGGTTTAATAATAGGTGTTATCTTTATTGGTAGCCATCTTACTAGTTACGCAGTTTACATTTTAATATTTACTATTATAGTATTGATTTTATTTATATTAAAATATTTTAAAAATATTAAAGAAATTATACCCCAACCTATAGGTGAGATTAATACTACAATAAAGACTTTAACACCATATGCTTTGTTGAATATATTTTTTATATTTTATACTCAAGGAAATACTTTTTATTTAGGATTGTTAGCAAGTGCTGAACAAGCTGCTTTTTTTGGGATAAGTTATTTGTTTTTGAATACAATTTTTATTTTTCCGACAGCTATATATCAAAAAATATTAGCACACAAAATGATATATTTTTTATACAATGATATATATCTATTTAAATTGTATTATAAAACCATACAAGAATTATTAATTGTTCTTTCCGGTTTAGCAATGTTATGTATTTATTTTCTAGCTGAATGGATAATTGTATTATTTTTTGGTACTGAATATGAAGAAAGTATAAAAATATTAGAGATGTTGGTGGTTATTATTCCATTTCGGTTAGTGACTATAAGTATTGGTACGATTCTATCTAATGATAAATATATTAAAAGTAGGTTGAATATTGAAATTTTGGTAACAATTTTAAATATCATTGTTAATTTTAGCTTAATACCATTTTTGGAAGTTAACGGGGCAATAATTAGTGTGGTAGTTACAGAAATAATTATTGCAATTTTATTTGAAAGAACTGTTAACAAAGATTTTGATATAAAAATTAACAAATTATTATACTTGTTACTGGTTCCATGTTTGCTAGTAATGTTTGTTGAATTTAATATGATTATAAAAGTAATTATAATTATAGCTATACTTTTATTTGCAATCAAAATAATTATTAATAGGGTGGGGATTTTATGGAAAAAGCAGATGTAACAGCTATTGTTCCTTATTATAGAGATGATGATACGATTGAAAGAGCTATTAAATCAATTATTAATCAAAAACAACAAGTAAAAGAAATAATCATAGTTGATGATTTTAGTAATAGAGAAATTGATGAAAAAGTATTAAGTGATATTACAAGTAAATATGAATCAGTGAAAACAGTTCGACAAAAAATAAACGCTGGTCCAGGAACAGCTAGAAATATTGGTCTGGACTTAGCTAACAGTAAATATATAGCATTTTTAGATAGTGATGATATTTGGACTGAAAATAAAATCCAAAAACAATATAAGATTATGATTGAAACTGATGCTTTTATAAGCGGTCATAGGTCTGGAATTTATAATCAACTAGTTGAAGAAAGTTTTAAAATAAGAGAAATAAAACCGTTAAATCAATTTATAAAAAATAGATTTCCTACTAGATCAGTTATGCTAAAGAATTCTGAAAATTATAGATTTGAAAATAATAAAAGATATGCAGAAGACTTTTTATTGTGGACACAAATAATTTTAAATAAAGAAAAAGCAATAATAATAGATGAAGTATTAGCAAATTCATTTAAGGATGATTTTGGTGATAGTGGATTAACTTCTAATTTGAGTAAGATGTACTTAGGTGACATTGATGCATATAAAATTTTGTTTTCTGAAAAAAAAATAAACAGAGCAAGTTTATATATATTGACTGTCTATCAAACCTTTAAATTCATTTATCGTATCATTAAATTAAAGGTTAAAAACAAATGATAATTATTATTACTTTGGCACTAATACTTCTTATTTTATTGTATTTTTCAAATTATAAACTAAGCCAATCTATATCAATAATTGTATTCAGTCTGTTTTTTTTAAATTTAATTATAAAACTTTTGAATAAAAATTTAACTGAATCCACAGATTTTTTAACTTATATTTCCGCGTTTAATAATATCATAAATCTAGATTTTTATAATATGATGAAAACTGATATTTTTGAAATTTTATTTAGAGTTATGTCATGGCTATTTATGTATTTCTTTCCGAATTCAACTTTTATAATTTTTGTAATTTTAATAAACGTAATTTTATCTATCAGTATATATAGGTTTTTTGATGATAAAATTCTAAGCAATTTTTCACTATTAATTTATACCTATTCGCCTCTGTTTTTTAGTATGAGCACCAATATTTTAAGGGAAATGCTTGTTATTAGCATAATTATGTTAGTTTTAACGTTAAATAAAGAAAAAAGGTGGATTAGTTTAATTTTTCCAACAATACATTTTTCAAGTATTGTTTTCATTATATTTATTTATTTTCAAAAATATATCAAAGTTAAATACTTCGTTAGTTTTGGTGTTTTTTGTTTATTTTTATTTGTAACCAATTTAAATTCTAGAATATTTGGATCATTGCCAATATTATCGGATTATACCTCTCAACAAACGTTTGAAAACTATGGTGGACAGCCAAACAGACTCGATTTCTTAATTTTTACAATTTTTATTGTACTAGTATCTCTTGCTTTGTATAAGTTAAAACTAATTTCAACTTTATGGTTGAAGTATTCTTTATTTAGCTCAAGTTACTATTTAATGTTTGCTTTTCAAGCATTTTCAGAAAGATATGCAATTTATAATTGGATTTTATTGATATTTTTACTTCCATTAATTTTACAAGCTATAAAAAGGAGATTTATGTATAAATGAAAATTTTAATCACAGGTACTGCAGGATTTATTGGATCGCATCTTGCGAAAAAGTTAATTAAACAAGGACATCATGTTATAGGCATAGATAGTATAAATGATTA
The DNA here is from genome assembly GCF_049943195.1 of Staphylococcus caseorum. Lineage (NCBI taxonomy): Bacteria > Bacillati > Bacillota > Bacilli > Caryophanales > Staphylococcaceae > Staphylococcus > Staphylococcus caseorum. Next base: position 2,312,442 of record NZ_JBNFUA010000001.1, read on the forward strand.
TTATTCAGTTGCTTTGAAAGAAGATAGACTAGAATCCATAGGAAAAGAGAAGTTTACTTTTTATAAATTAAAATTAGAAAATCACGACGATTTAGTGAAAATATTTAAAGATGAAAAACCAGAAGTGGTTGTTAATTTAGCGGCTCAAGCTGGTGTTAGATACAGTATTGAAAATCCAAGAGCATATATTGATTCTAATATAGTTGGATTTATGAACATATTAGAATGTAGTAGACATTTTAGTATTAAAAATCTAATTTATGCTTCGTCTAGTTCAGTGTATGGTGCAAACACATCTAAACCATTCAGCACTTCGGATAACATAGATCATCCGCTAAGTTTATATGCGTCAACTAAAAAATCAAATGAGTTAATGGCACATACGTACAGTCATTTATACAACCTGCCTACGACAGGACTAAGATTCTTTACTGTGTATGGTCCATGGGGTAGACCAGATATGGCATTATTTAAATTTACAAAAGCAATTGTAAATGATGAAGTTATAGATGTTTATAATCATGGAAATATGATGAGAGACTTTACTTATGTAGATGATATTGTTGAAGCAATTAGTAGACTGGTTAAGAAACCTGCATCACCTAATAAAGATTGGTCAGGTGCTAATCCAGATCCTGGATCATCCTATGCACCATATAAAGTCTACAACATTGGAAACAATAGCCCAGTTAGATTAATGGAATTTGTAGAGGCTATAGAAAATAAATTAGGTAAAGAAGCTAAGAAAAATTACATGGATTTACAACCAGGTGATGTACCTGAAACTTATGCAAATGTAGATGACTTGTTTAGAGATATCGATTTTAAACCAGAAACTACAATACAAGAAGGCGTTAATAAGTTTATTGATTGGTACTTAGAATATTACGATCAGAAATCATAGTATTACATAAAAAGGGATGATTTAATGCTTGAATTTATATACAACCATTCACCTATCTTTGTTCAGAATTTAATGGTATCAGTGCAAGGTAAAATATTTATGAAACAACGATATACTCGATTTTATTATCAGGAAATGGAAGAATTAAGAAAGTGTGAAGACGTTTTCAAAATGCAAGAAATGCGATTTAAAGAGTTTTATCATTTTATAAGTGAGAATAGTGATTATTATAGAGAAGAACTAAAAAACTATCCTAAAAATATTACAATTTACAATTTACAAAAACTCCCTTTAATAACCAAAGAAGATATTAGAAAAAATGTAGATAAAATAATTACTGCTCCTAAAAATAAATTAATGAAAAAAGGTACAGGTGGGTCTACTGGTAAAAGTATGATTTATTATACAAGTCCGTATGATAAATCATACTTAGATTATTTTAAAGAACAGCATGGTGTATATAAGGGGATGAGAAGAGTAAGTGTTGGAGGTAAAAAAATAATTCCAAATAATCAAAAGAAAAAAATATTTTGGAGATTTAATAAACCTCTAAACCAATTAATGATCTCTTCTTATCATGCAGATGGTGAAAATTTAAAGTATTATATTCAAAAGTTTAATGAATTTAAGCCTGAAACATTAGATGGCTTTACAACTGTTCTCCATCGTATAGCAAAATATATATTAGAAAATGATATTAAATTAGAATTCACACCAATTGCAATTTTTCCAACTGCTGAAGCATTAACTGATGAAATGAGAGAAGATATAGAGAAAGCTTTCCGATGTCCAGTGCGAAATCAGTATGCTTCTTCAGAAGGAGCACCATTTATTACTGAAAATAAAGAAGGAAAGTTCGAAATAAATGCTGAAACTGGTGTATTTGAATTCAAAAAAATACAGGGTAATATATATGAATTAATTGTAACTGGATTTTATACTACCTCAACTCCGTTGTTAAGATATAAAATAGGAGATTCAGTTGAATTAGAGGAACCTCTTCCGGAGAATTATAAACAGAAAGATGTGAAAATTAAAAAAATTATCGGAAGAAACAACGATTTCCTTCAATCAAAAGAAAAGGGTATAATTACCAACATCAATTTGTCAACAGCTATCAGAACATTAGGATCAGATGTTATAGAATCTCAATTTATACAAGAACAATTAGATTTAGTAGATATATATTTAGTAGTGAGTAGTACTGCAAATAAAAAAAATCTTATTAAAAAATTAGAGTCAGAATTAAAGGTTCGGTTTGGGACAAATACTAAAATGAATTTTCATTTTGTTGATAAATTGTTTAAAACGAAAGGCGGCAAAACAAGATTTACAATAAATAATATTAATCAAGGGAGTTAATATAATGAATAGAAATATTGCAGTTGTGGGACTGGGGTATGTTGGTTTACCAGTAGCTGTCACTTTTGGAAATAAATATAAAGTGATTGGATTTGATATTAATGAGTCAAGGATTCAAGAGCTAAAAAATAATTATGATAGAACAAATGAAGTTACAGAAGATAAATTAAAGCAAACTAATATAGAGTACACTTCAAATGCAGTGGATTTGAAAAAAGCTGATTTTATTATTGTAGCTGTACCAACACCGATCGATAAACATAACAAACCAGATTTATTACCATTATTAAAAGCCAGTGAAACAGTTGGAAAAGTGATTACGCCTGACACAATAGTAGTTTATGAGTCAACGGTATATCCTGGTGCAACAGAAGAAGACTGTGTACCTGTATTAGAAAAACAGTCAGGACTAGTTTGTGGTAAAGACTTTTTCGTTGGCTATTCACCAGAAAGAATAAACCCAGGTGATAAAGTGCATACTTTTGAAACGATTACAAAAGTTGTATCAGGTCAAACACCTGAAGTGTTAGAAATAGTTGCAGACGTGTACAGCTCAGTAGTCACAGCAGGAGTTCATAAAGCATCTTCAATTAAAGTAGCAGAAGCGGCAAAAGTAATTGAAAATACTCAACGTGATGTGAACATTGCATTAATGAATGAACTCGCAATCATTTTTGATAAATTAAACATAGATACTAATGAAGTACTTAAAGCTTCAGGAACAAAATGGAACTTCTTGAATTTTAAACCAGGGTTAGTAGGTGGACATTGTATTGGTGTTGACCCATATTATTTAACACATAAAGCACAGGAAGTTGGTCACCATCCTGAAGTTATCCTAGCAGGTAGAAGAATAAATGATAATATGGCTAAACATATTGCTTCTAATGTAATTAAAGAATTATTAAAGCAAGGATTAGAAGTTCAAGGTGCATCAGTGAATGTATTAGGTATTACATTTAAAGAAAATTGTCCAGATTTAAGAAATACAAAGATTATTCATATTATTGAAGAACTTAAAGAATACGGATTAAAAATTTACGTAAATGATATAGAAGCCAATTCCGAAGAGGCTAAAAAATTATACGATTTGAAATTGATTAAAAAACAAGAGTTAAGTAAAGTAGATGCTTTAATATTTGCAGTTCCACATGAAGACTACTTAATTAATAAACATGAATATTTGAAATTATTAAATGAAAATGGAGTAGTGTTTGATGTTAAAGGTTTTATAAGAAGTGAAGATTTATTAATAAATCAGAGACTTTGGAGGCTATAGATATGAAAATAGTACAGATTGCTGCGATAGAAAGTACGCATATCAAACTTTTAAAAGCTTTGAATGAAGAAAGTGTTAAAAAAGGGGCAGAAGTTCATTGTGTTTGTACCACTGGAAATAAAAAGAAAGAACTTCAAAAGCAAGGCGTTATAGTTCACGACATTAAAATCGACCGTAAAATTAGCCTGTTAGGAAATATAAAATCAATATATAGAATGTTAAAATTATTCAAAAAATTAAAACCAGACATTGTGCACACGCATACACCTGTAGCATCTGTTTTAGGAAGAATTGCAGCTAAATTAGCTAAAGTCCCTAATATTATCTATACAGCCCATGGATTTTATTTTCATGATGGTATGTCTAAAAAAACATATTTTATATACTTCCATATTGAAAAAATTATTGGAAAAATTTGTACTGACTATATTTTTACGCAAAGTAGAGAAGATTATATAACAGCTAAAAAAAATAATTTTCTAAGAAAGAAGAAACAAAACAACTATTTTCACATTAGTAATGGCATCGACTTAAATAATGAATTTAATATAAATAATATAAGTGAGAAAAAAATAAAAGATATAAAATTAAAGCATAATATAAAAAAAGGAGATATTATAGTTACTTTCATAGGTAGATTAGTGAAGGAAAAAGGTATTTTAGACTTATTAGAAGCTTATAGTAAATTAGAATCTAAAAATGTTAAATTTATTATTATAGGTAGCTTGTCGGATAGCGAAAGAGATAAAGATACCATAAAAATAATTGAAAAATACAAAAAAAATACCGATGTCATTTTTACTGGTCAAATATCAAACATAAATGAATATTTAACTTTAAGCGACATATATTGCTTGCCTTCATATAGAGAGGGGATGCCACGTTCAATAATTGAAGCAATGGCTATGAAAAATGCTATTATTGCTACAAAAATTAGAGGATCGAGGGAAGAAGTTGTTGAAAATGAAACAGGCTACTTGATTCCTTTAAAATCAAGTAAATATATTGCTAGTAAAATAGATAATTTGGTCGGAAATGTTGAAATACTTAATAACTTTAAAGAAGCAGGGTATTTCCGTGCACTGCAAATTTACAATGAGGAAGAAGTAATAAAAAAACAATGGAAAGTTTTTCGTAAATTAGTTAAATAAAGGTGTGATTTCAAAATGTTAAAACGTATGTTTGATTTTACAGTCAGTGGAATAGGCTTAATAATTACGTCACCAATTATGTTATGTACAGCTGTAGTTATTTCTAAAAAATTAGGGAAACCAGTCTTATTTAAACAAATTAGACCAGGGAAAAATGGGATTCCATTTTCTATATATAAATTTCGCACAATGACAAATGAAACAGATGAAAATGGACAATTATTATCAAATGAATTAAGAAAAACTAAATTTGGTTCATTATTAAGAAAGACAAGTATCGACGAATTACCACAACTTATTAATGTAATCAGAGGAGATATTAGTTTAGTAGGTCCGAGACCACTATTAATTGATTACTTACCCCTTTACAATGATTTTCAGAGAAAAAGGATGAATGTGAAACCTGGAATAACTGGCTGGGCACAAATAAATGGTAGAAATGCTATATCATGGGAAAAAAAATTCGAATTGGATGTTTGGTATGTAGAAAATCAGTCATTTAAGCTAGATATGTTTATTCTTTATAAAACGTTTACAAATGTTTTGAGGAAAAAAGATATAAATGCCAATAGTTCTATTTCTATGGAAAGGTTTAAAGGCACGGAATCATGAAAAAAATATTTTTAATTGGTATGGGTGGACATGCAAAAGTAGTTAAAGACATTATAGAATTAAATAATGAATTTGAAGTAATAGGATATTTAGATGATAAATTTCATGAAAAATCAGTCAGTGATGGTATTATTTATGACAATTTAAACTCATATAGAAACTATAAGGACAATTATTTTATTATTACAATTGGCAATAATAAAATAAGAAAACAAATTTTTGAAAAGTTAGAACTTCCACTCTGTAAATTCCCCAAGTTTATACATCCTTCAGCAGTTATTGGATCGGATGTTGAAATAGGATATGGAACAGTAGTTATGGCAAATGTGGTAGTAAATGCTGATACTTATGTAGGTAATCACTGTATTTTAAATACAATGGCAAGTATTGGGCATGACGTATTAATTAAAGACTTTGCTCATATATCGCCTAATTCTACGTTAACAGGTGGTGTGCAAGTAGGGAGCTACACTCAAATAGGTGCAGGATCGACGGTAACGCCAAAAGTAATAATAGGAGATTCAACATTAGTAGGTGCAGGATCAACCGTAATTAGTAATATATCAAATAATATGATAGTATTTGGTACACCAGCAAAACCCAAGGAGTGAGAGCAATTGACAAATGAACGAGTATATTTATCTAGACCACATATGGGTGGGAATGAACAATCTTATATATCGAAAGCATTCGAACAAAATTGGATAGCACCATTAGGAGAGAATGTTACAGAATTTGAAAATAGTATAAAATCTTATATCAATATAGATGAAGCATTGGCTGTTAGTAGTGGTACTGCAGCAATACACTTAGCACTTATAGAGAGTGGTGTAACAGAAAATGATTATGTATTTTGTACATCTTTAACTTTCTGCGCGACTTCTAATCCGATTTTATATCAAAATGCTATCCCTGTATTCATTGATTCTGAATTAGATTCTTGGAATATGTCGCCAGTCGCGTTGGAAAAAGCGTTTAAAGAATTTGAAAAAAAATCAATTAAACCAAAAGCTGTTATAGCAGTTAACTTGTATGGACAATCTGCAAAATTAAATGAAATTAAATCAATTTGTGATACATATAATGTAACTTTAATAGAAGATGCAGCTGAATCATTGGGCGCTGAATTCCAAGGTGAAATGAGCGGTAGTTTTGGTGATTTTGGTATCTTTTCATTCAATGGTAATAAAATTATTACAACAAGTGGCGGCGGCATGCTAGTAACAAATAACGAAGAAGCCAAAGAACACGCATTTTTTTTAGCCACACAAGCAAGAGATAAAGCAATACATTATCAACATAGTGAATTAGGTTATAATTACAGATTAAGTAATATCTCAGCTGGTATTGGCCGAGGACAAATGGAAGTATTAGAGCAACGTGTTCAAAAAAGAAGAGCAATTTTTGATAAGTATTATCAAGAGTTGTCAGATATTGAAGGTATTGAATTTCAACCGGAATTACCTAACTCCAAGTCAAACAGATGGCTAACTGCATTAACAATTGATGAGAAAAAGGCTGGATTTTCGGCAAATGATGTGATTAGTGCACTTAGCAAAGAAAATATAGAAGCACGCCCTGTATGGAAACCTATGCATTTACAACCATTATATGACCAATATGAATTTATTTATGATGGTGTAGATAATGCTAAATACTTGTTTGAACATGGGATTTGTTTACCTTCAGGTTCGGATATGGATACAAAGGTTCAAGAAAAAATTATTCAAATAATAAAAAAATTATAAATTAAATAAAAAGAAGGTGGATACATGGAAAGAAGAAAAAAGAAAAAATCCACGGTAAAAAAGGTTCTTCTCACTGTATTAATCATTTTAGCACTGCTAATTATTATAGCTGCAGCATTTATATTCTATAAACTTACGTCATTGAATAGTTCAATTAATGATCCACTTGATAGAAAACATTCTGAACTTAGAGATGGGCCAATAAAAAAAGGAGGGCCAATTTCAATAGCGCTTTTTGGTATAGACTCTGATGAAGTTAGGAATTCAGAACACGGTGGGCAAAGATCAGATTCAATCGTACTTCTGTCAATTAATCCAAAAGATAAAAAAACAGAAATGATTAGTGTGCCGCGTGATACACATGCTGAAATTGTTGGTAAAGATACAGAAGAAAAAATTAATCACGCCTATGCCTATGGTGGTCCAGATATGGCAGTGAAATCTGTAGAAAAGCTTATGGATGTACCTATTGATCATTATGCAGCCATAAATATGGATGGTGTTTCTACACTTATAGATGAAGTTAATGGTGTAGATGTTGTTAGTAATGCAACTTTCAATGTTAGAGACTATACATTTGAAAAAGGTAAGAAATATCACATGGATGGTAAAGAAGCATTGGCGTTTATGCGGAGTAGGAAAGAAGCAGGTGCTGGTGGAGATGAAGGAAGACAAGCGCGACAACAACTTGTTATCGAAGCAGTAGCTAAGAAATCCATGAATCCAAGTTCAATACCGAAAATCAATTCAATATTTAACGCGGTAGAGGATAACGTCAAAACTGATTTGAGTTTAACTGATTTAAATGGTATTCGATCTGATTATAAGAGTGCACAAAAAAATGTGAATCGCCATACCTTAAATGGTGAAAATACATTGGGTGATGATGGATTATACTATTTTTACCCAAGTAATAATGACCAAATAGTTAAAGATTATAAAGATAATTTGAATTTAAAATGATTTTTAGAAACTATTTATTTTGAATAAATATAGTATGAATTGAGTATTAAAATGAATCTGAGAAAAACAATTTTTAATATAATGATGAGTAAAATTGAAAATATTTATCAATTTCAATTTATATAAAAAGGCAGAAAAGAATATGACCTTAAGATTTTACCAAAGAAAAGTTTTGATGAATCAAAATTAAATGAATTAAAAAAGCAATATAAAAATCTTCTGGGTGAAGATGCGTTAATTAATATTAATTTAGTAGACAAAATAGAAACACTTAAATCTGGGAAAAGACCCTATATCATTAATCAATATACTCAAAAATAATGAAAAATGATTCGAATCGGACTGATATATTTCAGTTCGATTTTTGTATATTTATTTATGAAAACGGCAACATGAAATAAAAGACTTCGCAAAAATTTCAAGTATAATTGTTTTTAACACTAGGTATTAATTTTTTAAAAAAGTGAGGCTATAACATATCTAAAGTCATTCAAGACATACATACAACATTTGAGAATTTAGAAAATGGCATGACAGTGTTCACCGGGGTTTTGGGCTATGCGGGATACCAGAGCATGCCAATGAAGCGATTCGTACAAAAGGATTAACTATGGTGTAGATTATTTTGGATTGGGGGTATTGAAAATACTTATAATACAACACTAAAATTTATACCGCTTCAGCAAAGTATCAAATCAAGTTTAAGTGTAGTTTGGAAAAAAGAGAAGCCTTTAACTATATCAACACAGTTATTTTTAAATCAACTAAAAGAAATTTTAAAAGGTGAAAAATAAAACCGCATCACTACACGATAAGCAGAAGCATATCATAAATGATGCGGTTTTTGATATGCTTCCGATTATCAATAGTTTTGCTAAAAATCTAATTATAATATCTAAAAAAACATTATCTAATGTATTTTTGATATATTAGAAGAAAGATAATTATCAGGAGAAAATAAATGAAACTTAAGAACATCAAAAACAATGAATTTAAAATTGATAATGACAATAATGATGTGATTTTAAACTCTTTAAATATAGGATTAAAATCGTATTTTAGTAGTTATAAAAGTATAAGAGAAAATTTTGACAAACGAACGTATAGTTATAGTCATAAACAGGATTACTATGAGAATTTTTCAGAAACTATTTTACATTTTCATCACTTTTTTGAATTAATCTTAAAGGAGCTATTGAGAGATGAGGAAGAATTATTGCCCTTATTTATATCAGATGATTCAGAATTAATAACAAGACTCATTCAAAAAATGCCATTATCTGAGAAAAAACGCAAAGAATTCATTCAAAAAATACCACTATCTGACAATGAATTTAAAAATTTAAAAAGCTTAAGTTTTAGCCAATCACTTAATAGGGCCTGTGAAGTAATTAAATTAAAACCAGAAGTAAAATTCAAATTCTTAGCAAAGCATAGATCAGAATTTGATTATTTAAACTACTTAAGAAATAAAATATGGCATCAAGGAAAAGTAATGCTTAAATATGAAGCGTTTGACTTTTTAATAGGACAATATATTTTACCCTTAGTAAAAGAATGCTTAGAAGTTTCGGAATATAAGGAAAAATATAGAAGCCATAAAATTTGGAGATTTAATAAAAACAGTTTAGAAATTAATCCTTTTGAAGATATAATTGAAGAATTTAAAAATGGATCTCCGGCGATTGATAAAATTGCTGTCTTAAAAGAACTGGGTAGAGCATCCTATTATAGCCATTATGGTAAAGGTTTTGGTAGCATTTTAGATTCAAGAAATCAAAGTGCTAATCAACTAGCACAAGCTGAATTTGAAAACAGTTTATCTACTAATACAATTTTAAAATGTCCATGTTGTACTGCAAATTCACTTGTAACTTATACTCATACAGAAATTACAGATATAGAAGAAGTTGAATATGAAGATGAAAATGCTAATCGTCGAATTGAAGAATCTATAGACTGTTATGAATATATATCCAAAGTTAAGTGTGCAAATTGTACATTTCAATTAAATGATAAAGATATTAAAAATTTAAAAGAATATGGTTTTAACGTTGAAGATTATTGGATAAATATAGATCACTATTAATAAAAAGGAGAGAATGATTATGGCAACTATAGGATTTGAAGAAAAATTATGGCAAGCTGCAGATAAATTACGTGGGAGTATGGATGCGGCAGAATATAAAAATGTAGCATTAGGTATTATATTTTTGAAATATGTGTCAGATTCATTTGAAGAGAAGTATGAAGAACTGTTAAATGATGAATATGCAGACGAAGAAGATAAAGATGAGTATTTAGCAGAAAATATTTTCTGGGTTCCTAAAGAAGCACGTTGGCAATATATTAATGATAATTCTAAGAAACCAGAAATTGGTCAAATTATTGATAAAGCGATGATAGCAATTGAAAAAGAAAATGAATCATTAAAAGGTGTGTTACCTAAAGATTACGCAAGACCTGCATTAGATAAAGAGAAATTAGGAGATATTATCGACCTATTTACTTTCAAAGTCGGAGATTCTGAAAGTAAGAAGCAAGATGTCTTAGGACGTGTTTATGAATACTTTATCGCGAAGTTTGCAAGTGCTGAAGGTAAAAATGCGGGAGAATTCTATACACCTGCATCAATTGTTAAATTACTTGTTGAAATGGTTGAACCTTATGAAGGTAGAATCTATGACCCATGTTGTGGTTCTGGTGGTATGTTTGTACAAAGTGAACGTTTTGTAGAACGTCACCAAGGACGCTTAGATAATATTGCTGTTTATGGTCAAGAATCAAATCCAACAACTTGGAAATTAGCAAAAATGAATTTGGCTATTAGAGGTATAGATAGTGATTTAGGTGACCATCATGCTGACACGTTCCATAACGATTTACACAAGGGGCTAAAAGCAGATTTTATCCTTGCTAATCCACCTTTTAATGCGAGTGATTGGGGACAAGAAAAATTATTAGATGACCATCGTTGGAAATTTGGTATCCCACCCAAAGGAAATGCCAACTATGCGTGGATTGAACACATGATTTCTAAGCTAGCACCAAGTGGTACAGCAGGATTTGTGTTAGCAAATGGTTCAATGTCTACAAGCGGTAAAGATGAATTAGAAATTCGTAAAAACTTAATCGAACAAGATTTAGTAGAGTGTATTGTAACCTTACCAGGTCAATTATTCTACTCAACACAAATACCAGTTTGTTTATGGTTTATTTCAAAAGATAAAGAAAAGAATGGGAAAAATGAACGTAAAGGAGAAGTCCTCTTTATCGATGCTAGAAATGTTGGAAGCATGGTATCTAGAACCTTGAAAGAATTCTCAGATGATGAAATCAAAGATATATCAAGTGTCTATCATTCGTGGCGCGGTACAAATGATAACCAATATGAAGATAAAGCAGGCTTTTGTAAAGTTGCAAAAACTGAAGAAATCAAAGATAACGAATATATCTTAACACCTGGTCGTTACGTTGGTTTAGCAGATGTTGAAGAAGATTCAGAACCATTTGAACAAAAAATGGATCGAATTACAGCAGATTTAAGTGAACAATTTGCTAAATCCAAAGAACTCGAGGACCAAATCCGTAAATCATTGGAGGGGTTAGGTTATGGAGTATAAGGTTTCAGAAGTTGTTAAGATAATTAGCGGGGGCACCCCTAAAAGAAAAAATAGTGAGTATTGGAATGGAGAAATCCCTTGGTTATCAGTAAAGGACTTCAATAATAAAAATCGACTAGTACATGAAACCGAAGAACAAATAACCGAGGCTGGTTTGAATAATAGTGCAGCTACATTAGTAAGTAAAGGTACCGTTGTTATTTCAGCTAGAGGTACAGTTGGCGAGTTATGCCAGGTTGCTAAAAGCATGACTTTCAACCAATCATGTTTTGGGTTAGAGGCAATAAGTAAGTATACTACCAACGAATATATCTACTATTGGTTTAAGTACAAAACAAATTATATAAAAAGTAATACTCATGGTTCAGTTTTTGATACTATTAATCGAAAGACTTTTGAGAATTTATATATATATCTTCCTAATATTAGCTACCAAAAGCAAGTAGTTAATATTTTGAAAACCTTAGATAATAAAATTGAAATCAATCAAAATATAATAGCAAACCTTGAAGAACTTTCACAAACACTATTCAAACGTTGGTTCGTTGATTTTGAATTCCCTGATGAAAATGGTAATCCATATAAATCAAGTGGTGGAGAAATGGTTGACAGTGAGTTAGGTGAAATACCAATAAATTGGAATCTAGTAAAATTAGGTTCTATAGCTAATATACGTACAGGTTATGCTTTTAAGTCTACAGAATATATTGAACAGATTCAATTACCTGTTTTACGTACATTAAATATTTCTAAAAGTAATTTATTAGTTACAATGAACGATATTAAATTTGTACCTTATCAATATTTATATATGGATAAGTATCAAAAGTATAATTTAGAATTATTCGATACTTTATTAGTTACTGTGGGCGGATCTATTGGGAATTTAGGTTTAGTAACAGAAAATAACCTCCCATCGCTACAAAATCAAAATATGTGGCGATTTAGATCTATTAAATCCAACATCAGTAACACATTAATTTATCAATTAATATTATATGTGAATTCATTAGTATATAACCAGACCTCTGGTTCAGCCAGAGAATTTTATACAAAAAAAACTTTTGAAAATTTTAATTTATTATTACCCAAACTAGATTCATATTTATATGAAAGTATAAATAAATACTTAGAAAATTTTGGAAAAAAAATTAGTGATTTGAATGTAGAGATTGAAAAACTTACACAACTTCGTGACACGTTACTACCAAAATTAATGTCAGGTGAAATAGAGATACCTGACCATATCGAGGTGAATGAAGATGAGCTTTCAATTTAGTGAGGACGATTTAGAACAAGTTGCACTTGAATGGTTTGAAGAACTTGGTTATACAGTTAAAAAAGGTCGTGAAATTAGTGAAACAGGTATTACGCCTGAACGAGAAAGCGATAAGGACGTTGTGCTTGATAATCGTTTAGAACGTGCTTTAAGACGTATTAATCCAGATTTACACAATAATGCTATTCAACAAGCAATACATGAAATTTCCATAGAAAAATCACCAAATTCAATTGAAAACAATCGTATATTTCATGAAATGATAACGAATGGAATTGAAGTAGAACATTATAATGAAGATGGGGAAACAATCAATGATTTAGTTTATGTATTTGATTTTAATAATCCAGAGAATAATGACTTTCTGGCTGTTAATCAATTGATTGTTGTGAATGGTGATGACAATAAACGACCAGACGTTGTGTTGTTTATTAATGGTTTACCTGTTGTTGTGATTGAACTTAAGAGTTCGACTAATGAATCTGTGGGTGTAGAAGATGGTTATCATCAATTAGAAACTTATAAAATGAAAATCCCTCAATTATTTAATCACAATGCGGTATTGGTGACAAGTGATGGTATTAATACAAAAGCGGGCTCTATGACTGCAGATTATGATCGTTTCATGACGTGGCGTACAAAAGATGGTAAAACTGAGGCTTCGTCTACAATGGCAAGTTTAGATGTATTAATCCATGGCATGTTAAATAAAGAAGTATTATTAGATTTAATTCGACACTTCACTTTATTTCAAGATGATGGTAAAGGGAATATTGTTAAAATTTTAGCTGCTTATCATCAATATTATGCAGTTAATAAAGCCGTTGGTCGCGCAATAGAAGCCACTTCTGACCAAGGAAATGGTAAAGGTGGCGTTATTTGGCATACTCAGGGCTCAGGTAAAAGTTTTGAACTGACCCCAAATTGTGGGAATAAAATAAAAACACTTTCGTTGAATTCATACTAAAATGAATTTATACGGAGGTGTTTTTCTATGAAAAGAGTTACTTATTCACTAGAAACCAAAAATAAAGCTATTGAAATGAAAATTGAGGGATATAGTGCAAAAGAAATTATGAATACATTAAATATTAGAAATAGATCACAAGTGAAAACTTGGTGGAAATGGTACCAAAATGGTGAACATTATAGATTTCATCAACAAGTTGGAAAACAATATTCCTACGGAAAGGGATTAGAAGAACTTTCAGAAATTGAACAATTAAAAATAGAAAATAAAAGAAAAAACGCAGAATTAGAAATTTTAAAAAAGTACAAGGAATTGGAAAGGGAATGTCGCCCAAAATAATAATACAAGTGGTTGAAGCATTAGAATCAAAATATACAGTTAAAATGATATTAGAGGTATTTAACATACCCAAATCTACCTATTATCGCTGGAAATGTAAAAAACATGAAACAAATTCGGAATTAGAAGCAATTAAATCGATTTGTCATAAGCACAAATATACCTATGGTTATAGGAAAGTGACTGCTGAATTAAATAAATTTAGTAAGGAAAAAATTAATCACAAGAAAGTGCAAAGGCTTATGCAAGAAAACGAATTGAATTGTAGGGTTAAACCTAAAAAATCTAAAAAACCAGGTAATCCATTTTATAAAACAGGCAATTTGTTACAGAGGAATTTTAATGCAAATCGTCCATTAGAAGTACTTGTAACAGATATTACTTATTTACCTTTCGGTAATACAATGTTGTATCTATCGTCAATTATGGATGTCTATAACGGGGAAATAGTTGCTTATACTATAGATAATCATCAGAATCAAAATTTAGTAAACGAGACTTTGAACCAATTAGAAATTCCAGATAGTTGTATACTTCATAGCGATCAAGGAAGTGTTTACACATCGTATGAATATTATAAATTATGCGAAGAAAAAAGCATTACCAGAAGCATGTCCCGTAAGGGAACGCCAGCTGATAATGCCCCAATTGAATGTTTCCATTCCTCGCTAAAGTGTGAAACATTCTACTTAAACAAAGAGCTCAAGAGCTCTAATAACATTGTAATAGATATTGTCGAAAATTACATTGAAAACTATAATAAAGTTAGAATTCAACAAAAACTAGGCTACTTATCTCCTATAGAGTTCAGGAAATTAGCATCCTAGAAAATAGTGTTTTTATTAAGTTCCCATTTTAAGGGTTCAGTGCCGTTTGACGATGGTTTTCTTTTCGGGCAAATTAATTCAAAAGTTAAATAACCCTACTTTAGTTGTGGTAACTGACCGTAATGACCTAGATAATCAACTACATAGTACCTTTGTAAAATCTAAGGGCCGTTCTGGTAAGGGGTTATTAAGACAGACCCCTAAACAAGCAGATTCTCGTAAAGAGTTGAAAGAACTATTATCAGTTGAATCTGGAGGGATTGTATTTACAACGATGCAAAAATTCGAACCAGAAGAAGGCAAAGTTACTATGGATGCTTTAACTGAACGTAAAAATGTCATTGTTATGGCTGATGAAGCACATCGTACACAATATGGGTTTAGTGCAACTTACGATGAAAAAGGTGAAGGCGTTAAATATGGATATGCAAAATATTTAAGAGATGCTTTACCTAATGCTTCATTTGTTGGATTCACAGGAACACCAGTATCGTCTACAGATAAAAATACACAGATGGTATTTGGAAATTACATTGATGTGTATGATATGACACAAGCTGTTGAAGATGGTAGTACGGTTAAGATTTATTATGAGAGTCGAATCATACCATTAAATTTACCAACAGATTTAGATATTGATGCAGCTTATGATGATATTACTTCTGGACAGGAAGACGATGTCAAAACACGATTAAAATCTAAATGGTCTCGAATAGAAGCATTATCAGGATCAGAACAGCGCATTCATGCTTTAGCAACTGATATTATTAATCACTTTGAAACAAGACAAAAGGCGATGAAAGGTAAAGGCATGATTGTCACAATGAGTCGCCGTATAGCGGTTGATTTATATGATGAAATTGTAAGATTAAAACCCGAATGGCATTCAGATGATGATAACCAAGGTGTTATCAAAGTTGTGATGACAGGTTCCTCAAGCGACCCTAAAAACTTCCAGAGACACATTGGTCCTAAAAAAAGAAGGAACCTATTAGAGAGTCGTATGAAAGATGTTGAAGATGAATTACAACTCGTTATTGTGAGAGATATGTGGTTAACAGGTTTTGATGTACCTTCTATGCATACCATGTATATTGATAAACCAATGCATGGCCATAATCTAATGCAAGCAATTGCACGTGTGAATAGAGTGTTTAAAGACAAACCTGGTGGCTTAATTGTGGACTATGTAGGTATCGCTGAAAGTCTTAAAGAAGCTTTAAAAGAGTATACAGATTCTGATAAAGAACAAACCGGTGTTGATACAGATAAAGCATTAGAAATTATGTTAATGAAATACGATGTTATTCAAGATATGTTATATAATCATGATTATTCTGACTTCGAATCAGATAAAAAATCTGATCGATATAATGTCATCTCAAGTACGATGGATTATGTAATTGGCTTAGGTGAAGAAGAAAGACAAAGATTTGTGAATACAGTCACTGAACTTGGTAAAGCATTCGCGTTATGTGCAACAGAAGAAGCAGCTCAAGAATTAAATAGTGAAATTGCGTTCTTAAAAGCCGTTAAAGCAGGCATCGTTAAACTTTTAGCTCCTTCAACTGATGGTGGTGGTCCTTATAAATCTTCCGCTGAAGTTGAAGCTGAAATTAATCAGTTGATATCAAAATCCGTTGTAACTGAAGAAGTTGTAGATATATATCAAACACTCGGTTTAGAAAACCCAGATATCTCTATTTTATCTGACGATTTCTTAAAAGATGTAGAAGGATTACAACAGAAAAATGTAGCAGTTGAATTATTGAATAAATTACTTAAAGGTCAAGTTAAGTCATTAATGAAAACGAACGCAACCGTATCTAAACAATTTTCTGAGATGCTAGGTAAATCTATTCAAAAATACAATAACCGTTCTATCGAAGCTTCCAAGGTCATTGAAGAACTGATTCAAATGGCAAAAGAAATTAATCAAGAGCAGCAACGAGGTAAAAATTTAGGCTTGAGTACAGAAGAAATTGCTTTTTATGATGCATTAGCTTCACATGAAACAGCTAAAGAAGCTTTGGGCGATAAAGAGTTAAGAGCCATTGCACATGAGTTAACTAAAACAGTTAAAGATAACATGAGTGTTGATTGGTCTAAACGAGACAGTGCTAAAGCTAAAATGAGAGTTCAAGTTAGACGCCTATTAAAGAAATATGGCTATCCACCAGATCTTCAAAAAATGGCTGTGGAACAAGTTGTAGAGCAAGCCGAATTAATGGCAAGTCAGCAATAAAAAAATAAATCATAATGCGGTTAGAGAAACATTTCTCTAACCGCATTTATTAGTATCCTCGTTCAATTAATTTTTGTTTTTCTTTCTCAAGTTCAGGAATATCTTCTTCATCTGGTAATGCATCTATATAATCTAGTCCTAGATGATTTAATGCTGTTTCTAAATCAACATCCTCGCTTTCCATGTACCTCCAAACTTTCAAACTAGTATATTCATCATAAACCTCATTGTAATGGTAATTACCAACAATCATTTTATCACCCTTCGCCATATGATTAAGCTTATTCTAAACTAAAGGTCAATATTGGTCAACGTTTTATTCTTAATTAATTTTCCATCATCATACACTATAAATGAGTTAGTGACTGAACCTTTCTTGTATATAATTTTCCAGCTAATTATAATTAAAGTAAAATAAATGTATCATCTATGCATTATTAAAAAAACTCTATTTAAATACTTTACAATTTGGTGGGGACTTGTAATTCGTCTTTTAAGATAACTCAAAGTATCTATTTTAATCATTTGCAGTGAAACGATGTTGATTTGTTTTGTTTCCATATTGACCTCCATGTATTTGCTATGATTTCAAAATCCATTTTTGACGTGCCTTAGGGTTGAGTGGATGCATAATTTCATTCGTTTCTGGGTTGATGAGTTGTTTCACTTTCTTTTTATGTGGTTTCAACATCTCTAATATTTCATTGACACGCACTTCAACAATCGGTTTTTTAGCGTAAGCACCCCATGCTAATATCACTTCATCCGATTCTTTCACTGCTTTCATAATTTGAATATTTGTATGATTATCATAAGCATTTTTTGAATGTTTAAGATTAAAAGGTGTTGTAATATTAGAATATAGATTCACAAAATTGATTGAACCAAATGCTTCCATTTCTGTAACTTTATTCATAATGAGTTGAGTTGTTAGATCTATATTGAGAATACCATCATAATGCGGGTACATTGTAATGATTGTGATCGTTTGTTTTTCACTGTCCCATGTTTTCTTAAGTAGATAGCGATGTTGTTGGTCATCACTGAATATGGCTTCAGTTTCTAATGTATTTTTTATTGTTTTCATGTAATATTCACTCCTCTAGTATTCTTCTGGTAATAACATGACGTAATAAGAAAGGTCTACATCATCTTCTCGGATAATGTAGACCTTATTGATATCGATAGACTGTTTGACATTTGCCTTATGCGTTTTGACATACTCAGGCCGTTCTTGTTTGTGTTTGATATATAGTTGGTTATTGTGCATATTGAATTGGAATATATGAAAATAATCCAATGATTCCTTGCCTTTTGATTGTGTTTGTTCTCGTCGTGCTACGAGTTGCCATAATTGTTTTTGTAAGATGATAGGTAAGCTATTGGCAATACCACGAGTGATATATCTATTCATAAGAGATCTCCTTTCGTTCTGATTCTTTCATCCATGTAATGATTTCACTTAGTATTGTGATGACTAATTGTGTAATTTTGATATATTTATGCATATTATTGTCCTCCTATTAGTAAGTGTCGTTGATCCAAAAGGGGCATGATGGTGTTGTGTAGATATAAGAAATCCATATCATGATTTTCGTCGATGTAGCCGATGGCTATGAGCTGTTTCTGATAATAGAGAATGAACGGATAGAGATTGCTTTCGTGAAGTGTGTCAGAGTAGTAGGTATAGGTTTGAAGTATTTTATTACTAAGTGGCCCAAGCCTTACATATTTGTCAGGAAGGATATCATCAGCGATTTCCTCGATAGATTCACATTCCCATTTTTCTTCCATTGGCAGATTGAATAAGTTAGTTATATAGTGCTTGAGTTGTTCTTCTAATGTCATTGTTATGACCTCCTAATATATTTAATTGATGTATGCATGTGATACATCATTTTGATAATATAAGTTTGAAATACCGTTTGTTTCGCCTGGAAATCCCACTGAAATACAGAAAAGATCCCAATCGAAAGTCGTCACAATTGTTGATATGACAAGGAAATCCCGTTATCCCGTTCATTTGTCGGGAAATATAGCTATATATTTATATATCATTTGGATTAATAGGTGTGGTTATGATTTACTTTTTTCTTTTTATATTATTTATTTATAAATAATAATGGGATTTTGGGATTACGCTTGCGTAATCCTTCTCCTACATGAAGTTAGCCAATCCCGTTACTATCCCACTTATATTTTGTTTTGGGATGTTCTTTCGTCATATCAATATAAGCTTCACATTGAGCCATGATTTGTTAGCGTGTTGAAGATATTTGTTAGATAGGTGTTATTGAATGACGAAAGGACAGTACATAGATATTAGATTTGAAGAAAGAGCGTTTGAGGCAAAAATAAAGACGAAGTGCTGAGGAGCACTTCGTCGAGAGGGGTATTATTGAAAAGTTGTTTAATAATTTCATTATTGAGTTTTAGTGTAACGTAGAACTGTTTTTTATGATTACCGTCTTTACGAATATCAATACGGTCAATGACTGTAAGATATAATGCTTTGAGTTGTGCTTTATCCATTGATTCTATATTTTGAAATATTCGTTGTAATAGCGCAGCGATTTGTTTCGTATCATAAGATGGTTTCTCTTGATTTTGTTGTTGCTTAAGTTGATTGATTTGAGTTGTGATGTCATTGAGTTGTTTTTCATACTGATGAATCGTATTTTTAAGCACAGATGTTAAGTCTGGATTATCTTCAAGCGTTTTTATCAAGTTATCTAATTTGATTTGGACCTCATCATATTGTTGTTGCTTATATGCGATATCATGATTGAGTGCAGCTACATCGACTTGATTCTCTTGATTGATACGCTCAACGACTTGCTTGATAACCTTGTCGCTTTTAACAATTTCGAGTATTTGATCCATAACATATTTTTCAATTACATCGGCTCTGACACTATTCGCAGAACATACTTTTGACCCTTTATTACGAAAGTTACTACACGAATAGTAGCGAATGCGTTTTTTAGTACCATCTTTAAGTGTATTAACTGTTGTGCTCGCAGACATTGAAGCAGAACATTGGGGACACGAAATTAATCCAGTTAAAATATTGGTTCCTTTACCATGAACTTGTGGTTTTTCACTTACTTGTTTTTTACGTGCTTGGACTTTATCCCATAATGATTGGCTAATAATAGGGGTGTGTTTGCCTTCGGCGATTACTGGTTTATCATTCAAGCCTTTACGACGTTTATCATTCCAATCTTTGTATTTCGCGAATTGAATTTTACCAATATAGAATGGGTTTGAGAGAATATAAGTAACAGCTGAAATACTAAAAGGATTACCTTTCTTAGTGACATAACCTTTATGATTGAGTGCGTTGGCAATTTTACGATAACCATGACCTTTGGCGTAAGATTCAAAAATATATTTCACAATATTAGCTTCATGCTGATTAATCATCAAATCTTTTTTATTATCTGGTATGTTATTATATCCTAAAGGAAGATTACCTTGGTAATAGCCTTCTAAGGCTCTTTGATGTTGTCCGGTGTAAATATTCTCTAAAATGGTATTTCTTTCAAATTCGGAAAAACTTGCAAGTATTTGTAACATGAGTTTACCAGAAGAAGTGTTGACTTCCATACGCTCAGACAAACTGAAAAATTCGACATTTTGTTTATGCAAATCTTCGACAATTTTGAGTAAGTCTGATGTATTACGTGCGAGTCGATTTGTTTTATACACCATAACACAATCAATATGACCTTTATTCGCATCATGTAACATACGTTGAAGTGCAGGGCGGTTCATAGACTTTCCTGAAATACCACGATCAGCGTATATATCTTTGACTTCGAAATGATGGAAGTTACAATATTCTTTGATTTGATTGATTTGACCGTCGATACTATAACCCTCTGCACTTTGCATTTCTGTTGATACGCGGACATAGATACCGACACGTTTTTGTTTGAGTTGTTGCATGATTTTTTCATCCTTTCTGATTAAGCAATCGATGATTGTGCTGTTTGATTGACGATGTTTAAGGGCTCATTTTTGAAATAGATACCTGTAAGCGTTTTACTTTCGGTAATATGAATTTCATCGATGTAAGGGTACAACATGTTTAACGTGAAACGTTGTTGAATGACATTTTGTAAAGCCTTTCGAATTTGATGCGTATGGATTGATGATATAGGTTTGGATTGTTGACATAATGATTGCGTTTGTTCTCTGAACGTTTCTGCATCAATCATACCTTTGGCAAGTTTATCTATCAGTTGTTCTTGAGTTAGCATACTTTTAGCTTCTATCACTCTTTGTTTTTTGAGGCGTTGATGAATCGCATTATTAATTTTTGAATAGAGCTGTTGGTTTTGAAAGAAGTTCTGACATGTTGCTAAGACTTGAACTTCTAATTCTTGTGCATTTATCCCTTTGAATGAACAGACAAAGCGAGATTCATTCATATTTTTAGGACAAACATAATATCGCAATGTATGTTCTTTTTTTCTTATCGTCATATTTGTCAGCGTTGAGTCACAACAAGGGCATTTGATCTTTTGTTTGAGTAAATTAGCAGAAGGCGTGCGCTGAACTTGTTTATTTACTCGTATTGCTTGAGCATTTTTATACATTGCTTTACTGATAATAGATGGGAACATATTATCAAAAGTGCCGTATTTGTTATTCACACGTCCACAGTAATTAGGGTTCATAATAATGTTACGTACTTGATATGGTTTTCGGTTGATTAACTTATTATCTTTTTCCAAATATTGTGCAATCTTTTTGTAACCATACCCTTGAAGATAGTATTTGAATACTGCAGTCACCGTTTGTGCTTCTACTGGGTTGATTACAAATGTGCCTTTATAATAATGATATCCAAAAGGTGCATGTGTGGTAATCAGTTTACCTTGACGTGCTTTTTCTTTTATCCCGTTGCTTACTTGTTCACCAATATTATTTGACTCAAGTTCAGCTAATGAAATGAAGATATTGAGTTTTAGACGATCAAATGATTTGTTTAAGTCAAAATAGCCATCGTTAACACTCAAGATATCTACATTGTACTGCTGGCATAATTTAATTAATTTTAGCGCATTTTTCAAATTACGATGAAGTCGATTCAGACGATAACAACATAATACGTCACATTGTCCCTGTTGAATCAGTTCAGTAATTTGTTGGTAACCATTCCGCTTATCAGTGCGTCCTGATTGCTTATCGCTATAAAAGGTAATGTGTTGAATATTATGCTTTTCGGCTAATGCCTTGATGGTTTGTTTCTGGGCTGAGAGTGATTGTTGTTTGAGTGTACTTTGACGTAGATAACCTATTGCTTGTTTCATCCTGTTTCCTCCTTCCAAATTGATAATATATATTTATGAACGAATTTATATATAAGCCCAACACCAGTGAGGTGTTGGGCGTTATTATTAGTCATCAGAGTGATTGATTTCTTCAATCACTAAATCAGCGAGTAATGTGATTAATTCGTCCAATGAAAAGACCTCCGATTCTATAAAATATTTAAGGATTTGATAATATGATAAACAGTCATTCTGTCGTCTCTTGTACTTTTCACAAAGAAATTAGTGAGAGCTACCTCATTCATAAATTCAGGGTGCAATTTATAAAGTATCAAGAGTTTACGTTGTGTCTCAGTTAACGTATAGGATTCTATATCATAGTCATGATCAATATAATTTACGACTAATTGTTGATTCTCTAATTCGACCAAAGAGCATAATGTGTATTGTGTTAATTTGAATTTAGTATTCATTTTAATTTCCTCCAAGTATTTGATTAAGTAAGCTACAACAGCCTTTAGGGTGTTATAGCGATATTTTATAATCCTAAATCGTCATTTGCTTCGGATTGTTTAGCTTTCGTTACAAAATCTTCTAGCAAATTTTTATTTGTATTATCAACGAATGGTGGTGGTATACTAGGCTCTGTTTTAGAACTCAAACCAAACATTGAAGCATAAGTCATATCTAGCTTAAGATGGTAAAAGACAATAGTCTTCTTTTTGCCATTAGAATCTGGGACACTACGTTTTGTTGTTTTACGGTTGCGGTCAGATTGGATATAATCTTTATCGCGTAAAGCATCTATAACTGTGTTTACATCTTGAAAATGATTTTCGTCCAACATATTTTTGAATACATTGGTAAGCATTTTAACTTGAATATGGTCTTTTTTAAGTTCAATAAGTCCATAATTTTCTATCATTGTTGAGAGTTTGCTATCTTCAGAGAATTTGCCACGATTTTGAGCTACAAACTGAACAATGATTTCGATAGCTTTCTCTGCTAGTGAGCGTTCTGAAACTGACTCCAAATGATAACTAACCAAGTATTCTCTTACTGCATCCATATCGATAGGTATAGCAATAACACGTTCGAATATACGAGCAGATGTCGTAATCGCTGCATAGCGTTTGAACATACGAATACCAGTATTACTCGTTTCATTTTTTAATTGGTTTTTGAACCAATCATGTTCCGCGTGAAACCATTTAATTACTTCACCTTCACGCTTTAAAAGATATTCAGCTACTAATGGCATGACATGGCCATAATTGACGGATGTAGCCTTTTTAATTGCATCTGCATTGTCAGCGCTTGTTGTAAAGGCTTCAGATATTTCAATCGTACGAACGTTCAAACCATCATTACGTGCACTATTATTTAAAACACTGTGTTCTGCCGTACTTATCACTGAGGTCCCCCAATTTTTGAGTGCTTTGACATTACCATCTATATTAGATCGTTGTCGGCCTTGTCCTTCTGCCAGACTGTACAACAACCCAGTAGTGTCTTTGAAGGTTGCAGCCGATAGTTCGTCCAATACGATAGGCAAACCATAATTGCTACTTAAATATCCTTCAAGCGCGTTTCTAGTACCATTCCACGACCTAAACAGCGTATTACTACCTTTAGTAGGGTTTCCGGCTATTGAAACAGCTAAAGCGGCTGCAGTCGATTTACCTGTGCTTGAATTTCCCATAAATGAGAAGATGGTTCCCGCAAACTCGACCTCATGTCTTGTTTTTAGGAACGCAGTAACTAATGAAGAAGCAGCAAATACTACTGCAAGTTCTAGTAGTAAGTTCCCTTTAACTTGTTTTAAGTACATCTCCCACCAGCCTTTGAAAGTACCCTTTGGTTGTAAATCATAGTGTGTTTCACAAATGATTTCATTAGCTTGAGACCGCTCTATTTCTTTTGAAAAGTATGGTTTATCCAATGAAATGACCATACCTTCATCATCAGATTGTAATACACCTACGCCGGTATATAATTTAGATAATGGAAGTGACTGGCGCATCGATTGTAACGCATAGCTTAATGATTTAATGTACCGTTCGTTGATGTTGAAGCCGTACTTAATCAATCCAGGTAGCTTGAAAGATGTTAAGATATCTGATGCTTCAATACGTTCAATATTTTTTCCGTCTGTAATAACCAATTTCTCAACCCCTGTAGACGGGTCGAGAAATTTATTTTCAATAATGATGGGACTAGACAATTGGATGATTTTTTCTACATCATTGTTACTTTTAGGTGGAATCACTTCATAAAAGCCATTTGAATTTAAAAAATATGGATATTGCTTGAATATGTTGTTAGTCATTAGTTGTTACCGCCTTTCCAGTTACTTTTGTGACGCATTGGATTTGGTCCTGTTTTACGATACACTAAGTTCCCGTTGCTATTCTTACCAATAATGACAAATGGAACACTTGGCGTGTTCTTTACAAAGTATGCAAACCAGCGACCAACATCTTGTTGAACTTCAGTTGAACAGGTAAATCCAGATTTTAAGTTTAAATCACTAAATGTAAATGTAATATCTTCAGATAGACTGAAAGCAGCACCTAAAATTCTTCTTTTAAATTCGTTAAAATCTTCACCTTTGTACTTCATAATAATTTACCTCCGACTATTTTAATTTATGTATCGGCCGAATACATGTATAAATATATAATGAAAAACGACAGGTGTAAGTTCGGAAAATAGGGGAGTAATTTCCATACAATAATAATTGAAAATTATATTGACAAAAAAAGAGTACCGACATTAGTCGATACTTCATTGGTATATAACTATTTAGTTGTAATATAAAAAAATTCTGAATAATTATCACTTTTATTTAAATGATAATTTAATGCTTTTTTTAATTCAGAAATGAGTTTATTTCTATGTTCCTTAGTAAATTTCGGTTGGCCGACTAATTCACTATTAGTTAACAGTTTGAGTATTAAATCTTTAGGTGCAGAAGATTGTGTTTCTTTATTAGTAATATATTTAGCTAAATTAATATCTATTGGAACACGCGTTTCATGTTTTAAATACTTGTTATAATCATACGATTGATATTCAGCTAATTTTGAGTTTATCTCGTCATTCAACTCTGCTAGTTCGCTTAAGTAGTATTCTAGAACATTTAATTTTTGATTATTATTAAGGTCAGGTACGGTTATAATATCTACGATTTTAGATTTAATACCTACTTCGACATTTGAATTCACTAAAAAATATAAGTAATAATTTGTCAGAGCTGTCTCATAATCAGTGGAATCTGTTATTTCATTTTTAATAAAATAAAAAAGGTTTTCATTGATTTTATTCATATGATTTAAGTCTTTTTCATTAGCACCATACTTTAAAAAATGAAGGTAATCAGAGTTGTTTGATAAAATATCATGTATTACATATTTACTTTTAGGTTTAAATGCAAAGGATTTTCCATTTTTAAAGTTATCTGGATTGATACCAAGGTAATGACAAAACTTTTTGAAGTTTGCTGAAAAGTTCGTTTTGGTTGGTATAAATAAATCATCATCTTCCCATTTATCTGGTTTGTTTTCAAGTGCCTCACTAATATCTGTAGAGCTTTTAACATTATTGTAATAAATGAATTCTACCTCTAATTTAATAATCTCGTTAAGATTCATTGAATATTCATTTTTATTACGAGTTTTACTAGCATTGTTTATTTCTTCATATGATTTGTTTGAATCATTAAGTACTTTCTTTACATCTTTTGGATCTATCTTCCCAATTATTGATTGCAACTCATGTCCCCAATCGCTGTTCATCAAATCACTCATTTCTTCATTTTGTTTTAATTATACTCTAAAGACATATAAATATTTATAGGGAACAGAAGTTCTTAAATTGTTATAATTAAAATAATTAATTTTTAAAATCAGTTTAATGTAGAAAAAGTTTGAACATAAAAGGGAACGATTTTAACGACTGAGATAGAAATAGTAAAGATCAATTTCTTTATTTGTGAGGCTATAATTAGTGAAAGGGGATCTAATTATGATAACTGAGGACATTCTCAAACAAATTTCTAATGTTTTTAATGGGGATGATGAAGATAGTGTTTATAATTATAAAACAGGCGCAGTTTAAACTAGAGTTGAAATTATTTTGGATTTAAATCGATTTTATGTATAAATTCTATAACTTTTAATTTTTGTTGAGTGACATAGGGATAGACATTGAAAAATGACTAGTTAATGATTTAGATATTCTTTTTTATTGTACATAAAGAGACTGAGACATTTATTTATGTCCCAGACTCCCAATTTATAACACGATTTAATATAAACTTTATGCTCCAATCAATTTTAGCATTATAAGTGCTTTGAATGGGGTTCCAATAAAACGGACAGCTCTGTTGTTAAAGTATCAATATCACATGGTTTTGATGCTTCAATCCACCATACAATAATGCCTACTACAGCTGATGATAAAAATTGGATTGTAATTTCATTATTTTCTTGATTCATGTTGTCGCGCATTTTCTTTGATAATGTTTGTTTAACTATATTAAGATCCGACCTTTTAAACAAAGTCTTTAAAATAGTGTACTGATCATCAATGACATATAATATTTCACGTAATGCCTTTTCATTATCCTCTGATTTTGCCATGTAAAGATTGCATTGATTTACTGCTGCACTCAAAATAAAATCAATAGCATGCTCATAAAATAATGTATTAATTTTACAGATGACTTGGGTGGAGATGATTCGTTTATAGAGGTAAGATGCATCATCTTATTTCTACTTCTAATTGCTAAGCAAAGAATTAGGTAGGCTAAACAGATAAAACGGTATAATGCAGTGATTATTAAATAATTAGTCATGATGCGCATCACTACAATCAAAAATTTTAGATGCCAGTTCATTGGCTTTATGAATATGTTTGAAAGTTTTTGTAGTCGATAATTCAGGCCAGCTAAACTACACAAGTCCTTCACGACTGCTCCAATTTTCAGGATCGGTTACATTGTCTCCAATACCCTTTAATAAATTTACTTTTTTTTATTTCAGAATCATTGGCTATATCAGGATAGTTAATATTTTGTATCTTACCTTTTTTAGCTTTCATAAAAGCGATAGCAGACGTACGTTTTGGTGTGAATATATCTGCTGATTTAACTTTATTATTAATGTACATAGAAATATGGAGTTGATAAGGGTTCATATCATAAGCATTTTCAACTAAGTCCATTATAGCGTCACCACCAGGTCTAGCAGCAGCTTCTATGACATAGAGTTGGTCGCCTTTGATTTTTATTTCCACATGAGCAACGCCTCGCGTAATACCTAAAGTCTGACACGTGCGGATTGCAAGGTTTTTAATATCTTCATTTTTATATCTGTGACTTGGGACTAAATGACCCATTTCAGTAAACCATGGTCTGGGAGATAAATATTTTTCGGTAACTGTAATGACCTCATAAAAATGATGACCACACAACACTTCAACTGAAACTTCGTCATCACTATCAATAAATGTTTCAATCAGAAATTTATTTTTAGATACATGAAAGGTATCAGCATAAGTCTCCATAATTTGTTTCGATTTTCTATAGGCATCCATGCATTCTTTTTCGTTATTTGCTAAGTAAACCCCATCACTGCCTCCAAAATCCATTGGTTTTATAATTACTGGGAAAGTAAATTCTTTGATACATTCTTTCAATTCTGTTGCATCATTAAATTGTATCGACTTTGCTGTAGGAATGTTTGCTTTTTCAAATAAGGATTTCATGATGTGCTTGTTTCTGCAAGCTTTAATAACCTTTGGTTCAAGGTAAGGCAAACCGTAGTCTCGATTTAATTGATTAGCTACTTCTAATGTCCAATCATTTAAGGGGACGATGCTTTTTGGTTCGTACCCCTGAATTTGATAATATGCTATCTCTTTCTTTATCTCTTCATAGCTTAAAGGATTGGCATCAATGCAAAAATCAAAATACGCATTGTACTTATATTTTGCATTTTGAATTGCTGTCCATATTTGAAAATCACCGATTGCTTTGCCACCAGCGTAAGCATGTTCTCTTAAAAACTGATCTGCACCTAATAACAATAGATATTCTGTCATATGAGCTTCCTAATTTTTATGAAATGATTAATATATAAAAATAATACTATATAAAATTATATTTGGAATATAGTTGGAATGAATTTTGGGAAATATGAATTTTATTAATTTGAGTATTTTGAATTGGTTTGAGAGAAGTGTAATGAAATTCGAAGCATGATTAAGAAGATTGGAAATATAAAAAAAGACTAATTCGCTCAAGCGAATTAGTCTTTTTACAATTAAGAGTGGGGGTCGTTCTAAACTCTCAATTGAAGCCCTACAATTGTTAGTTGTTTTTAATATTCGATATTCGGTGCTTTATTCACGTGTTTTTGATAACGTTTTAAAGCGCAAAAACCGATAGCGACGATTACTGAAACTACTAATAGTTTTTTCATTTTTTTCACAATCCTTTAAAATTATTATGCATTAAACTACTATTTACTATAATAGTTTAGGTTTAAGCTTTTAGAAGTTTGTTGACGTGTACGTCTCATTAAATCAGGATCTTCAATTAATGATTGACCATAAGATGGAATCATTTTTTTGATTTTTGGTGTCCATTCTGATTTATATTCAGGGAAGTTTTTCTCTAATACTTCTAATGCAACTGATACTGAAGTAGAAGCCCCTGGAGATTCACCTAATAATGCAATTACAGTATGATCTTCAGAATTAACCACTTCTGTACCGAATTGGATAAAGCCTTTACCGTTTTCAGGTGTATCTTTGATTACTTGAACACGTTTACCAGCATTGTATAATTGCCAGTCTTCGTCACGTGCTTCTGGGTAGAATGTACGAAGATGGTTCATAGTACCTTCTTTAGTCATCAAGATTTGATCAATTGAATATTTAATTAATGGTAAGTTTTTAACTGCTGATGCTAATAAAGTTGTGATGTTATATGGTTTAACAGATTTAAATAAATCTAAATTAGAACCTTGTTTAAGGAATTTAGGTCCAATACTAGCGAATGGTCCAAATAGTAATGTACGTTCACCATCAATATAACGTGTATCTAAGTGAGGTACAGTCATTGGTGGTGTACCTTGAGGTTCTTTACCGTATACTTTAGCATCATGTGCTTGTATAACATCTGGATTTGTACAGATTAAGAATTGACCAGTGATTGGGAATCCACCTAAGTGTTTACTTTCAGGAATACCTGTTTTTTGTAATAGTGGAATTGCGCCACCACCTGCACCAATAAATACATAATCAGCTAGTTGTGTTTCTACACTACCACTGTTACGTTGACGTACTTTAACTTCCCATTTACCGTCTTTACGTTGGTTAAAGTCCATTACTTCGTGGTTGTATTGAACATCTACATTAGGTTGTTTTTCTAAGTTTTTGGCCATTTTACGAGTAAGTTCACCAAAGTTTACGTCAGAACCTTCATCAATTTTACTAGCTGCCATAATGTCACCTGCACTATGACCTTGCATCATTAATGGAATCCATTTTCTCATTTGTTCAATATCTTCTGTATATTCAATATTGTCGAACATTGGGAATTCTTTCATAGCTTCATAACGATCTTTTAAAAATTGAACGTTATTTTTACCTCTTACAAAGCTAATGTGTGGTAGCGGACGAATAAATTCTTCAGGGTTACTGATTGTTTTGTTTTGAACTAAATGACTCCAAAATTGTTTTGATAATTCAAATTGTTCATTAATCTCTTTCGCTTGCTCAATGTTAATTGAACCATCTGGTTGTCTAACTGTATAATTCAATTCACATAAAGCAGCGTGTCCTGTACCAGCGTTATGACGCTCGTGAGAACTTTCATCACCTGGACGATCTAAACGCTCGTATAATTTAATATCCCATTCTGGTGCTAATTCTTTAATCATTGTACCGAATGTAGTACTTAATACCCCAGCGCCAATTATTACAACGCTTTTTGACTCTTTGTTAGTAGCCATTATCTAATCACCTTTCCTTATCTCAACTTGCAACTATAGTATAATACTAAATCACCTATCATTAAAATACATATTTTTTATAGGTGCCATTCTAATATGGAATCTTTTTTATTTCTACTATTAAAACATAGAGAGAAATAAATTTTTTAAATATCTTTTTTGTTATTCGATTGATGTATAACTTCATTTAAACAGAAAATTTACAAACATTCCATAATATAGCATTGCTAATTAAATATAGAAAAATTATAGTTCTATGTAATTTTACCCCGATCAATCTTCAACAAACACGACTATCAAAATATTTGTACATTTATTTATTCACGCACGTGCGTATGTACACGTGCGTACATATTAAAGTAGGAAAGTTTAATTTTCTAATATCAACATTGAGCAACTGGAAAGATAACAGCTATTTTAAAAACTTCCTATATAATAGTTATCCATATACACGCAAATTATCCAACTTTCACATGTTCTAACCCTTACTTTTTTCTATGGGTTAGATAGATAATATGTATTTGATATATATGTTGCAGCGTTTTATAATAAGTATGTAATCAATTTACAGCGCAAATCATTCGTTATGACATGCCATGGTATAGGACTAAATGTGAACGGCGCTAATTTAGAGTATTAAATATGAATTTTTCATAATAATGTAATGAGATTAAATTTTTAATACATTGTTAAGTGAATAATTTAAATTGCTTGCAATGATTAATGATTTTTTGCATTAAATGTTGAAAGGAAATGAATGTAAAATGGCTGACAAAAATTATACAGCAGCAAATATGGTAATAAATACTTTGAAAAATAATGGTGTGGAATATGTATTCGGTATCCCAGGTGCTAAAATCGATTATTTATTCAATGCACTTGAAGATGATGGCCCAGAACTTATTGTAACGCGTCATGAGCAAAACGCGGCAATGATGGCACAAGGTATTGGACGCTTAACAGGTAAACCAGGTGTTACCTTAGTAACAAGTGGCCCAGGGGTAAGTAATTTAACGACTGGACTTTTAACAGCGACATCAGAAGGAGACCCTGTATTAGCATTAGGTGGCCAAGTTAAACGTAACGATTTATTACGTCTAACACACCAAAGTATTGATAATGCAGCATTATTAAAATCTTCAACAAAATATAGTGAAGAAGTTCAAGATCCAGAGTCATTATCAGAAGTTATGACAAATGCGATGAGAACTGCAACTTCAGGTAAAAATGGCGCAAGTTTCATAAGCATACCGCAAGATGTTATTTCTGCACCGGTTGAATCACAAGCGATTGCACTTTGCCAAAAACCTAGCTTAGGTGTGCCAAGTGAACAAAATGTTAATGAAGTAATTGAAGCGATTAAAAACGCGAAATTCCCTGTATTATTAGCAGGTATGAGAAGTTCAAGTTCAGACGAAACGAATGCAATCCGTAAATTAGTTGAAAAAACAAATTTACCAGTTGTAGAAACATTCCAAGGTGCGGGTGTGATTAGTCGTGAACTAGAATCCCATTTCTTTGGTCGTGTTGGTTTATTCCGTAACCAAGTCGGTGACGAATTATTAAGAAAAAGTGACCTCGTTGTTACGATTGGTTATGATCCAATTGAATATGAAGCGAGCAATTGGAATAAAGAATTAGATACTAAAATTATTAATATAGATGAAATTCAAGCGGAAATTACAAATCATATGCAACCAGCAAAAGAATTGGTTGGTAATATTGCTGGCACAATCGAACTTATTTCTGACAAAGTCGATGAACCTTTTATCAGTCAAAAACATTTAGACGAATTAGAAACTTTAAGAGCGCATATACTTGAATCAACTGGTATCAAACCAACACATGAAGATGGCGTGTTACACCCAGTTGAAGTCATTAAGTCAATGCAAAAAGTATTATCAGATGATACAACAGTAACTGTAGACGTAGGTAGTCACTATATTTGGATGGCACGTAAATTTAGAAGTTACAATCCAAGACACTTGCTATTCAGTAATGGTATGCAAACGTTAGGTGTTGCGTTACCATGGGCTATTTCAGCTGCTTTAGTACGTCCTAATACACAAGTTGTATCCGTTGCTGGTGATGGTGGTTTCTTATTCTCAGCACAAGACTTAGAAACTGCTGTACGTAAAAATCTTAATATCATTCAATTAATTTGGAATGACGGTAAATATAACATGGTTGAATTCCAAGAAGAAATGAAATATGAACGTAGTTCAGGTGTAGACTTTGGTTCAGTAGACTTCGTTAAATATGCTGAATCATTTGGTGCTAAAGGCTTACGTGTAACAAATCAAGAAGAATTAGAAGCGGCAATTAAAGAGGGATACGAAACTGAAGGACCAGTATTAATTGATATCCCAGTGAATTACAAAGATAATGTCAAACTTTCAACAAATATGTTACCTGACGCTTTTAACTAATATCGAATCAAACGGCGAAAATGATTAATTATTTATCAAAATAGGAGTGAATAAAGTTATGACTAACGTACTATATCAACACGGCACACTAGGTACATTGATGGCAGGCCTTTTACAAGGTACTGCTTCAATCAATGATTTATTAAAACATGGAGACATTGGTATTGCGACTTTAACAGGTTCAGATGGTGAAGTGATTATCGTTGATGGTAAAGCTTATCATGCCAATGAACATAAAGAATTTGTAGAATTGAAAGGTGACGAATTATCACCATATGCAACCGTATCAAGATTTACACCTGATAAAACGTATAGCACGAGCAATAAATCTTCAGCAGAAGTTTATGATGAAGTTAAAGAAAAAATGTTAAGTGAAAATTTATTCTCTGCTGTTAAAATTTCAGGAACATTTAAAAAAATGCATGTACGTATGATGCCAGGACAAGAACCACCATATACAAGATTGATTAACTCAGCGAATAGACAACCTGAACAAATTGAAGAAAATATCAAAGGTTCTATTGTAGGCTTCTTTACACCAGAATTATTCCATGGTATTGGTTCAGCAGGTTTCCATGTTCATTTCGCTAATGATGACCGTAATTTTGGCGGACACGTATTGGATTTTGAAGTTTCAGATGTTACGGTAGAAATTCAAAACTTTGAAACATTTGAACAACATTTTGCAGTCGATGATGAAGCATTTACAAATACGGATATTGACTACAAAGATATTGCAAAAGAAATAAGACAAGCAGAATAAAGGAGTAGCGAGCAAATATGTTAGTTGAAAGTTTTAACCCTTTTAATAATTTGCTACTTTCAAGTATTGTAGCCGCAATACCAATTATATTATTTTTATTATGTTTGACTGTATTTAAAATGAAAGGTGTTTATGCAGCAATTACAACGTTAATCGTTACAATTATTGTTGCTATGGCTTTCTTTAAATTACCAGGAAGTATTGCAGGCGGCGCTACTTTAGAGGGCTTTTATCAAGGGATTATCCCAATAGGCTTTATTGTAATCATGGCAGTTTGGTTATATAAAATTGCTACAAAAAGCGGCCAATTTGCTATTGTTCAAGATAGTATCGCGAGTGTCTCACGAGACCAACGTGTTCAATTATTATTGATTGGCTTTGTATTTAATGGATTTTTAGAAGGTGCTGCAGGCTTTGGCGTACCTATTGCCATTTGTGCGGTACTATTAACACAATTAGGTTTTAAACCTTTGCAAGCTGCGATGTATTGTTTAGTAGGTAATGCAGCAGCAGGTGCTTATGGTGCGGTAGGTATACCGATTGCTATTGTGGATACTTTGAATTTGCCAGGTGGTGTAACAACATCTCAAGTAGCGTTAATTGGTAATTTAACGTTAGGTTTTATTAGTTTCGTTGTGCCATTTTTATTAATGTATATTATGGATGGTTTTAAAGGTGTGAAAGAAACTTTCCCAGCCACTTTAGTTGTGGCAGTTACTTTCACAGTTTTACAAGTGCTTATTGCAGCTTTTGCTGGACCAGAGTTGGCTGATATTATCCCTGGCCTTGTAGCAATGATTGCATTAGCATTGTTCTCAAGAAAATGGCAACCTAAAAATATTTTCAGAATTAATAAAGATGAAAAAGCAGATGCCGTGCCTAAACATTCTATTGGACACATCACTTATGCATGGAGCCCGTTTATCATTTTAACGATTGTTGTGATGATCTGGAGCTTACCAGCATTTAAAGGTTTATTTGAAAAAGGTGGCGCCCTAAGTGCACTTGTTGTGAACTTTAATGTGCCGGGTACGATGAATGCTGTGACTAATAAACCGAATGAACTGACATTCAATTTCTTTGCTCAAACAGGTACAGCGATTTTAATTACAGCGATCATTACAATTATTATTGCGAAAAATATGAGCTTTAAAACGGCTGGTCATTTACTGGGTCTCACAGTTAAAGAATTATGGATTTCAGTGTTAACCATTTGTTTCATTTTAGCAGTATCTAAAATTACAACATATGGTGGATTAAGTAATGCTATGGGACAAGGTATATCTAAAACAGGCACTGCCTTCCCATTATTGTCACCACTACTTGGTTGGATTGGTGTATTTATGACGGGATCCGTCGTAAACAATAATTCATTGTTTGCGCCAATTCAAGCCTCTGTTGCTGAACAAATTGGTACAAAAGGTTCATTACTTGTTGCAGCTAATGTCGCTGGTGGTGTAACTGCTAAGATTGTATCACCACAATCTATAGCTATCGCTACAGCAGCAGTTAATAAAGTAGGTAAAGAATCAGAACTGATGAAAATGGCAATGCGTTTCAGTATCGGATTGTTAATTCTCGTTTGTATTTGGACATTTATTTGTAGTTTATTTATTTCATAAAATGAATTTGAAAAGACTGAAATTAAAGCATATCATGCTCGCTACTTAGCTATATGAGCATGTATGATAAGTTAAAAAGTTAGTGGAAATACCGCATAGATTATTTCCTGGAAAATATTTATTATAAAACCAATTAAAAAACACTAAAGTCGATGGCGTTTTGTCATACGACTTTAGTGTTTTTTGTGTTCCTCAAAGTTTTGCTGTATATAAAGTATTATTTATGCTAAAGGTACCCCAATCAATTCTATACACATTTTCAATTTTATTTGGACAAAAATGCTAACTGCGATACACCAACTCTAACTATAAAAATTGTGTTAGTTATCGCTTTTTAAAATTAAATATAGGTGTGGCTAGCAGTGGTTTAGTTAAATTGTTTAAGTGTTAAGTCAATGAATTGATCACTTGCTTTTGTTAAATTTTCTAATTTGTTATAACCAATCACTACTGTGTTTGTAAATGATTGATTTAATTAAACGTAAATGGCGTCACTATTATGTTCAGTAGAACTACTTGGTATAAATGTGAGGACGCCTGTAGAAATTGCAAGGCGATCGGCATTGTCTACGTTTGAAGTTTCTAAAATAATATTAGGGTAAATGTTGTATGTTTCTAGAACTTTATTGATGATCTGTTTAAGTCCGTATCTATCTTTTAGAATGATAAAGTGATCGTGAGATATGAGTGACATGATTTCATTGGAATTTAATTCATTTTGTTGGATTCTTTTATATAAATGGTGCTGAGGTGGCACAACTAAATATATCGGTTCCGTATAGATTTGAGTGTATTGAATATTTTTATTCCATAATGGTAGTGTATTTAGACATAAATCGACTTTACCCTCTAGTACTTGTTTTTCAATGTCTTGGGAATTACCTTCGATTAAGTTAATTTTAATATTAGGAAAAAGATTCATAAATTTAGGCAGAATTTTATGTAGTATATGGAACGCTAATGTAGGTGTAACACCTATGTTTAAAAAACCGGAATTCAAGTTTGAAATATTAGTGATTTTTCGCGTTACATCATGATAAAGTCGCTCTTGTTCTTGTAGATATTTATAATAAAGTTGACCTTCGGGCGTAAAGGTAATGGGATGTTTTTTACGATTAAAAATAATGATGTTCCACTCAGTTTCAATATTTTTGATAAAACTACTGAGATAGGGCTGGGAAACATAGAGTTTATTGGCTGCCTTGGTTATTGTTCCTTCATTGATGATCGTTTCAATATATTTATAGTTACGGTTAATAAGGCTCCCTACTTAATGACATAAGTAATTACTTATATGTTATATATACTAAAAACTATTTTACATTTAGTCAATATGAACAGACAATATATATGTTGCGTTTAATTCTTAAGGGGAAGGCACTGTAACTAGAAAGGAAGTCAATTTTTTATGGAAAATAGTACAATGGATATGGAATGAATTTGGACAAAAAATTTCACGATGAATTTTGTAGTTAACTTTTTGGTTAATTTGAATATGTATTTACTGATTGTTTTAATTGCAGGCTATGCGCAGTCTCAATTTAATGCCTCAGATAGTTCGGCTGGGCTGGTAGCAGGTTTATTTATAGTCGGATCACTGATGGGTAGATTTGTTATGGGGAAATATATCAATAGTTTAGGACCTAGAAAGGTACTCTTAATTGGAATTGTATTATTTACAATTACGAGTGTTTTTTATTTTGTAGAATCTTCATTATTATTTTTAATTATTGTTAGAATCATTAATGGATTTTCATTTGGGATTTGTACAACTTCAACTGGATCAATAGCAGGGTATATAACACCGGAAACTAAAAAAGGTGAAGGTATCAGCTTTTTTAGTTTGAGTATGGTGCTTGGTGCAGCCATTGGCCCATTTTTAGGTTATTGTTAATGCAACAATATTCAATAGAAGTCATCTTTGGACTTAATCTTGTATTGAGTTTTATTTCATTGATTTTGGCAATATTTATGAAAGTACCTTTTGAAACAATTGCTAGAACAGCAGAGGATAAAGGGTTTAAGGTTTCAGATTTTATCGCGAAAGAAGCCATTCCAATTGCCATTATCGTGTTTATAGCTGGTCTTTCTTATTCTTCTATTCTTAATTATATTAAAGTTTTTGCGCAAGAGAGAGACTTAATTACAGCTTCAAGTTATTTTTTCGTTATCTATGCAATCGTCTCAATTTTTTCAAAACCAGTTTGTGGTAGATTAATGGATGCAAAAAATGAAAATATAGTTATATACACTAGTATTATATTTCAAGCTATCTATTTCTTAGTTATTGCATTTTCACATTCAGCATGGATGTTATTAATTGGTGGTGCTTTATTAGGATTAGGTTATGGTAATATCACGTCTACGTCTCAATCGGTATCTGTCAAAGTCGTACCAAAAGAAAAAATTGCGCGAGCAACCTCAACATTCTTTATCGGTTTAGATTTAGGCTTAGGATTTGGGCCCTATATACTAGGTTTGTTTACTAATCAGATCGGGTTAGGCAATATGTATATAGTAATGGCTGTATTATTAATTGTCACTTTCTTTATCTATCACTTCATACATGGTAGAAAAAGAAATAATTGAGAATAAGATGACAGATAGTCAAATTAAGGATGTCGCAAAAGAATTAATGGCTTTAGGAAGTGGTGCCGGCATTTCTATCGGAACATTTGCTGTTATTGGCTCAGTTGGTTTAGGAGGAGTGTTACTACTTGCTTCTGCAGGATTTGGTGTATACAGAGGAATTAAGTATTTTTCAGGAACAGGTCAATTAGAAAAATATGGTATAAGAATCCAAACTTTAAATGAAAGAATTAACCAACTAAGAATTGCAAACTCTTATATAATTGAAGACATCAATTGGTTAAGTAATAAATCTGTAACATTTGCCAAAAAATTAAAAGAGTCAAACGAACTAAGTGAAGAATTATACAAAGAGCTAGATCATATAATTTCACAAAATCAGTCTCTAGCAGATGCAGGTAGTTTAATTGAAGATGAAGAAAATTATTCTGAATATGAGTTGTATATTACCCATATTCCTGAATCATTAAATGTTGGAAAATATAATGAGCTATTATCTAAGAATATAAATAAAGTATATTTTGATGAAGTTATTAAAGAGGTTTATATAATTGAGGGCGATCTTGATAATAAAGTTGAGGAAGCTGAACCTACTTTGAGAGAAGATATGTCATTAGATGAATTAAAACAAGCTTATCAAGTATTGGAACAAATAGGTTATTTTGATACAAAATCTTCTAGTATCGCTCAGGGTAAATCGATGGCTAAAAAAGGTTTGTCAGGTCTGAAAAAATCATTACTAAATGGTGATAAGAATGACTAGAAAACAAAACCAGGAAAAACGTGAATTAAAAAATGCAGCGGAAAATTTATTGGTTGATTATGAACTTCGAAATAGATCTAAGGATAATTTAGATAAAGCAAGTTATAATATACAAAAAATGGAAGAAAACGTTGATCAACAAATCAAAATGAAAAAAGACTTACTAAATAATTTGAAGGAAAAAAGAACTAGTAATAATAAATCTTCAAGTATAAAAAGCGATTATATTAATAAAGACTTAAGAGATAAATTAAAAAATGCACAATCATATACGTCTAAAAATATGGATTTAATAGAAATCAATAATATTAATACAATCGATATTGATAGAGATGATTTTGATTCGGTTGAATATAATAAAGAATTTGCTGAAAAAGAAAATATTAATTTAGATAGTCCATTTTTAAATCTATATAGTAAGAATGAACAAGTAAAAGTTGCGGAACAAATGATTCAAAAATTTGATTTACTTAAGCTAGACAGTGATGATTACTTGTTTGCAACTTCAGCAGGTTTAATAGCTGGATTTGTAGATACTATTTTTGTAGGTACTATAGGAAAAGGTAAAGATGCCAAAGGTTTACAAAAAATGGTGGATAAGGGTACAGAAGAATTAGTGAAAAAATATGCGTTACATGAAAAAATAGCAAAGTTAAATAAACAAAAGAAGAAAGCTAATTCACAAGATGCAATAAATAAAATCAATAGTAAAATAAAAAATTTAAAAGAAAACAAAGCAAATATTGACATAAAATCTAGTATTAGATATTTAGAAAAGAATCATAGTGTAGGCTATGATACAGCAGACTCGATAAATATTGTTGGTATGGTTGGTAAGATGTCACCTGATAACCATCATTTACTATCAATAGCTCATGAACCTAGCTTATTAGGTTTAATTGTTGGAATAAGGGATCAACTTACAGGTACTTCAACTTTTATGACTAAAGAGGGTAAAATTATAAATATAGCCTCACAGAATAAAAATAAAGAATTAACAGGAAATATATTTGAACAAATCATACAAGCAACTGATAATTGGTTTGGTCATATTATGAGTGATATATCTGGAAGTAGTGGATCTAAAGGAAGAGGAAGTGGATTACCAGTTCCAGGTTGGTCTTCTTTACAAAAATTACAGTTTGGAAATATTAAATTAAAAACTAATAAAAAAGATACTTACACATTTGCAGAAGTATCTGAATGGATGTTTAAGAATGGATATGATGTCAGAGCTTTTACGGCAGAATTAATACCAGTTTTAATTTATGAAACACTTATAAGGCTTTATTGGATTTATAAGCAACATCTATATTACGGAAAAAGTTTAAAAGATAGTTTTCCAATTGCTAACAATAGGGAGTTAGCAAGATTATTGTTAATAGGAGGATCAACTTTTTCTTCAATCGATGTGACGCATGGGTTGATAAAATCTGGTAAAAAAGGTGGAGTTCAACCTCAAGGAATAGCAACTTTTATAATGACAGTAAATAAACCTGGATTAATAGATTTAGGGTTTAGGAGTTATCAAAATGTGCGTCTGGAGTTAGAACACAGAAAAACTGTTGAACGTATTTTAGATGAAGATATTGTATTAGAGTATAATCGCATAATGTCTTCTGAGAAAATTTTTGAATAGCGTGTTATGAAATATAAAATATATTAGGATTGATGCATAAATCAATTAATAATCATATATAAAAGAGGAAATATTGTTAGTCTTTTCTAACAGTATTTCCTCTTTTTTATAAACCGCATCACCAACTGATAAGCAGAACCATATAATAAATAAAGCTAAAAGTTGAGTTGTACAATATTTATTATTTTAAATGAGATAGTATTTCAATATTGCTATTTGAATAAATTTATATAACCTATATAATGAGGATGAATAATTAGAAGAAAGGTGAATTTAATGAAAAAGTTAAGGTATAATAATTTAAATAATAAAATCAGATTAAATCATCAATTTAAATTTTCTGGTGTGGCCCTCATTATTAGCACTTCTTTAATGGGATATAGTGTGACTTCAACACCATCAGTAGAAGCAAAAGATAAGGCTGATTTAAATATTGAGACACATTCGAATAGTGAAAATACGCTAGAAAAACGCATTCAAGAAGGTAAAGAGAAAATTGATAAACTAAAAAACATTAAAGATAGTCAGAAAGATGCTTCTATTAAAGAAATTATAAAAGCTAAAAGTACAGAAGAAGTTGAAGCAATATGGAAGAAAGCAAAAAAGGTTGATAATAAAATCATTGAACAGAATAAAGTACAGAGTCATTTAATTGAAAACGACAAAAAGGAAGTATCTGAAGATAAGGAAAATGTAAAAAGTGAGTTAGATGGTCAAAAAAATATAGCTTCTTCTGTTAAAGAAAAGTCTAACCATATTGAAGAACAAGATAGTAATGAATTGTTCGATCAAGAAGGTCTGCAAGATAATACGTTTGATGCTAATTTAAATCAAAGAGATACAAAGCAAGATACAGCTCATTTGTTTGATGATAGTGTTAATTTTCCCAGTTTAGTTGATAGGGGTAAACTCAATGAAGAAATTAAAGATATAGCAGATATGAATGATAGTGAAGAAAATAAAAATACGACTTCAGAAAATGACAAAAGCGCTGTTAAAGAAAACAACCAAGACGGTTTAGCATTTAAAGATACATCTAATACTGAGAGTAATCAAATGCAACAATCAGACGAAATTAAAAAAGGCATCGATAAAGTTACGACAAACCATTCAAAAGTAAAAGATAATTTAGATTATTATGTCGAAAATAAAGAAAATAATTTAAAGATATTGGATTCAAAGCTTTCTGAACGAGACTCAATATCTGCTAAAAACAAAGAAAAATTGAAAAAAGAAATAGAAAAAACGCAACAAAGTCTAAAGAAACAAAATGACGTTGTATTAAATCATTTACAATCTGTAAATAATAAAGAACAAGCTGTAAAAGATATTGTTAGTGGTACTTTTGATGAAAAGAATGCACAATCTATTTTAGAACGTATAGATACAAAAGGTAAAACAGATCAACAAATCGCGAGTCAAGTTGTTAGTGAGTTAGATAACTTATCTACTACTACGAGTGATGATATTTTAAAATCTATGTTTGATAAAACATCTAATAAGCAAGAACTTATTAAAACGATACTATTAACTA
Organism: Staphylococcus caseorum; assembly: GCF_049943195.1. Taxonomy (NCBI): domain Bacteria; kingdom Bacillati; phylum Bacillota; class Bacilli; order Caryophanales; family Staphylococcaceae; genus Staphylococcus; species Staphylococcus caseorum. The sequence continues at coordinate 2,354,386 of NZ_JBNFUA010000001.1, forward strand.
AATTTGATCATATAGATACATCAAAAATCGTTGGTGAAATAATGCGTAAAAATCCGAGTAACGAACAAATTGTAGCTTTAATCAAACATCATTTTGGGGACAATGTTACAAGCGATGATATTTTAGAAAATATATTGGACCAATCTCATGATAAACGTAAAGCTTTAGAAACAATGCTAGCTACGAAATTAAATGATGCTAAAGCTAAAGCGCTTGCTGACGTTATTGCCAAAAAAGAAGATTCTAAGCATAACTTATTAAATCTAATGAAATCGGGAATTAATAATGAGTTGAATGATTTATTAAAGGCTGATAAAGATATAAGTAAATTTAAAGATGATATGCATGGTTTGTTTGAACCATTAAAATATACGCCAAGTTTATCAAATAAATTTGATGGGATTTTGTTAGACAGAGATGAACAGATGCGAAAATTAAGTGGAAATTCAAAATTACTTGGTACACCAAGTCTATTTGACGATTTATTCAATAGAAATAGTATATTAGATGGAATTAAGGATATATCTAATCCTTCGCCTGGTCGTGCTTTATCTCTAGGTGATTCCTCGGGTAGCTTTTTAAGTGGTTTATTTGACAATAATGGTGATTTTTCTTTACCTGATACAGGAACAGTAGTAAAAAAATCAACGATTCCATTAGGAATTCTACTTTTCATTATAGGTGGTGGATTAATATGGTTCACCAAACGAAATAAATCGAAAAATTGTAAATATTAAATTATAACGTATTTAGTACGAGTTAATTCATATAGTATATTTAAAATGCTCCATTCAAAGTGAACACTAGTAAGTGGAACTTTGAATGGAGCATTTGTATTTTGAATGATTAAAAGTTAAATTAAACACCTTAATAAATAAAATAAAGGGAATATTTAAATTTACTAGTTATTACCTGTAATGTAACTCAATTCAGTTGCAGCATCTGCATCAATTGTTCTATAAGAAACGATACCAAGTCCTTTAATGTTTGATTCTGATATAACGATAGAACCATCATCGTTAACTTTTTCTACAAAAGCTACATGACCGTAGATCTGGTCTGCTCCTTGTTGACCTGCCTCAAATACAACGGCAGTGTGAGATTTTGGTGTTGAAGAAACAGCATAATCTTTTCTTTCTGCTCGATTATTCCAGTTTCGTGCGTCGCCTAAATCACCACTCACATATTTGTCGAACTGTGCCATGCGATTATAAACATACCATGTACATTGCCCATGAGGATAAGGAGAGTCATTTGTTGTTTCTGAAAATGGTTTGAAAGCTGCATCATAATCATCGTTGTTCGCTTTGTAGTTATCTAAATCAGGCATTTTTTTATTATCAAACTGTGTTAAGTCATAGTGGTTGATAATACTATTTAATTTGTCCGCGTATTGTGAATCAGTCGCGTATGTGGTAGCCAAATGCATTGTTGCTGAACGGTAACTATAAGCTTCACTTTTCCATGTTGGTTTATAAATGTCCTGATTACCATCGATGCCGTGTTTGATTAAATTGGCATAATCTTCCAATGATTCTTTTTTGCTTGGATAGCTACGGAAGTTTGCTGAAATTTGGAACGTAAGTTTGCCATTATCTTCGAGTGTATTAAATGTAGCCGACTGACCTTCATAAGCTCCTTTTATTCCAAATAAATTGAAATGTGGTGAACTAGCAAGATCGCTAGTGCCTGAGTCAGATTCTAATATGGCTTGGGCAATCATAACAGATGCATAAATATCTTCATCTTGACCTATGTCGTGAGCGTCTTGTGCAACTGTTTTAATAAAATCTCGTGTATTTTTACTTTCAGTAATTGTTATATCGTTAGAATTGTTATTATCATCCGATAAATTTGGCAATTGTTGGAAAGTTGCAGTAGATCTGATGTTTGATTGGTTTATGTCGTTTTCAAATGATTGAGCTGGCTTTTCCTTTTTAGCTAATTGTGATTCAGAAGGTAATTGAGGGTTAGCATTTGTATTCGATGCCTGTTTCTCAGAATTATTTTCCTTACTTTTACTATTTCCATTTGATAAATCATCTTTTTGAGCATCATATTGTTTTTTATTATTTTTAGCATCTTCACTATAATCGTCTAAAATTGCATCTAATACTTTATCGTTAGATTTTGTATCTGATTTATCAGCATTTTCGTTATCACTGTTGGCATTATCGTTTTCAGTAGCAGGTGTGTCATTATCTTTGTTGTCTAGATCATCAGCATCATTATTTGCTTCTTCATAAGATTGATCTTGTTGGGAGGATTGTTTTGACTCACCATCATCTTTTTTTTGATTTTTATCAACTGGAAGTTTGTTTGATTCAGACTTATTATCTATATCATCGTTCTCTGACTTCTCAGACGACTGTACATCATCAATGTCATCTTGTAGTGACCCCTTATCACTATTTTTTTCTAAATTGTTAGTATTTGATTCGTCACTATCATCCGAATATGTCGTATTTGGATTTATTTGATCTATAGATGTATCATCATTGTGACTGTCGTTCTTCTCGTTTTGTACATCGTTATTCTCAATAGTAGAAGTTTGTTTCATTTTATTATTAGAGAACAGTTGATTTAATAATTCAGATAGCCCATGCTTGTCACTCTTAAAAGGTTCTGGCTTGAAAACATTCAAACTATCATAAGACGATGAATCATTAAATGAATTTTCAAATGAACTTGGTATTTTTTCGTTGGATGATTCATTATCAGAAGTTTTATGTCTTTTATTATTAATATCTTCTGTAGACCTTTCATCTTTTGTACTATTTAACTTACTCTTGCGTTCACTAATTTCCTTTTCATCACTAGCTTTATTCTTTTCATCATTTCCATCTTTTGATGAATGTGATTGCTTAGCGTGCTCCTCATCTTTTTCCTTATACACGTCATTTGATTCAGAAGTTGTGGCACTTTTTTCTAAAGATTCGGCACTAACATCGTTGATAGAAAATGATGGAATAAGTAAAGAAGTTGAAAGCAAACAGACTAATAATTTTTGTTGCTTCATGAAAATACCTCTTTTCTAAAATATATAATTTTGCTATGTACAAACTATGGTTTGTCTTGGTACACTGTAAACAGACTTAGGTTTAGTTGATATGTATCAACTATAAAACGAATAGACTTTGTTAATGCATTCAGTATATCAACTTATATGAAATTAACAAATAGTAATTTTAAATTTATGTAAGAAAAATCAATAGATACAGTTTTAGAGGTGTATAAATGAAGAACGCAATAAAATTATTTATAATGGATTTGAAAAAGATTGCTAAGACGCCTGCTGTTTTAGTGATTTTAGGAGGTTTAGCACTTCTTCCTTCTTTTTATGCTTGGTTTAACTTAGAAGCGACATGGGATCCATACGGTAATACTAAAAATATTAAAGTGGCTGTTGTAAATGAGGATAAGGGAGATACAGTTAAAGATAAAAATGTGAACGTGGGCAATAAAATTACCAATAAACTAAAGAAAGATGATAACTTTGATTGGCAATTTGTAAGTCGAAAAAAAGCCGATCATGATTTGAAGATGGGCGATTATTACGCGGCCATTTACATACCAGAGAAGTTTACACACCAAATTACCGGCACACTTCGAAAAAACCCACAGCAAGCAGACGTAGAATACAAAGTGAATCAAAAACTTAATGCGATTGCGCCTAAAATGACAAATGCAGGGACGAGTGCCATTGTTCAAAAAGCAAATGAACAATTTAATGAGACAGTAACAAAAGCATTATTAGATGAAGCAAATCGACTTGGCGTGAAACTTGAGGAAGAAATTCCAACCATAAATAAAATTGAAGATGCAGTATCTAAAGCTAATGATTCTATACCCAAAATTAATGATTTCGCTGATAAAATAATATATTTAGATGAAAATCAGGATGAAATTGACAATTATGCTGATGAATTTAGAGCGTTAGGAAATCATAAAGATGAGGTTATAGATGCTGCAGATAAATTAAACCAAGTTAATGCGGCCATTCCGACATTAAATGAGCGAGCTAAATTGATATTGGCATTAAATGACTACATGCCAAATATTGAAAATGCCTTGAATGTTGCATCTAATGATGTACCAGAAGCTTTTCCAAAAATTAATCGTGGTGTCGACCTTGCAAGCGCAGGGGTTGACGCAGGGTTACAAGACCTGAATGAAGCGCAAGGATATTTACCTGCAGTGCAACAGCGTGTCGAAGGCTATCAAGAAGTCGTTGATAATGCACAAGAAGCAAATCAAAATGCTAATAATCGATTACAAGAAAATGTTGAAACTGAGCAGCAAAGTTCTAAAGGGTCAGACAGTTATTCAAATATTAAAACTTCGCAAATAAGTAATGGTAATAGCGACAATGCTGGGAATAATCAAAATGGAACAGCAATAAGTAGTGAAGATGTAAGCGCAATGGAATCTTCACTATCAAAATCATTATTATCTTTATCCAATTATACCGACAAACAAGCGGAAAGTAGTCAAGAAGATATTAATGCGCTAAAAAATGTCACTTACGGTATTATATCTACAGATAAGCCAAAAGATTTCAAAGAAACTTTAGATAATATTAAATCTAGACTTGAAGTAACAAGTAAGTCCAATCAAAAATTTATAGATATATTATCAGAGCTTGAAGATAGAGAAAAGGTAGATCTTTCTGATGAGATTAAGGAGTTAGAATCAGCAAATAATAGAATTAATAATTTAATTAAGACACAAAATCAACTTAGTGAAGCACTTTCGAATGGAAGTTCTGGTAAAGAAGAAGCAGTAGAATTACTTAAAGAAATTCCAGGCGTGAATAGTAGCTTAGATGATTTAAGAAACTATATTAAGTCAGAACTAAACCAAAAATTATTAGATGTATCTAATGATGTGATGTCATTATTAGATGACGGCGATATAAAACTATCAACTGTTCAATCGAAATTAAACACAATTGATCAAGTTATAAATTCAGGAGAAAGTATTTTAACTACTGGTAAGGATAGAATTGAGACGATTCAAAGTGCACTACCAGTCATTGAGCAAAGATATATGGATGCAATGTCTATTGCTCAAAATTATTATCCACAATTTAAACAAAGTGTTTCTAACGCAGCATCATTTATTGAAAATGACTTGCCAGGTTTAGAACAACAGTTATCTGATACAACAGCAACTGTGAACAATACAATACCTACACTGTTTAATCGGTATGATAATTTGGTAGATATTTTAGATACAAATCAACCACGTGCAAAAGAAAGCTTGCACAATTTGGCAGGTTTTGCACGTAATCAATTACCAGATGTTGAAAAAGATCTGGCTAAAGCGAACAAACTATTTGATGAGATTGAAGACGACGATGCAGTGGATAAAATGGTAGACCTATTGAAAAATGATTTGAAAAAACAAGCTAATGTAATCGCAAATCCAATTAATATAGATCAAAAAGACATATTTCCTGTGAAAGACTACGGTTCAGCAAGCACACCATTTTACACAGCATTAGCAATATGGGTAGGAGCTTTATTACTGGTAAGTTTATTAACGACAGATAATAAACATAAATCATTAGAGCCACATCTAACGACAAGAGAAATTTATCTAGGAAAGAGTGGGTTGTTCTACACGTTGGGTATTATCCAAGCACTCATCGTATCAATTGGAGATATAGTGATACTGAAAGCGCAAGTTGAATCTGTTGTATGGTTTATTGCTATATCAGTATTCTCATCACTTGTATTTATTTCAATTGTATATACTTTAGTGTCATTGTTAGGAAATCCAGGGAAAGCAATTGCAATCATCTTCCTTGTACTACAAATAGCAGGTGGTGGAGGAACCTTCCCTATCCAAGTTACACCAGAGTTCTTCCAAGTCATTCACCCTTATTTACCTTTCTCTTATTCAATAGATGCTTTAAGAGAAGCAGTTGGAGGACCTGTACCTGAAATTTTAACTAAAAAATTAGTGATACTTTCATTATTTGGTATAGGATTTTTATTAATTGGTGTTATCTTTAAACCAATTACTGATCCACTGATGAGAAAAGCAACTGAAAAAGCTGAAGAAAGTGATGTAATGGAATAAAGTTATTATGCTTATAATAAGTAATATTTAATTTTTAAAAAATCAATGATGGTTGAAAAACGATAGTTTAGTAAGGAAGGTTAATATGGAGCATAAAGAGGGAAACTTAGAAATAATAATTAACCAATTCTATGATGCTACAGCGAATATTAATAAAGCAATTACTAACATGGTTAAAGAATTGGAACCAGGTCGTTACTTATCTTATGAACAAATAGAAACAATGTATTTTATTCAGCATAATGAAAAAGTATCGATTAACGACTTAGCAAATAAGCAACGTACTTATAAGACAGCTGCATCAAAACGTGTTAAGAAGTTAGAAAGCAAAGGTTATGTGCAACGAGTTTATTCGAATGATAAACGTACTAAATTAGTGAGTTTGACGCATAATGGAGAACGCTTATTAAAAGAAATGAAAATAAACTTAACAAAAGAAATAAAGTTACTTTTGTTAAGTTGTTTTGTTAGAGAAGATTTTGAAAAATTTATGTATCAGCTCATGAATTTTGAAAAGGCATTTTTAAAAAAGTACTACTAGAGTAAGTTAATTTCACTAAATTAAAGTATCCGCTGTAACTTAGATGTTTGAAAAATGAAAATTTAACGTTTATTAATCGTAATCATATTAGTAAGAACATTGAGTCATTTATTATAAGAAACCAACCTCTACATATTTGTATTATACATGTAGATTGCTATCAGTTAATTCATTCATACTAAAATTACTGTTCATATTGCTAAAAGATTATTGTAGTTACTATCCCAATATATAAAAATCATAAAATTTGTTTAGCTGGTTTCATATTGAAACCGGCTATTTATTAACCAAAAACCGCATCATAAATCGATAAGCAGAAAGTTATCCTAGGTGATTTGAATTATTAAAAAAGTAAAATCTAATGGATTAGCATCAAAAGTAGTTAAGTAAAGTTTCATCTTTCTGAATCAGGTAATATCAACAGCAACTAATTTAGAGATAAAACTCCTCAATATTCATCAAATATTGAGGAGAACTATTTTCATCCAATTTTAGGCGCTGTAAAAATTTTCAGCGAGAAATCCAACTATTTTGTGTGTAACTTTAAATGTAAAGCGTGTACTTTTTCTGCCAATGCTTGAACTGGACCATCGACATCAGCATTTTCAATAACTTGATGGATAGGTAAACTTTTTACTGGTGATGGTGGTGCGCCTATCTCATTTAGCCACGTATTTAATTGTTCAGTAGAACTGGCATAAACGATTCTTCCAAGACCTACCCAAGCATGCGCGGCGGCACACATTGGGCAGTGTTCTCCAGAAGTGTAAACCGTTGCTGTCTTGCGCTCTTCTGGTGTTAAATGATTAGCAGCCCATTTCGCTATTTCAAACTCAGGGTGTCTAGTGTGATCACCATCACTAACATGGTTGTGATCTTCAAATAAAACGTTGCCATTAGAGCTCACTAATATAGATCCAAACGGTTCGTCTCCTTTATTCAGTGCCTGTTCTGCTAATTCGACACATCTCTCTAAATAAGTAATATCAGATTCACTAACCATCTAATAGCCTCCTTAGTAATTACAAATGAATATTATTCTTTCAAAAATATTACATAGTACTTGTATCAATTACAAAACGATATTTAATATCTGAAGCTAAGACTCTCTTATATGCATCATCAATTTGATCCGCTGAAATTATTTCGATTTGAGGTTCAATGTTGTGTTGTGAACAGAAATCTAACATTTCTTGGGTCTCTTTTATACCACCAATAGCTGAACCAGCAAATGATCTACGATGACCAATTAAATTTGCTACATGTAATGATATAGGCTCTGCGGGTGCCCCAACATTAACGATTGTACCATCAAGTGTTAATAAGTTAAGGTAATCATCTAATTTCAGATTCGCACTCACTGTATTAATAATTAAATCAAATGAGCTTGCAAGTGTTTCAAACGTTGCTTCATCACTTGTTGCATAATAATGTGAAGCACCTAATTTCAAACCATCTTCTTCTTTATTTAATGTTCTTGATAATACAGTTACTTCAGCACCCATAGCATGTGCAATTTGAATAGCCATATGTCCAAGTCCACCCATACCTATAATCGCTACTTTTTTATCTTCATTTGCATTCCAATGATGTAAAGGTGAATAAGTCGTAATGCCAGCACAAAGTAAAGGTGCAGCAGCATCTAAACCAATATTATCAGGAATACGTAATACAAAATCTTCATGTACTACGATATGTGTTGAGTATCCACCTTGAGTTGGTTCACCATATCTGTCTGTACCTGCATATGTACCGACGTTTCCTTTTAAACAATATTGTTCTTCGCCATTTTGACAATGTACACATTCTCCACAAGAGTCTACCATGCAACCCACGCCGACACGGTCATCTATTTGATATTTACTAACTTCAGAACCGACTTCTTTAACAATTCCTGCGATTTCATGACCTGGCACTAATGGGTAATTAACGGGTCCCCATTCTCCATGTGCAGTATGAATATCAGAATGGCATATGCCTGCATATTTAATTTCTATTAAAATATCGTGTGTATCAAGATCACGTCTTTTAATTTCTGTAGCATAAAAATCAGAATCTGGACTGTTCACAGCTCTAGCTTTAACATTTAACATAATATTAATTCCTCCAATATTCGTACATCAGAATATTTCTATTGATATTCTTCATTGTTCATAATAAACCTTAAAGTATACTTTAGGTCAATGAATATGACTTCCCAGGAAATTATGACTGAACATCTAATTCGGCCGTTTAATAAATATATTAATTTAGCAACATGATAACGACGCAGTGCTCATAGCGTTTACAGAGTTGATATTCATTCTACCGATATGGCACAATATACTACAATAAGGGGTGTCATATGAAAATAAATAAAATCATAAATAATAATGTTATCAGTGTCACTCAAAACAACCAGGAACGTGTTGTGATGGGTAAAGGGATTGGGTTTCAGAAGGAAGAAGGGGACATTGTCGAAGAATCAAAGATTGATAAAATTTTTGATTTAAATAACCAAGAAATATCAGACCGTTTTAAAACGTTATTAATTGAAGTGCCAATTGAGGTTGTGCAAGCAGTTGAGAAGATTATTGAAGTTGCAAAAATTGAATATCATAAAGAGTTAAGTGATACGATTTATGTTGCACTCACTGATCATATTAACTTTGCGATTGAGCGTCAACAAGAAGGTATGGCAATAAAAAAAGGCTTATTATGGGAAATAAAAAAGTTCTATCCAACTGAGTATGAAGTTGGGATGCGAGGCTTGGAATGGATTGAAGAAATTGCAGGTGTTAAATTACCAGCTGATGAAGCGGGTTTTATCGCAATTCATTTGTTAAATGCAGAGCATAATAACTTAGCAGATTATAACCAAGTAACTGAAATGGTACAGAACATTTTAAGTTTAGTGAAGTATCACTTTAGATTAGATTTTGATGAAGAAAGCTTAACTTACTTCAGATTTGTAACACATTTAAAGTTTCTTGCACAACGTATTCTGTCGAAGAATCCACTTAATACGAGTGAAATTGAGCTTTACGATATTGTAAAAGAGAAGTATAAAGATGCGTTTAAGTGTGTGAAGAAAATCGAAGTATTTTTAATGAAAAAATATCAATATGAAATGACAAAAGACGAAGTCTTGTACTTAACTATCCATATACAAAGATTAATTTCTAGAAATGAAAGCGTTGACAATTAATAATTATGTGCTATATTTAGTGTTAATAAAACAAAATAAACAATTAATTGTTTAGGATTGTGACTGTTCGGCAGGCGAGACCTAAACCATTAATAGATGAATTTATCTTGGGATAAGTGTATCTATTTGTGGTTTAGGTCTCGTTTTTTTTGTTCTAAATAAGGCGGGAGTGATAGAAATGGCAAATGATCTAAGACTGGCTGATGAAATACTAAAAAACATCGGCGGTAGTGGTAATGTTAAGAATTTAACGCATTGTATGACACGTTTAAGATTTGTACTAAAGGATGAAAGTAAGGCAAATGATGAAATTATAAAGAATTTGGATGGAGTAATGGGTTTACGTAAACAAGGCGGACAATATCAAATTATAGTTGGGAATAACGTTTCGAAAACATATGCTGAGTTAATAGAATTAGGTGTAAGTGGGGATGATAAGAATAACGAGCCTGTTGAAAAGAAAAAATTAACAATTAAACAAGTTGGTATTAATATTTTAGACGCAATTATTGGTACGATGTCTCCATTAATCCCTGCTATCATTGGTGGGTCAATGATTAAGTTATTAGCAATGCTTTTAAGTATGACGGGTGTGTTATCAGAGGAAAGTTCAACATTTAATATTTTAAATACGATTGGTGACGCACCGTTCTTCTTCTTACCGATACTTGTTGCAGTATCTGCTGCTAGGAAATTTAACAGTAATGTATTCTTGGCATTGGCAGTATCTGGGGTCATGGTCCATCCAGTATTTATGGAGATTATGGAGAAAGCAGCTGAAGGTAAAGAAGCTACATTTGCATTTATTCCAGTTATGTCTGTGAAATATACGTATACGATTATTCCAGCAATTGTCATGACATGGTTGCTGAAATACATTGAAGATTTTGCGGATTATATTACGCCAATTGTCATGAAAAACTTTTTGAAACCAATGTTAATCCTATTAATTGCAGCACCTATAGCGATTATTATTGTTGGCCCTGCTGGTATTTTAATTGGTACAGGGTTAGCTCAAATTGTATTCTTTGTCCATGGTCAATTAGGATTCTTAGCAGTAGCAATTGTTGGTGCATTGTGGCCGTTATTAGTTATGACAGGTATGCACCGCGTGTTCACACCAACAATCGTTCAAACAATTGCAGAAACAGGTAAAGAAGGCATGGTTATGCCATCTGAGATTGGTGCAAACTTATCTCTTGGTGGGGTTTCAATGGCAGTAGCATTTAAAACGAAGAATAGAGAATTACGTCAAACAGCTTTGGCAGCAGCGTCATCAGCAATTATTGCTGGTATTACTGAACCTGCGTTATATGGGGTAGCCATTCGATTAAAACGTCCAATGATTGCATCAGTTATAACTGGATTTGTAGCAGGTGCAGTTGCAGGACTTGCAGGACTTGCGAGTCATTCTATGGCAGCACCTGGATTGTTTACGAGTGTACAATTTATAGATAAAGACAATCCTATGAGTATTTTATGGATTATTGTGGTTATGGTCATATCAATTGTGCTTTCATTCATTTTAACGTTAGTGATTGGTTTTGAAGATATACCAGAATCAGAAGATGACTTATTAGATTTAGGAACGAAAGATAATACTACTATTGCATCCCCAATTGAAGGGGAAATCAAACCGATTGCAAGTGTTCAAGATGATGTATTCAGTAGAGAAGTGATTGGAAAGAGTATTGCAATTGAACCAACAGGAAACAAGATTTATGCACCAGTAACCGGTACAGTGACTTCAGTCTTCCCGACAAAACATGCTGTTGGCATTACAGGTGACGAGGGCGTTGAAGTATTAATTCATGTAGGTATTGATACTGTGAAGTTAGAAGGAAAACCATTCACATCTGCAATAGAACAAGGGGACCATGTGAATGTTGGCGATGTTATTGGAACATTTGATTTAGCAGAAATTATTGAAGCGGGTTATGATCCTACAACAATTTTAGTGATTACAAATACTGAAGATTATGACGCAATCACGTCATTCGATAACGTAGACGTTAAAGTACATACATCAATATTAGGAGTGGTTAAAAAATGACTATAAAAACTTTTCCAGAAGATTTTCTTTGGGGTGGTGCTATTGCAGCAAATCAAACTGAGGGTGCATGGGATTTAGGTGGCAGAAGATTAAGTAATATAGACTTAATTCCTCATGGCCCTAATCGACAAGAGATAAAACTAGGGAATAAACAATCTAAATTAAGTGATACAGAATATTATCCAAGTCATACAGGTATTGATTTTTATCATCGTTATAAAGAAGATATTGCGTTACTTGCTGAAATGGGATTGAAAGTGTTTAGAACATCTATTTCTTGGGGTAGAATTTATCCGAATGGTGATGAAGAAACACCAAATCAAGCTGGTATCGATTATTACACTAAGTTATTTAAAACATGTAAAGCGCATAATATGGAGTTACTCGTAACGCTTGCGCATTTTGATATTCCAATGGGGATCGTTGAGCAATATAATGGTTGGAAAAATAGAGAAACAATCAATTTATATGTGAAATTTTCAGAAACTTGTTTTGAATACTTCGGAGCATATGTGAATTACTGGATTCCATTTAATGAAATCAATGTCGTGTTGCACAGTCCATTTTCAGGAGGTGGCTTAACCTTTGATGAAACTGAAAATAAAGAAGCAGTTTTATATCAAGCGGCACATTACATGCTAGTCGCAAGTGCTAGAGCTGTCGAAAGTTGTCATCGCATCACACCAAAAGCGAAAATTGGTTGTATGATTGCAGGCGGCAGTTTCTATCCTTATAGTTGCAACCCAGAAGACGTCTGGCAGTCTATGAATGATGAGAGAACCAATACGTTCTTTGTAGACGTGCAAGCGAAAGGGAAATATCCTTATTATATGGATGCATTCTTTAAAGCTAAAGGTCTCAATATTGATATTGAAAGCGATAAGGAAATATTGAAAGAAACTGTAGATTTTGTAGCGTTTAGTTATTATGCATCTCGAACATCTATTGCTGATATTTCAAGAGTGGAAAAAAATGAAGGCAATATTATTGTCTCTGCTAAAAATCCTTACTTAAAAATGAGTGATTGGGGATGGGTCATTGATCCGCTCGGTTTAAGAATTACGATGAACCAAATATATGAAAGATTTGAGAAGCCACTGTTTGTCGTAGAAAATGGCTTAGGTGCGAAAGATGTAGTAGAAGTAGATGGAACCATTCAAGACGATTATCGTATTGATTATATGCAACAACATTTCCAAGCGATGTATGATGGGATTCAAGATGGTGTACCGTTATTAGGTTATATTAGTTGGGGTATTATTGATTTAGTATCAGCATCAACAGGTGAAATGAGTAAAAGATACGGCATGATTTATGTTGATAAAGATAATGCTGGCAATGGCACTTTAGAACGTAAAAAGAAAAAATCATTTGATTGGTATAAACAAGTAATACAACGAAATGGTATAGAAATATAACTTATCTAAAAATAAATGCAAAGGAGAACGCGTCTTATAAAACGCGTTCTCCTTTTTTATAAATGCTTTCACTTCACTACATAACTCACTCTACATATTCTAATTCATTAACCACTTTGACCATGTCGTCATGTATGACTAAAGTTGCGTGGTTATCATAAGGTGTAGGGTCATTATTAATGATAATTAGATTTTGTCCTTTAAAGTTCGAAATAAGTCCTGCTGCTGGTTGGACTACGAGTGACAAACCTAGGACGACTAAAGTATCAGCTTTATTTATTTTATCCAGTGCATTATATATCGTATTTTGATTTAATAATTCTCCATAAAGTACAATATCAGGTCTAATGGGGCTACCGCACACTTCACAATCACGTAAATGCTGTTCCATAATATAATTTTTGAAATATGCCTTATGGCAGTCAATACAATAGAAATGGTTTAATGTACCATGCAGTTCGTCAACATTAAGACTCCCCGCATCAGAATGCAGACCGTCGATGTTTTGAGTGATAACCCCTAATGAACGTTTGTCCTGTTCTAGTTGAGCAATCCATTGATGAACAAGGTTCGGTTGCTTATCAGCTATAAGTAAACGTTTATGATAAAAATCAACAAAGCCTACTGGGTCATCTTGAAGATAATCCGTACTTAATAAATATTCAGGCGCGTAGCCATCTTTTGAAATTTCATCAAATAGCCCGCCCATAGAACGAAAATCTGGGACACCACTTGCGACAGATACACCTGCACCTGTAAAAAACGTGATTTTATTAGAATCATTAATGATGTTCTTGAATTGTTCAATCCTGTCATTCATGCATTTCACTCCATTAAAATTTTAAAAATCATACTCCTAACCTTTAAATTAATTTTAAGTTGTAAAAAGTAATTTAGCAAATAAAACATATACTTAAGCCCCAACATACGACCGTATATTATCTCTTGTTTAAGGGTGTATTTACGGTCTTTTTTCAAATTGTATTATTATTCTATTAAATTTCACATTTAAAACTTATACTAATTAATTCTAAAAAGTATGATATATTTCTAATAATTATATGTATAAATTTTAATAACTAAAGGCGGTTTGGGGCTTTGAAGAAACAGAGACTAAAGTTAAGCACACTGATCATTATTGTAGTATGTATTGTAGTGTTATTTTCATTACTTATTACGAGTGTATTGATTAGTAAGACCATTAAAGATACGATACATAAAACAACTGAAGAGAAAGCTGAAGTAATTGGTAAGACCGTTGCTCAGTCTGAGATTGTTCAATCTACTTTGAAAAAAGGTGACAATGATAACAGTATACAAACGTATGTGTCTGAAATACAACAATCAACGGATGTGAGTTTTATTGTTGTGATGGATATGAACGGGATACGAAAATCGCACCCTAATGAAAAACGCATTGGTAAGCATTTTAAAGGTGGCGATGAAACAAATGCGCTGCACGGTAAAGAGAGTGCTTCGATTTCTAAAGGGACGCTCGGTGAATCATTAAGGTCATTTACCCCTGTTTATTCTGATGGTAAGCAAGTTGGAGTAGTTGCCGTTGGTGTACCGATGAAAAGTGTTTCTGAAGCACTTGCAGATGGGAATAAGCAAATTATCATTGGGTCAATTGTTGGACTTATTGTCGGTGCCATTGGTGCATATTTACTGTCTAGATATATTAAGAAAATTTTACTTGGTTTAGAACCATCAAATATTGCTAAGATACTTGGAGAAAGGAACACGATGTTGCAATCTGTTCATGAAGGTATCGTGGCTGTTGATAAAGAAGGTAAGATTAATTTAGTGAATAAATCAGCGATGGATATATTTAATAAGGCAAATTTAAAAGGCAATCCAATCGGCATGAAGATTGATGATTATATGGAGTCTACACAACTACCAAAAGTACTCGAGTTAGGTAAACCAGAATTGGACAAGGAACAAAATATTAATGGAGTGAAGATCTTGGTTAATAGAGTGCCACTGGTTGTAAATAATGAAATTGTTGGTGCAATTTCAACATTTAGAGACAAGACAGAGGTGAACAAACTTTCAGAACAGTTAGTAGGTGTGAAGACATATGCTGATACATTACGTGCGCAGTCACACGAGTTTAGTAACAGGTTGCACGTGATTTCTGGCCTGGTGCAAATGGAACATTATGAGGATTTAAAACAGTATATACATGAGATTGTTGAACTAGGCAGTCAAGAGAATGGTAGTATTACGTCGAAGATTAAAGATCCTGTGTTAGCTGGATTCTTAATTGGCAAATTAAGTTTGGCGAGAGAACAGAATATTAAATTGTCTATTATCAGCCATACAATGATTCCGGAACCGAAGCAGTCATATATTACTCATGAAATGATTACGATTATAGGTAATTTAATAGATAATAGTATAGATTCTTTAAGCGCATCTGCTGTTAGTGAGAAAACAATTGACGTACATTTGAAATATATAAATAACGCATTAATCATAGATATTGTAGATTCAGGCTTAGGTCTAAAAGGTGATTTAGCCCATCAAATTTTTGAAAAGGGCTACTCTTCTAAAGGGGAGCATAGAGGCTATGGGTTGCACCTTGTTCAACAAAGCGTAGAGAAACTTAACGGGGAAATAAATGTAGCTTCTAATGTAGAAGGCAATGTGACATTTTCAGTCGTTATAAATTATTCAAAAAAGGGGGGACTCTAAATGTTAAATATCTTAATTGTTGAAGATGATCCAATGGTTGCACAAATAAATCAACAATTTATTAAAAAAATAGATGACCAAACCTCAGTTGATATTGCCTCAAATGTTAAAGAAGCTATAAAACATATAGAAAATAAAGAAATTGATTTACTATTGCTGGATATATACATGCCTGAGGAAAATGGACTCACATTTCTTAAATATATAAGAGAGCAAGGTTATAAAATAGACGCAATTCTCATCACAGCAGCTACGGATGTCGAGGATATTCAAACTGCATTTCGTTACGGCGCTGTAGATTATTTAATTAAGCCCTTCGACTTTGAGCGTTTTCAACAATCATTGTTGAGATATAAAAAAGGACTCACATTCTTTAATAAAACGAGTAGTATTAATCAAACTGATATTGATGCTGAGTTTCTTAACAAGGAAATTGTTGACCGTGATTCAGAGTTGAAATTACCAAAAGGTGTGACGGAAGCAACGTTACAAGTGATTATTGATAAAATGAAATACTTTGAAGAAAATGAATTCTCTACAGATGACATCTCAAAGTGCGTCAATATTTCGAGAGTTTCTGTAAGAAAATATTTAAAGTTTTTAACGGATATAGAAGTTTTAGAGGAATCTTTAAATTATGGTATAGGGCGGCCCATTAATTTCTATAAGGTTAAAAAGGATAATCTTCAGTATTTAAAGGGTTATATAGAATTATAGTGAAGTGTTACCGAATCAAAGGGATGAAATTCCTTTTGATTCGGTTTTTTTAATTACAAAAAGATAATTAAAATTTCATAAGCTATAAATTTATATCGTCTATGAATAGAATAGATTTATACGTAACAAGGGGGTTAATAATGAATACGAAAGCAAATTTGAAAGCGCTTACTAATGAAGGGGTGCCAATAGAGCGCAGCTTTAAAAGTTTAGGGAAAAGGCTGATTCATATTAAAGTGGGCGTGTTACCATTACCACTTTACTTAATACTAGCTGCAATTATATTAGCTGCGTCCGTATATAATGCGTTACCGGCAGACATGATTGGTGGATTCGCAGTAATCATGATTTTGGGTATCTTACTAGGCGATCTTGGTCAAAAATTACCGATTTTAAAAGATATCGGGGGACCAGCTATTTTAGCATTACTTGTACCATCTGTTTTAGTGTTTTTAGATGTTATTAACACATCTTCTATGGAAGCGGTAACAAGTTTAATGAAGACATCGAACTTTTTATATTTCTATATTTCTTGTTTGGTTGTTGGAAGTATTTTAGGCATGAATAGTAAAGTGTTAATTCAAGGATTTACACGTATGTTTGTGCCTTTACTAGTGGGAACTATTCTGGCAGTATCTGCTGGTTTATTAGTCGGCCTACTATTTGGCTATGATATTAAGCATACATTGTTTTATATTGTTGTACCTATTATTGGAGGAGGTATTGGTGAAGGTATTCTCCCATTATCCATTGCATACTCAGCTATATTGGGAGGCACAGCTGAATCGTTCGTTTCTCAAATGATTCCAGCAGCAGTAATTGGTAATATATTTGCGGTTGTTACTGCAGGAGTCATGATGCGTGTAGGTGAAAAACATACAAAGCTTTCAGGAAATGGAAAATTAATTAAATCTGAAAACATAGATGAAACGAGTGAGGATAAAGAAGATAAAGAAAAAGTAATTGATTTCTCACTTATGGGAGCAGGTTTACTCATTGCTTGTAGTTTCTTTATTGTTGGTACACTTGGTCAAAAATTCATAGGTATGCCGGGGCCAGTTATTATGATTCTATTTGCAACGATTATTAAATGTTTGAAAGTAATGCCACACAAAATGGAAGATGGCGCACATAATTTATATAAATTTGTATCTACAAGTTTAACTTGGCCATTAATGGTAGGTCTTGGAATGTTGTACATACCTTTAGAAGATGTCGTTAAAATTGTTACACCAGCATATGTTGTCATATGTGCATCAGTCGTATTAACCATGATTCTTTCTGGTTATTTTGTAGGTAAATTGATGAAAATGTATCCAGTAGATGCCGCTATCGTGACGGGATGTCATAGTGGCTTAGGTGGTACAGGAGATGTAGCTATATTGTCAGCATCTAAACGTATGGCACTTATGCCATTTGCACAAGTTGCTACCAGAATAGGCGGCGTATCAACAGTCATCATGGCAACATTTTTGTTGAAAATGCTAAGTTAAATCACAATACTAAATAAGGGGTAATAAATATGTCAGTAAGAAATGAAACTACAGATTCAATCAGTTTACACCATGAACGTTCAGGAAAAATAGAAATTACGAGTAAAGTAGAGGTTAAGGATGAACAGGATTTGAGTGTCGTATACACGCCTGGTGTATCTGAAGTATGTAAGGCGATTACAGAAGATGAATCAAAAGTAAATTCATTAACAGCGCGAGGTAATATGATTGCTGTAGTTACGGATGGTACGGCTGTACTTGGACTAGGTGATATTGGACCCAAAGCGGCTATACCAGTTATGGAAGGGAAAAGTATTTTATTTAAAAAACTGGCAAATGTAGATGCATTTCCAATTTCATTAAATACAAAAGATACTGAAGAAATTATATCTATTATAAAAGCGTTAGAACCTAATTTTTCTGGAATTAATCTAGAAGATATATCTGCACCACGTTGTTTTGAAATTGAGAAAAGATTAATTGAAGAACTTGATATTCCAGTATTTCATGATGATCAACATGGAACGGCAATAGTTGTGCTTGCAGCATTAATCAATGCACTTAAATTTGTTCGAAAAGAAAACTATTCTACAAAAATCATTATTAATGGTGCAGGCTCTGCAGGTATTGCGATTGCTAAGTTATTATTAGAAGCAGGATATAATAATATTACGCTGGTCAGTCTAGAAGGTGTCTTAAATAAATCAGAAACGTGGATGAACGGCGCTCAACAAGACATTGCAACATATACAAATCCTGAAGAATCTAGAGGCACATTGGATGATGTCATTCAAAATGCAGATGTATTTATTGGTGTATCAGGTCCCAAAGCGTTAACAAAAGATCATGTACAGTCAATGAATGATAACCCAGTTGTTTTTGCATTAGCCAATCCTACCCCAGAAATATATCCAGAAGAAGCAATAGAAGCTGGAGCTACCATCATTGGCACAGGACGTTCGGACTATCCTAATCAAATCAATAATTTATTAGCGTTTCCTGGAATATTTAGAGGCGTGTTAGATGCACAATCAAGTGATATTACTACAGAAATGAAAATAACGGCGGCTAAAGCAATTGCTGGCTCAATAAGAGAAGATCAGTTAGCAGCAGATTTAATCATTCCCAATGCGCTAGATAAAAACGTCGCTCACCAAGTCGCCGAAGCGGTTAAGCATATTGCGAAAAAAGAAGGAAAAATATTAGTTTAGAGTGAAAAATTTAACAATAAATGGAACAGTTAACAGATTTATAATGCTACGATTGTAACAAATAACTAAGATGCTAAATAAATCGTAAAAGTGCTGACAACAAAATGTAACGTTGTCAGCGCTTTTAATTTTATACTTTTATTCTGGTTCTCCATCTTCATCATATTTCGTTACATTACCGTCTTGATCAACAATGTAGGAGCCAGCTAAGTTATCATCTTTATCAGTAAAGGAGAAGCCCCAATCCCCATTATTACTTTGTTCAGGCTCTTTGTACGTATATTGAGAAGTGTCTAAACTTTGACCCTCGTATGACTCAACCTTATCTATTACATTTTCTCGTGTTACTTCGCCAGTACTATCATCACTACTTTCGCTACTATCATTAGAATCATTAGATTCAGAAATGACAGGTGTCCAATTATCTATTTCACTTTGAGAAAAATCTTTTAGTTTTACAGTTTTAGGATTATTAAGTATGCGTGTAGATTCATTTTGCGAATAATCATCTTCGTCCCAACGTTTATCTTGGAAATGACTAGGCACATCATAAACATCTACTGTACCATCATGATTGTCTTTATAAATAACTTGTCCCGCAGCAGTTGGTGTACCGTATAATGCTTGCGTGCCATTTGGGAATGTCGCGGAAGCACTCTTGTTATATGGATTTAAGACCTCACCCGAAACATCTGCATGCGTGATTTCAGTACTTGAAGGATCTACATTGCCGCCATTATCTTCAAGTACAGAAATCCATACTTTGGCATAGTGTTCAGGTGAATTTGTATTTTCATCATTGTTGTTACTGTCAGATGATGAATTATCATTTTGGTTTTCGTTTTCATCGTTGCTATTATTACTACTGTTTTGATCTTGTTTGTTTGAGTCATTAGAATCTCCACCAGATCCTGTATTAATGTTGATATCACAAGCCGATAGACCAATAGAAGCTACAATAATACCAGTAGCTATATATTTAAATTTCATAAAAACCCCCCTTATATCATAAATAAGTATGCTTAATATTTATTATACCCAATAAGTTGTCGAAAATCTTTTCCAAGATAGAGTGATTAACACGTCTAAAAATATAATATTGACTTTACTTATAATTCACGTTACATTATAAAACGTAATTATTACGATTTATAAAAAGGGAGTTAATCTAATGAGTAAAATTCCGGTAACTGTTTTAAGTGGCTATTTAGGTTCAGGGAAGACTACGTTGCTCAATCACATTTTAAAAAATCGAGAGGGACGTAAAATAGCAGTTATTGTAAATGATATGAGTGAAGTCAATATTGATAAAGATTTAGTTGCAGAAGGTGGCGGCTTATCCAGAACTGATGAGAAACTAGTTGAATTATCGAATGGCTGTATCTGTTGTACATTGAGAGATGATTTATTAAAAGAAGTAGAACGGCTCGTACACAAAGGAAATATAGATTACATTGTTATTGAATCAACAGGTATTTCAGAACCTGTACCAGTTGCCCAAACATTTTCATACATAGATGACGAACTCGACATTGATTTAACGTCAATATGCCAATTAGACACAATGGTGACAGTAGTAGACGCGAATCGATTCACCAATGATATTAACTCGGAAGATTTATTAGTCGATCGAGACCAAGGTGCTGATGTTACGGATGAACGCACGCTTGCAGATTTACTAATCGATCAGGTCGAATTCTGTGATGTCCTAGCATTGAATAAAATAGATTTAGTTACTGACGATGAATTACAGAAACTTGAAAATGTACTGAGACAGTTACAACCTGAAGCGAAATTAATTAAAACAGTGAATGCAGAAGTAGAATTAAACGAAATTTTAAATACGGGGCGCTTTGATTTTGAAAAAGCGAGTGATTCTGCAGGATGGATTAAAGAATTAACTGAAGGTGGCCATGCGACACATACACCAGAAACTGAAGAATACGGTATAAGTTCCTTTGTTTATTCAAGAAGATTACCGTTTCACGCGGAACGTTTTAATACATGGTTAGAAAATATGTCGGATAACATCGTTCGTTCCAAAGGTATCGTGTGGCTCGCGCAATATAATGAAGTTGCTTGTTTATTATCACAAGCTGGGTCATCTTGTAACATTAGTCCAGTGACCTATTGGGTAGCTGCGATGTCATCAGAACAACAAAGACAGATTTTGCATGAAAGAACAGATATTGCAGAAACGTGGGATATTGAATATGGTGACCGAAATACACAATTTGTCATTATCGGAACGGATTTAGATACTGAAAAAATTGAACGTGAACTCGATGCATGTTTATTAAATCGTCATGAAATAGAGCAAGATTGGAGAAATTTACCAGACCCTTATCAATGGGAGATAAGTAAACAACAATAAATCAAAATAGGAAGCATTTGATTATAATGCTTCCTATTTTGGTATTTAATTATTTTGCGATAGGTGAATATTATTTATTTCTCTTTTTGTTTTCTGCCAAGCAATAGTAGACAAACGCCTAAAACTAATGATGACCATAGTGGTACTTGGCTTTGGCTTTGACCTGTGTTTGGTAATTGTTGTGTTTCAGTTGAATGACCATGCGCATTTGTCGTGTTTTGCTTATCGAGATGAATGTCTTCTTTATCAATTTTAGTGTTTGTTGTACCTGTTTTATTAATATTTGTATTATATTGATGATAACTTTGGTTATGTGTTTCTGTAGCTAGCTGATGTATAGGCTGTTCTGATTGTGAAACTGATTTTTGATTTTTCATCGTATTATGATATTGTGCAGCGCTAGGTGCTGTAGAAAGACTAGCTGATTTAACTGTCGAGTTGTTATTTAACTGAGTCGAGTCATTTTGAGTATTTGATGGATTTTCTGAAATTAATGCGTCAGGGTTCTCAATAACTGCATTTTGGTCGACAAGAGGACCTTCTGAATGATGTTCAATTTCAGGATTTTCGTCATTTAAATCAATCGTATCATTATCTTCACCATAATCACTGTTTGCAGATGGATGTTCATTTTCAGTGTTGTCTTGATCGTTAGGTGGTACTTGTTCAGTTCCACTAATCTGATTTAACTCAAATGTAGATGTAGTGCCTGACAATTCAAAGGATACGATTAACATTGCTTTGCCTGTCGGGCTGGCTTCTGCAGAGACAAAAGTAATACCCTCAGGTGAGATATCTTTATTTTGTTCATCATAAAGGTATTGCGTGAATGCAGGAGCAGTAGGATTCGTAATATTATATATCATGATGCCTCCTACACGTTCTAAGCCGACGAATGCGTATGTTTGATTGCCGACAGTACCAACTTCTATAGACTCGACTTCAGGACCTTTATCGTCACTTCTACCATCTACTTCTAGTTCATTAAAATCTTCATAATTAGCATTAAAGCGTTCTGGTAAAATATCTTTGATACGCTGTTCAATATCATTGCCACTGTCGTAAACCATAGATAGGTCAGAACCTTTTAATATTGAAAATGAACGACCACTGAACGTTACGAGTGCATTATATTTTCCATTTTCATCTCTGAATTTGTGAGAAGTTGTCACTTTTAATCTGCCTAATTGATCATCATCAAATAGCCCGTTAGCCACAAGTGCATCTAATTCTTCTTGCGTATAACCTTCATAGTATTTAGCGTCTAATTCAATATCATCTTTAATATCTTTGACACGGACTTCCTCTGAATAGCCCTCATAATCTTGTGAATCACCTTCATTGGCTATTAATAAATATGTTTCTCCATTATATTCATATGAATCAATACCATCTGGTTGTAACATGCCGAGTACTGGTACAGGTCGTAATTCTTTTTTACCATCTTTGTCTGAAGGATCAATAGCATTTTCAGGTAAGGAATGATCTTTATAGGGTAATCCTTGGACTTGTACGAATTCACCTTTTTCAATATCTAGCTTAGCAATAGCATTTGATTCTTGAATCGTCACATAGGCATATTTTCCACTTTCATCGGTCACGATATACTCTGGCTCTAAATTTAGATAAGCTTGAGATTTATTAGGACCTAATTCACGAATAGATTCATTCATATAATCTTGTGTTAGTGAAGTAGTGCGAACGTGTGAGTTGTTTAATTCGGTTGGTGCACCTGATGTGTCGATAATTGACACAGAACCTTCTGGATTCACTTTGTAATCGTCAGAAGGTTCGCTTTCATTGGCTACAAGTAAACGAGAACCATCTTTTGTGAAAGTTACCATGTCGGGTAGACTACCTACCGTCAAATCATTTAAGTATTTTCCTGTATCACTATAGAAGACCACGTGACCGGGTTTTGTTTTATCTTTGGCAGGTGCAGAAAGGGCAATATAGTTACCATCAGGATGAACAGCTACACTAGTTAGGTCGCCTGCTTCAATACCAGCATCTTGTAGATAAATTCGATTTACGAGCTGAATTTCTTCGTTTTTAGTGTTTTTAATATCTAAAATATCTAATGCTTCTTTATCTCCATTTATTGAATAGGCGTAACCATTTTTAGGGTTATATTTTACAATTTCTGTACCACCTTTATCAAAGCCAGCACCGCTATCATAACGGCCTGTGTGATTAATGTTGAGTGATGTTGAATCTTTAGAAGCGTTACGTGTATTTCTAATTGTTGGATTTTGAGCAGATGCCATTTGTAAGACTGCTTTTGGCTGTTTGTCTTGTTTTTGGGTATTGTGTTGAATCGCTTTTAAAAGTGTTGTGCGTTCTGCATTGGTTAAATTTTCTAAGTCTTTAGTAGATGTGCTGTTAGATGAAATAGCATCACTATGAATATAATTATTGTTCAATGGTTCTGAAGCGGATTGCGATGCCGATGATGCGTCTTCTATTTTATGTGGTGGGTTTATATTATGCTCTGTTTTGTTGAGCGATTTGTTTGTTGAGTCATGTTGCTTCTGTGCTGTTGCGTTTGCATTATCTGGTGAAGCATTTGAATTTTTTGTGGATTCGTCTGATTCATTTGGAGTGTTCGAATTATCTGTTGTTGCATCTGATTCATTTAATGGCATCTTTGAATGAGCTGTTGATGTATTTGAATCCTTTGTTTGCGCTATAGTTTGCTTGGATTCAGCGTCATTTTGAACTTGTTCTTGTGTAGCGTCACTAGATGAAGGGTTTGGTAGTTGATCAGATTTTGAATTTTCCACATTTGAATCATTTTGCTTATCTTCTTCTTTAAGAAGCTCTTGTTGTTGAGATTTTTGTGTATTCTGTTCTGTAATTTTTTCTTTATTTGAATCCTTTCTTGTTAATGATTCCCTTGAATCTTTAGTGTTGTTATCAATAGTTTGTTCTTCATTAGCATCACTTTCAGTCGGTTGTTCAGGTTTTTGTGTGTCTGAAGCATCATTTAATGCACTCTGTGTGCTTGGTGACTGATTTTCTTTCTTTATGTCATTTTCGTCGGTAGTTTCTTCTGTAGTGCCTTCATTATGATTATGTATATTTGTTGCTTGATTATTGTTCGAATTATGATTATCTGTAGACGTTGATTTAGATGATGATTCTAATGTATGATTCTGACTACTAGTTTGATCTTGAGCAGTTGTAGTTTCAGTATCATTTTTAATTTGACTATGATCAGCGGCGGAAGCTTGATTACTCATCCCAAGTAATAGACATGTCCCAATTGTAACTGAAGCAGTTCCCATCATACTTTTTCTAATAGAATAAATTGTGTTTCTTTTCATATTGTTAAACATAAAATCCCCCTAGATAGATAAATACGTACTTATTAATTATCTCACTAGTATGTTTGTGTATTATTTTTAAAAAATAAAGAATTAGTAAATATGCTTTGCCATAAAATAAATAAAACTATTAATACATAGCGCTACCTATATAAATCACGCAATTTAGAAATATATTTAATTCAATCATATTTGGGAATAGAGTAATCATACATATATTTTGATGTTGCTACGCTGCTTTGCGGGTTTTATTGTCAGAGATAGTGTTACTACAAAAAATAAATATTGTACACAGTTAATCTAATGTTTTATACTGGGTAAATATTAGAAAGAGCGTCTAAAGTATTATAATAAAAAATGAAACAAGAAGAATCACTTGAGGAGGTACGCTATTGAAACAAGCTACAGAATTCGCGCAGTTATTAAGATCATTAGATGGACAGAAGTATGGTGCATATAAGCGCCTAAAGGGAGTGTATCAATTTAAGCAGTTCCGTTTTGCGATTGATCATGCGCAAGTGGACCCGTATGCGCCACCTTCAAAAATGAGGGTTATCATGAATCGTGAAACAGCAAATATTCCGGACGATATGCTAGATTCAAAAAATAAAATTATTGCAGTATCTGACTTTCTGACTCGAGCGTTTAAAGAAAACATAGAATCGTTGAAACATAGCGATAAACACGCAAAAAGTGCTAGCAATATTTTTATTGATCGTTGTGGTCAAGAGATTTTAGAGCGAACTGCTGTTGTGATCAATAAACAGGACATTGAAGTGAGACTTGAAATTAGTTTGCCAGCCACAGGTAGAAAAATTTTAGGAAAAGTTGCAGCAAATATATTAACTGACACGTTACCAGAAATTGTAGAGCACGCATTACTTTATAAAAATATTGATCAAGCTGCATTAAAGACACAAGTTACATTAATGTTGGACCAAGCGTTTATTCGTGAAGAACTCGACCGAAGACAGCTTGTATCATTTGTGGCAAATGGTTCTATATTGCCACGTAAAAGTGGGGTTTCTGATAAACAATTATCGGGTGCTGTAGCGTTTAATAGTCCGAAAAATGTAGAAGTCGAATTGTCTTTACCGAGTGGAAAAAACATCACTGGCATGGGCGTTCCGAAAGGGATTACTTTAATCGTAGGCGGCGGTTTTCATGGTAAGTCAACGATACTTGAAGCATTAGAACGTGGTGTCTATAACCATATTGCAAGTGACGGTAGAGAATATGTAATTACTTGTCATGATGCTATGAAAATACGTGCAGAAGATGGACGAAATATAGAAAAGGTGAACATCAGTCCTTTTATAAATAATTTACCGGGAAATAAGGATACACAACAATTCTCGACTGAAAATGCGAGCGGTAGTACGTCACAAGCAACGAATGTGATGGAAGCATTAGAAGCAAATACATCGTTATTGCTGATTGACGAGGACACTTCTGCAACAAACTTCATGATTCGAGATAGTCGTATGCAACAGCTGATTGCGCCTGAGAAAGAACCTATCACACCATTTGCGAGTAAGGTAACATCACTTTATAAAGATTATGATGTTTCTACAATTTTAATTGTGGGTGGCTCGGGGGATTATTTTGAGGCGGCAGATCAAGTGTTGATGATGGATGAGTATGTATTGAACGATGTAACAGCACAAGCTAAATCCATTGCGGCGTCAAACGATAGTATTAAAAGCATGAACATAGATAAAAAATTCGGTGACATTCCTACGCGAATTCCGTTAAAATCTAGTTTTTCTAAAAAAGGAAAAGAAAATCGTTTTAAAGTCAAAGGACGGTATTCCATTTTATATGGTAAGGAACTTATTGATATATCAGGTTTGGAACAGTTGGTAGATAACAGCCAAACACAGTGTTTAGCGGACATGATTGATTATTACCAGAACCATCTATTAAATGAGCAAGACACTTTAGCTCAAGCGGCTGACAAGCTCTATGATTTTATAGAGCAAAACGGCTTAGATGCACTCTCACCATTTCATGGACATCCAGGAAATTTAGCTTTACCGAGAAAGCAGGAATTCTGTGCAACGCTTAATCGTTACCGTGGATTAAAAGTGAAAAGCACATAAGAAGACGACAAAGTGCTTAATCAAAAGTTATATTATATAGTTTAAAAGGTTTGTTTTTTATATTTTTAGGAAACAAACCTTTTAATTTAACTATGTTTTTAAAGTAGAAATAGTCTTTTAAATGATTTTCTGAATTTATCCCATGCTGCTATATCAAGGTAGTATTTATCACCAGTTTTTTAATCACTTCTTTTTTTAATAAGTTTTTAAACGTCCTATTGTATTTAATATTTAAACTTTCGTAAGTCCTAGCATGTTCGGGCGAAGTGGCATGCGCTTCGATAAGTTTCTTAGCGACTTTATTCTGTTTCCATATTAAAACTTCTGATCCGTTAGTCATATTAGCCTCCTTTTTAAATAATTATAGAATAATAATTGTACTCATTATAATCTAATTAGTATTGTGGTTATAATTAACGCAATTAAATAGTGGGAAATGGCAACGAGAGGATAACATTTGCTTAATAAAATACTAATTATTATGAATAAGGGAGACTGATTAAAATAAGAAAAACCCTCTTAAGGTTTTGTATATAAACGCGTTAAGGGGGTTATTGTCTTTCAATATTTATTATAGAAGTCCTGATGATACATAGTAGATAAATATGATTAAATTTAAGATAAATAATACGGTTGCTGGCATTGCCTTCTTAATAGGATCGTTTCCTAAAAAGACGAGAGATAACGCGCCTACTAACATTGTCGCACCGAGTAATATGCTGGCTAAGAAAGCGAGCATGCCATAGAAAATGCCGACAAGCATTGCTAAACCACCAAGCAACTCAAATATGCCAGTGATTTGATTGAAAATGGGCGGGTAACCAAGTCGCGAAAAATCAGCTTTCATGGCTCCGGATAATATTTTAGAACCTGTCATTATGAAAAATATGCCTAAAATAATTTGTAATATAATAATTATAATTTCCATCTAAAGCGCCTCGTTTCATTTATTCTTTGTCACGAGATATTAATCCAGAAAGAATGAACGGAATTACACGATTGATATATGTTTCAGCAGGGATATCGCTATAACTTTGACACCATTTTTCAGAAGCTCGATATATACTTGCACTTAGCATCGTTGCAGCTAAGTGTCGTGTATCGTCATCCTCGAAATTCACCTCTAGCAACAATTTATAAAGTACTCTTTCAACGTGTTCTTGTATAATGTTGCCGATTGTTTCAGGATAACTCCTATGACATCTTCTATTTAACGATAATTGAAACTCTGCGATTGTTTTAAAAATATTAGAAATAGTAGCCTCATCTAATTGACGTTGTTCATAATTGGCGTAGTTCAAATTAATCAATAATTCTTCGGCAAGGACTTTATCTAGTAAATCGTAAATATCACTAAAGTGATAATAGAACGTAGCTCTATTAATGAGTGCTTCTTCCGTAATATCTTTTACAGTTATATTTTTAAAATCTTTTTCATCTGAAAGCTTAATAAATGCTTGCATAATTGACTTTCTGGTTTTAATAACTCGTAAGTCTGATTTTGATTTTAGCATTCGACTCCCTCATTTTCTCCCAACACTTTGTCATTAGTGTTGAATATCCAACATTAATATATCTTTGTTGGTACTTATTATCGCTATGAATACTTATTATAAAGCTATATTAGTTATATTTAAACTTTGGAGGTTATCTCAATGGAAAAAAACATGGTATGTGATATGTATTCTGGTATATGTAAACCAAGTGAGGAAAATGAAATTGAAACGATAAATTTTGATGTGAGCGCACCGAATTTAACTTTGTATTATGTAACAGATCCTATGTGTTCACACTGCTGGGCATTTGAACCAACTCTAAATAAATTACTTGTACAATATGGTCATTTATTTAATTTCCAAATGGTTATGGGGGGATTATTAGAAGCATGGGGAGACGGCCCGATAGATCCAGCGAATGGTATCTACAAGCCTGCAGATGTTACCCCACACTGGCAAGAAGTAGGGAATTATTCACGCATGCCTATTGATGGCACAATAATGGAAATAGATCCTGTTCAATCTTCATTTCCTGCATCTAGACTCTATAAAGCAATTCAACATGTAGATTCACCTACAGCTGCAATTAAATTTACGAGATTAGTTAGAGAAGCTGTTTTTGTTTTTAATAAAAATATTTCAGATAAAGCAGTGCTTAAGCATATTGTTGAAGATTTATATAAAGGTGACAATACCATAGATGTTGACTCAATTTTAAACATCGCAGACAGCGACATAGGACAAAATCTACTTGCGGAAGATTTTAATTTAGTGAGTCAATTGGGCGTACGTGGATTCCCAACAATAGTAATCGTTAATAAAGATAACCAAGGAACAAAAATTGTAGGGGCTCGCTCATTAGAAACATATATAGATGCATTAGAAAAATTAGATACTTCTATAACTATAGAGCCAAATCGATTGCCAAAATTATCATTATATTTAAATGAACAATCAAGTTTATTTTCCAAAGAAATTGAAGTAATGTACGATATCGAAGAAAAGGATGTTCCAAATTTCATAGAGAAAGACTTGGACAAATCGAAATACACTATCTCGAACATACTTGGAGAAAGCTATTACGAAGTAAAATAAACTGAGATTTTATTAGTGAATTATAAAATTTAAAAAGATGAAAACACTGTGAAAAGTAGTGTTCTCATCTTTTTTATTTCCCGAGAAATAATTAAATAACAGAACCCCTTTAATTTTAATAATAAAGAATGCTATTTACATCGTTGCATTGAATATTCACACGCCATAAACAGTAAATTATCTTTATATCGCCTGGTGTTTTATGATGGAATAAGCAGAGGATTTTTTTAATTGTGTGATGCCCATATACGTTTTAAGTATAAAAGTGTAGGCGTTATATCAAATTATAAAACCATCCATATTCAATAAGGTTTATAAAGGAGTACTAATTAAATGACAAAACATATACCATTAAGTGTCCTCGAACTTGTAGGCATTTCGGAAAATCAGACAGTCAAAGAAGCACTTGAAGCATCTATGGATAATGCAGAGCTTGTAGATCATCTTGGGTTCAAAAGACTTTGGTTTGCTGAGCATCATAATACAAAAAATCTTGCATCCAGTGCTACATCACAACTGATTGCGATGGCAGCAGCACGAACAGAAAATATTCGTGTAGGCTCGGGCGGTATTATGTTGCCAAACCATTCACCATTGCAGTTAGCTGAAAATTTCGGCACGACTGCCCAACTTTATCCAGGTAGAATTGACCTTGGACTTGGAAGAGCGCCTGGCACTGATCAAAAGACATCTCAACTCATTACACGTTCTGATAGTGATGCACAGACTTTTGCAAATTCTATTTTTGACCTCATGGGCTGGTTCAGTGATGAAGGTCTCGGTAACAGTGTTCCTGTGACTTCGACAGTAGGTACAGGTACGCATATACCAATTTGGGTATTGGGCTCAAGTATAAATGGTGCATCTATTGCTGGACAGCTTGGACTGCCGTATTCTATTGCGACACATTTTGCACCTGATGACTATAAACAAAAAATTGACATGTATCGTTCTACGTTCAAGACAGATGCGCCAACTTCACAGATTGATGAGCCGTATGTCATGGCGGGAATTAATGTCATTGTGGCACCAACTGACGAAGAAGCAGAAAAAATTTGGACAACGACGATTCAAATGATGAGAGACATGCATACTGGTCAGCGCCGTAAGCTACAGCCACCTGTTGATCCTGAAGAATTAGGTTCAGAAGAACAAAGAAAAATGATGGAATCAATGTTCAGTATTAAAGCGGTTGGTTCACCTGAAACAGTCCGTAATAAATTAGAAGCATTCACGGAAGAGACCGGGGCAGATGAACTTATCACTGTGACTTATACGTATGATCCAGAAAAAAGAAAACAATCGATGGAACTGCTCGCAGACCTGTGGTTCTAAATGATTGATCTTCAAGGAAGATTTTTCATGGTTGGTCAAAGTGAAAAACAAAAATCGTCTGATTAGATTTAAGATAATAGGAACTGTATGTCATTTATGATGTACAGTTCTTTTTTGATTTTATAAAATTTTATTTTGAAATATGACATCGAAATAGCTATTTGATCAATAGCAGAAATATTCTGTATTTTACATATAAATAAAAAGTGAATAAAACTTATTTTGAAATTGAAATTAAGGATTTAATACATCTTTTTTAAAAGCTATTTGCTATATGCATCTTTAGTTTCGTATACTATTACTATTAAACTAAAGGAGAAATTATATGAACAATTCACAAAATCAAGTTATTCAAAGTTATAAAGAATTTTGGACGCGTTTTTTGGACATTAATGGCAGATCTACTCGTCCTAACTTTTGGCATCCTTTTTGGATTAACTTCGTAATATCTTCGCTTTTAGGAATAGTATCAGCAGGTTTACTAAGCAGTGTATTCGCAATTGCAATTATTATTCCTTCATTTACCGTTATGGCCAGACGTTTACATGATACAAATCGTACGATGGTTCTTGCAATCGTTTCGCATATCAGTGGTTTCATAGCGATGGTGGCAACTATTGTATTTATTGTAGGTGTTTTAGCAGTAGCAAGCTCAGGTAGTGGTGGTATGATTGGTGCTACATTATTAGCTGGTGCATTTGGTGCAGTTGTTGCTGGAGTAATAGCACTATATACTTTATATGTATTAGTTATCACTGGTAATAGAGAACTTAATAATTATGGTTCAGGGGGAAGTTGTGAAATTGACCCTCAAGCTCATACTCATTAGTTAAATAAATGCTTTACCTACAGTCTCAGAATGTAGACAAACCCTTCACTGATGTGAACCCCAAAAGTTGGACTTAAAAATCTAACTTTTAGGGGTTTCTTTTATGTCAAAATATTATCAAGACAATATCTCCTCCGCAAGTTCATATACAAAATTTAAATCTAATATCGAATCGACCTTACGTAATAAATGATTATTAGGAACTAATTCAGAGATAGAAATCATTTCATATTGATCTCTTCTATCAATTGATTTATTCAACATAATAAAGACCACCACTGTTTAATTTATATATTATAATATTTTTTGTGTAATATGAGCAGTGATTTATGCCGACTCCTGCGGGAATAGCACTAGCCGAAGACTACAGGCTAAGGCAGTGCCCGCGGAAAGCGTGCATAAAAAAATGCCAACAAAGTCGGAGACTTTGTCTACAGTCTTATTTTGTGTGTTCTTTTAAGATACTGTGAAAATTATTTATGTGCTTTTCCTTTCTTGCGTAAATACCTATCGTTCGCAAGGCATTTGGAAGTTTAATGTGCGTATACATATCACTGTTCACCTTTTCCATATATGACTGCGGACAGATGGCTACACTTTCACTTGTAGCTATAAAATTTAAAATGGATTCTCTATCTTTGACGTAGGATAAATCCATTTTTTGTGGATTAATATTATTATTTTTAAAATCAAATGTATCACCTGGTGGTTCTAATAAATAGTAATGTTGTTGAGCTAAGACTTCTTCATCAATATGAGTTATTTCATTTAATGCGTGCTGCTTAGAGAATACAATTTCATAGGGCTCTTCAAACCAATATTCATAATAAACACCTTCTTGTAACTCAATTTGTTCTCCTATGACCAAGTCTAATTTATGTTGTTGAAGCTTATTTACTAATTCCTCGGTGCTGTTGGCGGGAAACAATCTGATGCGTTCATTTTGATTGTTCATTTTATGCAATTTGTCTAATGGAAAATTTGAAATAATACCTACTTTTAAAACTTCAGTATCATGATTTTTTAAATAATCAATTTGCTGTTTTACTGATTTAAGTCCTTCATATAGCTTTAAACCTTCATTCGTTAAACTGACGCCTCTAGGGGTTGCATCGAATATTTTATAACCAAAATATTGTTCTATTTGAGCAATTCTTTTCTTAATGCCGGGTGTACTTATATTTCTTTCAAGTGCAGCTTTGTTATAACTTTTAGCTTCAACTACAGAAAACAAATCTTCTATATAATCTATTTCCATACAATCGCCTCTTTTAACTCCTAGTTTATACTCATTATACTAAGCGCTTATTCCATAAAGCACAATACCTTGCTAACATTTAGTTAATGAAGGAGTGATAATTTGTCTAAGAAATTAAACGTATTGAAAAGGATGCAACGATGAAAGCATTAATCCAGTTCATAGCATCAATGGTCATCTTTGGAACGATAGGCCTTATCATTAAACAAATAAATTTAACTTCCATAGAAATAGCGATGCTTAGCAGTTTTATTGGTTGTAGTTTTTTATTATTGTTTTACATTATGCGTAAGCAAAGACTAAATTTTACTTTTTTGAAGCATTATAAATGGCTCATCATTATTTCTAGTTTTGCATTAGCAGGTAACTGGGTATTTTTATTTCAATCATATCAATATACGAGTATTGCAAATGCAACTTTAGGCTATTATTTTGGTCCGATTATTGTATTACTGCTATCTCCATTCATTTTAAAAGAAGCATTGAGTAAAAAAAGTGTGTTATGTATTATCGCTTCACTTATAGGCTTGATATTTATTTTAAGTAATGGTTTTCTACAGCCTGGATCAAATGATGTGTTAGGAATTCTAATTAGTATGCTTGCGGGGAGTTGTTACGCCTGTTTAATGCTTACTAATAAGTTTATTAAACAGGGTAGCCGTATGGATTTAACTATTTTTCAATTAGGCATAACAGCTTTGATTTTGCTTCCTTTCGTCTTTGGCGTTGGTGGTGGATTTGAAATTCATACACAAATTTCTGCGATACCGTTCATTCTTATTTTAGGCGTTGTTAATACTGGTATTGGTTTTTGGTTATTCTTTTCTGGTATGGAAAAATTAAACGGTCAAAATATTGCATTATTAAGCTATATCGATCCATTAGTTGCAATTTTTATATCGGGCCTTATTTTACGTGAACAATTTACGATGTTACAAATAATTGGAGGAATAATACTGATTGCTTCAACGTTCTTGAGTGAATTTTCATTTAATAAATTAAAAATACGACGAAAACAAGGGTTTTAAATACTAAGCATTTAAAAGGGGCGTTTAAATATGAAAATAGGAATTATTGGTGCAGGCAGTATGGGCTCAGCGATGGTAAAAGGGTTTTATAAATCAAATCACTTAAATATGAATAATATTTATATCAAATCTGGTAAAAGCAATAAAGCTAAAGTACTTGCAGAGCGTGTCAATGCTAATGTAATCGACACATATAATGACTTAGAGCAAAGTGACATGATTATTTTAATGGTTAACGAGAGTGACGCTAGAGGAATTTTGGAAAAATTGAGTGATGTAATGAGTGAAAATACGGTTATCGTTTCTGTCGTACCATCGCTTTCTATCGAAGGCATGGAAGGTATTTTACCGCAAGCACAACCTATTGTTAGTTTATTACCTAATACTGTTGTCGAAATAAATCAAGGTATTTTAGGTTATGCGCATAATCAATATGTTGATGAAGAAACGATTAATTTTGTCTTTAAACCTTTAGGTAATATGGTTAAGGTGAACGAAAGTGAATTAGATATATTTAGCACACTTTCAGGATGTGGACCGGCTATTGTCGATGTTTTCATTGATGGCTTATCAGATGGGGCTGTATTAAATGGTATGAATAGGGCGTTGTCTTATAAAGTCATAACTGAAATGATAATTGGTGCTGCAAAATTAGCCCAAGCGTCTGAAAAACATCCAGCTGAATTGAAAGAGGATGTAACTTCTCCTGGAGGGAGTACAATTAAAGCAATCGCTACACTGGAAAAACACGCTTTTAGATATACACTTGTTGATGCAATAAATGCTGTTAATCGTAAAAATTAAGAAAACATCTTACCTGAAACTTTCGCTATCTTCTAAAAATAAACGCAATCCACTTAATAATAGTGAGATTGCGTTTTGTCATCTTAAATATAATTAATTTAAAGCATTAACAAATTTTTCATTTGCTGTTAAATAATAGCCATCAGCAGTTTTTAATCTCGGTGTAAGTTTGTCAGTGAATGCAAGATCAACAATATCTAATGTGGCTCCAACTTTTAAATTTTTAATTGGCTCGTTGTTAAAAGCAATACTTTCGTATAGTTTGCATTTTTTTATAACTTCTACTGATTTTGGAATATGAGATACATAACCTTCAATCTTATTAAGATTAATTGGTGTTACCAACGCTTTATCAGCTGTGATGTAGAAATCATCATTTGTGATTAATATAGGCAGTTGATTAGTGCTTTTTCCAGTTGCTTTAATTTTAATAAGTTGACCTTTAGCAATTGAGTCAATTGGATCATTGAAATCAATATTTTTATATCTGTTAATTTCCTGTTTCGCAACAATATGGTCAGGCGCATTCATTAGGTAATGATTTGTATTTGATGAAACATGGTCTTTTTTATCTGAAATAAATTCAATATCAAGATTCTGACGTTTTAATATACTATGGCCATTAACATTTGGATAAGTTGCACGAACTAATACTTGGTCAAAGCCGTTATATTGAATTAAAATATTAAAATCAATAGCTTCAAATTTCAAATCGTCTGTTTTAATATAAATAGAGTCATTTTCTAATATGAAATCCACTTGTTTACTAAAACGGTCATCTTGAATTTTGACTAATTTTACTGCATCAATGGATACACTAGGTTGTTTAAACACTTCAATGACATCATAAAATGTATTGTTAATTAATTTTGTACCATTGTATACGGCAGTACATTTTGTCTTAAGTTCAAGCAAGTTACTGAATTTTTCAGGATATTTAAAATAAACCATGTGATCTTTAATATATTTGTGAGTATTTTCTTCAAAAAGCATATATTCAATATAATCTACAAAGTTTTCTTTATTATGATGGTATGTGTTATAAACATTTTTATACTTATCATTTATTAATAATTTTTCCATATCGTAGCCTGCATCTGTGATAACAGACTCAACTTTATTGAATTGTTGATAAAAGAAAGCTTTGTCATTTGAATTTAAGAATGTTTTTGTAACTAAGAAACGAGACATAAAATCCATTTCTATAATACGACATAAGATTTGCTCCTTAGCATATTCAGGTAGTTCCATTTGAATTATTTCTTTAAGTACATCTAAATTAAAATGAGATTTTTCAATCATGTCAGTGGCTTTTATTAATGAAATATTATCAGCATAACGATTTACATGATAGACAGGTTCTGGCGTCATAGAGGCGCTTTGAGATTTACTAATTAATTCAGAATAAAATAGTTTATCTTCGCCATATTTTAAATTTTTGAACTTCATCTTATTATCAATAACAGTTGACCGCTTGAATACTTTACCCCAAGGGCCAACAGCTCTGAAGATATTATAAATTTCATGAGGAACGAGTCCATTATCTTCTTTATAAGAAGCGAAGTTAGCTACTTTTCTTATTTCATTATTCATATGTTTGTAACATTGACCAAACCCAATATCTGAATGGTGTGTTTGCATCTGACGAATTAATTTAGGAAAACCTTCTGCTTCTAACCAATCGTCAGCGTCTAGTATAGTTATATATTCTCCATTGGCTTCTTGCATACCAACGTTACGTGGGATTGCAGGGCCGCCTGAATTTTCATCTAATTGAATAGCTCGAATAAATTCATATTGTTCAGCGTAACGATTTAATATTGCGTACGAAGCATCTGTAGAAACATCATCTACAAAAATAGCTTCAATTTGTGACTTATCAATATTTAGATTAATTAAGGATTGAATACAATTTTCTAAAAAAGATTCTTTGTTATATACTGTTACCACTATTGAAATTAATTTCTGAATTATAATCGCCTCCATATTGCTTGTGATTAAAAGTATTTATCGCTATTATATATTATTTTCATGTAATATACATTCAAATATTAATAAAAGGAAATTAAGTACTTTTTTGAAAATTCATAAATGGAATACTATACTCTTATTGATTATAGTTCAAGTTTTAGTATCTTATATGTAGAAATGCATCAAACATGACGCTAAAAATAATTCGCTTAGAATGTTACTATATTCATTTAACAGGTTTGCGTATTCGTTTCTATGTCCCTTGTAATGTTATAGTTTAAGAAACTCGATAACTTTATTAACAGCTACTGTGTTAAATATTTTAAAGACACATAATCTTGCTAAGAAATAACATAAGTATTATGATGTCAAAGCTATGGATATGAAGATAAAAAGGATTTATATAATTGGAGAAAACAGTGATGAAAAATCCTCCTTATATATCATTTCATTGGTTGTAAGTTATACGCTATGAGTATTGGAGAATGTTGTCTATGAATCGTTTTAAAAAGATAT
The DNA here is from genome assembly GCF_049943195.1 of Staphylococcus caseorum. Taxonomy (NCBI): domain Bacteria; kingdom Bacillati; phylum Bacillota; class Bacilli; order Caryophanales; family Staphylococcaceae; genus Staphylococcus; species Staphylococcus caseorum. The sequence continues at coordinate 2,391,927 of NZ_JBNFUA010000001.1, forward strand.
TTACGAGTAGCACGAAAACGGCAAATAAAAAAGTAATCACTATATATGTTATTTTACGCTTAATTGTTATTTTAAATCTTATGAATGAAATGATATTTATCCATAGATGGGATGTCATTTTCACTCTTGTCTTGACGCTTGTGCTATTTACCATTCCACAACTTACTGAACGTTTATTAAAAATTGAAATTCCTAACTTGCTTGAATTTATTATTATACTGTTTATTTTTAGTTCCACAATTTTAGGTGAACTTGGAGATTTTTATAGTTATTTCAGGTTATGGGACACAATGCTCCATTCGATTAATGGATTTTTAGCTGCAGGTATTGGATTTTCACTAGTATTTTTACTTAATAAAAATGTGAAAGGAATCAATTTAAATCCATTGTTTCTTGCAATCGTTACATTTTGTTTTTCTATGACGATCGGTGTGATGTGGGAGTTTTTTGAATATACTGTTGACCAGAGTATGGGTATGGATATGCAAAAAGACCATGTTGTTCAAAAAGTGAATAGTGCAACGATGGCTAATGAGCACAATACTGTACACCACATTGATAATATTGAGAAAACCGTTATAGAGAGTAGAGATGCGTCGGGCAATCGTGTTGAAAATGTTGTTAATGATGGATATCTTGATGTTGGTATACATGACACAATGAAAGATTTATTTGTGAATTTACTAGGCGCCGCTGCATTTAGTGTGCTAAGTTACTCATACGCGAAATACGATCAGAAAAAATATAAATTTGTGAAGAATTTTATACTTAAAAGAGAAGATAGGTAATTGCGCACTTATGAAAATATAAGAAAGAGAGAGTTAAAAATTGTAAAACAAGATTTAACTCATATTCTTCTGAAATTATTGAAGAAAACAAAAATTCAAGTAAAACTAGTGGAATAGTAATCGTTTGAATTTAATTAAACTATATTACAAATAATATGATTTAATAACTAATTATATATTTCAATTTACTGAAGACTATAAATGCCCTTTGCATACGATGTTTATAGTCTTATTTTTGTAATTATTCAATGAACTATATTAAATTTTTTCTAAATAATACCAAAGATGAATTTCCAAAAGATTCCGTATCATTATCATAAACTTCCACAACTTCAAATCCACAACTTGTAATTTCATTTATTAATTCATCATCTGATTTTTCTAAGTAGGGTATTACTTTTAATGGAATTTTTACTCTTTGTTCATTAACTACTATAGTTCTATCAATGTAATTTTCATCATGAAAGTTCTTCAATTTTTCTTTCACTTGATTATAATCTTCGATAGTATGAAAACCATTTCCCCATTCAGATTTGCAATGATCAACTAAAAAATAACCACCAGATTTTAAGATCCTATTAACATTTTTTATGTGAGACAATCTATCTTCATTTTTATTTATCATATGTAAGCATCCCATATTCATTGCTAAATCAAACGTCTCATCTTTAAAATTATTTAAATAAAGTACATTGCCTGTATGGAATATTGATTTTTCACCATCACATTCTTGAATTTTTTCTTTTGCCTTATCAATAGCACTGTGGGAAATATCTATTCCTAGAATATCAATATTTTTTTGAGCTAGAAATATAGTATCTCTACCTTCTCCACAACCTAGGTCGATAACCTTACCTTTAAAGATGTTTGGATATTTTTGATATACTTTAAGTAATGATTCATTAGGTTTTCCAGTTTCCCACAAATCACCTCCAATTTCATAAATTTTATGATATCTATCTTCATATCCAAAATAATAATCATCAACATCTAAAAATAATTTCTTTAAATTGTTACTTTTTTCTATCTTCATAACGTAGTTATTTGAAAGTGAAAAACTAGTTGGAGAAACTAACTTTTTGATAAAGTATGTTACATTTTTTCGGATATTAAATTTTTCTCCAACACCAATAAGAAATGTCTTTATATCACTTTTCTTATTAGCATACTCTATAATGGCTAAGCGACCTATTTCGATAGTTAAAATATTATCTTTATTACTAGTTATTTTGAATATATTATCTCTAAATTGTACAGTATTAATAATGAACATCTCCTAACTTATTCATTAACTTTTCTTTCATTTTAGAACTATTTTTAAATGCTCGATCAGTTTCTAGTAATATCTTGGCTTCATTATTTCTATTTGATTTTAGGAGGGAAATAAATAAGGTCAGTGAAATAACATCTCTTTGAGCGTTACTCCCACCAAAATTTGTTGTATTTAGTGTTGTTTTCAATCTTTCAGAGGCATTTTTATAATTCTGTTTTGCAAAGTAATAAAAACCATAAAGTAAATTTAAATGATCATCCTTAATTAAATTATGTTCTCGTGCTTTTGCATTTTCGATACATAACTCTATTTTTTCAGTATCATTTTTTAGTGCGTAAGCCATTAGGGCGTGTAAATCATTAAAGATAAAATGGCTGTTTTTTAAGTAATCATCCCAATTATCTAAAGCTTCATAAAATTCAATGTTCTTTTCGTCTAATAAATATAATCGCCAAAGTAATGCGGTTGCATCTAAGTCTTCTAAACCATCTTCGTAGTTTTTGCACATTATTTCGTTAATCATAATATTTTTGACTTCTTCTAAATTTAAATTAAATAAGTGAAATACAGCTAAGTGCCACCATACATGTATCCTCATTCCTTTATTAAAAATCCAGTTTTCTTTTATTTTTTCCATCCATATTATGCCTTCATTATATTTACCTGTCTCATAAAAATAATGACACATAGCATGTATTGCATATATATCTTTACCGTTAATTTGAAGTGCAATATTAGCTGCGTCTTTTGCTTCTTCGTATATTCCATTTTCAACTAATGAAAATGATTCTATTCCCTTAGCATAGCCATAATAAGTATCTGTACTATCTTTTAAAGAATTTACTACAATACGTGATGTTTCGAGCATGTGCTTTTGCCAACCAAGATTAAACTCAAGCATATGTAATGCAAAGAAACTAAGTCTATTTCTTGGATTATTATGGAGTAAGTTTCTGTATATGAAATGTGCTTCTTTATATTTAAAATTAGCTTGTAGCTCTAATGCTTTTATTAAAGATAAAGCATCATTATCATGTATTGTATTAGATTTTAAAGTCTCTAAATTTGTTAAAGCATGCTTATGACTATCTTTTTCCATACTACTTAATAACTCAATTGTTTGTAATTGTAATAAAAATATATCTGTAGATGTTATGCCTTCATAGTCAATAGGTTCGAGCATTCCATAAAGTTGATTAAATATTTTCTCTATGTCAATTTCTTGTTGTGAGTAATATGCAGTATCATAAATGTCTTTAAATTTAACTATTTTATTTTTCATCTAAAGAGCTCCTTTTTTGTATTGAGTTTTAAGTAAAATAAGTAATATAGTTAATAAAATGAATGAGGGTAACCAAACAAAATTTAAATTCAACATACCTAGGTAAATACAAACAGAAAGAATGGGTAGGCCGAATGCATTTCCCAGGGAATAAACGCTTTTTACAGTGTGACTCGCGTATGCTGTTACGATTATTTTTCTGAATATGATTCTTGCACCACCAAAAGATAGACCAAAGCATAGCATTAATAGCAGTTTTATTATTATTGTATCCTCGAAGTAATACCATAGAAGTGATATTGATATACTTATAATTAAAAAGATATTCATCCATTTATAAGACAGATACTTACTAAGTAAAATACCAATAAGTGCCATACCAACGCCTAAGGCACTATCTAATAATGCTACTTCATGTATCTTTCTATTTTTATATGCTGTAAATGTAGGTAACATAAAATTGATAGTTCCTAATATTGGCCACATAAGCATGCCGATTAGGTAATGAACTATTTTCACAGGTTCCTTTGAAGCATATGTATTTTCACAGGTAACTTCATGTGTCATCAACTTCACTTTTTTAATTCCTAAGTGAAGTAAGAGGTAGACTATTCCGTATATCAAAAAAATCCAAAATAAAGTAATGAATTTCATAATTACTGTAATAAACAAAGGACCTATCATTAAAGCGACTTGATTGACTGTCATTGAAAGAGAACTATATTTATTAATAAATTCTTCATTTTCATTCGCTACTAATTCAGAAAACCACAATTCTAAACTTGTTTCTAGTAGGAAAAACACAATCCATAAAACAAAATTCAAAAGTATTAATAGTAGCGTGTTTTGGTAAAGCATCGTGATAGCGATAACTATAAAAAATATTCCTAAAAAAGATAACTTTGTAAGGTTACTGCCTGAATAATTTTTAAAAAATAAATTGATTAAAAATGGAGTGAATATTGCAGGAACGAATGAGAGAATAGTTGAAATCGCTAAATCACTTGTAGATTCAGGACTGGCTAATTCCCAGTTAATCGCTAGAATTAATCCACCACAGATAAATCTATATAAAGCAGTAATGAGTAAGTAATTATTCATTATTATCATCACTACTATCAAAAATTTTATTTGCTAAATCATTGGATTTATTTATATGTCTATATATTTTAGTAGTTGGTAGCTCAGACCAGCTAAATTGCACTAAACCATCGCGACTGCTCCAGTTTTCAGGATCACTTACCATATCACCGATATTTTTTAATAAACTAATACGCTTAATTTCAGTATCTTTTGATATATCTGGGAAATTGATATTTGTTATTTTTCCTTTTTGTGCTTTCATGAAAGCTATTGCTGATGTTTTGTTTGGTCTAAATGTGAATGGAGGTTTGAGTTTGTTGTTTATATACATTGAAATATGTAGTTGATAGGGGTTAATGCTGTAAGAAGATTCAACTAAATCCATAATAGCATCTCCACCCGGTCTAGCTGCAGCTTCAATGACGTATAGATTGTTGTCTTTGATTTTTATTTCTATGTGAGCTACCCCACGATTAATGCCTAAAGATTTACATGATTGTATTGCTAGTTTTTTAATATTCTCATCTTTATATCTGTGGCTAGGAACTAAATGTCCCATTTCAGTAAACCAAGGCCTTGGAGATAAATATTTTTCTGTGACAGTGATTACTTCATAGAAATTTTCACCACATAAGACTTCTACAGATACTTCTTCGTTACTATCTATAAATGCTTCAATTAAAAATGTGTTTTTAGAAACCTTGAAAGAATCAGCATAAGCAGCCATAACTTTTTGAGATTTCATGTAAGCTTCCCTACATTCTACTTCATTATGAGCTAAGTAAACGCCGCCACTACCACCAAAATCTACAGGTTTTATAATAACGGGAAATTCAAATGTTTGTATCAATTCTTTCAATTGTTCAATAGTTTCGAAAAGTTCCGACTTTGGAGTAGGGATATCAGCTTTTTCAAACAATCCCTTCATTAGGTATTTATTTCTACATGCTTCTACGACTTCATCATTAAGGTAAGGCAGCCCGTAGTCTTTATTTAATTTATTAGCTACTTTAAGTGTCCAATCATTTAAAGGAACTATAGATCTTGGTTCATAGCCTTGCGTTTTATAATAGTCGATTTCATTTTTTATATCCTCATAACTTAAGGGGTCTGCATCAATACAAAAATCAAAATAAGCATTGTACTTATACTTCGAATCTTTTATTGCTGTCCATATCTGAAAATCTCCTATTGATTTCCCACCGGCATATGATCGTTCTCTAAGGAATTGATCAGCTCCTAATAACAGTAAATATTCTTCCATATTAGCCTCCTTAATTTTTATACATATTTTATTACATAAAAATAATAGCATATTAATGTAAATTTAAACAATTGAGAAAACGATTATTTTGTTATAGTATTTTGGTTTCTTTTATATAGTGTTACCTTTGTCTTGATTAGAGGTTTTGTAAAAACTTATTGAACTGATTGGTTAAGAAGTAGCATGGTCTATTTTAACGTACAGATTTGAGGTTAATATATTAAAGAATTTTAAAGTTATAGATTGGGGTTGAAATCAAATTTCATATTTTTGATTTCAGCCCCAAGCCCCCCTTTTCAAGAAAATAAAACTTAATCCTTCTTTTCTCACTACAAAATTGATAAATTATTTGATTAATGGAACATTCAATTTCCTTTCAATTCATTGTATCCAAAGTCAATTTCAAAACCTAAATCTTGAATCATTTTATAGTCTAATTGATTAGGCTGTCCTCCAGTAATTAAATAGTCTCCTACAAATATTGAATTTGCAGCTTTCAAAGCTAAAGGTTGTAGTGACCGTAAATTAACCTCTCTACCGCCAGCAATTCTAATTTCTTTAGATGGATTAACGAGTCTAAATAAGGCGATAAGTCTTAAGCATTTTATAGGAGTCAATTCATCCATTTCCCCGAACTTTGTGCCTTGAATGGGATGTAAAAAATTAATAGGAATACTATCGGCATCGATTTCTTTTAAGGCAAACGCCATATCAATAATATCCTGATTTGATTCTCCCATACCACAAATGACACCAGAACATGGTGAAATATTGTTTGCTTTCATAATTTCTAAAGTATTGGTTCTATCCTTATAAGTATGTGTGGTTACAACTGCTTCGTGATAGTTTTCGCTCGTATTTATATTATGGTTATATCTATCAACACCAGCTGCTTTGAGTTTTTTAGCTTGTTCCTCATTGGTTAACCCAAGACACGCACATACTTTCAACTGAGGATGATTTGATTTTATTTCTTCTACAGTTCTACTTATATGGTCAATTTCTTTATTACTTGGACCTCTGCCGCTCATAACAATACAATAAGTGCCTATATTGTTTTCATGCGCTACTTTGGCACCACTAACAATTTGTTCTTCTGGTACTAAACTATACCGCTGTTTTTGCTTCATATCCCTAGATTGACCACAATAACCACAATCTTCAGGACAAATACCACTTTTTGCGTTTAAAATCATGTTTAATTTAACTTTTTTGCCGTAATAGTGTTTTCTTAATATATAAGCTTCGTTTAATAAATCTAATGTGTCTACGTTAGGATCTTCATAAATTTTTAGCAACGTATCTTTAGTTAATGTTTCCCCTTGTAAAATGTTTTCAGCTAATTTCATATTAATTCTCCTCATTTAATTAGGATTTAATAGTTTCTACTTTTTATAATAAGGCTATTTCTATACAAATGTAAACCGAAATAAATAATTGGTTTACATTAACTTCGAGCTAGCTTAAAATTCTGAGGAGGGAATAACGTTTTATATTCAACTGTTTAAGGAAGTCTAATGACATCAATAAAAACTAAAAATTTAGTTTGATTCATGTAAGGAGTCACGATAAACTAAAGGCATTGTGAAAAATATATTTACGAGGGGATAATGTAGTGTTTAATAGTAGCGAACAATTAATTTTAGGATTTACGATCATTATTTATTTTATTTTTCTATTACTCATGTCTGTATACATACAACGAAAAATTAAAACTTATGATGACTATAATATGGCAAGCAGAACGGTAACACTATGGCCACTGATTTTGACATTTGTGAGTACAGGTGTAGGTGGCGCGACACTGTTAGGTTATATGGAAAATGGCTATACATTAGGTATGGGACAACAGTGGATTCATATAACTATGATGGCTGCTGTTATTGTACTTGCATTCTTTTTATTAAAACGTATTAGATTATTAGGTGAAAAGCATAATATGGTGACAATCGGTGATTATACTGCGCTTCGTTATGGCGAATCAGCACGTATTCCTACTGTTATCAGTTTCTTATTTGCTTATTGTGCGATGACAGGTATGCAATTTGTCGCGATTGCTTCTATTTTGAATTTAACAATAGGGTTAAATATGACAGCGGGTATTATTATAGGATGTATCTTACTGACTATAAAAACTTACCTAGGCGGCTTAAAAGCTGTCGTTTGGCAAGACGTTGTTCAAGGAACAATACTTACAATCGGCGTTATTGTGTTATTCTTTGTGGTTATCTATTACTCAGGTAGTTGGAGTGATATTCAAGCCAATGCAAGCAGTCAAAATCAAAGCGATATGTTAAATTACCTTAACATCACACCGAATGAAATCTTAATTTATCTGCTAACATTAGCGTTCTATCAATTTATCAGACAAGATGTGTGGCAACGTATTTGGGCTGCTAAAGATTTGAAGACTGCAAGAAATGGTTATGGTATTTCTATGATTATTGCAGTAGCGTTAGGCGCAATGACAGTGTTTATAGGTGTCTATGCTAAGTTTGGTTTGAATTTGGACATAGCAGAAACCCCATTAGTTTATTATAATGTCATACAAGAAGTGTTCCCATTTCCATTAGTACTCATAATGATTATCGTCTTATTAGCAGCGGTAATATCTAGCGCGGATTCCTTCTTTATTGCAGGGTCTTCATCTATAGCAAATGATATTATAAAACCAAATGTGAAAAGTCATAATCAACATAAAATGCTATTATATAGTAAACTTTCAGTATTAATCGTAGCTGTTATTTCTTTAGTATTAGCACTTATGATTCCAGAATTAGTAAATCTGATGGTAACAGGCACTGCGATGACAGTTTCAGGATTGCTTGCGCCAGTGATTTTCGGTCTGTTTTGGCAAAAACCTACCAAACTTGCGGGTAACATCGCAATGTGGAGTGGACTTGGCTCAGCAGTAATATGGCAAATACTAGGTCATCCGTTTGGTCTACATCCAATCTTAATTGGGTTACCACTATCAATAATTATGTTATTACTTGTAACATGCTTTGGTAAAAAAGATTACGCAACAGTTTAAGCAAACAGTTCACCAAAAACTTTATAATAAAAACTCTCACTCATCTTATTTGATGAGTGAGAGTTTTATTATAAGCTAATTGTGTTTTTTATCTCATATACTTTCATATTAGATGATATCTCAAGTTATTCTTCTGATATTTTAACCACTTGTTTACCGAATTTTTCACCAGAAAATAGTTTTCTAAATGCATTAGGCAATTGATCAAAACCTTCATCGATTGTTACTTGTGATTTTATTTTATCTTCAGCTACCCATTTGGCAAGTTGTTCGCTTGCTTCTTTAAAATGCTCTGCAAACTGTCCTACTACAAAACCTTGCATTAGGGCTTGGCTTTTAACTAGTGTTTCCTGAATTCTTGGTCCCATTTCAGTTTGCGTATTATTGTAAGTTGAGATTGCACCACAAACAGGTACACGTGCAAATGTATTTAAATGTTTGAAAACTTCATCTGATAATTTTCCACCGACGTTTTCGTAATATACATCAATACCATTTGGTACAGATGCGGCAAGTTGTGCTTCAAAATCATCACCTTTATAATCAACAGCCGCATCAAAGCCTAATGTGTCTGTTAAATATTGTGTTTTTTCTTTTCCACCGGCAATGCCAACTACTTTTGCACCTTTTATTTTAGCAATTTGTCCTACTACAGACCCCACAGCGCCTGAAGCAGCAGATACAACAACTGTTTCTCCTTCTTTTGGTTTACCTATTTCCAACAAACCAGTATATGCTGTCATACCTGGCATTCCTAAAATACTTAAGTATAAATGTAGAGGAACTTCTGTGGAAGGTATTTTAGTCACTTGATTAGCATCAGTAGTGATTATTCTTTGCCAAGGTAAGACACCCGTAACATAATCTCCTTCTTCCAAGTATTCTACTTCGGATTTTATAACTTTCGCTAAAACATGCCCATCAATTGGTTTGTCGATTCCGTAAGGTTTAACGTAACTTTTTGAATCATTCATTCTTCCACGCATATAAGGATCCACAGAAATATAAATAGATTTTAATTGTACTTCACCCGTACTAGGTTCCGCTGTTTGGATTGCTTCGTATTTAAAAGTGTCATCTTTAGGTAATCCTTCTGGTCTTTCGTTTAATACAATTTGTTCATTTTGCATAATAATCCTCCGTTTTAATGTTTTTTAATTAGTGTTTAAACTGACTTGCTTAAATAAAATGATTTCTTTTGAACTATAAAAATCAAATCTTTTTAATTGTTTTTCCTCCTCTTGCGTGGTTATATAATAAGATACCAGTTAAACCTTAGTTTAAGAGAAGGGATGTGCTTACATTGGAAAAAATTTATATTGATCAAGTAGCAAGCATATGTGATATAAGTAAAAGTAAATTAAGATTTTATGAAAAAAAGGAGATATTAAAATTTATAGAAAGAGACACTAATAATAAAAGGCTCTATAGTAAAGATGATATTGAAATGATAAAATTCATCAAATGTTTAAGTAATTTGAATATGAGTTTAAAAGAAATCAAAAAAAATACAGGTATGTTATATGATAATGAAATAGATATAAAAACAATATTAGAAGTACATTTAGGGGTTTTAAATAACCAAAAAGAAGTATTGAATAAAAGAATTGGAGTTATTGAAGGAGAGTTAATTCAAATCACTTAATTTATTACTCTCCAGTTAAAGTTGTGATATTAATATATGGAAAGTTCATTTGAAAAAGAGGTGTATTCATTTATGAGTATTGTTACAGTAATTTTAGTTTTATTAGTTGCTATTGAATTTATATATATAATGATATTACAAACAATTAAAACGACTTCCCTTAGAACTAGTAAAATATTCAATATTAAGCAGGAAGAATTAAAACAGCCCAATTTAAAGGTTCTTATGAAAAACCAAGGTATATACAATGGACTTCTTGGTGTGATGTTAGTATATGCGCTGTTCTTTTCCCATAATCCTAGAGAATTAATTACTTGTATTTTAATTTATATCATTTTAGTTGCCGTATATAAGGCAATTACTAGTCAAAAATCTATAATTTTGAAACAAGGCGGGCTGCCTATAATCGCACTTATTTCATTGCTTTTTTAGTTTGGATTTAACTTATTGCCGGAAGGGTGAACTTTAAAATCCCCCTACTGTTATACAAGTAGGGGGATTTTATTATTCATCGACATCTGCAACAACTGTTTGTTGGTAATCAATTAATATGACAGATCTAAGACCTGTACCTTGTTCTGAACCTTTTTCCACTGGACTCACATAATGACTTACATTAGGATCGTAAACGCCGTAGGATTCTAAAGGGTTCTCCATTTCAAAAACTTCTATTATATTGCTTTCATCTGTATCTTCCGGGTTATTTCCAGCAGCTTCTGGTACAGCGATAGCATTCGTTCCACCAACAATATTCTTTCTTTCAATTAAATGAGCAAAAGTAAATGGCTCTCCGTCTTGGTGCAAGCAGTTCGGTGAGGAAACAGCTTTATCTCCGTCATTTTCTACATATAATTTAACGAAATGCACACCCACATGAATCGGTAAGATTTTATCCTCTTCGTTCCAAAACGTTTCATGATAATTGGCTATAATAATAGCGTTCAACAATTTATTACTTCTTATATTTTCATCAATAGAGTGGAATTCTCTATATGAGCCGGAATGTTCTGGATTGAACTTTCCTTGAAAATACGCAGAATAATCAACGCCATTTCTTTCAATTGTAGGAAGCCAAAAAACATCTTCTGTGCCAGGTAAAACGATTGCTCTAGAGTATCTTCTATATCTATTAAGGTTAGGGGCATAATCATCTTCAGGCAGATCAGCAAAGTACGCTAATATTTCATTATAATCCTGTTCAATACCCTCATAATTTAAACTTTTCATTAAATCATATCTTGAATAACCATCTTTTTGTAATTTATTCATTATTCAATACGTATCCTTTCTATTTTTAAATCTAATAATGTGTGAATGTCCGTACTAATTGCGTCCAATTGTTCATGATTCTTATATATGTGACTTAATAATCTCTTTTATATTTTATACCATTGTAAGTAGCAAACACAAATGTCGATAAATTTTGATTTCCTAAAAATGAACAAAAACATTTTACCGATTTAATCCGACTATTCTTATATCAATTACCATTTTGGTGTTGACGAAGTATGTAATATTCGCTATATTAACTAGCATATATATTATCTGAAAATTCTATATATTGAGAATTTTCATCTTGGGAAATGAGTAAAGTAATTCAAAAAATATTAAATTAAATTTTAAAATTTCCTCAACAGTCACTATTAAGCACAACGAAACTACATTTAGGAGGAAAAACATATGCCGAAAAAGCAGATACATTTTAATGGATTTGTTCAAAATTCACCATCCCCACATTCATCTGGATTATGGAAACATGACAAAGATCAAGGTGCACATCACAATCAATTAGATTACTGGATCAATATCGCGCAGACATTAGAGAAAGGTAAGTTTGATTCTATATTTATTGCAGACGTTTTAGGAACATATAGCGTTTATAATCAATCGAGTGATGCTGCAATTAAGCATGCAGTCCAACTACCTGCGCACGATCCTATACCGATTATTTCTGCTATGGCTGCAGTCACAAAACATATTGGTTTTGCCCCAACAATCTCTACTACATATGCACAACCGTATAGTTTAGCTAGACAATTATCTACATTAGATCATTTAACTAATGGTCGTTTAGGTTGGAATGTTGTCACTTCTTATTTAGAAAGTGAAGCGATTAACTTAGGACTGAAAGAACGATTACCAAAAGATTTAAGATACAACAGAGCAGATGAATTTCTCCAAGTCGTTTATAAACTTTGGGAAGACAGCTGGGAAGACGGCTCTGTAGTTAATGATAAAGATACTGATACATATGCAGACCCTGATAAAGTGCATGAAATTAACCACGAAGGTGAATTCTTTAGTGTGCCTGGTCCTCATTTAGTTGAACCATCACCGCAAAGAACACCTGTATTATTTCAAGCAGGCGCTTCAGAAAAAGGTAAAACGTTTGCTGCGAAACATGCAGAAGCGGTGTTTACGAAACATACCTCAGTAGAATCATTGAAAAGCTATGTAGATGATATACACACAAGAGCTGAACAGCATGGCAGAAGTAAGGATGATATTTTAGTATTTCCTATGGTACTCCCAATTATCGGAGAAACAGAAGAAGAAGCCTATCAAAAATATGAAGCATTAACAGAACATATCAGCTATGAAGGTTCCGCATCATTGTTAAGTGGACATACAGGTATTGATTTTTCAGAGTACGACCCAGACCAGTATATAGAAGATATTGAGACGGAAGCGATGCAAGGCAATCTGAATATGTATACCAAAGACCCACACCATAAATGGACACTCAGAGAAGCTGTGAAAAATCATGGTTTAGGCAATGGCACAGCTAAATTTATTGGAACGAAAGAGCAAGTCGCTGATAAATTTGAAGCATGGGCAGTTGAAGGTGGGGCAGCTGGGTTTAATATCGCTCAAAGTTATTCACCTGGTACATTTGAAGAGTTTGTTGATCATGTTATCCCTGAATTACAAAAAAGAGGTCTATATAGAACAGAATACGAAGGCACAACACTTCGTGAAAATATGTTCGGTAAAGATCAAAAAACAATAAAGGAAAATCATCCAGCAAAAAACAAGAGTGCAGCGAATACTCTTATATAAATTAATAATAAAGGAGTAAAGAACAATGGATGAAATTTCTCTTTATACATGGATAGGCTTCATATTATTTATGATAGTCATGGTTATTGTCGGATACATGAGTTCACGCAAGATGAAAAATATTGCTGATTTTGCCACTGGTGGCGGCAATATCGGGCCTAGGGTGCTGGGACTATCATTTGCAGCAACATACTTAAGTGCAGCCACCTTTTTAGGCTATCCCGGTTGGTCATATGAATGGGGTCTTAACAACTTATGGTTATTTCTAGCCATGTTTATTGGTGGGCCCACGGGTGTCTTAATGGTTGCTAAAAAGGTAAGGAAATTAAATACAACACAAAAATCTTTATCCCTCCCAGATTGGTTAGGAGATTTCTACGATAGTGACATTATGCGCGTAGGTACTGGCATTATTCTCCTTTTTAATATTTTTTATATAGCCAGTCAGTTTGTTGCAGGCGCAAGGATTTTTGAATATTTACTTGGTATGTCTTATTTTAGCGGACTCGTCTTTATAGCCGTTATTGTCGTACTATACGTGTACGTTGGTGGTGCACTTGCAGATATTTATACTGATGCGATACAAGTTGTCATTATGGCCATTGCAGGTCTTGGTGTATTTATCTCAGGTATCGTTATTTTTTGGAAAGGGAGTATTACAAGTACATTTACTGGTATCGCAAATAATTTATCTAACCAAAATGAAAACTTAGTTAAAGTATTTAATCCAGAATCTGTACATTTCAACTCTTTCGCCATGGTTTTAGGTGCAATCGTTATACAGTGGGCGTTTGCTTCTGCACCGCATTTATTCAATAAAATATTAGGTTTGAAAAACGAAAAAGATTTAGGGAAAATGATCAATACTTATATTATTGTCACGGGGCTTTGTCTACTCGTGTTATTCGGTGGTATATTCGCTCGTGTCACATTAGGTAATAGCGTTGAAACATCAGATTTAGCACTGCTTGACTATATTATTTGGGCATTTCCTGCAGTGATTGTAGCACTTTTCGGTGTGGTCATTTTAGCTGCAGCAATGTCGACAACAGATGGATTATTTGTATCTATTTCTACAGTATTTGCGAATGACATATTCTTGAAGTTCTTAGTTAAAAGAAAAATAATAAATATTAGTGATGAAAAAGCGAATAGAATTGCTTTTCAAATAAGTAAGATTAGTGTGCCAATCGTAGGTTTATTATCATTTTTACTTGTCTTACAACCTCCAAAGCATATGAGTGACATTATGTGGATTGGAATATCAGGCATCGCAGCGGGTACATTAGGCCCTATCCTACATGCCATATACGCCAAGAAGAAAGCACCAGCGAGAGCTGCAGAAATATCTATGTTTGTAGGGTTGGGTTCCTATTTAGTCATTTACTTCGGTGGTATTATTCCAAGTACAATGTCAGCAGGTGCAGTAGCAACATTTATCGGTATCGCAACAATTACAATTGCTGCATTTATCATCAAGCCAAAAGATAATCAAAAATATAATGTAGAAGAAGGTAATAATTAATGTTTGTTAATGAGATGTTATCGATATGGTTATATGGTTTTCTAGGAATGTTTGTTGTAGTATTTATTTCGTTAAAAGTCGGATATTCAAATAAAGATAAATAATTAATTTTAAAAGGAGAATTTATATGCCATTAATTAAATTAGACATGATCAAAGGTAGAGAAAAAGAGGAAATTAAAAGTATTTTAGATATCACATATAACGTGATGTTAGATGCATTTCAAGCACCAAAAGGTGATAAATATTTAATTGTGAATCAACATGAAGACTATGAAATGGAAATATTAGATACAGGTTTAGGCATTGAAAGAACGGATGACGTGATTGTATTTACTATCGTTTCAAGACCGAGAACAAAAGAACAAAAAACGACATTCTACAAAAATTTAGTGAATACGTTACATGAAAAAGTAGGCATTCGTAAAGAAGATATTATGATTAGTTTAGTAGAAAATACCGATGAAAACTGGAGTTTCTTTAACGGTGAAGCACAATTTTTAACAGGTGATTTATAATCTAACTCAAGGCCATATTATTTTGTTAGGTGACAACACTTATATAAAGCATAAAAAATACACTTCCACTTAATAGCGGAAGTGTTTTTCTGTTTTTATTAAAAATTAGAATTTATCTTTTAAGTCTTTAGCTTTATCTGTTGCTTGGTCTTTCAATTCGTCTTTTTTCTCGTCGTCATTTTTAATTTCGTTGGCTTTATCTTTAGCTTTGTCTGTTGCTTGATCTTTATACTCGTCAAACTTACTCATAAATAAACGCCTCCTTTAAAATGTTATATTACTGTGATTCCACATATCATAGAACTTAAACATATTTATTTTTATAGTTAAGGAATAGTGAGAAAACCCTGATACACCCAATTTAACAATAAAATTTGTCTAATTAAGTGTATCCGGGTTCGCATTAATAGGCCTAGTATCTTAAAAAGTTATAGCCCTAATTTTAACCACCGTTTTTTAGCAAAAATTAAAAGCATGAAGTTGACTACAAATAATATTAGGAAGAATATAAATATAGTTAAAATTTGGTTTGCAGGTAAAAACGCTTTATTACCATTTAATACTTGCTCAACTAAAGGATATATACTGTTACTAGCTTCAAATGGAGCAATTATTCCAAAAATAGTTTTATTTATTGCAACTAGTATAATTGACCCTATCCAATAAATAATACTTATACCTATACTTATAAGTACATTGGGCGATAGTACACTTATAGTTCCAATAATCAATATATACTGTAAGAGTACTAAAGAAAATAAAGTGAGTAATAGTAAAAAGTGCGAAAAATTTGAGAAAACAGCAGAAATTATTGTTAAACCAATTGTTAAAAATATAAGGCTTTCAATAAATAAAATAGCAGCTTTTTTATAAAAGAATTTAAATACGTTATCTCCAAGCAACTTATAAAACAATGTATTTTTATTACTATATTCTTTGTTTATGAAATAAGCAATTATGAAAGAGAATAATAAAAAACCAAATTCAGTAGCTACCGTGTATGTGCTGAAAAAATATTGTCCATATGTCAAATTGCTAACTTTATCTATACCAACTGGTAAAAAATAACCTAATAAAAATACAAAAATGAACAATATACCTAATGTCAAAATTATTTTATTTGAAATACTCTTTTTAAATTCTAATAACATTTTTACACCTCTTTATCTTTATAAGTTAATATAATCATTTATTAGATGATCTTTTGATGTATATTCTTCAATGCGTTTATCTTTAAATAAAAATTGCGCACCGTTTATACTACTTAAATCTGATAAATTATGTGTTATATTTATAATTACTTTTGAAGGGTTATCTGAGATGAATTTATTTAGAAAACTATAAATATCATTAACTGTCTTTTTATCTAGAGCATTTGTAATTTCATCTAGGATTATTATTGATTTATCCTCTAGTAAAAAACTTAATAATTTTAATTTTTGTTTTTGACCATCACTTAAATTTTTAATGAGAATCTTGCTAGGAATTGACTCTAGATTAAGGATCTTACTAATCTCTTTAAATTTACTATTATTATTAAACTTGGATTTTAGTAAATGAAATAGAAATTCCTTACTTATATCATTAGGGACATTTGATGAACTAGAAATAAGAGTTGTGTTTTGTGACACTACTTTTGGTATACAACCATTTCTATTTAATATGAAATCTTTTGCTAGCTGTGATTTACCAACACCATTTTTTCCAACAATATGATTTATTTTCCCCTCATAAAAATATAAATCTGAATTTGAAACTAATTCTTTATTCTTTAATTTTAAAAAATAGTTTTTAATCTCCATAGTATTTAGCTCCTATTAAAAAATATGATTTCCCCAATAAAATAGCCAGTGTATTAAAGTATTAACAGCAATTATTATCCCTATTCCTTGTATTAATAGAACCAACCAATGGTTTTTCGTAAAATTATGAAATTCATCTAAAGAGATGTGGGGTTTTATTTGAAAATATTATAACACGCAATCTAATTTTATTTTATAGTAACCATGAAATTTTTCGAGAATATATTTATTGAATTGCTTAAATACATAATTTTGTCAAAATTGATTTTCTATAGTAAAAAACGCTACTATATATAGAAAAATATAATTGAACTGTTTCCAAATTGTGGAAAGAAAACCAAATATTATCACCAATTAAAACCATTAAAAGAACCGCCAATAATGAGCCATCTCATCATTGGCGGTTCTTTTAATTTAACTATATTTCAAAAATTAAAATTTATCTTTTAAGTCTTTAGCTTTATCTGTTGCTTGATCTTTATACTCGTCAAACTTACTCATAAATAAACGCCTCCTTAAAATATTGTATTACTTTGATTCCACATCTCAAAGAACTTAAACATATTTATTTTTAACTTTTGTCATAATACAGAAAATGTTTTAAAACCTAGACAAACCCTCTACTATAAAGCATTAGGTTTGTCTTTTGGTTTTATTATATAACCATAAAATTTAACTGTAAAACGTTTTCAAATACTACATTTTTCAACTGTAAAAAGTATTAAAAATTAATCTTTATTAAGTTGAATTCTAATTAAAATATAAAAATAAACGTGAATAACACGAAAACAAAAATAATTTTTTAATAAAGAAATAGTATTTATTATGAATACAATGTAATATGTAATCATACCTAATATTAGAGGGGGAATTTGTGCAGTGAGAGAGAGACAGAGGTTTTCTATAAGGAAATTGGGAGTTGGCGTTGGATCCGTATTGATTGGTCTTACGATTTTTGCAACAAGTGGGAACGTTGCATCGGCTGACGAGAGACAAAATAATGGAGAAAATTTTGAATCCGTCGTATCAGATAAAAGTGTAGGCGATATTGGGAGCCCTATACAAAATGGTACAGAAATAGCAAGTAAAGATGAAAAAGGTACGGTTGAATCTGCTCAACAAGAAATTGAAGATGTGAAAGCTGAGGATACACCAGAAGTTTCACAAGAAAAGTCAGAATTATCAAACGAAAGTAAAGAAGAAGTAACACAAGAAGAGTCAGCAACATCAACAGAAGATGTGAAAAGTGCGGAAAAAGTTTCACAAGAAACACCGAAAGCATCACCTGAAGATGATAAAAACATAGATGAGTTAACACCAGAAGAGCCAGCAACATCAACAGAAGATGTGAAAAGTACGGAAGAAGTTTCACAAGAAAAATCAGAATTATCAAACGAAAGTAAAGAAGACGTATCAGAAGTAGCACAAGAAGAGCCAGCAACGTCAACAGAAGATGAAAAAGACACAGAAAAAGTGACACAAGAAGATTCAAAAACACCAGCTAAAGATGAAACAGATACAGAAGAAGTAACACAAGAAAAGCCAGAACTATCAACAGAAGATGGTAAAGATAAAGAAAAAGCTACACAAGAAGACTCAAAAGCATCGACTGAGGACGAAAAAGATTCAGAAGAAGTAGCAAAAGATGATAAAGATAAAGAAGAAGCTACACAAGAAGACTCAAAAGCATCGACTGAGGACGAAAAAGACAAAGAAGAAGTAACACAAGAAGATACAGAGGCATCGCCTGAGGACGAGAAAAAACCAGGAGAAGTAAAAGAAGAACTAACGACACCAACTGAAACTGATAAAAATGCAGAAGAATTGGTTCAAGAAGGCTCAGAAATATCACCTGAAGATGAAAAGGAAATAATCGAACCAGTTGAAGAAGGATCAGAATCAGAAGATGAGGATTTAGCAGAAGCTAATGCGACACTTCAACGAAGATCAGATGTAAATAACCAAGCTACAGGAGGCATACAAACCTATGCTGCACTTGCAGATGTTACACTTTTAGACAACATGGAGTTAACAGCTACTCATGATAATGGCATATTAAATCTACAATTAGAGGGAAGACCTTTAGTTGGTTTAGGTGTAGGAAATACGTATCCAACATTCCAATTGTCTCAACAATTCCGTGATTTAATGGCAGATCCTAATTTTATAAATGCTATAGAATTAGACTATGATTTACCAGGATTACTTGGTTTAGTGAGAAACACTGGTACTTTAGAGGGTAGCGAATTGACTATTGATCCTAATACAGGTGTAGTTTATGGGACTGTTGAAAATTTAGTGAATTTAGGTGTTGCTAGTAGAGTTACCTATAATTTGACTATTGATTTAAACCAATTGACAGAAAATGGTATGTTACCTGAATCTGATCAACCGGGTAGACAAGAATATAATTTTTCATCAGCTGCGGGTAGTGGTTTAATAAATCTTGATCTTCTCGCAAATAGCGGAAATGAAACATCTATTGTTATAGAAAACGAAGAGGATTCAGAGTCTATTAGTGAAAGTGAATCATTGAGTACGTCAGAGTCACTAAGCGAGAGCGAATCACTAAGCACGTCGGAATCACTAAGTGAAAGTGAATCATTGAGTACGTCAGAATCGCTAAGTGAAGTAGAAAGTGAGTCATTGAGTACATCAGAATCACTTAGCGAAGTAGAAAGTGAGTCATTGAGCACATCAGAATCACTAAGCGAAGTAGAAAGCGAGTCATTGAGTACATCGGAATCACTAAGTGAAGTAGAAAGTGAGTCATTGAGTACATCAGAATCACTCAGCGAAGTAGAAAGTGAGTCATTGAGCACATCAGAATCACTAAGCGAAGTAGAAAGCGAGTCATTGAGTACATCGGAATCATTAAGTGAAAGCGAATCGTTGAGTACATCAGAATCATTAAGTGAAAGCGAATCGTTGAGTACATCAGAGTCACTAAGTGAGAGCGAGTCGTTGAGTACGTCAGAATCACTCAGCGAAGTAGAAAGTGAGTCGTTAAGCACTTCTGAATCATTAAGCGAAAGTGAATCATTGAGTACATCAGAATCATTAAGTGAAAGCGAATCATTGAGTACGTCGGAATCACTAAGTGAAAGTGAATCCCTCAGCGATGTAGAAAGTGAATCGTTAAGCACATCGGAATCATTAAGCGAAAGCGAGTCACTAAGTGAAGTAGAAAGCGAATCAATGAGTACATCGGAATCATTAAGTGAAAGTGATTCATTAAGCGAAGTAGAAAGTGAATCAATGAGCACGTCGGAATCACTAAGTGAAAGTGAGTCATTGAGTACATCAGAGTCATTAAGCGAGAGCGAATCAATGATTTCATCTGATCCAAACAATTCATTAGATTCTACAAACACAGCAGAAGCAACAAACAATGCATCATCAGAAACAACAAACAATTCATCAGATTCTACAAACACATTAGAATCATCAAATGATTCAGATTCTGAGAATGAAGCGAACCAAAATGAAAAAGATAAAGACAAAGATTCAGAGTTACCAAATACAGGTGACGATACAACGAAAAACGGATTGTTAGCGGGTATTCTTGGACTAGGTGGTTTGGCACTACTGAGAAGACGTCGTAAAAAAGAAACTGAGAATAATTAATCACATTTGATTTAAATATCAATACAAAATACAGCTGAGGATATTTTCCTTGGCTTATTTTGTTATAATAAGTTAATAAATATTTCTATAGTTATAGGAAGTGTAATATATGAGTGAAAATATAAATGAAAAAGAAGAATTAGATCAAATAAATAAACAAATTGAAGAAGAATTAAATGAATATGATGCTGAAAAAGATCAACAAAAAGTAAAAAAAGAATTTCTGACACT
The DNA here is from genome assembly GCF_049943195.1 of Staphylococcus caseorum. Classification (NCBI taxonomy): domain Bacteria; kingdom Bacillati; phylum Bacillota; class Bacilli; order Caryophanales; family Staphylococcaceae; genus Staphylococcus; species Staphylococcus caseorum. The sequence goes on from NZ_JBNFUA010000001.1 coordinate 2,413,058, forward strand.
TAAGTTTTTTGGCACGTTTATTATATTGACCTTTATGATTTTTAGCATTGTTAAATTGTTTGTTTGATAAGTAAAATTGTGATTTTAACTTTAGTTATTGAGGTGTAATACATGACGATATATAACATGAACTATGGTATTGGATGGGCGAGCAGTGGTGTAGAGTATGCGCAATTATACAGAGCTCAAGCTTTAAGAGGAAGATTAGAAACATTAAAGTTCGTGTTTTTAGAATTTATAAAAACTGAAAATATACAAACCCTAACAAAAAATTTAGGGTTTAATGATGATGAAGTGGTATGGTTATACCAATTTTTCACAGATATAAAAATAGCACCTTCAAGTGTTAAATTAGATGAGATTATTCAATCACTCAATGACGACATCACTAAAACAGAAGATGAAGGAAAAATCAAAAAATATTTCTTTAATAAAAACAGTAATTATATCGTGTGTCATTTGAAAGAAGAAGATAGCGATATTGTTGATAGAGTAGAATATGTATCAAGAGGGAAGTTACTACGCAAAGATTATTATTCCTATGTACGTGTCTTTTCAGAGTATTACGCCCCTGAAGATAATATGGCTAAATTATATATGAGAGTCTTTTACAATGAAGACGGTTCTACAGCATACAATGAATATGTAAATGGTGATAATAGTATGTTTGTCTTTAAAGATAGAATACTATATTCGAAGCAAAGTTTTATTGCATATTTCATGGAAAAACTTCAGTTGTCGCAGGAAGATATGATTTTATTAGATCGCTCAAAAGATGTTGGTCAAGTTATGATAGAAAATAAACATCAAGCTAAATTAGGTGTAGTGATTCATGCAGAACACTATAATGCGTCGACAACGAACGATGATTATATACTTTGGAATAATCATTATGAATATGTATTCACTAATGCGCAGGAAATTGATTTTTTTATCACAGCAACGGAAATCCAAAATAAACTGCTGACAGAGCAATTTGAAAAATATAATCATAACAAGCCTAATATATATACAATTCCTGTAGGAAATTTAAAAACTTTAACACAACCTTCTTTAAACAGAAAGCCTTATTCTATTATTACTGCTTCAAGATTAGCAGCTGAAAAACGTGTAGATTGGTTAGTTAAAGCAGTCGCAATTGCAAAACAACAAAGACCTGAAATAACATTTGATATATATGGAGAAGGTGCTCAAAAGCAGGCATTGCATAACCTTATTCGTGAAAATAACGCAGAAAGTTATATCACATTGCATGGCCATGTAAATTTAAACCAAGTATATAAGGATTATGAATTGTTTCTATCAGGATCAACGAGTGAAGGTTTTGGATTAACATTGATGGAAGCGATTGGCTCAGGATTAGGACTTATTGGATTTGATGTTAATTATGGAAATCCGACTTTTATTGAGGACAAAGAAAATGGCTATCTCATACCTATTAAATTAAATGTAGAATCAGAGTCTGAAATAGTAGAAAAAATTGCTGAAGCTATAATTCTATTTTTTGAAAATGATACAAATGATTTCCATGAGGCATCTTATAAAGTTGCTGAACAATTTACACAAGATGCTGTAAAAATCCAATGGAATAATTTAATTGAAGAGGTGCTTTATGATTAATTTATTTGAAGCTTTCGATAAACAAACAATAGTCCTTTATAATTCATTTAAATTTTCTGGTATGAATAGACAAACAATCGTTATTGAAGCAGATGGCTTTCTTCCTGCAGATGTTAAAACACCATATGAATTCTTTGCGGAAAATGAAAATTTGCCAGTTAAACCATTATTTTTTAACCAAGTTAAAACACCGAAATTTTGGTTGATTGAAGGCAATAATAACGATGCTGTAATTAAAGATACAGGAGATATTAAAGCGAGAATTATTTATAAAAAGAATTATAAACATAGAATCGTAGAACGTATTGAGTGGTTAAATAAACAAGGACATACGCAGTTTATTGATTATTATAATAAATATGGATACAGTTATGCACAAGTAGTATTGGATCCTAATACCCATAAAAGAATATTAAAACGCTACTATAACGCTAAAGGTGAAGTGTTTATGGTTGAGAACTTCATCACAAATGATGTTATTTTGAATTGGCAAGGCAAAGAATACTTCTTCCATTCTAAAATACAATTTGTTAATTTCTATATTCAAGTTGCAAGGTTAGAATCTGAACAATTTTTAATCAACTCATTTTCAGTACCTGCCGCAGTGATGAACGGTTTAAGTGAGTCTAGCAATGATTATTTTTATTGGCAAGGTGATATTACGAGCGATATTATTCGTCATATAGAAAATATATTATCTAAAGAACGTAGATCATTCAGTATTATTGTGCCGAGCGATGAAGCCTACGAACAACTTAAATCATCCATTAGTGATAAATGGAAAAATAGAATATATAAATCTGGATATGTATATAAATTCCTGAAGTCTAATAATCATTCTAACCAAGTGCTAACACTAACAAATTCTGATCAAATACCGCATTTAGAACAAATTGTACAAGCACATCCACATTTAGATTTTCATATTGCAGCTATGACTGAAATGTCTAAGGTGTTAATGAACTTGAATAAATATGCCAATGTTAAATTATATCCAAATGCCAAAAAGACCGAATTTAAAGCACTTTATAAAAAATGCGATATCTATTTAGATATTAATAAAGGTAATGAAATATTAGATGCAGTTAGGGCAGCCTTTGACTACAAATTATTAATTTTAGGTTATGATGCCACTGCGCACAATAAAGTAGTAACAGCACCAACTCATTTATTCGATGTAGCGTATCCTGATACGCTAATCAGTGCCCTAGAGGAAGTTACGCAACACAAAGACACATTCGATAATTACTTAGAATTACAATTACAACAAGCCAATGCTATCGATAAAACAACATTTATTGAATCAGTAAATTAATAAATCACACAATAATAAAAAATCCCAATGACTTTGTAATTAAGTCACTGGGATTTTTTGCTATAGTTCTTGTTTATTAAATATTTTAATTGATGAAATGTAGGAAAATACTAATAAAATAATACCTAAAAGTGCATAGGTACTAACTACGAGTAAATTACTTGTTACGTTAGCTATATCTTCAATTGATCCAGATGAAGCAATATTTGGCATGATAAATCCAAAGAATACTAGGAAAAATAAAGCTATTACTATAAAGGATGTTGTGATTAAAATAACATTTGAATTTTCTGGTCCAAATTTAAATGTTAAAGGGAACATTATTGCGTATGAACCAGCGCCACCTATGCCTATTAATATAGATACTAACGTGAGATTTAAATTTTGTGTTATGAGTGCTAATGGTATAATACCGATGATAAGTCCTATTAAAATTAGAACGCCGTAGAAGCTGAAATAACTGTTTACGTATGCACTTCTACCTTTAGGTAAAGTGGACACATAATACATCCATTTTGAATCTTTCTCATGTTTAATGTTATCCGTTACAGGTGAAATAAGAAAAATCATTGGTAAAAAACATGTCATGATAGGGTTCATAAATGTGAATAGTATACTAGCGACAATACCTACAATTAAATAAGTGAAGAGTGATTTTTTTGATGAGTAATAACTGCTAAGTGTTAAGCCCTTCATTATTTATCACCTCTCATAATTAATTTTGTTGCGTCATCAATATTTTGCAATGGTCTCGCATTTGTTACTTGGTTACGATTATTGATTAAAGTAGTTCTTATGTGATTACGAGCTCTTGAAGCTATGATAAGGTCAGTTGGAATATTGAAATCTTCTTCAGGTTGCTCAATAATGCCATAATTATCCAATAAGTTTTGTTTGTTTTCTTCAAAAATAATTTTGCCATCTCGCATAAATACAAGTTTAGTTGCAAGCTGCTCAATATCTTCTGAAATATGAGATGAAATCAAAATCCCATTGCCTTCTTCTATGTAATCCTCTAACATTTCAATAACTTCTTCACGACTTGAGACATCCATACCAGCAGTAGCTTCATCAAGAATGAGAAGTTTACTTTCGTGTGCTAACGATATTGTCAAAGCAGCTTTCATACGCATACCACGTGAAAAAGATTTAATTGCATTATTAGTAGGTAACTCAAATTTATCGATAATTGAAAAGAATTTTTCGCTATTCCATGATTGATAAATATTAGAAAACACTTTATCAATTTCTTTGATTGTTAGTTTGTTTGGTACACGTAAATCATCAAATACAACACCGATATTTTCTTTATAATTGGAATCATTTTCTGTTACAGTTTCATCGAAAAAAATGATTTTTCCACTGTCTTTAAAGCGATTTCCGACCAATGTATTAATCAATGTAGATTTACCTGAACCATTTTTTCCAATTAAACCTACAACTTCACTAGGTTTGATTGATAGTGAAATATCGGAAAGGTGAAAGTCAGATTTTGTGTAAGACTTATTTAAATTTTGAACTTTTAAAAGGTGTTCCATAGATACACTCTCTTTCTTCATACTATATTTATAAATAAAATTTACGTACTTTTAACATATAACCAAATGCATTATAGATAAAAAGAATAATAATAAGGAGCAATCCTAAAAGTTGGTTGATGCCAGTAATTAATGAGAATAAACCTAATATCATTCCACCAATAATCAATAAAGTAAGATTGATATGATAAATTTTGAACATAGAGACGAGCGTTATATGACGTTCTCCTTCATCCATGATGTCTAGAATTTTCTCCGTATACTGAGCTTCACCTTGTTTTGGATAACGACTATCAAATTTTCTTACAAAGAAACCAATCATCAGAGAAGGAACAATTGTGATTAAGTAAGGAATGATAGGATAAAAAATGTCTCCCTCAGGAGCATTTACCATCACTATAATAAACATACAAATTAAACTAATTAAAATTTGAACATAATAAATAAAGCTCGTTCTCATAAACATCATATTTGCTTTCTCTTCAAATTCATCAGCTTGTTGACCCTCTATATCATGGTTCATTTTTGATTTGAATGTGAGTGCATTTTGTTGAACTTTATATAACACTAGAGTAAGGATTATATTAATGAGGGATGCAATGAGACAAACAATGATTGTAATTTCGTGGCTTGCGAAACTTATGCTTGAAAAATGGCTGTTATTTTCAAATAAGCCAAAGGATAGGCCAATAATACCACCAATGATTCCTCCTACTAAAACAAGCAATAAAAAGCGTCCTACTTTCATAAATCTTCCTCCTCAATTATGAAGATGTTTTCAACGGGTTCATTAAATATGCGAGCAATTTTAACAGCTGTCAGAATTGATGGCATAAAATCATTACGTTCTATTAAGGAAACAGTTTGTCTAGAAATTCCTGCGTTTTTAGCAAGTTGTGTTTGATTATAGCCATCACGTGCACGTAATTCTTTAAGTCGATTGCGCATTATTGATCAACTCCTTAAGGTTAATATATATTACTTTTGTCATTTTGACAACTATATTTGTCAAAATGACATGTATCGTGTATGTTATATGTGAGAATTTTATAATATGAAGAGGAGATTATCATTATGAAAAAAATTGATATTATAGGTAATGATTCATTAATAAAAGCATTTTCTAAATATCAAATTGCCTTATGTATTGTTTTTGGTGGGTTGTTTTTTGTTATGGTGAAGATGTCTGATACTATCGATATTTTCGATTCAATGTTAGCTAATATATTTATTGGAATAGGGTTATTTATAGGGACGTTTATTGTACATGAATTAATTCACGCTTTGTTTTTCAAACTGTTCTCGCCATTGAATAAGGTGAATTTTGGAATAGCTAACGGAATGATTTATTGTGCAATACCAGGGGGAAGCTTTACGCCATTAACTTTTGCTATAAGTGCAATAGCACCATTTGTTATTATTACTTCAACTTTCATCATAACTTTTTATATGGGGATTTTACCCAAAGTGTTCTTTTTATCATTTGCTACCATGCATACAATGTCATGTGTTGGAGACTTTTATTGGGTGATTAAAATGATACAAACACCAAAGAATTCTCATATTAAAACTACAGATAGTGGCATTGTTATAAGTTGAAAATTTAAAGCTACGAAAAATTATTTCGATATTCAGACGCACTAATTTCAAAGTGTTTTGTAAAATTTTTAGAAAATAACAAAGGATCTTTATATCCAACTTTACTTGAAACTTCACATATCATATTATTCGTATGTATAAGTAATTGAGATGCATGATACATACGGATATATGTTAAGTATGCTTTGGGAGAACAATTTAAATTCTTCTTAAACAGCTTGAATAAATGACTGCGAGTGACATTAACATATTTCGCAACATCAACGACACTAATATTCTTGTGATAGTTTGAATTGATAAATTCGACTGCTCTTTGGATATCTTCGTTAACAATATTGACGTTAACTGAGAAATTTTTAGGAAACTGTTCTTGAAGCATATAAACTAATTGGTATATATGTTGCATGATTAAAATGTCATGTGAGTTGCTAGACGCAATTTTTTTTGAAAGATCACATATATTATGAATCGTTTTTTTAATTTCAGAAGTGTCTTTACCTATAATGACATGGTCATCTACGATATAACTACGTGCTAAATAATCTAGAATTTGTTTGCCACTAATACCTACCCAATAATAAGTCCAAGGTTTTGAAAATGAAGGCTTATATTCAACTTCCATGCCTTTTTCTAGTAAAAACATATCCCCTTTTTTTAAGTTGAAACTCTGCCCATTATATTTAAAAATACCTTCACCATGAGTCACGATATGTATTACAGATGTTTGGAAAACTGTATAATTATAACCTACATTTGGTACACCAACTTCAATACCACATTCTACTAAATTAGCATCAATTAACTTTTTACTAAATTTCTTCCATAAAACTTGCATAACACACCTCTCAATTCATCATATTGAACTTCTTTAGATTTATATAATCACATTATAATAACAAAATGCAACATTTTGCCATACAACATCATCATTATGCTATTCATAACATGCACTTTAAATTGATAAAATGATATTAACATATATGTAAGCGCTTTAAAAAGTGAGATTTTAGAGGTGGATAAAATGGATAGATATTTAACTGGAAAGCAAAAATTAGCATTTGGCTTTGGTGCAATAGGGAAGGATGCCATATTTAATATTGTTGGGCTCTTCTTAATGTTTTATATCACAGATATTGTAGGTTTATCTCCTGCATTTGTCGGAGTTATGCTTTTTGTTGCACGTATTTGGGATGCAATTAATGACCCGATTATGGGTATGATCGTTGATAATACGCGGAATAACTTTGGTAAGTTCAAGACGTGGCTCGTTATCGGTACGCTTGCTAATGCTATTGTTACAGTCTTGCTGTTTACGAATTTAGATTTATCACAAACGTCTATGTATATTTATATATCGATTATGTATATTTCCTGGGGAATGACATATACGATGATGGATATTCCGTACTGGTCTTGGTTACCGAACTTGACGCATAACCCTAGAGAACGTGAAGAGATTTCAGTCATTCCTAGATTTTTCGCAAGTTTAGCCGCATTTATTGTAGGTACTTTTGGTTTGTTCTTTATACATAAATTAGGAGACGTCTTTGGTAGTGGTAGTGATTCGGTAGGCATTTTTGTTTTTGCCGTAATCTGTAGTGTTGTTTTTATCTTTACGATAGGTGTAACAGTCTTCAAAGTACCTGAAGATCATGAAATGGAAAAACAAATAGGTATTAAAGTTAATTTTAAAGATATTGGTCGTATTTTATTTAAAAACAAAGAATTACTTGCCATCATGGGTGTTTTATTAACTTTTAATTTATGCTTACAAACCCTCAATGGTTCTATCATTTATTACTTTAAATATGTAGTGAATGCGGAACATTTATTTTCAATTTTTAATGCAATGATTCTGTGTGAAATGCTTGGTTTATTACTTTTGCCACGTTTTATTAAATGGGTGGGTAGAACTAGAGCGTTTAATACAGCTATTACGCTTATCATAACTGGTTTAGTTATTATTTTAATATCAGGTTTCGTGGCGCCACAAAGTACGATCTTAGTCATTATAGGTGCAGGTATGTTACGAGTTGGTTCAGGATTTATGATTGGTATAACAACAGTGTCTCTTGCAGATGTGATTGATTACGGTGAAGTGAAGTTTGGGCAACGTAATGAGAGTGTGATCACTTCCACAAACACGTTTTTAACTAAAGCATCACAAGCAGTTGCTGCTTTAATTGTCGGTGTCGGCTTATCTGTATTAGGTTATACACCGAATGAGGCACAATCAGCGGTCACGGTTAATGGGCTGCGTATCATGATTATTGTTGCACCGTTGATTTTCGTTAGTTTAACAGCATTTTTATATCATAAAGCATTCCATTTAAAAGGTGACTTTTTAAATGATATTGAGAAAACACTCCGATATAAACGTCAGAGGGAACATAGAGAGAATATTAAATAGAGGGGATGTCATTTTATGTTAGAAGAACAATTTCATGAAAATATGGAGATTCAGCATGTGAACTTGATGCCAAGACGTGCATTTTATATACCTTATCAACGAGGGGAGTCTGACTACCGTTTAGAAACACGTTATAATACAAAAAATGTGACATTATTAAATGGTGATTGGCACTTTGAATATTTCAATTCTCTAGAAGCATGTTTAAACCAACCTCAACAGATTAAAAAGGATATATTGCCAGTACCGTCTGTATGGAATTTATATGGCTACGATCAAATACAGTACCTTAACACACAATATCCAATTCCATTTGATCCGCCGTATGTACCGAAGTACAATCCATGCGGACGTTATACACGTTCTTTTGAGTTAAGTTCATATGATACGCAAAGTGATTATCATTTGAATTTTGAAGGTGTAGATAGCGCATTTTATGTATGGGTAAATAATCAATTTGTAGGTTATAGTCAGATATCTCATGCTATTTCAGAATTTGATATTTCAAAATTTGTGCGTGATGGAGAGAATACGATACAAGTGCTTGTATTAAAATACTCAGATGGCACATATTTTGAAGACCAAGATATGTTCAGACATTCAGGTATTTTTAGAGATGTTTATATTTTAAAACGAGCGCAATCACGTGTAGATGATTTTAAAATCGAAACACATTTAAATGATGATTTGAATAAGGCCACTATAGATGTGAACTTAGTACGTAAACAAGCGTTAGACCAAGCTGAACTACACTTATATGATTCAGATGGCAAATTGGTAAGCAGTACTCAAGCTTCTGAACAGTATAGCTTTACAGTTAACAAACCACAATTATGGTCAGCAGAAAGTCCTGTACTTTATACGTTAGTCATTACTACTGCTCAAGAAGTTATTACACAAAAAATTGGTATTCGAGAAGTTAAAATCAGAGATAATCAATTTTTTATTAATGGACAATCTATTAAATTACGTGGTACCAATCATCATGATAGTGATCCTAAAACAGGCTATACGATAAATGAAGATCAATTTATGAGAGATTTAGAGCTTATGAAGCAAGGTAATTTTAACGCAATTCGTACGGCACATTATCCGAAATCACCTTTATTTTATGAATTAACAGACCAATATGGTTTTTATGTGATGAGTGAAGCGGATTTAGAAACGCATGGTGTAGTTCGTTTATATGGTGAAGAGAACACTGAGCACTTTAATATCATTACGGATGACCCTATATATCAAACTGCAATTATCGAGCGTATTGAAGCGTCTATAATCCCTTTGAAAAACTATAGTTCAATTGTTTCATGGTCAATGGGTAATGAATCAGGATTTGGCGTTAATGTGGTTAAAGGCTTGGCACGTGCGAAAGAATTAGATGCTACACGACCACTTCATTATGAAGGCACATTACATCGTGATAAATCAAAAGACTATGATTTATCTAACGTTGAAATGATTAGTAGAATGTATCCATCTCCTGAAGAAATTGAAATGACATATTTGAAGAATCCGAATCTAGATAAACCCTTTATTGTGTGTGAATATGCGCATGCCATGGGGAACTCACCAGGCGATCTTCATGCTTATCAAAAGCTTGTTGAGGCATACGATAGCTTTATTGGAGGGTTCGTATGGGAATGGTGTGACCACGGTATCCAGACAGGTTTGAAAGATGGTAAGCCAATATTTAGGTATGGTGGGGATTTCGGCGAACGTCTACATGATGGTAATTTCTGTGTGGATGGTATTGTTTCTCCTGACCGTGTGCCTCACGAAGGATACTATGAATTTAAACATGAACATAGACCGTTAAAAGTAATAAAGCGGGATGACTATAAACTATCATTACGTAATCAACTTGATTTCACGCATATAGAAGATTATTTAAGTGTTGAAGCAACTGCTACTTTTTTAGATGGAACGCGTCAGACGTTTGAAGTTCCTTTTGCTCAATTTGCACCCCATACAACACAAAAGATTGATTTAAGTGACTATATTAATATAAATGAACTCAGTGATGTGATGTTACACTATAAATTGAAATATGCAGATAAGTTACGTTCGGCTCATTTTGAATTAGGATATGATCAAATCGTATATCAGCGACAATCGATGACGCATCAGAATATGAAACCATTATCAATAGCATGCAGAGACAAGGCTCGTACAATTCACGTTGCTATTGATGATTGGGTATACATTTTTGATAAAACAGACGCGAGTTTAAAAACAGTTGTGCATGAGGGCATAATTATTATGAATCAGAAAACACAAAATAACCTATGGCGTGCACCAACAGATAATGATATTAATGTTAAGCAAGATTGGGCATACGCTGGATATAAAGATATTACTACGCGTGTGCATGGTTATCGAATCGATGAAAATAAGAGTGACGTCAGTCTTATTTTTGATATTGCACTGGTTAATGAAGCGGTTCCTCCTGTACTTTCGGGTACAATTATGTGGACAATTCAAAACGATGGTACGCTTAACGTAAACTATGATTTAGAGAAAGATACATTAGCGCCATTTCTTCCACGGTTCGGTTTAGCCATGACCTTACCAAGTGGTTATGAGCAAGTCGACTATTATGGAAATGGACCTTATAGTAGTTACCAAGATAAAGGTGTCGCAACATATTTAGATTATTTCAAAACAACAGTGACAGATAATGTAAGTAACCATATCAATCCTCAAGAATCAGGAAGCCATAATCAGAGTACATTTGTCAAAGTTTCAAATGGTCGAAATGCTATTGTTGTATCTAGTGGGGACACATTCAGTTTTAATACAACACATTATTCATTAAATCAGTTAACGCATAAGACACATAAAGACCAATTAGAGCTCGAAGATTATACGTATTTTTATATTGATTATGCTCAAAGTGGCATTGGTTCTAATAGCTGCGGTCCAGAATTAAATGAAGCTTATCGACTCAATGATACACAAATCAAATTTAATTTTAAATTGAATTTTGAGTAGCTAGTGTTTAAGGTATTTCACTCATATTAATCAGCAATTCAGAAATTTATTTTATATTTGAAAAGGCCGTTATCACGAAATGTGGTAACGGCCTTTTTTGAATTAAATCTTCATGATAAATAGTGATTTAACTATTTTCTTGGAAATAATAAGGCGACATAAAAATAAACCTTGGTGTTATATTTCCAATACATGCTAATATTAATATTAACAAGAACGCTAAAAATTTCAGGATTATAAAATATAAAAATAATTGAACTATAGAACGCTACACTCATAATATAAAAAGAAGGTGTGATTTTATTGGAACTTAGACATATGCAGTATTTTGTTGAAGTCGTAAAACAAAAAAGTATGACGAAAGCAGCAGCTAAACTTTTCATTACACAGCCAACAATTAGTAATACGATTAGATTACTAGAAAAAGAATTAGAAGTAACATTATTTAATAGATATAAAAACCAAATATACCTAACTGATGCGGGGGAGGCATTCTTTTTTCAGTGTAAAGAAATGCTGAAAATGTATGAAAACATCCCTAATGAATTAAGTAATCTTTTAGAATTGAAAAGCGGACATTTAAAAATAGGAATTCCTACAATTATTAATATTCGAAGACTAATAAAACTCATCTCTCAGTTCCATGATTCTTATCCTAATGTAACGTTTCAACTTTTTGAAAATGGAAGTAAAAAAATTGAAAATGATATATACTATGGTGATTTGGATATGGGGATTACTGTCCTACCAACGAATCATAAAATTTTCAGTACATTCACTTTCTTAGAAGAAAAGTTAAAACTTGTAGTTCATAAAGATCATCCATTATCTAATAGTGATACGATTGATATTGAAGATTTAGAACATCAAGAATTTATTTTATTTAATTCTGATTTTTACTTAAACGATAAAATAAAGAATACGTGTAGAAACTATGGATTTAATCCTAATATTATTTTTGAAACGACCCAGTGGAGCTTTATAGAAGAAATGTTAATAAATAATATGGGCATTTGTATATTACCTGAGGGGATACTTGATTTATTGGATAAAGATTTGAAAGCTATTAGTATTAATGAACCTTCAATGAAATGGGAACTCGCCATTATTTGGAGAAAAGATATCATAGTTGATTCATTAACAAAAAATTGGATTAAATTTATACAAGAAAATTACTTATTACATCATTAAACGTAGAGGTCATTCACATAATTTATGGCCCTATAAAAAAAGGATATTTTCTATTTATATGCTCCCGTTCTATAATTTGTGACATAAACATTATAGAACGGGAGTTTTTCATGGAAAATTATAAATATCCGAGCGATAGTAAAATTGTCAGTACCGATCAAGTTTTAATTAATGACTTGAATAATTACAACACACTATTTGGTGGCGTATTGATGAAAAAAATTGATAATAATGCAACTTTGTCTGCTAGAAGACATGCAAGAGTTAAAGAATGTGTCACAGCATCTACAGATAGTGTGGAATTTTTACATCCTATTACTCAGTCAGATTCAGTTTGTATAGAATCTTCTGTAGTTTATACAGGAGAAAAATCTATGGAGATATTTTGTAAGGTAATTTCGGAAGATATGATTACAGCAAAAAGAAAAATTGCTGCTATCGCTTTTCTTACTTTTGTAGCCTTAGATGAAAATAAAAAATCAATTAAAGTACCTAAAATTACAGCTCAGACTAAAGACGAAAAAACATTATTTATGTATGGTGAAGAAAGAGCAAAAGTGCGTAAAACGAGAAGGTTACAAAGTAAAACATTACTTAAGTCTCTTGATTTAAGTAAACCATGGGAATTGGAGAAGTGATAAAAATGGTTAATGAAATGGATGAACTAACACAATTCAAATTAGATTTAAAAGTTTTGAGAGAAGAATCACCTCGCTTATATGAGCAATTAGAATATATAGCAAGTTTAACAAGACAACTAAGTATTCATTATAAATATTTAGGACTACTTATGTTTTCAAACAATAATGAAGTTATTCAAAACAACAGACCTATTTTAATTAGAGATTCTGTTTTAGAGTTATATGAACGAGAAGTTGAAAAAGTAAAAGAAAATAATGAATTCGAATATGTGAATGAAATGATATTAAAATTCCAATTTGTAGCTTACTCACAAATATTCCTTATCGTTTTAGGTGCAGAACCTAGTTTTGTATTTAATAACACGATTATTAAATAATACAGAGCTAGAGCTACTTCGATCTTGAAATGAGGCAGCAATAAATGAGCATATCAGAATGTAGATATTTATGTATCAAACAAGACAAATCCTTTGAAAAGGGTAAGCTGTATTGGCTGTTCCCGACGGAGGTGTCTACACTTGATGAAAAATATTTTTACGTATCAAACGATGGACAACTTTTAACAGAAGCATACAAAAGTAGTAACTTTATTAAAAGTGTCTCGCACTAATGTAATATAGCATTTTCGAATACGACAAGAATCCTAAACTACTATTATTTAAAAACACGATTTTGAACGTGTCTGGTTACTTTTTTATAGTATGCATCCTCAATCATACTATGCTTTGGAGCTAAACTTTTCAAAATCTGACAAGTATAGATGAATTTTAAAAGCAGTCACAATTTTAATGATTTGTGACTGCTTTTTATAATTTTATTATTTTTCAATATTTGATGCACATGTAAAGCAATATAAATGATTGTCATTATATTCACCATTCAAGAAACCATTTAAACAATAAATATCTTTTTGGCAGACAGAACATTTTCCTACTAATTCTCTCATTTTAAAAACCCCCTTGAATATTCATGCATTCGTCTTAAGTTAATCATATTATAAATCGATAATATTTATACAGGAGAGATAAAGGGTACAAGTATTTATTTTTATTAAGATTTTACTTTAAAAGGTTAGATTTTTTATAAATGTGTTATAAGGCTATCACGTTTAATAATCTATCATGTATATTTTTCCAATTATCATATAAATTCACGGTACATACTTTGAAGTCAAACTGATGTAGGGTACCTTGTAACGTGATTTCAGTATCAACTTCTGGGTAAAGTAGCATGCCTGTTTGTTTTTTTATATTAAATTGTGAGTTATTCATTAAGTAAGCAAATACTTGGTAAATGTGTGCGCTTCTTATAATGTCTTTGTTATGCGATTGGGTGAAAGCACTGTGATAAAATTTTGTATCCAAAATTATTTTTTCATCGGGAAAATCAATAGATATATCAGTGAACATTTTAGGTAAAAATGATTCAATTGACCCGCTGGAGTCCCAATGAAGTTTTCGACTATTGACTGTACAGCCTGTGAGTTCTGTATCATAAAAATTTTTAACGAATTTTTCAAATAATTTAGCAAGTTCTTGATGATTACGTGTGAAATCATTGAAATAATCATCACTTTCGGATTCATGCAACAACAGTTTCGTCCAAATAAAACGACATAGTAGGATTATGAATTTATAATGATAATTATTTTTATGAAAAATTAAATTTTTAAAATCCTGATCTTTAATTTTAATATCAGAAACTGAATTAAAGTAATTTAATATGCGTTTAAGTTCGTTTTTATAATTCTTTTCTAGCCCATTGTATTGAAGTAAGTGTATGGTAATACGTTTAATGATTTGATTGAATAAGTTGTCTACTGTTAATCCCTCATATTGAATATGCATTTTTCCTTTTTTAAAAGAAAAGTCATTTATAGATTCTTTGAAATTAATTTTTCCTTTTATGATACCTGAGATGTCATGTTCTTCTATATATTCTTTATATATACCTTTTTTGATTAATGATTTAAGTTTAGAAATTAATACTCCGCTTATTAGGTTAGTTAGGTCTTTTTCATCTCGTTGTGAAACAGGGATTAACTTTTGCTCTTGTGGGTATCCCCATGAATAGACAAGCATATAGTAGATATTCTTAATAGGAATTCTACTTGTATCTACTTGCGAGGTCATGTACTTTGTCCTCCTCATCAAACCAATATTCATTTAGTAAAGGTTCGATTTCAAGTTTTAAAATACGATTAAACCAAGTGTTTTCATCTTGAATAAATTCAGAAGGGGTAAAGAAACTATGGCCAATTTCAAAACCTTTACCTAAGTTAATATGGTCATTTAAGATCATTTGATTCACTTCATTTAAAAATGATTGTATTTTTTCAACAAAATCATAAGTGATACCGGAATTTAGTAAGAAATCTATAAAAGCTTGAGTGTTATGTCTAGGTTCAAGATTTATAAATGAAAACCTACGACGTAATGCATAGTCAACTAAAGCTAATGAACGATCTGCTGTGTTCATTGTTGCTATGACAAAAACATTATCAGGAATATAAAATTTATCATCGCTATCAGAATTATAAGTCAGTTTAATAGCATTGTTATAATCACGTTTATCTTTTTCGATTAACATCATAACTTCGCCAAAGATTTTTGATAAATTCCCTCTATTTATTTCATCTATTATAAAGTAATAGTTCTCATTTTTATTTTGTTTGGCTTTTTGGCAAAAATTAAAAAAAACGCCGTTTTGAAGTGAAAATGTACCTTGACTATTGGGTTTGAAACCTTGTATGAATTCTTCATAAGAATAAGATTGATGAAATTGAACCATTTCTATATTCTCCGGTTTTTTTTGAGACATATGGAAATAAGCCAATCTTTTGGCAATGAATGTTTTACCTACACCAGGAGGGCCCTGTAGGATTATATTTTGTTTATAATTTAAAGATTCAATTGCGTCCTCAATATCATCAAATTCCATAAACAAATCATCTGAATGAGTTTCTAATGTATAAATGTCTTCAGATGGGTTTGCATCAACTATTTTAGTGTTCTCGTCTTTATTGGGTTGTGTGGTACATCTTTGGATTAAAGTATTAACAGCTTCTGGAAATGGAGTGAGTTTTGTTAAAAATTTTGAATGTATATCTAAATCTTTGAATTCCCAATTTCCTTGTTCTAGCCATTCTACATCTCTATATGAGCCAAATTCCGTGGAATATTTATAGGCAGTTATGATTTTTGCTACAGCAACAATAGAATTGGTATTATCTTTAAGAAAAACAGTATCATTTTCTTTCATTTCATATGCAAATTGATAATTTGATAAAGTTGCATTAATTGGGTTGGTTTCATTATCATAAATTTCAGTTAGTTTCTTTTTAATTGCTTTTTTTGAAGATAGTTCATTTAAATTACCCAACTTATGCCAGGAATTGAAAATTTTGTTTTGAGATTTATAATCATCCCATTTTTTATCTGAATCTATAGTTAACATCCAGTAATCATGTTCAAAAGTAGTTTTAGCTTCTTTTTTATAATTTTCGAATAAAAAGCTAAAGAATTGATCAATTTCGTAATGAATGGGCAAATTAGTCTGTTTACCTATGATTGTTTTATATTTATCCACTATATTATAATCATTTATTGCGTTTTGATATTTTACAAATTTATCCGAATATTGATCTCCTCTTTGAAAATTCAAAGGAAGTTGAAGTACGTTTTGAATTGCCCCCTTATCTCGTTGATTATAGAAACAGAATTTATCTGGAAATAAATTTCCTAAAATCTCGCTTAACACACTATCTCCAAATCCAAAAAGGCTGTAATTATTATTTTGAAGAAAATTATTAATCTTTAATTCTATTGGGTCATCGCTATAAACTAAGTAATTAAATGATTTTTTATATTTTTCAATATCTGCATTTGGTCTACCCAATGCTCTTGAGCGTGTAAGTGCCATACCAAAAGCATTCAAATGTTTTCCCATTTCTTGAAAATCTTCCCATTCCATTTGGTCAATATAGCCAGGTTCATGAAATTTTTTAAAGTATAAATAGCTTTCTTTCAAGAAGTCAAACTCAGAATTAAATGTATCTTGATTATTTTTATAGAATTCAAGATACTTATCAATATTGGGTTGATTCACTTTGTCTTCTAAATTTTGCGGTTCTTTCCAAAAAGAAAATAATATATCGAATTCTTTTTCAGTTAATTTATAATTTGTTGATTGAGGTGCTTTTAAAATTAATAAATTTTTAGTTTCAGGTATGTTTTTTAAATGAGAAATTGATAGCTTACCTTCTTCTTTTGTCATTTTACGTTCAGATATTTTTATTTGTACTGATGGGCTATCATCTTGTGTAGATAGTTTTTTAATTTCTCCTAAAGCAATAATACCACCAGAACCTTTTTCTTCGCCATTAGAGCGCCATATAAATACTTTGTCACCTACTTGTAAATCATCAATAAAGTGTTTTTGTTTTATATTCCAATCGATAATTTGGTTATTAAGAATATAATCATCCATATTTTTTACGTCTGGATAAATAATTTCATCAACTTCAAATCTTTTAGGGTTACCTTGAAAAATCCAATAATTCATAGTTTAAGTCACCTCAAATAATATTTTCTTCAATTTTAACATAAATATTTTAGAAAATATTTTTATTGTAAAAGTAAAAATAAACAGTTTTATCTATAAGGAAATAACGTAATAAAAAGACGTATCTTATATAAGATACGTCTTTTTTAACAAAGAAATTATAATTTTTTCACAGTCAGTAATAAATAGATAAAGAATGGGGCGCCGAATGCAGCGATGAAAACACCAGCCGGTACTTCTTTTGGTAAAAATACTGTTCTGCCTATAAGATCCGCAATGACAATGGAAAGTGCGCCAAAAATGGCTGACATCAATATCCGTTTTAAATAATTACCTTTAATCAAAGCTTTAGCAATATGTGGTGAGATTAAACCCACAAAGCCAATGTTCCCTACAAAACTAATCGCTGCGCCAGCAAGTATTGTTGTGATCACCATTTGAATGAGGCGTGTTTGATTAACCTTTACGCCTAAACCCGTGGCAACATTATCATGCATAACGGATACTTTCATTCTTGGGAGTACAATAACCAACAATGGCAAAGTACACACTATAAATAACCCCAATATCAAACTGTTTTCAAATGTAGCACCAGATAAACTACCGACAAGCCAGGTATACGCTTTAGACGCAGCAAGTTGTTTTGTAAGGACAAGCGTGCCATTCACGAGTGCCATAAATAACGTTTGTAGTGCGATACCAATAATAACTAGAGTAGTGGGCTGTATATTGCCTTTTTTTTGGAAACTCATCAAGATGAACATCACAACAGCTGCACCAGTGAGCGAAAACGCCGGCAGCCAATGGACACCAATATCTCCTAAAAACGCAATAAATGCCACTGCACCAAATGTTGCACCACCTGTTACACCTATAATATCTGGAGAAGCGATAGGATTTTTAAGTACATTTTGTAAAATCAAGCCACTTACACCAAGTGCTGCACCAGCTACAATCGCTAATATAATTCTTGGCAAACGCAACACTTCGATGGTGAATTGATCAGGACTTGAAATAGGATCAATCATATAAGAAAGGATACTATTTAACGATATAAAAGTAGACCCCAGCATTAAACTCAAGATTGAAAAAATAATCAATATGAGAACGGCAATGACTAAACGTTTGGTATCTTTTTTATGGAGTGTTTCATTCATATACATTGAATTCCTTTCCTAATAATATAAATAAGTGTAATTGAGCCGATGACTGCTGTGATAACACCTATAGGAAGTTCGAGTGGTTGGATTATTGTTCTGGCTAAAATATCGGATAATGTCATTAACATAGCACCACTCATTGCAGTGAAAGGTATCAAATATTTATAGTTAGCTGGCATTAACTTTTTACTAATATTCGGTACGATTAATCCGATAAACATAATAGATCCTGCAAGTGAGACCGAAATACCTGCAAGCGCACTAATAGTTAATACCATAATCATTTTTGTTAATTTAACTTTTTGACCAAGTGAAGAAGCAATTTCATCACTCGTCATTAAAATGTTGATGTGTGACGACATCGCAAAGGCAATGAGTAGAAATATAATAATAATTGGAATGACCCAAGGCACTTCCCACACATTACGCATTGCAACAGAACCACTTAGCCAAAAGAGAAAACTTTGTAAATTGCTTTGGTTCATAATTAAAATGCCTTGTGTAAATGCTCCGAATAATGCTGAAATCGCTGCGCCAGCCAATATCACACGTTTAGGTGAAAATTGCGCTTGCTTAAACATGCCAAGTGTAATAACAAGAACAGTAACAATGATTGCCCCGATAAATGAAATCGCTATGAGTGCTTCAAATGATTGCACTTTAAAAAATGTTAAGCCACAAATCACAAAGAACACGGCACCTGAATTGACACCAAACAGGCCAGGTGAAGCGATTGGATTACGTGTTAACACTTGCATAAGCAGACCAGATACAGAGAATGCAGCGCCAGTAAGTATAGCGATAATTGTTCTGGATGCACGGGATTCGGCAAGTAGAATATGTATATCGTTATTACTATTAAAGTGAAACAACGCTTGTACCAACTGTGAAAGTGATACAAGCGTGTTTCCAATGATTAAACTTAAAATCGTTACAACGATAAGGCATAAACCAGAAAGCATTAATTTATACCACGGTTTAAGTAACATGAGGTAACTCCTTATTGATTAAGATTGTTTTTCAATATCTAATTTTTTGTATAAATCGTCAATGAGCTTAAGTGATGAAGTGTAACCACCAGCCATGTTCCATGTGATTTCGTCCACATTTTTTGATACTTTATCATTTTTTACTGCATTTAAGTTTTGCCATTGATTACTTGATGTCCATTCTTTTTCTGTTTTCTTAGTTAATTCTACGTCCTTAGCACTTTTATCAGACTTGAACATAAAGATATGGTCAGCATCCATAAGTGGAATGCTTTCTTTAGATGTTAATTGAATGATGTCTTTACCTTTATCAACTTGTTTTTGTTGTCCTTCTGGGCGTTTAAATCCTAAGTCATGTAAGATGTCTCCAGCGTAACCACTTGCATAAATACGTGCATGATCTGGTCTGAAGTTGATAACTGAAGCTGACATTGGCCATTGATCTCCATACTTAGCTTTTGCATCTTTTTTAAATTGTGCAACTTTATCATCATAATTCTTTAATAACTCATCAGCTTTTTCTTCTTTACCGAGTGCTTTACCCATCATTTTCGTTGTATCTTGAAATTTATACACTGTATCGTGCGTAATGGTTGGTGCGATTTTAGAAAGTTGTTCATATTGTTTTTCATTTCTGACTTTAGAACCGATGATTAAATCTGGTTTTAACTTTGATATTTCTTCTAAGTTTGGTGAAGGTTCTTGACCTACTATTTTTGTATCTTTTAGGTCGTCTTTTATGTAATCATATTTAGGTTGTTGCGTCCAAGATTCTACAGCACCGACGGGTTTGACGCCTAATGCGACAGATACATCAGTCGCGCCTTGATATAATGTTACGACACGTTTTGGTTTCCCTTTAATTTCAGTGGTCCCCATAGCATGTTTAATATTCGTTGTTTTACTATCTTCCTTTGACTCCGATGACTTTTCGGACTCCCTATTTCCACAAGCTGCTAACACCATAACGGCTACTAAAACAGTAATGAATACTTTTGTTAAATGCTTCATTTCTCTAAAACCTCCAACTAGGATTGATAATCATTATCAATCCTAATATCTTATAAAGTAAACGATATGTCAACAAAAATTTTAAATTTTTTAAAAAATTAAATAAAGATTTGACATTTTAAATAAGGATACCTAGAATACAGTTTACTGATAATGATAATCGTTATCATTATCGTAGTGTTATCGATAATCCATATTTTTTAGGAGGAATTTAAGTGAGACAAGAACCTAAGCATTGTCATGATTCTTTACTTTCATGTATAGGTGGAACGCCTATGATACAGCTCAAACAACTGTTTCCGGAACATAATGTTTTCGCAAAATTAGAATATATGAATCCAGGCGGCAGTATGAAAGATAGACCAGCTCAATACATCATTGAAGATGGTTTTAACAAAGGAACAATTACTAAAGGTACACATTTAATTGAGAGTACTTCAGGAAATTTAGGTATTGCTCTAGCAATGATAGCTAAGATAAAAGGATTAACACTAACATGTGTGGTAGACCCGAAGATTTCAGAAACAAATTTAAAAATTATTAAAAGTTATGGTGCAAATATAGATATGGTAAACGAAGCGGATGAAAATGGTGGGTATTTAATGACGCGCATTCAACGTGTTCGTGAATTACTCGATTCAACTGACAACGCATATTGGATCAATCAATACGCAAATGAATTAAATTGGCAAGCACATTATCATGGTGCTGGTGCAGAAATCGTAGAGCAAATAGAAAACCCAATTGATTATTTTATAGCGCCAGTGAGTACGACAGGCAGCATTATGGGCATGAGTAGAAAGATAAAAGAACATCACCCGAATGCACATATTATTGCGGTGGATGCGAAAGGGTCAGTTATTTTTGGTGACGCACCTACAGATAGAGAATTACCAGGTATTGGCGCGAGTAGAGTGCCTGAAATTTTAAATAAAGAAGAAATAGACCAAGTTGTCCATGTCGATGACTACCAATCAGCACTTGGATGTAAACGCTTAGTTGATTATGAAGGTATTTTTGCTGGTGGATCGACAGGATCAATTATATCAGCGATTGAAAAAGTCATTCATTCCATCGATAAAGATAAAACAATTGTGACGATTTTACCTGATAGAGGCGATCGCTATTTAGATTTGGTTTATTCAGATGCATGGTTTGATGATGTAAAAAATAAAAAAGGAGCACTAACACGATGAACAAAGACATGTTGTATTTAAATAGATCAGATATTGAACAAGCAGGAGGTAATCATTCAACAGTTTATGTAAATGCATTAACAGAGGCATTAAAAGCCCACGCGAATCAAGATTTTGTGCAACCATTAAAGCCATATTTACGCGCAAATGATAAAGAAGGGCATATTGCGGATCGTATTATTGCCATGCCAAGTCATATTGGCGGTCAAGATCCAGTATCAGGTATTAAATGGATAGGTAGTAAACATGATAATCCTTCAGAACGAAAGATTGAACGCGCAAGTGGCGTTATTATTTTGAATGATCCCGAAACAAACTATCCCATTGCAGTGATGGAAGCGAGCTTAATCAGTAGTATGAGAACGGCTGCTGTTTCAGTCATTGCTGCTCAGAAATTAGCGAAAAAAGGCTTTGAAAGATTAACAATTATCAGCTGTGGTCTAATTGGTGATAGACAATTGCAAAGTATGTTAGAGCAATTTGATCATATTAAACAAGTATACGTATTTGATCAATTTGAAAAAGCCAGCGCTAATTTTATTGGAAAATGGGCTGAAGCACGTCCAGATATTGACTTTGTTCAAGTGACGACAGCGAAAGAAGCAGTTGAAAATGGAGAGGTAGTCATTACTTGCACAGTTACGGACAAACCATACATTGAATATGACTGGATTCAAAAAGGCACATTTATTAGCAATATTTCAATTATGGATATTAAAAAAGAAGTCTTTACACAAGCAGATAAAGTCTTGGTAGACGATTGGTCACAAGCAAATCGCGAGAAAAAGACAATTAATCAACTTGTATTAGAAGGGCGCTTTAGTAGGGAAGCCTTACATGCTGAATTAGGAGAATTATTAACGGGTGCTAAACCAGGAAGAGAAAATGATGAAGAAATTATTTTATTAAATCCAATGGGTATGGCAATCGAAGATATTTCAAGTGCTTATTATATTTATAAAGAAGCGAAGCAACAGCAAATCGGAACAACATTAAGTCTATATTAAGGAGTGTCGTTCAGTGATAGAAGGTACAGCGAATCATCAACAAAATCATGCGCACACTACTGTTTTAAGAAATCTAGTGGATGGTCTATTATTTGAAGATGTCTTTGGTCTTTTGACAAAAAGTGAAGCATTGCAAATCGCTTCAGATACGCTATTGAAATATGGCAATGAAGATAAGGCGCTCTATATACCTGTTTATCATAGTGGTTTAAATATTTATAGATTAAAAGGAACGACCGTCTTTGTAAAAGAAAATGACGAACAACATGAAATAAATGCTTTAGCGTTGTGGGACACACTAGTTGAAATGAATACATCGTCGAGCCGTGAATTGAATACAGCACGTTTTCGAGAAGGCCTTGAAGTTGCGATGGATCAGTTAACAGCTCAATTAGAAGGATTAACCTTATCAGAACATCCTTTTATCAAATCAGAACAGTTTGCGAGCTTAAAGGATCGTCCATTTCATCCTTTAGCTAAAGAAAAACGAGGTTTAGTTACAGCAGATTATCAACAATATCAACCAGAATATTTTAAAACTTTCTCTTTAAAAACGGTTGCGATACATCGTGATTACATTCTTAAGAGTGAGTATTTAAACGAAAGTTTACTCAATGAAGCCTTAGCAATCGAAGATGAGGGCACATTAGCACACACGCTTGAGGAGGCAGGCTTATCTTCAGAGTCGTATATGGTATTTCCTGTACATCCTTGGCAAATGATACATGTGATTCCCGAAATGTTTCAAGCAGAAATCGCAGCGCATATTATTGTGCCACTAGATTATGAGTTCGGCACGTTTTTGCCATCATCATCTATGCGTTCGCTCATTGATATTCATCGCCCGTTTCAACATATTAAAGTACCGTTTTCAATGCAGTCGTTAGGTGCACTGAGATTAACACCGACACGCTACTTATTAAATGGTGAAAAGGCAGAACAATTATTAAGTGAAATTATAGCTCAAGACAGCACTTTAGAAAATAAGGTAGCGCTGTGTAATGAAAAGCAGTGGTTATCGTTTATTAATGCAGACAAAGATATATTCCAAGATCAAATTGGCCATCTGACAACACAGATTAGAAGTTATCCTAACCAAGTAACAGCGTCATCGTCTCAACTCGTATCGATGGCTGCATTAGCGGCCCATGATGCCACATTATATGAAGATATTCTAGGCATAGCGCAGGCTCAAATGGAAAGTCAGCAATTAGAAGTGTTATTTGATGAGATGGTAGATTACTTTATTCATATTATGCTTAAATTTATGAAAAACGGTGTCTTACCAGAAGTGCATGGACAAAATATTTTGATTTTATTTAAAGAAGGGCACGTGGATCAATTCATATTGAGAGATCACGATACAGTACGTATTTATCCACAGTGGATGCATGAAAATAACATTGATATGCCACAATATGCGATAAGCAAAAATTCTCCGAATACGTTAATTAATGAAGATATAGAAACGTTCTTTACATATTTTCAAACATTAGCAGTATCAGTGAATTTGTATGCAATTGTAGATATGATGCATCACGTTTTTGGATTGGATGAAATCGTGTTAATGAATAAAATAAAAGCATCACTTTCAAAGCATGTGCAACAGATGGATTGTTCGGAAGCGGATAAAGCACAAGTGCAACATATTTTATTCGAGAAGCAAACATGGCCTTTTAAACGCGTACTTTTACCACTTTTACATCAACAAGAATCAGGTGGCGGTAGTATGCCATCCAGTATTGGGACAATACCAAACCCCATGATGCGTCATGAACAGTGAAGCGATTTGGTATAGGAACTTTCGCATCTTATGGTTGAGCCAGTTTATTTCGATAGCTGGACTGACTGTACTCGTTCCTTTGTTGCCAATCTATATTGCATCGCTCAAGGATTTATCTGTTACAGAAATTCAAATGTGGAGTGGGATTGCGATTGCAGCGCCCGCTATCACAACGATGATTTCATCACCGTTGTGGGGCAAACTTGGCGATAGAATCAGCCGGAAATGGATGGTGCTCCGTGCATTATTAGGTTTAGCAGTTTGTTTATTATTGATGTCACTCTGTACGACGCCACTACAGTTTGTGTTGGTCAGATTGTTACAAGGTTTATTTGGTGGTGTTGTAGATGCTTCTAATGCATTTGCGACGAGTGAAGCACCGGAAAAAATGCGTGGTAAAGTACTTGGAAAATTGCAAAGTTCTATTAGCGCGGGATCTCTAGTTGGACCCCTTATCGGAGGCGTTGCAGCAAGTATTGTTGGATTTCAGTCGTTATTATTAGTGATTGCTATTTTGACATTTATTGTCTGTGCAGTAGGCATTAAGTTACTTATAGAAACCACACATCAGCATAACAGTAGTGAAGCAGAACCTATGCGTTGTAGTGTAAGACAATCATTTAAATGTTTACTGTGTTCTCAAGTGACATGTCGCTTCATTATCGTTGGTATGCTTGCTAATCTTGCGATGTATGGCATGATGACTGCACTCGCCCCTTTAACAACTGGCGCAAACCAGACATTTTTAGATGATAAAGCAGCAGTAGGTCTTGTTCAATCTGCATTTTGGACTGCCTCTATTTTAAGTGCCCCATTATGGGGAAGCTTAAATGATAAAAACTATGTCAAATATGTCTATTTAATCACTGCACTCATTTGTGGCTTAAGTGTCATATTCCAAGGTCTGTCGAGCACACTGTGGATGCTAATCATCTTTAGAGTGATACAAGGATTCACGTATAGTGCATTAATTCAAAGTGTGATGTATGTCGTTGTTAAAGCATGTCACCAAGATTTAAAAGGCACCTTCGTTGGTTCCACTAACAGCATGTTAGTTATAGGACAAGTTGCAGGCAGTATGCTAGGCGCTGTGATTACAAGTAGCTATAACCCTACGATTACATTTATCGTGATGGGCGGCATATTTATAAGCAGTTGTGTTGTCTTATTATCATCGCAATTAAACGCTGTGAAAGATTATAAATTAACAATGAATGTATGGGAGTTGAATAATAAACGTGCAAAGTAATCAGAATATGGAAATAGCTGAACATGCAGCTGTAGAACGTATATTGAATGTATATTTTAGAGAACAAAATTTGTACAATGCGCAACCAGAGCAGAACATGTGGTTCATCACGCTCGGGCCATCTAAAACGTTAATAGGTAAATTTAATTATTGGTCAGAAATGGGTCATCACTCATACCACCCAGTGATGTGTGCACAAGACAATGGCACATCTTCACAGTTAGCACCAATGGAAGTGATTGAACACTTGTTTGAGATGCTTGCGCAACAAACGGAAGATGAAGAGACAAGTGAATTAAGAGCAATACTACACAATATTTACCTAGATATTAACAATAGTGTAAAACGCACCGCACTCTATTTAACACGTGCGCAACAACAACAAACTGAAGATGAGTATATTATTTCGGAACAATCCCTTTATTTGGGTCACCCGTTTCATCCAACGCCCAAGAGTTCAGTCGGATTTAGCGAAGAAGATTTATTGAATTATGCACCAGAGTGCCAGGCACAATTTCAACTGTATTATATACAAGTTGAGCGTTCTATTATGCTTGAAAGATATGTGGAAGGCAGAGCCGCCGCAGTAAATGAATTGGCATTACAGTTGGCACAGTTAGATACTGATGACATAGAAGCCGGTTATACATTATTGCCTGTGCACCCATATCAAATAGCTGTATTAAAAGACAACGCTAAGTTTAAACAATGGATGGATGACGGCTTTATTAAAGATATCGGTATCAGCGGACATTACGTCTATCCGACGTCTTCTGTTCGCACGGTATTTTCAAAAGAGCATAACGTTTACCTGAAATTACCGATAAATGTCAAAATCACAAACTTCGTAAGAACGAATGATCATGAACAAGTAGAACGTACAATTGATGCCGCAAGTGTCATCGCATCGATAAAACCAGATTATGAAACAAAGCATTTTAAGCTGATGTTTGAAGAAGGTTATCGTGCATTGAAAGATTCGCCTGAAGCAGGTGCTTTCGATTTATTAGCAAACACCGCAATGATTGTGCGTGAAGGTATTGAAGATTATCACTCGGAGAAACAAATTCATGTGTTAGCAAGTCTATTTGAAACCATGCCACATGAGCCGGATTCTATGTTAGGAGAGATGATTACTCAAAGTGGCTTGTCAGATGAGGAATGGTTAAGTGCATACTTAGACATCACCTTATATCCAATGCTTGAATTATTATCTGAAACTGGCATTAGTCTAGAAGGTCATGTACAAAATACTTTGATTGAATTTAAAGATGGCCATCCGCAAGTGTGTTATGTCAGAGATTTGGAAGGCGTATGCATCGCAGAAGATATCGCAAAGCGTGCGCAAATTATTCCACATATAATACAAAGCGAAAGTCCAGTTGTCTACAGTAATGAAGCAGCGTGGCATCGTTTTAAATACTACATTATTGTAAATCATTTGGGGCATTTGGTGGCTACAATGGGCAAACGCGTTGGTAGTGAAACGATATTATGGCAAACGCTTCGCAATAAATTATTGGATTGGTCTCAAGACGCAAGTATATCAACACAAATGAAAATCTATGTGGATGACCTATACGAAAGTTCAACATTTTCCGCAAAAGCAAACTTTTTGAGCAAAATAAAAGCGTGTGGTGATAACCCAATTTATACCAATATACCAAACCCAATGTTTATGGAAGAGGAGGTACGACAACATGATGCACAATATTGAACAACAAGTAAAACAGCGCATTATGAATCAACTTGTAACTTCTATTATATATGAGGATGTTGTGCAATATGAGGTGACACAACAAGGTGCTACTACGACAGTAACAATTGAAGCGGAAGACGCAACGTATCGTGCTGAAGTAAGAGAATTAGATAGCTTTCAAAGGTTAGAACTTACATCACCTGTATGGCGAATCACAGGTGAAGGCGATACAGCAGTAACGGTTGATTACGCCACAATGTTACGAGAAGTCATCTATACATTTGATAAAAATAGTGAAAAAGTAGAGGCGTTTATCAATGAATTACTACAAACGGAACTGAAAGATACACAAGCCATGCGATATAAAGAGATGACTGCGGGTAGTGTTAAATTAACGTTCGATGCACTTGAATCTTATGCGATGGAAGGTCATCCTTATCACCCAAGTTATAAATCACGTCTCGGCTTTACTCTTGTAGATAATTTGCAATATGGTCCTGATTTTCAGCCGACATTTACATTGAAATGGCTCGCAATTCCAAAACAATATATTGAACAGACTGTCTCTCAAAATATTGAATCGCAAGAATTACTTCAACAACAATTAGGTAATGAAGTTGTGCAGCAGTTTAAAGAAGTGCTTATAGCATTAGATAAATCATTAACGGACTATGAATGGTTGCCTGTACATCCTTGGCAATTTGATCACATTATTGCGAATGAACTTGCTGAACAATGGATTAATGGTGAAATTATATTACTAGGCGAATCGGAAGAATACTATACACCGCAACAATCGATTCGTACATTATCACCTGTGGACACGTCTAAACATTATATTAAAGTGCCCTTAAGTATTACGAATACATCCACTAAACGTGTATTAGCGCCACATACGATTGAAAATGCAGCGCAGATTACAGATTGGTTAAAGCATATTCATGAACAAGACAGCTATCTAAATAAAGAATTAAAAACGGTCTTCTTAGGTGAAATATTAGGAATGTCTTATATTAATGATAATTTAGATGAATCAAAGCGTGAAGCCATTTATGGTGCAGTATCTGTCATATGGCGAGAGAACTTACACAGTTACTTAACTGAAACAGAAGAGGCGATACCATTTAATGCGATTTATAGTTTGGACCAACAACAGAATCCAATTATTCAGCAATGGATTGCACAATATGGTGTAGCAGCTTGGGTTAAACAATTCATCAAAGTCGCAGTGCAACCGATTATTCATATGCTTTATTACCATGGGATTGCACTTGAATCACATGCGCAAAATATGATGCTCATTCATGAAGACGGTTGGCCAACGCGTGTAGCAATTAAAGATTTTCATGATGGTGTGCGTTTTAAACGTGGATTACTAAGTACAGAGGCACAAAATCCTCAATTAAAAGATACACCAGAAGAACATAAGAAAATTAATCGTAATTCATTTATCGAAACAGAAGATGTAGAACTTGTTAGAGACTTTGCTCTAGATGCATTTTTCTTTATTAATATTTCTGAAATCATTATGTTCTTTGAACGTCACTACAATTTGAGTGAACCTCAACAATGGATGTATGTATACGATGAAATCGAGCAGTATCGTCAAACCCATCCTGACTTGCCTAATTATGAGCATTTTGATCTATTTGAAAAAACGATACAAGTAGAAAAATTAACAACAAGAAGATTGTTAGAAGATACGGAAATAAGAATCCATCACGTAAGTAACCCGTTAGGAGTGATTCATCATGATGACGTTATCCCTCAAAGATAAATTGGCACAAGACGCTGAAGTCTATGGCATTTTCAATTCGATTCCGAACCCACTTGTTATTGAAATCATTGCAGCAAGTGGTTATGATTTTGTAATTATAGATACTGAACATGCTGCCATTAATGATGAAACGTTAGAACATTTAATTCGTGCAGCTGAAGCAGCGCAAATCACACCAATTGTCAGGGTCACTCAAGTCATTGAGCGAGATATTATCAAAGTGTTAGACATGGGTGCAAGAGGTATTATTATCCCTCATGTTAAAGATAAAGCGACCGTAGAACATATTGTGGAATTAAGTCGTTATTATCCTCAAGGTATGCGCAGTTTAAATGGTGGACGCATGGCCAAGTTTGGTGAAATTCCATTAACAAATTATATGGCAGATGCGAACAATAAAATTATTGTCATGGCGATGATTGAAGATCAAGAGGGCATCAGTGCAATAGAAGACATTGTACAAGTTGAAGGCTTAGACATGATTATTGAAGGTGCTGCCGATTTATCTCAGTCGTTTGGCATGCCATGGGAGACAAGCTGTGAAGTCGTACAATCAGCATTACGTTACATGCATGACGTGACAAGTGATTACAATAAACACTTTTGTGCATTACCAAGAAATAAAGAACAACAAGATATGTGGTCACAACGTGGTGTTAATACGTTTGTACTTGGAGACGATCGTGGCAAACTTTACCGTAATTTAAAATCAGAATTAACCTCATTTAAAGGAGGGGCAGAACGTGACACAAATATCCGACAAAATTAAAGAAATCAAGCAGAGTGGCGCTCCTGTTTGTCATTATATATATGATTTAAACGCATTACGTCAACATGTGCACAAAATCGTTTCGTCCTTACCAGAGAACTGTGAGATGTATTATGCGATGAAAGCCAATAGTGAAGAAGACATTTTAGCGACGATGAGTGAATCTGTTGCTGGATTTGAAGTAGCATCTCAAGGTGAAATACAAAAAGGTTTAGCACATAAAAAAGCGAACCGCATTATTTTTGGTGGTCCAGGCAAAACAGATGAAGAATTAGCATTTGCCATCGATAAAGGCATTCAACGCGTTCACGTAGAAAGTATATACGAGTTAAAAAGGTTAAATGCTATCCTTGATACCAAAAATGAACAGATGGATGTCTTATTACGTGTGAATTTATCAGGGCCCTTTCCAAATGCGACGCTACACATGGCAGGACGACCAACCCAATTTGGTATATCAGAAAATGAAGTCGAACAAGCAATCAAACTTGCACTTGAACTACCGCATATCAACTTAGAAGGATTTCATTTTCATTCTATTTCAAATAACTTAGATGCAGCGTTACATCTAGATGTTATACGACTCTATTTTCACAAAGCCAAAGTTTGGGCAGAGGCCTTTCAATTTCCACTGAAACATATCAATATCGGTGGAGGTATTGGAGTCAATTACGCAGATTTAAATCAACAATTCGAATGGCAGCAATTTGTTGAAGGCTTTCAATATGTGATTAATGAAGAAGCGATGAATGATGTTACGTTGAACTTTGAGTGTGGCCGTTACTTAGTTGCGCATATCGGTTACTATGCGACTGAAGTCATTGATATCAAGCAAGTGCATCATGCGTATTACGCTATTTTAAAAGGGGGCACGCAACAATTCAGACTACCAGTGTCATGGCAACACAATCATCCTTTTGAAATATGTCATATTGACCATAATCCCTATCACTTTGAACGCATGGAAGTCGCTAATGAAAAGGTGACATTCGTCGGTCAACTCTGCACGCCGAAAGATGTTTTCTCAAAAGAAACACCAGTAAAATCTGTAAGAACTGGGGATGTCGTAATATTTAATTACGCTGGCGCTTATGGTTGGTCTATTTCTCACCATGATTTTTTAAGTCATCCACATCCGACATTTATCTATTTATCTGATCAATAAGGAGGACTAAAATGGAACAAATGTATAATGCATTAAAACTTGTACCAGTGGAACACATAGACTTACATGAAACATTTGAGCCGAAGCGTTTAGAAAAGACAAAGCAAAGTATTGAAGCGGAACAAATTATGAGACATCCAGTATTAGTTACACAAACACAATCAGGTAGATATATGGTCATTGACGGTGTGCATCGTTTCACGAGTCTCAAAGCACTTGGATGCCGCGTTGTACCAGTACAAGATATTAATGAGACACAATATTCCATTAGTACATGGAATCATAAAGTACCTGTTGGTCAGTGGTGGGAAAATTTACGACAAGATGATAGTTTGCCATGGACGACAGAAATTAAAAATACCACGCCATTTATTACAATGTGCAAAGGCTATGACGAACAATATTTATATATAGAAGATTTAGGAGAACAGAAATTAGAAGCGTGGGCAAAGGTCGTTGCCAGTTATAGTCAAACTTATGATGTGGAACGTATGGCACAGAGTGATAATACTTGTGTATCTAGCCAACATATTTTGATGAAATATCAGTCGCTTGGTTTTAAAGAAATCGAAACAATCGTTAATAGAGGAGAAACTGTCCCAGCCGGTGTCACACGTTTTAATATTTCTGGTCGCTGTCTTAACTTACAAGTGCCGTTAGCAATTTTAAAAGAACAAAATGAGCTAAATAGAGATGTAAAATGGAATCAATTCTTAGAGAAAAAAATGGATAGCGTACGTTGTTACTCTGAAAAAGTCTATTTAGTTGAGCAATGACGTCTTAATTATAAATAGAAAAACAGCCTGGGACATAGAACATGTCTCAGGATCATTTTTTATATTGGCAGTGGCTGACTGAATTGAAAATGCGCTTATATCAAGCTTTTTTCAGTTCTAGTCAGCTGTGCCGGGGTGGGACGACGAAATTTTATTAGAAAAATTAGATTTCTGTCCCACTCCCCATTCTGTCGACAAAGTCTTTTGATTTTGTCGGCAATTTTTTTTGCCTATTTAGTTTTTTCATCTTTACGGGCCTCTTTTAAATCAATTTGAGCTAATAGAGGATCATGGTCACTCGCACGACCTGACATATCAGTGAAATCACTGTTTACATGAATTGGATCTAATTCTGTATGGTTTTTCAAATTATTTGAAACGAATATATGATCGAGTGCTTGTGAATTACCTTGATAGTTGTATGAATAACGTTCGCTTTCAGGTAAATCATAAATCATATTGCTCATATTAAAGCTTTCAAATGTTTTTAACGGTTTTGACCATTGGAAATCATTATAATCGCCAACGGATACGATATTGGCATTAGGGTTGTCTTTTTGGACTTGTTCTACAAAGTGTCCAACTGATTTGGCAATTTCAACACGCTGATTTTCACTTTCTAATACTGGAGGTTGTTGACTACCGAATAGTGGTGTATCAGCATTTTTAGAGTTCCAATGATTCGCTAATACAATGACTTGTTCTCCATGAAATTTAAATTGAGCAGCCAATGGTTTTCTAGAATCATCAAAGGCCGGATTATTCGGGTCGATGCGACCTGGATTTAATGTTAAGTCGCCATCTTTATATGATACTGCTGTGTCTGCATCTCCAGATTCAATAGATTTATCAAATTGAACACGTTTAGGATTATATAAGAAACCAACACGGATATTCGCATCAGGCTGTCCGCCGTCTTCATTCATTGAAGGATCGATATTTAAATATTTATACTTTGGTCCACCAGCTTCTTCAATATCTTTAATTAAACTTTCGTAAGATTTATTAGCTTCTGGTCCGCCTTCTTTTGGACCGTCATTATCTTGTACTTCAGTCACGCCGATAATATCAGGGTTCTTCATATGTTCTGTGATACCATTCGCAATTTTATCCGCTTTATCCTCTGTTGTAGATGATGAATTGTTAGAGAAATTTTCTAAATTATAAGATGCAACATTGAGCTTTTGATTACTCGGTTCTATGGAAGTTGGTTGTGGCTCAGTATCACCCTCAACATGAGCTTGTTTCATGTCATCTAAATCTACATTTAATTTGTAGTTTTGGTATCCATAATTCACATGACCAATAATTGGACCTTTAAATTTATCGCCTGTTGCTACATCAAAATCACGTGCTTTATGATTATCATACATTTTAAAAGGAATACGTTCACCATGCTGATCATTTTCTTTTAAACGTACACCGCCATTGTCCGTTTCAGCTGGTTGGTCGTCTAAAACAGTGAAAAGGTCACCGTGTTCTTGTGGGCCAACACTTCTGACGTCGCCAACTTCAACACGCATGCCTTCTAGCGATTCCCAGTAGTCAATTGCGTATTGCTCACGATCAAAGGTCTGAAAGTTATCATTTGCAGAAATTTTACTTGGTACTTTTTCAATCACATAGGGCTCAGGCAATTGTTGGTTACTTTCTTCAATAGCCACGTTGCCACCTTTATCATCACGTGCATTAATTTGAGTTACTGGTAAGTCTGTTTCCTGTTTATCATCATAACCATCAATATAATATTCATCGACAGTGCCTGTAACGTTAACTAAGTCACCTTTTTGAGCGTCATAATTTTGATTACCCGTATAAATGATAAGACCCTCAGATGTATTCGGGTTATTATCCTGTTTATCGTCAGGTGTTTCAATATGTAAGTACTTGCCACCATTTAATTCATATTGATATGTGACAATCCCTTTTATGTTGTTCACTTTTTTACCATCGTAAGGTGATTGATGACCTTCGCCTTGGATATCGTGAATTTCTATACTTTTTGTCGAACTATCTTTTGTATCTTGCGCATCTTTCTCTGTTGTTGTTGCGTGAAGTGTAGTAGGTGCTATGACAGTAGTTGCTAATGCCATAGACGTGATAAATGACCAAGTTAATTTCTTCAAAACCATTCCCCTTTAAAATTCAAATTTAATTATATTGTAACAAAGCTAATTCAAAGGAATTGTTAAGCTAGGGTAAATTAATATTAAGTTTGGCCTGGTTTATGGTAGTGGAAAATAAAAGTGAGGGTTAAGTCGCATTTACAATGGTGAGTACGTATTAAAAAAGAAAAACTACAATTCACGACTAGGGTGGATGTTGAGGGAAAGAAGGAGTAATAAATTAGTAACTAAAATAAATAGCCATCTTTATAAGATGACTATTTTAAATTATTTTATTCTTCTATGATATATCTGTAAAGTTCATCTTTTACGGGTGTTTCTAGTGATAAATTCATTGTTACAATATTAACTTGTTTTTCATTAGGCATCGTCGTTTGTTCTGCTGTACCTTCAATGTAATGTGCTTTTCCTAAGTAATAATATTCTTTTCCATCTGAAGCATCTTCTTTTTTTACAAAAATATACATATCAATTCCATCTTTTTGATGACTTAAGATCCGGTTAACTTCTTTTGACTCTAATGTTCTATTAGATCTTGAGAACCATTTAAGTTTATCAGGACTTAGAAATTCATCTTCATATTTTGTATTGTCACTTATATCCTCTTGTTTATGATAAGTAATAAAAATAGGTAGTGTCCCAAAACCAAATTTGTAACCATTTACAACAGAAGATACATCGCTATCCCAATTTAATAGTTTTACAAAATCTTTTCGTGAATATTTATTATATAAAATAAGCGAGTTTTTACCATCATAATGTTTTTCATTATTATATTCAGCCAATTTGAAAATATCTTCTAC
Source organism: Staphylococcus caseorum (assembly GCF_049943195.1). NCBI lineage: Bacteria > Bacillati > Bacillota > Bacilli > Caryophanales > Staphylococcaceae > Staphylococcus > Staphylococcus caseorum. The sequence continues at coordinate 2,448,436 of NZ_JBNFUA010000001.1, forward strand.
ATAGCACTTAAACAAATCTTTGGATAAAGATTCGGTAAAGGTTTCTGTTAAATAAACATTATTATTATCTACCTTGATAATGGGCTGACCATAAGATACATTTATATTTTCACTGAAGAAACTAAAATCTAAAACTTTCAAACTTGTATAAATATCGTCAATAGAAACAGAGTGATCCACTTTTTTAGCTATAGTAAGTAGTTCTTCTACCGTTTGTGTTTGATTCATAACAGCTCTCAAAATAACATGGTCAGCGTTTTTTAAACCTTGTGAAAGTTCTCTAGATAAAAAAGTTAGGTTCTTTTTCTCATTCTCATTTAATTCATCTTCTACTTTTTTCATTGAAAGTAGAAGCTCATGATAATTATTATAGTTACTTTTAGTAGAAAATATAGTGCTTGGATCGATAGAATTCTGTTCAATAAAATCCATTAACATAGGTGTTCTACCAATTCTACTTTCAACTGTTGTATAAGCTTCTTTAATTAATTTGGCTGAGTTTAATTTAACTGCTTTCAATGAGTCATAGATTTTCTTCTTAGCTATTTCTTCAAAATTGATTGTCGATACGCCATTAAGTGCTGAATTATTTGTTAAAAACTTTCTGTAGTTATCCTTATTTTGCGACTGATCTCCAGATAAGGCTATTGGAATTAGATAGTTTTTATTATAGTTACCAATAAAATCTATGATTGTTACATATTCTTTATTACTACTTTTTCTTAACCCTCTACCTAACTGTTGGATGAAAATAATACTAGATTCTGTTTCCCTCAACATTACAATTTGATTGACAGAAGGTATATCAATACCTTCATTAAATAAATTAACAGTTATTATATAATTAATTTCACCTGATTTAAGCTGTTGAATAACTTCTTCTCTTTTTTGAGGATTATCTTCTCCAGTTAGTGCGATAGAAGGAACACCACGTAATGACAAGTTTTTTGCTAAATCATAAGCTTCTTCTTTTCTACTTACAAAAATCAAACCTTTTAATTCATCACCTGAGTAGCCATAATAGCTAGTTTTTTCTAAGACATGCTCAACTCTTTCATTAGAAGTTAAATCCGACAAATTACTTACTTCATCAATTTTTTCTCCATTATGGATATAATCAGTTACTCCAAAGTAATGGAAAGGGCATAGCACTTCGCTTTCAAGTGCTTTTTGTAATCTAATTTCGTAAGCAATATTATAATCAAACATTTCAAATATATTTAGACTGTCTGTCCTCTCAGGCGTAGCTGTTATACCTAGCAAAAAATTAGGTTTGAAATAATTAAATACTTTTTGATAAGTAGCCGCTGCAGACCTATGAGCCTCATCAAAAACGATATAATCAAAATGATCTTTTTTAAATTGATTGTATATATTTTCGTTAGAAAGGGTTTGAATAGTAGCAAATAAATATTTAGCATTAATATCTTTATTTTTACCAGTTAATAATCCGAAATCTGCGTTATTTGATTGAGATAATACTTTTTTGAATTCATCTATTGCTCTGTTTAAGATCCCCTCGTTATGTACTACAAACAAGAATTTTTTTGGATCATAGTTTCTAACATCTAAAGCACTTAAAATAGTTTTCCCTGTACCAGTTGCCGAAATGATAAGTGCTTTATCTTTTGCATTTTTTCTCAGTGACGTTAATGATTTTAAGGCTTCTCTTTGGATTAAATTCGGCTCAATTATATTTAAATCTTTCGTTTGTGTTCCAATTAGTGATTGCGTTTCTGCAACTCTAACTGTATTTTTAAATGTTTGATATTCAAATATATTTTCATACGCTTCTATCCATTCATGTGTAAGAGGTAAACTTGTTGCCCATAATTCATCAAATTGTGATTTTATGTTATATATAAGGTCACCACTTTGCTGTGTTGAAAAAAGGATATTATGTTCATAGTTTATTTTTAATGCATTAGAGGTTAGATTAGAGCTTCCAATAATTATTGATGAATAATCATTATGATCAAACATATAACCTTTTGCGTGAAAACCATTCACATCCGTTAATCTAACTTCTACGTTTTTAAGTTTTAATAACTCTTTATACATATTGGGTGTGTTGAAACCTAAATAGTTTGAAGTAATAATCTTGCCTTTAATTCCTTTTTCATTTAAGTCATAAAGATAGGATTTCAAACTCGCCAAGCCACTTTCAGTTATAAAAGCTACTGAAATCGTAAATGACTTACACTTATGAAGTTCGTCTATAATTGTAGACAAAACATACTCTTCTTTATTGTTTACCAGTAATTTCGGCATAAAGTTTCCTTTATGAGCAATAGTACGGTCAATAAATCCTTTATGTAATGATTGATTAAAGTCTTCTAACAAATTAGTCATAATTATTCCTCATTTACAATGATTTCAACTGCTGGAATGTCTGCTGGCGCCCATTCTAATTTTTCTAATTCTTGGATTGCTACCCATTTGATTTCTTTATGTTCTGTTAAAGTTGGTAATTTTTCATTTAATGTACATTTATAAGTGCTTAGTTTTACGATACCAAAATCATATTCATATTCGGTAGTGGTGATTTTGTCACCAACTTCAATATCACATAGCATTTCTTCTCGTATTTCTCTTTTTAAAGCATTAATTTCTGATTCATCTTTTTCTATTTTTCCGCCCGGGAATTCCCATAATAGAGGTAAACTCATATTTTCATTTCTTTGTGCACATAGCACCTTATTTTCAGAAAAAATGACAGCACCCACAACTTCAATTTTTTTCTTCAAAATACTTCCTCCTAAATTTTACGTTTGATTTAATTCTAACAAAATATGAAGATTAGCGTAATTATTTAAAAACTGTTATAAATTAGTCCTTTAAATAGACTTTTTATAATATATCTAAATAAAATTAAATAGTAATTTGAAATTTACAAAATCCATATAGCATTAACTTTAAATTAATACTACATTGCTAAAATAGTGAATGAAACATTAAAAATTCCTATTGGGGGGTACGTGTGATGGCAAATAAGTATCGTTCTATTGCTGTAAGTACTGTAATGAGTCTAGCTATAGTATTTACTACAGTTTCAGCACCAACAGCTGATGCAAGTGGTTCAGGTAGTGCAACAGAAGGCGAAAAAAAGGGTGATATTGAATTACTGGATAAAAAACCTAAAGTAGCTGAGGTTCCAGAGAACAATAATCCTAACCGTGTAATTACAAATTTTAAAGGTGACACTAAATCAGAAATGGGTTTTAGTTGGTATACCACTGACAAGTTCAAAGACACTAAAGTATGGGTTTCAGAATCTAAAGATTTTTCAAACGCAAAATCATTTGATGCTAAACCTAAAAAAGTAGACTCAAAGTATCTTGAAAGAGATAAAGAGGGAAATATCATCTATAAAGATGTAGCTAAAGATGATGAAGGCGAACCTATTGAAAAAAATGGCAAACCTAAAGTAAATGGTTATTATACCGATGAAAATGCAGGTGGCCCTGAATGGACGAGCGGCGACAAGCATGGTAAAACAGATTTAATCAAAGAAAAAGAATATACATACAAAGCACAAGCTAAAGATTTAAAACCGAATACACAATATTACTACAAAGTGGGTAGTGAAAGTGGGAAGAAAAGTGAAATAGGTAAGTTCAAGACTTCCGGTGATAAAGGCGATCCATTTAGCTTTGTACAATACACAGATACGCAAAATGCTTTTTGGAATGAGAATGTAAGAAATGAAGCAGCATTTGGTGCTGATACATTGAAAAATGCAATTCAAACAGCAGGCGATCCTAACTTCGCACTACATACAGGGGACTTTGTAGAAACTGCTGAAGTTGAAGATGAATGGAAAGATTTATATAAACAATCTAGACCATCATTTATGTCTTTACCAGTTGCCTCAGCACCAGGTAACCATGATGAGTATGCATTAAACGAAGAAGATGAAAAATTATTGAATAAATTCAATGAGCACATGAACGTACCAAAAGAAAATGACGCTGTTAATGGCGGTTCGTACTATTCATTTGATTATAATGGGGCACACATGGTAGTAGCGAATACAAACGACAATAAGAAATCAAAAGACAATCCAGATGAAAAAGCCATCGGTGATGAACAGATGGAGTGGATTAAGAAAGATATTAAACAGGCGCGAGACAATGGGGCAAAATGGGTTGTTTTAAACTTACACAAACCAATGTATTCTAAATCATATCATGCACTTTCAGATGAAGATGTGAAGAAAGTAAGAGATGAATTAACAAAAGAAATTGATAATCTTGACGTTGACTTAGTATTACAAGGTCACGACCACGTGTTATCACGTACACATCCATTAGAACACACATCAACGAAAAATAGTTTTGTGAATGCGAAGAAAGAAGATACGGAACAATTCGTTGGCGAAGATGGCGTGAAATATTATGATGATCCAGAAGGTTCAGTCTATGTATTACCTAACACTGGTGGTACGAAAGAATATGACAGTATTTATGACCGTTCATTAGAACACATTAAAAAGGTTAGACCAGAATTAAGCTGGTTAACTCAGAAAGATTTAGATCATTACAATAGTTTATTCAAACTAGGTGAGCAGCCACAAGAAACAGACGCATTTAAAGATAAACACGAAAATAACAGAGATTCATCAGCTCAAAACTTCTCAGTATATGAAGTAGAAGGCGATCAATTAAAAGTTAAAATTTATCAACTACGTGGTGATATCAGTAAAGGTGAACAACGTAGCGTAGAATTAGTAGATGAATTTGGTATTCAAAAAGATTAAATATAATTAAAACTGATACCTAAGCTGTAATTTATTTTATAGCTTAGGTATATCGGTTTTCCTTTGAAAAAGGAGACTTTGTTTTATGAAACAATATATTAAAGTATTATCAATAGTATCTATTTGTACAGCGTTACTTATGGGTTGTAGTAATGAAGAAACTGAGACAAATAATCATTCTGGAAAAGAAGCAGTAGCGCAAGAGTCCAGTAAAAAAGAAACATCAAATAAAACTCAAATTTCTGATGACGAGCAGAAGAAAATAAAAGAAAAAATGATAGATTGGTTAGCTGAAAATAAAAAAGAAGACGGTAAGGCAGTCTCCAATCGTTATTTTAGTACAAGTAGTATTTCTGATGGTGATTGGTATGCAGGTACGGAAAAGGGAGAAATTCAAATCAATAATACAGGCAAACCTGGGCCTGAAGCATTCGATTTGCATGCTGTTACTGGTGCTTTTACATACACACCTAAAGATGGCGAGTCAGGCTTTGATAAAGAAGCGGAAGATCTTTCTAATGTAGAGGGCTACAAAGAAGTCGCAGACTTAAGTAAGCCAGTGACAAAATACATTTTCACAGAAGAGGGTAAGGTCTACGAATACCAATTTGAAGATAAGGAAGATGTGACTTTAGCATCAGGCTTCGCACCAAAAGATCATACTGGTAAAGATCCCAACTTACGCCCAGACCAACAATTTAAAGAAACCGAAAACAAAGCGTTGAGTAAGTTTTATAAAGAATTGGTTGAAGAATATAAATAAGAGAATTTTTAAAGTAAAAGTGGAAAAGAAATATATTTGAGATTAAGCAACGATAAGTTGTTTGATCTCTTTTTTGTTTTGACGATAAATTATAATAATTGTACGTGTAAGATTAATAAAAGAATATTAACGTGTTATCAATTGAATGCTATATTTAGATTAATCAGAGAATCGGTGTTGGTGAATTTACCGCCTTACCAAATCAATAGCAAAGAGGTTAAGTTAATTAATGAATTTAGACATTATTATTAGTTTACTTTGTTTTATAACGTCGTTGCTCACATCTTTTTATATTATAAAAACGAAAAACATTAAAATCATAGCATCAATAGAACCTCACAAAGTTCCTAAAAGTAAAATTAATAACATAGTGTATTTATTTGTGGTGTGTTTGATGCTAGCCACAACGTTCATTGTCTTAGCGATATTAACAATCGATTATAATGAATGGGTGGCATATGGATTATGTGGCATGTGTTTTATAGTTCTTAGTGTATTTTATGTTTACTATATGAAAATCACAAAATAAATATGTTGCTATAATTGTCGTTTAGTAACATTCGAATCAACTCATGCTTTATTTATTATATAAGGCCGCTCATCATATATGACAAGGGGGCCTCATAGATATCGATATAGTTAACAATCTGTTTTTTGAGTGATTGAACATGTAAATCCCTTCACATCAGTAAGGTCAGTCATCGGGTTGTCTAGCCGAACAATAACGGACGTCTCAAAAACAACAATAAAGCACATACTTCTTAGCTAAAAGGAGTGCGTGCTTTTCATATCTTATAAGGTAACTATTAGTCTAGATATTTCCGCATTTTATATACTTTAATATCGCCTTCGCCTGTTTCACCTACATAATCGTAACCTTGTTTCTGGTACAAGCGTTGGGCAGAAGCGTTACTGATTTCTACTGTCAGTGAAATAGTATTATAGCCTTTATGTAAGGCAAGTTGTTCAGCATAAGTAAGTAGTTTTTTAGCTATACCCATACCTCTAAATTGAGAAAGTGTGGCAAGCATGCTTACATGATATTCTCCAGAACTACCTTCATCTAAATTAATCAAAGCGACTATAGCTTTAAAGTTATTGATAAACTGAGGCACAATTTGGAGTTTCTGTATTTTTACTATCTGTTCGACAGTGGCTAGCGTCTGACTTTCAAGCGTATCATAAGGGAGACAAGAGATAGCACCAGCGGGTTGACCATCTACAAAAGCAATCATCGTGTTGTTATAGCTAAAGCGATTGCCATTTTGACGCCATAAACTTTGCATGCCTTGTTCAAGTTTAGATTCATCCTCTGTATTGAAAAAGACTTTGGCCATATCATCAATTGCTAATAGGTTAAAATACCCACCTTCTTGTAATTCGGGGTAGGCAGGTTTAATTGTTATATGTGACAAAAGTATCCTCCTTTTCTGATTCACGAATATTTTATATTAATATTTACCCTTAAAATGGCATAAATAAATTGAATATCAAATTATTTAATTTTACAATGGCTAAATATATAAAGTGTCCAATTATTTTGTTATAACAAAAAATGACTCAATAATAAACAATAACTTATATAATTAAACGCTTGCAACATAAGTGTATTGTGCTAAACTTAAAATCAAGGCATTCGAACGTGAAGGGATACCTAAGTTTATGTTAAGGGGTAAATTAATAATGAAAGAAAAACTGATTTTATCAACGATACTTGCAGGGACGCTTGTATTAACGGGGTGTGCGAATGAATCATCACAAAAGGGTTCCGAAGAAGATAAGCATAAAAATCATGCAAGTGAATCAAAAGATAAAGAAAATGGTAAACCTTATAGTGACGTTGCGTATCCTAAAGATGGCGTAAAAGGTATTTATGTTAGTGCAAATTCAACAAATGGAGAAAAATTTAAAGAATTAACGAAATTTATTGATGAGACTGACTTAAATGCGATGGTCATTGATGTTAAAGATGACACTGGTAATGTGACAATCAATTTCAATACTGGTAATAAGCAGATTGATGATAATACGATAGACATCGTGGATGCAAAGCCATTACTTAAGCAGATGGAATCAAAGAATATTTATCCAATTGCGAGAATAGTTACCTTTAAAGATTCGAAACTAGCTGAAGATCACCCAGAATGGTCATTTAGAGAAGAAGACGGCTCAGTTTGGGAAAATGATGGTGACGATAAGTTTATTAACCCATTTAATAAAAATGTATGGGATTATAATATCGATATTTCTAAAGAGGCGGCTAAGGCTGGATTTAAAGATATTCAATACGATTATGTGCGTTTCCCTGAAGGTTTTGAAAATGTGGAAAGTAGTTTGCAATACAACAAAGGTTCATATAAAAATAGTAAGTTAAGTGATGTAGATCAACGCGTAGATACAATAACTCAATTTTTAGGTACAGCTAGAAAAGAATTGAAAGATTATGATGTGAAAGTCTCAGCAGATGTATTTGGCTATGCAGCGATGGTCGAAGAAGCACCTGGCATAGGTCAAAGCTTCCCTAAAATTGCTAAAAATACAGACGCGATTTCATCTATGATTTATCCTTCTCATTGGAGTCCAGGAGATTTCGGTCTTGATGCACCAGATAAAGAACCATATAAAGCAATAGATCAGTATTTAGATAAAGAAACGTCAGTGTTAAATGCATTAGGCAAAGATAAACCAAAATCACGTCCATGGTTACAAGATTTTACTGCTCAATATTTGGGTGAAGGAAATTATAAAGCGTACGATAGTCAAGCTATTGAAGACCAAGTCCGAGCACTTAAAGATCATGGTGTAAATGAATTCTTATTATGGAATGCTGCGAATGATTATACAACAGGCGTAGACTATACACCTGAAGCAGATAAGGAAAAATTAAAAGAAAACAAACAAGAGTTAAAGAACGAATCAAAAGAAAACAAAGATAAAGAAAAGTAATATTTAACTAAATTAAATTGCCGACAAAGACTCAGACTTTGTCGGCAATTTTTTCGTGTGTTGTATTTGACTCAATATTAAAGCTTCAAATAATTTTAACAAACTTTAAATGTGAAGGCGTATCTGTATTAATAAAATAATGCTTAAATAGTATTATAGATATTTATAAAGTGGAGGATAAAATGAAAGACAATAGAGTAGTGATTGCATCTGTGACAAATGAAAAACAGTTAGAAACTGTTCTAAAATATAAAGATAATATAAAAGCAGTGTTTATTTTAACGGGCAACTTTATAAACATAAAAGAGTATGTGAAGCTGTATCAATCATATGCCATTGATGTTTATATTCATGTAGAGATGATTAAAGGATTAAAATTAGATGATTTTGGTTTTAAATACATAAAACAAATGATCCAACCCCAAGGTGTTCTAACCACAAAAACGAGCCATGTTAAATTAGCTAAGAAAAATGGCATCTTTGTGATTCAACGTTTCTTCTTAGCGGATCATGATATGAAAGAAAATATCATTAATACTGCTCGTGTAAGCCAACCTGATATGTTAGAAATAATGCCAACAATTACATCATTTTTAATCAACTCGATTCAGTCACAAGTGAAGATACCAATTATTATGGGGGGATTAGTAGATAAAGAAAGTTACTTAACTCAAGCACTTGAAGATGGTGCGTTAGGCGTATCGACAGCGAATGAAGAGATGTGGAGAAGAGAATTTACTAAATTTTTACATGAGCATTGATGAAACTCAATATTGATTTGTTACATTGAATATGACAAGTAAACGATAGGCAATTGGAGAGCCAAATAAGCGTGTATTTACACGTTTATTTGGCTATTTTTTTGGGAGGTTTTAAGGCAAATGAAAAAAATTGGTTTTCTATTGTGTATTGGATTGTTAATTTTAGCCGGTTGTAGCGCTGAAGGAAACAGCAATAAGACAAAGGATGGCAAGGTCAAAATAGAATATTGGCATGTCAATGCTGAGACGCAAGGTGGTAAAACAGTAAAAGAGCTTGTGAAAGATTTTAATGCGCAAAGTGATGATGTTTACGTGCAATCTAAATATAATCCGGACATGTATAAAGGATTAATACAGAATATGATGTCTGAAGCCGCGGGAGGAAGGACACCAGATGTTGTTCAAATTGGTTGGTCATTTAAAAACTATTACAAGGATAACTTTGAATATACATCACCTGAAGCAATCATCAACGAATCATTTCCAGAAGACAAGGAATTTATAGAGAAAAAATTCGACGATAAAATGTTGAGTATTGCACAGGATGAAAAAGGCGAACAATTAGGCTTGCCATATTCTGTCAGTAGCCCCGTAATGTTTATAAATAAAGATATTTTACGTAAGGCAAATTTAGATGAAAGTGGTCCGAAAACATGGGAAGAAGTTAAAACATACGCTGAAACGATTAGAAATAAATCAAATCAATATGGCGTGTTTATACAAGAACCGGCTGATAGCTGGGCACAACAAGCAATCGTTGATAGTAACGGTGGCAATATTGTTAAAGATGGAAAAGCATCATTTGCGAGTGAAGAGGGCGTAGAAGCGTATCAATTGATGCAAGATATGGTGAAAAATAAATCAGCATTACATACAAATGATGAACAAGGTCAACAAAGCTTTATTAACGGTGAAGTTGGTATGTTATTTACAACTAATGCGAAACAAACACATATTAAAGATAACGCCAAGTTTGATGTGGAAGCGATAGAAATGCCTGGATGGGAAGGAAAAGAGAAAAAAGTCCTAGCTGGTGGATCAATGCTAGGTATTACTTCAGATACAAAAGAAGAACAAGAAGCATCGTGGAAGTTTATGAAGTATCTATATAAAGTAGAGAACATGGCGAAATGGACAAAAGGTACAGGCTATGTGCCGCCAAGTAACGATGTTGTAGATAATCCGAAAGGCTTGAAATCATATGTTGCAGAAAATGAAATGATGCAACCCGCAATTAAACAGATGAGCAATGTTGTACCATGGGCTGCTTTCCCTGGTAATAGTGGTTTAGAAGCCGAGCAACAGCTCATTGATATGCGAGATAAGATACTCGGTGAAGATGCAGATGTAAACCAAACAATGAAAGAAACACAAAATAGAATTAATCAGGAATTAGATTAACGAGTTGAGGAGGACACGTAATGAATAAAAAATGGTTACCTTACGCACTGTTATTACCATCTGTAATCATCATTTTAATATTTAACATTATTCCTTTAATTTATACCGTATATTTAAGCTTTTTTGATTGGAATATGGTTAAAACACATAAAGAATTTGTGGGATTGAATAATTATATTGATCTTTTTACAGATCCTAAATTTTATATGATTATCGTTCAGACATTTGCTTATATTGCACTACTTATCGTATTTAATACAGTGATGACTTATATTTTTGCATTTATTGTAGATTACTTTGTAGGCAAAGGTAAACGGATTTATCAAACGGTATTATTTATACCTTCCGTAATTTCTTTAGTGGTAGGAGCGATGGTGTTCCTTTGGATACTGAATCCTGTATCAGGACCTGTAGCGCAAATACTTGGTGTGTTTGGCTTATCGATACCGAACTGGACTACAACAAATGGCTGGGTCATATTTGTGATTAGTTTAATCGTTGCTTGGAAAGTATTTGGTTATAACTTCCTAGTACTATATTCAAGTATTATCGGTATTCCAAGAGAGATGATTGAAGCGGCAAAAATAGATAATGTAAAACCATCGCGTATTTTTATTGATATTATTTTACCAATGAGTTCGGCGACAGGGTTTTATATTTTAATAATGACGATTGTTCAAGGGTTACAGTATGTCTTTACGCCCATTAGTGTCATTACTAAAGGCGGCCCAAATTATCAGAGTAGTAACTTAATCTATCACGCTTACCACGAAGGCTTTACCTTATATAAGACAGGAATGTCTGCTGCAGTATCAACAATTACGCTAGTTATTTTCTTTTTACTATTACTGGTTCAGTTTTTAGTGGTTGAGAGGAGGGTTAAGTATGAAAACTAAATCTTATATTGCGCATATTGTATTAATTACGTGTATATTATTGGCAATTTATCCGATTATTTTTGCGGTAAGTAATTCATTCAAAAAGTTAAGTTATGCGTATGACTCCATGCTTAATTTAATTCCGATACCATTTACGATGGAAAAATTCGATAAGTTAGTTAACGATATTCCGTTACTACAAATTACAACGAATACATTTGTAATTGCAAGTGTGATTACGATTGTTAAAGTGGCAATCTCATTTTTAGCAGCGTTTGCCATTGTCTTTTACCAATTTAAATTTAAAAAAGTGACATATATGGTACTTGTAGCAACGATTTTCGTGCCATTTACAGTAACAATGGTTCCGAACTACATTATTATGGCACGTTTAGGATTTGTGGATTCAGTTTGGGGCGTCATTTTACCGCAGCTTGCAGACGCAATTGGCATATTCATGTTAACGCAGTCTATGCGTAATATTCCGAGAGCTTTATTAGACTCGCTTCAAGTAGATAATATTTCAGTGTGGCACACGATGAAAGATGTGATTGTGCCGATTACTAAGCCTGCACTAACATCTACAAGTATTTGGTTTTTCATATTGTCATGGAATGAGTATATCTGGCCGAATTTAATGTTGAAAAATGAAGAAAATTATACGTTACCTTTAGCATTACAACTGTTCGTAAGTTCAGAGGGTGGGACGAACTTTACCGTGGCGATGGCATTAAGTGTGTTAACGATGGCGATTCCACTCATTATATATTTAGTGTTCCAACGTTTTATTATCGATACCTTTACTACTAGTGGAATTAAATAGGAGGATGACAATGGGTACTTTAGAATTAAAAAATTTAAGTAAATCATTTGGTGATACCAAAGTAATTGAGAATTTAACTTTAAAAATAAATGACGGTGAACGTGTTGTGTTTTTAGGTCCTTCTGGGTGTGGAAAGTCTACGATACTCAGAATGATTTCAGGTATTGAAAGTGTTTCAGACGGTCAAATTCTTTTTAATGATAAAGATGTAACAAGTTATGAACCGGGGGAAAGAGATATTGCGATGGTCTTTCAAAACTATGCACTGTATCCGCATATGAGTGTAGAGAAAAATATTACTTATGCATTGAAACGGAATAAAGTACCACAAGAAGAGATTAACCAGAGACTGGATCAAGCACTTTCTATACTTGATTTAAATCATTTAAAGGAGCGTAAACCGAGTGAATTATCAGGCGGACAACGTCAAAGGGTTGCCTTAGGGCGTGCAGTTGTTAAGAATGCTTCATATTTCTTGTTAGACGAACCGTTGTCTAATTTAGATGCCTTATTACGTGTTTCTGCAAGAAGAGAGTTGTTGCATTTACATGACATGTACCAACATACCTTTATTTTTGTTACGCATGATCAGTTAGAAGCGATGGCATTGGCAGATCGTATTGCATTGTTTAATAAGGGTGAAATACAAATGTTCGACACACCTGAAAATATTTATAATCATCCACGTAATGTCTTTACGGCACGTTTTATTGGTGCACCTCCGATGAATATTTTGGATGCAACATATGAAAAGAATCGACTTAAATTTGATGACCAACTTTCAATTAATGCAGAAAGTTTAAAACAACAACATCTAAATCAGTATGAGGGGCATCAACTTTTAGTTGGTATTCGTCCTGAAGCAGTTCATATTACAGACGAACCAACGGAGCTGAAATTTGAAATAGAAGATATTGAAAATTTAGGTGAATGCTACAGTCTCATTGGTAAGTTAAACCAACAGACACTAACTGTGAAAAGCTATGACAAACCTGAACAATTAGTTGTAAATGTAAAGTTTGATATGAATAAAGTAATATTGTTTGACCCAAATACAGAAATAAATATTGAGGAGCGATAATCATGGCATTAATCTTAAGTACAAACGCATATATTAGAAGCGGGTTAGCACCAATTTATAGTCTATTAGAAGTAAATCCCAATTTAGGCATAGAACTTTTTGGTAACAATCAAGATGAAGCTTATACGAAGGAATTACTTGAGCTAGGTAAAGATTCACAACGTTTCTTAACATATCACGAACAAATTTTTGATGTAGAGCATTCGCGTCCTAGAGAAGCAGACCCATATAGCTTAAAACAAATTAGATTGGCAATTGAACACTGCGTGGCATTAGGGATTAAAGATATTGTTTACCATGTAAATAATGTAGCTATTAACAATAAACAGCAAATGATTGCTGAGACAGCATATAATTTAGACAATATTACGTCAGAAGCGAAAGTACAAGGTGTAAACATTTTAGTGGAAAATGTAGGGGTAGATACTAAGCAAAATAAACTGTTAACAGAATCAGAATTTATTGATTTCTGTAAAGAAAGAGAGAACAGTGTATTAATTGATGTGGGACATGCTAATGCTAATAATTGGGATTTAGAACATGTGGTTCAACAACTTAAGCATAAGATTAAATTCTATCATTTACACAACAATGATGGTAAGCATGATGACCACAATTTATTACATGAAGGAACATTAGATATGGATGCATTTTTTGAAATGTATCATCAATATACGCCGAACGCACATCTGACTTTAGAATATAATTATGATATAGGTGAACAACCAGAAAACATCCAACGGGATATTAATTATGTAGTAGGTAAAATGGAAAGTAAATAAGGTGAAATAACCACTGTAATACACATAAAGACTCGATAAATCAGAATGTACAAAATATATGGTACATTCTGATTTGTTATATTGTATAATACATTTTATATAATTATAATTCAAAGAGGTGTACCGTTTTAATGATTAGAATATTGATTCCATGCTTTAATGAAGCGTTTGTAATTAAACAAACCTATGATAAATTAACAGAAATTATGCAACATGATAGTTATATTAACGGTTATACATATGAATTACTTTTCGTGGATGATGGTAGTAGGGACCAAACATTAACAATAATTCAACAATTATCTGAATTAGATAGTAGGGTGAAATATGTTTCGTTTTCACGTAATTTTGGTAAAGAGTCTGCGATGTATGCAGGATTGAAAGCGAGTACGGAAGCTGAGGCGTTGATAATCATAGACGGAGATTTACAGCACCCGCCGTCATTGATTCCGCAAATGATTGTAGATTTCAGAAATGGTGAAGATCAAGTGGTGGCTAAAAGAGATCGAACTGGAGAACGTTGGTTACGTAAGCATCTGTCTAAAATGTATTATTTAATGATTAATAAAATGGTAGATGTTACCTTAGAGGATGGCATAGGAGATTTTAGGTTACTGAGTCAGCGTGCCGTTAAAGAAGTTGTGAAATTAGGAGAATAAAATCGATTTTCAAAAGGATTATTTGCATGGATCGGCTTTGAGCCAAAAGTCATTGAATATCAAAATGTACAACGTGAAGAAGGAGAGTCTAAATGGTCATTTAGTTCATTGTTAAATTATGGTATAGATGGACTGATTTCCTTTAATAATAGACCGTTACGTATTATTATTTATTTAGGATTATTTAGTTGTTTGATGAGCTTTCTCTATATTGTATTCAATTTAATTTATACACTGAGTTATGGTGTATCTACGCCTGGTTATTTCACTACTATTTTTGCAGTATTGTTCCTAGGCGGCGTGCAGCTGACTTCTTTAGGTATTATTGGAGAATATATAGGTAGAATTTATTATGAAGTGAAACAGAGACCATTATTTATTATACATAAGACGAATTTAAATAAACATGAGGTAAATTAATATGAAATCACTAAATTTGGACAAGATGTACCTGACACTTACCGCACTATTTTTATTTTACTATTTTATGGCGTTCTTTTTACCATTAACTCATGATGATTGGGATTGGTATAGTCAGTATGGCGTGCAAATGTGGCAGGAAAAATATGCGAATTTAAATGGGCGTTATTTGGGTAATATTTTAGAAACGATAGCAGTTCGTTTGGATTGGTTTAGGTGGATATCTTACGCGTTAATTAGCATGGCTATGATATATATTATTGTTCGTTTTACTCATAATACGAAACAGCCACTATATTATTTAATAGCTTTTATACTTATGGTTACAATACCAAATGAGATATACAAACAAACTTATGGATGGTTTGCAGGTTTTTATAATTATGTCCCAGCCACGTTGTGTGTGCTGTTCATTTTATGGTTTATCGTTACAGTTTTATTTGAACGGAAAGGACTTACACCTGTAATCAATATTGTCTTTTATATTATTTGTTTTATTGGGCAGTTTTTCATGGAAAATACGACGCTCTTTAATAGTATGATTTTGGTGTTAGCTATCGCTCTGAACTTATTACTTTATCGACAAATTAATCCTAAATTTATTGTTGGTTTATTATTATCTGTGGCTGGCACAGTAATAATGTTTTTAAACCCCAATTATCGTAAAATATTTTTTGAAGGCAGCAGTTATCAGAATATATCGAGTGAAACAGGATTATTCGATAAAATATTCCATACGATGACTACGACAATTCCAGATTGGGTCTTTTTCAATCAAATTGTGATTTTATCTATGATTATTGCTGTGGTTTTAATTATGCTATATCGAAATACTGCACTGCATAGCTTATCCAAGGTAAAAATAGGGCTGACTGTTAGTGGATTATTGATATTACCTATGTATTACTTTTTCATATATAAACAGTTCGCATTACAAAATTTCCATTCAATGACTATAGCAAATCTGCTCAATACTTTGATTTGTATTGTATTCTTAAGTGCAATGATTTATGCAATACATATAATAATCGGGCAAAAGGAAGTACGTTATACATTATATTTACTCTTAGCCTCAACTTTACTTGTATGTGCGCCTTTAGTCATTGTATCACCACTCGGTCCAAGGAATTTTTATACAGTATATGTAATCTATAGCATTATTTTACTGATATTGCTTGTTCAGCTCAACGTCATACATACGTTGTGGCGTAACATGGTTGTGGGAATTGCAATTATGTTTGGCATTATTTATTTGAGTGGTTTTTGCTATATTCATTATCAAAATGAGACGCGAATCGCGAATTTGAAACAAGAAGTTAAAGCAAATCCAGATAAGGATTTCTATACGATGGAGAAACTACCATTTGAACATTATTTACATCATGTAACACCGACAAGTGATAAATATCAAACACTATTCAATAAGTATGAAGGCTTACCAGCAGATACAAAAGTTAAGTATGTGCCTTTTGGTAGCGAAGAATAATACCATGATTATGTCCTAGGAAATAATTATGAATGTAGAATAAAAAAACTGAGATGCGTATTATACGACGCACCTCAGTTTTTTGTATTTTATGACTGTTCTTTGTCTAAAATAATTGCTTTATAATCGCGAACATCGATGTTTCTTAAGATTTCATTTTCGAGATGATGAATATGCTGTACTTTGGCCATACTACTTGGCATATTATTTGGTTTGTAGCTGTCCCAATATTCAAGTTCCGTGAATAATTCGTGCAATGATTTCATAAAAAATACCACCTTTTCATTTTTTACAAATAAAATAGCCCTTCTTAGACAAGAAGAGCTTCCGCACATCTTCTCATCTTTCAGTCCATATAAAATGAACTGTTGGAGTTAGCACATCGCTCGTTAAAGCTGTTGCTGGAGTTTCACAGGGCCAAATCCCTCCACTCGCTCTTAATAAGAGAACTATTCTATTTGATAATATTGTAACTAATTACAATGTGATTGGCAAAATAAATGACTTGAATATGAGTTGTAATTAGTAAATACTTTTCGCAAAACAGTACAAAGTATCAATTTAATAAAATGTTATGCCAAGCACTAAACCTAAAATTACAATTAACCATGACGGAGCTTTACAGTAGGCTAGCAAGACAAATAATATAGCAGCAAATGCGAAATCCATATGTGAATTGACGGATGATGTGAAAATAGGATCATACAATGCTGCAATCAGAATACCAACGACACCCGCACTGACTGCTTTTAACATTCCTTTAGCATAGCGATTCGACTGCACATGTTCCCAAAATGGTAAAACACCTACTAATAGTAAAAAGGCAGGTAAGAAAATAGCAATCGTTGCGACGATACCACCTGTAATGCCAGACATTACTGTACCGATATATGCGGCAAAGGTAAATAATGGACCTGGCATTGCCTGTGTTAAAGCGTACCCTGTTAAAAAGTCGTTCGCACTAATCATATCTGTTGCGACAAATGCTTGTTCTAATAATGGTAAAACAACATGGCCGCCCCCAAAAACAAGTGCACCTGAGCGATAAAAATGATCAATCATACTTACCCAAGAATTGGCTGTGAAGTAATTAATAATAGGTAAAATTAATAAAAAACTGAAAAATAGTATAAGTGCAACGACACCAACCAATTTAGGAATATTGAATATTTTTATTGATGATTTACTTTCCTCATTTTCTTTAAAGAGTAATAATCCAGCCAGCGCCACAATAATTAATGCACCTAATTGTGACAGTGGATGAATCACTGTGACTGCCATAACTAATGTGAAGAGCGCAAGAAGCTTTGTTTTCACATCAGGTAAAAGTTTCTTTCCCATGCCAATAATGGCATTAAGTACGATGGCCACTGCAACTAATTTTAAGCCATGCGTCCAACCTAAATCATTGCTGTAAGTAAGGAGCAGCGTCGCACAAAGCATTAATACAATAACTGAAGGCAATGTAAAACCAATAAATGAAATAACACCACCAAGTAAACCTGCCTTTGTTATGCCGATACCAAAACTGACTTGGCTACTTGCAGGACCAGGTAAAAACTGGCACAACGCGACTAAATTTGTATATTGCTGTTCTGTAAGCCATCTCCTACGTTTAACGTATTCATCATAGAAGTAACCGAGATGTGCTGTTGGGCCACCAAAAGATGTACAACCTAATCGCAGTGCGACCAAAAAGACTTCAAGATATTTCATTAGCGGTAACCTCCCAATTTATAAATTATACTTCGCCAACAAGCTCTTTTAATTTTTGTTGGCTTTTTACTAACATTGCTTTACCGAATGAAGTGATAGTATAATTCTTGCGTTGTTTACCTGCTACCACACTTTTCTCGCTAACGAGTAATCCTTCGTCTTCCATACTATGTAAGAGGGGATACAACGTACCAGCACTCATCGTATAACCGTGTTCTTGAAGTTCCTCAATCATCCAACTACCATAGATAGGATGTTCACTCGCATGATGTAAGATGTGAATATATATATAACTTAAAAACATGCGTCTTTCTAATTTTGATTCCACATTCATCCATCCTTCCCAATCAATATATCGAAAGTCGATATCGTATTCCGATATCAATGTATCATTTATAGATTTGTTTGAGATTGAATTTACATAAACATTAAGAACTTATCATATTTTGTAATATTCTTTATAGCTAAATTTCGTAATTAAAAAGAAACTTTGCTTATTAAGTGGTTTTTGGAAAGATAAGATAAAAATTATAAAAATGTTGTAAATATTCACTTAATTACTGTACACTGTATAATGTATACATTAAAAGGGGTGTAAAAATGAAATTTAAATTAGATTATGAAGAAGTAGATTTAAGTTTTGAGAATGCTTACTGCATTGGATATTCAGGAAGAAATATTGAAAAGACAAAGGCGCATATAGCTGAATTAAAAGAACTAGGGGTTCCTGAACCTAATTCAGTTCCTGAAATTTATCATTTGGATCCTTTACTTTTTAGACAAAATAATTCTATTGCAATTATTGGTGATAAATCTAGTGGAGAAGCAGAAATTGTTATTATTTTTGATAATGATAAGCGCTATGTGACACTTGGTAGTGATCACACTGATCGTGAACTAGAAACTGTGAGTATTCATAAGTCTAAGCAATTGTGTGCAAAGCCAATCGCCAGTACTATATGGGATTTTACTGAGGTAGAAGAACATTGGGATGAATTAGAACTAAGGTCATTCGTATTTGTAGATGGGGACTGGGAATTATATCAAGAAGATAAAGTGAGCAGTATTTTACCTTATAAGGATTTAATAACTTCTTTAAATCAAGAAGACGCAAATTTAAAAAATGCTGTTGTTTATTGTGGTACTGTGCCATTGGTCAGTGGATTTAAATATCCAAATGCTTTTAAAGCTGAGTTAGTAGATCCATCTAAAAACAAATATATTAGATTAGAATATGAGGTAAAAAAATTATGATCAACGTCCAATTATTTCAATTTAATGTTGCTTTAGGTGACTTCGAAAAAAATAAAAATAAAGTCATGCAATTATTTAGTGAGGAATTGTTAAAAACCACAGGTATTGTTGTATTACCAGAAATGTGGAATAACGGTTATGATTTAGAAAATTTAAATGAAAAGGCTGACGATAACCTGAAAGTAACTATAAACTTTATTTCAAATTTAGCTAAAGAATATAAAGTGAGCATCGTTGCAGGATCTGTTTCGAATAAAAAACAAGATGAAGTTTATAATACGTTAGTTGTTTTTAATGAGAACGGCGAACTCATTTACGATTACGATAAGATTCATTTGGTTCCAATGTTAGACGAGCCTAAGTTCATGGCTGGAGGGAATTTTTTACCAAAATCTTTTCAATTGATGGATACAGATATGGGAGGCATTATTTGCTACGATTTAAGATTTCCTGAATCAACACGTCAATTGGCAGTAAATGGTGCTAAAGTGATTTTTATTGTTGCAGAATGGCCAGATTCAAGGTTGTATCATTGGAGGCACTTAAATATTGCTAGAGCAATTGAGAATGCAGTGTATGTTATAGCCTGTAATTCATGTGGAAGCGATGGCAAAACGACATATGCAGGACACTCTATGATTGTTGATCCAAGAGGAAATGTTATTAAAGAGGCTGAAGAAAGTGAAAGTACAATTTTTGCAGAAATAGATGTGGCGCTCGTTCATGAAATACGCGAAAGTATACCCGTATTTAAAAATAGAAGGGTAGATTTATATTCTTAATGAGCCTTTAAGGGGATGACATTTTATGAAAAGATTTATTTCATTTTCTTTATTAATAGTTTTAATATTAAGCGGCTGTCAAAGTGGTGAGGATAAAACTAAAGATGAGGAAGTAAAAACAATACGTTTAGCACATACTGGTTCAGATACGCACCAATATAATGTAGCTTCACAAAAATTCAAAGAATTAGTTGAAAAGAAATCTCAAGGCGAGTTAAAAGTTAATGTCTATGGAGATGGAAGTTTGGGGAATGAAGATGAGTTAGTAGATCAAACGATGACTGGCTCAATCCAAATGACTACTGTGGCAGCTGATAGTAGCTTATCAAACACAATACCAGAAATGAACTTATTTGGCATACCTTATTTATTTGAAAATAAACAAGATGTATATTCAAAACTCGATGGCAAACCAGGAAAAGATTTATTGAAATTAGCACAATCTAAAGATATGAAAGGTCTCGGTTATTGGGAAGTAGGGTTTAGGCATTTTACGAATAATAAAAGGGAGGTAAAGCATCCTGAAGATATGAAAAATCTTAAGCTAAGAGTGCAATCTGCAAAAGTATGGAATGAGCATTTAAAAGCTTTAGACGCAATACCTACACCGATTAGTTTCAGTGAATTATATTCTGCTTTAGATCAAGGCGTTGTCGATGGGCAAGAAAATCCTTTGCCAACAATTGCATCTCAAAAGCTATACGAAGTGCAAAAATATATTTCTTTAACCAATCATACTTATACACCTGCAGTTGTACTAATGAATCAAGATTATTATAAGAACCTTTCTAAGCAGGAGAAGAAAATAGTTAATGAAAGTATTGATGAATCAACGACATATCAACGTAAATATATTGCAGACCAAGAACAAAAAATAAAGAAACAACTAAAAGATGAGGGCATGGTTATTACTGAAGTAAATCGAGATGAGTTTAAAAAGAATACGAATGATGTACAGTCAGAAATCAATGATCAAGTACCAAAATCCATCATTCGCCAATTTAGCGAATAAGGGGGATAAATATGAAAAAATTAAATATAATAGAGAAGAAATTTATAACTATTCTTACTCACTTAATGACAGTTTTTATGATTTTATCGATTTTGACTATATTCTTGCAGCTTCTTACACGTTTTGTTTTTAAAACTTCAATTTTTTGGTCACAAGAACTTTTAATGTTGTTTTTTGTTTATAGTATTTTATTTGGGGCAGTGGTATTGATGTATAAACAAGAGCATTTACAAGTTGATTTGTTTGAACAGTTACCTAAGAAGTTAGAAAAAGCGCTAGATTATTTTGTAAAAAGTGTTATCACATTCGTACTATTAATAATTTTTTATTATAGTATTTTACAAGTGAATTTAAGTATAAGTGCGGGGCAAGTTATGACTTCTATGCCAATCGGTAGATGGATTATGTATATACCAATGCCAATATGTTTCATATTGATGATTTATTTTACTTGGAAGCCGGGTGATAAATCATGATATTATTTCTAATTATATTGTTATTTGTACTTATAATTATCAGAATGCCAATTGCGTTTTCTTTAATGACTGTATCTATTATAGGAATTGGATGGACTGGTATAGAATTTTTAGAAATTATACCGAGGAAAATGTATTTTGGCATAAATAATTTCTCACTTTTAGCTATACCTCTATTTGTATTAGCTGGAGAAATAATGTCAAAAGGTGGTATGTCTAAAAGAATTGTTGAATTCTCTAAACTACTAATTGGTCCATTGCCTGGTGGTTTAGCAATGGTAGTAATAATTTCGAGCGTATTTTTTGCTGCGTTAACAGGTACAGCAATAGCTGCAGCCGCCGCAATAGGTGGCATGTTGTTACCATTAATGAAAAAAGAAGGATATGATGAAGGTTTTTCTGCATCATTAGTTGCTTCGGCTGCGACAGTCGGACCAATTATACCACCTAGTATTATATTTATTTTATTTGGTGTTATGGCAAACCAATCTATAAGTGATTTATTTATTGGAGGAGTTGTACCCGGTATTTTAATGGGTGTCGGGTTGATGATTTATAGTTACTTTGTAGGTAAAAAAGAAGGTTATAAATCTATGGATAGTTTTCCACCATTAAAAGATATACTCTTAGGGTTTAAAGATGCTATTTTGGCGTTATTGATGCCAGCAATTATTATAGGTGGGATTGTTAGCGGTTTATTTACTGCTACAGAATCTGGTGTAATTGCAGTTTTATATGCGATAATAATAAGTAGTGTTGTATATAGAGAATTAAACTTTAAAAAATTGTATGAAGCATTAATTAGTAGTACAAAGACTTCCGTTGGTATCATATTTTTAATAGGAAGTGCAGCAATATTTATTTGGTTTGTTTCCTTTAATAATGTTCCAGAACAACTACAATCTATGTTAGGTGTTTTTGCAGATAATCCAATTTTACTATTACTTGTAATAAATATTGTATTATTAATAGCAGGTACATTTATAGATACAATAAGCGCAGTTACTATTTTCACACCGATATTCTTACCATTAATTATGGCAACAGATATAGATCCTATTCATTTTGGCGTAGTAATGGCTGTAAATTTATCTATAGGAATGATAACGCCACCGGTAGGAGTTTGTTTATTTGTAGTATCATCTATAAGTAAAGTGCATATTAAAAAAATTATCAAATCAGTTACACCACAATTAGCTATTTTAATTGTAATATTAATAATCATTACGTACGTACCATGGTTAATTACTTATCCGGTTTCGTTATTTAAATAAATTCTCTAGGAGGTTCAAGGATGTATGATTCTTTAAAAAAAGTTAATAGAAATTCAATAAAACAAGAAATATATGATCAAGTTAAGCGTTCATTATTTAATAATGAATTACCACTTGATCAATTTATTACTGAAGTTGAATTATCTAATTTACTAGACGTCTCTCGTACACCGGTTAGGGAAGCAATCAATGAATTAGTATTAGAACAACTTATGATTTTTAAACCAAGAAAAGGTTATAAAGTAAATACATTTACTAACCATGAAATTGACCAAATTTTTTTATTGAGAGAATCACTGGAGATTGCTTGTGTGCCCTTTATTGTACAAATAATAGATGAAGATCATATTCATGATTTAAAAGCTATTATTGAAAAACAAATAAAAGCAGCTCAAAATGATGATTATTATACATTTATGTTATTAGACAAAAGTTTCCATACCTACTTAATGGAAATTATTCAGTTTGAGTTATTTTTAAAAAGCTATAATGTGCAACATGACCTATCCATTCTTATTGGTACTCAAGGATTAAAAAGCCAAGGAAGAATGATAGAAGTTATTGATGAACATAATGAAATAATTAAGGCACTATCATACAAAAATGAGGAAGCTATCATAAACACGATGAAATCTCATTTAGAGAAATCTATGACTGCGTTTAAAGTGAAATAGTTGTAGTTTTTATAGCAAATATTTCCTTTATATAAGTTTAAACAATGAATGATAATAAATAATTGAAGATACTATATTATTATGAAAGTGGCACTAATTTGGGCTGACTCCTGCGGGAAAGGCACTGGCCGAAGACTACAGGCTGAGGCCGTGCCCGCGGAAAGCATGCACAAAATAGTGCCAACAAAGTCGGAGACTTTGTCTGTACTATAAAAAACGGCAAACTAAATATGTTTGCCGTTTTTTTATGTTGTTATGAAAATAAGTTAATAGAAATATATATAATTAAGTCGTCGAGATTTCAACGTAGCCTTAATTTAAATATAAAGTGTCGCCCTCTCTATCATTAACGACGTGAATGTTTGTAGTGACTCAAGAATATTAACATTAAATTGATAAGTCCTACGATGAGACCGCCTATCATCGCATACAATCCAAGGGGTACAAGGAACCAAGGCTCATGCAGTATGCCGTCTTGTGAAACGTAAGAGGGGATGACTAAGAAAAGTATCGCACAGGTGATACCAATCAAAATTAAAATCATACTTACAATGCTTAGACGTATGCGTTTGATGCTTTTCCCATCATTAACGAGCTTATCTTTAATAACGTCATCGCCTAAGATTAAATCATCGAGTGACAAGTGGAACGTTTTAGCGATATGCACAATCATTTCTATATCTGGTAAATATCTATTATTTTCCCAAGCTGATACTGTTTGTCTGGATACATTAAGCTGTTCGGAAAGTTGTTCTTGTGTGAGTTGATGTTCTTTTCTAATTGATTTAATTTGATTTCCAAAATCCATACGATCTTTCCTCCAATCTCTATAGCGTTAGATTCTTCGTGAAAGCTGTTGTTATGAGATTGCAAGCAACACTTTACACCTCCCGCAAGACATACTGTCGCTTAAAACAGCTATGTCTTGTGATGCTTTCTTTTATTAATTAATTCTATATTTGATAATAAAAACTTGAAAGCAGCCAGCTAATTGGCTAATAAATTTAGGAGGTTATATACAGATTATGAGTAAAAAATTATTTTTTTCAAGTATTTTTTGCATGATTTTTGGAATTTTAATGGGAGGGCTATTTATTGTTTTACCTAGTCATGTTGATCAAGATGGCACCTCACGTGAACCATGGTTTTTAGTGGAATTTGGTTTTATATTTGTGGCATTGGGGCTATTATTAATGTTCGTAACTGCCGGAAAATATTTATACCATCGTTTTTTACAGCATAAACAATAACGTTTTAAGAGACTAGAGCATAAATAAAACATGTTATGTTGTAAATTTTAATATCTAGTAATCCTTGGAGAGCGAGAAAGAAACCAAATTTCCAAGTTTGGTTTCTTTCTTGCTTTTTTCAATTTAATAGCAATCTTTTTAAAAACTAAAATAAGATAATTTACTAAAAAAGTACAATTAATGTACAATGATATGTAAGCGCTTACTAATTTATTTGAATCATATTAAATCAAGCTTTTAAAAGGAGAATGTAAATGAAGGACAAAGTGATGATGATAACGGGCGGTAGTAGTGGCATGGGCAAAGCAATGGCGAAACGATTTGCTGAAGAAGGTGCCAAAGTAGTTATAACAGGTCGCTCATTAGAACGACTTGAAGTTGCTAAAGCGGAAATTGAACAATATGAAGGTCAAGTGCTGTGTATAGATATGGATGTACGTGATCCAGAGCGTGTGCAGTATACAGTAGATGAGACTGTAAAAACATTTGGACAGATAGATGGTCTTGTGAATAATGCAGCAGGTAATTTTATTTGCCCTGCAGAAGATTTATCGATTAATGCGTGGAATTCAGTTGTAGATATTGTATTAAATGGTACATGGTATTGTACACAAGCAGTAGGTAAAGAATGGATTAAAAATGGTCAGAAAGGTCGTATTTTGAACATGGTTGCGACGTATGCTTGGAGATCTGGTCCGGGTGTCATTCATTCGGCAAGTGCCAAAGCTGGCGTCCTTGCAATGACGAGAACACTTGCAGTGGAATGGGGTTCTAAATATGGTATTACAGTGAATGCCATTGCACCTGGACCAATCGAAAATACGGGTGGTGCAGGAAAATTAAGTCTATCTGAAGAAGCACGTCAACAGACACTAGATAGTGTGCCAGTAGGTAGAATGGGTCAACCTGAAGAAATTGCAGGCTTGGCTAAATTCTTGTTCTCAGATGATGCAGACTATATTAATGGCGCTTGCATGACTATGGATGGCGGACAATGGCTCAATCAGAATGCGTTTTAAGCAATTCGCAATTTATATATTAGACAAATTGGACGCGTCATATCGTTTAATTTGTCTTTTTAATTCAACATTATTGCTAATATATAATAAAAATAACGGATTCAATTACAATTTATAAAACAAATTAACCTAATTCAATTGAAATAAATGACTATTTCTACTATCATATATACTTGTGCTAAAAAAATAACAAAAAATATATCTTTCGAAACTTTTTGGTTAATAACTGAAAAGTTTCTTTTTATGTCGGTCTTTCTAGCCGATCAATATAAATGGAATAAAACAGTAGAATTGAGTGATTTTCAAATAAAAGAAATGAGGTGTTATTGGGATGTTGTACAAAATTCATTTTAAAAATATATGTTTCTGTATTTTAGGGACATTTCTTATAGGTATAGGCATTAATGTGTTTGTAATTCCTGCTAATTTTGGGGAGGGTGGTACGGTAGGTGTTTCGTTAAATCTAAAATATACACTAGGCTTATCACCGGCAATTACCTCTCTAATTATAAATATGATATTAATTGCGGTAGGTTGGAAATATTTAAGTAAAACGACAGCAGTTTACACACTGATTACAGTCATTTCGAGTTCAATGTTTTTAGGACTAACTGAATCATTTAATATGCAGATTGAATCTGATTTTATAAATACAGTGTTTGGCGGCTTACTACTTGGTGTCGGTACTGGACTTGTAATCTCAGCACGCAGTACATTAGGTGGCACATCTGTTATTGCTAAAATTATAAATAAATATACTGAAATCAAAACTTCTCAAGCGTTGTTTATGCTTGATTCAATCATTGTGCTATCTTTCTTAATTATCCTTCCCGCGCAAAATGTTTTATATACCATTGTTATGCTTTTTATAGTTGAGAAAAGTATGTCATTTGTAATAGAAGGTTTTAATCCTAAAAAAGCAATTACAATTATTTCAAATTATAATAATGAAATTAGTAAGGGGATTAATAAAGAAACAGGTAGAGGTTCAACATTATTGAATGGAGTCGGTGGCTATGAACGAAAAGAGACGAATGTGCTTTATGTTGTCGTACCACAAAACCAATTATCAAGAATTAAGAAAATCGTTAATGCTCACGATGAAAATGCTTTTCTTGTTATTCATGATGTGCGAGATGTCTTGGGGAATGGCTTTATGAAAGTACAGTAATGTAAAATATGTGTGGATATAAATACGCATTAAAAAGTCCTAATACTGTCATCAGTGTTAGGACTTTTTTATAATATTATGGCAATGTTAGATTTTAATTATGGGTGGAAGATTACTTTATCAAAATGTTTCTTTTTATTAACTAATGCATCAAATGTTTCAGGACCTTTTGCTAAATCTAAGCGATCTGAAATCATCGGATCCACTTGAATCTCTCCTGTAGACATGTAATGAAGGGACGCATGCCATTCTTCGCCTGGAAATGGGGCGGATAAGCCATTCCAAGAGCCGATAACATTAAGTTCATTGCGTAATATTTTTTCGAAATGAACACGATCCATTTCAATATCGGAGTAAGGTATGCCTAACAGTAAGACTTCCCCACCCTTAGCTGGTAACGTTAAGACTTGCCCAATCGTAAATGGTGAGCCTGCCGATTCAACAGCGACATCTATGTTATGAGGAATCGTAGCGATAACGTCATCTAAATTTTCTGTTTTAGAATTAATCGTATAATCTGCACCGAGCGTCTTAGCAATTGCTAATTTATCTGGGTCGATATCAATCGCAATCGTTTTAGCAGCACCAAATATTTTAGCCCATTGAATGGCTAGTAAACCGATACTGCCACACCCTATAACAGCTACCGTTGCACCAGGTTTCATGCTTGTTCTATAAAACCCATGTGCTACTACTGCAGAAGGCTCGACCATAGCAGCTGTATCAAAGTCTACATTAGCTGGCAATTTTAAGACGTTATTTGCAGGTAGTTTAACGAATTCTGCAAAACAGCCAGGTTCATAAGAGCCAATAACATATAAATGTTCACATCTAGAGTATTCACCTTTTTCACATTGTTCACAGGCGTGACAAGCGATAGCTGGACAACCCGTGACTGCATCGCCAACTGCCACATGATTTACGTTACTGCCTATACTTTCCACAACTCCTGAAAATTCATGCCCAAACGTCATGCCCTCACGATAAGGTCCTAACTTTTTATAGCGGGAATTGTCCGAACCGCATATACCAGTTGCAATCACTTTAATAATGACATCATTACTGTCTTCAATTTCAGGAGATTTTGTTTCTTCGTACCTTAAATCTTCAATGCCGTATAGGTTCAAAGCTTTCAAAGTATTTCACCTCTTATCTTCTGAATAATAAGCGCATTAATTTTGTTCAGAAGTAACTTTTTTCTTTTTAAAAAATTTTGCGCCGAAGTAACCAAGAAAAACGACTATATTACAATAAAGTAAGTTATTCATATATAAATCTGTAATACCTCTCAATGGCCCAAGCATGAAATCTAACATATGTTCTACCATAATAATTATCTCCTTATATCATTTAAGTGCTAAATGATGGTTATTTGAAACAAGTTAATCGATAGGGCGAAGAAGTACTTTGATGCCTTCTCCACCTTTGATATGGTTGTAGCCTTCTTCCCATTGCGTAATATCAAGTTCATTTGTGACTAATGCTTCAGCATTGACATCACCACTGCTTAACAGTTGTAAAGAAGGTTCCCAGTCGGCTGGTTTTTGACTTCTCGTACCAACCATTCGTATTTCTTTTTGTATGATTTTTTCTAAATCAAAAGAAATTTCTGGATCTTTAAAGATACCAACTTGGACATATTGTCCTTTTTTACGTAAGATATCTAACCCTTGTTTGGCAGCGGGTACTGCACCAGAGCATTCTAAAACTACGTTTGCACCATAACCATTGGTAATACTGTTTACATAGTCTTTTAAATCAGTATTTTGAATATTGACGACATGATCTAATTTAAGTTCTGTTGCCTTATCTAATCTTGTTTGATCATTATCTAATCCAGTGATTACGACTTCTGCACCTTTACTTTTAACGACTTGCGCGACAAGTAATCCAATAGGTCCAGGCCCCATAACGACTACGACATCGTCAGGCTGTATTTCAATTTTAGAAACGGCATGGTGGGCACAAGCTAATGGCTCCGTCATAGATGCTGCTTTATATGAAACATTGTCAGGAATACGGTGGACACTCGCTGCACGTGCAACTAAGTATTGCGTGAAGCCACCGTTTTGTTGTGTGCCTAAACCTTTACGATGATTACATAAGTTATAATCACCACTTTGACAATATTCACATTCACCACAAATGTAATATGTTGTTTCAGAAGTGACGCGATCACCAATTTTAAAATCGGTGACATTAGCGCCTGTCTCTACAACCTCTCCTGAAAATTCATGTCCAAGTGTTACTGGAAAGTTCACTTTATAATGACCTTCGTATGTGTGTACATCCGTACCACAAATACCTGCATAATGGACTTTTATTTTTACTTCATCTGCGTTCGGTGAAGGTATCTCTCTATCTAAGACTTCTAGATTCCCGAATCCTGGTTCAGTTTTAACGAGTGCTTTCATGTAATGTCAGCTCCTATCTGTTAATTAAATAAACTAAAGAATTTGAAAATAATGTAATTTAAGATGTTACCACCTTGGTCAAGACTTGAAATTTGAGATGAGCCAGATGGCATGTTTACGTTTGTGCCTTCTGCCATGCTTGTGAATATCGGTGCAACATCTGTTGCGATATATAAAGAGATGGCAATCATAATTGTGCCGACAATAACCGAGTGTATGATATTACCTCGTGCAGCACCTACGATAAATGCGACAATAAATGGAATTGTTGCTAAGTCACCAAATGGTAAGACTTGGTTACCAGGTAAAATAACTGCTAATAATACTGTGATCGGAACTAAAATTAAAGCAGTTGAGATAACTGCTGGGTGGCCTAATGCAACCGCAGCGTCTAAACCAATGTAGATTTCACGATCCCCAAAGCGTTTGTTTAACCAAGTACGTGCAGATTCGGAAACAGGCATTAAACCTTCCATCAAAATCTTAACCATACGAGGCATTAACACCATAACGGCAGCCATTGACATACCAAGATTGATAACATCGCCAGCGTTGTAACCAGCTAACAAACCAATGATTAAACCAAGTACTAAACCGACGAATATGGATTCACCAAATGCACCGAAACGTTTTTGAATCGTTTCTGGGTCTGCATTTAGTTTCTTGATACCAGGCACTTTTTGTAAACCTTTTACTAAGAAAATACCTGGAGCATATGAAATTGTACTACCTGTGGCAATCGATACCCCAGGTAAATCGTAGAACTCACTCATCATTGGTGCAGTCCAGTCAGCCACTTTTAGACAGACGATTTGGAATATTGCTGCAGCCACTAATGATTGCCAAATGCTATCAGATACGGCGTAAACCATGGCACCCATAAATGTATAATGCCAGAAGTTCCAAATATCTACGTTCATTGTTCGAGTAGTCTTTGTCAGTAACATGACAATGTTAATTACAATACCTAAAGGAATAATAAATGCTGCGATAACAGATGCCCATGCAATAGAAGATGTTGCTGGCCAACCCACATCAATAACATTTAAGCTTACACCTAAGTTCTTAACCATCGCTTGGGCAGCGGGTCCCAAGTTGTTTACAAGTAAATCAATAACTAAGAAAATCCCTACGAATGCGACACCAATCGTCAAACCTGATCTAAATGCTGCTCCGACTTTTTGCCTAAAGAATAATCCTAGTAAAAATATAACGATTGGAAGGATTACTGTTGCCCCTAAATCTAGAAAAGCTTGAATAAAATCTACAAATCCACTCATCCCTTACACCATCCTCTTTAATATAAAGTGATGTTGGTATAAATTAAGACGCCATTTTGATATAACCATGAACTTCTTTTTTGATATTTATCCCAACAGTTGATTCGGTATGTTAAATTAAATGACTCATTATTCTTGTAATGCGTCTAAGATTTCTTTTTTAGTATCTTCAACGCCAATTCCAGTTAAGAAATTACGTGCGTTAATGACAGGGAAGTCGTATTCTTTTTGCGTCATTGCAGTTGTAACTAATAAATCTGCTGAATCTGCGTAAACACCAACTTCTGAAATTTTAATTTGTTTTAAATCTACTTTGATATTGTGCTCTTTTGCCATTTCTTCGATTGCACTATTTACTACCGTTGAAGTTGCGATACCTGCGCCACATGCTACTAATACTTGTTTCATAATAATTTCCTCCTAATTTGAGAACTTAATATTTAAATTCTCTTCCTGTTATATTTTTTATTAATAAATTGAATGATTATGCGTCTGCTAATTCTTGCTCAATAACTTCTACGACTTGATTGCTATCTGTTGCGTTGGCAATGGTTTCAAGTATTTGATCATTTTGGAAAATGCCCATCAATTTTTGTAGTAATGATAACTGTGCATCCTCTTTATCCATTGCGAGCATAAAGATTAATTTCACATCCGTTGTTTCTTCAACTTCGCCCATAATGACGAAAGGAACTGTTTCTTTAAGGACAGCCACACCGATTGATTTTGAATTCACGTGCTGGATATCTGTGTGCGGGATGGCTACAGAAAAATATACTGTAGGTAACCCTGTAGCAAATGATTGTTCTCTTTCGATGACTGCATCTTTGTATGATGCTTTGACGTAACCATTGTCATGCATTAAATCGGCTAATTGACTTAAGACGTCTTCCTTTGTTGTGGCCTCTAAACCAATGACAACATTCGAGGCATCAACTGTTAAACCTTCCATATGACGCAACCCCTTTGCTTTAGTCTATTTTTGAAAATTGTTTAATCGTTTCAAATATTTGTGATTTTGAATCTGTTTGTATGATGCTTTGCATACTTTCATTGTCTTGTGCTAAATCTCGTAACTGTAATAGGGGTCTTAAATGTTTGAATTTATCTGTTGCTGCGATAACTACAAAGACATGTACATTACGTCCTGTACTTAGCGTCAATGGTTCGTCTAATACCAACATACTCATAGACGTACGGTTTACATTTTGTTCGTTCTCAGCATGCGGTATGGCGATGTTTTGATTGATAACCATATAAGTATCGTCGAAAGATTGAATCATCGAATCGATGTAATTTGCATCTATATAGCTTTGACTAGAAAGTGGTTCAGCTGTAAGCCGAATTGCTTCTTCCAAATTTGAAACACGAGATGCAAATTGAATATGGTGTACTGGCAATAAATCTTGTAAATTCAAATGACCATTTAACGAAATTGAAGACGATTTGATTGAAGCGTATGCATGAATATCATCAAATTGGTTTTTAATTTCATTAAGTAAAGCATCTTCGTTATGAATATCTGCATGCTCACGTATCATGGCGAGCATCTTTTCAGCGTGTATATCTGTCTCAAAATTATTGTTGAGTTGACCGAATACGTACTGACGAAGATCGTGTTTTTCTTTGGCAGTTAATATTGCCTTTGTGATATATAATCTTTTGTGTGTCATCACGTGCATTGGTGAAAAGACAATATCAAAGTCTAGCGTATACTGGTTAAATTCACGTAGTGATAAGGCATCTTAAAATATGAATTCTGGAAACACACTCCGTAATTCTTGTAACATGAGTTGAGAAATTGACGTACCTTGTGTACAAACCACCACAGCTTTTACTTTTTTGTCGATGTCTTCATCTTGTCTTCTTAAAATACCGCCAATGAGTATGGTTAGATATGCGATTTCATTATCAGGTAATGGTTGGTTAAAGAACTTTTCCATAGGTTTGGAAGAGAGTTTAACAAGATGAAATAATTCTTTGTAATCATCTTTCAGATTATTCTGTAAACTGTCGACATCAGATAACTCATATCTAATTCTGTAAAAGGCGGGCTTCATATGAAACAACAATTGGTTGACCAACGTTTCACGATCTTCAAAAGTGATAAAAGTAATTTTCTCAAATTGATCAAGCATGCTTTGTAGTGCAGTTTTTAATTCCGGTAAAACTTTCACGTCATCTAATTCTGACCATTGCACACTTGTTGATAAGAGCTGCAATGTTATAAATAATTTCTCTTGCCAAGGAATATCAGGATAGTTTGAAGTTAGTATTTCAGTCGCTTGATACTCCTCAGTGTCGGAAAGGTCATCGTATCCAATTGAAAAAGGTGAGACAATCTTATCGTGCTGAATTCTTCTCATGATGAAATAGAGTTTATAGCGTAATGTCTCAGTACTTTGATCAATAAAATTATTCTCTAAATATTGTTCTATTTTGTTAATTTGAAGATCGATGATTTGAAGTTTATCTTCTTGCAAAGCTAAACTTGTTAAAATATCATCCTTTGAAATATTTAAAGTGAATACTTTATCAATTAAGCGTGTTAAAAGTCTTCTAATTTCAAACTCATTACCGACTAAATAATAACCCTCCTGTCGTGAATATTTCAGAGTGACATCATATGGTTCTAGTAATAATTTTAATTTTTTCAAATCATTTAACACTGTGTTCTTACTTACTTTTAAATCGATTGCAAAGTGATTTAATGACAATGTTTCATCTTCTCTAAACAACATCAGTAAAATGAGATGCGCGCGTTGGTAAGCAGTATATACTTGCTCATCTTCCTGTGGAATAGGTTCAAGTGATACATTAAGAAAATTTTTGATTATATCATCAACGATGAAGAATCCTTGGCTTGTGCGTTCAATTGTTGGGCAATCTTGTTCAGTTAACCATTCATTGATTTTTTGGATTCGATAGCCAAGTTGTCTGCGAGACATGTTGAACATTACTTCTAAGTCTTTGCCTTTAATTTTCGGATTTTTAATCATTTCGGTAATGATATTAAAGTTTTCTGCTTGTATTTTGAATCCCTCCCTTGTTGTTGACTCTAATTTAGCACAGGTAATCAAAGAGTTGTACACTCATTAGACACAAATGCATTTCCGTTTTATGTACATCATTGTGATTAGAACGAGAAAAAGCACTTACCATCGCATTTGGAATGATAAGTGCTTATCGTATAATATGTTTATTATTTTAATAATTTCATTCTTAATTCATTGATTATAAGATATGAAAGTTAAAAAGAGAAATTATATTATCTTTACTGAATGATTTTCTAGGATGCTTTTCCATTCGTCATCAAATTCAGTATCTGTCACGATATAGTCGATATTGGATAGGTGACCAAAGCTTATTAAACTATTGCCATCAAATTTAGAAACATCAATTGCCAAGATAACTTGTTTGGCTTTATTGATCATGAGTTCTTTAATGTGAGATTCGTATTCATTAGAATCGGTGATGATGCCATCTTTAGACAAGGCTTTACAGCTTAAAATCGCATAATCAGTATGGAATTTATTAATTGATTCTGTCGTTTGAGGACCAACTAATGCAGAAGAATGTTTTAATAATTTGCCACCTGTTGAGTTGATTTCCATAGATGTTTGGTTAAGTTCATATAGTGCGTTTACAGCATTTGTTATGATATGAATTCTTTTATTAGAAATAGCAAAACGCTTTAATGCTTCATTTATTGTAGAACTGGAATCAGCAAATAAACTTGTATCATTTTGTATAAATTGATCAATTTTTTTAGCAATAATGACTTTGCTATCTTTATTGCGCGTATGTCTTACAGAATAAGGCAGTTCTTCAGTTTTGATTAGTTTCGCACCACCATAATTCCGTTCTACGATACCTTCTTTTTCCAATTTTTCTAAATCTCGACGAATTGTTTCTTCTGAAACATTAAATTCAGAAGCTAATTTATTCACATAAACAACATTGTTTAAATAGAGATGATTTAGTAGTGACTTTCTTCTTTCAAATGGCTTCATAATAAATTTCTCCTAAATATATATTGTCATCATTATAGCATAAAACCGCTTTTAATCTCACAAAAAAAGACTGAAACCAACACATAAACCACATTAATTATCAAAATATTTTGTTTTATGTTGATTTATGTGGATTGTTTGATTATAATCATAACCAAAGAGGTGATAAGTTGAAGCATTATATAGCTGTTGATATTGGGGCGTCTAGTGGTAGAGCTATCTTAGCAAATATCGACAATAACCAGATTAAAACACAAGAAATCAATCGTTTCGCCAATGGTTTTACAACACAGAATCAACAGGAAGTGTGGGATGTTGACTATTTATTTGAAGAAATTATTGTTTCTTTGAAAAAAGCTAAAGCTATGGGCATCACAGAGTGTTATTTAAGTATAGATACGTGGGGCGTAGACTATCTTTTTTTAGACCACAAAGGGAAGCGCTTACAAAATGCCGTCTCATATAGAGATTCAAGAACGGATACAACGATGGATAAATTATTCACTGAAGTTTCCAAATATGATATTTTTCAAAAAACTGGAATTCAATTTTTAACTTTTAATACAATTTATCAGTTGTTTGAAGAGACACACGCATTAAAAGATCAAGCACATGATATTTTGCTTATTCCTGATTATTTGAATTATTTACTTACCAATGAGAAAAGAAATGAAATTACCAATTTAAGTACGACACAATTACTCTCAGTGCATGATCATTCATTAGATCAAGCGTTACTAACATCAATAGGAATAGATAAGGCACAATTTCCAAACACGATTGAACCTGGCACATACATAGGCGAAATCAATGCAGACTTAAACATCCAGGATGATTTACCTGTGACACATGTTTATGCCACAGCATCGCATGATACCGCATCAGCTGTTTTAGGTTCTGTTGGAGATGCATTTAAAAAATGGGCTTTTTTATCAAGTGGGACTTGGTCATTAATAGGTAAAGAATTAGAAAGCCCAATCGTAACTGAAAAAGCATTAGAACTTGGATATTCTAATGAACGCGGTATGAATCACACCTATCGCTTCTTAAAAAATATTATAGGTATGTGGATTATACAGCGGATACGCAAAGATTGGCCTGAAAATTATACATTTCCTGAAATGGTAGAGGAAGCAAAGCAACATCAAGACTTTAAAGTTTATATCGATTTTAACGATCAACGCTTTATTAATCCTGACTGTATGGTGGATGAAATTAAAAATTACTGTATTCAGACAAACCAAACAGTGCCACAAACGTTAGGTGAAATTGTGCAAAGCGTCTATATGAATCTGGCAATAATTTATGCAATTTCCATAGAAGAGTTAAACGAAATAACAAGAGAACCAATCGAAGTAATCAATATTGTTGGCGGTGGTTCCAACAATGACTATTTAAATGAACTTACGGCCTTGTATACAAATTGTGACGTCATTGTGGGGCCAACAGAAGCGACAATTTATGGGAATTTGGCAGCAACAATGATTGGCACAGGTGAGTTTGAAAATATTCAAGAAGCTAGAGCGGTAATTAAGCGTTCTACAGATACGACAAAGATAGACAAACCGGAGTTAAAGCATATAGCAAATCAAGATATTAAGACATTCAAGGGGGTTACTCATTATGAGTACGTATAATAAGCAAGCATTTGAAGCAGCAAAAACACAATATGAGACATTAGGCGTTGATGTAGAGAAAGCATTAGCTAAATTAAAAGATATTAAAATCTCTATCCATTGTTGGCAAGGAGACGATGTAGAAGGTTTCCTTTTCAATCAAGAATTATCAGGAGGCATATCAGTTACTGGTAATCATCCAGGTAAAGCAAGTAATGGAGCAGAACTTAGAAGTGATTTAGAAGAAGCTTTAAAGCATATTCCAGGAAAACATAAAATTAATCTACATTGTATTTATGCCGAATCTGAAGAAGCAATCGATTTAGATGAAATCGAGCCAAAGCATTTTGAAAAGTGGGTGCATTGGGCAAAAGAGAATGAATTGGGATTAGATTTTAACCCAACATGCTTCAGTCATGAGAAGTCAGAAGATGGCTTTACATTAGCGCATCCGGATAAATCAATTAGAGACTTTTGGATACAACATTGTAAACAATCTAGAAAAATCGGTGAATATTTTGGTAAAGAGCTCGGTCAACCTTCAACAACAAATATTTGGGTACCAGACGGTTATAAAGACACACCGGTAGATCGTTTAACACCTCGCAAACGTTTGATGGAGAGTTTGGATGAAATTTTAAAAGAAGAAATAGACGAAAGCTACAATATCGATACATTAGAAAGTAAATTATTTGGTATTGGTTCTGAAAGTTATGTTGTGGGTTCTCATGAATTTTATATGGGTTATGCCTTAACAAGAAATAAACAAATATTACTAGACGCCGGACATTATCATCCAACAGAAGTGGTGTCTAACAAATTATCGGCACTCAATTTATTTACAAAAGGTTTAAGTTTACATGTTTCTAGACCAGTAAGATGGGATAGCGATCATGTGGTTACATTGGATGACGAATTGAATGAGATAGCCAAAGAACTCATTTATAACGATTTACTTAAGAGTACAGCAGTTGGTTTAGATTTCTTTGACGCATCTATTAATAGAGTGGCTGCATGGGTTATTGGTACTAGAAATATGCAAAAAGCATTGCTTAAAGCATTATTAGATCCTATTAATGAATTAAAAGAAGTTGAACAAAGCGGTGATTTTACGAGACGTTTAGCGTTACAAGAAGAAATGAAGATGTATCCGTTTGGCGCGATATGGAATGAATTTTGTAGCAGAAACGATGCTGAACCAGGATTGGATTGGTATGAGCCAATTAAAAAATACGAAGAAAATATTTTACAGGAAAGAGGAATTTAATTGGAAAACTTTGTAGATTCTCCCTCGGTTAAAGAATTATCTAAGATTACACATTTAATGTATCACAAAGGTTGGGACGAACGTAACGGAGGCAACATATCTTGGATATTAGATGCTGCCAAGGTTCAACCGTATTTATCAGAAGATGGAAGAAATATAAGAAACGTAAGTCTGCCATTTGAGGTGCGTCCATTAGCGAATAAATATATTCTTGTCACTGGTACAGGAAAATACTTCAAAAATATTATAGACGATCCACAAGATGCATTAGGTTTAATTAAAATTGCAGCAGACGGTAAAAGCTATAACATTTTATGGGGTTTTGTGAACGATGCAGTAGCAACAAGTGAATTGCCAACGCATTTAATGAATCATATCCAACGTTTAGAAGTCGATGCTACACACCGCGTTATTATGCATTGTCACGCCACACATACGATTGCGATGACGTATACGCACGAATTAGATGAAAAGGCATTTACGAAAACATTATGGAAAATGTGTACAGAATGTCTCGTTGTATTTCCAGATGCAATTGGTATTATTCCGTGGGTGGTACCTGGCACAGAACAAATAGGACAACTCACTTCAGAAAAAATGAAACAGCAAAGATCTGTGATTTGGCCATTTCATGGTGTATTTGGAGCAGGACATGATTTAGACGAAGTGTTTGGTCTGATTGAAACCATTGAAAAAGCAGCTGAAGTATATACGTATGCGCAAGCACAAGGTGGTATTAAACAAACGATTTCGGATGAGAATTTATGGGAGTTAGCTCAAGGATTTAATGTTGAACCTAAAGAAGGTTACTTAGAGGTTGAGGTGAGATAGATGACGCGAATTGCAACGGTGATGTATGTCAATGAAGGTTCTTATGATGCATATAAACGAAGACATGATGAACTATGGCCTGAAATGAAACAGTTATTAAAAGAGAACGGCGTGCATGACTACAGTATCTTTCTAAATGAAGCCACTGGAGAATTATTTGCAGTACTTGATGTTACCGATAAAACAGCATATGACAATATGGCGCAAAATCCGATTTGTCGGAAATGGTGGGACTACATGGCTGATATCATGCAAGTGAATGAAGATAACAGTCCTAAATCAACTGAATTGAGAGAGATGTTCTATTTGAAATAAACGAAAAATGGGGATGAGGTTATGAGTTTAAAACCTAAAAAGACAAATGGCTGGCTGGCAACAATTGCAGTTGCGATGGCCAATTATATAGAAGCGGGTTCAATTATTGCAGC
Organism: Staphylococcus caseorum; assembly: GCF_049943195.1. Lineage (NCBI taxonomy): Bacteria > Bacillati > Bacillota > Bacilli > Caryophanales > Staphylococcaceae > Staphylococcus > Staphylococcus caseorum. Next base: position 2,487,672 of record NZ_JBNFUA010000001.1, read on the forward strand.
AGCGAGTAGTTTATCACTCTGGCAAGCATATTTAAATATTGATAATTGGCAGATGGGCTTACTGAGTGCATTAAGTGCGAACGCGTTAGGTGCAGCAATTGGTGCATTAATCGGTGGTCCATTAACAGATAAATTAGGTAGAAAATTTATCTTTAAATACGATCTATTATTATATATGGTAGGTATTTTAATTATCATGCTATCTGTTAATTTATCAATGTTACTTACAGGTACAATCATTGTTGGTATAGCTGTAGGTATAGGGGTACCTGTAGCTTGGACATATATTGCAGAAGAAGCACCAGAAAAAGAAAGAGCAAAACGTGTAGGAACTGCACAATTAGCTTGGTCTATTGGACCAGCAATTACTTTTACTTTAGCAGTTATGTTAGCGCCATTAGGATTATTAGGCTCAAGATTAATTTTTCTACATTTGTTTATCATCGCGGGTGTTACGTGGTGGATTAGACAAGGTATGGAAGAATCTAAAATCTGGGAAGAAGAGAAGGAAAAAGAACAAAGAGAAGCTTCGTTTAATGTTAAAAAGACATCAGCTTTTAAAGAATTATTTACTAACCCAGTGAATTTAAAAGCAATGTTATTACTTATAGGAATTTATTTATTTTGGAATTTAACGTCTGGCGCCATGGGGTACTTTATGCCCTTTATTTATGAAAGCGTCGGTGGTCTGAGTGGTGCACAAGCCAACATTTTACAAGCGATTTTATGGCTGTGTACAGTGATTACGACTTACTTTGGATTTATGAAATTAGGAGACCGTATCAGTCAAAGATTACTATTTAGTATTGGTGCAACGATGGGTATTGTTGCTTGGATTATATTGACCTTTGCACCTATGAATTGGATATCACTGATTTTATTTGTTTTATTATGGGGATCAGCAGCAGGTATAGGTGCCCAAGCCTTTTATGCATTATGGACAAGTGAACTATTCCCAACCCGTTATCGTGCCTGTGCGCAAGGCTTGATGTACTTTATAGTACGAGCAGGAATATCAGTATATACATTTGTATTACCTACCATTTTAGCATCACTTGGATTCAAAATTACTGGAATCATTATGATTTCATTTTTAGTTATTCATGCAGTCATTGGCATTGTCCTAACTCCTAAGACACAAGGTAAGACGTTAGAACAGATTGAACGTGAAAGATATGGAGAAAGGGCAAATAGTAGCGTAAGCATTACACCAGAAACAAATACCATGATTCAAGAAGGGGAGAGTAAAATATGATAAATATTAAAGATTATATTAACGGTTCATTTGTAGAAAGAAACATGGAAGATGCAATTGATGTGAAAAATCCTGCAACTGAAGAAACAATTGCAAAGTTATACAGAGGTTCAGAACAAGACACTAAAGAAGCTATCGACTACGCAGATAAAGCCCAAACGAAATGGAGCGAACTGCCAGCAATTGAGCGAGGCAACTACCTTAAAAAAATTGCAGCAGGTATTCGAGAACGTAGTGAAGAAATTACCAAAGTCATTATGCAAGAAGGTGGTAAAATATATGATTTAGCGAACACGGAAGCCTTTTTTACAGCAGATTATATAGATTATATGGCAGAGTGGGCAAGAAGATATGAAGGAGAAATCATACAGAGTGATCGTAAGAAGGAACATATTCTAATGTACAAAAAAGCTCTGGGTGTTACTACAGGTATTTTGCCATGGAACTTCCCGTTCTTCTTAATCGCACGCAAAACAGCGCCAGCACTTATTACTGGAAATACAATTGTAGTTAAACCTTCAGAAGAAACACCTATAAATGCGCAAATATTCACTGAGATTTTAGATACAGTTGGCTTACCACCTGGTGTGTTTAATTTAGTGAACGGTGAAGGTAGCGTGGTGGGTAATGAGCTTGCGAGTAATAGTAAAGTCGCACTCGTATCTATTACTGGTAGTGTCTCAGCAGGTAAAAAAGTAATGGAAGCTGCAAGTAAAAATGTAACTAAAGTTAATTTAGAATTAGGTGGTAAAGCACCGGCAATTGTCTTAGAAGATGCTAATTTAGATAAAGCAGTTCAATATATTATAGATTCACGTATTATTAATACGGGGCAAGTGTGTAACTGTGCTGAACGAGTGTATGTACATTCCAGTATAAGTGAAAAATTCACACAACGATTAGTTCAAAAAATGAGCGAAGTTCGTTTTGGTAATACGTTAGAACATAATTACGACATGGGTCCTTTAATTAATAAGCAGGCTCAAGAGCGTGTGCATAATCATGTTAAAAAAGCTGAAGCACAAGGTGGCGTAATTAAATGTGGCGGAGAAATACCTGAGCAACAAGGTTACTTCTATCCAACTACAATCATCACAAATTGTGAAAATAGTATGGATATTGTTCAAGAAGAAGTCTTTGGACCTGTATTGCCAATTGTTGAATTTGATACTTTTGAAGAAGCAATTGAATTAGCAAATGACAGTAAGTACGGCTTAACATCTTCTATCTATACAGAGAGTATCCAAAAAGCATTTACAGCAGTAGAAAAATTAGAATTCGGTGAAACATATATAAATAGAGAAAACTTTGAAGCAATTCAAGGTTTCCATGCAGGCGTAAAACAATCAGGTGTTGGTGGAGCAGACGGTAAGCATGGCTTAGAAGAATATTTAAGAACACATATCGTATATATGCAGTTAGATGAATAAATAATTTACAACCGAGCTTGTTTATAGAGAGTCTTGTGGGGGCGGGATAGGAAATCAAATTTTGATTTCTATTCTGCTCTCGTTTTAATTATAAGAAGCGTAGAGCAACACATATATGAGCCATATAAAAATGCGATGTAGAATAAGTGAGAGTACGCAATAATGATGAAAAATTACTATAAATTTTTAAATTATCTCATTATACATTGACATATAATCGTCAAAATTTCATAATGGTAGTTATATATATGAGAAATCTAAAAATTCGCACAACTATGTTTGGAATGATGACTATCAACGAAGTGAAAAATTTATGTAAAACGCATACAAGTTTAACACCACAGGCTACACAACATATCGTAGAAGTATCTGATCATTTACAAATGATTGCTGATTTAAATAGGGCGAATGTGTTTATTGATTGTCCTACTAAAAAAGATGGAGAAGTTATAGTAGTAGCGGAAGCCATACCTACAAATGACGAAGGTTTATACCAAGGTTCAGTCATTGGTGAAAACGTGTATGAAAAATTTGAACCCGCTGTATTCCAAGTGTTGGAAGGAGATGATTTTGCACAACATCGTGCAATCACTCAAGAAGGTAAAGTCGTAGAACAAAGTGTTACACCAATTAAATTGGAAAATGCCATTGTTGGCACGCTGATTATGGAAATAGATGTAAGCAACAAAGTAATGGAAGAAAAACGATTAAGAGCTTTGACACAGGCAACAACAACATTAAGTGATATCGTCTCGCAAAATAGTGATAATCCAATTTTTGTACCGGATATGATTGAAGAAAGTTTATTTGATTTAGACAACACATTAGACATCCGCTACTATAATTTAGCCGGTGAGACAATGGTTAGAGATTTAGTGGGTGTCGATTGTGAAGCGGGATTGAATTTCGTAGCATTGTTTCCGAGCATTAAAGACATGCTTACAGATGGTCGTGTTATTACAATTGAAGAACGCGAGCTTAAAGGACACTACTTTCAAGTGAAATGTATTCAGTTACTTGAAGAAGGCGTAATGACAGGTCATTTAATTCTACTGAAAGATATTACAGATTTGAAAGAAAAGGAACGCGAACTTATTTCTAAATCTGTAGCAATTAGAGAAGTACATCATCGTGTGAAGAATAATTTACAGACCGTAGCCAGTTTACTGCGCTTACAGATGAGACGCGGTTTGCCAAATGGCAGTGAAAAATATTTCCAAGAAAGTTTAAATCGCATTCTAAGTATCGCATCTGTGTATGAAGTCATTCTAGATGAATCATCGACAGATACGGTGAATATCGATAAATTGATTAAAAAGATAGGTAATATGGTCGTTTATAACGAATCATCGAATAAAACCTTACATATTACATATCAGACAGATGAACATATTAATTTAGTATCTAATATTGCAGTCTCTGTAGCGTTGATTGCGAATGAATTAATTACGAATTGTCTAACACATGCTTTCAACAATCAGACTGAGGGTATAATAAGCGTAACGCTAGCTTACGATACAGAATCGGATACCGTAAAGCTTGAAGTTCAAGATACAGGCGAAGAAGAGAGTGCTTTTCTACCATCATTTGGATTGAAAATTGTTACTACTATAGCAGAAAATGATTTAGAAGGTACATTTAACATTGACCGTAATTCAATTGGAACAATAGGTAAAGTTGAATTTCAACACAAAGGGGTGGATTGAAATGAAATCTATTATGGTAGTTGAAGATGAAGCGATTGTCCGAATGGATATAGTAGAAATGCTTGGGGAAGCAAACTACAATGTCGTCGCAGAAGTAGGTAATGGAGAAAAAGCAATTGAAGCCGCAGATCAATTTCGGCCAGATTTAATTGTCATGGATATTAAAATGCCGAAATTGAATGGTTTAAAAGCCAGTAAAATTATTGGTAAGAAACATGATATTCCGATACTTATCCTGACAGCATATAGTCATTGTGAGTACGTTGAAGAAGCTAAGCAACAAAATGTCGTAGGTTATATCGTTAAACCTATATCTGAGTCACAATTGCTACCAGCTATTGAAATTGCAATGTCGCAATCAGATAGTATGGGTAAACTCAAGCAAGAAGTGAGTGATACACGTTTGCAAATGGAACATCGGAAACGTATAGAAAAAGCAAAAGGCTTATTAATGAAGCAACTTGATTTAACGGAAGAAGCTGCTTATCAAAAGCTTAGGAGAAACAGTATGGATAACCAAATAGCTATTGAAAAAGAAGCTTCAGCAATCATTAAACAATTGGGGTAATAGCATTACAATACAAGTGAATATAATCAAGCAAAGGTGCTTATTTGAATTAATCAAATAGGCACCTTTTTGTTTTTTTATAGCTCATAAAAATGGGGGGAACTATCATGGAACATATTGGTACAGTGATTATTTACATTATTATGGTATGTGCAGTGTTAGGTGCTTTTGGTGCAATTCGGAATGCGAATGAAGGTATAGGGAAGGAATTTATGGAAGGTATTTATACCATCGGACCTATCTTTGCTAACTCAGCAGGTATTATGGCTTCTATTCCATTCATATCGCAGTTTATAGAAAAATTCTTTGGACCACTTTTTGATAAAATTGGTGCGGATCCCGCTATAGCTGCAACATCAATACTCGCGACAGATATGGGGGGATATCAACTCGCAGATGTATTAAAGGATAGCTATGAAGGTTGGATTATGGCAATGATTGTTGGTTTTATGGCTGGTGCCACAATCGTGTTCACAATACCGCTTGGTCTACCAATGCTTGATAAACGAGATCATAAATACATGGCTTTGGGTATTCTATCAGGATTGTTAGCCATTCCTTTTGGCGTATTTATTTCTACGGTAACTATTTTATTTAGTCATACAAAAATCCGTACAGTGATTGATACAACGAGTGCAGCCACTCACGTTTTTCAAATCAGTTTATCCACTGTATTTATCAACTTATTACCATTAATTATTTTTGTAGTAGTAACAGCCATTGGACTGTATTTCTTCTCGGATATTATGATTAAAATCTTTATTGTCTTTGGTAAAATACTAGATTCTTGTATTAAATTGGTCTTTGTATTTTCAGTAGTAGAAATATTTACAGGATTATTTACAACAGTTTTTGGTGTCTGGGGATTCGATCCAATTATGGCGGATAGTGAAGATAACTTTAGGGCATTAGAGAACGCAGGGAATATTGCTATTATGTTATCGGGTGCATTTCCAATGGTTTATTTAATACGTAAGTACTTCTCTAAAGGTTTGCATACTGTTGGTAGTAAAGTAGGACTCAGTGAAGTAGGTAGTGCTGGGTTTATCGCTACAATTGCTAATATTCTAGCTATGCTCAAGTTAGTAAGAGATATGCCACCTAAAGATAAAGTGTTAAATATCGCATTCGGTGTCTGTGGTGCATTCTTATTAGGAGATCATTTGTCATATACGGCAAATTTTCAGCCAACGCTCATACCAGCTGTATTAATTGGTAAATTGAGTGCGGGTATTATAGCAATATGCTTTGCTTACATTCTATGTATCCCGAAAGCGAGAAAATTGGAAGAAATTGATAGACGTGCCGGCATCATTGGAGAGCATGAATATTTAGATAAATAAACTGAAAAACAGGGACGGGTCATAAATACCTCAGTCTCAATTTTAAAACACCAATCTATTATTTTCTAATGGATTGGTGTTTTAAAGTTAAAATAATCCGATTTTAAAAGCGCATGCTTGCCTGGGGAATAGTATGGCTCGAGCCTATAGTCTCTCACTCATACTATTTCCCTAGGCGTCAGCGCTTTACAAAAATGGTTCAATTATATAACTATATATAATTGAAGAAACACGTCATGAAATTTATTTAGAACACAGTAAAAGGAAGCGGGAATATGAAATCAAAATGTAGAATTTGATTCCGTGTTCCTGCTTCCTTAAAGGCTGATTCTATAGAGAGGTATTAGAAGTAGTTTGCAGTGATACCGCCGTCTACGTTCATGTTTGCACCGTTTGTCCAATCCGATTCATCTGACGCTAAGTATAACGCGGCGTTGACAATATCTTCTGGTTTGCCAAATCTTCCAGTAGGTTGTCTGTTTAATCTCGCATTTTTAGCTTCTTCATCTGCAACTAACCATTCCATTAATAAGGGTGTTTCAATCGGACCAGGGCTGATTGCATTTGTACGAATGCCTTTAGGACGGAATTGAATTGCTAATGATTTCGTTAAAGATACGACGGCACCTTTTGAAGCGGTGTACGCATCTTGAGGCACTGAACAACCCATTTCAGCAACAAATGAAGCTATATTAATGATAGATCCAGAGTTGTTTTTTTCCATTTCTGGAATAACATATTTTGTCATAAAGAAAATACCTTTAACATTAATATTCATAACTAAGTCCCATACGTCTTCGCTTGTATTGACGACAGAGTTATCTGCTTCTGGCATGACACCAGCATTATTATATAGCACATCAATTTTTCCATAAGCTTCAACTGTATCGGCGACCGCATTTTTAACATTGGCTTCATTAGCAATATCCACTTTGAAAAAAGAAGCTTCTCCGCCATTATCTGTGATTGCCTTCACAGTCGCTTGACCGGCTTGTTCATCTCTTTCGAATACTGCGATTTTACCGCCTTCATTTGCAAACATTTGTGCAGCTACTTTACCCATGCCACCGCCAGCACCTGTAATAATACATACTTTGTCTTGTAATCTCATAATCGTTTTCCTCCTCAGTAGTATATTTAGCTTTGTTCAAAGTAACGCGAACGTTCCCAAGTTGTTACGAAAGAATCGAAGTCATTCTGTTCTGATTGTGCAGCTTCTAAATAATGATTCGCGACATCTTCACCAAGGACTTTTGTCACAACATCACTATTTTTCCAAGTTAAGATAGCCTCGTGTAACGATGATGGGATACGGTCGATATTATCTTGTTCATAAGCATTACCAACTAGTTCATCAGTAAGTTCGATTTTATTTTCTATACCATATAAACCAGCACCAATTAAAGCAGAGTAAGCTAAGTATGGATTCATATCTGCACCTGAAATACGTGATTCAAAGCGTAATGCATTTTGTTCTCCTACAACACGGTAGCCAGCAGAACGATTGTCTTGGCTCCATGCAATACTTACCGGTGCCCATGAGTTAGGCGCAAAACGTTTATAAGAGTTTACGTAAGGCGCAAACATTAATGAAAAATCTCTCGTAAATTTAATGATACCTGCTAAGAAATGTTTCATCGTTTCAGATTTTGGTTCTTCTGCGTCATCACCTGCATAGAAAGCATTCGTTTTCGTGCCTTTTTTCATCATACTTAAATGAATATGACCGCTTGAACCTGTCCATGCTTCGTAAGGTTTAGCCATGAATGTTACGGATTTATCATTTTGGATACAGATTTCTTTCATACCATGTTTGAACATAATATGTTGATCAGCAGCATCTAAGGCGTCTGAGTATTTTAAGTTGATTTCGTGCTGTCCTTTATACGCTTCACCTTTTGAAGATTCGATAGTAATGCCCATTAAGTGCATTTGATTTCTAATTTCTTGATAAATTGGTTCATTCTTACTACCTTGCAATAAGTTATAATCTTCATTTAAATGACCGGCAGCTTCTAAATTGTCGTATCCTTGTTTCGAAATATCTTCAAATGAATTATTGAATAAGTAGAATTCAAGTTCACTTGCCATATGTGGTGACAAGCCTTGTGCTTCTGCTTTATCAATTTGTTGTTTGAGAATGTTACGCGGCGCAATTGCAATCGGTTCACTGCCATCTACGGCATACACATCACAAAAGACCATCGCAGTGTGTTCTAACCAAGGCACCACTTTTAAAGTATTCAAGTCAGGCACAGCTAAATAATCACCATAACCTTTGTCCCAGTTCATAAATTCAAAATTATCGTTCGTATCCATTTCAAAGTTTGTACCTAACAAGTAGTTACAGAAATGTGTACCATCAGATATATCATTTTCTAAAATGAAATCACCCGTGATTCGTTTCCCCATCAAACGGCCTTGCATGTCACAAAAGCCCATGATAAGTGTATCGATATCATCAGATTTAACTAATTCAAGTAATTGTTCCTTTGTAATATCGCCAGTTACTTTTTTGCCTTTAATATTGTTATTCATATATGACAACCCCTTATTAGTTTATTTAAGTAAAGATAATGAAATATATTTCAATTCTAAGAACCCATCTAATCCAAAGTGACTGCCTTCACGACCCATTCCACTTTCTTTAATACCGCCAAATGGTGCTTGAGGGACACTTAATTGAGTACCGTTAACACCAATCATGCCAAATTCTAATTTTTCACTGATTTTATAAACCGTATTAATATTATTAGAAAAGAAGTAAGCAGCTAAACCATATGGTGAAGCATTTGCAATATCAATCGCTTCATCTTCGTCGTCGAATGTAATAATCGGTGCGACAGGGCCAAATATTTCTTCCTGTGCAATAGCCATCGTTCGTTCAACTCCTGTTATGACAGTAGGTTGATAGAAAAGACTTGATGTAGAAATGTCAGCTTTATCTCCGCCAGTTTCAACTTGAGCACCTTGTTTCATAGCATCTGCGACTAAGTGTTCAACTTTATCAATCGCTTTTTGATTAATGAGCGGTCCTACTTGCGTATCCTCTTGATCACCTGGGCCGACTTTGATAGTTTTTACACGGTCGATAATTTTCTGTGTCATCTCTGCTTTAACATCTTTGTGTACAAGTACAACGTTGATACCATTACACATTTGACCACTATTTTCGAACTTGTTATCAACAATCGCGTCTGCAGCGTTATCTAAATCGGCATCGGGTAACACAATCGCTGGTGCATTGCCCCCGAGTTCGAGCGAGATACGTTTGACTTGATCAGAAGCTTTACTCATTAATTTCTTACCAATTGGTGTGGAACCTGTGAACGACATTTTTCTAACACGCTTGTCCTCAAATAGTTTGTCTGAAATGACTGAAGAACTACCAGTAACAATATTTGCGACTCCTTTATCAATGCCGGTTGCCATTAATTCATCGAAAATCGCAATTGCAATTCTTGGTGTTTCACTTGATGGTTTGACGATTACAGTACATCCAGCAGCTAATGCAGGTGCCACTTTACGTGCAACCATTGCGCCAGGGAAATTCCATGGTGTAATCAATCCACAAACGCCTACAGGTTGTTTCGTGACTGAAATGCGTTGATTCTCTGATGAAGGTGGAATGACTTCACCATAAATACGTTTCCCTTCTTCAGCAAACCAACGAATGAATTTAGCACAAACTCCGACTTCACCAAAAGCTTCTGCGTAAGGTTTGCCTTGTTCTTCACTCATAATCGTTGCGAGTGCTTCTTGTTTATTTAATAAATTGACTGCCCATTGTTCTAAATAACCTTGCCTTGTTTCAGCAGTATAATTCGACCATGTTTCAAAAGCAGTGGACGCACTATCAATTGCTTGTTGCACGATGTCCTCAGTTACACTTGGTACTTTGCCAATTGAGTTTCCATTCGCTGGATTAACGACGGCGATGCTATTGTCTGTTTCAACTTTTTCACCGTTTACCCAGTTATAATTTAAATTACGTGTCATATAATCTCCCCTTAATACGCAAAAAGACGCCTATATACTCAATTTTTGTTAATTGAGATATAAGCGCCTTTGCTTAGTTGTTATTCACTTGGAAAAAACTAAAATCATATTATTGAAACCCTTTTCAATTTCGTGTTAATCAAATGTTACTAAAATTTTTAAATCTTGTCAATATTCAGATAATATACTATACTTTGCACAAATAAGCATAGGGGGTAGATTGAATGGGCAAAACGTTGGATTTATTACAAAAATTAATTACTTTTGATAGTTCTAATCAAAAAGTTGCAAATGAAACCATTGATTATTGTAAGCAGTGGTTAGAAGAACAGGGACTCAAACCTGAAATTATAACGAACAATGATTATAAGATGCTTATATGTAATGTAGGCGAAGGTAGTAAGCGACTCATTCTAAATGGACATGTTGATGTGGTGAGTGGTAAAGAAGCACAATTTGACCCTGAAATTCAAGATGGCAAAATTTATGGACGCGGTTCTGCTGATATGAAAGCAGGTGTCGCTTCATTTATGGTTGCAATAACTGAACTTCAAGATGCTGATTTAGGTGATGCCAGCGTTCAACTTCAATTAGTCACAGATGAGGAAATTGGTGGCCATAATTGTTCTGCTTATTTAACTGACCAAGGCTATTTAGGTGATTTCGTGATTTGTGCTGAACCAACTCAAATTGGAATTGGCTATCAATCTAAAGGACTTTTACAATTTGATATTCAATTAAATGGTAAGTCAGCACATGGTAGTAGACCCTGGGAAGGTGACAATGCCATTATAAAAGCGTATGAAGTATACGAAAAAATAATTGATTTACCGTTTGCGAAACAATCTACAGATATTTTTGATGGTCCCTCAATCAATCTCGCTAAAATCTCTGGTGGTGAGGTTTATAACAAAGTACCAGATACATGTACGCTTTCAATTGATATTCGTTATTTACCTAACCAAGATAAAGATGACATTCTAGAACAAATTAAAGGTGTGACAGATGATGAAATAGCTGTGCATATGTCAGGTCCTAGTGTGAAAAATGAAATTGACAATCCTTATATTCAACACCTTGTAAAAGAAATCAAATCTGTAACTGGCAATCAAGAAGCTAATATTTTTGGACAGCATGGCTTTGCAGATACAAGATACTTTTCAAGATTTGATGTGCCAGCAATTGAATTCGGACCTTCTGGTGATGCGTGGCATGGAGATGGTGAATATGCCGTAGTAGACTCATTAGATCAATATAAAGATATCATTGTAGGTTTTGGAAAAACGTTTAATTAGAAACAGGCAAGTGGTTGAAATAAGAAATTTAGTGAATAAAAAATTTAAATATAAGTAAAAATAAATCCTAACTAGTTATTTGATTAGTTAGGATTTATTTTATTTTAAAATTCAAGTGCCTACAAATATAGAGTTTAATACAGAATTGAGATTAATCTAGTTCGCGAATAAAATTATTGATTAATATGAATAACAATAGTATAAAACATTAATCGTAAGGTGGGAAATTAAAATGGTTCTTATATATATAATTGAAAATGTGTACTAAAATTGATTTAAATTTATTAATATTGACTATAAGGTGTTTTTTAAAATAATTGATAATTACACATGAATTAAAAGGGGAGAAGGTACGATGGAAGTATCCAAGTTTGCTCATTTAGAGTTAGATGTCAAAGTTGATTTTATAGAAATGATTAACTATTCACTTGCACATAACGATTTTTCACTTATAAATAATATATATATAGTAAACGAATCAGAAGACATAGAGTTGAGAAATGCAAAATTAAAAATATATTCTAATTCAGGTTTTATATATGAATTTGAGCGAGATATAGAAGTTATTGATAAAGAGAATGATGTATTAATACAAAAACCGAGTATTTCTTATAATTATGATTATTTCCGTGAAATTACTGAAAGAATTAAAACACATTTTTTTATAGAAATTGTAGATGAAAATAATGAAACATTATATAAAAAGCCATATAAAATCAATATATTACCTTATCAACATTGGTTAGGTACTAAAATTTATCCAGAACTTACATGTACGTATATAGTCCCTAATGATAATGAAATAAGAAGGATTGTTGCTGAGGCAGGTGTGAAATTAAAAGAATGGACTGGGGACCCAAGTTTTGTTGGTTATCAAGCAGGTGAAAGTGAAAAAGTAAGGTTACAAGCTGCAGCTATTTATGCAGTATTACAAAAAGATAATATTGCTTATAAAAACCCTCCAGCAAGTTTTGAAAGGTTTGGGCAAAACATTCGTTATCCCCAAGAAATTATACAGTATAAAAATGGGACTTGTTTAGATTTAACGTTTTTATATGCCGCTTGTTTAGAAGCAATAGGCTTACATCCATTAGTTGTATTTATTAAAGACCATGCCTTCGTAGGATTTTGGTTACTAGATAAAAATTTTACTGAGCCTTATATATCAGATTACGCAACGATATCTAAACGATTATCTCAAGATATTAAAGATATAGAAGTTATTGAAACAACATCGTTAGTAAATGGCAACGATGCTTCATTTGAAGATGCGATAATAATAGCTCATCAAAATTTAGTTAGTCCTTATAATTTTGAAGGAGTAGTAGATGTTACTAGCGGTAGACAATATGGCATTACACCTATAATGACAAAATCAGATCAATCAGATTATATAATGGAGGGTTATGGAGATAGAGAAACTGTAACAGAAGCGCCTAACACAGTTATTGAGAGATTAGGAAATGTAGAATTTAAAGTGGATTCTATTGAAAAAACAGATATCTGGAGTAGAAATTTGTTGGATTTAACACTTAGAAATTCTATGATTAATTTTAGAATGAATAAAAGCGCCGTTCAGTTAATGGTTTATGACTTGGCGTCGTTAGAGGATGAATTATCCAGTTATGAAAGTTTTAAAGTCATTGAAAAACCAGAAATTTTAACTTTAGAAGAAGCAAATAATTCAGTAATTAATTCTAAAGCACTAAAATCACGTTTTAAAGATATGATAGATGCAGATTTTAAGGAAAATAGAATCAGAAGTTTTTTAACAGAGTATATGCTAGAAAAGCAATTAAAATCACTATATAGAAAAGCAAAATCTAATCTAGATGAAAATGGTGCTAATTCTTTATTTATTGCAATTGGATTTTTGAAGTGGTGTGAACCAGAAATGACAAATAAATTCTATAGGGCGCCATTGCTTTTACTTCCGTTATCAATTGAGAAAAAAAGTGCAAGTAGTAAGTTTCAAATTGAATTAAGTGATGATGAACCCCAATTAAATGTCACATTAGTAGAATACTTAAGACAAAAATTCAATATAGACTTAAGACATCTTATAAACTTACCTAAAGATAATAGAGGAATAGATATTCCATTATTATTTTCATCAATAAGAAAAACAATAATGGATAAAGCAGGCTGGGACATAGAAGAAATAGCTACAATTAGCAACTTTTCCTTTAGTAAATTTGTAATGTGGAATGATTTACAAGCAAGGAAGGAAGAAATCAGTTCTAATTCTAACGTCCAAGCTTTAATCAAAGGTAACTATAAAATCGACCGAAGTTTAGAAGAAATAAATGCTCGTAATATAGAGAAAACAGATAAACCTCATGAATTGAGTACTGGAAGTTTAGTAGATGCATCGCAATTAGAAGCAATTAAAGCAAGTGATCAAAGTAGCTTTGTATTACATGGACCTCCTGGCACAGGAAAGTCTCAAACAATTACTAATATGATTATTCATAATATAAACAAAGGTAAAAAAGTATTGTTTGTTGCTGAAAAAAGAGCTGCCTTAAATGTTGTGAATGATCGTTTGACAAAATTAGGGTTAGAAGATTTTATATTAGAATTACACTCTAACAAGACAAAAAAATCTGTGTTTTTAGATAAGGTAGAAAAAAGTTTGGCTCATAATTTAGAACTACAAAATCTAGATATTGAAAACAAATCTAATGAATTATATAAATTGAAAAATGAATTAAGTGATTATGTTGAAGCCCTTCATAAAAAAGGATTAAGTGGATATAGCTTATATGAATTAATACAGTTACACGAACAATATCATTCAATTCCTAGTAATATAAATTTGAATTCTAATATAGTTAAAACATTTAAAAACTCAGATATAGTGAAAGTTAATGATATTACTACTATTGTTGATAATACAGTTAATCAGCTTAAATATAGTAAAAATAATCATCCTTTAAGTGATTTTAAAGTTACTAAATATAGTATTTCAAAGAGGGATAATTTTCCGGAAATTATAATGCAGTTACAATCATCGATTTCTCAATTACAAATATTATTAAAAAAACATGTAAATGTTAATGAATTGCAAACAATTAACCATATTCAAAACTTTGAAAATGAGATTGATAAATTAGAAGAATACAAACTTAGTGAGCCTTTAAGTGACAATATGTATAGTCTATACAAAGAAGTTACATTAGAAAGTGCTTATAATTATGCTAGTGCAGTATTAACAACATATAGAGATACAAGCAATAAATTATTGAACAAGTATAAAGAAAAAGTATTAGATATCAATACTCAATATTTAAAATCAGAATATGCAGATTTGAATAAAAAAATGTTCAAAAGTAAAAAAACAAAAAAACTAATAGATCACTTAGCCATAGAATTATTGCAACCAAGAGAATTAGAAGAAAAAGAATTTGTCGATGATTTACAACTTATTAGTGAATTTCAAAAGGCAAGAGAAGCTTTACAAAAAAGAAATGAAGATTTTATTAATTCTTTTGGTAATAGTTGGAAAGGGAGAAATACTGATTTAGTTATTTTAGGTCAACAAATCCAGTTTATAGAGGATATTAATCTTCATAATAAAAATGAAGAAGAAAAGAACACAATAAAAAATTTAATAAACTTAGTTATAGAGGACCCTAATGAATTCAACTTATTCAAAGAAAATTTTGCTTTACTAAGATCATCTTCAAACAGTTTAATTAATGATTATAATTTAGATGAACAATTTTTAAAAGATTTACAATTAGAGAAATTAAGAACTAAAACGGAAAAATGGAAAACTAGTATGGAAGATTTTAAAAATTGGACGTTTATTAATGAACAATTCGATGAATTAGAAAAAATATTAAAAATAGATGTGAGAAAAAAATTCTTCGATGAAGAAAATAGCTATAAACTTAAAATGATAGTTTGGAAGGATATCATTGAAAATTTAATAAGAATAAATTTTTCTGAATATGAAGTTCTAGATTCTTTTAATGGATTTGAAATAGAACAAAAAGTCCAATTACTTAAAGAAAAAGAATTTAATGAAATTAGTATCAATAATACTGTAAATAAAGCTACTCAAAATATTAAAGAAAAACGAAATAACGAAGATTTTGAATCAGAATTTTTATTATTACAAAAAGCGATTCGAAGTAATGGTCGAGGTCAATCCATTCGTACAATATTTAATAAAACATCAAATATTATACAAGACTTATTTCCAGTAATGTTAATGAGTCCGTTATCAACAGCTCAATATATAGACCCTGATTTTCCTAAGTATGATTTAGTTATTTTCGATGAAGCATCACAAATTCCTACTGACATAGCAATAGGTGCGATTTCAAGAGCAGAAAATTGTATAGTAGTAGGCGATCCTAAACAAATGCCTCCAACCACATTCTTTGGAGCTAATAACATGGATGAAGATAATTTAGAAATGGAAGATTTAGAAAGTTTATTAGACGATTGTTTAGCAGCGAATTTTCCAGAGAAATATTTGCAATGGCATTATCGTTCTACACATGAAAGTCTGATTCATTACAGTAATTGAACTTACTATAATAACGCATTACAGACATATCCTTCATCCAATGCTTTAAATTCGAAAGTTTCATTTGAAAATGTAAAAGGAATTTATAAACGTGGAACTCAGAGAAATAATGAAATAGAAGCAAAAGCAGTTGTGGAAATTATTATTCGTCATTTGAAAAGTAATAGTAAAGATAGTATAGGAGTTATTACATTTAACATACAGCAGCAAAATACTATTGAAGATTTATTTAATAACGAACTAACAAAATATCCTTTACTAGATTCTAAAAACATGAGTGCTAAAGAACCAGTTTTTATTAAGAATCTAGAGAATGTACAGGGTGATGAGCGTGACATTATACTATTTTCAACTACATTTGGACCTGACGAAGAAGGGAAAATGACAATGAATTTTGGCCCCTTAAATAATAGTGGGGGTTGGAGAAGGTTAAATGTAGCAATTACTAGAGCAAGAAAAGAAATGAAAATTATAACCTCATTTAATCCTGAGGTTATTGATATAAAACGTACAAAAGCAGAGGGTGTAATTGGCTTAAAAGGATTTGTAGAATATGCTAGAAATGCTGATTCATTACCTTCAATAAATAGTAGTATCTCTGCTGATAAAAATGGAATTGCGACTATTCTTAAAGAGGAGTTATATAATCGAGGTATTAATGCAAAAGTACATCTAGGTAATTCTAAATTTAAAATTGATTTAGCAATTATTGACCCAGAGAATAATGATAAATATAAATTAGCTATTTTAATTGACGGGCAGAATTACTATCAAGCCCAAGCAGCAAATGATAGAAATATCATACAACCTAGTGTTTTAGAAGGATTAGGTTGGAATATTCATAGAATTTGGACAATAGATTGGTATGAAGACAAAAATAAAGAGATTGAAAAAGTGCTAAGTAAAATTGAAAGTATCGATAATGAAATGCAGTAAAAATCATTGTTAAAGATTAGAAGGAGCGTGAAATTATGATTAAGCGAACAGCAGAAAAAGTAATGACGTGGATAGGTATAGGTTTTCAAATTCTAACAATTTTAGGAATAAGTTTATTGCTATTTCTTATGAATATGGAAACTGTTAAAGAAAGTATGATTGAAGATGGTGCAATGACAGCTAGTGAAGCAGCTTCTTCATCTCAACTGACTAATGTATTCTTAATAATTGGATTGATTTTAAGCATAGTCCTATTAGTTTTAGCAATTCTTTCAGCAAAGTGGATTGATAAAAAACCTAAAGTAGCAGGAGTTATTTTAATTATTATTGGTGTTATTTCATTATTTGGAAATTGGATTGTTACTATATTGTGGATTGTTTCTGGAATTATGTTATTGGTTAAAAAACCTAAAACTTCGCTTTATAATGAAAGAGAAGTAAAAGATGATGATCCATTTAGTAATCACAGTAATTCAACGCATAAACAAAACGAAGTTAAAGAGCCTTATGATAATAGAAAAGAAGATGTAAAAAAAATAGACGATGATCCATATAAATATTAATTTTCATGAAAATATAAGCGAACGCTCAATTTTAATCATTGCGCGTTCGCTTTTTTAGATAACTAAAAGTGTTTAAATGAAACCTATCCATTGCCAGTAAGTAAAACTAAATAATACGATAAGTAAGTAACCAATAACGGTGATTGGAATACCTGTTTTCAAGAAATCTTTAACGGTAAATGTTTCTGTACCATATGCCAACATAGATTGTGGTGAACTAACAGGAAGTAAGAAGCCAAAGCTAATTACAAATTGTTGTATGAGCACAAAAGCCATAGACTGCTCTCCTAAATCTAATGTCATCGTGAGTGAAATAAATACTGGAATTAATGCTGAAGCCAAGCTTGTGGCACTTGCAAAACCTAAATGAATTAATATATTAAACAAAGAAATTAAAGCAATCGTCATCACTAATGGATAGTGTTCAAGGCCGATAAGTCCAAAGGTTTGATCACTTAGCCATTGCGCAGCAGTTGTTTTTAATAACACATTACCTAAGGAGATACCCACACCAAATACAATAATCGTACCCCATGGAATGCGAGACTCAGCTTCTTTCCATGTCATAATACCAATTTTAGGGGTTAACATGATTGCTAGCGCTAATAAAATAATAGAAGATGAATCAATCGGATGTAACACTTTTTCTGTAGACCAAAGTAAAAGTAATGCAATTGAAATAGCAATGAGACGCCATTCTTTAGCAGTGATAGGTCCCATTTCATGTAATTGTTTTTTGATCAGTTGTTTGCCTCCAGATATTTCGTGTACTTCTGGTGGCATTACTTTTAGCATAATGAAATAAAGTGCAATAGACATCAAGATAGACCACGGACCAGCATAAAGAAACCACTGCCCCCATGAAATATCTATTCCTAATTGATCATTAATAAAATTGATGGCAACGATATTTTGAGCGGCTGCCGTTTTAATACCTACGTTCCAAATAGACACAGCTTGGACTGCCGTGATGACAAGTAAAGCGGCAAGTTTACTATTTTTAGAAATGCCAAAAGCAGTAACCATACCTAACAAAATAGGAATAACTGCCCCAGCACGCGCAGTTGCTGAAGGTACAAAGAAAGCTAGAAAAATGGCAACAATAATTGTGCCAATAACGATGCGGTTGGTCTTATTACCTACCATAGAAAGAACGATGAGTGCGAGACGTTTATGTAGATTTGTAATTTGCATTGCAGTAGCTAAAAATAGTGCAGCAGCTACTAGTGCAATAGCAGTAGATGAGAAGCCACTAAAAGCAAGCTTCAATGCGTTAGTCGTACCGAATAAGCTACTGCCTTCTAAAACTTTACCGCCTGTTTGTGGATTGCCTAGCGACTCAGTTAAATTTTGTACGGGGCTAAATCCTAAGAGCAAGATAATCAAACCGACAATCATCGCTGCAGATACAGGATAAGTGACTGCTTCAGTTACCCATAAGATAACGGCGAATATTAAGATAGCTAATGCACTTTTAGCCATGAAAGGTAAGGTGTCTGGCGTTGGTAATACCATGATAACCACAAGCGCAATGACGCTAATGATTAACCAAAGCGGTTTAAATGTAGTGTTTTTCTTCTTAGTTGAATGCTGTTTCATCTTTAAAGTGCTCCTTTTCTTATTTTTTCAATTTTATAATATCAAATACCTAAAACGTGCTCACTATAATATTAAAAAGTTCATAAAAATGCCTTTAGTTAAGCAGAAAATAAAAAGAAGAGGATGAGAACTTACATTACAATGACTGAAAAAATTGTGTGTATTTTTTAAAATGTTTAATTATTATGAAACAGAGAATAATAATGATGTAGAGCAATGTGCGTAAATTTAAATAAATGATAATAGGTGATTAAATGGATGTAAGGTTTCCAATAGGAGAATTAGAAATACCAGATAAAGTAACATTAGATGATATTCAAAAATGGGCGAAAGAAATAGAAGGTTATACTGAACGCTTAAGAGAGACTGTAGATTCATTAGATGATGAAGCGTTGAATGCAAAGTATCGTGCAGGGAGTTGGACAGTGCGTCAACTTGTACATCATATTGCTGACTCTCAATTAAATATGTATCAGCGTTTGAAGTTAGCACTCACAGATAATAATCCGACAGTACCAGCATTTATTCAAGATGAATGGGTGATGTTGCCGGATAACGACTTACCTATCGAAAGCTCGATTAAGATGTTAGAAGGTATGAACGAACGTATCGTAGCAATTGCTAACAATTTAAATGAAGATCAATTAGTACAAACATTTACGTTAAAAGATAGTGGCGAGATAACCGTAGCTGAAAAAGTTGCAAAATTATCTTGGCACGAAGAACATCACTTAGCACATATTAAAATAGCACTATCTAAATAGTAGAATCTAGAAGGCCGTTCAAATTATGAAAATTTGAGCGGTTTTTTTAATTTGTTATCTAGTTATTTTGTATGATTTATATAGAACTAATGTAAAATAATTCTTAAAAAGGGTGCAAGTAGGATTTTCAATAAATTGCAAATGGAAAAATAAGGTGGAATTGTACACAATTGACAAACAAATTACATAAATATTACGTGTTTATATTATAAATTAATCTGTTTACAGACGTTCATCAAAGCTTTTCTTCACTTTTTATTCATTATGAGTCACTTTTTCACTGTAATTTAGATGTAATGAACATGCGTATATTTTAATTTGACTGTAACCTACAAACATTTTATGGATGTTATAGTATTATTTGTGAGTTGGTTGAAGCAGTAAATTATTTTTTAATTAAATAATTGAAATTCAACCGTATAAAATAAAAAATGAAAATTATCTTTCTGGGAGGATTTATTAATAATGAAAAAAACAGTAATCGCATCAACTTTAGCAGTAGGATTAGGCGTAACAGGAGCAGCAGCAGGAAATTCAGCTGACGCTTCAGAACAAAACGTAGACCAAGCACAATTAGCGCAACAAGCTCAATCAAATCCAGAGCAATTAAATGAAGCACCTGTTCAAGATGGTTCATATGACATAGACTTTAATCATAACGGTACAGACTATAGCTTCGAATCAGATGGTACAAACTTTAGCTGGAGCTTTGGTGGAGGATCAACTGAAGGTTCAACTGAGGCACCTGCTCAACAAGAAGCACCAGCTGAACAAGCAGCTGAACCAGCACAACAATCAGAACCAGCTGAACAAGCGGCTGAACCAGCTCAACAAGAAGCTCCAAAAACTGAAACAACTCAACAACCACAACAAGAATCTACTTCAAAAGAATCTAGCTCAAGTGAAGCTTCAAGTGGTTCATCAGTAAATGTTAACTCTCATTTACAAACAATTGCTCAACGTGAATCAGGTGGCGACATTACAGCTATCAATGCTTCATCAGGTGCAGCAGGTAAATACCAATTCCTACAAAGCACTTGGGATTCAGTAGCTCCAGCAGCATACCAAGGTGTATCTCCAGCAGAAGCACCTGAATCAGTACAAGATGCAGCAGCAGTTGAACTTTACAACACTGCAGGCGCTTCACAATGGGTTACTGCATAATTTAAACAGTAATTAATTATTTTAAATAAAGTATTCAAAACCTGCTTCTATAATATAGAGGCAGGTTTTTTGATTTAATAAATAATTTGAGATAAATAAAACAAGCACGATTTAGATAATAATCTAGATCGTGCTTGTTTTTGTTATTAAAATATTTCCGAGGAAATGCAAGTGTAGTATGAATGCAATGCAAGTATTACAAATAACGTGACCAGATGCCTTCGCTTGGGATCGATTCTACAGATATAATTTCATCTTTAGTCGGATGTTTTACGCTAAGGTGCGATGCCCATAAAGCAATTTGTTGACCAGGTTTATTAATATGTTGTCCATATTTTTGGTCTCCATATAATGGTAGGTTTTGATTCGCAAATTGCACTCTAATTTGATGTGAGCGTCCAGTTCGTAATTGTACTTCGACTAAACTTTTCTTTTCAGCATTATGAATCATCTTATAGTCTAAGATGGCTTGCTTTGCTTCTTTTTTTCTTGAATCTACCACATGTACGATGTTTTTATTCCGATCTTTCCAGAGATAATCTTTAAGTTCACCTTGTTTTTTTGCAGGTGCACCATGAACAACCGCTAAATATGTTCTATCAAAGTTTTGTTTTCTTAGTTCATTTGATAAACGAGATGCAGCTTTAGATGTTTTGGCAAAAACCATAGCACCACCGACTGGTCTGTCGAGACGATGTACTAAACCAAGGTAAACCTTTCCTGGTTTATTATATTTTTCTTTAATGTAATCTTTTAATACAGATAATAAATCTTCATCTTTTGAGTCATCAGCCTGTACTGGTATATTAATAGGTTTTTCGACCATAAGTAAATGATTATCCTCATAAAGGACATTGATCAACATTGAACTCCTCCAAATCGATATAATACTTTACATAGTTAGTACGCAATATTAAAAAATAATTAAAAATATATCAACATAGTATATTATCATATTGTAGAATAAATTCAATGACATAAATATATTGTAAGAATAAAAAATAAAGTATTTAAAATAACGTGAAATAAAAATAAAATGAAGTAAAAAGTAACTGTATACTATTGGTGTAAAGATACACCGTTGTCACACTAATTACATAGAGATTACATAGAGGTAAAGCCAAGTATTCTATTTATGAACTATCATGAGAGGATTTTGGTTGAATTTTCTGGAAATTATTAAGATTTTTAGTGTAATGAGAGTGTAAAAAGTCGATTGTTTTTTTAACTTCACTGTAACCCACAAGCTATTTATAGATGTTACAGTAGGTCTTGTAAATTAATTGAGGAAAGTAAATCGTCTTAGCGATGATTGAAATTACGAATTAATTTTAAAACTATAAAATGGAAATTATCTCTTAGGAGGATTATTAATAATGAAAAAAACAGTAATTGCATCAACTTTAGCAGTAGGGTTAGGCGTAACAGGAGCAGCAGCAGGAAATTCAGCTGACGCTTCAGAACAAAACGTAGACCAAGCACAATTAGCGCAACAAGCTCAATCAAACTCTGAACAATTAAATCAAGCACCCGTACAAGAGGGTTCATATAATCATAACTTTACTCAAGATGGCGTAAATTATAACTTCCAATCAGATGGTACAAACTTTACTTGGAGCTATGGTGAAGGTTCAAATGGTTCATCAGAACAAGCTTCAACTAATAGTGGTCAACAACAAGCTCAACCACAACAAGAGCAAGCACAACAAGCAACTGCTGAGCAACCAACTGAACAATCAGCTCCACAAACTGAAGAAACTCAACAACCACAACAAGAAGCAGCTTCAACTCAATCTTCAGAAAGTTCAAATGAGTCAAGCTCAAGTGAAGCTTCAAGTGGTTCATCAGTAGAAGTTAATGATCACTTAAAAGGAATTGCTGAACGTGAATCAGGTGGCGACCTTAAAGCTGTTAACCCTTCATCAGGTGCAGCAGGTAAATACCAATTCTTACAAAGTACTTGGGATTCAGTAGCACCTGAAGAATACCAAGGTCAATCACCAACTGAAGCTCCAGAATCAGTACAAGATCAAGCAGCAATGGATCTTTACGAATCTGAAGGTGCTTCACAATGGGTTACTGCATAACATAAGCAGTAATGTCTAATTAAAATTAAATATAGTTAAGTGAATAAACTAATCCCTGTTTCTACACATGTAGAGGCAGGGATTTTTATATGTAAGTAAATTTATTTTAAAAGTTGATTAACGAATGGGTGTAAGGGAATAATATGATATTATGAAAAAACTTTTAGCACATTTAATCGTAGCTTTGACGTTAGCAATTATATTATTTTTGACTACTTTATTATTCGATTTATTTAAATCGATGCACTTAACGGCATTATTACTGAATATAGATTTTTTAATAGATGACAATGCTTCAAATGTTATTTTGGAATTTTTAATTCATGTAGGTATTACAATTTCACTTTATGCTTCACTCTATTTTATTTATAAAAAGTGGGGGAATTATTATTATATGGCATTAATTTGTGCCATGATTTCATTTTTAGCACTGTATCCATTATTAATTTATATGGCAGTTAGCCCAATTTTTCAATTTCAATACACGGGTTATATCTGTTGGACTATTGCACATGTAATATTTTTAGTTTGCACGCATAAAGGAATTAAATTTATGGAGAGCAAGCTTTAAAATTCATGATTTTGTTAAAAAGTTATCATAGTAAAAGTGAAAATGCAGTTTATAATTATTATGTAACTATATTAATTACTCTTTAAAGGAGGGGTTTTTAATTAAAAATATAGAATTAGTATTATTTGATTTAGATAATACTTTATTTCCTTTCAATGATTTATGGTTAGTTGCGAATAAACAAATTTTCAATCATTCATCATATGCAGAAGATATTGCATATGATGAATTCCTGAAAATTTATACTTATTACGATAAAAAATTTTGGTTGGAATATAGTCGTGGAGAGATAACTTTAGATGAACTTAGGCAACTACGATTAATTGAAAGCTTAAAATATTTTAAGAAAAATATTACAACGAAAGAAGCTCATGAATATTTCTTAGCATTTTTTGACATTATTATTCAACATATTAAACCTAATATAATATTAAATGATCACCTTAATGAATTAAAAACATGGGTGAATATAGGTATATTAACTAACGGGAAAAATTTAGAACAAACGACTAAGATAGCGCGTTTAGAATTAAATAAGATTTTTGAAAATAATATATTTATATCAGAAGATATTGGAAGTGAAAAGCCTGATAGTGCTGCTTTTTTAAAAGTGACTCATATGCTAAATATCAAACCTGAGCATACAATATATGTAGGAGATTCTTGGGAAAATGATGTTTCTGGTTCACTTAATGTAGGCATGAAACCAATTTGGTTTAATGGTGACAAAAACATAAATGACAAAAATATAGAAGTTATTAATAGTAGTAGTGAAGGATTAGTAGAAAGTTTGATAACACGAGTAAAACGATAAATAAAACACTGTTATGCATCATGCATAACAGTGTTTTATATTATTTATTGGCTTACAAGGTTTTTGAAGTTTTCCAAGCGTGCTGCTTTTTCTTCTTCGCTAATGTCATGTTTTTTTACATAACGGTTATTTTCGTGAGTTGCACATTCGTGTGTACAAGCACCTAAATAACGTTCTTCATTTTCTTCAGAAACAAGAATTTGTTTGTTACATTCTGGATTGCTACAGTTGATATAACGTTCGCATGGCGTACCATCGAACCATTCTTTGCCCACAACTGTTTTATCTACTTGGTTAACTTCTACACTAATACGTTCATCAAAGACATACATTTTACCGTCCCATAATTCACCTTTCACTTCCGGATCTTTACCGTAAGTAGCAATGCCGCCTTCAAGTTGACCAACATCCTCAAAGCCTTCTTTTAATAAGTAACCAGAGAATTTTTCACAGCGGATACCGCCAGTGCAATAAGTGACAATTTTTTTGTCCATGAATTGCTCTTTATTTTCTTTAATCCAATCAGGTAGGTCTCTAAATCTCGTGATATCAGGGCGAACTGAACCACGGAAATGACCTAAATCGTATTCGTAATCATTTCTTGCATCAATGACTACAGTATCATCAGCTAATAAAGCTTCTCTAAATTCTTGTGGTGATAAGTAATTTCCTGTTAATTCTCTTGGGTCAACGTCATCTTCTAAATCTAGTGCAACAATTTCTTCTCTTGGACGTACATGCATTTTTTTGAAAGCATGTCCTTCAGCTTCATCAACTTTAAAAGTAATCCCTTTAAATCTTTCATCTGATTTCAACTGTTCCATATATTTATCAGTAGCTTCGACTGTTCCAGATACAGTACCATTGATACCTTCTGTAGATACTAAAATACGACCCTTAAGTTCTAAATCCTTACAAAATTCTAAATGCTCCGTGGCAAAAGTTTCGGGGTCATCAAGTGTTGTATATTTATAATACAATAATACTCTATAATCCATAATTCGATTCTCCTCTAATCTATTCTTTTCATTATTATTAATATAAAATTTATGGTTGAAGTGGTTGGTTGTATTGAAGCAGTGTGATGCTTCATTTATAATTTACTTACTCATTATTTCGAGTAAAAGAACAAAATTCTCCTTATTGCATTATAACAAAAAAAGGATAATATTCAATTTATTAATTTAAATTAGTGCAATATTTTTATTATATATGAAAAGTACATTCTAAGAAATAGAAAAGTAAATATGCTCTTCTCAAAGCCGTCACTTTAAAAGTGATTACCATGAAAAGAGCATAGGTGTATAGCATTTATTTTATACTTCTTAAAATTTAGAAGTAGCTATGATGAACTTATTTCTTTTTGTTTGTGCAAACAAGTGCAGCCACTAAGCCAATTGTACTTATAGCAAAAATGATGTTCATAATTGCTAAAGTTTCGATGATTACGACGTCTTTGCCTAATCTTTCAAAGGCATTTTGCTGCATTTCTTTTTCAGAGCTTAAATCGCTTTGTGATCTTGAAGGTTTTTCTTCGATATCTTCTAACATTCTTTCTTCAACTTTAGGCATGTAATTCCTCCTTGTGTACTACTTTAATGTTTTCCCTTTTGACAAAAAATCAATCATATACCTTTGAAAGCGCTAAACTATAAGTAATTGCAAATAGATGTGGTTATTACTATACTGAATTGATAATTGTTAGTAGAAAAAGGAGAGATGTAAATGGAAACGGTATACTTGGCAGGCGGATGTCTATGGGGTGTACAAGCCTTTGTTAAAACTTTACCTGGCGTCGCAGATACAGAAGGCGGTAGGGCAAACGGTATTACAGATACACTCGATGGAGAATATGATGGTTATGTAGAAGTCATTAAGACAACATTTGATCCAGAAAAAGTAACAGTTACAGACTTAATGGGATACCTATTTGAAATTATTGATCCTTATAGTGTAAACAAGCAAGGTGAAGATGTTGGCTTAAGATATAGAACAGGATTATACAGCGAAGACGCCAAGCATTTAAAAGAGGCGCAAGCGTTTATAGACGCAATTGAAGACCATCATCTGATTGCAACAGAAGTATTACCACTGACAAATTACGTGAAAAGTGCAGAAGAAAATCAAGATAGACTAACAAGATTCCCTGATGATTACTGTCATCTTCCTAAAGCACTTGTAAATAAATATAAATAAATGAACAAGGCGGCTCTCAGAATAATGAGAACCGCCTTTATTTATGTGCAATGATTATGAACTATCTGATGATGCATAAAATAAGTAGTATATCTTTAAGCTTTCAATACATCTTGTTCTAATGGAATTGATTTTTGAGCGCCTTCAACTTGGACTGTAAGCGAAGCTGCTTTATTTGCGTAAGTAATACTTTCTTCTATATTAAAGTCTGTCATATTGAGACGACTTGCTAGTGCACCGATAAAAGTATCACCTGCTGCTGTTGTATCAACTGCTTTCACTTTAAACGAAGGTATTAAACCAGCAGAATTTGCTGTTGCGTAATAAGTCCCTTGCTCGCCAAGTGTGATAATGACAACTTTCATACCTAAAGATAAAAAGTATTCTGCGTTTTGATGCATTGATGAACGATCTGTAACTGGGATACCACTTAATAATTCTGCTTCTGTTTCGTTTGGCAGAATAATATCAGTTAAAGTAAGTAAATCCTTAGACAATTCACTTGCTGGAGCTGGATTTAAAATGGTAGTGACATTGTTTTCACGAGCAATTTTAAAAGCACTAATAATCGCAGGTACAGGCACTTCAAGTTGAGCAATAATGTAATCTGCTTCTGCAATCGCATCAGCTGCTTTATTTACATCTGTGTCATTTAATTCCATATTTGCGCCACCATAAACTAAAATTGTATTCTGTCCATTAGCATCAATTGTTATGAATGCTTGACCTGTTTGAGCAGTATCTGTTGTCATGATGTAGTCTGTATTCATATGCGCTTGTTCAAAATCTTCTAACATGAAATCTGCATCGCCTTCAGTTCCAATCTTAGAAATAAAAGTTGTTTGGGCATTTGAGCGTGCAGTTGCAAGTGCTTGATTTGCGCCTTTACCGCCACCATAAATTTTTTGAGCATTTTGAAGATGTAACGTTTCTCCCGGTTTAACAAAACGATCTACGTTTAAAATTTTATCTACATTGGTAGAACCAATAATTACAACTTTATTTGTCATAGTATATTCTCCTTTTTTCTTTAAAATGTCACGTTAGATTCAAGTGCAATATTTGAAAATGGTGTCGTTTCCCCTGTACGAATATTAGCTTTTGTTAGTGAATGATTTAAATTTTGTTTCATTTCTTCGTGTGGAATAAATGAAATTTCTACATTGTCACCAATTAATGATTTGATTTGTTTAAGTTGGTCAGCGTTTTGCGTTTTAATTTCTTCTGCAAGAAATATTTTTTGAACTTCAACTTCGGATAACACGTTTTCTAAAACATCGATAAAGCGTGGTAAATCTTTAGTAATCGCTAAATCAATTCGACGTTCGTCATTTGGAATCGGCATGCCCGCATCATTAATTGTTATTACATCAAAATGCCCCAATGTTGCAATTGCATGTGATACATGACTATTTAATACCTTTGTTTTTTTCATAATTAAATCTCCCATCTTATACTTTATTTAATAAATACTGTAACTGCTGCTGCTATTAATATGATTACAAGTCCAATAATAGTAACGATAAGTTCTTTTGGTGTTTTTCTCTGATTCAAGAAATAAATACCTGTTAACGTCGCTAACACTACTGATGTTTGTGACAGTATAAATCCTGTCGCTAAACCATTCATATCTGACTGTGCAGAAATTAAGTATGTTAATGCACCAAATGCAAAGAATAATCCTGAAATAATTTGTTTCCAGCTGACTTTCTCTAAGAAAGCATTGCCTTGTTTCATATTCATAAATGCATAAATGACTGCAGCAAGCACCATACCCATTGCTTGTGGTAAGAATGCTTCCATGCCACTGATATTAGTTGCTTGAGGTGCTGCAGAGTAGGCCCAATAACCTATTTCACCTATAAGTAGTAAAATAACTGCATTTCTTAATTTCTTATTATGCTGTTGTCCTGATTTTTCACTCCAAACTGTCATATATGCACCAATGAGCACAACAAGTAGGGCAGCGAATCCGATAATTTTATTTGTTACTCCTGGCCAATCACCTAATGCGAAAACGCCCCACAGAGATGCACCTAAAAGTTGAAATGCGGTTGTGATTGGCATAGCTCTAGAAGAACCGACTAGACCAAATGCTTTAAAAGTAATAATTTGTCCAAAGCCCCAACCAACACCTGAGATCAATGAAAATATAAGATTCATTCCTGTTGGGAAATCGATACCTTGAATGAATGCGAAACATAATGCGAAAATCAACGTTCCTACTGTTGCACCAAATATTTGGTTAACTGGTCGACCACCAAATTTAGATGCGATGGTAGGGAATAGCCCCCAACCCAGTAATGGTCCAAGTCCAATTAAAATTGCTATAATATCCATAAGACACCTCTATATATATTTATGTAGTGATAATTTTTAGGTAAAACGATTTAGTAAAACGTTTTACTACGTCATAGTAACATCAATTTCTATTTTTGTACACGCTTTCATTCGTGCAAAAAAATATAAGACCTAAATGATAAACTGAAAATTGATTACTGCTAACTCGAATTAAGCATCAATGACATATCATTTGGTCTTATATTATGTGTGTTTTATTTTTTAAAATATTGCGTTGTTTCTCTAATAATTAACTCATTATGTAAAGCAACATTATGTAAAGTTGCATCATTTTGTATTAGCTTATGCGTAATTAAAGCTAATGCTGACTCGCCTATTTCTTTAATCGGTTGTGCAACTGTTGTAAGGGAAGGAACAAGATACTTTGCAATATCTATATCATCAAACCCAATTACTGAAATATCGTGTGGCACGCGAACCCCTTTATCAGCGAGACCACGCATAATACCAATAGCCATCTCATCATTCGTTGCAAAAATAGCACTGGATTTGGATTTTATAATGTCATCGATGACTGCAAATCCACCTTCTTTATTTAAAGGGGTTTCGATAATTATAGGCGATGGTATCTCATGCATTTCACAATATTTGATGAAACCATCTGTTCTTGCTTTCATATTACTCGTTAAATTATAAGGTTGAATGATTGAAATGTGCGTGTGGCCGTAATCAATAAGATGTGCGGCTGCAAGTTCACCACCATTGCGTTCATTTGTTTTTACGATATCTGTAAATCCATGGTCATCACTTTGATCTAGTACGATATAGGGAATATTATGATTTAATAAATATTGATTTAAACGAGACGGGTTCTTAATCATCTGCGCAATAATCAGACCATCCATGCCTCGTTCGACAAGATGCATAATACCTTCTTCGATTTTATCTTCCTTTGTGGTTAAGAAGAATAGATCGACATCATCTGGTTTATGATCATCCATAGTTTGCATCATCGTGGAAAAGAATGGATTAGTTAAATTTGGTAATAGCACACCGATTAATTTTGTATTGCTACCACGTAATTGTTGCGCATTTTTATTAGGGAAGTAGCCTAATCGCTCTTTAGCAGCAATGACTTTGTTTACTGTTTCCTCTGAAAAACGGTTACTTTTTTTATTTAAAATTTGCGAGACCGTAGTCAAAGACACGTCTGCTGCTTTAGCTACATCTTTGATAGAAACTTTTTTCATCCAAGTTCACTCCTTATACAATCTATCCATTTAATATAATAAGTAATATTTTTATTAATTATAGCGTACCATGTACAAAGTAAAATGTATCAATTTCTTATTAATAAAATGAAAACGTTTTATATTTTGAGAGGAATTTTTCAAAAAGTGAAGAAAAGATAGGAGTGAGGCAGAGCGTGTAGTAAAATATTTTTACAGACAAGTTGGAATAAAGGTGGCTAATCTCATTGAAAATGGGGCGATGCCTATGGTTTTGGTCTCTACTCCAAGAAAGGATAGAAAATGACTGATTATGAAATCATAATGGTTGTGTTAACAATCATTGGACTCATATTAGTTTGTAATAGCCAAAAAAAATAACGTTCCAACTTTAGGCAGATAAATGTTGGGACGTTGTTTTCACTTTGTCTAGCCACCGTCTTTTTAACGGGTCTGTGAGGGAGGTATGTTAGCGCATATCTCCTTCTTAATTTTAATATAACAACGGTTAATTCATAAGTCAAAAGATTTTATTATATTTTTAAAAGCTTACATAGAGACGTTTTAAGACTTCATTAGAATTATTCATATAGGGATAGTTAAATTTTTCAAAAAGTGAAGAAAAGATAGGAGTGAAGCAGTTCATGTAGTAAAATATTTTTACAGACAAGTTGGAATAAAGGTGGCTAATCTCATAAAAAATGGGGTGATGCCTATGATTTTGGTCTCTCCTCCTAGAAAGGATAGAAGATGACTGATTATGAAATCATAATGGTTGTGTTAACAATCATTGGACTCATATTAGTTTGTAATAGCCAAAAAAAATAACCTTCCAACTTTGGACAAGTTAAGGTTATTTTAACCAAAAGCCACCGTCTTTTTAACGGGTCTGTGAGGGAGGTATGTTCACGCATATCTCCTTCTTAATTTTAATATAACAACAGTTAATTCATAAGTCAAAAGATTTTAGTGAGTGACGTTTCAATGGTGTTACAGTAGTTTTTAAAGAGAGAATGTAGTATAAAATACGACGTTTAAATAAGTACGTAAATGCTTAAGATTATGTGATGAATTTAGCGTTGAAATTCAATTTTTCTTAAAATTTGATTCATTGAATAAATATGACGTATGCTATAATATGCGGTATTAAGACAAATTGGTGAGACTAGGAGATTTTCGATTATGAATAAGCCAAAATATCAAATTGTAGCGGACGAAATTAAAGAAAAAATAATTAACAAAAGCTATCAAGTTGGAATGCTCTTACCTACAGAAAAGCAATTTCAGGATAGATATAATTTAAGTCGCTATACAATCAGACAAGCAATGGATTTATTAGTCAAAGAAGGATACATTAAAAAGAAAAAAGGTTCTGGATCATATGTGAGTTACAATTACTTAAATACAAATCAGAACAATGAAACTAAAAAAATAGGCGTAATCGTGACTTACTTATCGGATTATATTTTCCCGAGTATTATTCGAGGCATTGAGAATGTATTAAAAAAACATGGCTATTCTTTAATATTAGCAAGTACGAATAATAATCATGAGGAAGAACGTAAATGTTTAGAGATGATGCTGAATCAAGGTGTGACGGGACTTATTATAGAACCTACTAAGAGTAATGTCTATAACCCGAACTTGTCCTATTATTCATTATTCAAACAGCGAGATATTCCGATTTTAATGATTAATGCTAAGTATGATGAGTTGAATTTACCTTATATCGCAATCGATGATGTGAAATCTGGCTATTTAGCAACAAAATATTTAATAGATCAAGGACATGAAAATATTGCTTTAATCACAAAAATAGACGATAACCAAGGTAAATTAAGAATGAAGGGTTATTTTAATGCTTTTGAAAGTAATCATATTCTTTTTAAAGGTGAACATATTTATACATTCGATACCGAAAGTAAGCCACAAGTCATCGAACAAATTGTTCAGCATGTTTGTGATAAAAAGATTAATATCACTGGCTTAGTTTGTTATAACGATGAAATTGCTTACGAGGTTATCCAAAGATTGAAACAGCGAAACGTGCAGATACCAAGCGATTTATCTGTGGTTGGCGAAGATAACTCAGTACTAAGTAAATTGAGTGAGATGGATTTGACTACAACGTCACATCCCCAAGAATTACTTGGTAGAAAAGCAGCAGAATGGATGATTAACGCGATAGATACAGAAAAAAACCAAACGTCACAACTTATCGATACATATATTATCGAACGTAATTCTGTAAAAAAAATATAAAAGCAGGCTCAAATCAATCACGCTATTGGTTTGAGTCTTTTTATTCCTAGAAACATGTACGGACACAAAATAATAAATGTTGACATGTACGGACAAATATTATAAAGTATACTTGAAAACGGTTTCAATAGGAGTGTTGGAAATGGATGGTTTGAAGAAAGCATTAAGTAGTGAAGATATATCGATTGGTATTGAACTTGGTTCTACAAGAATTAAAACCGTAGCAATTGATCAGCATTTGAATACAGTAGCATCTGGACATTTTGAATGGGAAAACCAATTCGTAGATGGATATTGGACATATTCAATTAATGATATCTGGGTCGGTTTACAGAAAAGTTATAATGCAATGACAACAGAAATGAAAGAAAAACATAATTTAACATTAAAACAAGTGAAGTCGATTGGTATCAGCGGTATGATGCATGGTTATCTAGCGTTTGATCATAATGAAGATTTACTTGTACCATTTAGAACTTGGAGAAATGGTAATACAGCAAAGGCAGCTACGTTACTTAGCGAAGCGTTTCAATTTAATATTCCAGAACGTTGGAGTATTGCGCATGTATATCAAGCCATATTAGATAAAGAAGCCCATGTGAATCAAATTGAATATTTAACAACGTTAGCTGGATATGTACATTGGTACTTAACTGGTGAAAAAGTTGTCGGTATTGGCGAGGCTTCAGGCATGTTCCCAATAGATGTTAACAACAAAACGTATAGGTCAGATTTATTAAATAAAGCCAATGACTTATTTGAAAGTAAAGGATTTGCAAAGTCAGTAGAAACTATATTACCTGAAATTAAATTGGCAGGTGAAAATGGTGGTCGTCTTACAAGTGATGGTGCAACATTATTAGATCCTTCAGGAAATCTTGAAGCTGGTAGCGTGATGTGCCCTCCAGAAGGTGATGCTGGTACTGGTATGGTAGCAACGAATACAGTAGCGCAGAATACAGGTAATATATCAGCCGGTACTAGTGCGTTTGCAATGGTTGTATTATCTGATGCATTAAAAGGTATGTACCCGGAAATTGATGTAGTAACAACGCCCGATGGTAGTGAAGTAGCAATGATTCACACCAATAACTGTACTTCTGATATTAATGATTGGATGAACATATTTGGCGAAGTATTAAGTGTCATGGGTGTTGATTTTTCATCAGATGAGTTGTACGGACAAATATTCGGGCGTTCATTGGAAAGTGATGACAACATTGGTGGCTTACTTTCATACAACTATGTTTCAGGCGAAAACATCACAGACGTAGAGACAGGTTATCCATTATTTGTACGTGAACCAAACTATAATTTCAATTTAGCTAATTTTATGAAAATGCATTTATATAGTGCGTTCAGTACTTTAAAAATTGGAATGGATTTATTGAAAAATAATGAATCGATTAACATAGATAAATTAATAGCACATGGCGGTATTTTTAAAACGAAAGGTGTCGCACAGCAAGTATTATCATCAGCACTTGAAAATAAAATTACCGTAATGGATACGGCAAGTGAAGGTGGCGCGTGGGGTGTCAGTGTTTTAGCTTACTATAGCGCACAAGAATCTCAACAACCTTTAGCTACATTTTTAAATGAAGTTGTATTTTTAAACACAGAAGAAGTAACTGTGGAACCAGCAGAACAAGAAGTGATTAACTTTAATAACTATGTAGAAAAAGTTAAAAAAGGTTTACCTATAGAACAATCGATAGTTAAGTATTTAGGAGGCAAATAACATGTTAGAAGCGTTAAAAGCTGAAGTTTATAAAGCAAATTTAGAGTTGCCAAACCGAGGATTGATTAAATATACATGGGGTAACGTGAGTGCCTTTGATGCAGAATCACAATTATTTGTTATAAAGCCGAGTGGCGTAGATTACGATGTCATGAAACCAGAAGATATGGTGGTTTGTAATTTAGATTGTGAAGTGGTTGAAGGAGATTTAAAACCTTCTTCAGACATGCCAACGCATGCTGTCCTTTATAAAGAATTTGGTGATATTGGCAGTGTCGTACATACGCATTCACCATGGGCAACAACGTGGGCGCAATCAGGATTAAACGTGCCAGCTATGGGAACAACACATGCTGATACATTCTACGGCGAAATTCCGTGTGCTAGATTTTTAACGACTGAAGAAATCAATAAAGATTATGAGTATGAAACAGGCAATGTCATTGTTGAAACATTTAAAGAAAAAAATATTAACCCACATGAAGTACCTGCAGTATTATTGCATGGTCATGCACCATTTATTTGGGGAGATAATTGCGAAAAAGCTGTTATGAACGCAGTAGTGTTAGAAGAAGTATGTAAGATGAATATCTTCACAAGACAATTAAATCCATTCGCTGAAACATTACCTAAAGCAGTACTTGATAAACACTTTGAAAGAAAACACGGCGCTAATGCCTATTACGGACAAAACTAAGGAGGAAATAAAATGGCTACAACAAAAAAATTCTGGTTTGTGATTGGATCACAAGAACTCTATGGTGACGATGCACTCGCACAAGTTAAACAAAATGCACAAAATATTACGGACGAATTAAACGCGCAGGCACAATTACCGTTTGAAATTGAATTACAAACGAAATTAGCAATTTCTGCAGATGTTATTACAGATATTATGAAAGAAGCGAATTATCGTGATGATATTTTAGGCGTGATTACATGGATGCATACATTTTCACCAGCGAAAATGTGGATTAGAGGTACTAAATTATTACAAAAACCATTGTTACATTTAGCAACTCAATACAACAATGATATTTCATGGGAAAACATTGATATGGATTATATGAATTTACATCAATCAGCGCATGGAGATAGAGAATACGGTTATATTAACCGCCGTCTTAATAAGAAAAATGAAATCATTTTTGGACATTGGAAAGATGAAAGTGTACAAAAACAATTAAGCGAATGGATGGTTGTAGCCAATGCTTATAATGAAAGCTTTAACTTAAAAGTTGCAAGATTTGGTGACAACATGCGTAATGTAGCTGTTACTGAAGGGGATAAAATCGAAGCACAAATCCAATACGGTTGGACTGTAGATTATTTTGGTATAGGTGATTTAGTAGAATATGTGAATCAAGTAACAGATTCTGAAGTAGATCAATTATTTAAATCATATGAAGATTTATATGACTTTGATTACAGAGCGTACAGTGAAGACGCATTTAATGCTTCTGTTAAAGAACAAATCAAATATGAAATTGCGATTAAACGCTTTTTAGATGACGGTGGATATACTGCTTTCACTTCTAACTTTGAAGATTTACATGGCATGAAACAATTACCAGGTTTAGCAGTACAAAGACTTAACGAACAAGGTTACGGCTTTGCAGGTGAAGGCGATTGGAAGACTGCTGCTTTAGACCGCTTACTTAAAATTGCTGCAGAAAATGAAGCAACAGGGTTCATGGAAGATTACACGTACGACTTAAGAAGTCATCAATCACATATTCTAGGCGCACATATGTTGGAAGTTGATCCAACACTAGCAGATAAGAAACCTAAAATCGTTGTAAATCCCCTAGGTATAGGTGGTAAAGAAGATCCAGCAAGATTAGTATTCGATGGAAAAGCAGGCGACGGCGTAGTTGTCACAATGATGGATCTTGGCACACACTTCAAGTTTATTGTGAATGAAATTACTGCTAAACAATTAGATGAACCTGCACCTAACTTACCAGTAGCTAGAGTGTTATGGGATGTTAAACCATCATTAGAACAAGGCGTGAAACGTTGGATTGAAGAAGGCGGCGGTCATCACACAGTACTGTCACTTAAATTGAATACATCGCAAATAGAAATATTATTAAACATGTTTGATTCAGAATATACATTAATAAATTAAATTACAGTAGATTTGTCGTTAATCAAATGACGTAATGTAAGGCATATTTTGTTTTAAAAAAGGGTGAATGGGATGAAAATAAACAGTAAAGTTTCGAATCGCTTTATCTATTTCTTCGGCGCTTTTGGTGGGATACTTTTTGGTTATGACATAGGTGTTATGACCGGAGCGTTACCATTTTTAAGAGAAGACTGGAATATTAATAGTGGATTTATAATTGGCTTAATTACTTCGTCAGTAATGCTAGGCGCAATATTTGGTGGTATTTTAGCAGGTAAATTATCTGATACGCTTGGTAGAAGGAAAATGATTTTAATTTCTGCAATCATTTTCGTAATTGGTTCTGTTTTGTCAGGTATCGCACCACATGATGGTAGTTATTTCTTAATTATATCAAGGGTAATTCTGGGATTAGCAGTTGGTGCTGCATCAGCATTAGTACCAGCTTACATGTCAGAAATGGCTCCTGCCAAGTACCGTGGCCAATTGTCTGGTATGAACCAAACAATGATTGTATCTGGGATGTTGTTATCATACATCGTAGACTATTTCTTAAGAGGTTTACCTGTTGAAATGGGTTGGAGATTAATGTTAGGAGCAGCAGCAGTTCCGCCAATCATTTTATTCTGGGGCGTATTAAAATTACCAGAGTCTCCAAGATTTTTAATTAAAAATAATAAATTTAAAGAAGCTAAAATGGTCTTAAGCAACCTTAGAAATAACCAAAATGTAGATAAAGAATTTGAAGAAATAAACAAGACAATTCAAATAGAAAGTAAGAATAAAGTAAACCAATCATTAGCAACATTATTTAGTGGCAAATATAAATATTTAGTTATCGCTGGATTGGGTGTAGCTGCGTTTCAACAATTCCAAGGGGCAAATGCAATATTCTATTATATTCCATTAATTGTTGAACAAGCTACTGGTAGCTCAGCAAGTACAGCTTTAATGTGGCCAATTATTCAAGGTGTAATTTTAGTATTAGGATCATTACTCTTCATTTGGATAGCGGATAAATTTAACAGAAGAACATTGCTTATGTTGGGTGGTACTGTGATGGGATTATCCTTCATATTACCGGCAATCATCCATTTGTTCTTACCAAATGCGAATCCGATACTCATCGTGGTATTTTTAAGTATCTATGTAGCATTCTATTCATTTACATGGGCACCATTAACATGGGTGATCGTAGGAGAAATCTTCCCGTTAGCAATTAGAGGATTTGCTTCTGGTGCTGCATCTTCATTAAATTGGATTGGTTCTTTCTTAGTTGGATTACTATTCCCAATTATGACAGTGTATTTCCCTCAACAAATCGTATTTGCGATATTCGGCATTATTTGTATACTCGGCGTACTATTTGTGAAAAAATTCGTTCCAGAATCTAGAGGACGCACACTAGAAGAAATCGAAGCAATCGGTGCTACACATGCGTCAAACAATGAAAAAGCACAAGCACAAACTGAAAAAGTATAGTTAAAATATTACTTTGAGGCTGAGACATATATTTATGTCTCAGCCATTTTTTTATTTTCAAAAATTACAAATGTTTAGAAGTTGAATTTAAGACCCTCTCTAAAAATATCACACGTGATTTTAGAGAAGGTCCTTTTTGTGAGGAAAATGACTTTATTTTAAGAAACCTAAAACAAAGTCTACACCGCTAGCTAATGCACTTGCAATGCTTGTACCCATAGTTACCCAATCATGAGCGATACCTGCTTGGATGGCATTATTTAGTGCTTCTATGATTGCTGACATATAAAACACCCCTTTCCAAGTATTTAAAATTAAAACAAAGTTTTAATTTATCAACTACAATATAAAATATTTCACTGTTAATTTGCACGAAATTGCCTAACTAGAGGATTTTTATGCCCAAGTGTAATATTACTTATTTTATTGGATTTGTAAGAATTAGGTATTTCCTTTGGTTTTTATAATTTTTTATTGAACAGCACTTTAAATAGCCGAGGAATATAGAGGGGGATTTAAGTGATTTAAACCCTTCTATACAATTTAGATACTGCTGTGAACTGCATAGAAGGGTTATTAATAGAATTTGATGATTTATTGATGAATTATAATTTTTCAATATGACCTTGTATTACAGAAGCCAGACCTGTATGTTTTGTCCCTTCGTAGCGGTATGTTTCACGCTTTTTTAGCATATGAATTTTAATAGTGTGTTGAGATAAGTAATGCTTAATTTCGTCTATTTCATAAAGCATTGACTTATCTTTAGGACCGCCTGTACGATATTCTAGTTGTTCTATTGAGTAAAATTCAAAATAACTGTGACCGTTTTTGACTAATGATTGAATAAGATTATTAAACATAGCTTGTTTGCCCTCGGCAGGGACATGACCAAAAATATTAATACTATAATCAAATGTTGATTGAGTTGTTAGGTCAGGTTGTGTGATGTCACCATAATTTGCTTTTATATTAACACCGGTCTCTTGTGCTAGCTTATATTGTTTATCGATACCTACTTTAGACATATCATATGTTGTGACATCGTAACCAAGTTGTGCAAGATAGATCGCGTTTCGGCCTTCACCTTCTGCGAATAATACTATATTTTCATTGTTTGTAGTGTTAGTTTGAAAAATATTTTTCACAAACTCGTTTGCTTCCTCGCCATAGATATAATTGTCTGAGTCGAATTTTTCATCCCAATGATTCATTATAAGCCTCCTTTTAAATTAAGTTAGATTATCAGTTGCATAATTGCGATAATAATTAAAATACTCACAATCCATTTTTGTACAAAGCTTGGCACTTTATTGCCTACTTTTAAACCTAATGGCGCAAAAAGAATGCTCCCAATAATTAAAAATAGTGCATCTGTCATAGGTATATAACCTTGCATAAACTTTATAACGAAAGCGCCTATTGAAGACATAAAAGCAATGACAATACTATTAGCGACAACAGTATTCATTGGTAATTTAAATACTACGAGTAGTATAGGAATAATAATAAAGGCGCCACCTGCACCGACTATACCTGAAATAATACCGATTATAACTCCATTACTTATGAGTAAAGGACCGTTAAATTGAGAAGTTTGTGAAGAAGACTTCACTTTAATAAACATCAGTATTAGCGCTAGTACAGCGATTATAATATATATACCGTTTATAAATGCAGCATTAAATAAATTTGCTAGGAGCGCACCAAAAATACTTCCTACAATCATACCCCCGCCCATATAAATTACAAGTTGTAGAGAAAATTGAGGTTTTTTTCTGGCTTTTATTGAACCACTCAATGTACTAAAGAAAACCTGACTTGAAGTAAGGCCTGATGCGATATATACACTATATGCAGGGGCACCAAATAATGGTGGTAATAATAGGATAGCTGGGTAAATAATAATTGCGCCTCCAATACCTACGAACCCAGCGATAAATCCCCCAAATATTCCAATAAATAACATAATAGTTATTGTGAGAATATCCATTATTTACTTTTCACTAATAATTCAATGGCTTCGTTAATTAATTCTTGCGAATCTTCATTATTT
Source organism: Staphylococcus caseorum (assembly GCF_049943195.1). Classification (NCBI taxonomy): domain Bacteria; kingdom Bacillati; phylum Bacillota; class Bacilli; order Caryophanales; family Staphylococcaceae; genus Staphylococcus; species Staphylococcus caseorum. The sequence goes on from NZ_JBNFUA010000001.1 coordinate 2,527,704, forward strand.
TCATCTGCTTCTCTTACACACTCAATTAAATTTTCACTAATAATGACGCCCATTAATCGTTGGATAGAACTTTTAGATGCACTAAGTTGAGTAATGACATCTTTACAATGCTTTTCATCTTCCATCATTTTAATGACACCATTTAACTGACCTTGTACTCGTTTTATGCGGTTAACCATTTTTTTATCGTAATCCATAATTTTCCCTCCATATTAAAACTAATTACCTACATACTAAGTGAATAAATTAAAAGTGTCAAATAGGGTATGGGGTATTTGACAATAGTGTATACAGACTTTATGATACCCCTGTAGGTATTTTTAGGAGGGTGAATATGAAAAAATATAACAAAAAACATATCAATGATTTAAGTGAATCAGAATTAGCAAGATTAGCTTCTGGGGGCCAACTGATTGATGTTAGAACAGAAGAAGAATATGAATTAGGGCATATCAACGGTTCCATACTACATCCTGTAGATAACATTGAAACATTTAATTATGAAAAAAATAAAACTTACTATATACACTGTAAAAGTGGAAATCGCAGTGCTAAAGTGAGCGAATATTTATCTGAGCAAGGCTATGATGTAGTTAATTTAGAAGGTGGTTATCAAGCTTATGTACAGAACAATGTGAGTGAAGGTGACGCAGTAGTAGAAAGAGATATTAAGTCAGACCGTAAACAATTTAATTACAGTAATCTTCAATGTCCAGGGCCTATAGTTAATATCAGTAAAGAAGTGAAAAATATTCAAGAAGGTGACCAAATGGAGGTTACTGTTACAGATCCAGGCTTCTCTAGTGATATTAAAAGTTGGGTGAAACAAACAGGTCATACCTTGGTTAATTTAAATGAAGATGGGCATGAGATTAAAGCTATTATCCAAAAAGAACAACCCAAAACTATGGAAGTTAGGCATACAACTAAAGGCACTACAATTGTATTGTTTAGTGGAGAGTTAGATAAAGCAGTGGCAGCGATGATTATCGCTAATGGTGCTAAAGCTGCTGGCAGAGATGTTACTATCTTCTTTACTTTCTGGGGACTTAATGCCTTGAAAAAGGAAAAAACTTCAAAAGTGCGTAAACAAGGTATTGCGAAAATGTTTGATTTGATGTTGCCAAAGTCTCCTTTAAAAATGCCACTTTCTAAAATGAACATGTTTGGATTGGGTAATGTGATGATGCGTTATGTAATGAAAAAGAAAAATGTTGATTCACTACCATCACTTATCACCCAAGCGATAGATCAAGATATCAAACTGATTGCATGTACGATGAGTATGGATGTTATGGGCATTAAAAAAGAAGAGTTGAGAGATGAAGTTGCATATGGCGGCGTAGGTACGTATATCGGCGACACTGAAAACGCGAGTCATAATTTATTTATTTAGTAAGAGTGTAACGTTTAAAAAGGAGGATTTATTATGTATTTCAAACAATTTTATAATGAACAATTATCGCAAGCTTCTTATTTAGTAGGATGTCAACGTACAGGTGAAGCAATAGTGATAGATCCGATACGCGATTTAGCAGAATATATAGAAGTAGCAGATAGTGAAGGGTTTACGATTACACATGCCGCAGAAACACATATACACGCTGACTTTGCTTCAGGTATTCGTGATGTCGCAGAGCGTTTAAACGCAGTAATTTATGTATCTGGAGAAGGTGATAACCAATTAAGTTATCAAAATATGCCAGACCAAACACATTACGTTAAACACCAAAATCAAATTAAAGTAGGTCACATTAAATTAAAAGTGTTACACACGCCAGGTCATACCCCGAAGAGTATTAGTTTTTTATTAACTGACGAAGGTGGGGGGAGCCAAGTACCTATGGGGTTATTTAGCGGTGACTTTATATTTGTTGGTGATATCGGTAGACCTGACTTATTAGAAAAAGCAGTTCAAATGGAAGGTTCTACTGAAGTTAGTGCGGAACAAATGTATCACTCTATTGAGACTATTAAAGAGTTACCTGACTCTATTCAAATATGGCCGGGACATGGGGCAGGCAGTCCTTGTGGTAAGTCACTAGGTGCGGTGCCAATGTCTACCTTAGGTTATGAAAAAATAAACAATTGGGCGTTTAATGAAACGAATAAACTAACGTTCATTGAGACATTAACGTCAAATCAACCCGCGCCACCACATCACTTTGCACAAATGAAAAAAATCAATCAGTTTGGGATGAACTTATATCATTCATATAACGTTTATCCTAGTTTGAATAAAGATAATTTAGCAATTGATTTACGTACTAAAGAAGCCTTTCATGGTGGACATACTAAAGGTACAATCAATATCCCTTACAATAAGAACTTTATTAACCAAATCGGGTGGTATTTAAATTATAATCAACCCATTGATTTAATAGGTGACAAAGAAATTGTAGAAGAAGCGGTACACACACTACAATTAATAGGATTCGATTATGTTAGCGGATACCGTTTGCTACAGAGTTTAACGATGACAGCATCTATTCATAGAACTGATATAACTGGCAAAGAACAACACATATTAGATGTGCGTACTGAAGAAGAATGGCAGAATGGACATCTATCACAAGCGATTCATATTCCACATGGCAAATTGATGATTGAAGATATACCATTTAATAAAGAAGATAAAATATATGTTCACTGTCAATCAGGTGTAAGAAGTTCTATAGCAGTAGGGATATTAGAAGATAAAGGTTTTAATCATATCGTTAATGTAAGAGAAGGCTATCTAGCTTTTAGTGAATCAGTGAAATCAAAGTAGTAATATTGTATGTTTAATTAAAAAATAAATTAGCAAAAAGTGTATTTATGATTCAACTGTGCCGCACGCCCATATTATGGAAGTACGGCACAGTTTTTTAGTGCTAAATTGATTTTACAAATGAGAGGTATATACTCGTTTTATAAACAATAATATACATGGGAGAGGGAACTCTATGGCTGACCTTGTAGCAAAGTTAACAAACGCAGTAAAATATTATGATCAAAAGAAAGTCTTAGATGGCATTAATATAGAATTAACTGAGGGAGAAATTTTAGGATTGATTGGTCCTAGTGGTTCAGGAAAAACTACGACAATAAAATGTTTAATGGGTATGGAAAGTTTAGATGAAGGACAGGCTCAAATTTTCAATAAACAAATACCAAATCGTAAAGTACTGAATGAAGTAGGCTATATGGGGCAAAGTGATGCGTTATATGAGTCATTAACAGCTCGAGAAAATTTAGTGTTTTTCGGTAATTTGATGGGGTTAAAAGGTAAGAAATTAGAAGAAGCAATTGCTGAAAATACAAAAATAGTAAATTTAGAACCTGAATTAGGAAAGGTCGTTTCTCATTTTTCAGGTGGTATGAAACGTAGACTTTCTTTGGCTATAACACTGTTAGCTAATCCCAACCTTATTATTTTAGATGAGCCTACGGTTGGTATTGATCCTAAACTCAGAAAAGATGTTTGGAAGCAATTGAATGGTTTAGCAAATGAGGGTAAATCGGTGATTGTTACAACCCATGTTATGGGAGAGGCGGAACGTTGTGATTATATAGGCTTAATTGTTGAAGGGAAACTATTTACGATTGGAACCCCTCAAGAATTAAAAGATAAATTTGACGCTGATTCTATAGAAGAAGTGTTTATAAAAGCAGAAGCGGAGGTGCGATAATGAGATTTAAGGCGATTTTCATCAGAGTTATTAAAGAATTATTACGAGATAAAAGAACGTTAGCTTTAATGTTATTTGCACCTATTTTGGTTTTAACACTGATGTATTTTATATTTGATACTAATAATGAAACAAATATAAAAATAGGTATGAATGCTTCAGTACCAGATGAAATTGTGAACGCTTTGCCCTCAGATAAAGTAGATATTGAAAAATATGATGCGTGTAGCTCAATTAAAGATACAATTGTGGATTCAGAGTTGGATGCATATATTGAACAAAAAGGGTCTAATCTAGAAGTCACTTATAAAAATGAAGATCCAAGTCTTACAGGGTCAACGAAACAATTGTTAGCGAGTGCAATCCAAAAGACTAAGATGCAGGATATGACTAAAATTGTTGAAAAGATACCGGACAATATGAAACAAAGCAATGGACAAGAGACAGAGTCATTGAGCGTAGATAGTCACTATCTTTATGGTGATGCTGATAGTACATTTTTTGATAAAATATTTCCAATTCTCATTGGTTTCTTTGTCTTTTTCTTTGTATTCTTAGTTTCTGGTATAGCACTTTTAAGAGAACGTACGAGAGGGACTTTAGAACGTGTACTTGCAACGTCTGTTAAAAGAAGTGAAATTGTCTTTGGTTATTTAGCAGGTTATGGTTTGTTTGCGGTATTACAAACATTAATTATTGTATTTTATTCCATATACTTACTGAAAGTTGAGGTTGTAGGAAGTATATGGTGGGTATTATTAATTAATATACTTATTGCATTATCTGCTTTAGCTATAGGTTTGTTTGTTTCAACTTTTGCAAATTCAGAATTTCAAATGGTTCAATTTATACCGTTAGTTGTTATACCTCAAGTCTTTTTCTCTGGACTTATCCCTTTAGATAGCATTGCTAATTGGGTTAGTGCTATTGGCTATGTATTTCCGTTAAGATATGCCGGTGATGCTCTGACCAATGTAATGATTAAGGGACAGGGATTTGAATTTATTTGGTTCGATATTGTTATACTGTTGCTATTTATTTTGATATTTACAATACTAAATATCATTGGACTTAAACGTTACAGAAAAGTATAAAGAATGATATTGAAATTTTATACACATTAAGATAAAAATCTAAAAACACTTTCGTGTAAATTCATATGTTATGGATGCTTACGGAAGTGTTTTTACTATTAAAATAGTGCAACATTTGAAATTCTTATTCTATAATGTAATATAAAGAGTTATAAAATATAGTGTGCTACATACAAATATGAAGACGTATAGATGAGGTGGTAAAGTTGAAAAAGAAGAATGTTTCAGCAGAATTGGTAGCTAAAAAAGCGAATGTATCACAATCTACAGTTTCCAGAGTTTTTACACCTGGTAAAAGTGTGTCAGAAGAAACAAAACAAAAAGTGTTAAAAGTTGCCAATGAATTAAATTATAAACCCAATGCTTTAGCTAGAGGTTTAATCACTAACAAATCTAAACTCATTGGTTTAGCTATGAAAAATAAACAGAACCCATTCTATCATGAAGTCTTAGCATTATTTACACAAAAACTGAAACAATTTGGCTATTCTGTACTATTTGTATATACAGAAAATGAAGAAATTCAACAAGAAGAAATTAACCAATTTATTGAGTTTAATGTTGAAGCAATTATTATCACGGATGCAGTTTTATCGTCAGATTTGGTGAAAAAGTTAAAAAGCTCAAATATTCCAGTCATGTTATTTAATAGATATGATGAAACTTTAAATTGTAATTCAGTTTCAAGTGATAATATTTTTGCAGCAAGATCGGTAGCTGAATATTTTTATAATCAAGGATACAAGCACAACTTGTACGTGTCAGGTCAACATAACACCTCTACAAATAGAGATAGATTATATGGATTTAGGCAGTATTTTAGTGAAAAAAAACAAGATATAGATGTGGTTGAGGGAGATTTCACCTTTGAGACAGCGTATAAATCTACATTGAAATATCTAAAGGATGGCAACAGACCTCGAGGTATATTTGGCGCAAATGATATTACAGCACTCGGTGTATTAGAGGCAGTGAAGAAAATGAATATTGAGGTACCTAATGAAATTGAAGTGATAGGATTCGATGATATACGAATGGCTTCATGGCCCAATCATCAGTTGTCTACTTGGTCACAGCCACTGAATGAAATGATCGATGAAACAATTGAAATCCTATTAAAAGATAACTTAGATGAGATAGAACAAAGGAAGTTAAAAGGGAAGTTTAAATTCAGAAAAACAACGAAAACAATTTGACATTTGAAAACGCTTACTATAACATAAAGTGAAATATTTGCATACGTATGCAAAGTTCTTTTTTTGTGTTTAATTGCATGCGCACGCACTGGGAGAGGGGATTTTTAAATGTCTTACAAACTGAAAAATGGTAAAAGCCAAGAAGAAATAAAACAATCTGATGAGAAGGTTAGTCAAATTGTAAGTGATACGATTAAAACGATTGAAGCTGAAGGGGATAAAGCTTTACGCGATTTGTCAGTGAAATTTGATAACTGGAGTCCAGAAAGTTTTAAATTAAGTGACGAAGAAATTGAAAGCATTGTTAATGATATTCCACAACAAGTTAAAGATGATATCGCATTCGCGCAAAATAACATTCAAAGATTTGCTGAAGCTCAAAAAGCTTCCTTACAAGACTTCGAAACAGAAAATTCACCTGGTGTCATACTTGGTCAAAAGAATATACCGGTTGATAGTGTAGGGTGTTATATTCCAGGTGGTAGATATCCGATGATTGCTTCTTCGCATATGAGTATCTTAACTGCCAAGGTTGCTGGGGTGAAACGTGTTATAGCTTGTACACCGCCAATAGATGGTAAAATTCCAGAAACAACTGTATACGCAATGTACAAAGCAGGTGCCGATGAAATTTATATTCTCGGTGGTATTCAAGCCATGGGTGGTATGGCGATAGGTACAGAAACGATAGATTCTGTAGACATGATTGTTGGGCCAGGTAATGCTTTTGTGGCAGAAACGAAACGCCAACTATTTGGCAGAGTCGGTATCGATCTACTCGCGGGACCTACAGAAACATTAGTAATCGCAGATGAAACATCAGAACCTGAAATGATTGCTACAGATATACTGGGTCAAGGGGAACATGGACCCACATCTCCAGGTGCGATTATTTCTACTTCTGAAGCAATTGCTGAAGCAGCTTTAAAAGAGATAGAAAGACAATTACAAACGTTATCAACAGCTGATATTGCAAGTGAATCTTGGGAAAATTATGGGCAAGTGATTATTGTGAAAGATGAAGCAGAAGCTGTAATAGAAGCGAATAAACTCGCTTTTGAACATGTTGAAGTATTAACTAAAGAACCAGACTACTTTTTAAATCATTTAACAAATTATGGCGCGCTATTCCTAGGTCCAGAAACAAACGTAGCTTATGGCGATAAAGTCATTGGTACGAATCACACACTACCTACTAAAAAAGCAGCACGTTATACAGGGGGCTTATGGGTAGGTAAATTTATTAAAACAGTGACTTATCAACGTATTACATCTGAAGACCAAAGTGCAGTTATGGGTGAGTATGCAGCGAGACTATGCGGTTATGAGAATTTCGCGGGACACGCAGAACAAGCATTATTACGTGTAAGAAAGTATGGAGATAAAGGAAATAAATAAAACCGTTTATGTTCTAAAGGGGGACATACTTATATGTTAGGTGTTATAGGATTAGTTGGTGGGTTAGTTATTTTAACTATTCTAGTAATGAGAGGCGTGAATCTATTAATCGCAGCGCCTTTATCTGCGTTGTTTGTTGGCGTTTTAAATGGTTTACCGTTATTTTCTCAACTTGCTACAGGTAAGGAAATGGATTTTGTTACAAGTTATATGGATGGATTTTCTGGTTTTGTGACATCTTGGTATTTAATGTTTTTAACTGGAGCAATTTTTGGAAAAGTCATGGAAGATAGTGGTGCTGCAGAAAGTGTATCACATTGGATTATTAAAAAAGTAGGTATGAAAAGAGCCGTTTTGGCAATTGTACTAGCCTGTGGTGTATTGACCTATGGCGGGGTTAGTCTATTTGTAGTCGCCTTCGCTGTTTATCCGATGGCTGTAAATTTATTTAAGGAATCTGATTTTCCAAGAAGATTTATTCCGGCTACTTTAGCTTTAGGTTCCACTACATTTACAATGACTTCAGCTGGGTCTCCAGAAATACAAAACTGGATACCAATACCATACTTACATACAAGTCCATATGCAGGGTGGACTGTTAGTATCATCACTGCATTGTTTATGTTAGTTGCAGGTTATCTATGGTTGATGCACATGATTAAAAAAGCAAAACGAAAAGGTGAATATTTTATTAGTAGAACAGGGGATCAAATGGAAGATAGGAATAAACTACCTAATCCATTTTTAAGTATGATTCCATTATTTATTGTGTTGTTAGTATCATTTTTCTTACATGACACGTTAGAACAATCAGCGCTAATAGTCGCTTTAACGAGTGGTATCATCGCAACGTGGTTATTGAATAAAAGTTATTTTAAAGATTTTTGGAAAGCAGTCGGAAATGGTACTGAAGGTGCATTGATTGCGTTAGGTAATACGTCAGCAGTTGTAGGTTTTGGTGGTGTTGCTAAAGTGACACCAGCTTTTAATGACGCTATTGATTACGTTACGAATTTGCCAGGTTCTCCCCTAATTACAGGTGCATTTGCGGTCATGGTTATCGCCGGCTTAACCGGTTCGTCCTCTGGTGGACAATCGATAGCCTTACCTATATTAGCACCACATTATTTAGATATGGGTGTAGATGCTGATGCAATGCATAGAACTGTTTCGATGTCTTCAGGCACGTTAGATTCACTGCCACATGGTGGGTATACCGTAACGACGATTCGTTCTATCGCAGGCGAAACACATAAAGATGCATATGGAGCGTTCGGAGCTATGACAGTCGTTGTTCCGCTCGTAGCAGTGATTATCGCAATCGGTCTATTTATGTTAGGTCTATAAAATTATTTGAAAAGTTACTGATATAAATAAATTAAAAAAGTTTAGCCAAGAGAGGTGTAATGATGGAGAATATTGCTGTATTAGGTAGTGGAACGATGGGACATTCAATCGCTCTATCCGTTGCTTGGGCGAATTATAAAGTGAAAGTTTACAGCATCAATCTAGAAGATTTAAAAAGAGCTGAAACAGAAATTGATAAAAAGGTACTGTTATTATATAAAAATGATTTAATTAGTGACGTTCAAATGCAAAACATCAAAAATAATATTACCTTAGACACAGATGTTGAAGCGGTAGTGGAAGACACTACATTTATCATAGAGGCTGCGCCAGAAGATTTAACTATTAAAAGTGAACTATATGAAAAATTAAATGCTTTATTAGATGAAAAAACCATATTAGCTAGCAATACATCTGGTTTTACATTACAACAATTAACTAAAAATTATAAATTTCCCAATCATTTTATCATCACACATTTTTGGAATCCCGCACATTTAGTTCCATTAGTAGAAATTGTGAAAAATGAAGACACAGATATTGAAACTGTTGCACGTACTGAAAATGTAATTAATGCTATAGGCAAAAAGCCGATATTAATACAAAAAGAAATATCAGGATTTATCGGTAATAGATTACAATATGCGCTATTTAGAGAAGCGCAATCATTACTTGATCAAGGTGTAGCGTCTAAGGAAGATATTGATGCCGCAGTAACCTATAGTGTGGGAAGAAGATATCCTGTGGTTGGTCCACTAATGACGGCAGATTTAGGAGGGTTGGATGTTTTTAGTGCCATATCTGATTATTTATTTGAAGATTTAAGTACTGAAAAAGCATCTGGTGAAACTTTGAATAAACATGTTGATAAAGGCAACCTTGGATATAAAACCGGGAAAGGGTTTTATGATTGGGGAGAAAGCAAGTCTCAAGAAATTATTGATAAGCGTGACGAAGTATTGATGTATTTTTTGAAGAAAGATCAAGAAAATAAATAGGATGATTTATAGTGCAAAAAAACTTTAATGATTTAGAAGGTAAGACTGTTATTGTAACTGGTGGCAACCGAGGTATTGGGCAAGAAATTGCAATCGATTTCGCTCAGCTAGGTGCCAACGTAATCGTTATAGCTAGAGATAAAGATTCATTAGATAAAACGTTAGATATACTGAATGAATCTAGTGGGCAACATACGGTTTATGCGTTGGATATGACTCAAATTGATCAACTTTCAAAAGTAATAGACGATATTATTTCAATATATGAAAAAATTGATGTACTCGTGAATAATGCTGGAATAAATATAAGTAAAACTGCATTTGAAATTGAGGAAAATGATTGGGAAAACGTATTAGATATTAATTTAAAATCATTGTTTTTTATCTCTAAGTTTGTTGGAAAATACATGGCACAAGAACAGCGTGGAAAAATTGTGAATATGGCATCACAAGTTGGTTTTGTTGGTTATTTTGATAGAGCACCATATGCTTCAAGCAAAGGTGGTGTGATTCAACTAACAAAAGCACTTGCTATTGAGTGGGCAAAATACAATATCAACGTTAACGCAATTGCTCCAACATTTGTAGAAACAGAATTAACAGAGAAGATGTTCAAGAATGAAGCGTTTAAAGAAGACGTATTGGATCGTATCTTATTTCATAAAATGCCAAAACCTACAGATATTTCAGGCGCAGTCATATATTTAAGTTCACAATTATCAAATTTTGTTACAGGTGAAACAATCAAAATAGACGGCGGTTGGACAGCGATTTAGTTATCTACTAATCCTATATAAACTAAATTTCTATTATAGAAAAAACCAAAAACACTTTCGTAATAATATAGATTACGAAAGTGTTTTTGATTTTGGTAAGTTGAATGTTTTAAAGTTATTAATTAAATAAAGTAAGTAGCATATTATTTAATGAGAAAAAGATTATAACATTATAATGATTGCGCTTACAAACATTATAATGTTATAATCTTTTGCAAGAGGTGAGCTAATGTGAAAAGTTCAGGAATTATTAAAAATATCGCTACTTTAGACAATCAACGAGTTGATATTTTGCTCAATAACGGTGTAATAGAAAAAGTTTCAAAAGGAAATATTTTAGAAGGTCATAACCTTTTTGATGGTTCAAATTCTTTTGTATCAACCGGTTGGATTGATTTGCATGTACATGCTTTTTCAGATTTCAGTCCTTACGGAGATGAAATTGATGAGATTGGAGTAAAGCAAGGTGTTAATACGATAGTAGATGCAGGTAGTTGTGGTGCAGATAGAGTTAGTGAACTATACGAGAGAGCACAAAGCAGCCAAACAAATGTATTTTCATTTTTAAATATTTCTAAAATTGGCCTAGAAAGAATAGACGAATTATCAAATTTAGAATGGATAGATATGAGAACGTGTATTGAAGCTGCTGAAGAATATAAAGATATGATAATCGGGTTAAAGGCACGTATAAGTAGTAGCGTGCTTAAAGGGAATGGGACAATTCCATTAGAAAGAGCAGTAGAAATAAGTGAACAATTAAAATTACCAATTATGACTCATATTGGTTCAGCACCCCCTAAAATTCAGGAGGTTATCCCTTTACTTAGAAAAGGAGATGTCATTACTCATTTTTTGAATGGTAAATCTAATAATTTATTTGATGAAAAAGGTAATGCGTTAACAGTCTTAAAAGATGCCATAAGACGAGGTGTGAATTTAGATGTTGGTCATGGTAATGCCAGTTTTTCATTTGAAGTCGCTCAGCAAGCTCAACGAAATAATATACATTTCGATAGTATAAGTTCAGATATTTATAAAAAAAATAGATTAGAAGGACCAGTATTTAGTTTATCTAATGTACTAACTAAATTCTTGTATCTTGGTTACACATTAGATGAAATTATCAAGGCAGTAACAGAAAAACCTGCTGAAATAATAAATAAACCTAAATTGGCAGAGTTTAAAGAAGGAATAACTGCAAATTTAACTATATTTGATGTTACTGATACAGAACAAAGTCTAATAGATTCTCATGAGCACGAAGTTACAACAAATAAAGTTATTAAAGAAAGAGGTGTGGTAGCAAATGGCAAATTCATTGAATTATAAGTATGGTTTGAAACAAGTCATAAACGCAAGTGGGAGAATGAGTATTCTAGGTGTGTCTTCACCTACAAATTCCGTAATGGACGCAATGAAATTTGGAGGACAAAATTATGTGGAAATTGCAGAATTAGTTGATAAATCTGGTGAATACATTGCAAATAAAATTAATGCTGAAGATGCTGTCGTTGTAAACTCAGCTTCTAGTGGCATTGCGTTATCTATTGCAGGAATTGTTACTGAGGGTAATGAGCGTAAGAGTCAAAGATTGCATAATGAAAAAATAGATAGAAATGAAGTAATTTTATTTAAAGGACATAATGTCCAATATGGTGCACCTATCGAAACTATGGTTTATCTAGGAGGAGGGTGCACTGTTGAAGTAGGTTATGCAAACGAAGGTAGAGACAAACATGTCAAAGAAGCAATAAGTGAAAACACGGCAGCTATTTTATATGTTAAATCTCATCACGCTGTGCAAAAAAATATGGCATCAGTCGAAGAAATATATGAAGTAGCACAAAGTCATAATATCCCGTTAATTGTCGATGCAGCAGCTGAAGAAGACTTAGAAAAATACATCCAATGTTCTGATTTGGTCATATTTAGTGGTTCAAAAGCAATTCAAGGACCAACTACTGGTATTGTTGCTGGTAAAAAAGCGCTCATTGAATCGGTTAAAGTTCAATTACATTTTATTGGACGCAGTATGAAAGTAGGAAAAGAGTCGACTTTTGGATTACTACAAGCTTTAGATGAATACTTTGATAAAGTAGATAATTCCAAAAAAGAAAAAAATGAACTAAAAAAACTAGAATCATTAAATAATTATGAAGGTATAAAATTAGAGATTGTTCAAGATGAAGCGGGCAGAGAAATATATAGAACACGCGTACATGTGAATCCATCTACTCTAAATTTATCAGCAGAATTATTCTCTGAAAAACTAAAAACAGCTGATATTGCTATATATACGCGAGATTATGGTGTTAAACAAGGGTTTTTCGATATTGATCCTAGACCATTAAAGCAAGGGGAAATTGAAATTATTTATGAAACAATTATTGAAATCCTGGAGGGAGTTATTTAATGAAAATTTTAGAAAGATTTTATAAAGATAGAGTAGCTTTGAACGTATTAGCTAAAGGTGAAGAAAATATAAAAGAAGTATTTCATGCAGCAGATAAAAATGTGGTGATAGGGGTCTTATCAAAAGATTATGATAGCGTAAATTCTGCTGTGAAAGCTATGAGTCAATTTGGCAATGAGGTAGATGATGCAATATCAATAGGACTAGGTGCTGGTGATAGTAGACAAGCAAAAGTGGTAGCTGATATTGCTAAATTCTATCAAGGATCACATATCAATCAAGTGTTTACAAGCGTTGGACAAACAACAGCTAACAGCGATGAAAATACTTGGGTTAATGCTTTAGTGTCTCCTACAGGACAACCCGGGTACGTTAATATTTCTACGGGGCCTGTAAGTAGTGATGGCGTCGAGAAAGCGAACATCCCAATTCAAGCAGCAATTAATTTAATTAAGGATATGGGGGGTTCATCAATCAAATTCTTTCCTATGAAAGGTTTAGCTACGGTTGAAGAGTATAAAGCAGTGGCTCAAGCATGTGGAGAAGCTGAATTTGGTTTAGAACCAACAGGTGGTATTACAAAAGAAAATTTTGAAGAAATAGTAAAAATCGCATTAGAATATAATGTTCCTAAAATCATTCCACATGTATATTCTTCTATTATTGATAAAGATACAGGACTAACAAATATAGAAGATGTCGAATGGCTAACATATAAAATAAAACAATTAGTTGATGCTTATGAGTAAACACATTGCAGCTTATGGAGAAATAATGATGCGATTATAGGTGCCTGATAATTTACTATTAAGACAAGCTGAAAACTTAAAATACTCTTTTACTGGCACAGGTGTTAATGTAACAAGTTTATTATCCCAATTTGGATATGATACGAGCTTGATTAGTGCAGTACCTGATAATGCTATTGGAACAGCAGCTATTGGGGCAATAAGAAGATTAGGTATTCATAGTGATTTTGTTATTAAAAATAATGATAATTTAGGAATGTATTTTTTGGAGCAAGGATTTGGGAATCGTCCAAGCAATGTAACTTATACCAACAGACAGCAAAGTAGTTTTAATACAACAGATATATCAAAATATAATATTTCCCAGTCACTAGAAGGAATCGATGTTTTGCATATTTGTGGTATATCTTTAGCCATGAACGATTTAACGCAGAATAATATTTTGACTATAGTTAAAATAGCAAAAGAGAAAAGCATTCAAATTGTCTTTGATTGTAACTTTAGGCCTTCATTATGGGAAAATAATGGTAATCAACGTGCTAAACCTTACTATGAAAGTATTTTAACAGAAGCAGACATCGTGCTCATGAGTGAAAAAGATGCAATTAATACTTTGAATTTAACAACAAGCAAAGAAACAAAAGAAGAACAACTAGAAGAATTATTACCGATTGTTGCTAATAAATTTGATATAAACATTATCGCTGGAACTATAAGAACGATTCAAGGCAGTAATCAAAATAATATCAAAGGTTATTTATTTAAAGATAAAAGAATGTATTACTCTAAAGCATTCGAAGTTGATATTTTGGACCGAATTGGTACAGGAGATGCGTACACTTGTGGTGTGATGCATGGTGAATTATCAAATATGGATCCTCAAGAAATAGTTTCATTTTCAACGGCATCTTGTGTATTAGCACATACAATATCTGGGGATACACCATTGTTTGATACTGATGATATAATAAAAGTCATAAATGAAGAAAAAAATGATATTGAGAGGTAATTGATTTATGACAAATTTATCATCAGACAAAGGGCCATTATATTTACAAATAAAACAAATTATTGAAGATAGAATTATTCACGGTATATACACTATTGGTAATTATATACCAACCGAAATTGAATTTGAAAAGGAATTTAATGTAAGCAAAGTGACAGTTAGAGCAGCTATTAAAGAATTAGTTACGCTTGGCTACTTAGAGAAAAAAAGTGGCAAAGGCACAACTGTCATTAATCACAAACAATTAAGCAATGTTACTAATAATAAAAACTTCACAGAAAAACTCGTAGAACAAGGGAATCAAATTCAAAAGCTTATAAAAGATATTGTCGTCGAAGAGCATGATAAAAATAGTGAATTATTTCAAATGTTTGGTGAAAAATCCTATAAGATCACGAGAGTTTATTTATTAAATGATACGCCGTATATTCTGTTCAATCATTATTTACCATATCCATTAAACAGTTTGGATAAGTATGGTCAATTAAAACAAAATAATGACCTATCTATTTATAAAATTTTAGAAGATGAAAAAATAGAAATAAAAGATATTGAAGATAACTTCTCTGTTGGTTTTGATGCACAGGCTACGTCTTATTTGAACCTTAATCCATCTGAGCCATTACTTGTAAGAGAAAGGATATCTTATTCAACACTAAACAATATAGTTGAATATAGTATCGGTTATTATAATAGTAAATTGGAGAAATACAGTATCAGTTTAAAAGAATAGACAAACTCTTGTGACTTGTTGGTAGCGCTAACATAACTGGGGGAACGAAAATGGATTCTAATATATATTTATTAATCATTACGCTACTTTCAATCGTTATTGTCATATTAGGTGTTGCATGGTGGAAATGGCATGCGTTTATAAGTTTAACTGTAGCAGGATTATTCTTAGCTATTATGGCAGGTTTATCTCCTGAAAAAATTGTCACAGCATATGAAACTGGTGTCGGAGATGTATTAGGACATTTAGTAGGTATCTTAGCATTAGGTACAATTTTAGGTAAATTAATGTCTGACTCTGGTGCTGGTATGCAAATATCGGATTACTTAGTGAAAGCGTTAGGCTATAAAAAATTACCATGGGCAATGATGTTATCAGGATTTATTATTGGTATACCTGTATTTTTTGAAGTAGGGATTGTAATTTTATTACCATTAGTGATTTCAATTCATAAAACAACTAAAACAAATATATTACTAATAGCGATTCCGTTATTAGCAGGTTTATCAATTGTGCATGGGATCGTACCACCACATCCTGGTGCTATGACAGCAATCGGCATATATGAAGCTGATTTAGGAAAAGTGTTGTTATATTCACTAATCATTGCGTTACCAACTGCAATTATTGCAGGTCCAATTTTTGGTAAGTTTATTAGTAAACGAGTTATACCGGAAAATCCACCAAATATTATTAAAGTAAATAATAAAACTAAGGGATTACCAAGTGTAGGTATTTCATTTTTAGTTATCATTTTACCAGTACTACTCATGTTACTATCTATAATTACACCTTACTTAGGAGAAATTCCTAGCATAATAAAAAACTCATTAATATTTATAGGAAGTCCTGTGATAGCATTATTAATTTCTTGTTTTGCCGCTTTCTATCTATTAGGGTTTAAGCAAGGTATGACGAAAAATGTAATTAAAGATTTAGTAGAAGAATGTATTTTACCGATTGGCTCTATTATTTTAATTATCGGTGCTGGTGGCGGTTTTAAAGAAATACTTATTGAAACAGGTGTGGGGAATACAATTGCACAGATGACAGAACAACTTTCACTGTCGCCATTACTCTTAGCTTTCTTAGTAGCAGGTTTAATACGTGTCGCTACTGGATCTGCTACGGTTGCTTTAACTACAGCTGCTGGTATCGTATCATCAATTATTCAACATATGTCTGGGGTGAATCTAGAATTACTAGTTATTGCAACTGGTGCAGGCTCTTTAATGTTATCTCATGTAAATGACGCAGGGTTCTGGATGGTTAAAGAATACTTAGGTTTAAATGTCAAAGAGACATTTAAAACGTGGACAGTAATGGAAACATTATTATCATTTGTAGCTTTTGCAATTGCTTTCATCATAGACGGAATTATATAATAGTAAAAATTTTAAATAGAAAGGCCCAATCCATTTTTTTTAATGAATTGGGCCTTTTATTTGAGAACGAAAAATTTATGTTTTAGACTTTTTAAGTTTAACTATAGTGAAAATATCTTCACATAAACTTCGAATTTTAATGTGCTGAGTTATTACTTTGAACTTCTTCTGCATGATTAGAAACTTGTTTATCTTTATCTTTAATCCAAACTTTTTCTAATTCTTCTAGTGTTTTACCTTTTGTTTCTGGAATGAATTTCCATACGAACAGGCCAGCTAGAATACTCATCAGTGCGTAAAATCCGTAAGTCATTGTACCGCTAATTTCCATCATAGATGGGTAAGTAGAAGTGATTGTAAAGTTTGCTAACCATTGTACTGCGACAGCTATTGCCATTGCGCCACTTCTAATTCTGTTAGGGAATATTTCTGATAATAGCACCCAGATAATTGGACCCCAACTCATCATAAATGATGCAGTATATATAACTAAGAATATTAAAGTTCTAATGCCAAACGCGCCATTAGCAGCGAGTGCACTCATTCCGATCATTCCAACTGCCATGCCAGTAGAGCCGATAATTAATAAAGGCTTACGACCAAATTTATCGACATATAATATAGCGATAACGGTGAAGATTACGTTTACTAATCCCATCACAACAGTTTGTATCATTGAGGTATTCTCACCTGCACCTAAATTTTCAAAAATACGAGGTGCATAATATAAAGCCACGTTGATACCGATGAATTGTTGGAAGATAGATAATAGAATACCGATAATAATCACAGTTTTACCAAAACTAAATAATGGTGCTTTTACATCTGTTAATTTATTTTTAGTTGATAAGATATCGTTTAAAACGTTTTGTGCATGATTTTTAGAAGAGTATATTCTATTTAATACTGTAAGTGCTTCGGTGTTTCTATTATTTAAAGATAAATACCTTGGTGTTTCAGGTACTAAAAATAATAAAAAGAAAAATGCAAGTGCTGGTATTGCTTCAGTCATAAACATGTAACGCCATCCGATTAGTTCAATCCAACTTTGAGATTGACCAAAAGTAATACCGTAGTTCACAAAATAAACAACTAACATACCAAATATAATAGCGAATTGGTTCCATGAAACAAGTCTTCCTCTTATAGAAGAAGGGGCAATTTCACTAATATACATTGGAGATATTGCAGAGGCTAATCCTACACCAATACCACCGATGACACGATATAGATTAAATGTTATCAGTAAACCAAGACTAGATTCACCCGGTTCAAAAAATAAAAACTCAGGATAGCCTGATAAAAGCGCAGAAACTATAAATAAAATAGCTGCTACTTGTAATGATTTTTTACGACTGAGCCGACTTGAGAAAATTGAAGATAACAAGCCACCAATAATACAGCCGATTAAGGCACTAGAAACTGTAATACCATGGACAAAGCTACCGTAATCTTTAGTTAAATATTTCTGGAGGGATTGTTCAGCCCCAGAAATAACTGCAGTGTCATAGCCGAATAACAACCCGCCAAGCGTTGCGATTAAAGCTATTTTAAAGATAAACTTCTTATTATTATAAGTTGACATATATCCATCCCCTTGATAAATCACTTAAATTTACTTAGTTTTTGAGTTACTGGTTGTGTAGCGTCATAGATTGTTTTATAAATATCAAATAAGTTGTGGTATGATTTACTATTTTCTTCAATAGGAGATACTTTTTGATTATATGTAATCCATGATTGACTCATTTCATTGAAAGTATCAAACCACGATTCACCCATGGCGGCTAACATCGCTGCACCATAAGCTGGACCTTGTTCTTCAGTTCTTGTGGTAATTGCTGCATCGAAAACATCTGCTTGGATTTGGAGCCACTCATGATTTTTTGCGCCGCCCCCGATAGAAACAATTTCCTTAATGTTAATACCGTTGTTTTTCATAATTTGAATGCTTTCATTTATAGAATATGTGATACCTTCGATAACAGAACGTTTCATATCGAGTTGTGTGGTATTCGCATCCAAGCCGATAAAGCTGCCTCTAACTGCCGCGTCATTATGTGGTGTACGTTCACCGAGTAAATAAGGTGTGTACATTAATCCATTAGATCCAACATCAGAATCAGAAATCGCTTTTAAGAATGCAGCAAAATCTGCATCAGGGTCTAGTAGTTGTTTTAACCATTCCAGACTATAACCAGCGGATAAAGTAACCCCCATAATGTATTTTTGGTCAGGTACACAGTGATTAAAGTAATGCACATTGCCATCATTTTCATAGTCAGCATTATTTTCAATAGATAGTGCGACGCCAGAAGTACCAATACTTACCAATTGTTTTTGTTCATCTGTGATACCAGAGCCTAAAGCGCCACATGCGTTATCTGCGCCCCCTTGATAGACATTGATATCCCAATCGATATTTAAAGCTTTTTTCACATCTTCAGTTAATTGACCACTTTTTTGATGAGAAGCAATGATATCTGGACAAATAGATGCGTCAATATCTAAACTATTTAGTAGTTCGGTAGACCAATTTTCTTCTTTCACGCTAAACATAATTGTACCTGCAGCGTCTGAAGGTTCTGTAAAAATGTTGCCAGTTAATTTATAAACGATATAATCTTTTGGCAACATGAATTTATGGATTTTGTTGTAATTATCAATTTCATTATTTTTCAGCCACATTAGTTTAGGTAATGTAAATCCTTCTAATACAGTGTTTTGTGTGAATTTCAGTAGTGCGTCGAGACCTAATTTATTTTTGATTTCATCAACTTCATTAGAAGTACGTGTATCATTCCATAAAATAGCAGGTCTAATGACTGCACCAGCTTGATCAATAACCACTAGGCCATGCATTTGACCTGAAAAACTAATACCAGTGATTTCTTTTTGTGCATATTTGTTTAATAAATGTTTTAAACTCTCAATTGTTGCGTCATACCATAAATCTGGATTCATTTCACTGTATCCAGATTTAGGATGCAGCGTATGATAAGAGACGCTGTATGAATCTACAACGTCTCCATTTTTATTAACAACAATAGACTTTAAGGAACTTGTACCAATATCTATACCGATTACATAAGTCATTTTTATCAGTCTCCATTATTAATGTTTAAAATATATTGATTCATTTGAGCTTTAATTACTTCTAAACGATCAGAAGTGTTATCAATCTCATTAATGTTGAAAGCATATTCCTCTAATTCTTTAAATGAAGTGTTACCTTCAACTATTTTTTTACCAATACCTTCAGCAAAAGATTTATATTTTTCATCTACAATGTTTTCAAAGAAATTATCTTCAATCATTTTGTGTGCTACTTTTAAACCAAGTGCAAATGTATCCATACCAGCGATATGCGTTAAAACTAAATCTTCTTGTTTGAATGAAGTTCTTCTCGGTTTAGCATCAAAGTTTAAACCGCCTGGATTTAAACCACCATTCCGCCCCAGAAAACAAAGTTTTCAGCGCCTAACTTTTTAGCGATTTCTAATGATTTCTTAACTTTTGCAGCGGCATATGCGAAAACTTCAGCGTTAGAAGAAGTTGCTGCACCATGTACAAAACGTTCGTGTGTAAAGTTGTTTGTCGTATTCCAAAGTAATTTTTTACCAGTTTGATCCATTTTTTCTTTAATAAGGTCTACAATGATATCTAAATTTTCATTAGATTCTTTTAATGTTTCACCTTCTGGAGCGATATCTATATCGTGGAAACAGAAATAATCAATACGTGTTTTTTCCATAAATTCGAAAATCGCATCAACTCTTGCTTTAGCTTTGTCCATGTCGTTTAAGTTATCCCAATCACGTTCAGCCGTACCAACGCCGAATGGGTCAGATAAGTCAGCTGTAAATGTATGCCAATAAGCCACACCAAATCTTAGGTGTTCTGCCATTGTTTTGTCGCCTACTTTTTCTTCGGGATTATAATATTTAAAACTAAAAACATTATTTGATTTAGGTCCTTCGTAATTTACTTTATCAATATTGAAATATGTCATGATAATCCTCCTATAACTAGTTGGTTAGTTTATTAAACAAACTAACTTTAGAGATAATATAGCACGGAAAATTATTTTTGTAAACGCTTTCTAAAATATTTCAAAAAATAACCCCTCTACAAAAATGTAAAAGGGTGTGTTTGTTTAGTTAGATTTTAATTGAATATCATCAATGTTTAATAATTTCTGCATAATTGCGATTGAGCCACCTAATAAGGTTGCGTGTTTCACATTCGTAGTAAGGTTGAGTTGTACGGAGTGAGTCGAATATTGATCTAGCTGTGTTTTAATCGAATCTAAAATAACAGGTAATTCATTGATTAATGTGCAGTTAACATAAATCATATCCGGATTAAATTGTGTATTTAAATTGTGAACTAATACTGCAATTTTGGTTGTAAAATATTCGATTTCTTGAATAACAATATCGTTATGTTGATGGTAAAGTTCAATAAGTTCTGGAAGTGATATATTTCGTTCAAATTGATTACTAATACTTTGAATTAATGCTTCTTGGGAGCAAATATTTTCAATTGTGTTGTATGTTTCATCGCTTTGAAGTACGAGCGTTTTACCGATTTCGCCAGCTTCGCCATTAGAGCCACGATATAATTTTTTATCGATGATTAAACCTGCACCAATGCCTTTGTGAATACTTAGAGCAATTAAATTTCTCATTTCTGAATTACTATGGATGCTTCTTTCATAAATTGCTGATAAGTTTGCTTCGTTTTCAATAATTACTGGAACTTGAGTCAGTGATCTTAACTCATCTGTAATGGAAATACCTTCACTTTCATGGAAGGGAAGGTGAATAATAGCTTGATTGTGATCTACAATACCGTGAATTGAGACAGACATACCCAACAAGCCATAGGAAGTATCATAACTTTCAGAAGTAGGTATATTTGTTTTTAATATAGCCAAGATACTACTCACTTTTTTGTCAGGTAAGCTATATGATTCATGTTTTAACACGGTACCATCAAAATAATTGTACATTAATTCTACAGAGCTATATGTTAAATCCATAGAAATATAATAACCATAATTTTTATTGATTTTTAGGAGGATTGGTTTGCGTCCGCCGCTTTTCGTACTATTACCTTCGCCCACTTCAATGACTAAGGATTTCTTTTTCAAAGCGTTTAATATATTAGAAATAGTAGCTTTATTGATTTCTAAATTCTTAGATATTTGAGTGCGTGAAATATTATGATTGTTGAAGATTTGTTTTAATACGCGTCTTTCGTTCATACTGATTTTTAAATTATTTTCCATTTTTTATTACCTCATATAAGTTTAAACAGGGTTTAAATGCGATTTTTGTCTAATATTACAACAGTGTAACACATTGCTCCAAAGTTATAGATTATAGATAAAGTTATGTTAGCGAGTAATATTAGTGATACATGTCTTATATTATATATTATAGTAGAGAGATTTAAAAAATGGTAATTGAAGATAAGATAAAACACAAAAATCATCTAAACATTTAAATGTTTAGATGATTTTATAGTGTCGACAAGATCTCCGACTTTGTTGGCAATCA
The DNA here is from genome assembly GCF_049943195.1 of Staphylococcus caseorum. Classification (NCBI taxonomy): domain Bacteria; kingdom Bacillati; phylum Bacillota; class Bacilli; order Caryophanales; family Staphylococcaceae; genus Staphylococcus; species Staphylococcus caseorum. The sequence goes on from NZ_JBNFUA010000001.1 coordinate 2,550,040, forward strand.
TTATATGCACGCTTTCCACGGGCACAGTCTTGTAGTATCCAGCTAGTACTTTGAGCCGGCTCAAATCACTGTCATTCTTAAAAATACATTATAACCAATTATTCATTGTGATGTTTTAAGTTAATATTCTAAGCGTTTGAACAGTTTTAAACCTGCGAGATAACATAAGATAGAGTAAACGAGTGTTATTAAAATAATAATTACGAGTTTAGTAAAGAATTCATTGATATTATTTGCTTCTTCATAACTGTTAGGAAAGAAGTATTTAAATCCATGAATGAGCGGGGCAGCAGACATTATCATTAATAATATCACGACGCCAAGTATGTTAAAACCTGTTGAGAGTTTCATAGATAACATGATTCCAAAGAAAACAGCTATTAATGTAATCCCATAGACACCTATAATGCCTAAAATATCACTGTAGTTAATACTCGCAGAAGATGATAAAAAATCTCCCGAAGCATAATTGAATTTAATAATGTATGTAAAATATAAAACTTGAGAAGCAATGAACAATAGGATGAAATAAATAACATACATAGATAATAAAGCAGCTATTTTAGAGTTATAGAGATATGTACGGCTAATATCTTTATAAAAAATTAAACGACCAGATTCATATTCTTCATAAAAAAGAAAACTAATAAAATATGTAACTAAAATTAATGGTACAGCAAATTGTGATTGAGCAGCTAAAACGCCATAATAGAAATCTAGTCCGGTGAGTCCATTTGTTTCTCCATTAATTTGCATAAAGTTAGTAGGGAGGATGAGTGTAATTAAATATAAAAATGGATAAAGTGCAATTAAGTAAAAAATTAAAGCTGAATTGCGAGTGGATATATTACAAAATATATGTTTAGTAAGCATTTTCTCACTGCCTTTCAAATTCATCATAATGGTGATATAAATTATCTTGTTCGCTGACTGTATTTATTAATGTGTAATGATTAACTACATATTTCATAATATCGTTATACTCCGCAGAATCGATTTCAATAGAAATTTCATTCATAGAAATATTTTTGATTGTTGTAAATAGGTCTAATAATTCTTGTCTATGCTCAGGATAAATTTGTTCCTTAACTACAATTTTTAAAGCTTGGTCTTTGTTGTAATCAATATGATGAAGTTTGCCATTTTTTATAATCACGAATTTATCACAAACCTCGGATAATTCATTTAACTGGTGACTTGAAATAAGAAGTGCAATGTTTCTTTCTTCCACCCATGTTCTTAAAGCGCTAATGAGCGTTTTAACACCGTCAGGATCGAGACCAACAAATGGCTCATCCATAATTGCTAATTCAGGTTCATCTAGTAAACACATCGCCAAAGATAACCTTTGTTTCATACCAAAGGAAAAGTCTTTCACTTTTTTATTTTTAGTATGTGCAAGTCCAACAAGTTCTAGAACATTATCGATATTATCAAGATATTTTTCCTTATTATTTACTTTTAAGTAGTAAATTAAATTTTTTTTGGCGGAAAAGTGTTTGAAATAAACTGTATCAATCATAATGCCTACGTTTTTCATAACGTTATTATTTTTAAAAATATCTATACCATTTAAAGTGATAGATCCTGAAGTTGGTTTTTTAGACTTAGCAATAATTTTCATTAATGTAGTCTTACCAGCGCCATTTTTACCGATTAATCCAATAATATCGCCTTTATTAATCGTTAAAGAAACACCATCAAGCACATTAAATTCAGAATCTTTAAAGCGTTTATAAAGATTATCTATTTCAAGCATAATTACTACCTCCCTTTGTATAATAAAAATATCAGGTTTCATGATATTGAGAATAAAAGATAAAATTAAGTTTACTTAACTAGTATTAATCTATAAATAACATGTTTAAGGTTAATATAATGAATATATAAGGGGTGGTCAATATATATAAATACATATTTTATGAACAAATTATGTATGATGAATGCAATTAATTTATCAAATTTATATATTTTTCAGAATAAAACGCAACCTAGAAATATCAATATGTACTTCTATTAAACTGAGCTAAGCTACCATAGAGATATTTTTAGATTTCGCTAATATTTTATGATTGACAAGTTATTTTCAAGAGCGTATTATATAAAAATGTACATGGGGTGTACTGTATAAATAAAAACACGCCACATATTAAAAAAATGGACGAATTCAAGGATTAACACGCTCCATAACGTAATATTTATAGCGTTTGGGATTATTTTCAAACTAATAGTACATGGGGTATACATTTTTAAAAAAAGAAAGGTAGATAGTAAATGTTTAATGAATTTAAATTTATATTTAGAAATAAAATGTTGATTGTATCTCTTATAGCCATAGCGCTTATCCCTCTAATTTATGTGGCACTATTTGTAGGATCAATTTGGGACCCTTATGATAAGACAGATCAATTGGAAATATCTATTGTAAATCAAGACGAATCAGCCAAATTAAATGGTGAAAAAATAACAATTGGCGATGATTTGGTAGATGAATTAAAAGATAATGAGGATTTTAAATTTCAAGCAGTTTCCGAGAAAAAAGCTGCACATGAATTGGAAAAAGGTAATAGTGTCGGAACAATTATTGTACCTAAAGACGCATCTAAAAATGCAACGACATTACTAGATGAAAATCCTAAAAAAATTAATTTAGAAACGCAAGTTAATCCGGGGTCAAGTTACACGGGTAGTCAAACTGCTCAGAAAGCAATTGATACAGTAACAGACACAATTAAAAATGACATTCGTGAAAATTACTTAACTGAAATATTTGAGAGTACGAAAAAATCACAAGACGGTTATCAAGATACATCTGACGCACTTGGCGAAATGTCTAATGCAGAGTCACAATTAATTGATGGTAATCAGCAAGTCAGTGATGGCTTACAACAATTAGTCCCAGCCGTAGGTCAACCTGCACAGCAATTATTATCAGGTAATGACCAAGTTACTGATGGTTTAAATCAATTACAGGAAAATAATGATCAATTACAAGCTAAGTTAGATGAAGCAATCACGAGTCAGCAAGATGTTTCACTTGAAGATGACAATGAAAAAGCATTAAATAATGTGACAAAAACAAATGAAAATAATCCTACTGAGGCTGGCAATTATGGCGAAACAATTGTACCTTATATGGCGAGTGTAAGTTTATTTGTTGGAGCAGTGTCATTTAGTGCGATTTATCCTTTGAGAAAAACATTAAACAAAGGTGTTTCCTCAACTAAACAAGCGCTTGGTAAGTTATTACTTTATCTACTACAAGGTAGTTTATCAGCATTGTTTATGAGTAGCTGGGTTATATTTGCATTCAACATGTCGATTGACAACGTAGGCCATTTCCTATTAGTGACCTTCTTATGGGCTATTGCTGCAATAACGATTACATCATTCTTAGCGTTATTCTTGGATAGAATTGGATTATTCTTATCCATTTTATTACTCATATTACAATTGAGTTCAAGTGAAGGTATGTTCCCAATTGAACTTTCAGACAGTTTCTTTAGATGGATTCATCCATTTTCTCCAATGTCCTATGCGATTCAAGGATATAGAGAAGCAATCTTTACCAATGCTGGCCACTTTAGCTTTAGTTTCATTGTAATACTATTAAGTGCTATTATTGTTGGAATGATATTATTACAATTCTTAGTACTATTATGGTTTAACAAGAGAGAAAAAGTTCCGTTTTCAGTGGAATTTAAATAAAGCTAAAGCAATATAGGGGTGAAAAGTATGGAAAATGAAAACATCAATCAAACGATAGAAGAGGCCATTACCAAATTTCAGTTTGTTATGTTGCATTTAAATAAAGAAATTGTAGAAATGATTAAGGAAACAGGTTTAGGTAATTTTCTATCAAGAGAACAAATTGAAGCAATGAGAATAATACAAACTGAAGGTAAAGTGACGATTAATGAACTTGCAATGTTGCAAAATATATTTAAAACGGCAGCTTCTAAACGTATCGTTAAATTAGAAGAAATGGGCTACGTTGAAAGAGCCTATACAGATAATAAACGTATTAAATTAGTTAAACTCAGTACAGAAGGGGAGACTTTTTTAAAAAAGGCAAATTCAGTTATGATTGAAGCTGTTAAAGAACGTATAGGTGACAAATTCACAACAGATGAAGTACATGAGTTTGTAGACCAATTGGCGCGACTTAATGACGCATTTAAAGCACATAAAAACTGACAAAAAAGACTCGCATACAATGCGAGCTTTTTTTGTTATTATATTATTAATTATTTCAAACATATTTTGTTTAGAATGAATAGACTTAAATATTAACAATTAGTATAATTAGCATTGTAATTGAAGCGAATAAATAGAAATAGGAGGCGCACGATTATGATAAAAAGAACAACTGAACGCGTACTCACATGGATAGGTATTGCATTGCAATTAATTGGTGTAGTACTTATCGCAGTTTTCATACCAATGATAGGTAACAATGAGGTAAAAGAAACAGTCATCCAACAAATGATGGCAGATGATCCAAGCTTCTCATATGAAGATGGTACAAATATCTTCGGTATGTTGAGTAGTTTATTAACAGCAGGTTTGGTTTTATCTATAGTAATTTTAATCATTGCAATCATTGGAGCTATTCTAATAAATAAAAAAGCTAAGGCAGCAGGAATCTTACTTATTCTAGTAGGTGTCATTTCATTCTTAGGAAACTGGATAAATGCGGTGTTATGGATTGTTGCAGGTGTTATGTTATTAGTAAGAAAACCAAAACAACCGATTCATGGTGAAATGTATAATGACAATAAGCAAGACGCAGTGAATGAGCCATATGAAAGATCTAACTCTAATCAAGATCAAGATTTAAAAGACTTTGATGATTTAGATGGAAAACCGAAACAAGATCATAATGATCCATATAAATACTAATTAAACGCGACAATTAAATAAACCAAAACAAACTAGGTTTCCAGATGATTGGGAATCTGGTTTTTCAAATTACAAATACAATAGACATATTATAGTCATATTCACATTCATAAAATCGTAAAAAATATGTTATATTTTAATAAAGAGCTATTCAATTAAATTAATTGTTATCAGGGCTATTTTCTGATATTAAAATGGGGTGAAAAATATGATGATGGTAATTGGAATGCTATTACCTATTTTGGTAGTTGGATTTATAGTGATGTCAGTGTTAGAAGAGAAAAAAAGAAATCGCAAAAAATAATATATTAAGTATTGGAAAGAAACACTAATCTTAGAATGCTTAATTACAAAATAGAGCTAATTTCTTCGTGAAATCAGCAATTTAGTTGAAGGTTAGGCTTACCTCTGAGTGAAGGAAGGCTAGTGGAAGTCTAATTCTCGACTCAATATGTGGAAATTATAGCGTTTTAGCTATTCAAAGTTCCAGATGACCAAGTTAAAAAGAGCCTGGATTTCAGAAGCCTAAAAATGAAATTCCATACATAAAATATTTATAAAACAACGGATTGTTTAACGTGAAACAATTTGTTGTTTTATTTTTTTACGTAAATGTAAGGATGAAAAAGATTTTATTAGTCAGACAAACGGTAAAATAATTAATATTCTGCTATGATAAACTATAATAATTAATTTATATAAGTCTAATTCATATATGATTTTGAACAAAGGGGGCATATAATGAGTGAAATGTTGTATATTTTACAAACTGTACTTTTACCTATTTTTATCATGATTTTTTTAGGATTTATTTTACAAAAGAAATTCACTTTAGATTTAAAAACACTAGCTAAATTAAATATATATGTGTTTGTTCCAGGTTTTATATTTGTGAAGTTTTATAAAACAGACTTTGCTATAAAGCTTTTATTTTACATAGTTATTTTCTTTATTTTGTATATGATCGTCCTATATGTCATTGGTAAACTGTTGTCTACTATTCGTAAAACAGATAAAGGGGAAGCTACAACGCTGACGAATAGTATTCTGTTTTTCAATTCAGGTAATTACGGCGTTCCAGTTAATGATTTAGTTTTTAAGGGCGATCCATTGACTATGTCGGTGCAGGTTATTGTGTTGTCATTACAAAATATATTCACTTTTTCATACGGGATTTTTGCGATTCAGTCATTGCAAATTGGGAAATTAAAGGCGTTACTTGGATATTTTAAAATGCCAGTTTTATACGCTTTGGTGTTAGCCATTATTTTAAATTATAATAATGTGCCAATCCCAGAATTTATTTGGACGCCAGCAAATTACGTAGCGGATGCAATGATTGCTGTTGCGTTATTATTGCTAGGTGCTCAAATTGCGAATATTAAATTCAGCTTTAAATGGTCAATTTCTTATATTTATATAATTGTGAGATTAGTTATTGGCCCACTCATTGCTTTAGTGATTATTAAGTTACTTGGTTTAGAAGGCGTGATTGCACAAACGTTATTTATTGCTTCTGCTATGCCAACATCGGTAAATAGTTCAGTTATTGCACAAGAATATGATAACCATCCAGAACTTGCTGCACAATTGGTCTTCTTATCAACATTACTAAGTGCAGTAACAGTAGTCATCGTCATCTATTTTTCTAGAATTCTATTTTAAATATCTAGTCAACATTTGGGGGCCGGAATACGAAATCAAATTTTGATTTCTGTTCCGTTCCCTTTTTTTTAGAATTTTGATTTTTTTATCGAACGTGTTATAAATAGGTCGTATATCACATATTACGAAATAAAAATTTAAAATCTATTTATAAAGGACCGATTAAATTGACTGATGCAGTGTTAGGTATCGATATTGGAACAAGCTCCGTTAAAGTAATAGCAGTAAATAGACAAGGTAAAGTTTTACAGAGTGCAAGCGAATCTCTAGATATCATACAGCCACAAAATGGGTTTAATGAGCAACATCCAGAAGCGTGGTTTGAAGCAACTAAACGATGTATTAAGCGATTAATGGTGACAGATGAAGTTAAGCATATACATATTAGCGGACTATCACTTTCAGGACAAATGCATAGTTTGGTGATATTGGACGATAATGAAGAACCCCTAAGAAATGCCATTCTTTGGAACGATACAAGGACTACACCTCAATGTGAAGTTATTAAAGAAAAACTAGGTGATTATGTGTTAGATAATCCTGTATTAGAAGGTTTTACACTTACGAAATTATTATGGATAAAGGAAAATGAACCTGAACATTGGTGCAATACTAAAGTGTTTTTATTACCTAAGGATTATGTTCGATTCAAATTAACTGGCAAGTTAAATATGGAATATTCAGATGCCTCGAGTACATTATTATTTGATCATAAGTGCAAAGCTTGGGATGAAAATATTGGTAAACAATTTGGTGTTCATAATATTTACCCTGAACTTGTAGCTTCATATAAATTAGTAGGCTATATGGACGACAAGATAGCAAAAGAACTCGGACTAAATGCGCAAGTGGCTGTTATAGCAGGCGGTGGTGATAATGCATGTGGAGCGCTTGGTGCGGGAATGATTAAAACGAATGAAACACTCTGCAGTATTGGCACTTCAGGCGTGGTTTTATCATGTGAAAGTGAAAAACATACGGAATATCGCCGAAATATGCATTACTTTAATCATGCATTAGAAGATATGTCTTATGTTATGGGCGTGACACTTGCTGCTGGAGACAGTTTGCAGTGGTTACGCCGAAATATATTAGGACATTTAAGCTATGATGAAATTATTACTATGGCAAGCCAATCACAGGTTGGCAGTAATGGATTATTATTCACACCCTATCTATCGGGAGAACGTACGCCACATGGGGACTCCAACATTAGAGGGAGCTTTATAGGTTTAAGCGCCTTACACAGTAGAGGTGACATGGCACGGGCAGTTATTGAAGGTATAACCTTTTCTTTATTCGAGTCGATAAAGTATTTACGTGATTGTGGTAAAGATATTCAACATATCGTGTCTATCGGTGGCGGTGCAAAAAGCGACTTTTGGTTGCAATTACAAGCGGATATATTTAATACAGAAATTAGTAAATTGAAATATGAAGAAGGACCTTGTATGGGTGCAGCAATCTTGGCTGTATATGGTCTAGGATGGTATGAAAGTATCGAAGCGGCTACAAAGCAATTTATACGTTATGAAAAATCTTTTAAACCAGATAGTGAGAAGCACAAACAATATATGCTGTATTTTGATTTATATCAAAGTGTATATCGACAAACTCAAAGCCTTACAGCTGGTTTACTAAAAATTTCTAAAGCTAAAACATAGTTACAAGTTGAATTATTTAAAAATAAGTAATAGTATCGACTTTAACACTTAGAAATCAACTTAAATTATAATACCACTTGAAATAATCAATGGAATAGGTTAAGTTGTATGTAATAATTCTTCAACACATATTTAATAATTATTATAAAAAATTAAATAGCTTAAATAACCACTGGAAGTGCCTTGCATAAGGCTGAGACCGAAGTAGTAACTTGGGAATTCCTTGAACCTGATCCAGTTTGTACTGGCGTAGGAAAGTGGCGTTATAAACATGCGAATTCGTTAATCCAACGTCATTTTTCTTACCAGAAAAATGACGTTTTTTTTTGGAGTGAAAACATTGTTTATAGCAATTACACAGTATAAGTATTTAAATTCAGTAGACATTAAGCAGTATATCAATATAGCGCAGTTTATAGATTATTTAATTATCAGAACACCAATGGAGACGACTGAATTGATTGATTGGGTTAATTTGCTTAGCCAATCCGGTTTTCCTAAAAGTAAAATAATTATTCATGACAATTTAACTGTATTAACACGATGCAAGTTACGTGCGATTCATTTTAAAGAAAAAGATGAACGCATAGCGGATTTTAAATATAATCATCCTGACATCCAAGTCAGTATGTCTACACACGACACAAAACATATAGCGCAAGCAGAAGCATTACAGTTAGCTTTTGTCTTATATGGACATATTTTTAAAACCAGTTCTAAACCGAATCAACATCCAAGAACAAAAAATGAAATAAATAAAGCGTTAAAATTCAATATCCCAATTATCGCGTTAGGTGGTATCAATACACAAACTTTAAAAGGGCTACCTAATGGATTCAAAGGAATTGCAGGGATTTCCATTTTTGCGCAACAAAACATAAATGAAATCAAACAGCTGAAGGAGGCTTGGAAGACGTATGTATGATGTCATAATCATTGGCTCCGGTGTAATGGGTATGTCGATCGCAAGAGAATTAAGTAAATCAGATATCAAAATTGCTGTGATAGATCGTGATATCCCAGGGAAACATGCTTCATTTAAAGCTGGAGGAATGCTTGGTGCTCAAAATGAATTTACTGAAGACAGTGATTTGTTTCATATAGCGCGAGAGGCTCAAGAAATGTTCGAGCCACTGAGGGATAGTTTGCTAGATGAGGTAGGCCTAGATATTGAATATCTGGATAGTGGTTTAATTAAACTCGCAAGCAGTATTGATGATAACCCAAGTGTTGAAAAGCAATACAAATTTCTGCATCAATACAACCGAGCTGTGGAATTATTGCCTGCAAAGTCACTGAAACAAAGAACGAATGGCAACGTAATATCAGACAATTTATCCGCGATGTATATACCGAATGATAATCAAATCAATGCCAATAAATACACGAAAGCATTATTAAAATCGTTAGAACAACGTGGCATTCACCGTATTTACAACACAGAAGTTAGTGAAATAACACCATTAAATCCAGGCTATCGTGTGGTAACTCATACAGATGTGTTAACTGCAGAAAAGGTAGTGGTCGCTGGAGGAGCTTGGGGTGGGAAATTATTGAGCCGCTACATGCCAAACAGTAGTGTTACAGGAGTTAAAGGTGAAGTGTTACTTGTAGAGCATCCAAATCTGTCTTTAGAAACAACGTTATTTACTACAAATGGTTGTTACGTTGTTCCGAAAATGAAAAATCGTTATTTAATTGGAGCTACAAGTTACTTTGATGATTATTCAGTAGGCGTCTCACAATTAGGGGAAAAATGGTTGTTACAACAGGCTACGACGCATATTCCTAAATTAAGAGAAGGTAAATTAATCAATCAATGGTCAGGCGTTAGACCTTATACCTCAGGTGAAAAACCCATTATGGATGAAGTAGCTAAACATTTATTTATTATTTCAGGACATTATCGCAATGGCATTTTATTATCACCTTACGTTGGAAAATGGATGAGCAATTGGATTCAGTATGATCGTAAGCCGGAACAATTTGCAGATTTTATAATTGAAAGGGGTAAGACCAATGAAGTGCATTATAAATGGTGACAACTTTACTTTTGATAAGACATTAAGTATTCAGGAAGTGATTCAAGAACTAGATTTGGATGAAACACGTATGATTGTGGAACATAATGACCAATTAATTCAGCGAGAACAGTTTTCAAAGCATAAGGTTACGGATGAAGATCGTTTGGAATTATTAGAATTTGTAGGAGGCGGATAACATGTTCAATATAGGAGAATTTAAGTTGAATTCAAGATTATTATTAGGTACAGGGAAATTTGATAGTGAAGCAATACAAACGGAAGCAATCGAGGCGTCCGGGACAGAGGTTTTGACCTTTGCAGTACGTCGAATGAATTTATACGATAAAAATTTACCCAATCCATTAGCGAAAGTAGACTTAACTAAATTCATTACTTTTCCTAATACTGCAGGTGCCAAATCAGCAGAAGAAGCAGTCCGCATAGCTGAAATCGCAAATCATGCAGGTGTCTGTGACATGATTAAAGTAGAAGTTATAGGAGACGATGAAACATTATTGCCCGACCCGTTAGAAACGTATAAAGCTTGTGAAATCTTGTTAGATAAAGGTTATACAGTTTGCCCTTATATTTCTAATGATGTGGTATTAGCAAAACGATTAGAAGATTTAGGTGTGCATGCCATTATGCCACTCGCATCACCGATAGGCACGGGCAGAGGTATTAATAATCCTTTGAATTTACGTTATATTATCGAAAAAGTAAATGTTCCTGTCATAGTTGATGCGGGTATCGGTTCTCCTAAAGATGCCTGTCATGCAATGGAACTCGGTGCAGATGGTATCTTACTTAATACGGCAATATCTAGTGCACAAAATCCAGTGAAAATGGCCGAAGCAATGAAATTAGGTATTAATGCAGGTAGGTTGAGTTATGAAGCGGGAAGAATACCAGTGAAATACACAGCACAAGCTTCGAGCCCTACTAAAGGTATAGGATTCCTATGACACAACGCTATGATCGACAAATGCGTTATGAAGCATTTGGTAAATATGGACAAGCACAATTGCAACAGACACATGTCATGATTATGGGCGCAGGTGCGCTTGGAAGCCAATGTGCAGAGTTGTTAACTCGAATGGGCGTTGGTCAGCTCACTATTATCGATATGGATATTGTAGAACAATCCAATTTACACAGACAGGCTACTTATGTTGAAGCAGATGCCACGCAAATGCTGCCTAAAGTAGAAGCGTTAAAAGTGCATCTTGGACAAATTAATAGTGAAGTTCAAGTACAGGCGTTATATCAAGAGATTACAAATACAAATATTGAAGCATTACTCTGTCAACATCAACCTGACATTGTTCTAGATGGAATGGATCATTTTGCGATTAGATATTTGATTAATGAAGTTTGTCATAAATTAGGTGTGCCATGGATTTATGGTGCAGCTGTAGGCAGTAAGGGCACAGTATATGCCATTGATTATCAGGGGCCATGCTTAAAATGTATGCTTAGTACGACGCCATCTACAGGGGAAAGTTGCGCAATAAACGGTGTGCTTCCTCCAGTGATTCATCAAGTGGCAAGCATGGAAGTCTCAGAGTTATTAAGGTGGCTGTCTGGAAAAGGTTTTTCTAAAAAATTAACAACGATGGATTGCTTTACGATGCAATATAAAACACTCAATATAGATTCATTAAAAAATAGTAACTGCCCTATCTGTAACGAAGGAAATTATGAATATCTCAACATGGCTCAACCAAATTCTATTGAAAAACAGTGCGGTAATGTATTTCTACTGAGATTTACTCCTCAAATATTTAAATATACAGATTTACTTCCAGTGAAAGTTATGAAAAGTAATCATTTCGCTAAAATGATATCTTATCGAGATTATCAAATAACGCTATTTAAAGACGGCAGAATGAACGTGTATGGTATTGGAAATGAAGGCCAAGCAGTAGCATTATATGAAGAATTTCTAAAATACTTAAAGTGATAAATGAGCTAATGCATTTATTGCAAAAACAAACTAAAGTTCATGAAATGTTTAAAAATATATGACAAATTCGTTAACGTAGATGTTCATATTTGAATCACTATATATAGTGTTATAAATTAAAATAAAACACAATATATAGTGAAGAGGGATAATATGAATAAACTTGAAACGAATTTAAAAAATCTTATTACTAAAGATCCTACAGTAGTTAATGAAAATGCCAATAAAGATAGTTCTACTTTTTCAACAATGAGAGATTTAACAGCGGGGGTCGTTTCTAAATCATATGCACTGGACTATTTACTTCCAAAGCATGTGGCTGAAGCACATAAACAGGGAGATATTCATTTTCATGATCTAGATTATCATCCTTTTCAACCGCTAACGAATTGTTGCTTAATTGATGCTGAAAGTATGCTAGAAGATGGTTTTCAAATAGGTAACGCAACAGTGACTTCACCGAAATCGATTCAAACAGCATCTGCGCAGTTAGTACAGATTATTGCGAATGTATCGAGTAGTCAGTATGGTGGTTGCACGATTGATAGAGTAGATGAATTGTTAAGTAAGTACGCTCAATTTAATGAGCAAAAACACCGCAAAGTTGCAGAAAAATTTGTGAATGCAGCGGATATTGATACATATGTGGATAATCAAGTGACACAAGATATAGGTGATGCTATTGAGAGCTTAGAGTATGAAATAAATACTTTATATACATCTAATGGACAGACGCCATTTGTAACACTTGGTTTTGGACTCGGTATAGATAAATATAGCCGTAAGATTCAGCAAGCAATTTTTCAAACGCGTATTAAAGGCTTAGGTAAAGACCGCATTACCGCAATTTTTCCTAAATTAGTATTTTCCATTAAAAAAGGCGTGAATTTCAGTGAATCAGATCCTAATTATGACATTAAACAACTTGCTTTAGAATGTTCTACAAAGCGTATGTACCCAGATATTTTAAATTATGATAAAACTGTGGAATTGCTAGGTGATTTCAAAGCGCCGATGGGATGCCGTTCATTTTTACCAGCATGGAAAAATGAAGCAGGTGAATATGAAAATAATGGTAGATGTAATCTTGGAGTAGTAACACTCAATGTACCACGTATTGCATTAGAATCTGATGGTGATATAGAACTATTTTGGAAATTATTCCATGAACGTATGAATATCATGCATGATGCGTTAGTGTATCGTTTAGAGCGAATAGCAGAAGCAACACCTGATAATGCTCCTATTTTATATAAAAATGGCGCATTTAAGCATCGCTTAACAGACAATGATAATGTGATGGACCTATTTAAAGGTCAACGTGCAACATTATCTATGGGTTATATCGGTTTATATGAAGCGGCTACAGTATTCTTTGGTCCGAATTGGGAAAGTAAATCCAAAGGTAAAGCATTTACGTTAGCTATTTTAAAAGCTATGAAAATTTATCAACTGCGTTGGACAGAAAAATACGATGTGTGGTTCAGCATCTATAGTACACCGAGCGAATCTTTAACAGATAGATTTTGCAGATTAGATCGAGAAAAATTTGGGGATGTTGCTGATATTACAGATAAAGGTTACTACCAAAATTCATTCCATTATGATGTACGTAAAGATATTACACCATTTAAGAAAATTGATTTTGAAAAAGATTATCCTGTGTATGCAAGCGGTGGGTATATTCACTATTGCGAATATCCAAAGCTCAATCATAATTTGAAAGCTTTGGAAGCGGTGTGGGATTATTCCTATGACAAGGTGAGTTATCTAGGGACGAATATTCCTATCGACCATTGTCGTAAATGTGATTTTAAAGGAGATTTCAAAACAACAGCTAAAGGTTATCAATGTCCTGAATGTGGTAATGATGACCCAACAACTGTAGATGTCGTTAAACGAACTTGCGGTTATTTAGGCAATCCTGTACAACGCCCGACAATTGAAGGTCGTCATAAAGAAATGTGTGCACGCGTTAAACACTTGAAAGATACGACATTATGAAAATCTTAGAAATTACTAAGGGACAAGGTTACATTGCTAAAATAGAAGCACAGAGCTTTGTTGATGGCGAAGGGGTGAGATGCAGTATGTATGTTTCTGGTTGTCCTTTTGCTTGTAAAAATTGCTATAACAAAGCTGCTCAAAACTTTAGATACGGAGAGCGTTTTAATGACTCGATTTTAGAAGAAATTATGAATTATTGCGAACCAGATTATATTTCAGGTTTAAGCATTTTAGGTGGCGAACCTTTCTGTAATGTAGATATTACTTTAAAATGTGCCCAAGTATTGAGACAACGTTTTGGTAATTCCAAATCGTTATGGGTATGGACAGGATTTTTATATGAATATTTAGTTCAAGATACTGCTGAGAGAAGGGCATTACTTGAGCTCATCGATGTATTAGTAGATGGGCCTTTTATCAATCATTTGTTTCAACCGAACTTACCTTATAAAGGTTCATTAAATCAACGCATTATTGATGTACCAACTTCATTGAGCACAGGCAAACGATGTGAATATATTACGAATTAAAAAAGAACTTAGTTTTTAATATTTTAACTCGGTTACGCAAGCGAATTAGTATTAATATAGTAAGAAGTTTCCTAATATAGAGAGGAACAAGAAACTGAATGTAATCACTATAGATAGAGATTGAGCATAGCGTAAAGGAGTAGATTATGAATGTGTACCGGATTTTCATTCTTATCAAAAAGTAACCAGGCGATTTTAGGGCGTACAATGGATTTTGTCTATCATTTGGACGGACAACCTGCAGTACAACCACGTCATTTTTATTGGGAATCGCGTGTTGGATATAAAGGTGAGACGTTGTATGGTTTTATCGGAGCAGGCAGTGATATGGCAGGCTTTGTATTTGGAGACGGCGTGAATGAACACGGCGTAGGTGCTTCCGTACAGTACTTTAGAGGTTATGCATCGTATGCTTCTGAAGTACGAGAAGGCTTTATAAATATTAGCCAAAACGAAATTATTACATGGATACTTGGCTATAATAAAGATATTGAGGATTTAATCGAAAATGCTAAATCAGTCAATGTGGTGGCGCATGTAGTAAATGAAATTGCGGAAGTTCCACCACTGCATTATCACATTTCTGATGATACAGGCAGATCTGTCGAGCTTACCTTTCAAGATGGTCGTGTCATCATAAATGAAAATCCAATCGGTGTATTAACGAATAACCCAGATTTAAATTGGCACTATGAAAATTTAAGAAATTATGCAAATATTACGCCGCATAAACCACAGGAAAGTACATTTATGGGGCAACCGCTAAAATCTTTAGGAAATGAAGGGGGCACTTATGGTTTGCCAGGTGGCTATACAGCACCAGAGCGATTCGTGCGTACTGTATTTTTAAAAAATCATCTTATAAACAGTGACAAACCTGAGTATGATGTATTGGATGCTTTCAAATTATTAGATGGCATTAGTATCCCTAAAGGTGCTGTGCTTGATGAAAATGGAGAATTGCATTATACCCTTTACCAAACTGTGTTCAATTTAACAACACGCATAATGTATGTTAAATGGTACGATACAAACCAAATAACTGAATTGCAATTAACTGAAGACCTCATCACAAAAAAAGATATTACTGTTTTTGAAACAGCTAAAGGTTTAGTTACCAATAAATTGAATTAATAAGTAACGATGACTTGAAGCGGAATATTAATGAAAATGGAGCAATGACTACTTAATGTCGTTGCTCCATTTTATTTTTATAAATCATGTAGTTTAGACTCTATTTCTGTTCTTTGGTTTTCCATAAAATCTGGCAAATTGAGTTGTTTTCCTAGGTTTTCAATATCTGTATCAACCGTGAATCCAGGTGAGGCAGTTGCAAATTCATACATAATACTATTATGTCGATAATAAAGAGACTTGAAAAAGTAGCGGTCTATAATGCCACTATTATTTCCTGGGTTATGATTGATTGTATTTAATACGGCTTCTAAATTTGAATCTTTTGGTGTGTTCACGGCGATATGATGTACATATCCTTGACCAGGACGCGCACGTTCCCCTTGTTGTTCAATAACTACAAAATCAGTATACAAACCTTCTTGATCTAATGTCATAACTGTTTCGTCAGTGTCTTGACGAAGTGCGTAATTTAATTCGTTTTTTAAAAAATCGATGGTTGGTTGAGCTTTACGTACTCTAAGCTCAACGGGTCCCATACCTAATATTTGATGTTGTACAGGAACATCCGTATAAGGATTTTTTCTCCAAGTTGTGGGAATTTTATAATCATCGTTAACAAGCAATACGATTTCTAGATTATCGACATCTTTAAATAATAGTGCTGGCTGATTTAAATATGTCATATCAGTTGTCGTAATATTAGCATCTGTGAGACGTGACTTGAAATAAGATAGTGCAGCTTCATTTGGAACAAGTAGTGATAAACGATGTATAGAATTTGTACCAGGACGATTCTTACCTACATTTGGAATTTCAAAAAAACTTAGTAACGTACCGACAGAGCCAATTTCATCACCGAAAAATAAGTGATACATAGTTGGATTATCTTGGTTCACAGATTTTTCAACCAAGCGTAATCCTAATATTTGAGTGTAGAAGTCTTTGTTTATTTGAGCATCTTTTGTATACATTGAAATGTGATGATGACCGACAATATTCATATGTGTACCCCCGCATTATGATAATTTCTAGTTTTAATACTCATTACCTATTTAAAAGAAAATAAACCGATGTAGTATAAAAAGTATACTAGTTATCTATAATATATGTCGAAAGTGGAAAAAAAGCAATAACTGTGAACTATTATAAGTAATACATATTATATCTTGATATTTTAAAGGAAATTTCACATAGCGTAGAAATGATAAAAACTTCAACTTTGTTGGGGATTTTTGTATGTTTTCCTCTGACACAGCCCTAATATGTAGCATTTAGCTATTTCTTTATTAACTAGTCAGGAGTCGTCCTAAATCACTACTATTTTTAACTAGAATCTATATTATCTGTGGTAGGTCTTATTTTAATATTAATCACAAATTTAATTATATGATTTTAATTATTAATTAAAATAAAAATATCCCTTCATAAATATGCACTTAAATGTGAATACTATGAAGGGATTTTATTATGCTTTGTTGTCCTGAGTGAGCGTAAGCATACCATCTTCCATGTGATATACACTATCACAATACTCAGTTAGTCGTTCATCATGCGTAACAACGATGCAAGTTTTGTTTTGTTCCATCGTTTGTTCTTTTAAAATTTTCATTACTTCCATTGCATTGTTCGTGTCTAATGAAGCGGTTGGTTCATCAGCTAAAATAATTGATGGTTTTGTATAAAGTGCTTTAGCAATTGCAACGCGTTGCTTTTGTCCGCCAGATATTTCACTTGGGAGTTTATTCTCAAGCACCGCAATATCAAGTTGCTTAACAAGTTGGTTATAACTTGCTTCGTCTAGCACATCTTTTTTCTGTTTTTGTAGTAACTTAAATTGCTGTTTTACATTTAGAAATGGCACAAGATTCGTAGCTTGAAGAATAAAACCGATTTCTTGCATCCTCGTTTTGGCTAATTCTTTCAGCGAAAGTTGAGATACTTGTTTATCATTGATGATAATTTCACCAGATGTGGGCGTCTGTAATGCGCCGGCCATTGTTAGGAATGTACTTTTTCCAGAACCAGAGGGTCCGATAATGGCAATCAGTTCATTTTTATTAAATTTCAAAGATGTAGGTTTTACAGCTTCAATTGTTTGATTCCCATCTTTAAAGCTTTTAGTGACGTTTTTAAATTCTAGCATTTATTTATACACTCCTATTTATCCTATTGCCTTGAGTGGATCTACTTTTCTAATCGTCAATATCGAGAAGAGGC
The DNA here is from genome assembly GCF_049943195.1 of Staphylococcus caseorum. NCBI lineage: Bacteria > Bacillati > Bacillota > Bacilli > Caryophanales > Staphylococcaceae > Staphylococcus > Staphylococcus caseorum. The sequence goes on from NZ_JBNFUA010000001.1 coordinate 2,568,152, forward strand.
TACCTAATAGAGAAACTATGATAAGGACGACGCCGTATACTAATAACGTAGTAACATCAAATTTAACTGGGACCACACTTGGTAAAAAGGCACCAGTAAGTAAAGTTAGCGCAAGACCAATCACTGTACCAATCATCGCAATGATGAACGTTTGTGATAATACAACTTTTGCTAAATATCCATTTGTGAAACCTTGTGCTTTTAACACACCGAATAAATTAGTTTTTTGTAACGTAATGACATATAAAAAGATGCCAATCACTGTTGCAGAAATAATAAATAAGAATGTAATCATAAAGTTTAACGTTAAGTTTTGAGCTTGATAACCTGGTAAGTTTTCAACGAAACTTTCAATTTCTATAGCTTCTAAATCACTATTTAAATCTTGTTTATTCCAATCTTTATCTCTGACCACGACCGCATTGGTTTTATCTTCATTTAATGAAGGATTAATTTTTTGTATTGTACTATTATTAGAAAACAGCACTGGAGAGGCATTGTATTTAGCACTTTCACTAAAGCCTACAATTTCTAATTTTTCATCTGATTGTGATAACGATAATTTATCTCCTATTTTAAATCCTTTATCTTTTAGAGTTTCATCTGCTATTACTTCATTGTCAGATTTAACTTTTTTGCCTTCTATAATATCAGGGACTAGGAAAGAATCAGAAGTGACACCAAATAGTAAGGCATTTTCTTCTGCATTACCATTAGAAGCGATAACACCTGTCTGTTTTAAAGTCGTTTGTTTATCATATGTATTTCCGACATCATCTTTATTGAACGAAGACTGCTCTACAGTTTCATTTGCATCTTTATTTAATACAATAGCATCGGCTTGCCATTTATCGATACCTTCTCTATTCATATTCATCAGTCCGCTTGCTAAGCCAGATAAAAGGAAGAGTAGGTAACTAATCATAATCAAGACACCGATAATCAAGCTGAATTTCAACTTGTTACGTTTAATTTCATTCCATGCTAAAAACATAAATTACCTCCTATATGTAAATTGTCACTAGATTTATATAAATTAAAAAATTCATTTTCAACTTATTTTATAAAGCTTACTTCTATAATAACCTATTTAAATATAGAATGTATTCATTTTCTATGTGAAAAAGACAGTGTATCTTAAATCGTAGATTATTTAATGAAGGACAAAACACTTGTATAAGCTATTACTTATACAAGTGTTTTGAAAATTAACCCTCAAAATTTATAGTTTGTGGTTCGACTAATGTTTTATCATTCATTATCTTAATAGATTTTGGCTGAGCTTTAACTACACATAGTTCTGGGTCAGTTTTATTATCGAAAAATGATTTGTCTTGGTTTTGCCATAACCAATCAATTGTTTCTTGATCTTGAACAATTGATAATGTGGCATCAATTTCTAGAAAACTACGATTATTTGTATCATCGTAACCAATTAAAATATGTGCACGTGGGTTTGACTCAATTTCCTCAATTTTTATTGAGTTAACATTTGTTTTTGTATAAAGCGTGTTACCGTCATTATAAAAAATCATATATCTACTGTTAGGTATATGATTATATGCGGTAGATAACACCCCGACACGTGATGTGTTGAGTATTTCATTAATCTTGTTAGTTAAATTAGTATTATTCATATATGAATCACCTCTATATATTTTATTCCCTAATAATGAGAATTAAAAAGTAAATTCTGAGAAAATTTAATAAAGTTCAATTTGATAATAATCATTCTAAAATCATCATAAATGCTAAAACTACAAGACATGCAGACATACTAACTTTATAGATGAATTCATATTTTAATAGAAGATTTTTAAAACAAAGACCCATAACGGCCCAGGCGACTGCACCTGAAACACCGATAAGTGCAATGATAATTGTATAACTCAGTGTAGCAAGAAAACTTATATTTTGAGTAGTGACATAGGTCACGATAGCAGTAAGTACATAAACGATTGTTTTAGGATTCATATATTGAAGAAGCAAACCATCTCTCATACGATACGTATTGCTTTGTTGAGCGTCTTTACTATCATGTTTAAATACAGAATAAGCAAGATACAATAAGTAAATAAATCCCACTATTTTAATTACAAATATAAAACTTGAAAAGTAAGCAGCCATATATTCACTAAATAACAAGCAAAACATGGAAAGCGTTAAAAAACCTAATCCAATACCAATTAAGAATTTCGCAGTGCCTTTAAGACCTAATTTTAAAACGCCGTCTAATGCTAATAAATTGTTAGGCCCAGGGGTATAACTCATAAAAAACGTATAAAAAATAAATGATATAAACAAATTGCATTCTCCCTTCATTATCCTGTATTATGGAAATATAATCATTAAAATTCCGCTCAATAGGATATTTCCTTTTAAAAGGATTTTATATCCATTAAACAGGAAAGTCAATATAAAAGGGGGCAAATAATGGAATTTCATAAAATAGTAGCTAAGAATATTTACTTATATAGAAAGAAAAATAAGATTAGCTTGGACAAATTATCAAAACTCACAGGGGTGAGCACATCTTCATTGAATGAAATTGAAAAAGGTAATACGATTCCTTCAATAAATACCGTTTGGAAAATTAGTAACGGTTTAAAATTATCGTTTAGTAGTTTAATGAATGAGGCAGAGTCAGATTATACACAGTTAAAAAAAGAAGATGTTGTACCTGTTACTGAAGATGAGGGAAAATATCGTGTTTATCCATATTTCCCATTTGAAAAGAGTAAGTCCTTTGAATTCTTTTATGTAGAGCTCGATCCAGGAGCAACATTAGATGCAGAACCCCATTTATCCGGTTCAGAGGAATCAATTATTGTAATTGATGGGCAATTAGAAATGCATTTAGAACATGAAACGCTTCATTTAGGCGAAGGCGATGCCTTGAGGTTCAAATCAGATATCTCTCATAGTTATATTAATAATGGAGAAAATATAACTCTAATATCTATGGTTATTGACTATCAATAAATTAAAACCCATGTTCCTCGATGTAGTAGAGGGCATGGGTTTTGTTATATAATTCATACTATAAAATAAGATTATAAAGTTTTGCTCTGAATATTTATTATTCTTGTTTATGAGCATTTTCATTATTTTTTTCTCTGTTAAACCAAAAATATGCATTAGGAGCATCTTGTTGAGTGGGTTTATAAACAGCCAAGCTGCCAGAGCCTTTCGATTTTTTCTGATTTTCAAAATCTTTTAAAGCACGAAAGGCGGGTTTACATAAAATCCATATAGCTATAATATTTAGCCATGCCATCATACCAACACCTACATCACCCATGGCCCACGCAGCATCAGCGGTTTTAATAGTGCCGTATGCAGTGGCAAAAATAAGTAGGAAACGAGTCAATGTAATATAAAAATTTGATTTTTTAGTACTCATATTTCTAGTGAGATACGCAATATTTGTTTCAGTAATGTACGAATAAGCTAATATGGTAGTAAATGCAAAGAAAAACAATGCAATAGCTATAAAATAAGAGCCGAACCCAGCAAAATTTGGATCAAATTGGTAGCTATCACCTTGAAATGCTTTATCGATACCAGATTGTACATACATGGCAGTCCCAGAAAAATCTTTAGAGCCATCTGCATTCAACACATAAACACCATTATCTTCAATTAAATTAGGCTGTCCCTGTGCATTCTCAGTACCATCTGTTGTATTATAAGTTCCTGAAATTAAAATAATTAACGCGGTAGCTGTACAGACGAAAATAGTATCTATATAAGCTGAGAAAGCTTGTACAAGCCCTTGTTTTGCTGGATGAGATACTTCTGCTGCTGAAGCTGCATGGGGCCCTGTCCCTTGACCTGCTTCATTTGAATATAATCCACGTTTTACACCAATTTCAATCATTGCGCCAATAATGCCACCAAAAGTAGATTGCAACCCTAGTGCAGATTTAAAAATAAGTGCGAACAATGCAGGAACTTCTTCAATATTTAAAAAAATTACAATAACAGCTAATAAAATGTAAGCTATAGCCATAAAAGGGACAATTGCTGTTGCCATACTGGCAATGCGTTTAATTCCACCAAAAATGATAAGCGATAGTAATATCACGAGAAAAATAGTGACTGCCCATTTTGGAACGCTAAAAGCACTATGTAATGAAGTTGCAATTGCATTGGACTGTACGCCTGGCATTAAAAGTCCGATTGAAATAATAGTCACTATGGCAAATATCAACGCAAATATTTTTCCGAACTTTCCTCCAATACCATTTTCAATGTAATAAGCAGGGCCGCCTCTGTATTCCCCATTTTCCTTTTGTTTATATATTTGTCCCAATGTAGACTCTACAAATGCAGTGCTTGCGCCTAGTAAAGCTGTCACCCACATCCAGAAGACTGCACCGGGGCCGCCAATAAATATGGCTGCTGACACACCAACGATATTCCCTGTGCCAACTCTGCCTGCTAAAGATAATGAAATAGCTTGAAAACTAGAGATACCTTGTGGAGATTTTTCTCCTTTGAATAATAAACGTATCATTTCTTTAAATTGTCTCACTTGTGCGAAGCGAGTAATAAGTGAAAATATCAGTCCTGTTATTAATAAACCAAAAACTAACGGAGGACTCCATATAATTTTATCTAAGAAATCAATGAATTCTGTAATCAAATTAATTCTCCTAACATAAAATGGATTTTACACTGACTTATGTAAGCGCTTGCTAGCAATTGTACACGTCTGAAATCTGTGAGCAAGAGTGTCAATTAATTCATTAACATTTTAATGAATTAAAATATGGAATTAATTTTTAATAATTTTATATATGGAGGGAATTGAAAAAATACAAAAAAATCTGTTCAAGTTTCTATTATTGAGACTTGAACAGATTTTTTGTTATGCTATTTTCTTTTTTCTGCAGTGGCGTTAATTCTTTTGTTTACGCCGATTGTAAAATTAAGCTAGACACATAAGAAAAGCCACTCGTGATACACTCAAAATTAATTTCCAACCAAAGAAATCATAGGAGTGATCACGAATGACCTACACCCATCTTAGCACGGATGAATTGATAATAATAGAAGCCTATTTCCATCAAAATAGCTCTGTCACAAAGATTTCAAGACAGATGGGCCGGGCCCGTCAAACAGTGCACAATGTGGTGACTTTTCTGAAAGACGGGCACACGGCACTGGATTATTACAAGCGCTATAAGCAGAACAAGAAACGCTGTGGTAGAAAACAGACTGTACTACCCGCCGATCAACATCTCTATGTTGAAGAAAAAGTCGCTCAGGGCTGGACCCCCGATGTGATTACTGGTCGCGAGGAACACCCAATTAATTGTTCGGGACGGACACTGTACCGGCTATTCAAACGTCAGCAGTTTGATATTTCTACACTGCCGATGAAAGGCAAGCGAAAACCAAACGGTCATAAGGAACGCCGGGGCAGACAGACATTCAAACGGAACATTTCTGAAAGAGAGACGGATTATCCGGCATTCAACGAAGAATTTGGTCATCTTGAAGGCGACACGATTGTCGGTGTCCACCATAAAAGTGCCATCATTACATTGGTTGAACGCCTGTCAAAAGCCATCATCACGCTAAAACCCGAAGGCAGAACAGCGAAGGATATCGAAACCACGCTCAACACATGGTGTCATCAGGTGCCCAGAAACCTGTTCAAATCCATTACATTCGATTGTGGCAAAGAATTCTCGAATTGGCGGTCAATCAGTAATCAGAATGATCTTTCCATCTATTTCGCTGATCCGGGCACCCCTTCCCAGCGCGGGTTGAATGAACATTCCAATGGGTTATTGCGGACAGATGGATTGCCTAAGGGGATGGATTTCAATCAGGTGGACCAGCGGTTTGTTTCCTCCGTCTCTACCAGAAGGAACCATATCCCCAGAAAGTCATTGAATTATCAAACCCCGTTGGAAGTATTTATGAGTTACATGGATGTAGGTAAACTGTCTAGCTTATTTTGACAAACGAAGTTAATAACACAAAGAATAATATGAATGCGATAGAAATAAAGATGTGACCTAAACCAGCAATGCCCGCGATTGCAGGACTTACACTGAATCCTTTGATAGTAGCAATACCATTCACAAATTGCATTGCTACAGTTACTAATACGCCTAAGTGGAAAATATAAAAGAAACTATTAAATAATTTACCATTACGAGTCAATTTAAGTTGGTGTTCGATAACCATGAAAATCAAGAACATAATTGTACCTAAAACTAATAAATGTGTGTGCGTTACATTTAATTGCGAATAATCGCTGAAATTTTCTCCTTTTGACATTTCTCTATAAAACAAACCACTAAGTAACCCTAATAAAGTATAAAAGGCAGAGCTGAACATTAATTTTTTCATTTTTTCTTCCTCCAAATTGTTAATAACTATAATATAAAGTGATTTTATGAACTGTTTATGAACAGCATAAAAATAAATTAACAGTTTATAGCAATATGAAAGAAAAGCACGATAACGAATGAAATATAAATTTTAATATTGGCATATCAAGTAGAATAAATTTTAAAAAATAACATATTAATATTTTTGTTGTGCCAATAATAGTGGATAAATAGTATCGAGTACAGGTGTAACCAATTGATGTTCTCTTGCTTTTTTGAATAGAAAGCCTTGGATCCCTGCTATTTCTAATGGATTAGCTGAGATGATGTCATAATACATACTTGTGCCCATTTGATTGGGATAATCTTTGTAAATTGTCATAATATCATCGACAATGTCATCATCAAAGTACACATTTTCAGCTTGTGCAATGGCTACACCTTCAACTAATAGTTGCTTGCAAAGGTGTTTGATACCCGGAACTTGAAGTACTTCGGCAGTGCGACGACTTAATGCAGTGACACTATTAATGGCTAAATTAACAAGCAGTTTATACCAAATGGCATAATCAATATCGTTTGTGAGTTCAACTTCTAAAGAAGAGCCCACTACAATATCACGGAATGCACGCGTTTCTGGACTATCTTCTAAAATGAGTTTGTGATCACGATAATGCGTTACGGTAGAACCAGATTTTTGTCCGCTAATATAAACAACAGCTTGAAATACGTGAGGATGTTCAAAGCGTGACAACTGACCGTGACCATTTTGAGCGAGTATAATAATGGTTTGCTCATGGATTAAATGTTCCATTTCTCTTAATACATCATCAAGTTGAGGTATTTTAACAGCAATAATTAAAACATCAACTGGGTTTTGATCAGTTATTAATGGCGTGACCTGTAAAGTACGTTCATGATCATTATTATTATTGGCATAGTAGGTGAGCGTTTGAGATCGGCGACCGAGTAAGCGTAAATCAGGATGTGTTGCTAAAAGATCAATTGCAATCGTGCTACCTACTGCGCCAGGTCCAATTATTGCAATTTTGTTCATGTTTTTAATTTCCTTTTCTAAGTAGATTGGTTAGTATATGGATAACAATACAAATATAACAAACTGCGGAGATGATTTTAATTGAAAACATTAAATCAGTTAATAGATATGAAACAGAGTAACGATAAGATATCAATGGTGACAGCATATGATTATCCTAGTGCGAAGCAAGTTGAAGCAGCACAGATAGATACAATATTAGTTGGTGATTCATTAGGGATGACCGTCTTAGGTTATGACAGCACAGTACAAGTAACAGTAGACGATATGGTTCATCATGCCAAAGCTGTACGACGAGGTGCGCCAGACACATTTGTAATTGTAGATGTGCCTTTTGGTGCGGTAGGTGTAAACGAGCAGTCGGATTTAGAAACAGCTGTAAAGTTATATCAACAAACTCAAGCGCATGCGATTAAGGCTGAAGGTGCGCATTTAACTCAATATATTGAAAGTTGTAGCAATATGGGTATCCCAGTTGTTTCACATCTTGGGTTAACACCCCAAAGTGTTGGTATAACAGGGTATAAAATGCAGGCAAATACCAAAGAAGCAGCGCAACAACTTATAAATGATGCGTATGCTGTACAACAAGCAGGTGCTGTTATGTTAGTGTTAGAAGCTATTCCAAGCGATTTAGCTGCTAAAATCACTGAAAATTTAGATATCCCAGTTATTGGAATTGGCGCTGGTAAAGGCACAGATGGACAAGTATTGGTGTATCACGATTTACTAAATTATGAAGTGAATCATCAAGCAAAATTTGTGAAACAATATGGTGATTTTTCAAAAGGTGTTCAAGCATTATCTCAATATGGTACTGAAGTTAAGTCACAACAATTTCCGAGTGATGCGTACACTTACAAAAAGCAGGTCATGAACGAGGTGTCTGAATGACTGAGTTAATTACTACTATAGAAGAAATGACTGAGTTGTCTAAGCAATGGAGAAAATCAAATAAATCAGTGGGCTTTGTACCTACTATGGGCGCCTTACACGAGGGCCATTTAAAAATGATGTCACAATCTATTTCTGAAAATGATGTGACAGTTATTAGTGTTTTTGTAAATCCACTGCAATTTGGACCTGATGAAGATTTAGATGCGTATCCTCGAGACATTGAAAGTGACACAGCAAAAGCAGCATCAGTAGGCGTAGATTATATTTTTTATCCGAGTGAAAAAGAAATGTATCCGGAACAACCTACAATTGAAGTGAAGGCTGGACGTCTAGCGTCAGTATTAGAAGGCGCACAGCGTCCGGGTCATTTTGACGGCGTAGTGACAGTAGTAAATAAACTGTTCAATATTATACAACCACAGCGTGCTTATTTTGGAAAAAAGGATGCACAGCAGTTAGCTATAGTAGAAAAAATGGTTGAAGACTTTAATCATGCAATTGATATTGTAGGCGTAGACATTGTTCGTGAAGCGGATGGTCTAGCTAAAAGCTCGCGTAATATTTATTTAACACCAGATGAAAGAGCAGAAGCGCCTCACCTCTATAAAAGTTTGCAGTTAGCACAATCATTATATAAGCAAGGTGAACGCAGCAGTTTGAAAATCATTGAAACTACCCGTGATTATATACAACAATATACGAGCGGGGATATCGAAACAGTAGCAATTTATAGCTATCCCCAACTTGTTGAGCAACATGAAATTACAGATAGAATTTTTATATCGCTGGCAGTCAAATTTAGCCAGGCACGTCTAATAGATAATATTATTATCGGTGATTAATTTGTCTTAATGTATTTACATGCTTAGTGAACAATTCAGTTAGATACAACATTCTCTCAATATACAATTTACATTTTCTTAGTGTTGATTTATCATATATATAGAGAGATATTTATCGAGAAAACGATTATATGATAATTAAATAGTTTTAAGGGTATAAATACAGTAGTGAAAATGATATATGTGTTATCTCAAGAACGAAACAACTATGCTTTATCTTATATAATTAATTAAAAAGTGATCACGAGAGGTGGTAAAAAAATGAGTGAATCTAACTCAAAAGATGTCATTTTAATTGGTGCTGGTGTTTTAAGTACAACATTCGGTACGATGTTAAAAGATCTTGCACCAGAATGGAATATCAAACTTTTTGAAAGACTCGAAAAACCTGCAATTGAAAGTTCTAACGAACGCCACAATGCTGGTACTGGACATGCCGCATTATGTGAATTGAACTATACAGTTGAACAAAAAGACGGTTCAATCGATATCGAAAAAGCAAAAGAAATTAACGAACAATTTGAGATTTCAAAACAATTTTGGTCTCACTTAGTAAAAAGTAATCAAATTCAAGATCCACAAGAATTTATACGCCCATTACCGCATATTAGTTTTGTGCAAGGCGATAAAAATGTGAATTTCTTGAAGAGACGTTATGAAGCTCTTGCGCCTTTATCAATGTTTAAAGGTATAGAATATACAGAAGACCATAAAAAACTACAAGAGTGGATGCCATTAATGATGGAAGGCCGCGATCCAGAAGAAGTAGTTGCAGCTAGTAAAATAAACGAAGGTACAGATGTGAACTTCGGTGAACTTACAAGAAAAATGGCTAAAAACTTAAACGAACATGAAAATGCAGAACTTTTCTACAAACATGAAGTTCAAGACTTCAGCCGTCGTAAAGATGGTAAATGGGAAGTTAAAATTAAAGACCTTAAAACTAATAAAGTAGAACATCACATTACTGACTATCTATTTATTGGTGCAGGTGGTGCTGCAATTCCAATGCTACAAAAAACTGGTATTCCAGAAAGTAAGCATTTAGGTGGTTTCCCAATTACAGGAGAATTCTTAGTATGTAATAATCCTGATGTTGTAGCTAAGCATGAAGTTAAAGCTTATGGTAAAGAACCTGAAGGTACACCGCCAATGACGGTACCTCACTTAGATAGACGCTATATCCAAGATGAAAACTCATTATTATTTGGACCATTCGCAGCGATTGGCCCTAAATTCTTGAAAAATGGTTCTAATTTAGATTTATTTAAATCAATTAACCCTAGCAACATAATCACTATGTTAGCTGCAGCGGCGAAAAACTTCCCGTTAATTAAATATTCTATTCAAGAAGTATTAGCTAAAAAAGAAGATCGAATGAAAGAATTACGTCGATTTGTTCCTGATGCTAAAGATAAAGATTGGGATATTATGCAAGCTGGTAAACGTGTTCAAGTTATCAAAGATACAAAAGAACACGGTAGAGGATTTATTCAATTCGGTACAGAAGTTGTAAATTCAAAAGACCATTCTGTAATTGCATTATTAGGTGAATCTCCAGGTGCTTCTACTTCAGTTTCAGTTGCATTAGAAGTAATCGAGAAAAACTTCCCAGATTATATGGCTGAATGGGAACCTAAGTTGAAAGAAATTATTCCATCTTATGGTAAATCATTAATTGAAGATTACGCATTATTAAAAGAAATACGACAAGCAAATAATGCTGAACTTGAATTAAACAATAAATAATAAGTAATAAACTATCCCTTGAAGTATCATGCTTCAAGGGATTTTTGTATCTAATTTTAATATATTTTCGTCTAACAAGTTAAACTAATACAAAGTGTACTCTTTTTTACTATTATTTCTTATGAAATATCATTTATTTCTCTTATAAAATTAAAATATTATATAAGAAAGCGCTTACTTTATTTTAATGAGGGTATAAGACCCAATAAAGGAGGTTTTACAATGATATATACAAATCCAAATCAAGAAGATGCAAAATACAAAGTAAAATCGAAATATGCTAATTTTATAGGTGGAAAATGGGTTGAACCCCAAGAAGGAAATTATTTTGATAATATTTCACCAGTTACAGGTGAAAGTTATGCCAAGATACCAAAGTCCACACAAAAAGATGTTGATTTAGCAGTTGAAGCTGCTCAGAAAGCGCAAGTCGAATGGGGTAAAAAATCATTATCTGAAAGATCACAATTATTATTAGATATAGCTGATCGTATTGAAGAAAATTTAGAATATTTAGCAGTGATAGAAACTTTTGATAATGGTAAGCCAGTGAGAGAAACACTTACAGCAGATTTACCATTAGTAGTAGATCATTTTAGGTATTTTGCAGGTGTGATTCGCGCCGAAGAAGGCGGCATTTCCCAAATAGATAATGATACAGTTGCATATCATTACAAAGAACCCTTAGGTGTAATTGGACAAATTATCCCTTGGAACTTCCCTTTACTTATGGCAACTTGGAAGATTGCTCCAGCGATTGTAACAGGTAATACAGTGATACTTAAGCCTGCAGAACAAACACCAGTATCGATTTTACATTTTATTGAACTGATAGAAGATATTTTACCAGAAGGTGTGCTTAATATAGTAAATGGCTTCGGCAATGAAACTGGTGAAGCGCTAGCGACCCATAAAAACATAAATAAAGTTGCGTTTACAGGTGAAACGACAACTGGAAAGATTATTATGAAAAATGCTAGTGACAATGTCATACCGGTCACGCTTGAACTGGGTGGTAAATCACCGAATGTATTTTTCAAAGATATCATGGATGAAGATGACGAATTTTTAGAAAAAGCTGTTGAAGGGTTAGTCATGTTTGCACTAAATCAAGGTGAGGTATGTACATGTCCTTCAAGAGCACTTATTCATGAAGACATTTATGAAAAATTTATAGCTTTATGTATAGAAAAAGTGAATAAAATAAAATTAGGAAATCCTTTAGATGAAACAACAATGGTTGGTGCACAAACTTCAAATGAGCAACAAGAAAAAATCAAAAAATACTTAGATATTGGTAAGGAAGAAGGCGCTGAAATTCTTGTAGGTGGAAATGTTAGACAAGAAAACGAGAATTTAGAAAATGGATTTTATATTGAGCCAACGATATTCAAAGGTGACCAAAGTATGCGTATTTTCCAAGAAGAAATATTTGGTCCGGTATTATCTGTCGCAACTTTTAAAACAAATGAAGAAGCTCTAGAAATGGCGAATGATACGATTTACGGTCTTGGGGCAGGTATTTGGACGAGAAATCAAAATACTGCATATCGCATAGGCAGAGGAATTCAAGCAGGACGTGTATGGGTGAATAATTATCATACTTATCCAGCGCATGCTGCTTTTGGCGGGTACAAAATGAGTGGTATTGGTCGTGAAAATCATTTAATGATGTTAGACCATTATCAACAAACTAAAAATTTACTTGTAAGTTATGATACAAAACCAACAGGCCTATTTTAATGAAAAAGAAATAAATATAATGAGAAATTTAAAACTATTACGCTAATGCGTGATAGTTTTTTTGTTGTTACTAAAATTATTTCTAATTGTATATTTTCGTAAACCTAATAAATAATTCTCTAATTTAATTTTTATATTTAAATCCATATAAAACTCTTAAAAAAATAATACAATTGTGATATTGTAATATCGACTAAGATTAATGGAGGAAAATAATGAAAAACAATCATGATTTAACACCTAATAGAAAGAACAAATATTCTATTAGAAAACTTTCAGTTGGCACAGCGTCATTATTAGTAGGAAGCGTATTAGTATTCGGATTATCTAACGATGCGAATGCAGCAGAAAACGATCTTCCAAAAGATTCCAAAGCACTCAATACTAATGTGAACGAAGATGATAACCACTTAGTTGATACAGAAAAAGCAAATAGCAACGAACAAGAGCCAGTCAATGACTTTTCAGAAAGCCATGATATTCAGAAGGACAATTTAAAAGCAAGTCATAGTGCTTCAGAGCAAAGTATTGTTCAAAGTAAGCCAACAGCAAATAACACAAATGAAATTGACACCAACAATAAAGAACCAGAAGTAGCTGTAAACACTAATGAAAGTAAAGTTACTGACAATAAAGAGAATAATAACAACGCGACGAATGTAATTGAAAAAGAAAATGCAGCGTCAAAATCTAATAAGACTAATGAAGAGAATATTGAAATTGTAAAAATCGAGAATAAACTAAAAGCTGATAATAAAGCGAATGGTGAAAAAGAAACTAATGTAATTGAAAAAGAAAACAAAGAAAATAGTGAAATTATAAAAAACGAAAATAAAAAAGTTAATAATGTTGATGACACATCTCCAAATTACGAGGATAGACAAACAAGTGATGTAGCAGAGGAAACTACAATAAACCAAAGCGAGGCACAATCTAAACAAACAAGAGATGTTAATAGTTATATAGCAAATAATACTAGTAATAAAATAAAAGCAAAAGATGAAGTAAATACACAAAGAGAAAATACTAATTCAGCTAATGCGAACACTGGCGTAGATAGAAGTGGAAGTGAAAGAGCAAGAGCGCTGAATACAAATGAATCCAATAATAATGTTGCTAAAGTGAGAAGAGCTCGTTCAGTCATATTCAGAAAAAAATCACCCAGAGCAATGACAGAAGATAGCTCTTTGGAAACATTAGATTACTCAGATAACTATACATTCCAAACCTTGATTTTTGATCCTAGTACATTAACAAGTAACGAAGTTTTAAATGGTAAAACTATTCCATTTGAAATCCATAGTTATTTGACTGGGGCAAATTCTGGAGATAGATATAAAATAAATTTACAACTAGATCCAGTGATAGCTAACCATGTGACAAGAATTACTGTTAATCCTGTTGGTAGTACATCACCAGTAGAGTTAGTTAGATTATCTAATAAGCAAGGTAAATTGACTAACATTTGGCAAGTTAATTTCATTAGAGCAAATGGTGGTTTATTTGGTGGTGCAGAAATATTATCGCAATATACAGCCACTGGAGGACGTATGGAACTTGACACTACCGTTAAAAATATCTTGAACAGCATGAAAAATAAAAAAGATAAGTTAAATTATCTCATATATGTGAAAGACGATTTTGAAAATAAAAAAATACAAACCTCAGAAACGAGCGGTTATTTTTTAACACCATCAGATACAGAAATAAATAACATTATCCCATCACAATCTAATAATGCTAATAGTGCATTTAAAGCAAGTAGTGGAACAGTACAATTTGATTCTACAATCGGTAATTTCGGTGGTGCAATCATAGATCATCAAATATTAAAGAATGGAATATTTAACTACGGTGGAAGAATACTTGATCTTGGGTTAAATAAACAATGGGCATATAATTATCAAATTGATCCTACTTTGTTACCATATATTTCTTCAATAGAATTACATAAATTAGATTTTAAAGGTGTAAGTGGTTTTGATAAGAAATATTATAAAGGAAATAGAGTAGCAACGCTTGCAGTTGATGCAAATGGTAGAGGAACTATTGCAGATATCGATTTAAATCAACTCATAGAATTTAATAATTCATTACCAGAAACTGTAGGTATTAGAATTGTACTTGTATATAATCAAAGCCCTAATAATATATTAACTAGGGGTGCTTCTTATGATGCGAATGGTAATTTAATACCTAGTACAACCCGAGTAAAAGAAGACTTTGCATTTAATGGATACTTAACAGATAGAACTGGAGGAATGATCGCTAATACTTTTGGTTCTTCAACGTACTATATTCAAGATATAGATAAAGATGGTTTGACGGATAATTTTGAAATTCATAAATCTCATTCTGATCCATTTAACGGTGATACAGATAGAGATGGTAAAAATGATGGAGACGAAGTTTTAAGATATCAGACCTCTCCATTAGTAGGCAAACCTATTGTAAATGATATTACGACAGAGGATACCATCATTAACGGTGATGTCCCATTAGATCAATATGCAGCAAATCAAAAAGTGAAAATTTTGAACGCAAATGGCACGGTAGTAAGTCAAGGTACCGTGAATGGTAACGGTACATTTAGATTAAACGTATCGAAATTAACACCTGGTACTTATAAGGTGGCTATAGACTCGCCTAACTATCGAAATGATGAGGTAAATACATTTAAGGTAATTGATATAAAATCATTATTAAAACCAAGTATTGCCCCGGTTAACGATCAAAGTACAAGCCTTCAAGTCAATGGTGTTGGAGGATCTACTATTGTGGTCAAAGATAATAACAACAAGGTTATTGGAAAAGTGGTGTTAGGAAACAGCGAGACAACAAAAACGTTGCAGTTGACCCAACCACTTAAAGCCGGAACAATTTTGGCTGCTACTGCTACAAAGAATGGAAAAACGAGTTATGCATCAGACCCAGTAACTGTGACAGATATAACAGCACCAAACGCACCAGTGGTGAATGAAGTCACAAGTGAAGGTACACAAGTAACAGGAACAAGTGAAGCAGGATCGACGATTACAGTTCAATTCCCAGATGGAAGTGTGACAACAGGCACAGCAGATAGTCAAGGCAACTACGCAATAGATATCCCGACAAACCTAGATTTAGTAGGCAATGAAGAACTCGTAGTGACATTGACAGATGGTGCGGGCAATGTATCACCGGAAACAAGATTGACTGTTACTGATGTGACGGCACCCGTAGCACCAATGGTAAATGAGGTTACAAGTGAAGGTACACAAGTAAGTGGAACAGGTGAACCAAATTCAACAATTACAGTGAAGTTCCCAGATGGAAGTGTGGCAACAGGCATAGCAGATAGTCAAGGCAACTATGCAATCGATGTTCCGACGAACGTAGATTTAGTAGGCAACGAAGAATTGATAGTTACATCAACAGATGTTTCTGGCAATGTATCACCGGAAACAAGATTGACTGTTACTGATGTGACGGCACCGGTAGCGCCAACGGTGAATGAAGTTACAAGTGAAGGCACGCAAGTTACGGGAACAAGTGAACCAGGCTCAACGATTACGGTCCAATTCCCAGATGGAAGTGTGGCAACAGGCACAGTAGATAATCAAGGCAATTACGCAATAGATGTTCCGACAAACGTTGATTTAGTAGGAAATGAAGAGTTAGTTGTCACATCAACAGATTCATCAGGCAATGTATCGCCAGAAACACGATTAACAGTTATAGATACAACAGTACCTACAGCCCCAACGGTGAATGAGGTTACAAGTGAAGGCACACAAGTAACAGGAACTGGCGAACCAGGCTCGACGATTACGGTTAAATTCCCAGATGGAAGTGTGGCAACAGGTACAGCAGACAATCAAGGCAATTACGCAATAGATGTTCCGACGAACGTAGATTTAGTAGGAAATGAAGAGCTCGTAGTTACATCAACAGATGGTGCGGGCAATGTATCACCGGAAACAAGATTGACTGTTACTGATGTGACGGCACCGGTAGCACCAACGGTGAATGAAGTTACAAGTGAAGGCACGCAAGTAAGTGGAACAGGTGAACCAAATTCAACAATTACAGTGAAGTTCCCAGATGGAAGTGTGGCAACAGGCACAGCAGACAATCAAGGCAATTACGCAATAGATATCCCAACAAACGTGGACTTAGTAGGTAATGAAGAACTCATAGTGACATCGACAGATGGTGCGGGCAATGTATCACCGGAAACACGATTAACAGTTACAGATGCGACAGCACCGGTAGCACCAACGGTGAATGAAGTTACAAGTGAAGGTACGCAAGTAAGTGGAACAGGTGAATCAAATTCAACAATTACAGTTCAATTCCCAGATGGAAGTGTGGCAACAGGCACAGTAGATAATCAAGGCAATTACGCAATAGATGTTCCGACAAACGTTGATTTAGTAGGAAATGAAGAGTTAGTTGTCACATCAACAGATTCATCAGGCAATGTATCGCCAGAAACACGATTAACAGTTATAGATACAACAGTACCTACAGCCCCAACGGTGAATGAGGTTACAAGTGAAGGCACACAAGTAACAGGAACAGGTGAACCAGGCTCAACGATTACGGTTAAATTCCCAGATGGAAGTGTGGCAACGGGTACAGTCGATAGTCAAGGAAATTACATGATCGATTTACCATTAGATAAGCAATTGAATGGCAATGAAGAGTTGGTTATCACATCAACAGATGGATCAGGAAACGTATCGTCAGAAACGCGATTAACGGTTAAAGATACGACAGCACCTGTATCCCCAACGGTGAATGAGGTTACAAGCGAAGGTACACAAATTACGGGAACAGGTGAAGCAGGTTCAACAATTACAGTTAAATTCCCAGATGGAAGTACAGTAACAGGCACAGTCGATAATCAAGGAAATTACGTGATCGATTTACCATTAGATAAGCAATTGAATGGCAATGAAGATTTGGTTATCACATCAACAGATGGATCAGGTAATGTATCACCAGAAACAAGATTGACTGTTAAAGATACGACAGCACCTGTAGCCCCAACGGTGAATGAGGTGACCAGTGGAGACATGAAAGTAACAGGAACAGGCGAACCAGGCTCCACAATAACAGTGAAGTTCCCAGATGGAAGTACAGTAACAGGTACAGTAGATAATCAAGGAAATTACGTAATAGATTTACCATTAGATAAGCAGTTGAATGGTAACGAAGATTTGGTTATCACATCAACAGATGGATCAGGAAACGTATCTTTAGAAACAAGATTAACTATTAAAAATACAATCACACCAGTAGTGCCAACAGTGAGTGGAGTAACGACTGGATCTACGCAAATTACAGGTCAAGCTAAACCGAATTCGACAATTACAGTTAAGTTCCCGGATGGAACTGTCATAACAGGTAAGGCTGATAATCAAGGCAAATACGTAATTAATATACCTACTAATGTCAATGTAAAACCTGGGGATAAAATACAAGTGTCAGCGATTGATAAGAAAGGCAATACATCTAGAACAACAATTATCGTGAGTAGCAATAGTAATTCAACCTCTAACCAATCGAATGTTCACGATAATACTAGCAATAATTATGATTCAAGCAATAAATTAGGTTTGAATGGTAATAAAGCGAAAGATGGAAAACTATATGGAAATATAAATAGTAGCAACAAACTTTCGAATACTTCAATTAACGATAAAGCTGAAACAGCAGAAGGTTCGAAAGGCGATGTATTACAAATTAAAGATAAGAAAGGTATTATTTCAAATCTGAATAATGACAAAAATAAACTTGGTAACTCAGATAATAAAAAGGTAGATAAATTACCTGACACGGGTGAAAGTGAGAACCAAGCCAATGGATTATTAAGTTCATTATTAGCTATGTTTGGTGCGTTCTTATTAATTGGAAGACGTCGTAAAAATAAAGAAGATCACCAATAAAAATTAATATTATAATGAGAAAGATATTATAGTATTACAAAATCAATAAGACGGAATGCTCTTTAGATAGAGCTTCCGTCTTATTTTTACTATATAACTTATTAATGATATGCCATTTCTAAAAATATAGCTTAGGCGTATAATGGAATAATTACTAAGGAAGGGTGTGGGAAAATGCAAAAAGCTTATCGGCAACTCATATTAGGGATGATTTGTTTGTTTATTGTTATGGCAATTGGTCGTTTTGCATACACACCTATTATGCCATTTATGCAACAAACGGGACATATGGATAATCAGAGCGCAGGATTACTGGCAACTATTAATTACTTAGGTTATTTAATTGGAGCAATTATTCCTATATGGATAGTTGTATTTAGCAAGGTTACAGATTTGAAAGTTTACTTACTGATCAATATAGTTTCAACAATATTGATGGGACTGTTTGATAATTTTACATTGTGGATTATTTTTCGTTTAATTGCAGGTATCACAAGTGGAACCGTTTTTGTCTTAGCCTCAAATGTGGCCCTCGAAGCATTGAGAGCAGCGAACAAGGGTCGTATCTCAGGTATGCTTTATAGTGGTGTGGGTCTAGGCATTTTCACAAGTAGTATATTTATATTTTTATTTACTACAGAAAATAATTGGAAGACAACGTGGGTTTTACTTGGTGTTTTTGCTTTAGTTATGGGAAGTTTTGTAATTTTTGGTATGCGTCAAAATTCAAATATTGAAAATGAAACACAAAACTTAAATGAAAAAGAAGATAAACCAAAAATTAAGTTGAATAAAAAATTTATTTGGGGATTTTCAATAGCGTATTTTTGTGAAGGTGCGGGTTACATAATTACAGGAACATTCTTAGTAGCAATCGTTAAATCTATACCTGAGTTTGCAGATTATGCAGCGTTAAGTTGGATGTTTGTAGGGTTGGGAGCTATTCCATCTACGATTTTATGGTCTATGATGGCTGAAAAATTAGGACACGGTAAAGCAACTAATTTAGCATTTATTTTACAAATTATTGCCGTAATATTGCCTGTCTTTTCAGAAAGCATGACGAGTTTAGTGATAAGTTCTATTTTATTTGGTGCTACGTTTCTTGGTTTAACGACATTGTTTATGTCTAAAGCACAAACGTTAATGTTTCAAAGTAATAGTAAAATAAATTTAGTTGCTTCATTAACTGTTATTTACAGTTTGGGACAAATGATTGCACCAGCACTTTCTGGTGTATTAATTGGTGAATCAGGAAATTATAATGCAGCATTAATTTTTGCGGCGACTATACTTTGCGTTGGACTATTAAGCAGTATGTATAGTTATAGAGTCAGAAATTAAATGATATATTCAAAAGAGAAAACTGGTTTAAAGAAAAAAAGTTAGAAGAGTTATATACACGTGTAGAAGCACTCTATGCAGGCTTTTTAGCAGTCATAATACTTTTGTGTAAATTGACTTTTTGTGGTAATATCGTCATGGATAAAAATTCGAGATAATAATAGATAAGAAGGTTTAAATATATATGAAAGAAAATTTTTGGCGTGAATTACCGCGTCCATTTTTTGTTTTGGCACCAATGGAAGATGTTACAGATGTTGTTTTTCGTCATGTTGTCAGTGAAGCAGGCAGACCTGACGTTTTCTTCACTGAGTTTACAAATACAGAAAGCTTTTGCCACCCTGAAGGTGTACACAGTGTACGCGGACGCTTAACATTTACTGAAGATGAACAGCCTATTGTCGCTCATATTTGGGGAGATAAGCCAGAGCACTTCCGTGAAATGAGTATCGGTATGGCAGAAATGGGCTTTAAAGGTATCGATTTAAATATGGGCTGTCCAGTGCCGAACGTTGCAACGAAAGGTAAAGGTTCAGGTCTAATTCAACGTCCTGAAACTGCAGCTGAAATTATTCAGGCAGCTAAAGCAGGAGGCCTGCCAGTAAGTGTTAAAACTCGACTTGGCTATTCTGATATTGATGAGTGGAGAGACTGGCTGACACATGTGTTCGAACAGGATATTGCGAACCTGTCGATTCACCTTCGGACGCGCAAAGAGATGAGTAAAGTAGATGCGCATTGGGAATTAATTGGAGAAATTAAAAAGGTTCGTGATGAAATTGCACCAGAGACATTGTTAACGATTAATGGAGATATACCGGATAGAAAAACAGGCCTTGAACTGGCAGAGAAGTATGGTATTGACGGTGTAATGATTGGACGTGGGATTTTCCAAAACCCGCATGCATTTGAAAAAGAACCGAGAGAACATACGAGTGAAGAGCTTTTAGGGCTGTTAAGACTTCATCTTGACCTATTCGATAAATATACAAAAGAAGAAACGCGTCAGTTTAAACCATTACGCAGATTCTTTAAAGTATACGTACGCGGTATCAAAGGAGCAAGTGAACTGAGACATCAGTTAATGAGCACAAGTACAACAGATGAGGTTCGGACACTCCTTGATGAATTTGAAGCACAAATGACACCTATGGAATAACATTCATAAACTTGGACGAAAATGCTGAAGAAGTATAAAGAAACGGCTTAAAAATCTTGATTTTAAGATTTTTAAGCCGTTTTTTGTTTGATTGTTAATGAAATAATGAATGCAATAAGCATGAAAGCTGTGATCATAAATACAACACCTGGCCATTGTATCAGCCCATAGAAGATACCTGCTAATGTACCACCAATAGATGAACCCATGTAATAAAATAATAAATATAAACTAGATGCTTGCGCTTTATGATGTTCAGCACGACTTGCAACTACACCACTTGCTATCGCGTGACCACTGAAAAATGCATAAACACTGAATGCTAATCCGAGTATTTTAAAAACTAAAAAAGGTAAAAGTGTAATCCAAATACCAACGATTAATAGTAAGATGCTAAATTTTAAGGCGTTTAATGTACCTAATTTAGTACGTAATTTTGCATTTAATATAGAAGATATCATACCAATTAAGAATAATAAGTAAACAAAGCTAATAATACTGTCATGCAATTGATAAGGTTTAGCTGCCAACACAAAGCCAATATAGTTAAAAGCAGCGATGTTACAGCCTAATAATAGAAATCCAATCATAAAAGGTTTTAGTAAACGAATGTTTTTCAAATGTTGACTATAGCTCAATACTAATGCTTTAACAGAAAAACGTTGCTTCTCAAAATGTCGAGATGCTGGTAGTAAGAAAGCAAATAATATTGCTGCGACAACACTAATAATTGCAATGGAGAATAAGCCGACTTGATAACCATAAATACTTGAAATAAATCCAGTGAATATTCTACCAAACGCACCACCAAAGGCATTGCCACTTATATAAATACCCATTGCCTCGGGTAAACTATGCGCAGAAATTTCTTCACCGATATATGCCATGGCGATAGAGGGTAAGCCTGCTAAACAGATACCTTGTATAAGCCTAACAATTAAGAAAGTATTGAAATCTGTAATAAAGGGTTGCACTAGTGCTAATAATGACACCGAAATTACAGAAAAAATCATAATAGGTTTACGTCCAATTACTTCTGATATTGCACCAAAAAATAGCATAGCAAAAGCTAATGTCAAGGTTGCTGCCGACAATGCCAAACTTGCAACAGTTTCACTCACATTAAATGATTGTGTGAAATGGGGGATCAATGGTTGAACGCTATATAGTATTGAAAAAATAGTGAATCCTGAAATGAAAAGCGCAACGATAATTTTAATATATGCTTTTGAACCTCTATTTACATAGCTGTTTTTCAAATCCTCCATTATATGCCCCCTTCATTCTTAATATATCTATAGTATCACGTAACAAATAATATAAAAAAGGCATTAGTTCTTTTAAAAGGTGTAATGCTATAATTTTTATATCATTGAGAAGTGCTTATGTTTAAAATTTATACCAAGCATATTTTAATATATATTATAGATAGAATTTTCAAAATAATTACAGGTGTCTCAAATCAATTACCAAAAAATTAAAAATCAGTTTCTGCTATTCTCTTAATATAATTTCTTTGCTATTGTTAGCTAAGGAAAAATTTTGGGAGGATTTATTAATTATGAAAAAAATCGTTACAGCAACAATTGCTACATTGTCATTGGGAGCAGTGGGCATAGCACAGTCAGACGCAGAAGCATCAGAGAATAATCAATCAGGTACGCAATATTCAAGTAACCAATCTACAAATGATATCTTTGAATATGGTTATATTGATGAAGATAATAGTGGGAATTATCACCATACATTAGATGGAAACTGGGATCAATCAATGTTTGATCAACAACAATATTATTTCTATTTAATTGATGAAGAAGGAAATTACCATTATTACTATTTCCCTATGAATGATCAAGGCACAAACTCAACAAATACGAATGCAACAAATGCATATAATGATAACAACTATAGTGCTGATAAAAGTCATGAAGCTGTTCAACAGAGTGGCTACGATGTAAATGAAGCACCAGCGCAATCACAAGAAGCACCACAAAGTTCTAATAATGAAGTTTCTGCTCAAACTTCATCACAAGAACAAAGCACAACAACTAACGACAACGCATCTTATACACAAAATAACACATCATCAAACGAAAACTATGAAAGTAGTTATACACGCAATGACGGTAATGGTGTTGAAGATGTGAAACAAAATGCAACGTCAAACAACGTAGAGAACACAACAAATACACCTGCTACAGAATCAACAAACACAAATAGTTCTAATGAAGGACAACAAGAAGCGGCACCTTCATCAGAAGCTTCAAACAACAATAACAGCACGAACACATCAGAAGCTTCAAACAATAATACATCATCAAACAATAATAACAGCACAAGTTCATCAAACTGGTTAACAACTAATAGTCAAATGCAACCATATGGTCAATATCATGGTGGCGGCGCACATTACGGTGTCGACTATGCAATGGATGAAAATACGCCAGTATATTCATTAGCAGATGGTACTGTTGTACAAAGTGGTTGGAGTGATTATGGTGGCGGAAACCAAGTTACAATCCAAGAACAAAATAGTGACAACTATCAATGGTATATGCACATGAATTCATTAAACGTTCAAAAAGGTGACCAAGTTAAAGAAGGACAACAAATCGGTGAATCAGGTAGCACTGGTAACTCTACTGCACCACATTTACACTTCCAACGCATGGAAGGCGGAATTGGTAACGGTTATTCAGTAGACCCAACTTCATACGTAAACTCAAAAGCATAAATTAAGATGATAAAATAAAACGTTCTTGAAATTCTGTTATAGAATTCAAGGACGTTTTTTTATATTAATATGCAGAATTAACAAAGAATATTTGAAATATCTTTGAGACCATATCATACTTGCATTAAATTTAAATTGAAGAGGATGATGGTATGTTTACTGTTTATGGACATAGAGGTTTACCAAGTAAAGCGCCAGAAAATACGCTCGCATCTTATAAAGAAGCTGGAAATACGCCTGGATTAAAATGGATTGAGTTAGATGTAGCGATTACTAAAGATGAACAGTTGATTTTAATTCATGATGATTTTTTAGATAGAACAACGAATATGGTAGGAGAAGTGACACAATTAAATTATGACGACATCAAAGATACATCAGCAGGTAGCTGGTTTGGAACAGAATTTGAAGCAGAAAAACTACCTACGTTTGATGAAGTAATTGAATTGGCAAATGCCTATGATATGAACTTGAATATTGAATTGAAGGGCGTTACAGGTCCGAATGGCACAGTACTATCAGAAAGTATGATTAAACAAGTTGCAGATAAATTAAAAGATTTAGATGTGGAATTAAAAGTATTGATATCAAGCTTTAATTTAGTTTTAGTGAAATTGGCAGAGCAGTTCATGCCAGACTATGAGAGAGCTGTCATATTTAAATCTGCAGCTTTTGGTGATGATTGGAGAACGCTATTAGATTATTGTGGTTCGAAAATAGTGAATATTGAAGATGCTAAATTGACGCAAGCACGTGTTAAAAAAATCAAAAATGCTGGATATGTGTTAAATGTGTGGACAGTAAATAAGCAATTGCGTGCAAACCAATTAGCGAATTGGGGCGTCGATGGCATTTTTACAGACAAAGCAGATGAAATGATTCATTTAGAAAGATTATAGAATCGTACTTGTGGGGTGGGCAGAGGAAACCAAATTTCGAATTTTGATTTCCTTCCGCCTCTTTTTTATCAATATGATTTAAAATAAGATGTCCTTTGTCTTAATTATACATTAAATAATAATATTATTATAGACTACTTCTTTATTGTTTAGCGGTTTATACTGGTGAATAGCTTAGAGGAAGAAGGAGTGTTGAACAATGGTAGAACAAAAAGAAGTGTTGGATCAAGGACCATTTTTTCATGGGACAAAGGTTGAATTACAAATAGGTGATTTACTACAAACTCAACGTATTTCTAATTATCAAAATCGTAAAATGAACCATATTTATTTTACTGGCGCTTTAGACACAGCTAAGTGGGGGGCCGAACTTGCAGCTGCGTTAGCTGACGAACCGGCACAAGAACATATTTATATTATTGAACCCATGGGGGCATTTGAAAATGATCCTAATGTCACAGATAAAAAATTTCCTGGTAACCCTACCCGCTCATATCGCTCGACGGAACCTTTGAGAATTGTAGCAAAATTAGCTACATGGGAACGACACTCCAATGATGATATTGAACAAATGTTAAAAGGATTAGAACAATTACGGAAAGATGGATTAGACATTATTGAAGATTAATATACAACTGTAATGAAGATAAAGTAAAGCAGTCCATAATGAATAAAAGTGGGCTGCTTGTTATATAAAAAATTATTCCCAATGAGGTATTATCTGTCATATATTAGTGCTAAAATTTATTTGATAAACAAGATGAATAATATCGGTTTTCAAAGCAATATAAACAGATTTAACGCTTGGAGTTCGATAAAATAGTATAGTTACTATGTATATAATATTCAAATATAAATAAAAAAGGATTAATAAATGATATGTTTCGAAAATTTATAAGTGTAATACCGACTGCTATTTGTGGCTTAGCACTAGGTATTTCAGCGTTAAGTAATCTTTTATACATTATGGAACGAAATGTTTTAGCTACAATATTTTTAATTATTAGTGTTATTGTGGTGGGGTTATTTATACTAAAATGCATACAATTTCCTAGAATTGTGTTGAAAGAATTATCTGATCGCAATATATGTGCAACTTTTCCTACGATAACCATGACATTTCTGACATTACTTTATATCTTATACCACCAACTCAATATTACCTGGGAAATCATAATCTGGTTGTGGTGGCTCGTTGTAATACTGCAGTTTGTTATTATTGGTTTGTTTATTTATTACCATATTTATTTACATAAAAATGAACACATCGTTCCGAGTACCAGTTGGTTTGTTACATTTGTGGGGATTGGTGTTATTTCAGAAACTGCTGAAGATTTTTCGCCATTCTTTGGTGAATTGATTGTGTATATAGCGACGTTATGTTTTTTAATATTGATATGTATCGTACTATTCAAAAAGACGTGGCGATTATATAACGAAAATCAATTTCCTATGACAATCATCATAGCAGCGCCAGCTTCGCTTTGTTTAAATGGTTATTTATTAAGTGTAGAACATACACAACTGTTTTACATTATACCAATGTTGATTATCTCTCAACTCATATTTATATACTCATTAACATTTATACCGAAATTATATAAGTTGAATTTTAGATTTTCATTTTCAGCATTAACCTTTCCGTGGGTGACAACAGCAACATCACTATATAACTTACTTGAAATTGAAACTTTACCTTATAAAGTACAAAATGTGCTGTATTTTGTAACGATATTTGAAGTAATATTTGCAATCGTGACTGTGATTTACGTAATTTTAGGATATGCTTCATTTCTAAAGAAACGTACAATTGAAATAAAATAACCTAAATTAAAGAACAAACCTATCATCTAGTCAGCATAGTGGGAGTGGGTATACGAAATCAAAATTTAATTTCGTATACCCACTCCTTTTTAACTGCACTGAATTGAGTCGTTTTAACTGAAGGATTTGCTCGTTTCAAATAGAGCGTCTAGATGACTTGTAGTTAGTGCTGTATTTTGATTGAGTACTTTAACATCGTTATAAAGTGCTTCAAGCTCTTTAAAAGAACCTTGTGTTTGATTGATGAGTCCAATGTTCATAATTGTTTTTAATACTATATTGGATAATCCTTTGAAATTTTTCAAAATAACAGACTGTGCTTTTGGTCTTATAGTATGGCCTTTGTGTTCTAATAATTGATGTAGTTCATTAAAAGCAGCTATCGTTTCTTTGGTTAACGTATGCGCGCTAGTATTTTGGTTTTGTTTTAGAATAAATAGCATGTTTAACGGTAATACTAAAGCAGCGTGTGACACCAACCAATCTTCAAAGTTCTGCTCATAAGTTAGTTTGATTTTTGCATTTTTAAATATTGAATTCAGTTTGTCTGAAAAAGTAATTTCTCCATACATGTTACCTACTTTGAGTTCTCCAGCATTAAATCTTAAAATATTAGTATGACTTGCTTCTCTTGAACCACCAGTCATTAAAAAGCCGAAAGTGATATGCTTAGGGTGATTACTCTGTTGCGTTAATGTGTTTTGTAGTAATTTAGGGTTCATGTTATTTCCAATGAAAATAATGTTTTCACTTTTGTTTTGAGCTAGTGTTGGTACAACATTGTAAAAATCTGAATACTTCATAGTTACAAAAATAACATCATAAATATCATGTTCTGAAAGTGTACTTATCGTTGTTATAGGTTCATTTGTCGTCTTCCTTTGCAATGAATGCTTAAGTTTTAAACCTTTTTGATTCAAGTGCTCTAAAGTTTTTCCACGTGCAAACATTGTAATGTCATTATCTTTGGTATTTAGTGCGTGAGCTAAAAATTGCCCCTGTACACCTGCACCATATATTAAAATTTTCATATCATTATCACTCCAGTTTGATTATTGAACAATTGTTTAATAACTTGAAGTTATCATTAATAAGATTTAAACTCAATGAACAATACAACCTTGTTGATGTTTAATGAACAAATATTTAAAATTGTTGATATTAAAAGGAGTTAAAATGGATAAACGAAAAGAAAAATCCCAAAAACTTATTATTCGTAGCTTTGTTGAACTGATTAGAGAAAAAGACTTTGATAAAATATCAATGAATGATATTGCTCAACATGCCAATATAAATAGAGGCACCATTTATTTGAATTTTATAGATAAGTACGACATTTTAGACCATGCAATTGATTATATTTTGGGTGCAGCAGTGGATAAATGCAATCTTTATCTTGCAGAATCAGGAGATAATAAAGAAACCTTGCGTGAAGTCATGTACGTAATTGACGATCAGTACGATATTTTGAAAACTTTGGTTAAGAAATCAGATCTTAATATGCTTAAGCAAACATTATCAAAGAAAATGCGAGACACCATAAATAAACAAAACAGTGAAATTACTGCCCAGTTTTTATCCTCTGCTGTAGTAGGCGTTATTATATGGTGGATTGAAGAATCAAAACCATGTGATATAGATACTTTAGTAGGAGAGCTTTCCGGATTATTGGAGCCACATTTAAAGCACTTGTAGAGTTCGACTGAAGTGTTATCAA
Source organism: Staphylococcus caseorum (assembly GCF_049943195.1). Taxonomy (NCBI): domain Bacteria; kingdom Bacillati; phylum Bacillota; class Bacilli; order Caryophanales; family Staphylococcaceae; genus Staphylococcus; species Staphylococcus caseorum. Next base: position 2,596,400 of record NZ_JBNFUA010000001.1, read on the forward strand.
TACATTAATTAGTAACCCCCGCTGATGCGCTAAAAATTATAAAAAAGGAATGTGAATAATGGAAGGTAATAATAATGATTATGAGAATTTGTTATTTTATTTTGCTTACAAAACGTTTATAAATACAGCAGATGAAATTATTGAAGCATATGGCTTAAACAGACAACATCATAGGTTCTTGTTTTTTATCGAAAAAGTACCTGGAATTACAATAAAAGATTTATTGAAAAGTTTAGAGATTTCTAAACAAGGCAGTCATGCAACGTTGAAAAAATTAAAAGATGAGGCATATATCACTGAACAACCCACTGAAGCGGATAAACGTATTAAAGCTTTGTACCCCACAGAAAAAGGAAAAAAATTAGTACAAGAACTTAATAAAACGCAAAACGATTTATTTCAAAATATACAGAAAAAAGTAGGCAATGATTGGTATGCGATAATGGAAGAATTTGCTTCTTATCGTACAGGATTCCAAGAAGTGAAATATTTAAAAGACGAGAATAAGAAAGACTAAATTATACAAATCACTTTATGTCATTTAAATATTAAACAATTTCTAACTACAAATAATGTAATTAACTTGTTGAATTACTATTATGAAATAAAGAAGAGGATGGTTATATGGTTAAGATAGCAATTGCAGGGGCCGGAGCAATGGGTGGTCGTGTTGGAACGCAAATTGCCGAAGCAGGATATGATGTAACTTTAATAGATTATTGGACAGAACACATTACGAATATTCAGCAACATGGCTTGAATATACAAACAGAAAAGGAAACATATCATATTAATATCAAAGCGCAGTTGCCAGAACAAATCGATGAACAATATGATTTGATTATCATTTTAACAAAAGCGATGGATTCAGAAGCAATGATCGAGGCGTTGAATGAAGCTAATGCGATTAAAGAAACGACGGCGGTATTAACAATGATGAATGGCTTAGGACATGAAGAACGTTTTGCCAAAATTATACCGAAATCACAAATATTTTTAGCAGTCACGATGTGGACAGCAGGATTAAGAGGCCCTGGACAAATACTATTAGAAGGTACAGGAACAATAGAACTGCAACGTGCAGACGGTGGCGAAGACTATCGTACAGAAGCGATTAATGCAATTTTTAATAATGCAAAATTAAATTCTACGATCAGTGACAACGTCTTTGAATCTATATGGTCAAAAGCCACATTGAACAGTGTATTGAATCCATTATGTACGATTTTAGATAAAACAATAAACCAATTTTCACAATATGAACAAGCACGACAAATGGTTATTCCTATTATTGAAGAAATTGTAGCTGTAGCAAAAGCCCGTGGATTAGAACTCAATTTTGAAAATTTAATTAACAAAATTGAAGCTGCTTATCCAATTGAATCACAAGGCTTACATTATCCATCGATGCATCAAGATTTATATAAAGGGCGTCTAACAGAAATAGATTATTTAAATGGACAAATTGTTACATACGGTAAAGCCTGTGGTGTGGCGACGCCGAATAATGAAATGCTGACACATATGATTCATCAGTTAGAATTAACATATAAAAAATAGCGAAAAATAAAGTCAACATCATTGACCTTTCATCTTAATTAAGTTAAGTTTGTAGTGTAATAGAGATGGATAAAAAAGGGGAAATGATGAATGAAAAAACGTATAGGACAATATTTAATGGACTGTATCAGTGCTGTTGGCGTTGATAAAGTATTTGGTGTGCCAGGTGACTTTAACCTTACTTTTCTAGATGATATTATTCGTCGTGATGACATAGAGTGGGTTGGTAACACAAATGAATTAAATGCTAGTTATGCGGCTGATGGCTATGCGCGCTTAAAAGGGATGAGTGCAATGGTAACAACATTTGGTGTAGGAGAACTCAGTGCTGTTAACGGTATTGCTGGCGCATATGCTGAACGTGTTCCGGTTATTCAAATTACCGGTGCGCCTACAAGAGCAGTAGAAAATGCAGGGAAATATGTCCATCATTCCTTAGGAGAAGGGAATTTTGATGACTATAGAAAAATGTATGAGCCGATTACAACGACACAAGCGTATCTTACGCCTGAAAATGCCCTAGTAGAAATACCTAGAGTAATTGAAGCAGCACTAACTGAAAAACGTCCAGTGCATATACATTTACCAATTGACGTAGCAAGCGTAGAAATTGAAGTAGACCAACCGTTTGAATTGCCGCAACATCAGGAGATGGATGTTGCTAAGTATGTGAACATGATTAAAGAAAAGTTACAAAGTGCAGATAAACCAGTCATAATTACCGGCCACGAGATTAATAGTTTTGATTTACATGAAAAGCTTGAGCAATTTGTGAATCAAACGCATATTCCTGTAGCACAACTATCACTAGGCAAAGGTGCTTTTAATGAGGAAAACCCATATTACATGGGTATTTATGATGGCTCACTAGCAGAAGAAGATATTAGAAATTACGTGGATCAAAGTGATGCAATTTTAAATATTGGAGCGAAATTAACAGATTCAGCAACTGCAGGATATTCATATCAATTTGATATTGATGATGTCGTTATGATTAATCATCGTCATTTCAAAATGAATGAAACGAAAGATATGGGAGTCGCACTGATCGATTTATTGGATGGCTTAAATACAATTAATTACGTTAATGACACAACGTTCCCTCAATTTCAACGTCCTGAAGAAAATCAATACGATTTGAATGGAGATCCTTTATCTCAAGCAACTTATTTTAAAATGATGCAAGATTTTATTAAACAAGATGACGTGATATTAGCTGAACAAGGCACATCATTCTTTGGTGCTTATGATTTAGCGTTATATAGTAACAATACATTTATAGGACAGCCTTTATGGGGTTCAATCGGCTATACACTACCAGCGACACTGGGCACACAAATGGCAAATACACAGCGCAGAAATTTATTGCTAATTGGAGATGGATCTCTACAATTAACAGTACAAGAAATGTCTTCGATGATCAGAGCGCAAATCAAACCGATTATTTTTGTTATTAATAATGATGGTTATACAGTTGAACGTAAAATTCACGGAGAAAATGAGCCATACAATGATATTAAAATGTGGGATTATAAATTATTACCAACAGTCTTCGGTGGGAAAGATGAAGTCATCGTACACGATGTGACAACAAGTGAGACACTACAAAATACATTCTTCGAAATAGAGGCACAACCAGACATGATGCACCTAGTTGAAGTGAAGATGGCAGTACATGATGCACCACATAAATTAAATGCAATTGGCCAAGCATTTGCCAAACAAAATGGTTAAATTCACATAAAACCTAACAAGAAAGCATTGGACATGATACGGTCCAATGCTTTTTACATATTTTGAGATATTAATTCATTTTTACAAAGCAATCACGTGATATAAAAAAGACAAACTAAGGTGTATTATCTGCTCAGTTTGTCAGTATCTAAAATTAGTCTTTTTCTATTGCTTTATAGTCTACTTGATCATAGTTTGTTTCAAGTTTACGTAACTCGTCACGGGTTTCTTTTTTTAAACCTTCGCCGTAGTCCATCATTTTAACGATATCTTTAAAAGCTGCGTATGGAATCGCGAGTTCATCAATATCGTCTATTGTTACATGTAAATCAATATCCTCTGGGCGATTTTCTTGTAATTTTAAGACAAAATCTGGCTCTGTCACAAATGGAGACGACATTCCTACCATATCTGCATGTTGTAAGGCATCGAGCGCACTTTCAGGTGAATTAATACCACCACTAGCGATGACAGGAATTCTACCATCAAGGTAATCATGGACGACAGCATTGACATATTGTCCTGTGTGCTTGCCGTCAGAACGGACTTTATTTTGATAAATTTGACGCCCCCAACTTGCAATTGCTAAATATTGCACATTCGCTGTATCTAATACCCAATCCAGATGTTCGTTGAATTCGTCTATTGTATAACCGACATCACTACCTCGTGTTTCCTCAGGTGTAGCGCGATAGCCTAAAATAAATTGTGGTGGTGCTTCTTTATCAATGACATCTTGTACAGCAGCTAGTATTTCCAACCCGATACGTGCACGATTTTCCAAATTTTGATTTCCATATTGATCTGTTCGTTGGTTAGAAAAAGTAGAGAAAAATGTTTGTATAAGTAAGCGTTGGGCAGCTGAAACTTCTACACCATCAAAACCAGCTTGTATAGCACGAGAAGTTGCCTCGGCATATTGACGCGTTACAGAGGTAATTTTATCTACAGACATAGCTAGAACATCATGTTGAATAGGGACATTTAAAGACATAGGGCTTGGGCCATAAACTTGGCCATAATTTAAGATGGCTTGATTTGAAAATCGGCCTGCATGTGTCAGTTGTAAAATGGCTTTATTGCCATTTTTTTTCATTGCAGTTGCTAATTTTTTCAAACCAGGTATACAACTGTCATCAGTGATGCTAAAACCATATTCAAATAATTGACCATGAGGTTCAATATAGGCTGCACCTGTTACTTGTAGGGGCGCAGCGTGTGCCCGACGTTGTGCATAAAGTAGGTCTTGCTCGGTAATATGACCGTCTTGTGTTGAGGAATTCGTAGTCATAGGTGATAGCACAAAACGGTTATTGAAGACGACGCCATTGGGTAATGTTAATGGTTCGAATAATGCTTGATAATGAGTTTTCATAACTATAACCTCTATCTTCGTTGTAATATGTAATTTCAAATTAACACTAATAGGATATAGTGGTCAATTAAATAAAAATTATGGTGATTTTTTCAAGCAAAATGTAACAAAAATTTTCTATATCAGTTATCCTAGAGAGTGAGAGTAATTTAAAATGGGAACATGTTTTGCAGTAACGTGTGCCAAGCTTTGTACATGGAATTTAGCATAACGGAGTTACGATATACACTCAAGCGAAAGTGCTTACATGATAAGCCCAAATAAAGTATATAAGCTCAGTACCGGTGGAGGTGGTCACACACGTGGTTCAATTGAATATTTTAGACTATGCTGTGATAGATGAAGGCAAGTCAGCACAAGATGCCTTACAAGACACAGTACGCTTAGCACAATTAGCAGACGATCTTGGTTATAAGCGCTTTTGGATGACGGAACATCATAATGTACCAGCATTTGCATGTAGCAGCCCAGAATTATTGATGATGCAATTACTGGCAAAGACGAAGCAAATTCGACTCGGTTCAGGTGGAGTAATGTTACCACATTACAGCCCGTTTAAAGTGGCAGAAAACTTTCGATTATTAGAAGCATTTTACCCAGACCGTGTAGACTTAGGTATCGGTAATAATTCTGGTACACCCAGTGTAAAACAAGCTATGAATGAAACGAAAACACATTTCTTAGACTACGAGCAGTCTATTACGGATGTGCGACACTATCTAACGGAGCATGAACCAGAGCAACGTTTTAAACAAGTATTCGCACAACCTCGTGTGACGACGATGCCTCAAATGTGGCTGTTAAGTACGAGTGTATCATCAGCACAAATGGCAGGACGTCAAGGCATAGGCTACACACTAGGGACTTTTTTATTACCTAATGAAAAAGCAATTAAAAAAGCTGAAAGTAGTGTGCAAGCTTATAGAGAAGCCTTTAAACCTACGGCATTAAATATGAAGCCTACTGTTATGCTCACTACATTTGTTGCAGTTGCTGATACAGCATCAGAAGCCGAAGCACTGGCACAAGCGTTAGACGTATGGCTATTAGGTAAACAACAATTTGCCGAATTTGAGCACCTGCCTTCTATCGAAACTGCAAGATTGTATCAACGTTCTGAAAGAGATGAACGTTTGATTACTCAAAGCCGTGCTCGTATAATTGTAGGTACAAAAGAAAGTGCAAAAAAACAAATAGACACAATGATTCAAACATTTAATGCTGACGAAGTGATGGTTGTACCTTTGATCCCAGACATAGCGCAATGCTGTCGTACAATCGAATTACTCGCGCAAATATATTTATAACAAGTTGGAGAAAGGAAGATATTTTATGAAAAAATTAGCAAATTATTTATGGGTAGAAAAAGTTGGAGAACAGTATGTATACAGTATGACACCTGAATTACAAGATGATGTAGGAACAGTAGGTTATGTTGAATTTATGGGTGGAGACGATATTAAAGTCGACGACGAAATCGTTAGTATTGAAGCTTCTAAAACAGTATTAGACGTTCAATCACCATTAGCAGGTAAAATTGTTGCACGTAATACAAAAGCTGAAGATGAACCAACGCTTTTAAATTCTGAAAAAGCTGAAGAAAATTGGTTGGTTAAATTAGAAAATGTTGACGAAGCAGCATTTAATGCACTTCCTGAGGCATAAATTATGCAACAAACAGAACGTTTAGCGTATTTGATTGAGTATTTGTGGCAAGAGACACATGACGGTGCCATTGCAGACTTACCTGATACGGAAGCAGAACGTTTCGAAATGTTTCGAGGGTTAGTAAATGTAAGGCCAGCAACACCGATTGCAGCAGATTTTATTGAGATGCAAGATGCATTTTTAAAAAATTACAATGCGCAACAAGTTACGTCGCTAACATCATTAACCCCATATCTCAATAACGATATATATTTATGGCAAGGTGATATCACGCAGCTTGAGGTAGACGCCATTGTAAATGCGGCTAACAGTAAGCTGTTAGGCTGTTTTGAGCCGAATCATAACTGTATCGATAATATCATCCATACTAAAGCAGGCGTCCAGTTACGTTTAGCTTGTGCAGATTTAATAGATAAACAAGGTAGACGTGAAGGTGTTGGTAAAGCAAAAATTACCCCTGGTTATAACTTGCCTGCTCAATATGTCATTCATACAGTGGGACCACAAATTCGTAAGACACCGGTGTCACAAATGAACCGTGATTTACTTGCGCGCTCGTATCGAAGTTGTCTCGAACTTGCGGATCAGCAAAACTTATCAAGTATTGCTTTTTGTTGTATTTCAACAGGCGTATTTGGTTTCCCTCAAGATGAGGCAACACAGATAGCAATTTCGACTGTAATGCATTATAAACAAGAACATCATTCTGATATAAGTGTGATTTTCAATGTATTTACAGATAAAGATGCTGCATTGTATAAGGAAGGACTGAAACATTATGACTGAATCAACTTGGGATGTCTTAACTACAAATTATGATCGACAATCCGATATATTAGCAGATGCTTTAAATGAAGCGGAAGCAGTTGTAGTTGGGATAGGCGCGGGTATGTCAGCATCAGACGGGTTTACGTATATAGGTGAACGTTTCACACAAAATTTCCCGGATTTTATTAAAAAATACGGTTTCTTTGATATGTTACAAGCAAGTCTTCATACATTCGAAAGTTGGCAGGAGTATTGGGCATTTCAAAGTCGATTTGTTGCGCTGAATTATTTAGACCAACCTGTAGGCGCATCTTATACTGCGCTTAATCAAATTTTAAGTCATAAAGATTATCATATCATCACGACGAATGCAGATAATGCATTTGCAGTGGCAGATTTTGATTTGGATAAAGTTTTTCATATTCAAGGAGAGTACATCTTGTGGCAATGTAGTCAACATTGTCATGCGCAGACTTATCGTGATGATGCTGCAATACGTCAAATGATTGCAGAACAAGAGCATATGGAAGTGCCACGAGAACTCTTGCCGCATTGCCCTAAATGTGATGCGCCGATGGAAATTAATAAGCGAAAAGCACAGGTTGGTATGGTAGAGGATGCAGATTTTCATGCGCAGTTATCTCGCTACAATCAGTTCCTTGAGGCACATAAAGAAGATAAAGTATTATATCTAGAAATAGGTATCGGTTATACGACACCACAATATGTGAAACAACCTTTTCAACGCATGACACGACATAATCCAAATGCCTTATTTATGACAATGAATAAGAAAGCATATCGTATTCCAGAGAATATTCGAGATAGAACAATACATCTAACTGAAGATATTTCAACACTCATGATAGAAGCCAACAAAAAATTAACTATATAGGAGAACAATATGTACTTAATTGAACCTATTCGCAATGGCGAATATATAACAGATGGTGCAGTTGCATTAGCAATGCAAATTCACGTTAGCCAAAATATATTTTTAAATGAGGATATCTTATTTCCGTATATCTGTGATCCAAAAGTGGAGATAGGTCGTTTTCAAAATACTGCGGTAGAAATTAACCAAGATTATTTAGACGAACATGGTATTCAAGTCGTTCGTCGTGATACAGGTGGTGGCGCAGTTTATGTAGACAGTGGTGCAGTGAATATGTGTTGTATTTTAGAAAAAGACGATACAATTTATGGTAATTTCAAACGCTTTTACGAACCAGGTATACAGGCTTTACATCAACTGGGTGCAACAGAAGCTGTGCAAAGTGGACGTAATGATTTAGCCATTCACGATAAAAAAGTATCTGGGGCGGCAATGACTTTGATTAAGGGACGTATCTATGGTGGCTATTCTTTATTATTGGATGTAGATTATGAACCTATGGTTAAAGTATTGAAGCCGAATCGTAAAAAGATAGAATCCAAAGGTATTAAATCTGTAAGATCACGTGTAGGCAATATTCGTGAATATTTGGCACCAGAATATCAAAATGTAACGATCCATGAATTTAAAGATTTGATGGTTAAAGAGATTTTAGGCATTGATGATACGAATGACGCAAAGCGTTATGAATTAACTGATGCAGATTGGGAAGCCGTTGATGAAATGCTAGCCTCAAAATATAAAAATTGGGAATGGAATTTTGGTGGTTCCCCACGCTATGAATATAATAGAGACGCGAGATTAGCGGCAGGCACGATTGATGTCTCTCTTTCTGTAGAAAAAGGACGTATTTCAGCATGTCGTATTTATGGAGATTTCTTTGGGCAAGGCGACATTAAAGACGTTGAAGAACAACTCAAAGACGTACGTGTAGTCAAAGAGGATTTATTAAAGGCTTTAAGTGAAATAGACATTACATATTATTTCGGTAAAGCCACTGCAGAAGAATTAGTAGATGTAATATTAAGTTAATGATAATTGATTATCAAGGCTGGGACATAAATACATGTCTCAGCTTTAATTATTATATACAAGTTGGTCATCACGCCATTTCATGATTTTACAAATGAATATATTAAAAAGGAAAAGCAGTTTATTATGTTTTCTTTGATTTGAAAAATAGCTTAAGGGTAAAAGATGAAGAGATTCGAAATACAATTAGCTTTTACTTAAGGAGGTTGTAGCATGGATAAGCAACATATTAAAGAAGCGCTAGATAAGCATTCAGAAATAATTATCGAAACTATAGAACATGACCGTATTACTGTAAAGAAAATTGAAGATAACGACGATGCACAGTATTTACATGTATTGGAGCCTAAAGACCAAAAAGTAGAAATTGCTAAAATTACAGATCTCCAAGAAAATAACTTTAATCAATTATAATCAATATGTATAAAAGATATAATGCACCCCGCATCCTAATTAAAAGAATGCGGGGTGCATTAGTTTAGCTAATTAATTTAAATTTAGAGTACGTTTGCTGCACGTTGATCTGTAACAATGAGTAGTACATTACCTTGATCCATAAGTTCTTCGTAATCTTGTGCATCACTTTCAGAAACGCCAAGAATTTGTAACTTATCTCTTAGTTGATCACCTTGTTTTGGTTCTTTTTCGCCAACATCGGAACGATTGTAATCAATGCCAGAGACTTCTGTATTTTTCACGATGCGTGCTGTATGATCGGCATCATGAGATAGAACATAAATGTCTTTTGCATTAATTTTTTGATCTTTCAATGTGTTGATATTAATTTCAATATCTTCGTCATTTGAATAAGCTTTAACAATTGGTGTCATATACATACTCCTTTAATAATTGAATTATTTTATAATGCCACTATTTGTTTTTTCATTTTCATCGACCGTTTTAAGACGTTCATAACGATCATGTGCGATATAAAATTTAGTGTGTTTAAGAGAAAAGTCATATAGTTCTTCTCTTTTAATACCTTCAGGCATTTCAAATTCTGTTACGACTTTTTCTTCACTTTGATTTTCTACTTGTACGACTTGTTCAGGTTCAACATCTAATGTTTCTTTAGGATAAACCAAAGCAATTGTTGTTTTACTTTCTTTAACATCTTCTAAATTTTCTATTTGAAAAGCTTCGTTAATATAGTTTTCTACTCTTTTTTCGCGTTTACGTTTTCTTTTATTAACTGCAGCTTCCTTTTTATAATTTTTTCGGAAAATGAAATAGATAATTAAAACGATTACTATAAATATTAAAAAATAAAATATGGACACAAAAATGCCTCCTTTATTTAAAGAATATAAAAAATGATTTTATGTTATACCTTTATACTAATTGTATACCACTAGTGAGATTTTCAAAACAAAATACGAATTGTATCAAGGCTGTAGTTTTTGAATTGCATGATGAATTCAAATATAATGGTATATTGAATGGATTTTAAAATAGCTATCAATAATTTAATATTGCACCAAGTGATAATACATCATCATTTAGATTAAGTGAGAAGGAGAGACAAACATGAAATTAGGTATCGTAGGGGCGGGCAAGATCGTCAAAGAAGCATTACCAGTGATGGAAGAAATTTCAGACATTGAGTTTCATAGCATTGTTTCAACAGGAAGAAATCCAGAAAATGTAGAAAGTTTACAAAAACAATTTAATATTGAAACAATTTTTACAGACTATAATCAGTTTCTTCAAGATGAAGATATGGATACGATTTATTTAGCTGTACCAAATCATCTGCACTTTGATTATGCACGCAAAGCAATTGAGCAACAGAAGCATGTAATATGTGAAAAACCATTTACTTTAACTAAAGAAGAATTAACAACATTAAAAGCATTGGCTGAAGCGCATAACGTTATTATTATCGAAGCTATTACTAACCTTTATTTGAGTAATTATGATGTATTGAAACAATCTATGAGTGAAATAGGGACTTGTAAAATAGCCCAATTTAATTATTCACAGTACTCTTCAAGATATGATAATTTCAAAAAAGGCATCATTCAACCTGCTTTCGATCCTGAGAAGGGTGGAGGCGCACTCATGGATATCAATGTATACAATATCCATTTAGCAGTTGGGCTCTTCGGTATGCCTAAAGGTGTTGCTTATTTTGCTAACGTTAAAAACGATATTGATACATCTGGCATCTTAAATCTTGATTATGATGAAATGAAAGTTGTTTGTATTGGTGCAAAAGACTCTAGTTCTGACAATCAGTCGTACATACAAGGTGAAAATGCAACAATTCATATTAAAGGTCCAACAAATGAGCTAAAAGCGTTTGATCTAACATTTAACCAAGGTGGTACGCAATCATATCAAGTTAATCAACAAAAACATCGTATGTACGAAGAATTTGTGAAGATGGTTCAGATTATTAATGATAAAAATTTCGATTTAGCAGAAGAAAAATTAGAACATAGTATTCAAGTTATTGAAGTACTTGAACTTGCATTAGATAGTGCAAATATTAAAGTAGGTCCTTCTCTAAAATAATTTAAGCAATAAAAAATCCAGTACTTCACTTAAGTGTGAGTGCTGGATTTTATGCTGTCTGTTGAGTTTTTGATTTTGGAGCAGTCTTTTGTGCATGCTTTCCGCGGGCACAGCCTCAGCCTGTAGTCTTCGGCGCGTGCTTTCCCCGCTGGAGTCAGCCCAAATCACTGCTTTGATTTAACAGCAAAATAACATGAATTATGTTTTCAATTACTAATAATTGAAGACTATAGTTAGTAATTGAATGCATGTTTGATTTTACGTTGTGTCCGTATAATTTTGGAGCAGTCTTTTGTGCACGCTTTCCGCGGACAGCCTCAGCCTGTAGTCTTTGGCTCGTGCTAGGTTATTTTATTCGTCTATTTTAATGTGGTTATAAACTTCATGCTGTATTTCATTGTAAACAGTTGAGAAAGACTTGCCAGATTGAATTGCTGCATTTTTTACATCTTCAAATTCTGGTTTCGCTTTGATAATTTTATTATGCATCATGCCTATTTTCACTAATATAGCACCATACTTTGTGTGAATTGTTTGAAACTGGCGATGGAGAATTTTGCGATTGACTGCATAACTTCTTACACCTAAAGAGGTTGTATTTTTAAGTATATAGTCTTCAAAGTATTGTGCGTCGTCAATTTTACTAATCACTGTAAGTTGTGTGGCGGGCCTACTTTTCTTCATCGTAATTGGAGTAAAGTAAGCATCTAACGCACCGTCATCCAGTACTTGTTCTATAAAGAAACCAAGCATCTCTGGTGTCATATCATCAATCTGGCACACTATCACTTGGACTTGTGTCGGCGTGTTTTCTTTTACTGTATATTGAATTGTTCGTAAAACATTGGGAAAATCGAAATCTTTTGTGCCACAACCATAACCGATTTGCTCCATGGTTACTGCAGGTAAAGGGCCGATTTCCGAAACCAATGCTTTAATAAAACCAGCGCCAGTCGGTGTTGTCAATTCACTGTTAACATCAAATGAAGCAAGCGGGATGCCTTTGAGTATTTCAGCAGTAGCTGGGGCAGGCACTGGATAGACACCGTGTGCGATATTGATTTTCCCGTTACCAGTTGGAATAGGCGAGGCATAGAGTTCATCTATAGCTAAATCTTCTAGTGCAAGACATCCGCCAATAATATCAATGATAGAGTCCATAGCACCAACTTCATGAAAGTGAACATCTTCAACAGACATACCGTGAATTTTAGCTTCTGCGTGTGCAATCACGTCAAATACCCTGAGGCTTCGATCCTTTACTCTGCTTGGCAAGCTACTCTCTTTGATCATCTTAAAGATATCTGATGCTTTTCTATGATGGTGCGCTTCTTCGAAATCAATGTTAAGTGACATGGCTTGAATGCCTTGTTTGTTTTGAGTTGAGAAGTCGAGTTTGAAATGATTGAGCGGTAATGTTTTTAATTGTGATTCAATAAAGGTGACATCCGCACCTAAATCTACAAGTGAAGACAATAACATATCTCCAGCAATACCAGCGTGACAATCAAGATAAATCGCTTTGGACATAATGTTTCACTCCGTTCTAAGCATTTTCGATCATTTTTATAATCATTGCGGCATTATAGCCACCGCCAAATCCATTATCAATGTTGAGCACACTCGTACCAGGTGCACAAGAATTAACCATAGATAATAGCGTGGTAACGCCATCTAAATTGGCGCCGTAACCAACGCTCGTAGGTATTGAAAAGACTGGGTGATCAACTAAACCGGCAACAACACTAGATAGCGCGCCCTCCATACCAGCGATAACTACGGACACCTTACTTTGACGAATTGTTTCGATATGTGCAAAAAGACGATGGATGCCTGAAACACCTACGTCATAAAAACGTTGTACTGAAATACCCATAACTTCAGCTGTAATAGCCGCTTCTTCGGCTACTGGCAGATCAGACGTACCGGCGCAAATAATCGCTGCAAAATGTTCCGTTTTATTAATTTTATTAACAGGTGTACAAACGATACGTGCTGTCTCATGGTATTCAAGTTGTGGATATTTAGCGATGATATCATCTGCTTTAATTTGATCAATTCTAGTAATTAAAATGACTTCATCATGCTTTATTAATGTGTGTACGATTTCGTCTAATTGCGTTACAGTTTTTCCTTCCCCAAATATAACTTCTGGAAAGCCTTGTCGTTTTGTTCTGTGTAAATCAATTTTTGCAAAACCTAATTCATCATAATGACTCAATTTATCTTTTGCTTCTGTAATGGAAAGCGCATTCTCTTTTACCGCTAGAAGTAATGACTCTATTGGGTCTTGGTTTTCAGTCATAGTTATGCCACCTTTATTTTGTTAAATCTCATCTTGTGTATTGATGACTTCATTCATGCTGCCTGTACGATATCCCTCTAAATCAATAGTTACATAATCAAAACCAAGTTCTTTCAAGCGAAGTGTGATTTGATTTTTATATTGAAGCACTGCAGGGATAGCTGTGTCGTCTACTTCTATTCTTGCGATATTATTATGATAGCGTACTCTGACATGATTAATGTTTAAGCTTAAAATGAATTTTTCAGCTTCATTTACTTTGTTAACCTTTGTGAAATTTAAAGGTTCACCATAAGGAATTCGAGATGCCAAGCTACATAATGCAGGCTTATTCCATACAGGTAGATCATTGGATTTACTTAGTTCTCTAATTTCAGATTTATACAATTCAACTTCTTGTAGCACACTTCTAACACCGAATTCAGTTCTTGCTTTGAGCCCAGGTCTGAAGTCATCTAAATCATCCATAATCATGCCATCGAGAACATAGTCGAAATTGTAGTTTACTCTTAAGTCTTCAAGTTTTGAATATAATAAGCGTTTACTGTAATACCAACTGCTTGGTGTGTTTTCAACTATATTTGGATCTTTTAATTCTTCAATTTCAGTTTCTATCACATTGGCATTTAGTGATTCACCTAAACGAAGGGCTTGGTCAAATTCTTCATTTCTAAATAATTCGGATTTTACAATAACTGCTTTTACATTGTCAGTGCCGAGTACATCGATAGCTTTCTTTAATACAAAGCTACTATCTACACCTCCTGAAAAAGCGACGATTACACGATTCATATTTTTTAATACACGTTCTAATTGTTGTTCTTTAGTTAATACTTCAGTTAACATAATAATTCCTCCTAAATTATGATTCTACGTATGGGATAGTAAGTGGTCCGAGTGGCATAACACCTATCGTCATATCTTTTCCATATTTATCTTCTAATGCTTTAAGTGTCTCATTAATATTATGAACCGGATGCAACATGGCATCTTTGGTTTGTTGGTCACTGAGTTTAGAATATAAATAAACATCAGCGAAAGTTTGAATCACAGCCTGTTTTTGTACTTGCCATTGGTCAAGCATCGCGAAGTTAGGGTCACTGATCATGTCGACAAGCCCTTGAGGGGAGTCAGCCATTTTTAGTATCTCTGCATAATTGCCATGATTAGGGTAGCCATCGCTACATTCAGATAACATAATAATGCTGCCACCTTCTTTAACTACTTTATGTGCTGCACTCATGCCTTTAACTGTTTGATATAAGTTTTGATCTAAAGGGTAGCCTGAGTTAGAAGCAATCACGACATCAAAACGCTCATCACACTTGAACATCGCATGTGCTTTTGCATATTCACATCCTTTATCATGTGCTTCGTATAACTCACCGGCGAATACTTCGGTAATCGCTTTTTCTTTATTCAACGTGACGTTGAGCATAAAGTCTGGTTTACACATTGCATTGATTTCCCGGGTCATATTTTGCACAGGATTATCTTGCATATTGCCCCAAGTTGAACGTATATCGCCAATCATTTTAGCGTTATGAAATGTCATAATTGTTTCTATGCCAGCAATGCCAGGCATAATCCCTTTAGGACCACCAGAGAAGCCAGCGAAGAAGTGAGGCTCGATAAAACCGGTGACAATTTTAAAGTCAGATTCAACATAATCTTTGTTCAGGTAGACATCACAACCATATTGACTATGGCCTACTTTTTTAAGTGTATCCTTATCATTACAATGATTATGTACAATTTTCACTTTGCTTACTATGTCTTCACCAAGCATTTGTACAAGTTCTTCTCGTGTTTGATCGCGATGTGTACCTGTACCATTGATAATTACAAAATTTTCTAAAGGTACGTGGGCTAATGTTTCTATTAGTAATGGTACAAGAATGTGATTAGGTGTTGGTCGTGTGATGTCACTAATAACAATAGATACAGTTTGGTCAGAACTCACCATGTCTTGCAATGGTTCGGAGCCAATTGGATTATTTAATGCTGTGCGTATCGCAGTTACATGGTCTTCAAGTGGCTCAATGTTTTTGGGTTCAATTAGTACACTTTGTTTCGGCAAGTCAACTTCAACGTTTGATTTGCCGTATAAAATCGTAGTTTTCAAAGTTAGTCCTCCTTCTTATTTAAAGCGCTTTCATAATCGGCCGTATTTGTGGCTTGTTTTATCTTAGAAAATGCTTTGTGATTGGTTTTGAAATGTTCTTGGGTGCCATCAATGCCTTTGCGCTTCTGGTATTTATCTACCATGATAACAGCAATTGGACATAAAATCGCCGTAGTAATAGCAGAAACTGAAATTTGAGCTGTCGCGATAGGTGCTACTTTTTCTATCATAGCAAATTCACTTTGACTCAAATTACCACTAGCTAAAGCAGTTGAGGCAGCTGCGACAACCGCAGCAGGTGTGGAAACGGCGTTACCTGCAGTAGAAGATTCTGAAATAGGGCCTATGACACTTTTTTCTTTAAAGAGTTTGAAAGCAATGACGCCAGTCACAGTAGTACAGACAAATGTAAGCAATGCTAATGTGAGGCCACCAGATAATACTGAGAAATTAAAGAATTCGGCTAAATTCATTCCTGCTCCTAATGAAAAGGCGAAGAAGGGAATGAGTAATGATTCTCCCGGTCGTAAAAATTCTGCGATTTTAGGATCTAAGTTACCTAAGAGCATGCCTATTGCGAGTGGTAATAACACAGAAACGAAAGAAATGACTGGAAAATTTGTACCGATAAAGCCTAAAGAAATTAATGTAAGTAAAGGGCCATCATTGATAGCTAATATAGATAAACCACCAATATCAGAGCGGTTGCCATAGGCACTTGTTAGAGCAGCATACATACCGCTGTTACTATTGGTCATTGCTGCAATAATTGCGATTGTAGATAAACCAAATAACCCTGTCCATGGATCGAAAATAGCTCCAAGTAAAAGACCAACGCCTAAACCTGAAAAATATTTCGTTGATGTTAATATCATACCTTTTTTCAATGCTTTGCCACCAATTTTTAAGTTCATTTGGCTTCCCACACAAAAGATAAATAGTGCAATTAACACGAGTGCGCTATCTTTAAATAAATCCTGAGAAAATCCCCCAATTTGCAACATCTCATAATGTCCTTCTTCAGTCTTTGGAGCGCCTAAAAATTTTAAACCATTCGTAATAAAATTCAAATGTAATTGATCAATCGTGTTGATTGCAGCGCCTAATAATAACGGAACAACCATCAAGCCACCAGGTACTTTTTCAATCGTATCTTTAATTCTCATAACGAAACATCCCCTTAATTATGCTAGTGGTTATGGAAAAATGTTTTTATGATGTTCTTCGTTGTTTTTTTTATTAATTTTTCCGAATTTGCTATTGTTTCTGCTAGTGACAAAGGACCATCGGTTAAACTAAAAGCACTTACTACACCTACCTCATCAAATTGTTCTATGTCAATTTCAACAGAACCTCCAATAAAGATGACAGGGACATCAAATTGTTTCGCACATTTTGCGATGCCCATAGGTGTCTTACCATAAAAAGTTTGGAAATCAATTTTGCCTTCTCCAGTAATAACTAAATCTGCATTTGGTAAAAGCTGTTCTAATTGCGTATGTTTTATTACTACTTGAATACCATCTTCAAAATGACTAGGTAAAAATGCTTTGAAGGCGCCACCTAGTCCGCCAGCTGCACCAGCTCCTGGCAAATCATGAAGGCTAATATGCGTACTACCTTCTACAAGATTTGCCCAATGCGTGAGATTGGCATCAAGTTGTTTAATATTATCTTCTGTGGCACCTTTTTGTTTACCAAAAACATGTGAAGCGCCATCAGGACCTATTAAAGGATTTTGAACATCCGTCGCAATAATAAATTCACACTGTTTAATTCTAGCGTCAAAATGGGTTAAGTCTATTTGCTTAATATGTTGCAACGCACCTCCTCCAAAGGCGATAGCTTCGCCATTTTCATCTAATAATCTGACGCCTAATGCTTGCAACATACCAGCACCAGCATCATTTGTCGCAGAGCCGCCAATAGCTAAAATGAATTTTTTGTAACCTCTATTTAAGGCATTATAAATTAATTCACCTGTACCATAAGTCGTTGTTGTCATTGCATTTAAAGTATCGTCAGTTAAGTGTCTTAGTCCAGAAGCTTCCGCTATTTCAATCACGCATGTGTCATCATCGAGTACACCATATTGCGCAGTTACATGATTTCCAAGAGGACCTGTTACTGAAACGGTATGAAAGCTTCCGTTAGTGGCATTCACTAGTGCTTCCATCGTACCTTCACCGCCATCACCAACGGGTAAAGCGTGTATGTCAGCTTGTGGATATGCTTCTGTAATGCTGTCTGCCATATATTTTGAGACTTGGGTTGCTGTCATACTCCCTTTAAATGAATCTGGTGCTAAAATGATTTTCACTTGAGGTTCCTCCTTTGTAAACGCTTTCTTTTGATTGTTATTTCATTGTATCGATTTTATTTTATTGAAAATAGAGTTAAACTATACAAATATAAAGCTATAATTTTGTATAAAAATGATAAGTGGTGAAATTATGAATATACTTACAGAAGAAATGGCAACATTAATTGTAGAAGAAACAGCTAAAAGAACACAGAGTAATATTAATATCATGAATTTTAACGGGGAAATCATAGCCTCATTTGATAAAAAACGTGTAGGGACAATTCATGAAGGCGCACGTAAAGTATTAGAACGAGAAGAGACAGTCATATTATCAAAGGAAGATAGTGCGACATTAGAAGGAACACAACCAGGCGTGAATTTACCGATTATTTTTCAAGATAACATCGTTGGTGTGATTGGTATAACAGGTGATCCTGAAAAACTTACACATGTATCGGATTTAGTGAAAATGTCTACGGAATTATTGCTATATCAAAATTATTTTACATATGAATTAGAAGGAAATATACGTAGTCAGGAGTTATTTATTGAAGAATTGCTGAAAAGTGAACCGTCTAAGTCTTTTATTCAACATTTGGGCAATCAGCTTAATACGCATTTATTAACATTTGGCAAATGCATTATCATCAATATTGAAAAACAAATATTTTCTAGGAACAGCATCGTGCGTACATTAGCAAGTAAGATTGACCCTAGTTCTTTTGTCATTGCGTTTACAAATCATAACCGTATCGTAATTCTTGCTACTGATGAAGAACAGTGCGCATTAGATGTGAAAATAAATCGAATTCACCAAATGTTTAAAAGCTTACAATTGGAAGTGCATATGACCTCAAGCCTTATATTTACAAATTTAAACGATTTTAAAAAAGCGTATGAAGAATGTGAGCTTGTATTTATGTTAAATGAGCAATCAGCACCACTCGTATCATTTGAAGAAGTAGAAGAAAAAACGCTGTTATATCAAATAGACAGGGAAATTAGAGAAAGATTCAAAAAAAGAATATTAGGGGATTTAGATGAGCAAAGTATTGCAACATTGAAAATATTTTTTAACAACAATTTGAATATTTCTCAAACAGCAAAGCACTTATATATTCATAGAAATACGCTGTTATATAGATTAGAAAAATGTAAAACAGTTACAGGCTTGAACCCTAAAAAGTATTCTGAGGCATTGAAATTGCAAATTGCGATGTGGTGTTAAAGCGAGAATAGATAGGTGTGATTTGAAAAACAAATGATTATAAAATTTAGAATTTTGATATTTGTCATGATTGAATTTTCAAATTGTAACGGGTATAAAATATTAGAACTTCAATTTTTAGAAAATTATTAAAAACTACTTTACAAATTACACGAACGACAATATAATAAAATTAAGTTATTGCTAAATAATTCTATAAAATAAATAACGAAAATCTTTATAGATGCAAAACGTTTTGTTTTCAGTTTGAAATTTTGTTTGGAAATGGTGCCATTATTGAGTTGTTAAGTAATAACTCACATCAATGTGTCGTTGGTGTATTTCGAGATGAAGGAGCGTGAACAAGATGTAAGCGAAATAAAAGTATTGTTTAGAAAAGTATTTGCAAAGCACGAAGTTATAAAATAAGTATTACACTACAGAGGAAGTAGCACCTTATTTTCAACTTAAAAGTTGAGCATATTCAAAACTAATAATTTCCACCTTTGTTACTCGCGACATAATTCAATTGCAAGTATACCTCTTTATCACTTTATCAAATGATTATATATAAAATATTCACCTACTTTAAAGCAGACCTTTGTTCTGTAACATGTCATTTTGAATGATTGTAAATGCCACAAGTTATAAATGTTATATTGTTTATATAGCACCAATCTATCTATTTAACTCACTTAATCTTTTAACATTTATCAATGAATAGAACCAGTTTATATCAAATGAAAATATTAAATAGATTAACTGTGCGTTTTATGATTGATAGAAATATAACATTTCATTGATGGTGATATGAAAACTACCTATGAAGCGGGTACCTTATATTGTAGCATCATAGTTGCATAGTAAATTAAATGATATCTTACATTCAAATATGACGATAAACTGGTGAACATAAGAAGCTCCAAGCAATGCATTAATAATGATTGCTTGGGCTTTTTTATGTTTTAAGCAGCTAGCATGCGTTTAAATTGGATGAATTTGTAATAAAGAAAAAATAAATATATTTTCCAAATTTTCAAATATTATAGTTGTTTTTTGGGTTTTAATATGACATACTCAATAACAATTAGTATAACGTATTTAAAAATAGGGGTGATTTAGTATGACAAAATATATTTATGCATTTGACGAAGGTCAAAAATCAATGAAAGATTTACTAGGTGGCAAAGGGGCCAATTTAGCTGAAATGAAACGCTTAGGGCTACCTGTTCCAGATGGTTTCACACTTACAACTGAAGCTTGTATTGAATACTTGAAACATGGTTCTAAAGTGCCTGAAGCATTATCAGAACAATTAAATAGTCAATTGGAAGCATTTTCTCAACGTACAGAAAAATCATTTTCATCTGAGGAGCAATTATTACTTGTTTCAGTACGTAGTGGAGCAAAAATATCTATGCCCGGTATGATGGACACAATTTTAAACTTAGGGCTAAATGATGATAATGTGAAAAAATTGGCAGCGAAAACAAATGATGCTCGTTTTGCTTATGACTGTTATCGTAGATTGTTACAAATGTTTGGTGAGGTTGTATATGGCATACCAATGAATGCATTTGATACATATTTTAATGCTTATAAAACGCAACATGATTATCAAAATGATGCTGATATTCCAGCAGAAGGGTTACAAGAAATTTGTGAACATTTTAAAGGTGTATATTTAGATGAAGTATACAAACCATTTCCACAAGCACCATTTGATCAACTAACAGAAGCAATTGAGGCAGTGTTCAAATCGTGGGATAACGACCGTGCTCGAGTTTATCGTGAATTAAATGAAATTCCACATGATATAGGTACTGCAGTTAATATTCAAGAAATGGTATTTGGCAATAGTGGCGAACGCAGTGGAACAGGTGTTGCGTTTACACGTAATCCTGTCACTGGAGAAGCGAAATTATTTGGAGAATATTTATTAAATGCACAAGGTGAAGATGTAGTAGCCGGTATACGTACACCTAAAGATATTGAATCGTTAAAAGATCAAATGCCACATGTACATCAACAATTTGTAGATGTATCGCAACGCTTAGAGACACATTATAAAGATATGCAAGATATAGAATTCACGATTGAGAATGAACAACTCTATATTTTACAAACGCGTAATGGTAAACGTACAGCAAATGCAGCAATTCACATTGCAGTAGATTTAGTTGAAGAAGGTGTAATTACAAAAGAAGAAGCTGTGATGAATGTCGAAGTAAAATCGATTGATCAATTATTGCATCCAAATTTTGATAGAACAGCACTCGAACACGCTTCAGTTATTTCTAAATTAGGATTGCCAGCCAGTCCGGGTGCAGCGAGTGGAAAAATTGTCTTTTCAGCAGAAACAGCTAAAATGCAATTTGAACAAGGTGAAAGGGTTATTTTAATGCGCCCTGAAACCTCACCTGAAGACATTGAAGGTATGGTCGCAAGTGAAGCAATTGTAACGACGCATGGCGGAATGACTTCTCATGCAGCAGTTGTTGCACGTGGTATGGGTAAATGTTGTGTTACAGGTTGCTCAGATTTAGAAATTAATGTTGTCGATAAAGTTGTAAATTATCCTGGTGGCACATTGCATGAAGGCGATATGATATCTGTTGATGGCGCTCAAGGAGATATCTATGTCGGAGAAGTTGAAACAATGAAAGCAGAAAGAAGCGAGGCTTTCGAACAGTTTATGGAATGGTCTGATGGTGTAGCAAGATTAGATGTACGTATGAATGCGGAAACACCTCAAGATATTCAAGCTGGCTATCAATTTGGGTCAAAAGGCATTGGGCTTGTACGTACAGAGCATATGTTCTTTGGACCTGAACGTCTCGTTGAAATGCGCCGTTTCATTCTGTCAGATACACAAGATAAACGTATCGCAGCTTTAAATGAAATTAAACAATATCAAACAGCAGATTTTGAAGAAATATTAAAACTATCTGGAGAACGTCCGACAATTATTCGTTTGTTGGATCCACCACTACATGAATTTTTACCAAAATCAACGGAAGAAAAATCATCTGTTGCTGGGCAATTAAATGTATCAGTAAAAACATTAGAACAATATATAGAAAATTTAAACGAAGTGAATCCAATGCTCGGTCATAGAGGGTGTCGTTTAGCTATTACTTATCCTGAACTTTATGTGATGCAAGTAGAAGCGATTATGGAAAGTGCATTAAGATTAAAAGCACAAGGTATTGATTGCCAACCAGAAATCATGATACCGCTTGTTTCAACAGTTGCAGAATTTACGACATTAAAGACACAAATTACTGAACGTATTGAAGCATTACAGCAAGAAGCGGGAGAATCTGTAAATTACCTCATAGGTACAATGATTGAAACACCACGTGCTTGTCTAATTGCAGGAGACTTAGCAAAAGAATGTGATTTCTTTAGCTTTGGTACGAATGATTTAACACAGTTAACATTTGGTTTTTCACGTGATGATGCCGGGAAATTTATTGGTGCATATTCTGAACAAGGCATCTTAGATATTGATCCTTTCCAAACATTAGATGTAGAAGGGGTAGGACAATTAGTTAAAGTAGCAACGGAACAAGCGAAAGCTGCAAATCCAACACTTAAGATTGGAGTGTGTGGTGAACTTGGCGGTGACCATAAATCAATACAATACTTTAATAATTTAGATATCGATTATGTCTCATGCTCTCCATATAGAGTACCAGGCGCATTGCTTTCTACTGCACAAAGTGAAGTTGAAGGTGGTCGATTACGTGTTTAATGATACACAGACACCACAACTCACTTTGTTCGTGGTATCAGATTCAATTGGTGAAACTGCACAACGCATGATTCATGCCACGTTAACTCAGTTTCCAGAAGTATCACAAATAGAGATTAAGAAGTTTCCATTTATTAAAAGTGAAACAGAATTAATCAATGTTTTGAAACGAGCAAAAGAACGTGGGGCAGTCGTCGTTACGACGTTAGTGAACCCAGAATTTAATATAGTAGGTCAAAAGTATGCACAAAATGAACAAATACCTTATGTCGACTATATGTCAGATTTAATAGGGATTATTCAGCAACTTACGAATTGTTCACCTAGTCATGAAAGTGGTGCTTTACGCAAATTGGATGAAAACTATTTTAAAAGAATTGAAGCGATGGAATACTCAGTGAAATACGATGATGGTAAACATTTTACTGATATAGGCGAAGCAGATGCGCTCATCGTTGGGGTTTCTCGAACATCAAAGACACCTTTGAGCATGTATTTAGCGAATAAGGGTTATAAAGTAGCGAATATTCCTTTAGTGCCAGAAGTTGATATACCAGATGAAGTCTTTAAATATAAGAAGTTGAAAGTATTTGGTCTAACTGCTAGTCCTAATTACATTTTGAATATTCGTAATGAACGTGTAAAAGTTTTAGGATTACATGGACCTACAAATTACAATAGTATTGAACGTATCAGACAAGAACTCGTATATGCGGAAGAAATTTTTGAAAAATTAAACGCGACGGTGATTAATACGGAATATAAATCTATTGAAGAATCTGCATTTTATATTGAAAAATTCTTGTAAAACTAAATTTCAAACGACATGAAAAAACTAAAGAACCACGTGCTCAATTATGAGTACGTGGTTCTTTAGTTTTATTTATCCATATAGGCACGTGTAACCTTTCTTCGACCAAGGGTATAAACAAATAAACCAGCTATAATGCCACATCCAATAGAAATGAATAGGTTAATCAGCATATCGGATTTCTCAGGAACACCACTATGTATAATAAAGGGTAGAATATATTGATTAAAGTTTGCAATCAAGAACATCGTAACAGCAAAAATATAACTCCCATTACGCACTTTCTTCATTTCTTTTGTCCATGCTTCCTCTGAATAAGTATCTACTTCATCTATTTTTTTGTTTCTAATAACAATAATCATAATTAGAGATAATATCATAATTAAAGCAAAACCTAACATGCCTAAGATAGGTATGCGGTGTAAGTAAAAGTCTATCCATATATCTGCTATAGAAATAATCATGATGCCCCAAAATAGCCACATGAAATATTTGGCATATTCATGAAGTAATTGTTGTCTTTCATATTCATCAGTAAACCTGAAGTTAGGAATTAAACGAAGTAACTTGTTATTTTCCATCATACGTCTCCTTTTGATCAATAAGTTTTACACGTGAATCTTTAGCAATCGTGAATACTGCAATAACGATTACGGGGAAAAATGTGTTTAAGTCAGTTAGACGTTCCATATTTAATGCATTTCCTGCAAGCATTGGAGCAATGACTGAGTTAACGAGTAATATATAAGTGATTGCTACAATAAGAAATATAATTCTCTTGTTACGTGAATTTTTTAATGTTTGATGATACGTTTCTTTATCAATTACTTCTATTGTAAGGGGGTCTGCTGCAAAATGACTCATAGACAATCTACATGCCAATATAATTATAAATATGATACCGCCTATACTAAAAGGTGAAATAAATGAACGCTCAATATCAAAAAATATAGATAAGTAAAGTAAAGCTAAGAATATGTATAGTGAAATAATTGAAAGTTTGGCAAGCAATTTGTCAATTTCATGTCTTTGATATTCATCAGGATCGTTCATTGTTCCTGCAAAGCTTTGATAGAGGTTTTTATCTTTGTTATTCATTATTATCATCCTCCCAAAATAAGTCGTTTAAGGTGACACCTAACGCTTTAGCAATCTTTATACATAAATTAAGCGAGGGATTATATTTATCGTTTTCAATCATATTAATGGTTTGACGTGATACTTCTACTGAACGTGCAAGTGTGAGTTGTGAAATATCTTTAGCAGTACGAAAGCTTTTAACTTTATTCATAATAGATTTACTACCCTTCTTTAGTGTCAAATATATATTACATGTACAATATATCTGACATAAAAGTGTGTGTCAAATATACACGACACTTCAAGTTATTTATAATTATGAAATCTTTATGATGAAACGCCTAAGGAATCAACACGAGTCTAAAATAATTTGAATACAAAATGAGCCATTAGATTTCTGCTAGGAGACTAATGGCTTATAATATTATGATGATTAAATTGAATGGTTTATTGATAATGAATCGTTGCGGTAAATACAACAGGTTCATCAGTTAGATTAAAGTAACAATGAGGCACGTCACTATTGAAGCGGAAGGCTTGATTACTATTGATTGTATACATTGTTGTATCGACTTCTATTTTTAACTGACCTTTGTTAACAATAATATATTCTTCAGACTCAGTATGGTGAGGTTCAGAAAGCATCTTGCCTCCTGCTTGTATCTCCATTTTAAACATTTCAAATTTTTTATTATCGTCGTAAGGAAAATAAGGATAAATCGCTATTTGTTCATCGATGATAGGGATGATATCTGATTCATCAATAAAGTCAACGCTATCATTATTCATCGCGGTTAATTGAGACAACGATAAATGTAATCCATTCGCGATTTTCCATAACGTTGTAATCGTTGGATTAGAAGTGCCTTTTTCAATTTGGCTCAGCATGTTTTTACTCACACCAGTTGCAGTTGCAACTTTATCTAAACTGAGGTTGTGTCTTTTTCGGTAGTCAGATAAATTTCTGGCTACTATATTCTGAATATTATACAAGTGAATCCTCCTATTTACAATATAACGTACATATCGTACCATATATTGTGTTGTTTTAAAATAAAGTGAGCAAGGCGGTACAATATGGAAAAGTATAGAACCACAAAACCATTTAATTGGTTATTATTTATAGGAATCTTATTGGTAGGGGCTAACTTAAGAGCGCCGATCACATCTATTGGTGTTGCGTTACCTGACATTAAGATGGATTTAGCGATGTCTAATAGTGCGGTCAGTGTCATAACAGTGGTGCCATTATTGGCATTCTCTGTGATTTCATTATTTGCTGCTCGAACAAGTAATAAAATGGGATTAGAAAAAACAATTTTCTTAGCACTTTGTTTAATCTTTATTGGTGTCCTTGTCAGATCAATTACGGACATTTCATGGTTATATATAGGAACAGTGCTGATAGGTATTGGTATCGGGTTTGGTAATGTACTGGCACCAGCAATGATTAAGGCGAAATTCCCACTACATATCGGCATTATGACAGGTTATTATACCGTTGTGATGAATGTGTTTGGTGGATTATCCTCATATGGAACAGCGCCTTTAGTAAAGGCATTTAACTATAATATCGCTATCAGTGTTATAGGAATCATCACACTGATAACAATCATTATATGGTCATTCCAATTAAAAGGAACACAAGAAACTGCAACTGCTTTACCTCGGAAAAGTGTAAATGTGTGGAAATCTCCATTAGCATGGCAAATTACGATACTCATGGGAGGACAATCACTTATATTTTATTCATTGATTAATTGGCTGCCAGCTTATTTATCTCATAGTGGCATGTCTATTAATGAGGCAGGTGCATATTTATCTATAATGCAGATAGCCATTATTCCATTTACTTTCATTACACCTATATTTGCAACTAAAATGAAATCGCAATTCTTATTAACCTTTATTACAGGGATATGTTTTATTGCGGGTGTGACAATTATGCTAGTTGTGCCACATCTAGCAATTATTTCTACTATTTTAATTGGCGTTGCGGGCGGTCTTGCGTTTGGCTTAGTGAATACATTCTTTAGTTTAAGAACGGAACATATTCAAACCTCAGCAAAGCTTTCTGGGATGGCTCAGGCAGTAGGCTATCTTGTGGCAGCAATAGGTCCGTTATTATTTGGTATCTTGCATGATATGACTGGTAAATGGACTGCTTCTCTAAGTATTTTATTAATTACTGCGATTGTTATAACATTGTTCGGCTCACAAGCGGGACGTAATCGTACTATTGAACAATCAAGCACAACCAAAAATAAATAGTTCGAAAATAAGAGGTCATATATTTCATAAATTAAATGAAATATATTTTAAATGGTAAAAATACTCATAATAGAATATAATTGAAATGATTATATCTATTGAAATATTCTTTGTTGAACGTTATTATTTATGACATTCAATTTATATGAGAATAAAATGAAAAAGTTTAATGCAACAGTTAATTTTTAAATAACAATTTTTATAAAAGTGAAGTAGTGGGGTGATTTTATGCAATTGATGTTTGATACAGGTATAAGCCCGATATATAGAATCGTGTTAGCTTTCTTTTTTCTAATTAATATTGTGTTAGCTTTCCTTATTGTATTTTTAGATAGGGATAGAAGAGATGCGACCTCAACTTGGGCATGGTTATTCTTATTATTCGTTATGCCGATTTTAGGTTTTATTGTGTATATATTCTTCGGACGTGCAGTTAGAAAAAAGCGTGAACGAGGGTTTGAGCATAATCAAATTGAAGATGGTCTGAAAAGATTACGGTCACAACTTCAAGATGATACTAACAAAATTAGTGATTCAAAAAATCCTATTGTAAGAAAACATGCTGATCTTGCTAACACGTTATTAACTAAAGAACAATCTTTTTTAAGTAATAACAATAATATCGATATTTACACAGATGGCCATGATTTATATGACCAAATGAAACAAGATTTGCGTAATGCTAAACGTTATATTCATATGGAATATTACGTTTTGAAATTAGACGGCTTAGGTACTGAAATTATTGAAATACTAGAAGAAAAAGCCGCAGAAGGCCTAGAGGTCAAACTACTTTATGATGCTGTGGGATCTAAATCGGTACATAATTCTAATTTTAAAAAATTCCAGTCAGAGGGCGGACAAGTCGAAGCATTTTTCAAATCTAAAGTTCCTTTTATAAACTTTAGAGTAAATAACCGAAATCACCGTAAAATTGTAATTATTGATGGACAGACAGGTTATGTAGGTGGTTTCAACATAGGTGACGAATATTTAGGCTTAAACAAGAAGTTTGGCTATTGGAGAGATACGCACTTAAGAGTGAGAGGCGACGGTGTCGATGCACTGCAATTGAGCTTTATACATGATTGGAACTCGCAAGCTAAACGTGAACAGTTAGAATATAATAAAAGGTATTTCCCGAACAATGCCTATCAAGGTGGCAACGTGTCTATGCAACTGGCTGCCAGTGCACCGAGTGATAATTGGCATCAAATTGAATTTGGCTATATGAAGATGATTATGAATGCTAAAAAATCTATCTATATGCACAGTCCTTATTTTATACCGGACAAAGGTTTTATTAATGCCTTACGTATTGCTGCGAAATCAGGTGTCGATGTTCGTTTGATTATACCGTGTAAACCAGATCATATATTTGTATATTGGGCAACAATCACAAGCGTGTCACAACTTATTAAAGACGGTGTAAAAGTGTACACATATGAAAATGGGTTTATCCATTCTAAAATGATCATGATTGATGACGAAGTATCAAGCGTGGGCACTGCAAATATGGACGTCCGCAGCTTTGAATTAAACTTTGAAATTAATGCATTTATGTATGACACACAAATCGCAGAACAATTAAAAGCAGCATTCTTCGAAGATCTTAAAATTTCAAAAGAACTCACAGAAGAACGTTACGAACAGCGTTCACATTGGATTAAGTTTAAGCAGTCTATTGCTAAATTAGCATCTCCAATTTTATAAGATTTGATTCTAATGTTTGATAATTACTTACGTAAAATCAATACCAACAGCGGTAGTTAACCTAATGGTGGCTACCGTTGTTTTTTAAATGAAAATAGAAAAAATGATTTCATTAGTGTAGTAGACTGAATCACGTGTATAATAAACGAATTATAATATAGCGAAGAGGTGTAATTATGCAACGGGACACAGAACAATATATCTATAGACAGTTATATAACCGCTTAAAAGATGATATACTCGCATTCAAATATGAAAGTCATGAAAAAATCCCTTCAAAAAGAGATATGGCAAAGCATCTTAATGTGAGTGTGAACAGTGTGAAATCAGCCTACGAGCAGTTATTAGCTGAAGGTTACATTTATACAAAGGAACGAAAAGGTTATTTTATAGAACCGTTAGATAAATTAATTATAGACCCTGACGCTCAGATTTCATTAGATGGTCACGAGCAAACAACTCGAACTACATTTGATTACTCTTTTTCCCATATGAGTACAGATATATCAGAATTTCCAGTGGATACATGGGCAAAGTTAACAAAGCGTGTATTCCAAGATTATGATTATTATTTGTCGACCATTCCACATGTTAAAGGTCCAATAGAACTTAGACAATCTATTGCGAAACTCGTGTCATATCAAAGAGGAATCCAATGTCATCCTGAACAAATCGTTATAGGATCAGGAACGAATACTTTATTGATGCAGTTAATTCAATTATTGGAAAAAAACGTAACGATTGCTGTAGAAAATCCTGGTTATTCCCGTTTTAGAACATTACTTAATCAAACCAATACATCAACCACAGCAATAGAATTAGATCATAAAGGTATATCTATAGATCAACTCAAACAAACGCAACCTAATGCTGTTATCGTAACACCATCTCATCAGTTCCCTATGGGTACTATTATGCCTGTCTCAAGACGAATCGATTTATTAAACTGGGCAAGCCAAACGCATAGTTATGTTATAGAAGATGACTACGATAGTGAGTTTAAGTATGAAACAGACAATATACCGTCATTGTTTAGTTTTGACAAAAATGACAGTGTGATTTACTTGGGCACTTTTTCCAAAACATTAATGCCAGGTTTACGTATGAGTTATATGATTTTACCATCAAAATTGATTAAGCAGTTTGAATTACAAAATGACAATATGATACCAGACTTTTCTATGTTGAATGCATTAACACTCAATTTAATGATTAAAGAAGGTCATTACGAAAAATATATTAAAAAAATGCATCAACTATATGGAAAAAGAAGATCTCTATTAATCGAATATTTAGAAAATGTTTTTAAAGATGATATTCAAATAAAAGATACACGTGCAGGTTTACACTTCATCATAGAAGTAACTTCTCCTTATACATATACAGAAATTGAAACACGTGCAAAAGCACAAAAATTAGAACTCTATACCATAAAACGCTTTTCCGTAAAAACATTTCAAAAGAATGAGGCGATTAAAATATTAATAATTGGTTTCTCGAAAATTGAACAATCACAGATACCTGAAGCTGTAAATCGTTTGAAACAAGTTCTTTCTAACTAAACTGGTACCATTAATTTGTTCAAACTGGGTCTTTACATAAGACCAATAATGACTTAAATTTTTAGACAACCATAAATCTTTTTTAATAAGCATGAGGAGGTTTTTTTATGTCAGATCAATTTGAGTATTTTAAAGAAAAAAGAGAAAAGTATGTAGCGCGCGGTGTGAGTAACGGAAATTTGCATGTTGCAGATAAAGCACAAGGAGCAACAATTACTGATGTAGAGGGTCGAACATTTATTGATTTTGCTGGTGCTATTGGTACACTTAATGTCGGTCATACGCATCCAGAAATTACTAAACATTTAAAAGAAAAGCTAGATAAATTCATACATCCTGGCTTTAATGTCATGATGTATGAAAGTTACCTTAACCTAGCACAGAAATTAACAGAGATTACGCCAGGTGAATTTGCTAAAAAAGCTATTTTACTAAACTCTGG
This sequence comes from Staphylococcus caseorum, assembly GCF_049943195.1. Taxonomy (NCBI): domain Bacteria; kingdom Bacillati; phylum Bacillota; class Bacilli; order Caryophanales; family Staphylococcaceae; genus Staphylococcus; species Staphylococcus caseorum. The sequence goes on from NZ_JBNFUA010000001.1 coordinate 2,627,527, forward strand.
TGCTGAAGCAGTAGAAAATGCAGTGAAAATTGCTCGGAAATATACAGGAAGACAAGCAGTTGTATCATTTGTACGTGGTTTTCACGGTCGTACAAATTTAACAATGTCTATGACAAGTAAAGTGAAACCTTATAAATATGGATTCGGTCCATTTGCGCCTGAAGTTTATCAAGCACCTTATCCTGATATTTCTGAAAAATCTGAAGAATTGACGGAAGATGCGTATGTAGATCAAGTGATTCATAAATTACATGACTTCTTCATTGAAACTGTAGATCCAAGTGATGTTGCATGTATTGTCATGGAACCCGTACAAGGTGAAGGTGGATTTATTATTCCTGATCAAAAGTTTGTTGATACAGTAAAACAAATTTGTGAAGACAATGGTATCGTTTTTGTTGTAGATGAAATACAAACGGGTTTTGCAAGAACAGGTAAACCCTTTGCAATTGAACATTTTGGTATTGAACCAGACTTAATCACAGTTTCTAAATCACTTGCTGCTGGATTTCCTTTAAGTGGCGTAGTAGGTAAAGCAGAAATTATTGATAGTGCAGCGCCAGGAGAATTAGGGGGCACGTATGCAGGTAATCCATTAGCTTGTGAAGCTGCGTTAAAAGTAATAGATATTATAGAGCAAGAGCAATTAAATGATAAAGCAGAACAGCTTGGACACAACATTGAAGTATATTTGGAAGAACTCAGTCAGTCACACAAGCAGATCGCACAGATTCGTCGACTAGGGGCTATGGTCGCTTTTGAAGTTGTAGATGCTGAAACAGGTTTACCTGATAAAGCGCTAACAGGTAAAATTACACAAATCGCAAATGACAAAGGCTTATTGTTATTATCTGCAGGAATTAAAGGCAATGTAATACGCTTCTTACCGCCATTGGTAATAACTGATGCAGAACTTAACCAAGGCTTAAACATTTTAACGCATGTATTTGATGAAGTGACTTCAAATTATAGTGTCTCTTAATGAATGAAGTTCATTTTCAAAATATTAAAGGGTATAAGTTAATGATAGACATGGAGTATAAAACGTTTTTTATAAGGAGTGAATGATATGGAACAGTTAGAAGTATATAATCCAGCAACGAATGAAGTAGTTGAACGTTTAGATTACACGACGCATGAGGAGATTGATGCGCAGATAGGCCGGGCTCATCAAGCCTTTCAAGAATGGAAAAATGTAGATGCACATGAACGTGCTGCTAAATTAAACCAATGGGCTACACTTATAGATGAACATCAAGATGAACTTGCACGTCTGATCACACTTGAGGGTGGTAAACCTTTGGCTGAAGCTCAAGGGGAAGTAGCTTATGCAAATTCTTATGTGAAATGGTATGCGGAAGAAGCGAAACGTGTCTATGGGCGTACAATTCCAGCTCATACACCTTCAAAGAAAATGGTTATAGATAAATTTCCAGTTGGTGTGGTTGGAGCAATTACACCTTGGAATTTTCCGGCAGCAATGATTACGCGTAAAATGGCACCAGCTTTAGCAGCAGGATGTACAATTATTTGTAAACCAGCAGTGAAGACGCCATTAACTACAATCAAATTAGTAGAACTTGCACATGAAGCGGGTATTCCGAAAGATGCGATATCTTATATTGTTGCATCAGGTAAAGATGCTGGTGATATATTTACTGGCCATGACCAAATTAATAAAATAACGTTTACTGGATCGACAGCTGTTGGTAAAACATTAATTGAACAATCAGCACAAACAGTTAAAAATGTAACAATGGAACTTGGAGGTCTTGCACCGTTTATTGTACATAATGATGCAGATATTGAAGCAGCCGTTGATGGGACGATTGCTTCTAAGTTCAGAAATGCTGGACAAACATGTATATGTGCAAACCGTATCTTTGTACATAAAGATATAGCGGAACAATATACAGCAAGACTAACTGAAAAAGTACATGCACTCACAGTAGGTGATGGTTTAGAGAAGAAAGTTAAAATAGGTCCACTAATAGATCACAATGCTGTCGAGAAAGTGTTAACACATATTACGGATGCACAAGACAAAGGTGGTAAGTTATCTCGTAGTTTAGAAGAAATCCAAGCATTAGGTGGTAATTTCTTAAAACCAGTAGTAATTTCTAATGTAGATTTGAACATGAAAGTGATGCATGAAGAAACATTTGGACCTGTGGCACCAATCATGACGTATGAAGATTTAGATGAAGTGATAGACATTGCAAATGATACTGAATTTGGGTTGGCTTCATATTTCTTCACAAATAATTATCGTACTGGATTGAAACTATTTAATGAATTAGAGTACGGCGTCATTGGATGGAACGACGGTGGTCCTTCTGCAGCACATGCACCTTTTGGTGGTTTGAAAGAAAGTGGCTATGGTCGAGAAGGCGGCACAGAAGGAATTGAACCATATTTAGAAACTAAATATCTATCAATAGAAACTTAGCAGATGAGTTTGATTTTCAACAATTACAATATGAAATGATTTAAAAGTAAACAAAGTGCGGAAATAAAGTGATTGCAAGGTTGGAATTATCGTAATTAATTAGATGTTATTTCAGCCTTGATATATCACTTTTTGAAATTTGATGAATGATATGGGGTATGTTCAATGAAATCAGAATTTAATAAATCTATGAGTATTGTTGATGTCTTGTTTCTTGCTATCGGCGCCATGCTTGGATGGGGATGGGTCGTATTATCAGGAGAATGGGTTTCAACAGCAGGTTTTGTAGGAAGTATTATTGCATTTTTAATAGGTGGATTTTTAGTTATCGTGATAGGACTTACATATGCAGAGTTAGCCGCAGCAATTCCTGAAACAGGGGGAGGATTTGTTTTTGTGAAAAAAGCATTTTCTCCGGGAATTGCTTTTATATCCGGCTGGTCGGTACTTTTTGGCTATGTCTCTGTAATAACATTCGAAGCGGTTGCTTTGCCAACTGTGATAGATTATGTGATTCCGTTTCAGCATCAAGGGTTATTGTGGAATATCGCAGGATGGGATGTTTATCTAACATGGGTACTCATCGGTTCTGTAGGAAGTATCATCTTAACGTCACTTAATTACTTCGGCGTTAAGCCAGCAGCGATTATGCAAACAGTATTTACAATATTTATCGTTGGAGTAGGGTTGCTACTTGTGTTTGGTGCAGGGTTTAATGGTAACTTTAATAATTTACAACCATTTGAAAATGGTGTTGGTGGTACAATGTCTGTCTTAATGATGATTCCCTTCTTGTTTGTGGGATTTGACGTCATACCGCAAATAGCTGAAGAAGTAAAAGCACCGGCTAAAAAAATTGGTGGTATTTTAATATTTTCTATTATTGCGTCAGTCATATTTTATTTATTAATTGTTTTTGGTGTATCCACAGGATTATCTCCACAAGCGCTGACGACAAGTAGCTTAGCAACAGCTGATGCGATGGTCAATTTATTCGGTCATAGTGGTTTCGGTATCTTACTCGTGCTTGGTGGGGTAGCCGGTATTATTACGAGCTGGAATGCTTTCATTATTGGTGGTAGTAGAATCTTATATGCTATGGCAAAAAATAAGATGATTCCTCAATGGTTTGCTTTTATTCATCCGAAGTTTAAAACACCTACACACGGTATTTTATTCTTAGGTGTACTTGCATTTGTTGCACCATTATTAGGTAGACCAGCACTTCAGTGGATTGTTAATGCAGGTGGCATAGGTGTTATATTAGGTTATTTACTCGTGGCTATTTCATTCCTTAAGTTACGAAAAACACAGCCAGAGTTAGAACGCCCTTATCGTATTAAGAATGGTAAAGCAGTCGGCATAATTGCAATTGTATTAAGTGTGTTATTCTTAATCATATACCTTCCTGGCATGCCATCATCATTGGCTTGGCCATCAGAATGGTTGATTGTTCTAGTTTGGTATTTCATTGCATTTGTGCTCTATTTTACGCAAAAGAAAAATGTTGTGAGTAGTGAGCAAGTACCAGTACAAGAAGATAGGTAATATTATTTTAATATATGATAAATACAAATAAGCAGCCCAAATTTTATATTTGGACTGCTTATTTGTGCACGCTTTTCCCGTAAGATTTGGACAAAACCACTGCTATTTAAAAATTAACTAGCGATATGGATAAGTTGATCCCCAGGTTTAATCCATTGCTTATTGAAACATAGTTTATAAAGTGAAAAACTGATTGCTGCAGGTAATAGGATGTGGAATACAAGGATTAACAACCAGACTTGCAGCGAACCGCCCATCGTATTGATTGTCATAATTTGTCCGATGAATCCACTTGTTCCCATACCTGCACCAGCAGCATTATTCGTCATAGGGAACAATGTTGTCATGATAGGCGCAACAATTGCACTCGCAAGCGTTGGCGGTAAGAGTATCATAGGGTGCTTAATAATATTTGGAACTTGTAACATGCTTGTACCAATCCCCATAGATAATATACCTCCCCATCCATTGTCTTTAAAGCCATTGACTGCAAACCCAACCATTTGAGCTGCGCAACCAATTGTCGCCGCGCCAGCAGCTAAACCACTTAAATCAAGCATCAACGCAAGTGCAGCGCTAGAAATAGGTGCTGTTAAAGCTAAACCAAAGATGACTGCTACGAGAATCCCCATTATAAATGGTTGTTGGTCAGTAGCAGCGTTAATGATTTTGCCCAATCCAGTCATAAATTGATTGAGCGCTGGACCAAAACTTTTCGCAATGAAACCCCCAATAATAATTGTTAGTAAGGGTGTTACAATAATATCGATTTTTGTTTTGCCTGCATATAATCTACTCAGTTCAACTACGATTAAAGTAGCAATATATGCCCCCACAGGACCACCTTCAAAAGTGGTATAGCCCAATGTTCCTACAATAACACATGAAAAAATAACGAGTGGTTTTGCACCTAATCCATATGCAATTGCAACACCTATCGCCGCACCTGTCACAGACATGGCGACCTTACCAATTTCAGTTAAAAATGATAGATCTAATTGAGGCAGTAATGTTTGACTACCTATTGTATCCAAAATTAACCCGATAATTAATGACCCAAATAACCCTAAAGCCATAAAACTGAGTGCTTCTATGACCCACCTATGTAAATAATTCTTCATTTTAGTCCCCTTAATCTTTAAATAAAGTTATTTTATAAATTAAATTTAGTATATAGATATTTTTCAATGATGGCTAGTATATTTTAAGAATTAGTTTATAGTCAATATATCTTAAAATTAAATAAATGAGATTATAAAAATTCAATTAGGTTATATAGTATAAATACAGGATGTATCAACGGTAAGGGGGATTAGAATGTCGAAAATATATACGATAGGTCACGCGAATCACTCAGAACAACAATTTATAGATATGCTTCAACAATTTAATATAGAGGTCATTGTGGATATACGTGCATTTAGAGGCAGTAAACGCAATCCTCAATTTAATGAAGACAATATAAGACAATGGCTTACTGAAGCAAATATTGAATATCAATATAATACGTTGTTAGGTGGTAGAAGAAAAGCCTCTGAAAGTGTAGGTAGAACAATAAATGAAGCTTGGAATAATGAATCTTTCCATAATTATGCTGATTACACTTTGACAGCGGATTTTCAAGAAGGAATCAAAGCATTAGAAGTATTAGGACATTCAAAACGTGTAGCTTACATGTGTTCTGAACCACATCCAGCGCGATGTCACAGATTAATTGTGAGTAATTGGCTAGCTGCTCACGAATGGTCTGTACATCATATTATGCTTGATAACCAACAACAAATTATTCAGCAACAACACGAATTAGGACAATGGGGTGCTTTGCCTATTATAGAAGATGATGGATATATTGTTTATCCTGAAATTGAAAAAGGTAATTAGGATGTTATTACTTATTACATACCATAGGCACTTCTTGAACTTATAATCTCAAATCACCTCACATTTTAGTAAGAGTATGACATAAAAAAGCAGTTCTCTACATTTTGAGTAGAAAACTGCTTTTATTAGTTCACTGAGGTATTCAAATCTCAAGCGCTTTGCTTTTCCTGGGAAATAAATAATGTGTAGGAATTATTTATTTAGGCTTTATTGACTGAAGCGTCATAAATAGATTCGATTGTTTCACCTAAGATTTTATCAAATTCTTCATCTGATTGGTTTACATTTAAATCATTAATAAGTGCACGAGAGAAGCTAGCAATTAAATCTTTGTTTTGTTTAAGGACTTCATTTGCATGTTCTCTACTGTATCCGCCTGATAGTGCAACAACACGAACAACATTAGCATGGTCAATAAGTGTTTGATATTGGTTAGCTTTTGTAGGGATAGATAATTTTAACATTACAAGTTGATCGTCGTTTAATTTGTTTAGTTCTTCTAAGATTGAGTCAGTTAAATATGCTTCAATTTCTTCTTTGTTTTCAGCATTAATATTAACTTCTGGTTCAATGATTGGAACTAATCCAGCAGAGATAATTTGTTTAGCAACATCAAATTGTTGTTTTACAACTAAATCAATACCATCTTTGTTAAGTTCTAAAATATTAGAACGCATTTTTGTACCAAAAATTTTGTGTTCGTTGGCACGACTTAATAAAGCATCTAAATCTGGCATAGGTTTCATTAATCGAACGCCATCTTTTTGTTCGTCTAAGCCTTTATCAACTTTTAAGAAGGGAACAACGCCTTTATCAGCTAAGTAATCTCCAGTATGTTTACCGTCTACTTCGCGATCCATCGTTTGTTCGAAAAGAATTGCACCAATAATTTTATCAGCGCTGAATGAAGGTGATGATACAATACGTGTACGCATGTCATGAACGAGTTTGAACATTTCATCTTCGCTATCGTATTGATCTTCAGTAACGCCGTAATCTTTAAGCGCTTTTGGTGTACTACCACCACTTTGATCTAATGCAGCAATGAAACCTTTACCATTTTTCACTTTATCAAATTGTTCTTTATTCATTCTTACCACTCCTTTTACTGTATTCTCTTTTAGTATGATAAAAATTGAAGCATAACGCAAGTTCAAGGCACTTAAGATATTAAAATATAATAAATATTCTATCTAATATAAAAAAATGTACATTAAACTAGGTCATAGGTTTAGTGACTGATATTAAAAATATAGGTGTTGGATTATAAAAAGCATCTTGTTCTTTATATATTCGAGTATATACGCCAGTATCAAGATGAATGGCCTCATATCCTAGTTGTTTTAAGATATTCATGTCATATTGTGGTCTTGATTGGTGATTAATAGGTATGCTTTGTTTGATGGCTTCGCTTTCCTGCAACATTTCATCTCCCAGTGTATTATGTGCATGATCCGTTGAGATATCTCCGTAATTAATAAAGGAATCTTTGCCATAGTTTCCATCTATATTAATAAGATGACCATTTGGTTTTAACACACGTAACCACTCTTTGTAAGTAGCTTGTGTGTGGGGCAATAGCCATGTCACATTTCGAGCGATAACGACATCAAAAGTTTCATTTTCATAATTTAGATGTTCTGCATCCATGACTTTAAATTGTATACTTTGATTTAATTGTTGTGCATTCTGTTTTGCAGATTGAATCATATCAGGAGCTAGATCAATACCTGAAACTTCAGCACCTTGTTGCGCACATAAGATTGCTAGAAAACCAGCACCTGTACCTATGTCTAAGACTTTTAAACCATCTCTTAATGGAATAATTGATTCTATTTCTTTCAGCCAAGCTTTTGCATGACTACTTTCTAATTCTGCCTGTTTATCTTTACTAAAAGACTCGGCACGCTTATCCCAATAATTTACAATTTGTTTTTTATCCATTTTTAAAACCTCTTTATTCAATACTTTAGTATTCCTTCTATATTATAGAATACTTTTAACTAAAAGTAAGATAATTTAAAAATATATTGAAATTGATTATCATTATCACTAAAATGGTTTATATATAGGGAAATATGCATAAATATAAACTTCTAATGGTATTGGAGGTAATTAATCAAGTTTTGAGGGTTTTTATATAGCTCTAGGTCTTACAAATTAAACTAAGTTATTCTGACTTAGATTAGAAAAATGGATATGAACAGGAGATCAGCAATGAATAGAAAATATAGTATCCTAGCTGGGATTGTATTGTCAGCTACATTACTTACTGCATGCAGTTCAAACAGTACAGCGAGTAATTCAGAAGATAAAGAATTAACGAAAGAGGAAAAGCTTGTTACGGATCAAACCAATCGTGAAGTGAAGGTTGAAAAAGATCCAGATAGTATTGTAGTAGGCGGCATACTGCCTTATTTCTCTGCTTGGTTTGTAGGGACGAATTCTACTAAAGAAATTAAGGGATTACATCCTAATGCCTATAATGCTGCAGAAAATTCAATGCTAGCTAAAATATCACCTGATGTTAAAAAAGCATCTACTGAATTTGTGAAAAATGGTGATATAAATATAGAAGAATTATCTAAAATCAATCCAGATGTCTACTTTGAACTTGCATCTGAAGAGAAAACCTTAGATAAAGTTGCAGAAAGTGGTATACCTACAATTGGTCTTGAAACTGTAAATGATGAAGATGACGATCCATTGACTACATTTAATAGCTGGTTGGAAGTAACTTCAGACATCAAAGGTGGTAAAACAAGTGAGAGAACTGATAAGTTTATGCAAGAGGGCGAAAAATCTCAAAAAATGATTGATGAAAGCTTGAAAGACACAAAAAAATCAGAGAAACCCAAAGTTTTATTTCTACATCAGCACACAGATAATTCTATCGTTGTAGCTGGATCAAATTTCCATAGTGAAAAATGGATTAAAGCAACGGGTGGCATTGATGTAGTTGGAGAAGATGGCGTAGAGGGACAAAAAGAAGTTAATATGGAACAAATTTATAAATGGAATCCGGATAAAATTTACATTACGAATTTCACTGAAACACAACCAGAAGATTTAATTGAAAATAAAACAGATGGCCAAGATTGGAGCCAAGTGAAAGCAGTGAAAGATAAAGAGGTCTATAAAGTACCGTTAGGTATTTATCGTTGGTTCCCACCAAATGGCGATGCCCCATTAATGTTGAAATGGATGGCACAACATAACCATCCAGATAAATTTAAATATAATATGAAAGATGAAATTAAAACATATTATCAAAAATTTTATGATTATGAATTATCGGACAAAGATGTAGAATCAATCTTACATCCATCATCTGATGCTGCAAAATATTAATATTCGATAACAGTAAATGCAATATAAGATGGCAAAAACAAAATTATAAAAATAGATTATGAGTGTCGACAAAATCTCTGACTTTGTTGGCACTTTTTTGTGCACACTTACCTCTCCTTTTTTAGTTTTGAACGCCATTAATTTAAACTCGAAGTTAGTTTAATCTGAAGCAATTTCAAGGCATTTATATTTATAATTATTTTATGCTTTTTAGTAATATTAACAAAAAGCAAGAAATGTAAAAATTAAACGAAATATTTTTTAAAAAACACCGAATACATAAAGAAAATAAAAAAATAAAATAGAATATATATTCATCTTTATTGTATAAAAATACAGTTAGTTAAGTTTGTAAGATTCATTAATTTCGTTAAGTTTAAACTTAACACTGTGATTGTAGCGATTTCCGTATTCAAATTAATTGTTGTTTTTATATAATTATTCATCTTTTACAAATAACTCGTTTGAATGCAATTTGCATTATTATTTAAAATTCGTTAGGCTCATGTTTGTGAATAATTAAATAGTTCTTGCTAATTCATTAAATTTATTAGCGGTAATTTTACATACAAATCTACTATGAGGGGTGTTCAACAATTGAAAAAGAATAAAGTAATGGATTGGACGACCTTTATAGGGTCTTCCGTAATTTTATTAATTGCAGTAATTCCTATGATGGTTTTTCCAAAGGCCAGTCAAGAGATTATTACGAAAATGAATGAAGCTGTTGTAAGTACAATTGGTTCAGTATACTTATTTATTGGCTTAGCAATTTTAATATTTGTTTTGTACATTGCATTTGGAAAATATGGAAATGTGACATTAGGTAAAGCTACAGATAAACCTGAATTCAATAATTTTAGTTGGGCAGCAATGCTGTTCTGTGCTGGTATTGCTTCAGATATTTTATATTGGGGCGTTATTGAATGGGCTTTTTACTATCAAGATCCGCCACACGGTGGTAAAGGAATGACAGATAGTGCTTTAAACTACGCTACAATGTATGGCATGTTCCACTGGGGTCCTATCGCATGGGCAACATTTGTATTGCCAGCACTATGTATTGGTTATCTTATATTCGTGAAGAAAAAACCAGTCTTTAAAATCAGCCAAACGTTGAGACCTATTTTAAAAAGCCAAACAGATGGCTTTATTGGACAAGTTACTGATATTATATTTATCTTCGGTTTACTTGGAGGCGCTGCAACATCACTCGCACTTGGCGTACCGATGATTACAGCAGGTATAGAAAGATTGACCGGTTTAGACGGAGATAGTATGGTCATGCGTGGTGCGATTCTATTTATCATAACTGCACTTTTTGCATACAGTTCTTATTCTGGATTGAAAAAAGGCATAAAAGTGTTAAGTGATTGGAACGTTATTCTTTCATTTGTTTTACTTGGTTTTGTGCTGATTGTTGGCCCAACTGTGTTTATTATGGAAACAACCATAACAGGTATGGGTAATATGGTGAAAAACTTCTTCCAAATGGCGACATGGATAGAACCATTCGGAGGTATCGGTGGACGTAAGGAAACGAACTTCCCACAAGATTGGACAATATTCTATTGGTCATGGTGGATTGTATATGCACCGTTTATTGGATTGTTTATTGCACGAATTTCTAAGGGACGAACTATGAAAGAAGTCGTTCTAGGTACGATAATATACGGTACTTTAGGCTGTATGTTATTCTTTGGTATTTTCGGTAACTATGCAGTTTATTTACAATTAACTGGAGCGTTTGATGTTGTTCAGAATTTAAACACGCATGGTACAGAAGCAACTATAATTGAAGTGTTGCATCAATTACCATTCCCTAACTTAGTTATTATTTTATTCTTACTTTCTGCGGTACTGTTCTTAGCAACGACTTTTGATTCTGGGTCTTATATTTTAGCAGCAGCATCTCAGAAAAAAGTGGTTGGAGAACCTTTGAAAGCAAACCGTTTATATTGGGCATTCGCTTTATGTTTATTACCATTTGCATTAATGCTTGTTGGTGGTGAGCGATCATTGGAAGTGTTAAAAACAGCTTCCTTACTTGCTAGTGTGCCAGTACTCATTGTCTTCGTCATGATGATGATCTCGTTCTTACGGACATTAAATGAGGATCGACTCAAACTTGAGCGCCGTGCGGATAAATATAAAGAAGTAGAACGACGCTCACTGAGAATTACACAGGTGAGAGAAAAGAAAAATGACGACAACTTATAGATAAAAAAATATATATAGCAGTGGAGCATCTATGACGATAGATTGCTTCACTGCTTTTTTGTAGTGGGAGATGGAAGTGGATTGTGACGTATCAGGAATTTTAAATGCCTATTTTTACATCGCTTTTTCACTAAATGTATTGAAATCAATGAGAAAAGTGTATCTGGAAATGAAAAAAATGACAGCTAGATATCTAAAGTGAAATCTAACTGCCATTTTTCGATTGTACAATTACTCTGAAATAATGAAATAAGTGTTATTTCTTATTTTCTGGAATAGGGAAGTATTTAAATATTTCGCCACTTTCGATTGCTTGGCCCAAATTATCTAACCAATCATAGTAAGGCAATGTATCAATTAATTGTGCTTTGACTTCGCTAGCTTCTGTCTTTGTAGCTGCATCAGCATTTTTGTCATTGATGACCTTATCAAGGATAGCTACTGAATCATGAACAGCCTCAGAGTTAATTACAATTTCTCTTTTCCATTTGCGGGTAAAGAAGTTACTAAAGAAATTGAAAAAGTCTTTTTCAGCAATGAAATGTTGTTTTCTACTGCCACGTGTAAACTGTTGTTTGACAAGATCGAATTCTTGGAGTCTTTTAACTCCAGCGCTCATACTAGGTTTGCTCATTTGTAGTTGTTCACGCATTTCATCTAACGTCATGCTGTCTTCAAAGAGCATAGTACCAAATAAATTACCTACACTTCTGTTAATCCCGTATAGGTCCATCGTTTCACCAATTGCGTTGATGACGATGTCTTTAGCTTCATCCAATTGCTTATCAGGGTTGTTTGAATGTACCACGATGTACACCTCCGATAAATTTTTATACAAATTCAAGCTATTGATGATTAAGGAATTCAAAATAACTATATTTTTATAATTATACAAATCCATAACCAGCTTATAACTAAACTCGTTTGACACCCTTTCGATTACTATGCTAACATAAAGCTTGTAAAATTCGTTAAATAAAAATTTAACAAACTTAACGGAGGTAATTTTCATGGAACTTTTAAATCAATTATCTCGTCGTCAATATATTGATGGTGAGTGGGTAAATAGCTCGAACGAAGAAACAAGAAAAATTATTAATCCATATAACCAAGAAGTCATTTTTGAAGTCGCAGAAGGTACTTCAGAAGATAGTGAACGTGCCATTTTAGCTGCAAGAAATGCATTTGAAGGCAGTGAATGGTCTCAAGAAACAAGTGAATCTAGAGGTAAAAAAGTAGGCGCAATTGCCGACTTAATCGTAGAACACCGTGAAGAATTAGCAAGACTTGAGACATTGGATACAGGTAAAACATTAGAAGAATCATATGCGGACATGGACGACATTGCGAATGTATTTCATTATTTTGCTGGTTTAGCTGATAAAGATGGTGGCGAAATGATAGATTCACCAATTCCTAATACTGAAAGTAAAGTGATAAAAGAACCAGTAGGTGTTGTCACACAAATCACACCATGGAACTACCCTTTACTACAAGCTTCATGGAAGATTGCTCCGGCATTAGTTACAGGCTGTACGCTAGTTATGAAGCCAAGTGAAATCACACCGCTAACAACAATTCGTGTATTTGAATTGATGGAGGAAGTTGGCTTCCCTAAAGGTGTTATTAACTTAGTCTTAGGTAAAGGTTCTGAAGTAGGAGAGCCGTTATCATCTCATAAAGAAGTAGACCTAGTATCTTTTACAGGTGGCATTCAAACAGGGAAACATATTATGAAACAAGCTGCTAACCACGTAACGAATGTTGCATTAGAGCTTGGTGGTAAAAATCCTAATATTATTTTTGATGATGCTGATTTTGATCTTGCAGTCGATCAAGCTTTGAATGGTGGTTTTTTCCATGCAGGCCAAGTGTGTTCTGCAGGCGCAAGAATCTTAGTACACAACGATATCAAAGATAAATTCGAAACAGCTTTAGTTGAAAGAATTAAAAATATTAAATTAGGTGATGGATTTAATCCAGAAACTGAAATGGGTCCAGTTATCTCAGCTGAACACAGAGAAAAAATAGAAAAATATATGGAAGTTGCAAAATCAGAAAACGCAACGATTGCTATTGGTGGTAAAAGACCAGAACGTGAAGACTTACAAGATGGCTTCTTCTTTGAACCAACTGTCATTACAGATTGTGATACTTCAATGCGTATTGTACAAGAAGAAGTATTTGGTCCAGTTGTAACGATTGAAGGCTTTTCAACAGAAGCAGAAGCAATCGAACTAGCAAATGATTCAATTTATGGTTTAGCAGGTGGCGTATTCACTTCAGATATCGGTAAAGCTGAACGTGTTGTTAATAAATTGAAGATGGGTACAGTTTGGATTAATGACTTCCACCCATACTTTGCACAAGCACCATGGGGTGGTTACAAACAATCAGGTATTGGTAGAGAACTTGGTAAAGAAGGCTTAGCAGAATATCAAGTTGAAAAACATATTCTACGTAATACGAACCCAGAACCAGTAAATTGGTTTGGTAAACAATAAGTAAATTACACACAAATATAAAATATTAATAATTAAAAATTTAGGAGGTTTTATCAAAAATGAAAAAATCATATGATTATATCATTATTGGTGGTGGGAGTGCCGGTTCGGTACTTGGTGGCCGTTTAAGTGAAGATGCTTCTAATGAAGTACTTGTATTAGAAGCTGGACGTAGTGACTATTCATGGGATTTATTAATCCAAATGCCAGCAGCATTAATGTATCCAGCAGGAAATAAACTATATGACTGGATTTATGAAACAAATGCAGAACCACATATGGATGGCCGTAAAGTTGGACATGCGCGTGGTAAAGTATTAGGTGGTTCAAGTTCAATTAACGGTATGATTTATCAACGTGGTAACCCATTAGACTATGAAAAATGGGCGCAACCAGAAGGCATGGAATCATGGGACTATGCCCATTGTTTACCATACTTTAAACGTTTGGAAACAACATTCGGTTCTACTAAAGATGATCAGTATCGTGGTCACCACGGTCCAATTAAATTAAGACGTGGACCTGCTAAAAACCCGTTATTCCAAGCATTTTTCAATGCTGGTGTTGACGCAGGTTATAATAAAACACCAGACGTTAATGGTTTCCGTCAAGAAGGCTTTGGACCTTTTGATAGTCAAGTGCATAATGGTAGACGTGTATCAGCGTCAAGAGCTTACTTGCATCCAGCTATGAAACGTAAAAACTTAGACGTACAAACGCGTGCATTTGTAACTAAATTAAATTTTGAAGGTAATAAAGTAACTGGTGTAACATTCAAGAAGAATGGTAAAGAACATACAGTGAATGCGAAAGAAGTTATTTTATCAGGTGGCGCAATTAACTCTCCACAATTATTACAATTATCTGGTATTGGTGATTCAGAACACCTACGTTCAGTTGGTGTTGAACCTCGTTTACATTTACCAGGCGTAGGAGAAAATTTTGAAGACCATTTAGAAGTATACGTGCAACATGCATGTAAACAACCAGTTTCAATGCAACCTAGCCTTAATAAGTTGAAGATGCCATTCATTGGCTTGCAATGGATTTTAGGTCGTAAAGGTGCAGCAGCATCTAACCACTTCGAAGGCGGCGGATTTGTACGTTCAAATGACGACGTAGATTATCCAAACTTAATGTTCCACTTCTTACCAATCGCAGTAAGATACGATGGGACGAAAGCGCCACATGCTCATGGTTACCAAGTACACGTAGGTCCAATGTATTCTAACTCTCGTGGTTACTTGAAGATTAAATCTAAAGATCCATTTGAAAAACCAGATTTCGTATTTAACTACTTATCTACAGAAGAAGATAAACGCGAATGGGTTGAAGCTATCAAAGTAGCCAGAAACATCTTGTCTCAAAAATCTTTAGATCCATTTAATGGTGGAGAAATTTCTCCAGGACCTGAAGTACAAACAGATGAAGAAATTATTGAGTGGGTTAAACGTGATGGCGAAACAGCATTACATCCATCATGTAGCTGTAGAATGGGCCCAGCATCAGATGAGATGTCAGTTGTTGATCCTGAGACATTCAAAGTACATGGTATGGAAAACTTACGTGTTGTAGATGCATCTGTAATGCCGCGCACTACAAACGGAAATATCCACTCGCCTGTATTAATGATGGCAGAAAAAGCATCAGACATTATCCGTGGTAAAAAACCTATGGAACCAGAAAACATTGATTTCTATCGTCATGGTGTACATGACAAAGATGCAGGAACAGTAAAATAAAAGTAATGAACCAATCTATATAATTTAAAAACAGCAACTGGTGAAGTCATAAATTCAATGATTTTCACCAGTTGCTTATTATTTATAGCTGTTAAAATGATGCTGCTTTAGAGTTGTAAATTACAAAGAGAACTATTGCTACGATAGTTAAATAGAACTTTGATATTGATTAAATAGAAGTAGCGTGATTGGTAAAAGCGTTAATATAAAAACGATTAACTTTCCAAGTGCTTCGATTTAGGGAAGGAGTATTATGGCTTATTTATATTTATTGATTGCTATTATTACTGAAGTAACAGGCACGGTTTCACTCAAGGCTTCTGAAGTCTTGAGTGAATTATACCCAAGTTTATCAGCAATCATCTCATTTATGATTTGTTTTTATTTTTTTAGTTTAGCTATGAAATATCTACCGTTAGGCTTAAGTTACGCCACTTGGGCTGGTTTGGGATTAGTACTAAGTACAGTACTCGCAGTCGTTTTATTTAATGAAAATCTAAATCTCACAGGCATCATAGCAATCGTGTTTATACTCATAGGTATTGTATTGTTGAACACGATAGGTGTTTCAAAATAAGGAAGTATAGATTTGAATATCATCCTAGATATTTTCACTGTCACCAAAAGTGTATAACTTTTTGGTTGGCAGTTTTTTTATATTTTTCATAAATTTATAATGTGCATAATAGATAAGTTTTTATTTGAAGTTGTAATAGGTGTTTTTATGATGGGAATAAGGCTATTATAAACATAAGTTGATATAACAAATTTAAAGATGTGGGGTGCGGCAGAATGGAAAATATTAAAGTACAAATGGTGAGAACACAGTTAGATGACATACCACAGTATGATGTGCCTAAAGGTTTTGTCATTAGGAAATTTCGTAAAGGCGATGAAAAATTATGGGCTTATATAGAAACGCTAGCAGGTGAGTTTAAAACTGAGGAAATGGCATTAGAAAGGTTTGATAAAGAGTTTGGAAATCATGTAACAGAGATGGAACAACGTTGTATCTTCATTGAAAATGAGAAGCAAGAAGTTGTGGGTACGACTACTGCATGGTATGGCTATTTAGGTGATGATAGTCAAATGATGGGGAGAATTCATTGGGTTGGCATCATACCAGCATATCAAGGCAAAAAGTTATCTAAGCCATTACTTAGTGCAGCAATGAATATTTTAGCGTTACATCATAATAAAGCTTATTTAACTTCACAAACGATAAGTTATAAAGCCATCAATATGTATCTTGAGTTTGGTTTTAAACCTGTACAATTAGACGATAATTATCACAGAGCTTGGCAGTTATTAGCTCAAAAATTAAATGAAAATAGGGGCGGGAATAAGCAATCAAAATTTGAAATTTGATTGCTTATTCCCGCCCCACAAGGCTAATTTAAAAAGGAATACAAGCGCTGAAACGCTTGTATAAAAACTACTCGTCTTGTTGACCAGTAATTAAATCAGAAATTGCTTTAGACGATTTACCATCTTCTAATGAACAAAAGTCATTATAGAAAGTGTCGATTTTATCTTTGTAATCTACTTTTACTTGGTCTAAATTTTTCAAATCATCAACTAATTTATAAGCATCTTGATAAATTGGACCTGGTAAATCTTTATGATAATCAAGATAGAAACCACGTAAATCTTGACCGTATTTATCTAAATCATAAGCGAAAAAGAACTGTGGTCTTTTTAGTACGCCGTAATCAAACATGACTGACGAATAATCTGTGATTAAACAATCTGAAATCAAGTATAATTCAGAGATGTCACTGTAATTTGAAACGTCAATTGCAAACTCTTCATAACCTCTTAAATCGAGGGCATTAGAAATTAGGTAATGCATTCTTAATAAAATCACATATTCGTCACCTAATTGTTCCTGTAAGTTATCTAAGTCTATTTTCAAATCAAACAAGTATTTACCTTTTTTAACAAATTCATCATCTCTCCATGTAGGAGCGTACATAATCACTTTCTTATCTTCAGGTAAATTTAAGTTTTCTTTGATTTCTTGAAGATAGGCTTCGTCTTGTGAACGATTAACTAAAACGTCATTTCTAGGATAACCAATTTCTAGAATTTGTTCTGGATTCATCCAGAATGCTGTTTCAAATATTTTTGATGAATAAGCATTTGGTGAAACGAGATAATCCCAACGATTTGTTTCTTCTCTGAAGTTGCGTTTATAACGATCTGTTGTTGTTCCAGGCATACGAATGACTTTCATATCGTTTGCCAAGCGTTTTAATGGCGTACCGTGCCAAGTTTGGATATAGACTTGGTTAGGCTTTTTATTTAGAAACAGTGGGAGCCTAGCATTTGATACCCAATATTTTGCTCTAGAATAAGCATCATAGTATGCTTTAGAATTTTTTCGAACCTTTTTTGCTGGGCCTGGTATTTGTATGCTGTCAGGCTTTTTTAATACCCATATAAATTCATAATTCGGATGATGTTTCATCATATATTCATAAACATATTTAGGACTATCGCTGTAATTTTTACCACCAAAAGCTTCAAATACGATTGTTTTTGGATTAACTTTATTTTCAGAATCTGTCAATTGGTAAAGTGCACGATGTTTATTTTTTCTGCGTAAAACAACATTTTTAGCTAATCTTGCTTTATTTCTAAGCTGATTAATTTTAAATGCTGATTTTCTCTTATTAAACATAAGCATGAGTGCTTCAGCAATAAATAAAGGTTTTTCATTTTTGAAAATTGTAGGAAAGAGTTGTCTTGTAACGCTTGGTAATAACTCACTATTTTGTTCATATCTTTCAGGTGTTTTTCTCAACGAAGGCTCAAACGAATATTTAAATAAACTTTTCATTTTATTTTTTATGAAACGTTTGTTTTCTTTTAAAGGTGCACGTTGGATAGAGTCTGAAAAACTATAAACATAATCGTTGAAGACGATGCCGAAATCTTGTTTAGATAACCTTGGTTTTAAGAATGGGTCATAAACTTCGCCTTTGATATAAAATGGGAAGCGACTCACACGTACAAAACCGTTTGAGTATTTTATGAAATCTAATATGAAAGACCAGTCAATAAAGACATCTAAGCCTTCATTAAATTGTAAATTATGTCCACGTGCGATAGCCGTTTTAAAGACAATATTACATGCTGAATTTTTGCGTAAAAATTGATTTGATTTAGTTTTCGTATCTAAATAGTCTACACGCACTAAGTCTTGGTCTATATATTGTGGTATATCAAGTGTAAATGAATGTATTGGTGAAATAAGTGCGTCAAATTGATTTATTTTTTTCATATAAAATGCAAGTGCATAAGAAGCTAAATAATCATCTGAATCAATGAATATAAAATATGGTGCATCTACTTCTTGCATCGCAATATTTCTTGCATGTGCATGACCTGTATTTTGTTGTAAATCAATTTCTTTTATTGGTATATCCCAATTTGCAATACTTTGTGTTGCGATTGTTTTTGAATTATCAGTTGAACCATCATTAACTAAAATTAACTCAAAATCTTGAAATCTTTGTTTTTTAAGACTATTTAAACATCTTTCTATATAGTCTTCTGAGTTGTAATAAGTCACTATGACAGATATAGACTTCATTATTTATTCCCTCTTTTTAAAAAATTTTCTCTTTATATTTTGATATAAGGTAGAATATATCGAACTTTTTATAATATTTTCAACTATTGATAATAGCGTTGTAAGTTATTGAAATGCTCTATTTAAAAAACAATGGTTGTTAATCATCGGATGATCTGTTGATTGTAAAGCATCCATTGTATCATGTACAGTATTCACAATTAAAAATAGGTCTTGTATATTACAAAAACTATCTTAGATAATATAGTGAAGCCGCCTGTAATTAATGGTATATAGATAAAGTCACTATCCTATTTTACTATAAAAATACAATATATCCAGTAGTTAATAAGAATTCTATTGATATTAAAGTTGTCAGACGATAAAGTTTTTATTTTGCACAGTCTTGAAATTAATTTCTTTTGATTTAGGGTATTGTCAAAGTAATAAAAATTATTTGAAATGTAAAGTGATATAACAATGAGTGTAAGTATTTAGAATGAAAGAGTGTTGAAGAAAGGGTGCATAATAATGACAATTAGAAAAGCAAACCAAGAAGAATTGAAAATAATCAATAAGACGATACCGACTGTATTTAAAGAAGCAATAACAGCAGACTTTGACTTATCAGATCATGCGATGAGATCAGTGTCAAAACAGTTAATAAGCGAAGGTGCTGAATATTATGTATTAATAGAAGAATCTCACATGAAAGGTTTCGTACTTATAGATGACAAAACAGATTATTTTATTCAAGAAGAGTATGGATTTATATATGAGTTGTATGTATTTGATGAATATAGAAGACACGGGGTCGCTGAAGAATTAATACAATTTGTCGGCGAGTATTTTAAAGCGAAAAATATCAAAGAAGTAAGGCTGAATGTTTTTGCGAATAACTTTGCTAAAAAATTATACGAAAAAATGGGTTTTTGTGATAGAAATATAACGATGTCTATGCAAATAACAGATTAGAACAACTTGTGATTTTGCACTCGTGAAGTTTAAGTGAATGAATTGTATTTAATTAAAAAGAGTATAATAGATTTTTTTGAAAAACGTATCCTTATATTAAGTTTCTGATGAAGTATTGTTCATGATTATTTAAGTTCTCGTTACTATTTATTTCATTCTCAAACAGATGATTTGTAAATCTAAATAAATTGAGTATAATTTGATTTTGTTAAAAATAGTTAAGGAGAAATGAATAATGATTAATAACGACTTTGAAGATATAGTAATGAATAGAAAATCTGTAAAACTTTTTGATGAGCAAGTTAAAATACCAACTTCAGAAATGGATGAAATGATTCAAAAAGCAACAAAAGCACCGTCATCAGTGAATATGCAACCATGGCGCTTTTTAGTTGTAGAAAGTGATGAAGGTAAAGATAAATTACGTCCACTTATACGTTTTAATACACGTCAAAATGATACTTCGTCCGCAATGGTAGTTATCTTTGGGGATATGCAAAGTCATGAATACGGTGAAGAAATCTATAGTAACGCTGTTAAGCAAGGGTTAATGCCCGAAGATGTGAAAGATGAATTGCTTGGGAAAGTATTACCTTTCTATAGAAGTTTAGAAAAAAGTGAAATGAACGATATTATAAAAATTGATGGTAGTCTAGCTGCTATGCAATTCATGTTAGTTGCCAGAGCTTATGGTTATGATACGAATCCAATAGGTGGATTTGAAAGTGATCAAATAGCAACAACCTTTGATATAGATTCAGAACGTTATGAACCTGTCATGATTATAGCGATAGGAAAAGCTAAAAATCCTGCTCATGGTTCATATCGTTTACCAGCAGAAACAATTACTAAGCACGTATAATATTATAAGCTGAATCCAATTGGGGCTGAGACATAAATTTATGTCTCAGCCCCAATTATTATATTGTTAAAGAAGTTTGAGTTTATTGTAAATACTCTATAATAAATTGAGATGTTTAATTATAATAGAATTAATATATGTAATGTGAATGTTTTTTGAAATGGTCAAAGGGGGGAAGCTATGTGGAAATATAAAATAATGATGACACTGTTATTTACTGTTTTTATATTTTTTAGTGGACTATGCTTGCAAGACCAAAAGCAATTAGTAGATAAAATTTCATTTTATGCAGTTGGAGATAATTTAATCCATCCAGTAGTTTATCAGGATGCATTACAAGATGATAATAGTTTCGACTTTAAACCTATGTATGAATACTTACAAGAAGACATTAAATCTGCGGATATTTCGTATATAAATCAAGAATCACCAATTGGTGGAGATGAAAAAGGATTTTCAGGCTTCAAACAATTTAATACGCCGACGGATATAGCGGATGATATCGTTGATGTGGGGTTTGACATTGTTAATGGTTCGAATAACCATGCGCTTGATCAAGGGACCGATGGATTGCTGAATGGGATAAATTTATGGGAAAAATTTGACGATATCTTATATACTGGCGCGTTTAATTCACAAAAAGCGAGAAATCATATACCCGTTGTTGAGAGGAATGGAATCAAAGTTGCACTATTAAGTTATACATATGGCACAAATGATATTTCTCCTGAAAAACCTTATCATATCAACTATTTTGATGAAACTCAGATTAAAAAAGATGTAGCGAAAGCTAAAACACAAAGTGATGCGGTTATTGTGTCGGCACATTGGGGAAGTGAAGGCAAACATGAACCAACGCGTAAACAGAAAAAATATGCTGAAGTATTTGCAAATGCAGGGGTAGATGTTGTAATTGGGACACATCCTCACGTCATCCAACCTATAGAGTGGGTAGAAGGCAAAGACAATCATAAGACACTTGTAGCTTATTCCCTGGGAAATTTTTTGAATGGGCAAACTACTGGTGATGAAAGTAATGTATTAGGGGGTAATATTCGTTTTAATATTGAGAAATTGCCCAAGGGTGTAACGATTAAAGATGTTAAATGGCAATCTTTAATTACGCATTATGAAATAGCTAATCCGCTAGATGACAACACAAGACATAGTTTTAAAATGTATCCACTCAAAAGATACGATGATAAGTTAGCAAAACGACACGCATTAAGCTATGATCACGAAAATGACGTTACGAAACAGCGTTTAGAAACAATTACTAAAGATGTCATCGATAAACAATATTTAACTCCGGATAGTTATTAATATATGTGTCTATTAAAAATATTTAATGATTAGAGGGATCTTCCACAAATTGGAGATCCCTCTTTTTTATATTAGTAAAACTAGTATTTACTTTTTAACGTATGACATTTTTAGCTAAATCAGTGATGTATTTGAAGAAAGCATCATGTTCAACGTGGTCAACAACTGAAATAGCTCTACCATTTAAGTTGTCAATATACGTTTGGCCTTGGCTGGCACCTTCAGTATGTACAGATACATTTACGCTATGTTGGTGAACGAGTTCAGGCATGCCAACGTAAGCTGTTGTTAATACATCCCATAAGAAGTAAGTAGAATTCGTTTGGAAATGTGTTAATGGTGGGACAGCAGCATAGCTTACACCTAAGAAATCTACGCCAGGATAATGACGTTCGTTAGCCCATGCTTGTCTAACATCCCATGTCATAGGCACTTGATTCGTGCTTTCTAAAGCTACCATTTCTATTTTGATATCCGTATCAAACACAATTTGAACAGCTTCAGGATCCCAAAAAGCATTCCATTCAGCTGTACCATCATGTTCAGGTTCTTCAACATTACCTTTATCTAAAAATGTACCACCCATCCACACAAGGCGGTCGATATTCTGAACAATAGTAGGCTCTACTGTAATAGCTTTGGCTAAATCTGTTAAGGGTCCTGTAAAAAGTAAAGTGACTTTTTGAGAATGGTCTTGTAATTTATCTATAATATCTCGGTAAGCAGGCTGTTTTAATAACAAAGATTTTTGGTTTGATGATTCGTTTAAAATAGGTAATGCATCCATAAAAAATGCATGCATTCGCCAATCTTTTGGAAAAGGATGTTTACCACGTTCTTTTGAAGCGGCCACATGTATTGGTTGGTCGGAGAAGCGGTTAATTACTTTTTGAGATGCACTTACTGCTGGTTCGATATAACTATCTGCGCCAATTGCGCTTACACCAATAAGCTCTACATCATCCATTTGTATTAAAAGAAATAAAGAGATGAGGTCATCTACGCCACCATCATGGTTAAAATAAATTTGTTTCATAACTTGAGTGCCTCCATATGTTCATTTTTATGAGGCTATTATACCAAAGAAATCAATATGTTTCGTTCTGAATAATTAATTTAAGAATGATTTTTGATTTGTAAAAAGTATTTATATAACATAATGTGATTTAAAATAAATTTATTTTATCTAATTGATCTTATTTTTTAATCCATGAAGTCCAATGCTATGGTAATTATAATAAATATAGAGAATAAAGTAGAGTGCTGTATCGTTTTGATATATAAGTATTTATGCATTTTAAACGCAAAATACATGGAACATTAAATTTAAATTGTTTAAAAATTTGTGCACAGGTTATGTTATATTGATAGACAAAAATTAAGGGGTGTTTTTTTTGTGAAGTTTAAAAAAGAAAAAGTTAATAGGGTAGATTCCGATCAAGCTAAAAAAAGTGTGGTTGCCACAGGTATTGGTAACGCAATTGAGTGGTTTGACTTCGGGCTATATGCGCAATTAGCGGTAGTTATAAGTGCCAATTTCTTTGGTAATTTACCGCAAGAGATGCAAATTGTATCTACATTTGCTGTATTTGCTTTTGCATTTATAGTACGACCGATTGGTGGTATCTTCTTCAGTCATATAGGGGATAAATATGGACGGAAAGTTGTATTATCATCAACAATATTACTTATGGCAGCTTCAACATTGATGCTTGGGTTACTACCAACGCAAGATCAAATCGGTATATGGGCGCCAATTCTATTACTTGTAGTACGTATGATTCAGTCATTTTCAACTGGTGGAGAGTACGCTGGTGCGATGACGTACATAGCAGAATCATCACCAGATAAAGCACGTGGTAAGTTAGGTAGTGGACTAGAAATTGGTACACTCGCAGGTAGTATTATGGCGGCAGTTCTAGCTGGTCTTATGTATGCATTGTTAAGCGATCAACAAATGGCAGACTGGGGTTGGAGAATTCCATTTATCCTTGCTGCGCCATTAGGTATTGTAGGTATCTTCTTGCGTACAGGATTAGACGAAAGTCCTGCTTATGAATCGACATTAGAAGAACAAGAAGAATTAGAATATTCTTATTTAGATATATTTAAATATTATTGGAAAGATATCATCGTTTGTTTCGCTGGTGTAGCATTCTTAAATGTGGCTAACTACATGGTGCTATCCTTTATGCCATCGTACTTAAACTCAACCATTAACTTAGGGGGCACCATGAGTTCTATACTGAGTACAGTCACAATGTTAGTAATGATACCAGCCGTATTTTTCTTTGGTTGGTACAGTGATAAAGTTGGTAATAAGAAGACGATTTTATTTGGTTTAATTGGCTTTAGTTTATTCTCTGTGCTTGCTTTCTGGCTCATGAGTATTCCAATGATACCAGTCGTTATCTTAGGATTATTTATCATCGCATTATTCATGTCTACATTTGAAGGCGTAATGCCATCAGTGTTACCAAGTATGTTCCATACAAAAGTGAGATTACGTACCTTGTCACTTGTTTATAATATCGGTGCTGCAATATTTGGTGGTTTGACACCATTTATTCTATCAATGTTAGTACAAACGACAGGTCAAGAAATTTCACCTTCATATTATTTGATGTTTATTAACGTTATCGGACTTATTATTTTCTTAACAATGTTTAAATCAACATCAAATAAATCATTGAGAGGAAATTATCCAAACGTTGAAAACCAAGAAGATTATGAAGACGTCATTCAAAATCCTAAAGATGCACTTTGGTGGGAAGATGAAGTTAAAAAAGATTAATAAAGTGAATTATAAGAATTAAATAATTTCGAAAAGACGCAATGCTTATTCATGGGCATTGCGTCTTTTTTATGTAATGAATCTATAAGAGTGATTTGTAATAATTTGTACAATCGTTAATTAAGCACAATATATTGCGCTTAATTAAATAATATCATTGGTATAAAAAGTATAAATATATAATTTAAAAATATGCGAAAAATTATAAAAATTATCAAATTAATTAATTAATATTATAAGTTTTGTGATATTATAAAAGAAATAAAAGTTTATGGGAGGTTGGACGATATGTCAAAGACAGTGAAGATTGTCATAGCAGTCGTTATTGGGGTGTTACTCGTTGTTGGGATAGGTGGTGCAGCTACTTATTATTTCATGAAAAATTCACCGAAGAACACATATTTATTAAGTGAGCAAGAAACCGCTAAGCAAATACAAGAATACGCTGAGGACCGTTTTGAAAATGAATTTAAATTTCAAGACAAAATGAAAGATGAGTCATATTTAATTAGTTTAGATGCAAGTGCAGATGTACCAGAGAAATTACTTAAATCATCTGATATACCAAAATCTGCAATAGATGCTTCTGGGTTAGGATTTAAAATGGGACATGATCCAGAGAACGAAAAGTCAGTACTAGCATTAAACCCTACTGTAGCCGACAATGAAATTGGGGAGTTTCAATGGGCAGCAGATAAGGACAATCAATATTACTCAGCACCAATTTTAGATGATGTTTACAAAGCTAAAAATGATGAACTCGTAGATGTTTATGAAAAATTAACGGGTGAAACAGTGGATAGTTCATCAACTAGTTCGTCAAGCAGTTTTTCAAGTAGTTCATCAAGTATGAACAGCAACAATTCAGCAATCACGAATGATACATTGAATTTAAATTCTCTATTATCTGGTACACAAATTTCACAAGAAAAAGTTGAGAAAATTAGTGAACGCTATAGTGAATTAATTATCGATAAACTTGATGATGATAATTTTGAAAAAGAAGACGATAAGATCGATGTGGATGGCGAAGAGAAAGATACGAATAAAGTAACAATGAATATTAGCAAAACTGAAACGAAATCAATTTTGACAGCAGTTTTAGAAAAAGCTAAAGAAGATAAAGATATTAAAGGCATTGCAGAAGACCAATTTAATGCTGAAGAATATGATGATTCAATTGATGAAGCTTTAGAAGAAGTGAAAGATGCTGATAAAGATGAATTCCCAAGTATTAAATCTGTAATATGGGAAGATGATAATCAAATTCTTAAACGCGATTTAACATTGAAAGATAACAGCGGTGCTGAAATTAAATTAGAGGGTACAAGTCTAATCGATGATGACAAGTTAGTTATGGATTATAACGTATCTGCTGATGAGGCTAAGATTTCGCTTAAAGGTGAGTCAACAAAAGATGATGATAAGTATGAAGATAAATATACATTAGGTTTTGATGATGGTATTAAAGAATCAGATATCAAAGTTACAAATAAAGAAACAGTGGACGGTAACAAACGTACTGATAAAGGCGATGTCGAAATCAGTGCAAACTACGATGAAACTACAATTGAATATGAAAATAAATTAGAGACTGATGTGAAGAATAATTCACAGAAACAAGATCTCGACATTACTACAGAAGTTCAATATGAACCTGTTACAGTTAACATCAAAGGCGAAACTAAACTTAAAGAAGACATTAAGTTTGATAAAGCTGGTGCGAAAGACTTAAATACAATGTCTAACAGTGATTTCAGTAAATTACAAAAAGAAATTTCTGATAATGCTGGAGACATCTTGAAAGATGTTGTGAAAGATCTTGAAGATAAATAAGCATTACAAGAATTTAAACTAAACTAAAATATTAATGAAAGGAGTGGTTAAATGAGAACATTACAATTGTTTCGCATTTACCACTCTTTTTTATTGAAAAAATGGCATTTATTTTTATATTTAGTGTTAATTATCATTGGTTTGTTTTCAACCTTACTTGTCATACAACAATTTAATCAAAATGATTCCAAATTTAGAATTGGTGTTGTAGATCGCGATCAATCGACAGAAACTGCATTAATACTTAAATCGATGGGCGATGACTTAGGCAAAGATATTAGTATCAAACGCTATAATAAACAAGAAGCACACCAATTGTTAAAAGCTCAGAAGTTAGAAGGATACTATGTGTTTGAAAAAGGAATGACTAAGTCATTTTATAAAAATGGTAACTTGCCTATTTCAGTTTATACATATGATAAACAATCGACTAAAAGTTTAGTTATTAATCAATTAACAGGTTCAGTGTACAATCGACTCATGTTGTCTATGGGTGGGGGACTCGCTTATACATCACTTGCAGAGGATGCTGGAAAAGAAGACACAATGCTTTTATTAACAGACTTATTGTTTACAGGGTTAAATCGTACAGGTGGGTTTGATTATAAACCTGTACAAATATACGATACTGCGAGCTATTATGTGATAACCGGCTATTTAGCGTCTATTTTTATCTTCGCTTTATCATTATTTTCAATTTTAAAAATGAATCAAGTAACAGCACTGAAATCTAGGTTAAGTATGTATCATTTTTCATTTGAGAAACTGACGCTTATTCGAAGTTTATTCACATTATTATATACAAGTATCTGGGCTGTAGTTGGCTTGTTTTGGATGCTCAATGTATTGCCGAATGATTTTGAAAGCTACAATTGGTCTACTGTAGTGATTCAACTCATATATTATATCTTGATGTTGATAATCTGGCTGACGATTATTGATTTAATATCATCTAAATGGATGAATTATATTTTGAAAAGTATATTCAGTATTATCATTTTGTTACTATCAGGTCTAATCATACCTACTATATATTTCAAGCATTTATTCAATGGTATTTTCACGGTACAACCATTTAGTTTTGTAACAAATCAAATGTTGGAAATCATATTAAATAATTACATTTTAGAAACGCCGATCATGTTTTATATTAGCTTTCTATTATCATTTGTTGTATTAATATTTGTCATTGTTGGGAGGTATCGTAGATGATTCAACCTTACCTTTTTATCGTAGTTGTAAAACAGTGGAAACAATACGTGTTACTAGCGCTACTATTATTATGTGCCTTATTAGCGGTGTGGGGCTTATATAAGACACTCAATCAATCGTTTCAAATACCAGTGGCAGTCCAAGATCAAGAACGTTCGTCAGCATCTGAAAGTTTGATTGAAGCTATAGATGGCAACGAATTTGTGCAGGTAGAGCATGTGCCGCTTGAAGAAGCATATATTGAGGAACGCGTTACTAGAAAAGAAGCGGTAGTCAGTTTGCAAATACCAGAAAATTATAGTGACAAGTTGCATAGTAATCATTTAAAAGATGCACTAACCCTATATGGCAGAGATGACTTTATTGGAGATATTACGTTAGAAATGATTAGTCGTTCTTTGTATGAACAGCAAATACCTAATATAGTGAAGTCGCACTTAGAAGATAATGATCAAGATACTTCATTAAAAGCAGTTAATAGAAAATTAAATCAAGAAACACCAGAATCAAAGATAGCGCATTATGTTATTAATCACAGTTCTAATACTTCTATATCATTAAGTGTTGTCTTTGCAATTTTATTATGCGTCAGCAGTGTTCAAATTGTGTTACATCAAAGATTGAAACAAAATGGTGCATTGGCAAGGTTGTTTATGTTCCGCTATAGTCGCCTTAAATTGTTTGGCACATATGCTATTGCACATACTATGATATTAATGATTTTATTAAGTGTGACAGCAGTCGTATTTCAGCAAAGTTTATCGTTGATGTTTTATGTGAAATCGCTATGGGTTATTTTAATTTATGAATTGGGCGTAGCTTGGCTATTATTTAAAGTAAATACATTAAGCCATAGACTATTTATGACACTTATATATGCACTGGTGATGGGTTTAATTTATATCTTCATACAATTATAGGAGTGATAAGATGATAGAATTACAAAATATCAAAAAACAATACCGTAGTAAAAGCATCTTTGAATCGCTAAATATGACATTTGAAGATAAACAGTTAACTATTTTACTTGGTGAAAATGGGGCTGGAAAATCTACTTTGTTAAGAATGATTTCAGGATTAGAGGAAGCGGATTATGGCAATATTACTTACTTTGGTGACCAAGTTGCAAAAAAGCAACTTCAAGATATGATCGGTTATGTACCTCAAGATATTGCGTTATTTGAACACATGACAGTAAATGAAAACATCAATTGCTTTAAGGCGTTATGCAAAAATCCTATAACCGAAGACATGATAGACCAGTATGCATCCCAACTTCATTTAACAGATAGAACAGTTGCTGTGTCGAAACTATCAGGTGGCACGAAAAGAAAAGTGAATGTATTAATAGGACTTTTAAGCAAACCGCAAATATTAATATTAGATGAACCAACTGTAGGTATAGATTTGAAATCAAGATATGATATTCATAGCTTGCTCAATAAAATGAAAGCACAATATCTGATTATATTAACCACACATCATTTAGACGAAGTAGAAGCGTTAGCAGATCGCATTAAAGTGATCGGCACTGATCCGTTCTATAGAGATATTCTGAAAGATAAGCAATGGCATTTTGATACGTACCATAAACAAAATTAAAAAGCATATCCGTTATTGTTATAAAGCGACTTATATACAATGACGGGTATGCTTTTATTTTTATATTAATATGTTGAATACCTTTTGAGAAATTAAATTAAATGCAATTTTTAAATAACAACGTTGTTATTTTTAATTAAATCTATTATAATTAGGAATTGTGAATTCGCTTTCATAAGTTATTAAGGGATGGGAGGACATGAAATTGTCATTTTTAAGCGAACATCTACCACTCATTTCACTCGTAATAGGGGTTGCCTTACTATTATTCTTAAATATTAAGCTCAAAATCAATAGTATTCTAGCACTCATTTTTTCAGCAATAGTGGTTGGTTTTATAAACGGGATGAAACCTGTTGCAATATTAGACACGATTAAAGAAGGATTAGGATCAACGTTAGGAAGTCTTGCACTTATTATTGGATTTGGTGCAGTACTCGGTAAATTAATGGTGGATTCAGGTGCAGCACAACGCATTGCATCAACACTTATAAATAAATTTGGTGCTAAACATGTGCATTGGGCATTAATTATTGTAGGTGCTGTATTTGGGATTTCTGTATTTTATGAAGTGGCATTTATGATTTTAGCACCATTAGTAATTAGTATTGCTGTGGAAGCAAAAACACCATTTATGAAGTTAGCTATTACTATGGTTGCTGCCACGACGCTATCTCATAGTATATTCCCACCTCAAGCAGGTCCAACTGCACTTGTAGATGCTTACAATGCAGATATGGGCATGGTTTATATATTAGGCATTATTGTCTTTGTACCTAGTGTAATTATGGCTGGTGTTGTATTACCTAAGTTTATGAAGAAAATGGATTACCCAGTACCTCCGTTATTAAAAAAGAACAAGGTTTTTTCTGAAAGTGAAATGCCAAGTTTTGGAATGAGTTTATTTATACCACTTATTCCTGCTATTTTAATTTCTATTTCAACAATTCTAAGTTTATTTATTACTGAAGATACATTATTACATGAAGCTGTGACCTTTATAGGAAGTGCAGAAATCAGTCTTATTATTGCTATTTTAACTGCTATTGTTATCTTTGGTCTTAGAAAAGGTAAAAATATGGATGACATGATGAAGACATTTGAAACTGGCTTGAAAGGTGTTGCAACGATTATATTCATAGTCGGTGCAGGTGGTGCGTTCAAAGAAGTTATATTAGAAGCTAATGTTGGGAACTATATAGCAGACATTATGAAAGATACTAATATTTCACCACTTATTATGGCTTGGCTCATTACAGCGTTAATTCGTATTGCTACTGGGCAAGGTGTAGTTTCAGCGATTACTGCAGCAGGTATTGTAGGACCACTGATCCCTACATTTAACGTAAGTCCAGTGCTTATGGTTCTTGCTACTGCGGTAGGTAGTAATACCATTACACACGTAAATGATGCTTCATTTTGGCTATTTAAAGAATACTTTAATATTTCAATAAAAGACACATTTAAAACATGGGGCGTCTTATTATTGACGACATCAATTACTGGATTAATTGTTGTTCTAATACTAGATTTATTTATGTAATCACCTTACTAAAAGCATAATTATATATTTGAGTAACATCATAAAAAGCAGTATCTGAATGGATTAAACACAATTCCTTGTAGATACTGCTTCATTTGTGTATAAATACAATAAAAAAGTAAAATAAGGGTAAATTTGTGATTTGAAAGGCTATGAATTGGCTGAAAGTGTTGGTATTACAACGTTTGAAGGCTATTAAGCGTAAATGTGATATTTACAGTGAATATACTTTTAATGAATAAATGAGTAACATCGTAAAATGACACGCTATGGACTTTATCTATAGGACTGAAGGCGAATGAATTGTGCCATATCTTTATACATTAAGTACGCCTAATTTGTATAAAGATACTTTTATATACAGTTATTATCGATTAAAAAGTCGATTTGACTTGAGTTTTTATATGCGTATAATAACTTCGTATACAAGAGTTTGTATAAAAAGTGCATTCGCCTTGTTTTGAACGTAAAATAAATTAGCAAGCACGCAAATAAAATGGTAGCAGTTTATGAATTATTTTATACTTTGTAAGCGTTGCTTTCTTATTGTTAACAAGTAACGTTAAATATTGTATTAACGAGATTCATTCCCCGCATGATTTCATATCTAATTATTAAAGTTTGATACAGCATATTACGGCGAAGTTTATCTTTTTAAATGTACTAAGCAAATCAATAAAGATTAAAGCTCAAATTTATGTAAAAAACATAATTCTAAAATAGTAAATGAAAAATCTTAGATAGTGATAATTAATATTAAGCAAACTAAGTGAAAAGTAAACTTAGTTTGCCTTTTTTATGAAAATAATAGAGCGGTACTACCATGAAATAATTACATAACAAGTTTTTTAAAAGCCAACAGGCACCAAATCATACAACATATATACATTTTATAGTTTGTCATCACAGTATTCAAAGAAATGTTAAGTCTGTATAAAATTTGTAAAAAGGCTTTAAAACAATCGTTTATTTAATTATTATTTTAATTAGTCTTTGACTAATTGTAAAATTACGTGTATGATTTATGGATATTAATTCAAAATTTAGAATATTTATAGAAAAGGGATGAGGGTTTCGATGAATGATTTATTTGCACTAACAGATCAATACAGTTCGAACAATTATAGCCCACTTAAACTGGCTTTAACGAAAGGTCTAGGTGCTAAAGTTTGGGATGTTGAAGATAATAGCTACATTGATTGTATTTCAGGTTTTTCAGTCGTCAATCAAGGGCATTGTCATCCGAAAATTATAAAAGCATTTCAAGAGCAAAGCGAAAAAATAACTATGGTATCACGTGCATTATATAGCGACAATTTAGGCAAATGGGAAGAGAAAATATGTTCCCTTGCCAATAAGGAAAAAGTGTTGCCTATGAATACAGGCACTGAAGCCATTGAAACGGCAATTAAGATTGCACGTAAATGGGGATCTGATGTTAAAGGTATAGCGGAAAACCAAGGCGAAATTATTGCAATGAATGGTAATTTCCATGGTCGTACACTAGGTGCCTTATCGCTATCTTCGCAAGAAAGTTATAAAAAAGGTTTTGGACCTTTGCTAGATAATATGCAATATATGGATTTCGGAGATATCACTCGCTTGAAATCACTCATTAACGAAAATACAACAGCAATTGTACTTGAGCCAATCCAAGGTGAAGGTGGCGTCAACGTACCGCCAGATTATTTCATCCAAGAGGTTCGAAACTTATGTGATGAACATAACGTTCTATTTATTGCAGATGAAATACAAGTTGGTCTTGGTAGAACAGGTAAGATGTTTGCAATGGAATGGGAAGGTGTAGAACCAGATATCTACTTATTAGGTAAGTCACTTGGTGGTGGTCTTTATCCGATCTCAGCAGTGTTAGCTAATGATGACGTGATGAAAGTACTTACACCTGGCACACATGGTTCGACATTTGGAGGTAATCCACTTGCATGTGCAGTATCAATGGCAGCATTAGATGTGTTAATTGATGAAAACTTAATCGAACGTTCTGCTGAACAAGGACAAAAATTACTTAACCATTTACAGCTGATAGACAGCAACATCATAAAAGATGTGAGAGGCAGAGGATTATTTATCGGTATTGAATTAACTGAACCAGCACAATCTTATTGTCAAGAGATGATTGAACAAGGTGTGCTATGTAAAGAAACACAAGGAAATATTATTAGACTTGCACCACCACTTGTTATTGAAGATGAAGAAATTGATAAAGTTATAAAAGTAATAACAGAAGTTTTAGAAAAAAGTAAAGCATAACACTTAAAAAAGTTCGAATATTCAGAAAGGAATGAACGTCATGATAGAAGTTGGGATAGTAGGAGGAAGTGGTTATGGTGCGGTCGAATTAATTCGATTATTACAGCACCATCCAAATGTAAAAATAAAATATATCTTTTCACATTCTAAAGCGGATGAACCAATAAAAGAAACATTTCCTCACTTAACTCATTTAACGCATCGCTACGAGGCTTTAGACACTGAAACAGTTGACTGTGATGTGATGTTCTTTGCTACACCTTCAAATGTAAGTAAACATATAGCGCCTGATTTGGTAGAGAAAAATATAAAAGTCATCGATTTGTCAGGTGATTTCAGATTAACTAATAGAGATATCTATCAACAGTTTTATGGTGAAGCAGCTGCGACACAACAACAATTAGATGATGCAAATTATAGTATTGCAGAATGGTCTGAAGTAGATCAAACCAATACACAACTTGTAGCTAACCCAGGCTGTTTTCCTACTGCTACATTATTAGCGTTACATCCGTTAATAGATCAAAAAATAATTCAACATGACTCAATTATTATAGATGCCAAAACAGGTGTTTCAGGGGCTGGAAGGTCACTGACACAACACGTCCATTACGCTGAAATGAATGAGAACTTGAGTGCTTATGCGATTGGTAAACATAAGCATAAGCCTGAAATAGAACAGTATGTCTCGCATTTAGCAGATGAAGATATCAAAGTAGTATTTACCCCTCATTTAGTACCAATGACACGTGGCATACTCTCTACGATATATGTGAAATTAAACAAACAAACTACTAGCGAAGATTTACATGCAACTTTCAAGCAATATTATGATAGTAAACCCTTTGTACGCATTAGAGATTTAGGTAATTATCCTAAAACTAAAGAAGTATATGGTAGTAATTACTGTGATATCGGTATGTATGTTGACGAAGAAACGCAAACAGCAGTGATTGTCTCTGTTATTGATAACTTAGTCAAAGGTGCAAGTGGCCAAGCGATACAAAATTTAAACTTAATGTATGGATTAAATGAAGCAACAGGGTTAATACAACTACCTGTATATCCGTAATATAAAAGAAAGGTGAGATGGGATGAAAGATATTGAAACGTTAGATACACTCAACCAATTGAAAATAGATTTACAAGGTGATGTAAGTTCTCCATTAGGTTTTATAGCTGGAGGCATGCATGTTGGATTAAGAAGAAAGAAAAAAGACTTTGGATGGATATACTCTACGACAGCAGCTGCAGCAGCAGGTACTTATACACTGAACCGTTTTAAAGCAGCACCGTTAAAAGTTACTGAAGAAACGATTAAAAATAATCAATCGTTACAAGCCATTGTAGTGAATTCAGCAAATGCTAATTCATGTACTGGTGAAAAAGGTATTCAAGATGCCAAAGACACTCAAGCATGGGTAGCAGAGCATTTGAATTTATCCAAAGAGAGCGTAGGCGTCGCATCTACGGGCGTTATAGGATCATTTTTACCAATGGATAAGATACAACACGGTACACAAAATGTCTTAAAAGAACAATATAATCAAAGCGAGTTTTTCAATCAAGCGATTTTAACAACGGATACATTTACTAAACATTTATCTGTGCAAGTTGAAATTGATGATATAACTGTAACAATTGGAGGAACAGCTAAAGGTTCAGGCATGATTCATCCGAATATGGCAACAATGCTGTCATTTATTACGACAGATGCCAAAATTGATGCAGACACGCTAGACAATTGTTTAAAACAAACG
The DNA here is from genome assembly GCF_049943195.1 of Staphylococcus caseorum. NCBI lineage: Bacteria > Bacillati > Bacillota > Bacilli > Caryophanales > Staphylococcaceae > Staphylococcus > Staphylococcus caseorum. The sequence goes on from NZ_JBNFUA010000001.1 coordinate 2,662,977, forward strand.
ATTGATAACTCTTTTAATATGATTACAGTTGATGGAGATTCTAGTACAAACGATATGGTGCTTGGTTTAGCGAATGGACAAGCGAACCATAATAAACTCGATACGTTACACCCTGATTGGGAAAAATTTGAATATGCATTAAATTTCGTGAGTCAGTATCTTGCTAAATCAATAGCTAAAGATGGTGAAGGGGCAACGAAATTAGTTACGGCTAAAGTTAAAGGTGCAAATGATGTTGCAGAAGCAAGAAAAATTGCTAAAAGTATTGTATCATCAAGCCTTGTGAAAACAGCAATTCATGGCGAAGATGCCAACTTTGGAAGAATTGTCACAGCAATGGGCTATGCTTCTGAAGACATAGAACCAAGTCAGACGAATGTTTCTTTATGTAATGTGCCTGTTGTTGAAGAAGGCATGTCAGTTGAATTTGATGAGTTACATTTAAAAAAACAATTAGAAGCAGATAACATTTATATTGAAGCATCAGTCGGTAATGGTGAAGGCGCAGCTTCAGCATATGGTTGTGACCTATCATATGAATATGTACGTATTAATGCTTCATATAGAACCTAAGGAGTGTGACCAATGAGCTATATTGTAATTAAAATAGGTGGCAGCACTCTGACAAATTTACATGATTCAACAATAGAAGACATTGCACATTTAAGACAACAAGGATTTAAACCCATTATTGTACACGGCGGTGGACCTTTTATTAATGAAGCTTTAGAGCAACAAGGGGTATCTACACAATTTAAAGATGGTTTGAGAGTAACAACGCGTGAAGTACTTGCAGTGACAAGTCAGACATTAATTGGATCAGTGAATCCAACGCTTGTTAGCAAAATTAATAAATCAGATATTCAAAGCATTGGTATAAATGGCGTAGATGCAAAATTATTTGATGTCATCCCATTAGACGATAAATATGGTTATGTCGGTGAACCTACAGATGTCGATACTTCTGTACTTGCTTCGTTAACAGAACAATTTGTACCAGTCATTGCATCTATAGGTCAACATAGAAGCACGGGGCAACTCTATAACATTAATGCAGATACATTAGCATATAAAATCGCACAATTTTTACAGGCGCCAATTTATCTATTAAGTGATATTCCTGGTGTCATCATTGATGAAAAAGTGCAAGCTACACTGAATGCTGAACGTATCAATCACTATATTGATCAAGCGTCAATATATGGCGGTATGATTCCTAAAGTTCAAGATGCGATTCAAGCGATTGAATCAGGCTGTGAAAAAGTAGTCATTGCTGCAGGTAATGAATCACATATTATTAAGAAATTACAAAGTGGTCAAAACGTTGGTACAACCATCCAACAATAGTACGACCAATCATATATTTAAAAAAAGACTAACTATTTATTAACAATAAATAGTTAGTCTTTTTTAGCTTGGGAATCACCTCAAATCACTGCAATTTTTAAAAATACAAGTTCAATCATTCATTACAATGCTATATAATCGCCTATTATCCTCAGTTTCCCTAAATAAACCAAATACTTCCATGAGTCTCAAATATCTTCTCAAAAGACCTCTATATCCCTTGAGGTGTTAATACCATATTTATCCTCGTCAATTATAAAATTTAAGCTAGCGTGATAATTATTTTTCTTATCAATTATCACACCAAAGCTATCATAATCAAATGAATAATAAATATCATTTAAACTATAATAATTTAAAATGATATTGTAGAACAATTAAAAAAGTTTAAAATTATTTGTAAAACTGCTAAGATATGTGGCTCTAGGTTTCAAAGATTTAAATCATACTAAATATATCGGAATTATTAAATAATAGGTTGAATATTCAGAAAGTTCCATCTATAATGATTTTTAAATCTTTATAGGAGGCATACACATGACAACTGAAATTTTAAAAGGTGAAAAAGGAAACTTTAATCTTCAAGATTATGAACATACATATAATAACTTTGATTGGAAAGAAGCGGAAAAAGCATTTTCTTGGTATGAAACAGGAAAAGTAAATATGGCATATGAATGTATAGACCGTCACGTAGATAACGGTAAAGGGCAAAAAATTGCCTTGAATTATAAAGACAGCGCACAAGAAGCATCTTTTACTTTCGAAGATTTAAAGCTAGCTTCAAATAAAGTAGCGAATCTATTAAAGACAGAAGCTAACGTAGAAAAAGGCGATAGAGTGTTTGTGTATATGCCTAGAATGCCAGAACTGTATTTTTCATTTTTAGGTATTTTAAAAACTGGAGCAATATGTGGTCCATTATTCGAAGCATTTATGGATCAAGCAGTAGAAGAACGTTTAAGCAATGCAGACGCTAAAGTCTTAGTTACAACAGAAGAGTTATTACCCCGTGTGCCTTACTCAAAATTACCAGACTTAGAAACTATTATAGTTGTGGGTGACAACGTATCGCCAGAACATATTGATTTTCATACAGCGTTCAAGCATGCGAGTGATAGTTTCGACATTGAATGGTTAAATCGTGAAGACCCACTTGTATTGCATTACACGTCTGGTTCAACTGGCCAACCTAAAGGCGTCTTACATGCACAGGATGCGATGATTGTGCATTACATTACAGGAAAATATGTATTAGATTTACAAGAAGATGATATTTATTGGTGTACTGGAGATCCAGCTTGGGTAACAGGATCGTCCTACGGCATATTCAGTCCTTGGCTTCACGGCGTAACAAATTGTGTCATAGGTGGAAGATTCTCTCCAGAATTATGGTATGAAATGATAGAAAAATATAAAGTTACATTATGGTATACCGCACCTACAGCATTACGTATGTTGATGAGTAAAGGCGAGACATTCACTAAGCAATATGATTTATCAACGTTAAGAAGTATTTTGTCAGTCGGTGAACCTTTAAACCCAGAAGTGATTCGTTGGGGCAATGAAGTATATGGCAGACGTATACTAGATACTTGGTGGATGACAGAAACCGGTGGATTAATGATTGTGAATTATCCAAGTCAGACTATTAAATTGGGTTCTATGGGTAAAGCCTTACCAGGTATTACAGCAAGTATTGTCGATGACGAAGGTAATGAATTACCTCCGAATACATTAGGTAATTTGGCGTTAAAAGCAGGATGGCCTTCTATGATGAGAAAAATATGGAAAAATGAAGAAAAATTCAATTCATATTTTGTGAATGGTTGGTATATTTCTGGAGATTCAGCATATCGAGATGAAGACAATTACTTTTTCTTCAAAAGTAGAGTAGATGATGTGATTATGACATCAGGCGAAAGAGTAGGCCCGTTTGAAGTTGAGTCTAAACTTGTAGAACATCCAGCGATTGCAGAGGCAGGAGTTATTGGTATCCCTGATGACGTAAGAGGTGAAATTATCAAAGCATATGTCACATTGCGTGAAGGCGTAGAAAAAACGGATGAACTTAAAGTTGAAATAAGACAATTTGTTAAGACTGGTTTAGCTGCACATGCTGCACCAAGAGAAATTGATTTTATGGATAAATTACCGAAAACAAGTTTTGGTAAAATTATGCGTCGTGTCTTAAAAGCTTGGGAATTAGATTTGCCAGCTGGAGATTTAAGTACGATTGAAAAATAATTTTCAACTAATATCCGATTAAATATATCTAATTAATATAAAATTATTTTACAAAATAAATAAAAAAATAAAATCATAACGATGAAATATAAGCATAAGCGTGACTTAAACTCATAGGAGGTAATACAATGGGAAAAAAACAAATACATTTTAATGGCTTTATTCAGAACTCACCAGCACCACATGCAATTGGTCTTTGGAAACATGACAAACATGAAGGCGCACAACATGGCACCATCGATTATTGGGTGAAGCTTGCAAAGCTTTTTGAAAAAGGGAAGTTCGATTCACTATTTATCGCTGATGTATTAGGAACGTATAGTGAATATGGCAATGATTATAAAACAGCTGTACAACATGCCGTACAAGTTCCAGATCATGATCCATTATTAGTGATATCTGCTATGGCGCAAGCAACAGAACACGTAGGATTTGCACCAACTGTATCTACGACTTATTTTCAACCATATGATATTGCGAGAAAATTTTCTACATTAGATCATTTAACACATGGCCGAATTGGTTGGAACGTTGTGACATCTTATTTAGGAAGTGAAGCGGAAAATTTAGGATTAACAGAACGTATGCCTAAAGAAACAAGATACGATCGTGCAGACGAATTTTTAGATGTAACATATAAATTGTGGGAAAGTAGTTGGGAAGATGACGCCGTTGTAAAAGATAAAGCTACCAACACGTATGCAGATCCAGATAAAGTACATTTAATTAATCACAGTGGGCGTTTCTTTAATGTTCCTGGGCCACATATTGTAGAGCCATCTCCACAACGTACACCAGTGTTATTTCAAGCAGGAGCTTCGGATAAAGGGCGTAACTTTGCAGGTAAACATGCAGAAGCAATCTTTGTCGTGAATCACTCACTTCAAGGCCTAGCTAATGATGTAAATGACATTCGTTCTAGAGCAACACAGCAAGGCAGAAATAAAGAAGATTTAAAGGTATTTACTATGATTGTTCCCGTTATTGGTGATACGGTAGAAGAAGCAGAACAATTACATCAAGAGTTAATCGAACATATCACTTATGAAGGAACTGCTGCTTTATTAAGTGGACACACAGGCATAGACTTTTCTCAATTTGACCCAGATCAATATTTAGAAGATATTGAAACAGATGCGATTCAAAGCTTGTTAGATATTTATGCGAAAGATCCAACACGTAAATGGACGTTGAAAGAAGCTATTAAGCATCATGGCTTAGGTATTGGCTCAGTTCGCTTTGTCGGCACACCTACGCAAATTGCTGATGAAATAGAGCGCTGGGTTGAAGTTGCTGATGTAGATGGGTTTAATATTGCGTATGGAACGATACCAAATTCATATGAAGATTTCATAGAAAAAGTGGTTCCAATATTACAAGCACGAGGCGTTTATCATAAAGATTATGATGAAGAAAATACAACACTTAGAGAAAATTTATTCGGTAAAGGTGAAAAGTATTTAAGATCTACGCATCCAGGATCACAATATAAACCGCAATTTAATAAGCAATATAGTTATAGTACAGCAGAAATTTAAATTCAATAGAAACAACATGCATAACAATAACATGTTTAGTTTTTAAAAATTGAGCTCTTGTCAGGTGTCTGAGAAAGTATAAGCAGTTTGAATAAATAAAGGAGGACATTAAAGATGGCAAGTGTAGCAATCATTGCAGGTGGAAATAAATTACAATCTCGTTTAACAGGTATTGTCGAGTATGCTGAAAAATATCTAGAAGATGAAGGTATTGATACAGATGTTGTACATGTTCATCAATTAGACGCAGAAGCGTTGATTACAGCGGATTTTTCTAATGCGTCTATTAATGAAACACATCAAAAAATAGAAAACGCAGATGGTATCATTATCGTATCGCCTGTGTTTAAAGCAGCCTATTCAGGTATTGTTAAAACGTATTTAGATTTATTGCCAAGAGGCGCTTTCACAGGTAAGACAGTATTGCCATTAGCATTAGGCGGAACCTTTGCGCATGTATTAGCAATTCAATATAGTTTGGATCCAGTGATTAAAGAACTAGGTGCAGACACAATTCACAAAGGCAGATTTATATTAGATAAACACATCACTTCAAATGAAGACGGCACTTATGATTATGATAAAGAAGCAAAAGATGGATTAGATAAAACATTAAAAAAGTTTGTCAGTGACAAATCACAAGTCAGAGAATAATATGTTGAATATAAAAAGGATGGGTGTGTGACATAAATAATGTCACGCTTCCATCCTTTTTTATGTATAAATTTATAAAGATACTAAAGACCATTGATGTTTGTCATCATAAGTTAATTTGAAGTCTTGTGTTTCAATAGCTATCGGAAATGCAGTAGATGCTTTATCAGAAAAAATCCATTTTTTATTTTCAGGTGTTAATAAAATATAACTTTCATCCTTTGTATCACACATAAAATTTAAAGTTTCTGGAGAAAATGAACGCCCTTCATGTGTTGTAAGATGGTGATTGGTTAAAGCTTGATACACATCATCTAGCTCATTACAGACAAATCCGACTTCACTAATTCTTGAAAATTCAGGTTCATCTGTCATATTAGATACCCTTGCAATGAGTTCGACAATATTACCTGAAGGATCATTAAAATAAACTGAATGTGCAACGAAAGATTCAAAATAAGTTGTATGTTGGCCATCTTCCATCAATAAAAATAAAATATTTTGATAGTGTTGTTTCATATCGTAAAAATGATTGTAAGGAATATCTATTGCAAAGTGGTAAAACGGTTGATTGATTTCTTCGGATTTTTGAAAATTTAATTGAGTTTCCCCAATTTGAACAATAAAAGAATCGTGATCAAGAACTTGAACAGGACATTCTAATGTTTCTTCGTAAAACTGCAAAGTTTCTTCCAACTCAGAGGTTAATAACGTAACGTTTTTAAATTTCATTTGTAGATCCCCATCCAATCCATTGTTTAGTTTGGCAAATAAATTTAATTAATAAGTTAATTGTACTTTATCAAAATATTAAGGAGTATGATAATATAACGAAGTTATAAAGTAAAAATACACTTTAATCTATTGAATATCCCAGGTGTTTTGTAGTATTAAAAAAGAACATATAAAAACAGACTAAATGCTAATCAAAGCATTTAGTCTGTTTTATTTATTAATTAACTTCCAACTAAATTAGAAGAAAAAAAGTGTGAAGATATATGCACTAATACCTACGAGTGCACAATATAGTAGTGCAGGTCCGAGCGTTTTTCTAATAACACTACCTTCTTTACCTGGCATGTCGACAACAGCACAAACTGCAACAACGTTATGAACACAAATCATATTACCTGCGGCGGCACCAATAATTTGTGCGGCTAATACAGTGAACGGCTCAGCACCAATTGCGTTTGCGATATTCATTTGAATTGGTGAGAACGTAAGTGTTGAAACAGTAGCACTTCCTGTAATAAACGAACCTAAAGCACCTAAGAACGGAGCGACAAATAACCAAATTGGACCTAAGTATTCGGACATAGCATTAGCTATATATTCAGGCATACTAATTAAGTCATTAGCATTAATACCTGAGTTGATGAACACATGAACCATTGTGAGTGTCGCAATAAGCGTAATACCAGTTATCTTAATTGTACTTAAAGATTCTACACTAGCTTTAGTCAGATCTTTAAACGGTTTTTTCTGAATGAGTATCGCAAATATTGCAGATATTATTAAGATGGTTCCTGGTGAATACAATACTTCCCAATCTGATGAAATACTTTCAAAATTCATAATGTTAGTCCAAGTTAAATCTAAAACACTTGTTGTGAATTCTTTAATAAATGGTACTGTTCTAGTAAGTAATAATAAGACAACTACCATTAAATACGGTGCCCAAGCAGTAAGTAAACTCATTGTGTGTTCAGATTCATCAGCTTCGTATGAATCATCTAATCCATCTTTCCACTCAGTCTTAGGCAATAACCAACCTTTACTTGCAGTTATAACTGCTACTATAAGACCAGTTAATGAACCTAAAATTGCAACGAACTCTGCGCCGAATAAGAATGCATAGGCAAATGCTGACCCAGCATAAACAATACCAATTAAAGCGAGCCACGGTAACATTTCAATTATAGATTTTAATTTATTTTTCTTACCAAAGAAAACAACTAAAGTAATGATTACAATAATTGGAATAAAAACACCACTCAATAAATCTAATGTAGTGATACGTTCAGCAGTAGATTGGAAGAATGCACTATCAGCATCTGTCAATGTACTTAATCCTACAAGAACAGGCGTACCAACTGCACCGAATGATACGGCAACACTATCTGCGATTAATGCAGATACTACAGCAATCATTGGTCTGAAACCTAAAGCAACCATTAATGGCGCTGTAACCATTGCAGGTGTACCAAAACCAGACGCACCTTCAATTAATGACCCAAATAAGAATGCGACGATAATCACTTGGACACGCATATCTCCAGATATTTTCTGGAAGCCTGCATTAATACGATTTACAGCCCCAGTTTGTCGTAATGTGTTAAGTAATACAAGTGCACCGAATAAGATATATAGAATCGTAAACGTTTTATGTGTACCTTGTAATAATGAAGCAATTACGACATTACCTTTCATACCCCAAACAAATATTCCCAATAATGTAACAACAATTGCACTGATTATCATACCTTTTAAAGCTGACATACGAAGTAGTACTAAAAAGATAAACGGTACAATTACTGCACTTAAAGCAATTAATAACAGCATATATTTTAACCCCTAACTTACAAAATTAATATCATCTAGTCATATGATGATTAAATCATAATTATTGTAAACGTTTTCAAAATAAAAATCAATCTTCTGTAATTAATATATAACTTAAATAAATTATTAAACATATCCAAAAAATAGCTATGTAGAATTAATAAAGTGCTATAGAAGTGTTGATTATATGAAAAGTATCTAAAAATAATCATTAATCGAAAAGGAACGAAAGAAAACGAAAATAAATTTGCATTATTAGAAAAAATACAATAATATAAAGACAATATATGAAAGCGTTTTCTGTACGATGAAATATGAAAGGCAGCAATTAAAATTTATTTTTATCACTTAGGTTTTTAGTATGTTTTGTAATTGTATAAGTAGCCACAAGTTATCAATTTAATTACATAGGGGTGTGTTAAATATGAATAAAAAATTATCAAAAATGGGTATGCCACCAACTTTATTATGGGGGTATATTGGCGTATTAATCTTTATGATGGGTGATGGATTAGAACTTGCTTGGATAAGCCCTTATCTTCATGATCACGGCTTATCCGTTCAACAAACTGCAATTTTAACGACTTGTTATGGTGTGACCATTGCAATTGGATCTTGGTTCTCAGGCGTCTTGGTCGAAATTATTGGACCGCGTAAAGTTATGTTGTTAGGCACAGGGCTGTATATTGTTGGTCATATTATATTCGTAGGATTTGCAATACCTACGATGAATTATGAATTAATGATTCCGTCGTATGCCATTCGAGGATTTGGTTATCCGTTGTTTGCTTATTCATTTTTAGTGTGGGTCGCTTACCGTTCACCTCAAAAACGATTGGGTGCCGCAGTAGGTTGGTTCTGGTTTGTATTTACAGGTGGTTTAAGCGTACTTGGTTCATTCTATTCTTCATTCGCAATTCAATGGTTTGGTCATGTGTTCACTTTATGGACTGCGATTATATGGGTGCTTATTGGAACGTTTTTAGCTGTATTTGTAAACAGAGATCAATTTGAAATAGAAGAGAAAGGCCATGGTGTGAAAGAACATGTAAAAGAAATGGGTGCTGGAATTACGATATTAAAAAGAGAACCACGCGTCGCAGTGGCATGTATCGTAAGAATTATTAATCAAGCAGCACAATATGCATTTCCATTGTTCTTACCGATATATTTAGCATCTAAAGGAATTGCAACAACAACTTGGCTCAATATTTGGGGAACAATTTTTGTCGCAAATATTATATTTAATTTAATATTCGGTGCATTGAGTGACAAGATTGGTTGGAAAAATACAATCTCATACATCGGCGGTATTGGTTGTGCTGTGTTCACATTAGGATTGTATTTTGTACCAGAATTATTTACAGGTAATGTATTTGTCATCGGCACTGTAGGGTTTTTATGGGGTATGTGTCTAGCAGGATTTGTTCCAATTTCTGCACTTGTACCTTCGCTTGTAGGTGATGGCGACAAAGGGCCAGCGATGGCTATACTAAACTTAGGTGCAGGGTTATGTGTATTTGCTGGGCCTGGATTAGTAGCGTTATTCTACGATAGTATTGGTGTAAAAGGCATGATGTACTTAATCTTTGGATTATATGTAGCAAGTGCAATTATGACACGTTTCTTAAAAACGCCTGAAGAGCGTGCAAAGCTTAGTAAGAAAGAAGCAACGTAATCGTAAAAAGCATGTATTAAAAAATAAATATTTACCATTAAAAAAGTCTCATTCTAGTTTTAAAACTAGAATGGGACTCTTTTATTTTTAAAAGCTGATTATGCAATCGTTTTGAAATGGACTGGAAATGAATGACTTATTTTTCTTGGAAGCCACCAGAAATAAATTGAGCAACGATCTGTTTGATTACAGCCACAATTTTAGTTAACAGAATCAATCACCTCCGTCAATGAAGTATTTCAGCGTCATTGTAGTACAAAAAAGTAGCACAATGCGTATTCATGCATAACTCAAAAAATAAATTTCACAAGTGTTATTTATTGAAAATTCACAGTGCATAAATGCTTTGAAAAACTGCATAAATGTTAAATTCATTAGTTAAAATGAGTGCTGTTTATCAAATAATTAAAAATAACATTTTAAACTAAAATTCAATAATATACATAATAAAGCATATTTATACTTGTTTTATATGTGAATTACGTATATTATGTATATAAATCTTATAAAAATATTGGAGTGATGAAAATGGGGTTGAACACAACAGCTTTAAATAAGTTACAAGTTTTTAAAGGAGAACACTTTTTGAAAACATGCGATTTTTCAGCAGAAGAATTGAATACATTAATAGATTTTACTGGAGAGTTAAAGGAAAAGAAAAAACGTGGGATCCCTCATCCTTATCTGAAAGGAAAGAATTTAGCGTTACTCTTTGAAAAACCCTCTACAAGAACACGTTCGGCATTTAGTGTTGCTGCGTATGATTTGGGCGCTTATCCAGAGTATTTCGGCCAAGGTGATATTCACTTAGGTGTGAAAGAATCTACAGCTGATACTGCAAAAGTATTAGGTCGTATGTATGACGGCATTGAATTTAGAGGTTATCATCAAAAAGATATAGAATCTTTAGCTAAAAATGCCAATGTGCCAGTTTGGAATGGCTTGACGAATGAGTGGCATCCAACGCAAATGATTGCGGATTTCTTTACATTAAAAGAAAATTGGGGAACTTTAGAAGGTAAAACATTAACATATGTAGGTGATGCTAGAAATAATGTAGCACATGATTTACTTATCACTGGAGCTATATTAGGCGTTAACGTACATATTGCTGCACCTAAATCTTTACAACCTGATGAAGCAATTCAAACGATGGCTAAGGATTATGCTGCACAATCTCAGAGTGAAATTTTAATTACGGATGACGTGAATCAAGCAATTTATCAAACAGATGCTATCTATACAGATGTATGGTTATCAATGGGTGAGGATCAATCTGTTTTAGAAACCCGTATTAATGAATTATTACCTTACCAAGTAAATGAATCAATGTTATTGAATACGATGAATCCTAATGCAATCGTCTTACATTGTTTACCAGCATTTCACGATTTAAACACTGAAGTAGGACAACAGATTTATGAAAAATATGGTTTGTCTGAAATGGAAATTACGGATGACGTATTTCAAGGTGAGCACGCTGTGATATTTGATCAAGCTGAAAATAGATTACATTCTATAAAAGCAATTATGTCAGTGACACTAGGCGATATATTTTAAGCGAAGTAATAGTCGTAGGGGAGGGAATACGAAATCAAATTTCAAATTTTGATTTCTGTCCCTCCTCATTTTTTTGCACGACTTATGAAGTCACAGCTTGTAGTCTGCTGCTACTATTATTTATCGAAAAAGCTGGCTCAATACACCGTCGCGAAACTTTTAATATGACGATGTAGATTGTGAAGTGTCCTAATGGGCGAAACAAATTATTTTTAATGTATAAAGAAAACTGTTATTTAAGTGAACTAAACGGGGTTTATAATAAAGGGCTTACATAAAAAAGAGTTATACCCTTTTGAAAATGTTTTTCATAATGACGAATTGTATTGATTATCATTTTCTTTACTTGTATATTTATGGTAATTAGGAGGTTAATCAATTATGAGTAAGCTATTTGAGAAAGCACAACAATTCGGTAAGTCCTTTATGTTACCTATAGCAATTTTACCAGCAGCCGGTTTATTGTTAGGTATTGGTGGCGCATTAAGTAATCCAAATACAATCAAAGCATATCCTTTATTGGATATTGAACTATTACAAAATATATTTATATTAATGTCATCTGCAGGTGATATTGTCTTCCAAAATTTACCTGTCATTTTTGCAGTAGGTGTTGCGATTGGTTTAGCCAAAAGTGATAAAGGAACAGCAGGTTTAGCTGCCATGTTAGGGTTCCTCATTATGAATGCTTCAATGAATGGTTTGTTAATTATTACAGATACATTAGCAGACGGTAATTTAGCTAAAGAAGGGCAAAGTACAGTCCTAGGAATACAAACAGTGGAAACAGGCGTATTTGGCGGTATTATAACCGGCATCATGACAGCGCTTTTACATAATAAGTTCCATAAAATATCCTTACCAACCTATTTAGGCTTCTTTGGCGGTTCACGTTTTGTGCCTATTATCACAGCATTAGGTTCTATTATATTAGGTGTCTTGATGTTCTTTATTTGGCCAACTGTGCAAGGTTGGATATTTGGTGTTGGAGGACTTGTAGATAAAACAGGAGTTATTGGTACTTTTTTCTTTGGTTTTATTTTAAGGCTTTTGGGGCCATTTGGTTTACATCATATTTTTTACTTACCATTTTGGCAGACAGCACTGGGTGGTACTTTAGAAGTGAAAGGACAAATTGTACAAGGTACACAAAATATCTTTTTTGCTCAATTGGGTGATCCTGATGTTACTAAATATTATTCGGGTGTATCAAGATATATGTCAGGTAGATTCATTACTATGATGTTTGGTTTATGTGGTGCTGCATTGGCAATCTACCATACTGCAAAGCCAGAACGTAAAAAAGTCGTTGGCGGATTAATGTTATCTGCAGCGTTAACATCATTTTTAACAGGAATTACAGAACCATTAGAATTCAGTTTCTTATTTGTAGCACCGGTTCTTTATGTCATACATGCCTTTTTAGATGGTTTAGCGTTTATGCTCGCAGACATATTTAATATTACGATTGGTCAAACATTTAGTGGTGGTTTCATTGATTATCTATTATTTGGTATATTGCAGGGCAATGCTAAGACGAATTTCTTGTGGGTAATTCCAATAGGTATCGTTTGGTTTATGCTTTATTATATTATATTCAGATTTTGCATTACGAAATTTAATTTCAAAACACCTGGGCGTGAAGAAGGAGAAGCGGCTGAAACAGTAGAAGCAACTGATCGTGCTAAAACGATTATTCAAGGTCTAGGTGGTAAAGAGAATATTGATGTCGTTGATTGTTGCGCAACAAGATTAAGAGTTACCTTAAAGACTGATAAAGATGTTGATAGAAAAATATTAGAGTCGACCGAAGCAAGAGGCGTGATTCAGAAGGGGAACGGCGTTCAAATTGTTTATGGTCCCCATGTAACTACGATAAAAAATGAAGTACAAGAACTATTAGATAGTGAACAGTCATAAACAAGCGTATAATGGTATTGTATGCATGATTCATTTTATATTAATTTGATAAAAAATAGATAATTATGTAATATAGGTTATTAAATGTTAATTATGAAAATATATAGTGATATTAGAAAGAATGGGGTAGAAATATGAACGTTATAAATTTGAAAGATCGCACAACGGCGAGTCAATATGTTGCTATAGAGCTTTTGAAACAAATAAAGTCGCAACCTAATGCTGTGTTAGGTCTTGCTACGGGAAGTACAATGATTGATATCTATAAATACTTAGCGGAATTAATTAATGTTAATCACACAGAATTAACTGATGTGGTGACATTTAATTTAGATGAGTATATTGGGTTAGCGGCAGATCACGAACAAAGTTACCATGCTTATATGAAAGAACATTTATTCAATCATAATAGCACTTGGAATGAAGATAATATTTATTTACCTAAAGGTGATGCAGAAGATGTAGAAAAAGAATGTATAGCCTATGAGCAATGTATACAAAATGCAGGACCAGCAGACATTCAAATCTTAGGTATCGGTGAAAATGGACATATTGGTTTTAATGAGCCATTTTCATCATTTGAAAGTGAAACACGCGTAGTAGATTTAACGGGTTCAACAATCAAAGCAAATAGTCAACACTTCGATAATATTGAAGATGTACCTAAACAAGCTATTTCAATGGGCTTAGCATCTATCATGAGTGCGAAACGCATCATTCTAATAGCGTTTGGAAGTAATAAGCAAGATGCAATCCAACAATTAATGGATGGTAAAGTGTCGGAATCACTTCCTGCTTCAATATTGCATCAACATCCAAATGTAGAAGTTATCGTTGATGATTCAGCTTTAAATTAAATAAATATACAAAAGCGATACAAGTTTGTATTGGTTTAGAATGTCGACAAAGTTTCCGACTTTGTTGGCATTTTTTTGTGCGCGCTGTCCGCGGGCGCAACCTCAGCCTATAGTATTCGGCTAGTACTTTATTAATTAATGAGGAGTTGGCCCGAATCACTGACATTTTCAAGTGGTATTGAGTAATGAAATGAACGAACAAAAAATAGATTCAAAAACCAAATACATTTACAGCATTTGGTTTTGAATCTAATTCACTTAATATGTCTATTTTTATTTAATAAATATAGTTTATATAAATATTTTCTGATTGGAATTATAAAATCGCCAATATATTCTTCTACGTGTGCATTAAAGCCTTTTTTAAATTGCTGTACGCCATAATCTTCAGAAGTTTCACTGAAGTCTCCAGTAATGCCATAAAAATTATATCTTGGAATAGCGTTCTCTATGGCAAATTTAATCATATCGCATTGTAAACGATAAGACCCCATAAATTGGTTGTATTTAGGATTAGAACCACTAGATAGGTAATAAACTTCATCTTTCGTGTATATATAAAATGCAGCAGCTAAATTCAAGATATTTCCTTCAGTTGAAATTAATTCAATCGTCTCATTAATTTTTCTTTCGTAACTGTTTTGTTGTTGCGTTAATTGCTTCAATTTCGTTTTCGTTTTTTTAGAATTAGTGTTTTCTTGTAATTTATTCTCTAAATTTTTAATTTCTAAAAGAAGGTTAGCGTTTTTCTTTTGCAATTGCTGCTTATAATTTTCTAAATTGATATACGCGAGTTTTAACATAGAATGATTAGCATAAATTTTTTGCATTTCCTCAAAATAAGCTTTATCTCTAAATTTAAAATTATGCTTTTCTTCTGCCATTTGAAATAGTTCAAAGAAAACATCGGTTTCTGAAATATCCAATGTTTTTATTTCCACACCCATTTCAAAAGTTTTTTAAATATTACGACGTGTCTGATAATCCATTTCTTTTAATATGGTACTTTCACTTTTATCTTTTAAATTTAAAACAGATAACCATCTAATTTGGCTAGTAGTAGAGTAACCAATACTATAACCTTGATGGGCATAACCTAATTTTGATAATGCATTTTTAAGCTTTTCATTATCATAGTGTTCAATTATTTTTCCATCAGCATCTCTAATATTTTCTAAAATATATGGATCTATTAAAGCGAATAATGCTTTTTGAGTTTTTAAATATACTTTTAAATTTTCAAAAAAGAATTTAGTTAATATTGGATTACTATAATCTAAAACAGGACCTCTGTGAGAATAAAAGTATTTAAAAAACCTTAATGCCCTAGCTTCTGTTAATAGACAAGCTGCTATCACTTTATCATCTTCTTTAACGCCTACTAAATGTACATCTGTCTTATTCTTATTTCTATAATGAAAATGAGAATAAGACTGGGTATAATGCACAAAATGTTGATTAATAAAATCAGTGAATTCTTTTGCTGTTAATTCTACGAAGTTCATTTTTTCACCTATTTCTTAAATAATAAGAAACCTGGATCAGCAGTCCAGGTCCCTAGGATCTAGTGTATTTATAGATAAATATTACGAGTTTACTTCAATAAAATTCTAACATGTAATATTACATCAGTATAGATTTACATATAAAAGTTACTAAAATTGTGACAATTAAAAAAGATAAATGAAAGTGGCGTAGAGTGATTAGAAAAAAGGGAAGTGAAGATGTTCGAATAACGTGAATAACTACATATTATTAAAATTATTTTGAAAAGAAGCAAGAAAGATTTATTTAAATAAAAAACAGCCTGGGACATAGCACATGTCTCAGGCTGTTTTTTTATATTGCAGTGGCTGACTGAATTGAAAATGCGCTTATATCAAGCTTTTAAAGAACTACTACTTCATTTATGAAGACAAGTAGTTCTTTAAAAGCGCTGAAGCACTTGTTTACAGTAGCTGTGCCGGGCTGGGTTCATACGACGAAATTTATTAGAAAAATTAGATTTCTATCCCACTCCCTATAAAATAATATTAATATCCAGAATCGACTTCTTCACCGTCTTCATCATATTCTGTGACATAACCGTCATCATCTATAGTATATGATCCAGCTAAATTACCGTCTTTATCGGTAAATGAAAATCCCCAACCATCATCTGTTTCTTCAGGTTCTTTATAAGTATAAGTATCAGTGTCTAAACTTTCGCCTTCATATGATTCGACTTTGTCTATAACATTATCACGTGTGACATCCTCCTCATCTGAACTAGATGCGTCTTCGTCATCTTCAGATTGAGTTTCTTTTTCAAATACTTTGTCTTCATGGTCGCTAATAGCATCATCATCAAAGGTTAAAGTAACGTCAACTTCTTCTTCGTCGTTTTCAGGGCTTGAAACATTCTCGACATTTGATGTGAATTGTTTATCTTCAACTTCAGTTGTAGCATATACTTCTACTTTTTCGTCAGGTGAGTATGGACCAAATGTTTCGCTAGCGTATTCATCAAAGTCTTGTTGTTTTTCACCATTGATATAAAGCTTTAGTGAATCTGAATCGATATATGCTGAGTCAGTACTTACAGTAAAACGCTTTTGTTTGAATTGAGGATCAGCATCGTTACTTTCAGACATATCGATATGAACGACACCATCAAACTTTTTACCATCTACTTTTTGAGTAGCTTTTAAATCGTATATTCCAATAGGGAAGTCATCAAGTGTTTTTGTCTTACCTTGTTTTAGTTTCACTTTTTTCGTATCGTCGTTATGTTTGTAAGATAATGTACTATCTTCTTCAGGAAGAATGGTAACAGACGCTTCATTTACATTAAAATTATAGTTTTTAAATATACCCCATTTTTTACCATCTTGAGAGATGTTTATGAGTTCGTTATCGCCAACCGTAACAGAAGTGCCACCCATTGTATTATCTTTCATACCTTGTGCAGCGCTTTGAATTTCATCACCAACACGTTCAGGGCTATCTGTTTCATTAATATATTTATAGACAGCTTTGGCTTCGTCTTTAGACAGAGACTCGCCGTTTGCTTTTAAATTATGAGTTAAGTTACTGGGCTTATTATTTTTTAAATCATTTGAAATAGCTTCAGCTTGTTTTGTCGGTGAAAGCTGACTTTCAATTATCTTATAAGCTGTAAATAATGCAATAATGATAACTACAATGACAGCAATTGTAATATAAAGTGGTAATTTTGATTTTTTATTATGATTGTCGTTGTTATTTGTACTACGTTGTTGATGTACAGGTGTGCCACACTGTGTACATACTTTTTGGTTTGGTTTAATTTCGGCTCCACAATTACTACAGTATTTCATTAATTAACTCTCTCCTTAATAATCTGTATTAAAATATGAATCTAAAGCACTTAAAGAATTTGAAACTGTTCCTTCAATAAGAATGCGAAGGAGGACACCTAAAATAAGAATATAAATTAAAATAGCATAAATCACGGGCATACGAAGTTGATGCATATGACTGTGCTTTGTTGTGAGATAAATTGGTGACACTAATGTAAATAGCATAGAAATTAAAACAAGCATTGATCCAAAGCTTGGCACATTAATGGCTAGAAATAATAAGCCTAATAAGAACGCAATTACAGAAAAAGTATTAATTAATACAAAATCTGAAAGTGCTTTATGTACACTGATTTTAATGTTTAGCAGTTTAATCAATAATAATGTAATGGCAAAAATTATTGAAATAGATATTAGTATGTAAAAGGTAATGTTAAAAACGATATTAGCCTTACTTGTCGCAAAAAATGCTACCTCTGCTGGTATAACTAAAGATAATAAAATAAGTGTAATTATAAACCCTGCAATAATGAGACTGAAAAGCGTTTTAAATGTAAATTGATGTTTACTTATAACTGCCTCATCTGTCCTAGAAAATGAGCTGGAGAAAAATAATTTTGCCTCATTAAAAATATCATCAGAATGTTTGGTAATGTTTTTGTTTGATTGACTTGGTTGTTTTGGCTGATGAGAGGTATGAGATGGTTCATGATTCTGTGATGCATCAGACTTAGATGTATGTTGATTAGTAGTTGGATTGTCAGTAGATGATTGATCTTGAAGTGTTAATTTGGTACCACACTCACCACAAAATAAATCTTTTTTTGTAACTGACTCCCCGCAATTTGGGCAATGCATAAAAATCCCCCTTATAATATGTTTATTAAAATAGAATATCACAGTTATATCTAGTGCGCACCGCTTTTTCAAAAAAGGAAAAAATTAATAATTTAAAAAGTTATTTTTATTTAATTTTTGTGAGGGATAAAAATTTTTATAGATAATACTTGTCATTAATAAGTGTTAGAAATCAAAAAAGAAGGCGGAAGACAAAAAATCCTCCGCTAACTCTTTTATCGAACTATTATATTTTGACTTAATCTATAATTCTGACCAAATTAAATGTTGGTGGATGGCAAGGGCACAGGCACCTTTGGCCCCATTAATGGGGTGATAAACTTTCATTTGAAAATCAATTTCACCTAATCCACCGTATAAGTTTTGATAACTTAAATATTCTTTTAAAATGACATCTGTAATATCATTGTTAAATAATGGTCCATGCAAATAAATTTTATTAGTATCTACTAACATGGTTAAATTATTGAGCGTAATTGCGACTGCACGCATAGCATCTTTGATAATTTGTACGATGCCACTATCGCCTAAACGATACGCTTCTATAACAGTATCTAAAGTTATATCATTTGAGTCTGCTACTAAACTTGTGAGATATGTGCTTTGAGCACTTCTATAAATAACTTTAGCTTTATTTATAATATTCATACCACCTAAATAGTTTTGTAAGCACCCTCTACGACCACATTCACAGCGTTCACCGTCTGGATGGATGATGGTATGTCCAACTTCCCCTACAGAAAAATTGGAAACTCCATATAAATTACCACGGTACATACTAGATGAAAAAATCCCTTTTACAGCATGGAAGAAGATGAAATTTTCGCCATCATTTTCTGATGTAAGTAAATGTTCATATAGACTCATACAATGTACGTTATTTTCTAAAAATACAGGCAGGTCAATACGAGAAAGTAAATTTTTCAAATCAAAACCGGACCAAACACTATTCGAAGCAATTTGTTGATCTGTTTCATCAAAGTGACCTGGTAAAGCAATGCCAACTGCTTGAATATTATAAGATGCATGTTGTTTTAAGAAATGATTAAGTTCTTCCAATATAAAGTTTGGAGTAATTTTTTTTAAGAATTGTATTGTAGTAATATCAATCATATTCTGATCAACGATATTACCAAGATTGTCAGTTAAACATAACGTTACAAAATCTCTGGCTAATTCAATACCAACATAGTAATTGTATTTATTACAAATTGTAAGTAATATTTTTTTGCGTCCTGACGTTTTTTTAGTGTCAATATCGTAATGATCAACTTCAATATCCGTAGATTTAATGAGATTATCTTGTATTAGTTCTGCGGTTACTGCAGTTGTTGTTGCTGGTGTGATTCCCGTATTTCTTGCTATGTCAACTCTTGATATAGGGCCACGTACGTATATTTCATTTAAAATTTGGCCACGTATCATCCGCTGTTTATTTGTCATGTTTGCTTTCATTTTTATCACCATAATTTCTTAATACTCTTATTATTATATTAAAAATAAAAAGTTGCAACTATATTGACACATAATTGATTATAAATTATAATTAATCAAAACATTGAAAGCGTTTTCAAAATCGAATCTACGATGGGGTGTTGATGTGAGTAAATTTAATGACGCATTAGAAAAACATTTGTTACCAGTCGCTTCTAAATTGGGGTCTAATAAAATTTTGATTTCAATGAGAGATGGTATTATCGTTGCAATGCCTTTGATTATTATTGGTTCATTATTTTTAGTAATCAGTGGTATTGCGATACCGGGCTGGATAGAGTGGCTAGAAGCACAAGGGATTCAACCATATTTAATGAAAGCAGTGAATGGGACATTCGGATTAATGGGACTAGTTGCAAGTTTTGGTGTCGCCCATAGTATTGCCCGGCAATATAATACAGATGGGGTTTCAGCCGGTATTATTGCGATGTCAGCATTTTTAGTTGTCACACCGAATGTAATGACTGGAGATAAAGTACCTGAAGAAGCAATACCTCAAATATATATGGGAAGTCAGGGTTTATTTGTAGCACTTATTATTGGTATTCTTTCAGGGTTAATCTTTCAGTGGTTTATCAATAGAAACATTAGAATCAAAATGCCAGATCAAGTGCCGCCAGCAGTCGCACAAAGTTTTAGTGCATTAATACCTGGGGCAGCGATTATCATATTATGGCTTGCTGTATATATCGCATTGGATAATTTACCGTTTGGCAACATCCATGAATTGATTGTTAATACATTAGGTGTACCGTTAAGTCTGATGGGAGGTAGCTTGATCGGTACCATTATCTTAGTTGGTCTTAATAGTGCTTTTTGGTTTGTCGGTATCCATGGTGCAAACGTAGTAAATGCAGTTATGCAACCAATTTGGTTGAAAAATATTGATGAAAACCGTCTAGCATATCAAGCCAATCCACACGGAGACTTACCGCATATCATAACGCAGCCATTTATTGATAATTTTGTATTTATGGGAGGCGGTGGCTCAACAATAGGTCTAGTCATCGTAATTGCGATATTAGCTTTTAAAAAACGTTCCAGTAAAATCACAAAAACGATGGCACCACTTACTTTAATGCCGGGAATATTTAATATTAATGAACCAACATTGTTTGGTTTGCCTGTTGTACTTAATGTGAGATTAATTATTCCATTTGTATTAGCACCAATGATTAATGCGACGATAACGTATTTCGCAATGTCGAGCGGGATCGTGCATCTCACCAATGGGACGGCGATGCCATGGACGATACCACCTATCATCAGTGGATTTTTAGCGACAGGGCATTATAGTGGTTCATTGGTTCAAATTGTATGTATCATTATCGATATTTTACTCTATTACCCATTTTATAGAGCAATGGAGAAATATAATTTATATTTAGAAGATAAAGAAGTAAACGGAAAAAAAGAAACGGAAGAACCAAAATAAAGGAGTAGATAATATGGTTAAGAGATTATTAAGTGCTAATGCCTCAGAAATAGTGAAAATGACGGCTGAAGAATTAAAACAAAGTATTAAAGCAAGTGATGGTCGCGTTGTTTTAGCAGAGAATGTTGTTACGCGTACACCAGTGACACCCGATATAACAAATGCAGAACTATCACGTGCATTCGGGGCAGATTTGATTTTATTAAATGGATTAGACGCGTTCAATCCTAAAGTAGAAAACATAGACGAGAAAAAACATGTCATTAAAGAATTAAGACGTCTTGTTGCAAGACCTATAGGTGTCAATTTAGAACCAGTAGATGAGCAAGCGAGCATGGCAGAAGAAAAATTAAATATTGCTAAAGGACGACAAGCAAGTCCGAAAACAGTAAAAGCTTTAGAAAAATTAGGCATAAACTTTATTTGCATGACGGGGAATCCAGGTACTGGCGTATCTAATGAAAAAATTGTTGGTGCAATTGCTGAGACAAGAGCAAATTTTTCAGGATTGATTATAGCCGGAAAAATGCACAGTGCAGGTGTAGATGAACCTGTAATTACTAAAGCATATGTTGAAAAATTTATTGATGCAGGTGCTGATATTATTTTAGTACCATCTATTGGAACAGTTCCAGGATTTGATGAAGCACAATTAAAAGACATAGTGAAAGCAGTCCATCATCATGGTGGTTTAGTCATGTCAGCAATAGGGACAAGTCAAGAGAGTTCTGACGCCAGTACAATTAGGGACTTCGCAATTCGAAATAAAATATGCGGTGTGGATATTCAACATATTGGTGACGCAGGCTATGGCGGTTTAGCTCCTGTAGAAAATATTTTTGAATTAAGTAAAGCGATACGTGGACAACGCCACACATTATCCATGATAGCGAGATCAATTAACAGATAGGTTATAGTAATAATAAATGGAGGGATTTATATGGCAGAAAAAACAATAATGCTTGTATGTGCAGCTGGAATGAGTACAAGTATGTTAGTTCAGAAAATGCAAAAAGAAGCTGAAAACCAAGATTTAGACCGTGAAATATTTGCAGTCTCAACGACAGAAGCGGATCAAAAAATTGAAGATGCTCAAGTAGATGTTTTGTTATTAGGTCCACAAGTCCGTTTTAAAAAAGATGAATATACTAAAAAATGTACAGACAAAAACATACCTGTAGAAGTCATTGAAATGACAGATTACGGTACGATGAATGGCGCAAACGTATTAAGTGCAGCTGAACGTTTAATGAGCGAATAGGGGTGGAACAATGACTGAAGAAGAGAAGAATTTGGAATTTGCAATGTCGCTCATTGCTTATAGTGGTGATGCTAAAAGTCATGCTATGGAAGCCATATTTGCAGCTAAAAAAAGTGCGTTTGATGAAGCGGAAACGAAACTGAAACAAGCTGAAGCTGCTTTGCTTGAAGCACATCATGTACAAACGAATATGTTAACAAAGGAAGCACAAGGTGAACATATCAATTTGACGCTGTTAACAGTGCATAGTCAAGACCATTTAATGACGGCAATCACTTTTAAAGATATTGCCCAGGAAATGATAGATTTATATAAAGAAGTAAAAAATAATAAATAATTGAATGATTTGTTATGGTAGTGAAATAATGTCAGCAAAAGATGTAAAAGTTTAATTACTTTTACATCTTTTTTGTTTTGAAAAATAAACAAAAATGTATCAAATTAGATCAATGCATTTTATAATTTAAAAATAGTATTTTTTATTTAGATGTGCAACTTTTCGTATTGTGAGACGAAATAGATTACACATCCACACGTACAAGAAAGCGATTACAATATAACTGTAAGGAGGTTGCTGATGTGTTAAGCAAGAGACAACATCATATATTAACGTACTTACTTGAACGTGAAGCCTTTGTTCAAATTCATAATTTAGCAACACAGTTCAATGTATCTGAAAGAACAATACAATATGACCTTGAATACATTGAAACTATGGAAGATAAATTAGATTTAACGATTCATCGGAATAAATATGATGGGATAAAGATTACAACAACAGCGCTTCAGTTGGCAACATTAGAGCCAAAATATACGGGAACATCGATGCATTATTCAAAGAAAGAACGCATATTATATATCACTTTGAAGTTGTTTGAATCGATTGAACCCACATCATCCCAAGTATTAGCAACATTGGTTTCAGTAACACGTCGTACAATTGTTGAAGATTTAAAAAATGTTCAATCTTGGTTAGAAGAAAACGATTTGTTTCTTGAGTACAAGAAAAATAAAGGGTTTGTAATTCAGGGTGAGGAAAATGCTTATCGTAAAGCCTATGCCACACGTGTACATGAATATTTTCAAACGCACACACATCACATGGGTCATCAACTTTTTTCGAATAAAGAGTTAGAACAAATTCGTTTAACAGTAACTTCTATATTATTAGATGCAAAATATCAATTAGTTCAAAGTGCAATTGATGGATTGATTTATCACATTTTGATTGCGCTTCATCGTACAAATGAACATTTTGCCTTCGATATACCTGATAAAGAGTATGAAAAGCTCGCTAAAACAGAGCAATTTTATATTGCACTTAAAATTAAAGAAAAATTAGAAGATATTTTTCAGATTGAATTTCCAAAAAGTGAAGCAGCTTTTATTACTTTACATTTATTAGGTGCTAAAACGTCAGAAGTGAATGAACTCAATCAACAAATAGACGATTTAGAGATATTAACAGAACAATTGATTGAACGTATGAGTGGTGAGTTAGGACTAGATTTAATGTCTGATAGCAAATTAGCAAATGGTTTAATCGTACATTTGAGACCTGCAATTCATCGATTGAAGTTTGATATGACGCATGCGAACCCTTTAAATAAGGAAATCCATACGCAGTATCACCATATTATAGAAGGAATTAAAAGGCATGTATGGGGCATTGAAGAAAATTACCAAATACACTTTACTGATGATGAATTATCGTATATCACACTGCATTTTGCTTCTGCGATTGAACGGATTTCAGCAGTGACAACAAATGCCATTAAAGTCGTATTACTTTGTGGATCAGGTATAGGAACATCTCAATTATTAAAAAGTAGGATGGATCATATTTATCCAGAATTAGAAATTGTAGATGCTTATTCTATATATGAAATAGATGAAGTAATGCTAAAACATGAAGGTATTGATTATATCATTTCTACGGTTCCTTTTGAACAAGCAAGCGTACCAGTAATTAGGGTTTCGCCATTTTTAAATAAAGACGATCGAAAACAATTGAATGAAATTATTAACCATTCTAGAGAGCGATATGTAAATGATGTTAAAGGGTTAGGACCAACGTTACAAGAAGTATTACCACAATCTCGAATATTGACACAACAGCAAACACTTTTAAGAAACGATGCAATTAGACAATGTGTATCACCGCTTGTAAATGATCAAATCGTAGATGAGGCCTATGCTGCTGACATTATTGAACAATTAGATGCATTTGGACCTTATATGGTAATTAGTCCTCATATTGCATTGATTCATGCTAACCATAAACATGTTAAACAACCTGTAGGCTTTAGTTTAGTTCATTTTAAAACGGGTGTGACCTTTAATCATCAGCAATATGATCCAGTACATATCATTATTACATTAGCTACGGAGCAGCCGCAGATACATTTAAATGCTTTGCGACAATTTAGCGAGCTAATCATGGAGGAAGCAACGAGAGCAACACTGTTTTCTGGAAATATAGCAGATATCATGTCATGTATTCGTGATGTAAGTCAACATTAATAAGGGGGATATAAATGAGTCCGGAAATTTTATCATCGGATAAAGTACAGATACGAGATCGAGTAGATGATTGGAAACATGCAATTCGTGTTGCATCTGAACCTCTGCTAGAACAAGGGTACTTTAAACAACAATACATTGAAAAGATGATTTATAGCGTAGAAGAATTAGGGCCCTATATTGTAATAGCACCTGAAATTGCAATAGCGCATGCTAGACCGAGTGATGATGTTAAAAAAATAGGATTAAGTTTATTGAAATTGAATCACCATATTAACTTTTCTGAGAACGGACATCATGCGTCTCTCGTGTTTGTATTAAGCGCTGTTGATAACGAGGGACATTTAGAATTTTTAAGAAATTTAGCAACAATCTTAGGGGATTCGAACACAGTTAATAAATTATTAGCAGCAACAGACATTGATGAAATAATAAATATATTTAAAGGAGAATGATGAAAATGAAAATTTTAGTTGTATGTGGTCACGGTTTAGGAAGTAGCTTTATGGTGGAAATGAATGCACAGGAAGCTTTAAAAAATTTAAATGCACCATCAGACGTTAAAGTTGAACACAGTGATGTCATGTCTGCAAGTCCTGATATGGCAGATTTATTTATTTGCGGTAGAGATTTAGAAGAAAATACAAAGCACTTAGGGGACGTTATTGTTTTAGATAATATTCTAGATAAAGAAGAGTTACAAAATAAATTGAATGAGAAATTAAGTAATTTGAACATTTTATAAATTATAAGTAAGGGGGCAACGTTATGAAACCTATCCTAGATTTTATCGTTGATATTTTGAGTCAACCTGCTATATTAGTTGCTTTAATTGCTTTAATAGGTCTAATTATGCAGAAAAAATCAGCCACTGACATCACGTCCGGTACGATTAAAACGATACTTGGATTTTTAGTGTTAAGTGCAGGGGCGAATGTTGTAACACAATCATTAGAACCATTTGGAAAAATATTCCAACACGCTTTTGGCGTGCAAGGTGTCGTACCTAATAACGAAGCGATTATTTCAATTGCTTTAGAACAATATGGCACAACAGCAGCATTAATTATGGTGTTTGGGATGATTGTTAATATCATTATCGCACGTATTACGAATTTGAAATATATCTTTTTAACAGGTCATCATACATTTTATATGGCAGCCTTTTTAGCTATATTACTGTCAGTAGGTAATATCACTGGGACATTGACAGTAATCACAGGATCTATTATTTTAGGATTGATTATGGCTATATTACCAGCGTTAGCACAACCAACAATGAAGAAAATAACTGGGACTAACCAAGTCGCTTTAGGTCACTTTGGTACGATCAGTTATTGGGCAGCTGGAGAGATTGGAAAGTTATTTAAAGGAAAGTCTAAATCAACAGAAGAAATTAATTTTCCTAAAGGCTTGAGCTTTTTAAGAGAAAGTACAATCAGTATTTCATTAACAATGACATTACTCTATTTTGTGGCAGCGTTATTTGCGGGTCCAACCTTCGTACATACAGAAATTAGTGACGGTCAAAACTTTATTGTATTTTCACTGATTCAAGGGGTTACTTTTGCAGCTGGTGTGTTTATCATATTAACGGGTGTACGTTTAATATTGGCTGAAATCGTGCCGGCGTTTAAAGGTATTTCTGAAAAATTAGTACCTAACACAAAACCAGCATTAGACTGTCCTATAGTCTTCCCTTATGCACAAAATGCTGTATTAATTGGCTTTTTTGTCAGTTTTATAGTTGGGGTCTTGGGCATGTTCGTCTTATTCTTATTTGGTGGGGTAGTTATACTTCCAGGTGTAGTAGCTCACTTCTTCCTTGGGGCAACGGCTGGCGTATTTGGTAACGCACGTGGTGGTATTAGAGGTGCAATAGCAGGTTCAGCATTAAATGGCTTGTTAATTACATTCTTACCACTGCTGTTCTTGCCATTCCTAGGTGAACTTGGTGGCGCAGCAACGACATTCTCAGATACAGATTTCTTAGTCGTAGGTATTGTTTTTGGTAATATTGCGAAATATCTTGGGCTTATCGGTATCGCCGTTTTAGTCTTAATCTTAGCAGCGGCAGCCATTTTATTACAAAAACGTACGAATCAAAAAGAAGCAGAGGAACAGTAAAATTAAATAATTAAGATAAAACAGGTGAGCATCTTATAAATTAAGGATGCTTACCTGTTTTTTAATGTCAATTTAGTATGAAGTCTTATTAAAAATGATCAATGAAACTGTAAAAGTTAATTTGTTAGCTCATAACTTTCTGCTATTAAATCTTTAATATGATTTATAGAGTTAATCTCATTTAAATTGATACTTATCCAATTGGATTTATCCATGTGATAGGCTTTGTAAAACCCTTCTTTTTTTCTTAAAGGTCCAATAAATTCTTGTCTGATTTTCAAATTTAATACATCTATTTCATCAGAGCCATTTAACCCTAATTTGTCTTGAGCAATATTCATCACTAAAGCAAACCATTTTTTGTTAGCTTTATGTCTTAAAGCTGCAAAATTCGAATAAGTTTTCCAAGGATAATCTGGTTTCACATCATACTTACGATTTACATAATTAAAAACTTCTTCCCTATCTAACATCATTTCACCTTCTTAATCATTATCTTCCCGATTTGTTTTAATTTAATCTCTAGCGATAAGGCAGTATGTTTATAAATGTACTACATAATTGTACGAAATTTTGATTTATGAAATAAACATTGATATTAAAAATGTAGTGGTTTGGCTGACTCTTGAAAGAAAAGGATTAGCCGAAGACTACAAGGCTGAGGCTATGTCCAAGTTAAGCGTACAAAAAAGGGAGTAGGAGAGAAATCTAATTTTTCTCCCACTCCCTTCTAAATTATTAAGTTATTTAACTTCGTTTGGTATGTCTTTCGGCACGTCTTTGGCCTGATACATTTTTTTATATTCTTCACTTGCATGCTGCATCGGTATTAAATAAAGTGCTAAGGCAGCTATTAAACCTGGAATAGCAAAAGCGATAAAGTACAACGGCATAGGTAATGCAAATGTGAGTAAAAATCCACCCATTAGTGGTCCAATCATTCCGCCGACTCTCCCAATACCAGAAGCTGTACCTAGCGCTGTGGATCTAATATAAGCTGGGAAATATTGCGATACGAAAGCTTGAACGAGATTTTGTGAACCTATGGTAGCAGCGCCTGCGATCGCAATTAAGATATAAATAACAAATATATTAACATCTTTACCTAAAGACAATAGAGATAAAGAGATAGCGCCAGCAATGTATAATGGCACAAGTAGTTTTTTGGAACCAAATTTGTCGCATAGTCTTCCGATTATAAGTGTTCCAATGATTGCTCCAACTTGTAATACGATTAAAAATACTAAACTAGAATTTAATTCATATCCAGCACGCATCATTAAATTTGGTAGCCATGTATTTAAACCAAAAATCATTAACAAACAGCAAAAGAAAGTTAACCAAAATAAGACTGTACTGAGCGCCCGATTTTCTTTAAATAGGTCCATTAAAGGCACTTTAGTAGTAGAAACTTCGATATCTTTTATCGTATCGTTCATAGATATGTTAAGTTTTGGATCAATTTTTCTTAATGTATTTACTGCTTCTTTTTTCCTATTAGTACGATTTAAATAACTAAAAGTCTCAGGTAATTGTTTAAGTAAAAAAGGTAGTGCAAATATAGGTAAAATTGCTACCCAAAAGATTGAACGCCAGCCTCCGATAGGCATTAATGTTAACCCTAATACTGGTGCAAGAATACCACCAATTGAGTAGCCACATAACACAATTGAAACTACAAGATTTTTCATTCTTTCAGGTGCAAAATCTGTTGCTAGTGCAATGACATTAGGCATGATACCCCCCAAACCTAAACCTGCTAAAAAACGATAAATGCCAAACTGTGTTGTATTTGCAGCAAACCCACAAAGACATGTAAATAAGCTGAATAAAATCAATGTGATTGCTATGACATTTTTTCTACCAATACGATCAGCTAAAATGCCAAAACCTATAGCCCCAAACATCATGCCGAATAGGCCATAGCTACTTAAAGTACCTGCTTCAATTTCGGAGAGCCCCCAATCCTCAATTAACATAGGTACTGCTGTCCCGTACAAAACTAAATCATAGCCGTCGAAAATAATAAGAAAAAAGCTCCAAAAAATTAATTTGAAATGAAATTTGTTGAACTTACTTTTATTAACTACTTTGGTTGTATTGATTTCCCCCATAAATATACCCCTCCATGAAATTAAACGCTAATAATAAAATATAATAATAAAACAGTATATTTATCATATTAGTGTCCTTTGTTCTT
Source organism: Staphylococcus caseorum (assembly GCF_049943195.1). Classification (NCBI taxonomy): domain Bacteria; kingdom Bacillati; phylum Bacillota; class Bacilli; order Caryophanales; family Staphylococcaceae; genus Staphylococcus; species Staphylococcus caseorum. The sequence goes on from NZ_JBNFUA010000001.1 coordinate 2,692,558, forward strand.
TAGTGGTGACTATATAGGTATTTTTTTACAATTACAATGAAAAATGTGAAAATTAAGAATATTTAACTGTTATGGAGTGGTAATTCAAACTGTTAGAAAACTAAGTAGAAAAGGGGTGAGCGGCGTAATTAATATGACATTTAAACCTTAAAATAATCACCCATTAAAATAATTTAATGGGTGATTATATATTCAATTATTAGACTAAGCAACAGAAAATGATTTAAATTATCTTGAATATTAAAGGTGTAAACCTAATAATTTAGAAATTTCTTTTTGTTTTTCTAATAAATAATATGTATCTGGTGAGTCTAGGGAATCCGGTAAATTGTCTTTTACTCCTATAACAGAAATGATTCCTTCTAATTCTTTATTAAATGTAAACACAGGGAAAGAAACAGAAGAAATTGCAGGGATCAACGGTTCTTCAGCAAAAGCAATTTGTTGATTGTGAATTTTATTTAATTCTTCATCTTCGTACTCTTTTTGAGTTTCATCAAAAAAGGCTGCAAATATTTTACCGGAAGAAGATTTCGGGGGGAGTACTGTACCAATTTGTGCACCAATATTCAAAATACCTTCTGCATGCCAAATTTTTGTAACGACTGGGCCTCGTCTAGTGATTACTGAATACAGCACTGTATTATTATTGTGACGGCCAATTTCTTGTAAGTATGGTGTCACAATAGCTAGTGAGTCTAAATTACCCATTGCCGACATACCCAGTTGTATGAGTTGGTTCCCTAAATGATATTCACCTGTAGCTGGATTACGATAGACTAATTCATTATTAGCTAAAGTATTCATATATTTATATAAGTTACTTTTCGTAATAGAAGTAATTTGTTGAATCTCACTAAATTTCATAGGAGATTTAGATTTCTGTAAAACATTCAATATTTTAATACCTGTATCTAAAGATTGGATATAGTCTTTACTCTTTTTATCCGCCATTTATTACTCACTCTCCTTCATTGCAAACAAATTATAGCACAATATTCTACCACTATACATTTCCTAAATTTTAGTTTGAAATAATGACTTTTTATACTAATAGAAATGAATTACTGCCAAAAGGAAGATTGACAATTTTCTGACAATTAATTATAATTGTTTACAAATGGTGAACTCATTATCACATTAGTGGAAAATCATTAGAAAGAATAAGTTTTTATTGATAAAGAAAACTTAAATTTTAAAACAAAGGGAGATATTTTATGAAACTGATTACTTTTAAAACAAATGGTTATTCTAGGTTAGGTACATTAACAGAAAAAAATGAAGTGGTAGATTTAAACTACGCATTTCAAGCTTTATTACAAAGCAAGGGGAAATATCGTAGTGAAACGATTGCTGAAGCATATGTTCCATCTGATGCGAAGGGGTTCATTGAAGGTGGAGAAGAAAGTTTAAACTATGCTAAAGAAGCAATCGAGTTTGCACAAGCTAAACCAGATGTATTTAATCATCAATTAATTTATAAAAAAGAAGACGTAAAAATAGAGGCGCCTATTCAAAATCCAGGAAAAATGTTTTGCGTAGGACATAATTATGAAGAACACATTAAAGAAATGGGTCGTGACTTACCTGAAAATCCAGTAGTATTTGCTAAATTTGATAATACAATTGTTGGTCCAGAAGACGATATTGTTCATTATCCTATCTCAGATAAATTAGATTATGAAGCAGAACTTGCTTTTGTAATAGGTAAAGAAGCAAAAAACGTATCTGAAGCAGACGCACTTAATTATGTAGCAGGATACACAATCGTTAACGATGTGACTTATCGTGATATTCAACAAAGAACATTGCAATGGCTACAAGGAAAAACAGTAGATGGCACAGCGCCAATGGGTCCATGGATTATGACTTCTGATGAATTACAAGATCCAGACGGATTAGAGTTGGTACTCACTTTAAATGGTGAAGAAATGCAACGTTCAAATACATCTAATCATGTATTCACAGTTCAAAAATTAGTTGCTTTCTTATCTGGATTAGCAACATTGAAACCAGGAGATATCGTTTTAACAGGTACACCAGGTGGCGTAGGTTCAGCGCGTGATCCACAAGTATTTATGAAAGATGGCGATGTCGTAAAAATAGAAATCGATAAAATAGGTGCTTTAGAAAATAAAGTAGTTGCAGAAAATAAACAAAAATAAATTTGAAGGAGGCATATAAAATGTCGAAAATAGAAACGTATATCGAATCAATTCAACATACTTTAGATAATATTTTAGAAGTAGTAGATGGTTTGCCAGAAGAAACAATACGTTGGAACCCAACAGAAGATGAATGGTCTATTTTACAAATTTTAAATCATGTTAAAGAAGCGACTTCATATTGGTTAAGCGAAACTGAAACAGTATTATCAGAACCGGGTTCAAAATGGGGAAGAGGTTTGAAAGATGAAGCTAGATTAGAAGCAGTGTCTAACCCAGAAGCATTAAATGTTAAAAATGTTATACAATCAATTTCGAATTTGAAAGACGAAGTAAATGAAAGACTTTCAAAAATTGACGAAAGTCGTTTAGCAGAAGAAAATCCACATCGAAATTTCGAAAAATTTGGTAATAAACCAGTTTCATTTATTATTGAACATTTTATTGATGAGCATATTGAAAAGCATCTTGAGCAAATTAAAAGAAATTTAAGTAAAGTGCCTGAATAAAATTATATTATAAAGGGGAGATTTTTTTATGGCAGATAAAGGAAGTTTCTTACAAGACAGTGACGTAAAAGATTTCACACGAGATATTCAACAATATAACTTAGGACCACTTTGGGAAGCTATTCCTGAAGTAATGAATAAGACACCACAATCACACGCACAAGCTTATTTATGGAGTGGTGAATTGTTGAAGAAAAAATTATCAGAGGCAGCGGAAATATTTACGCCTGACAGAGGTGGCGAGCGTCGTGCTATCTATTTTCAAAACCCAGGATTAACTTATCGTCAACCATGGGGACATGTATCGACTACTCAGACGCTTTATGCAGCAGTGCAATTATTACAACCAGGAGAAGAAGCTCCTTCACACCGTCATACGCAAAGTGCACTCAGATTTATAACTGACGGTGAAGGCGCATATACAATTGTTCAAGGTGAACGTATATTTATGGAAGAAGGGGACTTTTTAACAACGCCTAAAAATTTATGGCATGGTCATGGTCATTTAGGTGATGAACCAATGATATGGATGGATGCGTTAGATATTCCTACTATTTATAATCTAGGTGGTACTTTCTTTGAACCATACGAAGATGGATTGCAACAACCTGATGTTCCAGATAACTTCTCTGAAAAAAGATATCAAGGTGGAATGGTACGTCCAATTGGTGATGACAAATTTGATGTAGCGCCACTGGCTAACTATAAATGGGATCGCACTGTAGATGCAATCAACGGTCTTATGAACTTTGAACCTGATCCATATGATGGATTTACAGTTGAATATATTAATCCGTCAACAGGAAAATCTGCTAACCCAACGGTCGGCTCTAGAATGACACATTTACCTAAAGGACATCATACAAAAGCACATAGACATACACACTCAGTTATATATTGTGTGCATAGAGGATCTGGTTATACCGTTATTAATGGTATGAAATTTAATTGGAAAAAAGGGGATTACTTTGTAGTACCAAACTGGAATTGGCATGAACATGTAGCAAGTGAAGATTCATATTTATTCTCAGTTAATGATATTCCAATTATGGATCGCTTTGAGTTAGAAAGAGGAAATAGTTTAGAAGAAAACAAGGGGCATCAAAAAATAATTAGCGAATTTACAGACGATTTTCGTTAATAACATTACATGATATAAAATAACTTAATCATAATAATTTTTTAAAGTTGATTTTTAAAACAAGGGGGTAAACATCATGAGTAATGAAAATAAAAAAATGATCATTATTGGCGGCGGTATTGGAGGTTTAGCAACAGCTTTGGGTGCTGCTCAGAATGGAAATGATGTTAAAGTTTTAGAAAAGGCACCAGAAATCAAAGAAATTGGCGCGGGTATTCAACTTGCGGCGAATGGTACAAATGTATTACAAAAATTAGGCGTAATGGATAAGATTAATGAAGTAGCTGTTTTTCCAAAACGGTTAGTATTAATGAACGCATTTACGGGTGAAGAATTATCTGCGCTAGATATCGATTCAAATTATCGTGAGAGATATGGTGCACCTTATATCGTACTTCATCGTTCTGATTTGCATCGTATTTTATTAGAAGCATGTGAAGAACATCCTGATATTGAATTATCTACAAATCAATACATCAAAAACATAGAAACAAAAAACAACGGAGATGTAAAAGTCACAGCTAAAAATGGTGATAGTCATGAAGCAAATGCTGTTATCGGCGCAGATGGTTTATGGTCTACTACACGCGGTTATTTAATTGATGACGAACCTATTTGTTCAGGATATGTTGCATATAGAGGTGCAATTCCAATGGAAGAAGTTACTAATATTGGTAACCTGGACGATGTCTATATGTGGATTGGTCCTGATATGCATGTTGTACAATATCCAGTACGTAAAGGTGAACTTTATAACCAAGTTGTTGTATTTAAAAGTAAAAACTATCAACCAGGTAATGAACTCGCAGATGACTGGGGTACACCAGAAGAAATGGATGAAGTATTCTCAGGGACATGTGATAAAGTGCAAACTGCAGTTTCTTATATTTCAAGACAAAAAAGATGGCCAATGTTTGATCGCAAGCCAATTGATAAATGGTCAGAAGGCAACTTCACATTGATGGGCGACGCGGCGCACCCAATGCTACAGTATCTTGCTCAAGGCGCATGCCAAGCTTTAGAAGATGCATCATTCATGGCTGATATGTTAGAAAAACATGAAACGAATTATGAACAAGCATTTAAAGAATTTGAAGAAGAGCGTAAACCACGTACAACATTTGTACAAGAAAATGCACGTGTATGGGGCGAAATCATACATGGAAAAAATAAAGTAAATAATCTATTAAGAAACGCAATTTTGAAAGCGCGTACAGAACATGATTATCAATATGTAGATCAATATCATGGTGGACATTTTCAAAATGAAGAAGTAAGTCATTAAAATATTTCATAAATTGAGCTATAAAGCATCTATGTCGTAGATGCTTTATAGCTCTTTTTTAATTCTTATGAAATTTAAGATAGTTATTCTTTATAATAAACAAATTGGCTCGTCGTCGCGAGTAAAATTCCATCATAGCTCCATATTTCTCCAGTTTGATCAAAGAAGCCATCATAGAATTTTAGCGCACGCGTATGGCCTAAGACTTCTCGATCGCCATGTTTTTTAAGTGTTTCTGAATCAGAATGAAAATAAATGGTAATTGAAACTGTTCCAATCGGCACCATTTTTTCACGACGCACCCAAATACGTGGAAAGAAAGCATCACATATTGAAGTAAGTGAGAGAAAATCGAGGTTTCTCTTTGGATTGTCTTGTATCCATTGAAGCGTCGTTGAATCATGAGCATTGTTAGATTGTGTTTGTGATAACGCGAGTGGTGCCCCTTTAATAATTCGTATATCATAATTCTGCAACCAAGGTGGTGCGCCCTCTATAGATGGAAGTGCAACTTTTTCAGCAGCTGGTACATTAGGGAACGCTATCTCGGTAGTAGACCAAGTATCTCGTCGTTGAGCAGTAACAGCCGTTCCAGTAATAACAGTTTTATCATTTTGAGAAAGGACAATATACCAATGCTGAGTAGATCCATTTGTTCGAGTCGGTGATGCTATAATATTAAAATCGCCATCAGCTACAGGTGCTGCGTAGTTGATAGTTAATGATGCTGGTTCTCCTAATCGTTCTGGATGTTCTAAGACGGCACGAAGTAACGTAGATGCAATAACACCACCAAACGGACCAATCATATTGGCATACTTTTCGGACGTATGGCCACTATAAACACCAGGCGTTTCTTCAGTTAGTTGTGTAGCTTTATCAAATGGATGATTCTGTCCCATAGTAAATCCCCCCAAATTATACGTTTAATCCTTATTAATACATATTTGATTAAAATAGAATTTTAAAGAAAGCATTATACTTAATATATCCTGTTTCTACTGTGATTAAGCATTTATTTTAACTACTAGATAAAGTATTATAACGAAGCTTATTGATGCCCTTTTTAAATAATACTTAGCACTTTTATTAATATTTTAATATAACTTTTAAAATATTGACTTTCAAATAAGAAAAACATAAAAAGCATAAATTAATGTTTTAATAGACTGAATTATCTGATAATATAAAGTTAGTTTGTAAACGCTTTCAACAAAAGGGGGATTAGGATGAAAAGATGGGGGATTTTAATTGTCATTTTTTCAATTGTGCTAGCAAGTTGTGGCAAAGATAATAATTCGAATGCGTCAAATAAGGAATTTCCCAATGAAACGGTAGAAATTGTTGCACCGGCTTCTCCAGGAGGCGGTTGGGATACAACAGCTCGTGCCATTCAAAAAATTATGATCGATGAAAACTTAACAAAGCAAAATGTCAATGTTATTAATAAACCTGGAGGTGGTGGAGAGGTAGGTTGGCAATATTTAAAATCACGTTCACCGAACACCATATCTATTAATTCCAGTTTATTATTATCTAACAATGAATTAGGGCTAAGTGATTTAAGTACAGATGATTTCACTCCTATTGCTATTTTAGCAACTGAATGGATTAGTTTAACAGCATCTAATCAATCTAACTTAAGCTCTGGTAAAGAAGTGATGGAAAAACTAAAAGAAGATCCAGAATCCTTAACTATAGGTGTCGCACCAGGTTTAGGAAACAATGATCATTTAGCATTTGTACAGGCAGCAAAAGAATTTGGTGTTGATGTAGAAAAAATAGATTTCCTTGTGTATAAGAGTGGAGGAGATTTACAAACGGCTTTATTAGGTGGTCACGTAGATGTTGCATCTACTGCAGTCTCTGAAGTTAAAGAACAACACCAAACTGGGAAATTAAAAATGTTGGCAGTCACTGCAGATAAACCAGTTGAAGGTATTGAAGAAGTGCCTACTTGGGAAGAACAAGGTGTTGATGTCGTATTTCCACATTGGCGTGGGGTCATGGGACCGAAAGATATGACACCACAACAACGTGAATATTGGGATACTACAATGAAAAAAGTAGTTGAATCTGACAGATGGCAAGAAATAAGAAAAAACAATGATTGGGAAAACTTTTACAAAGATAGCGAAGAAAGTGAAGCGTTCTTAAAAGAACAACGCAAGAAATATAAAAAATTAGTCGAAGATTCAGGTCTGAAATAAGGGGGAGTATAAATGTCACGACTTGTCTTTCCAGTATTATTAATATTATTTGGTGTAGTTTATTTAGTATTAACAATTAATATACCAAAATCAAACATTGGAGACCCTAATAGTCCGATGTATTTTCCAATGTTAGTTGGTTTATTACTTCTTATAATGAGCATTGTTTATTTTTATCAAGAGTTTAAAAAACGTCACGAAGAATTCACAGCTTTTTCACAATTACTAGAAAGAAAAACATTTATACGTATCGTTTTAACAATTATCTTAACAGTGATATACGCTTTAATATTCGAACGTCTTGGTTTTTTAATTTCAACAATTATATTCTTAGGTGCGATTATGTTCTTAATTAATGGATATAAAAGATGGTTACAAAATATTTTAGTTACGGTGATTTTTTCTGGCATTGCATGGTACACATTCGCACAATTATTGAATGTCAGTTTACCTTAAGGAGGGTGATTTAAATGGGGATTGATGCAGGTAGTTTTTTAGAAGGATTATCAACTGCGTTTCATCCGATGAACCTTTTATGGGTACTTATCGGTGGTTTTCTAGGTACAGTGGTAGGTATGTTACCTGGATTAGGGCCTGCGACTGCGGTTGCAGTACTGATACCTGTGACATTCGGTATGGAACCAGTAAGTGCACTGATTTTAATGGTTTCAATTTATTATGGCGCCATGTACGGTGGCTCGAGAAGTTCGATTTTATTAAATACGCCAGGTGATGGTTCAGCGATTGCAGCTACATTCGATGGTTACCCGATGACCAAAAATGGAGAGGCTGGTAAAGCACTAACTATCTCAGCTATAGCTTCATTAATAGGTGGTATTACTGCAGTGTTTGGTTTTATCATTTTAGCTAAGCCATTGTCTGCCTTCGCTTTAAAATTTGGTCCACAAGAATATTTTTTACTATTCTTATTTACACTTTCAGCTATTGTAACTTTATCATCTGGAAAGATGGTTAAGGGGTTTATTGCCACGAGTATCGGTTTAATTGTTAGTACAGTAGGTGTTGATTTACAAACAAGTATTTATCGTTTCACTTTTGACATACCTCATCTAAGTGAAGGCATCAACTTCTTAGTAGTTATCATTGGTGTATATGCAGTAGCAGAAGTATTATATAATTATTTACATTTAGATGCATTGAAACCGCCTAAAGCTGATGTAGGATCAATGAAATTATCAAAAGAAGATTGGAAACGAACAAGAGGTGCTATGTTTCGACAAAGTCCTATTGGATTTCTAATAGGTGTTTTACCAGGAGCTGGTGGCTCTATTGCGGCAATGTTAAGCTATTCAACCGAAAAACAAATATCTAAAAATGGTAAGAATTTTGGGAAAGGACAAATAGAAGGTGTAGCTGCGCCAGAAGCTTCTAATAATGCTGCATCAGTAGGTGCTTTAATACCATTATTAACGATGGGCGTTCCAGGCTCAGGGACAACGGCTGTGATTTTAGGTGCGGTAGTTATGCTAGGCTTACAACCAGGGCCTTTATTATTTGCAAACGAACCTGAAACGATATGGACACTCGTTAATAGCATGTTTATCGGTAATATATTTTTAGTGATTTTAAACATTGCTTTAATAGGATTGTTATTAAAGATATTACGTACACCGCCAAAAGTTTTATATCCACTTATTTTGGTGCTAGCGTTTATCGGTACATATACATTAGGTTATAGTATAACTGATTTCTATATTTTAATTATTTTCGGTATTATTGGATTAGTTATGAAATTATTAGATTTTCCACTTGCACCTTTGATTTTGGCAGCAATTATAGGTTCAGATATGGAACAGAATTTCCGTAAAAGCTTAATAGTTAGTAATAACAATGTAGGAGATATATTTTTGGGATCCCCAATTAGTATCGTTTTATCATTGATGACTATTTTAGCGTTGTTCTATCCGCTGATTATAAATGGTTTCAAAAAATTAATGATAAAAAAATAACATAATGAAACTTTTCAATATGTTTTATTATGAATACTTTCAAAACATAAATAAACCAAGTGCTTTTATAGCACTTGGTTTATTTTTTATAGGTATTTTTACTTGAGACAATCTTTCTTCAATAATAAAATTATTTTTGTTTAAATAAAGTCAGTGATTTGTGCCGACTCCGGCGGGAAAAGCACTAGCCGAAGACTACAGGCTGAGGTGTGCCCGCGGAAAGCGTGCACAAAAAAATGCCAACAAAACAATAGATTTTGTCGACACTCTGAAATCAATAATAAATAGTTATTATTGAAGCATTTCTTTATATACTTTTTGGTTTTGATAAACAGTAGTTAGCAGAGGCGCATCTATTTGGTATGATGCTGCTAAATGTAACAAATAACCTTGTAAATGATCTGCTTCAATATTTAATCCTTTTTCCATATCTCGTTGCATAGAAGTCTTGAAGTGATAAGATAATTGCGGCAGTGATTTCATATATTGATCGACGATATTATCCGAAATGGGCGCATTATGTGCACGCATAATTGAAGCGGCTTCGTTGTATAGTGACTCAATAAAATCTACGCCTCCCACGCTATCACGAATTGGTCCAATTGGTGCATGCATGAGTGTAGTAAGACTTGATAGTACAGTGATCATTAAATATTTATGCCACATACCTTGCTGGATATTTGAACTTAAAATAAATTCAGCCTTAGTATTTGAAAAAGCTTGAGCAATTTGTTCAGCACGTTCACTTTGGTCGCCATTCAATTCACCAAAAAAGAGTTTGTCAAAAGGACTTGTATGAACGATTTCACCTACGGGGTTTATCGTCGTTTCAATGACACAATAGCCACCCATGACTTTATTGTCGCCGAAAGTTGACTGTAACTTCGGTAGATGTGCGATTCCATTAAGTAATGGAATAATCACCGTATTGCCATTAACAAATGGTGTTAAATCTTCAAGGGCATGTTCTAAATGATAAGACTTAGAAGACAAGAGTACTACATCAAATGGTTTCACGCGGTCTTTTCTTGTAATAAGTTGAGGGTTAAAATGACAGTCACCTTTTTCGCTATGAATAGATAGACCATTTCGTTCTAGATATGCTTTTCTTTTTGAACGTACTAGAAATGTAACATTTTGACCACCTTCAGCTAGGCGACCACCAAAGTAACCACCGATACCACCTGCTCCTAAGACTAAAATTCTCATTATTATGCAACTCCTCATGTTATGTATTGTTTCTATCTCGTTAATGTATATATACCACTTCATAAAATTATTACGCATACTTTTATATATATTTTATATTATTATTGTAGATGTATATATTAAATTAAGGTATTATTCTTTCTTTAAACTCCTCAAATTATAAAGTTATTTATCAGAATGATTATTGTTTCACATGGAACGAAAGTAAAATGTTTATGAAAACAAATGATTTAGAATTTTCTAAAAACTTATTGACTAATCATGAGCGCGATGCTAGGATTAAAACAATCAATTGCATATGATTTACTCTTATCTAGAGTGGTGGAGGGATGTGCCCTATGAAGCCCAGCAACCGTCGTTTTTGAAATGGTGCTAATTCACAGAAAGTAATTTTACTTTCAAAGATGAGAGAAGGTGGATACTTTCTCTTGAAAATGAAGAGAAAGTATTTTTTTATACATAGCTTTAGTCGTAAAGTAAAACAAATTATAAGGAGAGATTTAATGAAAAGTGTTATAAGTTTAGTTTCATTATTAGTATTAGTAGTTATATTGGCAGCGTGCGGAAATTCAAAGGGCGAAGGTGAAGATAAAAAAATCACGATAGCAACATCTCCAGCACCACATGGCGAAGTGCTTAAACATGCTAAAAAAGCAATGAAAGAAGAAGGTTATGATTTAGAAATTAAGACGGTGAATGACTATAAAGTACCTAATAAATTATTGGATAAAGGCGATGTAGATGCAAACTTTTTCCAACATGTACCTTATCTAAAAGCTGAAAAAGAAGATCATAATTATAATATTGAAGAAGTAGGGAAAGTCTTAACTACGCCAATGGGTGTTTACAGTAAAAAATATAAAGATATTAAAGATATCCCTAAAGGATCAACGATTTATGTATCGAACAACCCTGCTGAAGAAGGACGCTTCTTATCTTTTTTTGTTGATAAAGGCTTAATTAAAATTAAAAAAGGTGTAAATATTGAAGATGCAAAATTTGAGGATATTGTAGAAAATAAAAAAGATTTAAAATTTAATAACAAACAAGGCGCTGAATTTTTACCTAAAACATATAACAGTAAAGAAGGCGCGGCAGTTATTATGAATTCTAACTATGCTATCGATAACGGTCTAACACCACATAAAGATTCGATTGCAGTTGAGGATAAATCATCACCATTTGCAAATATAGTTGCCGTTCAAAAAGGACATAAAAATGATAAAAAATACCAAACGTTAATTAAAGTACTACAATCAAAAGATACACAAGACTTTATTAAAAAAGAATACGGTCAAGATGTCATTCCATATGAAAAATAAGATATAACACAATGCGTTTGTTACATTTTATATAGTAGTTAAAAGTATCATATATTAATATTCTATAGATAAGGTAGGGATAAAATGTCCAAAATAGGAATCATTGGACTTGGTAAAGTAGGAAGCCAAGTACTCACAGACGTCCAAAATTTAAATTTATTCTCAGATATTGTATTAATTGATACAGATACAGAAAGAGCAAGTGGTGAAGCACTGGATCATTTGCACACGCAAGGTTTACCGAATTCAACACACATCAATATTCGAGAAAGTAGTTATGAAGATTTAGCTGATGCATCATTCATTGTGATTACAGCGAGTGTGCCAACAGATCCTAATGAGGGCGATCGTGTATTACTAGCGAAAGGTAACAGAATTATGATTGAGGGAGTCATGAAACAAATTAATCAAGTGACACAAGATGCGATTGTTATTGTAGTTTCCAATCCAGTGGATACAATTACTTATATGAGCAATGCATCTCAATATCCTTCTCATAAAATAATGGGTACTGGAACAGCTTTGGAAACATCTCGCTTTAAAACATTGATTGCGAAATATTACCAAGTTGACCCTAAGAATGTTGAAGCATTTGTGATTGGAGAACATGGACAACATGCAGTGCCAGTATGGAGTAAAGTTAGAATTTATGGCATGACATTAGATGAATTTGAACAATTGACGCATACGTCACCAATCGATAAAACACGTATAACTTCAGAAATTGATCAGGTATCTATGGATGTGTTTTATAAAAAAGGATGGACAAATGTAGCGATATCGAAAGTAGTTAATTATTTAATACAAGCAATTGCATTAAACCAACAGACCATCATGCCGTTAACTTCAATAAGTAATGAATATGGTTTGAATGAGAGTGCCTTTAGTCTACCTACATTAGTGGGACGTGAAGGTATTAAACAGAGGTTTGAAATTCAACTCAGTCAAACAGAAATTGAACAACTCAAAGTGGCACATCAATATATACAACAAACAATTAGTAAAGTAACAAACTAATAATTGAGAGATAGTAATGAATGAAAATTTCAGTTGCTATCTCTTTTTTATTTAAAACAATAATTTACAGCAGAAATTAATGTAACGTTATGCAAACAGTGAACTCCTTGCTTATATAATGAGTTATAGCTACAATGTATTTGATATTATAGGAAACGCTTACTAATAAGGCGTGTAATAATGTGGAAAGTGCGGTGCAGCTATGCAAGAAAGACATGCTAAACTTATTCGTTTAATATTAAATAATAACAATGATTATTTAAGTGCAAACGAAATAGCGAACTACTTGAATGTTTCCAACAGAACTGTACGAAGTGATATTAAGTATATTAATAGCGAGTTAGTGGAAGAACTCATTGTTAGTGTAAAAGGTAGAGGATATAAAATGAATCGTACCTTATATAGTGTGGAACAATTGGCAGAAATCGTTACAGCATTTACGAATAAAGAAAGTGAAATACTGTTGAAATTAGGCTATCAGTTGCTAATGCATCAACAACCTATGACCATTGATCAATTGGAAAACGACTTTGATTTAACAAAATCAGAAGTAAATGACTATTTAAATAGAATACAATCATGGTGTACATCATTTGATATTAGTGTAAACATTACTAAGAAAAAAGGTATCACAGTTAATGGTAACGAAATGAATATAAGAAATGCAATTCTGCATTTAAATCAGCTCTCGACAAAAGACCAGACCGTAGAGCAATTCATTCTAAATGAAATACCGGAAGCACATATTCAAATGATATTTCAAATTATTAAAAGTAACTTAAGTGATTACCAAATACAAACTTCCGATATTCGAATTCGACAATTGCTCATACATCTTATTATTATATTTAAAAGAAACAATGACGATGATGCTTCGTGGGTTATAGATGAAGAATCACAAATTATAGCCCAGCATTGTATAGACGAAATAAATAAAAAATTAGCATATGGGTTAAGTGATGAAACTGCAAAATTGTTTTCATTTTTTATTAGTTACTATTTTAATAAATACGATTTAGGCTTAGAAAAAGTGTTCGTTAAAAGTTACATCGATAGGATGATATATCAAATGGAAAAAAGTGTAGGAGTGAATTTTACCAAAGATAAAGCATTACGAGACAATGTTTATTCACATTTTAGTAGAACCTATTTACGCATTGCTAAAAATGTCTACATTAACAATCCATTAACTGAAGATATTAAAAAACATTATCCTTTTGTTTTTAACACCTTATATGAAACTGTAAATCATCTGTCTAAAGACGCAAAAATAAATCTAGTAGAAGATGAAATTGCATTTTTAGCATTACATTTTCAATCATCCATAGATCGTAATGAGAAAAATCGTTTTAATATCGTAATTACTTGCTATTATGGTTTGGGTATTTCAAGTTTATTAGAAGCTAAGATAGCAAATTTAGATGATAGGATATACGTGATAGATACATTGAAGTTAGAAGATGTGTCACAGTATGATTTTTCAGGTGTCGATGCTTTAATTACGACGTACTTTATAGATAAATCTCAGGTGCCAGATACATTGCAAGTAATGGAAGTTTCGCCACTATTTTCCAACGAAGATGCTAATAAAATTCAATCCTTTATACGCCATAAGCAAAATCCTGTGCTAAATCAGGATGAATTAGCAGCCATTCAATTTGATGTACACTCAGACAAACAAGAGCTAACAGAAGCATCCTATGTATTTGAACAGGCGCAAATTATTTTCAGAGACAACCATTCAGTTACCGAAAAATATATTCAAAGTGCTTTAGAAAGAGAAAAATTTTCTTCTACTTTTATAGGAAAGGGTATTAGTATTCCCCATGGCGACCCTGAAAAGGTGCTGAAATCACACGTGGTAATTTTTAAAAATATGCAGGGTTTTGGCTGGAAACAAAATAGGGCGAAATTAGTCTTTTTCTTAGCAATAGCAGAACAAGATATTCCAGCCATGAAAAAAATCATTCATACGATAGCTAATTTAACTGAAAATGATGTAGATCAGTTGCTAGTGCTTGAAGATCAAATTTTAAAAGATAAAGTAATTCAGTTAGTGAAAGAATAATTGGCACTACCAACGGCAATTATTCTTTTTTATATGCTTATGAATGCGTTTACAATTATAAGTAAGGAGGATGAACGTTATGAAAATTTTAGCGATAACATCGTGTCCAAATGGGATAGCACACACGTATATGGCTCAAGAGAAATTAGAGCAAGCAGGTAAAGAAATGGGTGCAGACATTAAAGTAGAGACGCAGGGAGGCGTCGGTGCTGAAAATGTTTTGACAGCGAAAGAAATTAGAGAAGCGGATGGGATTATCATTGCCGCAGACCGCCAAGTAGATTTATCTCGATTTGATGGGAAATTATTAATTAATGAAAGTGTTCGAGAAGGTATTCAGAAACCACAAGAACTCATTCAACGTATTATCGATAAAGATGCGCACATACATCATGACGCTAATGCGACAGGCGCTTCTAATCAAGATGATGAAGAGCAAAAAAGCGGCGTGCAAATGATATATCAACATTTGATGAATGGTGTTTCATTTATGGTTCCATTTATCGTTGTTGGTGGACTATTAATGGCGATTGCATTGACTTTAGGGGGCAAAGCTACACCTGAAGGGTTAGTAATACCAGAAGATTCATTTTGGAAATCAATTGAAAATATTGGGAATTTAGCATTTAGCTTTATGGTCCCTATCTTGGCAGGTTATATTGCGGTAAGTATTGCAGATAAACCGGGACTTGTGCCAGGGATGATCGGTGGTGCGATTGCTGCTGATGGTAGTTTTTATGGTAGTGACGCAGGTGCAGGATTTTTAGGTGGTATCGTAGCAGGTTTCATAGCGGGTTATATTGCAAAATGGATAAAAAATATTAAAATACCAAAAGTAATGGCTCCAATTATGCCGATTATCATTATACCGATAATATCTTCACTTATCGTAGGGCTCATTTTTATTTTCTTAATTGGCGCACCGATTGCTAGTATTTTTGAAGGCTTAACGACATGGCTGAAAGGTATGCAAGGAACAAATATCGTGATTTTAGCGTTGATTATTGGCGCAATGATTGCTTTTGATATGGGTGGACCAGTAAATAAAGTTGCATTTCTATTTGGTTCAGCACTGATTGCTGAAGGAAACTATGCGGTAATGGGTATGGTTGCTGTTGCAGTATGTACACCACCTATTGGTCTAGGTCTTGCAACATTTATCAACAAACGCAAGTTTAATAAAGGTGAAGTAGAAATGGGTAAAGCTTCATTTACAATGGGATTATTTGGTATAACGGAAGGTGCGATTCCTTTTGCTGCCCAAGATCCTTTACGTATTATACCTTCTAATATGATAGGAGCCATGATTGCTGCGGCGATTGCAGCAATTGGTGGTGTAGGTGACAGAGTAGCGCATGGTGGACCTATCGTAGCTGTGCTTGGTGGTATTGATCAAGTGCTTTGGTTCTTTATAGCAGTAATTGTAGGTAGTGTTGTGACAATGTTCTCAGTATTGACACTAAGAAGAAAAACACCAGCAATAGCTGGAGATGCAGCGCATACAGACGCAGGAATGGCTGCGCAAACTCAGAATGATACAGAAGTAGCAACGCAAAATAGCGCTGAAATAAGCGAAGATAAACAAGCAACAACAGATGACGAAATTGAAGTATTTCAGCAAGAGGTAATTGAAATATCAGAGAAGAAATTGACAAGAGACGAAGCAATTGAACATCTTGTAGGTCAATTAAATAAATATGATTATATTACAGATACGGAAAGACTGAAAGCAGACGTCTTAAAACGAGAAATGGAGTCGACAACGGCTATAGGCATGAATGTGGCAATTCCTCATGCTAAATCAGATGCAGTGAAAAAACCAATCGTAGCAGTTATGAATAATAAACAAGGCGTGAATTGGGATAGCTTAGATGGCACATTACCAAAAATTGTTTTCTTAATTGCAGTACCAAGTGATAGTAGTGATACGCACTTGAAATTGTTACAGCGTTTATCTAGAGCGCTAATGGATGATGATATCCGTCAAAGTTTAATCGATGCAACACATACAGAACAAATATACGATATACTAAAAGAAATATAAGTGGAGGTATGCGCATATGCCATTATTCTTACAACCCGTTTTTCAAGAACGTATATGGGGTGGTACGGCTTTAAAATCATTCAATTATGACATCCCTAATGAATATACAGGTGAATGTTGGGGGATTTCAGCACATCCCAATGGACCGAATATAATTGAGAATGGTAAACATAAAGGTAAAACATTAGAAACAGTATGGAATGAATATAAAGCATTATTTGGTGAAACTGGAGATGCTAAATTTCCTTTATTAACGAAAATATTAGATGCAAACGATAAATTATCAGTTCAAGTCCATCCAAATGATGAATATGCACAAAAATATGAAGGTGAATATGGCAAAACAGAGTGTTGGTATATTCTAGATGCACAAGAAGATGCAGAGATTATTTATGATGTAAACGCTAAAAATCAGGATGAATTAAATGAAATGATTGATCAACAACAATTTGATACCCTTTTTAAAACAGTAAAAGTACAAGCAGGAGATTTCTTCTATGTACCAGCTGGAACAGTACACGCTATTGGAAAAGGTATTATGATTTTAGAAACACAACAATCTTCGGATACGACATATAGAATATATGATTATGATCGTGTAGATAAAGATGGAAACAAACGTGATTTGCACTTAGAACAGAGTAAAGCAGTAATTCATCTTTCAGAAGACTCGCCTAATACAACGCCAATACATGAAAATATCCAAGGACAGCAGTACACACAATTTGTGTCCAATGATTTTTTTACAGTTGAACGTTGGATAATCGATGGTAACTTAAATTATAGAAAACCGCAGGACTACTGTCTTGTTTCAATTGTTGAAGGCAGCGGACAAATCACTGTAGACGGAAGCGACTACAGTTTAAACAAAGGTACGCACTTTATACTGACAACAGAAGACGATGAGATTCAATTTAATGGTGACATGACGATGATTGTCAGCCATGTATAAATAAGGAGAGGCGAGATGAATTTGATTTGTCACAAGGCAAATTGGTTTTGTCTGTGCCTCTTTTTATACATAATTAAGATAAAATAATAAATGATGGAGTTGGTGCTTGATGTTGAAAATTTGTGTTGATATTGGAGGAACTAAAACGATTGTTGGGCTTATCAATGAAGACTTAGAAATCGTAGCGAGTCAAAAATTTAAAACGAATAAAGATGTGCCAGAAAAGGAATTCAATGAAATTATAAGTCTGGCGAATGACTATATAACAAATTATAAGGACGTCGATAAGACTGTTTTAAATATTGCGATGCCAGGGCCGTGTGATTATACTCAAGGCTTATTTTTAAACCCACCTAATTTGCAAAAATATAATGGATTTAATGCGGGTGCTTATATAACGCAGAATAGCGAATTTAAGCCACAATTTGTTAATGATACAGATGCTGCAATTTTAGCAGAACATCAGTATATAAAAGCACAAACTGAGGATTTCATTTATTTAACGATTAGTACAGGTGTTGGCATGGCCTATATGAAACAAGGGCAATTAGTTTCTGGCGTTGACGGAAACTTTGGTGAGATTGGCCATACAGTAATTAAAAGTGATAGCAGTTACCAATGTCCTGTCTGTAAGCAATATGGCTGTGTTGAAAATGAAATTTCCGGGTTAGCGATTAGCAGAAAAGCGAGTGATATTTTACAAAGAGAAGTGAATACGAAAGAAGCAATTGAAATGTATGTTCAAGGGGAAGATGAAGCAATAATTCAAATGATTGAAGAAGTGTTAAAACTAACTCAACAACTGTGTACAAATTTATTTAGTGTATTTAATATTTATCATATTGTATTAGGTGGTGGCGTGACACAAAGTGCATTGCCTTATAAAGAAAGTATAGAAACATATGTAAAAGCACATCATTTAATACGCAATAGTCCGATTAGTATTAAAATAAGTGACTTAGAAGCTAATGTATTAACGGGTTTATATTTTGTGAATGAATCATAATAAAAGACTACACATGTATTGTATTACTATCAAATAACGTTTTTATAAACCTATTTGAAGTGTATAGCAATAGTGTGTAGTCTTTTTAAAGTTTATTTCTTTTAATAGCTAAGTATTTTCGTATATTCAATGTTTTAGATAATTGATCTGAAATCAACAAACCTAAAGCAATTGCACCTGCTATCAAAATAGCACGAATGAATGTGTTAGTCGCGTCAGTAAAATTAAGCGTAACGAGCTGTTGTGTCGCACTGAAAGCAATACTTCCTGGAACAAGTGGAATAATGCCAGGGATCATAAATAGCACAACAGGCGCTTTATATATTCGACTCATAGTATGGCTGATTAAACCTAGTGTTAAACTACCTAATAAACTTGTATATATTGTATCCATTTGCCCGTGCTCGCTTAAAATAAAATGGACGATATAACCCATGGCTCCAGCAAATCCAGCAGGAAGAAACACCTTTTTATGCGAATCGTAAATCACGTTGAAGAAATAGGAGGCGCTGAAACTGCATAAGAATGTAATTAAAATAGTCATGAAGAATCCTCCTTAAAATAGTGAATACGCAATTGCTATGCCTGAACCAATCGCAAAAGCAATAACTAATGCTTCCAAAAATTTTGCTGTAAACATAAGCATGTGACGGCCAAATAAATCTTGTATTGCGGTTGTTATTAACACGCCAGGAACGATTGGCATAACTGAAGCAAGCATGGCAGGTCCAAACATATTATCAACATTGAATAATTTAGACCCAAAGATAACGATTGTTCCTATTACAAAAGAGGCTACAAATTCAGGTATAAACATAGTCAATGACTTGCTATGCATATACTCTACGATTAAAAATCCTGTAGCACCAGCTATGATTGCGGTAAGTGCATCTGGCCATGTACCATTTTGTAAATATAAAAAGCTCAATGAGATAATGCCAGCTGCTATACCTTTCTTCCACAATGGAATTGTTACTGATGTACGTTCGATATTTTTTAAAAGGTCATAAGCTTCTTCTATAGACAATTGATTACTCGTGAGTTTTCGTGAAATTGCATTAACTTGAAATATTTTCAATAAGTTGGTGATATTTTTATTAATACGTAAAATGCGTGTATCGTGTTCCTCACTAAGTGAAAAATTGATGAACACATTTATGACATATCCTTGGCTATTGTAATAGCCCATACAAATTGCTATACGACGCATAGTATCTTCAACACGCGATACTTCAGCGCCAGAAGACAAAAGTATTTTACCGGTAAGTAATATAACATTCATGGTTATTTGATCTTTTTGGTTATCCAAACATGCACCTCCAACTTATTGAACAATTATTGTTATTATCCCAATATTAATTAACAAACACAAAGGTAAATATCTTTATTAATAGAAAACAGGAGTTTAAATATAAAATTTACACACGCAGGAGTCTTCGGTTTGTGTGACGAAATAATAGCGCGCAGTCTAAAAACGCCCAAACAAATTAAGGTTGGGCGTTTTTGATGTTATATATTTTTAGAGTGTGAACTAGATTCTTAGCATCACTAAGGAAATTTTTTTCATTAATTTCCAAGTGATGCTTTAAAACCTTTATCAAGATCTGAAATGATGTCTTCTACTTTTTCTGTTCCAACTGATAATCTTACAAGTTCTGGAAGTACACCTGAAGCTTTTTGTTCTTCTGGTGACAATTGTAAGTGTGTTGTGCTTGCAGGATGAATAATTAATGATTTAGAATCACCAACGTTTGCAACGTGTGAGAATAAATCTAATCCTTCAACAAAATTAGCAATATCGTCTACTGAACCATCAACACCAAATGTAAGTATAGCGCCTTGTCCATCTGGTAGATATTTTTGAGCTAATTCATTGTAAGCATTGTTTTCTAAACCTGGATAATTCACCCATGTTACATTTGGATGTTTTTCTAAGTATTGTGCGATACGTAAAGCATTTTCTGAATGACGTTCCATACGTAGATGCAATGTTTCTAAACCAATCAAGAATTCATGAACATTGAAAGGTGATACAGATGCACCTAAATCACGTAATAATTGAACACGTGCTTTAGTGATATATGCAGCTTCTCCTACATCTTTCGCATAAGACACGCCATGATAACTAGGGTCTGGTTCAACTAAGCCAGGGAATTTACCGTTATCCCAATTGAATTTACCACTATCAACAATGACACCACCGATTGAAGTACCATGTCCACCAATAAATTTAGTAGCTGAATGAACAATAATGTCAGCACCATACTCAAACGGACGTAATAAATAAGGCGTTGGGAATGTATTGTCAACAATTAATGGAACACCATTATCATGTGCAATATCTG
This sequence comes from Staphylococcus caseorum, assembly GCF_049943195.1. Taxonomy (NCBI): domain Bacteria; kingdom Bacillati; phylum Bacillota; class Bacilli; order Caryophanales; family Staphylococcaceae; genus Staphylococcus; species Staphylococcus caseorum. The sequence continues at coordinate 2,713,801 of NZ_JBNFUA010000001.1, forward strand.
CAACAGCTTCTATATCCAGAACATCAATACGAGGGTTGCCAATTGTTTCTGCATAAACAACTTTCGTTTTATCTGTAATAGCATTTTTAAAGTTTTCAGGATTGCTAGGATCTACAAAATGGACTTTAATGCCTAATTTTTTGAATGTCACTTTTAATAAATTATATGTACCACCGTATAAGTTTGAAGAAGCAACAATTTCGTCACCTGTTTCAACGATGTTTAATAATGCGAGATGTATTGCAGCTTGTCCTGAAGCAGTAGCTAAAGCGCCAACGCCTCCTTCTAGAGCCGTGATGCGTTCTTCAAAGACATTTTGTGTTGGATTCATAATTCTCGTGTAAATATTACCGTCTTCTTGTAGCGAAAATAATTTTTGTGCATGGTCTGTACTATCAAATACATAACTCGTTGTTTGGTGGATAGGTACTGCACGTGATTTTGAATCATCCACTTGTTGACCGCCATGAATTGATAATGTGTCTAAATGCCATGAATTCTGACTCATAATGTAAATCCTCCTATAAATTTGAATTTTCTGATAACTAACACTATACAAGAGCTATATAGTGAATTCAAGTATTCTTATTAAAAAAGTAAGGATTTATTTTAAGTGTTTTGCAATATTTTAATTATAAAATTTGCAAAAAGGGCTGAAACTATTTATAATTCATATCAGTATAGTAGGGAATAAACAAAACATTAAAAACACCTGTGTGTGGAGGACTATAATGATTGCATATGATTTAATCGGCAATACACCTATGGTATTATTAAAATCTTTTAGTAATGATGATGTTCAAATTTATGCTAAATTAGAACAATTCGATCCTGGCGGCAGTATTAAAGATAGACTTGGAAAGTATTTAATTGAAAAAGCTTTAGAGAACAACTTAATACAAAAAGGTGGAACTGTAGTAGAGGCATCAGCAGGCAATACGGGTATTGGCGTAGCTATTGCAGCTAACCATCATAATATAAATGCAGTGATTTTTGCACCTGAAGGTTTTGCAGAAGAAAAAATATCCATTATTAAAGCTTTAGGTGCTGAGGTTAGAAGAACTGAGAAAGTATTAGGCATGCAAGGTGCTCAAGAAGCAGCAAAGCAATTTGAATTGCAAACGGACGCACTTTATTTAAATCAATTTGAATCTGCTAACAACCCCAAAGCATATTTAGAAACGTTGGGTAAAGAAATTACAGAAAAATTGCCTGAAGTAGATTATTTTGTAGCAGGTATAGGTTCAGGCGGTACATTTACAGGTGTGGCAGAACATTTAACTTCATTTAATGTAGAGAATGTCATTGTTGAGCCAGAAGGTTCTATATTAAGTGGAGGAGCTCAACACGCCCATGATATTGAAGGCATCGGTTCTGAAAAGTGGCCTCAGTTTTTACCTGAATCCTTAGTTTCTGATATTGTGAAAGTGTCTGATAAAGACGCTTTTGAAAATGTAGCATTATTGGCAAAACGAGAAGGCTTACTTGTAGGAAGTTCCTCTGGTGCAGTCTTACAAGGTGCATTAGAAGTAAAAAAACATATCAATAGTGGCATTATAGTAACGATTTTTCCTGATGGTAGTGATCGATACATGTCACAAAAAATCTTTAATTATAAGGAGAATCATTAATGAATAAAAAAACACAATTAATTCACGGCGGATCTACTACTGATCCATATACAGGTGCAGTAACTACACCAATTTATCAAACAAGTACATTTATGCAAGATGACATCGGTGATATGAGACAGGGATATGAATATTCTCGTTCAGCTAATCCAACACGTAGTTCATTAGAAGTCCTTATTGCTGATTTAGAACATGGTCAATATGGTTATGCATTTGGTTCTGGTATGGCAGCCATATCTGCAGTAATCATGTTATTAGACGAAGGTGATCATTTATTAATAAATTCCGACGTTTATGGCGGCACATACAGAGCACTAACAAAAGTATTTTCACGTTTTGGAATAAAAGCAGATTTCATAGATACAACACATATAGATGAAGTGGAACAATATATTAAACCAGAAACAAAAATGTTATACATTGAAACACCATCAAACCCATTGTTACGAGTAACAGATATTAAAAAATCAGCAGAAATTGCACAGAAACATAATTTGATATCAGTTGTTGATAATACATTTATGACACCCTATTTCCAAAACCCATTAACATTGGGTATTGATATCGTATTGCATTCAGCTACAAAATACATTGGTGGTCATAGTGATGTTGTTTCTGGTCTAGTTGCTACAAATGATGAGGACCTAGCTGAGCGTATTGGATTTATTCAAAATTCAACAGGTGGCGTGTTGGGACCACAAGATAGTTATTTATTAATTCGTGGTATTAAAACATTAGGGCTAAGAATGGAGCAAGTACAATGTAACGCACTTTCAATTATTGAAATGTTGCAACAACATCCAAATGTTAAACAAGTATTCCATCCAAGTATCGCTGAACATTTAAACCATGATATCCACGAAGCACAATCAGAAGGACATACTGGTGTTGTTGCTTTTGAAGTTGAGGATATAGAAAGCGCCAAAGCAGTTATTCGTGAATCACAATATTTCACATTAGCTGAAAGTTTAGGCGCAGTAGAAAGTTTAATTTCTGTACCAGCATTAATGACACATGCATCTATTCCTAAAGACATTCGTGCCAAAGAAGGTATTGCAGATGGTCTAATTCGTCTCTCAGTTGGAATTGAAGACACTGAAGATTTAGTAACAGATTTAAAACAAGCTTTAGATCACTTAAACTAATTAATAAGAGAGCCTCTAATCATTTAGAGGCTCTCTTTGTTATATAAGATAATATTTTGTTGTGTTATCAATATGATACTGTTTGGAGTCTTTGCCTGCCATATTGAGAAATGCTTACTGAATCTAAATTTAGATTCAATAAAAGTCTTCTAAGTATCGCATAGTTATTTTCTAGGTATACTAATCACATGACCGAGTTGTTTAGGTACCTCGAAAGATTGTTGACTATCAAAATAAGCTTTGATTTTATCATAAACAGGTTGAGGAAAATTCATGCTGCGGCGTGTTTGATTACTTACACCCATCATAATCACTTCATATGTAGCGTTACGTTCGTCTTGCTGATTATACATTGTTAAGAAGAGGTGAACTCTTTTTGCATCATAATCATAAATGCGAACTTTAATATAAAACGAATCATCTAATAATAATTCCTTTAAAAATGAAATATGCGCTTCCATACTAAATATCGTTACTTCTTGATTAGGACGATATGAAATTGATAAATCTGCAGATTCAAAGAAACCAACAACTGCATCGCTGAAAATTGAATAATATTGTGCGTCGTGCATATGGTTGTTACGGTCAATCCAAGATGGTTGTACAGTATTTCTATATATGTATTCTTCTACCATGATACCACTCCTATAATTATCTTTTAATATTGGACTACATAATTGTATCAGTTTTATAGTGAAAAGTTTAAAAATTTGTTTTCTCTATAATGATATTATTATTAGTCGTAAAGTGCGTATTATATAATGTAAATACCATCAAGGATAAGTGTTTTTAGCGGTTTGAAAATTAAAGCCAAGTGAGTTACTATGAATATGTAAACGTTTACATTATTGTGTGAGACAATACGAAGTTACATTGATAGACGTGTACAAAGGGGTTATATAATGTAATGCGATCTATTTCACAATGATGATTTTACGTTTTTAACAAAAATTACTACTAGCAAAGGGGATTACTATGAAGAAGGTATTTTTAATAGGTAGTGCCTTAATTGGTATCATTGTAGGCGCCGGATTTGCTTCAGGACAAGAAATTCTACAATATTTTACTAGTTTCGGTATGATGGGCATATTTGCAGCAATTGTTTCAACAATGCTATTTTCATATATTGGTATGGTGCTTGTATGGCTAGGTAGTAAGTTTAAAGCTCAGAGTCATAATGATGTAATACATAAATTAACAGGCGGTACATTGTTTGGTAAAGTGCTTGCATGGGTGATAGATATTGTACTCATTATCGCCTTGTTTGGATTTGGTGTCGTAATGCTCGCTGGTGGTGGCTCGAACTTTGAGCAACAGTTTGGTATACCGGCAGTCATTGGAACGCTATTAATGGTTCTTTTAGTATTTTTATTCGGTATGCTACGTGTAGATAATGTGGTTAAAGTTATCGGTAATATTACACCGTTATTGATTGTAGCTATTCTAGTTGTTGCTGTGTATTGCTTGTTTACAATGTCAGGTACGTTTACTGAACTTACTGACATAGCTAAGGAACATACATCAGCGGTGCCCAATTGGTTTATTTCTGGCGTTAATTACGTTTCGTTAAATATCAGTTTAGGGGCAACTATGGCAATCGTTATGGGTGGTAGTGAGAAAAATCCTAAGATAGCTGCATGGGGCGGTTTCGTCGGAGGATTCGTTTTAGGTGTAATGATTATGATAAGTCATTTTGCGATACTTTCTAAAATTGAAACGGTAGGAGATTTACCAATGCCGATGTTAGGGCTTGTCAATGATATCTCACCAATTTTAGGTGTCCTTATGTCTATCATTATCTATTTAATGATATTTAATACGTGTTTAGGTATGTTCTATTCACTTGCTACACGTTTTACTACTCCTGAAACAATACAGTTTAAAGTGTTTTATATCGTATCTATTTTAATTGGCTTTGCAGTAAGCTTTGCAGGATTTACAGACTTAATGTCATTCTTTTATCCATTTATTGGTTATTTAGGATTAGTATTAATTGTGGTATTAATTTACGCACCATTTAAAGTTAAACGATTAGAGAAAAAAGGACAATTACCATAATATAATAGAAATAAAATCACTATGATCATTTATATAGGCTTTATTTTACAAATTTGAATATTAAGATAGAATGAATAGGCATAGAACTAAGAAAAACAGATTGTATTGTGAGAGGAGTACTTTTATGGTATTTGTTGCATTAATATTATTTATTTTATCTTTAGTCTTACTTATTTATTCTATTGCATTATTAATGGGCAAGGATGGTTCGTTATTTAGTTTGTTTACGGACGGTGAAAAAACTTTAACTAAAGGGCAAAAGTTATTGATTTATATCGTTACGATTGTTTTATTAGTGATAAGTTTAGTCTGGTTACTTAATTTAATTTAAAAGTTGTGTCTGTAGTTAAAAATTTATATATATTTAAAAAGCCTTTAAGAATATGTTGAGTTCTTAAAGGCTTTTTTATTATCAATAGAACGTTATGAACTTTGATTTTATGCATACTTCCCTTAGAATTGGGCAAAAGCGTAAAATTTTAAATATAAAAAGGACTAATCCGTTATTAAATGGATTAGTCCTTTTATTTTGAGGATGGGTGTTTATGTCCAGCCTCGAGAAGAACTAATATTTTCTTAAAAAGTCAACGTCACGATCGAAGCTTTCTTTAACAACGTAAGTTTGTAATGTCGTTAAAATCTTTTCAATTACTTGCGTTTTGTTAGATAAAATACGAATGCTAAAACCATGTGTTGGTAAGTGTGTAATACCAAAGCGACAATCATATGCTTGTTGCAAGTGTTTAATTTGATCGAATACGTTATCTATGAATTTTTGGTTAACATCTGGGTGGATAAAATAACAAGAACCCAAGTGACTATAATGCTCCATATAACCGATATCATCAACTTTATTTTTAGTTGGATCAAGTAACATATTATCAAATACAACGAGATCATCATCTACATAAATTTCATTTAATAAATGCATATATGTGTAGCTAAAAGCTTTACCTTCTTTAGAATATCCAGGTGTTAAAATATCTGTATAAAATAAAGCTCCTGTTGAACTCAAGTTAAATGTATTATGTTGGTAGAATTTGGCATTTTCAAAAGCGATAATTGGGTCGCCTACATATTCCGCATAAGCGTTATCTTTAATATTGAAATTTTGATATTGTTCCACATGGTCATTCAACGTTTTATAAATCTTTGTTGCACCTTGCGAAGTTAATATGACTTTCGCATAAGCGTCTATATTGAAGTTCATGTTATAGCGATCACCATCTAAATAACCGCCACCTACGTTTACAATATAAAATGTAGGAATATCAGAGCCGTTTAAGTAAACTGGACGCATTACTTTTAATGCTCTTTCAAAAAAGATATCACGCGCAACAGATTTTTTTCCGTTATTAAAAACAGTTAGATCTAATTGGCCGGTCCATTGTGGATTTGATTCAGACATTAAGCTAATCCTTTAAGAAATACATCTTGTTCAATCCACTCAAGTACATTGTCTAAGCCTTCATCGGTTTTAAGGTTTGTAAAAGTGAATGGGCGGTTACCGCGGAAGGCTTTTGTATCTTCTGCCATGCGTTCTAATGATGCATCAACATAAGGCGCTAAGTCAGTCTTATTGATTACAAAGTAGTCAGATTTAATCATACCTTGTCCACCTTTGCGTGGAATTTTTTCGCCTTGTGCCACATCAATAATATAAATTGAAAAATCAACGAGTTCCGGACTGAAAGTTGCAGCTAAGTTATCGCCACCAGATTCAATGAAAATAAGTTCTATATCTTCATTGCGTTCTTTTAATTCATCAATTGCTGCAAAGTTCATTGACGCATCTTCACGAATTGCTGTGTGTGGACATCCACCTGTTTCAACACCGATAATTCTATCTTCAGGTAATACACCTGAGTTAACTAATATTTTTTCATCTTCTTTTGTATATATATCATTAGTGATAACACCAATGCTTAAGTCTTTTGCTAAACGTTTAACAATTTTCTCGATAAGTTGGGTTTTACCTGCACCGACAGGGCCCCCGATACCTATTTTAACTGTCTCTGTCATAAAAATTGTCCTCCTAAGATATAAAAATTCTTACATTGACGTTCTCGTGTTCCATCTGGTTGATTTCTAATCCTGGCGCAGTAATGCCTAATTGGGATTCATCCAATGTCATGATATGGTCTCTTGTCTCTTTCATAAGTGGAATCATATGATGGGCAATACGTTGACCAGCAGTTTGTCCTAAAGGAATTGCACGTACAGCATTTTGAGTTAAACTAGACACGTTTTGATATAAATAATAATCAATAATTGTTTCGATATCGACTCCTAAATGATGTCCGGGCATCGTAAAACAAATGGCAGGATGCAACTTGGCTTTTTTCTCTTTTAGTTGTGCATTGTACCAGTCAATCCAGTCACTATCATAAAGTTCTGAAGCGAGTTTGACCATGCGGTTACCCATTTGTTTTGAACCTTGTCGTGTTTCTTTTGGTAAGTTTTGCACGAAAAGAATTTTATCTAATCGTAATATAGATTCTGAATCATTTTGATCGAGCGCATCATAGACAAGGCGCATGGCTAAGCCATCTGCGTATGTCAATTGTTCGTTTAAGAATAGCGTGAGCCATTGTTGGAAGCTTTCTTCGTCATGCACTGTGTCCCGTTGAATATAAGTTTCAAGTCCAAATGAATGACTAAATGCACCTGTCGGAAATTGAGAATCACAAAATTGAAACAGACGTAGGTGTGCATGATCAGTCATGTGAATGACCTATATGTCTAAATGCTTTATTTACTTTACGATCTTCATGCTCGTATGGAATCCCTAAATCTTTTAATAAAGATTCTACTAAGTAGTCGTATTGTACAAGCATTTCAGTTTCTGTAAATTGTGCTGGCAAATGTCTGTTTCCAAGTTGATGCGCAATATCTCCCATTTCTTGAAGCGTACGTGGTTTAATAACGAGTAAATCTTCAGAATTCACATCTACGATAATCATATTCGTATCGTCTTTATATAAAATATCACCATATTGTAAATCAATAGGTTGTTTTAAACGTATACCAATTTCATTACCATGGTCTGTCGTTACACGTTGAATACGTTTAACTAAATCAGAGTTTTCCAAGTATACTTTTTCTGTGTGCTTACCTTTTTCACTATCAGCAATGTTAGCGATATTTCCTACAATTTCTTCGATGATCATTTTTTACCTCCTAGAATAAGAAATAGCGTTGAGTTAACGGTAGTTCAGTAGCTGGTTCACTTGTGATTTTTTCACCGTCTACGAATACTTCATATGTTTGTGGATCAACATCTATTTTTGGTGTTGCATTGTTGTTTTTCATATCTGCTTTACTTAACTTACGGATATTGCGAACAGGTCTCACTTTACGTTTTAAGCCGATTACTTTATCAATATCATTTTCGTATGCTGTTGAAGATACGAAAGTCATTGAAGTACTTTGCATATTGCCGCCTAATTGTCCGTACATTTTACGGTACTTCAATGGTTCGGAAGTAGGGATAGAACCGTTAGCATCTCCATTAATGGCTGTATTAATGAGTCCGCCTTTAAGGATAACGTCTGGTTTTACGCCAAAGAAAGCAGGTTCCCACATGATAATATCGGCGAGTTTGCCTTCTTCAATAGAACCAACGTAATCTGAAATACCATGTGTAATTGCAGGGTTAATCGTATATTTCGCTATATAACGTTTGATACGATTATTATCATTATGTTTACTGTCACCTTCTAATGCACCGCGTTGTTCTTTCATACGGTGCGCAACTTGCCAAGTACGTGTGATAACTTCACCGACACGTCCCATAGCTTGAGAATCAGAACTTACCATACTAAATACGCCAATATCATGTAATACATCTTCTGCTGCAATTGTTTCTTTACGAATACGTGAATCAGCAAATGCGATGTCTTCAGGGATTGCAGCGTTTAAGTGATGGGTAATCATGACCATATCTAAATGTTCGTCTACAGTATTTACTGTGTATGGAAGCGTTGGGTTTGTAGAAGAAGGTAAGATGTTTGGATAGGCAGCAGATTTAATTAAATCTGGCGCGTGGCCGCCACCAGCGCCTTCTGTATGATACATGTGTAATACGCGGTTTTTTACTGCGGCCATCGTTTCTTCCATGAAACCAGCTTCATTTAATGTATCGGCGTGTAATGCGATTTGAACATCATAGTCATCTGCGACTTGTAAAGCATGGTCTAATGCTGAGGGCGTTGCGCCCCAGTCTTCATGTACTTTTAAGCCAATCGCACCAGCATGTACTTGTTCTACTAAGGCAGTGTGATTTACTGCTTGCCCTTTACCAGTGAAACCGATATTTAATGGCAATGATTCCGAAGCTTCTAACATGCGGTGTAAGTGCCATGGTCCTGGAGTAACTGTAGTTGCTTTTGCACCTTCAGATGCACCAGTGCCGCCACCAATATGTGTAGTTATACCACTTTCAAGTGCAACTTGTGACTGTTCAGGATTAATAAAGTGAACGTGTGTATCGATACCACCAGCAGTTACGATTTTGCCTTCTGCAGAAATGATATCCGTCGTAGCACCAATGATAATATCTACGTTATCCATAATATCAGGGTTACCAGCTTTGCCGACTGCCATAATATAGCCATTTTTGATACCTATATCAGCTTTAATGATTTTATCGTAGTCGATAATCATTGCATTTGTCATAACTAAATCTGCAACTTGTTTATCATCACGCGTGACATTAGGGTTTTGAGCCATGCCGTCTCTGATAGATTTACCACCACCAAATGTTGCTTCATCACCATACGTAGCGTAATCTTTTTCTACTCTTGCAAATAAATTTGTATCTCCAAGTCTTACAGAGTCACCAACAGTTGGTCCATAAAGACTTGTATATTGTGATTGCGTCATTTTAAAACTCATGCTTTATACCCACTTTCTTTATTCGCATTTTCGTTTTCTTTATTTTCTTCTTCAGCTATTTCTGTAGCTGAATCGTTTGCTTCTTCTCTATAGACACGAGACTCATCAATTGGCCCGTTTACTGCACCATGAAAACCATAAATTTTTCGTTTGCCAGAATATTCAACGAGTTGAACTTCTTTCTCATCACCTGGTTCAAAACGAACGGCTGCACCTGCCGGAATATCTAGTCGTTTACCATAGGCTTTTTCGTGGTCAAAATCTAGCGCTGGATTTGCTTCAAAAAAGTGATAATGTGAGCCGACTTGTATTGGTCGATCTCCAGTATTTTTCACATTAAGTATTGTGGATTTATGACCTTTATTTACTTCTATTTCTGTACGTTTAACTATAATTTCACCAGGTTTCATAATATAAATCCTCCTTTAAACGATTGGGTGATGGACGGTAATCAATTTAGTTCCGTCAGGGAAAGTCGCTTCAATTTCCATTTCTGTTAGCATGTCGGCAACGCCTTCCATTACATCATCTTCACTTAATATTTGTTTCCCGTAACTCATCAGTTCAGCCACGGTTTTCCCATCTCTAGCACCTTCAAGCAGTTCAAAACTAATTATGGCTACTGCCTCAGGATAATTTAATTTTAAACCGCGCTGTTGACGTCTGCGTGCTAAATCTGATGCTACGACTAACATCAACTTATCTTGTTCACGTTGTGTAAAATGCACGAGCTTCACTACCTTTCCATTATTTATATCGTGTACGTTAATTATGTCCGCTATATAATGATATTCCGAATATTATTTAACTACAAGAATAACCCCTTGAGAGTGTGAAAAAATAAAAAAATGAATTTTATTACGGGCGATATGTATCTCTTTAAATTTAGTGGATATTAATATATTATTATTTAAGTCAAAGTATATAGAAATCAGGTGACGATGTGGACGCTATTCGGATAATATTGAAGAATATTGCGCAAGTATTATTATTGAACAATGCATGGACAGGGTTGTTTGTTTTAGCAGGTATTTTTGTAGGTAATTGGAAAGTGGGGCTAATGGCTTTGAGTGCAAGTGTCATTTCCTTATTACTTGCAAAACGAACGAATTATTCCGAAGAGGAAATCAATACGGGATTGGCCGGATTTAACCCCGTACTTACTGCCATTGCATTAACATTATTTTTAGTACCAGAATGGTATAGTGTGGTTATTGTATTAGTGGCAATTATTATAACAATGCCTATTGGTTCGGCATTTAGAGAATTTTTCAAACCATTTGGTGTGCCAATGTTAACAATGCCGTATGTATTTGTAAGTTGGATTGTATTACTCATGTCATTCCAATTTAAATTTGTGAATGCAGATGTAAATATTTTACCGAATACTGTTCAGGAAATTGAGTTTTCTGGTCATAGTATCGACTTTATAAGTGCATTTTTAACGGGCTTCAGTGAAATCTTTTTACTCAAAAATATGATTGCAGGTATATTAATTCTTATTGGTATTTTTATTGCTTCTAGAAAAGCTGGTACATTTGCAATAATTGCAAATATTATAGGTTTTGCAGCAGTCACGGTACTTGGTGGCAATCACGACCAAATTAATGATGGCCTGTTTGGCTATAATGTCATACTTACAGTGTTAGCTTTAGGTGTAGCGTTTAGTACTAGAATTCCGCGTTATATAAGTATTGTGTTAGGCATTTTGCTAACTGTCGTTTTACATGCAGGCATGACTACGCTATTAACACCATTTGGCTTGCCGGTATTTACATTGCCATTTATTATTGCTACATGGATTATGCTATTTGCGGGTAATCAAATGAAAGAACAACAAGTAGAGTGATATAACATTTAAACTTAAAACAATAGGGCTGAAAGGATAGTTAGCCTTATTGTATGAGTTTTAAACTATAAATTTCTAATTGATTTTAAGAGTGATTTTTTAGAAAGAAGGAATATAAATGAAAAAAATAGTTGTATTGTTTGCAACCGTAGCAATTACTTTAGCAGGTTGCAGTGGATCTGGAAGTCAATCTAAAGGAAACACTTTAGACATTGAATTACCTTTAAAAACAACTTCAATCGCCCCTTATGAAACAGATGTACCAGTGAAGATTGGCGCAGCAGAATCTTTGTTTAAAGCCTCCGCAGAAGGAAAAGTTCAAAAATTATTAGTTGAATCATATAACCAAAAGTCACCAACTCAACTAGACCTAAAATTAAAAGATGATATTAAATTCCAAAATGGTAAAAAAGTGACTGGTAAAGCAGTGAAATCTAGTTTAGAAGAAAGTATTGAGAAAAGTGACTTAGTAAAAGGTTCACTTCCTATCAAAGACATTAAAGTAGATGGACAAAATGTTACGATTACGACAAAAGAAGCATATCCTGAGTTAGTTTCAGAGCTTGCTAGTCCATTTTCTGCAATCTATGATACGGAAGCAGAAGGCGATGTAAATAAAACCCCTGTTGGTACTGGACCATATCAAATTAAAGACTATAAGCAATCTCAAAAAATTAAGTTAGATCGAAATAAAGACTACTGGCAAGGTAAACCGAAACTAGATCATATCAATGTTACATATCAAGAGGATGGTAACGCACGGACAAGTGATTTAGAATCAGGTAAAGCAGATGTCATTACAGATGTACCTGTTGAAAAAGTAAAAACACTAAAAGAGAGTGATAAAACAAAAGTATCAAATGTCTCAGGATTTAGAACAGGCTTACTCTTATATAACCATACAAGCGATAAGATGACGCAACCTGTACGCGAAGCACTTGATAAAGTCATAGATCGTGAAAGTATTGCTAAAAATGTATCTAAAGGTCATGCTAAACCAGCGACCGGACCATTCAATACCAAATTAGATTTCATAGAGAACCAACAAGTACAGAAACAAGATATAGATAAAGCCAAACAAATCATGGAAAAAGAAGGCTATACAAAAGAACATCCATTACAATTAACAGTTTCAACATATAATGGACGTCCAGAGCTTCCAAAAATTGCACAAGTCATCCAATCAGATGCTAAAAAAGCAAATATTGATATTAAATTACGTAATGTCGATGATATTCAAGGTTATCTCAAAGATAAAAATCAGTGGGATGCGTCACTTTATAGCTTTGGTACGATTCCAAGAGGAGACACAGGTTATTTCTTCAACCAAGCGTACAAACCAGAAGGTGCGATTAACGCAGGTGATTATGACAATGACAAAGTGACTGAACTAATAAATCAATTTAATAAAACAGTAGATACAAATGAACGTCATCATTTAACGAATGAAATTATTGATATAACGAACAAAGACTTAGCAAATAGTTATATTTCATATAATGATAATATCGTCGGTATGAGTAAAGATGTAGAAAACTTAAAAGCAACACCTGAAGGCGTCTACCTTATCGATTATAAAGTAGATAAAAAACAATGATATTAAAAAATATACTTTCTAGAATTGGACAAATGATCATTGTATTGTTTGTCCTTTCTACTATCACGTTTATATTAATGAAACTTACGCCAGGAGACCCAGTCGACAAAATCTTACATTTAGATGTAGCTAATGTTTCAAGTGAACAAATTGAAGCCACTAAACAAAAATTAGGTTTAGATCAACCCGTAGTCATCCAATATATTCAATGGTTAGGACAAATTGTACAATTGAACTTTGGTACGAGTTATCAAACCGGTGAACCTGTAATCAATGAATTGATTTATTATACGCCACCTACAGCATTCATAGCTGTTTTGACTATTATTATTGTTTTTATTGTAGCAGTGCCATTAGGTATTATTGCAGCGAAATACTATCATACTTGGATTGATACCTTGATCCGGATAGTAACATCTTTTACTGTTAGTATACCGTCCTTCTTTTTGGGAACATTATTGATTTATGTATTTGCTCAAAAACTCAACTTACTCCCATCATCCGGATTAGATTCGTTAGCAGGGTACGTCTTACCTGTGATAGCACTTAGCATAGGTATGAGTGCCTATTATGTCAGATTAATGCGTTCTAATTTAGTAGAATTGTACCAATCAAAAGAAGTAGAAGCGGCTCGCCTCAGAGGGATGTCTGAACGTTATATTTTATGGAAAGACTTGTTTAAACCTGCTATTTTACCGGTCGTTACAGTCTTGGGTATGTCTATAGGCAGTCTTATTGGAGGCACAGTGGTTATTGAAAACTTATTTGGCATACCAGGTATTGGCCATTTCTTAGTCGATAGTATTCGAGCAAGGGATTATCCTGTCGTGCAAGGTGCAGTCCTTATGATCGGCTTCCTTGTAGTTCTAGCTAACACCATCAGTGACTTACTGCTATTATGGCTAGATCCAAAACGACGATACAATAAAAAACGTAAAAAGACTAAAGTAGCGCGTCAGGATGGTGAGATGTAATGAAACATATGAATAAACACAATCTCATTTTCTATGTTTTTGCTTTTTATCTCATCATAATTATCACAGCGCAATTTTTTGTTTCAACTCATAGTGCTTTAGAAGTACATTTAGGTAATGCTTTGGAAACGCCAAGTTTGGCCCATTGGTTAGGCACAGATGATTATGGTAGAGATTTATTATCGAGAGTTATTGTTGGAGCAAGATACACTTTACTCATTAGTTTGGTTACATTACTTGTTACAGTAATTATTGGTGTACCACTTGGACTTTTAGCAGGCTACAAAAAAGGCATCGTTGATACAGTGATCATGCGTTTAATTGACATTGGACTAAGTATTCCAGAATTTGTATTGATGATTGCATTTGCCAGCTTTTTTAAACCAAGTATTTGGAATTTAGTCATCGCCATTACAATAATTAAATGGATGACATATACAAGACTTACGCGTTCTGTAGTAAGCAGTGAAATGATGAAACCTTATATACAAATGGCTAAGCTTTTTAATGTGCCAACGCGTACAATTATTTGGAAGCATTTTTTACCACAAGTTACGCCATCTATTATTGTGCTGATGACTGTGGATTTTGGTAAAATCATACTTTATATTTCATCACTATCCTTTTTAGGATTAGGTGCGCAACCACCTTCACCTGAATGGGGTGCAATGCTTAATGCTGGACGTGACTATATTAGTTCTTATCCATTATTATTAATTGTGCCAGCAACTTTAATTACACTAACAATATTATTATTCAATTTAGCTGGTGATGCGTTACGAGATAAATTATTAAAAGGGAAGCGTGATTTGGATGACTAATATACTCGAGATATCCAATCTATCAATCAAAGATAATTCAGGAACTGAACTCATCCATAATATCAATCTAGGGCTAAAGCAAAGTAAAGTGAATGTCCTAGTTGGTGAAAGTGGTTCTGGTAAAAGTTTAACTGCTAAAGCACTTGTCCAACGTGTACCACGCGCATTAGATATGGAATTCGATGCACTACATTACAAAAATCAAGTTGTCAGAGATATGCATACTTTATTAGGCAAAGATATAGGTTTTATTTCTCAGGACTATACACACAGCTTTAATGATCATACAAAACTTGGTAAGCAACTTATGGCTATTTATAGAATGCACTATAAAGTGAAAAAAACAGTGGCAAAGCAATTTGTCACAAAAGCATTACAATGGGTAGATTTAGCACCTGATCAAGTGATGGAACGCTACTGCTTTAGCTTATCTGGTGGCCAACTTGCTAGGGTACAAATTGCGAGTGTATTGATGTTAAACCCAGAAGTCATTATCGCTGATGAGCCCACCTCATCATTAGATGCGATAACGGGTTATAATGTAATGAATTTAATTAAACATTTAGCAGAAGTGCATCAAGTGACGTTATTAATCATTACGCATAATTTATCCCACGTTTTAGATTTTAGTGACTGGATTCATGTAATACGTCACGGAGAAGTGATAGATTCTAATCATGTTACAGCCTTTAAAAATCACAATGTAAAACCCTATAGCTTAAAGCTATTTAATTCCCGTAGCCAGCTAAGAAGGGAGAATGTTTATGATTGAATTAACAGGAATAAAATTTAAATATGATCAAGCGCCTATTTTAACTCATATCGACCTGACTATAAATGCGGATGAAATTATTGGTATCGTAGGTGAAAGTGGTTCAGGAAAGACCACTTTAGCGCATCTCATGCTAGGTTTACTTCAACCGACCGAAGGACAAATCAACACACATGGATTAACATTATTACCTATATTTCAGCATGCATATGATAGTTTTAATCCGAAGTTTAATATAGGAAAATCCTTAGCAGAACCTATACAGTATTATAAAGGCACAGTTACGAGTGATGTAAATCGAAGAATGGAAGCATTGATGACATTTATGGAATTAGATGCTAAGTTGTTGGATAGGTTACCTGATGAATTAAGTGGCGGCCAATTACAGCGATTTAATACAATACGTACACTGATGTTGGAACCAGATATGCTCTTATGTGACGAAATTACAGCCAGCTTAGATGTTATTGCAGAGCAAAAAATGATTGAAGTACTAAAAGATTATCATCACAGAACACAAAAAGGCATGTTGATGATTTCGCATGATATTGCCTTTTTAAATCATTTGGTTGAAAGAGTTATTGTAATGAAAAATGGTCACATTGTAGACGGTTTTAATATAGAAGATTTATTTAGTGATCAACGTCATGAATATACAAAACAGTTACTTTCTATATATTAAGAAAGTAACTGTTTGTTTATATAACATTTACAATCATTTAGAATTTCAAATAGTAATTCTTTATATATGATTGTGTTTAATACAACTTCCTGTATAATTTAAAATACTATAAAAAAAGGGGACATAAACAATGAAGAAACTATTATTACCTTTGTTAGTGTTGGTGCTTGTACTTGCAGCGTGTAGCAATGGCTCAGAAGACAAGTCGTCTAAAAAAGATAGCGAAAAAACAACTTACAAACAAGACTCAGGAGATAAAGTGAAAATACCTAAAGATCCTAAGCGTATTGTCGTTTTAGGGGCAACATATGCAGGTGGTTTAAAACAACTTGATGCAAATGTTGTAGGTGTTGCGAATATCGTTGATGACAGTAAAGTATTAAAAGAAAAATTTAAAGATGTTGATAAGGTAGATGCTGAAAATGTAGAAAGCGTCGCGAAACTCAAACCAGATTTAATCATTACTTATAATACAGATAAAAACTTAAAAAAAATGAAAAAAATAGCGCCTACTGTTGCCTTTGATTATGCAAAACATGACTATAAAGAACAACACTTAGAACTTGGGAAAATTGTTGGCAAAGAAGATAAAGCAAAAAAATGGGTTGAAGACTGGGAGCAAAAAACAAAAGATGATGGTAAAGCAATTAAAGATGCCATTGGCGCAGATACAACAGTGTCTATCATCAAAGACTTTGATAAAAAAATCTATGCACTAGGTAAGACATATGGTCATGGTAGTGAGATTTTATATGACTCATTTGGTCTGAAAATGCCAGAGAAAGTAGAAAAAGCAACGAAGAAAAATGATTTAGCTGATATCTCAGAAGAAGAGCTTCCTGAAATGGCTGGCGATTATGTTGTGACTCCTGTAGCAAAAGGGTCAGACTTATCATTTGAAAATAAAGAAATTTGGAAAAATACTGAAGCGGTACAAAACAACCATACATTTAAAGTAGATGAAGGTATTTATTGGTTGAATGATCCATATTCATTAGAATATGAACGTAAAGATCTTAAAGAGAAATTACTAAATAGCAATTCATAGTGAGTTGGACATGCTGAGAGGGCTTTTATTTATAAAGCCTTTCAGTATGTTTTTTTTATTAAAAAGTAAGTTGCTAGTGGTATTTAGACGTACTTTTTTATTTAATAATGAATGTGTTAATCTTAAGTGAATGCGCTCACTTTTTTAATGGTAAATTATGGGATTAACAGTTGAATCAAGCTTAGACGTAATTTAAATCGATAAATTCAAATAAGAATAAATAGAGATGTTAGTTAAGTATTGGGGGATGTTATATGGAACAACAGCAAAAAATAAATAATTGGATTGAAATGACAAAATATGTGCACTATACAGAATCATTAATAGAAAAAACGTTAAAACAACAATATCATTTAAGCTTAAAAGAATTTTATGTACTATACGAAATTTATAAAGCAACAGGAAAAAAATATAAAATGAATGATTTAATCAAAATTGTAGATTTGAGTCAAAGTGCAATGTCGCGTTTAATCGTTAGGATAGAAAGAATGGATTGTCCGCTCGTTTATAGACAAGAATGTGTTGAAGATCAGCGCGCTATGTATATCTATCTAACTGAAGAAGGATTAACAATGACTAAAAAGGCGTTGAACACATATGAACAATTGATTGAAAAGATCGACCTATCGCAAATTCGTAAATTCACTCAAATTAATGATGATTAATTCGTTAGATTTTAGCTTTTATAGTATAACCTAGGAAATAATCACTTGAACTATAAGTATAATCATAATGTAAGTGGATAAGGATTATGTAGTTTAAAGCAGATGATTAATGTCCCATATAGAGTGAGATATGGTATGGTGAGTAAAAATAGGGGGCATGTTAAAATGGATATACAATCAGCGTGGCTAAATTTACCAGCGAAAGACCTTAAAGCAAGCGAAGCATTTTTTAGCGCAATTGGCTTTAAAATTCAACAAAATGACGCTGTTTTGGATAAAATGAGAGGAATTCAAACGATTGATAATAAAATTATCATGCTTATTGAGCATAGCCAATTTAAAAAAGCAGCTCACCTTTCTAATATAGGCTCAAATGAAGCATTAGTTTCTATTTCCGTATCCCAGTCCCAAGAGGTTGATGTATTATTAAATAAAGTTGAAGAAGCAGGCGGTAAAGTATTGCAGAGCGGTACGATGCTAGAAGGGTTTTATGGTGGTTTGTTTAGTGACATAGATGGCCATTTATTTAATATTATTGTGATGTAAATTAAGCAGTAGCATATATTGTTAGGGTTGATAACGAATTTGGAAGGATGTATACCGATGATAAAAGCAATTGCAGTAGACAAAGATGGAACGTTATTTAAATCCAATCATACGTTTGATGAAATATATTTTGAAAAAATATTTGAAGAAGTAACGAAGCGAAATATAAAATTTATTGTAGCAAGTGGAAACCAATATGCCCAATTACGATCATATTTCCCAGGCAAGGAATCACAAATTACGTATGTAGCAGAAAATGGTGCTGTTACATATGTTAATGATACGTTAATATCTTCTTCACATTTTGACCAACAACTTACTTTTGACATTTTGCAGACAATTATGGTGGATTATAATATCTCTGATGTTATAGTAAGTGGGATTAAATCAGCATATGTTAAAAGTAATTGTAGCGATGAGTTTATGAATTTTATTACCAACTATTACTATGATATTGAAAAAGTTGAAAACTTTAGTGATATCAAAGATGACCAGTTTGTTAAAGTGGCGATGAGAATCAAAGATGACGATATCGTAAAGCAAGTGAAAGCTGGTTTGGAAAGTGAATATGCACACGAAATACGTGCCGTGACAAGTGGTGCTGAGAGTGTGGATCTTATTTTACCTGGTGTGAATAAAGGTGTGGCGATTCAAGCACTTTTAAACCAATGGGGAATAGATAAAGACGAATTATTAGCTTTTGGAGATGCTAATAATGACTTAGAAATGCTTGCACTGACGACCCATAGTTATGCTATGGCAAAATGTAGTCCAGAACTTGAAAAAATAGCCCAACACCGTGCACCATCTAATGATGACTCTGGTGTATTACAAGTGATTGAAAGATACTTGAATCAAGAGGATAAAGAATAAATAGAAGTCGAAAATAATCGACGATAATGCTAAAAAAATAAGGAAGCTTCCAAGATTTAGATGGAGGCTTCCTTATTTATATACCTATTATTTTATAATTAATACAGGAAGATTCGCGCTGTTAGCAATTTTATGAGTGACATTGCCTAGGACATTTTTAATGTCTGATTTTGCACGTTTATTACTCATGACGATAATGTCATAATGATTTTCTTCTACTTCTTGTAGAATAGATTGCTTGATGTACCCTGTACTAAATCTCACGCGAACATTTAAACCAAGATCTTCTAATTTTTGAACAAATGGATCAAGTTCTTTGCCCTTTTCGTTTGCTAATTCTTCAAAATGTTTACCATCATAGCGTACTGAGGTTTGCAATTCTCCTTCAGAAATAACATTGAAAATTGTAATTTCTGCGTCATCTACGCCAGCAGTTAAGTTTTGTAGTTCTTTCGGAACGTTATCGAATGTGTTGCCAAAGTCATAAGCTAATAGTATTTTCTTGTACATAATAGCGCCTCCTTTATTATTTACATACCCTAATAAAAATAATGTAATATGATTTTAAATTAAATAATTGCTGAATTTTATACGTCTAATCCTATAATATCACTTATATGCGCATAACCTTCTGTTTTAAGATATTTTGCCAAGTTCTTATTTAATTTTTTAGTAAGACCTGGACCTTCAAATACTAATGCACTATAGAGTTGTACCAGTGAAGCACCATGGCGCATCATTGTAATAACGTCATTTGTATTAAATATACCACCAGTACCAATAATTAAAAACTGACCATTTGTTTGTTGGTAAGCATAAGAAATGAGTTCTAGATTACGCTCAAATAGTGGTCTACCACTTAAACCACCAGTTTCATGTTGATTGTCAGAATGTAACTGTTCACGTTTTTGAGTGGTATTAGCTAAAATAATGCCATCAAAAGTTTCAACGATAGGGTCCAACATACGACCTAAACTATCTAAATCAAGATCTGAAGTCAGCTTGATAAAAATAGGAACGTTGATATCGTGACTGTCTTTATATGATTGAATTGCAGAACAAAGCTGTGAGAATTCATCTTTGTCATGGAAGCTTTGTAAATTTTTAGTGTTAGGTGAGCTAATATTCACAGTAAAGAAAGTTACATCATTTCTAAATGTATCGATTACTTTTGTATAATCTTGATAACGTGATTCATAATCAGTAAATTTATTCACGCCCACATTCAAACCTACAGGTATTTGATAGCTATATTTACGTAAGTTACTAAGTGCCTTATTCATACCTAAATTGTTGAAGCCCATACGGTTAATTAAAGCATCATCCTCAACTAATCGGTACATACGTGGTTTTGGATTACCAGGCTGTGGTTTAGGTGTAACACCACCGAGTTCTATTGCACCAAATCCTGCTTTTTCTAAAGCTTTAGGAACTTCACAAGATTTATCAAAGCCTGCTGCAAGACCAATTGGATTGTCAAAATGAATACTATGAATCTCTTGATGTAGGGCCGCATGCTCATAATGAAATAATTGTTCGATGACTGGTAATAATTTAGAATGTTTTTGTACGAATTTCAGTGCGTCGATCGTCATACCATGTGCTTTTTCAGGGTCATATTGAAATAAAATAGGTTTGATTAGTTTATACATGAGATTATCACTCCGTTAATCGAATTTTATTAGTATTGAAAATATGTATTTAAGCCAAAAGTTAATTTATATTGTTGGCTATATTGAAAATGATGTCTTTAATAGACTAGCATTTTACTGAATATATGCCTAGAGTAAATCAAGATAATTTTAAGAAGTGTCACATAAAATGTATGACAATAAGCATTATTGATTAATATATGTTGAAAACGGTAATAATAATGAAGTAACGATATTATAGTTAAAAAGTTATGGAGGGGTACAAATGAAACAAGAATGGCAAGCACAACTTCCATTAAATCATATAGAATCTATATCATCTGTTGGTGGTGGAGATGTGAATGAAGCATTTCAAGTGAAAACGCCCGATGAAACTTATTTTTTACTCGTGCAACGTGATCGTAATGAAGCGTTCTTTGCAGCAGAGATTGCAGGTTTAAACCTTTTTGAGCAAGCTCAAATTACTGCGCCTAAAGTAATTGGGAGTGGAGAAATTAATGGCGACGCTTATTTATTATTAACCTTTTTAGATGAAGGTACGACCGGTAGTCAAAAAGAATTAGGACAGCTTGTTGCGAAAATGCATAGCCAACAACAATCAGCTGGAAAATTTGGCTTTGATTTACCTTATGAAGGCGGAGATATTTCATTTGATAATAGCTGGACGGATTCATGGACAACATTATTCGTGGAACGCCGTCTGGATCATTTAAAAGATGAATTATTGCGATTAAAACGCTGGACAGATGACGATGCTCAAACATATGCACATATACGTAAGGTCATTATAGAGGCGTTGAATCAACATACAAGCAAACCATCCTTGTTACATGGAGACTTATGGGGAGGCAACTACATGTTCTTGGAAGATGGTTCGCCTGCGTTATTTGATCCGGCACCCTTATATGGTGATAGAGAATTTGATTTAGGTATTACTACTGTGTTTGGTGGTTTTACTCAAGCATTTTATGATGAATATAATAAGCATTATCCATTGAGCGATGGCGCAGAGGCACGCTTAGAATTTTATCGACTTTATTTATTAATGGTGCACTTAGTAAAATTTGGAAATATGTATGCGAATAGTGTTGATCGCTCAATGCAACAAATTTTAAATGATTGATATAAGTAACTGCATATTGTGAAACTTAGAAATAGCAAACGGCTGTGCGCTTTGATTTGAAAGCGCACAGCCGTTTTTAGTGAATATTTATTATATAGTTATAAATTTAATTTAAATCTAAAGTACCCATATTTTCACGTAATTCATAGACTTTATCTGGCGTAATGTCTTCACCTAAAGGGTCAACGACTTTCAAAGTTGAGAATGTGTTAACAACTTGTCCACGAATCATTTGTAAATATTCTTGTCTTAATACATGTTGTTCTTGTTTTTCTTCAATGCTCAATGTTTCAACTTTTTCTTTATTTGCGAGTATATTAATTCTATCTAATAGTGTCATAATTTTTTTCCTCCTGTAATTCATGAGGTGGAAAGTGTGGAATAATATAATTTCCTACCTCTGTTAATATATTTTTATAAGTTCTTTCATTTTCAACTAAATGTAGCATGATATGATTCGTACCTATACGTTCATATGATTTTAATATTTTTATTAAAGTATTTCTACCTAAGCGATAACCACCTTTAATAGGTTTAACCAACTCATTTGGATTCATCGACAAATCGATAACAAGTGGATGCATAAAAGGTTTGAATACATCGTTTTGATGCCAATCTTGTAATGATTTCTTTTGCTGTTGAAAATCTTGTGGGTAAAACATCCAACCATCCATGTGCGCTTTTAACCAAGATATATCTTGGTTTGAATACCCAGTAGCAAACATTGGAATATGCTTATGTTTTGGTAATATTTGTAAACCGGCATCCTCATATAATTCAAATATAGAATTTGAGATTTGTGGCGAATGTGTTTTCCATAAATCATTTATAGAGGTTATCGCTGTTTGAAATTGCTCAGTTAAATGGTCTGTATTTACTTTAAAAGCTGGAAATTCGAATGATCGATCTCCTGTAGCAACACCTAACAATAATCGCTCATTTGAAATCAAGTCAAGAGAAGTAGCAGCTTTCGCTATATGAATTGGATGACGTAATGTAGCAACAATACTAGATGTTCCGAGAGCGATTTTCGATGTCTTGGCGCTGAGATAAGTTAAAAATACAAACGGATCGTAGTTTGTCGTTACATTTCCTAAATGTGGGCTATAAAGCGGACTGTCCCGTACAAAAAGGCTTGTAAATCCAAGTGTTTCAGCGTATTGTGCTAAATCAACTTGATGTTCCAACGACAATGCGAGGTGTTCAGAATTATCAAAAGGTAACGTTAAGCCTAATGTCAAATGATCCTGTTGAAAAGTCCGTTTGAAACCATTGTGTTTTTGAATTGTTGTCACGTCTATCCCTCCTAACTTTAGTTAACCGACAAGTATTAACTAACTAACACCTGTTGCTTAAATGTATTGTATTACGTTATGAAATATAATGCAAACAAAATGTTTATCGATTTATTGTTTAAACGACATAAGGAGAAATGTGTTGTTTTGAAAGTGATACTATTTTCGAAGATAGGGTATAAGCTAAGAATATACTATTAAAAAAACTTATAAATTAAGGTGATATATTTTCAAAAGCTAATATTAACATTTGATTATTTTTGAAAATTTCTTTAAATTTTAATAGTATAATATATTTTGATGGAGGGTTATTTATGTTTACAAGAAAAATGATAGGTAGTATAGCTTTTTCTTTAGTAATGTTATTCGCAATTGCACCATTTAGTAGTTTTGCAGCTACGGATACGCAAAATAACGATACAACAACTCAGCCAACACAAACGCAACAAAATGATAATACAACTAATAATCAATCATCAGAAGTTATGCCAAGGGTCATATTACCTGATGAAGATAGAACACAAATTGAAAATACCACTACAGGTCATTATCAATCAGTAGGGTACATGAATATGGGATCAAATATAGCGACAGGTGTAGTCATCGATAAAAATACTGTATTAACAAATAAGCATGTTGCTAATCTTTCAAACGGCGATATGACATTTGCACCTGCAGCTAAAAATGAAGGTTCATTTCCGTATGGTGAATTTACGGAAAAAGATATCCAACCTTATCCTGGTCAAGAAGATTTAGTGCTTGTACATTTCAATACCAATGATGAAGGGCAGTCTGTAGGTGATGTAGTACAACCTGCAACAATCCAAGATGCATCAAGTGTTAGTAAAGGTGATCCTGTGACAGTAACTGGCTACCCGGGTGATAAATCATTAGCTACAATGTGGGAAAGTAAGGGGGAAGTACTGACAAATAATGGCACGCAACTTACATATGGTGCGAGTACATTTGGCGGCAACTCTGGTTCTCCAATCTTTAATGCGAATAATGAAGTAGTAGGATTACATTACGGTGGCGTAGAAGGCGAAAGTAACAATGGCGTCGCGTTAACTGGTGATGTACTAGACTTTATTAATGAAAACAAAAAATAGTTTTTTGAAAAATATTAAGCCTCTAGAGCAAATATACATTGCTTTAGAGGCTTTTTTGTATAATTCATTTTAATACTTGGCTCATAAACAAAGGTAGTGCTTTTTCGATATAGTTACGTGCAGAAGTATTACTCGTATGAAACCAATGTTTAGCTGTGCCATATAGCCCCCAAGATAAAAAACGAGCACTCGTAGCTAATGCTTCTCTGTCTTCAGTTGGATGTTTTTGTACAATTAACGTTAAGAAAATATCTTCCAGCTCTTCTTTCACTCTCTTTTCAACTACTTCACCATATGCAGCACTATTTAATTTACATTCATTATGTGTTTCTTCAATATAACTCGTAATTGTGATGAACGTTTTGCATAATGTTTCATCATTAAGTTCAGAAGATAAGGTTAAGTTATCGTTTAAATTTTTAAGAATGGTTTCTGACAATGTGTAGTCCATAATGTCATATTTATCATAAAAGTGAGCATAGAACGTAGCACGGTTAACAGTTGCACGTTCAGTTATATCCTTCACTGTAATGGTTTGTAACTTTTTTTCTTTAGCAATGTCACGAAAGGCATCCATCAATAATTTTTTGGTTCTAGTAATTCGTGGATCAATATGTGTTGTCGTCATTGACTTCGCACCTCCTTAAATAAGTTGCAAATAATATAATTTATACAAATTATCTGGCTTTAGTTCATGAATGTCAATGTGCTTGATTTGTAATGAGTAAAATTGAACATTAAAAATAAGCCAATGCATTCATACATTGGCTTATTTATGGCTAGATAAAGTATATATCTAAATATATTATTTTTTATATTTATTGAGCAATTCTTTCCCATTTTGGTATAACATGGCTTCTAAAGTTGAACTTGAGACAATGTCATTTTCTTCTAGTTGCTCTGAAAGTACATGAACTGCTTTATGTGGCGTGTATGGCGAATCAGAGCCATATATAACTTTGTTTTCATCGGCCCAAGGTAAAAGGTTAGCCAACTGATAAGGAATCACAATACCAGCCAAATCGAAATGAAGGTGTTTCATTACTTGCTCCAAATCATCAGTGTTGTTGCTATGATTAAACGTTTCATTACCTATCTTCACACGTTGAGCTATGATTGGTAATACAGCCCCACCATGAGGGACAATCCATTGAATATGAGGATACTTACTAAAAACGTTTTGCTGACTCATATAAATAATTGTACGGGTCGTATCAAAAATAAATTCCATTAAAGGTGGCAAGATCACATCTTTCATGACCGTTACACTTGGCTTTGGTTCATTTGGATGAATTGCAACAATCGCATGTCTAGCATTTAATTTAGCTAGTACATCGTCAATCACTGGCTCACCTAGATAAATGCCTCTCGAATTTGTAGGTAATGTGAAACCTAAAGCGTTGTGTTTATCTAGTGCATGGTCAATGGTTTCAATACTTTCTTCCACAAATGGTAACGGTAATGTTGCGAGAAATCCAAACTTATCAGGATGTTCTGCCACAATTTGAGCGCCATATTGGTTCACTTCTTCTGTGAGTGACAAGATATCTTCATCAAGTGCAGCACTAATATGTGGGCTAGAAATAGATAACACGCCAAATTCAATATCTAAAGCACGCATTAGTTCCAGATATGCATCCACTGAAAAAGTGGGCGTGGATATGCCGTCGCCTTTACCTTTAAAACATTCATCTAAATAATCATTGTAACCAGGTGAAATATAATGCGCATGCCAATCTATTTTTTTTCATTGATAACACTTCCTTTAATTTTTGTAATTAGCACATATTCTATAAATTTAATTACAGGTTTTTAGTAACACGTTAGCAAATTCGTTAGCTTTTTAAACGTAGCCTAAAGATCAAGTTTACGTTTGCATCATTTAAATAAAAATTTTTAATTACTATTGTAATTGTTCCCTGTTTTTTATTATTTTAAATATTTCATATTTTAATTATTAATATGGTTTTTGGTGTGAATATGGGTTAGTTATTGTTATTAATACCATGTTAAAAAGTAGTATGATAGTAATGTAGCAAGATTTCGAAATAAAGAATTGGAAATATCGCAAAGTTTAAGAGGAATATTTTGTTATAGCAAATTTTCAAATGAAATTTTAGTATTAGTTATAATTTTAAGATTTGAAATGAGCAGCACGTCTAAAATATTTTGATTGGAGTGAAGCATATGAGTAAAAAGATTATTATGGATTGTGATCCAGGACATGATGACGCAATTGCTTTAATTTTAGCTGGTGCAAAAAACAGCTCACTTGATGTCTTAGCAGTAACTACAGTGGCAGGTAATCAATCTGTTGAAAAAAACACAAAGAACGCATTGAATGTGCTCGAAGTTATGGGGAGAGGGGATATCAATGTCTCAGTTGGTGCAACACGTCCGTTAATTAAGCCAGCTTCATTTGCCTCGCAAATTCATGGCAACACTGGTTTGGATGGTCCAAAATTACCTGAAGTACCGTCTCTTAAACCTACGCCTGATCATGCTGCTGATGTCATTATTAAAACATTAAAGCAAAGTGAAACACCAGTTACCATTGTTGCGACAGGCCCATTAACTAACATAGCAACTGCATTAATTAAAGATCCAAGTATCACGCAATATATCGATTCTATAATAATCATGGGAGGCGGTACGTTTGGTAATTGGACGCCTAACGCGGAATTCAATATTTGGGTAGATGCTGAAGCGGCTAAACGTGTCTTTGATAGTGGAGTGACAATTAATGTATTTGGACTAGATGTTACACACCAAGTATTGGCAACGGATGAAGTGATTAATCGATTTAAGCGAATCGACAATCAAATTGCTAAATTTGTCGTTGAACTTCTGGAGTTTTTCAAAGCAACTTACAAAACACATTTTAATATGGATGGCGGTCCAATACATGATGCTTGTACTATCTTGTATTTATTACAACCAGATTTGTTTACGATGCAACATACACACATAGATATTGAACATCAAAGTCCGCTTACATATGGGACGATGGCAGTCGATTTAAATGATATTACACATAAAGAAAAAAATGCTTATTTTGCTACTGCAGTGGATGTTGAAAGCGTATGGAAACTGATGGAAAATATGCTTGGAAGTTATAGTTCTTAATGCAATGTATAATTTTAAAATTGAAGAAGTGTAATCTAAAATAAGATTAGATTAGTGAAAAAAAGTCATTGTATAAACGATATACGATGACTTTTTTAGTTACGTCAAACTAAAGTATGAGCCGTGTCCAAGCTGTATGATTAGCGTATCAAAACTATAAAAAGTATACTAATATATCACAACTTAAATATATTAAAGGTGATTTGAATAGTGAAAAATACGATAAAAACAATTGTCTTACTTATTATTATTATAGTTCCGTTAACACTACTCATTATTAACATAGACGATATTCAAGACAGTATGAATAAAACTTTTACTGAAGAAAGTAGTAACGAGGCTGATGAAGATAGTGACAACTCATTTAGCATGTTATTTGATGGAAGTAGAGAAACAGAAACATTTGGTGAATACGAGAGAAGTAATTTTGATGGCAAACATTACGGTATAGATTATCATTTACCAGAAGATACGCCTATAAAAGCTGCCTCAGATGGTACGGTAACACGTACATTTAATAACGACTTAGGTGGGAAAGTCTTACAAATTTCGGAATCAAATGGTCAGTATCATCAGTGGTATATGCATTTAAATGATTTTAAGGTTGAAGTGGGTGACAAAGTGCAAGCTGGCGATGTCGTTGCACTTTCAGGAAATACTGGTGAACAAACTACAGGCGCTCATCTTCATTTCCAAAGAATGAATGGTGGCGTTGGTAATACGTATGCTGAAGATCCTAAATCATTTGTAGAAAAACTGCCTGATGGCGAAAAAAGTTTATATAAAAAATAATAAAAAGCTTTGGTAATATGTTGCCAAAGCTCAGAACGTAGACAAATCAAATGCTGTAAAGGCATTTGGTTTTTTTATAGATATTTTTCCTTGAGACAATCTTTGTTCATTAATTTCAATGGCTAATTATGATTGGAAATGTAGGGAATATCTTTTCTCTAATTTAGTTATAAATTCAATTTTATTTTCGTTTGTCTTTACATAATTTCAACCAATGATTGATTATATTGTTATTATTATTTTAAAAAGTGGCAGTGATTTGGGCCGACTCCTGCGGGAAAAGCACTAGCCGAAGACTACAGGCTGAGGCTGTGCCCGCGGAAAGCGTGCACAAAAAATGCCAACAAAGTCGTAGACTTTGTCGACATTATGAAGCTTTGCAGTTGGCAAAGCTTTCTGTATACATATTAGTCATTGATGTCATGTATGGAATCGTAAGCTAAATAATCTTGATGTATGGCTTCCCATAAATAGAACGCACCAATAGAAGCGCAATGTTCCCAACGTTCCGAACATAAAGAAAGCTGTGCTTTTCGTTGCGCTTTAGTTGTATCGTACAACCATTGCGCTGACCTTTGTAGGCCAACATCATGTACAGGGACAACATCTGGACGCTGTAATGTAAATAATAAAAAAACTTCGGCAGTCCATTGTCCAATACCTTTCACTTCAGTTAACGTACGAATAACTTCATCGTTGCTTAACTTGTGTAAATTTTCTAAATCTAGTTTTCCATGTTGTATATGTGTTACTAAATTATGAATGTAATTAATTTTAGATTTAGATAAACCAAAAGATCTCATTTGCGTATCTTCGATTTCAGACAGTTTATCAACTGTCCATTCATCATTGAGAGCATCCGTTAGCTGTTTAAAAATAGATGCGGCCACTTTTACTGTAATTTGTTGTCCTATTATAGAGCGAATTAAAGATTTTAATGGATCAGGACGAATATTGATTTGGATATTCCCAATTTTTTTAATAAGTAGTGCTAATGTTTCATCTTTTTTTATTAATTGTTGAACACAGTCATCTTGTACATGAATATCCCATGTGGTCATTTCTAACACCACCTTATTTTAACAAGTCTTGAAGTACGACAGCTTGGTTATGCGCTTCATCTTTAGCTGCAAATAATAAAATAATATCTTTTTTAGTATTAGCTATGATTTCTTTAAGTTCGTTAAATGCTGCTTGCTGATCGTCATTTTCACGTAATTCTTTTTCATATTTTTCTTTGAAAGCGGCGTACAATTTAGGATCATGATCGAACCATTTTCTTAAATCAGATGTAGGAGCAAGTTCTTTTAACCAATGATCTAAATTTGCATCTTCCTTAGATACACCTCTTGGCCAAACTCGGTCTACAAGTATACGTACACCATCTTTTTGTTCATTATCATAAATTCTTTGAATGTGAATAGTCATACCACTCATCCTTTCTATAAATAAAAACCTCTTATAATACTTAATTACCTATAATGAATAGAGAAAAACATAGTTATTTTAATTATAGAAGAATGAGAAAGGGTATATAGATACAAGGCGTAGAATAGGAGTGAGTTTAATGACAAATTTCGATAATGTGCAACCACCTCAACAATTCAAATATCGAGATAACGATGTATGTATAAAAAACTATTATGAATTCACATGTGACAATCGTATTTATTTCACTGAAAAATTCCACAAAGATTTAGAGCATCATTTATATAAATTTAACATTGAAATTTTATCTGCAATTGATGATTACGGTCTAGCAA
Organism: Staphylococcus caseorum; assembly: GCF_049943195.1. Lineage (NCBI taxonomy): Bacteria > Bacillati > Bacillota > Bacilli > Caryophanales > Staphylococcaceae > Staphylococcus > Staphylococcus caseorum. The sequence goes on from NZ_JBNFUA010000001.1 coordinate 2,744,218, forward strand.
TGGATTTTAATGAAGTTGATAAGTTATATAAAAAAGAAATTGCGCCTTATCTAGATGGAAAATTAGTGAATCAAACGTTGCCGGATATGAATACAACTGCTGAAAATATCGCTTTTTGGATTTGGGAACAATTTGATCGTTTATTACCAGAAAATAATAAATTGCAAAAGCTGGAATTTTTTGAAACTGAAACACAAGGTCTTGTTATAACTTCTGAATTAATGGAAAAATAAAAGCTATTATGGAAGAAACTAAAAATCATAAGATGCCAACTAAATATATAATGAATAGTCAACAGATTACTTAATCGTTATCTGTTGGCTTTTTATTTGCTGTTTTACCAGCTTATTTTAAAAAATTAAATACAAAAGTAATATTCTGAAAATTAAGATAATATGATATATTAGTAATTATTACAACTTAGGAGGAACTGCTATGATGAAAATCAGTCCGAAACAATTTATAAATAATGTATTATCAGGTGTAGCAATAGCGATTGTTGCAGGTCTGATTCCAAATGCAATTTTAGGTGAACTATTTAAATTTCTTTCACCAACGCATCCAATATTCGAAACCATGTTACAAGTAGTAGAAAGTATACAATTTACAGTACCACTTCTTGTAGGAGCATTGATTGCAATGCGCTTCAATCTAACGCCGTTAGCTACAGCAGTAGTTGCAAGTTCGGCATTTGTTGGTAGTGGCGTTGCACAATTCAATGATGGTGTATGGACCCTTGTAGGCGTTGGGGATTTAATCAATACAATGATTACTGCAGCAATTGCAGTGTTTTTTATATTAATAGTAGGAGAACGTTTTGGTAGTTTAACGCTAATTATTTTACCAACAATTGTTGGAGTCTTGGCTGCATTTATAGGCGTACTCATACTGCCATACGTACAAATGATTACTACAGGTATAGGTAATCTGGTAAATTCATTTACAGAATTACAACCTATATTAATGTCTATGCTTATTGCACTGGCATTCAGTTTCATAATTATTTCACCGATATCCACCGTGGCTACAGCCCTAGCCATAGGTATAAGTGGTTTAGCAGCTGGTTCTGCTTCGCTTGGTATCGTAGCGTGTGAAGGTGCACTTGTTGCAGGAACAATGAAAATGAATAGACCAGGCGTGCCGATTACAATTTTTCTAGGTGGCGTTAAAATGATGATACCGAATATGGTAAGACATCCTATTATTTTATTACCGATTTTTACAAATGCACTCATCACAGGGTTTGTAGGTGGACTTATTGGTATAGAAGGTACAAAAGAATCTGCCGGATTTGGTATTATCGGACTTGTAGGACCCATTAGTGCCTTTAAATTTATGGAAGACTCGATATTAATGAATTTATTACTTGTATTTATCACATTCTTTGTAGTTCCATTTATTATGGGGTACTTAATTAATCTATTCTATATGAAAGTATTAAAACTATATGATAGTAATATTTATAAATTCTTAGCATAAGATGTTATATATTTTGAATATGAAGAGAGTAATGATTTGTAATAAACTAACATTCAAATTGATTTTTAAAAATGTATTTAGATAATCTAAAAGGCCACATAACAGTGGTCTTTTTTATATTTCGACAAAATTAATTGCAAGTTTCTCCCCAAATTATAATTTTTATGTCGAATTTTAATTTTACAGTTTGATAACAGTAGATGGATTTGTAATATTTCAGACTATATGAAAAACTCGTAAGAAAATTGATATAAAGCGCAATATAATAACATTTATAGGTATATGAAAAGTATATTTTATTTGTTTAGAGCGTAACAAAACAAAACGATTATATTTCAATGTTACAAAGAGAAGCTTTATCTGTAACGTTTTGTTATCTTAGTGTAATATAATTGACCGAAATTTATGGTATATTATTTGTGGCGAAAAAATAATACATAAAAATTAATTGCTTGAAGCACATAGGATAATTTAATTAACGAAAATATAATTTTACTTAAAAAGATTTAAATGGAGGATTTTTTAATTATGAAGAAGACAATTTTAGCATCATCATTAGCAGTAGCATTAGGTGTAACAGGATACGCAGCAACAGCAGACAACAATCAAGCTCACGCTTCAGAAGAAAACATCGACAAAGCGCATTTAGCTGAATTAGCACAAAGTGGTGCTGCAGAATTAAACGAAAAACCATTACACGCTGGTGCGTACAACTATGATTTCGTATTAGACGGTTATGAATATACTTTCACTTCAGACGGTCAATCATGGTCATGGGATTATGATGTAGCAGGTGCTCAAACTGCATCTTCTAACGTTTCTACAAATACAACTCAAGACGTTAGGACACAAGCAACTACTAACACGAACGAAAAATCAGCAAGCGAAGTAAGTACGCAACAACAATCAAGTAATGTTGACGTAAAATCAGTTGCAGCTCCTAAAGCTTCAACTACTACAAAAGTTGAAACTACACAAACAAGTACAACAACTACAACTTACGAAGCTGCAAAAACTTCAGCTGCTGCAACAGGTGGATCAGTTAAAGCTCAATTCTTAGCTGCTGGTGGCACAGAAGCTATGTGGAATACTATCGTATTACCTGAATCAAGCGGTAACCCAAATGCTGTTAACCCAGCTGGTTACAGTGGTTTAGGTCAAACTAAAGAAGCATGGGGTACTGGTTCAGTATCTACTCAAACTAAAGGTATGTTAAATTACGCTAAAGAACGTTACGGTTCAGTTGATAATGCAATAGCTAAACGTCAACAACAAGGTTGGTGGTAGGATTTATATCGCTAAATCATAAAATTTAGTGATATAAATCAAGAGAGTGACTCACAAGAGTCGCTCTTTTTTTATATACTTTAAAGTTTATTGACAAGAGTGAATATTCTGATAAAATTAAAGCTAATTAAATAAATGAAAACTTATCCAGAGAAGTTGAGGGATTTGGCCCTATGAGACTTCAGCAGCAGACTTATGTCGTAAGTACTGTGCTACTTCCAACAAGTGACATGACTTGATAGATAGGTGACATGTGAAAACTATATGCCACTTCATTGGGTATATAGTTTTTTTATATAGGAGGACTTTTTAATGTCAATTTCAGATAGATTAGCACAAATTCCCGATAGCTACTTTGGTAAAACGATGGGTCAAAAGGTTGAACATGGGCCTTTACCATTAATCAATATGGCAGTCGGTATCCCTGATGGCGAAACGCCAAAAGGTATTATTGATTGTTTCGCTGATGCGATACGTCTTCCTGAGAATCAGAAGTATGTAGCATTTCATGGTAAAGATAGCTTGAAACAAGCAATTGTAGATTTTTATGAAAGACAGTACCAAGTAGAATTAGATAAAGAAGATGAGGTTTGTATTTTATATGGAACGAAGAATGGTTTAGTAGCACTCCCAACATGTATTGTTAATCCGGGAGAAAATGTATTACTACCAGATCCTGGTTATACGGATTATTTGGCAGGTGTGATGTTGGCTGATGCGCAGCCTGAGCGACTGGTGCTTAAAGCGCCATATTATTTACCTGAATGGGATAAAGTAGATAAAGATGTGTTAGCTAATACACGTCTAGTTTATTTAACATATCCTAATAATCCAACGGGTTCAGTAGCTACAAAGGCTGTATTTGATGAAGCTGTCGCAAAATTTAAAAATACAAAAACTAAAATTGTTCATGATTTTGCATATAGTGCATTTGGTTTTGATGGTAAGAACCCAAGTTTGCTTCAATCAGAAGGTGCAAAAGATTTAGGCGTAGAAATTTTTTCACTATCTAAAGGTTACAACATGTCAGGATTCAGAGTGGGTTTTGCAGTAGGGAATAAAGACATGATTCAATCATTGAAGAAATATCAATCGCATACACACGCTGGTATGTTCGGTGCGTTACAAGATGCAGCTACTTACGCGCTGAATCATTATGATGATTTTTTAGAAGAACAAAACGAAACATTTAAAAGACGTAGAAACCAATTTGAAGCAAAACTCAAAGCAGTAGATATACCTTTTGAACCGATGAAGGGCGGTATTTTCTTATGGTTGAAAACACCATCTGAATACGATGGCGAAGCGTTTGTTGAATATTTATTACAAGAACAATCTATACTTGTTGCACCTGGCATACCTTTTGGTGAACATGGGCGTGACTATGTACGTATTTCATTGGCAGTTGATGATCAAACATTGATGGAAGCAGCAGAACGTATTCAATCGCTTAAATATCTTTATCAATAATAAAATAGGAGTGAATTTAGATGACAAGAATCAAACTTTTTGGCGTGCGTGAAGAAGATATTCCTTACATAGAAGCATGGGCAACAACAAACAAAGTAGAGGTGGATTTAGATAAAGATTTACTTACTTTAGATACAGTAGATCGTGTAGAAGGATTTGATGGTTTATCTTTATCACAGCAAATTTCATTAGATGAAGCAGTATACAAAAAATTACATGATTTTGGTATTAAACAAATTGCGCAACGAAGTGCAGGTTTTGATAGCTATGATTTAGATTTAGCTCAAAAATATAATTTGATTATTTCAAATGTACCTTCATATTCACCACATTCAATTGCAGAATATACAGTGTCTCAAGCACTTAACTTAATTCGTAATTATAATGATATTCAACAAAAAACAGCATCCTATGATTTTAGATGGCAACCTGCGATATTATCACGTTCTATCAGAGGTTTAAAAGTCGCCGTAATCGGCACAGGACGTATTGGTTCTATTGTAGGTAAAATTTTTGCTCAAGGGTTTGACGCTGAAGTTGTGGCATATGATATTGAACCGAATGAGCAATGCGAAACATATTTAACTTATAAAGATAGTGTGACTGAAGCTGTAAAAGATGCAGACATTGTCACTGTACATATTCCAGCTAGTAAAGAAAATGATTATTTATTTGATGAAGATTTATTTAATACGTTTAAGAAGGGGGCTGTATTTGTCAACTGTGCACGTGGCACGATTGTAAAGACAAGTGCACTTATAGCAGCCTTGGATAATGGAAAGTTAAAAGGTGCAGCGCTTGATACTTATGAGGGAGAGAAAGGATTGTTCCCTAGTGATCAAAGAGGCACAGAACTTAAAGATGATATTTTAACTCAATTAATTGAAAGACAAGATGTTATAGTGTCTCCTCATATTGCATTTTATACAGATGCAGCAGTCGAAAATTTAATTGTGGATGCACTAGATGCAACACTAGAAGTATTGAACACGGGTGATACAGGACTGCGTGTCAATACTTTATAAAGTGGTTTTAACATAATATTAAAAGTAATATAAGTAATAAAAAAAGTGGGCGCATCAAAGATGAGGCGTCCACTATATTTGTGTACTATTCATTTATTTTACATCATAACCTTGGTCTTCGATTGCTTCTTTCATATGAGACATTTCGACTTTGCTGTCATCATAATCTACTTTAACATTATTTTCTTCAAGGCTAACATCTGCTGTGTTAACACCATCAAGGTTAGTAAGTGCTGACTCTACTGCTTGTTTACAGTGATCACAACTCATGCCTTCTACTTTAATTGTTTCTGCAGTCATACAAATCACCTCCTTAAAATAATGAATATCTTTATTATGATTATTTTAAAATTGAATTATAATTTCATACGTTTAAGTCGCAATGCATTAGTGACGACACTCACAGAGCTTAACGCCATTGCAGCACCGGCGACCCATGGTGCGAGTAACCCTAATGCTGCAATCGGTATACCAGCTACATTGTAACCAAATGCCCAAAATAAGTTTTGACGAATATTGCGTATCGTTGCTTTACTGGCTTTCATGGCTTTTGGAATTAATAATAAGTCTCCACCAAGAATTGTAACGTCAGCAGCTTCTATGGCAACTTCTGTACCTGTACCAATTGCAATACCAATGTCTGCTTGTACAAGTGCTGGTGCATCATTGACACCATCACCAACCATGGCTACTGTCTTGCCTTGATCTTGTAGCGCTACAATTTTTGAGGCTTTTTCTTCAGGTAGTACGTCGGCAATTACTGTATCGATGCCTACCTGTTTTGCAATGGCTTGTGCAGTACGTTCGTTATCTCCAGTGAGCATCACGACTTCAATATTTAAATCATGAAGTTGTTGAATTGCTTCACTTGTTGAAGCTTTAACAGTGTCTGCAACAGCGATTGTTCCTTTTAATTCGCTATCTATGGCAATCATCATTGCTGTTTTTCCATCTTGTTCAAAACGTGATAATTGTGTTTCTGCACCGTTTATTGCAATATCTTGTTCTATCATGAATTTGCGATTACCAACGCGTAATGATTTACCATCAATCGTTGCTTTTATACCGTGACCTGGTATTGCTTCGAAATGTGCTACTTCTAAAAATGGTATATGGTTCTTTTTAGCGTAATTCACAATAGATTCCGCTAAAGGATGTTCAGAACCTTTTTCTGCACTTGCGAGTAGTTGTAACACGTCATCATCACCATCGAAATCAGTGACTACGGGTTTACCATTTGTAATTGTACCTGTCTTATCTAATACAACAGTATTGACTTGGTGTGTACGTTCAATATGCTCGCCACCTTTAAAAAGAATACCATTCTCCGCAGCTTTTCCAGTACCTACCATAATAGAAGTAGGTGTAGCTAACCCAAGTGCACAAGGGCAGGCGATTACGAGCACTGCGATGGCAGCAACTAATGCAGGTTCGAATTGTCCTGTTTGTACGAGTGTAATCCATATAATAAATGTGAGTAAAGCAATGCCAACTACAATCGGCACAAAATAGCCAGAAATAATGTCAGCAAGGCGTTGAATAGGTGCTTTAGATCCTTGTGCTTCTTCTACAACTTTAATAATTGAAGCGAGCGCTGTATCTTTCCCAACTTTAGTTGCTTCTACTGTAATAGAACCATTTTTATTCATTGTGGAACCGATGACATTATCATTTTGAACTTTCTCAATGGGTATAGATTCACCAGTTAACATAGATTCATCTATAGAAGTGGTTCCTTTAATGACTTTACCGTCTACAGGTATTTTCTCACCAGGTTTAATGACAAGGTAATCACCTTGTACAACTTCACTTAATGGAATCATTAGTTCTTCTTGATTACGTAACACACGTGCTTCTTTTGCTTGAAGGTTGAGCAATTCACTTAAAGCGTTTGTAGTTTGTGTTTTTGCGCGCGTTTCTAAATATTTTCCGAAGAGAATCAATGTAATTAGCACTGCACTCGTTTCAAAATATAAATGCGGTGTATAATTCGCAAAGCTTAACCATTTAATCATTTCATATAAACTATAGAAGTATGCGGCACTTGTACCTAAGGCGACAAGCACATCCATGTTGGCAGAGCCATTGCGTAAATTTTTATAGGCACCTACGTAAAATTGCCAACCGATAATAAATTGGATGGGTGTAGCTAATGCAAATTGAAACCATGGGTTCATAAAAATATGCGGAATTTGCATACCAAAAAGATGCACGAACATTGTAAGCAATAAGGGTGCTGCTAAAATTGCTGAAATAATAAGTTTAGTACGTTTGTGTTGTAACTCTTGTTCTTTTTGCGAACTTTTTTCACTGGCAGCTTGTTTCGGTTTTGCATCATAACCTATTTTTTGAATTTTTTTAATCAAATCATCAATAGAAGTCATTTCTGGATTATAAGCAATCGTTGCATTTTCAGTAGTTAAATTGACATTAGCATGTGCAACGCCAGTGTCACGGTTTAATACTTTTTCAATTCTATTCGAACATGCGGCACAAGTCATGCCGATAACATCGAGTTCCGCTTTTTCGGTTAAGACACCATAACCTGTTTTTTCAATGGAATGCGTAAGATCTTCTATGGTTGTTGATTCAGGATTATAAGCAACCGTTGCTTTTTCAGTTGTAACGTTCACAGTGGCATCTACATCATTTATTTTATTTAAGTTTTTCTCTATACGATTTGCACATGCGGCACAAGTCATACCGGTGATACCTAAAGTCGTTTTTTTCTTTTCGGTCATGAAGACAACCTCCTTTCATATATATAATTAAATATTAGTGACAGAGTCGTTTTTTAAATTGCTATATTTTTAATATACCCCCACTAGGTATAAATGTCAATTTTTGTGTTTAAAAAAAGAGATTGAAATAAGGGCTTAGTTTTAAAAACTTACCGATATTTCAATCTCATAGATTCATATTTTATAAAGGATGTTGTTTGTTTACTTTGCTTAATTCTGAAACAATTTTACGACTGTCTTTGTTGAGGTGTTGTACATAAATTGTATTTTTTTTCTTATGATAGTTTTCTATTAAAGTATCAATCGCATTCACTGCGGAATCATCCCATAAGTGAGCTTGACTAAAATCTAAGTAAATTATTTTATTACGTAATTCTAAATCAAGTTGATTCATCATAGAATCTATAGAGACAAAGAAAATCTGTCCTTTGATTTTGTAGTGAATAGTTTCATCGACTTCTTCATAATCTACAGTAACATTTGAAATTTTTGTAGCAAAACAAAGGGCACTTACAATGACACCAACGATAACACCTAAGGCAAGGTTACTCGTGAATAGCACAATAGCTACAGTAAGTACCATGACTAATGCATCAGTGCGTGGTGCTTTTTTCATAAATTGGAATGAATGCCAATCAAACGTCCCTACGGATACCATAATCATGATACCAGCTAATATAGGCATAGGAATTTGAACGACCCAATCACCAAATACGATAATTAAAACAATCAAAAATACACCAGCTGTAAAAGTAGAAAGGCGCGTTGTTGCACCAGAGCGAACATTAATTACGGATTGACCAATCATAGCACAGCCACCCATTGCACCAAAGAATCCTGTAATGAAGTTGGCAATACCTTGTCCACGTGATTCTCTATTTTTACTACTATACGTATCAGTTGCTTGGTCTACGATACGTGCAGTTAATAAACTTTCCACAAGTCCAACAATTGCCATAGATAACGAATAAGGCAAAATAATTTGTAATGTTTCTAAGTTAAATGGCACATCAGGAATGAAAAATTGTGGCAATGAACGTGTGATTTGTCCTAAATCACCAACAGTTTCGACTTTTGCGCCAGTTGCTAAGTAAACAATAGTAAGCAAAACAATTGCGATAAGTGGCGCGGGAATTTTTTTGAATACTCGTGGCAATAAGTAAATAATGAGTAGTGTAGCAATAACAAATAAATATGTAGGTATCGATATACCAAATATATGTTTAATCTGTGTCATAAAAATAAGAATCGCTAAAGCATTAACGAAGCCAATCATGACAGAGTTTGGGATGAACTTCATTAAACGACCAACTTTTAATACACCAAAAATAATTTGTATAATACCCATTAATATTGTTGCTGCCAGTAAATATTGAACGCCATGGTCCTTTACTAATGGCACAATGACTAAGGCAACAGACCCTGTAGCTGCTGAAATCATTGCTGGTCTACCGCCAACAAAAGAAATAACAACTGCTATAATAAATGAAGAATATAGACCGACCATAGGATCTACGCCGGCAATGATAGAGAATGAGAGGGCTTCAGGAATGAGCGCAAGCGCCACAAGGATACCAGCTAGGATATTGGTGCCCGGAGCAGTGAGCCATTCTCGTTTAAGTTTATTTAACATCTTCTTGTACTCCTTATTTAAAATTCAATTAGACTATTATATCATATGACAGAAGTGTAGATTTAAAAAATTAGAATCAAAACAATTTCATATAAGTGACAAAGTTGTCATTTTAAAATAGCTTTTTGTTAGTTATAACAAACGAAAAGAAAAAAATAATTAGCTATGATAGTTATATAGAGAAAAAGATGACAAGGAGTGAATAAACATGTCGATATTAAAAGTAGAAGGACTAACAAAAAAGTACGGTAACAGACATCAGCAACAAGAAGTGTTAAAAGGGATAGATTTTTCAATTGAAAAAGGTGAATTTGTTACCATAATGGGGCCTTCAGGCTCTGGTAAAACAACACTTTTAAACGTCCTAAGTTCTATTGATTATATAACGAGTGGCACAGTTGAAATTAATGGCAATAAAATAAATAACATGAGCAACAAAGCGTTAGCAGATTTTCGTAAAAAAGAGATAGGTTTTATTTTCCAAAACTATAGTGTCTTACACACATTAACAGTAAAAGAAAATATCATGCTTCCTTTATCAATTCAAAAAATGTCTAAAGCAGAAAAAGAAAATAATTATAATGAAGTAACAAAAGCGCTAGGTATTCATGAACTGGGTCATAAATATCCGAATGAAATTTCTGGAGGACAGCAACAGCGTACTGCAGCAGCACGTGCCTCGGTACATAAACCTGCTATTATTTTTGCTGATGAGCCTACAGGCGCATTAGATTCAAAAAGCGCACAAGATCTTCTTAATAGACTTGAAGATTTGAATGAAAGCATAGATGCAACGATTGTAATGGTCACACATGATCCAGTGGCAGCAAGCTATTCTAAGCGTGTCATTATGTTGAAAGATGGTAGTGTTCATTCTGAAATATACCAAGGTGATGACTCGAATCAAGCATTTTACAAAAATATCATTCATATGCAAACTGCCTTGGGTGGTGTAGCGAATGAGTTTTAATCAAATCGTAATTAAGAACTTCAGACAAAATATACGGCATTATGCGATGTATATATTTTCGTTGATTGTCAGTATCGTATTATATTTTAGTTTCGTTACATTAAAGTATACAGAGAGTATAAACAATGTAAATTCAATGTCTATTATTAGAAAAGGGTCTGAATTAGGGTCATATTTCTTATTTGCGATCATACTTATATTTTTAATGTACGCAAATCAATTATTTATAAAACGACGGACACGCGAATTTGCTTTATATCAATTGATAGGTTTAACACGAAGAAATATTATGCGCATATTATTAATTGAACAGGCCGCAATGTTTTTAATAACAGGATTGATGGGCATCATTATTGGTGTCTTTGGTTCGAAGATTCTCTTAATGATTGTACTCAAGGTATTAACTATAGACACGAGTGTATCATTAACGTTCCAATTACCTGCTGTTATACAAACCATTTTATTAATTATCGTGTCTTTCCTATTGATTATGGCACAAAGTTTCATCTTTTTACGTAAGCGCAGTATATTATCAATGATGAATGATAGTACAAAATCTGAAGCAACTCAATCTAAGATGACAGTTATTGAAGTTATCTCGGGTATCTTAGGCATAGCCATGATTGTTTTGGGTTACTACATGTCTACTGAACTGTTTGGCAAATTCGCGGAGCAATTAATGTTCGCACCATTCGCTATTCTGTTTTTAACTATTGTAGGTGCATATCTGTTCTTTAGAAGTTCAGTGTCGTTGATTTTTAAAACAGTAAAACGTTCAAAAAATGGTAACGTGTCTATAACAGATGTTGTATTTACGTCTTCAATTATGCACAGAATGAAGAAAAATGCATTGTCACTCACAATAATAGCGACGATATCTGCTGTTACTGTAACCGTGCTGTGTTTTGGTGCAATCAGTAAGTCAACGATTGACGATACAGTGAAACAATCCTCACCACAAGATTTCAATTTTCTAAAAAATAAACAAGCACAACAATTTGAAGATGAATTAAAACAAAAGGATATAGGTTATAACAAAGTATATAAAGAAGTTACTCAATTAAAAGTAACTAAAGAGAATTTTTATGATTACAGTAGTAATTTTGGTGAAACTGATAAAATGTTTATAACAAGTAATAAATATTTTAATGATAAAGGTATTACGGATCATAAAGCTAAAATGATAAATATGGCTTCATCTGCAGGTATAATGAAATTCAATTTAAATACAAAAATTCAATTTGACACTAAACCAGCGCAAACATTTAAAGTAATTGATGCTAAAAAAGAAGTGGATTTTAAAAATGATGTCAGCTTTGCTTCACCAGTATTACTCATAAGTGAACAGCAATATAATCAATTAAAACCACAGGGCGAAGAAACACGTGCGCAATATGGTTATGATTTGAAGAATCAAAATAATTGGAAAGAAGCTAATAAAATCGCTCATTCCGTTCATTCTGATATCTATCCTCAAAAATTAGTACGTCAAGAATTGAATGACTCTGCAGGTATTTTATTATTTGTCACATCATTCTTAGGATTAGCATTTTTAGTTGCATCAGGTTGTATCATCTATATTAAACAGATGGATGAAACAGAAGATGAGATACCGAGTTTTCGTATATTACGCAAAATTGGATATACGCATAGTGATATGCTCAAAGGGTTAGGACTTAAAGTAATGTTTAATTTTGGACTCCCACTTGTTGTGTCATTATTACATGCATATTTTGCAGCTAAAGCATTTATGTTGATCCTCAGTACTACAAATATGTTACCTGTCTATATTGTTATGGGTGCATATTCAATCGTTTATTGCATATTTGCAGTTATGTCATTTATCCATTCAAGTAGAATCGTTAAACATTCTATCTAAATCCGAATAATAAAATTAATAATTTAAAAGTTTAGTCAACACACTATAACGGAGCAGTTATAGTGTGTTGTTAGTGCATTCGTTTTATATTGTTCAAAACTAATTAAAAATTCAAAATGTTTGTATATGTTCTGAAGTGGTATCTAGCAAGTAATAGGCGTAAAAAATGGAGGTATTACAAATGAACTTAACTGAATTTCATAAACAAATTAAAGGTTATACGCAAGATAGACAGCCAGGAATTGAAAAAGATATGAATCCACAGCCACTTTCAGAAATGAAAGATTACAAGAGTAGTGGTAAATTGAAAGGAAAAGTTGCTTTGATTACCGGTGGAGATTCAGGTATTGGACGTTCAGTGGCAACACTATATGCTAAAGAGGGCGCAGACGTTGCGATTGGATATTATGATGAACATGAAGATGCTGAAGCGGTAGTACATCGTTTGGAGGCTTTAGGTGTAAAAGCAAAAGCCTATGCACATGATTTGAAAGATGTAACATCATCACAAAACTTAATTGAAAAAGTCGTAACTGACTTTGGTGGATTGAATATATTAGTTAATAATGGTGGCGTTCAATTTCCAAAAGACAATTTTGAAGATATCACACCAGAACAGGTAAAAGAAACATTTGAAACAAATATTTTTGGAATGATGTTTTTATCTCAAGCCGCAGTGCCACATTTAAGTGATGGTGACGCGATTGTTAATACTACAAGTGTGACAGCTTATAGAGGTTCGGGGCATCTTATAGATTACTCAGCGACAAAAGGCGCGATTGTTGCATTCACACGCTCGTTGGCAACTACGTTGATTGAAAAAGGCATTCGTGTCAATGCAGTGGCACCTGGCCCGATTTATACACCTTTAATTCCAGCAACATTCACAGAAGACAAAGTTGAAGATCAAGGTTCTGACACACCAATGGGACGTAGAGGGCAACCAGCTGAACTGGCACCATCTTATGTATTTTTAGCAACATACGCAGATAGTTCGTATATTACTGGGCAAGTCATACACGTCAATGGTGGAGATTATATGACGTCATAAATTTATAGATGAGGATTAAGAGAGTAAAACAGCGAGACTCCTATTGAAAAGGGGTCTCGCTGTTTTTGTTTTCCTTAAAATGTATCGAGATTGTTGAATAACGAATCATTTAAATCTTCCATGTTTACGACAACATTGCACTTTTTAGCAACATCAATGTCATGTGTTGCTATTATGATAATTTTATTGTCATTTAAACATGCTAATAACTTATCTAGAATTTTTTCTCCATTTATTCTGTCTAATGATCCTGTTGGTTCATCGGCTAGTATAATATTAGGTTTTTTTAACAACAATCTAATTAAAGCGATGCGTTGTTGTTCTCCACCGCTTAATGTTGATATTTTTCGTTTTAAATCAACATTTACATTTAATTCCTTTAATAATATATTTTTACGTTTTCGTTTTTCTGCTTTCGAATGTTTTTGGAAGGCTAGTCCAATATCTAAATTGTCATCAACTGATAAATTATCTATTAATCCATAGTTTTGAAATAGATAACCTAATTGCGTTTTATAGAAATGGTTATCAGCAATTAATTTTTTGCCATTAAGATATATATGACCTGAATCTATTTTTTCAAATCCAGCAATACTATTTAATAATGTGGATTTACCGGATCCGCTATACCCCATTAAGGCATATGACTTACCATTTTTAAATGAGTAATTTAAATCTTTAAATATAGTATTTTCTTCTTTTGTAATTGTTAATCCTTGTATTTTTATCATTATCATCACCTAATATTTTTGGGGAGCGCTTGTTTCTCAATATAGTGTATTTCTTTCACGTATGTCCCTTTATGAATGATTTCTACAAACTTTTTACTTGGATCATAACCACCGAATGTTAATTTATAGTTCAATTTTTCCCCATTCTTGGAATACGCTGTGACATCGTTATATTGCTGTGTGTGTTGTTTAACTATGGCATACGATTTTTCTTCTTGTAGAAAAGGGTTAAATCTATCAAAGTTATCATTTGTTAGGAATGTAGTAACAGCAAGTATTATGATAACAATAATAACGATAGTTAATTTTTTACTCATTATTCTAACTCCTTTAAATTGATTAGGTTATTTTTTTCTAACTTATTTATATATATACTTTGTATTAATATTTGAATAATTATAATAAAGATAAATAAAAGGAGGATTGTGCTATTATTCATAACTGCTATAGATATAACACCAACTAAAATGACTAAACCATTACTCAATAGTAAGTATTCACTATGATTTTTAATCAAATTGAAACCATGTATTTTTCTTATCATTAAAAATTTCATGTTTTTTTCAAAGTATTGTTGGATATCAAAAATTATTGTTAATACCAGTGTGATAAAAGATAAAAGTATTGAAATAGATATAATAAGCATTTTTATGTTAAGTGCTTTAAAATCCTTTAATACGATGTCTTTGTAATTTGTAATGCCATTTACAACATCTTCTAATCCATATTCCTTCAAATGTTTATTGGTATTTTTAAAATCTTTAAACAAGTAACTACCTTGTGTGACTGATGAATAATAAAAGTTATCTCCTAGGTCTGTTGCATCTATTAATACAACTAGAGGGTTTTTACTAAAATTATTTTTTAAACTAGATCTGGTATCAAAAGTGTATATTTCAAAGTTATCATTTGTTTGTTTCATGTTAATTTCTTTATTTCGATTATTATCCTGTTGGAAGTTAATCCAATCTTTGAAATCTTTTTTAATTTCTTTTTTAAAGTTATGCGCTTTAGTTGGTAATAATAAGTCAATTGTATTTTTAGAATTGGAAAGCTCCAATCGTTTATTAAATGCACTATTATAGAAATCTACGAAATTGCTATTTAAAAAAACAACATTACCATTTTCGGGAGTGTAATTCGTAGGGTGGGGATGATATAAATTATTGTGTCTAATAAGTAATGATTCATGTTTTGCTTCAGTATTTGAGATTAATTTATGAAATTTTTTGGATATATCACTTTCTTCTGAATGAGTGTACTTAAGTGGTGCAACTTCAATAACGTAATAATTATCTAACTTTGTCCAGTACTTTTCAGTTTCTTTAATCTTTTTCAATTCATGATATGAACTTAAATTTTGTACTAACAAAATTGCTAATACAATTAGAATAATTATCTTGAACGATACAGTTATCATTCGTAATAATGTATAGGGTTTTTTGCCTTTGATAATTAGTGGTATATCTGTTTTTATAAATAGTGTATAAGAGCAAAGTGAAATTAAAAAAAGTACGCTGAATAAAATGATTATGCCTAAGAAAACACGTACTATAAAAATAAAAGTATTGTCTGAAATGTCCAATGCTAGTGATAAAATTATTATAGAAATTAAAAAGAAACTTAATAAGAAAATGTAGTATAAACATTTCTTACGTATATCTTCAGACATTATTTTTGAAATTGAATAACCATGTAATTTTTTAATACCATATTCTTTGAATTTTATATTGGCTATTTGTAAAAAATAAAAAATATAAAGTATTAATATTGAAACCATAGGGAATAGCAGCCCCTTATCATTTATGACAGATAAAAATAAGACGAATTTATTTAAACTAAGTATTTCTGAATCTACGCCTTTTTCCTGTAGTAGCTGTTTAATATTATCGGAATCAAATGAATCTCCTATTACAAAATAATTCCCTCGGACATCTTTACTAAGAAGGGTATCGTAGTTGATATATTTATACTTAATATGATTTTGGAATTTTGGTTTTTCTTCGTTAAATGAGTATATATATTTGTATGTGTCTTGATTCGTATTTGATATAGATTTATAGATTGTTATATTTTCCTTTTGGGAAATGGATTCAATTGTTTTATAAATTTCTTGCTTATTGTGACTATAATTCCAAGCAGAAATGTTTAATATGGTATGACTACCAGGTAATAATTCTTCCTCTTCTCTTAATGTGAATATCAGGACTAATATAGTAATGATACAAAGCGTTATAATATCTAAGGTCAATTTTATTATTTTCATACAGTACCTCATCAATTAAGGAAATGAATGCAATTTGTATTCATTTCCTTGCTATTATTAGTAAACGTTGTAATATGTTCTATTTACGAAGAATGATTTTGGAGCAGATGCTCTAGCTTGGATACCTGCTCTTGTTTTTCCGCTATAGGATTTATATTTACCCACTGCTGTAGAGCCATGTGCTTTATAATTATTACTGTAATATGACCAAACATATTTGCTTCCTACTCCATAATTCCAAATTCCACCTTGTGCATAGATAGTTGCTGCATTTGCTATTGTTCCAGAGCCTAATACTATTGCTAAATACAATAAAATACTTATAATAGTCTTTTTCATTTACATAGCCTGTTTTTGTATTATTTTATTTTACTATATAATTTTTATCGAAATATGTCATTATGCTTTTTTTACACTTACCCTTTAAAAATTTATATTTTCCCACAAAAAAAGCGCATATCCTTTAAATATTAGGAGATGCGCTTAATTTATTCGTTTGAAGGTCGTCTTGGAAAATCTATTTGTTGAAATTTATGTTAATAAGGTAAAACAATTACACTATCGATACGAAATTGGGACAAGATTGACACCCAGCATATCAGATAACGTTTGTTCTGTAATTATCTAGAAGAAAGTTGATAAACTTTAAAAGAAATCAGAAGGGATAAGATCATCTAATTGTAAGTGCTTTAATGAATCGAAATTCACACTTTCTATACTTTGAAGTAATTCACCATTTTTAGCTTGGTTATAATAATTAACTACTTCTGCTTGTACGTCATGGTCTTGGAATGTTTTAACTACGCCTAATATCAGTAATACTGCGATGGCCCCTTTAATGATTGTCTTCATAATAAATGACTCCTTCTATAAGTTTATATACTTATTCTATACCGTTTTGTACTTTGTGACATGCGTCCCTAGTATCGAAATTATATCATACCTTAGATGTATCACGACGTTACAAACTATTAAGTAACGTCTATTTATAAACCGAATACAATAGGTAACCAGAAATATACGAATAGTGAGATGATAACAATTGCACACATGTTTAAAATAAATCCAGCTTTAACCATGTCTTGCATTTCTAATTCATCAGAACTAAATACAGCAGCATTTGGTGGTGTTGAAATTGGCAACATAAATGCGCAGGTTGAGGATACTGCGACAATTCCCATAATAATAAATGGGTCTTGGCTAATTGCTGCGGCTAAACCAATACTGATTGGCATTAACATATTAGAAACAGCTGTATTAGACATCACTTCTGTTAAGAATAAAATAGCTGTCGTCAATACGATAACAACAAGAATTAATGGTAAAGGTTCGACGAAACCTAACATACCACCAAACCATTTTGTCAGTCCTGAATCTTCAAATGCAGCAGCTAAGGATAAGCCACCACCGAACAATAACAATATCCCCCATGGTAGTTTACTCATGTCATTCCATACGAGTAACGCGCCATTAGATGACTTAGCGGGAATAAGGAAGAGTAACACAGCACCTAACATTGCTATAACTGTGTCTGATAAGTTTAAGGAAGCAGGCAAGAGACCGCCACCAATCCACAAGATACTAACGAAAAGGAAAACAATACCTGTTAATTTTTCCTCTAAACTCATCGGACCTAAATCATGTAAAGATTTCTTTGCAAAATCTGATGATATTTTATCGGAGTCTTCAATTTTAAATAACCATTTTGTCATTAATAAGTATAAAATGATTAACAATATAATTGTTAATGGTAAGGCGAATAACATCCATTGCGCAAAGGACACTTCTCTATTTAAAGTAGAGGAAGCGATGGCTGCGAAAACTGCATTTGGTACTGAACCAATAAGCGTTGCTAAGCCGCCGATAGATGCAGAATAAGCGACAGTTAATAATAATGCTTTCCCGAATTTGTGCGCTGATTCTGGTTTGAGGAATTGTGCATCTTTAATTTCTTTTATTAATGCTAAAGCAATTGGCAACATCATGAGTGCAGTTGCTGCATTGGAAATCCACATTGAAATAAATGCAGTTGCAATCATTGTACCTAAAATAATACGATTACTATTTGAACCCATCAAAGAAATGATGGTCATAGCAATTCGTTTATGTAAATTCCATTTTTCAATTGCCAGTGCGATAATAAAGCCACCCATATACATAAATACGATTGGATCAGCATAAGCACTCGCAGCTACTTGTTCATTTGTACCACCACTTAAAGGTAGTAATATCAGTGGAATGAGTGATGTAGCAGGTATGGGAATTGCTTCTGTAATCCACCATGTAGCCACAAAAAGTGTGACTGCAAGAACAGCACGTGGTTCATCCGCTAAACCTGTAATACTAGGTATAAAATAAAAAATGATGAAAAGTGATGGTCCTAAGATTAAACCAATTTTTTCTTTCATATGCAAAAATCCCCCCTTGTTATTGTCTACAGTTGCAAGAATATCAATTTAAAAAGAGCAAAACAATGTATTTTTTCAGAAAATTATAAAAATTAATGAAAAATGCTGTTAAAATGTATTTAATATCTTAAAATAAAAATTTATTTCAAGGGGGGAAGTTCATGGTATTAGGTGCACTTATAGCTAAAGATGACACGTGGACGTTATGGGCTATTATTATAGTTTGGGCAACAGTTAGTTTATTCCTAGAACAGCGATACAAGTGGGCAAGTACAATTTCAGGAGCAATTATAGCACTGGTGGGGGCAATGCTCTTATCAAACTTTAAAGTGATACCAACGAGTTCACCAGTGTATGACACGGTATGGGATTTTATCGTGCCACTTTCTATTCCATTATTATTATTCAGTTCAAATATTTTAAAGATATGGAAAGAAAGTAGACGATTATTATTCATTTTCATGATTGCTTCAGTAGGGACAATGATAGGTACAGTGGTCGCATTTCTTACTTTAAATCAATGGATACCTTATCTTTCTAAAATAGGTGCCATGATGACTGGAAGTTACATTGGCGGTGGCGTGAATTTTGCAGCTTTGAGTTCTAAATTTCAAACACCTGGAGACATGGTTTCTTCGACAGTAGTTGCTGATAACAGTGTTATGGCACTGTATTTCATATTACTTATAGCCCTTCCATCAATGCCTTGGATAAAAAAACATTTTACTACTAATTATAAAACTGAAACGACACCTGAGACACATCAGTCATTTTGGCAACCGAAAAAAATTCAATTATTAGATATTGCATTTTCAATGGCAAGTGCGATTGCGCTTGTGGCAGTTAGTTTCAAAATAGCAGAATTGATACAACTATGGGTACCTAAAAGTAATCTCATATTAACAATTATTGTATCTTTTTTTGGTGATTCATATTTATTATTAACAACATTGACATTAATCGTTGTTGCTGTCTGGGGAGATTTCTTTGAGAAGTTAGCAGGTGCATCAGAAATCGGTACTTTCCTTATTTATATATTCTTTGTAGTCATTGGTACACCGGCTTCATTTGCTACAATTATTACAACTGCACCATTGTTGTTTGTTTTTGTCATTATTATTTTGATTTTCAATTTAGGTTTAAGTCTTATTTTAGGTAAGCTCTTTAAATTTAAAATTGAAGAAATATTGTTAGCAAGTAATGCAACTGCGGGAGGACCTACTACTGCAGCAGCATTAGCTATTGGAAAAGGCTGGTCTGGTTTAGTGGGACCGATACTTATTATTGGCACATTGGGTTATGTAATAGGTAATTATGCCGGAACAATAATGTATCAATTACTTATCCAACTAGGATAAATTGTAAAAGGTGCTAGAATACGTAGGTGTATTTGACGAAATTTAGTGAGGGAGGGGTAAATGTATGAGTGAAAAAGAAAAGATGTTAGCAGGTGAATGGTATGACGCTAACTTTGATGAAGCTTTGGATGTTGAAAGAAATAAAGCGAAAGATCTTTGCTTTGAATTAAACCACACAAAGCCGAGCAATTCAGAAAAACGCAATGCAATTTTAACTGACTTACTCAATGACAAGCCAGATAATTTAGAAATATTAAGCCCATTCCAAGTAGATTATGGCTATAATGTTTTTTTAGGAAATAACGTATTTGTAAATCATGATTGTTATTTTATGGATGGCGGAAAGATTTTCATTGGAAATCATGTGTGGCTAGGGGGCAATGTTGTAGTTTTACCCGGTGTTACGATTGGTGATGGAGCAGTCATTGGGGCAGGTAGCCTTGTGGCGAAAGATATTCCAGCAAATGTAGTAGCAGTCGGGATGCCAGCTAAACCTATCAGTAAAATAGATAATTAATAGATAAAAAGCGATGATAGCATTCATTACGTAATGGATGTTACCACCGCTTTTTTCTTGTACATAGTGTAAATAATCATGAAATATAAAAATAATCTACAATAGTCATTATCATTAAATCGTGTAATATTAAAAAACAAATTAAAACAATGTAGAAAAATATTCCGCGGAGCTTAAATTTAAAATAATAAAATTGTTCGGAATATAATAGTGAAATGTGTTAAGATATAAAATGTGAGTGAAAAGGTAAGTAGTATAATTGTAGATTAATATATAAGATAGATGAATCTGATTTTTAGAAAGGAATCGATAAATCCGCTTATAGTTAGAATTGAAACAATTATTTCCACAGAAAACATAACTACTTCAAGAAAAGGAAAGAGGCATTTCAAAGATGGATATATTAATTGGAACTTTGTTTTTAGTTGTAGTATTAGCGTTATTTACACTGTTTACATATCGAGCACCTATGGGTATGCGTGCAATGGGTGCTTTAGCAAATGCTGCAATAGCAACATTCTTAGTTGAGGCATTTCATAAATACGTAGGTGGCGACCTATTAGGTATTAAATTTTTAGGTGAACTTGGTGATGCTGCTGGAGGTCTTGGCGGTGTAGCTGCAGCTGGACTTGTAGCATTAGCTATCGGTGTTTCACCTGTATATGCTTTAGTTATAGCTGCGTCATGTGGAGGGCTAGATTTAATACCTGGTTTCGTAGCTGGGTATGTTGTTGGTTATCTAATGAAATATGCGGAAAGAAAAGTACCAGATGGTATAGATTTGATCGTAGGTATTTTAATTATTGCACCATTAGCAAGATTAGTTGCGACGGGTATTACCCCATTAGTAAATAATTCATTGTTAAAAATAGGTGACATCATTCAAAGTTCTACAGAAATCAACCCAATTATTATGGGTATTATTCTTGGTGGTGTTATTACAGTAGTAGGAACAGCACCGTTAAGTTCTATGGCTTTAACGGCATTACTTGGTCTGACTGGTATGCCAATGGCAATTGCTGCTATGGTTTCTTTCTCATCATCATTTATTAACGGCACAATGTTTAATAAATTGAAATTAGGTGATCGTAAATCAAGAATTGCTGTTTGTATTGAACCGCTATCTCAAGCAGATATTGTATCGGCGAATCCCGTTCCAATATATACTGCGAATTTTATAGGTGGTGCATTGGCAGGTGCGGTTATCGCTTCTTCTGGAATGGTAAATGATGCAACTGGTACGGCAACACCACTAGCTGGTTTCTTAGTCATGTTTGGGTTTAATGATCCATTGAAAATTTTCATTTATGGCGCAATTATCGCTGTTATTGGTCTAATTGTAGGCTATGTATGTTCTAAAATTTTCAAAAATTATCCAATTGTAACGCAAGAGGATATAGAATCCCGTTAAAACATACGCTGTAATGCGTTGAACTATAAAATATTGATGAATAAAGGACGTTTAGATTTTTCAAATGAAATCTAAACGTCCTTTTATTTTTGAGATAGTTGAAACAGTAATAGCTAACTAGTTATTAATCACTGATTTGACTATTAAGTATATCTGTAATAAACATATGTCCTGGTGCGTGGGTTATCATCAATTCTGGCTTCGCATCTAGAGCGATAGATTGTGGTGTCACACCACATCCCCAAAAGACAGGAACTTCATTTTCTTTTATTGTGGCAGGTTCTCCAAAATCAGGTTTTGTAATATTATCAATACCTATTTTAGACGGGTCGCCAATATGTAGTGGAGTCCCATGCATATTTTTAAAACGCGAAGTAATTTCAGTTGCTTTAATGGCTTGCTGCATTGTCATAGGGCGCATGCTTACGGTGATATTACCTGTGAATTCGCCACTTGGTTCTGCAGGTATATCAGTGATGAACATAGGTACGTTGTGCTCTTCTTCAATATGTCGAATCGGAATGCCGGCTTCTAATAGCGCATGTTCAAAGGTGAAACTACAACCGATTAAAAAGCTAACCATATCATCATTAAATAGATGTGTGACATTTGTTGGTGATTCAACAAGCTCTCCATAACGATAGACGCGATATTCTGCCACTTCTGTGCTAATATCTGCATATTTTCCGTAGAAAGGAAATGTGGTAGAACCTTTTTCTGATACATCTAAAAGTGGACATGTTTTCGGATTTCTAAAACAAAACCTTAAAAAATCATATGCATAGCTTGAAGGTAGAATAACGACATTAGCTTGTACGTAACCTTTAGACATACCACTTGTAGGATCAGTAAGCTCGCCATTACTAATCATTTCTCTTAATTTATGTGGTTGTATATTATCTAAATTCATAAAACCATCCCCTTAATTTAAGACTTATCGTTAGTTTAGCAAAAATAAGTCATAACAGTTAAATATATGTATATTCCAAGTTTATAAAAATCCCCCTCCATTAGTTAGAGAATGGAGGGGGATCATTTTATTTGTCGTTATTATTTTCGTGTTTTTTATCTTTTCTATGTTCTTTGTTTGATTCAGTTTCTTTATCATTACTAATAGTGCTTTGTTTATCATTTGCTGAATCATCTTTTGAATCGCTAGTATTCTCATCTTCACGCTGTTCAAGTGGAATTGAATAATCTTTGTCATCATCTATATGTGTCATTTTAAAATGTTTCGTTGGTTCTCTACGTAACGCACGCATCAGTGACACAATCATTAAGAGTAAGATAATAGAGAACGGGAGCCCAGTGACGACAGAGGCGGTTTGTAAACTTGTTAATCCACCAGCAATTGTCATAGATACTGAAATTGTCCCGATTAAAACGCCCCAAATTATTTTGTGTTTCGTCTTAGGATTTGCTATGCCACCTGTTGCCATGCCCGAGACAATATGTGTTGTTGAATCAGCACTTGTGACAATAAATATAAATATCAGTGCGATTGCTAAAGCACTCGTAATGTCAGCAAGAGGGAATTTAGACAATAATTCAAACAAGGCTACGGTATAGTCTTGATCTACAACGTTAGCAATATTATCATTCTCGTTGAGTGCAATTTTAACTGCGGTGCCCCCAAAACCAGCAATCCAAGTAAATGAAATTAGTGGTGGAATAATGAGTACGCCAACAATAAATTCTCTTATCGTACGTCCCCGTGAAACGCGCGCAACGAATCCCCCGATAAATGGCGACCATGAAATCACCCATGCCCAATAGAAGACTGTCCATTGTTGAATCCAGCCATTGTCTCCAGTGTATGGGCTAATACGTAAACTATATTCAATAAAATGGCGCAAATAATCACCAATTGCTAAAGTGTATGATTCGAAAATAAATTTTAAATCACCAAAAATGAACATAAAGATAAGGAGTAAGGCACCTAAGCCTATATTTATGTTACTTAGCCATTTAACGCCTCTATTTAAACCAGTTACTGCCGAAGTTAAGAAAATAGCTACCATTAAAACAGTAATTGTGATTTTAGTAATATTATTATTAGGTACGTTGAAGACATGTTCTAACCCGCCGCTAATTTGCATAATACCTAATCCTATTGAAGTTGCGATACCCATCACTGTCGCAATAATAGCTAAAATATCGATGATGTTTCTGTAAGGACGCTTATATGCTTCGCCAAATACAGGCTCCATCGCTGTTGAAATGAGTCCGTCACGATTTTTTCTGAATTGGAAATAAGCAACCGTGAGTCCGGCAATTGCGAATATAGACCATTGTGAAATCCCCCAATGGAAGAATGTATAACCCATTGCTACTCTTGTAGACTCGGCGGACTCATCTGCGACCGTACCTGGGAAGGGGGAATGTAAATAATGACTTAATGGTTCAGCCACGCCCCAAAAGACAATCCCTACACCTAAGCCTGCTGAAAATAACATCCCAATCCAAGAATGCATAGAAAACTCAGGTTCTTCATCATCTTTACCTAATTTAAAGCGTCCGTAACGCGATACAGCTAGCGCTATTAAAAAGATATCTAAAATAAAAATAATAACTAAGAATAACCATCCGAAAGAATTTGATATGTAGTCATAAACTTGTTGTGCGTATGTTCCAAACCCCTTTGGGAAAATACCAGCAACTAAAGTGATGAGTAAAATGATAGCTACTGAGATAATATAGACCAAATTACGATTTTTTGTTTTTCTTTTATGTTTATTATTCATGGCGTTTTCTAATCATTCCTTTGTTTATTTAGGTAATAATTAGATACCCTTATTATTATCTTGATATTCATTGGACTAAATTTGTTTGTTTTAAGGTTTAAATACAATAGAATAGATTGAGTAGTCATAAGATTGCATAACGTTATTTGTGTGGGGTATAGAATCAATGAAGCAAGAAGTAAATTCCTGAGGAGGAAAATTATGAAAAGAACTGTGGAAAAAATATTAACCTGGGTAGGCATTATCTTACAGTTTATCTTAATATTTTTAATGGCTATCGTAACGCCATTTTTAAATGATGCGAGTGTGAAAGACTCACTCATACAATCAATGAATAATAGTCAAGAATTTAACCAGTTATCAAGTCAAATGACACCGTCACAATTATTAGAGATGGCGAGTAGTTTGTTTATTATAGCTTTAGGGGCCGTTATCGTATGTACAATTATCGCAATTATATTTGCATTATTAATCAATAAAATTCCTAAGGTATCAGGTGTAGTACTGATATTAATTGCAATTGTTACAGTATTTACATTTAATTGGATTACCGCATTATTGTGGTTAGTAGCTGGTATTTTATTATTAGTAAGAAAAGCCCATAAACCAAACTATGAAGGCGTTAATCATTCAAATAATAGAAGCAATACAGACAATCATTATCAAGAGCGAAATGCTGAATTAAAAGATGAATCACCTGAACAACATTCTGATGACAGAGACTTTACAGAGCAAGGGGAACTAGGCGATGATAAAGAAGAAGCATCGACTTCTGGTGAACATACGTATCAACGTCGCCAAGATCGTAAAGATAAATAAAAATGGAACAAAGTCATTTTAAGAAATTAAATGGGAGACTTTCATGGTGAACGTAAGTTGATGAACGGTAACACTATGAATAATTAAATAAAGAAAGAGGACTAGCTGTATTTTACAATTAGCTAGTCCTCTTTTAATTATTGCATTTTTATATATAATTTTTCATTATAATTTGTTAGTTTACTAATCCATTTTGCCGTGTTTATAACTTTCGTATACTTTGTCATAATTGATGTGTCCAATACCACCTACCATAAATTTTCCGAGTTTGAATAAGTTGAATACATACGCTAAACAAACTGATATTGTAACTGTGAGGATGAAAGTGAAAGCAATGTTTCTTAATGAACTATCCGCTCTCAATAAACCTAAATCATGGACAAAGAAGTAATGAACTAAATATATACAGAATGAGTAGTTACTTATAAATAATACGAATTTTGGTACATATTTTACATAGGATGAGAATAAGAAAAATAGCAAGATCACCATTGTGACATAAAATGGTATATCAAAGCGTTTATATTCTACCCAAGTACTAACACCGAATAAATAGTTACTAATTAATATACCCGCTGACAAGATTGTGCCAAAAACAATAAGCCAAGTATATTTTTTAATATTCTTCATGAGAGACTCATAATATATGCCTGTGTAAAAACCAAGTAAGAAATAACTAATCCAACCTAAAAAGAGCATCCAACCTTCTCTTCCCCAAAACAATCCTAAAATTGGATTTTCTGACGGGGGTACAAATTCTCTAAATGCCCAATACAATGTGGCGAATATTGTTGCACCAATAATTACAGGAATAGGTTTCCATTTGATGATGTATTTAGCAAAGAGAATGTGTAATATATAGAATTGGAAAATAATTACAATAAAGTATGTCACAGCACCACCGTAAAACATCGTATTTGAAACATGTCCAAAGTAATCTTCTAATGTCTTAGGTTCAAAATAGAAATATGAGATAGCTAGATTAACCACGATATATGGGATACCTAAATAAATCAATTTGTTTTTAAAGAAACCTGGTTTTGTTTTAACATGATAATTTTTCGCTAATAAAAATTCTGAAATGAATACAAATAACGGCGTACTAAACATTAGCAATAATTGAAATATTCTAATGGCAGTGCCATGTCCCACAAAATCCATCTTGGAAAACGTGGTTGTAATCGAATGAATGAGAACAATACTTAAACAAGCTATGGTACGCATCCAAAAAATAACAGACGTATATGTTTTCATAAATAGCTTAACCTCTCGATTGTTCTTTTATTTTTGAAATAAATATTGATATGATTATATTTAAGTTTAAATAGTAACATACGTAATGAGAATTCAGTGTAAATATTAGAATAAAATTTATTAAATTAACATTTACTATTTATACAATAACAACAATAAATATCAATGCATATAATAGCAAATTTTAGGGAATAATGCGAAATAGGTTAGATACGAT
Organism: Staphylococcus caseorum; assembly: GCF_049943195.1. Lineage (NCBI taxonomy): Bacteria > Bacillati > Bacillota > Bacilli > Caryophanales > Staphylococcaceae > Staphylococcus > Staphylococcus caseorum. The sequence continues at coordinate 2,771,478 of NZ_JBNFUA010000001.1, forward strand.
TTAATTAAAAAAAAGTGATTGTAAGCGATTGCATTTGTGGTGTGATACATATACAATAAAATTAAGAATGGAATAATTCCATTTGTGTTTTCTATTTACAAACTTACATGGGGGTAGAAAAATGGTAGTTAATTATCAGAATGAACCAGGTATCGATTTTACAGACAGTAAAAATGTAGAATCATTTAAAGAGGCTTTAAAGAAAGTTAAAGGTGAATTAAATCAAAAAATTCCTTTAGTAATTAATGGGGAAGAAATATTCACAAAAGATACGTATCAATCTATCAACCCTGCCAATACTACTGAAGTTATTGCAGAAGTTTCAAGAGCAACTCAATCAGATGTAGATAAAGCATTTGAGTCTGCAAATGAAGCTTATAAATCATGGAAGAAATGGTCACACAAAGATCGTGCTGAATTTTTACTTAGAGTATCGGCAATTATTAGACGTCGTAAAGAAGAAATCTCAGCAGTGATGGTTTACGAAGCAGGTAAACCATGGGATGAAGCTGTAGGTGACGCAGCAGAAGGTATTGATTTCATTGAATACTATGCGAGATCAATGATGGAATTAGCGGACGGTAAACCAACATTGGATAGAGAAGGAGAACATAATAAATACTTCTATAAACCAATTGGTACTGGCGTTACAATTCCACCATGGAACTTCCCGTTTGCAATTATGGCTGGTACGACATTAGCGCCAGTAGTTGCAGGAAACACAGTACTTTTAAAACCAGCAGAAGATACACCATTAACTGCATATAAATTAATTGAAATTTTAGAAGAAGCTGGATTACCAAAAGGTGTTGTTAACTTTGTACCAGGCGATCCAAAAGAAATCGGTGACTATCTTGTAGATAGTGTACACACGCATTTTGTAACTTTCACAGGTTCACTTGCTACAGGTACTCGAATTTTTGAAAGAGCTGCAAAAGTACAAAAAGGACAAAAGTTCTTAAAACGTGTTATTGCTGAAATGGGCGGTAAAGATGCAATCGTAGTTGATAAAGATATCGACACTGATTTAGCAGCAGAATCTATTGTAAGTTCTGCATTTGGTTTCTCAGGACAGAAGTGTTCAGCATGTTCTCGTGCAATCGTACACAAAGATGTATATGATGAAGTATTGAAAAAATCAGTTGAATTAACTAAGAATTTAACATTAGGCAATACTGAGAATAACACGAACATGGGACCAGTTATTAATAAAAAACAATTCGACAAAATTAAAAATTATATTGAAATTGGCAGTAAAGAAGGTAAATTAGAGTTCGGTGGTGGTACGGATGGTACTACTGGATACTTTATTGAACCTACAATCATCTCAGACTTAAAATCAAGAGACCAAATCATGCAAGAAGAAATCTTTGGCCCAGTTGTTGGCTTTGTTAAAGGTAATGACTTTGAAGAACTATTAGACATTGCTAACGATACAGATTATGGCTTAACAGGTGCTGTAATTACTAATAATCGTGAAAACTGGATTCATGCAGTTGAAGAATACGATGTAGGTAATTTGTACCTTAACCGTGGATGTACTGCAGCAGTTGTTGGCTATCACCCGTTCGGTGGTTTCAAAATGTCAGGTACTGACGCTAAAACAGGTAGCCCAGACTATCTATTAAACTTCTTAGAACAAAAAGTCGCTTCAGAAATGTTCTAATTAAAATTATAAAATAATTTAAAAGCCTCTCATTGCTTTGCAGTGAGAGGCTTTTTGGTGTGAATTTATTGTTTTACGTCTTTACTTTGATATTAATCATTTTATGAAAGATTTCATCTATTTCGTGTGCGGGACGTTTGATATTGTGGTCGCGCATCCACTCCATAAAACCAAATAAACTTGCGCCATATACATAAAAAATCAGTTCGATTGGAACACTCGGATCTACAGAAATACGTGACATATTATCTTTAATGTCATTTTGTAATACACGGATGAAATAATTTGTAATCGTTCGTTCAAAATCTTTGTCTTCTATTTGCTTTTCTTTAACTTTGTTAAGTTCATCGATATCTGTTATTGTTTTTTCCATAATAGTAAATGGATTGTTAATACGTTCTTTAAAATCAATTGAAAAATAATCTTTCATTAAATAAGTAATTAAATAAATGAGTAAGTCATATTTATCGTAAAAATGTTTATAAAAAGTTGTTCGATGTACCAAAGCTTCATTGCAAATTTGGTTTACAGTAATTGTTGAAAAGGGTTGTTTTTCTAAGAGATCATAAAAGCTCTTAGACAGCGCGCGTTTGGTTTTAATAACACGAAGATCTTTTTCATTCATTCTACACTTCTCCTTTTTTGTAGTTTAAATAGACACATTCGCATAATTAGTTCTTTTTATAATGCGGCTGAGCTTGTAAAATGTTAATATAAATAATCTACACTATATGTATAAACTATAACGTTGATTAAATTAGGAGGCAATAGTTTGGCAAAGTTTTTGTATAAATTAGGTTCGTTTATTGCAAAACATAAATGGTGGAGTGTAGTTGCATGGGTCGTTTTACTCGTAGCAATTATTATACCGCTTACAATAAGTTCACCTAAATTTGATAATGACATCACTATGAATGGTTTAGAGTCACTCGATACTAACAAAAAAATTGAAGATGAATTTAACCAGGATAGTGAAAAAGCTCAAATAAGGATTGTATTTAAAAGCGATTCTGAGAACGGCATAGTTAAGGAAGACATGACTAAAGATATCAAAGACACATTGAATGACATCAAAGACAATGATGATGATATCAAGAATGTTTCAGATCCTTATGATAATAAACAAATAAGTAAAGATAAAACAACTGCTTTTGCAGATGTCAATTATGATGTGTCTGCTACAGCTTTAAAAGCAGATTCTAAAGATAATGTGAAAGATGAAGTTGAAAAATTAGAAGACAAACATAACGTACAAGCTGAATTAATGGGTACAGGCATGGAATCTACTGAAATTGGTGGTGCTTCAGAAGTAATAGGCATTATCGTAGCATTCGTCGTACTATTAATTACTTTTGGCTCATTTATTGCTGCAGGTATGCCAATCATTAGTGCATTACTTGGCTTAGGTACAGGTGTAGGAATTATTTCATTACTTACTTACGCGTTTGATATTCCAAACGTTACATTGACGTTAGCCGTTATGATTGGACTTGCAGTAGGTATAGATTACGCACTGTTTATACTATTTAGATATCGTCAAATAGTGAAGACAGAACCAGATCATATTAAAGCTATCGGTTTAGCTGTAGGCACAGCAGGTAGTGCTGTTATCTTTGCTGGTGTAACTGTAATTATTGCAGTTTGTGGGTTAGCACTCGTTGGCATAGACTTCTTAGCAGTCATGGGTTATGCATCAGCTATTAGCGTATTAGTAGCGGTAATTAGTGCATTAACATTATTACCTGCAATAATCAGTATTTTCCATAAGAGTATTAAGCCTAAACAAAGTAAATCAGAATTTGAAGGCGATGTTGATACAGCTTGGTCAAAATTTGTTGTAGGTAAACCTTTAGCTGCAGTCTTAATTGGTCTTATTATTTTAGTAGTAGCAGCAATTCCAATTAGTGATATGCGCTTAGGCATTCCAGACGATGGTATGAAATCGGAAGATACAACACAGAAAAAAGCATATGATATTATTTCTGACAAATTTGGCGAAGGCTATAATGGTCAAATTGCTATGCTTGTGAATGTTAAAGATAAGAAAGATGATCCTCAAGCATTACAAAAAGATTTACAAGATATGACAAAAGATATTAATGATATGGATAACGTGGATATGGCGACGCCTCCACAACTAAGTGATAGTAAAGATTATGCCTTAGTTGCTGTAATTCCTGAAAAAGGACCTAACGCGCAATCTACCAATGATTTAGTCCATGATTTAAGAGATTATAATGATGATGCAAAAGATAAATATGATTTCAAAACAGAAGTCTCTGGTCAAAGTGTAATCAACATTGATATGTCTCAAAAATTAAATGAAGCAATTCCATTATTTGCGAGTGTCATTGTAGCGTTAGCATTTATTCTATTAATGGTAGTATTCCGCTCAATCATTATTCCATTGAAAGCAGTACTAGGGTTTGTATTATCATTAGTAGCAACACTTGGCTTTACGACATTAATTATGCAAGAAGGATTTATGTCTGGTCTATTTGGTGTTGACACTACAGGACCATTACTCGCATTCTTACCAGTGATAACAATCGGTTTATTATTTGGTCTCGCAATGGATTATGAAGTGTTCCTAATGTCACGTATTCATGAAGAATACAGTAAGACACGAAACAATGAACATGCTATCAAAGTAGGTATTAAAGAAAGTGGCCCAGTTGTGGTAGCTGCAGCATTGATTATGTTCAGTGTGTTCATCGCATTTGTCTTCCAAGATGACGTGATGATTAAATCAATGGGTATAGCACTCGGTTTCGGTGTGTTATTCGATGCATTTATCGTGCGTTTACTATTGATACCTGCACTTACACAGTTGTTTGGTAAAGCATCTTGGTATATGCCAGCGTGGTTAAACAGAATTTTACCAAGTGTAGATATTGAAGGTCATGAATTACAAAGTATGATGCCTGCTCAAAAATTCAGCGCATCAAAAGAAAGTTATGATCGTACATTCAACATTCACCAACAATCAACTACAACAACTAAAAATAACAATGAAATTCCAGTTGATAGAAAAACTAAAATGTTATATGACGAGATTGCGCAACAAACGGCGCAGACAGATTTCTTATATCAAGCATTAGAAGACTATCAAGCAGGTAAAAAACAACCGCATTATTACAGCGATAATAATGATGCTAACAATGTAGATAACAGTACAGAACGTCATACAACATCAAGTACAGAAAACAAAGATGAAGACGTTATGTCACTGTTAGCACAACAAAGTAAAAACATTAACAAGTTGAATGAATTAATCGAGAAAACGATTAATAAAAAATAAGTTTAATTATATTAAGATGCTTAATTATTAAGAGCATCTCTTACTGCCAACAAAATCCCGGATTTTGTTGGCAGTTTTTTTGTCCAAAGATCAATAAAATAGCATAGATTATAGCCGGATTTTTATTTTTTAATTTTTAATGAACCAAACAATGTAACAGCAGCATAAAGGATGGATTACGCTTTGTGTTAGTGCTGAGAAGTAGATTGACGGTATGGAAATAGAATGAAATATATGGATACCAGAAAGGTGATATTTTTATTGTTGATGATTATATTGATTATGCTTCTATCATTTAAAGAAGCATCACATCTACGTCATTTACCAAAGGGTCTAACACATAAATTACACTCAAAAAGTATATAATATAAATAAGTTAAATATATTTAATATAGGAGGAATTGTCATGGTGAAACAATTAATAGATATATTGAAAGAGAAAGAAAACCGAATGATTGAGATACGCCGCTATCTTCATCAATATCCTGAGTTATCTTTCCACGAAGAAGAAACGCCTAAGTATATTGAAGATTTTTATAAAGATAAAGATTGTGAAGTGGAAACGAATGTAGGTCCGAATGGTTTGAAGGTGACAATCGATAGTGGGAAACCTGGTAAGACGATAGCAATACGTGCTGATTTTGATGCTCTACCAATTCAAGAGGACACGGGGTTAGCATTTGCTTCAAAAAATGAAGGCGTGATGCATGCTTGTGGTCATGATGCACATACAGCATACATGTTAATTCTTGCTGAAACACTTATCGAACTGAAGGATCAATTTAAAGGTAAAGTTGTTGTTATTCATCAACCTGCTGAAGAAGTGCCTCCAGGCGGTGCACAAGCGATGATTAAAGATGGTGTCTTAGATGGAGTCGACCATGTATTAGGCGTCCATGTGATGAGTCATATGCCATCTGGTAACGTATATTATCGTGAAGGCAATGTACAAACAGGTAGAGATTTCTTTAAACTTAAAGTGAATGGGCAAGGAGGACATGGTTCTTCACCACATACGGCAAACGACAGTATAGTAGCTGGTGCATATTTTGTTAATGCTTTACAAACGATTGTTTCGAGACGCTTAAATCCTTTTGAAACGGGCGTCGTAACGATTGGTTCATTTGATGGCAAAGGACAATTTAATGTGATTAAAGATAGTATTGAAGTAGAAGGCGATGTACGTGCTTTGACTGATGATACCAAACATACGATTAAAAAAGAGGTTAAACGTTTAACTGAAGGCTTAGAGGCAATGTTTGGTGTGACATGCGAATTAGAATATAATGATGATTATCCTGCATTATACAATGATCCAGAGTTCACAAAATTTGTTGCAGAATCTATTGAAAATGCTGATACAGATGCGATTAAAGGTATAGAAAGATGTGAAGCACAACCACCATCTGAAGATTTTGCATATTATGCTAAAGCTATACCTAGCACATTTATTTATGCGGGTGCTGCCCCTGACAACGGTGACATTCATCCTCATCACCATCCTAAATTTGATATCAGTGAAAAATCATTACGCGTAGCAGCTGAAGCAGTAGGCGTTACGGTATTCAATTACTTAAAATAAATTATTAAAACATCAAATAAAGGTTGTAGCTTATTATACTGGGCTACAACCTTTATTTTTGTGCGCCTATGATTTTATTCTTATTTTACATGTAGTTTATGTAGTCACATTAAAGTGTATATATAGAATAATAAAAAAAATGAAAAAGGATGATTAAAATGAATGCGGATAAAAAATTAAGTGAATTGCTTGAAGATTATAATAAGCCATTAAAAAAATTATTCAAATATGATAAGTCAAAGGCACTTACATTTGATAAAGAAAGTAGAAGTGCAGTCCAAGAACAAAAAGGTATTTTTGTTATCTTTAAAAATAAAAAACCATTATATGTAGGACAAGCAGGTGGATTTATGACGGGATATAAACTTACTCAAAAAGATTTAAATGATAAGCTGGCACAATTCAATGTGAAATCAGATGCTGGTACAGCAAAATTTAGAAAAGCCTATGTAGCACAACAAAATTTAGATGAATCAGAATTAAAAAATATTAAAGCTGAAGAACATAATTTGAAATTCCAATATATTAAAGTTAAAGGTAACCCAGCACTCATTAATATCTTGGAAATACTTGCTTTAGAATATGCGAAAGAAAATGATGTCGAATTATATAATTTTCTATAAAATCACCTGAGGTCAAAGCGGTGAATAGGAAGAGGGTTGATTGCTATGAATATAAGAAATTTCAATATTCGTTTTCAACACCATGATATTAAAGTGAAATTACCTAAAGGATATTTTAAGCGTAAAGCTGGTCCATATCCTTTAGTCGTTGTTCAAGATAGCGATGATTTATTTAAGGATATTGAACGAGAAGTCATATTTGTTGGGTTACTGCCAAATGATGATGATACAATTTATGCGCCTTGGCAAGATGTAGTTAAGGATGAAGCATTTTATAGAGCAGCGGATGATTATATCTTATGGATTTCTGATGAATTGTTGCCTTATTTAAAAAAATGTTTCCATATATCTGAACAACGTAGGGATATAAGTATTGCTGGGGCGTCACTAGGTGGATTAGTTGCGCTTTATGCTTTATTCAAGAAACCTGATGCTTTTGGCACATATATACTGCTTTCACCTTCAATATGGTATCCAGGCTTTCTAACATTTATGAAGCAACAACATATTATTAAAGCAGAAGAACATGTTTACTGGTACATTGGCATGCTTGAAGATGAGCAACATCCAGATATCAATACCAATATCTTAGCTCAAACTGAGCAAGGCGTAGACATTTTAAATGAACTCTTAATTTCTGAACAAATGTCATTTCACTTCGTTACAAGTAGTAAAGGGCTACATCAGAAAATGTATTTTAAAAAATACTTTAATAAAGCGGTAAAAAAATTATTTTAGTTAATATACCCACGAAAATATGACAAATTATAGTCATTAGTTATCAGAAAATTCAAAATAACGGCATGTAAATTCTGACCTTTATGTTTAATTAATGATAATATTTAAAGTGTAAGAAATTTTAAAAGAAATCATCGTGCACTAAAATGTGTAATAATCTCATTTGTAAAATACGAATACAAGTGTCTTTTGAAATTCTAACTTTATATTATTAACAAACATAGGGGATGCTTTTATGGTAGAAAAAATGAAACAAATTTCAGGGGGTAAATTGTTGACGGGTATTGTATTATCAATATTAACTTATTGGTTATTTGCCCAATCATTTTTAAATATTGGCCCTCAAATCCAGTCAACTTTTGGAGCTAGTCCAGGTATAGTCAATATTTCTATAAGTTTAACGTCATTTGTTACCGGTGTGTTTATGGTAGTAGCTGGTAATATTTCAGATAAATTTGGTAAGGTAAAGATGACACGTATTGCACTCATACTAAGTATCGTTGGTTCACTTATGCTTATCGTCTCAGGTAACGTTGTATTACTGATTCTAGGTAGAGTTGTGCAAGGTTTATCAGCAGCAATTATCATGCCAGCGACGATTTCCATCGTCAATGACTTTTTTGAAGGGGACGAAAGACAAAAAGCATTGAGTTTTTGGTCAATTGGTGCGTTTGGTGGTACAGGTTTATCATCCTTCTTTGCAGGAGCGATGGCAACGTTTATATCATGGCAATCTATTTTTATTTTGTCGATTATATTATCGCTTGTAGCGATGATGTTATTAAAACATTTACCAGAAAGTGAATTAATTAAAGACAAAACAAATCGTTTTGATTATGTTGGACTGACAATATTTGTGATTATGATCGCGAGTATTAGTTTTGTCATTACGCAAGGGTATAAAATGGGGTGGCTGAGTACACCGACATTAGTATTATTAGCTGTCTTTATCATATGTGTATTTATGTTCTTCAAAGTAGAACGTGGCAAAAAAGTGCCGTTTATCGATTTGGAATTATTTAAAAACAAACCTTATATAGGCGCAGTACTTGCAAACTTCTTACTTAACACAGGCGTTGGCGTCATTGCTTTATTTAATATGTATGCGCAAGGTGGATTGAAATTTAGTGCGTTCCAGGCAGGTTTACTTACTTTACCGTACTTAATTACACTTCTTATTGTTGTGCGTTTAGGTGAAAAGAGTATTAAAAGATTTGGTGCGAAACGTGCGTTGGTTATCGGACCAATATTTACAGCAATAGGTATATTATTATTTAGTTTAACGTTCTTTGGTACCTCAGGATATATCGTTGTAGCGTTAATTGCATCAGTCTTTTTTGGTGGGGGTACAGGTCTCTTTGCAACACCTGCATTGAGCACTGCAGTTTCAACTACACCACCAGAAAAAGTGGGCGTCGCTTCTGGTATATTTAAAATGGGCTCAACACTTGGTGGCGCCTTTGGTATTGCGATTATGACTTCTATTTACACAGCGATTACGCAAAGCGGACAAAGCGTACATACAGCGGCAACAACAGGTTTTATCGTTGGTGCTTGTATCGTTGGTTGTGGTGTTCTAGCAAGTGCATTAATCATACCAACACGTAAAATAAATACGTAAATATTAAAATTAAAGACCATTGTAACGTTATCGTTGCAATGGTCTTTGTTATGTTGAATGATAAAATACACTATTCATCATGCATTTCTGATTTTTTATATTTATGTGCCAAATGTAGATCATGCGACAATGCAATAAGCGGTCTAACCGTCATCTGTACACTACCGATTACAAACAGTATTGTACCTAATGTGACAGTAGAATCACTAAAAAATAAAAAACTACCTATTAAGAATATGATGCCAAGAACAACATCGTTTAATTGGTATAGTGCCTTATAAATCATTGTGAGACGTTCAGATCTTTGAGGTGTATTAAAATTTAAATCAGCACTTTTATTAATAGGGTTTTGTTGATTTGATTTAGACATAGAAAAGGCCTCCCATACATATCTTGAGTTGTCTTACTCATTCCCTTAATGGTTTACATAAAACCAAGAAAGATTTATGATAAAACAAATTCAGAAGGACAGAAAGAGGGGAGCATCATGCATTATAAAAGATACTATCAAGCACCTATCGGACGCATTGCAATAACATCTGACGGAGAGCATATCACTGGCTTGTGGCTACCCAATCAAACCGATTTCGAATTAAAATATGATGATAAGTTAGTTGAAACAGAACAACCGATCTTTGATAAAGTAGAACGTTGGTTAGACGCGTATTTCTCAGGAAATATTCCGGAAATTGATTTTCCTTTAAAAGCGTCAGGTACGGAATTTCGTGAACAAGTCTGGGCAGCACTTTTAGAAATACCCTATGGCAAGACAGTAACTTATGGAGAAATCGCACAAATAATAGGGAAAAAAAGAGGTAAAACCCAAATGTCGTCACAAGCAGTGGGTGGTGCAGTAGGCAACAATCCAATTTCAATTATCATTCCCTGTCATAGAGTTGTTGGTAAAGATGGTAGCTTAACAGGTTATGGTGGCGGCATTGATACCAAAATCGAGTTACTTAAATTAGAAAAAATGGATATGGATGCATTTTATAGACCGAAATACAGTACGAAGCCTTGAGCCCGTGGTATTGAGAAGTAAATTATTTTTTTCAAAAACCACTCTTAAATACGCTTGTAAGTTGTAAAAAATCTCTAACTAAGTTGATAATTTAACTCAGTATGGTATTCTATTACACGTCTTTGCTAAAAATTTAAGGGATGGTGAGCATTTTGCCAAAAGAGAAAAAACAATTTTCAAGTGTATTTATATATTCAGCTGCCATCATAGGATTACTTGTTTTGGTTGGCGCAATTTTCCCACAACAATTTGGGAGTATTACAGGTAGTGTGTCTACTTGGGTTTCAGATACATTCGGTTGGTATTATATGTTGTTATATACTGTAATATTAGGCTTTTGTGTGTTTCTAGCATTTAGCCCAATCGGTAAATTAAAGCTAGGTAAGCCATCTGACAAACCTGAGTTTCATACGGTGTCATGGTTAGCAATGTTATTTAGTGCAGGTATGGGGATAGGTTTAGTATTTTATGGCGCGTCAGAACCTATTTCACATTATTTAGCGCCACCAACAGCAGATCCAGAAACGAAAGCTGCAATGGGTGAAGCATTTCAAGGCACGTTAATGGATTACGGTTTTCATCCTTGGGCTGTGTACGGTATTGTTGCGTTAGCACTAGCGTATTCCCAGTTTCGTAAAGGAGAAAATGGTCTAATTTCAAAAACGTTGCGTCCTATCTTAGGGGATAAAGTAGATGGACCTATTGGAACTTTTGTTGATGTATTAGCAGTTTTTGCAACAGTAATTGGTGTTGCGGTTTCGTTAGGTATAGGTGCGATTCAAATTAACGGTGGTCTAAATTATTTATTTGGCATACCAGCTAATTCATTAGTTCAAGGTATTATTATTGCAGTGGTTACTGTCTTATTTTTATATAGTGCGTGGAGTGGTTTAAGTAAAGGTATCCAATATTTAAGTAATTTAAATATGGTATTAGCAGGCTTACTACTTGTAATCGTTTTTATAGTGGGACCAACACTACTCATTTTAAATATGATGACAAGCAGTACAGGAGACTATTTAAATACCATTGTATTTAACAGTTTTGATGTTGCTCCATTAAACGAACAAAAGGCGACTTGGTTACAATCTTGGACGATATATTATTGGGGTTGGTGGTTGAGTTGGAGTCCATTCGTTGGTATATTTATCGCTCGAATTTCAAAAGGACGTAGTATTAGAGAATTTATTATTGCAGTATTAGGTGTACCTACAGTAATCAGTATTATATGGTTCAGTGCTTTTGGTGTAACAGGTATCACAGTGGGTCAATCACACTCTAAAATATTTGAAATGCCGCCTGAGACTCAACTCTTTGGAATCTTTAATGAGTTACCCTTTGGGTTTATCCTTTCAATCATTGCTTTAGCGCTTATTGCATCATTCTTTATTACCTCTGCAGATTCAGCGACTTATGTATTAGGTATGCAGACTGCACATGGTACGTTAAACCCTTCAGGTTTTGTTAAAATTGTCTGGGGCTTAGCATTAGCAGCTATTGCATATGTCTTATTATTAGCTGGTGGGGATACTGGTTTAGACGCCTTACAATCAGCTGCCATTATATCCGCACTGCCGTTTAGTTTTGTAGTGATATTAATGATGATTGCTTTATATAAAGATGCAAACAAAGAACGGAAATATCTAGGTTTGACATTACAGCCCAATAAAGAGCGATACGAAGCATATACTCGTAAGATTGAACAAGAACAACAACAACAAGCAGAAAAATAATTACGTTATAACATGATACGTACATAAAACAGAGGAGATACAGTCGTAAATTGACAAATATCTCCTCTGATTTTGTTTATTGAATAAAAAGAAAAGCACATTCATTTTGATGAATGTGCTTTCAGAGTGTCGACAAAGTCTCCGACTTTGTTGGCACTTTTTTGTGCACGCTTTCCGCGGGCACAGCCTCAGCCTGTAGTCTTCGGCTAGTGCTTTTCCCGCAGGAGTCGGCACAAATTACTGCCGTTTTTTAAACAAAAATAATATAATATATTTAAATTAAACAGTGGTGGTGTTTGTAATGTTGAATAAATCAATCGATAAAAGAGATCAATATGAAATGATTTCAATATCGGAATTAGTTCCTAGTAATCACTTATTACGTAGAGTAGATAATATATTGGATTTAAATTTCATTTATGAACTTGTCGAAGACAAATATTGTCTTGATAATGGAAGACCATCAATTGATCCTGTAATTTTAGTTAAGATATTACTTATTCAAAGATTATTTGGAATAAAGTCAATGAGACAAACGATAAAAGAAATAGAAACGAACGTAGCTTACCGTTGGTATTTAGGTTATAGCTTTTTAGATAAAGTACCTCATTTCGGTACATTTAGTAAAAACTATACACGTCGTTTTCATGATACAGATTTATTTGAACAAATATTTGAAAGAATTCTTAAAATCGCAATCAAAAATAATTTAATAGATCATACATCTTTATTCATTGATTCAACACATATAAAGGCAAACGCAAATAAAAATAAATATATAACTGAATTAGTGAAAAAAGATTCTCTTCATTTCCAAGAAGAATTAGATAATGAAATTAATGAACAAAGATTAACTCAAGGAAAAAAGCCTATAAAAAAGAAAAAGAAGAAGGAATACAAAAGTAAAAAAATAAGTACGACTGATCCAGACTCTGGTTACTATGTAAAAGGAGAACGCGAAAAACAATTTGCTTATAGCTTACATGCTTGCGTAGATAGAAACGGCTTTATCATAGATAAACACGTGACACCTGGTAATGTTCATGATAGTACACAACTCAAAACAATGATTGAAAGATTAGAAGTGAAAAATATGTTGCCCATCACATTAGCTGTTGATTCTGGATACAAAACACCTTTTAACGCGCATTACTTACTTGAAAAAACGATTATCCCAGCAATGCCTTACACGAGACCTAAAGGAAAACCAGGTTATTTTAGAACTAAGGATTTCATCTACGATGAATACTATGATAATTATATTTGTCCTAACGATGAAACATTGATATTTAAACGAACAATGCCAACAGGTCACAGATTGTATGTATCCAATCCTAATAAATGCCGTCATTGTCCTTTGTTAAATCAATGTACAGAGAGTAAAGATGCTATCAAACAAATAAGACGACACGTATGGCAAAATGATTTAGATATAGTTGAAGATTTGAGATTTGTTGATACTATAAAAACTCAATATAAATTGCGAAGCCAAACAATTGAAAGAAGATTTGGAGATGCAAAAGAACAGCATGGTATGAGATGGACACGATATAGAGGTATCAAAAAAGTTTCCATGGATACCACGCTGATTTGTGCTGCCATGAATCTTAAGAAAATGGCAATGTGGCTCATAAAAGGGCCAGAAATGGTCTGAAAGACCACTTTTATTTTTAAAATTAAGTTATATTTATAAAAAAATAAACCAAATGCCTTTACAGCAAATGGTTTGTCTACGTTCTGAAAGCACATTCATTTTGATGAATGTGCTTTTTTATATACATAAATTTATCTAAATTCAGTTAAGACGTCTCAGCACATAATTTAAAGGCATAAGCTAAATATGATAATTTAAATCTGAAATCACTTAATCATGATACGATTAAGTGATTTCAGATTTAATTTAAGGTATTATAATTACGGATATGATCATTAATACTTTCAAGATAGAAAATATTCTTTTGCTCATCAGCTAATTCAGTTTCGTGATCGAATTCTAAATTATCAAAACGTTTGAAGAAAGATTCATATGTTTCAACTGAAACTTCAGTACGGTTGTTTAAAAGGTCTTTATGTCCTTGAATATCAAGTGCATCTTGGTAGCCTTTTACAATTTTACCACTAAAGAACTCGCCTACAGAACCAGAACCATAACTGAATAGTCCGATTGTATCATCTGCAGACAGGTCATGTGTTTCTAATAATGAAATCAAACTTAAGTATAAAGAGCCAGTATAGATGTTACCTACATAACGATTATAATATGTAGCATCTTCATAACCAGAAGTTAAGCGCGCTTTTGTTTGTTCATCAACAGAATCTGTTAAAATTGAGTCAAGTGCTTTTTTACCCATTTTAGTAAATGGTACGTGGAAACATAATGATTTAAAATTATCTAATGTTTTATTGTAGCGACGAGCATATTCATTCCAGCTTTCTTGGAACGAATGAATGTAAGCATCTTTAGATAATGCACCATCAACGAGAGGATATGGTTGGCCACTTGGACGCCAAAAATCATAGACATCTTCAGTGAAGGCAACTGCGTCATCATTTAGTTCAAGAATACGTGGGTTTTGTGATATTATCATAGCAACTGCACCTGCACCTTGTGTAGGTTCGCCACCAGAGTTTAAACCGTAACGTGCAGTATCGCTAGCGATAACTAATACTTTTTCATCTGGACGTTGCGCTAAATAATCTTTAGCTAATTGAATTGCTGGTGTTGCAGCATAGCAAGCTTCTTTCATTTCAATACAACGTGCAAATGGTTGAATGCCAAGCAAGTTATGTATTTGTACTGCTGAAGCTTTCGCAGAATCTATTGCTGATTCTGTTGCAACAATAACCATACTGATTTGTTTTTTATCTTCATCAGTAACGATGTCTTTTGCGGCATTTGCGCCCATTGTAACAATATCTTGGCTTACTGGACTAACTGCCATTTCATTTTGGCCAATGCCAAGTAGAAATTTATTTGGGTCAACTTGGCGTGATTCTGCAAGTTTAGCCATATCTACATAAAATCTTGGAACGTAAAAATTAATTTGATCAATACCAATTGTCATAAAGCGTATCGACACCTTTCTATATATAAATAAGCACCTGTATCATACCAAATCACGCTTATAAAATACAATGATTTAAAATTAACTGTAAATAAAGGAGATTGAAAATGAATAAAATAGCAATCGTAAGTGCAAAACGTACACCAATTGGAAGATTTAAAGGGAAGTTAAGTAATTATTCAGCAGTTGAACTCGGAAAGAAAACATTAAAAGCAGCGATAGAAGCAATTAAATTGGATCCAAATACAATAGATCAAGTCATTTATGGCAATGTGTTACAAAGTGGAAGTGGACAAAATCCAGCGCGTCAAATTAGTATCAATGCAGGTGTACCGAATACAACGCCAGCTATGACAATTAATGAAGTTTGTGGCTCAGGACTAAAATCAATTATCCTTGGTAAACAAGCGATCCAATTGGGAGAAGCGAAAGTAGTTGCAGTTGGTGGCGTAGAAAGTATGACGAACGCACCACAACTTATTTTAAAAGAGGGAGAATCACCTGTTCAAAGCTTTATGCATGACGGTTTAACAGATGCTTTTTCAAATGTGCCAATGGGCATTACAGCAGAAAAAATAGCTGAGAAATACGATGTGACACGTGAACAACAAGATAAATTTGCAAATGATTCTCATCAAAAAGCACATCAAGCGACTGAAGAGGGTAAATTTGATAATGAAATTGTACCGTTAAAAGACGTAAATGGTGAATGGATGACAAGTGATGAAGGTATACGTGGTAATACGAGTATAGAAAAACTTGCAACTTTAAAAACAATTTTCAAAGAAAATGGCACAGTTACTGGTGGTAATGCTTCTAGTATTAATGATGGTGGTTCAACGATTATCTTAATGGACGCAGCTTATGCAAAAGAACAAGGACATGAAATTTTAGCACTTCTAGGAGAGCATGCTGAAATAGGTTGTGACCCCGATTATATGGGTTATGCACCCTATCATGCAGTTACAAAATTATTAGATAAGACAGGTAAACATATTGATGATGTAGATGTTGTTGAAATGACTGAAGCATTTGCATCACAAAGTATTCCTGTTCGAGATAATTTAGGCATAGCTGAAGAAAAACTCAATCTATATGGTGGTGCGATTGCGTTGGGTCATCCAATCGGTGCAACTGGTACACGCTTGGTGACGACACTTGTGAATGTATTGTCTCAAGAGGGTAAACAAAGTGGTATCGCTACTGCTTGTATTGGCGGCGGCTTAGGTATAGCACTAGAAATTGAAAAGGGGAATAAATAATGGAAGCGTTAGATAAGTCATTTCGTCATTTATCTCGTGAAGAGAAATTAGAGCAACTCGTTCAAAAAGGTTGGTTAAGTAATGAAAATAAAGCGGTATTGCTAAATAACCCACTTATTCCTGAAGAGATTGCGAATAGTCTAATTGAAAATGTGATTGGCCAAGGTTCTTTACCTGTAGGATTACTACCAGAAATTATTGTTGATCAAAAAGCATATGTCGTGCCAATGATGGTAGAAGAACCTTCAGTTGTTGCGGCTGCAAGCTATGGCGCTAAACTTGTCAATCAAACGGGCGGTTTCAAAGTGGTATCTAGTGAACGCTTAATGATTGGCCAAATTGTTTTTGATGGCGTAAATGATACACAGGCACTTGCACAAAAAATTAATCAGCTAGAACCACAAATCAAACAAATTGCTGACGAAGTATATCCTTCAATTATAGAAAGAGACGGGGGCTACCGCCGCATAGAAATCGACACGTTTTCAGCGGAAGGCTTATTGTCATTAAAAGTATTTGTAGATACAAAAGATGCTATGGGCGCGAACATGCTGAATACAATTTTAGAAGGTATTACAGCTTATTTAAAAAATGAATTAGACAATATTGATATTTTAATGAGTATTTTATCTAACCATGCGACAGCGTCTGTAGTTAAAGTGCAAGGTGAAATTGAAGTTTCCGCTTTATCCAAGGGTGGCCGCAATGGACAAGCAGTAGCGAAACGTATGGAACGTGCTTCTGTATTAGCTCAAGTAGACATTCACCGTGCAGCGACGCATAATAAAGGTGTAATGAATGGCATCCACGCTGTTGTCTTAGCAACAGGTAATGACACACGTGGTGTTGAAGCAACTGCACATGCATATGCAAGCAAAGATGGGCAGTATCGTGGCTTAGCAACATGGCATTATGATGAGCAACGTCAGACATTAGTTGGGACGATTGAAGTTCCTATGACATTAGCGACAGTCGGTGGCGGTACAAAAGTGTTACCAATTGCTAAAACAGCGCTAGATTTAATGAAAGTAGATTCCGCTGAACAACTTGGACATGTAGTTGCTGCTGTTGGCTTGGCACAAAACTTTGCTGCTTGTCGTGCATTAGTGTCAGAAGGCATCCAAAAAGGACATATGAGCTTACAGTATAAATCATTAGCCATTGTCGTGGGTGCAGAAGGTAAAGAAATCGCACAAGTCGCAGATATGTTGAAAGATGAGCCAAGAGCCAATACAGCTACAGCACAGCAATTGTTAGATCAATTAAGAGAGAACGAATAGAAGTAGCGTATATAAAGCACTTTCAATTTGATAGTTATCATTGAATCATAGTTGGATATATTAGGGGGAGACACAATAATGTCTCCCCCTTTTTAGCGTGCTTAGTCTGAAGAAAAATAGATGTCCCTGATTAAAATGTTATAACGTTATTTTTATTACGCAATGCTACGGTTATGATTTTATTTTAAGAAAATACTATCATATACTTGTGATATAAGAAAAAGTAGAAAAGGGGTATGAATAATGGAAAACAACAACATTCCGACATTATCGTATAAAGGGAATGCAAGTACAGCTGTGCCAATACTTGCACATGAAGCGGATATCCAAACGGTTACGGCAGAACAATGGTTAAAAATCTCTGATGAGGGTTTACAACTTGAAGGGCTATGTTTTGATAAAGATGGGAATCTGCTTTTATGTGAAGTATTTGGGGGCACAATCTTTCACGTAGCTTTACCAGAGAAAAAAGTGACAACACTATTTCAATCACAAAAACAAAATCCAGCAGCAGTTAAAATACATAAAGATGGAAGGCTTTTTGTTTGCTATTTGGGAGATTTTGAAAGCTCAGGAGGCATCTTCGCAGTAGATTCAGAAGGAGAACAAGAAGTTCCAATTGTTTCAGATATTGATACTGAATATTGCGTTGACGATTTAGTATTTGATAGTAAAGGTGGATTTTATTTTACAGATTTCCGTGGTTATTCTACAAACCCTAAAGGTGGCGTATATTATGTGTCATCAGATTATAAAACGATTACACCTGTTATTCAGAATCTTGCTGTGGCCAATGGTGTGGCCTTAAGTACTGATGAAAAAACATTGTGGGTTACAGAGACAAATGCAAATCGATTACATCGAATAGATTTATTGGATGATGGTGTTACGATTGCGCCATTTGGTGCCTCTATTCCTTATCACTTCACAGGACATGAAGGCCCAGACTCTTGTTGCATTGATAGCGATGACAACCTTTATGTGGCAATGTATGGCCAAGGAAGAGTACTTGTTTTTAATAAAAAAGGCTATCCAATAGGTCAAATCTTGATACCAGGACGTGACCAAGGACACATGTTGAGATCAACGCATCCTGCCTTTATTCCTGGCACAGATCAATTAATTATTAGTGCGAACGATATAGAAATGGGTGGGGACTCTTGGTTATTTACTGCTAAAGGTTTTGCTAAAGGCCATCATAGTTATCAATTTCATTAATTTTCAACTGAATAAATAGATATAGAAAAAATGTAACTTCGACTCGGAGTTACATTTTTTCTATATTAATGTTCTTAATACGTAGTAATGCCCTTTAATAAAAATCGGGAAATATAATTTGGCGTATCATTTTATAAAAAAAAGCGAGTTGTAAAAAATAGTGACCTATGTGTATAAAAAAAGTGATTTGGATAATATAAAATAACTACAAATGTGACAATAACTACCTTTAAATAATAAATACGCTGTTGAAAGCGCATAAAAAGTTAAGTATGATATAAAATAACAAAGGGGGTGCCTACTATTTTTAATAAGAAAACTAAAAATAATGGCGAAAAGATTAGGACAAAGAAAGAATTAGGACTTACGTCTGCTTTAATTACTTTAATCATTATGATAACTTCAATGTTATTTACGGTAGCTGTGCTTGAAAAAGAGCCTCATATACCATTAATGATTGGTACGGCAGTTGCGATTATTATAACCATGTTACATGGATACGCGTTTAGCGAAGTAGAAGAAATGATGTATAAGGGGATTCGACATGCGTTACCTGCTATTGTAATCATTATTCTTGTAGGTTTAGTTATTGGTTCGTGGATAGGTAGTGGTGTAGTAGCTACTATGATTTATTACGGACTGCAGTTAATCGACCCGAGATATTTCTTAGTCGTAGTAATTGTACTGTGTGGTATTGTGGCTTTAGCTATAGGTAGTAGTTGGTCCACGATGGCGACAGTAGGGGTAGCATCTATGGGTATTGGCCTGAGCATGGGTATATCACCAGGCATGGTTGCAGGCGCAGTCATCTGTGGTGCTTACTTTGGAGATAAAATGAGTCCATTATCTGATACGACAAATTTAGCTTCTGGTTTGTCTGGTGTTAATTTATTTGAACATATCCAACACATGTTTTTTACGACGATACCAGCTTTGGTAATATCACTAGTCGCATTTTTCTTTATCGGTATACGTTTTGGTGATAAAAATTTTGATACCAAAAATATAGATGAAATACTGACTACGATGCAAGATAGTTTTGTGATTACACCGTGGTTACTCATAGTACCATTGGCAGTTATCGCACTTGTAGTAGTCAAAGTACCAGCAATACCGGCGATTTGCGTAGGTATTATATTAGGGTTCTTCGCGCAACTGTTTATACAAGGTGATTCCATTGTAGAGGGGTTAACAGCACTACAAACAGGTTACACGATTGAATCAGGCAATTCACTGGTTGATGAATTATTTAACCGTGGTGGTTTAGAATCGATGTTCTATACGATTTCACTTACACTTGTCGCAATGACATTTGGTGGCGTACTTGAATATTCAGGCATGTTAACTGCATTAATTTCAGTTATTTTAAAATTTGCTAAAACTACTGGATCATTAATTGCATCTGTAATAGTGTCATGTATTGGTACAAACTTTACATGTTCCGAACAATACATATCCATTATCGTCCCATCTAGAATGTACGCTGGGGCATTTAAAAAGAAAAATTTACATGCTAAAAATTTATCCAGAGCTTTAGAAGATGGCGGTACGTTAACGTCTGTATTTGTACCATGGAATACATGTGGTGTATTTATTGCTTCAACATTAGGTGTGTCTGTTATAGAATATGCGCCTTATGCAATTTTAAATTACACAGTACCAATCATATCTATTATATTTGGATATATCGGTTTTAAAATCATAGGATTAAGTGAAGAAGAAATTGAACAAAATAGAAAAGAAGAAGAAGCGAACTTAACATAATACAGCATTGTGTTTTAAAATCAGTCATCATGTTGATTTGTAACAGTTGTATTTAACACCAGTGTAGTAAGGTAAATAATATAATATGAACTCAGTTTATAGATATATATCTGATTAATTAAAATTATCCGAATATATTGAAAAATAAATGCGCTCCAAAGTTGAATGTAGTTTCAATTTTTAGGAGTGCATTTTTTATGTTTATGGGTTCGTTTTCGATAAGTATTTAAAAATAATAAGGGTCTGTGTGTTAACGTTTTTGTAACGAGTTAATATTGAAATATTGAAATTTAAACGTATACTGGAAAGTATTAATTATGTTTCAAGTAGAGGAGAACGTGCATGGATATTAAACAGATGAAGTATTTTGTTGAAGTTGTAAACCAAAATAGTATGACAAACGCTTCCAAATCTTTATATATTGCTCAGCCAACAATTAGTAAAGCGATAAAAGATTTAGAAAAAGAATTGAACATGACACTTTTCGATCGCAGTAAACGACAACTTGCATTGACTGATGCAGGAAGAGTGTTTTATCAAAAAAGCAAAGAAATTTTAACACTCTATAATGATTTGCCTAGAGAGGTTAATAGTCTACTTGGTTTAGAAACAGGTCATATCAGTATAGGTTTATCTGCAGTGATGAACATGAATAAGTTTATTCATATACTTGGTGAGTTTCATCAGAAATATCCAAATGTAACATACAATTTAGTGGAAAATGGCGGGAAGATGATTGAGACTCAGTTAATTAAAGATGAGCTTGATATTGGTATCACCACAATTCCAGTAGATCAGTCCATTTTTCATTCTGTGTTACTATACGAAGAAGAATTGAAACTCGTATTGAATAAAGAGCATAGATTGGCGAATTATGAACAAGTAGATATGAGTATGTTAAAAGATGAGGACTTTATACTATTTAATGAAGATTTCTATTTAAATGACAAAATTATTGAATCGGCTAAAAATTCAGGATTTGTGCCAAATACAATTTCTAAAATTTCTCAGTGGAACTTTATTGAAAATTTATTAAGTGCACATCTTGGTGTGAGTATCTTACCAGAGAATATTGTGAATTTACTTGATGGTAATTTTAAAAGTATAAAAATTGATGACCCAGCAATGCGTTGGGAGTTAGGCGTTATATGGAAGAGGGATAAATATTTAAGCCATGCGACTAAAAAGTGGATTGAATTTATGAAACAACGATTATAAAAAGTACTTACATAGCTTATCGTTTTTCTAGTCAGTCTTGAGAG
The DNA here is from genome assembly GCF_049943195.1 of Staphylococcus caseorum. Classification (NCBI taxonomy): domain Bacteria; kingdom Bacillati; phylum Bacillota; class Bacilli; order Caryophanales; family Staphylococcaceae; genus Staphylococcus; species Staphylococcus caseorum. Next base: position 2,793,614 of record NZ_JBNFUA010000001.1, read on the forward strand.
GGCAGGAAGAAATCAAATTTTGATTTCTTCCTGCCCTTGTTTTGTTTACAACAACGTAAATAATCAAATACAAAGTCATGTAAGTGTTGTGATAACAAAGACTTTTGAATGAAAAGGGTAAATATTAAAAGTTTAATTTTAGTATTTAATATAATGAAATATAATAGACTCAATCGCTTACATGAATAAAAGTAATAGGTTTCATTGATAATCAATATTTTTATTATATTACGTACGGGCTTATACTAGTATATGTAATCAACAAAACACCAAATAAAAATGACGATAAAGGGAGGATAAAAATGCAGATGTCACTAAAGGTAGTTAGAGTTTTATTTCAAATATTAATGATTATGGCTATTACGTATGCTGGAAATGTCTTGCAAAGTGTTCTGCACATTCCAATTGCAGGAAGCATCGTAGGCTTAATCTTATTTTTTCTCTTACTACAATTTAAAATTATCCCATCACAATGGGTTAGTAAAGGTTCGAATTTTTTCTTAACAACTATGGTATTTTTCTTTGTACCGTCCGTTGTAGGCGTCATGGATGTCGTATCTGAGATTAATTTAAATTTCATTTTATTCTTCGCAATGATTATTTTAGGAACTTGCTGTGTTGCTTTAATTTCAGGGTTTATAGCGGAGAAAATGGTTAGAACTACGGAATATGGGAATGGACAAGATTAGATGACACTTTTAAATGGTTTGATAATGATTGTCTTAACAATTGTTATGTATGTTGGAGCTAAAAAATTACAGCAAAAATTTAAAAACCCTTTTTTAAATCCAGCACTCATATCTTCTATTGGTATTATTGCTATCTTGCTTCTATTTAATGTAGATTATCAAGGTTATATGGTTGGCGGTCAATGGATTAACTATCTATTAAACTGTACAGTGGTTTGTTTAGCTTTTCCGTTATATCAGAACCGTCATAAAATATTAAAACATGCCAATATCATATTCAGTAGTGTCTTCTCAGCAGTGATATTAAACTTCGTATTTATCTTCTGCTTGTTGAAAATATTAGGCTATTCAAGAGAAGTTATTATGACGATGTTACCACGCTCTATGACTGCCGCAGTTGGTATAGAAGTTTCAAATCAACTGGGCGGGGTAGATACGATTACTGTTATGTTTATCGTCGCGACAGGATTAATTGGTAGTATATTAGGGTCTTATTTATTAAAAGTGGGAAGATTTAAGACCGCTATTGCAAAAGGTTTAACGTACGGTAATGCTTCACATGCATTTGGTACGGCACAAGCATTTGAAATAGATGGTGAGTCGGGTGCTTTTAGCTCTATCGGCATGATTTTAACAGCCGTATTAAGTTCTATTGTCTTACCGATACTCGTCCTCTTATTATATTAAGTTTTAAAAACAAACTAGATATTTTACTGAAAACAACATCAAAAGAATCAACGATTTAAAATGATTGAAATTTGAAAGGAGCTATTTTAAAAATGGCAAAAATAAAAGCAAATGAAGCATTAGTAAAAGCGTTGCAAGCATGGGATATTGATCATTTATATGGTATTCCAGGAGATTCTATAGATGCAGTCGTAGATAGTTTAAGAACAGTTAGAAATAATATTAAATTTGTTAATGTTAGACACGAAGAAGTAGCAAGTCTAACTGCTTCAAGTTATACAAAATTGACTGGTAAAATTGGGGTAGCATTGAGTATTGGTGGTCCTGGTGTAATTCACTTACTTAATGGTATGTATGATGCAAAAATGGACAATGTACCTCAACTTATTTTAGCTGGTCAAACAGATAGCACGGCTTTAGGTACGAAAGCATTCCAAGAAACAGATATTAGCAAATTAGTTGATGACGTGTCAGTTTATAACCGTCAAATATCTGAAAATGACAAAGATATATTTGGTATTGTCAATGAAGCGATTCGTACTGCATATGAGAAAAAAGGTGTAGCCGTATTAATCTTGCCGAATAACTTATTAACAAATAAAGTTAAAGATACAACAAATACAAAAGTGGACACTGCACCACCAGCACGTGTAACACCAAAACCACGTAGTATTAAAAAAGCAACTAAGCTTATCAATAAAAGTAAACGTCCAGTAGTACTTGTCGGTATGGGTGCTAAACATGCCAAAGATGAACTACTTCAATTTATTGAAGCGGTGAAAATCCCTTCAATTATTACGCTACCTGCGAAAGGTTTATTAGCAGATGCGCATCCTTATAATATTGGTAATCTAGGTAAAATCGGTACGAAAACATCTTACCAAACAATACAAGATGCTGACCTATTAATCATGATAGGTACGAACTATCCTTATGTGGATTATTTACCTAAGAAAAATATTAAAGCAATTCAAATTGATAACAATGCTGAAAATATTGGCCATCGTTTCGATGTGAATGTGGGTATTGTTGGTGACAGTAAATTGTCATTGCTACAATTAACAGATTCAGTTAAACATGTATCAGAGCGTGACTTCTTAACTAAAACATTAGAAAGAAAAGCAACTTGGGATGCATGGATGGCAAAAGATATAGAAGATAACAGTAAGCCAATTAGACCAGAACGTCTAATGGATGCGATTAACCAAGTGAGAACAGACGATGCAATCTTTTCTATTGATGTGGGTACGTCAACAGTATGGTCAACGCGTTATTTAAACTTAACAGTTAACAATAAATTTATTGTATCTAGTTGGTTAGGTACAATGGGTTGTGCATTGCCAGGTGCCATTGCTGCTAAAACTGCATATCCTAACCGTCAAGTTGTCGGTATTGCCGGTGATGGTGCATTCCAAATGGTAATGCAAGACTTTGCAACAGCAGTACAATATGACTTACCAATGACATTCTTTGTATTAAATAACCAACAACTTTCATTTATTAAATATGAACAACAAGCAGCTGGCGAATTAGAATATGCAATTGATTTCACAGATATTGATTACGCAAAATTTGCTGAAAGTTGTGGTGGCGTTGGTTACACATTAACTGATCCAAATAGAATTGATGAAGTAGTTGAAGATGCAATGTCACAAGACCGTCCAACAATTGTCAATGTGTACGTTGATGAAACTGCAGCGCCTTTACCAGGTAAGATTGTGATGGATGAAGCAATGAATTATGGTAAATGGGCATTTAGATCAATTACAGAAGATGGAAAATTAGACCTAGAGGAGTTACCTCCAATGTCTACAGCGGTAAAACGTTTCTTCTAAACTTATATATTATATTAAAGCTACCAATCAATTTTATGCTTGGTAGCTTTCAGAGTGTCGACAAAGTCTCCGACTTTGTTGGCACTTTTTTGTGCACGCTTTCCGCGGGCACAGCCTCAGCCTGTAGTCTTCGGCTAGTGCTTTCCCCGCAAGAGTCGGCACAAATTACTGCCATTTTTTAAACGAAAATAAAATAAAATAATATATTTAAATTAAACAGTGGTGGTAATTTTATTTAGTATGTTACATAAAAATTTTAGTGTTACATATCCTTATACATTAAAGTGAGCACTTGAATGACTATTGAGTTGAATGTATAATAATATTCAAATATATACTTTAATGAGAGGTTGGAGGATATGAATAAAAATGAAACGTGTGAAGTTTTCTGTTATGACGAAAAAAAGGTTGATAAAGTACAGCATGATTTACAAAGTATAGATATTTCCGGTGTTTCTCAACTTTTGAAAGCAATCGCGGATGAAAATAGAGCTAAAATTACTTATGCTTTATGTCAGGAAGAAGAATTATGTGTATGCGATATCTCAAATATCATAGGTGTGACGGTCGCAAATGCCTCTCATCATCTTCGTATGCTTAATAAACAAGGAATACTCAAGTTTAGAAAAGAAGGGAAAATGGCTTTCTATTCGCTGGATGATGAACATATCAAGCAGATTATGATGATGGCGTTAACGCATAGGAAAGAAGTGAGCGCTAATGTCTGAGCAGCAAGACAAAGTAACAAATAAAGAAAGGAGTACATATCGAGTACAGGGTTTTTCATGTGCCAATTGCGCAGGCAAGTTTGAAACTAATGTTAAAAAACTGCCTAATGTACACGATGCAAGCGTTAATTTTGGTGCCTCTCAAATCTCTGTGCAAGGCGAAGCAAGTATTGAGGAATTGGAAAAAGCCGGTGCGTTTGAAAATTTAAAAGTAATACCAAAAACCACAACACGTACAACTTCGAATTCAAAGGATGAACAAGAAGAAAAGATTCCGTTTTATAAGAAACATAGTACATTGATTTATTCGGCGTTATTTATGACGCTGGGTTTCATTTCCATGTTTATTAATGGAAATGAAAATATCGTAACGGCGCTTTTATTTATCACATCAATGATTGTTGGTGGCGCTTCCATGATAACAACTGGTCTCAAGAATTTGATTCAATTAGAGTTCGATATGAGAACATTGATGACAATTGCTGTTATAGGTGGTGTCCTTATCGGTGAATGGGCAGAGGTATCAGTTGTGGTGATTCTATTTTCAATTAGCGAATCATTAGAACGATTCTCCATGGATCGAGCCAGAGCATCGATTACTTCATTGATGGATGTTGCGCCGAACAAGGCTTTAATCAAACGTAATAATCAAGAAATGACTGTACATGTTGATGATATTGTCGTTGGTGACATTATGATTGTAAAACCAGGTCAAAAAATTGCGATGGACGGTATTATAATTGATGGCTACTCATCAATTAATCAATCAGCAATCACTGGTGAATCTGTTCCAGTTGAAAAGTATAAAGATGATGATGTGTTTGCAGGCACATTAAATGAAGAAGGATTTCTAGAAGTAAAAATTACAAAACGAGTTGAAGATACTACAATATCCAAAATTATACATCTCGTGGAGGAAGCACAAGCAGAACGTGCACCGTCACAGGCATTTGTAGATAAATTCGCAAAATACTATACACCTGTCATCATAGCGATTGCGGCAATGGTTACTGTATTGCCGCCCTTATTCTTTGAAGCAAGTTGGGATAAATGGGTATATCAAGGGCTTGCAGTTCTTGTGGTTGGATGCCCATGTGCCCTTGTTATTTCTACACCAATAGCCATCGTATCGGCAATCGGTAATGCTGCGAAGAAAGGTGTACTTGTCAAAGGGGGCATTTACTTAGAAGAAATCGGAGCACTGAAAGCAATCGCATTTGATAAAACTGGTACTTTGACTAAAGGTGTTCCAGTCGTGACTGATTTCAAAGTTATCAATAATCGAGTGAATGAACGTGAAATACTGTCCATTATTGCTGCATTAGAATATCGATCCCAACATCCATTGGCTTCTGCAATTATGAGTAAAGCGAATGTTGAACACATCTCTTATTCAGATATTATTGTAGAAGATTTCTCTTCTATTACAGGTAAAGGTATAAAAGGTAGCATAGATGGTCGTATGACTTACGTTGGAAATTCAAAAATGTTTTCAGAATTATTAACTGCAAACAATGAAAATAAAGTTAGAAATTTAATTTCTTCTCTTCAAGAGCAAGGCAAAACGGTGATGCTAGTAGGAACGGATCAAGGTGTCGAAGCCGTAATCGCTGTGGCTGATGAAGTGCGAGAAACGAGTCAGCAAGCACTGCACAAACTACATCAGGCAAATGTTGAAAATACTGTTATGCTAACAGGTGATAACCAGAATACTGCGGGAGCGATTGGTAATCAAGTTGGTGTTACAGATATAAAAGCAGAGCTTCTACCTGAAGATAAACTTAAGGTAATCAAACAATTAAAATCCAAATATAAACGCGTGGCTATGGTTGGAGATGGTGTCAATGATGCGCCAGCTTTAGCAGCTTCGACAGTCGGTGTCGCTATGGGCGGAGCAGGCACGGATGCAGCACTTGAGACGGCAGATGTAGTATTAATGGGAGATGATTTGAATAAGCTGCCATTTACGATTAAACTGAGCCGTAAAACGCTGAATATCATTAAAGCGAATATTACTTTTGCGATAATAATAAAAATTATCGCATTGCTTTTAGTTATTCCGGGCTGGCTAACGCTTTGGATCGCGATACTTTCAGATATGGGTGCAACGCTACTTGTGGCATTGAATGGTATGAGACTTATGCGAGTTAAAGAAAATGAGTAACAATTAAGTAGACAATTTTTTCGTCAAACAATAAAAGCGAGTATTATCGAACACTTTCGAGAAAGTACATACTCTTGGCTGAAAAGCCATTCCCCCTAAATATAAGTTAAAAGCTTAATTTCTCAAATTTGATGTTGAGAGATTAAGCTTTTTTATATACAATTACAGCGTAAAATATGAACAGAAGTGATTACAGGGTTCCCTGTATCTCGTCTATATATAGTAGGCGTTTTGTATAAAAAAACAATTAACAGAAAAGCTTATTTCACAAAAAATAGGCTATATATGTATATAAATAACAAATAGCGACTGACGTTAGTTTGGGTGAAGAAAGGAAGAGCGTGATGTTCAAATCATTTTTCAAATCAAATCGTTTTAAAACGCCACATACATATGCATTATTATTAATAATTATTGTCTTTTCAAGTTTGCTTACCTACTTGATACCGGCGGTGGAGTTTGAACGTGAGAAAAAAGATGGACAAACCTTGGTTGTTTCAGGATCTTATCAAGAAGTTGAACAACATGGTGTATCATTTTTCGATATATTTAGAGCGATACCTGAAGGATTAATCAGTGGTGGAGAAATTGTATTCTACATCTTTTTAGTAGGTGGCGCATTCGGTATCGTACATAAGACAGGCGCATTTGAAAATGGTGTCAATAAAGCGATGCAAGCATTAGGAACATATAAAGGACTTATGATTCCTTTAACAATGACTATCTTCTCTATCCTAGGGTTTTCTATTGGATTGGCAGAAGAAACGATTATTTTCGTGCCAATCGGTATCATTATAGCTCGAACATTAGGTTATGACGCACTTACAGGTGCTGCAATGGTAATACTTGGGGCAGCCAGTGGATTTATAGGTGGTATGCTCAATCCATTTACAGTCGGTGTAGCGCAATCTGTAGCTGAATTACCCATGTTTTCAGGTTGGGGATTACGGACAATCATCTATCTATTTATTTTAGCAGCCGCGATAATGACAGTAATGCTTTATGCAAGAAAAGTTAAGAAGGATAAAACTAAAAGTCTTGTTTATGAATTGGAACAAGCAGAAGGTGATGTGGAAGCTAAAATGTCCACGCCACGCTTTACGAAAAGACAGGCAATGGGTCTAGGTTTAATTGTTGCAGCGATTGTATTAAACGTATATGGTATTTTTACTTATGGTTGGTCGTTTAATGAAATGAGTGCCAACTTTTTACTCGCTGGTTTATTAGCAGGTTTCATTGGTGGCTTAGGGATGAATGGCACTTTTGATGCAATGATTGAAGGTATGAAAGATATACTATTTGGAGCAATGATTGTCGGTTTTGCTAAAGGTATTATTGTAATTTTAGAGAATGGTCAAGTCATCGATACAATTGTATATGGCATGACAACTTTATTAGCAGATATACCTTCTTCAATGGTAATCATAGCAATGTTTATACTACAATTTTGCTTGAATTTCTTTATACCATCTGGTTCAGGCCAAGCATTAACAACAATGCCCTTAATGGTGCCTATATCTGACTTATTAAACATTAATAGACAAGTTACTGTGCTTGCCTTCCAATATGGCGATGCGATTAGTAATGTTTTATTCCCAACGTCCGCAATTCTGATGGGCGCATTAGCTGTTGGGAAAATTACTTACACACAATGGCTTAAATTTGCGTGGAAATTAATTGTGATATGGGTCGTGATTTGTAGTATCGGGATGTCTATCGCGTTAATAATCGGTTACTAATTGCACGTCATAGTGAAAAGAAGTTATAGCATTTTGAAAAATAGAATGCGAATGGATATTGTATAAATTTTTAACTTAGTATATACTAAATTAAAAGAAATCGTCATATTGCGTGTTACTGGTTAAGCAGGCATGAGCAAACAAAGCGACTATCGGGAATAGTCTGTTTGCTCATGCCTTTTTGTGTGCGTTTTGACGGTAAAGATAGAGAAGGGATGTTTTGTATATGTTTAAAAAGTTTTTTGGACAATTGCAACGAATTGGTAAAGCGTTAATGTTACCAGTTGCAATTTTACCAGCCGCTGGTTTATTACTAGCAATTGGTACAGCAATTCAAGGGGAATCCTTACAACAATACCTTCCATTTATACAAAATGGAGGAATTCAAAGTGTCGGTGAAATGATGGCTGGCGCGGGTGGTATTATATTTGATAACTTGCCAATCATATTTGCAATGGGTGTTGCAATCGGTTTAGCTGGTGGTGACGGCGTTGCAGCTATTGCTGCGTTTGTCGGCTATATCATTATGAATAAAACGATGGGTGCATTTTTACATGTGTCGCCAGATAACGTAAATGATGCTGCGAGTGGTTATGCGAGTGTATTAGGTATACCAACATTACAAACAGGGGTGTTTGGCGGTATTATCATTGGGGCGCTTGCTGCTTGGTGTTATAATAAATTCTTTAACATTTCATTACCATCATATTTAGGATTCTTTGCTGGTAAACGTTTTGTACCTATTATGATGGCACTAACTTCGTTTGTATTAGCATTCCCGATGGCTTTAATTTGGCCACATATTCAAACGGGTTTAAATGCATTTAGTGAAGGATTACTTGATTCTAATACAGGATTATCTGTATTCTTATTCGGGTTTATCAAACGTTTATTAATACCGTTTGGTTTACATCACATTTTCCATGCACCATTTTGGTTTGAATTTGGTTCATGGACAAACGCAGCTGGAGATATTATTCGTGGTGACCAACGTATCTTTATAGAACAAATTCGTGAAGGAAGTCATTTAACAGCTGGTAAATTTATGCAGGGTGAATTCCCAGTAATGATGTTTGGCTTACCTGCAGCTTCTTTGGCTATTTATCATACAGCGAAACCTGGAAGTAAGAAAATTGTGGCTGGTTTGATGGGTTCTGCAGCTTTAACTTCGTTCTTAACGGGTATTACGGAACCATTAGAATTCTCATTCTTATTTGTAGCGCCATTATTATTCTTTATTCATGCAATATTGGATGGTTTAGCGTTTTTAACAATGTATCTATTAGATGTGCATTTAGGATATACATTCTCAGGTGGTTTTATAGACTTTGTATTATTAGGTGTGTTACCGAACCAAACAAGTTGGTGGCTAGTGATTCCAGTAGGACTGGTATACGCAGTAATTTATTACTTTGTATTCCGATTCTTAATCACAAAATTCAATTACAAAACGCCTGGTCGTGAAGACAAGCAAGTTGAAGCTTCTACTGCAACAGCAAGTGAATTACCATTTGAAGTGTTAGATGCAATGGGTGGTCAAGAGAATATTAAACATCTTGATGCTTGTATCACACGCCTACGTGTTGAAGTAAAAGAGAAGAGTAAGGTCGATGTTGGTGGATTGAAAGCATTGGGTGCTTCTGGCGTGCTTGAAGTGGGTAATAATATGCAGGCAATATTCGGTCCTAAATCCGATCAAATCAAGCATGATATGGCTATGATTATGAAAGGTGAAATTACAAAACCAAGTGAAACGACAGTGCCAGTAGAGGACGATAATAAAGTAACGCAGATGGACGATTTGGATGAAGTAGAAATTTATTCACCAGGTAAAGGTCAAATCATACCTTTATCAGAAGTGCCTGATCAAGTTTTCGCTCAAAAAATGATAGGCGATGGTGTAGGATTTGTTCCTGAAGATGGAGAAATTGTGGCACCATTTGACGGTACGGTGAAAACAATATTCCCTACCAAACACGCCATTGGTATTGAGTCAGATGAAGGTGTAGAATTACTTATCCATATTGGTATTGATACTGTTAAATTAGATGGTGCTGGTTTTGAAAGTATGGTTAGTACAGGAGACACAATTAAAAAAGGACAAACGCTAATGCACGTTGATTTAGACTATATTAAAGCAAACGCGCCTAGTATTGTGACGCCATTGATATTAACAAACTTAGAAAACCGAACACTTGAAGTAACTGAAGTAACAGACGTGAAATCAGAACAATTGATTATGACAGTTAAACAAGACTAAATAATCATAAAAATATAAACTTTAAGTGAAACTGCAATAATGTAGTTATATAGCAACTCAAACAGTTCGAATTAATAAAAATTCGAACTGTTTTTTATTTTTTAAGATAAAATGTTGAAATATTCTGAAATTATAAATATCATAGGAGTTATGATTATATTAAAAATGAGGGTGAAATTATGAACTATAGACCATCAATGCAAGTGATGCCTAAAGTAACACTTGTGCCACCAGAGTCAAATATGGCTGAGGCATTATATCAAACAATTAAAGAAAATTTTTCACACTTAGAACCATTTCTAGAATTTATTACGGAAGATGTTACAGTCCAAGACGAAAGTGCATATTTGAAAATGATGATTCAACAGCATGCAGACAATACAGGTCGCTTATTTCTTATTTACTATGAAGATGATCTTATAGGCACCATAGATTTACATAAAATAGATACGAAGAATCGCAAAGCAGAAATTGGTTATTGGATTGCTGAAGATTATACAGGTAAGCAAATAACAACGACGTGCGTGAAGTATATGTGTCATTATGCATTTGAAACATTAGGTTTAAATAAATTGACTATTTTAGCCGATGTTCGAAATATACCAAGCAATAAAGTGGCTGAAAAAGTTGGCTTTTCTTTTGTTGCTACTGATTATCAAGATCTATTCGATGGAGAAGTATTTAGAGATATGAACCGTTATATATTATTAAAAGAACACTTTCACTAAAATAAATTAAACACTTTCATCGCGTTTTAAAAATAATAATTTGAAAGGGGATGGATATGGATATCACAAGAGGCATAAACCATATTGGATTAACGGTACCAGATATTGAAGTTGCAACTATATTTTTCAAAAAAGCTTTGGACGGAAAGGTAGCCTATGATAGTCAAACAAAAGCCGATGATGCACGATCAGGTGAATTTGTAGAACATGTCTTAGATATAGAGAAAGGTGCAAAAATTATAAAGAAACGTATGATGGTATTTCATAATGGACCTAATATAGAAATGTTTGAATTTAAAGATGCGGCTCAGCAAAGTCCAGCATCGTTACAAGATATGGGTTTTACACATATTTCATTTTACGTAGATGATTTTGAAACTACTTTTAAGCGAGTGATACAAGAAGGGGGCAAACCGATTTCAGAACCACACAGTAATACAAAATATGAAGATACAGCAAATAATAAAACCGTATATATACGCACGCCATGGGGAAGTTTAATTGAATTACAAACTATTCCTGAGGGTTATTATTATCCAGATGACAGTGAAACTGAAGTGTTTATACCTAAAAAATAAATATAAAACTTTAACTAAGGGGAATCGATGATGTTACAAAGAAAATTAAATATCGCGAATTTAAAGACACCTATTCATAAATTAGAGTCACTAAGTCAGTCACTAGGTAAAGACATCTATATTAAAAGAGATGACTATACAGGAACCGAAATTTCAGGTAATAAGGTAAGGAAGTTAGAATATACAATACAGTATGTATTAGATAACGGTTATGATACAGTCATTACAATTGGAGCAATCACATCTAATCATGCGCGTGCAACTGCTGCTGTCTGTGCACAATATAATATAGAATGTCATTTAATATTGAGAGGCACAAAGAAATACTATGAAGGAAATTTGTTTTTGGCAACGATGTTAGGCGCTCATATACATCTTATAGAACCCAATGCTTCAAGAGAAGAAGCAATGGATTCATTGTATATAGAATTAGAAGAAGGCGGTAAAACGCCATTTAAAATACCTGCAGGCGCATCTGATTGGATAGGCGCTCATGGTTATATCAATACTTATGAAGAAATATTAGAACAAGAAATCACGTTAGGCGTTCAGTTTGATTCTATTAATTTAGCTGTAGGTTCTGGTGGAACATACGCTGGACTTTGGTTTGGCAAAACGAGTAATAACTTAGAAACTCAAATCATTGGATATGCTGTAAACAAAAATGCTGAAACTTTTAAAAATAAAGTCATTGAGATTATTAAAGATTTAGACAAAGAGACGCCCTCGTTTGAATCCATTTTAATCAACGACGAATATATTGGTTTAGGATATGGTCAAGCAACGGATGAAGAACTCCAATTTTATATCGACATCGCGCAACAAGAAGGAATAATATTAGATCCCACATATACTGGAAAAGCTTTTCGAGGACTTGTTGAGGAAATAAAACAAGGTCATTATGATGATCAGCAATGCATTTTGTTTATTCATACAGGTGGTTTACAAGGCTATACACAAGAAATAAGAACGCGAATCGAACAATTAATTGATGTAAAATAAAACGTAGACACTATAATAGTCGAAAGCGATGTTTTAAAAATATAAAATGGACAATTGCTCAAAGGATATGAGCTGTTTTTAAATATTATATTATTGTATTTTGGAGCAAATTCGTTGATTATTCTTCTGAAAATGTTTCATAATGAGATACAATTTGTGTGACGAGGAAGGTGTTTAAAATGACGCAAACATTGACTACGATAGAATCATTTCACGCGTTTGTTAACAAACATAAATTAGCGGTTATACATGTGATGAGAGACAATTGTAGCGTTTGTCATGCAGTTTTACCACAAATAGAAGGACTTGTAGGTGAATACACTAATGTGTCACTAGGCGTTATAAATCAAAGCAATTTAGAAGCTATCGCTGGTGAACTATCGATATTTACTGTGCCGGTAGATTTAATATATTTAGATGGAAAAGAAATGCACAGACAAGGTCGTTTTATTGATATGCAACGATTTGAACATCAGTTGAATTTGATGTATCAAAGTATAGATTAATACATTTTAGCATGTAATTTTTTCTATTTTCAGACAAGAATGGTTAAAAAGTCAGTGCCATTCTTAAATTAATACAAAAATAAGACACCTCGTTTTAAAGTTACTCTAACATAACTTTAAAACGAGGTGTCTTATGTATAAAAATTATAATATGACTCAGTTAACACTACCAATGGAAACTGAAATTTTGATTTCATGTTCCCATATTTGTGTTGTTGATACTTTTAATAACACAAAATAATTAAATTGTCTCAAATGAAAATGTGGGTAATTAGATTAAAAGTTTCATGTTTCTTAAAATTAATGTATGATAAAGAATATTAATAGCGCAATAGGGGGATGTATATGCGAATAGAAAGAATCTGTCCTGATGAAGCAGAGGAACTATACACTTGTATGAAGAAAATCGACCAAGAAACGCAGTATATGTTGTATTTGCCAGATGAACGTAGTTTTGATAAAGAAGCATTTATTGATGATATTAAGCGCAATTTTTATATTGGTGTTAAAACAGATGATAATGAAATCTTAGGCTATCTGTCTGCACATATTAGTACATTATCTAAGGTGAAACATATTGGTTATATTGTGACAGGGCTCGTTAACAACAAGCAGCAGCAAGGCTTATCAACAAAAATGTTTGGTGAAACAATTAGGTGGGCGAAGCGCAAGGGGTTAAGACGCTTAGAATTAAATGTGATCACATCGAATACACCTGCTATAAACTTTTACGAGAAATTAGGGTTTAAAATCGAAGGTATTAAACGTGAATCGATTTATATGGATGAACATTACTATGATGAACTCTATATGGCAATGATATTGGATCAAGACATTATTCCTAATACTATGCGCATGTTGTAGTTATCTGGCGAAAAGACAAGGTAAGATTGAGCAATCAATGATATATACATAAAATTAAAGTATTAAGCTTGCGTAATTGCTTTTACTAAAAATGTGAACTACTTTATTATAAAATATATATATCAGACGAATTGAAGGAGGTTATATATTTTGTTGAAAAAAATTGTAGCATTAACGAGTGTTGGTGTAATAACTTCCTACTTTTATGCTAAAGTAAAAGAAAAACGTAGTTATAAAAGCTTTTTATATGAAGCAATGATAAGAGCTACTCAAATGAAAAAGCCATTTGAAAGTGTAGAAAATGCGCAAAAAATGTTGAAAATTGTGATGAAAGATACAGAAGGGCCACATAAAGGCACGGGCTATTGCTTTCGTAACGATGTTCGAACTACAAACATACAAAATACAACGACGTATGTAGTGAATGATAAAGCAGATAGCCAGCAGCGAGTTGTACTGTATTTACATGGAGGTGCGTGGTTCCAAGACCCCATTAAAATGCACTTTGAGTATATAGATATACTTGCAGATGAATTGGATGCGAAAGTCATTATGCCTGTATATCCCAAAGTCCCACATGCAACTTACAAAGAAACTTTTGAATTGCTTACTGAAATCTATAATAATATAATTGCTCAAGTAGAACATCCACAACAAGTGATTATCATGGGTGATTCGGCGGGCGGTCAAATTGCATTGTCATTTGCGCAATATATCAAAACATTAGGCTTAGAACAGCCAAGTAATATTGTCCTGATTTCTCCTGTTTTAGATCTAACATTATCTAATCCTGAAGCAACAGTGTATGAAAAAATAGATCCTATGTTAGGCATTAAAGGTACGCAATATTTCATAGAATTGTGGACAGGCGACACACCATTAACAGATTGGCGTGTTTCTCCAATAAATGGTGCATTAGATGGCTTAGGACACATTACAATTTCAATAGGCACAAAAGAAACGTTATATCCAGATGCAGTGAAATTATCGAACTTATTAAATGAAAAAAATATAGAACATGATTTCTTACCAGGTTATAATTTATTCCATATTCATCCAATCTTTCCAATTCCAGAAAGACAACAATTTTTAGAACAACTAAAGCAAATTATCAATAAACATTAAAAAAAGGCTCTGTTTTGGGCCGACTTCTGTGGAAAATCACGAGCCGAAGACTACAAGACTTTGGCTGTGACTACGGAAAGTGTGTACAAAAAAATTGCCAACAAAGTCCTAGACTTTGTCGACACACTGAAAGGACCTTTCATTTTTGGAAGGTCCTTTATTATATAAAATACTACTTACGTGAGTCATTTTGGGAAACGACGCACGTAAGTAGTATTATTTGTTTTTTAAATAAGCTGGGAAAAATTCTGTGAATAAGTCAATAAATGATAAATACACATCTTTTTCTACATATTCATCTACTTGATGCGCTTGACTGACTAAACCAGGACCATACATAATAAATGAAAAATCTTCGTCCTTATCTACAAGTAGGTCAGAAGCATCGGTTACACCTGGAGAAGCTTCTAAAGGTAAATCAGCATTTAAATATTTTGTGCCCATTTCGTGTGCTAATTCTGCTAGTTTATTTTGACCTGTTGTATAAACAGGTGGTCTAGACATATAAGTGTCGATTTCAATATCTGTATGATCAGTTTCAACTTGTTTTAAAATTTCATTGAAATAGGAAATGAATTGTTCGTTATCATGTTCTGGGATTGTACGTATATTAAATTCTGACTCAGCATGTTCGGGAATGGAGTTCACTTGGTTACCGCCATTAAAGATAGTAGCATTCATAATGGCATTACCTAAAAGGGTATTACTTTTATTAAATTTTTCAAAACCTTCATCTGCTTTATAAACAAATTTCACGAGTGGCGAAATCGCATTAAAACCAAGGTGTGGCATCGAACTATGTGAAGCTTTACCTTTTGAAGTAACACGAATGTCCATTGAACCTTTATGTGCATATACAATTCTATCTTGAGATGGTTCGGCAATAACAAGTGCTTCTACATCTTTCATATAACCTTGTTCTTGGAAAGCTTTTGCGCCCTCACCGACGATTTCTTCGCCTGCAGTTGCGAGTAAACGAATTCTTCCATGGTCTAATAACCCTTGTTCTTTGATATCAATCAAGCTGATAACCAATGCAGCAAGTCCTGATTTCATATCTGCAGAACCACGTCCATAAAATTTATTATCTACTTCAGTTAATTTGAATGGGTCATATGTCCATTTATTTTTATCGCCTTCTGAAACGACATCCATATGCCCTGAAATACCTAGAACTGGGCCATCTTCACCAATTTCTGCTATTAAATTTGCACGTGTATCGTTGATTTTAATTATTTTGGAGTCGATACCATGTTTAGATAATAAATCTTTAAGATATTCACATACTTCAATTTCGTGGTCATTTACAGATTTAATACTTACTAAATCTTCTAGTACTTGAACTTTTTCTGCTTCTGAAAATTTACTCATCTTAATAAAACCCCTTTTCTTTAAATAATAACCATCTATCAACTTAATTATATCTGAAGATTCCGACTAATTGAATTTTAACGTATTGAAATAGGGGATGAATAATGAAAGTGAAATTTATTTGAGTTTTTATTTATATTTTGAGCCCATATCGTATGTTTAACAAAAAAATCATACATGGCTCATAGATGAAGTACGATCTAGGGACCTTGTATGAGTATTAACATTGTGTGATAAAGTTTCTGTTTTTAATGAATTAGTAAAATTAGATTGTAATTCATCGGGTACGCGATTACTTTCAGTTGTTGTCTTTTCAGATGAAGCTTCATTATTGTATTCTACATTTTCAATGTTTGTAGGCTTATCAGTATCTATTACTGCACCCTTCATATCATTACCTTGCATACTTCCAACCAAAATCATAATGAGATAGCTACAAGTGATAAGAAATACAACACCAAGATATATAGAAACTACTAATTTAACAGATTTACTCATAAACTGCCTCCTATATAGATTTATTGTTCCCTACACACATAAGATAACATTTAATTTTTAATAATATGTTAAGAAGCAGTAAATATTATATATTTGTTTATGGCAAAATAAACCGCAATACTAAATTAAATTTAAATTTTTCAATAAAAAATATTTATTTTTTCTAAAAATATAAATGCCATTAAATAAGGGTTTATAAAGATAAAAGATGAATATTACATGTATTGTAAATTTGAATTTACGAAATATTAATCAATAATTCAAACAATTTATATTAAATCAATAACTGCATGGTAGCATAACGGTATTGATAGGTAGGAATTGTTTAAACGTTGTGAATGCTATTTTTAGTTGATACATCTTCACTATGTATTAAGAACATGATTAACCTGCTTTGATATATACATAAAATTAAATACGCTGCTGAAAAGAGGGATAAAATTTGCTACTCATCATCATATGTGTAGGTCTCATTCTTTGGCTAGGTATTGTTGAGAAAAAACAACATTCCTACAGATTAGAAAAAGTACCAATACGCATAAATATAAATGGTATAAGAGGTAAATCTACTATAACTAGATTGATTTACAGTACACTGCGTGAGGATAACTACCGAGTTATAGGTAAAACAACAGGGACAGATGCACGTATGCTGTATTGGTTTACACCAAGAGAGTATCCAGTTTATAGGAAGCCTCAAGGAGCAAATATCGGCGAACAACGTGACATTATTCGCAAAGTTGTAAAACAAAAAGCCAATGCGTTAGTAAATGAATGTATGGCAGTTAATCCAGATTATCAAATTACATTCCAAAAAGACTTAGTGAAAGCAAATATTGGTGTGATTGTGAATGTGATGGAAGATCATATGGATGTGTTAGGTCCAACGTTAGATGAGGTAGCCGAAGCATTTACCGCGACTATTCCATACAAAGGACATCTTGTAGTGATGAAAGATGATTATACTAAATTTTTTGCTAAAGTTGCTAAAAAACGTAAAACAAAATTAATTGTTGTTGATAAAGAAGAGGTGCCTGAATCCTATCTCAGAAAGTTCGGTTACATTGTATTCCCAGATAATGTTGCAATTGCTATGGGCGTTGCCGAAGCAATGGGCATAGATCGAGATACAGCTCTGAGTGGCATGTTAAATGCGCCACCTGATGTTGGAGCGGTTGAAGTTAAATACTTTAACGCTAACAATTCAACTAACGTTTATGTTAATGCATTTGCTGCAAATGAGCCAAAATCTTCAAAAGCAATATTAGACAAAGTTGAAACCTATAATTATCCATATAAAAAAATTGTACTTATATTAAATTGTCGTTCTGACAGGATCGACAGAACGAGACAATTTTGTGAAGATTTTTTAAAGGATGTCGAATTCGATACATTAATTTGTACTGGTAAAAGTACTCAAATGGTCAACGATGTAATGAAAGGCCAGCCGAATAAGAAGTATTTAAACTTCGAAGGTAAAGATATAAAAGAAGTTGAGCGCGCATTATATAAAGAATCTCAAAATGCCTTGATTTTCTGTGTTGGTAACATTCACGGACCAGGTAAAGAAATAGCGCAATATATAGAAGGGATCAAATAATATGATAGGTTCAGAGTTATATTTTTCATTATTTGTGGGCATTGTACTAAGTCTCATCTTTGCCGAAAAATTTGGTATTAGTCCAGCTGGATTAGTAGTACCAGGATATTTAGCACTGATTTTTGATCAGCCAATTATGTTACTATCTGTACTCATTATTAGTTGCATTACATATTTCATTGTTAATCATGGTGTAAGCAAAATCGTAATTTTATATGGTCGTAGAAAATTTGCGGCAATGATACTTACTGGTATGGTATTAAAGTTTGTATTTGACATCATTTATCCCTTAACTCCTTTTGAAATGGTGGAGATGTCAGGGATTGGCGTTGTTATTCCAGGTATCATAGCAAATACAATTCAAAAACAAGGTGTCATTATTACTTTATCTACATGTATGTTATTAACATGTATTACTTATGTCATCTTATTCTTTTATAGCTTTATCAATTAGTAAGGAGCATAAATATGAAACAATCTAAACGATTTACTATAGAGGAACGGGTATTAAAATGGACGAAACGTCACAAAAAACGCAACTCTATATACACCGGCATTATTTTAATAGGGGCAATTGCACTTTTAATATTCACTATGTCATCACAAAAAGTTGAACCAGTTCAAGCTATGAAGAAAGCCAAGGATGATATAAGGATGACTTATTTAGGCAATATAGAAATGAATAAGCATATAAGGAAAAATAATATTAATGACACCTTTAGTCCGATAGAAAGTGTTTTAAATGCGAGTGATTACTCAACAGCAAGTTTAAAACTCACCAATTTTTCAGATGATAGAAAGACAAATATTAATATGAATTTAGAGAACGTCATGTTTTTGAAGGGTTTAAATATTAAAAGTTTAAATATTATCAACAAAGTCACCGATAATATAACAGCGAGAGAGTTCAGTAGAGCGGTAGAAGGGCAGGCTGGTTATAATTATTTAACTGGAAATGGTTCGAATCCTATTAATAGTAAAACAGTACAGCAAACAGTTAAAGGTAAAAAAATTGCCAACGTTTCGTTTACAGACGTTGAATCTGATTACACGGACACCTTGAAAAACACAACATCGGTGAGTTTAGAACCGAATATCTATATTCCATTAATTAAAAAGTTAAAAGAGGAAAATGATTACGTTGTGGCTAATGTTGATTGGGGAATAACGGATGAACGCGCTGTTACAACAAGACAAAAGAAATATGCACATTCACTTGTTGATGCTGGTGCAGATGTCATTATCGGTCATAACTCAGTTACTCAACAGATAGAAAAATACAAAGATACGAGTATTTTTTATAGCCTTGGTAACGTAACTTCTGAAGATTTTTTATCTAAAAATAAACAAGGCTTAGCTGTTCAGCAAAATTGGAATGGTAAAGATTCAGAATTTATGGTAACACCAATTAAATCACAAGGTGGAAAAATTACAGAATCCAATCCTAACAAAGTGGAAGAAATTAAATTATTGAACAATATTGAAAGTAAGAGTGTAGACCTTAAAAAAGAGAATGGAGGTTACGTATATGAACATTAAAACACAATGGGTGAGTATTACAGTAGTTTCAATAGTATTAGTCATCTTTTTATTAATTGTATTTGCTCGTGCGAATGAAGGCTTAGAACAATATGAACAAAATGAACTTAAAACATCGCATCACCAATATTTGTCTAAAGGAGCTTAAGTATGAGTATTTATAATAAAAAAACACTCATCGTAATCTTACTCCTTACTATAATCATTTCTTTTATCTTTTTTATAGCAACCAAAGAAGATAATTATAATAAAGATGAATTATATGAAAATAAGATTGCTGATCATGATCAAAACCCATCTGATGAAAATTATGGTGTTGCGTCTAATAACCCAATAGCAAGCCGTGTTGGTGAGAAAATTATTAAAGATGGAGGGAATGCTGTAGATGCTTCCATGGGTGTTTCATATGCATTGGCAATAACCGAGCCTCACTCCTCTGGCTTAGGTGGAGGAGGTGCGATGTTATCCTATGATGGCAAACCGAATGTTGCGCCAAAGCAATGGCAATACAAAGATATTTCATCGTTTAAATATGATGAGAAAGACGAAATAGGCACACCAGGTTTTGTACGAGGGATACATGATGCCCATAAAGAAGCGGGTAAAATGGATGAAGAGAAAATCTTAAACTATGTGATTCCTTTAGCAGAAGATGGATTTGAAGTGGATTCGGAATTAGAACGCAGTTTAAAATTATATGGTTCTGATGTTGATAGAAACTCACCATTCTTTGAAGGTGATAAAACTAAAAGAGAAGGCGAAGTAGTTAAACAGCCAGAATTAGCTAAAACAATTAAAGGAATTAGAGATCATGGGCCAGACTATTTCTATGATAAAGTGGGCGAAAGTGTTTCTGATCAAGTAGATGAAGAAATAACTGAAAAAGATTTTAATAGTTATAAAACCACGAAAAAAGAACCGGTTAGCACAGATTATTTAAATACTAAAGTATATTCTGCATCTAATCCATTAGGTGGCACATTGATGCTTCAAGGTTTAGAAATAGATGAAGCAACAAACAATCAAGTGCCACAAAATACCCAGTCTGCGCCAGCAAATGATCAAATAGATCCAAATAATCAAACTACCCCTAATAACCGTTTAGATTATATTACTGGTATTTTAAAATCGAGAGCACTTATGTATCGAAATAGAGATATAGTCAATGGCCAAGATGAAGATTATGATGAATACTTATCTCAAGATTATTTACTAGGCAAACTAAATGAAGTGAACTTTGAAAGTAATTTCAATACAAATAATGTAGATAATACAAGTACAACACACTTTGTTGTAGTTGATAAAGAGGGCAAAGTAACAAGTACGACTAATACATTATCAAGTTTCTTTGGTTCAGGTGAATTTATGAAGGAAGGTTTCTATATGAACAACTCTTTATCAAACTTTTCTTCTGATCCGTTAAGCCCTAACCATGGCGGAAAACATAAAACACCTAGATCATATACAGCTCCAAGTATAGTCGTGGGTCCTGATTATTATATGGGTATTGGGACGCCAGGAGGTAATAAGATTCCTACCACAACCAATGAAGTCCTGATAGATTACTTAAAAGGTAATGGCACGCTTCAAGAGTCAATAGATAAGCCACGCTTTTACAATGATGGCGGTACAGTGTTTTATGAAAATGCTATGAGTAAGGCAGATGTTGCTATTTTCAAAAGTTTAGGTTTTAAAGTAGAAGAAAAACGAAATGATCCTAACTTTGGTAGTGTGCAAGCAGCACTTTACAATAAAAATGATAAGACTGTAGAAATAGGACACGATGTTGGTAATAGATAACATAAGGCGCAAGCTAAATTGATGAGTCTAGGAAACAACACAAATTTGATGACAAAAAGTGAAAAGGTAGATTTCCAATTTAAGGAAGTCTGCTTTTTTGTCATATCAATATTAAATAAGTTTAAGATGTTAGTCGGAAATAAATTTTATAAAGTTCTGTAATATTTATTATAAAAGTAAAGATATGGTTTGAAATTAGAAAAAAACTGTATTAACTTGTACGGGGATGGGTATAAGTAGAAAAAGACCATAATAGTTGGTAATATAATGTTTATATAATGCATTTTATGAGTGCAATATAAAAATGGGCTTATAAAATATGTTTATATAGCAAGATATTTAATAATAAAATAAAAATGAAAAAGTAACAACAACAATTATATAGGAGGGAAATATATGATATATGCTGGTATTTTGGCTGGAGGTATTGGATCAAGAATGGGAAATGTTCCATTACCAAAACAATTTTTAGATTTAGATGGGAAACCTATTCTTATTCATACAGTAGAGAAATTCTTATTAACAAGTGAATTCGATAAAATCTATATTGCTACACCTCAAAAATGGATTTCTCATACAAAAGATACTTTACGTAAACATAATATTAATGATGATAGAATTAAAGTTGTTCGAGGCGGCGAGGACCGTAATGAAACGATTATGAGTATTATAGAAGCAGCAGAAGTCGAAAATGGTATTACTGATGAAGATGTTATCGTTACACATGATGCAGTTAGACCATTTTTAACACATCGCATTATTAAAGAGAACATAGCAAGTGTTTTAAAATATGGTGCAGTAGATACTGTAATAACTGCGACTGACACAATCATCACATCAGAAGATGGTGAGTCTATAAAGTCTATACCAGTTAGAAGTGAAATGTATCAAGGTCAAACGCCTCAATCATTTAATATTAATTTGTTAAGAAATAGTTATAATGAGCTCTCAAGCGATGATAAGAAAATTATGACAGATGCCTGTAAGATACTAGTTGTAGCAAACAAATCTGTAAGACTAGTTATGGGAGAATTATACAATATAAAAATAACGACACCTTATGATCTTAAAGTTGCTAACTCAATCATAAAAGGTGGGATGTCGAGTGATTAATCAAGTATATCAGCTCGTTGCTCCGAGACAATTTGAAGTAACATATAATAATGAAGACATTAAAAGCGATAAAGTTATTATAAGACCATTGTATTTGTCAATTTGCGCTGCAGATCAAAGATATTACACAGGTAGCAGAAATGAAAAAGTGCTGAAAAACAAATTGCCAATGTCATTGATTCATGAAGGTGTTGGTGAAGTTGTTTATGACAATAAAGGTGTGTTTGAGATTGGTACGAGAGTCATTATGGTGCCTAATACACCTGTGGAAAAAGATGATGTTATAGCTGAAAATTATTTACCAAGCAGTAAATTTAGATCGAGTGGATTTGATGGGTTTATGCAAGATTATGTATTTATGGATCACGATAGAGTCGTTGAAATAGATGATAGTATCGAAGATTTAAGTACAATTGCTTATTCAGAATTAGTGAGCGTAGCCTGGCATGCAATTCAACGTTTTGAACGTAAATCAATTTCATATAAAAATAGTTTTGGCGTATGGGGAGATGGGAATTTAGGTTATATAACAGCTATTTTACTCCATAAACTATATCCAGACGCTAAAATTTATGTTTTTGGTAAAACGGATTACAAATTAAGTCATTTTTCATTTGTAGAACATATATATCATATTCATGAAGTTCCAGAAGATGTCTCATTTGACCATGGTTTCGAATGTGTAGGCGGTAAAGGAAGCCAGTCAGCAGTGAATCAGATTATTGATTTGATCTCCCCAGAAGGGACAATTAGTTTGTTAGGTGTAAGTGAATATCCAATAGAAGTAAATACACGTCTTGTACTAGAAAAAGGCATAACGATGTTTGGTAGTAGTAGAAGTGGTGTACAAGATTTCAGAGACGTCGCTCAATTTTATAAAGACAATCCTGATGTCGTTGAAAAATTAGCACTTCTAAAAGGTAATGAAGTTGATATTAAAACCATTAATGATGCTGTAAAGGCATTTGAAACAGATTTATCCACATCATGGGGTAAGACTGTGCTTAAATGGACAATGTAAAGAACAGTTATATATATAAAGATAACTGAAAATTCAATTTATATTTATTTTCAATTATTTTAAATTAGTTATTAATATCGATTTTACGGTTTTAAATCTAATTAATTGAACAAGAGAGGGTTTTTAAAATTGAGCAAATCTAAAATAATAATTGATGACATCTATTGGGAGCGAATTCAATTGTTTATTGAAGGTCACGTTAATGATATTGAGCTTAACAAGAAAAATTTTGTTTTGCGAAATTTGACTGAAACTAAAGAATTAGCAGCAAATGATGTGAAAATTGAAGGGAATAAATTTAAAGCACGTTTTAATGTGGCGATTTTAGATGATGGAAACTATCTTCCATCTGGTGAATATCTCATTGTCTACAAAGATGATTTTGATTATATTGCCCATATCAATGAAGCGTTACTGAATCCTAATAGTTATGAATTAGATGATATCCAACTAGAAGAATATGAAGCAGAAGAAACACAAAATGGAAAAAATAATTACCTTTTGACCCATTATGAGTTTGTATTTAAAAAAGGTGGCAATTCTAAGAAAACAGAATATGCCGTTCAGCCCATGATTTCGAGTGAAGTAAATGAATTTGTATTAAATATTGATTTTAAAGCGCCTGAACCGAAAGTAAATCCAATTAAGAAAAAAATGATGGATTTGCGTTTAAAATACAATAGATACTCTTTTAATGTGCGTAATTTTGTATTTCAATCTATATTTAAAGTTACTAAATTTTTCCACTTGAAAAAAGGGAAAACAGTATTATTCACTTCTGATTCAAGAGAATATATGTCAGGTAACTTTGAATATGTATATAACGAAATGCTGCGTCAAAATTTAGATGAAAATTATAAAATTCATGCCTTGTTTAAATCTAATATTTCAGCTAGAAGAAATTTCATTGATAAATTTAAGTTTCCGTTTTTATTAGGTAAAGCAGATTATATTTTCGTAGATGATTTTCATCCACTACTATATACAGTGAAGTTTAGAAAAAGCCAAGAAATTATACAGGTTTGGCATGCAGTTGGGGCATTTAAAACAGTTGGATATAGCCGTACTGGTAAAAAAGGCGGTCCGTTCTTTAACTCCGTTAATCACAGAAACTATACAAAAGCTTTTGTATCCTCTGAAACAGACATCCCTTTTTATGGGGAAGCATTTGGCATTAAAGAACAGAATATTATACCAACAGGCGTGCCTAGAACAGACATTCTTTTCGATGAAAATTATGAAAGAGAAATTGTAGCTGAAATGGAGCAAGATTTACCTATCATTAAAGGTAAAAAAGTTATTCTATTTGCACCAACATTTAGAGGCAGCGGCCACCACACAGCACATTACCCATTCTTTAAAATAGACTTTGCGAGATTTGCTCGCTATTGTCGTGAAAATAATGCTGTTGTACTGTTCAAAATGCATCCATTTGTAAAAAACAGATTGAATATACCTAGAGAATATGAACAATATTTTGTAGATGTATCAGATTTTAGAGAAGTTAACGACATTCTATTTGTTACAGATATATTGATTAGTGATTATTCTTCTCTAGTATATGAATTTGCAGTATTTAAACGTCCAATGCTCTTTTATGCATTCGACCTTGAAGACTATATTACTTCACGTGATTTTTATGAACCATATGAAACTTTTGTTCCAGGTAAAATTATTGAATCATTTGATGATTTAATTACAGCATTAGATAATAACGATTACGAAGTAGAAAAAGTATCACCTTTCTTAGACAAACACTTTAAATATCAAGATGGGCGATCAAGTGAACGTTTAGTAAGAAATGTATTTGGAAGTTAACTTATAGAACAACTAAAATAATAAGGTGAATATAGTGAGTTAAGTACAATGATAAATAGACTGATGGTAAGATATAGCGTATATTTTAATTGCTATTAAACTAAGTATATTGCATTGTATCTTAACTCACTTTTTATGAGGTGAAATAAAGTGAAATTTTCAATTATAGTACCAAGCTATAACTCAGAAAAATATATTGAAGAGTTATTAAACAGTTTAAAAAATCAAAAGTATGATAAAAAAGATTTTGAAGTGATACTTGTTGACGATTGTTCAACAGATGACACTCTAAAAATTGTAGAACCATATAAAGACAAAATGAATTTGATTGTGAAAAAACTTGATGCAAATTCAGGTGGTCCAGGTAAACCAAGAAATACAGCACTACAAATTGCTCAAGGAGAATATGTATTTTTTGTAGACTCTGATGATTATATTAATAACGATACGTTAAAAGATGTGTCTAAATTTGTAGATAACAATAATGCAGATGTGGTATTAGTAAGAATGGAAGGTGTAAATGGTCGTGGTGTTCCAAGGTCTATGTTTAAAGAAACGAGCGACTCTGTGACACTGGAAAATTCGAGGATCATATATACACTAGGTCCTACTAAGTTTTATAGAACCTCATTATTACGCAATAATAATATTAATTTTCCAGAAGATTTGCGTAGCGCTGAAGACCAACTATTTACAATGAAAGCTTATCTCAATGCAGATAAAATAGCCGTATTAGCTGATAAACCTTATTACTATGCTACAAAACGTGAAGGCGAACATATGAGTTCAGCTTATGTTTCACCAGAAGATTTTTACAAGGTCATGTCATTGATAACAGAAGCAATTTTAGACAGTCCTTTAGATAATAAACATAAGGTGCTAGGTTATTTTATAGATCGTCATTTCTCTTTCTCAAGAACTAATAATTTTTCTCTAAAAATAGCAGATGATAAAAAAGAAGTATGGATGGATGCATTAGGTGACTTTATTCAAAAAGTACCTTCTGAAGTAGATGAATTAGTAAACGATGCGTTGAAACCATTGTTGTATTATGCACGTCTAAAAGATATGAAACATTACCAAAAGGTTGAAGAAAGTTATAAAAATGGTCGCTTTTATAACTATAATGCACATCAAGGAGAGCTAGAAATACAATTTGGTGAAAATGAGCCGTTTTTCACATTCAAACAATTGATTAAACCTGATTTAAGAATGTCACAGTTTAAATTTAATGATAAAGGATTTGAAATAGAACTAGAATTCTTAAAATCAATTATTAATCCTAATCATGTTGCGACAATGATTCAATTAAAACTTGTTTCTCGAAATAAAAAAGAGCTGATTTATGTACCATTAGCAATTAATGATCAATCTCACTTTAAATTTAGTGCGTCGATGAATGATATAATCCCATACTTGGTGAAAGAAAAAGTTTGGGATGCCTTTTTAGAGATGAGAGTAGATAACATGATTGTTGAAAAACGTATTGGTAGTAAACGTGCAAAATACCCTTATGAGGTAGAGACAAGTACAATTGCAGAAAATAATAATAAATATTATCGCTTTACGCCATACTTTACAAAAGATTTTGATAACCTGTCATTCTATGTAACTAACAATAAACTTTATGACATGTTAGAAGTTACTTCTAAAGACAGTAAAACAATACAATTACGTAGCTTAAAATTCAATTACTTATTATCAGAAGGTATGACAGCACTTATGTTGTCTAAACGCTTCACGTATGGTTATTTAAACAGTCTAGCAACAAATGATAAGATGACATATCATTTAACTATTCAAGAGAAAGTAAAAGCAAATGAACTTCAAAAGAATTTTAGAATTGAAACGCCGCACTTAATTTTAAAGTATTAATTATATATTAGTCTATCTTTAAAGATATCTAAGCATAAACTCAAAATTGAATAGATGACTGTTAGAATTCTACGGAAATCTAACAGTCATTTTTTATTTAACAATATAATTATTTTATGGGGATCATGAAATATAAAATTGAAGAATTAGAAACTGTTAATACCATAGGTCCTTTATGAGCATGCATATTTAATTTTGCTAATGGATAGTTGGTATTATTTATCTGTTTCAGTATTGCAGGATTAATATATTTTTGGTTGAGCTTGTGAGGTACCAAGTGTGAAACTATACCATGATCACGGTTGAGTAGCCGTGTAAATACAGGGAAATCATTAGAGAAGTTATGGCTAATATTGACTTCTACGGATCTATGAGTCTTATTACTTTGATTATTAAACAGTAAAAAATGATAATGGTTTTTTGTTTTAGCTATGATGCCATAAGAAAGTAATACAACTTGATTGTTGAGAAAAGGCTTTAATAAACTATAAACATGAACGATAGGCATTGCGCTTTGGTGGTGATTGATAAGCATAAAGTGTGTTTTATCATCTGTATAATATGCATAGCCAAAGCCAGCGATTTGTTGATTCAGTTCAATCAATAGTTCAGTCAATAATATATGTGTGTCATCAGTCTCATTATTGAAATAAACTTTCAATGCGTTATGCGTTATTTTACTGAAGATTAATTTTTTTGATTGTTTTCTTCCCATTTGATGAAGAAATAGCGCTATATTTTGTTTTAAAGTATTTTCTGATTTAGAATAAGTTAATTTTTTTGAAATTAAATTTCCAAATGTAATCAAGTCATAATTAACGTAAAAATAATCTACGTGTAATGTATTAATTTTCTTAATGATGTGAGTGAGATTATGACCATATTCAATAAAAGGATCTATAACAATTCCTGTTTTTAACAAAGGAAACTGGTGATTTAATCTTTTGATGAGCAATGGCATATCTTTAATAGAACTGGTTTCAAGTTCAAACAATAGCGTTATTTGTTCTAAGAAATTTTTAGTATTAAGGGTTTCTTTCAATACTTTAAGTACATGATAATCAAATGTTTCTACTAAATTTAAAGTAGTGATTTTAAATGTTAAATCATACCCTTGAGTAATTAAATATTTAATTGTATCGAATAACTGTTGAGTATCTAAATCATTTAAGTACACAAAGTCTGTATTTTTAATTAAAAAATTTACTTTAGAGAAGTTGGAATAAATATCATTTTGTATAGCATGGTAATTAAATTTTAATAAGTCTTGTAAATTATCTAACCGAATAACCATAAAAGTATCTTCGAAGTGTTGGTCAAAAGATAGTCTAGATAGATTTAAAGTATAGGGCACTTCTGTTTGATTACGAGAAAAGTTATAAATATCTGAAAAATATTTAGACAAATTAGGCTCATTGATTGCTATTTGATAAGGATCGTTGAAATAACCTTTTCTAAATTGATAAATATATCTTTTAGGAGGTACACCAATATAATGTTTGAAATGTTTTGAATAAGTACTTACATTCATAAACTTATATTTTGTTGCTACATCATGAATCGCTTTATTACCCTGTATTAAATCAAATATGGATAAAGCGATTTTTAATGAACTTATATAGTGTTTAAAATTCATAGTTAATATTTTTGAGAATAAAATAGAGATATAGGATTGCGAAATGAAAAATGTTTTGGATACTTGTTTAGTAGTTAAAGCATCATAGATATTTTTATGGATATATTGCGTTAGGCGATAAACTAGTGGGTGCTTTGTGTATAGGGGTGGTAAATAATTATATTGTAATGTCACTTTTGCTTCTCTTAGTAAAAACTCAATTATATTAGAAATATAATAATTCATTGCATTTTTGTCTTGAAAATTATTTTGGAGCTTTTGTAAAATTAAGTTTTTGAATTGCTCGACATAACGTATTTGATTAAAGTCAAAAAATGCATGGGATAAACACGTATCCTTTTCAATAAATAAAGGTAATGGGATATTTAGTTCAAGAAGATCTTGAACATCAATCATTTGATATAAATCAGCATTGTTAATTATAACGCCATTTTCTATCGTTATAATTGAGCCATTCAAATTAATTTTACATGGCTTTCCTAATGGAAGAAGTATAATTACTTTATTTATACAGCGTGTTAATTCAGTTGTGTAATGACTTCTAATAGATAAAGAACTTATCACAAATATCACCTTTGCCTAAATATAAACCGATTGCTTTATAGTAATAACGCTATTGTACAACTGTGACATGAAAAAATGTTCGAATATCAAATAAGATTAATAAAAGGATATCTTAAAGTAATAATTAGTCATTTAGATAAATGACTTCTTAAAGAAGCGTGGGAATTCATTAAATTTATTGTGTTCTAAATTAACAAATAAGGTACTTCATTTAAAAAGAAAAAATCTAGATGAGTTGAAAATAAATAGGTTTGTATATAATTTTTAAATATAAGCTAAATATATGCAATAAACATAAAAGTGAGGATATAAGGGTTTGTGTTGTAAATTAATGTGAGAGAAAGTATTAAATAATGAAAAAGTAATGAGCTTCTTGCAATTAGGAAGAAAGATGACGTACTAACTTTATGATTTATTTAAAAGGATAGTAAGGGGAAGCGTGAACAATATAAGAAGATCTAAAACCACAGCCTGAAAGTGATTTTAGATCTCTTTGCAAAGGGCCTATATTGAAGTATATGCTCATTTGCTGAGAATCATGTTTATACGCTTTATTAAAACGGGTGCATAAAGTTTAATTCTGGGAATGGAATATAACTATGATGATAAACGGCACGGTTATGGGCCTTTATATAAAACGCAAACACATTCTCTATAAATATTATATAACTAATAATGTAGTCTTACAATATAAAATGCATGAACAATAAAAAATTGCACAATTTAAAGTGGATTGATTAAAATGCTTTAACTTTTTTGAAATTAAAATAAGTTAGCACTAAATAAAGAGAGAGAAATAAATTTTTAGTGGAATCATTTTTGCTTAGCATATAAGTCTATAGATTTAAAAAGTAAAAGTGAAAAAGTAATAAATAAAAACAAAGTGAATAAGCCATTAAATAAAGTGTTTCTGAAAATTTGAAAGATAGTGATAGAACTGAGTTTTTCTAAAAATATGGAGCCACTTGTCTTGATTTCAAACAAATCAAGGGAGAACAGTATTAACGTGATAAAGATCATGTATATTAAAGCTATGACAAAAAGATTTAATATATCAGATACAAATATTTTTTTCATAGTCACCAAGCTCCTCTCTTATTTCTCTATAGCCGATTAAACAATAAATAATAGTAATATGTATAAATTTACCAAAACTTTACAAAAAGGATAATAAAGCGAGTCATAGTGAACAATATAAATGCCGTATAAGAAAAAGTGAGAATTTAATAAAATAACTTTAAATTTTAGGTCAAAACTGTTTAACATACCAATATTGTGCTAAAGAGTAAGTAGTTGGATTTTATCAAGAAGGGGAGGTTCACTATGTATAAAGCTATTATCTTTGATGTATATGGAACAATCTTTGATATGTCATCTTTAGAAAATGATATGACTCAATTTGATGATGAATTAGCTGCATCAATTTCAAAGCTATGGCGAAAGACACAATTAAACCATATGTTTTTAAGACAAATTATGCAGCGCTATATTCCATTTGATGATTTAACTAAAGATGCTTTACGATATGTACTGGATGAACATAAAATACAGTATAATAGAGATGATGTAAATCAATTATTTGATGCCTTTTTAGATTTAAATTATTTTAATGAAATACCACGTGTACTTTCTAGTTTGAATGCCAAAGGTTTTGATATAGGTGTACTATCCAATGGCAATGATAGTATGTTAATGCCATTAGTCGACAATTCCAAAATCAGTGACTATATAAACACTGTAATTAGTGTAGATGAGATTAAACAATATAAGCCAAGTCCTGCAAGCTATGCGCTAATATTAGAATATTATAAAATGACTAGAGAAGATATTTTGTTTGTGTCTTCAAACTCCTGGGATGTAACAGGTGCAGCTAATTTTGGTTTTGATACCGTATGGGTAAACCGTAAAGGTGAACAATATGATAATAACGGTCAGTCGCCAACTATTACAGTGAATAATTTAAATGAAATGGCAAAATGGTTAGAAATGAATAAATAAATATAATAATAAAACAGCCCTAAATTTTAGGGCTGTTCAGAGTGTCGGCAAAGTTTACGATTTTGTCGGCATTATTTTGTACAGACTTTTGCAATCACAGCCTCAGCCTGTATACTTCAACTGATGCTTTATTAACTAGTCAGGAGTCGGCCCAAATCAATGTGACTTTTCAAACAAAAATAATATGTTAGATTTAAATTTTATTTATGAAGTTGCCGAAAACAAATATTTGAAATGTATAGTATTATTTCAACGGAAGCGCACTTAAATCTAATTGGTAAAAGGCTAAATCAAGCCACGTATCAAATTTATAACCTACATTATGTATGGTGCCGGAATGCGTAAAGTTAAATTTCTTATGTAAATAAATACTATAATCATTTGTAGCATCAATACCCGCAACTAATGTTTTATAGCCATTGCTGTGTGCCTGTTGAATGATTTCTGAGAGTAATTGAGAAGCAATTCCTTTACCTCTATGGTGTTTATTAACATAAATAGAATGTTCAATTGAGTATTGATAGGCGGGCCAATCTCGAAATGAACCATAAGTAGCAAAACCGATTGCTTCTCCTTGTTCTTCATATACGATTACAGGTTCATTATTGTCGGACTTTTTTTCGAACCAAGCTTCTCGCGATTCTAGGGTTTGGGGCTTATATGTATAAACTGCTGTAGTATTGAGTATAGCGTCATTATAGATGTCTAATATATTAGGTAAGTCAGATTGAACTGCGTGGCGTATCATAAAATATCATCCTTTCAGTGAGGTTTTGTAAAAAATTCATAAGTGTAGTTAGAAAATCATTTATTTATATTTAACACCTAATATGATGAATACGCAATTTATTGTTATGAAAGTTAACATCTTAGCACATATAATAGATATTACCTTAGGAAATGAATGTATAGCCTATTATGCGTTGTGCTATACTTATGTAGAATTCTATAATAATTAAAGCTAATAAAGGAGTTATAAAGCATGAAAAAATGGGGGAGCCGACTCATTTCACTTGTTGGAGTATTGCTTATATTGGCAGCTATTTATATCTTTGCCAAGCCACATATTGATAATTATTTTACTGAAAAAGAGAATAATGAAAAGGTTGAAACTTTCGATCAACAACACAATAAGAACCAACGAAAGCATGTTGAAATACCAAAAGATAAATCAAAAATGGCAGGCTATATATCTGTACCAGATGCAGATATAAAAACACCAGTTTATCCTGGACCAGCGACACCAACACAACTTGAAAGAGGTGTGAGTTTTGCTGAAGCAGATGAATCATTAGAAGATCAAAACATTGCAATTGCTGGCCATACATTCACAGGTTCAACGACCTATCAATTTTCTAATTTGCCAAAAGCAAAAGAAGGAAGCAGTGTCTATTTTAAAACTGGTAATGAGGAAAAGACATATAAAATCACTAAAATATTTGATGTAAAACCTGAAGATGTTGAAGTTCTAGAAGAACAACAATCAGATAAACAGCAACTAACTTTAATCACTTGTGATAACTATAATGACCAAACTGGTGAATGGGAAGACCGTAAAATATTTGTTGCAGAAGCAACTTAAATGAAATTAGAACGTGAAAAAAGACCGTATCGAGACGATGGTATTAAACTACTGTGATTAAACAAGAGTGTAGTTTAACGACAAGCATGAGCTTGCAATAATCGCTTGATAACGGTCTTTTTATTATTTACCGATAACGTCGATAAAACGTTTTGTAATTTCTTTTGGACGAGTAATTGCGCCACCAACGACAGTGCAATGCACACCAAGATTAGTAACTGCTTTGAACATCTCAGGTGTAATAACATTACCTTCAGCAATGACTTTAGCATCAACATTTGCTAAAACATCTTTAAGAAATTGGAAATTATTTTCATATAAAATATGTCCTTTAGTATAAGATGTATAGCCACGTAATGTAGTGCCTACATAATCGAAACCTAATTCATCCGCGTATTGAGCTTCTTCAAGCGTTGAAATATCAGCCATGATTTCGACATTTGGTGCTGCTTGACGAATATATGAAACAAGTTCTTGTAGTGATTCTTTAGGACGTTGTTGTTTTGTAGCATCTAAGGCAATGACTTCACATTTGCTTTCAATTAATTCGTCAATTTCTTGACTTGTTGCGGTAATAAAAACGTCTGAATTATCGTAATCACGTTTAACGATACCAATAATCGGTAGGTGAACTTCTTTTTTGATAGCAATGATATCTTCTTTAGAATTTGCTCTAATGCCAACTGCGCCACCTTCGTATGCAGCTAGAGCCATTTTTGACATGATAAATGATGAGTGTAAAGGCTCATCAGATAGAGCTTGGCATGAAACAATTAATCCTTGTGGTAACATAATTTTGCACTCCATAACTTTTAGTAGATTTAATATTAAAATTAATTTGTATCGACTTAGTAATTTTAATATAACATCAAGAAAATAATAATCAATAGTTTTCGTTGTTATGAAAAACATTTTCATATATACTTTAACTATTATTTATTTTGAAAGGGTGAATTTTATGAAATTTGAAAATCGTGTTCAACGTTATCATCATTTATTTACAAAAACTGATAAACAAATTGTTGATTACATTCAAAATAATGATTTTGATGATACATTTTCCACAATTAATTCATTAGCCTATGCAATCAAAACATCGCCAGCGACCATTACACGCTTTAGTAATAAGTTGAATTATGACAACTTTCAAGATTTGAAATTTAATTTACAACAGGAAATGACAGACAGAGTTATTGAGAATAGCCCGCTTATTCAACGCATTCATAAGTACCATCAAGATATTATTCAACAAACTGGAGAGTTTATTTCTGATGAGAAAATTCAACGTTTTGTAAACCAAATTAATCGTAGTCGTCAGATTATTTATGCTGGTCTCGGTAGTTCAGGCTTATCTGCAACTGAATTTTACTATCGTATGATGCGCATGGGATTGAAAGGGAGTGTCTCTACAGATGCACATCAAATGAAAATTTTTGCGTCATTGTTAACAGCTTCGGATACTTTTGTAGCTATTTCAAATAGTGGTGAGACTACAGAGTTAATTGCTGCGGCAGAAATTGCCCATGAACGCGGTGCTTATGTGGTAGCCATTACAAATTATGAAGGCAGTACTTTAACACAATGCGCAGATTTAGTATTAATCACAACGGACCAATCTAGAATTAATGATACACAATTTATTAATACACAAATTGCGACACTTTTCTTAATAGATATCGTCAGTTATTTATTGCTGGATGACGAATATATGAATAATGTCTATCAACAAACTAAAAAAGTAATTTTAAATGAATGATAATAAAAAGATAACCTGCGAAATTGGGTGCGTGACTTTCCTCCTATTTACTGAACGACATGTCGTCGTTTAAGTTAGAAGAAACGCATAATTTCACAGGTTATTTTTAAAATTTAGAAATTGCACCAAATAATGAAGCGTGATTTTGTGTACGTGTAGTTTGTATAGCTGCGTGACCATATTGTGGTGGTAAAAAACGCTCTATTTTTGGTGTGATATATTTTAGTAATTGTTGGTCTTGAGAGGATATACCGCCACCTATAAGAATTAAACCAGGATCATAGATGATTTGAATTTGTGCAATCCCTTCAGCAACGGCTTGGCTCCATTGGTTAAGAATAGATAGGGCCAGTGTGTCTTCTTGTTCAGCTAATTCAAATAGTTTAGGCACATCATCTTCATAAGGAAAAGCGCGAGATAGCATTAAAGCTTTAAGTGCCGAAGTTGAGGCACGTTGCTCGAATGTCTTATTGTCTTCTGGGTTATATAATAAATAACCGATTTCGTTTGCCCTGTTACGTTCTCCATTGTATAACTGCAACGTATTGTTATAAAAAGCACCGCCGACGCCAGTACCTAGTGTAAGACAAAATATATTATCCACTTCATATTGGTGAAGGCAAAGTTCACCGAGTAAGGCGGCATTCACGTCATTAAAGACTTGTACTTGTGCATTCAGTGGTGCGAGTAAAGTGTGAAAATTTGTTCCATTATAATTAGGTATTGTTGGTCCAGTGTAGACAACGATGCCGTTTTCTTCATCAATGACGCCAGCGCTAGATATGCCTACCTGTAAAGGGTTGAGATTGTGTGTGTGTTGAAAGTGCTCTACTAATGCATATACCGTATCAACGATAAGATGATTAATATTGTCAGGTGTAGAAACGTTGTGATAATCGATAAAATTTAAATCTTCGTCTAAAACAGCAGCTTTAATAGCTGTTCCTCCGATATCAATTGCGACTTTATAATTTTCCATATGCGATGCCTCCTGTAACGTCTTCTTATTATATGTATCATCTTTATATTTAAATGTGTAGTTATAATCACATTTGAAAATTATTTTCATAAAATATCATAACAAATGATGAAACTTTTCAAAAAGCTATTGCTACTATTTATGGTAGCGTTTACAATTTGAAGTGTAAATAGAAATCTATGAAAGATGATATATAAATCAGTGAGTGATGATATACATTTTTTATAATAATAACTTAAGAAAAATAGATGGAGGGTTATCACATGGAAGAGAATTTAAAAGGTTTATATGCAGCGTTGTTGGTACCATTTGATGAGCAAGGCCAAGTGAAAGAAGAAGGATTACAACAGATTGTTAAAAACGCAATTGAAACAGAAGGTTTAGATGGTTTATATGTTAATGGTAGTTCAGGTGAAAACTTTTTAATAAATAAAGAACAGAAAAAACAAATCTTTAAACTTGCAAAAGAAGCAGTAAATGATGATGTGAAGATGATTGCACAAGTCGGTTCTTTAGATTTAAATGAAGCGATTGAATTGGGGAAATATGCTACAGAGTTGGGCTATGATGCTATTTCAGCAGTTACGCCATTTTACTATCCTTTCTCATTCGAAGAAATTAAAGATTATTATTTTGAATTAATTGAAGCAACTCAAAACAATCTCATTATATATGCTATTCCTGATTTAACAGGTGTAAATATATCAATTGAGCAATTCGGAGAACTCTTTAATCACGAAAAAGTAATCGGTGTGAAATATACGGCACCAAACTTCTTCTTGCTTGAGCGTATACGTAAAGCATATCCAAACAAATTAATACTTTCTGGTTTTGATGAAATGTTAGTCCAAGCTGCAATATCTGGGGTAGATGGTGCAATTGGCTCAACTTATAATGTGAACGGCAAACGCGCAAGACAAATTTTTGAAAAAGCTCAAAATGGTGAAATTGAGGAAGCTTATCAAATTCAACATGATACAAATGACATTATTGAAAATGTATTATCCATGGGCATTTATTCAACATTAAAAGAAATTTTAGCAACACGTGGTATTGATGGTGGTCAACCTAAGCGTCCATTCAAACCATTTGATGAAAGTAATAGAAGTAAATTGGAAACAT
Source organism: Staphylococcus caseorum (assembly GCF_049943195.1). Lineage (NCBI taxonomy): Bacteria > Bacillati > Bacillota > Bacilli > Caryophanales > Staphylococcaceae > Staphylococcus > Staphylococcus caseorum. The sequence continues at coordinate 2,830,791 of NZ_JBNFUA010000001.1, forward strand.
TAATCAAAAACTATAATTTATAAAACATCACGTAAGGGGATGAAGTAAATGCAACAGGTAGGTTTTGGTACATGGAACTGGGTAGCAGTTATTGCTTACTTATTGATTATGTTATTAATTGGGGCTTACTTTACCAAACGAGCGAGTCAAAATACAGATAGCTTCTTCACGGCAAGCGGACGTTTGCCATCTTGGGCAGTAGGATTTTCTATTTATGCGACCACTTTAAGTGCGATCACATTTATGTCTACGCCAGAAAAAGCATTTCTAACTGACTGGTCTTATATTGCTGGTAATATTGCAATTGTAGCAATTATTCCACTGTTAATTTATTTTTATGTGCCGTTTTTCAAAAAGTTAAATGTTACTTCGGCATACGAGTATTTAGAAGCACGATTTGGACCGAGTGTCCGTGTCATAGGTTCATTACTGTTTGTGTTATTTCATATAGGTAGAGTTGCAATTGTAATTTATTTACCTACATTGGCAATCACAGCAGTATCTGATATGAATCCTTATGTAGTGGCAAGTCTGGTCGGCATACTTTGTATCTTATATACTTTCCTAGGGGGCTTTGAAGGTGTAGTATGGAGTGACTTTATTCAAGGGGTTATCTTATTAGGTGGTGCCGCAGCAATTATCATTCTAGGTGTATCTCACTTACAAGATGGTATGGGCACACTTATATCAGATGCAATGGAAAATAAGAAAATTATTAGTGCAGATAACTGGAAATTCAATTCAGCTGCTGCAGCCATTCCTATTATTTTCTTAGGTAATATATTTAATAATTTACATCAATACACTGCAAGTCAAGACGTGGTACAACGTTACCAAGCGTCAGATTCAATGAAAGAAACGAAAAAAGCATTATGGATGAATGGTGCTTTAGCATTAATTTCTGCACCATTATTCTATGGTATGGGTACAATGCTTTATTCATTCTATAGCCATGAAAGTGCTTTACCAGAAGGCTTTAATACGTCATCAATCGTACCTTACTTTATACTTACTGAAATGCCACCATTTATTGCTGGTTTACTAATCGCTGCTATTTTTGCAGCCGCACAGTCAACGATTTCATCAAGTTTAAATTCAATTTCTGCGTGTTTATCGGTCGATATAAAACACAGATTTTTTGGCAAAGGTGAAGAAAAAAGCGAAGTTGCTTTTGCAAGATGGATGATTATTTTATCAGGTTTGTTTGGTTTTGGAATGTCGCTCTATCTTATTGCAGCAGATTCCAATGATTTATGGGATTTATTCCTATTAGTTACAGGTCTTGTAGGCGTTCCGTTAGCAGGTGTATTTGCGGTAGGTATCTTTACAAAACGTACGAACACATTTGGCGTAATTGTCGGACTTATTTTAGGAATTATTATTGCTTATCTCTTTAATGGTATGGGTGGAGGAAATTCACCATTCTTTGTTTCAATAATTTCATTTGTAGTTGCGTTTATCTTCTCTTACATTGTGAGTATTTTTGTTCCCGATAAGAAGAAAGATATTAAAGGATTAACTATTTATGACATTAAAGAAAAATCTAATTATGTTTCTAAAGTACATGTTAAAAAACCTAAAAGTTAAGCAGAATCATACATCTACTTAGCTTAATTAAAATAACTGTTAAAGACAAAATATCGCTTGAAATAAAAGCAAAAATAACAATATTGGAAACATATAAACTGTCGAAAAAGCATCGGATTTTTCGGCAGTTTTTGTATTTTCCCCATTATTTAAGCTATATAAAAAAATATAAAAATGAATTACTTAAAATTGATTTTTTTTAATAAGACAGTACGCGTTAAGTATTAATAATTAAATTACAATATATGATGAATTTACTTTGAATCAAACTGTATAGTCGATATAATATAAAGATATACATAAATAGGAAGATTTGAGGGGACATTATGATAAAAGCAATTGCAGTTGATATGGATGGAACATTTTTAGATTCCAAAAAAGGTTATGATGAAAAAAGATTCGAACAAATTTTTCAACAGCTCAAAGCACATGACATTAAGTTTATTGCAGCAAGTGGTAACCAATACGCTAAATTAAAATCTATTTTCGGGCAACGTGATATGTTGTTTGTAGCTGAAAACGGTGCGGTTATATATGAAGGGGATACTTTATATGACTATGAAGCATTTGATAGAAGCTTTTATCAAAAAGTAATTGACTATTTAAATATTGAGCGTGGCATTGATAATCTGATTGTTTGTGGATTACGCAGTGCATATATATTAAAAGATAATACGGAAGCATTTAAAAAAGATGCGCATTTTTATTATCGTCAATTGGAAGAAATTGAGTCATTTCAAGATTTACCAGAGGATGAATATGTGAAAATAGCATTGAATATTAATAGAAACTCACATCCGACACTGGATGATGATTTAACTAAAAACTTTACGGAAGATTTAAAACTTGTGTCGAGTGGTCGAGACAGTATCGATCTTATTATACCTGGAATGACTAAAGGACAGGCATTGCATCGTTTACTTAAAAAATGGGAATTAAGTCCTGATAGCCTGATGGCATTTGGTGATGCCAATAATGACTTAGATATGTTAGAACTTGCAACACATAGTTATGTTATGAAAAATAGTGAAGATGAAACATTATTTGAAGTAGCAAATCACATTGCACCTACGAATGATGAGCAAGGCGTGTTGACTGTGATTGAGGAAAAAGTATTAAAAGTACTGAATTAAATATTTAGGGAAGCGGGACAGAAATCTTTAACTTTGCTGTATTTATGTACCTTACGCTTAAACTGTCGACAAAATCGTAACGTTGTTGGCAGTTTTTTTGTCATTTCTACAAACATAACTTCGACAGTGCTATATAAATCATACTCGCTTGCCAAGGGCACAGCCTCAGCCTGTAGTCTTCGGCTCGTGCTGTTCCCTCAGGCGTCTCGTATGAAATAATGATTTGAATACTATAGTTTATATAAAGAGAGTCGATTTATTATAAATCATACTCGCTTGCCTAGATCACAGCCTTAGTCGTTTTTATTAGCCACTACAATTATATAAACATATTATTTCAATAAGAATTAAAAAGTAGCTATACTAAGATGTATAATTGATTTGAAAGGTAGGTCACTCAGGTTATGACACAAATGCAACAAACGATATTAGATGCTTTTAACTTTAGACATGCAACAAAACGTTTTGACGCAAGTAAAAAAATAGAAGACAGTGATTTTAATACTATTTTAGAAGCGGGCAGACTTTCACCAAGCTCACTTGGATTAGAGCCGTGGAAATTTGTTGTAATTCAAAATAGTGAAATCAGAAATAAATTGAAAGAAATCAGTTGGGGTGCACAAGGCCAACTAGATACAGCAAGTCATTTTGTATTGCTTTTAGCACGCAAAAATGTAACAGCAAAATCACCTTTCGTTCAACATATGATACGTGATATTAAACAATATAGTGAAGAAAGTATTCCGGCAACAGAAGAAAAATTTGAAAGTTTCCAAACAAGTTTCCATATTAATGATACTGAACAAACATTGTTAGATTGGGCTAAAAAACAAACATATATTGCACTTGGTAATATGATGACGAGTGCAGCATTGTTAAACATTGATTCTTGTCCTATCGAAGGCTTTGATTTAGATGCGGTAACTCAATTCTTAGATGAAGAAGGTATTGCAGATACAGCACACTTTGCACCTTCCGTAATGGCTGCTTTTGGTTATAGAGAAACAGAATCGAAAGACAAAGTACGTCAGCCACAATCAGATGTTGTAACGTGGTTATAATAAATTATTATTAAAACATTTAATTTATATAATAAATAAAACCTCCAAACTATCTACTTTTTGTAGAAGCTTTGGAGGTTTCTTTGTATACTTTATTCGAAAAGACGCTAGTAGTTATTCATTTCTATCTGCTACGAGTGAGGTGTCACAGTGTATTGCAATTTCAAAACCTTCTGGTCCAATAAATTGTTCGGAAGTTGCACTAGGCTTGTAAATATCTACATGTGATAGACCGAAACTTGTGTCGTTACCTTGACGTATCGTGTTAGATTGCCATACGTTTGCTGCGATATGGTGATGGTATCGGTTGGTAGACATGAATAGTGCTTGTGGAAAATCAGAAATATGTTCCAATCCTAATTGGTCAATATAGTAATGACGTGCTTGTTCTATGTCTGCAGTTTTTAAATGTAAATGTCCTATTTTGGCATCGCTAGGCATACCTTGCCAACCTGTTTCTGTACGTTGTGCAACAAGGTCATTAACGTCGACTTGCAGTGTATCCATTTTTACTTTATTACCGTTCCATGACCATTCATCTTTTGAGCGGTCATCATAGATTTCAATTCCGTTGCCTTCAGGATCTGAGAGGTATAACGCTTCACTGACAAGGTGGTCACCTCCACCAACTTGTACGCCTAAACTTGATGCGTGATATAAGAAATTAGCTAAATCTACTCTAGATGGTAATAGTAGAGCGATATGGAATAGACCTGCTTCTTTCATAGAAGGGCGACGTCCATCAGTGATTTCGTGTAAAGTTAAAGTGTGACCATGGTTGCCTATATTAAATATAATGTCCTTTTGCGTTTCAGTATTGACGGTTAAGCCTAAAATTTGTTTATAAAATTTAATCATTGTTGATAGGTTTTCAACATTTAAAGTGATATTCGTTACTTGGATTGATGTATTATCGTGAAAAGTCATAATAAAGCTCCTTATCATTACTTGTATTCATTATTGTTACAAGTTTGAGTTTAGAGTAACTTACTTTATAAGTCAACACAATTTGCTTGAATATACAAATAGAATTTCAAAATGATTTATTGTTTGAATATCAACATTCGGGTATATTAGGGTTAAATGAAGAAAGTTAACGGATAGGAGTTTTGAAAATGCCACATTATTATTTTAAAGAAAATTTTTTCAGTTCTTCCAAATCAGCAATTGATGTGTTTAATGATAAGGATGAAGCGGTATTTAAGTTACAGTTATTTTATACTTCATCAACACAAGAAGCTTTTGCAATGTTTGGCAATAGTAAACAAAACTTTGAGATTACAGATGGCAAAGATACGTATCGTATTCTTCAGGAAAAAACCATAAGTGGGGCATTTAAAACGCCATTTAAAACGGTATGGGAAGTAGAGAAAAACAACAATCCAATAGGTGTTTTTCGTTCGAAAATAGGTTTTAAACCCACATTACTTTTTGAAGGTAATAAAGGAGATACATTAAAATTTCAATCGGGACTTTTTTCTAGAAGCGTAAAAGTGACAGACGGACACAATGTATTAATGCAAACAAAGTCTGAACGCTTTAAATTAGCATCACGTCATGACGTATATGTTGAAGATGAATCGTATCACCCAGCAATGTTAATTATGTTATTTCAAGTGTTTTACGAATTTCAAGAACAACAACGGAAAAACTCAAACTAAAACTTATTATAATTATGCCGGCAGTGATCCTCATTGCTGGTATTTTTGTATCTTTTTCAGCAACTAATTATGTAAAAATATTCCTATATTTACATATGTTAACTTATGGTAAAATATGGAGACAATGTAATTAACGTAATTTTGGGGGTGAGGGTTTGAAAGTATTTTGGAAATTAGGATGGTTTTTTAAGCAACAAAAAATGAGTTATATTATTGGTTTATTTACGTTGCTATTAATCGCATTAATTGAAATTGTACCACCTCAAATCATAGGTAAGACAATAGATCAAATGACGACAAATAAGTTAACACCCAAATTATTAACAATCTACCTCATTATACTAACTATAGTAGCGATATTAACGTATGTTTTAAGATATGTATGGAGATTATCTATTTTTGGAACGAGCCAAAAGTTAGGGCAGACTTTGAGAACCTATTTATATGAAAAATACACGACGATGAGTGCGATATTTTTCCAAAACAGACGTACAGGCGATTTAATGGCGCATGCAACTAACGATATAAGAGCAGTTCAAAATGCTGCAGGTGCGGGTATTCTAATGATTGCTGATTCGCTAATTAGTGGAGGCACCGTTGTAATTACTATGGCTACGACGGTAAGTTGGAAACTAACCTTAATTGCGCTCATACCCTTACCTTTTATGGTGTTATTAACAAGTTACTATGGGTCGCTTTTAAGCAAAGGGTTTAAAAAAGCACAAGCTGCATTTAGTAAATTGAATGACAAAACACAAGAAAGTGTTGCAGGTATTAAAGTGACTAAAACATTTGGTTATGAAACAAGTGACCAAGCAGATTTCAAAGCGCTCAGTGATGATGTCGTAGCGAAAAATTTGAAAGTATCGAAAATAGACGCCTTGTTTGACCCTACGATAACATTGGTAATTGGTACGAGTTACTTTTTAGCAATTGCATTTGGTGCACAAATGGTATTTAAAAATGAGATTACGCTAGGACAACTTATCACCTTTACTACGTATTTAGGCATGCTCGTATGGCCATTATTAGCGCTAGGTTTATTTTTTAATATTGTGCAGAGAGCCAAAGCTTCTTATGAGCGTATTGAAGAAATTGAAAACTTACCGAATGATATAGAGACTACTTATAAAATCGATGGTCCTCCAACAGGTGACATTATATTTAATATAGAACAATTTAATTTCCCGGGTAATGATGAACAAGGACTTTATGGTATCCATTTTTCAGTTAAGCAAGGATCGACACTCGGTATTGTAGGGCGTACAGGTTCTGGGAAAAGTGCATTAATACGTTTACTATTGAGAGAATTTGATACTAAAAGACCACAAGATATCACTTACGGTGGCTATCCAATTCGAGACTATAATGTGAAGCATTTAAGAGCTCAATTTGGCTACGTGCCACAAGAACATTTTTTATTTTCTACTACAATACGTAATAATATTGCATTTAGTAATGAGGAGATTGATGATGACAGTATTTATGAAGCGAGTCGCTTAAGTCATATCCATGACGATATTATGGATTTTCCCAATAGTTATCATACTGTAGTTGGAGAACGAGGTGTTTCTTTATCTGGTGGTCAAAAGCAACGTGTGTCAATCGCAAGAGCACTGTTAGTAGATCCAGAAGTTCTTATCTTGGATGATTCATTGTCAGCTGTGGATGCACAGACAGAAGAAGCTATTTTAGCTAATTTAGAAAGTGTTAGAAATGGTAAAACCAACATCATTACTGCACATCGCATGAGCGCTGTAAAACATGCTGACTTCATCATTGTATTGGATGAAGGGACAATCGTTGAAAGTGGCACACACACCACGCTCATAGAGAAAAAAGGTTGGTATTATGAAACGTATCAAGCCCAAGCTTTACAAGATAAGTTATCACGTAACTTAGATGATCTTACGAAAGGGGGCGATGAAAATGACTGAACGTACTAACTTAACTGCCAAGGATCAAGGGAGTGCATTAATTCGGTTATTTAAATATACGCTACCCTATAAAGGTACAATCACGTTAGCCTTTATCATGCTGATCTTATCCACTGTGGCAAGTATGATGACGCCGTATATGGTCAAGATATTTATTGATGATTATTTAACGCCACGATATTTTCCAAAAGATATTATGATTTGGTTGATTGTAATATTTTTAGGCATACAAATCATAGGTGCTATCACGCTTTATTTTAGTCAGTATATGTTCCAATATTTAGCTTTTAAGGTAATTCAACAATTGCGAATTGACGCTTTTAATAAATTAGGGAAATTAGGAATGAAGTATTTCGATAAAGTACCTGGGGGCAGTATTGTATCAAGATTGACGAATGACACAGAAACAATCGTGGATATGATTATTGGTGTGTTTTCTACTTTTATCATGGCATTTTTTATGATGATTGCAAGTTATATCATGATGTTTATTTTAGACGTAAAATTAGCATTAATTGCACTTGTGTTTTTGCCTATTATTTTTCTAATATTAGCGACGTATAGAAAATATTCTGCCTTTCTTTTTACTAAAACGAGACAAAGATTATCTGATTTAAACTCTAAATTAGCAGAATCAATTGAAGGTATGAGAATTATTCAAGCGTTTAATCAAGAGCAACGATTAAATAAAGAGTTTAATAAGATTAATGACGAACATTATGACTATATGCTGAAGACAGTAAAGCTGGATAGTTTATTATTACGTCCTGCCATCAGTTCTATATCAGTTTTTGCAGTGGTCATGATTCTTGGTTATTTTGGTGTTATTAGTTTTACTACTGGTATCACGGCGGGTGTTGTATTTGCATTTGTACAATATATGGAACGTTTCTTTGAACCTATTAATCAAGTGAGTCAGAATTTAAATATCTTACAACAAGCACTCGTATCAGCTAGCAGAGTATTTGCACTTATTGATGATGACACTTATGAACCACAACAGCATGAAATCAATACGCGCAAAATTGAGGAAGGAAAAATTGCATTTAAACATGTTAGTTTTAGTTATGATGGTGAAACAGATGTGCTGAAAGATATCACTTTTACTGCCAATCCAGGTGAAATGGTAGCTTTAGTTGGTCATACTGGCTCTGGAAAGAGTTCTATCATTAACCTGTTTATGCGTTTTTATGAATTTAACCGAGGTGACATAGAAGTGGATGGCAATTCACTTAAGACAATACCTAAATCGGAATTAAAAGAGAAGATAGGATTAGTCTTACAAGATGCATTTATATTTTACGGTACAATATCATCTAATATTAAGTTGTATCATCCTACAATGACATTTGAACAAGTGAAGGCTGCAGCAGAATTTGTACATGCTAATCATTTTATTGAGAAATTGCCAGGGCAATATAATCATAAAGTGATAGAAAAAGGGAGTGCCTTTTCAAGTGGCGAAAGACAATTAATTGCCTTCGCGAGAACAATTGCTACGAATCCCAAAGTATTAATTTTAGACGAAGCAACTGCAAATATAGATTCAGAAACAGAAGAACAAATACAAAAATCATTAAATGAAATGCGAAAAGGTCGCACAACTTTAGCAATTGCACATAGATTATCTACAATACAAGATGCGGATCAAATTCTTGTATTAAACCGTGGGGAAATAGTAGAACGTGGTACCCATGATCAATTGATTGCACAACATGGTATATATCATAATATGTATTTATTACAAAATGGATAAGAAAGAGGCGGGCGTATGTAATCAAAATTTGATTTCATACGCCCGCCTCTACATGGCTAACTAGAACAAGGCATGCAAGAACTGAAACGTTTGCATAAGAACTTGAAACAAGTGTATTTAAATGTCAGCCAGCTATTGTGAAATATCTAATTTAAACTTTTAATACTTAACCTACATAAACATCTTGATAATCTGAATTTTTTTCAATTACTGCTTCAGCAAATGGACAAGATGCAGTCACTTTTAAATTATTATCACGTGCATAATCTACAACTGCTTTAACTAATTTCGAACCAATGCCTTGTCCGCCAAATTCTTCTGGAACACCAGTGTGATCGATATCAATTTGATTATCACCTTGTTGTTTGAAAGTAATTTGTGCTTGTGGATTATTTTCGTCATCACCAATGTAAAATTTATTTGTACCCTGTTTAATATCAGCCATTATTATCACTCCTATTATAAATGTATTACTTACTAAATATCACGTTTTGCCGAATGTTAAACAATTTACAGTATGAATTAACATAGAAGTGATAAAGTTGAGTATAGAAAATATAATGATTAAGCGAAAACCATTGAAAAATATGTAAAATAAGTTTATAGTTTTAACGGAACAATTTCGATTTGGAGGAGCGTTTTTTTGAAAAAAAGTATACTGTTGATACTGACATGTGTATGTGCTGTGTTACTCAGTGCGTGCGGAGATATTAATAAAGAAGAAAAAAAAGACGTCAGTTCTAAAAATAAACTAAAAATATATACGACTGCATTTGCATTCAAAAGCTTTACCGAACAAATCGGTGGCAAGTATGTGGAAGCAGAATCTATTTATCCACCGGGCGCTGATATGCACTCATTTGAGCCTACGCAAAAAGAGATGATTAATATTGCCAAAGGTGATTTGTTTGTTTATTCAAGTGAAGATATGGATCCAGTCGCAAAAACAATTACAAATTCTATCAGTAATGATAATTTAAAATTGCCCTTAGCAAAAAATTTGAGTGAAAAAGATTTTAATGCTAATCATGAACACGAGAAAGCAGAGCATAGTCATGAACATGAAGGCCACGAACATGAAGAAACAGCACACGAACACGAAGGCCATGACCATTCAGACAAAGCAGATGAACACGAAGGGCATGATCATGGTAAAAATGATCCTCATGTGTGGCTTGATCCAGAGATGAACAAAATATTCGCAAAAGAAATCAGAGATGATTTAACGAAAAAAGATCCTAAACACCAAGATTATTATGACAAAAATTATCAAAAATTAGTTAAAGATATTGAAGCTATTGATGAGCAAATGAAAGCAATTACTAAAGATACGAAACGAGATAAAGTAGTTATTTCACATGATTCGATTGGTTATTTAGCTAACAGATATGGTTTTGAACAAGTGGGTGTCAGCGGTATGAATAATGAAGAACCAAGTCAAAGAGATTTGATGGATATTGTTAAAAACATTAAAGCTACAGGACAGCCCTACGTTTTATATGAACAAAATATTTCTTCTAAAGTAACGGATGTCATTCAGAAGGAATCTGATTCGACACCATTAGGTTTCCATAATATGGCAACCTTATCTAAATCCGAAGCGGATAAAGATAACATTTCATACCAATCATTGATGAAAAAAAACATAAAATCATTGGATAAAGCTTTAAACGATTAAAAAGTCACAGTCAAAAAGCCACGAAAGAATGCTGTTTTAGCGCATTTCTTCGTGGCTTTTTAATATCATTATTCAAGTCTATGACTGATGTGTTTAGTCATATCTTATATAAGATACAGTGGTATTATAATATTCATCAAGACCATGAATACCATCAGCGCCACCTAAACCAGATTCTCTCCAACCTGCATGGAAGCCATTCACGACTTCTTCAGCTTCACAGTTAGCATAAACTTCGCCAAATTTAAGACGTTCTGTAGCAGTCATTATTTCTTTTAAATCTTCAGAAAAGATAAATGACGATAACCCGGCATTAGTATCGTTTGCTTGTTCAATAGCGTCTTCAAATTCATTATATGTCACAATCGGTATGACAGGACCAAAAATTTCTTCTTTAAATGCATTATCTTGTGGATTAACTTTATCTAAAATAGTTGGTTCATAAAAATAGCCGGCACCATCAACTTTATGTCCGCCTGTAATTAAGTCAGCACCATTTTTGATAGCATCTTGTACTTTGTCATCAATGCTATCAAGTTGTTGTTGATTAATAATAGCACCATAGTCCGTATCCTTTTTGAATGGGTCGCCAACTTTAAGTTGTTCCATCTTAACTTTTAATTTATTGATAAATGTATCGTGAATTGCTTCGTGTACAAAAATACGTTCTGGACATGTACATACTTGACCAGCATTGTTTACTCTTGCAGTAACGATATAGTCAACAGCTTTATCTAAATTAGCGTTAGCAGTGACGAGTGCAGGGGCGTTACCACCAAGCTCTAAATTAACCTTTTTAACTGTACTAGCACTTTCAGCATAAACAGATTTACCCGCACGCATACTACCAGTAAGAGAGATTAATTGAATGTCAGGATGTTGTGCCAATTGAGTACCAACTGTTTCGCCTTTACCTGGTAGGATTTGTACAAGGCCAGCAGGTATTGTAGATTGGCGAATAAGTTCTGCAAGTTTAAGTGTAATTAAAGAAGTTGCTTCACTAGGTTTAATCACTACCGAACAGCCAGTAACGATAGCTGGTATGACTTTTCTCATTAATACCATAATTGGCGCGTTCCAAGGAACAATGCCGGCAGTAACACCAACGGGTTTTTTCGTAAGTAAAATAGTTTCGTTTTCACGACTATTTTGTAAAACCTCACCTTTGTTACTCATACTTAAGCTAGTCATATAATCGATGAACTGAATCGCTTTATCAATTTCACCCTTAGCTGAAGCAAGTGTTTTACCTTGTTCTTTAACGTATAATTCTGCCAATGTATCTTTATTTTGTTCCAATAATGGAATTAATAATTTTACATGATCAGCACGCGTAGGTTCAGGTACTTTTTCCCATTCTAACTGAGCGTGTTTTGATTTTTCTACTGCATCATTTACTTCTGACTCTGTTGCGAATGAAATTGTATCTATTACTTCTTCTGTAGCAGGGTTAATTACATCTGCTGTGTCAGTTGATTTACTTTCGATAAATTCATTATTGATAAATACTTTGTTCAATTATGACACCTCCATCTACTTCCTTCTACCACTGAAGTGGTTTTTAAAAACGAAAATGAGAGAAATAATATTATTTTGTATAATAATTAATGAGATATTTTAATTTACTTTTGAAGTGAAAATAAGTAATTAAAATGACTTTTGGTCTTAAATAAGAACATAAAATAGATGTTTTATTTATTTTGGTATATTTTTTATACTTATATGTTGACTATGTTAATGAGAGGTGTTATATTTATCTCGAATTCGAAACAAATTGAAAGTGGGTGACGTAATGAACCGTACAAAAGAATCATTAGATGCATTCATTGGATTAAACCGAACGGTAGACTTTTTGGAACAAATTGTAAGGACAGACGTTCAACGTTATGGCTTAAATCTTACAGAATTTGAAGTAATGGAATTATTGTATAACAAAGGTGATCAACCGATACAGCGTATTGGACAGAGAGTATTAATTGCTAGCAGTAGTATCACATATGTTGTAGATAAATTAGAAGAAAAAGGTTTTGTAATCAGAATACGTAATGAACAAGATAAACGTGTTACCAATGCTTCGCTTACCGATCAAGGACATGCATTGATGGATGATATATTTCCAGAACATGCAGCAACGTTAACATCAACATTCTCGGTACTTACCGATGAAGAAATGACCACATTAAAACAAGCTTTGAAAAAAATAAGTGCTCAATCCACGTAGTGTAGTAGCACTTTTAAAATTTAGTAAAAATTACTTCGAAATCGAGATAAATTATAAAAATAAGGAGTTTTATTATGACAAACAATCAATTATTAGGTATCCACCATGTAACTGCGATTACTGACGATGCAGAAAGAAACTATAAATTTTTCACAGAAGTATTAGGTATGAGACTTGTTAAAAAAACAGTAAACCAAGATGACATATATACGTATCACACATTTTTTGCAGATGATGTCGGTTCACCAGGAACAGATATGACATTTTTCGGTTTTCCTAACGTGCCAAAAGGGGCTGGTGGAACAAATTCAATTTCACGTTCATCATTTAGAGTTCCAAATGATGCAGCACTTGAATATTATGAACAACGTTTTAACGACTTTGAAATAAAACATGATGGCATACAATCGTTATTTGGCACAAAAGTTTTACCATTTGAAGAAGTGGATGGCCAAAGATACCAACTTGTATCAGATGAGCATAATACAGGTGTTGCACCGGGTACGCCATGGAAAAATGGCCCTGTACCAACAGATAAAGCTATTTATGCATTGGGACCAATTGAAATTACAGTTAGCTATTTTGAAGATTTCATCAAAATATTAGAACAAGTCTTTGGCATGAAAGTGAAACATGAAGAAGATAATGTTGCTTTATTAGAAGTTGGTGAAGGTGGCAATGGCGGTCAAGTAATTTTAAGAAAAGATGCTGAAGGACCAGCATCGCGTCAAGGATATGGTGAAGTACATCATGTGTCATTCAGATTAAAAGATCATGAAGCAATTGAGCAATGGATGGAAAAATATAAAGAAATGGGCATAGGTAATTCTGGCTTAGTGGATAGATTTTATTTTGAAGCTTTATATGCACGTATCGGTCATATATTAATTGAAGTATCTACTGATGGCCCAGGTTTTATGGGTGACGAGCCATATGAAACACTTGGAGAAAGTCTAGCACTGCCACCATTTTTAGAAGAGCAACGTGAATATATTGAATCAGAAGTCAAACCATTTAACACTAAACGATAAAGCACTCACATTTTAAAAAGTGTAAAGGTAAATAATTAGGGGGATCAATTATGGAAGCAATTCAACACATTCATCATATTTCAGCAATTGTAGGTAATCCAGAAGAAAATATTCAATTTTATAGAGATATATTAAATTTGAAATTAATTAAAAAGACAGTGAATTTCGATGATCCGTCTACGTATCATTTATATTTCTCGAATGGTAACGTCGATAATGGAACGATATTAACGTTTTTCAATTGGCCAAATGCACATAAAGGTCGTATTGGTGCAGGCCAAGTTGAAAGAATTGCGTTTAGAATTCCAAAAGATGCTATTGCAGCTTGGGAACAACATTTACAAGAAAATGATATAAACGTAGAAAGAACACAGTTATTTGATAAAGAAACGCTAGAGTTTGATGATATACATGGTTTGCCATTGGCACTTGTTGAAGGCGAAACAAATACAGGTAATGACAAAGATATTATTGGTTTTCATGGTGTGACGATGTTGTCTATGGATCCAACAGCGACTGCCCGTACTTTAACAACTGATATGGGGTTGTCTCAAGTAAGTGAAAATGATGATTATCTCCATATTGAAACAGCTGGAGATTGGCAACATCATGTGATGGTTAAGAAAGTCGCACCGAAAGAAAATGTACGTTGGGGTGTTAGCGTTGTACATCACATTGCTTGGTCTGTACCTACAGATAAAGACCATCGTGGCTGGCAAGTAAAAATGACAGGAAAAGGTTATCACGTAACAGATGTTAAAGACCGCAATTATTTTAATGCAGTTTACATGAAAGAACATGGTGGTATCATTTTTGAATTTGCGACAGAGGGTCCAGGATTTACTGTTGATGAACGATTTGAGGAACTTGGTACACATTTGATGTTACCACCTCAGTTTGAAGATAAAAGAGAAGAACTTTTACGCCATTTACCACCAATTAGAATATAGTGGTTTATTATAATAGTGATTTTACACATTAGCAGGTTGAATGAATATAATACAACAATTAAAGGAGATGTCGATATATGGAACACATTTTTAAAGAGGGCGAAGCAAACGCACCTACATTTATTTTATTACATGGTACAGGTGGGGATGAAAAAGACTTGTTACCATTAGGTGAAGTATTGAATTCTAAATATAACGTATTAAGTGTTAGGGGAGAAGTTTCTGAAAATGGTATGAACCGTTACTTCAAACGTCTAGGAGAAGGAAAATACGATATCGAAGATTTAGAATATAGAACAGAGCGCTTAATTACATTTTTAAAAGAAGCGGCTGATAAATATAACTTTGATTTAGCTCAAGCCATACCAGTAGGTTTTTCAAATGGCTCAAATATAGCGATTAGCATGATGTTACATGATGATATTACATTTAAAAAAGCATTGTTATATGCACCACTTTATCCTGTAGATTTAGTGAACAATAAAGATTTAAGTGGTGTAGATGTATTACTCTCTATGGGAGAAAACGATCCAATCGTCCCTGTAGAAGCTAGTAAGAATGTAATTGATATTTTTGAAAGCCGTGGAGCAAATGTAACGCAAGTTTGGGTGAACAGTCACGAATTGACTCAAGCAGGCATTCAAGCGGGCCAAACAGTATTAAATCAATAATTTAGCAAGAATTAGAAGGCATAAACTTCATGTGTGTAATATAGCGCATGCAGTTTATGTCTTTTTTTATTTAGAAGTAATAATAACTAGATTTAAAATAAATAAAAAAAGAGTCTAAGACGAAATACATGTCTCAGACTCGATCATTACCTAGTCAGCTGTGCTGGACTGGTTTCATACGACGAAATCTTGCTAGGAAAAATAGATTCCTATCCCACTCTCCAAAGTGGTGGAAATATTCGATTTTGACTATATCTTATAAAAGTGATTTTGTTTCGGAATATAGATGATCAATTATGTGTTATTCGGGTTTGTTTTTAAGTATCCCTTTAATAAATATCGGAATTAATAGAATGAAACCGAAAATACCCATGATAGGGAATACTTTACCTATCAATTCGATAAAACCAATAAAAGTTGTAGCAAAAGTAATGATTGCCATTACGATAATTAAAATGTAATACGATTTACTATAAGGTTCGGTAAAACGTGAGGCAAATGCGTACATTAATCCTACGACTGTGTTATAAATAACCAAAATCATAACGATAGCCATAAATACACCAATAAAAGGAGAGATATTATTTGCTAGTAATAATGATGGGAGTGCAACGCCTGTAATTTGAGCAAACTCTGTAACCATTCCAAGATTGAGCATTAGCAATAAGAAGGTGATGATAATACCACCAAAAATACCACCCCAAATAGTGGATTTCTCAAATTTTAAACGTCCGCCCATTACTGAAAGAAAGCTAAAAGCAGCAGCAATTTGTAAACTACCATAATTGATTGCGTCGAACCACCACCAGTTGTCTGTACGGCCTTCACTGTTTGCATAGTTGTCAGCAGCCTCAAAATTAAACTGTCCAGTTGAAAAATAATATATTGCAATAATTGTTACTATTAAGACTAAGAATGGGGTAACCATACCTAATACAGTAATTAAGCGATCAAATTTTAAAAATAGTGTTAATAAAATAACTAAGACTAATAAAAATGAACTAAGACCATAGGGAATATCAAAGCTTTCATTAATTGTAGATACGCCACCTGCAGTCATAATCATTGCTAATGCAAATAAAAATAATGTTAATATGATATCAAATATCGTAGCAATTGTACGAGGTAAGTAAAATTTAATCGGTTCTGTATGACTATGTGAACGCAGACGATAACCTGTGTTCAGTACAAAAACCCCGCCAACAGTAATAATCAAGCCAGTAATAAAAACACCATAAATACTAAAATTACCGTTACTTGTAAAAAATTGGAAAATTTCTTGCCCTGTAGCAAAGCCAGCACCTACTACAACACCGACAAATGCAAAAGCAACAATAATAATTTCTTTTAATTTATTCATATTGTTTGGAATCCTTTCATGACAATTCATTATCCGAATTAAGTTATGTTATATAAAAAACATCACAATAGTTAATTCTACCTTAAAAAGGAAGAGAAATAAACACGAAAGTTTATTTGGTGTAGACATATGTATATCAGGAACGTACTTTATAAAGCGTTTCGGAATAGCGCTACGATTAAAGTGAAATATGTGTGGGTATATAGTGAAGGTCATTTTAGTGCGTTAAACTTAAAATTTTGGTAGTATGTTTTTCTGTTAATGAATTTTTGAAAGAAAGCATACAAAAGTTGTTTGATATTAAAAATAGAGAGAGGGAGTTATGTGACTTTACTAAACTTACCGTTAATGTTGCTTATCGTTATATTTTTAGCGCTTGGCATTTTCAGCCAGTGGTTTGCTACCAGAATTAAATGGCCATCGATTGTCGTCATGGCCATCGTAGGGTTACTTGTAGGACCAATATTTGGTCTGATTAATCCTCAAGAAAGTTTAGGACAAGAAGTGTTCAGTCCATTAGTATCATTAGCTGTAGCAATTATCTTATTCGAAGGAAGTAGTAATTTAGACTTTCGTGAATTAAAAGGTATTTCCAAGGCAGTGATGCGTATCATTACTATAGGAGCTACGATTGCTTGGATCTTAGGTTCTATTGCCTTACATTATGTATTAGGATTCTCATGGGCAATTTCACTCGTCTTAGGCGGTTTATTTTTAATAACGGGACCTACCGTAATTCAACCGTTATTAAAACAAGCTAAAGTTCGAAAAAGTGTAGATTCAATATTAAGATGGGAAAGTATCATACTTGATCCTATTGGCCCTATGTTAGCGCTCGGTGCTTTTTATGTGTTTCAAATATTTGAACAGGGCTTTGAATTGCAAATTATATTGAGTTTCGTCTTACGTTTCTTAGTAGCTGTGGTCATCGGTTTTGGTGCATCATACTTATTTATGTGGCTGATTAAACGTGATTTAATCCCTCAAAATCTCATGCCACCGATTCAATTAGTCTTTATTTTATTAATATTTGCTATTTGTGATGAAATTTTACCAGAATCTGGATTACTTGCAGTTACAATTTTCGGTTTAATGATGGCACGCATGAAACGTCACGATTTAATATTCAAAGAATCTGATCATTTTATTGAGAACACGTCATCAATCATGATTTCAACGGTATTTATTTTAATTACATCTTCTTTAACATTAGAAGTATTAAAAAGTGTCATGTCGTGGAAATTATTTATTTTCTGCGCAATCATGATTATTTTAATTAGACCGATTTCAATTATACTGGCTACGATAAATACAGAAATTTCAAAACGTGAACGCGCGATGGTGTCTTTGATGGCTCCACGTGGTATTGTCGTTCTTACTGTTGCTCAGTTTTTTGGGGGCTTATTTGTAGAGAAAGGCACACCGATGGCTGAATTCATAACGCCAGTTACTTTTGGTTTAGTGTTTATTACCGTAGTGATTTATGGTTTTAGTTTCTTACCATTGAGTAAAGTGATGAAGCTTTCAAGTACAGAACCACCTGGTGTAATCATTGTAGGGGAAAGTGAATTTGCTTTTCATCTCGGTGCAAAATTGAGAGAACATAATATTCCAGTTATGGCATTTAATTTATTTAAAAATACGTCTCAACGGTCACATGATTTAGATTTTGAAATTTTTGAAGGCAATTTACTGTCTAGTAATGATCGCATTTATGCAGATATGACGCGTTACAACAAATGTTTACTTATGACGCAATCATTTGTATTTAACAGTCTAGCATTTAATGAATTAGTCCCAGAATTTGGTTTGAAAAATGTAGATATGATGCCCGTGTCATTTAGTGATGAACATGCACGAAGTAATGTGGATGGGCCAATCAAAAATCATATTCTTTTTGATTGGAATTTTACATCACGTTGGTTTAACCGTTTTATTAAAGATCACAATATTATAGAAATACCAGTATCTTGTAAAGATGAGTTAACTGAAAATGATATGATACTTTATCATATCAGCGATGGTAAAGTCGTAACATTCAAACGTGGTAATAATAATCCTGTAGAATCAGAAAAAGGGATGATTGGTTATTTGAAAGACGCTTATTTACATCAAAATATATAGAAAAAATCCATTTGCGCAATGTTTTATTGTTAGCAAATGGATTTTTTTATGCGTTTATTGAGTTGTTTTAATTTACGAAACGGTCATGCATTAACTCTTTTAAGATATCAATTTTTTCTTGGATAGTTTGACCTGAATTCGTATCACGTATTTTTTTACGCTGTAATTCTTTATCTACGACGCGGCGAATCGAAAGTTCGTCGGCACCGTTAAGCAGAACATGCTTTTTCGAATTAAAATGTTTATGAGCCACAAGCTGCATACCGAATGAGTTATAAAGTAAGGTATAGCCTGCGATACCGGTCGTTGATTGATAGGCTTTTGAGAAGCCGCCATCGATTACAATCATTTTACCTTCTGCTTTAATTGGATTTTCACCATCAATTTCTTTTACAGGCGTATGTCCGTTGATAATATGGCCTTGTTCTGGATCTAATCCAAAATCTTTCAGCATTTTTTTACACATATCTACATCTTCACGTAAATAATAATATGGGTTTTTAGCTTCTTTATGTGCTGATTTATCACTAATAAAGTAACGTTCAAAAGTTGTCATTGCTCGTTTACCAAATAATGAAGAATATTTACCAGTCCATAAATACCACACGAGGTCAGTTGCTAAGTCATCTTCAATTTCTTTATTATCGAATGCTTTTCTGACGTGAGTTTCAAAGTAGTCTAATAAGTTTCGACCATAACGTTTTTCACCGTCTATCGTCATAGATTCCATTTCACCATTTTCATCTACAGGAATGCAACCATGGATAAGTAAATTACCGTTATAAGGCAAATAGAGCTTACCTTTTTGCATTAAGAAAGTCATATGACGTTTTAATTTTTCTGATTGTTGAACAGATAATAATAAATTGTTCATCACTTCTTCTTCTTCTTCAAGTAATTTATTAGGGTCTTCTGGATCGATTGTTTGGAAACAAGTATTTTCTAACGTGTAAGTTTTGCCGTACAATGTAGCTTCATTTTTTGCATAATCGATACTTTCTAACACTAAACGTTCTTCCATTTCGAATGCTGGGCGACGTTTAATAATAGGTGCTTCTAATTTAAACTGTAAGATTGCGATAGCTTGGTGTATTTTCGTGATTTGTTCTAATTCTGCTTGGGTTAAATCCTGAGGATTTTTAGGTTGAAACGCTTTATTATTACCATCATAGTACTTTTCAGCAAGTGTTAATAATGGACGCAAATTAATACCATAGGCATCTTCAACGATATCTAAGTTATTGTAACGTGCGCAAATACGCAGTAAATTAGCTAAACAAACCTTAGAGCCCGCATATGCTCCAATCCATAAAACGTCATGATTACCCCATTGAATATCTACTGAAGGATAATCAATCAGTGTTTCCAAAATTTTATCTGGTTCTGGGCCACGATCGTAAATATCACCTACAACATGTAAATGATTAACTACTAAATGTTGGATAGTAAATGATAAACCGATGATTAAATCATCAGATTGTTCAAGCTCTATGATTTGATTGATTAATGTTTCGTAATAGGAATGTTTATTATTGTATTTATTACTTTTATACAGTAATTCTTCAATAATGAAGACATAGTTTTTAGGTAAAGATTTACGTAATTTTGTACGTGTATACTTTGAGGATGCATATGTAATCAATTTAATTAAACGATTAATTGTAGTTACATACCACTCATCTAATTCAGCTTTAGAAGTAAAATTATTTTTTATTAATTTTATTTTTTCTTCTGGGTAGTATACGAGTGAGGAAAATTCATTAATTTCTTTACGTGTTAAAGTATCTTGGAAAATGTCATTAATCTTTGACAGTACATTCCCAGACCCATTACGTAACACATGTTGGAAAGCATGGAATTCACCATGTAAATCACTGACGAAGTGTTCTGTACCTTTTGGAAGTTCTAAAATAGATTCCAAATTAATGATTTCTGTAGCCAATTCTTCTTTTGAGTTGAATTGTTCTGAAAGTAAGTCTAAATATCTGTCCTTTACGCTCTTATCCGTTGTTTTACACATGATTTATGTCACTCCAGTTGTATAATTTTTGTAATGTTTTGTATTACAGCTATGTAAAACGCTTTCATTATATAGTCTTTATTGTAGCATTATTTTGAATTGTTATGTCCATTTCCTATTATATTATTAACTGTCCATAAATTCTAAAAAATGGCTTAGTCATGTATAAACGATAGCAAATAAATATAA
This sequence comes from Staphylococcus caseorum, assembly GCF_049943195.1. Classification (NCBI taxonomy): domain Bacteria; kingdom Bacillati; phylum Bacillota; class Bacilli; order Caryophanales; family Staphylococcaceae; genus Staphylococcus; species Staphylococcus caseorum. Next base: position 2,852,170 of record NZ_JBNFUA010000001.1, read on the forward strand.
CGGAAAAAGGCGATTATCACAAAAAATAATGTAAAATAACATGTTACTCAAATACAGTTAAAATGATATTAATATAAAAGTTGTGGGAAACATACATTATTTTGAATTGTAAAGTGTGATTATAAGCATGAAAAGAGAATAATTACACCTTTAATTTTAACCGTTAAAAACGCTTGTATAACAGCATTTATAGTGTCATAAAGACCTTTTAATAAAAAAAGAGCAAAAAAAACTTCTCATAAGTGGTTTAAAATTCCGTTAATTTTTGTATAATGAATGCATGTGACAAAATCATATAATAAAAGGGAGTTTGTTCAATGTTTACATTGGGAGCATCATTACAGAGTCAAGTAGACCCGAACTGGCAAACGTATATTATGCTGATTGTTTATTTCATTGTTTTATTAGGCATAGGTTACTATGGCTTTAAACAATCGACAGGCAATGTCAGTGAATATATGTTGGGCGGCAGAAACATTGGTCCATATGTAACAGCACTATCTGCAGGTGCATCTGACATGAGTGGTTGGATGATCATGGGACTACCTGGGGAAGTTTATACTACTGGGCTATCAGCAGCGTGGTTAGCGATTGGTCTAACTATAGGGGCATACATAAACTATATTGTTGTAGCACCGCGTCTCCGTGTATATACAGAGAAAGCTGGGGATGCCATAACGCTACCAGATTTCTTTAAAAATAGATTAGATGATAAATCTAACTCTATTAAAATAATTGCCGGGGCAATTATTGTCGTATTCTTTACGCTTTATACTCATTCTGGAATGGTTTCAGGTGGGGTATTATTTGAAAGTGCATTTGGTATGAACTATCACTTAGGTATGATAATCGTAGCAGCTATTGTTATTGCATATACATTCTTTGGTGGATATTTAGCCGTATCATTAACAGACTTTTTCCAAGGGGTCGTTATGATTATCGCTATGGTAATGGTACCGATTGTTGCTATGATGCAATTAAGTGGACTTGATACAATATCACAAGCAGCAGCATTAAAACCTACGAACTTGGACCTATTTAAAGGTACAACAGCGATAGGTATTATTTCATTCTTTGCTTGGGGCTTAGGTTATTTTGGTCAGCCGCATATTATTGTACGTTTTATGTCTATCAAATCAATCAAACAAATACCAACAGCAAGACGTTTTGGTATTGGTTGGATGGCAATCAGTTTATTAGGTGCAGTAGGCGTCGGTCTTACAGGTATCACATTTATCAATCAAAGTGGTACTGATATACAAGATCCTGAAACACTATTCATTTTAATGGGGCAAATTTTATTCCATCCGCTTGTTGGTGGATTCTTACTTGCTGCTATTTTAGCCGCAATTATGAGTACAATTTCTTCACAATTGTTAGTGACATCTAGTTCATTAACAGAAGACTTTTATAAATTATTCCGTGGTGAGAAAGCAGCCAAAGAACATCAAAAAGAATTTGTTATGGTGGGACGTTTATCAGTAATCGTTGTAGCACTTATATCACTTTGGATTGCTTGGACACCAAACGACACGATTTTAGGTCTTGTAGGTAATGCATGGGCAGGTTTTGGTGCAGCATTTGGACCACTTGTACTATTGTCATTATATTGGAAAGGCTTAAGTCGTACTGGTGCAGTGAGTGGTATGTTATCAGGGGCAATTGTAGTAGTTATATGGATTGCGTTTGTTAAACCACTTGGTGAAATCAATGATTTCTTTAATTTATATGAAATCATACCAGGCTTCTTAACAAGTTTAATTGTAACGGTTGTAGTAAGTAAATTTACTAAAAAACCTGAGATTGATGTTGAAGCTGATTTAGCAGATGTACGTCAAACTGTTAACGATGCTAAAAAGCAAAAATAGTACATAATTTAAATAAGGGGTTTAAATTATGACTACAAAATTAAACAAATAAACTAAATAGTGATTGTGGAATCACCATTTAGTTTAAAGCGGGAGAAATTATAGATTATAAAAGACTAACTTCAAAGGGGGAGTTAGTCTTTTTTATTGATTAAATTGACTTCAAAATATGATGTATTTCGATTTATTACTGAATGATACTTTTTTGAATGATTGATATAAAGCATGCAATGTTTGCGATATTGAGTTTGCGGTAATTAATAAAGATAATGATTTCCTAGGAGGATTAAAAGATGGTTACTGTAAATGCTATAATGAAGATTGACCCGTCAAAGCGTGATCAGTATTTAGCACTAGTAGAACCACTTGTATTAGCAGCTAACAAAGAAGATGGCGCATTGTATTATGCACACTTTGAACGCACTGATGAGCCTAATACATTTGCTTTTATTGAACAATATGAAAATGAAGAAGCTTTAGAAGTGCACAATGGTACAGAACACTTTCAACACTTTTTCAAAGAAGTTACGCAATATTTGATTACTAAACCAGATATTCAAGTTTCTCAAACTAAATAAAAGACTATTTCAAAATAAGAGTCTAAACTTACGTAATCTTGTGGGTTTAGATTTTTTATTCCTTTTTACTAGGATTAATTAAGACACTAAGCTGTTGTAGCGTAATACAATGGTGTATAATTTCATATTGGAAGCAATTATAATAAAAATACCCCTATTTTTTAAAAGTGCGTAATACGTTTTAGTAAGGAGAGAAGAGATAATGTTGTATCAACACGGAACACTAGGTACGTTGATGGCAGGTTTGTTAGAAGGTACTGCTACGATTAACGAGATTTTAGAACATGGTGATTTAGGTATAGGAACACTAACTGGCTCTGATGGTGAAGTTATTATATTAGATGGTACCGCATATCATGCTAATGAATATGGTGAGTTCAAACAATTAGAAGGTCACGAAATGACACCATTCTCTACAGTTACCCCTTTCAAAGTAGATAAGCAATTTGATGTTCGATATATCACCGACTCTGAAGCTGTGTTGAATGAAATCCAACGTCAAGCAGCGAGTAATAATATATTTATAGCTGTCAAAATCACTGGTAAATTTGAAATGATTCATGTCAGAATGATGCCGAAGCAAGAGAGACCTTATACAAAATTAATAGAATCAGCTAAAAAACAACCTGAATATACGAAAGAACAAGTACATGGCACGATTGTAGGATTTTATTCTCCACAATTATTTCATGGCGTCGCTGCAGGAGGATTTCATTTACATTTTGTGGATGAAAATAAAACATTTGGTGGCCATGTCTTAGATTTTGAATTTAATAGTGGTTCTGTAGAAATTAGTAATATAGAAACACTTGAACAACACTTTCCTGTGAATAATGATGAATTTTTAGAAACAGATATCGATTATTCAAGCGTTCATGAAGATATTAAAGAAACAGAATAAATCATTGAGTGCTATAAAAAGACTTTTCACATCATACAAACAATGAAATGATTTATAATAAATTGGCTATGAAATTATCCAATCAAATACGGCAAAATATTTTTAGAAAAGTGTTAAAATGGTAGAGTGATGTTTTAAGTTGGACATATGTAACTTTTACGATAATAAAAAATATTGTATTAAATGTTGAATTGTTAGTAAGCTGAGATAAATAGGCTACATGTGTTTACGACCTAATGAGACTGAGATATAAATACACATACTACGTTGTAAATGTAAAATTGAGATTACACAGTAGTTGTCTGATATCTAAATGCACTTGTATCAAGTTTTAAAGAACTAATGCTTCATGTATGAAGGCTAGTAGTTCTTATGCAAGAGCCTCAGCTCTTGTATTCCTTTATCTAGTCAGCCTTGTGGGGGTGGGAATACGAAATCAAATTTCACATTTTTGATTTCTCTTCCTCTCCCATTTTTATATGTGCTTTTTAAATACTACAATTTGTAGGGCGCATACGTATTAAACTAATAAAAAATAAAATATTAAAGGAGATGAACACCAACATTGGTTAAATATTTAAAGTCACTTGTTCGATTTAATACCATGAAAATCGATGTTGCTAAAGGTTTAAGACAAGCTATATTAATGTTTACCCCACTCGTTATTGGTTATTTAATGGGTCATCTTTCTACAGGATTATTAATATCTACTGGTACTTTAGCACATATTTATGTATTTGGTGGGTCATCCAAATCGAAACTACGTATCGTGTTTTTCTCATCGATAGGGTTATCTATAGCAATGATATTAGGTACGCTCACAGTAAGCCAACCACTTATCTTTGGTGTATTACTACTTATTGTTACGGTGATTCCGTATTATATATTTAGTTCATTGAATATACCAGGACCTTCATCGACATTCTTTATTGTTGCTTTCAGTTTACCTTTCAACTTACCTGTAGCTCCAGAAGAAGCTTTATATAGAGGGCTTGCTATGTTTGTTGGAGGATTATTAGCAACATTAATTGTTACTATCCTTATAGTAATATCTAAAGAATCTGCAGAGTCAAAAGCTATTAAAAACGATTATAATATCATTAAACAACTTATTTATAATTTTGATGATCCGAAAGCATTTGCTAAAGCATCACAATTCGCAGTGACTGCTTTTAGAAATTCAGATACTCAGCTAATCACTTCCAGTACTGCCAAATCTAAAGAATCACCTGAATTTCAACGTTTGCTGTTACTTCATAATACGGCGCAAGGGATTCATTCAGAATTATTAGAGCTGAATGAAAAGAACACACGTCCATTACCTAAAGAAATCAAAGAAATGGCAGATTTTGTAATTAAACTTGTATACTCTGAGGGTGATATTAAAAAACAATGGACAAAAGCAGTGGAAATTGATGACCAATATCAAAATCTCGTTGATAATATATTTAAAGTAGATGCAATCATGAATGCAGGTGATGAACGTGTAGAACATGAGATTGATATTCGTGTTCCTATATATGGACATCGTATGTTAACAAATTTAACCCTGGATTCATTTGTGTTTAGAAATACATTACGCTATACAGTTATTATGGCTATTTCAATTTTTATAGCGCTTATGTTTGGTTTTGAAAAAGCATATTGGATTCCTTTAAGTACACATACAGTACTATTAGGTTCAACAACGTTACATAGTTTTGAGCGTGCTGGATCTAGGGGAGTTGGTACAATTATAGGTGTGCTTGTATTATCTCTTATTTTATTATCGACGCCACCGTTACCAATTGCGATTCTCTTGTTAGCTGCAGCAGCAGGTGTGACAGAAGTGTTTGTGGGGGCTAACTATTCATTCGCTGTTATTTTCATAACGATTCAAGTGATCCTGTTGAATGGTATAGCAGCAAACCACTTAACAATTTTAATTGCGTTGCCACGTGTGATTGATGTAATTGTGGGTATTGCAATTGCTGTTATTTGTTTATTGATAATAGGCAGAAAGACAGCGTCATCCATGTTACCAGCAACACTTGCAGACGTTGCAAGAGACGAGGCAGTATTATTCCATTACTTGTTTGCAAGTAGTAAATATTCATCACGAGAACAAGACAAACAAGAAATGCTTCAGTTAAGTGTGAAACTCAATAACATGAAGCAAGTATATAACAGCGCAAACGGTGAACTGTTTAGTAATAAGATGGTCATACAGTATTATTATCCGAGTATTTATGCCCTAGAAGAAATTAGCTTTATGCTTACAAGGGCTTTGAGTAATGAAGAAAGATATCATATAGATGATGAAACAATGGGCGAATACTTACTTATCTTTGAAAATATAGCAAAACATTTTGAAAGAGGTTCGCATATTAAAGTCCAAGAAATACCAGAACTACCTCAGTATATACACATTAAAACATCATTGATGAGTATTCAGAATAACTGTATGAATGCAAGACAAAAAGTGAATTTAGCACAAGTTTAAAAAGCAAGCCAACCTTACGATGAACGGAATCATGGGTTGGCTTGCTTTGTTTTTTATTTATTTTAAGGTGTCAAACAAGTTTTCAAGTGCGAAAGGGAGTCTGAGGTTTGTCTGAGGTAAGACTGTCCTTAGTGATCTTGTTTATTTTCACCTTCTTGTTCTGCTTTCTTTTCTTCCTCTTGTTTTTTCTCTTCAATATCTTTCTTAGCTTCAGTTCTTTTCTGTTCTTGTTGTTTTTCTTGGTCTTCCATTTTTTTATAACGTTCTTTTTGTCTAAACCCATAAGTACTTTCTAATATGAGTTCTTCATTGTTTAAACCAGCACCAATTGCACCGGCAACTGTTGATATAGAAGTAGCAAACCAAGCAAGATTTATATAAGTGATTAACGTTGCGGGGCCGCCCATTTGTAAAGTTTGGCCTAAATAGCCTGAAGGCAAGACTACAAGAGTAGCAATTAAGAATAAAAAGAATAATATTATATAATAAATGATAAGTGAAACAGTTAGCGTTAGTACTGTCGTCAAATTATATAACATTGTAACTCTTTTATTTCTACTCTCTTTTTTCGATTCCCATAAATGGTGCGCTACAATAATCCAAAACATCATGCCAAAAATGGCGACTACCATCATGAGTAACATACGCCAAGATGAATAAACATAACTTAAATTCCACATCGTAGTAAAAACGATACCGAAAGCACCAGTAGTGAATGCTATGGCTACGACATTACTTAAGCTACTTAGCATGTTTAATGGGTTGTTTGCAAATGTCATACCACTAATTAAACGGAAAGAACCTTTTGTATTAGATGAAACAAAATAATGTGTATGTTTGGAATTTGTATCTTCCAAATATGCTGTACGTGATTTTAAAGTTGAAAGTGGAAATTGTGATTTTAATTTTTCTTGACTATCTTTATCGTGGTTACTATTTTTTTGTAAATCCTGTGAATGATCCATATTTACAGTTTCAATAATTCCAACTATAGATTTTTGTATACGTTTTTGAACTGGTCGCCAACCGTAGGAAGGGACGGAAATTAAACTGGCACCATTACTTTTATTGATATCAAAAGCGATTACATTATTATCTTTAATAATAGGGAGGTCAGTAAGTCCTATCGTATATTGCCAATTATTATTATTTTGGTAGTTAGCAATTTTCTCGAATATTTCTTTGGCGGTTTCTGCAGAACCGGTGAGGGGATCAACAACTGTATTGATTTTCCATTCGATATCTTTAGCAAAATAATTTGATAATACCTCTGGTAAGTTATTTTCAAGATTGTGAGCGATTTTTTCTGTTATTCCTGGCGCCGCTACTAATCCAATTTCAATCGTTCTATTTGTCATTGGAATCCTCCTCACTGTGTGACAGTTTTTGGCCATTATTGTAATCTGATGCTTGATTAGTACTATTAGTCCTATTGTCGTCTTGTTCTAATTCTTTATATCTATAATATTGTCTGAATGAATATGTTACACGCTTGATTTTTTCAGCATTTTCAACTGTTGAACCCATGGCACCAGCTAAAATACCCAATGAAGTTATAAACCAAATAAGGTTAATATAGTTGACAAAAGTTGGCTGTTTTTCATTCAAAGAGGTCCAGCTAGAAAATATTTCTGGTGGTACAAATAATAATGTGCTTATTGTGAGCAATATAAATAGCGCAGCAAAATTAAAAATTGTAATAGCGAATAATGTAGTCAATGTCGTGAAATTGTAAATGAAACGATACGATGTTTGTGTCTTTGGATTCGGACGTTCCCATAAATTATATGAATATATTAACCACCCTACCATGCCGCTTATAGATAATAACATGAGTAGAATAAAGCGCCAGTATTCATAGTCTAAGCTCAAATCCCAAGGTGTTGAGAAGATTGCGATATATGTTCCAGTTGCAAAGGATACTGAAATAATCTTTTTGAAATCTAAAATAGCAGACCAAGGTTCATTAGAAAAAGTCATGCCTATGATTAAATGAAGCCAACCTAAAAATGATGTTTTAGAAACAATACGTTTTCTATTATCTTGTTTGTTATCTTCATTCGGTATAACTTCATTGAAGCTTGTTAATTTAAAATACTTTGATTTCAAAAGGTTTTTATCGGAACCTGAAGTGAAAAAATATTTAACAATAAATGTTATGAAATGACGTAACTTGCGTTTTAAATTCACAGCACCTAATGCTGGAACAGATAATAATGCTGTTTTGTCGTCTAGGTTTATATCACAAATTACAGTTTTATTATTAGATAAGCTTGGTAAATCAGTTATACAAATTGTGTAATCCCAATTCTTTTGTTTTTTAATATTTGATGCGATATCTAGTGCTTTATCCATATGTTCAGCAGTTCCAACCATTGAAGCAACATGTGTTTCAAATTCCCAATTCGTTTTATCATCTACATGTTTTTGGATATCATCAGCTAGATAATCGGTAATCTTGTTTATAAGTTTATGTGGCATGTCAGGTGAAGGAATTAAACCTATAGTTATATTTGTCATTATATCCCTCCTTTATAAATAGTGTATGAAATGATTAGATTCATACTTTAATTCCCGTTCGTTAAGGAAATTAATCATTGTTAACAAGTTTGAGTTTTTAATTGAAAGTGTATATTACTTTGTTTGTAACTTTTTAGTAGTGGTAAACAATAATTAAGACGAAGAATAAATTATAACGTAGGAGGTTGAAGTTAATGCCTTGGACAATGAATGATTACCCACAAAGTTGGAAAAACATGGAAAAACTAGAACTTAAAAAAGCAATAGATATTGGAAATGCGATGCTTAAAGATGGTTATAAAGAAGATAGAGCAATACCAATTGCGACGAAACAAGCTGAATCTTGGTATAAAGACGCTTCTAAAAAAGAATTAGATGAATTGAAAAACAAGAAAATAACTAAACATGAAAAAGATGATTCAGCGGATCCTAAATTAAATAATAAAGATGTTCACGTTTATTATGAAGATAATAAGTGGAAGATTAAAACGGAGGGTGCTAAGCAAGCTTCCGATAGTTTTGATAAGAAAGAAGACGCCATGAAACGTGCACGTAATATTGCTGATAACAGATCGACAGAAGTGAGAGAACATAAGAAAGATGAATAGCATTCAAATATTCAGTTTTCTAGTCATCTTTGCCGGGGTGGGACAACGAAATCTCATTTAAAAATGAGGTTTCTGTTCCACTCCTTTTTTAAAATATATTTTAGTTTTGAAAACAAAACAACGATTTTTTAAAAGTGTAGTTTATCACATTTGAAGTATCTTTTTATTTAGTTAATAAATGGGAATTAGCTATAATGTAGTTTAAGTAGATTTTTGGGAGGAACGAAATATGTATATTGAACGTAAACCTTCGTTAAATATAGACAATTTGAAGGAAGAATTTAGAGCGAGTATAGAAAATATCAATAATCAAGAAGATGCATTTGATATGGTAATAGGGTTTGTTGCTTTGGAACAATTATACTCGTCAGCACTTAAGGAAATTAGTACCAAGTTAGATATCTTAGATGACAATTTTCAACAAATGTATAAACACAACCCAATTCATCATATGGAACGTCGCGTTAAAGAAATGAGAAGCTTAATTAAAAAGTTAAATCGTAAAGGATTAGAGATAAGCACAACGTCTGCTAAAGAAAATATACTAGATATCGCAGGTATTAGAGTGATATGTAATTATATTGATGATATTTATGTTATAGAAGAATTATTACTCAAACAAGAAGATGTGAAGCTCTTGAAACGTAAAGACTATATTGGAAATCCTAAAGATAATGGATATCGTAGTTTACATATCGTTGTAGCCATTCCAGTATTTTTAGCTAATTCAGTAGAAACTGTGCCTGTAGAAATTCAAATTAGAACAATTGGTATGGATATGTGGGCAAGCTTAGAGCATAAAATACGTTATAAAAACACTGAAAATACTGAGAACCACAGAAATGTATTAAAGCAATGTGCAAACGAAATAACAGCGGTTGAAAGTAAAATGCAAAATATACATTCTGAAGTCTTCGATAATTAAATAAGGCTACATTAAAGTTGAAGCTCTAATTTGTTGTGGCTAGGGACGGGTGTCGTGAGCTTCACCCATCTTAATGCTTCAAATTTTTTATGAAAGTAAAATAAATATAATAACCGATATGCCAGGTTCAAGTCCTGCCATGTCGGTTTTTTAAGTTGAAAAGAGATAAAAATATCATTTGCAAGCGTTTGCAAATACTGAACTTGTGTATTACTATACTTGTATACAAGTATATCGTATTGATAAAAGAGGTGATGTCATCATGAATTATAAATATCCAGAACAATGGTTAGAAGGTGTCTCGAAAGGTGAAATGATTGCTGCAGAGATTCGTTTAAGAATTGTTGAGGGCACAATAACGCCAGATACGTTATTGACGGAGAATCAAATTGCTAAAGAATTTAATGTTAGTCGATCGCCAGTTAGGGATGCATTTAAATTATTAAAGCAAGATCAATTGATACATTTAGAAAGAATGGGCGCAGAAGTATTGCCTTTTGATGATACAGAGAAAAAAGAACTTTATGATTTAAGAATAATGTTGGAATCATTTGCGTTTAGTAGAATCAAAGCTTTGAATAATGAACAGATTGTTAAAGAATTACGTAAACAATTAGAAATGATGAAAGTGGCAGTTAAATTCGAAGATGCAGAAGCATTTACTGAACATGATATGAAATTTCATGAAGTAACCATACTCGCTTCAAAGCACCAATACTTAAAAACTTTTTGGAATAACTTAAGACCGGTAATGGAAGCACTGATACTATTGTCAATGCGTACACGCATGAGCGAGAATCCAGAAGATTTTGAGCGCATTCATCGTAATCATGAAGTGTTTATAGAAGCGGTTGCGAAGCAAGATGCTGCAAAACTTAGAGAAGCATTCCATCTCAACTTTGATGATGTTGGTGAGGATGTTGACAGTTTCTGGTTAAATTAATGTTTTAACCCGGTAAAGAAGTAGGAGGAAAAATCATGAAATACATGATAGGTGTCGATATAGGCACAACGAGTACGAAGTCAGTACTATACGATGAAAAAGGTCAATTTATAATGAAACACAATATCGGTTATCCATTGCATACACCGAATGTGGAAATTTCTGAAGAAAACCCAGACGAGCTATTTGATGCAGTGTTAATGACAGTTAAGTATGTAATGAGAGAAGCTAATATCGCTAAAGAGGATCTCAAATTAATCTCCTTTAGTGCACAAATGCACAGTTTAATAGCAATGGATGCAAGTAATCAACGCTTAACTGAAAATTTAACTTGGGCAGATAATCGTGCAAGCCAATACGCTGAACTGATTAAAAATGAACATAATGGTAATGAAATATATCAAAGAACCGGCACACCAATCCATCCTATGTCACCATTGGCAAAAATATTCTGGATGAAGCACGAACAACAAGAAATATACAAACAAACTGCTACATTTGCTGATATTAAGACATACATTTTCTACCAATTATTTGAGCAATTTGTTATAGATCAATCCATGGCATCATCTACAGGAATGCTTAACTTAGAAACATTATCTTGGGATAAAGAAGCGCTCGAATTGTTAGGTATTGAAGAAACACAATTGCCAGAGGTTGTACCAACAACGCACATTTTAAAAGGTATGAAACATCGTTATGCAACATTAATGGGCATAGATGAAAATACACCAATTGTGGTTGGTGCGAGTGACGGGGTACTTTCCAATTTAGGTGTGAATGCATTTAAAAAAGGTGAAGTCGCTGTGACGATAGGAACATCAGGAGCGATAAGAACAGTGATAGATAAACCACGTACAGATTACAAAGGACGTATTTTTTGTTATGTGTTAACTGAAGACCATTATGTTATAGGTGGTCCTGTGAACAATGGTGGTGTTGTATTACGTTGGCTTCGCGATGAATTATTAGCTAGTGAAGTAGAGACTGCAAAACGTTTAGGCGTCGATCCATATGATGTGTTAACTAAAATTGCTAATCGAGTTAAACCAGGTGCAGAAGGGTTGATTTTCCATCCATATCTCGCTGGTGAGCGTGCACCATTATGGAATGCAGATGCTAGAGGATCATTCTTTGGTTTAACACTAACACACAAAAAAGAACATATGATTCGTGCTGCGTTAGAAGGTGTACTTTATAATCTTTACACCGTATACCTTGCGCTAATCGAAGTGATGAATGAAACACCATCGACAATTAAAGCAACAGGCGGTTTTGCAAAAAGTGAAGTGTGGCGCCAAATGATGGCAGATATTTTTGATACGAATTTAATTGTACCTGAAAGTTATGAAAGTTCTTGTTTGGGTGCATGTGTATTAGGAATGAAAGCACTTGGGGAAATTGATGATTTTTCTATTATCGAAGAGATGGTCGGTACTACAAACGAACATAAACCAAACCAAGATAATGTGAAAGTGTATCAACAACTCGTTTCCATATTTATCAACTTAAGTCGTTCATTAGAGGATCGCTACGCAGAAATTGCAACATTTCAACGTGAACATATGACAGAGGACAAACCATAGCAAAACGATATAGATATAACCTTTAAAGAGAAAAGTGACAAGTAAACAAGCGACACTCACGTTACGAAAAACTTGTCACATGCTCTTTAAAATTTTAATTATGAAAGAAAGCGTTACCACGATTGATTAGTTATATGTCTGTTAAGTTCTAATTCAATCTTTAATTTGAAAGGGGAGAACGATGATGTTTGAAACAATTTGGCCATTGATTACGGTGGTAATAGGAATTATCGTATTATTATCACTTATTATTTTCTTGAAATTAAACACATTTATTTCATTAATTATCACATCAATTGTGACAGCAATTTTACTAGGTATGCCTTTAGATAAAATCATTGAAACAGTAGAAAATGGTATGGGAAGTACACTAGGACATATTGCATTGATCTTCGGATTAGGTGCTATATTAGGGAAACTACTCTCTGATGGTGGGGGTGCGACACGTATTGCCGACACGCTCATCGATAAGTTCGGACCTAAACATGTACAATGGGCAATGCTTGTAGCTGCGTTTATTGTAGGTATTGCCTTATTCTTTGAAGTAGGTTTAGTATTATTGATTCCTTTAGTATTTACGATTGCAAAACGTGCAAATGTTTCACAATTGAAATTAGGTTTTCCAATGGTTGTGGCTTTATCTGTAACACACGGATTTTTACCACCACATCCAGGACCAGTGGTTATAGCTAAAGAATTAGACGCAAACCTAGGTCATGTATTACTTTACGGTATGATTATTGCAGTTCCAGTTACAATTATAGCTGGACCATTGTTTAATAAAATTGCTCAAAAAATTGCACCAACAGCTTATACACGTGAAGGTGATATATCAGCCTTAGGTGCACAAAAAGAATTTTCAGAAGAAGAAATGCCTGGATTCGGAGTCAGTTTATTAACTGCGATTTCCCCTGTTATTTTGATGTTATTATCAACAATTGTACAATTAATTACAGGACATGAAGAAGCTACAAATGGCTTTGAATCATTTATTTACTTTATTGGTACTGCAGCTACGGCAATGCTTATCGCGGTATTGTTTGCAATCTTTACTATGGGTATAAAACAAGGACGCAAAAACTCAGAAATCATGGATTCAGTATCTAATGCAATTTATCCAATTGGGATGATGATCTTAATTATTGGTGGTGGCGGCACTTTCAAAGAAGTGTTAATTGAAGGTGGCGTTGGAGATACGATTGCTACATTATTTGAAGGTACAGAAATGTCGCCGATATTCTTAGCATGGCTTGTTGCTGCAGTACTTCGTATTGCACTAGGTTCATCAACAGTAGCAGCAATATCATCTACAGGTATCGTCTTACCATTGTTACAAGTATCAGATGTTAACGTTGCGCTCGTTGTTCTTGCCATAGGTGCGGGTAGTGTTATTTTATCTCACGTTAATGATGCAGGTTTCTGGATGTTCAAAGAATATTTCGGTTTGACTGTTAAAGAGACTTTCTTAACGTGGTCATTACTTGAAACTGTGATTTCAGTATCTGGTTTAATCTTCATACTTATACTTAATATGTTTGTATAAAATAGAAAGACAATCTGTCGACAAAGTCTAACGACTTTGTTGGCATTTTTTTGTGCGCGCTTTTTGCGGGCACAGCCTCAGCTTGTAGTCTTCGGCTAGTGCTTTATTAACGATTCAGGAGTCGGCCCAAATAATTGCCGTTTTAAATTAACATAATCTCATGATTGAACTCATATAAAAGTAAACACATATAAAAAATATAACTGAAAAAGCGAAAAAAGATTAACTTAATATCTATTAAAATTAAAAAATAAATTTGATGAACAAAGATAATCTCAATAAAGGATCCCTTAATAGTTAAGAGTCATTTTATTTAATTTATTATGAATTTTTAAATTTTTGTTGTGATTTTACGTTACTTAAATATAGTTGTCATTGAGAAGAACAACATTAAATTGCTTTAAAATGATAAAATAGAATCAATATCAAATTTTTAACGGTGTCAAAACGCCTATTTCAACCTTTTAGAGTGATTGAAATATGAGTTATTGATGTTACACAAATATACGAGTATTGAAATTATACACAACTCATTTATAGTAAGTAAAATAGGGGGCTTAATTATGAAAAGAATATTACTGATCGCAAGCGCGTTTATCGGTGTCATTGTAGGAGCCGGATTTGCATCAGGGCAAGAAGTACTCCAATACTTCACGAGCTTTGGCATTATGGGGACATTTGGCGCTATCATTACTACAGCATTATTTGCTTATGTGGGTATGATGCTTGTTTGGTTAGGAAGTAAATCTAAGACAGATTCTCATAAAGAAGTTATACATAATATCACAGGGAAATCTATATTCGGTAAAATTTTAGGATGGATTATTGATTTAGTCATTATCTTTACACTCTTTGGTGTAGGTGTCGTTATGATTGCAGGAGCTGGATCAAACCTTAATCAACAATTTGGATTACCTTCAATTGTAGGTACTATCCTTATGACAATACTTATTTTACTTGCGGGTATGATGAAAGTAGAAGGCGTTGTTAAAGTTATTGGGAATATTACTCCATTTTTAATTATATTCATTATAATAATTTCAGTTTATAGTTTTATGACAACAGATACATCATTTTCACAACTTAATACAATGTCGGATGCGAAACCATCAACATTACCTAACTGGTTTATAGCAGGTGTAAACTATGCATCATTTAATACAGCAGTTGGTGCTTCTATGGCAATTGTTATGGGTGGTTCCGAGAAAAATACAAAAGTTGCAGCATTAGGTGGTTTATTCGGTGGACTCGCATTAGGTGTTATGATTGTACTAAGTCATTTAGCTATCTTTACACAAATCGATATTGTTGGCGAAATGGAGATGCCAATGTTAGGTATCGTAAATCATATTTCACCTATACTCGGCGTCGTTATGGCTTTTGTCATTTTCGGTATGATTTTCAATACTGGTTTAGGTATGTTCTATGCATTTGCAACTCGTTTTACGGTAGTAGATACGAAACGATTTAAACTTTTCTATACAGTTACAGTTATGGTTGGTTTATGCTTGAGTTTCGTAGGTTTTACAGATTTAGTAGCAATTTTCTATCCATTAATTGGTTATTTAGGACTTGTACTAATATTTGTATTATTCTATGCACCATTTAAACTCAAATTTGGTAAGAAAAATTCACATAAATAAGCACGAGAGTATAACGTAAATAGTCGTTTATCCAGTTTGAATTAATATTTTAATGAATTTTTTTGATAATAAAAAATGAACTAGTTATAGAATTATTTGATAAGTTCAAAGAAATTTAATATAAATTTCACACCTCACTCCTTATTTTTAGATATAATAAAAATATAAGGAATGGGGTGTTTTTTTATGAATGAGGAAACGCTAGAGATTTTACAGATGCATGCACTACAATTATTGGGAATTCGGCTAGAAGGATATGATATGAGTGATATGAATGGGGTGATTAATCATATCAAGACGCCGTTTACAAATACTGCACGCAAGCAGTTCAAAAATGAATTGAAACATTTTATTGTGCAAATGCACAGCAATAAAATTTATCATTATACGAATCGTTTTGGTGTGAACTTTTTAATATTCAAATTTAAAAAGTACAAACAAATTTATATTGTTGGTCCATATATGGAGAAGCGGCCTAATGAACGTCGTTGTAATGAGTTGCTCCAGAGTTTAGATATTAAAATATCTAAACTATCTATATTGAAGCAATATTTGCTGACTATACCTTTATGTCATCAAGTTAAAGCACAAAAAATGTGTCGTTTAGCAGTTCGATTCTTGAAAAAAAGAAATATAAATTATGAAACTGTAAAAATTGATTTTAGTTTTCATTCAAATACAGAAGATTTAGCAGAATCTAAAGCGCAAATGGATTATACGTTAAAAGAAATAGAGTATCGTTATAATTTAGAGAATCAGCTACTTACTGCAGTTGAAAATGGCAATGCTAATGAGGCTTTATCAATTCTTAATGCAATGAATTTATCAGTGGCAGGCTTACGACGTGTAAGGGATGATATTTCAAATGAACAATATAAGGCATATTTGATTAATACGTTATGCCGTAAAGCCGGTGAAAAAGCGGGTGTAAGTTTGATTCATATTGATGAAATATCTGCAAAGTATGCGGCGTTGATAGATCAAACAATGGACATAGAAACTTTAGATGAAATTACCCATTCAATTGTTAAATCATATACAGATAGAGCGATGAAGGTAAAAGCGAATGCTTATAGTCCAAAAGTAAGTAAGGTAATTCAATATATTGAAAGAAACTTAGATAGTGCATTGTTATTAGATGAACTCGCCTCATATGTTGGTTTGGCACCAAGTTATTTGTCCAAAATATTTAATAAGGAAATTCATAAATCTATCTCACAATACATCATTGAATCAAGAGTTAAAAAGGGACGTGATCTTATTGCAAGAACTAAAATGACGGTCGCTGAAGTTGCCAATTATGTAGGTTTCAAAGAACAAAGTTATTTTACACAGTGTTTTAAAAAGCAATACGGAACAACACCATTAAATTATCGAACAAAACATAAAGAGTTTTATTAGGATAATGAAGTATAGAAAATTAGAAAAAAGGCTTTAAATCTTTCATTTTTAGTGAATATATTATTAAAAATATCAATAAAATGATAATTATGATGTAAAATCATTGTTTAACGTACAAGTTTACAACATATATTTAAAAAATGAATTGCAGGCAAACCAAAAAGAACAGCTGAGTTTATATGTCAAAAAGAAGCTGTAGTTATAGAGTTTGTGAATCACCTACACTTACGATGTATTAATTAAGTGAAATTCATTTTATAACAACGTTGTTATTTTAATGTTGACTGTTCTGTATTTAAAAATATAATAAAGTTAAGATTCCTATAAATAAGGGTGAGCGATATGTCACTATCGACTTCAAAAACAGTTTAATTTATGGGGATAAAAATTTTTAACGATATAAGAAAACGCTTACATCATTGTGTGTCTTATTATCGATTGATTGTAACAATCACTAATACATACTAAGAAACGATTAAACACTAAAGTGTAGTCAGGAACGTTTCTATAGTGGAAAGAGGTTATCAGCATGGTTACAGCAAAATTAAAACCGGCAAATAGTAAGTTAAAGAGTTTTAAA
This sequence comes from Staphylococcus caseorum, assembly GCF_049943195.1. Classification (NCBI taxonomy): domain Bacteria; kingdom Bacillati; phylum Bacillota; class Bacilli; order Caryophanales; family Staphylococcaceae; genus Staphylococcus; species Staphylococcus caseorum. The sequence goes on from NZ_JBNFUA010000001.1 coordinate 2,869,748, forward strand.
GAAATTCAATCACCAAGATTAAAATTCAAAGAAAAACTTGCATATGGATTTGGAGATTTAGGTAATGGCTTAATGTTTGATATGGGACAAATTTACTTATTGTTATTCTATACAGATATTTTAGGCATACCGTCAGTAGTTGCGGGAGCTGTTTTTCTTGTTGCGAAGTTCTTTGATGCCTTTGTAGATACTGGAGTGGGGACTTTAGTAGATAATCAAAGGAACTTTGCTAAACGTGGTAAATTCAAGCCTTTTATTTTGTACGGTACGATACCGCTCGCCTTACTCACAGTTTTAACCTTTATGTCGCCAGATATTAGCCAAACTGGGAAAATAATATGGGCATTTGGAACATACTTGTTATTTAACGCAGCATATTCATTTGTGAATATTCCATATGGTTCATTATCAGCATCTATGACAATTAATGCAGATGATCGTACGCAATTATCAGTGTTCCGTAACTTAGGTTCACAAGGGGCTATGTTTATTTCGGGAATCGTAGTTATCCCATTAGTTAGTCTATTTCCAAGTCATGAATTGGGTTATCCAGTTGTAGTAGGTATACTTGCAATCTTTGGTGTAACGTTCCATATGTTGTGTTACAAAGGCGTTAAGGAACGTCATACAGTAGAAAGACCAAAAGAAAAAGGTATTGGTCGTAAAGCATTTTTTAATTTATTGAAAAATAGACCATTTATCATTTTAGCATTATATACATTATTAACGATTACAGCATTATTCCTACAACAATCATCGCAACTATATTACTTCCAATATGTTTTAGGTGAAGCTAACTTAGTTGGCGTGGTGAGTACATTAAACATCATTGTGTTAGTACCGGCATTATTCTTAACTACATTTTTAAGTAAAAGAGTTGGTAAGAAAATGACAGCAGTTATCGGTGTATCTGGATTCGTTGTATTCCAATTTATTAACTTTATGTTCTTCTCAGATAATGTGATGTTATTTTTAATTGTTAATACCCTTGCACAATTATTCTTAGTTATTCCTAATACAGTGACATGGGCATTTATTGCAGACGTTGTAGAATATGGCCAATGGCAATCAGGTATTAGATCAGAAGGTATTATTTATGCGAGTTACAGTTTCACTAGAAAAATATCACAAGGGTTAGCTGGTTTCCTACCAGGTTTAGCTTTAACGCTTATTGGTTATGTACCACAAGCAGCCCAATCAGCTGAGACAATGGCAGGATTAAAAGTATTATTCTTTATTGTACCTGCATCACTTTGTTTAATTGCAGTGATATTGTTCTTCTTTGCGTATCCATTAACTGACCATAGACATAAACAAATTGTTAAAGAATTAGCACTTAGAGAAGAATTATAATACATTTCTAATATAATTGAACTGTTATGGAAGGAGTTAAATCATGTTATATCCAGTGATAAACGAACATAGAAGTATCATTGATTTAAATGGTATCTGGGACTTTAAATTAGAAGGTGTAGATGATCAAATTGATGTGACACGACCATTAAATACGGAATTAGTTATGGCAGTGCCAGGATCATATAATGACCAAGGTGTTACTTCAGATATTCGTAATCATGTAGGCAATGTTTGGTATGAAAGAACATTTACAATACCTAACGTGTTGAGAAACGAACGTATTGTATTAAGATTTGGTTCCGCAACACATAAAGCAACTGTATATATAGATGGTAAAGAAGTAACATCACATCAAGGTGGTTTCTTACCATTTGAAGTTGACATCGATTCGAAATTTGGTTCTGGTCAACATCGTTTAACAGTTTGCGTGAATAATATTTTAGATGAAACCACTTTGCCAGTTGGTGAATACAGTGAAACGATTGGTAAAGATGGTAAAATAATTAAGAAAAATTCACCAAACTTTGACTTCTTTAATTACGCAGGATTGCATAGACCTGTAAAAATATATACGACGCCTAAAGTATTTATACAAGATATTGAAATTGTACCAGAAGTATTAACAGATCGAGCTAATATAAAATATAAAGTCACAACGAATGAATCAGTGCCTACAATAGCAGTTAAGTTGCGAGACGAAGAAGATAATATTGTTGCTGAAACATCAGGTGCAGAAGGAATGATAGAAGTAGAGCATCCTCATCTATGGCAACCCTTAAATGCCTATTTATATCATCTAGAAGTGACATTGTTAGATAATGACCAAGTCATTGATATGTATGCGGAGCGTTTCGGTATTCGTTCTGTAGAAGTAACAGATGGACAATTTTTAATTAATGGAGAGCCATTTTACTTTAAAGGCTTTGGTAAACATGAAGATGCTTATTATAGTGGACGTGGTATGAATGAAGTTACAAATGTATTAGATTTCAATTTGATGAAATGGATTGGTGCCAATTCATTTAGAACGTCACATTATCCATATTCAGAAGAAATGATGCGCTTAGCAGATGAACAAGGAATCGTCATCATTGATGAGACGACCGCAGTAGGTGTGCACTTAAACTTTAGTGCTATTTTATCTGGTAGTACAACGCGAGATACATTTAAAGAAATTGGTACAAAAGAAGCACATGAAGCGGTAATTAAAGGTTTGATTGAACGTGATAAGAACCATGCATGTGTAGTAATGTGGTCTGTTGCTAATGAACCGGCGTCTACTGAAGAAGGTGCTAAAGCATACTTTGAGCCTTTAGTGAACTTAGCTAGAGCATGTGATCCACAACAACGACCGGTAACGATTGTGACAATTCTCACGTCACAACCAGATACATGTGAAGTACAAGATTTAGTTGATGTGCTGTGCTTAAATCGATATTACGGTTGGTATACACAGTCTGGCGATTTAGATGCAGCTAAAGAAGCATTAAAAGCAGAGTTAGATGGTTGGACAGAGAGACAACCAGGTAAGCCAATTATGTTCACAGAATACGGCGCAGATACAATAGCGGGGATGCACGCAATTAATGATGAGTTATTTACGGAAGAATATCAAATACGTTATTATGAAGCCAATCATGAAGTTATAGATCACTATCCGCAGTTTATAGGTGAACAAACATGGAACTTTGCTGACTTTGAAACATCCAGTGGAATTATTAGAGTGCAAGGAAATAAAAAAGGTATCTTCACACGTGAGAGAAGACCGAAAGCAGTCGCACATTATTTCAAAAAACGTTGGGACAACATTCCAGACTTTGGATATAAAAATTAACACATAGGATTCATAATGAAGTTTAAACTTAGAACCCTCTACGATGGACGATGCATCCGTAGGGGGGGTGTTTTGCTAACGACTTTACGTAATAAGTGATTATTATGAACGAATTCCGATATAAAAATCACTTCATTTGATATATATTAACTATTAGTTTAGTTAATATTACACCACCATTGCTTAATTTATGTATTATTTTTGTTTGAAAAGTGGCAGTGATTTGGTCCGACTCCTGATGAGTTAATAAAGTACTAGCCGAAGCGTACAAGGCTGAGGCTGTACTCATAGAAAGCGTGCACAAAAAATGCCAACAAAATCGTGAGACTTTGTCGACAAATATAAAAGGGATTTTCCGTAATTGGAAAATCCCTTTTAGTCGTTGATAAGTATTTATGTTCTTAAAAATATTTCAACAATCTAATATATAAAACTTACTTATTATTATAATTTTGCTTGCCATTTATCTGTCCAAACTAAGTCGTTATGCGTACCTTTGAATTCACTTTCACCCATGATTTTGTCTACTGTTTGTTTGATTGTTTCTGGGTTCGAATGATATGCGTTAATATAAGCTTTGACCATTGTTGCATCGTGTAAATGCGTTGTGAAGTTTAAAGAGACAAATACTGTTGGGACTTCATGTACATACCAAGGAATTTCATTACTCATGGCAGTACCCCATTTAATACGGTAATTATTTTCAGCAGCGTAACCAATAATGTTTGCAAAGACAAGTGCTGCATCCACTTTTTCACGATAGTCTAGCGTTTTGCCTTTAACTCGTGTAGAGCCATCGTTCAATGTCACATGGAAACCGCGTGATTCTAATTCTTGAATAATATCTTCTTCTACATTGTTTGAAGATTTATAGATACCATCTTTTTCACCTTCGATAATATATAACTGAATATTCTTATGCGTTTCAGGTCGAATCGGTAATTGATCTAAAGTGTTTTTAACTAAAGTGATACCTAAATCAGCAGCTTCAGCACGCATTGCTAAATGTTCATCACAACCAATAATAGCTAAATCTTCTTGTGAGCGGATCAGCGTATCCTCTGCTTGTTGTTTATGCAAATTCATTTGAGCTTTAAGTCCTAAAATGCGACGTACTGCATCATTTAAACGCTCCTCAGTGATAATACCTTTGTTATAACCATTTAACATAAATTGATAATCTTCTTCTGAATCATTGAAGAATAAGAACATATCACAGCCGGCAGCAATAGCTTGTGGCACATAGTCTTCACGACGCATTGCAGCGGTCATACCTAACATATGGCTAGCATCCGTAACAACTAATCCATTGAAGTTTAAGTCTTCTTTTAATAAGCCTGTAATTAATTCGGGTGCGAGTGTAGCAGGTAAGATATCTTTATCTTCAAGCGATGGATTTAATTTTTTAGAATAAGCGGGTTGTGCAATATGACCTGCCATAATCATTTGAACGCCACGATCGATATGATGTTGATAAACTTTGCCGAAACTATCATCCCATTCTTGTGTTGATAATTCATTCACACCAAGTACGAGATGTTGGTCACGTTCCTCAGTACCATCTCCTGGGAAGTGCTTGATACAAGTAATCATATCGCGTTCAGAATTAAAACCATCTATAAAAGCGCTAGAATATTTTATAACTGTTTCTGCATCTGTCCCGTATGCACGTGTGTTCACTATTGTATTTCTCCAATTTTTCAAAATATCTACACATGGATCGAAATTAATATGTACGCCTAAAGCTGAAGATTCACGTGCTGATACGAGGCCAGCATTATAAGCGACTTTTGTGTCTTGTGCTGCTTCACATTGTGCAGCACTTGCGATGTAGGTGCCATCTTTACAAGCCCCGTTACCACCTGAATCACAGTTTGCGGCTACTAAGACTGGAACTTTTGCGTGTTTTTGTAAATCATTGAGTAAATTTTGTACATCTTCTTTATTCCCACCTTCATAACGTGCGCCACCAATGTGGAAACGTTCTAAGACTTCTTTATTTGTTAAGTCAGCATCATGAAACTTCTTACCGCCTTCTAAAGAAAATAAATTAAAAAAGAGTTGTCCAATTTTTTCTTCGTCTGATAAATTTCCTAGTGTACGTTCTACCCATGAAATTTGTTCATCATCTAAATTATAAGGTGTTGCTTTTAAATTTACTTTTGCCATAAACTTAGTTCTCTCCTTCGAAATTATTATAAAATATTGTAGTTAAGGATGATTGAATGTCTTGATTGAATCGACCTTCTTTAAATAATTTTAAATATTTATTATCAAAATCTAACCATGATTGATTTTCATGTCCTGCTAAAATAGGATAGAAATAAAGATCATGCGATTGAGCAGCATCCATGTCACCTTTAGCATCACCTAACATGATGATATCTTCGGTATTGTAAAATTGTTTCAATTGTTCTAAACAGTATTCTTTAGTACCAGCTTCTTGAGCAAACATGCCACTTAAATAGGGTGTAAGGTGATATGTTTCCCATTCATAAGCAACTGCGGATAAATTTGCGGAAGATACGATTGCAATATCTGCAAACGTTGAGGCATTTTTCAACGTACGTTGTACATGGTCGAAAGGACCAATACTAGGTAAGTTTTTGATGTGATCATTTACACTGTGTGACCACGACAGTGCTTTTTGTAAACCTAACTTTTCAGGAGAGGCTTGAATTGCTTGTTCTAGAGCCGGATTGGAAAAAGATGCTGTTGTTTGGACCCAATGCTTTATATCTTCATAACCTTCAATGTTTAATCCTTTTGCTACAAGTTCGCTCAACATTTTTTCAAGGCCTTTAAAACGATTGATACCTCTTGTAATTTCGTATAAATTAAAAGCATTCCAACGCTCTAACACGTCTTCTTTGATATCATCAAGTTGCCATTCATCTATAAGCGCAGGGCCAAAAGCACGTTCGTGTTTAATTGTCATTGAATCGATGGCACAACCATCTGAATCAACACAAATCAATTTCTTAAACTTAGGTTGATATTGTGATAAAGTTTCGATCATATTAAATGCTCCTTTCAAAAATATTTTTTATTTATAACTATCTAAACATTACGAATAAATAGTTAAAGCATTGTTAGTCTAAGCGTAGGGAATATTTATAAAGCGCTTACATTACACTATTAAAATTATCACGCTCAAAGCAAAAATACCACATTATTTCACGAAATAATGTGATAAGATTCACAAATTATTCAGTTTGAAGTGAAATTTTAATAAAAAGGTTATTTTTTTAATAAAAAAGCTGTTTGTGAAAGATCGTAATAAGGAACTTATAACTTATGTATGTCTATAAAAATAATGATATAAGGATACTTTCAACGATATGAAAATGGAAGAATCGCTTCAATTAATTTGAGAAGTCAATTAATAAACGATTTTAATAAATACAAAAAGATTAAAAGTGATGAATTTGTGAAAAAAATCACAAAATACTTTCAAATTAAGTCACTATCTATTATGATGAAAGTGTAGAAGATAGATAAAGCTTAGCGAAAGCAAAAATACGGAGTGATTATAATGAGAAAAGTAATTGAGGAAGTAATTTTTTCAAATGAAAGCAGTTATGATATTTACACGCATACCGGCGTAAACCAAGGCATTATCAATGATATTAAAGATGGATACAGAAGTATTGATTATATCGCTTACATTGATGCAGAGAAATTATACAACTATGGACTTGCAAAAAAAGTAGCTAGTTAATGATTTATACACTGCGTGCATCGAGTGATTTTGGAGCTGAGTATATCTCTCGTTATGACTGTGCAATAATGAAAGTTATCACTCAACTTCTAGCATGATTTTCTCCCCATTATCAACTTTCATGATTTACCGTTCATCCGTTAAAAGCTTAAAAAGAGGCTGGGACATATCACATGTCTTAGCCTCAGTTTTTTATATTGGCAGTGGCTGACTGAATTGAAAATGCGCTTATATCAAGCTTTTAAAGAACTACTACTTCATTTATGAAGACAAGTAGTTCTTATGCAAGCGCTGAAGCGCTTGTATTCCATTTTACAGTAGCTGTGCCGGGCTGGGTTCATACGACGAAATTTTATTAGAAAAATTAGATTGCTGTCCCACTCCCTTTTGTATTGTATATAAAGTGCAAACAAAACCGTTAACTTAGTATGATGGAATCAAATATAGGCTTTAAAATTATGTTTAATTTCATTGTAATCATAAACTAAATTATACAAGCGCATACGAATATGATCCTCGGTAGTGTAAGGTATGCGTAAATGGTCGTTTTGTTCTATAAATTTATGAAATTCACGTTCTAATTGTTTACGCTGTGGTATCTTCATATTAATCCATTCTTCTTTATCAAATAATGATTCAAATCGAAAATCAAAGCTTGTTTTACCGATTGTTTCACGTAACTTAGCTAAGCGTTCTTCAAAATTCATGAGCCATCCTCCTTTAAGCATCGAACATGTTGCTACTTATATTTATTATACACACTTACTTTATAACGAAATAAGTAATCTGACAAGATAACCAAAATTCAATTATTTATTTATCCTTACAACTGCATGATACAATGTGGAAATATAAAGAAGCAATTACATATATTAAAAAGAGAGGAAGTTATAAATGGTTGAATTGAAAAATAAAGTTGCAATTGTTACAGGTGCAAGTAGTGGAATTGGTGCAAGCATTGCGCAAGTACTTTCAAGTCATGGAGTGAAAGTGGTGTTGTCAGGACGTAATGAATCACGTTTAAACGATACTGCCCAACGTATTCAAACAGCAGACAATGCAGACGTTGAGACATTAGTAGTGGATATTACAGACAAAAAAGATGTTGAGCGTTTAGTCCAAACTGCAAAAGACAAATTTGGCCGTATAGATATATTAATAAATAGTGCTGGCCAAATGCTGTCTTCAGCAATTACAGACGGTGATGTAGAAGCGTGGGATGCAATGATTGATGTGAATGTTAAAGGAACACTTTATGGCATAAATGCAGTGTTACCAACGTTTTTAGGTCAATCAAGTGGTCATATTATAAATATAGCTTCTATCTCTGGATTTGAAGTAACGAAAAAAAGTACATTATATAGTGCGTCAAAAGCAGCTGTACATGCGATAACACAAGGTTTAGAAAAAGAATTGGCTAAGACAGGCGTTAGGACGACAAGTATTTCACCGGGAATGGTTGATACGCCTTTAAGTGGAGAAACGGACTGGGGAGAACGTAAGAAATTAGACCCTGAAGATATTGCAGAAGCAGCTATATATGCATTACAACAACCGAGCCATGTCAATGTGAACGAAGTAACTGTACGACCAGTATAGAATAATATAATGCAGACCCCTAACTTCAAGTAGCGCTAGGGGTCTATGATGATACTTGTAGCGATAGACTGAAAGGCGTGATTAAATGAACTTTAGATATTTAAGTGAAGCTGATGTATCACAGTATCGATTACTAAGACTCAATTCACTCCAGACAGACCCTAATGGCTTTGCTTCTACTTATGCTAGTGAGATTGAATTTCCGATTGAGAAATTCAAAGTGAGGTTAGAAAATACAGCTACTCATTTTACTGTAGGGGCTTTTGATGAAGCAACACTGGTTTGTATTGCGACGTTTTATAGCGAGACTTTAGAAAAAATAAAGCATAAAGGTAATTTAGTTTCAGTATATTGTCACCCACAATATAGACGTCAAGGTATAGCTGAGCAACTGATTCAACAAATCATTGATTATGTGGTTGAACAAAACACAGTAAAAACAATCAATTTATGCGTGCTTAGTGAAAATAAACGTGCAATTAATTTATATGAAAAGTTAGGATTTAAGCGTTATGGAACTGAGCCGAAAGCACTATACGATGGAACTGTTTACTATGATGAAGAATTAATGTGTTTAGAACTTTAAGCTGATTTTAAACTTTGTGATTAGTAAGGCAGCAGTGGGAGAAAATGATGGAACAGTATACAAAAACAGAATTACAACAAAGTAGGGAACAAATACGCTCGCTTTTAACAAAATGTCAAAAATCGCTAACGCAATTAGAACAAAAAGGAAATCCAAATAGTCGAACGACATTATTAAAAAATAGAATTCAAGCATTAGAAATTGCTTTAACATTGATAGATGAACAATTATAATTGCATAAATTACCTAATAAACGCCTCGTACATGAATGATTATGTGCAAGGCGTATTTTTAAGGACTCTAATAAACAACCTAATTATAACCATTCAATAATCTCAATTCGATTGCCGAATGGATCATAAATATAAAAACGATCGGCACCTTCAAGTTCGTCCCCATATATAATTTCAATTGCTTTAGATTCAAGTAATTTTCTTACGTCAGTAGCGTTATGAACGAGAAAAGCAGGGTGTGCTTTTTTAGCTGGTGAGAAGTCATTTTCAACACCAACATGTAATTGTTGATGACCGACTTGAAACCACACGCCACCCTTTAAAGCTAAGTTAGCAGGTTTTGTAATTTCTTTGAATCCAAGTGTGTCGGAATAAAATGCGCGAGCTTCTGATTCACGATTGGCTGGGGCAGCAACTTGTACATGATCAATTCCTAAAAAGTAATTTTCCATTTCAGTCATCTCCTTAATATAATTTTAGAATATCAAAAGATAATTAAAAGAACAGTATTTTTATTTAGCTTATTAAATATAGTATATATTTATTTCTTGTAAAAGTATAATTAAATTGCAATTGATAATCAATTTCAATTATAATAAGGGTAGTATATAATGGGAGAGGTTATCAATTTGAAAAAAATACTATGCTTAATATTATGTTTTATAATGTTTTTAGCGGCATGTGGTAGTGGCAATGAATCTAATAAATCAGATGCAAAAGATGATAAGGGGACGAAATCTTATACTACAGAGGATGGTAGTAAAGTTAAAATACCTAAAGATCCGAAGAGAGTCCTAGTTTTAACAGCAAATTACGGGAACTTAAAAAAATTAGGTGTTAAACCTGTTGGCATTACGAATGTATATCCAGACTCTAAATATTTAGACATGGGGAAAGTTAAGAAAATTGATCCAGAAAATGTAGAAGCTGCTGCTAAATTGAAACCAGATTTGATTATTACATATAAAGAAAATAAAAATAATAAAAAATTATCTAAAATAGCGCCAACAGTACCTATAAAAGTACAAAATATGGACTATAAAGATACTCATATTGAAATTGGTAAGTTAGTAAACAAAGAAAGCAAAGCTAAGAAACAAGCCAATGAACTATCTGAAAAGTTAGCAAAAGATGGTGAAGAAATTAAAAAAGCCATTGGGGAAGATAAAACTTTTTCAATTATGGATATTCAAGCAAAAGATATTTATCAATTTGGACCTAGGTTTGGACGAGGCAGTGAAGCAATTTACGAAGGGTTTAAACTAAAAGAAGATCCTGAAGCTAAAGAAGCGATGCCAAAAGAAAAATTCATGAAAGTACCTAAAGAAAAATTCAATGACTATTCAGGCGATTATTTACTTTTACCAACAAAAGATGGTGGGAAACTGAACAATGAATTTGTTAAGTCGAACATATGGCATAATAACGAAGCTGTACAAAATGACAATGTGATTTATTATTCAATGGATGAAGCCATTTATGCTGATTTGATCTCAGTAGAAAAACAAGCAGAATTTTTCAAAAAAGAACTTTTGAAAAACAAATAAAATATAAAGTGAAAGAGAGCGGAAATATGAAATCAAATTTTGATTTCTGTACCGCTCTCTTTTTTATGATTTAAAATCGAATGGTAGCAATCAACTTGCTACGTTATCAAAATTAAATAGGATTCACGTCGAAGTAAAGTAAGTGTTGTTTTTACCAATTGTCTATATCATTACGTTCGCCTTTGAAGTTATTTGAGGTCTGATGACGTTGTGCTAATACAGCTTCGACGTCTTCAAATTTAATATTTAAAGCATGTAATAATACGAATAGATGGTACATTAAATCTGCAGTTTCATTTGTCACTTCATGACGATCAGACTTCATCGCGCCAATAACAACTTCAAACGATTCCTCACCAAATTTTTTGGTAATTTTTTCAAGACCTTCATTTAACAAATATTGTGTATATGAGTTCTCTTTATTGGATTGTGCACTTGAAGTTACAGTTTGTTCTAATTGTTGGATATTAAAAGGAACGTCGGTATTAAAGCAACTTTGGCTCCCAGTATGGCAAGTTGGACCATTTGGCACAACATCGATGAGTAGTGTATCTTGATCGCAGTCTAAATGAATATTTTTAACTACTTGCGTGTGTCCAGAAGATTCGCCTTTGGTCCACAAACGTTCTTTAGAGCGAGAATAGAAACAAACAATGCCATCTGCTAAAGTTTTGTTATATGCTGCTTCGTTCATATAGCCAAGCATGAGCACTTGTTTTGTATCAACATCTTGCAAAATTGCTGGTAAGAGTCCTTTACTAAAATCAGGTTGTTGTGTCATCTAATGGGAATACCTCCTTGTGCCATCGTTTGTTTTATTTCATCTACAGTGGTTTCTTTATCGTGTAATATACTTGCCGCAAGACCTGCAGAGACATCTGTTTGTTTAAATAAATCAACAAAGTGATCTGGTTTTCCGCCACCACCTGAAGCAATGACAGGAATATTTACAAGTTGTTCAATGTCATGTAAATGTTTCACATCAAAGCCTTGTTTCATACCATCGTGTGTCATGCTTGTGATGAGTAGTTCACCTGCGCCTAATGCTTCTACTTCTTGGACCCAATCATATACACGCTTATCAGTACGTTGTTTACCACCGTGAGTATAACAATAATAGTCGTTCAGTTCGTCATCATAATTGCTATCAATAGCGATACAAATGCACTGACTTCCAAACTTTTCACTCGCTTGTTTAATGAACTCTGGATTTTTAAGTGCGCTTGAATTCAGTGAAACTTTGTCTGCACCATGATTAAGTAATTGTGAGATATCATCTAAAGTAGCGATCCCGCCGCCAACCGTAAGTGGAATAAATAATTTTTCGGCAGTTTCCTCAATGACATCAAGTACAAGATCATGACCTGCTTCAGTTCGAGAAATATCTAAAAAGACAAGCTCATCTGCACCTTGGTCATTGTAATAAAGTGCATAGTCTACTGGATTGCCAATATCTCGTAACCCTTTAAATTGAACCCCTTTAACTACGCGACCATCTTTTACATCTAAACAGGGGATAATTCTCTTTTTAATCATGATAATCCCTCCCAAAAATCAGCATTGTGCGCTGCTTTACCGACGATTGCAGCATAGACGCCTAGTGATTCTAACTGTGTTAAGTCTTGTTGGTTTCGTATACCACCTGAAGCGACAATTTGTTTGTCAGATGCTTCAACTAATTGTCCTGTTATTTCAAAGTTAGGTCCTTCAAGTCGACCATCTTTAGAAATGTCTGTATAAATAATGCCACCAAGTGGAAAGTGTTCGATTTTGTTAACTAAATCAAATAGATCTAGTTGAGCGTCTTGTTCCCAACCATTGATTTTTACATCACGACGATAAGCATCAACAGAAATGTATATACGATTTGGATACTGATTTGCCATTTGTTCTAACCATGCTAAATCTTGAATCCCTTTCGTACCAACAATACAATAATCAATACCGTCATTGAAATATGCTTCTATTGTGTCGATGCTTCTAATACCACCACCAACTTCCATTGGTTTGTCAGTAAGTTGTCTTAACTCTTTTATATAATTTCTTTCAATAGATGATTGCTGTTTTGCGCCGATTAAATCGACAATGTGAATACGATCAACACACTTAAACTGGTTATAAAATTTGATGCTTTCTTCAGCGCTACGTGGCATTTTTTCTTCTGAATCATATTTACCTTCAGTTAGTCGCACACTTGTAGCATTGATTAAATCAATTGCTGGCCAGAGTTTAATCATAATAAGAAACCGCCTTTCAATGCTTGGTTGAGTATTGCTAATCCATCGGCTCCACTTTTTTCTGGATGAAATTGAATGCCGATATAGTGTTTATATTGAACAATTGCTGGAATGGGATCACCGTATTCAGCGAAAGCTACAACATGTTCAGACATTTCAGCTTGATATGAATGTACGAAGTATACATCTTGTGCCAATTGAGGGTGGTTGCTAATTAAATTATTCCAGCCTAAATGTGGCACAGGATAGGGTGTTTGAATCGGAACAATATTTCCTGGGAAAAGTTTTAAACCTTCAACATTTCCTTCTGCACTCCAATCGTATAAGAGTTGCATGCCAAGACAGATGCCTATAATTGGTTTATCTGTAATTGACTGTAACACTGTTGCTAAACCACGTGTTTGAATCGCTTGCATTGCATCTTTAAAATGACCAACACCAGGTAATATGATCATATCTGCAGCTTCTATTTCATTTTGATCATCTGTCAGTATCGTTTCATAGCCCAAATGTTCCACCGCACGTTGTACATTTTTAATATTTCCTAGACCGTAGTCTATGATAGCAATCATTCAATCACACCCTTAGAAGAGGGTATGCCTTCTGAATCGTTACCTGCTAAAGCTTCTTTTAGTGCACGTGCGAATGATTTGAATATGCCTTCGATTTCGTGGTGTGTATTACCGCCACGTAATAAATCAATATGTGTTGTTAATCGTGCGTTAATCACTAATGCACGAAAGAATTCATCTACAAGTTCCGTATCAAAAGTACCTACTTTTTCTTTACTTAATTGTGCATTAAATGATAAATATGGGCGACCACTGATATCTACAACTGAGCGCGCAAGTGTTTCATCCATAGGAATATAGCTTACACCATAGCGTTGAAAGCTTTTGCGTTCTTTAACTAATTCTAATAATAATTGACCAAGCACAATACCAATGTCTTCAGTTACATGGTGATCATCGACTTCCGTATCACCGTTTGCTTCTATTATAATTGACAATTTGCTGTGGAAAGTAAAGAGGGTGAGCATATGATCTAGAAACCCCACACCAGTATCAATCTTACTTAAACGCTGATCGTCTGCGAGAGAAATACTTAGTTGGGTTTCAGCGGTGTTACGTGTTTTTTGATAAACCATATTGAGACCTCCAGTTTTTAATGATTGCGATTAATTCATCTAATTGTTCATCTGTAGCTATAGAATAACGAACATAATCAGCCATTTCGTTTTCGTCATAGACTCTGGGTAGAAAACCGTGCGCTTTAATAAATGCGCCTAAACTTTGTGCTGCAGTTCCCTTTGTTAAAACAAAGTTAGTCGAGGAAGGAAATACGACCATGATATCTGATACTAAATCATCAAACATATTGCGTAATTTCATAGCAAGTTGTCTTTGATGATTTATAAAATTGTTAAGCATTTCTGTATGTTCAAACATATATAAAGCAATATGCAATGTAATTGTATTTAATGGATAAGGGTGCTCAATCCTTTTAATTTCTTGAATTGTTTCGGGCGTACTAATCAGCATGCCTAATCTTAATCCAGCGATGCCAAAGGCTTTTGAAAGTGTACGCATTTGTAAAATGTGCGGCTGCATCTCTATTTGATAAGTATTACCAAAATCTAAATAGGCCTCATCTATGATGAAATAGCCGCCTAATGTTTCCATCTTATCCCCAATTGCTTTTAAGAACGTCTGGCTATATTGCTTGCCTGACGGATTGTGTGGATTACTCATGATAAAGAACGCGGGTTGAACTGCATCTATACGTTGTAAAATATGCTCTAAATCGAATGATAAATCTGGCTCAGCATTCACAAATTCAATTGGACGATCGACTTGATAGGCATAGGCTTGATACATGAAAAAATCTGGATTCAATGTGAGTACTGGACCTTCTGGCATAATCAGCATTAACTTTTGAATTAATTCATCAGAACCATTACCTGCAATAATTTGTTTAGCTGAAAGGTTATAATAATTTGCATAAGCTGTTTTAAAGCGCTCATATTCGTCATCTGGATAGAAATTAAATGGTGCTTTTTGAATAATTGTTGCCAATTGTGAATCGGATAATGGACGAAGTGGACTTTCATTTTTGTTAATTCTAATCATCACGTGGCTCCTTTGGTGATCTAATTTCTATAGATTGTTCATGGTTATAAAGTTGTTCAATATGAGCAAGCTTGCGTGCAGAGCCTTCAATTTTCTCAAAAGTAGATTCAGATAGATCAATCACAGAATGACGTGTTAAAAAGTCATTGACGGATAAACCATTGGTAAATCTCGCAGTTTGATTGGTCGGTAATACATGACTTGGACCCGCTACATAATCACCTATAACTTCTGGAGAATAATGTCCTAAGAATAGTGCGCCTACATAACGCACGTGATTTAGGTAATCACGTGGTGAAGCTGTTTGAATTGATGCGTGTTCTGGCGCGATTTGATTCATTAAATCACATGCTTCATTAAAATTATCTACTGAAATTAAAAAATGATTGTTTGCTAGGCTTGCTTGAACGATAGGTTGACGTTCAATTTGGCTTAAAGTTTGTTGAATGCGTTGTTCGAGTTGTTGTAATAAGTCTTTATTTTCACTAATCACAAACGTTCTCGCAAGTTCATCATGTTCTGCTTGAGCAAATACATCGTAAGTTACAGCATCTAAATCAGCCGTCTCATCTATAATTAGGGCTATTTCGCTTGGACCAGCAATTTGATCGATACCTACTTGACCAAAAAGATATTTTTTGGCGTAGGCAACATACTGATTGCCTGGACCTACAATTTTATCTACTTTAGGTATTGTTTCTGTACCATAAGCAAGCGCTGCGATGCTTTGTGCGCCACCGACCTGGAATACCCTATCGACACCTGCAATATAGCAAGCTGCTAAAACAATATCAGGTAATCCTTGAGTTTGTGGAGGTGTGACAACAAAAATATTTTTAACGCCAGCTACTTTAGCTAATGTAACAGTCATTAACACAGTAGACGGATAGCTTGCTTTACCACCGGGTACGTATACACCGACACGTTCTAATGGATGATACATTTCATAACATTCATTAGAACCTTGTTGTTCCGTGGATTTAATAGATGTTTGATAAGCTTTGATACGTGAG
This sequence comes from Staphylococcus caseorum, assembly GCF_049943195.1. NCBI lineage: Bacteria > Bacillati > Bacillota > Bacilli > Caryophanales > Staphylococcaceae > Staphylococcus > Staphylococcus caseorum. Next base: position 2,886,003 of record NZ_JBNFUA010000001.1, read on the forward strand.
TGACTTTGTTGAAGTGCGTCACGTAATGCATCGTCAATGCGACTATAAGCCGCTTCTAAAGTTTCATAAGGAATTTCAAGTTCTGATGTCTCCACATGATCAAGTTGTTGGTTATAAGCTTTTAAAGCTTGATCACCTTGAAGTTTTACATTGTCACAAATATCCTTAACTAGAGGATATAATGCTTCATTTAATGCGGATTGATTTAAATAGTTCTCTAAAAATGTAGCTTTATTTATAATCAATGAGAGACACCTCCAATGTTTGTATAAAATCATCTATCTCGGTTGAATTTTTAAAATAAGATTGCTTATTTGTAATTAATTTAGCATTAATGTTTTTAATTGTATCTTTTTCAACTAACCCATTTGATTTTAAAGTTGTACCTGTTTGAACGATATCTACAATGCCATCAACCATATCGACTAAACATGCTAACTCGATAGAACCAGATAGTTTTACTAATTCTACGTCTAATCCTTGGGCTTCAAAATATTTTCTGGCCGTTTTAGTATAAGATGTAGCTACCTTCGTAAAAGTTGTTGTATCGGGTTTCGCCGCTAATGCAAAGTGGCAAGCACCAAAAGGCAAATCAAGTAAATTATTGATTGTGTAATTACCTTCTTCTAGGATGTCACTACCTACGATGCCTACATCTGCAACGCCCTGTTCCACATAAATAGGTACATCGCTTCCTTTAACTAAAACAAATTGGATTTCTCCTACAGAGATGAGTAACTGACGCTCTCTCTGTTCCAATGCGCGTACAAGTTCTTGTTCATCTACTTCATTCAAATAAGCAATGAAACTTTTTAGTAATCTTCCTTTTGCTAAAGCTACAGTAAGCATGATGTTCTCTCCTTTTTAATTAAAGTATAAACCCAAGTCCAAAGCCTTCTAACTCACCTTTGTAAAAACCACCTGTAAGTTGTTGTGCTTTATTATTTTTAAGATGACATCTCATAAAAGCACCTTTGTAATAAGAACGTGGTGGTTGTGGAGTGATATCTAAGTGAATATCAGTTATGTGTTGAGATTTAAACCACTGTTCCCATCGAAGTAATGCTTGTATTGTACGATGATCATGTGGGAATAACTGACTTAATAAATCAAGTTGTTCTGTTGTCTTAGTAGTAAGTAATTGAACTACCGGGTGCGCTATACCTAATTGAGATGTAAGTTCTGAAATATTGCGTTCCTGTATGAGTTTCAATACCTCTTTGGTTTGTTCTTTAGGAGATAGAAGTAAATCTATCAGTTGATAATGACCTAAAATCACAAAATCAATATCATCATTTAAAGTTGTTTTGATATAGTCATAAAAAGTGATGAAGTCATTTTGCATATCTGTAATGGTTGGATTGTAATGTTCGATACCTAATTGAGTATAGACTTCATTATCACGAACAATAGGGCCGGTGTACGCGACACTTTGATATTGTGGTGGATAATTACTGTAATAACGTAATAATTGATCGGTAAAATCATTGCGTAATGCAAAGATATGATGGTCATGTTGCCAGAAACTGCGCTCAGTCATTTGCTGTAAATCGTCTGTAGTCAGTGTTTGCCACGACAGTGATTCGATAAAACTGAAATCTACAAGTTTGAATCCAGCTTGTTCAAAATGTTTTAAAAACGCTAATTCAAATTCTTTGTTATTAATAAGTGTTGCTGTATTCATAATATGACCATCCTTTGTCTTTTTACTTTGTCACTCTACCGAACTAAAGTGGATTGATAAAGAATACTTTAACATAGTTATTTTTTAAATTCAATAAATATTCTGAAAATAGATATTTGATTTAAATGAGATAACTAAAATTTTCTTATTAAAAAATGGGAGGAAATGATTAAAAAGGAGCGGGAATATGATGAAATCAAACTTTGATTTCATATTCCCGCTTCCAATTATCTAACTAAATAGTGATCATCTATTTTAAATTAAACTCTGACCATAGGCGATGTATTTCATCATTTCTTCTTTTGGTACCATGTTTCCACCTGTAGCCCACACGATGTGGTTGGCATTTTCTATATGAATCCCTTTGTTTTTAGCGTGTTTTGTAGCTTCAGCAATGCCAGCAAAACCTGAAGCGGCAGATGGTTCGATAAAGATATCTTCTTTTTCACTTAACATATATAAGTAGCGATACATTTGCTTATCCTCAACTGTAAATGCGCCATATAAAAGTGTATTCATGATTTGACCGACTAAGCGGGAAGGGCGTGACACAGCAAGTCCATCGGCATCGGTACGTCCGTCTAACCCAATATCAGTCACTGAAATTTCATCGTGCAATTGCGTCATCATGCCAAGTAACATACAAGGTGCATGGGTTGGTTCGGCAAAAATACAATAAACGTGTTCACCAAAGACTTTTTTCAATCCAAAAGCAACACCACCAGGTCCGCCACCAACGCCACACGGTAAATAGACAAAAAGAGGGTGGTCAGCATCTACTTGAATATTTTGACGCTCTAATTGTGTTCTTAGGCGTAATGCAGCTACAGTATAACCTAAAAATAAATCAGCAGAACCTTCATCATCAACAAAATGACAAGATGCATCATGTTCTGCACTTTTTCTACCCTCAGCAACAGCAAATTGGTAATCAGATTGATGTTCCACGACTTCTACACCACGCGCACGTAGTAAGTCTTTTTTCCATTGACGGGCATCACTAGACATGTGTACAGTAACACTGAAACCAAGTTTGGCACTCATGATACCTATACTTAAACCTAAGTTGCCAGTTGAGCCAACAGAAACATTATATTTACTGAACAATTCTTTATAATGTGGTTCATCTAGAATACGATAATCATCTGTCCATTTGAGACCACCATGTTCCATTGCTATCGTTTCAGCCAGCTTAAGGACTTCATAAATACCACCTCGAGCTTTGATAGAACCTGAGATAGCAAGATGGCTATCGCATTTAAGCCATAACTTCCCGTTAGCTCCATATTGTTCCGTTTGAGAAAGGTGGTTGTGCATAAAGGGTATGGGCTTTAATGGTGATTCAATTAAACCATGATCTTTCTCTGTTTCAGGAAATACTTTGCGTATATAATTACTAAATCGTTCGAGACGTAATGCTGCGTCCTCCATATCTTCTATTGAAAATGGCAGTGTTTCAACTTGACGAAATTTGGGATTTTCCCAAAAAATAGGTTTATATTGTTGCATATCATTAATTAAAGGGAAATTTTGTTTTAATTTTTCTAATTCTAGCATAAAAATCCTCCTATAATACGAAATCTTTCATTTATTAATTATAGCAAAAATAGTGTGTTAAAATGCGAATGATACGAATGATATCATTTGATGCGTCGTTTTTAAAAAATATCAAATCAATTATCAACTAGAGCGTAAATAGGAGCGATAACAATGAAAGTGTTTATATTTGGTGCGAATTGTTATTTAGGTAGTCAATTAATTAAGAAATTACAAAAGCATCATGAAGTTTATACAAATAACAATATTGCGCATTTGAATAGTGGTTTTATGGCAACAAATGTATTCCAAACTTATGAATTGCAACGTACTTTAAAACAAATGCATCATATTATATATATAACGAATAAAGCAGCGCTTCCCAATGCATATTTACAAGGGCATTCGCATAGTATGCATGTGTGGGCTATTGAAAATATATTACAGACCTTACCTTCATATAGTGACAAGAAGATTCACATATTAAACGTGGAAAAAAAGTATAATAATCATTTTAAAAATTTATTTGATTCGCAAAACGTCAAAGTAATCGATATGTCAGCATCTAAAGTTATAAACAAAATAGGTAAATGCTCGAGACCTATGCAAAATAAATATAAAAAAGTCTATTCATTTCAACATATGTTACTTACAAAAGAAATCAATGCAATACAACTTGTTGGTATGTATGAACAATATTTAAAAGAATGTAGTTTAGGATGGATTAGAATTAAGCAAACAGAGCAACGTTTTGAAATTAGCTTGAAGTTTCTTCCATATCCATTAATAAAAATGGAAAAAGCATACAGCTCACCAACCAATTTCATTTTAAAAGTAACAGGCGGTTTACTAGTAAGTGCAAAAGGAGAAAAAAATGGGATGCTCGAATTTAGAACGTCAGCATCGAGTTATAGATGTGTGATTGGTTTGAACCATTATGAACCCGCATTGCCTTGGCTAGTATATTTATTATCACAAGCTCCGATACACAAGTGGGTGATGTCTAAACTTTATAATTATGTGTGGAAGCACTATTAATATATAATGGCTAGCGCTATTGTATGGCAAAAAACATAATAAATAGCGCTGGGTGCTCACTTTTAAACGGAGCATTCAGCGCTATATTTAATGTAGTGGATTATTTTTTGAAGGTGCGACGTATTTTAGAGAACCAACCTTGAGGTGAATTGGCTGATACAACATGAGGTTGTGGCTGCGATACTTCATCTTGAAGTTGTTGACCATAATTCACCGCTTCCTTCATTAAATAAGCTTGAGAGTTCAATGGTGACAAGTTATTTTGGATGTAATGATAACGTCCATGTGCGTCTTGAAAACGTCCTTTTTGATTATCAGATAGCTGAAGGTTCATATAATCTAATAAACGTTTGGCAATGACTTTGTCTTCAACAGGAAATAAGATTTCTACACGTTTAATCATGTTACGTGTCATGGCATCTGCTGAAGATAGATAGATTTTTTCATCTCCATTATTGTGGAAATAGTAAATGCGTGAATGTTCTAAAAAGCGACCCACGATACTCACGACTTCTATATTTTCACTAATACCCGGAATACCTGGTTTGAGACAGCAAATACCACGAATAATAAGTTGAACTTTTACGCCGGCGCAAGAGGCTTCAAATAATTTAAGAATAATATCTTTATCTGTTAAAGAGTTCATCTTCATTATAATATTGCCGTTACCATGTTCGTGATGTGTTTGAATTTCATTGTCTATGCGTGCTAAGAAGACATCTCTAATATCAAATGGCGCAACGATGAGTTTATTGTAAACAGGTTTGACTGAATACCCACTAAGATAATTGAAAAAGTTTAGAGCATCTTCAGCAATTGCATCGTTGGTAGTAATTAAGCCCATATCTGTATATAATTTAGCCGTTTTATCATTATAGTTTCCGGTTCCTAGATGAATAAAGGAAGTGAGTTTATTATTGATACGTTTGACTACAAGGGCAATTTTACTATGCGTTTTTAAATGGGTCATCCCATATATAACGTGACAGCCAGCATCTTCTAACATTCTTGCCCAATGCACATTATTTTCTTCATCAAAACGTGCTTTTAACTCAACAAGTACGGTAACTTGTTTCCCATTTTCAGCAGCCGTTTTCAAGCTATTAATAATAGGAGAATCTTTACTTACACGATAAAGCGTTTGTTTAATAGCAATTGTGTCTGGATCTTCAGCGGCTTCACGTATAAAGTCGACAATGTCTTCATGTGTAGCGAATCGGCCATCTACTTCTAAACGTACAGCAGTGCCACGTTTACGCTCCTTTAAAAACCTTTCAATTTCAATGAGGAGGTCTTCCGCACCGTCTTCATGTATAGTTAAATCAGCATTTCGAGTAATTCTAAACGTAAAAGTATTTAATACTTCATATCCACTAAATAAATCATTGATAAAATGCGTAATGATGTCTTCAACCATAATAATGAATTGCGTATCGCCTTTATTTAATGAATAAAACCTTGGTATTAAGGAAGGTATTTGAACAATTGCAGAGTTAATGGCATCTTCAGTATCTATATCAACAAAGATATTCAGGCTTTTATTATTTAGTTTTGGGAAGGGATGATAGGCATCTATTCCTAATGGCGTTAACGTTGGTAAAATGCCCGTTTTGAATTCTGATTGTAATTGAGATAATAACGATTCAGGTAATTCATCTGGTTGAACAATTTCAACTTTATGTTGGCGTAAATCTTCTACCAATTCGTTATAACGCTTATATTGTAAGTCAACATTTTGTTTATTTTTGATATTGATTTGATTAAGTTGTTGTTTTGGTGTTAATTGGGCTTTGTTTTCTGGTTTGTCATAACCCATTTTGACTTGGTCTTGTAACCCAGCTACACGTACCATAAAGAATTCATCTAAATTCGAACTAAATATCGAAACAAAATTAAGTTGTTCAAGCAATGGATTGTTTTTATCACTTGCTTCTTGTAATACGCGATAGTTAAAATCTAACCAACTGAGTTCTCTATTATTAAAGTATTGTGGTAGGTTCAAATCTTTTGCTCCCAAATTTCTATGCATAACTCTAATTACACCTCGTTGTAGTCTGAATATTGGATTTTGCTACGTATAACTTATCATATAAATTTTAAGATTTTGTAAAGATGATAGATAGGTCATCTTTTAAGATTTTTTCAATATGTTTTTTCTGCCTCAAGGATTGATATTCTTCAGCGATAGGTTCACCGTTGTAGTATACATATAAGGTGTAACCATCATCATTTTGTTGTAATTCTACTTGCTCTACAGAACTCGTATGAGACACATTAAGCGCATTAACAAACTTGATAATGCCACCTAAGCATTGGATGTTATCTAGTTCTTTACCGCGCAACCACTTTGTTTCATGACTAAAGAATTTTAATAACGACTTATTTTTAAAACTAGCAAGTAAAGCGAGTTTCACTCGATCTTCGTGTGGAAAACCATCAATCATTGAATTCGCGATAATATAATAAGTGTGCGGTGAGCTTGAATCAGCATCAATAAATCTCCCTAAGTAATACAAGAAAGAACCCTCGGCAAATAGTTCATTTTCTTTTTGAGTGACTTCTAATTTTTTAAAGCCTATTAATTGTTCTAATAATGTTTGTGCTAACTTCACACGTTGTTTTGCACTTGTTTCCTCAATACGATATTCATTAGCTAAATGGTATAACGCGTCTTTACGAATATTCTCTTTTCTAAACTCTTCTGGATGACGTTCAGAAATTAATTTCATCGCATAACCTTCACGCAGTCCTTTTCGAGAAAAAGTGAATTGCTTCGCGTTAATTCTATTAAATAATGACTTGAAGACAGCTACTGCAGGTAGAATAATGTCTACACGATCTCTACTTAGACCATCTATATCTTTTAAATCATCATATGAACTTTTTTTAATGATTGAGTAGACTTCATCAATATGCGCTTCAGTCATTGCATAGTTGTGAACCCCGCCGATAGGATATGAGTGTTCAGATTGATGAATGCGCGCGACATTACGTGCAGAACCCCCAATACCAACTAAAGTGACTTCTTGATTTTTTAACCAAGAAAGTTGCTCAAATTGTTTAACTAAAAACTTTTCCATATTTTTGATTGCTGATTTATCATTATGGTCTTTACCCTCAAAGAATCGATGGGACAAAGTAACGACACCAAATGGAAAACTATGCGAATCTATTAGTTTTTTATCTTTAAAAAGTGTAACTTCTGTAGAGCCACCACCGATATCGATAGATACGCCGTCATTAACGTCAGTAGTATGTGTAATAGCGTAGAAACCATAAAATGCTTCTTCTTGTTCTGAAATAATTTTAGTGTTGATGTTAAGTGTTTTCTTGATATGTTCTATAATCTGATCTTGGTTGATAGATTGTCTAATGGCTGCAGTTGCTACCGGATGTAATTCATCTATATTAAACTTGTCAGCAACCTTTTTAAAACTGCGCAATGCTTTAGTTAATACTTCAATACCGTCATCATTCATGGCCAAATCTTCAGTTAAATATTGGCTTAATCTTGCTGGTGTTTTGATATTTAATATTTCATTTAATCCTGTTTTATGATCAAATTCAAAAATAACGAGTCGAATGGTATTTGAACCAATATCTATTAATCCTATACGTTCCATAATTTCCTCCTAAGTAAATGAGGTTATTTTACTTTACTTGTACTGTATTTACCCTTTTCTTACTTATATATTACAATATTTATAAAAAAATGTGATCTATAATTTTAATATTACTTAATAAAAGTATAACTACACTTTAGTTATTTCAGAGATTAGTGCTGTTGAAAGTAAAGAGACAGACACGGAAATGATTCCTGCGTGTCTGTCTCTATTTTAATAACTTATTTTACATGTAGAGGACCACCTGGACCAAGCGGCCAACCTAATAAATACCAAGCAATCATGAATAATGGCCACACGATACTTAATATAATTGTATAGGGCATTAGACTAGATAATAAAGAACCTAATTTCATATCATTATCATATTTTTGTGCATAAGATAATAGCAATGGCAAGTAGGGCATCATAGGTGTAATTGGGTTACTAATGGAATCACCAATTCTATACAGCATTTGAGTCAATGCTGGATGGAAACCTACAATGATAAGCATCGGTATGAAAATAGGTGCTAAAATACCCCATTTGGCAGATGCACTACCAATCAATAAATTAATCAGTGCACTTAATAAGATAATACCTAGGATAAGCACAACGCCGTTCTGACCTTGAAGTATTGAAGCACCTTTAACGGCAACGATAATGCCTAGGTTACTCCACTCTAAAAAGGCAAGTAACTGAGCTGCAAAAAACACAATGACAATAAAGGAACCCATAGATGACATTGAATCAGCTAACATTTTTCCTAAGTCTTTAGAACTTTTAAATTCTTTTACCATAATGCCATAAACTAAACCAGGAACTAAAAATAATACTAAAATAATTAGGCCGACGCCGTTAATGATAGGTGCATCATTCAGTAAACTACCTGTGTTAGCATTCCTCAGAAAACTTTGTTGCGGTATAGCTAAAATGATAAGCAATATAATTAATACAAAAAAACTGATATTAGCCCAAAATACGGCACGGTTTTCTTGAGGTGTGAGTTTTGAATTAGAATCATCTGCTTGAATAGCTGAATTAGAATCATCATATTTACCTAATCTAGGAATGACAAAACGCATAGTAACCCAATATACGGAAGGCAATAAGATGAGCACACTTGCTGCAATAAAGTACCAGTTCATTGCTACGTTGACATGCACACTATCAGAAACAATGCTTGTAGCTGGTTTTGTAAATGCATAAAGCAATGCGTCTGACATACCAATCATGACATTTGCAGAGAATCCGCCAAGTGCAGATGCGTAAGCCATTGCTAAACCTGCAATAGGGTGGTAGCCCAATTTAATAAAGACCATAGCTGCTAATGGGGGTAACACAATCGGCGCTGCATCACCAGCAGCATTGCCTAAGATACCTATAATAATAATGACCGGCACAATGAAATGCTTAGGTGCCTTATGTACGACTTGAATCATTAATTTATCGAAGTAACCTGTTTTTTCTGCTACGCCAATACCAAGCATGACTGCAAGGACAAGACCTAATGCCGGAAATTCTGAAAAGTTTTTTATGGCGTCATTCAGAATCATCGATAGTCCATCTTTACTCAAAATACTTTTGATTGCGATGGTATCGCCTGTGCCCGGATGTTTTACGGAAATCTGAAACAATGATACAACCCAAGTAAGTATTGCGAGTCCTACACACATTAAGAAAAATAAAATGCTAGGATCAGGTAATCTGTTTCCAACTTTTTCTACAATATTCAAAAATCTATTTATTAGCGTTGGCTTATCTTTAGTATTCGAAACCATCATAACGACCTCCCTAATAAGTTATCGGTAGTATAACAAATTAAGAATAAAAATAGAATAAATATTCTGAAAACATTATAATTTTCAAATTTTAAATATATATTGCATATATGAACGTTCGTGTATTTATTCAAAAATTTCATTTGAAAAGTTTAAAAAAAGAGAGGGGATAGAAAATCAATTTTTGATTTCTGTCCCGCTCCCGTATAGCTTATATAAATTCACGCTATGTTTGTTGTAAAGTTATATTTGAATACTGTGTCTCAGTTAACTCGTAGCTTACCAAATGATTTGATCAACCACATCGTCATTAAGAGATTTAATAATTTCTGTAACTAAGGCTACTGAATTTTTGTAATCATCCGTGTGTAACACAGAAACATTGGAATGCATGTAACGTAATGCGACGCCAATAGCGACAGTTGGTGTCCCTTCATTCGCTACATGAATACTTCCTGCGTCTGTGCCACCGCCAGCAGTAGTGTCTAATTGAATCGTAATATTATGTTTTTTAGCCACTGCTTTAATATGTTTCATAAAACCAACATGGCCAATATTAGATCCATCCATTAAAATAACAACAGGACCATTACCAATTGCTGTATCACTTACTTGACCAGACATTCCTGGTGTATCATATGCGACAGCAACGTCTACAGCTATAGCCAAGTCAGGTTTAATCTTGTTGGCAGCTACTTTAGCACCTCGAAGCCCAACTTCTTCTTGAACATTGGCACCTGAGACAAGATTGATGTCAATTGTCTCGTTCTTAAGGTTTTGTAATACATCTACTGCAAGTGCACAGCCGTAACGGTTATCAAAAGCTTTTGCAGTTAAATATTTATTATTCGCTAATGCTTCGAATTCACTATAGGGTGTGACCATATTGCCTAATTCAATACCGAATTGTTGTGCTTCTTTTTTACTTTTAACTCCAATATCAATAAACATTTCTTTCATATCAACGTTTTTTTTGCGTTCTTCCGGTGATAATACATGTGGCGGTTTTGAACCAATAATACCTCTGATTTTTCTACCATCATCTGTAGTTACCGTTACTTTTTGAGAGAGCATGACTTGATTCCACCAGCCACCAATAGGGGTGAATTTTAGGAAACCGTCATTATCTATTTTAGTCACCATAAAGCCGATTTCATCTAAGTGACCAGCAACCATTAATGTTTTATTACTTGTAGTGGCAGTCTTTTTACCGAAAACACCACCTAGATTGTCTTCTATGATTTCATCGCTTACTTGTGTTAAATATTCGTGCATTAAAGATTTAACTGCCATTTCGTGGCCTGCAATACCATCAACGTCTGTTAGAGATTTTAATAACTTCACTGAATTGTTCATATAATGCCTCCCATTAAAATTGATAACTTTATTTTAACATGAAGTATGCGATTACATAGCATTTTGACTGTAAGGGGGGATTAAGCAGTGAGGAAAGTCGTTAGTTTATTTGAAAAATAAAAATTCCTACTAAATCACTCAGACTAAAAGTGTGCATAAAAAGAATAAGCATGTTTCAATATAAATATAGACAAAGTGGAGGGGTTTTATATGACAGAAGTTCAACATCTTACATTAGGTTCATCAAAAGCACCTGTTAAAGTGGAATCATTTATAAATTTGGCTTGCCCATATTGTAAAAATTATTTTAAAGCCGCAGATCAATCATTAAAACCACTGATAGATCAGGGGAAAGTACAACATGTAATTAAGCATTTTGATAAAACGAAGCAAGGATTATTAAAAGGTACGGTTGCAAATATTCATTTAGATTATCAAAATACTGATGAAACACTAGAAATTATACGTAAATTGTATGACACTCAAAAAGAATGGACAGTTGATTTTGCTACTATAGAAGAAAAAATGCAGCAAGAGTTTAACTTATCACCTCAGAAAGAAGCTGATGAACGCGCTTTAGCGATTACTGAAGAAGCGTTTAGTCGTGGAATCAAAGGCATACCAACAGTATTTATAAATGATAAGAAATTTGAGTTCAATCCATTAGAAGATGCGCAAAGTACAATAGAAACAAAACTAACGCAACAAATAAATGAAGCAAGTCATTAGAAAAAAGCTCTATTACTTTGAAAAGCAGTTTAATTGCTTTTAAGTAATAGAGCTCTCTTTATGTCATCGATGTTGATCAATCAGTTTCAATTTATAGTCTCGTATAGATTGGATTCCGCCATCTTTATTTTTAATAATAAGATGGTCTTTAGATATTTGAGTAGGTGATTCAACACCAACCGCAGCAGCTATATTAAATAACCCCTCATGTAAGCTTGTTACAAAATTAGTGACACGATATTGTTTCTCATCGATAATCAGTCCTCTTTCAAGTTTAGGATCCGTAGTAGCTACACCTACTGGACAAGTATTCATATGACATTGTTGACTCATAATACAGCCGACACTAATCATCATGCCACGTGCCACGTTCACTAAGTCTGCGCCGAGTCCTAAAGCAATAGCGATTTTATCCGGCGTGATAAGCTTTCCGGATGCGAAGATTTTAACACGATCACGAATGCCATGCTTTTCAAGCAATGAAGTTACAATAGGCAAAGCCGTAAATAAAGGTAAACCAACACCATCTTGCAATTCTTGGAAAGTTGCACCAGTGCCGCCCTCACCGCCGTCAACAGTTATGAAGCTAGGATATTGGTTTGTCTCAACCATAGTTTGTACAAGTTTTTCTACTTCTGAAACTTTGCTTACAACAATTTTAAAGCCAACTGGTTTTTGAGCTTGTTGCTTGAGCTGAGTCACCCAATTAAGTAAAGCTTTTGGACTATCAATGTTATCGAAGCGGTTAGGTGAATTAATGGTTTTCCATGGTTCAACCATACGTATATTTGCAATTTCTTCTGTTACTTTATTACCTTGCATATGACCACCACGCGTTTTGGCACCTTGAGCGAGTTTTATTTCAAAAGCTCTAATCTTATCTCTATGTGCTAACTCAAGAAAAGCATCTATATCAAATACACCTGCTTTATCACGTACGCCGAATAATCCCGGTCCAATTTGAAAGATGAGATCTACGTCTCCAGAAAGATGGTGTTCTGATAATCCACCTTCGCCGGTATTCATCCAAGTACCTGCTTGACCAAGTCCTTTAGACAGTGCAGTGATTGCCTTACTACCTAATGCACCATAACTCATACCAGATTGGCCAACTAAGCGCTTAGGTTTGAATGGATGCTTAAGTTCTGCACCTAAAGTGATGCGGTTTTCTTCTGATATATAGTAAGGATTAAGTTCAGCTTGAATTTTATGTTCATCACGATTGAACAGACGTTCATTATCGATTTCATAGATAAAAGAAGAAATCATAGGTGACTGATCAATGTGTAATTCTGATGTTTGTAAAGGAAACATTGTATTTTGTAAATAAAACCCATCTTCGTAATCTTCTTGCGTGCCAAAACTCGTCATTCTAGAATTATATTTTCCAGCTAATACGATGTTAGTAAAATCATTTCTAGAAAATGGTTTACCTTTCGTATCCGCTAAGAATAAATATTGACGGAGTTCAGGACCAATTTTTTCTCCAAAATAACGAACACGTGCAAGTAATGGGTAATTACGTAATACACTATGTTGCTTTTGGTGCTTATCTTTAAATAGTAAAAATCCCCCAATAATTAATATACTTAATAAAATTAGCACTATGATAATATTTACGATGAATTGTAATATTGTCAAAATCGCCATGTAACATCCCTCCCCATTTATATATATATACTACAACAAAATGCGCTTTTTACAATATGATAACTACTATAAAGTTATCTGACCAATATACTAGTGTTGAGGATAGATACCATATAAATATATTATAAAATGTATATAAGTAATTTAAATCATGGTATATTCATTGTATACAATGATAAGGAAGGTGTCATATGGCTCAACAGTCAACTCAAGAGATAAAAAAAGCACACAATGAAAAAAACATATGGAACAATGACAAGATTGTAAAAAAAGATTTTTGGCTATTCCCTATATATATTGTTGCGAATAATATAGTTCCTATTATTTTCTTTGTTTTGATATATGGAATATATTCTATTTTTGATATAAAAAATGAATCATTTGTTACTGATGAAAATATATTAATCATGGGCGCAGTCATTGCAGAAATAATCATTCTATATAGCTTTTATGCAATGCATAGAAAAGATAGAATGATATCAATTGCAATGGATAGATTTAAAAAAGTGCCTCGATATCTATTGATGATTATGGGTGCATATCTATTAATTTTAATTTTAAATTCAACATACGCTTGGTTAATGGAATTTTTGCCTAAGTCATTACAATATAATGAAACACAAAATCAAATGTTATTAGAAGAAATGTTCGCTGATAACAGGATGTTACCATTTTTATTTATTGATATTGTGATTTTAACGCCTATTATTGAAGAACTATTATTTAGGCATTTAATCATCCATGAACTAGGCAAAAAAATTACATATGGCTTCGCCACTGTCCTTTCAATTATACTTTTTGCAGGTGTTCATGTGATTGGTGCCACATCTCCATTTGAGATAGGATCTTATATTATTATCGCGATGGGGATTGCTTTTGTTTATTTAAAGAGTGGTATGAATTTAGCACTGGCTATAACGTTACATGCTGTAAATAATTTAATTTCATTCATAGCTATTGTTTTTATGAAATAAAAAATAAGTAAATGAAATTTGATGAGTGACATATTAATTATTAGGTGAACGCCTTAACTCAACTCATTATGAGAAAAAAAGGCTATTAAAATAATTGATTTAGGGAATAAGTAATATCAAATGATTCATATTTTAAGGAGGGCAGATGATGTTAGAAGTTAAAAATGTTTCTTACAAAATAGACAATAGAAACATCATCGATAATATCAATTTGAAGATAGAAAAGGGAGATACAATTGCTATTATAGGGCCTTCTGGAAGTGGTAAAAGTACATTGTTACGATTGCTTAATAATTTAATTAGCCCAACGCATGGCGAAATATATTTTAACGGCAAAGCTTATGAACAAATTAAACCCGAGTCATTACGTATGGACATTAGTTATTTATTACAAGAAAGTGATTTGTTTGATCTTACAATTGGTGATAACATGGCGTTTCCTGCTGTAGTTCGAGAGGACAAATTTGACCGTAAAAGAGCTAAGAAGTTATTAAAAGCTGTTGGCTTAGGTCACTATAATTTTAATACAAGTGTAGAGCATCTATCAGGTGGAGAAAGACAGCGTATTACAATTGCTAGACAATTAATGTATAAACCTCAAATACTATTATTAGATGAAGCTACAAGTGCATTGGATACGCAAAATAGTGAGAAAGTAGAAGAACTCATTTTCAAGTTTGCCGCTGAAGGTGTTGCGATTTTATGGATTACTCATAGTACGAATCAGAGTATTAAACATTTTCAAAAAAGAATCCGAATTGTTGATGGCAAAATAGACAAACAGGAGGATTTATAATGAGTACAACAGCTTTAGTGTTAACAGGGTTACTCCTAATCTTTCCTATGATTGTATCTTATAAAGAAAAATTACATATTATTAAAGATTTACTCGTGGCAACAACACGGGCTGTCGTTCAACTTGTTATTTTAGGATATCTTTTGCATTTTATCTTTGATGTAAACCAAAAATGGTTGCTCTTATTATTTGTACTAATTATCATTATTAATGCTTCTTGGAATACAATCAGTAGAGCATCGCCAGTGATGCATCATGTGTTTTGGATATCTTTTGCAGCAATATTTATTGGTGTTGCATTACCATTAGCAGGCGTCATCATCACAGGTGCTATTCAGTTCAAGCCTAATGAAGTCATTCCGATTGCAGGTATGCTTGGGAGTAATGGTCTGATTGCTATTAATTTAGCCTATCAGAATTTAGATAGAGAATTTGTTAAAGAGATGAGTAGGATTGAAGCTAAATTAGCGTTAGGAGCTACACCGAAACTCTCTTCTAAAACGACAATACGGGAAAGTGTAAAGACAGCAATTGTACCAACAATAGATTCAGTTAAAACATATGGGATTGTATCTATACCTGGTATGATGACAGGGTTAATTATTGGTGGTGTTGATCCATTAGAAGCTGTGAAATTTCAATTGATGGTCGTGTTTATTCATACAACAGCAACAATCATGTCAGCACTAATTGCTACATACTTAAGTTACAAACAATTCTTTAACCATCGCAATCAACTGATAGGGCGACACTTACACGCGAAACAACGCTAATTTTTATAGAAGAAATTCAGTCAGGGAGCATCTAAAATAGGATGTTCCCTTTATTCATTGTTGCTTTTAACTTTATGAGCTAATTAATGAATATTGCAGTAATTTGTGAATTGTAAAATGATATTAATAAGTCAGAGATTGCAATAAGTAAATGTATTCAAACTTGTTGACGAATGGTTTATAATATAGTGGTTATGTAAAAATTGCAACGAAATGAAAGAAAGGAGTGAAACGTATGTCAGCTATGCGAATTACAACCTTTATTTTAAGTATATTTATCGTAGGTATGGTTGAAATGATGGTTGCTGGGATTATGAATTTAATGAGTAATGATTTAGGTGTTTCTGAAGCAATTATTGGTCAGTTAGTAACTTTATATGCAATTACCTTTGCTATTGCAGGACCAATCTTGGTTAAAGTCACAAATCGTTTTTCACCAAGGCCAGTTTTATTATGGGCATTAGTAATGTTTATGTTAGGGAACGTAATTATTGCAGTTGCACCTGATTTTACTATTTTAGTATTTGGACGTATTTTATCTTCAGCAGCTGCAGCTTTAATTGTAGTGAAGATACTAGCATTAACTGCTTTATTAACGGCACCTCAACATCGTGGGAAAATGATAGGTATTGTTTATTCAGGGTTTAGTGGTGCTAACGTATTCGGTGTGCCGATTGGGACAATTATTGGTGACTTAGTTGGTTGGAGATTTACATTTCTATTTATAGTAGCTGTAAGTATCCTTGTTGGTATTCTTATGTACTTTTATGTACCTGATCCAGAGTTTAAAGCATCTACAACAAGTACAAGTAGTCAAAAACGTGGCAGCAGTTATTCTAAAATCTTAAGACCTGCAGAAATCACAAAATATTTAGGGATTACATTCCTATTATTAGTAGCGAATTCCGTTACATTTATCTACATTAATCCGTTAATGTTGTCTAGTGGTCATGATTTATCATTTGTCTCTATAGCATTATTAATCAATGGTATAGCAGGTGTAATAGGAACTTCGATGGGTGGAGTACTATCAGATAAATTAACAAGTAAGCGCTGGTTAACGATTGCAACTTCAATATTTATTCTTATGATGTTAATCTTGAATGTTTTCTTACCAGGTACTGGCTTGCTATTAATGGTCATCTTCATTTGGAACATCATGCAATGGAGTACAAATCCGGCAGTTCAAAGTGGTATCATCGAACACGTTGACGGTGATACGAGTCAAGTTATGAGTTGGAATATGTCGAGCTTAAATGCTGGTATTGGTATCGGTGGTATCATTGGTGGCTTGGTTGTTTCGAAAATAGATGTTTTAGCTGTAACTTACTTTAGTGGTGCCATTGCTTTAGTAGCACTCATATTGGTTATAAGTTTAAAAAATGTAGCAAAATATAATAAAGCATAGGTAACATTGATTTAGAGTATCAAAAATTGTTGATTGGCTCACAAAAATTTTTGATAAAGAAGCTTTAGGTATAAGTAAATTAAGATTTGATTTTAAGCAGAAAACAGAATTTTGGGAAGTCAAACAGTAATGAGGACGGACACATGTCGATTGAAAAATTGATGTCATGTGTCCGTCCTCATTTTTATTAAGTTATAGATTATTAGAAAAGTTGATTTGTTTTTCTGGGGTTTGCTTAGAATTTAGTTGTATTTCACTAATGTTTAAATGCGCTTTTTTATTTGAAAAATGAGCAATAAAAGCTGAGATAATAATATATATAAAGGTACCTATGATATAACCTAATTTTAAATCTGAAATGAGCAAATAAGATTGGCATAGCAAGACTATAATTGCACATATAGCAATTGTCACCAGAATAGGATAAGGGACTTTAAATGGGGATTGTTTATATGCTTTAGGATATTTTTTTGGCAATTGTGTCACAGCTAAGGCTGGAAATGCAAATACGATGAGAGAGATGCCTGTACCAAGTTGTGCAACAACATCTAAAGACATACCTGTAATAATAGGCAATGCACCAATAATGTAAAAGATAAGTAATAGCCAATGAGGTGTACCAAAACGTTTGTTTACTTTACCTAAATATTTAGGTAAATAACCGTCATGAATTGCGACTAATAAACTTTTTGTTACCCAAGTAAAAGTCGAATTAAGTGTTGTTGCTAAAGCAAACATTGCGCCACCCACCATGAAGAAAATAAATGCCGGAGTTGGTAATACTTCTTTTGCGACACTCGTTAAAGGTCTACCTGCTACTTCTGGAATAGGTAATACACCTACTGCAATTGAGGCAATAAATGCGTATAATAATCCGACAAATATAGTAGCAACAATAATAACAATTGGAATGTCCCTTTTAGGGTTTTTCATTTCTCCACCAAGTTCAGCAACTACTTGAGCACCTCCTGTCGCAAAAGAAACAAGGCCTACAGCAGTAAAGAAGCCGGTGAAACCATCTGGGAGCATAGATTTCGTATTAAATACACCAAAGTTAACATGTGGAACACCAAATATGATAAAGCAAGACAAAGCCACTATTAAAGTGACTACCATGATATTTCCAATAATAGAGGCAGATTTAATACCAACGATATTTACGATAAATAAAATAGTTAATAATGAGAAGGCGACAGCCCTAACCGGTACTCCAGGGAAAAGACCTTCTAAATATTGTGCGAATGACAATGCATATAATGACAACGTGATCTGCAAAAAGATAAATAATAGTAACCAAAAAATGCCTGTCTTTGGAGACAATAAACGACTAGTGTATTGATACATTCCGCCAGTAGTAGGTAATGTCGAACCTAATATTGCGATTGGGAGCATCGTAAGTAAGGTGATGATGGCAGATAAAATAAATGCAGGTGTTATGCCGCTACCAGTCATCTGTATACCAATTCCAGTCAGTGACATGACACCAGCACCTATGATTTGCCCGATAGCTATACCCAAGACGTCAGTTAAACCTAGTACTTTTTTTAAATTTGTTGCTTGTTGCATTAAAATCACCTCTAAATTCTATGTAATAGTCTAAATAATAAAAAAATCATAACATAACAAACATTTAATTCATAGTACATCAATCGGAAAACTTGGTATAAATGTTAAAAAGATTAAATATAGATAAAATTAATCATTTCATAGTAGACTAAAGATAAATAAATTAATTATAAAGAGGTGCAATTTTTATGACTAATGAACACGATCATATTAAAGTAAATGCATTTATTGATAGGTTAAAACAATGGCAAGATGAATTTAAAATAATGCGTGAAATTATTAGAGAAACTGAATTAGTAGAAGATTACAAATGGATGCATCCTTGTTACACGTTAGACAATAAAAATGTTGTGATTATTCAAGATTTTAAACATTATTGCGCGTTACTTTTTGAAAAAGGATCTATCATGGAAGACCCATACCAATCACTTATCCAACAAACGAAAAATGTCCAAGCTGCAAGACAGTTGCGCTTTGAAAGTCTAGACGAAATTGAAAAACGAAGAGATGAAATTAAATGGTATATTGAAGAAGCGATAAGAATTGAAAAATCAGGTAAGCAAGTGCCAATGAAAAAAACAGCAGACTATGAAATGCCGGAAGAACTACAAATAAAATTAAATGACAGCGCTGAACTTGAAGAAGCATTTTATAATTTAACACCTGGTAGACAAAGACAATACATGTTCCATATAGGACAAGCTAAAAGAGCGATAACACGCGAAAAACGCGTTGAAAAATATGTGGATCATATTTTAGAGGGTAAGGGTATAGATGATAAATAATATAGACTTGAAGTTGATATTAAAAGAACGAAGTGAGTTTACAAAGTAGCAATTTAATTTAAGTAAAGTGTAAAATGTTTTTTAAGAGGTATTCATATTTATTTTAAATAAAATAAAACATGTGTTGAGTTCATATCGCTTGTTTAATGGTCATTATTTTAATTAATAATAAAAAGATACAGTTGCAACTTTAACAATTATCGTTTATAGTTTGCTCGAATATAAAAAGTGTTATGAGAAATCAACTCGTAAAGTACTTTTAGAGAGAGGGTGTATTAATGCCAAGAGTTTCTAAACGGATACAATTACTAGAAGCAGCTGCTTCTATCGTTAATGAACAAGGTAGTGAATATTTAACTTTAGATGCTGTTGCTAAGAAAGCAGGCGTAAGTAAAGGTGGCTTGTTGTATCATTTCAAAAACAAATTTGCATTAATTCAAGGACTTGTCGACCATGCAGACGAAATATATCGAATTAACGTTGATAAACATGTGCAAGATAATGACCAACAGCAAGGTAAGTGGATACGCGCATTTATAGATGCCACGCGCGAATATAGTTCTGAAAATGCATCTATCACTTCAGGGATGTTAGCTGCACAAGGTATAAATAGTAATTTATTATTACCTTTACAAGACACATATAAAGAATGGCAATTCAATATTGAAAATGATGGCTTAGACAAAGTTGATGCGACAATTATTCGAATGGCAGTCGATGGACTATGGTTGTCTGAAATATTTGGTTTAGCTGCCATTGATGATTCGATGAGAGCTGAAGTTTTAGAAAGATTAACAGCTTATACTAAAAATGAAAAAATCGATTAAAAAGGGTCAATAAAATTAGAAATTATAAAAAAAATAATTAAATGAAAATTTCATGTAAAGCACTGATAATATAGGGATAGTCAATGATTCAAAATTGATTAGTCCCTTTTTTTATATGTTATAAGGTTGAAACTAAACCGTCTGGTTGGTACACTAATCGATGTATTAAAAAACTCTGTTGGAGGTTTATATTAATGAAGAAAGTTATGCTAACAGCAGCTATAACAGGTGCTGGAGATACTACAGAAAAAAATAAAAGTGTTCCTGTAACACCTCAAGAGATTGCTGATTCAGCGATAAAATGTGCAAGAGCAGGAGCGACTGTGGCACATATACATGCTAGAGACCCAGAAACAGGTGGCATTAGTCATAACGTTGAATTTTTTAAAGAAGCAGTGAAATTAATTAGAGAAGCAGACGAAGATATTGTTATAAATATTACTTCTGGTGGGGGCGGAGACTTCATTCCGAATCTAGAAGATCCATATACTGGTGCAAAAGGAACAGACATGCTAACGCCAGAAGAAAGACATGAACCCGTAGGCGCATTATTACCAGAAATGTGTACCTTAGACTGTGGTAGTGTCAATATGGGTGATACGCTTTATTTAAGTCCAGCAGGTTGGTTAAGAGAACAAGCACAACTTGTTAAAGATGCTGGGGTTAAACCTGAGTTAGAATGTTTTGATAGTGGCCATATTTCATTTGCTAATCAACTTATAAATGAAGGTTTAATTGAAGGAGAGCCGATGTTCCAATTCTGTCTTGGTATTCCATGGGGCGCAGAAAATGACGCGGAAACGATAGAATACTTTAAGACACGTATACCTGAAAATGCACATTGGTCAGCATTTGGTATTGGCAGAATGCAATTTCCAACAGTAGAAGAAGCGGCTAAACGTGGAGGCAATGTACGTGTGGGCTTAGAAGATAATTTATATTTGGCAAAAGGTGTCAAAGCCACTAATGAACAACTCGTTGAAAAGGCTGTAGAAATATTAAAAGGGTTAGATATAGCACCAATGACGCCAGCTGAAGCGCGTGAAAAATATCAACTTAGAGATCCACAAGGAGGCACAAAATGAAATTCGCAGTCGTAGGTACAGGCGTTATTGGTAGTGGATGGATTACAAGAATGTTAGCACATGGACATGAAGTAATTGCTACAGACCCAAGTGAAGGTGCATATGAAAGCATGTTGAAACAAGTAAAACAAAATTGGCCATATGCTGAAGAACTTGGCTTAGCAGAAGGTGCTTCATTAGAAAAGCTTACATTTACACCTTATTTAGAAGAAGCAGTTAAAGAAGCAGATCATATACAAGAAAATGTGCCTGAAGTTGAATCAATAAAAGAGCAAGTGCTTACAGAAATAGACTTTTATGCACGACCTGATGTAACAATAGGCTCAAGTACTTCAGGTATTAAACCTTCAGAATTACAGCGAAACTTGCAACATCCAGAACGTTTAGTTGTCGCTCATCCTTTCCATCCGGTATATATTTTACCGCTTGTAGAAATTGTTCCAGGACAATTAACTGCGGAAGCAACGACAGTAAAAGCTGAACAAGCTTATGAAAGTATCGGCATGGACGTATTGCATGTAAGACATGAAATAGAAGGTCATATTGCTGATAGATTAATGGAAGCACTTTGGAGAGAAGCATTGCATATTGTAAATGATGGGATAGCTACTACAGAGGAAGTAGATAAAGCATTCACACATGCAGCAGGCTTACGTTACGCACAATATGGACCGTTCATGACTTTCCATTTGGCAGGCGGAGAAGGCGGTATGCGCCACATGCTAAAACAATTTGGACCAGCTTTGAAAAAACCATGGACTAAATTAGTAGCACCAGAATTAACGAAAGATTTATATGATGAAGTTGTTAATGGTTGTGAAGCTTCGTCACAAGGCCAAACAATGTCAGAGCTTGATCAAAAACGCAATGAATTCTTAATCAAAGTTAAAAAATTAGCAGAAGCATATTGGCCAGAAGATACACCATCAATGAAAAAAGCTACAAGCCCATCGGTGTATTAATATGATACATTCACAGTTTGAATATACGACTAAAGTGAAAGATATTTGGGTGGATCACAATGGTCATATGAATGACGCTGAATATAATCGTGTGTTTAGTGATGCGACAGATGCTTGGCTTGCTTATCTAGGATTAGATAAAGAGACGATAGCACAAAAGCAATACACAGTGTTTACTTTAGAAAACCATGTGATGTATTTAAAAGAAATTAAAGTCGATGAATCCATCACGGTTAATGTTGAGTTATATGATTATGATGCGAAACGTTTACATGTATTTATGACGTTAACAGATGCAAATCAATCTCGTTGTGCAACTTATGAAGTGATGCTCATGGGGATGAATATAGCGGTAGATAAGCCCGAAGCATTTCCAGAAATGATAAAAAAAGCGATTGAAGATTATGCTGCTACCAATACGATTGAAAATCAGCCCAAAGAGCTTGGTCATCTGATTGGTATTAAGCATAAATAGTATAATTGAAATCAATTTGAAACGATTGATTAACTTCGTTTATTGAATGTTTTAAGAAACAAAATCCATGAGTATAAATTGTTTATTTTTATTAATTAAGGTATCTTATTATATAGGGTAACAAAATCAAATTTTAATTTATTGTATAATTGATTTGTTTTTTAACAACTAAAACGAATAAATTAGGGCTATTTGTAGCTATGTTGTTACTTATTTTAGAATTTGTATAACATCCGCAGGTAGTCCTAAATTTATTATGAAATATTTGTAATTTAAATATGTACATAGAAAGGAATTGAACCATGTTAAGTATTAAAAACTTATCAAAAGTCTACGGTGGCGGGAAGAAAGCTGTAGATAACATATCATTAGATATTGAATCTGGTGAATTTATTGCGTTTATAGGAACAAGTGGTAGTGGAAAAACAACTGCTTTAAGAATGATCAACAGAATGATAGAAGCTACTGAGGGACAAATAACAATTAATGGCGGCGATGTCCGCAAAATGAATCCAGTAGAATTACGTAGAAAAATTGGTTATGTAATTCAACAAATAGGACTTATGCCTCATATGACGATCAGAGAAAATATCGTTTTAGTGCCAAAATTATTAAAATGGTCTCAAGAAAAAAAAGAACGTAAAGCGAAAGAATTAATTAAACTCGTAGATTTACCGGAAGAGTTTTTAGATAGATATCCATCTCAATTATCTGGGGGACAGCAACAACGTATTGGGGTAGTGCGTGCATTAGCAGCTGAACAAGATGTCATATTAATGGATGAACCATTTGGTGCATTAGACCCGATTACGAGAGATACATTACAAGATTTAGTGAAAGAATTACAACAAAAATTAGGTAAAACATTTGTTTTTGTTACGCATGATATGGATGAAGCGATTAAACTAGCAGACAAAATTTGTATTATGTCTGAAGGTCAAGTTATCCAATTTGATACGCCAGACAATATTTTACGTCATCCTGCAAACGATTTCGTACGTGATTTTATTGGTCAAAATAGATTAATTCAAGATCGTCCAAATAAGCGTACAGTTAAAGATGCAATGATTAAACCTGTAACTGTACACGCAGATCGTTCACTGAACGAAGTAGTTAAAGTCATGAGAGAACGTCGTGTAGACACTATTTTTGTCGTAGGTAATAACAGTAGATTACTGGGCTATTTAGATATTGAAGATATTAACCAAGGATTACGTTCAAACAAAGAGCTTATCGATACAATGCAACGAGATATTTATAGAGTAAGAATAGACAGTAAATTACAAGATTCAGTACGTACAATTTTAAAACGAAATGTAAGAAACGTTCCGGTAGTGGATAAAGATGGTGAAACATTAATTGGATTAGTTACGAGAGCAAACCTAGTGGATATTGTATATGACAGTATCTGGGGCGAAATAGATGAAGATGACAATGCGAATCAACATGCAATTGTCGAGCCCGAAAATGTAGGAGCTGATAAATAATGAAAGATTTCATAGAGCAATATGGTGGGCAACTGATATCAAAAACAGCTGAACACTTTTATATCTCAATGATCGCATTGTTAATCGCTGTCGTAGTTGCTGTTCCATTAGGCATTATCTTATCCAAAATGAAAAGAACTTCAAATATCGTACTCACAATTGCTGGTGTGCTTCAAACAATACCAACGCTTGCGGTATTAGCTATCATGATACCGATATTTGGCGTGGGGAAATTACCTGCAATTGTAGCATTATTTATCTATGTACTTTTACCAATATTGAATAATACTGTGTTAGGCGTCAAAAATATCGATAATAATATTAAAGAAGCTGGCACAAGTATGGGGATGACTAAGTTACAACTTATGAAAGATATTGAGTTACCGTTAGCTTTACCACTTATACTAGGTGGTATTCGATTATCATCTGTATATGTAATCAGTTGGGCGACGCTAGCAAGTTATGTTGGTGCAGGCGGTTTAGGTGACTTTGTATTTAACGGGTTAAATTTATATGATCCATTGATGATTGTAAGTGCAGCTATACTTGTAACAGTTTTAGCTTTAGTTGTAGACGTATTACTTTCAATAGTCGAAAAATGGGCTGTTCCAAAAGGATTAAAAGTATCCAGATAATAAAAGGAGGACATTATGAAGAAGTTTAAACAGTATAGTATCGTGCTTGTACTGTGTCTGACGGTGTTATCTGGATGTAGTTTACCTGGTTTAAGTGGTAGCAGCTCAGATAATGAAGTTAAAATTACAGCAATAGCAACGAGTGAATCACAAATTATGTCTCATATGTTGAGACTCATTATAGAACACGACACAGATGGTAAGATTAAACCATCATTAATTAACAATCTAGGTTCAAGTACCATTCAACACAATGCTTTAGTGAATGGTGATGCGAATATGTCAGGGGCAAGATACAATGGCACAGATTTAACAGGCGCTTTAAAGGAAGACCCAATAAAAGATCCTGAAAAAGCGATGACAGCGACTCAAGATGGGTTCCAAAAGAAATTTGATCAAACATTCTTTGATTCATATGGTTTTGCGAACACATACGCATTTATGGTTACTAAAGAAACAGCTGAGAAATATAATTTAGAAACTGTTTCAGATTTAGAAAAACATAGTGATGAGTTAAGACTTGGCGTAGACAGTTCGTGGTTACATCGTGAAGGTGATGGTTATCGAGGATTTACGAAAGAATATGGATTTGACTTTGATACAGTGCGTCCAATGCAAATCGGACTTGTATATGATGCATTAAATTCAAAAAACTTAGAAGTAGCAGTTGGTTATTCAACAGATGGACGTATTGAGGGGTACGATTTAAAAGTACTTGAAGACGATAGACACTTTTTCCCACCATACGATACGAGTGCAGTAGCAACGAATAGTTTATTAGAAAAACATCCAAAATTAAAACCAAGTATTAATAAGTTGAAGGACAAAATATCAACAGAAGAAATGCAAAAGCTTAATTATCAAGCAGATGGTAAAGGTCAAGAACCAGCTGTTGTAGCTGAAAATTTCTTGAAAGAACACAACTATTTTGAAGACGATAAGAAAGGTGGTCAAAACTAATGGAAGGTAATTTATTACAGCAATTAGTCGAATATTATTCAGTCAACTTTGGCTACCTATGGGATTTATTTATTAAGCATTTATTAATGTCAGTATATGGTGTTTTATTTGCAGCAATTGTAGGTATACCATTGGGCATTATCATCGCTAGATATAAAAAATTATCATGGACGATTATTACAATTGCCAATATTATACAAACTGTACCAGTTATTGCGATGTTAGCAATTTTAATGTTAGTGATGGGCTTAGGTCCAAACACAGTTGTTTTAACAGTGTTCTTATATGCATTGTTACCTATAATTAAAAATACTTTTACAGGTATTATTGGTGTTGATGAAAACATTAAAGATGCTGGTAAAGGTATGGGTATGACACGGAACCAAGTGTTACGTTTGATTGAGTTGCCTTTGTCTTTATCTGTAATTTTAGGTGGTTTAAGAATCGCACTTGTTGTAGCAATTGGTGTTGTAGCAGTTGGCTCATTTATTGGAGCACCAACTTTGGGCGACATTATTATTCGTGGTACAAATGCAACAGATGGCACGACGTTTATTCTTGCGGGTGCAATTCCAATTGCATTAATCGCAATTCTAATTGACGTTGGATTGAGATTTTTAGAAAAACGTTTAGATCCTTCTAATAAAACACAGAAAAAAGAAAAGCATAAGCCTCAAAGTATTAATTAATAAAGGATAGTGATTAAAGTTGGCAATTTTATCAATTAATTATAATTCTAAAACAATAGGTATGCATCATCATTTTATGGTGATTTTACCGGAAGATGAAAGTTATTTTAATAAAGCAGCACAACCGAAACCACTGAAAACTTTATTATTACTACATGGTCTCTCAAGTGATGAAACTTCTTATATGCGTTACACAAGTATCGAACGTTATGCTAATACGCATCAATTAGCTGTCATTATGCCCAATGGGGACCATAGTGGATACAGTAACATGGTTTATGGCCATAACTATTTTGATTATGTATTAGAAGTGTTAGATTATGCGCATCAAATTTTACCATTATCTGATAAAAGAGAAGATAATTTTATTGCTGGTCACTCTATGGGTGGCTATGGCACCATTAAATATGCTTTATCACAAGGCCATCGTTTTGCTAAAGCTTGTACGTTATCAGCAGTGTTTAATGGTCAACACCTTATGGATTTTGATTGGTATGATTTCTCAGGTGAAGCAATAGCAGGAACAAGTAAAAGGGTTGAAGGTACTGATTTAGATCCGTATCATTTAGTCGATCAAGCAATAGACCAAAATAAAGTTATTCCGGAGTTACTCATTATGTGTGGCACGGAAGATGATTTACATGAAGATAATCAACAATTTATCAAGTATTTAGATGAAAAAGCAGTCCCATATCAATTTGAAGATGGACCTGGTGAACATGATTATGCTTATTGGGATCAAAGTATTAAACGTGCAATTGAATGGTTTGTAAAAGTATAGCATAAAAAAATGTCGATAAAGTCTCAGACTTTATCGACATTTTTTGTGCGCAATTTCCGGGATTGAAATTATATAAAGTTATACGCACATAAAATAAGTATATAAAATGTGATTTTATATTTTATAGTAGTGATCACTTTTTCTAAATTGATCTATTTAACTGAAGCGTTACTATTTTTGAATTCTTCTTGTAGTTTACCTAAATGTCTTAATGTTGGCGTTAACGCTGCAAAGAAAAAGCCTTCTTTTAATTTGCGCGCTTGAGGTGCACGAGGTGAATATGCTCTAGAACCACCATTAACCATGGATGCTTGATTGACTTCAAGTAGTAAATAACCGGCTTCTTTTTTCAAATTAATTAAGTCACCAAATTGATTCTGTAAATCATTAGTATCTAATAAATTGTAAAATTGTTTTTTGATATTGTCGTAACGTGTTTCAAAGTCTTGAACATCATATTCTAAATACTTGTTAATACCATTTTGTGCATTAGAGAATTTATGAATTAAATCAAGTGATGAACGCACAGAACCTAATGCAATCGGTATTTGTAACGCTACAAATTGTGGACGTATCTTAGACGCGAATGTTTTTGCATCGTGTGTAATAATATGTGCTTCAGGTATGTGCACATCATTCATTTCAATTGAAAATGTTGCTGAACCATTCACACCTAAGAAGGTAGACATTTCATTTATATTAACGCCTTCTTGATTGGCTTGAACGATAAACATTACAAGTTCATCTGATGTTTCAGATTTAGAAATAGCACCAAAATAATGCTCTGCAGCAATGTTACTAATCGCAGGTAATCTACCATTCACAATGAATTGCTCATCATTATAGTGATGTGACAAGTTGAATGATTCTAAATCATTAAATGATTTCATCGGATTTGATAATCCTGTAGCACCTAAAATCTCTCCTGATAGTAATTGCTGTTGTAAATCTTTATTTAAATGAAGCTGTTCTGCATTTTGTAAATAGGTAGAAAAGGCCAGTTGGCACCATAAACAGAAGCCAGTTGTCAGACAAGATTTTGATACTTCTTCGATAACTTCTGAATTTGCTTTGACATCATTTTCTTTAAAATATCCTTCTTTAAATAAATTTTGAATGAAGGTTTTAGGATAGTGTGAACCATCATCAATTTCTACTAAATATGGATCTAATTCGTTTTCAATATGTGTTTTTAAACTCATAAATATGCTCTCCTTTATTCACCAAAACGTGTTAATATCATTTTCTCTAAATAACTAATGAGACGATCAATTAAGAACCCAAATACCCCAATAAAGAATATGGCAGATAAAACATCTTCTAAATTCAACATATTCCGTGAATCAACAATTAAGAATCCGAGTCCAGATTGTGCGCCAATCATTTCGCCAGAAACTAAGAATATCCAACTTGTTCCAACTGCCATATGTATACCGCCCATAATATGTTTGAATGCACCAGGGAAGAGGATATTTCGATATAATGACCATCCCCTTAAATTTAAATTAGATGCAATCTTCAAGTATTGTGGTTCTACATTTCTAATCCCTTTGATTGTATTAAAAACAATTGGGAAAAATGCGGCGATAAAGATAATTGCCATTGCAGGTAAACTCCCGATACCAAACCATAAAACGACGAATGGTGACCATGCAATAGGGGAGACAGGTCTAATTAATTGAAATAGAGGTTCTATTGCATCAA
>NZ_JBNFUA010000002.1:0-88597 GCF_049943195.1 Staphylococcus caseorum
ATGCCAAATTTTGAGAAATATAATTTATCTCAAGTGAAAACTGAAAGATTCTATCAATTACCTAAATACTTATTTGAAGATGCATATTTCAAGAAAATGTCAGCAGAGGCCAAAATTATGTATGCATTATTAAAAGATCGTTTTGAATTATCTATACAAAACGAATGGGTAGATAAAAATAATAACATTTATTTTATTTTTAGTAACAAACATTTGTGTGAATACTTAGGTTATGCTGAACAAAAAATCATAAAATTAAAAAAGGAACTAGTGAAATTTAACTTACTTACTCAAGAGCGAGTGGGGCTTAATAAACCTAATAGATTATATCTATTAAAGCCAAATTACAATAATGAAACCAGTCATAGCAAGGAACTTCCAAATTCACAGTTCCAAAACAATGAATTTGGAAGTTCTGGAACTGTGAATTCGGAAGTTCTTGAACAGTTGAATTCACAGTCTAATGATACTAATTTAAATAATACTGAGAATAATGATACTGAGAATAATGATACGAATGATTTGAATGATACATCTAACAATATTTCTAAAAACGCTCATTCGAATCATACAAATCATCAACAAACTGAATTTAATAATGATGCCTTAAAATTCCAAGTGCTTGAAGAATTGCCACAACAAATCAAAGATTACTTAAGTAATTTTGAAATTAGAGAAATTCGTATTATTAAAAGTGTTTTACTTAAAGGGAAAAAATCATTTAATAACGCCCATGATACATATTATCGTTTAGAAGACGTGGAGTTCGAACTTGTCAACGTCTTAAAACGCTTTAAAGCGATGTTGCTACAGAAAAATGAAACGGTTGAAGCTATGCAAGGTTATTTGATGCAATCGATTAAAGCTGAGCTTGAAGAAATACATGCACTTAATATGCGTCGTCAAAATATACCTAAACATAATATCTTTAATCAATAATTCAAATGCAATTTAAAATTTTTGTATATGAAATTAGATTATATTTATATACCTTATATTTGCTTTTTAAGAGATTATGTAAGTATTGAGGTATATAACTATAAAATTATCCTTAAATCTTTAAAATACCCCTTTAAAATTCAAAATAAAGGCATTTAAAAATTAACGGAACAAAAAAGCTACTAGTTTTTGCTAGTAGCTTAAATTTTGATTTAGTATTAATTTTTACGTTTGTGCTATAACAGCGATTACTTAAAACTAAGATAAAAAATCGACGAAAGGCAATTGCGATTTTGCGCAAATTGATTTCCCCAATTCTATAAGGGCACTTATAGAATTTATAACTTTTTATGCTTATATATTATATGGTATTTAACAAAAAAATAATATTTTTAAGTTGATTGATAACTTATTTTAATATTTTTAGTATTTAAAAATTATTATTATTAATAAACATCTTTCTTTTTTATTTTTTTATTGTTATTGTTCTTGTTGTGAGCGCTTATAATAAAAATTAAAGGAGAGATACATATAAAAAAACTAAAGAAATAATAATTTTATTTTTTTATTTAATAACTTTAATAATAAGTTTATGTGTAATATTTAAAAATTGGAATACTCTTCCTAGTACTTTGCCAATGCATTTGAATAATGGGAATACTTATACTTCAAAATCCATTATCTTCTTACCTATTTTTTTAAGTTTATTAAGTTTTTTACTTATGTATTTATATAGAAAAAAAGATAATTTTAGAAATGTAGTTAATTTATTTTTACATTATTCATTGAGCTTTTACTTTTTGTACATTAGTAATTTTTATGTATATAGAGTACTTTATGGAAGTAATATAATTTTCAACGAAGCAGTCTTATTTGCATTACCAGTAATTATGATTTTTCTATTAATAATTGTAGATTTATATTTTAAATTTAGGAAGGATTAGTAAATTGAATAATTCGTTAAAAATCTTTCTTGTTATATATAGTTTTGTTTTTATATTACTCTTCGTTATTTCTTTTTCGTTTTCTTATACAAAAACCCCTATCAAAATACCTGCTACTCTCGAAGCTGAAGTTTCCAAAATATTCACTCAAGGTTGGGGCTTTTTTAGTAAAGATCCAAGAGATGAAAAATTCTATGCTATTGATTTAAACACTGGAGAATATGTCGGTAAGTGGCCTAATATGACTTTAGATAATTTCTATGGGTTGAAAAAAAGGGCAGAGCTCAGGGCATTGAATTAGGACGTTTATATGAAAAAGCTAATCCAACTAACATGAAAGAGTGTCAAGACACGCCTGGAAATTGTGTGAGAAAAATGAAACCAATCAAAGTAGAGAATGATCAAAAGTATCCAACTATTTTAGGAGATATAGCTATAATCAAAGAAGAACCAGTGCCTTGGGCGTGGTCAAACGATTACAAGGGAGCTATGCCCTCTAAAGTGATGAGGTTGAACGTTTATGAAACAAATTGAAAAAAAATCATACATTTTAATTGTCTTTCAAATGTATATGGATTAGGTAGAGCTTTAATCGCGTTTAGTACTTTATTAACATTACTATTGAACCCTGTACATGAATTGTTTGCGCCAATGTCAGGTATTGATCGTTACCCTACTGGTAATGGGATATTAAGTTTGTTTAATATAGTACCTCCTAATTATTTTTATTTATCCATTGTTAAATGGACTTTTATAGTATTTTTATTGCTAATTATAATAGGTTGGCGACCTAGGTATACAGGAATAATTCATTGGTATATTTCATATAGTTTTTACACTGCTGCGTCCACTCTTGACGGTGGAGATCAGGTAGCTGTAGCATTAACTTTTTTATTAATACCTATAACACTTGTTGATGGTAGGAAATGGCATTGGAGTAACAGTAATTTCACAAATAATTTTTCTAGAGTAGTAGCTATAGTTCCTTATTATATGATTAGATTACAAGTTTCCTTAATATATCTTCATTCTTTTCTTGCGAAAATATCGAGGGAAGAATGGATTAATGGTACAGCTGTTTATTATTATTTACATGATCCTTTATTTGGATTAAATGATTTCTTTTTATCTATGTTAGACCCAATTCTTAAATCATGGTTAGTAGTTATACCGACTTGGGGGACCCTTATCGTTCAATTACTATTATTTGGGGCTTTGTTTGCCCCAAAAAATCATTGGAAATATTATTTTATTATAGGGATATTCATGCATGAAATATTTGCGTTAATGTTAGGATTATTTAGTTTTTCTGCAGCTATGGCGGGAGCTTTAATATTATATTTAATACCTATCAATAAAAAATTAAAACTTACCGGAGGAAAAAATGAAAACTACCAAAAAAATTAGTATGATTTTTATGTCTTTAATTGTATTATCGTTTACTGTATTAGGAAATTTAGAACCAATCGCGATAGCTAAAACTAAAGAATATTCTGGAGAAGAATTATTTAAAGGGATTGCCTTTGGAGTAGGAGGAGCACAAAAAGAAATACCTGAAATTTGGCCGGAGGAAGTCGTTAAAGAGATTGATAATGACGATGTAAACGAACGTGCTGATATGATTGTAAAGGAAATTAATAAGCAAGATAGCCAATATTTCGATAAATTAAAAAATACTATTTATTCTAAAGATCATGTAGCATTAAAAAAACATTTAGAAAGCGTAAATCCATTACTTGAAAAAGCATTGAAAAAAGTGGATGAAAAATATAACAATGAAAAGGAAGATGATGTTTCTACTAGAGCGGTGGGGACGTTAGCGGTAGGACCAGTTGTATATGTTGGCGCTGCATTTACTACAGTAGCAGCAGCAACTCACGTTGCGGTAGCTACAGCAGCAAATGTGGCAGCAGCAGCAAATTGGGTTTGGGCCCCTGATACTAAAAGTAGAAGTATAAACTCTGAAGAAAATGAGGGGAATTTAAGTTCTGATGAGTTTGTTAACATCGTTATTAGTGGTTTTAATTAAAGAATTATATATATTATTCATTTAATATTTCCTATTAGCTTAATTGTGTTAACTGAATAAAACGCCCAAAATACTGTTAAATAAATATTTTGGGCGTTTTCGATTTATAGTTATTTATACAGCTTTTCTCCAAATAGAAAAAAGTCTTTATTGTGTATCACCTTACATTTTAAATAGGTATTTGAAAATTTAAAATAGCTTCATAGGTTAACTTTATCTTAAGCTATCAAATGCTTTTAAAGCGCCAAATATGATTAGCCCAAATTAAGCATAAGGTAATACGTACAATATCAACGATTATTGAAAACTAGGATTTTTTTAACAGTTTCATTTTCCCAAAGTTTTCATTATTAGTTGGGTCATTAAAATAATTACCTTCCATTGAATCTCTTTTTATTTCTAAATTCGCATAACCTTTGTGATTGCTAGTACCCATTTCATGATATTGTGGAATTTTGTCATTATAGTAAGAATAGAGTAATTTAACTCCTCCTCCATCATTTATCTTTAATGAAGCTGTATTACTTGAAGATTTAGAGTGATTAAATTCCCCTGTAATACAAATTTTTGACCACGTTTGTTCGATAATTAAAACAACTGGAAGGCTCTTGTTAAAATTATGATAAGAAGACTGAAATTCTCCTTTCCATACCCCATTTAAATTGGGTATTTTAACTATTCCTTTAAGAAAATTCCACTTCCAAATATAATTATTGAACAAAGCATATAAAATACCGAAAATACCTATTGCAGTAAAAGATACAGTAAATTCTACGTAAGGAATTTTTACTATTAATGTATTTAATATAGTAGTTATAGTACTTGAAATTAAAATCGATAATAATGATAAGTAAAAAAGAATTTTACTATGTTCTACATCAATACTGTACTCATGCATATTTACCACTCATTCCAAAGTTTAATTGTTTGTGAAAGAAACGTACGTGCGTCTTTTTCATTCCATTGTTCTTGGCCGCAACCAAATAACATAATTTGTTCATTTTGACATGAAAATTGTGGAAATGATATCTTGTTATCTTGTAACCATTTAAGCACACTATAAACTCTAGTCGACAGTTTTATATTATCAAAACATTCATCTGGGACGTTATATAATAAATTCTCTACAAAATAAGAAGATGCAATGTCCTTGCTGATCATTTCTTTTTCAATCAACTTACTTTTAATATTCTTAAACACCCTTATGGTTGGTTTATACCTCTTATTCACTCGTTGATTTTTATCAGCGCCTTTTGAATAATGTTCTTTTGGATAATTAACAACACTATGATTTTCGTTAGTGGTAAAGAATTTAATCCCAGGGATATATTTTTTATATTCATCACTTTTCCCAAAAGAAACATATTTACGGTACTCAAAACAGGGAACTACATCAGCTTCGTAATTTCCATCATCTATTTTTATTGACTTATCACCAATTTTTACATTATCTGAACCAAAGGCACATTCAAGTGTCTTTATTACTTCACTTTTAAAATCTTGCCAAGTATAAGTAGCATCATTAAAAGTATTTATATATATATTCTTCTCGTATTTGTTTAATTTTGAAATATCTCTAAAAAAAGTAGCGTTATTTTGAACGACAATATCGACATCACTATTTCCTAATATATTTGTTTTATTTCGATAGGAGCCTTGAAGATAAATTTCAAGTTGACTCTTTCTTGTGATTTTCGATTCATACTCAGTAAGGGCTTTTTCTATTTTTTTCTTAAAGATTTTGGTGCTTGTGTAGCTCCTTGATTTGACCAAGTTTCTAGTTTTGACTCAGGTATAGTCATCTCTATCCTCCTCCATTTTTTCACAATTAAATATAATACAATCTTTAAGTTCTGTTTTTACTTTACATAATAGGTCGTTATCAGAACTACACAAACATTTTCTGCAATAATCCCTGTTTGCGTCGTTTTAATAATACGATTTTATTAATTTGATTATTCATTTTTTTATCTATAGATTTTAACAATGCACTTATTTTACCTTGTTCATTGAGACAAGGAATTTCAAGATTTATATTGCATAAGTTCGCATGAGTCAATTTAGCTGGTGCATTACCAGTGACAAATGTTCGCAGTTCTTTAAAATTCAAATAGTAATTCATAAAATACAAATTATGATTATTACTTTTAACTACATGTGCATGATTATTTACCCAGTATTGTCCATTAGCAATAAAGCTACTCTTTTCAAACTGGCCCCATTTCGCACCATCTTCTCCTATTAGTAATCGTTCTTCATTATTGAATAAATAATCTTTTACATAATCAATAATTCCGGTTGCACCATAGTAAGGGTATAATCCCTTTTCTCTTAATGAAGAAGTAATTGGTTTTCTTCTATTGTTTTCAAAGATAAAGATATCTTTTATAAATTTCTTTTCCCACTTTGGATAATCATTTCCGTCTTGATCTTTAAATCTTAATTCTTGAGAAAATAACTTTTGCATATATCCCTTTTTCTGTTCTTCTAACTTCTCTAATTTCTGTTCTTCCAATTCGATTTGTTGATCGAGTTTGCTAAAGAAATCACCAATTTTTTGTTGTTCTTTTATAACTGGTATTGAAATTGGCATTTTAGCCATTTCTTTTCCTGATATCTCTACAAATGTAGAACCTGCTCCATGGATTTCTCCATAGCGTTTTAATTCGTTTGTTCTTGAGAATATAAAGTAGGTATCTAACACTCCTTCTTTAGGTATTATAGATTGAAATCCTTGATTTGTGGCACCTTCTTTTTTCAAAATAGCTGTGTTTCCTATACCAGCTCTTGCTGTGAAAAGAACTGTACCAATAGGTAAAATTTTAGCAGAACTTTTCTTCAATCCTAATTGAGTTATTTTATTTTTACTTTCATATACATAATTTCTGTCCCCAATTTCCACAGGAGAATACCAGTTGATTTCACCGTTCCAGTACTCTGGTATTTCAGTTTTAGGTGTACCACCTCCAACTATATTTGCAATATTCCCTAGGTTTGTTTCTTCCCACTTATCTTCAAACCCAGTAAATCTTAATTCAGGTACGTTTGCTAATTCATTAGTCATGTTTTAACACTCCTAATTCTTTGAGGTAACTATTAATTTCTTGTTCTACTTCAACAATTTCATCATCAATTTGATTTAAGTCTTTTTGAACTTGCTCCAAATCAATAGGTTCTTCTTCTTCAAATGTATCGACATATCTTGGGATATTAAGATTGTAATCATTTTCTGCAATTTCTTCTAAACTTGCCGCATAACTATATTTATCTATTGTTTCTCGATTTTTATAAGTTTCAACAATTTTTTCAACATCTTCAGTTGTTAAATGGTTTTGATTTTTACCTTTTTCAAATGATTGCGATGCATCAATAAACAATACATTGTCATCTTCTTCACGACATTTTTTAAAGACGAGTATGCTTGTTGGTATCGATGTCCCAAAGAATAAGTTAGACGGTAAACCAATCACTGCGTCTAAATAATTTTTTTCTTTAATTAAATATTCGCGAATGACACCTTCAGCTGCGCCACGGAATAATACACCATGTGGTAAAACGACAGCCATTGTTCCATTGTCATCTAAGTGGTAGATCATATGTTGAATAAATGCAAAATCTGCTTTTGATTTAGGGGCTAATTTTCCATAATTACTAAAGCGTGGATCTTCTAAGAATTGTGGATCTGAGCTCCATTTCGCACTATAAGGCGGATTCGCCACCACTGCCTCAAAACGTTCATCTGAAATGGCTGGATCTTCTATCGTATCTCCATTTTCAATTTTAAAATTCGCATAGTTGACATCATGTAACAACATGTTCATACGTGCTAAGTTATACGTTGTACTGTTGTATTCTTGACCATAATATTGACGCACATCGGCTTCACGACCAACACGAAGGAGTAATGATCCCGATCCACATGTAGGGTCATAAACACTTTTGAGGTCTTTTTTATTGGCTGTTACGATTTTAGCTAAAATCGTTGAAACTTGTTGGGGTGTGTAGAATTCTCCAGCTTTTTTACCTGAACTTGCTGCGAATTGACCAATTAAGTACTCGTAAGCATCACCTAACATATCAATCTCCATATCACTATGAACAAAAGGTAATGTAGATATCTTCATCATTACTTTTGAAATCAATTTTGTACGTGCAGCATTAGAGTTACCCAAACGTGAAGATACAAGGTCTAAATCATCAAATAAGTGAATAAAGTCATCTTCACTATCATGACCCCGTGTAGAATTTTCTATGTTTTTAATCGCATTACTCAGGTCTTCCATTTCAAAAACTTGTTTCTCAATTTTTTTAACTAAGTGACTAAATAGATACTGTGGTTCAATCACATAACCGATACGTGAAATAAATTCTTGCTCTAAGACAGGTCTATAATCTTCATCTGCCATCGCAGTTTCATAATCTATATTGTCTTCAGCTAAGAGTATTTGTGCTTGTTCTTCAATTTTTTCACTTAAGAAACGATAAAAAATCATACCTAAGATATAGTTTTTAAACTCGTTGGCATCCATATTGCCCCGTAAGTCATCAGCGATAGACCATAGATTTTTTTGTAATTCAGCTTGTTGTTGGCGTTGTTTTTCCGTAATAGACATTTAATTGTCCTCCTTGAATAAAGTGTTGGATAAGAATTGCTTTTTTAATCGACTTTGTCTTTGTTTTAATACGTTTAATTGTTTTTCTTTAATACCAATTTGCCCAATCAACCGTTGTCGTTCAATTGAAGGTAAGGTAATATAGAGTGATTTTAACTGTTGATGTGTTAGTTTTTTTATTGTCGAGCCACCCTGCATATATTGCTTATATTGTGATTGTACCTCTGGTGCTAGTTGAAACCAATAGACTAAAAAAGCAGGTTCCAATAAGTCTGAAGTAACTTCAATTTTTGTATAGTTATAAGGTAAAATTGAACCGTCGTGTCTTGAGCTCACTAGGGTACACTCACCTGTCATCATACTTATGACAATATCATCTTTACGTACAACGGTTGCTCTTGATGTATCTTTTAATCTTATGACTCTAGGTTGATATGTATCATCTATGGTTAACCCTAAATCTATATCTAACATATTTTGATCATATACCATATAACGATTCCCCAGGTCACTCTCATCAACTTCTAAGCGCTGTATTAATGTGCCACTTTGATAATTAACATAATCTTTTAACATACCAAACCTCCTGTAGTTGTGTTTTTCTACAAAACAAATATAGCATGATTTCAAAATAAAAACAAGTGTAGTTTTCGAAAACTACACTTGTTTTGCATTAAACACTATATTTTTTAACCATCTCTTTAATAAATGATTTAACACGTTTTATTTTTTTAGTACGTATTAAAAGACCGCCAGAAACGCCTTCTTCAATTAAATTATTATTTAATTGACCACTAAATTCAAATTCCTTAACTAGTGATTTCAATAATTCTAATGGATATTCTGTTTCCTCAGAAAATTGTTCCAGCTCTCCGACCTTTACTTTCGATTCATAATTATAATAAGCATCATCAATTGAATCACCTTCATTTAAATTCGGTACGACTTTATCTAGGAATGTTCGAATTAAATCGGATTTCAATCTCAATTGATCATCATCAGCTTTATCAAGCACTTTACGAATTTCTTTAATATCTTTTTCTTGTTGTTCTGTATCACTTAAATCAATTTGATTTAATAAATCTAAAATATATTGAACATTAATCAAATCATTTCGTAAAATCTCAATATTAAAATCAATATTGTCTAATATAGATTCTCCCTCTACTGTTTCATTATCAGGTCGTATCACTTTGTCATAGATATCTAAATATTTACCTTTATAATCTTCATATGTTTGTTCATCAATACCTAATGTTTCCTTATCAAATGCAAATTCATCAAACGTTTTTAACTTTTGCATATGCTTCGCTAACTCACGATATGCAATAACAAAATCACGTTGATCTTCTTCTCTTTCTAATTGGTCTACGGCTTGAGGTGTTTCAGCTAATTCAAATAGTTCAATCAGAGCCTGTTTAAATTTCGTTAAGTACGCTTGGAACGATAAGCTCAATACCGTATCTGTATTGTCTGTTTTAGAGAAAAGCTCAATAGCCTCATCCGTTTTTTCTTTTAAGTTTCTATAAGCAACAATGTTTCCGTAGGGTTTCGTTGGTTCTTCCACACGATTGGTACGTGAGTAGGCTTGAATAAGCGTATGATGCTGTAAATTACGATCAACATATAACGTATTCAATTTTTTACTATCAAAGCCTGTTAAGAACATATCGACAACGATAAGAATATCTAATTTTTGATCGGGTAATCCTTTTTTGACACGGTTTGATACATCATTGAAGTAACCATCAAACGTATCCGTTGAGAAATTTTTATCAAAGGTCTCGTTATACGTTTGAATGATATCTTCTAATATATCTCTTCTTGTTTGTTCATCCATCGTATCATCTATGGCTTCATTATCCTGATAACTGAATATTGTCGTGACATTAAAATTATGTACACCTTGTTTCTTCAATTTTTGGAAAACACGATAATATTGAATTGCCATTGGAATACTTTGAACGGTCAACATACCTGTGTACATTTGGTCACGTGTTTTTTTATTATGATTCGCAATAATATGTTCTGCTACTTTTTGAACACGTTCGTCTGCCATCCATATTTCAGCATCATTAATTTTATTAACATAACCGTCTTCGGTAATTTTTTCACTACGGTCAAACGTATTCATATATTCAACAGAAAAACCTAGCACGTTACCATCTCTAATCGCATCTTTGATTAGATAATGGTGTAGACATTCTCCAAAAATATCCGCAGTCGCGCGTCCATCTTGACTCGCATTCTCTTCAAATCTAGGTGTTCCCGTAAAACCAAAGTATTGGGCGTTTCCGAAATGTTGTCTGATGATACGGTGCATTGAACCAAATTGTGTTCGATGACATTCGTCAATAATAAAAACGACTTTATCTTCTTTATAACGTTCCATTACTGGATGTCCTGATTTAATCGCATTATCCATTTTTTGAATCGTCGTAATAATTAGTTTCCGTGTAGGATCATCCATTTGTTTGAGTAACTTTTTAGTATTGAACGTCCTATCAACAGAATCTGACTCAAACTTATTAAATTCCCCTAAAGTTTGACCATCTAGGTCTTTGCGATCGACTAAGAATATAACTTTCTTAATATCTGGTTCTTGCGCTAAGATTTGACTCGCTTTAAACGATGTGAGGGTTTTACCACTCCCTGTCGTATGCCAAATATAACCATTGTTATTTGTTTCTATAGCACGATTTAACAAAGCCTCTACAGCATAGACTTGATACGGTCTCAAGGCCATTAATATTTTATCCGTTTCATTAATAATCATATAACGGCTAATCATTTTAGCAATATGGCAAGGTTCTAAGAAAGATTCAATAAAATCTTTAAGCATATTAATGCGCTCATTTTTTTCATCGCTCCAATAAAACATATGACTTTTCATGATTTTTTGATCGCTATTCGCGTAGTAGCGTGTTTCCATTTTATTACTCACAACAAACATTTGTATGAATCTGAATAGCCCTGTATAGTTTTGACGGCGATAACGTTCAATCTGATTAAAAGCTTCTGTAATCGCAACGCCACTACGTTTAAGTTCAATTTGAACCAAAGGTAATCCATTAATTAAAACAGTTACATCATAACGACTTTTGTGTGTATCATTTACACTCACTTGATTTGTGACTTGAAATGTATTTTGACACCACTTTTTTATATTCATTAAGCTAATATAAACTTTTGTTTCATCGTCACGTTCTAGTACATATTTATCTCTTAATATTTGAGCACTTTCAAATACACTTTTATCACTGATATCAATCATGATACGTTTAAACTCACTATCTGATATAGGCGTACCCTCTAATTTATCTGCATTTCGTTCATTTAAAATACGTCTAAAA
The DNA here is from genome assembly GCF_049943195.1 of Staphylococcus caseorum. Classification (NCBI taxonomy): domain Bacteria; kingdom Bacillati; phylum Bacillota; class Bacilli; order Caryophanales; family Staphylococcaceae; genus Staphylococcus; species Staphylococcus caseorum. The sequence goes on from NZ_JBNFUA010000002.1 coordinate 11,879, forward strand.
TTCTCTTTCAATTGTGTTTCGTTGCGCAATGATACACGCTCATACCCCAAATCTTGTAGCTGTTTAACTACATTTTCTTCTAAACCATATTCACTTTGGTATCCCAATTTAATCGCTCCACCCTATTAAATTTAAGTATAATTAAATATTAACATATCAGAAATTAAATAGATGTTAACTAATCATCTTCTGTTATATGATTTTTATGTATTAATTTATGATTATAAAAAGACTCCTTTTAAATAAGGAGTCTTTTAACTGATATAAAATAACAGTTATCTAAATGAAAAATCGGTTTTCAATCACTACTTAAATTTCGAGTTCTAACGTAGTTTAAGTAGAATATTGTGACCTAATTTATTTGTTTCTTAAAATTGCAATATCAATGTGTCGTATAACATTTTATTTATTAATATAACCCTTTTAACTCATTACTTGTATCAATAAATATATTTTTAACTTGTTGATAATTACTTAAGGCTTCTTTATATGTTTCTCGTCCAATACCTGATTTTTTATAACCACCAAACGGCGCGCCTTCTGGCACTTGATTATATGTGTTAATCCAAATGCGACCTGTTTTTACAGCTTTCGCAATGTTTAACGCACGTGTAATATCTTGGGAGAATACGCCTCCTGCTAAACCATACTCAGAATCATTAGCAATTTTAATTGCTTCTTCGTCATCTTTTACTTTTATAATTGTTAAAACAGGACCAAAAATTTCTTCTTGAGCTAATTTATCAGCATTATCTTTAACAGCGATTAATGTTGGTTCTAGGAAGTAACCACTATCTAAACCATCGTTAGTAATACGTTTACCCCCTGTGAGAATTTCAGCATTAGATTGTTCTGCATAAGTGATATAAGATTGGATTTTTTCCATCTGTTCTTGGCTTGTTTGACTACCCATTTGTGTTTTTTCATCTAATGGATCGCCTATTTTAATATTTGAAAAGGCCTCTTTTAGACGTGAAATTAATTTATCATATATACCTTCCTGAACCAGCAGACGAGATCCAGCACTACAAACTTCCCCTTGGTTAAATAAAATTCCAAGTTGTATACCTTCAACTGCTAAATCTAAATTAGCATCATCTAAGATAATATTGGCACTTTTACCGCCAAGTTCTAAAGTAGCTGGTACAATACGTTTTGCTCCGGCTTCAGCAACTTGATATCCCACATTTGTTGAGCCTGTAAACGAAAGCTTGTTAACACCTTCATGATTAAAAATAGCATTCCCTGATTCTGAACCTTTACCTGTTACTACATTGACTACACCTTTAGGTAAAATTTCTTGGAAAATTTTAGCAACTTCCAATAAACTTAAGGGTGTTGAGGAAGAAGGTTGAATAACAATTGTATTACCTGCTGCAATTGCTGGTGCTATCTTCCAAGATGCTAATAACATCGGGAAGTTCCAAGCTACAACTGCCCCTACGACACCAATTGGTTCGTGGCGAATGATGCTCATTGTATCTTTATCTATATCATTGACTGAACCTTCATGTGTTTCGATAACACTTGCAAAATAATTAAAATGTCTTGCAGCGTATGGTATGTCAATACCTGAGGTTTCACGGATTGGTTTACCATTATTTAAGGTTTCGATTGTTGCAATTTTTTCTTTATTTTCCATCATTTTATTACTAATTTGTCTTAATAAATTAGCACGTTCTGTTTTAGATGTTAAACTCCATGACTCAAATGCCTCTTGAGCTGCTGCTACAGCTGTATCTACATCTTTTTCATTAGCTTTCGCAATATGTGATAATGTTTCTCCTGTCGCCGGATTTTTAACTTCTAGCGTTTCATCACTATGCCCTTTCACAAATTCTCCGTTTATAAACAAACCATAATTCTCATCCAAATAATTTTTAATATCTACTGTCATTTGAATCTCTCCTTTGTTTTAAAACTTCTTGTGGCTTAGTTATCCTATTGTTACTTTAGTATAACTTATATGGTAATACTTATTAAATTTTTCAACTGTTAGCTATTTTGATTTGAAAAAGCTTGAGCTACTTTATTTAATTTTTCTGGTGCATCATTTACATCCATGTGAACTTCAATAAAATGCATTTTATTTGGTGTATCGTTAATTTCATTTAACACCTTCTTCAATTTTGAACTAGTTGTGACATTATTTATTTTAATGTCATTTCCTTTCGCCCCAAATATTGAAGGTAACATTTTGTAATCCCACATTTGAATGTTATTATAAGGTGCTGTTTTACCATGAATCTTACGCTCAATTGTATAACCATCATTGTTGATGATAAATATAACAGGTTTTAAATGCTCACTAATAATTGTTGATAAGGCTTGTACAGTTAATTGTAATGCACCCTCACCAATTAACAACACATTTCTACGATGTTTATTTGCAATTTGTGTACCAAGGGTCGCTGGTAGTGTATATCCTATTGAGCCCCATAATGGTTGGCCAATAAATTTATTATCTTCATACAGTGTTAAATCGTAAGCCCCAAAGAAAGCAGTACCTTGGTCAGCGATAATAACATCGTCTTTTTTTATAAATCTTTGTATTAATTTGAAATAAGTTTCTTGTGTCAATGGTTTCTCATTTATATTCAAATTGTTATCTTGATAGCCTTGATAGCTTGGATAATTTGCTTTACTAACGTAATTCATCGTTAATAAGCCTTTTAAAAGATCTGGAAGATTAACTTCCGAGTCTTTGATTTCCTCTATTATGAAATTGCGATGATTCATCGTTATTACATTTTCTAAATCAAAGTTGTATGAGAAGCCTGCAGTTGCAGAATCTGTTAATTTAGCCCCTATATTTAAAATTACATCACTTTTATCTACATAATTTTTAATTTGTTCTTCTGCAACCTCTCCATCATAAATACCCATGTAATATGAGTTTTCTTCATTAAATGCACCTTTACCTAAAGAGAGTTGAACTACTGGAATTTGCGTTTGATTCACAAATTTTTCTAATTGCTGATGCAAATTGAAACTATTGATTTCATGGCCTGCAATAATCAAAGGATTTTTTGCATTTTTTAATTTTTCTTCTATCATTTTAATATAACTAGAAACGTCTCGTGTGTTGGGTTTTCTATAACGGTAAGGTGCTTTTACTTCAATTTCTTCTGCTGCAACATCGATTGGTAAATGAAGGTGAACTGGACGTTTTTCATTTATTGCAGCATCAATTAGCCGTGGTATTTCCTCTTCTGCATTCTCAGGCGTTATATATCCTTGTGCGGTAGTAATGTGTTTATACATTTTACGGTAATCATCAAAACGACCTTCCCCTAACGAATGGTGTACATATTTACCAGCATTTTCGACTTCGCGTGTGGGGGCACCTGTAATGGCTATGATAGGAACACGTTCTGCATAAGCCCCTGCTATTCCATTTATAGCACTGAGTTCTCCTACTCCAAACGTGGTAACCATAGCACTAATACCTTTCATTCTGGAATAACCATCTGCAGCATAACTGGCATTTAATTCATTTGTATTACCTACCCAATCCATATCATCTCGGTTAATAATGTCATCTAAAAAGGTAAGATTAAAATCTCCCGGAACTCCAAAAATTTTGTCAACGCCCACAGTACTGATACAATCCATTAAATATTGTCCTACTCTTTTTTTCATTCATCATTTCTCCTTTAATCTCATATTAACACTACAAAAATAACTCAATTAACAAAATAAAGATCTTGAAATTGAATTTTTCCTTATTAATCTTTTTCGATTACTGTTAAAAATTGTATACGTTAACTTCTGATTATTTGAGGTACAATTATGACTAAAATAAATGTATTTATTTATTAATTTGATTATTGGCTTTTGACGAAAATTTACCATGTACACGTAGTAAAGCTTCAATACGTTCTTCTGCTAAATGTTCTGCAGCTTCTAATGGTAGGATGTTTTTTTCATTAGCGATGTTTAAAATCTTACCTATTTGATTATATACACCTTTCACTTTTTGAGTTGCACGTTCCTTATTATAACCTTGTAACTCATCTGAAACATTAATCACGCCCCCACTATTTACAACAAAATCTGGTGCATAGATAATACCACGTTCATTTAACATTTTCCCGTGTTTATCTTGGTCTAACAACTGATTATTAGCGCTACCACAAATCATTTTAAATTTTAATTTTGGTATGCTCTCATCATTTAAAACACCACCTAATGCACAAGGAGCGAAGATATCAGCTTCAACACCATAAATATCTTCGATACTCACTGCCTTAGCATTAAAGTCCTCTACAGCACATTTTATAGCTTCTTCGTTAACATCCGTTACAATAAGATCAGCGCCTTCTTCATGTAAAAATTTGCACATATGATATGCAACATTTCCTACCCCTTGTACAGCGACCGTTTTACCTTCAAGAGTATCGCTACCAAATGCTTCTTTTGCCGTACGTTTCATAGCATAATAAACACCTAATGCTGTCATTGGGCTTGGATTACCACCCGAACCAAATGACTCACTTATACCACATACATAAGGTGTTTCTTGATAAATCATATCCATATCTTCAACACTTGTGCCTACGTCTTCTGCAATAATATAGCGCCCATCTAAACTATTAATATAACGTCCCAATGCTCTAAAAAATGCTTCTGACTTATCTGTTTTTGGATCGCCCATTACGACTGTTTTTGCGCCACCTAAGTTAAGTCCTGCAGCTGCATTTTTATACGTCATACCTTTTGCTAAACGCATCACATCTACAATCGCTTCCTCTTCTGTATCATAATTCCAGAAACGACACCCACCTAGTGCAGGACCAAGCGTAGAGTCATGAATACAAATAATTGCTCTTAAGCCACTTGTTTTATCATGACAAAATACTAGTTGCTCATAATCAGATTGTTCCATTTTCTCAAAAATCATGTCTATTCCTCTCCTATGCATTTAATAATTATAGAAAGCCCTTACATATTTACTTTAACATGCATATAATGTTACTGTTTTCTGAAAATATAAAATGATAATTTGAATCCTGTTTTATAACTTTTAGGTTTATTTAATTATTAATAGATAATGCTTATTCTTATACTAAAAATCCAAAAAAATTGAAAAAATATAATTACATAAAGTACTGTATCATTTTGAATACTTAGTAATTAAATAAAACTAAATACTAAAGAAGCCAACGAGATAAGTTATGATGATTGTCAGTCATGAAAAAAATCTAGATGAGCAAAATAGTTCTAAAAAGCATATTAAAAGAGACTTCTTAGAAAAAAAGTCTCTTAATTGTTTTAAAATTTGGTATGAATTATTATATTTTAGTCACTAAATTAGATTTTTAAAAAAGAATATATCTCTTTTATCTGTAAAATCATCAAAATTAGCATCTCTTTGAAATCCTAATCTGTAAGCTAAATTTATAGAAGGCCAGTTACCCTTATCAGTTCTTACTACAAAAAATAAAGTGTTTTTTTCACAAATTCCATTTTTTCTGCGCCATCGCTTCCTATTACATTTTCGCTTTCTTTTGCAATAAACATGAAGAACCACGTTCATTATTGTTCTAATATTTCTTCCATTCATTAAGCATTTATGTGCGGCTCCTTGTATTTATATCACCAATAATTATTGATTTGGCAGGATACAGTCCAGACCTATAGGTTTTTGTCTTTTTTAATTTTATATATATGGATATCCCTAGAGATAGTTATTATAGGCCTAATTAATAACTCAAAGCTCCCAATAACAAATAAGACTGTGCCATAGAAAGTAGTTGATTCACTAAAAAACAAGAAGCTACCGACAATGAAGAATAAAGCTAACATTATATCGTTAATTTGATAAAGGAGTTTGTAAAACGCGTCAATTTTTACATCAAAACCTAGAAAGTTAAATTCTAGTTCTCTTCTTGTACTTTCTTTCATGGAAAACCACCTCTGATTCATTATACAATGCTTGAAAAATTTTTGAATTTATAGGAAGTTGGATTATTGAAAATATTAATTTTTTGATAAGTTAAACTAAAAAATATATATTATTACAATTAGTTTTTGATTTATTTATAATTAATTAGTTTTAATTTATAGTCATTTATAGATTTCACTGTGCCATCTTTCTTTTTAATGATGATATGATCTTTTGAAATTTGGGTAGGGCTTTTTACACCTACAGCAGCAGCAATATTAAACAAACCTTCATGCAAACTTGTAACGTAGTTAGTAACGCGATACTTTTTCTCGTCAATAATGAGACCTTTTTCTCGTTTAGGATCAGTTGTTGCCACACCAACTGGGCAAGTATTCATATGACATTGTTGACTCATGACGCATCCAACGCTGATCATCATCCCTCGTGCGATATTAACTAAATCTGCTCCTAAACCTAAAGCAATAGCAATTTTGTCTGGTGTGATAAGTTTACCAGAAGCAAAGACTTTCATTTGGTGACGAATATCATACTTTTCAAGTAACGCTGTTACAATAGGTAGGGCTGTAAACAATGGCAAACCCACACCATCTTGAAGTTCTTGGAAAGTGGCACCGGTGCCACCTTCCCCGCCATCGATAGTGATAAAATCAGGGTATTGGTTAGTTTCAATCATAGTATTAATAAGTTTTTCAATTTCTGATACCTTACTAACTACAATTTTAAAACCTACAGGTTTCTGACCTTGGTGTTGTAAAAACGTTACCCAATTTAATAAATCTTTGGGGTTGCCAATTGAATTGAAACGGTTGGGAGAATTAATTGTTTTCCATGGTTCTACGTTTCTAATTTCAGCAATTTCCTCTGTTACTTTATTACCTTGCATATGACCACCCCGTGTTTTAGCGCCCTGCGCTAGCTTTATTTCAAAAGCTTTAATTCTGTCGCGGTTTGCCAATTTGAGAAATTCTTTTAAATCGAATTCCCCTTCTTTATCACGTACGCCGAATAAACCTGGGCCAATTTGGAATATAATATCTGCGCCACCTTTAAGATGATATTTAGATAAACCGCCTTCACCTGTATTCATCCAAGTTCCAGCTTGACCTAACCCCATGGATAAAGCTGTAATAGCATGGCTACCTAAGGCACCATAACTCATACCTGATTGACCGACAAGTCGTTTAATTTTAAAAGGATAATCTAAGCCTTTTCCAAGTATAATAGCGTCCTCGTCAGACAAAAAGTACGGATCAATTTCAGTTTTAGATATATGTTCATCTCGGTTAAATAAACGTTCGTTATCGACTTCATAAATAAATGTAGAGATCATAGTTGATTGATCGATATGTAATTCAGCTGTTTGTAAGGGAAACATAGTATTTTGAATATAGAAACCATCTTCATAATCATTTTGAGTGCCATAACTAGACATTCTTGAATTGTATTTACCCGCGACAACAATATTAGTGTAATCATTTCTTGAGAATGGTTTACCTTTGGTATCTTGTAAAAATAAATACTGGCGCATTTCAGGCCCTATTTTTTCTAAAAAATAGCGAACATGCGCGAGTAACGGATAATTACGTAATACGCTGTGTTGTTTTTGTCTTTTGTCTTTAAAAAGTAACAGAGCGCCTGCTAAAAGCACGCTAAGTAAAGCTAAAACAATAATAATGTTTACAATTAATTATAATATAGTTAAAACAGTCACATTAACCATCCTTCATTATTAATATTTAATTTAAATATTAATACATTTTAATAATATATAAATTCTTCATAAGGCAAATTAAAATAATGTCCTAACACTTCTGCTTCTGTTTCGGTAGGAGTTTTTTCTCCCTTTTCAAATTGCCATAATCTTTTTTCATCAAATGATAAGTCAGACATTTTATTTAATTCATCCTTAAGTTGTTTAAGTGTTAGCTCATGTCTTTTTCTTAAATTAATTAATATATCCATTTATTCTCTCTCCTTTTTTATACTTATACAAGTCTCAAGACTATCATTTCTGATTTTAAATATATGAAGCATATATTTAATCACATCATCTTATGTGCATATCTAAATTTAAAACTACAGTTAGAAATATTTCTAACTGTAGTAAGTGTGTAATCAAAAAGTTATATGGGAAGCCCTGTTTTATTAATACCTTTAATTTATCTAAATTAAACCTGAATTTACATAATCTATGGTTATCAGAATAACATTAAAAAGGACTCCTTATTCAATAAGGAGTCCTTTAATCGTTTCAAAATGAAATATTGTCTCAATACAGATTATTTTAAATAACCTCTCATAGTCACTAATCCTACAAATAGAAACAGTATAACAATGATAACCTCCTACTTACTGAGAATTTCCGACAGAGATAGGGATAATTTGTGAAGTTAACATTTGTTTGTACAATATCTTCTGTCATCACGGGTTGCTTAGTATATTATATATGTTTAATATTTTTTCTAAAAAAACACCTCTGACTAATTGGGCCATTCCAAAAGCTTCTTCTGAAGAGAGGTCCTTTTCTATAGATTATAAGTGAGCTGAGTGTCCACCTTGCATTACCCAATAAGTACCAATTATGATAATTAAGGTAATGATAATCGCAAATATAACTTTAAAACTTTGTATGTTTCCGTCTTTACCTTCAGTTAAATGCATGAACATTAATAATTGAACTGCAGCTTGTATAAATGCAAAACCAAAGAGGATAGTAATCTTCACATTAAGTGCCATAGATGTGTATAAAGTTACAAATACCGCTAATAACGTTAGAACGATTGAGGCAATAAAACCTACTGTGTGTTTTACTATTGTATTCATCCGCTAAACACCATCCCTATCATATATACGGCAGTGAAGATGAAGATCCATACAACATCTAAAAAGTGCCAATATAAACTTACTATAAATAATTTAGGAGCATTGTCTTTATTTAATCCTCGCATAGCTACTTGAATTAATAAGCAGATAATCCAGACGATACCTAACGATACGTGGGCACCATGTGTTCCTAATAGTATAAAGAAACTAGACCAATAAGAACCGATAGTTAGATTAACACCTTCACCTACATAGTGGGCGAACTCGTAAATTTCAAAACCTACGAACACGATACCTAGTAATACAGTGATAATCATCCAAACCATCATTAATTTTTCTTTTTCGTTTCTCATATAATATATTGCAATACCACATGTGTAAGAACTAATTAATAACGCAAATGTCATTATTAAAACTAGGGGTAATTCAAATAACTCAGTCGTCATTTTACCAGCATAATCGCCACCGTGTTGCAGTGTTAGTAACGCTGCAAATAACGTACCAAATAATGAAAATTCAGCTGTAAGGAAAATCCAAAAGCCAAGTTTATTTAATTCACCTTCATGCGAACGTTGATCAATTGTGTTTGCATTATGACTCATGACTTACAGCCTCCTTTTCTTTTACACGTGCTTTACGTAAACGTTTTTCGGTTTCTGCTACTTCAGAAGCTGGGATATGATAACCGTGGTCAACTTGGAAACTGCGGAAAATCATCGTACTAAAGATGCCGATTAAGCAAATAATGGCTGGAATAATAGTTTCAAAGATTAAGAAGAACCCACCAATTGTGAAGAAAATCCCCATAAAGAAACCAACTGGCGTGTTATTTGGCATATGAATATCAGTATAATTGTGATTATCTAAGTAGTGACGACCGTGTGCTTTCATATCAACAAATGTATCATAGTCATTCCAGTCAGGTGTGATAGCAAAGTTGTATTTAGGTGGCATTGCTGAAGCAGTTGACCACTCTAATGTACGACCTAAACCATCCCAGTTATCGCCAGTTGATTCACGTGGTGATTTGAAGAAACTATATGCAATACTTGCAATTAAGAACATGAAGCCTAATGCCATCGTTAGTGCTCCGACAGTAGAGATTATGTTTAGTAACCACCAACCATCTTCTGGCATATAAGTGTATAAACGACGAGGCATACCATCTAAACCAAGCACGAATTGTGGTAAGAAACAAACATTAAAACCAATAATGAATAACCAGAAACACCATTTGTTTAACGTTTCGTTTAACTTAAATCCAGTCATCTTAGGCCACCAGAAAATTAATGCTCCTAACAAACCAAATGCAACACCTGCTACTAATGTGTAGTGGAAGTGTGCAATTAAGAAGTAAGTATTATGATATTGGTAATCGGCTGCTGCCATAGAAAGCATCACACCAGTTACGCCACCTATTAGGAAGGTAGGGATAAATGCTAGTGCGAATAACATGGGTGCTTCAAAAGTAATTCGACCTTGATAAAGCGTAAACAACCAGTTAAAGATTTTAACACCGGTTGGTATACCAATAAGCATGGTTGAAATTGAGAAGAATGAGTTGATTAATGCACCATTACCCATTGTGAAGAAATGATGAACCCAAACTAAGAAGCTTAAGAATGCGATACCTGCAGTCGCCCAAACCATACTTTGGTGACCAAATAGGCGTTTACGCGCAAACGTTGGAATAATTTCAGAATAAATACCAAATGCTGGAAGGACAACAATATAAACTTCGGGGTGCCCCCATACCCAGAAGAAGTTAGCCCAGAGCATTGGCATACCACCATTTGCAACTGTAAAGAACGCTGTACCGAATATATTATCAGTTGTAAATAGTGCTAACGCGACTGTTAATATTGGGAATGCTAAGATAACGAGTAATGTTGTAATGAAAGCAGTAACTGTAAACATTGGCATTTCCATAAATTTCATCGTAGGTGTTTTACATCTAAGTATAGATACGAAGAAGTTAATACCCGTCATAAGTGTACCGATACCAGAAATTTGAATTGCAATTAAGTAATAGTTGACTCCGGGTCCGGGACTGAATTCTCCTGCCATCGGTGCATAATTTGTCCAGCCAGCCGCAGGTGCGCCTCCGATTATAAATGACATGTTGAATAAAACCATACCTGAGAAGAATAACCAAAAACTTACGTTATTTAATACAGGGAATGCAACATCACGAGCGCCAATTTGTAAAGGTACAATGACATTCCATAAACCAAAAATGAATGGCATTACCATAAAAATAATCATAATAACGCCGTGCGTGCTAAAGACTTCATTATAGTGGTTTGCTTCTAAGAATGTATTGTTTGGTATAGCCAATTGTGTACGCATCATTAGCGCGTCAATACCACCGCGAACAAACATTAATAAAGCACAGATTAAATACATGATGCCGATTTTTTTATGATCAACAGATGTAAACCATTCCCTGTATAGATATTTCCACAATTTAAAGTAGCTAATTGCTGCAATTACAGCGATGACGGCGAATGGGGCTCCAATTTGTGTCATTGTAATCATCCAATCACCGTGAACGAGCAATTGATCCCATGGAAAATTCATTACTGTCCACCTCCGTTTTCATGGTCTTTTTTCTCTATTTTAGATGCTTTTTCATCTTTTGCACCTTCAGATATTTTGTCCATTTCATCGATATTATGTGATTCTTCGTCTTTGAATTCACTATCGTAAGGCTCGTCGTTGCCAAGAATCATGGCTTTCATACCATGCCTTTCATAGTTCGCATTTGTGATTTGCGGTTTACGTGCAGGTTGATCAGGTTCATCTAACACATCTTCAGTTAATTCTTCTTCAGTGTTAAAGTTCGGATCTTTTTGTACGTAATTGTAACGATCATAGGCATAGAAAATATACTCAGGATCTGCTGCAGGATCAACAAATGCTAGATGGGTACCACTGAAAGTTAACTCTTCATTTTCAGTAGTTGGTAAAAGTTGCTTATCAAATGTATCTTGATCTAACTCTTTTTTTCTTTGAGCATCTTTGACCCAATCGTTAAATTCACTTTGACTTACTGAGTTAACATCGAAAGTTTGACGAGAAAAACCTTCACCATTGAAGTTTGAGTTACGTCCACGGAACGTGCCTTCTTCACTGGATGTTAATGTCCAGTCCATTGTCATACCTGTCATCGCGTATTTCTGACCACCAAGTTGTGGAATCCAGAAACTTGTCATCATATCCATTGATTGGAGTTTGAAAACAACAGGTCGATCCTTGGGAATAGTTAAGTGATTAACAGTTTCGATTTTTTCTTCAGGATAACTAAAGAACCACTTATAACCAGCACTTGCAGCATAAACTACAATAGGGTCATCTTTTTTATCTGGTGTTTCCTCATACATGTAAAGTGATTTAACCGTTGGAATGGCTATAGCAATTACAATGATTATTGGAATAATGAACCAGATCGATTCAAGTAAAAAACTATGGTGCATCTTTCCTGTTTCCTCTGTCTTGCCCATTCTATATTTGTATAGAAAGACTGTGAACAAGAGAATTACAGCGACAACGATAGCAAGCATGAAGATGATCGAATACATAATCAAAAACTTCGAATTACTTGCCATTGGCCCTTTTGGGTTTAAAACTTCTACGTTAGAACAACCACTAAGCAGGATTAGCGAGCCAAAGAGTAGAAGCAAAGACTTAAATTTCGACACTTTTTTGACCTCCTAATATTACAAATATAGGTTTTATCATCAATTTTAATATAGTTAAAATAGTCACCTTAATCACCCGTCTTGTTTCATAAACTCAGCAATTTTATCAGCGATATCTCCTTCATAAAAAGCTTTACTACTATTTTCAACGCTTGATTTGAATGTGTTAGATAAGTCTTTATTATAAAAAATGTCTCCTTCTAAATAAGGGGAGACCCGACCTTTAAAAACCCTAGAAGTTTCTTCGCATCTATGTAGTATATTTACAGGGAACCCTTCTCTTTATAGGAATCTTATTAACATCGTTCATAGAGGGCCCATTAGCGTTTAAAATGTATTGTTGTTAAATTATTAGGAGAAGTAACAACTGAATTTTGGGCTACAAATGGTTAGTCAACACGTTGATCCGCTATTTTTTTCATTATTCTCATCCCCTTCAAGCCTAAACAACCAAAATCTCATTCTATTCTTTTCCTTTTATACTCAAATATAAACATTTTACTCTTATATAGTATCTCAATTGAATAGATTTTCTAATACTAATGCTAAAATTATGTCCACTAGTAAATCGTTACTACTTATTGGTCGAATAACACTAGATATTGGAGCAAAAGTTTCAAGTGGTATTATAATAACGCTTGTCCCAATGATAAAATAGCAATTGTTATAGGTGAATCTATCGCTGGCCATTCCGAAAAAAAGAATTCTCATTGAATAAGGACTCTCTCAATCGTTTCAAAATCAAATTTTTTCTAACTTACAATCGATTGAAAAACACATTATATAAATAAATGCTTATAGAAAAGGATTAGTGTCATTTATATTTTAAATATTGGGACGACATTAGTGCTTTAAAACTCAAGAAGTTTTAAGTTGTCCTGACAAGTTGGTTGTGAAGATCCATAATAAAATTCCTTAAAATTAAAGCTATCATTAACGATAAATGTTAATGGCAGCGAGTGTGTGTGAACTAAAGAGTTTATGCTGAGGTCTCTTTAGTGTATTAATACCTTATTTTTTTATATTAAATGAAATAAATAAAATGTTTAAAGACTATTTTTAAGGAAATATTAATTATAATGAGTTCATGAAAAATATAAAACGGGGTGTAAACTGATGTCTACTGTATTTTTTCTTATTGCCATAATAATAGTGTTGTTAGTTTATATTTTTGTTAAACATCAATACACTAAAGATTTTAAAGTTCAACAAAGTAAACGTAAAAGGGAACAAAGAGTAAAAAATTTTGTCTATAGTGCTTTTGATATTGATAAGATTGAAGCAATACATTACAAAAAATCACTCATTGAATTAATATACAAACAAAAAACTATTACTGTTAAAAGAGAGCAAATAATTTTTGTGGATTATGAATATCAAGAAAAATTAGAATCTCAATATAAAATGTCATCAGATGTCGATAGAGCTGAATTATTCGATTTGATTATAGAAAGTACTTATTTTTATATAACTGAAAATCATTATTTTACTTTAGTAATTAATTCTAAAAATCATAATAGAATTTGAATTAACAAGAGGAGGGATACTTTGAAACCTGTTGTAAAAGAATATATAAACGTTGATGAATTAGAAGTAGATATCAAAGCGTTAAAAGACCAAGGCGTGAATGTTCAAAATATTTACATTCTTACAAAAAACTCAGAGTGTATTACTAATATAATTAATAACACACATGTTACAAGTATTAGTTATTATCCAATTGATAGTAATAATACATTTGAGAATAAGAGCGAAAATATCAAAGAAAAATTAAAAACATTAGATTTTTCTGAAAGTGAGATTGAATCATATAAAAATAGTATATTTGATAATAAAATTTTTTTAATTGTTAATGATTTTAGAATTATAGGCGTTTTATAAAACACTTTTACTATTATCAATTGGTATTTTTAATTTCATTAAACGTACGAATTATATTTCTGTGACTTAACTAAAATATGACTTTTCACCCTGGATAGGCTTACGGGTTCCATTTATATAACATCAAGTGGAATCCGTAAGCTTATTTAATGTCTATACATTATTAAATGGAATTGTTGGTCTTTTAAATTGATTGAAGAGATATTCTATGTTGAAGATAAACAGGATACATATTTTGCTGTCTCAAATCACTTTAAAAATTAAAAAATATATATTCTATTGCCACATTCATAAATACCAAGACAATGGGAGAATGCAAGATAGAATAATTTTTAACTACAACTAAATGAGATCTTAATGTTGAATTTTGCGTAGTTTCTATAGTATTTAACAAAATCGGTTTATGTGCAAAACGAAATGGGAATTTATTATATGTAGAGTACTTAAATTAATAGGAGGTTTTTGTATATGGTCGATGAAGAACACCAACAGCTGAGTCAAACATTACATGAATGTGTAGAAGCATGTAATCACTGTTATTACGCCTGTTTGAAAGAAGAAGATGTAAAAATGATGGCAGAATGTATCCGGCTGGACCGTGAATGTGCAGAAATTTGCGCATTTCTGGAACATGCATTAACGAGAAGCACCTCATTTGCGCCTGATTTGGCAAAAGTGTGCTCCAGAATTTGTGAAGCATGTGGAAGTGAATGCCAAAAACATGAACATAATCACTGTCAGAAATGCGCAGAGGCTTGTTTCAAATGCGCGAAAGCTTGTAAAGAAATTGCGTAAAATGAAATCAATCAAAGGAAAAGTGTTATACCAAGAGGAGTTATCTTGGTATAACACTTTTTACGATTAAAATTACATAACTATCAGTATTAGGAAAAAATTCCATAACTAACTATGCTACTCCTTAACTCTTTTGGCCCTTCACACTTTAGTTTATAGTAACTATAAACTAAAGTGTGAAGTAGACAAAGTTAATAAAAATTATTAGAATAGTACGAGTATTTGGTTATCTTCAAACAGGAAACTTTTCAACAAAGAGACTTTTATGATGTTAAATAGTAACTATAGTACTGATTTTAAAAGAGAAAAACTATATGTTTTCATCTTGTTTATTCGTTGAAATAATCAAAAAGTGTTAGCTGATAATAAGGCGGCTGAGCATCAAAATTCTTGTGAAAATGACGTTTACCCAGCGCCATGCCACACACAGGGTAACCACTATGGTTAAGTGTAGGTGTAAAGAAAACCTGTACATAACGAGCTGTGATATCATCAATAGTCGCTTGTATATTTTCATAAATCGTTCCCTGCTTACCATACCAAGTGTCTCCAATCTGTAGTTCCATAAACTTACCCTCTTTCAAATTTAACTCACGGTTATATATACCCTATTATGATTAAAAATTAAGCACTAAAATAAATAGACCAATACTTATAAAGAATATACTCACTTATTTATATTTTATTTTATTTTATTTTTCGTATTTTTAGAGATTGACCTGTTCAAGTAAACAATGTTATTAAAAACATCAGTCGTGTAGCTTTAAGAGATTTAATAACGAAAAGCTAATTCTGCAATTGTAATAGAGCCCTATATGGGGCGTCAAAGAACAAGGTCGCGGTGCTTATGCATAAAATTTTGCTAAACATGAGGTTATTATATTTTCTTTTGTCCTATCATTTAATGGGTAATAGTACAGTAGAGTTTTATTATTTATCATATTCAGGTTTGTTTATGAGTGTATTAACGTAAGCGCTTTCTACATAACCGAAACTTTACGAATAAAAAACTAACAACAAGTAATATAAAGTTTACCGAAATACATTTTATTCCAAAGGAGGAATTTTATGAAACCGATTAAAGATATAGAGATAAAGACATTAAAATATGAAGACGATGGTTCAATACCGAATAATCCTTCATTTCCAATATTAATATATTTAAATGTCTCAGATACCAATGACAAGCTAGACAATATTATAGAAAATAATAATTGGTTAAATTCTTGGGAAAATGGCATTTTTTCATACCATCATTACCATAGTAATTCTCATGAAGTACTTTTAATTGTAGATGGCTCTGCACAACTTCAATTAGGAGGTGAAAAAGGCTCTAAAGTAGATGTTAAATTTGGTGATGTACTCATATTGCCAGCTGGTTCTGGCCACAAGTTGTTAAACGAAAGTTCAAATTTCACTGTTAAAGGAGCATATCCTAACGGACAATCTTATGATATATGTGTAGGCAAAGAAAGTGAACGTCCCCAAAATTTACGCAACATCAAAAACGCGCCTCTACCAGATTATGATCCAATATTTGGTGGACAAGGACCTCTATTTTCATATTGGAAAACGTAGACAATTTAAAGACACTTACAAATTTTTGTAAGTGTCTTAACTCTCCAAAATCCAAAAAAGTTCTTCTATTTATTATTTTTCCTCTTTTCCATTTATATACTTAATAACATAAATACCCATTGCTAATACTGTTATTAGTAAAGCCGAAAAGACTATAATTCTATTTTTCAACTTTTTCTTATTCTTTTGACGGTATTCTTTAATCCTTTGTTCGTGGATTTCAACTTCTTCTCTTGAACCAGAGTAATTGTTTAAAATATTTTGTTGATTGTTTTTTTTCTTCATAAAACCACCCCTTAACCATAATTTGTTTTATCCCTTGTTCTTAACTCACATATTTCAAAAACATGTATAAATTTAAAGCATAAAGACCATAATTGGATAAAATCAATACAGATTATTTTCTCTTTTGATCTCTTTGTCTTAGTCCTGGCCACCCTATTAAAATTATATACAATTTTGGACTTTAATTTACACTTACGCAAGTACTTATTACTAACAAATAGTATAAATACATTTAATACGATTTTGGTTAATATTTAGCTATAAGGGAAAAGTAGTTAAATAACTGAAAATTATAGTTCTTAAACTATAGGTTAGTTTTTAAAAGCAATAACTTTTCGTGAACTAGTTTAAAACATCATAAAATACAAGGAAAAGGATAAAGACAATGAAAAAAATTAATTATTGTTAGTTTACCCTAATCAGTCAATTATTTTAATTTAAAAAAGGCAGTATATTCGCCTTTTACTTTTGACTTATTATTTTATCTTTTTCTATTATTTGAAATAATTTTGCATTATTAATATCTTCAATTAACTTTTTAAATTCTATTAAATCATTCATATTTAACATTGTGAGTAACTTATTCACAGTTTTTTCTCTTTTAAAACTTTTTAAAAATTTGAATTGGGCATTGTATTTTGTTACTTGTGAGTAAAGATTAGTATCTAAAATTGTCCATTTATTAAATCTTCCAATAAAACTTCCTCTTTGATTAATACATAAAGTTACAAACTCAATAAAAATATCAGCTTCAATTATATTAATAATGGAAAATTCTGTGTCTCTAATTATTTTTTCTTCAATTTCAAAATAACGCGCTTTATAATCTATTCCTCTTTGATATTTCTCAACTTCTATAAAATATGGATTACCTAAAATGCTTATTTCATTATAATTACATTCCATGCGATCAATTGTATAGTCGTATTTAATTAAATCATCTATTAATGAGTAATCTTCAGTGTCTATCGCATATGTAATAGTATAAATAAAGGAAATACGTATAAAAATTCTTGTTGCATCATTATTACTTCTTACACTTGAATCTAGCGTGTTTAATAGTTCTTCCAATATTTTTGCTATATCACTAGGCTTGTTTACTTTTTTTATTATATTATCCCAGTAGTTTAACAAAATTTTAATTCTACTAAAATCTGGTCTTATAATTACATCTTGATACTTTTTATATTCTTCATCTGTTTCTGCAAGTTCTACTTTTATTTCTTCAATTATCTCTTTAAGAAGTGAATTGTCTATATTGGTTGCTAATTTCATTTTCCGTATAGATTGCATTTGGTTACTTTTTGCAAAATCCGGCTTAGCACCAACAGGGGGTGCAACATCTTTAGGTTCGCCATATATTTCTCTAGCTATTTCATTGATTTTTTCTAGATCTTTTTTTTCATCTGTTAAATCAAAACTATTAATCCCTAACATATATTTTGGTATAACTGGTCTATTATCTTCATCTGTTTCTGTAAAAGCATATAATATATTATATTTATCTTTTTCACTATTTTGCATATAAGCATCACTAAAAAGTATAGACTCTTTTCCTACTCCACCATTTCTTGCATTAGCTTTATCTACGTAATTTCTATCTCCTATTATCAATATAATATCGCTTTTTGTACCAAGTTCTTCCATTGCTTTATTTAAATCTTCTCCCTTTCTAAAAGACCATTCATCTAGTATCACTTCAAGACCATAATGCACCCTTAATTCATGAGCAATAAACTTCACCCTATTCTTATGTATATCGTTTGTGTGTGCGTATGAAATAAAAACTTGTATATTACTATCATTCGTCATATTTTTCGTTCCTCTCTATTAGTTATCTACTTAATTTAAGCATTGCAGATACTATTACGCTATTAGTATTAATGTTATTTTGTTCTATAAAATATTTAAAATCATTTTTTTCTATAAAGAAATTTAGTAATTCTTCTTTTTTAATATTAGTATTTGCTAATTCATTCAATTCCTTAATATCTTCCATGTTATCTATATCATGAATTATTCTTTCCTTTATATGTATAGCAAGTTCGTATTGTTTTGTAGTTGCTGCTTTAAATATATTATTACTCACTGTTAACACTTCCACTCATTAGGTTATATAGCAATATCATAGTCGAATATTGTTATTTGCTTTGAATTATTTTCTACATAATGTATTAAACCTATCCCATACTCCGACTGCTGATTTTTATCCAGTATCCATAAATTCATTGTTTCATTTGCTTCATATGGAACGTCTATAAATTCACAAAACCATTTCACGTATTCTTTTAACATTCAAAACGCCTCCTATTGATTTATAGGCATTTATAAATTATTGTATAGTTATAAGTGTTTTTATAAATGCTTAAGATAAGTCGTGGGGTCTGCCAAGAATACCTACGGCTTTTTTCGTACTTTTTATATGTTTTTTATTAACTCATTTAGAAATTCTGATGATGAAGAATATCCATTATCATTTGCTAATTTCTCTATTTTCTTTCTTACAGATGGTTCTAAAGTAAATTGAAATCTTGCTTTCTTCTCTTTATTGCTTGGTTTTAATATACCTAAATTTCTAGTATTAAAATCTGGTGATTTTGCTTCTTCCAATGCTTTATTTATATTTTCCCCATTATCATTTTTGTCTTTGTCTCTGTTAAAAGCCATAATACCCCTCCTAATTTAAAACTATATAGTCTTTTATTATTATCAATAAACACATCAAGTTCATGATGCTATTGTGTATGTTTTTCAACATCTTTATACACATGTTAATCATGATACATATACACATCAAATTCATGATGTTGTTGTGTATATAAACACCTTTATACCCACGTCTTTCATGATAAGTATGCGCATCAAGTTCATGGTGTTGTTATGTATGTGTACATACACATACATATTTTTATTTATTTTCAACAAACCAAAATTATTAGCTTTCTTCTATTATTTCACAACTTTTTATAAAATCATTAAAGAACAATTTGTTTTTATTAAAGGTATTTTTATCTTCTAAAAATTCGACTATTGATTTTTTATCTAATACACTTTTAGTAATTAATTCTTTATCAGGGAAATATGTTATATATTTATTATTCTCATTCATTTCATCAATAAATTGATTAGATGATTTAGTATTATGTTTTACCATGTTTCCGACATAATATAATTCAGCTGTTACATAACTTTCTCTCGTTTTAAAGTCGATTAAATCATTTTTTAATTTATTTATTCTGTATTCAATATTTGAATTTGAATCATCGCTAAATCCACTAGGTTTATTTGGGGATATGACTTTATGACTAACAACTATTGCATTTCTAGTTGATGTACTAAAATCAGGGTGTGTATCAATAATTATATAATCATACTTTTCAATATTATATTTATCATAATTATCATCTAACCACATATACAATTGCATATCTTTACCATCTGCTGTACTCATAACTTTTTCATATTCATCTAATCGTAAAAAACCGCTAATTAAGTCTATATTCTCTTTAATTTCATGGATTTTAACTTCTTCATTTATATTAAGTGCCTCAATTTTATTAAAAATTGATAATACAGTATTTTTTTGGTCGTACACATTTAATATTTGAGATAAGTTACATTGGTGATCCATATCAATAAGAAGAACTTTTTTTCCAATAGAAGCTAAATATTCCGAGAAATTATAAGATAAAGTTGTTTTTCCAACGCCACCTTTTATAGCAGCAAAAGTAATTATTTCCATTGTTTCCACCTCCAATTAAAATATAACATATATACACACCTTTATCAACACCTCGTTGTGTATGTTTATCACTACCTTAACCACTACCTTTATGTGTATATTTATCACTATTTCTATCAACACCTTTATACACATAATTATACACACTTTTTATTTCATGTTATATTATAATTAAATTCCTTACATAAAGGGGTGAGTAGATGGATTTTCTATCATTAGAGATAGTTTTAGGTACACTTATATTTTTAATTCTAATAGGTCTGTCACTTCAATTAATTGATAAAATGGATTGGCGGGGTGGGGTAAAGAAAACAATTTTTGTAATTTGGAACATTGCATCAGCGATTTTTATTCTACTAGGAACATTGGTTTCTTTGATTTCTATAATGTTTACAGCAATGTTGTTTGCAAGTGGCAAAGATTAAAGGGGAATGTGAGTAGTTTAACTAGTTCATGTTTAAGAAGTTTTAAAATTAAATTTTACAATTAACAACAACATGTTATTATTAATTTATAAGAAATAAAAAAAGAGCAACTATTGGAAGTAGTTGCTCTTAGGTAATAAAACGTTTGCTGACGTTTATTTGATATTAATTTGATACTTGTATTATATAATGAATAACTACATAGTGCAAGCACCTAACTCATTAAATAAATGTAAAGCTATATAAAAGCGTTTTATTACCTCTTACCAAATTAAAATTCGGAAAGAGGTTTTTTATTATGTCAGATTTCAAAAGAATTTCAATACAAGAATTTGAGCAAGAAAGGTTTTATAAGTTATATAAATTTTTATTTGAAGATGATTATTTTAAAACACTTAGCGATTCTTCAAAAATTGCATATTGTATGTTTAGGGATCGTTTTGAACTATCTAAAAAGAATAATTGGGTTGATGAACATGGCAATGTTTATTTAATATTTACTACCAAAGATTTGTGTGAGCTTTTAAATTGTGGTACTCAAAAAGCAACTAAAATAAAAAAAGAATTAGAAAGTTTTAATCTTTTAGAACAAGAAAGAATGGGTTTAAATAAACCAAATAAAATATATATATTAGAACCTAAAAAACCATCTGAAGGCATGGAGGACAAGGAATTTCGAAAATCAAAATTCCAGAGTAGTGAAAATCAAAATTCTGGAATTTTGAAAATCAAAAAACAAGAGTTTCGAAAGTCAAAATCTAATGATACTGAACTTAATAATACTGAGTTTATTAAGACTGAGAATAATGATACGCATGATATGAATGATACATACAACAATCCAATAAAAAACAATCATTCGAATCATACAAATCATCAACAAACCGAATTTAATAATGATGCGCTTAAGTTCCAAGTACTCGAAGAATTGCCGCAACAACTTCAAGACTATTTAAGTAAATTTGAAATTAGAGAAATTCGGATTATTAAAAGTGTATTACTCAAAGGTAAAAAATCATTTAATAATGCACATGATACCTATTACCGTTTAGAAGATGTTGAGTTTGAAATTGTAAGTGTGTTGAAACGTTTTAAAGCGATGCTGCTACAAAAGAATGAAACGGTTGAATCTATGCAAGGGTATTTAATGCAATCCATTAAAGCTGAATTTGAAGAAATACATGCGCTTTATATGCGACGTCAAAACATGAAACAGCATAATATCTTTAATCAGTAGATGTGGCGGGCGTTTACATTTAAATTAAGAAAAACGTCCTTTATATCATAGGCAGCTAGTAAATAAAGGATTACATAGGATTAATAATTTTTAGGGAGGCGCGTATGGAGTTCTATTCTAGAGACTTAAAGCACACAGATATAGATCATTTAAATGAATTATATACTTTACCAGAAGTGACTCAGTATCAAACTTGGGGTCCTCAAAGTTATGAAGAGACTCAGCAATTCATTAATGTGGTTTTAGATAAAGATTCCAACTGGATTTACAATGTCCTCGTTGATCCTGATACAGATAAAGTCATAGGGACGATACAATTAGCCATAGATGAAGTCAATCAAAGCGCTGAAATTAACTTTATTCTCCACCCAAATTATTGGGGCCACGGCATTGCGACGGATATCGCAAAAACAATCATTAAATATGCCTTTAAAGTACTGAAACTCAATAGAATAGGGGCAGCCATTGATTCAAGGAATATAGTTTCCGGCATTGTTTTGGAAAAGTTAGGTATGAAACGAGAGGGCATTTTGAGACAAGATAAATTAGTGCAAGACGGATACAGAGATACATTGATCTATGGTCTTTTGAGAAGTGAATACTAAAGGATCGAGTATATATAAATACTTAATCCTTTGTTAAAGTTAAACGCATTAAAAAATCAAAACGCGTTTGTATCAAAAATTGGTTTGTGAAATTAAGATGTGTTTATTTGGCTCATATTTGCATTTTAAGAACGTATATAAGCTTTAGGTATAAATCTATATAAGTAACTCTAAATCCTTTGAAATGCCCCTTTAGAATCTAAATGAGGCTATATAAAAATAAAAAGCCAATCCATGACTAAACTTGCAGACGAATGTCGGCATAGCGTGAGCTATTAAGCCGACCATTCGACAAGTTTTGGGATTGTTAAGGGTTCCGAGGCTCAACGTCAATAAAGCAATTGGAATAAAGCAATATTGCTTTATAATTTATTTTGAGTAGAAGGGAGTTTTGTTATGAATAGTAATTATGTTTCTATCGATTTTTTAAATGAAATACCGTTGTTTGATTATAAATTTTCTTTGATAAATCATGAATTTGAACAATGGAATCAAGAATATGAGGCTTTTAATTTTGAGTTTAGTGGAGTTAAATTTAAAAGTAGATTGGCTAAAAAAACTCCTAAAAAAGTAGGTTATTTTGTTGCGTTTTGGTGCAAGAATGAGATTAATAAAAATAGACCTTTTAATTTTAAGGAGTCAAAAGATAAGTTGATTATTAATATTTTAGATGGATCTAAAAAAGGTCAATTTATTTTTCCTAAAGAGTTATTACTTAAAAAAGGAATTATTAGTTCTGAAAAACATAAAGGTAAAATGGCTATTCGTGTTTATCCTAGTTGGGAAAGGGATTTGAATAAAACAGCTGTTAGTACACAGAAGTGGCAAATTCCTTATTTTTTAGATTTTAGTAAGGGTTTTGATGAGGAAAAAATTAAGGAATTGTATTTAAGTTGATTTTGATTTTTGAAACGAGTTGAAAACGAGTTTCTTCTTGTCTTGATACTATATAGAAATAATGTTCTTTAAAAGTAATGCTAATTTTTCAATTTAATTAAAATAAATGGATGCAAAAGCTATATGCTTAATTAAGCATATAGCTTTTGTTAATTAGAGATATAATTTACTTATGGCTAATAAAATAGCTAGGAAAATGTAATATACAGCTCCTAGAATTAAGTGTTTTCTTTGAATTTTTTATTTTGGTATCTCTTCATCGCTTTATTTTTTCTTTGTTTTTTTTAAATGAACGAGACAATGGTTGCTACTATAGCAATCATTATTAAGATATTTAAAGTAACCATACTAGATCCTGTGACTTTAAAACCGACTTCAGATCTCCCGTTAGACTCTATATTAAGATAAAAATTAAAAACTATGATAGTTAGTATTCCTATAGAAGCAAAGATACCAATAATATCGGTAACTAATTTAACATATCGATAGTTTATTCTTTCAGTTAGCATATATTTCACTCCTCTATGTATTAATTAGTTTAATTAAGTAAATTAAAGGTATTAAGATAATAGCCACCTCGGCTTAACTCTTTGTTTCACACTTACTACTGTTAGCAATTCATGCTAATAGTAGTTTTTATTTTAAAATTAATTGGATCTATCATTTCTTGTCCAAAAGAAAAATAAAAATGTAAGAATAAGTGATGATATTATACTTGTTGCTAAATCGAACATTAAAAAAGCAAGTGAAATTTATATGAATTTCACTTGCTTTTTATTTTCTAATTCAATTTAGGATAGAACTAGAAAGTTATTATTAATGAAACACTACTCTAACACAAAGAAATAAAATATCAAATTAATCTTTCTCTGCCTTTTCTGCTTTCCTTGCTTCTTCGCGTTGACTTTGAACGTATTCTTCCATTCTATGTTTATTAGGCGTAAGAGATAATCCTAATAGTTTCCGCTCTTTATTAGCATCTTTGTAAAAGCTTATCATCATAAAGATAATAATTACTGAGAATGGTAACGCAGTCATAATCGCCATGTTCTGAAGTGCATTCAAACCATTGTCCCCACCAGAGAAAAGCAAAACAAATGCTATTAAAGCTTGTGCAATACCCCAAATAACTTTAACCACTGCAGATGGATTTAAAGAACCATACGTTGTTTGCATTCCTAAAACAAATGTAGCTGAGTCTGCAGATGTAATAAAGAAGGTCGCAATTAGGAAAAGTGTAATAATAGACATTACAGTTCCTAAAGGCATTTCATTAAATACACCAAACAAAGCTGTTTCTGGTGGCATATTGAAGATTTGAGGATGATCTTTAGCAGTTTCGATACCTAATACACCAAAAGCTGCAAACCATACCAAACTTACTAAAACTGGAACAAGCATTACGCCTGAAACAAATTCTCTAATTGAGCGTCCTTTTGAAACGCGAGCAATAAATATACCAACAAAAGGACTCCAACTAATCCACCATGCTAATTGGAAAAATGTCCATGACGTCATCCATTCATTCTTTTGTGGATTTAACGGTGCAGTATCAAACATATTAAACAATAATGTGTTTAAGTATTCGCCAGTAGAACTTGTAAGCATGTTTAAAATTAAAAGCGTAGGTCCTACAATTAAGACAAATAGTAAAATGAGCCCTGCTAGTCCCATATTAGCATTACTTAAATATTGGATACCTCTACTCAAGCCTGACCAAGCACTAGCAAGAAATAGGATAGTTACAATAATAATAATAATACCTTGTGTGAGAATATTATTTGGGATATCAAATAAATAATTTAATCCACCAGCTATTTGCATTGCTCCTAAACCTAAAGAAACAGCTACGCCGCCTACAGTAGCAAAAACCGATATTACATCGATAACTGTACCTAATGATCCATCTACTTTATTACCAAATATTGGACGTAAAGTTCTTGAGATAAGCGCTGGTTCGCCTTTTCTAAACTGAAAATATGCCAAACCCAATGCAACTACAGCATAAACCGCCCATGCATGGAATCCCCATTGCATGAAAGCACCTCTTAAAGCTTCAGTAAAAGCGTGTGCTGTCTTAGGATCTCCTGTTGGAGGTGAAGCAAAATGACTAATTGGTTCAGCAGCTCCCCAGAAAACTAAACCAATTCCCATGCCTGCACTAAATAACATTGCAAACCATGACACAGTATTAAATTCAGGTTTATCATCAGGTTTTCCTAATTTCAATTTCCCAATAGGACTAAACATTAAGAAAA
The DNA here is from genome assembly GCF_049943195.1 of Staphylococcus caseorum. NCBI lineage: Bacteria > Bacillati > Bacillota > Bacilli > Caryophanales > Staphylococcaceae > Staphylococcus > Staphylococcus caseorum. Next base: position 38,017 of record NZ_JBNFUA010000002.1, read on the forward strand.
CACAGAAAAATATCATCATGGCAACAATTACCATGTAATACCAACCGAAATACTTTGTAATCCATCCCGTGATATTTGTACCAATCGTATTGAATTGATTAGGAAATAGTGCTCCTAATAAAACTACAATCGCTATAAGAATAATACTATAAGTGAAAACAGAAGAAAGTTTATTTCCACTAAATTTTTGTTCTTTAGATTCCAAATTAAAACCTCCCTATGTATTTTCAAACATTTAAACAGAATAACAAAGCTTATTACATAATACAACTTGATATAGCTATCATAAGGCCTTTTTTGCCTGAAAAATTAGGTGTTTTATTAATATTTTAAAATCAATAAAAAGTTAATATTGCAAATATTTGATTTAAATATAAAAAATATAGTTAAGTATTTTACACTCCAAGATCTAATTATATAATTTTATTATTCAGATAATCTATGGTTATCAAAAGGCATGTAAAAAGAGACACCTTATTGAAAAAAGGAGTCTCTTAATCGTTTCATAATCAAATTTCGTCTCAATAAAGAAGATTATTAAGATACTATTTTTTATCTTTTTCAGAATTTATAGTAACCCAAAGAATAAAAAATAAAAAAATAGCTGAACCTATAAAATAGAAAACACTCATAGTAAAATCATCTTCCTTAAATTATTTTTATTTTATTAAATACTATCTAATTGAACTATAAAGAATCTTTAATCACTGTTTTGTTACTTTGAATTTTTTTCTCTAACTGATTAGCTTCTTCTTTCGCTAATTTAGAATAATACTTATTCGAAAAGAACATTTGAACGATTAAAAATGCAGCATTAATTGTCCAATACAATCCCAAGGCGGAAGCTGATGTGATTGATATATACATGATAAATATTGGAGAGATGATTGCCATCATATAACCCATCGAACGTTGTTCTTTTGGCATGTTTTCAAGATTTATTAGTGGTTGGATGATGTATAGAATACCAGCGATTATAGTAATCCAAATATCAGGCTGTGTTAAATTAAACCAAAGAAAATTGGCATGCTCGGTTAAACCACCACTTGAGGGCCATTTTAGTGAAACATATAGCCCAAATAAGACGGGCATTTGTATAAGTAAAGGTAGGCATCCAAGCATCGTTTTCATAGGATTCATGCCATAAGCTTTATATTTTTCCATCATTTCTTGATTTGCAGTCATTTTGTCTTCTTGAGTGTTGGCATTTTTAATTTTTTCTTGTATTTTAGTCATTTCTGGTTTTACGATATCCATCTTCTTACGCATGAAATGTCCATTTTTAGATTGAGCTAACATAAATGGCAACATGATGAGTCTAACAATCAGTACGATTGTAATGATTGATAAACCATAGTTATTATCAAATATTGAACCTAACCAATGTAAAAGATTATCCATAGGTACTGCAAATGTACTATAGAAAAAACCATCTTTATTTTCTGATTTTGAATAGTCACAACCGGATAAAGTGATTAATGATGTTAATAGTAATAGCATTATCTTTTTCTTATGTATCAATTAGATTCATCCTTTTTGTTATAAATTCTAAGCAAATCTTTCTTTATATATTTAAAATTTTCTAAAGTATTAAAGTGCTCGTTTTCCGAAACTCGTGAATACATAACACTCAAAGTATTTTCGTAATTAGCTGGTAATCGTTCTCCTAGGGGTAGTGTATCTAACCATTCATCAATTTCATTAAAGAAATCATCTTTTTGATATACAAAATCACTGACTAAATAATCAAAGCATTTGCAGTAATTTTTTAAATAATCAATAGCACGACTATCAGACTTCTCGACGTAATATAAGGCGAATTGATAATAACAATTAATACTTAGATGTGGGTATAAGTAGTCCACGTTAAAAGCCTGATTTAAATGGTAAAGTTTTGATTCTAATGATTCTATCGAAACAGTATGTAAGTCACGTGAAAGCATCAAAGCAAAATCATGCATGAAAATCATTAAAGATTGATACATATCCGTTTGGATCACATTTTTAGCTTTTGAAATATTATCTTTTTGCAAATAAGCTATGGCTAATGTTGCATTCTCTCCGATTTTCAAATCAAAATCTGGTGTATTTTCTATAACAGAAGAGTAATCACCTTCAAACATATATAGCAATGTTTTGTAGCCTTGTGCATGTTTTTTCAAATGAATTGAGTCTGAATTATCCTCTGTAGTCTTAATAATTTCATGTGTTAGTGAGGCTGTTTCCTTTAGTTGTAATTTATTTTCGCAATATAAAATATTGTTTAATAAAATGCCTAATAACGAATTCAGAAATTTAAATTCATTACAATGCGTAATATAATATTCTCTCACAGTAGCTAAATATTCAGGATAACTTGTGTGATTAATCATTTTAGATAGTGATATCGAGATTTTTTTAATTTCTTCATCAGTCATTGTAGTACTATAATTGAGCAAATCATCAACTGAAATATTAAATACTTTTGCTAATTTAGGTAGCATTGTAATATCAGGATAAAGTGATGCGTTTTCCCATTTGGAAATAGTTGTTTTCGTTGTATTAAGATATTCAGCTAATGCTTCTTGGGTCATTCCGCGTCTTAATCGCTCTTTTTTAATTGTCTTTGCTATTTGGATCATTAATAACACCTCTTGCATTTAATGATACTAGAAAATCCATAGAAGGTATATTTCCCATGTGACAACTTACATAAACAAAGTTTCCTAATAAGAAACAATAATAAAAGCCACTTCTTTTAAAAGGAAGTGGCTTAAACATTTCAAAATCAAAATGTGTCTTAATAACAAACCAATTAGAAATTCCAGATAGTTGTATTCTTCATAGTTATCAAGGTAGTGTTTATACGTCGTATGAATATTATGAATTGTGCAAAGAAAAAGGCATTACCAGAAGCATGTCCCGTAAGGGAACGCCAGCCGATAATGCCCCGATCGAATGTTTTCATTCCTCACTAAAGTCTGAAACATTCTACTTAAACAAAGAGCTCAAGAGCTCTAATAACATTGTAATAGATATTGTCGAAAATTACATTGAAAACTATAATAAAGTTAGAATTCAACAAAAACTAGGCTACTTAGCTCCTATAGAATTCAGGAAATCAGCAGCTTAGAAAATAGTGTTTTTATTAAATTCCCATCTTAAGGGTTCAGTGCCTTGAAAAAGGTGTCTCTTAATCATTTCATAATCAAATTCCATCTTAATAACGAAGTGTTTTTGAACTAATATTACTAGCTTTATCTAATAATATTAGTTTGATATAGTCAGAGATTAGGTCTTTTGTTAAAGAGAACTTTTAGTTCCCTTCCTTTCCAATAACTCCTGTGCCTTTTTAGGGACGTTATCAGCATCTACCTCTTCATAGGTAATCACTTCATCTTTCTTGTAATAAACTTTTAAATAAGACTCTTTTTCAACTTGGTTTTCAGCTGTAAAAGAGAGTCTTTTTAACTCTCCATTTTCATCAAAACCCGTCATATTATATTTATATCTGGAATAACCTGATTCTTTATATTTCTCACCATCATCAACAATTTTTACATAATATTTAGTTGAACCAATTGTTTGCAATGTCTGTGGCGAACACGCAGTTAATAAGCATATGGCAAATCCTACACTTACAACAAGTAATTTTTTCATAAAAACAATCCTCTCTAATTAACTATAATTCAATTATAATAAAGAAAATAAAAAAGCAACATCGATTTTCCTTACAAAAACCTTTCAAAATTGACACTTTATTAGATAATGATATTAAGGAGTCCCTTACGAACAACACTAAATTCTTAAAGTGGTAATTTAATAAAAACTCTATTTTCTAATGAATTGACCTGTTCGTATTATAAGATTAACCAGTCATTTCTGCTTAGTCTATTTTTAATAGGTTTTATGGATAAGGTAGCCAAGGTTGGACGGCTTGGCCTATGAGACATCAATATCGTCGGCAATCCTCTCCAACTCCTAATTATAGAAACTCTTTTGAGGGTGGCTGGTAATTAGATATCGTACAACGCTACTTTATTAGTATTTCATACTATTAGTCTTTTTAAGTTGAAAGAGAGAAGGAAGCTCTATGCTATTTCAATTATTAATAGATTTTAAGATTGAAAATATATCTATATATATTTATAAAATAGACCTTTTTGAAAAAAGACAATTAATCATTTCAAAATCAAATTCTTTCTTAATAATGATTGTTATACTATTTAATTCTTTAACTAAAGTTCTTAAAATCATCTTTAAAATATAAGAGTCTTAAACTATTTATAATTACAAGAATCGTGCTGCCTTCATGTCCTATAACACCAAGAGGTAAATTAATTAATTGAAGAATATTGGTGAAAATCAATATTACTATAATGCTTAATGAAAAAATAATATTTTCTTTAACAATTTTTTTTAACTTTAATGATAGGCTTATTGAAAAAGGGATTTGAATTAAATCATTTTGCATAAGAATTGCGTCTGAAGTTTCCATTGAAATATCTGTACCATTTCCCATTGAAAATCCGACATCGGCAATTGCAAGAGCTGGCGCATCATTAATCCCATCTCCAACCACAGCTATAGTTTCATATTCATTTTTAATTTTTTTTGCAATTTCCGCTTTTTCTTGAGGAAGTTTATTTGCATAAACTTCTTTAATTCCAATAGTTCTTGCAATTTCATTTGCTGTTTGAAAATTATCCCCTGTAACCATAATTGTGTGTATATTCATTTTATTCAACTTAGAAATAGCATCTATAGTATCATCTTTAATTTGATCTGATAGTGAAAAATAAGCTTCTAACTTATTATCTTTAGAGACATAGACTTGTGTTGAAACTGGGGGAATGCTATTTATTTTTTGTTGTATATCTAAATCCAATACCCTGTTTGTGACAAATTCCAATTTACCAATGCGCCATTCATGATTATTATAATAAACTTGTAATCCTTTTCCTGTGATATTATTTACATAATCAAGAGGTATTATGTCAACGTCATTTAAATGTTTTACAAGTGCTTGAGCTATAGGGTGTGTTGCTTCGTTTTCTGCTGATTTTAATATTTTTTTTAATTCTTTTTGTTCGACATTAGACATATAAAATGATTCCTGAACAGTAGGCTGTCCTATTGTTAGTGTTCCTGTTTTATCAAATATTATTGCTTTAACTTGATTGAGTACATCTATTGCATTTCCGCTTTTAAATAGCATATTTCGTCTTGTAGCACGACTGATTGCAGATAATGTTGCGGGGGTAGCGCTTGCAATCAGTGCACATGGCGATGCAACAGTTAATAAAACCATGCCCCTATAAAAAGCTTGTTCCCAACTCCAGTTCAATATAAATGGAGTCAATAAGATAAATAATGGCACACTAAGAAGTATTGTTTTGACATAAATACTTTCTATATTTTCTATAAAACTTGCAGTATGTGAAGGAGAAGATTGAGCTTCATCGACAAGTCGAATTATTTTTGAAAACAATGTATTATCGATATTTTTTGTAACTTGCATCTCAAAAGTTTCACCTTCGTTGAGAGTCCCTCCGATTAAATTTTCCTTGCTCTTTTTTTCAATAGAAATAGATTCTCCAGTTATAGCCGATTCATTAACGACAGCATATTCAGAAGTTAATTCACCATCTATAGGAATAGTTTCTCCCTTTGGCACTTGAACAAACATACCTATTTCCAACTCTTGTGTGGAAATAATATCAATTGTTCCATCTGTACTTATGTGTCTAGCGAGATCTGGTGTGATTTTTAAAAGTTCAGTTATTGTATTTTTTGTTTTTTCTTCAGCCATCTTTTCCATTGTTTCAGCTAAGGAGAATATAAATATCAACAAAGCTGCTTCCATCCAATAACCAATTACTGACGCACCAATTGCAGCTAAAATCATTAATAAATCAACATTGAAATGTTTGTCTTTAATTAATTCATTCAACCCTTCTTTTGCACTTAAGAATCCTCCAATGATAAAAGCTAATAAATAAATTTTGATAGAATAAGTAAATAAATCTAATGAGTTTAAAATAATTCCTACTAAAATTAAAAATGCACATATTATAGTATTGATTAGTGCAGCATGTTGTTTATACTTTCTAAACATATAAAGCCTCCCCAACAAATTATAATAAATCTAAATTACAATATAATATAGATCCCTTTTAATCTAATTTAAATACCGTTATCAAAGGATATTCATTCTCATTTGAGGATTGAAAATATTAGTAACATTATACTATTTCGTAAAATTTAAAATATATTTTTTTATAAATGATAAAAAGCAGAACTATTGTCTATAAAGACATAGCTCTGCTTTTTTAAAATTTTTACTTTTCTAAACCATTGGTTAAAACATCTAAATTATACTCTAAATATTTAAGATAAGTATCAGCTACACCACCTTTTTTACTAATTTCATCAGAGTAAATTGGTTTCTTGTAAATTGATACGCCACTTTCTTTAGATACGGTTTCCATTGGACGCTTATCTACGTTTGATTCTACAAATAAATGAGATGGTTCATTTTTATCAATGAATTTCACTAAGTCTTTGATTTGTTCTGGAGAACCATTTTCATCCGTATCTATCGCCCAAATATAACCTTCTTTTAGGTCATACTGATCTGTTAAATATTGGAAAGCTTGTTCACTCGCTACAAAAACACGATCTTTCTTAGGAATATCGCCTAATTGTTTTTCATAATCATCTTCGATGTTATGTAATTTTTTTAAATATGCTTTTTCATTTTCTTTATAATAATCTTTATTTTTTGGATTTCTTTCAGATAAAGATTTCGTGATATTTTTAACCATTTTTTCTCCTACATTCGGATCAATAAATGCATGGGGGTTCACTTCTTTTTTGCCATCTTCATCTTTAATGTATTTAGGTTTAACACCTTCTGATGTTTTTATCGCATTTTCTTTTGAAAAATCAGAAGACTCTAAAGCTTTAAATAACCAACCTTTACTGCCGCCTTCTAAATTCAACCCATTATAGAAAACCAAATCGGCACTCGAGATATGTTTAACGTCATCTGGTTTAGGATCGTAATCATGCGGGTCAGTGCCTGTAGGCACTAAATTTTTAACTTCAACGTGCTCTCCGCCAATTTCTTTAACCATATCATCAATCATAGAAAAACTTGTGACCACTTTGATTTTATCTTTATCTACTGATTCTAATTCTTTACCTGAATCCCCGTCTTTATCTCCATTACTACAAGCTGCTAAAACAACAGAAAGTGTAATAGTGAATAAAAATAATATCATTTTTTTCATTATAAAAATCCTCCTAAGTTAATATTTAATTATTCTCCACAATAGCCCACTTCTAGGTGCTAAGAAGAATGTGATAATAAATATAGCTGTAATAACTAATACAATAACCACACCTGAAGGTAAGTTAAGTGTAAAACTAAAGAACAACCCAATAACAGATGAAATAGCGCCTATCAACGCTGATAAAAGAATCATGGTTGATAGTCTTTTAGTCAGTAAATAAGCTGTTGAAGCTGGCGTAATCAATAAAGAAACAACTAAAATAACACCGACGGTTTGTAATGAGGCAACAGTTACTAACGTTAATAACACCATGATTGTGTAGTGGATGAATTTTGTTGGTAAACCTGAAGCTGCAGCCATGGTTGGATCAAACGTTGATAATAAAAATTCTTTATAAAAGATCACTACAATAATTAAGACAATCGCAGCGACAATAAATGTTAATGTTCGATCTTGTTCTTTAACTGTCAGTACATTACCAAATAAAATCTCCGTTAAATCTATGGAGGATTGCGCTTTCGTAACAAGTAAAACCCCTAAAGCTAGAAAGGCAGAAAACACAATGCCTATCGCTGAATCACTTTTGATTTTACTGTTTTGGTTAACGAAACCGATTCCTAAAGCTGCCATAATCCCAAAGATTACCGCACCGTAGAAAAAATTAATGCCCATCATATAAGAAATAGCTACACCAGGTAGAACCGCATGTGAGATAGCATCTCCCATTAGCGCCAAACTTCTTAATACGATGAAACAACCAATAACGCCGCAGATGATTCCGATGACAACAGAAGTTACAAGTGCTCTTTGAAGAAAACTAAACTGAAATAGCTCATGTATAAATTGACTAATCATTTTTACCCCCACTTTCAGAAGGGATCAAAATATTTGTGCCAAAGGCTTGTGCTAAGTTATCTCCCGTAAACACATTTTCTACAGAACCAAAATCGATTAAATGTTTATTTAAAAGAATAAGGCTATCGAAATATTTACTTACTTTGGATAAATCATGATGAACAATTAAAATTGTTTTTCCAAACTTAGCTAGTTCTTTTAATAAATCAACAATGATATTTTCACTTGTAATATCGATGCCAACAAAAGGTTCATCAAGTAATATCAAATCTGTTTTCTGAACTAATGTTCTAGCAATTAGAACACGTTGGAATTGCCCCCCAGATAGCTCCCCTATTTGTCGATTTTCATATCCCAACATATCCACTTTGTTAAGTGCTTTCACTGCCATTTCTTTTTCTTTTTTTCCAGGTAACTGCCATGGTTTTAATTTAGGATAAATACCTAAAATGACACAATCTAAAACTTTGATAGGAAACGTTGTATCTATATTACTCTTTTGTTCGACATATGAAAGATTTTTAAGTTGTTTATGTATTGGTTGATCATTTAAAAATGCTTGTCCTTTATGCGATATTAAGTTAATCATCGCCTTAATCAAAGTTGACTTACCAGCTCCGTTTGGTCCAATAATCCCAACAATTTGCCCCTCTATAATTTGTAAAGAAACATCTTTTAAAGCTTGTGTTTGATTATCATATATTACTGACAAATTTTTCACTTCTAACAATATATTCCCTTCTTTCTTCAACTTCTCCAGTGATATATTTAGGTTATCCTAAAAATAAAGTTTAGTCAAATGAACATTTGGTGGTTTATCTAGCTATTTCTGCTTTTAAGAATCACTACTATAGGTAGAATTATGATTACTAATGTGCAAAGGAATTATTTAATAGTTGTATTCGAATTAGGGAGAGAAATTGAGTTAGTGTCTAATAAGATGTTGTTTGAAATTAGGTACATCTGAAGTAAACAAATAAGTGGAATTGATAGAAAATAATGTTTTCGACAATTTATTCAGCGTTTGTCTAAACATTTAAAAACAAGTTTAAAAGGATGATTAACTATGAAATATTTTAATTAAAATATTGTAAACAACAACGATTATTTTCTCGTATTTCAACAAAAGAAATTCTAATAATAAAAAGCACTGATTTAATTAGAGATTAAATCAGTGCTTTTTTATTACAATCTTTAAATTCTTTCAAAAACACATAAAAGAATGTTTGATATAGCTTTCCTGCAAAACGTTATTAATTAGGAGAAAAGTATTAAAGTAACTCATCCAAAGTTCTTTAATACAATAAATATTAAATATGTTTTGATTACCATATCCTAAATATAATGTTAGGCTCACCTAAAGTCAAATTAAAAGAATCCCTCTGGTTATTTGATTGGAGCGTTAAAATCAAATTTATTAATACAATCCTTTTAGTTCATTACTTGTATCAATAAATATATTTTTAACTTGTTGATAATTACTTAAGGCTTCTTTATATGTTTCTCGGCCAATACCTGATTTTTTATAACCACCAAACGGCGCGCCTTCTGGTACTTGGTTATATGTGTTAATCCAAATGCGACCTGTTTTTACAGCTTTCGCAATATTCAACGCACGTGTAATATCTTGAGAGAATACGCCTCCTGCTAAACCATACTCAGAATCATTAGCAATTTTAATTGCTTCTTCGTCATCTTTTACTTTTATAATTGTTAAAACAGGACCAAAAATTTCTTCTTGAGCTAATTTATCAGCGTTATCTTTAACAGCGATTAATGTTGGTTCTAGGAAGTAACCACTATCTAAACCATCGTTAGTAATACGTTTACCCCCTGTAAGAATTTCAGCATTAGATTGTTCTGCATAAGTGATATAAGATTGGATTTTTTCCATCTGTTCTTGGCTTGTTTGACTACCCATTTGTGTGTTTTCATCCAATGGATCGCCTATTTTAATATTTGAAAAGGCCTCTTTTAGACGTGAAATTAATTTATCATATATACCTTCCTGAACCAGCAGACGAGATCCAGCACTACAAACTTCCCCTTGGTTAAATAAAATTCCAAGTTGTATACCTTCAACTGCTAAATCTAAATTAGCATCATCTAAGATAATATTGGCACTTTTACCGCCAAGTTCTAAAGTAGCTGGTACAATACGTTTTGCACCGGCTTCAGCAACTTGATATCCCACATTTGTTGAGCCTGTAAACGAAAGCTTGTTAACACCTTCATGATTAAAAATAGCATTCCCTGATTCTGAACCTTTACCTGTTACTACATTGACTACACCTTTAGGTAAAATTTCTTGGAAAATTTTAGCAACTTCCAATAAACTTAAGGGTGTTGAGGAAGAAGGTTGAATAACAATTGTATTACCTGCTGCAATTGCTGGTGCTATCTTCCAAGATGCTAATAACATCGGGAAGTTCCAAGCTACAACTGCCCCTACGACACCAATTGGTTCGTGGCGAATGATGCTCATTGTATCTTTATCTATATCATTGACTGAACCTTCATGTGTTTCGATAACACTTGCAAAATAATTAAAATGTCTTGCAGCGTATGGTATGTCAATACCTGAGGTTTCACGGATTGGTTTACCATTATTTAAGGTTTCGATTGTTGCAATTTTTTCTTTATTTTCCATCATTTTATTACTAATTTGTCTTAATAAATTAGCACGTTCTGTTTTAGATGTTAAACTCCATGACTCAAATGCCTCTTGAGCTGCTGCTACAGCTGTATCTACATCTTTTTCATTAGCTTTGGTAATATGTGATAATGTTTCTCCTGTCGCTGGATTTTTAACTTCTAGTGTTTCATCACTATGCCCTTTCACAAATTCTCCGTTTATAAACAAACCATAATTCTCATCCAAATAATTTTTAATATCTACTGTCATTTGAATCTCTCCTTTGTTTTAAAACTTCTTGTGGCTTAGTTATCTTATTGTTACTTTAGTATAACTTATATGGTAATACTTATTAAATTTTTCAACTGTTAACTATTTTGATTTGAAAAAGCTTGAGCTACTTTATTTAATTTTTCTGGTGCATCATTTACATCCATGTGAACTTCAATAAAATGCATTTTATTTGGCGTATCATTAATTTCATTTAATACCTTTTTAACTCTGAACTAGTTGTGACGTTATTTGTTTTAACATCATTATAAAGTGCTGTTTTACCATGAATCTTACGATCAATTTTATAACCATCATTGTTAATGATAAATATAACAGGAATTAAATGTTCACTAATAATTGTTGATAAGGCTTGTACAGTTAATTGTAATGCACCTTCACCGATTAATAACACATTTCTACGATGTTTATCTGCAATTTTTATACCAAGGGTGGCTGGTAGTGTATATCCTATTGAGCCACATAATAAATTTATTATCTTTATATAATATTAATATTTAATTAAAATATATAAATTCTTCATAAGGCAAATTAAAATAATGTCCTAACACTTCTGCTTCTATTTCTGTAGGAGTTTTTTCTCCCTTTTCAAATTGCCATAATCTTTTTTCATCAAATGATAAGTCAGAAATTTTATTTAATTCATCTTTAAGTTGTTTAAGTGTTAGCTCATGTCTTTTTCTTAAATTAATTAATATATCCATTTATACTCTCTCCTGTTTTATAGTAAATATGAATACAACTTTGATTGCATAAAAAGTTATTTTTAGACTTATGCAAGTCTCAAGACTATCATTTCTGATTTTAAATATATGAATCATATATTTAATCACATCATCTTATACGCATATCTAAATTTAAAACTACAGTTAGAAATATTTCTAACTGTAGTAAGTGTGTAATTAAAAAGTTATATGGGGGAGCTTTATTTTATTAATACCTTTAATTTATCTAAATTAAACCTAAATTTACATAATCGATGATTATCAGAAGTTACAAAAAATGCGTCACTAGTATAGTGACGCATTTTAGCATTTTCTTTATTTGAAAAGTTACTATAAATTAACTTTTTAATACTTATTATTTTCTAAAAATTCTTCTAAAACTTTATCAATTATTGATTTTATAGACGTATCTTTATCTAACGCCATTTGGTTTAGCCTTTTCTTAATATCAGTATCTACTCTCATTGTTGTACTTTTAGATATAGGTCTATAATTCTCTGTGTATTTCACTTCCGAAGTATCTATATTATCTAAAAATCCAGCCATACATTTCATTCCTCCTCAATTAATTTAATTCTACTAACTAATTCTTCATATACTTTGTTGAACATATGTATGACTTTTTTATCATGCATATCTTTATCTTTTATCCCATCAGCAGCGAACTTTTTTATTCTTTCTCTTTGATATATTTGGTGTTCAAATAATGCTTCAGAAAACGCAGATTTAGACATCTCTAATATTTGTTTATCTACTCGTCCATTTTTTTTTATTAATACTGGAACTGCACCAACTAATTCAAATGGTAAATCTGACTCTTTTTTTCTATCTCTTAGAAAATTAACAAAAGAAAGACTGCTCTCATAAGCTGATTGTTGTGTTTGAAATACCATTAAAATATAATTACTTGCGTAAACAGCATTATTAGTAAAATCTGAATTTATAGTAGGTGGCACATCTATAAATACATAATCGAAATCATAAATTTTTTCAATTTTTTCTACCACATTTTTTAAAATATATCTTTTTTTCAAAATGTCTGTTTTTGAAATAATATCGGATAAATTAGCCAAAGACGAATCAGCGGGCAATAATGATAAATTAGAAGTTAATCTAATGATACTTTCATCTATATTTCCACTTTTTAGCATATTTATGAATGAAAGTGATTCCTCTTTAAATTCTGGATAAGTTCTTTTCATAATTTGAGTAGCGTTACCTTGAGGATCAAAATCTATTAAAAGAACCTTTTTGTTATAGTTTTCAGATGCAATATAAGAAAGTAATGTAGATACTGTAGTTTTACCTACGCCACCTTTAAAATTTCCAACTGTTATTATATTCAAAATAACCCTCCTACATAATCTCATTGTTCTTAATTCATTCTTATATATTCTTTGTGTTGTTTGTTACATGTAACATGTTACTCATAAAAAGTTACAAAATAAATTGTTTCTATAGGTATATAAGTGTTAATATTAATTTATAACAAAATAAAAAGAGCAACTATTGCTAGTAGTTGCCCTTAAATGTTTGGTAATAAAACGATTTGCGCTCGTTTATTTATCTATAATGTTTTGATACCTGTATTATATAATGAATGATTACTTAGTGCAAGTATTGAAACTAGTAAATAAACACAAATATATATAAAAGCGTTTTATTACCTCTTACCAAATCAAAATATGGAAAGAGGTTTTTTATTATGACTGAAGAAAGATTTAATATCCAACAACAATATAGAGAAAAATTTTATCAACTCCCAAAAGTGTTTTTTACTAATGAGAAATATATGCAATTAAGTAATGATGCAAAAATTGCGTATGCTTTGTTAAAAGACAGATTAGAATTATCAATAAAAAACAATTGGTTTGATGATAATGGCGATATATTTTTCATTTTCACAAATGAAAAATTGAAAGGTATTTTAAATGTTCACAACACTAAATTAGGGAAAATAAAAAAAGAACTAAGTGAATCTGGTCTATTAGATCAAATTAGATGTGGGCAAGGTAAACCAAATAAATTATATTTGAAGAATCCATCAATTACTAAAGATGATATTTATGAAATTAAAAATCAAGAAGAAACAACCTGTGAACCTTGTCATAACAATGACGTCCCAAAATCGGATTTCAAGAAATCCCAAAATCGGATTTCAAGAAATCCCAAAATAGAACCTCTAGAAATCCCAAAATCGGACACTAATGATACTGAACTTAATGACACTGATATTAGTGATATTGATTCTAGTGATATGAATGATACGAATGATATAAGAGGAGCAAATATAGAAGATACAAAACCTAATCATCCAAATCATACAGATCATTTACAACAACAATCCGATGAAGAAGCTTTAAAACATTTAGAACTTCAGGAAATGCCCGAAGACACAAAGAGATACATGAATAACTTTAGTGCTAAAGAAATACAAATCATTAAATCAGTTATACTAAAAGCTAAGCGTTCGTTTAATGATTTGTATGGTGAAGTGTATATGTTGGAAGATATGGATGATGAATTATTTATGGTACTTAAAAGATTCAAAGGCACAATGGTTAAAAAACAAGAAACTGTTGAAGCCATGCAAGGATATTTAATGCGCTCTATTTTGTCCGAATTAGAAGAAATGCACTCAACGAATATGCGTAGAAAAAACTTTGAAAACAGTCCACTCAACGTATTTAAAACATAAAATACAAGAAAAAAGGGGGGGATGATAGGCGATGAATTTTTCGTTAGTTAAAAGTTTTTTACCTCACATGACAAAAGAGGATATGAGGGTCATTCAAGTTCCGAATTGGTATTTAAGCTATTATAGACGTTTTCCAGAAAAGCTAGAAAACTGTAAATATAAGCATATCAAAGCGATTAACGATTATATAAAACAAGAAAAAGCTCATATTATTGGTATCGATTTAGGTAAATACCATTATTTAACAGCGTCAAATATAGATCGATCTTTTGTTTTTGTCGATAAACATAACACGCTCTTCCATCTTTTTAGAAAATACGAGAGACGTATTGCTAATAAGCAATATGATAATAGCGAAGCTTATTCTAAACTGAAAACAGGACTTAAAAGCCATATCAATCAAGTAGTTAACGAAATGTTAGAACAAACGTCCAATCGTTTTCAAACCGTCTTTGCATTAGGTGATCATGGTTCAAGCCATTTATCTTTTCCTAGTTTGGTATTTGACTTGACTTATTTTGCGATTAAGCAGCGAAAAAATGAAAATGACGAAATACTGATCGTTGATGAAAGTTTCACGTCTATTGAATGTCCAATATGCCATAATAGAAATCAGTACAACAGAACTAATAAAAATAAGTTTAAATGTACAAAATGTGGATTCAGGCATCAAAATAATGATATTGTAGCTGCTAGTAATATAGCCAAGAAAGGGAAATTATTGGTATTCTAAGTATAGAGAGAAAACTATTAAATTATTAATACAAAGGGGAATAAAATGATGAATAATAAACAAAAAGCGAGACTAAAACATTACAAAGACTATGATTATCCAAAACAACCATATATGTTTTTTAATAATAAAAAAGTAAAAATCGTTTTGAATAATGGAGAATCATTTACGGGGTACATTGTTAAAGAATATACTTACGAAATATTATTAGTGAAAAGCGATGGCATCAAAGATCCAAAAGATAATGAATTAGAGAAACGTACGCTCATTCCTAAACATTCAATTGCTTATACGACCAATTTTATTCATTTACCTCAAGAATAAAGAATAATTAAAATTAGTTATATTGCTTTTGAGGGAATTTTTAGCGTGAATATAGGTCAGAATCTTTAGTTCGACCTCTATATTCATGCTGTAGCAAACGAACAATGTGATTGAGCTATTTATTCTTCTTGTATTTATAACTATACATAAGATGTTTTGAGTGGCTATATCAATTAAAAATGGTCTAATAATATTAATTTAAATTATTAGACCATTTTTATATCAAGTTGTTATTGGATTTTTGAATATTCCTCAGATTGTAGTTCATCATTTAGTTCACTTAATTTATCTTTAGATACTGAATTACCTACTTTATCTGTTGCAGATGATTTTACAAGTCTATTGTCTTCTAAAGTGTAATCTTGATATCCTTCATATGTGTAATTAATGTCTGAATCTTCATCATCGAAAGTTTGTGTCACTTTATAAGTAGTTACTAAAGTTATATATGCAGGATCAACGTCAGAAGACGGTGAAACTTTTTCTGTAGAATTTTCATCACTGGAATCAAAATAGTCATCATTAGAAGTTTCATAATTAACTTTATAATAGTTATCTAGAGGTTCATTTTGATATTTAGTGTATTTAGTATTTTTATGTCCCTCTTTTGCTAACTTATTGTTTCTTTCAACAATATCATCGAGATTATCTAGTTTGTTTAAGTCATCCAAACCATCTACTTCAATTTCATCAGTGTTTTTACCTTTAAATACATTAGAACCATTTTTGTTAATATCATCTATTAAATCTTGAGGTATTGTTACTTTAACTGAATCACCATTTTTTAAGTTCCCATTATCAGGTACAGTGAACTCATAATCTGAAATTGATAATTCTTTTAATGATTTAGGTATATCTTTATCTATTAAATTAAGAGAACCTGAACCATTAACACCTGTGAATTTTGGGTTTAAAGCTTTAATTAAACTTTTTGCAGTTAAAGTCTTAGGTTCCTTCAACCCATGGGCTTTAAATTCTTTAGTAAACTCTTTAGCTTTTAGTTGGTAATCTTTAGAAGATCCTTTGTCAATTTCTAATTTAACTTTAGCTTTATCACCATTTTTTAGATTATTATCATTATATATATCAAAATCTACATGTTCCATAATTTTTTTGGCATGTTCTATTTTTTTTGTTGATCATAATTGAAATCATCAATATCTATATCTTCGTCATTATTATTTTTTATTTTTTCTATTACTTCTTTATTCTTAAAACCTGATTGTTTTAATGCTCGTACTGTAAGCTTATTCATTACTTTATCGTATGAGTCATCTGTAATTTCTGCTGTACCCGATTTATTATAACCTTCAAAATTAACTTTTACATCATCTTCAACACTCACTTTGTGATTTTTTACCAAAAGCGTAATGACAACAATAATAATAATTAAAAGAACGAGTCCAGCTAGTATGTACCATTTAAATTTGTTGAAAAAATTTTTGACCTTCTCCATTTTGATTCCTCCGTTTTTAAAGTTTTATATACTATAAAGAATATATTGTAGATATAAATAATTATTAAATCAAGGAGGATATTATGAAAAAAGTATTGTTATTATCGTTAGTTATTGTATTAGGCTTCACACTAGCTGCTTGTGGTAATGCTCAAGACAAAGCACAAGGTAAATGGTCATATAAAGAAGATGGTACAAAAATGACGCTAAGAATAGAAGATGATGATGCAGAGATAAAATCGATGGGATTGATGGTTGAGGGGGAAGTTAAAAACGTTGAAAAAGATACATTTTCTGTAAAACTAGAAAATGATGAGGATATAAAATTTAAAGTAAATGGAGATAAATTAAAAGATGAAGATGATAATGTTTGGAAAAAAGAAGACTAATTTAACGTTACCTATATAATTAAAGTTTATTAGTATATAGGTATAGGAGTTAATGGATATAATATTTTATCTTAATAAAATATTTAATTGATTAGTAAAGGAGATTATTACATGGCAAAATTATTGAATAGATATAATTCTATTAAAGCATCTACAATTGTTGCTTTTGTTTTAATATTCAGTATGATATTCAGCTTTTTTATTTTCAAAGATTCAGAAGTACAAGCCAAAAGTGATGAGCAAAAGAAACTTGAAAAACTATCTTGGGAAAGAAAAAATGAAGTGAATATTGATAAAATCGAAAAAAATCAAAAAGGGTATACAATTACAATGAGACCCTTGCAAAAAAATAATAAACTCGTAAAGCCAACATCAATGAGAATTTATAAGAAAGAAAATAACAAATTAGTTGATGTAACAGATAAGGGCAAAGTTAGTCATTATTCAGATAATTATATTTTATGGTCTTACAAACACGAAGACGATAAAAATGTTAAATCTGACTTAAAGAAAGATCTAGGAAATCAAGTGTTTTTTGATGTGAAATATGAAAAACCAGTTGCTGATAATAAAACACACGAAGGACAAATGGTTAAGAAACAAATACATGACCTTAAAAATGACATTATTGAAGATAAATCTAAAAAAGATGACACAAAGTTAAAAGAACATAAAAACTTATTAAAAGATAATAAAGGTTTGTTAAATGATATATCCAAAGATGAGAAGAAAACTCATAGGTATATGCATGAAATAAGATATTAATAGTTATATGTAATATCTTATTTTTCGGAAAATACAATTAGCATCTCACATTTTTGTGGGGTGTTTTTTTTAAAAATATCTACGTGTATTTTCAGTGTTGAATAAAAATATTAGATTGGAGATGAGAATATGAAGAAGAAATTTAAAGTTTTTACTTTTATATTATCAACATCAATTATATGGTTCTGTTGCAAAGTTGAATTTATAGTATAATTTTAACAAAAAGGAGTCTTCTGTATGAACTATTTCAGATATAAACAATTTAACAAGGATGTTATCACTGTAGCCGTTGGCTACTATCTAAGATATGCATTGAGTTATCGTGATATATCTGAAATATTAAGGGAACGTGGTGTAAACGTTCATCATTCAACGGTCTACCGTTGGGTTCAAGAATATGCCCCAATTTTATATCGAATTTGGAAGAAAAAGCATAAAAAAGCTTATTACAAATGGCGTATTGATGAGACGTACATCAAAATAAAAGGAAAATGGAGCTATTTATATCGTGCCATTGATGCAGAGGGACATACATTAGATATTTGGTTGCGTAAGCAACGAGATAATCATTCAGCATATGCGTTTATCAAACGTCTCATTAAACAATTTGGTAAACCTCAAAAGGTAATTACAGATCAGGCACCTTCAACGAAGGTAGCAATGGCTAAAGTAATTAAAGCTTTTAAACTTAAACCTGACTGTCATTGTACATCGAAATATCTGAATAACCTCATTGAGCAAGATCACCGTCATATTAAAGTAAGAAAGACAAGGTATCAAAGTATCAATACAGCAAAGAATACTTTAAAAGGTATTGAATGTATTTACGCTCTATATAAAAAGAACCGCAGGTCTCTTCAGATCTACGGATTTTCGCCATGCCACGAAATTAGCATCATGCTAGCAAGTTAAGCGAACACTGACATGATAAATTAGTGGTTAGCTATATTTTTTACTTTGCAACAGAACCAAAGGGTGTCTGTTTATGATTGAATATGAATATTTTCATTTGGATTCCGAAAATCGTAAGAACGGAAATTTTTTAGAAATTCTTCATCCTGATTTTGAAGAATTTGGTCAATCAGGTAAGAAGTTTAAAAAAGGAGATTTTTGTAATACTGATTTAGATTCTAATATTTATGAAATTGAGGATTTTGTTGTTGTTGATTTATCTACTCAAACTAAGTTATGTAAATATATTCTATTAGATAAAACTTCTAATTCTAAAAGTGTTAGAAGTTCAATATGGGTTTTTTATTAAAAAGATTGGAAACTATATTTTCATCAAGGTACAAAAGCATATTGTGATTAGGAAACGCATTTATGCCGAGAAAATTTATTGATGTTGAGAAGAACCCTTAACTAAACTTGCAGACGAATGTCGGCATAGCGTGAGCTATTAAGCCGACCATTCGACAAGTTTTGGGATTGTTAAGGGTTCCGAGGCTCAACGTCAATAAAGCAATTGGAATAAAGCAATTATGTTTAGTAACATAAAAAATAAAGAGGAGTGATTTTTTTGAATAGAAACACAGTGTTAGATAAAGGCTACGTTATAGCAACTATTTTAAATATTTTCTTTTTAATTGGATTAGTTTTTATATCTGGTTCGGAAAATTTATACATATTCATTCCATATGTTATTTTGATGGGAATAAATGCTGTTTATTTATTTATTAAAGCGATTAAGATTAATAAGAATAAGGCGGAGATTTAAAAGGTATTTGAAACTCGTTTCACTCGTTTTAAAAAAAACAAAAAAACGGAGTTGATTTTATGATTCTACAAATTTTTTATAGAGCTATAATTCCCTTTGCTGTAATGAGTTTTATTTCCTTAATTCTATTGCTACAAGAAAAAAATTACCAAGCAAAAGGTACATTTATTACAAGTCTTATAATATTAATTTTAGGATTAAGCTCTTTTATATACGAAATTAATACGCTAAATTTGAAACAAAAAACCATTGTTCATTTCGTTCTAATGCTTGTTACAATCTATCCAATTTTACTCCTCAGTGGATGGTTTAAATTAAATGTTTTTTTAGACTATTTAAAAGTTTTTGGTATATTTATAAGCTTCGGAGTAGCATTTTGGATAATATTTTTACTAATTTCAAAATTAACAACTAAATAAATATTGCTTTATTCCAATTGCTTTATTGACGTTGAGCCTCGGAACCCTTAACAATCCCAAAACTTGTCGAATGGTCGGCTTAATAGCTCACGCTATGCCGACATTCGTCTGCAAGTTTAGTTAAGGGTTCTTCTCAACATCAATAAATTTTCTCGGCATAAATGCGTGGTCTACTTTTTATTCTTACTCACTTTGATAGCAAAAAATGCCATTCCAATACAAAACCACATACCTATAATCGATAACCACATAGCAGCCATAGAATCACTCCTTTTTAGCAAACTTTATCATAAGAACTATTTAAATTTTAAATACCTTTATTTTGAATTTTAAGGGGGCATTTTAAAGATTTAGGGGTAAATCATATAGTTTTATGCCTAAAAATCTACATAAGCTTTTAAAACGCAAATATGAGCCAAATAAATATATCTTAATTTCACAAACTAAAATTCGAGCAAAACCAGTGTCGAATTTTTGAGACACTGCCCAGTTACATGCAAATTAAAATTTTCATGATTTTTTATAGTTCCTAACAGGGTTAAAATTTGTATAACGAAAGTATAATGTTTATATAACGTTAGTATAATAAAGCATTTTAACATTATACTTTTGATAATCGTTTATCGTCGTCATCACAATAACTTTTAAAATACTCGTGCATAATTCAACAGCTGACCTCCCAATAACTACATGGTGTTATCGGGAGGTCAGCTGTTAGCACTTATATTTTGTTATTGTTCTTCCTCGATTTCGTCTATCATTTTGTGATTGATTTCTCTTTTTTCTTGTTCTGTTAAGTCATAAAGTTCACTAGCTAAATACTCTTTTTGTTTCCAAATATAAAAAATTTGATAGATATATTCGGTTGGATCAATTTCTTTTAAATAATCTAAATCCCCATTTTTTAATTTCTTTTTAGCCTCTTTAAATAATCCTGAATAAACTAATACCTGTTTACCTTTAAGTGATTTATAGAAGGTTCTGTTGCAAAGTTGAATTTATAGTATAATTTTAACAAAAAGGAGTCTTCTGTATGAACTATTTCAGATATAAACAATTTAACAAGGATGTTATCACTGTAGCCGTTGGCTACTATCTAAGATATGCATTGAGTTATCGTGATATATCTGAAATATTAAGGGAACGTGGTGTAAACGTTCATCATTCAACGGTCTACCGTTGGGTTCAAGAATATGCCCCAATTTTATATCGAATTTGGAAGAAAAAGCATAAAAAAGCTTATTACAAATGGCGTATTGATGAGACGTACATCAAAATAAAAGGAAAATGGAGCTATTTATATCGTGCCATTGATGCAGAGGGACATACATTAGATATTTGGTTGCGTAAGCAACGAGATAATCATTCAGCATATGCGTTTATCAAACGTCTCATTAAACAATTTGGTAAACCTCAAAAGGTAATTACAGATCAGGCACCTTCAACGAAGGTAGCAATGGCTAAAGTAATTAAAGCTTTTAAACTTAAACCTGACTGTCATTGTACATCGAAATATCTGAATAACCTCATTGAGCAAGATCACCGTCATATTAAAGTAAGAAAGACAAGGTATCAAAGTATCAATACAGCAAAGAATACTTTAAAAGGTATTGAATGTATTTACGCTCTATATAAAAAGAACCGCAGGTCTCTTCAGATCTACGGATTTTCGCCATGCCACGAAATTAGCATCATGCTAGCAAGTTAAGCGAACACTGACATGATAAATTAGTGGTTAGCTATATTTTTTTACTTTGCAAAAGAACCAGAATAAGCATATATATTCAGGGTATATATAAGTAATAGACATCTAAATAATAAGTAATAGGAGGCTGGTGTAGATGTTCAAAAATATATTATTACCCTATGATTTCGAAAATGATTTTAGTGCTATCCCTGACTATTTAGAAAAAGCCACCGATGAAGATTCAGTTGTTGTAATTTATCACGTTGTAACAGAAAATGATCTTGCAATTAATGTCAAATATTATAATAAGCATAAAAAAGATATTATTAGAGAAAAAGAAAAAAAACTTACTCCATTTTTACGTGAATTAGAAAAAAGAGATATTCAATATAAAATAGATGTAGATTTTGGGCATATTAAAGATACAATCTTAGAAAAAATTACTTCTGGAGATATAAATAATGGTGAATTTGATTTAGTAATTATGAGTAATCATAGAGTCGATTGGAATATTAAACATGTTTTAGGAGATGTTACACATAAGATTGCTAAAAGAAGTTCTGTCCCAGTACTAATTGTTAAATAAACATAAGAAGTAAGAAATTTATTAATTCAAAAAGCCTAAATACTTTCTCACAAATCGAGAGAGTATTTAGGCTTTTTTATTTTTTAAATTTTGGTTTGTGATTTTTTAGATTATTTTTTGATTAGTCGTTCTAAAAAAGATTAGACACGCATTTATGCCGAGAAAATTTATTGAAGTTGAGAAGAACCCTTAACTAAACTTGTAGACGAATGTCGGCATAGCGTGAGCTATTAAGCCGACCATTCGACAAGTTTTGGGATTGTTAAGGGTTCCGAGGCTCAACGTCAATAAAGCAATTGGAATAAAGCACCTATGATTATTTAAAAATATTAGTTATAATACATTCAAAAATATTTTTGAATGAGGTGTATGTATGATTCAAACGGTTGTCACTGCTGCTGTTCTTTATATTGCTACAGCAGTTGATTTATTAGTAATTTTATTAATATTTTTTGCTAGAGCAAAGACTAGAAAAGAATATAGAGATATTTATATTGGTCAATATGTAGGATCTGTGACATTGATTGTCGTAAGTTTATTCTTTGCCTTTGTCTTAAATTATGTTCCTGAAAAATGGATATTAGGATTATTAGGGTTAATACCGATTTATTTAGGAATTAAAGTAGCTATTTATGATGATTGTGAAGGAGAAAAGAGAGCTAAAAAAGAATTGAATGAAAAAGGATTGTCTAAATTAGTTGGTACGGTTGCAATTGTTACGATAGCAAGTTGTGGTGCTGATAATATTGGTTTATTTGTTCCGTATTTTGTGACATTAAGTGTTACTAATTTATTAATTACTCTGTTTGTCTTTTTAATTTTAATTTTCTTCTTGGTATTTACTGCACAAAAATTAGCTAATATTCCAGGAGTTGGAGAAATTGTTGAGAAATTTAGTCGTTGGATTATGGCTGTTATTTATATAGCTTTAGGTTTATTTATTATTATTGAAAATGACACTATTCAAACAATTTTAGGATTTATATTTTAATTTAGGGTGTGATTTTATATGAGTTATGAAAATGCTTGTGATGTGATCTGTGTACATGAGGATAAAGTTAACAATGCTTTAAGTTTTTTAGAAGATGATAAATCTAAGAAATTACTTAACATTTTAGAAAAAATTTGTGATGAGAAGAAATTGAAAATCATATTATCTTTGATTAAAGAAGATGAGTTGTGTGTTTGTGATATTTCTTTGATATTGAAAATGAGTGTTGCTTCAACTTCACATCATTTAAGGCTTTTATATAAAAATGAGGTACTTGATTTTTATAAAGATGGAAAGATGGCATATTATTTTATTAAAGACGATGAAATAAGAGAGTTTTTCTCTAAAAATCAGGAGGGTTTTTGAAACGAGTGAAACGAGTTTCTTCTTGTCTTGATACTATATAGAAATAGCGTTCTTTTTATGTTTTTTTGATATTGTTTATACGACTATCAATTTGATAACTGTTAAAATCACACTAGGTGGTAAAAAGTTAAAATAGAAGTAGTGAAAAATCAAAAAGGAGATTTTTCATGATGAAAAGTATAAGTCAATTATCGACAGAACTAAATGTATCACGAACAACAATTTGGAATTATTTACAAAACCTACCTCAGAACTTATCAGTAATTAAAGAAAAAAATGTCTATAAAATTGATATAGACGTAGAAAACTTTATAAGAGAGAGACTATTAAAAAAATCAAATGGAGGTTTAAAAGGTAAAGAGAAAGAAATTAACGTTCTTCATATGGAAAAAGATTTACTAAAGAAAAGGATCAAGGAAATTAGAAAAAATAATGAATATCTTAAGAGGGACATTAGTAAGAAAGAAAACTTGATTGAAGATTTGATGATACTCTTCAAACAACAACAAAAACTACAATTAGATGCTAATAAAGAATTGCTTAAATATAAAAGAGAGGAATTAAAGAACAAATAAAAAAACTTTAATTTATGATATTAGTAAGCAGTATTTTATTGTTAGGTTTAAATATTGAATCTGAGCTAACCAACATAGTGTTCGAATTTTATAAATAAATAATGTGAGTAAAAAGTGACCTACATGTATTAAGAATTAATGCAGTAGGTCATTTTTTATTGGAAGTTTGTTAGTGGAGTCTGTAATGATGAAAAATGAAGTTTAACACACATTTGATGAAAGAGAGTAAATTAAGTTTTTAGAGCGTTGAAAATGAATTTATGTTGACTAAGACTTTAACCAAAGGAGTCGCGGAGGAGTCCCGGACAACAGGATAAGGAGAAACAATGCCATTGCCATGGCACCCAGCATAGCTGGGGCACTCTAAACTTATCCTTAAAGACTCTGAACGCTGATATTACAGTATTTATGCATTATGTTTAATGACGGACACAAAGGAATCGATGAAATTTTACATGGCATTTTCGTTGGAAAATTACAATGCTTTTATCCTTTGGGGCGCAAGGGATTTCGAAGCAGGGACTCTTTGGAGTCTCTAGAGACTCCCTAAAGGACTCCTTGTTTCCCTTCTAAATTAAGCAACATTTCATTCTATAATTTGTTAGTAATTACTTAGTTAAATATGGTAAAGTAAAACTAAGTAATTGCTAAGCTAATAACTTGTTAAAATAGATAAGTATTTGCTTAGTTTATTTTTTATAAAAATATTGAGTAATTACTAACTATATTATTGAATGAATAAATGAGTGATTACTTAGTTGTGGAGGGGTCAAAAATGACTAATAAAAGTCATAGAAAAGCTAAAACAATCAATATCAATTTGACTGAAGAAGAATATAAAAAGGTAAAAGCATTAGCAGAAGATAGAGATTTAAATCCAACAGCTTATACACGGCTTGCGGCTTTAGGTAATCGTATCAAACCTACAGTTGTCTATAACACAGATGAGCATACTGAACAGTTAAAAAAAGAAAAACAAAAACTTGAAATGGCTTTAGAGACAAGCGTACCAAAAGAAGATGTTGAGCTTTTAGAAGCACAATGTGAACATTATAAAACTTATATTGATACGTTTAAGCAGTTCTTACAGTATGTACAAGAGGATGCGGAATATATTAATTTGAATGGATATAAAAATGATGAAAAGCTTAAAGAAGATATTAGGGATGCTATTAAATCCTTTTTTGAAAACTGATTTAATTTTTCAAAGATATAAAACATACGAATATAAGTTATATTACATTTTGAAATTTTCGTTCTCATCCCTACGGTTAAAACCGTGGGCTTTCTCATTCACTAAATTCTGTAATTTTCCCTAGTTATAAATTCGATTATTTTAGATGAAGATGACGAAAAAAGAGCTAGTAATTCTATTTCAATGACTGATTTAGATAACGCACCAAGTGAAAGTACAGACATTTCAAATACTGATATTGAAAATATAAGAAACGATACTGTAGATGTGTAAAATTATATAGTGAAATAGAATAAGAAAATGATATTCAAGAAGGACTAAAAGCTCAGCAAAAACAACTTAATCATTTTAGTACTGATAAAATTTATGAATTATCATCAATAAGTAGTAAGACTGGAATCAAATCAAACGACAAACCAAAATAGGAAGGACCATTTTATTATGGTAGTGCCTAGAAAAATTAAACAAATAGAAGGTATATAAAAGAAACTAAATCAGTTATATAAAAACATTAACTTTGAAGAATTGAATTATGGAGAAGTTAAAATTGATGAAAATTCAAACTTTATATTAGATAAAGAAAACGAAATAATACGTTATAAAGAAGATTATCTATCACAACAAATTACTGAGAAAATGATCAATTCATAAAACAGTTAATCAATGACGATGATACAAACAAATCAATAACTAATGACAATAATAAAGGTAACCAAATAAATGAAGATATAAATACATTTATTTAAACATTAAGTGTTCAGTTAAAATATTTAACTGAACACTTTTTTATTCTGGTACCGTTAATGTATCAACATAAGTTACTACATAAAAATAATTTCAAAGGTTAATTTAAGACGAATAAATTATGTAAATAATACATGTTAAGTATTTCACAAATAGTCGTTAATTTAAATAAAATACATAAAATCCAGACTCCTTTAGGGAGTCTATAACGACTCTAAAGAGTCCTCGTTTTTAAACCTCTTGTGGGACAAGGGATATGCCGTTCGATAAATTCTCATAAAAATGCCATGTAAAAATATACAAGATCTATTGTTGTCGCGTTATAAATTATTATATAAACACTATCACATCAGCATTTATAGTGTTAAAGGATATGTTTAGAGAACCCCAGCTATGCTGGGTGCCATGGCCATGGCATTGTTCCTCCTTATCCTGTTATCAGGGAGTCTAAAAGGAGTCGCTGATATATTTAATAGGTAAGAATAAACAATATAAGTTGTTCTATTAATTACCATTAATATAATGTTATAAGTTTTATATTAATAAACTTTAAGCATCTTAATTGAGTTCGTTTATTAATAAACAACCAATTAATGTATATAAAATGTGACGCTAATTAAGAACGTTAGATATACTTTAATAAACTTCGTTTGTCAAAATAAGCTAGACAGTTTACCTACATCCATGTAACTCATAAATACTTCCAACGGGGTTTGATAATTCAATGACTTTCTGGGGATATGGTTCCTTCTGGTAGAGACGGAGGAAACAAACCGCTGGTCCACCTGATTGAAATCCATCCCCTTAGGCAATCCATCTGTCCGCAATAACCCATTGGAATGTTCATTCAACCCGCGCTGGGAAGGGGTGCCCGGATCAGCGAAATAGATGGAAAGATCATTCTGATTACTGATTGACCGCCAATTCGAGAATTCTTTGCCACAATCGAATGTAATGGATTTGAACAGGTTTCTGGGCACCTGATGACACCATGTGTTGAGCGTGGTTTCGATATCCTTCGCTGTTCTGCCTTCGGGTTTTAGCGTGATGATGGCTTTTGACAGGCGTTCAACCAATGTAATGATGGCACTTTTATGGTGGACACCGACAATCGTGTCGCCTTCAAGATGACCAAATTCTTCGTTGAATGCCGGATAATCCGTCTCTCTTTCAGAAATGTTCCGTTTGAATGTCTGTCTGCCCCGGCGTTCCTTATGACCGTTTGGTTTTCGCTTGCCTTTCATCGGCAGTGTAGAAATATCAAACTGCTGACGTTTGAATAGCCGGTACAGTGTCCGTCCCGAACAATTAATTGGGTGTTCCTCGCGACCAGTAATCACATCGGGGGTCCAGCCCTGAGCGACTTTTTCTTCAACATAGAGATGTTGATCGGCGGGTAGTACAGTCTGTTTTCTACCACAGCGTTTCTTGTTCTGCTTATAGCGCTTGTAATAATCCAGTGCCGTGTGCCCGTCTTTCAGAAAAGTCACCACATTGTGCACTGTTTGACGGGCCCGGCCCATCTGTCTTGAAATCTTTGTGACAGAGCTATTTTGATGGAAATAGGCTTCTATTATTATCAATTCATCCGTGCTAAGATGGGTGTAGGTCATTCGTGATCACTCCTATGATTTCTTTGGTTGGAAATTAATTTTGAGTGTATCACGAGTGGCTTTTCTTATGTGTCTAGCTTAATTTTACAATCGGCGATATCAAAAGATAATTAAAAGAGCAGTAATTTTATTTATCCTATTAAATAAAGTATATATTTATTTCTTGTAAAAGTATAATTAAATTGCAATTGATAATCAATTCAATTATAATGAAGGTAGTATACAATGGGAGAGGTTATTAATTTGAAAAAAATACTATGTTTAATGTTATGTTTTATAATATTTTTAGCGGCATGTAGTAGTGGCAATGAATCTAATAAATCAGATGCAAAAGATGATAAGGGTATGAAATCTTATACTACTGAGGATGGTAGTAAAGTTAAAATACCTAAAAATCCGAAGAGAGTCTTAGTTTTAACAGCAAATTACGGGAACTTAAAAAAACTAGGTGTTAAACCTGTTGGTATTACGAATGTATTTCCAGACTCTAAGTATTTAGACATGGGGGAAGTTAAGAAAATTAATCCAGAAAATGTAGAAGCTGCTGCTAAGTTGAAACCAGATTTGATTATTACATATAAAGAAAATAAAAATAATAAAAAATTATCTAAAATAGCACCAACAGTACCTATAAAAGTACAAAATATGGACTATAAAGATACTCATATTGAAATTGGTAAGTTAGTAAACAAAGAAAGCAAAGCTAAGAAACAAGCTGATGAACTATCTAAAAAGTTAGCAAAAGATGGTGAAGAAATTAAAAAAGCCATTGGGGAAGATAAAACTTTTTCAATTATGGATATTCAAGCAAAAGATATTTATCAATTTGGACCTAGGTTTGGACGAGGCAGTGAAGCAATTTACGAAGGGTTTAAACTAAAAGAAGATCCTGAAGCTAAAGAAGCGATGCCAAAAGAAAAATTCATGAAAGTACCTAAAGAAAAATTCAATGACTATTCAGGCGATTATTTACTTTTACCAACAAAAGATGGTGGGAAACTGAACAATGAATTTGTTAAGTCGAACATATGGCATAATAACGAAGCTGTACAAAATGACAATGTGATTTATTATTCAATGGATGAAGCCATTTATGCTGATTTGATCTCAGTAGAAAAACAAGCAGAATTTTTCAAAAAAGAACTTTTGAAAAACAAATAAAATATAAAGTGAAAGAGAGCGGAAATATGAAATCAAATTTTGATTTCTGTACCGCTCTCTTTTTTATGATTTAAAATCGAATGGTAGCAATCAACTTGCTACGTTATCAAAATTAAATAGGATTCACGTCGAAGTAAAGTAAGTGTTGTTTTTACCAATTGTCTATATCATTACGTTCGCCTTTGAAGTTATTTGAGGTCTGATGACGTTGTGCTAATACAGCTTCGACGTCTTCAAATTTAATATTTAAAGCATGTAATAATACGAATAGATGGTACATTAAATCTGCAGTTTCATTTGTCACTTCATGACGATCAGACTTCATCGCGCCAATAACAACTTCAAACGATTCCTCACCAAATTTTTTGGTAATTTTTTCAAGACCTTCATTTAACAAATATTGTGTATATGAGTTCTCTTTATTGGATTGTGCACTTGAAGTTACAGTTTGTTCTAATTGTTGGATATTAAAAGGAACGTCGGTATTAAAGCAACTTTGGCTCCCAGTATGGCAAGTTGGACCATTTGGCACAACATCGATGAGTAGTGTATCTTGATCGCAGTCTAAATGAATATTTTTAACTACTTGCGTGTGTCCAGAAGATTCGCCTTTGGTCCACAAACGTTCTTTAGAGCGAGAATAGAAACAAACAATGCCATCTGCTAAAGTTTTGTTATATGCTGCTTCGTTCATATAGCCAAGCATGAGCACTTGTTTTGTATCAACATCTTGCAAAATTGCTGGTAAGAGTCCTTTACTAAAATCAGGTTGTTGTGTCATCTAATGGGAATACCTCCTTGTGCCATCGTTTGTTTTATTTCATCTACAGTGGTTTCTTTATCGTGTAATATACTTGCCGCAAGACCTGCAGAGACATCTGTTTGTTTAAATAAATCAACAAAGTGATCTGGTTTTCCGCCACCACCTGAAGCAATGACAGGAATATTTACAAGTTGTTCAATGTCATGTAAATGTTTCACATCAAAGCCTTGTTTCATACCATCGTGTGTCATGCTTGTGATGAGTAGTTCACCTGCGCCTAATGCTTCTACTTCTTGGACCCAATCATATACACGCTTATCAGTACGTTGTTTACCACCGTGAGTATAACAATAATAGTCGTTCAGTTCGTCATCATAATTGCTATCAATAGCGATACAAATGCACTGACTTCCAAACTTTTCACTCGCTTGTTTAATGAACTCTGGATTTTTAAGTGCGCTTGAATTCAGTGAAACTTTGTCTGCACCATGATTAAGTAATTGTGAGATATCATCTAAAGTAGCGATCCCGCCGCCAACCGTAAGTGGAATAAATAATTTTTCGGCAGTTTCCTCAATGACATCAAGTACAAGATCATGACCTGCTTCAGTTCGAGAAATATCTAAAAAGACAAGCTCATCTGCACCTTGGTCATTGTAATAAAGTGCATAGTCTACTGGATTGCCAATATCTCGTAACCCTTTAAATTGAACCCCTTTAACTACGCGACCATCTTTTACATCTAAACAGGGGATAATTCTCTTTTTAATCATGATAATCCCTCCCAAAAATCAGCATTGTGCGCTGCTTTACCGACGATTGCAGCATAGACGCCTAGTGATTCTAACTGTGTTAAGTCTTGTTGGTTTCGTATACCACCTGAAGCGACAATTTGTTTGTCAGATGCTTCAACTAATTGTCCTGTTATTTCAAAGTTAGGTCCTTCAAGTCGACCATCTTTAGAAATGTCTGTATAAATAATGCCACCAAGTGGAAAGTGTTCGATTTTGTTAACTAAATCAAATAGATCTAGTTGAGCGTCTTGTTCCCAACCATTGATTTTTACATCACGACGATAAGCATCAACAGAAATGTATATACGATTTGGATACTGATTTGCCATTTGTTCTAACCATGCTAAATCTTGAATCCCTTTCGTACCAACAATACAATAATCAATACCGTCATTGAAATATGCTTCTATTGTGTCGATGCTTCTAATACCACCACCAACTTCCATTGGTTTGTCAGTAAGTTGTCTTAACTCTTTTATATAATTTCTTTCAATAGATGATTGCTGTTTTGCGCCGATTAAATCGACAATGTGAATACGATCAACACACTTAAACTGGTTATAAAATTTGATGCTTTCTTCAGCGCTACGTGGCATTTTTTCTTCTGAATCATATTTACCTTCAGTTAGTCGCACACTTGTAGCATTGATTAAATCAATTGCTGGCCAGAGTTTAATCATAATAAGAAACCGCCTTTCAATGCTTGGTTGAGTATTGCTAATCCATCGGCTCCACTTTTTTCTGGATGAAATTGAATGCCGATATAGTGTTTATATTGAACAATTGCTGGAATGGGATCACCGTATTCAGCGAAAGCTACAACATGTTCAGACATTTCAGCTTGATATGAATGTACGAAGTATACATCTTGTGCCAATTGAGGGTGGTTGCTAATTAAATTATTCCAGCCTAAATGTGGCACAGGATAGGGTGTTTGAATCGGAACAATATTTCCTGGGAAAAGTTTTAAACCTTCAACATTTCCTTCTGCACTCCAATCGTATAAGAGTTGCATGCCAAGACAGATGCCTATAATTGGTTTATCTGTAATTGACTGTAACACTGTTGCTAAACCACGTGTTTGAATCGCTTGCATTGCATCTTTAAAATGACCCACACCAGGTAATATGATGATATCTGCAGCTTCTATTTCACTTTGCTTATCTGTCAGTATCGTTTTATAGCCTAAATGTTCGACTGCACGTTGTACATTTTTAATATTTCCTAGACCGTAGTCTATGATAGCAATCATTCAATCACACCCTTAGAAGAGGGAATGCCTTCTGAATCGTTACTTGCTAAAGCTTCTTTTAGTGCACGTGCAAATGATTTGAATATGCCTTCAATCTCATGGTGCGTATTACCGCCACGTAATAAATCGATATGTGTTGTTAATCGTGCATTAATCACTAATGCACGAAAGAATTCATCTACAAGTTCCGTATCAAAGGTACCTACTTTTTCTTTACTTAAGTCTGCATTAAATGATAAATACGGACGGCCGCTGATATCTATAACTGAGCGTGCAAGTGTTTCATCCATAGGAATATAACTTACGCCATAGCGTTGAAAGCTTTTGCGTTCTTTAACTAATTCTAATAATAATTGACCAAGTACGATACCAATATCTTCAGTCACATGGTGATCATCGACTTCCGTATCACCATTCGCTTCTATTGTAATTGACAATTTGCTGTGAAAAGTAAAGAGGGTAAGCATATGATCTAGAAAACCCACACCCGTATCAATTTTACTTGTACGTTGATCATCTGCAAGTGAAATACTTAATTGTGTTTCGGCAGTGTTACGTGTTTTTTGATAAATCATATTGAGACCTCCAATTTTTAATGATTGCTGCTAATTCATCTAACTGTTCATCTGTAGCTATAGAATAACGAACATAATCAGCCATTTCGTTTTCGTCATAGACTCTAGGTAGGAAACCGTGCGCTTTAATAAATGCGCCCAAACTTTGTGCTGCAGTTCCTTTTGTTAAAACAAAGTTCGTCGAGGAAGGAAATACGACCATGATATCTGATACTAAGTCATCAAACATATTGCGTAATTTTATAGCAAGTTGTCTTTGATGATTTATAAAATTGTTCAGCATTTCTGTATGTTCAAACATATATAAAGCAATATGCAATGTAATTGTGTTTAATGGGTAAGGGTGTTCAATCCTTTTAATTTCTTGTATTGTTTCGGACGTACTAATAAGCATGCCTAATCTTAAGCCAGCGATGCCAAATGCTTTTGAAAGTGTACGCATTTGTAAAATGTGGGGCTGCATTTCTATTTGATAAGTATTACCAAAATTTAAATAAGCCTCATCTATGATGAAATAACCACCTAATGTTTTCATTTTATCTCCAATTGCTTTTAAGAACGTCAGGCTATATTGCTTGCCTGACGGATTGTGCGGATTACTCATGATAAAGAACGCTGGCTGAACTTCATCTATACGTTGCAAAATACGTTCCAAATCGAATGATAAATCTGGTTCAGCATTTACAAATTCAATTGGGCGATCAACTTGATAAGCATAGGCTTGATACATGAAAAAATCTGGGTTCAATGTAAGTGCTGGGCCTTCTGGCATAATCAGCATTAATTTTTGAATTAATTCATCAGAACCATTACCTGCAATAATTTGCTCAGCTGAAAGATTATAATAATTTGCGTAAGCTGCTTTAAAACGTTCATACTCGTCATCTGGATAGAAATTAAATGTTGCTTCCTGAATAATTGTTGCCAATTGTGAATCAGATAATGGACGAAGTGGACTTTCATTTTTGTTGATTCTAATCATTACGTGGCTCCTTTGGTGATCTGATTTCTATAGATTGTTCATGGTTAAAAAGTTGTTCTGTATGAGCGAGCTTACGTGCAGAACCTTCAATTTTTTCAAATGTAGATTCAGATAAATCAATCACAGAATGACGTGTTAAAAAGTCATTAACGGATAGACCATTGGTAAATCTCGCAGTTTGATTGGTCGGTAAGACATGACTCGGTCCCGCTACATAATCACCGATAACTTCTGGAGAATAATGTCCTAAGAATAGTGCGCCCACATAACGCACATGATTTAGATAATCACGTGGTGAAGCTGTTTGAATTGATGCGTGTTCTGGGGCGATTTGATTCATTAAATCACATGCTTCATTAAAATTATCTACTGAAATTAAAAAATGATTGTTTGTTAAGCTTGCTTCAACGATAGGCTGACGTTCTATTTGGCTTAAAGTTTGTTGGATGCGTTGTTCGAGTTGTTGTAATAACGCTTTATTTTCACTAATCACAAACGTTCTCGCAAGTTCATCATGTTCTGCTTGAGCAAATACATCGTAAGTTACAGCATCTAAATCAGCCGTCTCATCTATGATTAAGGCGATTTCACTTGGACCAGCAATTTGATCAATACCTACTTGACCGAAGAGGTATTTTTTTGCGTAGGCAACATACTGATTGCCGGGACCTACAATTTTATCTACTTTTGGAATTGTTTCTGTACCATAAGCAAGCGCTGCGATACTTTGTGCGCCACCAACCTGGAATACTCTATCGACACCTGCAATATAGCAAGCTGCTAAAACAATATCAGGTAGTCCTTGGGCTTGCGGTGGTGTGACAACAAATATATTTTTAACGCCAGCTACCTTAGCTAATGTGACAGTCATTAACACAGTAGAAGGGTAGCTTGCTTTACCGCCCGGTACATATACACCGACACGTTCTAATGGATGATACATTTCATAACATTCATTTGAGCCTTGTTGTGCTGTAGATTTTATAGAAGTTTGATAAGCTTTAATACGTGAGTGACTTTGCTGAAGCGCATCACGTAATGTATCGTCAATGCGATTATAAGCCGTTTCTAAAGCTTCATAAGGAATTTCAAGTTCTGATGTCTCTACGTGATCAAGTTGTTGGTTATAAGCTTTTAAAGCTTGGTCACCTTGAAGCTTTACATTGTCACAAATATCCTTAACTAGAGGATATAACCCTTCATTTAATGCGGATTGATTTAAATAGTCCTTTAAAAATGTAGCTTTATTTATAATCAATGAGAGACACCTCCAATGTTTGTATAAAATCGTCTATTTCGGCTGATTTTTTAAAATAAGATTGTTTATTTGTAATTAATTTGGCATTAATGTTTTTAATTGTATCTTTTTCAACTAGGCCATTCGATTTTAAAGTGGTACCTGTTTGGACGATATCTACAATACCATCGACCATATCGACTAAACATGCCAATTCGATAGAACCAGATAGTTTTACTAATTCTACGTCTAATCCTTGAGCTTCAAAATATTTTCTAGCTGTTTTAGTATAAGAGGTAGCTACCTTCGTAAAAGTTGTTGTATCTGGTTTAGCTGCTAATGCAAAGTGACAAGCACCAAAAGGCAAATCAAGTAAATTATTGATTGTGTAATTACCTTCTTCTAAAATGTCACTACCTACGATGCCTACATCTGCAACGCCCTGTTCGACATAAATAGGTACATCGCTCCCTTTAACTAAAACAAATTGGATTTCTCCTACAGAGATGAGTAACTGACGCTCTCTCTGTTCCAATGCGCGTACAAGTTCTTGTTCATTTACTTCATTCAAATAAGCAATGAAGCTTTTTAGTAATCTTCCTTTCGCTAAAGCTACAGTAAGCATGATGTTCTCTCCCTTTTTAATTAAAGCTTCGTTTGTCAAAATAAGCTAGACAGTTTACCTACATCCATGTAACTCATAAATACTTCCAACGGGGTTTGATAATTCAATGACTTTCTGGGGATATGGTTCCTTCTGGTAGAGACGGAGGAAACAAACCGCTGGTCCACCTGATTGAAATCCATCCCCTTAGGCAATCCATCTGTCCGCAATAACCCATTGGAATGTTCATTCAACCCGCGCTGGGAAGGGGTGCCCGGATCAGCGAAATAGATGGAAAGATCATTCTGATTACTGATTGACCGCCAATTCGAGAATTCTTTGCCACAATCGAATGTAATGGATTTGAACAGGTTTCTGGGCACCTGATGACACCATGTGTTGAGCGTGGTTTCGATATCCTTCGCTGTTCTGCCTTCGGGTTTTAGCGTGATGATGGCTTTTGACAGGCGTTCAACCAATGTAATGATGGCACTTTTATGGTGGACACCGACAATCGTGTCGCCTTCAAGATGACCAAATTCTTCGTTGAATGCCGGATAATCCGTCTCTCTTTCAGAAATGTTCCGTTTGAATGTCTGTCTGCCCCGGCGTTCCTTATGACCGTTTGGTTTTCGCTTGCCTTTCATCGGCAGTGTAGAAATATCAAACTGCTGACGTTTGAATAGCCGGTACAGTGTCCGTCCCGAACAATTAATTGGGTGTTCCTCGCGACCAGTAATCACATCGGGGGTCCAGCCCTGAGCGACTTTTTCTTCAACATAGAGATGTTGATCGGCGGGTAGTACAGTCTGTTTTCTACCACAGCGTTTCTTGTTCTGCTTATAGCGCTTGTAATAATCCAGTGCCGTGTGCCCGTCTTTCAGAAAAGTCACCACATTGTGCACTGTTTGACGGGCCCGGCCCATCTGTCTTGAAATCTTTGTGACAGAGCTATTTTGATGGAAATAGGCTTCTATTATTATCAATTCATCCGTGCTAAGATGGGTGTAGGTCATTCGTGATCACTCCTATGATTTCTTTGGTTGGAAATTAATTTTGAGTGTATCACGAGTGGCTTTTCTTATGTGTCTAGCTTAATTTTACAATCGGCGAAATCAAATAACTACATTTTTATTTTTGATTTATTAAATGCAATTAAACTTAGTTATAAGTTAATGCAGGAGGTTTAGTTTTTGAAATACTAATTAAATGTTATAAAAAAGAGGAATCTATACATAATATAAATTCCTCTAAAGATATTTGAAATATACGTTATTAACTTACTGCATCTTTTATATCACTTGTAGGTAAAAGAGAACTATATTAATAGTTCCCTAAATAATTTCATCAATTCGTTACATTTGTTTTACTGCATCATTTTTAAAATTAACACTCATATATGAATGGAAACCACTTTTTATTTTTCTGATTATAACATATGGTTTTGTTATATTTATTTTATCCAACCAATTTAGTAATGATATATAATCAAATACATCAACATGATTAATTAATCTTTCATATCTTAAATTTCGATTTATTATTTACTAAGTGATTATTTAGTAATAAAGACCAAAAAAATAACCATTCCCAACTTTTGACCGAGTAGGTAGAATAGTTATTCATTAATTTACTGACAAGCCACCGTCTTTTTAACGGGATCATTAGGGCAGCATACATTAGTATGTTGTCCTTTTTCTATACAAATTAATAATAATATTGTATTACATAAATCCCAATATGCTATTTTAATATATAACCCATAACTAAAAATTAGCTGCTTTTATTCATAATGTGACCATGCAGAAAGGATAAAAACTTCCTTATCATCTTCATCAACTGCGTAAACCACTCTATGTTGATGGTTTATTCTTCTTGAATAGCGCCCTAAGTGTTTAGGTTGCAACTTTTCAAAAGATTGGCTCGGAAAATAAGGGTCTTCTTTTAACGTGTCTACAATTTTTAAGAATTGTGTTTTCAACTGTGATTGTTTAAATTTCTTTAAATCAGATTTTGCTGAATTTTTAATAGCAATACTGTAATTATCCATTTAGAGGTTATCCCAGTCTAAATCATCAACGTTAGTGTAGCCACTGTTATCCTTTTCACGCTCTCGTACTTTATCCATAGTCCCTGTTGTTTCAAGATATAACGTTTCTTGAATACTATCCCAATCTTTCTGACTTATGATTACGGCGTTATTTTCACTCTTAGAACTGCTTATAATAACGGGTTCGTGGCTATCATTAACTTGTTTAAGTAGTTCATAGAATTCTTTTCTCGCATTAGTAGGCGTTTTAATATTCATTATTAGTCACGTCCTTTCTTTATTCTATATTATAACGTACTTAAAAACGTACGTAAAGTTATGGCCTATAATGGGGTATAAGTTTGATTTTTACATAATTCAACTTATCGGAAGTGCATATGCTTAACAATTCACAAATGATATAATAACAGAGTCGTCTTAACTTCCGGCGATATATTCGACGGAAGGAGGTGAGACCAGTGGAACTACTTTTTGTTAGTATAATTGCACCTGTTGTTTCAGGATGCATAATTGCGGGTTTTACGTTTTGGCTAAACAACCGCAATAAATAATAAGGCGACATAGCCCACCAAAAAAACCCCCAACCTATTCCAGTAGGTTGGGGGTTCGGTGTTCCAATGGAACTACTTTTTGTTAAATACATTATAACATCATAGTGGTTAGGAATGCAAAATCGCATATCTAAAATTATACATTTTTCTTTTTAAAAGCGAAAATAACTAATGCTAAAAAGATAATAATATAAACAATGTTCCCAATATATAGTTCATGTAACTCTAGTTTAGTCATTTTTTTGAATACTTCGTTATCTAATACTTGTGTACTTAAATTTAACATGTTGATAGGATTCCATTTTAACCATTCCCATTGAGCAATTGCCGCAAAGAGTATGCCTGAAATAACAGAAGAAGCAAAGTAGAAGACAATTCCTACAGCAATCGAAACACCTGGTGATTTTAAAAGGCAAGAAATTAATAATGTTAAACTCAATATTAACCACATACCAATATAAGTAGCTAAAGCAGTTAACAAGTGCTCTTGTAACAGTGATAAATTGTCACCAGATTGTTTTAAAATATCCATATCAGAAAATAGCACTAATTTTAAACCTAAGCTTATCAAAGTAGTAACAATAAATAATACTAATGAATAAATAAATAAAGCGCTAAATTTACTTAAAATAATACTCATTCTTGAGTAGTTTCTA
This sequence comes from Staphylococcus caseorum, assembly GCF_049943195.1. NCBI lineage: Bacteria > Bacillati > Bacillota > Bacilli > Caryophanales > Staphylococcaceae > Staphylococcus > Staphylococcus caseorum. The sequence continues at coordinate 76,683 of NZ_JBNFUA010000002.1, forward strand.
TAAAGTAAGTTCTTAATTGTACCATAGTGGAATTCCATAGTGATTATGGTTGCTGCTTGAATAATCATTAAGAAGAAGATCCAAGAAAATCCTGTATACCCTTGTTTGAACTGTGATTCTGGCTTAAGTTGTCACTTTACTTGGTATATGAGAATAATTTCACTTAATAAATGAGAAAAAGCAGCGTACTTTAATATGGTACGTTGCTTTTTCTATTATCGTATACCTATGACCAAACTGTCTCTTGCTGTTTCTACAACCTCGGTGCTGATTTTATCTAAGCCATTTATATCCATAATTCTATCTATCTGCGCAAACAAGCGATGAATAAGTCTAAAATTACCCTTAGTGATTTTAATAATAGTTGTTATAGCTTCATAGTCAGTGAAGTCTTCAAGTTTTAAATCAACTCCTAGATCTTGCCACTTATACTCTAATATATGATGTGTTTCATCTTTGCTTAAATTATCGAATTCATGTGCAAAACCTATACGAGAATATAGTTGAGGATAACGAGATAGTTTTTTCTCAATACCTGGCATACCAATGAATACCATTGCTAGGTCACGTTCATCATAGATAGATCTTAATTGCTCTAAATGTTGCACTTTAAGTCTATCAATTTCGTCTATTATAATGAGTTCAATGTCTTGGAATGCATCACTAAAATTTTCACTATGTTCATGCTCGTATTTATTTAAAACATGTAATTTTTGACCCAAATCAATACTTCCATTAATACTGTGTAAGTCACTACTCAATCTTGTTTGCTTTTCTGCTGGTGCAGTATAAAATATTTTGTCTACAGATAATATATCGTCCGTTGTTTTATTAGCTAAATCTTTCCAGCCCCTATGGTTAACCTGGTTTTCAATAATATCCCAATTGGTATAATATCGTGAAGATAATGTTTTACCCACACCTGGTTGACCATAACATATACCAATATACTGATATTTAATACAAGCATCACAAAATTCAGCAAATCGTTTGTACTCTTTTGTTTCAATGAACTTCTGTTTTTTAGTCATTATGATACCTCTTTAGCTTTTTGACATTTTTGTCTATCTTGTGAGGTGAATAACTTTGATTTTTTTCTTCTTTTATTAAGTCAGTCGTACTAGGGCTAATAGCGTTTTGTTTCAAGTGCTTTCTTCTCTGACTACGAGCATGTTGTATATCCTTTATATCAATTGAATAATCAGATAAATCAGGAGATATAGCTGTACAAAGGAATTCATCTCTATAAAACACGCGTATTTCAGCCATATCATTGGGATTGTAACGAATCAGTACATATTCACCTACATAAGCTGCTAAATTCGTATTACTATATCTAAATCCTTGAAAATGAATACCATCTGAATGGATTTTTCTAGATTTAGGAATCTCTAGTAAGAGTAAATCGAGTTGTTCTAAACTACTGGGCATATTGGGGAAAAAGAGATTACTATTCCATCGACTTGTTGGTGAACAACCAATAGAACTGTGTTCTTTGTGATTATAGTCTTCAATCAAAAATTGGCGTAATTTTTCTTCGAACTCTTGAAATTCTAGTAAATTTTTAAACTCATCGTTATTGTTTATATATCCAGGAATTTGCTCTAGGAATGTTTGATTGACTGTTTGAAAGAATCTTTCTATTTTTCCACGACCTCGTGGCACGCCAACTTTTGAAAACATTAAATTAATTTTCAAATCAACAGCGACTTGTTCCATATGATGTGAAGTAAAGTCACTTCCATGGTCAGTATAGAACTTTTCAGGAATCCCACATATTGGCCATCTTGTATCACTCTTATTCCAAATAGCTTGATGTAGTGTTAGGGCAGTATTCTTGGCATTAGGACTATCAAATGTTAAAAAGTAGCCTGCAATTGCACGACTATAATCATCCATAATAATGGTTAACCACGGTCTATTGATGTTACCTTTTTGATCTAATATATAGACATCTAGCAAAGTATGGTCGGCTTGCCATATTTCATTTGGTCTTGATGATTCTCTTATTTGTATTAAATCGTACTTATTGTGATAGTATTTTTCACCCTGATGAGAAAAATCAATCACAGATTTAGGCATTGCTTTAATAACACTATAAACTTGTTTATAGCTTGGTGTATCAAAATTATGCTCTTTACAATAATTAGCGATTTTCCTATGAATTGTAGCAATACTATTTCTTTTATTTTTAAGTGCAAGGCGTTCAATTTCATCAATTATCTTTGGTTCTATTTTACGTGTCCCTTTATCGGCTCTTGTCGTATAAATTAGCCCCTTAAGTCCTTGTTCTTTATATAACTTATTCCACCTATAAAGTGTACTTAACGCAATGCCTGTATTTTTAGAAATACTCGATAAGGATTTGTTTCCTAATATAAAAGGTTTAATAACATCGTACTTTTGTATAGCCTCTTTACGCTTGGTTTCAGAAAAATTAGTGAGGTATTTCTCCTTGTTTTTCATCTTCCTTTTCCTCCAATTTATTGAGGTAACGATAAATTGTTGTGCGTGAAACTTGCCATTGTTCTGCAATTGTCTTAATTGGTGTACCATTATCATAAAGTGTTTTGAGTAAATTCAAATCTTGATTGCTTAATTTTTCAGGTCTTCCACCATAACGTCCTCTGGCACGAGCTGCAATTCGACCAGCCGAAGAACGTTCTAAAATTAAGTTACGTTCAAATTCTGCAAACGCTGCGAATAAATGAAATAATAATTGTCCTGTAGAACTTGATTTATCCATAGTTATATTTTCTTCTAAACTATGAAAACTCACGCCTCGTTCGTTAAGTTCATTAACTAATGTGATTAAATCTTCCATGTTACGTCCTAGTCTATCTAGTCTCCAAGCAACAATCGTGTCTCCTGATCTCGCAAATTCAATTGCTTTATCTAAACCAGGCCTTTTACTTTTTGAACCACTAATATGGTCGCTAAATATCTTTTCACAACCATATGCGTTTAATCGATCCTCCTGTAAATTCAAATTTTGTAATCCAGTTGAAACTCTTGCATAACCTATTTTCAAAATACAAACCTCCTATATACATATCCAGTGTACCATAACTTAATTCCAAGGTCTTTTGTGAACATAGATTTTTTGTTGGGTTTTTGAACACACAAATATATGTAATACTCACTTATTTCGACATAAAAAGAGAGTGTACAGAAAATGGTTATTTTCTGTACACTCTCATCTTTAATAATATATTTTAAATGTCATTAACAAAACTAATTTAATAAGAGTCAAGCATAGTTTACATATGTATTATGTTTGAAACATACCTCTAATTACTTTTTACTAATATCATTTAAAATGTCTCGCAATTCTTCAATTTCTTTGTTATTTAATTCTTCATTTTTCGCAAAATTCAGCACTAAACTTTTCATATCCCCTCCATACAGTTTATTAAGAAAGGTTTTAGCAGTTTTCATTTTAATATCGTCTTCTTTAATATTTGATGAGTAAAAATAAATATTCTCTGATTTGTATCGTTTTATAATCTCTTTTTTATATAGTCTTGTGATTAATGTTCTAATCGTTTTATCGCTAACTTCTTTATATTTTTGAATTTCAACTACAATTTCATTAGCTGATACTGATTTTTTATCCCATATTATATTCATAACATCCCATTCAGCCATAGATATTTCAACTTGCTTATTGGCCATTTAAAACACCCATTTCTTTTAATATTTTTTCACTTATTAATTCAGCATTTTTCCCAGACGGCTTTCCATCTGATAAATGTGTAGCAAAATAATACTTATCATGATTTGTAATTACGTAACCTACAAACCACCCATTATTATACTTCCCGTTTACTATACCTGTACCTGTTTTCCCATACAGTTCATACTTTTCATTTTTCTTAATCAATAATGAAGAAGATAATTGATTCTTTGCTTTTTTACTAAAATGGTTATTTTGTTCCATCATATTTTTAAAAACTATTACTTGTTCAAGATTAGATATTTTCAAACTATCTTCCATCCAATAGCTTTTATAACTTCCCAAATTTTCATTACCATAATTTAATTGCTTGAGTTGAGCCGCAGTATAGTTCTTTGGTATTTGATTACTAATACGTTCGAAGTACCAATTAACTGAATTTTGCATTGCTGTATTTAAATCTTGTTCCTTATTCCAAGACTCGAAAGGATAATGTTTATGATTCCATGACATACGTGAATTTTTATCACTTATGATATGACGGTCAAGGCCAAACATCGCTAAATAAATTTTATAAGTTGAATCAGGAGAATATCTTTTTCTACTTTCTTTTTCATTATAAATATAGTATTTGTCTTTCTTCATGCTGTACATGACGAAAGATCCACTATTTGAACCAAAATTTTTACTTTCATCTAAAATTTGGTGATCGTTCTGTAAGGGCTTTTTATAATTATAATCAGTTATGGATTGCCCCATCAAAAACTGGCTTTGAATTACCATGAGCAAAAAAGTAAAAATACAAATAAAAATTAGAATTAATTTGGACTGTTTTTTCAGATTGGCTTCTTTTATATTAATTAATCTTCTTTTGAGTAATGACTTTTTACCATTAAATGAATGGCTTAATATATTTTTATTAAAAAATGGAATATTTAATACGGAGTCCATAATAGATTCCGCATAAGTTTTAAATTCATTTTTGTTAATATTATTAAGGACAAATCTATCGGCTTCTACTTCATTGTCATGAATTATCTTTCTTTTTACAATATGTACTAATGGATTGTAACTCATAATAATAGAGAAGATATTAAAGATAATTAAATGTAAAGTATCTCTATTTTTAGCATGAGCATATTCATGCAATATTATATATTTTAGTCTTTTGTCAATTACACTTTTAAAATATGAACTAGGAATCAAAATAATATATTTCCCATACCAAAAAGTTATTGGAGATTGAATAGTCTCTGCTTTTCGAATCACAATATTTTTTTTATATTGATGGTTGAAAAGTATCGTATCTATTTTATTTTTTTCATTTTCGTTTAGATAAAGTGACTGTTTCTTTAAATATTTAAGATATAATAAGGATTTCAAAAATTTAAAACTTAAAATAATAACTAAAACTATCCAAATAACTGTGCAGATATTATCAATTGAATCCCAATTAAACTTATGGATATCAGTTGTGAACTCTTGAACAGGTTTGGTGGTATTTATGTTATGGTTCAAGTCGTGTGACTTACTTTCAACTGTGGGCGCTTGATTATTCACATTATTAAATTTTATAAAAGAGAATTTAATTGGGATAAAAGGAATTAATCCAGCAAGCACAGTTAGATACCAAACTTTATAATTTAAACTATAATTAAAATAGCGTTTTAATATGTACCTAAAAAATAATAACAATAGAAATATAAAACAAAAGCTTACTACGCTCATTATTAGTAATTTAGCCATTTTGACACCTTCTTTCAAATATTTATAATAAACTAATAATATTACAATTGTAATATTATTAGTTTATAAAGATTACAACTGTAATATCGGAGGGTTTATTTTGAAAAAGTTAATATTTTTAATTGCAATTGCTTTAGTTTTAAGTGCATGTAATTCAAATAGTTCACATGCCAAAGAGTTAAATGATTTAGAGAAAAAATATAATGCTCATATTGGTGTTTATGCTTTAGATACTAAAAGTGGTAAGGAAGTAAAATTTAATTCAGATAAGAGATTTGCCTATGCTTCGACTTCAAAAGCGATAAATAGTGCTATTTTGTTAGAACAAGTACCTTATAATAAGTTAAATAAAAAAGTACATATTAACAAAGATGATATAGTTGCTTATTCTCCTATTTTAGAAAAATATGTAGGAAAAGATATCACTTTAAAAGAACTTATTGAGGCTTCAATGACATATAGTGATAATACAGCAAACAATAAAATTATAAAAGAAATCGGTGGAATCAAAAAAGTTAAACAACGTCTAAAAGAACTAGGAGATAAAGTAACAAATCCAGTTAGATATGAGATAGAATTAAATTACTATTCACCAAAGAGCAAAAGAGATACTTCAACACCTGCTGCTTTCGGTAAGACTTTAAATAAACTTATCGCAAATGGAAAATTAAGCAAAGAAAACAAAAAATTCTTACTTGATTTAATGTTAAATAATAAAAGCGGAGATACTTTAATTAAAGACGGTGTTTCAAAAGACTATAAGGTTGCTGATAAAAGTGGTCAAGCAATAACATATGCTTCTAGAAATGATGTTGCTTTTGTTTATCCTAAGGGCCAATCTGAACCTATTGTTTTAGTCATTTTTACGAATAAAGACAATAAAAGTGATAAGCCAAATGATAAGTTGATAAGTGAAACCGCCAAGAGTGTAATGAAGGAATTTTAATATTCTAAATGCATAACAAATACTGATATCATCTTATAGTTTGTATTATATTTTGTAATATCGTTGACATGTATAATTTTGATATCAAAAACTGATTTTCCCTCTATTATTTTCGAGATTTATTTTCTTAATTCTCTTTAACAAACTAGACATCTTGTATATACAAAAAATCATAAATAATAGATGAATAGTTTAATTATAGGTATTCATCAATCGAAAAAGCAACGTATCTTATTTAAAGTGCGTTGCTTTTTTCTCATTTATAATGTTAAATAATTCTCATATATCAAGCAAAGTGACAGAGCTATCCTTTTCTCATTTATTAGGTAAAGTAATTCTCATATATCAAGTAAAGTTACAGTTTGTCTTTAATTAATTCATTCAACCCTTCTTTTGCACTTAAGAATCCTCCAATGATAAAAGGTAATAAATAAATTTTGATAGAATAAGTAAATAAATCTAATGAGTTTAAAATAATTCCTACTAAAATTAAAAATGCACATATTATAGTATTGATTAGTGCAGCATGTTGTTTATACTTTCTAAACATATAAAGCCTCCCCAACAAATTATAATAAATCTAAATTACAATATAATATAGATCCCTTTTAATCTAATTTAAATACCGTTATCAAAGGATATTCATTCTCATTTGAGGATTGAAAATATTAGTAACATTATACTATTTCGTAAAATTTAAAATATATTTTTTTATAAATGATAAAAAGCAGAACTATTGTCTATAAAGACATAGCTCTGCTTTTTTAAAATTTTTACTTTTCTAAACCATTGGTTAAAACATCTAAATTATACTCTAAATATTTAAGATAAGTATCAGCTACACCACCTTTTTTACTAATTTCATCAGAGTAAATTGGTTTCTTGTAAATTGATACGCCACTTTCTTTAGATACGGTTTCCATTGGACGCTTATCTACGTTTGATTCTACAAATAAATGAGATGGTTCATTTTTATCAATGAATTTCACTAAGTCTTTGATTTGTTCTGGAGAACCATTTTCATCCGTATCTATCGCCCAAATATAACCTTCTTTTAGGTCATACTGATCTGTTAAATATTGGAAAGCTTGTTCACTCGCTACAAAAACACGATCTTTCTTAGGAATATCGCCTAATTGTTTTTCATAATCATCTTCGATGTTATGTAATTTTTTTAAATATGCTTTTTCATTTTCTTTATAATAATCTTTATTTTTTGGATTTCTTTCAGATAAAGATTTCGTGATATTTTTAACCATTTTTTCTCCTACATTCGGATCAATAAATGCATGGGGGTTCACTTCTTTTTTGCCATCTTCATCTTTAATGTATTTAGGTTTAACACCTTCTGATGTTTTTATCGCATTTTCTTTTGAAAAATCAGAAGACTCTAAAGCTTTAAATAACCAACCTTTACTGCCGCCTTCTAAATTCAACCCATTATAGAAAACCAAATCGGCACTCGAGATATGTTTAACGTCATCTGGTTTAGGATCGTAATCATGCGGGTCAGTGCCTGTAGGCACTAAATTTTTAACTTCAACGTGCTCTCCGCCAATTTCTTTAACCATATCATCAATCATAGAAAAACTTGTGACCACTTTGATTTTATCTTTATCTACTGATTCTAATTCTTTACCTGAATCCCCGTCTTTATCTCCATTACTACAAGCTGCTAAAACAACAGAAAGTGTAATAGTGAATAAAAATAATATCATTTTTTTCATTATAAAAATCCTCCTAAGTTAATATTTAATTATTCTCCACAATAGCCCACTTCTAGGTGCTAAGAAGAATGTGATAATAAATATAGCTGTAATAACTAATACAATAACCACACCTGAAGGTAAGTTAAGTGTAAAACTAAAGAACAACCCAATAACAGATGAAATAGCGCCTATCAACGCTGATAAAAGAATCATGGTTGATAGTCTTTTAGTCAGTAAATAAGCTGTTGAAGCTGGCGTAATCAATAAAGAAACAACTAAAATAACACCGACGGTTTGTAATGAGGCAACAGTTACTAACGTTAATAACACCATGATTGTGTAGTGGATGAATTTTGTTGGTAAACCTGAAGCTGCAGCCATGGTTGGATCAAACGTTGATAATAAAAATTCTTTATAAAAGATCACTACAATAATTAAGACAATCGCAGCGACAATAAATGTTAATGTTCGATCTTGTTCTTTAACTGTCAGTACATTACCAAATAAAATCTCCGTTAAATCTATGGAGGATTGCGCTTTCGTAACAAGTAAAACCCCTAAAGCTAGAAAGGCAGAAAACACAATGCCTATCGCTGAATCACTTTTGATTTTACTGTTTTGGTTAACGAAACCGATTCCTAAAGCTGCCATAATCCCAAAGATTACCGCACCGTAGAAAAAATTAATGCCCATCATATAAGAAATAGCTACACCAGGTAGAACCGCATGTGAGATAGCATCTCCCATTAGCGCCAAACTTCTTAATACGATGAAACAACCAATAACGCCGCAGATGATTCCGATGACAACAGAAGTTACAAGTGCTCTTTGAAGAAAACTAAACTGAAATAGCTCATGTATAAATTGACTAATCATTTTTACCCCCACTTTCAGAAGGGATCAAAATATTTGTGCCAAAGGCTTGTGCTAAGTTATCTCCCGTAAACACATTTTCTACAGAACCAAAATCGATTAAATGTTTATTTAAAAGAATAAGGCTATCGAAATATTTACTTACTTTGGATAAATCATGATGAACAATTAAAATTGTTTTTCCAAACTTAGCTAGTTCTTTTAATAAATCAACAATGATATTTTCACTTGTAATATCGATGCCAACAAAAGGTTCATCAAGTAATATCAAATCTGTTTTCTGAACTAATGTTCTAGCAATTAGAACACGTTGGAATTGCCCCCCAGATAGCTCCCCTATTTGTCGATTTTCATATCCCAACATATCCACTTTGTTAAGTGCTTTCACTGCCATTTCTTTTTCTTTTTTTCCAGGTAACTGCCATGGTTTTAATTTAGGATAAATACCTAAAATGACACAATCTAAAACTTTGATAGGAAACGTTGTATCTATATTACTCTTTTGTTCGACATATGAAAGATTTTTAAGTTGTTTATGTATTGGTTGATCATTTAAAAATGCTTGTCCTTTATGCGATATTAAGTTAATCATCGCCTTAATCAAAGTTGACTTACCAGCTCCGTTTGGTCCAATAATCCCAACAATTTGTCCTTCTATCATTTGTAAAGAAACATCTTGTAAAGCTTGGGTTTGATTATCATAAACCACTGACAAGTTTTGTACATCTAACACGCTATCCCTTCTTTCTTCACTTGCGTAAATAATATATTTAGGATATCCTAAATATATTATTTAGTCAAATGAACATTTGAAGTTTGGCTAACTATTTCTGCTTAAAAAATCAAAATTGTAGGTGGGATCATGATTACTGATGCGCAAAAGAAATATTTGAAAATTATCTTCCAATTAGGTGGAGACATTGAGCTAGTGTCTAATAAAATGTTATCTAAAAAGTTAGGAGCAGCGCCCCCTTCAATTAGCCAAATGTTAGATCGACTAACCGAAGCAGGTTTTGTCAAAAGTGAACATTATCGTGGTGTTATGTTAACTAAGAAAGGATTAACTTATACGATAGGAATGACTAACAATCATGAGATTATTAAAGAGTTTTTCATAAAAGTATTAAATATCAACTCTTCTGAAGTTAACCAAGAGGTTGATTTAATCGAAAATCACGTATCAGATAAATTTGTTCAACGTTTATCTGAATACTTAAGAACAAAACAATTTTAAAAAGGATGATTAACTATGAAGCTTTTTAATAAAAAGTACAGTACAAAGCAACAATTATTCTCTCCCAGCCCTCAAAATAAGAATACGAATCATAAATAAACACTGGTTTAATTAAAAATTAAACCAGTGTTTTTAATAACAAACTTTAACGTATTCAAAATGTGCAAAGGGAATATTTGAGATCATTCTCAGACAAAATGTTATTAATTAGGAGAACTGTATCAAAGTAACTCATCCAAAGTTTTTCAATACAGTAAAGATTATATATGTTAAATAATTAACATACCCTAATTATAATATTAGGCTTCCCTAAAGTCAAGTTAAGAAATACGTTTTATTAGATATAGTGATGCAATATGTTTAATCACGTAATAGACGCTAAATTAAATCATTTTAATTTTTAATTTTTGGCATATTGAGTAATTATTGGAGTTTAGAATTAACATAATCGATGATTATCAGAAGTTATGGCATAAAAAAGCACTACAAGTTCATAAGCTTGTAGCGCTTTTTATTGTGTTAATTACCAAACAACCGACTCCAGAAACCTTTTTTAGGTGTTTTTTCTTCCTTATCTTCGTATTCATTATCTATTTCTTCGAATTGTTTATCGTCTTTTGTGGATCGTTCGTCGTTGAGATTTTCATCTTCATTCTCTTCAGGTATATCTCTACGCTGTAACTCTGTAGGCTGTTCCTTTTCTGCTTGTTGATTAAAATCTTTAGTTTCTTCGGTAAACTTTGCTTCTTGTGCATTAACATTTTGTCTATCATTAGAAGATGTATCAAAGGAATAATTAAGCTGTCTTTCTTCCTCTAATTGGTTTTCTAGTTTTTGAATTTTTTTATTACTTTCTAAAGCCAATATTTGTTGATTTTCCAATAGTTTGTTTAATGTATTAACATTACTATTCTGTTGATCTAATTGTTTTGTTAGGTTCTTAATATATTTTTCGTCATTTTCAGCTCGGGTTTTAAAGATTTCTATTTGTTTTTCTAATTCGTTTACTTTTGTTTTTAATGTCTCAGAAGTACCGAAATTACTGTACTCTGCATTTTTAGTTTCGGGAGTGTTTTCATTAGGTATTTCTTTTTTAACTGTTTCCCTTTTTTCTACAGTACTTTCTTTTTTTGTTATTTTTTCTATAATTTTCAAACAATCATTATCACTAATATAATTAATACCATTCTCTTTTGAAAAAGTAATATTTAAATTTTTAGCATTATTAACAATAGTTTGTTTAGTTACATTCAATTCATCAGCAAGTATTTTAATAGTTTTCATACAAATCATCCTTAGGCACTAAATTAGGTACCTAAATTTTACCACCTAACAATAAAATTTTCATCTTTTACTACCTAATTTTACCGACTAATTTAGTACCTAAGCACCTAATTAGGCGCCTACTAACTATTTTTTGCTAGTTAATTAGGCACCAAATAAATCTATTCTAAGGTTTCCGGTCCTTAATATTATCCTAACGATTTTTAAAACGCTTTATATGCGTGTTTAAAAGTGTTAATATTACTTTATGAAAATTAAAAGAACCAATGCTATTGGCGTAGCATCGGCTCTTGGTAATAAAACGATTCGCATTCGTTTGTTTATATATTTTTTTGATACTTGTATTATATATATCTAATCATCTAAGTGCAAGCACAAAACATGTAACTTACGTAAAAATTGTTTTATTGCCTCAACTTCTAAATAAACGGAAATGAGGTTTTTATT
>NZ_JBNFUA010000003.1:0-9512 GCF_049943195.1 Staphylococcus caseorum
GTAGTCCATACGCTCAAAAATGTGAGCGTATAAAATGAGTAATTACTAAATAAAATTTTATATTTTATTATTAGTAATCACTCAAAAATATCTTCCACCTATGTTATAGTATTTACTAAGTAATAACTCAATAAAATAAATGTATTTTATATGAGTAATCATTTAGTAAAAGGTGGAATAAAAATGCCAAGTCAAGACCAAAAAAAAGCTAAAACAATCAATATCAATTTAACCGAAGAAGAATATGAGAAAGTAAGAGCATTAGCTCAAATCAGAGATTTAAATCCAACAGCTTATACACGTTTAGCAGCACTCGGCAATCGAATAAAACCAACGGTAATTGAAATACCTAAAGAACAAATCACGATTGATGAACATGAAGAAATTGAAAAATTGAGAGCAGAAAATAAAGAGTTAAAAGCGCAAAAACAATATGATAGTGAGCGCATAGAATTGTTAAATAGCTTTATTAAGCATGTTAATGATAATGGATATATTGATTTTCAAGGGTATAAAAACGATGTTGATTTAATGCGAAAAATGGCAAATTACAGCGAAGGTACAAATGTAAATGTGGAAAAAAATTGAAAAGAAATGTAAGAGAAATAAGCCTTTACTTCTCTTGATAGCGATTCAATCAATTATAAATTATTTGATTGTTCTTTTTATAAATGCGAGAAATGCTTCAATTTTTGGAATTATAGGGACAATAGTAGTGTTCACAATATTTGATTTAATTATAAATAAAAATGATGATGAACCCAAAACGTATAGTATAAAAAAATGGAGTGTCTGGAATAAGTGCAGTTTAATTAGTGTATCTCTAAGTATGATTATCTTTCATTTATGTATAGGTTCTGTTGCAAAGTAAAAAAATATAGCTAACCACTAATTTATCATGTCAGTGTTCGCTTAACTTGCTAGCATGATGCTAATTTCGTGGCATGGCGAAAATCCGTAGATCTAAAGAGACCTGCGGTTCTTTTTATATAGAGCGTAAATACATTCAATACCTTTTAAAGTATTCTTTGCTGTATTGATACTTTGATACCTTGTCTTTCTTACTTTAATATGACGATGATCTTGCTCAATGAGATTATTCAGATATTTCGATGTACAATGACAGTCAGGTTTAAGTTTAAAAGCTTTAATGACTTTAGCCATTGCGACCTTCGTTGAAGGTGCCTGATCTGTAATTACCTTTTGAGGTTTACCAAATTGTTTAATGAGACGTTTGATAAATACATATGCTGAATGATTATCTCGTTGCTTACGCAACCAAATATCTAATGTATGTCCCTCTGCATCAATGGCACGATATAAATAGTTCCATTTTCCTTTTATTTTGATGTACGTCTCATCAATACGCCATTTGTAATAAGCTTTTTTATGCTTTTTCTTCCAAATTTGATATAAAATCGGGGCATATTCTTGAACCCAACGGTAGACCGTTGAATGATGAACGTTTACACCACGTTCCCTTAATATTTAAGATATATCACGACAACTCAATGCATATCTTAGATAGTAGACAACGCAACGGCTACAGTGATAACATCCTTGTTAAATTGTTTATATCTGAAATAGTTCATACAAAAGACTCCTTTTTATTAAAATTATACTATAAATTCAACTTTGCAACAGAACCAAAAAAGCGTATCATTGAAAGCGTAATGATTAAAACGTTTTTTACAAACGTTATAGAGGGGAGAAGTTAATATGGACTTAGTCGAAGAACTAGTCAATGTTGTTGGTAAAAAAAATGTTATTACTGACAAGGCAAAATCTTTACGTTTTAGGAAAGGGTACCGCTCAGGTAAGGGCGATGCAGTTGCAGTCGTATTTCCAACCACTTTAATGGCAATGTGGCGTGTGCTTAATGTTTTGCATGATAACAATATTATCATTATTATGCAAGCAGCCAACACTAGTTTGACTGAGGGATCCGTACCAGCCCCAGGTTATGACCGTTCTGCAGTTGTTGTGAACGGCATGAAAATTAAAGATTTACAGTTAATCAATAATGGGGAACAAGTACTAGCATTCCCCGGTACGACACTGTTTCACTTAGAAAATGAATTGCGACCACTTAAACGTGAACCACATTCAGTCATTGGCTCATCTAATTTGGGTGCATCGGTCATTGGTGGTATTAACAACAATTCTGGTGGTGCTTTGATCAGAAGAGGTCCAGCTTATACAGAGCTATCATTGTATGTTTGGATTGATGAACATGACGAAATGCACTTAGTTAACCATTTAGGCATTGATTTGGGCAAAACGCCCGAAGAGATTATTACTAATTTGCAGAACCGCAATTTTGATTTGAATCAAGTACCAGCTACTGAACATCATGGTTCAATGTTCCATCATAAACAGGTTGTGCGTGACGTTGAATCTGATAAGCCTATTCGATATAATGCAAATCCTAAACAATTGTATGAAGTATCTGGATCGTCCGGTCACGTTGCGGCATTGGCTGTCCGCTTAGATACATTCCCAATGGATAAAAAAACACAAATGTTTTACATTGGAACGAATAATCCCGATGAGTTGGAAGATATTCGTCGCCATATTATGACGACATTCAAAGAATTGCCTGTTTCTGGTGAATATATGCATAAAAATGCTTATAAATTGGCCAAGAAATATGGTAAAGACTCACTAATTGTGATTGAAAAAATTGGTACGGGTCATTTGCCCCAAATGTTTAAGCTAAAAGCATGGGGCGAACGCTTTTTGAAGCACATTCCGTTTTTCAAACCTTATTTCCCAGATCGTTTGCTTCAAACATTAAGTAATTTATTTCCTAATCAAATGCCAAAGCGGTTAGATGATTATTACGAAAAGTACGACCATCACCTACAATTGAAAATGGCTGATAATGGTATTGAAGAAGCGCGAGAGTATCTCAAATCTTATTTTGACAAAGCCAGTGGCGACTACTTTGAAGCCGATGCCAATGAGACCAGTAAAGCGGAAACTCACCGCTATGTAACAGCTGGGGTTGCGATTCGATATCAAGAATTAAAACAGGATAGTATTGACATTTTGCCACTAGATATCGCGTTGGCAAGTAATGATTATAAGTGGTTCGAGCATTTGCCTAAAGAGATTGAAGACAAAATAGAACACAAAATTTATTATGGTCACTTACTTGATCACGTTATGCACCAGGATTATATTCTAAAACCTGGCATCGATGCGCATGAACTTAAAAAAGAAATGCTTAAAATTTTGGATGAGCGTCACGCTGTTTATCCAGCCGAACACAATGTTGGGCATCTATATTTGGCAGCACCGGCCTTAATCAAGCACTATAAGAAAAATGATCCAACTAATAGTTTCAACCCTGGCGTTGGTAAACAAACAATGTCTAAATATTGGGGCGAATACTAAAATAAAAAGTTTGTTAAAAAATAACCGTTATCGTCATTTGTCGATTCATCGGTTATTTTTTTATTAGGGACTATGTAATGTGAATGTTTTATTTTTAGGTAGATTGTAAAATTGATAGATTGTAAAATTTAAGTTGAACATTTTAGTGGACAGAAAAACCCATAAAGGTCTTTAATGGTGTCATCACAACATTCCACTAGAAAGAAGGACCTTTATGGGCACCACTATTTTATCATTTGAAGACCGCGTTGTCATCGAAACACTTCATCATGAAAGGTAGATTGTAAAATTAATCCGAACACTGGTCAGACAATTTTGGGGCCTATGATATTTGGTGTTGATAGATAAAATTCATCAACACTATTCTTATACTTAAACACCAAATATCATAGAACCATAATTAACAGAGCAAATCAGGTCACAACTTATAAGTTGTGTCTTTGTTTTTTATCCCCTATAAGGTTCTGTTGCAAAGTAAAAAAATATAGCTAACCACTAATTTATCATGTCAGTGTTCGCTTAACTTGCTAGCATGATGCTAATTTCGTGGCATGGCGAAAATCCGTAGATCTGAAGGGACCTGCGGTTCTTTTTATATAGAGCGTAAATACATTCAATACCTTTTAAAGTATTCTTTGCCGTATTGATACTTTGATATCTTGTCTTTCTTACTTTAATATGACGGTGATCTTGCTCAATGAGGTTATTCAGATATTTCGATGTACAATGACAGTCAGGTTTAAGTTTAAAAGCTTTAATTACTTTAGCCATTGCTACCTTCGTTGAAGGTGCCTGATCTGTAATTACCTTTTGAGGTTTACCAAATTGTTTAATGAGACGTTTGATAAACGCATATGCTGAATGATTATCTCGTTGCTTACGCAACCAAATATCTAATGTATGTCCCTCTGCATCAATGGCACGATATAAATAGCTCCATTTTCCTTTTATTTTGATGTACGTCTCATCAATACGCCATTTGTAATAAGCTTTTTTATGCTTTTTCTTCCAAATTTGATACAAAATTGGGGCATATTCTTGAACCCAACGGTAGACCGTTGAATGATGAACGTTTACACCACGTTCCCTTAATATTTCAGATATATCACGATAACTCAATGCATATCTTAGATAGTAGCCAACGGTTACAGTGATAACATCCTTGTTAAATTGTTTATATCTGAAATAGTTCATACAGAAGACTCCTTTTTGTTAAAATTATACTATAAATTCAACTTTGCAACAGAACCTATGTATAGAAGAAAATGATGACAGAGAAGCGTTCATAAAGGTAAATTGGTCAGATATCTTTTCGCTCGAAGGATATTTATCGTTAGCATTTTTATTAGCATTATATTTTATTCCTCTAGTAGGTCTTTTTTATTGGTTAATAGATAACAAAGAAAATAGGGGTAATCGGAAAATAGTGTGGAATTTTTTATCTGAACCCCTCTTTTTACTAATCCCCCCGTTAACTTAACAAGGATTTACTTTTTAACGAATAAAAGCTAAGTCATCATTGGCAAGGGCGTCATTTAACCATTGAGGATGCATTTTCAATAAGTCTCTTGGTAAACTTTGTTGTTCAAAAAATTGAATTTCTTGTGACTCAGAAGAATTACATCGTAGTTCACCCCCAGTAATTTCAGCAAGAAAACAAGTTGTTATAAAATGCACTACTCTTCCATTTGGATAAGTAAAAACCTGAGAATCAGGCTCAGAGTACACACCTATAAGCTTTTTAATTCTAATATCTAAATTGGTTTCCTCTTTTATTTCTCTAATAGCTGCTTCAGAAACTGTTTCCCCTATTTCTATATGTCCTGAAGGAATACCCCAAAGTCCTACATCGGACCTTTTTTGCAACAAAACTTGGTTCTCCTCATTCAAAATAATAACTGCAACACCAGCTTTCAAATCATCGATCCTTTTCATACGATAAATACCTCCTAAATAATAAAAAAAGAGCCAAAGAGAAAGATTTCAACGCATAACAACTACGCTGAACCTTCCCCCTCGGACCTTTTATGTCAATAGGTGCCTTTTACATATTGTAAAAGATGTAGCCCTCGGTCACTGACCTACCTAGATAGCGGAACCCTAGCTACAGTTTTCTAGTTCATTTTTATGCTACCACAATTACTTAGAAAATAAAAGATACTCTTCAACTAGCCTGACCTTAGTTTAGCAAAAATCTACCAGCTATAATGTTTTTCCACACGATAATCCGAATACCCGAAAATAGTGAAACAAAAAGAAAGCTACAGAAAATAAAAGGAAAAATAAAGAGGAAATTAAAGATAAATAAAAAAAGCCCCAACCATCACGTCTGATCGGTGGGGCTTTTTTTATTCATCTTTGCTTTTGTTCATTTTCTCTAAAAACGCTCGGCGTTCTTCTTCTGTGTATTCTAAGGTTTCAGAATTACTTTGTTCATGTTGTTTATTTTTTAACCATTCGGGCGTCATCTCACGATTAATATTATGCTTTGATTTACCTACATTCGCCATGTCCGGTTGTCGCTTGCTATGAATACGTTTCTCAGGTTCAAAAGTAAATTCTAACCATTCGATTTTACGTGATTTCTTAGCAGAAATTTTATTAATATTAAGGTCTTTAAATATAAAACCTAATTCATTAATAATTGGCTTGAATACCCGTTTGTTAATATCATTCATTTTATATGATTTAGGGATATCTAAACGTTCTCTCAAATCGTCCATTCCAATTTTAAAATAGCCAGTATGCTTATACTGCTTTAAAATCCTAAACATATTTTTGGCGTAAGTTGATTTGAGCTGTGTCATCTCTTGAAGTTCAAATTTAGTAAAGTTACCAGTTAATTCATTCAAGATATGTTTTAACTCTGGTGCAGTAGATATTTGTAATGTTTTTTCATTCAAGTCAATTTCATATTTATAAAATAAAACAAAACTTGTGATTTTATTTTCAGTACGAATTGTGTAATTAATATTTAACATTTTACTATAAACGTGTTGTAAATCAGCTACGAATTTATCCATATGCCTTATATCTGGGTTATAAGCGCTTAATTCTTTTAGTTCATCAAACGTTAACGTTAATGTTTCGCAGTCTTTTTCTTTCAGTTTATTACACATAGCGAAAAATAAATCTATTTCTGTACTTGTAAACTTTCTTAAAGGTACTAAATTCAATGCGTTTTGGTACACAACAGTCTCTCCAGTCATGTTATAATCACTCCTATACAGTATATATATCTTTTTAAAAGGGACTAATTAGAGGTTAGTCCCTTTTTTTATTTGTTAAAAACCATAATAAAGCAAATAAATGCAACAGTCAAATGCTAAAAGGGACTAATTATATTTACGTCCTGTACAGTGTGATAAAATGTCCCCCTTAGTGTGATAAAATGTCCCCCTTAGTGTGATAAAATGTCCCCCTTAGTGTGATAAAATGTCCCCCTTAGGGTCTGAAACTCCTTCTCGCAGTAAGGTTCAAAGGGTGCCTAAAAAGGGTTTAAAAAGATTTTAAAAATATATTAAAAAGTTCCAGCCCAAAATGCACAAGTTCAAAATACTTAAAAACAATGTATAAATTCTATTAGAATTTATTTATATTTAAAAAACCTAAACCATTACTTTTTTTCAAAAAAGTAAAATCAAAAAACTTCTTGAACTCGCCGTTCAAACTGCAGGGAATTGGAGGTTGTCCAATTCCACTACAGTTAGTGTGGCGAGTAGTGAGAATGTATCAACTCCTTATACTCATTCACTTTGTTCATTCCGTTACCGTTGACACATACAAAAATAAGAGTCTAGAACCATGTTCTAAACCCTTAAATCATAATTAATAATCTTTAGATAGTTTGTATTGCTTATAAGCTAAATAAACGATACAAACTTGAACGATTACTTGAGCTAAGCTTAATACAAGACTAATTCGTTTTTTTAATTTTTCACGGTTAGACATTTTTCCACTCCTTAACTTTATAAATACTATATACCCTTATTTTGAATTTTAAGGGGGTATTTAGAGCTTATAGAGATTTTAGGTACAAATCCTAGAATTTATTATCTAAAGCGTCTATAAACTTCGTACATGCCCACAGAATAAAGAATAACAATATAAACGGAATGATATAGAATAAATAAGCCAAATATCTCCAAATAGATTCACCTTGCACAATTTGATCATGAATGGTGTCTGCATAACTGTTAAGCATTAATATATCCCCTATTGGTCCAGTTATCAGTGATACTAGGGAGACGATTAAAACAACAAAAAATAAAGAAAATATGCCTTGATTCATTTTACTTAACGATTTGTTGTATTTACCTATCAACTTATCGTTATCTTGAAATTTACCTTCAAGTGTTTTTTTATATTCTTGTATTTCTGTTCTTGTCTGCTTATTACTTTCGATTACCCCATTCATAAGTGTTTTTGTATTGTTATCTATCTTTTTAAACTTATTGTCTAGGGCTTTTTGAAAGTCTTGTTCTTGATTATCGGTATTTATTTTATTTAAATATGCGTTAGCTACTGATTTATATCTCACATGCAAGTCATCGCTTGCTTGATTAAAGGTGGAGGTCGATTCCTCTATCTTTTTTATTAACTGATTGTGTTGTTCGACTCTCTTGTTCTCTTTGTCTTCTAAGTCTTTCATTCTCTGCATTAATGCGCTCATTTTCTCTTCGTTCTCGCTCGGATCTAAGTCGTCGTTCGTTTTCTTCTCTAAATTCGTCCCAATCTCCTTTTGTTGCTTTAAAATTTGGTCTAATTTCTTGTTCAGACTGTCGATTTCGTCTTTGTTTCTCAAGTCTAAAGCCATCGTCCAACTCCTCCTTGTCATAGTCATTACCAAGTTTGCTACCACGCACTTTTTTATCTTCTTCAATATGTTTATAAGTTATGGTCTTATCTGTTACACGTGCGATTTCAACGCCTTTTGGTTTAAGTAATTCGTTAAATTCGTCAAAATCTGCTGCTTGTTCTTTGGTATCTTCAATCGCTATTCTAATTTGATTTTTCCATGATGCTTTTACATCTTCAGATTTATCCATAATGTTTTGTTCTGCTTGTGTGTAGCGTATTTGTGCTTGTTTGTCTGGAATTGATAGGTTATGCGTTTTAGAGATTTCATCATTTGCCTGTCTGATGTCTTTTAATGCTTGCTTGTTGTTATAAAATTTCTTTCCTGTTTCTAAATCAACTGAATTAATCACAATATGATTATGAACGTGATCTGTATCGTTATGTGTGTAAACTGCGACTTGATGATTTGGCGCTATCTTCTCGGCTAACTCTAAACCTAATTGATTACATTGTTCCGGTGTTACTTCGTCAGGTTTAAACGACTGAATGATTACATGTCCTTGGTTGCCATTTGTTTTACCATATAACTCACGTGTTGCTTTAAAACTGCTTTTTGCATAATCAATATCGCAATTCAAAGCACTTTTTTCTTCTGCACGTTTTTCTGCGTAATTAATTGCACGACTTGTTGATTTGGTCGAACTTATTTTAGTTGTTGCCATATCTCATGCAACTCCTTTTTAACTGAATTAAACCCATTAATTAATTCATCATATTTCTGTTCTGGTAAATTTACTGCTTGTTCTTTGTGTTGATTAAACCATTTAGCAATCTGATTTATATTGCCCCCCATAGTACCTAAACCTTTAACAATCGATTGTCGCGACTCTTTATCTAATTTGGGCGCTACTAATCGACTGCCTTGTGCCTTTTTCTTAACGAAAGAAGCCACACTCATATTCAAAGTTTCAGCAGATGACTTCAACTTTTCATATTCGGATTCACTCACACGAAAGCTAATTTGTTTCGGCTCTTTGCGGTCGGGGTTTCGATTTTTCCCGACAGCATTATCGCTCGACAAATTATCATTTTGTTCGTTCACAATCCCACCACCTTTACTACGTAAAATAAATAATAATCTTTAGTTAATATTATAACATAATATTAACTTCAAATCATTATTTAAGTGGTTTGGCAAGCACTGAAAAGTATAGCCACTTCGTGCCAATATTTTCTTGCTTGTTGGGGGAAACGCCCCCAATCCCCCTGTGATTTTTTCTGCGAAAAAATAGCAAATACAAGTGAGTATTTGC
>NZ_JBNFUA010000004.1:0-7909 GCF_049943195.1 Staphylococcus caseorum
TTAACGCTTCATTTCACACTGACTACTATTAGCAGGAAAACTAATAGTAGTCGTTTAATTTGAAATTAGAATGAAATTCACATAGTATTTTTATAGGTATTATTAATGAACAAGGCATTTCCTTTATTTCAGCCATTTCAGTTTTATATTGAAATGGCTTTTTAAGTACCTTTATTTTGGATTTTAAAGGGGTTTTTAGAAATATAAGCGCTTATTATGATGATTTACACCTCATTTCCATCTTATGGCGTTAAATGCTTTTAAAACACCATATATAAGAAAACCAAAAAAAGCATACGGTACAACATATAAAACACCCCATAAATATCTCCAAATGCTCTCTTTTGTCGCTATCTCATGATTAATAAAGTCATAACCTTGTGAAATGCCAAAAAACGCACTAATCGGACCGGTTACCAACGAAACTAAAGCAATGATTGCGACAACAAAAAATAAAGATAGAACGCCTTTTGTCATAATATCTAAGGATTTATTTAAATTCTCAACGATTGTATCTTTTTTATCTAAGCGATCCGTAATCGCCTTTTTGTATTCGTTTGTTTCTTTTCTGGCTTGGTCATTATGTTTTTTATAATGCTCAAATAAATCACTTGCTTGTTTATCTAGGTCTTTAAATTTTTCATTAAAGGCTTGTTTGAAATCTTGTTCTTGGTTGTCTGTATCCAATTTTCTTAAATAACTTCTCGCTACACTTATAAATTTATCCTCGGTATTTTTAGTTGCTTGATTAAAGTTCGAGGTCGAATCCTTTAGATTCTCTAACAATGCTTTGTGATTCTTTTCTCTCTCTTTCTCGTTCTTCTTTATCTCGGAGAGATTTCTCATGAGCAAGTCTTGCTGCTTCAGAACTTCTTCTATCGTGTTCAAGTTTTCTGGTGTTGTCTGCGAAGTTGTCCCATTCTGATTGATTTGCTTTTCTATCTGGTCCAGTTTCTCTAGTATTTTCTTGTTCTCTGGATTTAATTCGTCCATCATACCCACGTTCTAAGCCCCCTTTATCGTATTTTTCACCTAGTTTACTGCCCCGTACTTTTTTATCTTCTTCAAGATGTTTGTAAGTAATCGTTTTTTCAGTGATACGTTCAATTTTTATGCCGTTCTGTAGCAAATCAGCGCCTAACTGTTCATAATTGGTCGCTTGTGTTTCATCTATGACCATACGAATTTGTTCTTTCCAAGGTATGGGTTTATTCCCTTTTTGAGCTTCTTTTCCGATTTCATATTCAGCTTGTGTGTAACGTGTCTCTCTTTGTTTTTCTGGAACTGATAATCCATGGGCATGACACACACTGTCATTAGCTTGTTTAACGAACTTACGTTGTTTTTTATTACTTTGATATTTTTTTCCAGTTTCTAAATCAATAGAATTAATCACAATGTGGTTGTGGTAATGTTTTTTATCTGTATGCGTATAAACTGCGACTTGATGATTTGGTGCTATTTTCTCGGCTAATTCTAAACCGATTTGATTACATTGCTCTGGCGAAACTTCGCCCGGTTTGAATGACTGAATAACCGTATGCGCTTGAATCCCATCTTCTTTGCCATATAAAGAGCGTGTGGCTTTAAAAGCTGATTTAGCGTAATCTATATCGCAATTCAAACCACTTTTTTCTTCTGCACGTTTCTCTGCGTAATTGATTGCTCGGCTTGCTGATTTGGTATTACCTAATTTAGTTGTTGCCATTTTCATCACTACTTGTTGGTTTAGGTGTAATGATATCTCTTAAAACTCCAACAACAATTAAAATACCAATAAAAATAAGTGACCATTTTGCATTTCCGTAATCTGTGAATAATACAAAAGCACCATATCCTAAAACCAAAACAACTAAAATAATGTTAAATATAATTCTTAATTTATCTTTTGCCATATCTCATCCAACCTTTCACGTACTGCATTGATATTATATTCCAAGCCTTCATAATTCGGTGCATCATGTTGATGTTGATTACAATATTTAGCAATCTGATTCACATTCGCACCCAACTTACTTAAATCTTTGGCAATCGATTGTCGCGTCTCTTTATCAAATTTGGGCGCTACCAATCGACTACCATGCGCCTTTTTCTTAACGAAATTCGGCACACTCATATTCAAAGTTTCGGCAGATGACCTTAACTTTTCATATTCGGATTCGCTCACTCTGAAACTAATTTGTTTTGGCTCTTTGCGGTTGGGTTTTCGGTTTTCCCCAACAGACAAATCGCTAGCCAAATTATTATCATGTTCACTCATTCAATCCCACCACGTTTCTTCGAAATATATGACTTTCTATATTTGTAGATTATATGATAATCAACAAAATTTCAAGTCATAATGTGGTTTGGCAAGCGTCGTATATTCTAGCCACTTCGTTCTGAATATACCGGCTTGATGGGATTAATCCCATACCCTTTATGTATTTTTGTGTAAACAAAATTATTGCTTAATTACTAGCCAATATTGAAATACTAAAGAAAAAATAAAAGAAATATAAAACTAAATTTACTAAAAAGTATTTTTAAAAACCAAATTAGTGTTAAAATTATAAAATTAACACTAATTATTAAGGAGCTATAAAATGTACTTAGAGATTGTAAATAGCAATGTATATTTAAAAGAAAATTTACATGACTTTAATTATACTAAAGTAATAAATAAAAAAAATAGATTACCTTATAAAAAGTTTTATATATACAAGAACAAAGAAATTTTAAAACTTCCTAATTCTTTGAAGCAAGTAAAGATCTTAGAAGTTATTGACAATCCTAGGATAGAAGGGACTAAAATAGCTGTTTATATAGATCCTCATGACAGAGTTTCTTTTATGATTGTCAAACCACATAAAAGTTTATCTTTGGAAAATGTCTTGGAAAAAGCTGAATCAATACCTCCACATAGAATTTTTGCTTTTTCCTTTATGAAATCGCTATATATATTAGGGGTAATTCGTTTTAGATACTCAAATATGAAGAAATTAAATATATCTATAGGTTACGAAAAAACACTAAATTATGATTTTTCATATTTATTTCCCAAAAAGATACGACAAATTTTTGGTGAATCTACTAGTAAAATACTTTTACCTATTCACTTAGGCTTTTCTAAAATTCCTTATCAGGACTTGTTAGTAAAATATAATAAAAGTAGTGAAATTAATAACCCTCTCTATATAAAGAGTGTTACTGAAAATAACTTAAACTATTATTATCAATTAAAAAAGGGCGGTTATGATAAATATAATCGCAATCATTACGTTTTTAGTACGCCAAGACATCAATTAATAAAAAAAGGTGTTTCACTTTTTTTAAGGAAATCAATAACAGGGCAGTTAGTAATAGTTATGACGGATTACTTACCAATCACTGTTTCTATTAAAGAAAAAATAGGGAAATTTTTAAGTTTATTTAATATATCTAATAAAGATATATATTTTGAAAAATTCAGTAAAGGTGCTAGTGAATCTGCATATGAGGTATTCAAATACTCAATAGAAAATAATGATGAAAATTCTTTGTTTATATTAGATAAAGACAGCCCTGATTTTCAGGAAATGGTTGAAAAGTTTGGTAAGAAAAAAGTTTTAGCTCATAATTCAATAAAATCATTTATGTATATATTTAAAGCAAATAGAATAATCTCATCAGATTTACCAACGCATATGTTTAGATCTTTATATGATAATAGTAAATTACTAAAGAAAAAAATATTAAGTAATAATAAAAAAATATTTTTGCAGCATGGTATATCATTAGCAACCAATGTTTTTGAAAGAGGTTACTATAATCCTAAAGTTCCTATTGCACCTGATTATATTGTAACAAATTCAAAATTAGAAACTAAGTTATTTAAACAATATACTGATTATAATACTGAACAATTAATTGAAACTGGGACTCCTAATTTAGATTTATATGTAAATAATAATATGCAACAAAACTCTATTTCGTTTATTCTTACATGGCGTCCTTGGGATTTGACTGGAAATATAGATAAAGATTCTTATTTAGATAGATACTTACAGTTTATAAGTTTAATAGATAAGTCTCCTTTTTTAAAAGGGGTAAATATCAATATTATTTTACATCCTAAAGCTAAAGAAATATTAGAAGAACAATTCCCTGATATGTTTAAAATCATTGAACCCCATTTATATATAGGAAATATCAAAAATGCACTACTAGAGTCTAAAGTTGTTATAACTGATTATTCATCTGTTTGTTTTTATGCTTTTGCAGGAGGCAGCAATGTGATTTTCTTTTGGGGAGATAAAGAAAATGCTGAAAAGCAATATAGCTCTCAAAATATTTTACAAAGCTATAATGTATTCGGTGATGTAACCTACAATATGGATGATCATATGGTAAATTTAATAGAGAATAATTATAATAAACCCCAACAAAAATATCATGTGAGTAGATTTAAAGAGATGGTTGAATTTACTCAAGGAAATAACGTTGAAAACATTTATAAAATTATTAAAGAGATCTAATGAATTATATAAAAAAAATCTTATTAGTACTTTCAATACTTACTACATTTAATTTTATAATTCCTAGCAAAGAGTTGGATGAAAATATGAATTTTAAACAATGGACCCCAGAAAATATAGGTTATTTAACACTTAATTCTCAGGTAACAAATGTCGATAGTAAAAGCCGTCATGTTTTTATTACTCTTGGATCAAAATTAAATGATGATGGTCAGTTAGAAGATGTGTCAATAAAACGGTTGAAAGCAACGTTAAAAGCTTTTAATCATAACAAAGAAGCTTATATTATTGTTTCAGGAGGAAATCCCAATAAGAATGTAACAGAAGCGAAAGCTATGAAGATTTGGCTTCAAAAACATAATGTTCCAAAAAATCAAATTATTGAAGAAGTACGTTCTAAAAACACTATAGAAAATGCATTATATTCAATGGATATTGTTAATAAAAGGAAATTTAATTCGATCACATTAGTTACTACCGATACTCATATGAGAAGAGCCTATGTTTTATTTAAAAGTATAGATTATCAAAATAAATTAGTTTCCAATTTAGTCCCATGTATAACTCCAAATGCAAAAATTTATACTAATAAAGAAAAAAAAGATATAGAAAATAACTTAAAAGAATTAAATTTATGCAAAGAAATAACAAATTACTGTAGATGAATAGATTATGTAATTCAACTACCTATAA
Source organism: Staphylococcus caseorum (assembly GCF_049943195.1). Taxonomy (NCBI): domain Bacteria; kingdom Bacillati; phylum Bacillota; class Bacilli; order Caryophanales; family Staphylococcaceae; genus Staphylococcus; species Staphylococcus caseorum. The sequence goes on from NZ_JBNFUA010000004.1 coordinate 5,190, forward strand.
GGCTTTATTATGTTAACCAAATCAAAAGCCCGAAACACTGTTAAATCAATGTTTCGGGCTTTTTCTATTTACTATGGTTTATACACATTTTATACATCGTTGTTTTAACACGTTTTCATCTATTTTCATACATGTTGTTTTTGTATCTTTATTCAAATTCCTAAAGTATCGTATGAACTTATACATTTTTGTTATACTAGAAAAGCACTTCCTGTGCAGAAAGGGGGGTGCTGTATATGCTTGTTGTAATCTCATTTGTCTTAGGTTTTATCTCGTCAGTTGTTGCTGGTATAGTTGCGAACTATATATTTGATCAACTTAAGGGATAAAATAAAAGCCCCCACATTAGCTTGCCGGCGTGTGGGGGCTTTCTGTATATACTAAGTTGTAACTCATTTGTTAATTATATAATAACATAATAGTTTCCAAAAAGAAACTTAGTTCATTTTTCTGAAAGCACGCTATATATACTGGTATGACAAGGATAATAGACATTAATCCTTATTACACAATCAATATATAAGAAAGGAGATTACTTTCATGAAAGGATTTATAATTCGCTTTTTTAATAAGAATAGTCATTCTTATTAAAAACTTTAGTTTACTCAAATCTATGTTACTTTTTTTTGAATAATTTTGAGAAAACAGACTGTTTTTGTTCATTTTGATCTGGTGTTTTTGTCTCAAAAATCTCTTCTTTTGTATTTAAATCGTCAGTTTCTGTAGGGTCGTTATGACTTAATATATTTTGGCTATTTAAGTTCAAAGATTGTTCTTGTTTTAAGGCAATTGTTAAATCGTCAATTTGTCGATTCTTTTGTCGAATTTCTGATTCTAAGTGTGCGATATATTTATCAATATAACTGTCATGACGTGCCTTCATAGGTTCTTTTTTGTTTGTTGATTCTTTTGTCGATTTTTCGTCAAAGTTTGACGATTTGTTTGTCGATTCTTTTGTCGATTTTTTATTCAAAATCGACTCTAAATAAGCTATTACACTATCATCTATTAACGATTTATTGCCTGTTTTTTTAACTTTTAAATTTGATGGTAAATTTTTTAAGTGATAGTGAATTGTTTGTTTAGAAACATTTAAACTTTCAGAAACTTCTTTTACCGTTTTCATCAAATAACACGTCCTACTTTATTTGTTCGCCCTATAGTTTCCATTTATATTCATTTTTTCTAAAAACGCTTCTTTTTGTTGTTCTGTAAATTCAGTTGTTTTGGGTTTGATAGGTTCATACTTTTTATTTTCTAACCATTCTGGCGTCATCTCACGATTTATATTTTGTGTTTTCTTACCTATATTCGCCATTTCAGGTTGTCGCTTTGAATGAATGCGTTTCTCAGGCTCAAAAGTGAATTCTAACCACTCAATTTTACGACCTTTTTTAGCTTTAACTTTATTTATATTTAGCCCCTTAAAAATTGAGCTTAATTCATTAATTATTGGCGTAAAAATATTTTTATTTAAATCGGTCATACGATAAGATTTAGGAACATCTAAACGTTCTCTAAAATCTTCAACACTAATTTTTAAATAACCAGTACTTTTATATTGTTTCAGTAGTCGAAACATGTTTTTAGCGTATGTTGATTTGAGATAAGTCATTTCTTGTAGTTCAAATTTAGTAAAATCAGCTGTAATAGAGTTGAGTATATGCTTCAAATCACTATTAATACTAATTGCTAGCTGTTGTTCTTCAACATCCACTTCGTACGATGTAAATAAAACAAACTTTTTAAATGATTTTCCATTACGTTCTGTATAAGTTAAATTCAACATTTTATCGTATACATGCTCTAAATCTTTCACAAAACGATCTTGTGAGCGAGAATAGTAATTACTAAGATGTTTTAATTCATCAAAATATATTTCTAGTCTACGTGTGTCCTGTTCTTTGAGCTTATTACATAGAGTAAAAAACAAATCTACTTCTGTACTTGTAAATTTTCTTAAAGGTACTAAATTCATTTCGTTTCGATACACAACAGTTTCTCCAGTCATGTTATAATCACTCCTAGTAGAATAAAATAAATTTGAAAAGGAGTACAATTCCCAGTTGTACTCCTTTTTTATTTCTTAAAGTCACTCTAAACCTCTGATAATACAATGTCAAGAGATTAAAGGAGTGACTTTTTTAAAACTACTCCTTTACTGTTACAAAACTACTCCTTTACTGTTACAAAACTACTCCTTTACTGTTACAAAACTACCCCTTTATTGTTACAAAACTACTCCTTTAGGGTCTGAAAACCCTTCTCGCAGTAAGGTTAAAAGGGCACCTAAAAAGGGTTTAAAAAGTTCTTAAAAAGATTATATAAAGTTCGGGGCAATTTTGCCCCATTTCAAAATCTAATTCAAAACCACTTCAAGAATGAATAAATTCTGAACGAATTTATAGTTATTTTAAAAACCTAGATCATTACTTTTTTCCAAAAAAGTAAAATCAAAAAACTTCTTGAACTCGCCGTTCAAACTGCAGGGAATTGGAGGTTGTCCAATTCCACTGCGTTTAGTGTGGCGAGTAAGTGCAAGTGTATCAACTTCTTATACTCATATCGCTACGCTCATTCCGTTACCGTTGACACACAACAAAAATAAGCAAATACAACAGGGTTAACAAAACTCAAGAGACTAACATATTAAAAGTTTTTAAAGCGACTATGTTTAATATTGCAACTTTAAGGTATTATAATTTTAGTACCATCTCTAC
>NZ_JBNFUA010000005.1:0-2486 GCF_049943195.1 Staphylococcus caseorum
TTCAATAAATTTTCTCGGCATAAATGCATCGTCTATTTTTTGTTTTCTGAAGGTTTCCAAAATAAAACCACAGCCATAAAAAATAAGTAATAAATAATAAACCAAAAATCTAAATGACTTTGATTTATTTGTTGATATATAAAAACTAGCATCAAAATAGACAAAAGTAATTGCACAGAAAAACGTAACCACATAAAAAAATACAACCTCCTTTTTAGCAAACTTTATCACAAGAACTATTTAAATTTTAAATACCTTTATTTTGAATTTTAAGGGGGCATTTTAAAGATTTAGGGGTAAATCATATAGTTTTATACCTAAAAACCTACATAAGCTTTTAAAACGCAAATATGAGCCAAATAAATATATCTTAATTTCACAAACTAAAATTCGAGCAAAACCAGTGACTAATTTTTTAGACACTGCCCAGTTATATGCAAATTAAAAATTTAGCAAACTGGGCAGAAAAAAATAAACACTGCCCATTTACATGCAAACTTAAAAGTTAACATGAAAACTGGTCAACCATGCCGGTTGAACGCTATAGTTCCCGCAGGGGCAAAAAGACATAAAAAAACGCTAGCTTTTTAGCTAACGTTTCAAATCTTTTAAATAATAATTTTGTTTTTCAAAATTCCAAATTGCCGTAATTGAATGTGCTTTTTCTTCTTCGTCTGTTGTTTTATCTTCGTCACTTGTATTGATTAAATTGCCATCTTCGGCATCGTCTAAATTTAAAATTTTATGTTTTTGTTTAAGCAATCCACCATAACTTAACATGCGCTTTCGGTATAAACCTTTTTCCAAATCATTCACGATTTCTTGATTTCTTTCATCATCATCAGTTAAAAAATCAGATGACTTAACCGAATATTTTGAGGTTTCTTTGATTGCTGCTTGAATATCTTTATCGCCTTTTTGATTTGGAGTAATCCCTTTAACATTTACCACAGGCTCATAATTAATTTGTAATGCTTTTTTCCAAAAACTCAACCACTCTTTTTGCGATATATAATTTTCAGATCCACGAAAATATTTACTTTCAACACACAATAAAACATGCATATGCTGATTATAACTACCATTTTTTTCGTTTACTGTAACTTCTGTAGAACGCATAAAACCCACTAAATTCTTTTTAACTTTTGCATACATTTTTAATTTATTAAAAGCTTTAGCCATATGCTTTAAACTTTCTTCTAAATGTTCTCCATCTATCGCATTTCGAGTTGATAACGTCAAAAATAACCAACGTGCCTTTGGTTTCTCTTTAACCACTTCTTCAATCACTCTTTGAGCTTGATAACTATTTTTCATCGAACGCCTCCAATTACAAACAGGACACAATTTCGATTTACAAAACCATGTCTTATGTAATTTCAAATAACCTTCATCCGTTGGCTTGAACTCTAAGACGTTACCACATTGTTTTACGTTATAAGCCTTTTTGATTTTTAAGATTTCAAGTATATCTGCATAACTAACATTATTAATCTTCTTTTCTCTCCATGGGCGTTGCTTACCACTTTTGGCAATATCTTTTAATGTTTCAGTATCTTGATTTTCGTCTATATATTTTGTATGATTGTCTTGCATATAAAAAGACCTCCAGTATTAGATTTTAGCTCGACACTTTAATCTTATTACTGGAGTTTTTTTATGTCAACCGATATATTATACACTAAAAAAACGAAAAAACATTGATATAGCAACGTTGAAACGACTTTATATATCTTTGAGTTATTTCTAATAGTATCAAGACAAGAAGAAACTCGTTTTCAACTCGTTTCTAAACCACGATATTATTTTGTTAATATCAAAATATGAAATGTAAAAACACAATTGGGTTGGTAGTCCCAATGCAAAGTATAAATTTTGTCAGTAACCTTCCTCCTCAGGTCGTCCTTCATTTCATTTAAAACAGAGGAGGGACAACATGAAACTTACAATTTTTCATGATGGACAATTTTTTATCGGATTAGTTGAATATACAGAAAATCAAAAATCAGTTTTTGCTAAATATACATTTGGCACAGAACCTGATAGAGAAACTATTTTAAAATTCATAGACAAAGACCTTTTAAATTTAGTAAATAAAAGCAAGGTAAAAACTAAACGTAAGTCATCTGATAAAAAAATTAATCCAAAAAGATTGCAACGACAGGTAGCAAAAGAGCAAAAGAAAAAAGTGATTACCACTCAATCACAAGAGGCATTAAAAAAAGAGCAAGAACTCAATAAAAAAAGTTCTAAAAAAAGAAACAAGCTTCAAAAAGAAGAAGAAAAAACACGAAAACGTAAAATCAAAAAACAAAAAGCAAAAGAAAAGCATAAAGGTCATTAAGCCAAGATTGCTTTATTCCAATTGCTTTATTGACGTTGAGCCTCGGAACCCTTAACAATCCCAAAACTTGTCGAATGGTCGGCTTAATAGCTCACGCTATGCCGACATTCGTCTGCAAGTTTAGTTAAGGGTTCTTCTCAAC
>NZ_JBNFUA010000006.1:0-1408 GCF_049943195.1 Staphylococcus caseorum
CAAATACCCTTCCTGGGATTATATCCCAGACCCTTTATTTTTGCTAACGCAAAAAGCTAGCCATTTTGGCTAGCTAATTCAAATTCATCTAATTCTATGTCTAATAGATTTAATATAATTATTCATAATAAACGCTGAATTATCACAAAGTAACGGAAACCAATCATCAAATCTATTTTCCATAGCATAATCTATTAAGTCTTGAATCTCATCAATATCATTTTCTTTAACAAAACTAATCATTTCTTTAATTAATTGATATCTCTCTCCAGAATTGGCAGAAAGATATATTAAAGGATCAGCACCAGCATGACCTATTATTTCACTCTTACTATACTGAAACTTATTAGGATCATCCATATGAGCAAAATAACGCACCATACCTTTCAGATCCATAACCTTTTGAGGATTTGGTGCCTTTAACCTTAAAGTAATCTCTCTAACCTGCTCATAAGACTTTTTAGAAGCAAATAATATTAATATATGCCAATGAGCCTTTTTCAGTTCTCCATTAGAATCTACATCTTTATCATGTAATGGACTTTCTATCCACGGTATATGCATCTCGTTTAAAACATCTCTCCAATTTTCAGGTGCAGATTCCGGATAAACAAAAAATGTCCAATTACGTGTTCTTGTATCTCTCTTTTCACTCATGTTATAATTACCTCACTTATAAGTATAATTTATTTCTTAGTCGCCATTTGCCCTGGCGACTATTTTTATGCCTTTTTTTGTTCATTAACCCACATTGTAATCAAAGCAGATTTACTTAAACCTGTTTCTTTAGATAAAACTTCTATTTTTTCAAAAACTTCTTGATTCAAAGTTATCATAATTCGTTTTTTTTCTTGTTTTTCAGCCATATTTTTTCACCTCAACAATTTTCTATAAATACGAATTCCCTTATAAAACAATCTAACACATTTATAACTAAAGTGTAAGAAATTTATGTATTTTTATCAAAAAACCGGGTTGAGCCTTACTCTCCGTTGATGTTTCGCGATTTATACCCTTTCAGCCTTAGAGGCGCAAGGGATACAGAGTTTTGACCTCTGACCAGTGACCAACCTAGGGGGGGTCGTAGTTGCCCCCCTAGGTTCGAAAAATCCAAAGATTAAATACAAAAACAGTAATCAAAAATGTGATTACTAAAATCCATAAATCAAATCCCAACTTCAATTAACTTGTAATTTAATTTCCTTTTGACTTCACGATATCGAAAGTAATGATTTGGATTGGTTGTTAACTTGGATTAATCCAAGTTACAACTGCACCAATCGCTACTGAAGTAGCTATCATTATTTCTTTGCTCGTCAAAAGTATTTCTCATATCACAAGTTAATTGAAGTTTTGGCAAGCGTCGTATTTGCTAGCCACTTCATTCGCTAACGCTCATTTCGTTCTG